>NZ_JCACPZ010000004.1:0-2100389 GCF_059074235.1 Phytobacter sp.
GAGGTTAACCTTGATGGCTTCACCCTCACCTGCTGCACGCAGTGATTCGGGGATAAATTTACCGGGATTTTGCTCCAGCTTTTCCAGCCAGATACCTTCACGGTTAATTTTGCCTTTGATATTGCGGTCTGCTGAACAGGATACCCCCATGCCGACCGGGCAGGATGCACCGTGGCGCGGTAAGCGCACTACACGTATATCGTGAGCGAAATATTTGCCACCGAATTGTGCCCCGAGCCCCAACTGCTGGGCTTCAAGTAGCAGTTCATTTTCAAGCTGTACGTCGCGGAAGGCCTGACCGTGTTCATTCCCCTCTGTCGGTAAACCGTCGTAGTACTTAGTTGAAGCAAGCTTCACGGTTTTTAGGGTCGCTTCAGCGCTGGTACCACCAATCACAAAGGCAATGTGGTATGGCGGACAAGCCGCGGTACCGAGGGTGCGCATCTTATCCACCAGGTAACTTTTCAGTTTACCGGGGCTCAGCAGCGCCTTGGTCTCCTGATAGAGATAGGTTTTATTTGCCGATCCGCCGCCTTTGGCAATGCAGAGGAATTTGTACTCATCGCCGTCCACGCTGTACAGGTCGATCTGCGCCGGCAGGTTGGTACCGGTATTGACCTCTTTGTACATATCCAGCGCCGCGTTTTGCGAATAGCGCAGGTTATCTTCGATATAGGTATTGTAAACACCCTGCGAGAGCGCAGCTTCATCGCCCCCGCCCGTCCAGACGCGTTGCCCTTTCTTACCCATAATGATCGCCGTGCCAGTGTCCTGGCAGGTGGGCAGAATACCTTTTGCGGCTATCTCAGAGTTTCGCAGAAACTGCAGGGCGACATATTTGTCGTTTTCGCTGGCATCCGGGTCACTCAGGATATCGGCGACCTGCTGCTGATGGGCGGGTCGCAGGAGAAATGAGGCATCATGGAAGGCATGCTGGGTCAGTAATGTCAGCGCTTTCGGGTCAACTTTGAGGATCTCCTGACCATCAAACTCTGCCACGGAAACATAATCACTACTGAGTAAATAATATTCGGTATCGTCCTTTTTCAGCGGAAAAGGATCTTGATAAGTAAAGGCTTTAGTCGACATTGTTCTCTCACTTACTGCACGATCTGGTTATTATTCGGCAGGACATCCATCTGCCACAAAAAAGCGAGTCCGCATATCCTACACAATTATTTAACAAAAACTGAGACTAGTACGACTTTTTACATGCGTTGATTACTTCAAGCGGGTTTATTGCTTTAATACCCGCACTTACGTTGAACATGATTAAGGGCGGGATAATGCAAAAACTCATCAACTCAGTGCAAAACTATGCCTGGGGAAGTAAAACTGCGTTAACGGAACTCTACGGTATCCATAACCCTGACAATCTGCCGATGGCGGAATTGTGGATGGGCGCACACCCGAAGAGCAGCTCAAAGGTGCAGGATGCCGCAGGCCAGCCGCAGTCACTGCGCCAGGTGATTGAAAAGGACAAAACCGCCCTGCTGGGTGCGGCGGTCGCCGGGCGTTTTGGCGAGCTACCGTTCCTGTTTAAAGTCCTCTGTGCCGACCAGCCACTCTCCATTCAGGTCCACCCGAACAAACAAAACTCCGAGATTGGCTTTGCAAAAGAGAATGAGGCGGGAATCCCTCTGGACGCCGCCGAGCGCAATTACAAAGACCCGAACCATAAGCCTGAGCTGGTCTTCGCCCTCACCCCCTTCCTCGCGATGAACGCTTTCCGCCCCTTTACTGAAATTGTTTCCCTGCTGCAACCAGTGGCCGGTGCACATACGTCCATCGCCCATTTTCTGCAGGAACCGGGGGCGGAACGACTGAGCCAGTTGTTTGCCGCCCTGCTCAATATGCAGGGTGATGAGAAATCCCGTGCCCTTGCCGTTCTGAAGGCCGCCCTGAACAACCAGCAGGGTGAACCCTGGGAAACCATCCGCGTCATCTCTGAGTTCTACCCGGATGACAGCGGCCTGTTCTCACCTCTGTTACTGAACGTGGTGAAACTCAACCCGGGCGAGGCCATGTTCCTGTTTGCCGAAACCCCACATGCGTACCTGAAAGGCGTGGCACTGGAGGTAATGGCCAACTCCGATAACGTGCTGCGCGCCGGTCTGACGCCTAAATACATTGATATCCCGGAACTGGTAGCTAACGTGAAATTCACGCCCAAACCTGCGGATGAATTACTGACTCAGCCAGTTAAAAACGGCACAACGCTGGACTTCCCCATTCCGGTCGAGGATTTTGCTTTTTCCCTGCATGATCTCAGCACCCACCCGGCGGAACTGGCGCAGCAAAGCGCAGCCATTATTTTCTGCGTAGAGGGTGAAGCCGTACTGAGCAAAGGCGAAACCCGCCTGGTGCTCAAGCCTGGCGAATCCGCTTTTGTCAGCGCCAATGAATCACCGATAACCGTAAGTGGTGTGGGTCGTGTGGCACGGGTCTATAATAAGCTGAACTAAGTTACTGAACTTTTTAACAAGGGTTGCTAAGATTTATTCAGCCTTTTCGTCTATCCAGGCGGGTTGTCCCGCCTGGTTTTATTTTTAGGGATAAATCGAATGAAAAAATCGCTGGTTGCTGCAGGCGTTGTGATTGCTTTGGGTGTGGTCTGGACCGGGGGCTCCTGGTATACAGGGAAACAACTTGAAGGCCGTCTCGCCGAGATGGTGACAGAAGCCAATAGCCAGATTGCCCGTGTTGCACCTGAAGCAAGTGTGGTGGTCTCCTCACAAAATTATCACCGTGGTCTGTTCTCCAGCCAGCTGGAACTGGTCATCAAACCGGTTGAAGGTAAAGATAATCCGTGGCTGAAACCAGGGCAAAGCATTGTTCTGCATGAAACGGTCGATCACGGCCCTTTCCCACTGGCGCAACTGAAGTCATTCAGTCTGATCCCGTCGATGGCCTCCGTGCATTCAACGCTGGTGAACAACGATGTCACGAAACCGCTGTTTGATATCGCTAAAGGTGAATCACCTTTTGTGGTTGAAACGCGCATTGGCTACGGCGGCGATTCTCGCAGCGACATTTCATTGCGCCCATTGAACTCTGAAAAAGAGGGTGAGAAAGTGGCCTTCAGTGGCGGTGAGTTCCGTCTCAGCGCTGACAAAGATGGCAATGTGGTGACCTTAAGCGGCCAGGCACAGAGCGCACTGGTTGATGCCGTCAATGAATACAACCAGCATGTTCAGCTCTCTTTCAACAACCTGAAAACAGAAGGGACCACCGAACTTTCCAGCTTTAATGAGCGCGTGGGCAACCAAAAACTGATGCTGGATAAACTGGCGATCGCGGTTGAGAACAAAGAGATGGCCGTGCTGGAAGGCATGAACCTGAATGCAAAATCCGAGGTCTCGACCGACAAGAAAAATATCGACAGCCAGATTGATTACGCGATTGGTAGCCTGAAAGTTCAGGGCCAGGACATGGGCAGCGGTAAACTGACCCTGAAAGTGGGCCAGATTGATGGCGAGTCCTGGCATCAATTTAGCCAACAGTATAACGCCCAGTCTCAGGCGCTGATGGCGCAGCCAGACGTGATGAAAGACCCGGTGCTCTACCAGCAAAAAGCAGCAGAAGCGTTCTTTAATGCCGTACCGTTGCTGCTGAAAGGCGAACCGGTCATTACAGTTGCACCGTTGAGCTGGAAAAACGCCAAAGGTGAGAGCGCTTTCAACTTGTCGTTGTTCCTCAAGGATCCAACTAAAACCACAACCCCTGCGCAAACTCTGGCACAGGAAGTGGATCGCAATGTGAAATCCCTGGACAGCAAACTGACTATCCCAATGGATATGGCCGTTGAGCTGATGACACAGGTGGCGAAGCTTGAAGGTTACCAGCAAGCCGAAGCCGAAAAACTGGCAAACCAGCAGGTTAAAGGTTTAGCGGCAATGGGCCAGATGTTCCGCATTACAACCATGGAAAACAACACCATTGGCACCAGCCTGCAGTACGCCAACGGGCAGGTTACGCTGAACGGCGAGAAGATGCCGCTGGAAGAGTTTGTCGGTATGTTTGGTTTGCCTTCACTGGGCGCGCCAGGTGCGGATGAACCGGAAGAGCCTGCCGACCCGGCAGAGCCTGCGCCACCAGCTGTACCGCAACAGTAATCATGAAAGCATAAGCCCCTCTTCGGAGGGGTTTTTTATGCGTTTACCACAAGGCCGGGAGACAGCACCAGATGATGCAATGTACGTTCCGGCTCTTCGACGCGTTGTAAAATCCGCTCAGCCAGCAGATATCCCATCTCTTTGCCTGAGAATGTCGCCCAGGTCACCGGAATATCATATTGCCCTTGTTCCCATGCATCGGCGAAAGCCGCCAGAGATACCTGCTGTTCAAAATAACGATCCAGACCTGATCCCGCTTGTCGTCCCGCGCGCGTTAGACCAAACCAGGCCCCCACCGCCGTCGGCCCGTTGAAACACACAATGGCATCAATAGTCGGATTATGGCTAAGCAACAGCTGGACGGCCTCTGCTGCCTGTTTCTGGCTGGCATCACACTCCACCACCCAGTCGCTATGAAACGGCAGGCCGTATTTCAGTAACGAGGCGCAGTATCCGCCCACACGCTCCGCTCTGATCAGTGATGAGCTCTCTCCACCCAGCCAGGCAATACGCTGATGTCCTTGCTGAATAAGATGTTCGGTCACCCGTTGAGCCGCCAGGGTGTTATCGGGGCGAACGGTGTCATTGTCATCGGGGGAATTCGCGCGTGAGGCAAAAATCAACGGAACGCCCGCTTCCTGAGCCCGGGCACGTAACGCCGCCCCCTGCTCTCCGGGTACACCCGCGACGATCACGCCATCCACACCCTGTGCGAGCAAGGTGTTCAGACGAGCCAGCATGTGCTCGCCGTTACGACCACCATGGAGAAGAAAGACCATTCGGCCTTCGCTTTCCAGCGCTTCGCTGAGCCCGGAGGTAGCCTCGGCATAAAAAGTTTGCGCAAGATCGCAGACAATCAGCCCCACGACCCCTGTCTGCCCACCGCGCAGCGCGGATGCCTGGCGATTGCGTACAAATCCCAATTCTTCAATTGCTTCATGCACGCGCTGCCCGGTCTGGGCGGAAATGCGTCCTTTGCCACTGAGTACCAGCGATACCGTCGTAACGGACACACCGGCGGCCAGCGCCACATCGTTGATGGTGATCTTTTTTGCTATCGACATAGAGAGGGATTAATACCAGATAAAACGATTTATCAATGGTGATAGTTATAAACCATAGGAAGGTTAAATTATGTGATTTATTTCGCACTAAAATTAGGTAAAACGTTTTATCTTTCTGCTGCATTCACCCTCACCATAAAAATCAGGAGCACGCATGTCCGGTAAGAAAAGGCAAAAAATTTCGCTTTGGGAGTTTTTTCAGCAGTTAGGAAAAACATTTATGTTGCCGGTCGCACTGCTCTCTTTCTGCGGGATCATGCTGGGTATCGGCAGCTCATTGAGCAGCCAGAGTGTGATTACGCTGATTCCGGCACTGGGTAATCCTGTTCTTCAGGCCATTTTTATCTGGATGGGCAAAGTCGGATCTTTTGCCTTTAGCTTCCTGCCAGTGATGTTCTGTATAGCTATTCCTTTAGGCCTCGCGAGAGAGAATAAAGGCGTTGCAGCCTTCGCTGGGTTTGTAGGCTATGCCGTAATGAACCTGGCCGTTAACTTCTGGCTGACCGCCAAAGGCATTCTGCCCACCACCGATGCCGCTATCCTGAAAGCGAATAACATCCAGAATGTCCTCGGGATCCAGTCCATTGACACCGGGATTTTGGGTGCCGTCATCGCCGGGATTATTATCTGGAATCTGCACGAGCGTTTTAACACTATCCGCCTGCCCGATGCGCTGGCATTTTTTGGCGGCACCCGCTTCGTACCGATTATTACCAGTGTGGTGATGGGGCTGGTGGGGTTAATTATCCCGTTGGTGTGGCCGTATTTCGCTATGGGGATCACCGGGCTGGGTCAGATGATCAATGGCGCAGGGAATTATGGTCCGATGATTTTTGGTACCGGCGAGCGTTTGCTACTGCCCTTCGGTCTGCAGCACATTCTGGTCGCGATTATTCGTTTCACGGAAGCAGGCGGGACGATGGACGTCTGCGGGCATAGTGTGAGTGGTGCGCTAACCATTTTTCAGGCGCAGCTTAGCTGTCCGACCACGCAGAGCTTCTCTGAGAGCGCGACCCGCTTCTTGTCTCAGGGAAAAATGCCGGCCTTCCTCGGGGGTTTACCGGGTGCTGCGCTGGCGATGTACCATTGCGCCAAACCGGAAAACCGTCACAAAATTAAAGGGCTGCTGATCTCCGGCGTGATTGCCTGCGTGGTCGGCGGAACCACTGAACCGCTGGAATTCCTGTTCCTCTTTGTTGCTCCGGTCCTGTACGGCATTCATGCGCTATTGACCGGTCTGGGCTTCACCGTGATGGCCGTTCTGGGTGTGACCATTGGTAACACTGACGGCAACGTCATTGATTTTGTGGTCTTCGGTATCCTGCATGGTCTGGCAACTAAGTGGTATCTGGTGCCTGTCGTCGCAGCTATCTGGTTTGTGACCTACTATGCGATCTTCCGTTTTGCCATCCTGCGTTTCAATATCAAAACGCCAGGGCGCGAGACTGAAAGCACCAGCAACATTGATAAAGCCATCAAAGGCGCAACCGGTAAATCGGGTTACAACGTGCCGGCCATTCTTGCCGCACTCGGCGGTAGCGAGAATATCACCAGCCTGGATAACTGCATTACCCGTTTACGTCTGTCGGTTAAAGATATGTCTCTGGTAGACAATGAAGCACTGAAAGCCAACCGGGCAATCGGGATTATCCAGATTAACCAGCATAACCTGCAGGTGGTGATCGGGCCTCAGGTCCAGTCCGTCAAAGATGAGATGACCGAGTTAATGAACTCCGTACACGCTTAGTCCTGCCGCCCTCACGTTGGTGGGGGCGTTTGTCAGAAGGAAAGAGGAATGTTTGATTTTTCACAGACGGTCGATCGTCATGGAACCTGGTGCACACAATGGGATTATGTGGCCGATCGTTTTGGTGAGGCGGATCTGCTCCCTTTCACCATATCCGACATGGACTTTGCCACCGCGCCTTGCGTACTTTCTGCGATGCAGACGCGACTTCAACATGGTGTGCTTGGCTACAGCCGCTGGCAAAATGAAGAATTCGGTGGCGCAGTTAGCCACTGGTTTGCCAGCCGCTTTAACACGCAAACTGACTTCGGCACATTGGTTTATGGCCCTTCAGTTATCTACATGGTCGCTGAGATGATCCGCCAGTGGTCACAACCCGGCGATGGGGTGGTGGTGCATACTCCGGCCTATGATGCGTTTTATAAGACGATTGCCGAAAATCAGCGCCAGCTTGTATCAGTCGCACTGCAACAGACAGAAACGGGCTGGCGGTGCGATATGGCCGAACTCGAGTCAGCACTGGCACGACCGGAGAATAAGATCCTGCTGCTGTGCAGCCCGCACAACCCCACGGGTAAAGTCTGGACGCACGACGAACTCAGCGAGATGGCGGCATTATGCGAACGCTATGGCGTGAAGGTGATCAGCGACGAAATTCATATGGATATGGTATGGAGCTCGCATCCGCATATTCCCTGGCAGCAGGTGGCTCTTAGTCCGTGGGCGCTGTTTACCTCGGCGTCCAAGAGTTTCAATATTCCGGCACTGACAGGTGCCTACGGTTTTATTGCTGATGAGCCTTCCCGAAGCGGTTATCTTTCTGCCCTGAAAAACAGAGACGGTCTCTCCTCACCTGCTGTCCTTGCTTTAGTCGCACACATTGCCGCCTACCAGGACGGTGCCCCCTGGCTAGACGCGCTTCGAGGCTACTTGCGTGAGAATCTGCGCTTTATTGCCGATGAACTCAATCGCGCCTTTCCACGGCTGGCCTGGCAAGTGCCTGAATCCACCTATCTTGCCTGGATCGATCTCTCTGCGCTGGGCATTGATGACAAAGCTCTTCAGCAGAAACTGATTCACCGGCAAAAGGTCGCCATAATGCCCGGTTCAACATACGGTGCCGATTTTCAGCACTTCATCCGTCTGAATGCTGGCTGCCCACGCGCAAAACTCGAACAAGGCGTAGCACGACTGATTGCCGGAATAAACGCCATTCGCTAAGCAATCATGTTGCGCAAACAACATTATTTTTGCGCAACATGCAACATGGCTTTTTATACTGGTTTCTTTTTATAATGGACAGCACTTTACCTAAAACAAGAGTGCGACCATGATTGATAACAACCTGCCTTTAACCGATATTCATCGCCACCTGGACGGCAACATTCGGGCACAAACCATCCTCGATCTTGGCCGTGAGTTCAATCTCACCCTTCCTGCAAACACGCTCGAAACCTTATTGCCGCACGTTCAGGTCTCCGCTAATGAGCCGGATTTGGTGAGCTTCCTGTCTAAACTGAACTGGGGTGTAAAGGTGCTGGCTTCTCTTGACGCCTGTCGCCGGGTCGCTTTTGAAAACATGGAAGACGCTGCACGTAACGGCCTGCATTACGTTGAGCTGCGATTCTCTCCTGGCTACATGGCGATGACCCACAACCTGCCTGTCACGGGTGTGGTAGAAGCCGTTATTGCCGGCGTACGCGAAGGCAGCAAAGCCTTTGGCGTGGAAGCGCGTCTGATTGGCATTATGAGCCGCACATTTGGCGAAGCGGCTTGTCAGCAGGAACTGGGAGCCCTCCTGGCTCATCGTGACGGCATCACGGCCCTTGATCTTGCAGGTGACGAACTGGGCTTCCCGGGCAGTCTGTTCCTGCCACACTTTAACCGTGCCCGTGATGCAGGCTGGCACATTACCGTTCATGCGGGTGAAGCAGCGGGCCCGGAGAGTATCTGGCAGGCCATTCGTGAGCTGGGCGCAGAACGTATCGGGCATGGGGTGAAAGCCATTGACGATCCGGCACTGGTGGCGTTTCTCGCCGAACAGCGTATTGGCATTGAATCTTGCCTGACATCCAATATTCAGACCAGTACCGTGGCGTCACTGTCGCGCCATCCGCTGAAAGCGTTCCTGGAACAAGGCGTGCTTGCATCCATTAATACAGATGATCCGGCAGTTCAGGGCGTGGATATTGGCCACGAATACACTATTGCGGCCCCGGCTGCGGGCTTGAGCCCTGAACAGATTCGCCAGGCGCAAATCAACGGTCTGGAGATTGCATTTTTGAGCGCAAGTGAGAAACAGGCACTTAAGGCAAAAGTCTTGCGCGGATAAATGTGGTTAACACAATCAAAGAGACGCCGCTCGAATGAGCGGCGTTTTTATCAGGTCAGACTCAGCGTCGCACGGTGCTTCGCGGATTCGATACCCAGTTCAATTAATTCCATTATTTTAATCGCCTGGCTCGCCGGGACAGGGTTCTCACCCACGCCATTAAGCGCATCGCGGATACCCGCATAGTAAGCTGGATAGTTGCCCGGCACTGTCAGCCAGGTCTCTTCTACGCGCTCTTCGCCTTCAACGCGGGTCAGCACACCATCGCGCATATCGTATCCCCAGTCTTCCTGAGGCAGCCTGGCACCGCTTTTCAGTCGTTCTTCTTGCGGATCGAGACCAAATTTCACGAAACTCCCTCTCGTACCGTGGACGATATAGCGTGCGGATTCCGCCGCCGCCAGCATTGTGCCATGCAACACGACCCGACGCTGCGGATAAGAGAGCACGGCGTGGAAGTAGTCCGTCGCCTGCGCCCCGGGGCGCAATTGTGCTAAATCAACAGTCAGGGATACCGGCAAACCAAAAAGGTCAACGGCCTGGTCGAGCAAATGCGGAGCCAGATCGTACCAGATACCGCTGCCAGGGCCGGCCTGTTCGCGCCAGCGATTGCGGATCTCAGGACGATAGCGGTCAAAGTGCGACTCAAAATAGGTGACTTCGCCTAACGCGCCGTCTGCAAAAATACCTTTGAGGGTAAGGAAATCGCTGTCCCAACGGCGATTATGGAAAACCGACAATACGCGCCCGAGGCTTTTTGCAAGTGCATCCAGCTCTCTCGCCTGTGAAAGCGTAACGGTGAAAGGTTTATCGACCACCACATGCTTGCCGGCCTCCAGCGCAGCTTTCGCCAGTGGGAAATGGGTATCATTCGGCGTTGGGATAACAATCAGATCAATTTTGGGATCGTTAAATAAGTGCTTCGGCTCAGAGACAACCGGCACACCCGGCCAGTCCGCCTTCACTTTTGACGCATCACTACTGGAAATGGCTGCCAATTCCATTCCTGCCGTGCCCGCAATAAGCGGCGCATGGAAGGTTTTGCTGGCATAACCATAGCCTATTAATCCAACACGGATATTGTCACTCATATAGCAGCCTCTTATCAGTGGAAAATCTATTTCACACCATCCATCATTCCGTCACAACGTCTGTTTAGCCTGTAAACATAACCGGACGTCCAGGAATATTCTCATGCACTAACCTTCAGTTATGAAAATTGCTGAAAAACAGATGCAGTATCTTGTCGTTATGCTTTCTCATGGGTAACATCCCACGGTTAATAAGGAAGTAGTACCAGGGAGTTGTGAACGTATGGTCTCGATTTTCAATCGTATTATCGAATTAATGGGCTGGGTTGTGCTGGGGGTTTCGACCGTTCTTTTAGTCTTCGCCAGTCATATTGATAATTACCAGCCACCAGAGCAGAGTATCATCACGCAGAAAAAATAAAGCGCGACGGTAACGCCTGCCCATTTAAATATAGCAACCCGTTGCGTATTGCCAGGCGTTACGAAGAGCGCTAATCTTCATCACCAGATGCCGTTCTGGTGTCCGATGTTACCTTTAAAGAAAATTCTTAATTAATGGCGGCAGTGCACACAGTGACAAGGGTGCCCTGATAAACCCGTTTATTATTCGACCGAAATACCCGCGAATGTTTTATTGTCTTTCTATTATATGGATAACGCTTAACATGACCGTTCAGGACTATTTATTAAAATTTCGCAAAATCAGTTCACTTGAAAGTCTGGAAAAACTGTTCGATCACCTCAACTACACTCTGACAGACAACGAAGAAATCATTAACATGTATCGCGCCGCCGATCACCGTCGTGCCGAACTGGTGTCGGGCGGCCGTCTTTTCGATATTGGCTGCGTACCCAAGTCCGTCTGGCATTACGTTCAATAGCATCAGTAGCATTCGATACATAATGCTTTATACTCCTGGCCGGAAAACCGTTTTGGGCTACGAGGAAAAAGTATGACAACGATACACGCAGAGAGAATTGGAGGCTGGCTACTTGCCCCTCTGGCCTGGTTGCTGGTTTCGTTACTCGGCCAATCAATCAGTTTAGTGTTTGCCATCCGGTTGCAATTCCCGCAATTTGTGGCGGCTATTGGCGCAGTCCCAGTGGCAAATTTGTTGATTTGGTTTATTTCATTCGCCTTTGCGTCCGCAGTCTGGTGTTACACGCTGTGGCTGGTGGTGGCTTTTTTCAAACGCCGCCGCAGCGTCTTAAAACAGATGATTATCTGGCTGCTTATCACGCTACTCCTGGCACTGAAGTCTTTTGCTTTCTTGCCAGTCTCCGACGCGATAGCGGTTCGCGATCTACTTTTTGCACTGGCTGCCACAGCGCTGATCGTGCCCTATTTTAAACGTTCTGAGCGCGTAAAACAGACGTTTGTGAACCCGTAATAACCTTACAGTTATTCAGTTGTCGCCTGCTGTCGTTTGACGGATAATAGGCGGCTTTTTTTATTTCAGGCCATCTAATGACAGACTATCTGCTGCTCTTTATCGGAACCGTTCTGGTCAACAATTTCGTGCTCGTGAAGTTTCTTGGCTTATGCCCGTTTATGGGGGTGTCCAAAAAGCTGGAAGCCGCTATGGGTATGGGGCTGGCAACCACCTTCGTGATCACGCTGGCCTCAATTTGTGCCTGGATAATCGACACTTGGTTGCTTATCCCGCTGGATTTGGTTTATCTGCGCACCCTGGCCTTTATTCTGGTTATTGCCGTTGTGGTGCAGTTCACCGAAATGGTGGTACGTAAAACCAGCCCGGCGCTTTATCGCCTGCTGGGTATTTTCCTGCCACTGATCACCACCAACTGTGCGGTGCTCGGTGTGCCACTGCTCAATATCAATCTTGGGCATAATTTCCTGCAATCCGCGCTGTACGGTTTTTCCGCCTCCGTTGGATTCTCATTAGTCATGGTGCTGTTTGCCGCCATTCGTGAACGCCTTGTCGTCGCCGATGTGCCCGCACCGTTTCGCGGTAACGCTATTGC
Source organism: Phytobacter sp. (assembly GCF_059074235.1). Lineage (NCBI taxonomy): Bacteria > Pseudomonadati > Pseudomonadota > Gammaproteobacteria > Enterobacterales > Enterobacteriaceae > Phytobacter > Phytobacter sp. The sequence goes on from NZ_JCACPZ010000004.1 coordinate 12,276, forward strand.
GCTGATTACCGCCGGTCTGATGTCTCTGGCCTTTATGGGCTTTAGTGGTCTGGTGAAGTTGTAATGAATGCAATCTGGATTGCCATTGTTGCCCTGAGCGTACTTGGGCTGCTGTTTGGCGTCATTCTTGGCTATGCGTCACGCCGTTTCGCCGTTGCGGACGATCCGGTTGTCGAAAAAATTGACGATTTACTTCCGCAAAGTCAGTGTGGCCAGTGTGGCTACCCTGGCTGTCGTCCCTATGCTGAAGCCGTTGGCCTTCAGGGGGAGAAAATTAACCGCTGTGCACCTGGTGGCGAAGCGGTAATGCTAAAAATCGCCGAAATGTTGAATGTGGAGCCACAACCCATCGATGGTGACGAGGTCGCACTGGAACCCGTGCGTATGCTCGCCATTATTGATGAAGCAAACTGTATTGGCTGCACAAAATGTATTCAGGCCTGTCCGGTCGATGCCATTGTTGGCGCGACGCGCGCCATGCATACGGTCATGAGCGACCTGTGTACAGGCTGTAATCTCTGTGTGGATCCGTGCCCGACGAAATGTATTGAATTGCGTCCGGTTGAAACGACCACGGCCAGCTGGAAATGGGACCTGCACACGATTCCGGTGCGTATTATTCCCGTGGAACAACATGCTTAAGTTATTCTCCGCTTTTCGTAAAGACAAACTGTGGGATTTTCACGGTGGAATTCATCCGCCTGAGATGAAAACGCAGTCGAATCATACGCCTCTTCGTCAGTTACCCCTGGCGACGCGTTTTGTTATTCCCCTGAAACAGCACATCGGTGCTGAAGGCGAGTTGTGCGTCAGCGTGGGCGATCGTGTCCTGCGCGGTCAGCAATTGACACGCGGTCGCGGGCGTATGTTGCCCGTTCACGCGCCAACTTCAGGCATCATTGCGGCGATGGCCCCCCACTCCACCGCACACCCTTCTGCCCTGCCGGAGCTGAGCGTTATCATTGATGCCGACGGGGAAGACCGTTGGATTGAACGTGATGGCTGGAGCGATTATCGCACCCGTGAGCGTGCGGCGCTGATTGAACGAATCCATCAGTTTGGCGTCGCCGGATTAGGCGGCGCAGGCTTCCCGACCGGTGCGAAGCTTAAAGGTGGCGGCGATCTCATTGAGACATTGATCATCAATGCCGCAGAGTGTGAACCTTACATCACCGCAGACGATCGCCTGATGCAGGATTGCGCAGCACAAATCATTGAAGGTGTGCGCATCCTGATGCACATCCTGCAACCGCGCCAGGTATTGATTGGCATTGAGGATAATAAACCTCAGGCAATCTCTATGCTGCGTGCGGTGCTGGCAAACTCACATGACATTCAGTTGCGCGTTATCCCGACCAAATATCCGTCCGGTGGAGCAAAACAGCTCACGCAGATCCTGACCGGCAAACAGGTTCCGCACGGTGGTCGCTCGTCAGATATTGGCGTTCTGATGCAAAACGTCGGTACGGCTTATGCAATAAAACGCGCCATTATTGATGGTGAGCCACTCACCGAGCGCGTAGTGACGCTGACCGGTGAAAGCGTCAGCCAGCCCGGCAACGTCTGGGCGCGACTGGGAACGCCGGTGCGTCATTTGCTGGACAATGCCGGTTTTTGCTCATCAGCAGAACAGCTGGTCATCATGGGTGGTCCGCTGATGGGCTTCACGCTGCCGTGGCTTGATGTCCCGGTGGTCAAAATCACCAACTGCCTGCTCGCCCCTTCCGCCGGTGAAATGGGTGAGCAGTCAGAAGAGCAAGGCTGCATTCGTTGCAGCGCCTGTGCCGATGCCTGTCCGGCGGACCTGCTTCCGCAGCAGCTTTACTGGTTCAGTAAGGGACAACAGCACGACAAAGCCACCGCGCACAATCTGGCAGATTGTATCGAATGTGGTGCCTGTGCCTGGGTCTGCCCGAGCAGTATTCCGCTGGTCCAGTATTTCCGCCAGGAGAAGGCGGAAATCTATGCCATTGTGGAGGAAGAGAAACGTAACGCCGAAGCGAAAGCCCGCTTTGAAGCACGCCAGGCTCGCCTTGAGCGAGAAAAAACCGCCCGTGCTGAACGCCATAAACAGGCCGCAGTGCAACCCGCCGCCAAAGATCAGAAGGCAATTGATGCTGCTCTGGCCCGGGTGCGAGAAAAACACGCAACGGCAGCACAAACACTCGTCGTCCAGGCGGGCAGTACGCCGGACAACAGTGATGTGATTGCCGCACGTGAAGCACGTAAGGCCCAGGCGCGAGCCCGTCAGGCTGAAAAAGCACTGCAGGCGGAACAGGTTGTTGAGACTGATACTGTTGCCACTGAGCCAGTTGATCCGCGCAAAGCTGCGGTCGAAGCCGCCATTGCCCGTGCGAAAGCCAGAAAACAGCAGCAATCCGGCGAAACGCAAACCCCGTCACCGGTCGTTGAACCGGTGGCTGTAGAACCGGTTGATCCGCGCAAGGCCGCCGTTGAAGCCGCCATTGCCCGTGCGAAAGCCAGAAAATTGCAGCAGCAGGGCGTAACCGAAGCCCCGGCACCGGTCGCTGAGCCAGTAGCTGCAGAACCGGTTGATCCGCGCAAAGCCGCGGTTGAAGCGGCCATCGCCCGTGCGAAAGCCAGAAAATTACAACAGCAGTCCGCCCCGGCAGAGGCTGCTAATGACGATCCCCGAAAAGCGGCAGTAGCGGCAGCTATCGCTCGGGTTCAGGCAAAAAAAGCCGCACAGCAAGCTGTTAACGAGGATTAAATGGTTTTCAGAATCGCAAGCTCCCCTTATACCCATAACCAGCGTCAGACATCGCGCATCATGATGCTGGTTGTGCTCGCGACCCTACCGGGTATCGCGGCTCAACTGTGGTTTTTCGGCTGGGGAACGCTGGTCCAAATCATCATCGCTATCGCCACCGCACTCGCTGCTGAAGCGCTGGTACTGCACCTGCGTAAGCAAAATGTGAAGGCAATCCTTGCAGACAATGCCGCCCTGCTGACCGGGTTATTGTTGGCTATCAGTATTCCGCCGTTCGCCCCCTGGTGGATGGTCGTTTTAGGCACCGTCTTTGCCGTGATTATCGCTAAGCAGCTTTACGGCGGTTTAGGACATAATCCTTTTAACCCGGCAATGATTGGCTATGTGGTGCTGCTGATCTCCTTCCCTGTCCAGATGACAAGCTGGCTGCCGCCGTTTGAAATTGCCAAAACGGTGCCGGGCCTGATGGATGCCGTGCAGATCATTTTCACCGGGCATGCGGCAACGGGCCATACGATGGACAGCCTGCGTATGGGTATTGATGGCATCAGCCAGGCCACACCGCTGGATACCTTCAAAACCTCTCTGCACGCCGGTCATAGCGTCAGTGATATTCTTAACTACCCAATCTACAGCGGTGTTCTGGCCGGTGCGGGTTGGCAGTGGGTCAACGCAGGTTACCTGCTCGGCGGTGTATTCCTGTTGGCGAAAAAGACCATTCGTTGGCACATCCCGCTCAGCTTCCTGATCTCGCTGGCAGTTTGCTCGTCTCTCGGCTGGATTTTCTCACCAGAAAGCCTCGCCTCACCGCAACTGCACCTGCTCTCTGGTGCCACAATGCTGGGCGCCTTCTTTATTCTGACCGATCCGGTTACCGCTTCAACGACCAATAAAGGTCGCCTGATTTTCGGTGCACTGGCGGGATTGCTGGTCTGGCTTATCCGCAGTTTTGGCGGTTATCCGGATGGCGTGGCGTTCGCCGTATTACTGGCAAACATTACCGTGCCTTTGATTGATTACTTCACACGCCCACGTGTGTACGGCCATCGTTAAGGAGTCGCTATGCTAGATACCATGCGCAAATATGGCATGACGTTGACGCTGTTCGCGGCGGCTTCAACCGGCATGACTGCGGCCATTAACCAGTTGACCAAATCCACCATTGCCGATCAGGCTGTCATGCAGCAAAAAGCGCTCTTCAGTCAGGTATTGCCCGCTGACAGCTATAATAATGCGTTGCAGAACAGCTGTTATCTGGTGAATGCGCCTGAGCTGGGTAAAGGTCAACACAAAATCTATATCGCCCGTCAGGACGATACCCCGATTGGTGCGGTCATTGAAGCAACGGCCCCTGATGGGTATTCCGGTGTAATTCAGTTGCTGGTCGGTGCCGATTTTAAGGGTACCGTGTTGGGTACGCGAGTCACCGAACACCATGAAACACCAGGCCTGGGTGACAAAATTGAGCTGCGCATTTCCGACTGGATCACCCGCTTTGCAGGTAAGAAAATCGACGGTGCCAACGATACACACTGGGCGGTGAAGAAAGACGGCGGTGATTTTGATCAGTTTACCGGCGCGACCATCACACCACGTGCAGTGGTCAATGCTGTTAAGCGAGCAGGCCTTTATGCCCAAACGCTACCGGCCCAGCTTTCCAGTTTGCAAACCTGTGGGGAGTAACCATGAGCGAAATTAAAGAGATTATCGTCCAGGGGTTGTGGAAAAATAACTCTGCACTGGTTCAGTTGCTGGGCATGTGTCCACTTCTCGCCGTCACCTCCACCGCCACCAACGCCCTGGGGCTGGGGCTGGCGACCACGCTGGTGCTGACGCTGACCAACCTGACCATTTCACTGGTGCGCCGCTGGACACCGTCAGAGATCCGAATCCCGATTTACGTGATGATCATCGCCTCGGTGGTAAGTATCGTGCAGATGCTGATCAACGCCTATGCCTATGGGTTGTACCAGTCACTGGGGATTTTTATCCCGCTCATCGTCACCAACTGTATTGTTGTTGGGCGCGCCGAAGCCTTTGCGGCTAAAAAAGGACCTGGGTTATCCGCGCTGGATGGCTTCTCCATCGGTATGGGAGCAACCTGCACCATGTTTACGCTGGGCTCCATTCGCGAAATCCTCGGTAACGGTACGCTGTTTGACGGTGCCGATAGTCTGCTCGGTGGGTGGGCGAAAGTGCTGCGTGTCGAAGTGTTCCATACTGACTCTTCTTTCCTGCTGGCCATGCTGCCACCGGGTGCATTCATTGGTCTTGGCATGCTGCTGGCGATTAAGTATCTGATCGACGAACGTTCGAAAAAACGCCGCGCCGCGGTAGTGGCAAACGAAACAGCGCAAACTGTGCCCGGGAAGGCCTGATGAATAAAGTCAAACGGCGGGAAATTCTCACCCGCCTGCGGGACAACAATCCGCATCCCACGACGGAACTGAACTTCAACTCACCTTTTGAACTGCTGATTGCCGTATTGCTCTCTGCACAAGCGACGGATGTGAGTGTCAACAAGGCAACTGCCCTGCTCTACCCGGTTGCCAACACCCCGCAGGCGATGCTGGACCTCGGTGTCGACGGCGTGAAGGGTTACATTAAAACTATCGGCCTGTTTAACACCAAAGCAGAAAACGTCATCAAGACCTGCCGTATCCTGCTTGAAAAACACGCGGGTGAAGTCCCGGAAGACAGAGTCGCGCTGGAGGCCCTGCCCGGCGTCGGACGCAAGACGGCCAACGTGGTGCTTAATACCGCTTTTGGCTGGCCAACCATTGCTGTAGATACGCATATCTTTCGGGTCTGTAATCGCACCCATTTCGCACCGGGTAAAAATGTTGAACAGGTTGAAGACAAGCTGCTCAGCGTGGTTCCCGCGGAATTTAAGGTCGATTGCCACCACTGGCTGATTCTGCACGGCCGCTATACGTGTATTGCGCGCAAACCCCGCTGCGGCTCCTGCATTATCGAAGATTTATGCGAATTCGAGAGCAAGACAGAGCTCTGAATTCGCTGTCTTTCAGAACGGCCTGATGATAGCGAGCAGAATCATCATCGCCACTGCCACCACGACCACAGCAGTGGCCTGAGAGACCATCCCCGAAATACGGGTGCTTGTGCCCGCGGCCAGGCGGCGTAGCGTGCCGGTCAGTACGCCGTGGATCCCGGAAAGCCCCACAACCACCAGGATTTTGAGTACCAGCCAGAGGTGCGGCATCTGGCCGTGCAGAACCACCATCGCAATCCCCATCAGCCAGAGCAGGACCATTGCGGGCGAAGTGACCTTACGGCTCCACTGACGCACAAATTCCAGCATAGCGATGGGTAACGGTGCTTTTTGACTCTGTAGATGGTTACACCATCCGGCCGTCACCGCCATCACCAGAATTCCGCCGATCCAGATAATGGCCGCAATGATGTGCACAGCATTTAGCCATGGGTGTAAATTCATGGGGCAAACTCCGAAAAAATGAGAGAGATAAAGTCTGACAGTGTCGAATGAGACTGTCATCGACTACAGACATGCAAACAAAAAAATCCGCAAAAACATTGATCTGCGGCAGACTCGACGCGAACGTCGTTGTTCAAACCTTACAGTAAAAGTGGAGAAAAATCCTGGCCTTACCCCCCCAACACTGAAATGCCTTTCTTTTGACGTTATTTATTCCATCCAGCAACTCAATCCTCGCGATAAAAGCCACTTATGAGCATTCACTATGGTACATAGTTTTTTTATGCCAAAAAAATTCTACCACCGCGTGATTATTATCACATTGCTAATAATGTGTTAATTTCTTGCTTCTTCCTACGTTATCGTTTGCGCGTCACGACTTTTAATATGGCAAAAACCAACACATACAACCGAAAAATTAAATCATATTGGTCTGATTAACTGCACTTCAAGCAAAACAGCAGAATATATCACCAATTATCACCACCACCCCATCATGGATAGTGAAAAAAACTGCAATAACCACTGATGCAAAATTTAACGCTGAATAACATTTGCCGACACCGATTATAATATCGCTTAAGATAAATGTAACAGATCATTACAAAGCTCTTGCCTCAAACCCCAGGATAGTGAACATTACCCGCCGTTTTCCCTCCCGCAATAATTATAAGCGCGATAAATACTGGGAATCGCGTATCGAGTCACCCCGTTAATATGGGATGTAAAAAAAGAGGTATTTGTGTCTACTGCAAACAATAAACCAACAGAAAGCGTGAGTCTGAACGCTTTCAAACAACCAAAAGCGTTTTATCTGATCTTCTCCATTGAATTGTGGGAGCGTTTCGGCTTTTACGGTCTGCAAGGGATCATGGCGGTCTATCTGGTTAAACAGCTGGGCATGTCTGAGTCAGATTCTATTACCCTGTTCTCCTCCTTTAGCGCGCTGGTGTATGGCCTCGTTGCCATTGGCGGCTGGTTAGGTGACAAAGTACTGGGTACCAAACGTGTCATTATGCTGGGCGCAATCGTGCTGGCCGTCGGTTATGCGCTGGTTGCCTGGTCCGGTCATGATGCGGGTATTGTCTATATGGGCATGGCGGCCATTGCTGTGGGTAACGGCCTGTTTAAAGCCAACCCCTCTTCCCTGCTGTCAAAATGCTATGCCAAAGATGATCCACGCCTGGACGGTGCATTCACCATGTACTATATGTCCGTTAACGTCGGTTCATTCTTCTCTATGCTGGCAACACCGTGGCTGGCCGCACAATTCGGCTGGAGCGTGGCCTTTGCACTGAGCGTGGTCGGCCTGTTGATCACTATCGTGAACTTCGCCTTCTGCAAACGCTGGGTCAAAAACTACGGTTCCAAACCTGACTTCGAACCCGTACGCATCGGCTACCTGCTGGCCACCATCGTGGGTGTGGTGATTCTGGTGACGATTGCGACCTGGCTGCTGCATAACCAGGGTATTGCGCGTATGGTTCTGGGCGTGGTTGCGTTGTGCATCATCTGTATCTTTGCTAAAGAGACGTTTGCTCTGCAGGGTGCAGCACGCCGTAAGATGATCGTGGCCTTCATTTTGATGCTGCAGGCTATCGTTTTCTTCGTACTCTACAGCCAGATGCCGACCTCTCTGAACTTCTTCGCCATTCGTAACGTTGAGCATACCCTGCTGGGCCTTACCTTTGAGCCAGAGCAGTTCCAGGCGCTGAACCCGTTCTGGATCATCATTGGTAGCCCGATTCTGGCGGCTATCTATAACAAGATGGGTGACACCCTGCCGATGCCGCATAAATTCGCTATCGGTATGGTACTGTGCTCTGCAGCCTTCCTGGTGCTGCCGCTGGGTACCAAATTCGCCTCTGATGCAGGTATCGTTTCCGTTAACTGGCTGGTTGCAAGCTATGGCCTGCAAAGTATTGGTGAGCTGATGATCTCCGGCCTGGGTCTGGCAATGGTCGCTCAGCTGGTTCCTCAGCGCCTGATGGGCTTCATCATGGGTAGCTGGTTCCTGACCACCGCCGGTGCAAACATCATCGCCGGTTATGTTGCGAACCAGATGGCGATTCCGGAAAACGTGACTGACCCGCTGATGTCTCTCGAAATCTACGGTCACGTGTTCCTGCAGATCGGTATTGTTACCGCGATTATCTCCGTACTGATGATCGTCGCAGCACCGAAGCTGAACCGTATGACGCAGGGCGATGACAACGATGCGCAAGCCTCTGAAACCGCAGCCGCATAACGTTTAGTGCTGTACTGTCAGAGAAAGCCGTTAACTTTTCGTTAACGGCTTTTTTTTTATGCCATCAGGTAATAATCTATGCCCGAATTCAATCATCAGGAGTGAAGAATGAAACTGTTTTATAAACCAGGTGCCTGTTCACTGGCTTCCCATATCGCGCTGCGTGAAGCAGGTAAAGACATTGAACTGGCAAGCGTGGATTTGATGAAAAAGCGCCTGGAAAACGGTGATGACTTTTTTGCTATCAACCCGAAAGGACAGATCCCGGCGCTGCAGATTGACGCTGACACTCTGCTGACCGAAGGCGTAGCCATCATGCAATATGTTGCAGACAGCGCACCGCAAAGCCAGCTGTTGGCACCGGTTGGCGATCTGGAACGTTACAAAACGCTGGAATGGCTGAATTTCGTTGCCACTGAGCTGCACAAAGGCTTTACGCCGCTGTTCCGCCCGGACACACCGGAAGATTTCAAACCAACGGCCCGTGCGTTGCTGGAGAAAAAACTGCAGTACGTTGACGATACCCTGGCAAACCAGCAGTGGATCAACGGTCAACACTTCTCCATCGCCGATGGCTATCTGTTCACTGTTCTGCGCTGGGCTGTTGCGGTGAAACTGGCTATGCCTGCTGCGGGCAATATCGCTGCTTATATGCAGCGTGTAGCCGCCCGTCCGGCGGTAGCTGCAGCGATGGCGGCAGAAGGCATTTAACGTCGCCATAATAAATATCCTCCGGCATAGCCGGAGGTTTTTCAAATGCGCCTATAAGGCTCTGTTACCAGCCGCGCCCTAACAGGCGCATACGATCTGACATTTGCATCAGACTTCGCTACTTACGGCCCGTAAACGGGCTGCCCGGATAAGGGATCGATAACTGCTCCCCCATCTTATCCTCTTCAAGCTGGTGCTTTATGTATTCCTGTATCTTTGCCGTGTTCTTACCCACCGTGTCTACGTAGTACCCACGGCACCAGAACTCCCTGTTTCTGTACTTGAATTTCAAATCCCCAAACTGCTCATAAAGCATCAGACTGCTTTTGCCTTTCAGATACCCCATGAACCCCGACACACTCATCTTCGGTGGGATTTCCAGAAGCATATGAATGTGATCCGTACAGCATTCTGCTTCTAGAATATGGACGTTTTTCCATTCACATAGCTTTCTTAATATGCCGCCTATTGCTCTGCGTTTCTCCCCATAAAACACCTGTCGGCGGTATTTGGGCGCAAAGACTATGTGATATTTACAGTTCCATCGGGTGTGCGCTAAGCTCTTTTCGTCCCCCATTGGGACCCCCTTTTGATTTCTTGTTTAACTTTTGCAGTTGCCAGACCGCAAAGATGTTTTAACAAATCAAAAGGGGTTTTTATATCCGGCTCAAAGCTGAAAGCTTTACTGAACCCCCAGCCTAGCTGGGGGTTTTCTATAGACAAAAAAAGGGAGTGATTTCTCACTCCCTTCTGTTACATTCCCGCCCGCTTATTTCCAGCAGATCAGGCAGTAGTTCTTCTTACCACGACGCAACAGCGTGTAACGACCAAACAGACGGTCGCTGTCCGCGAAGAAGTATTCCGGATCAGCCTGTTTCTCACCGTTAATGGTCACTGCGTTTGATGCGATGGTTTTACGCGCCTGGCCACGAGATGGTTGCAGCTCGGAATCCACCAGCGCCTGCATCAGGTCCGCACCTTTTTCCATTTCGATCATCGGCACGCCATCCTGCGCCAGTTGTTCGAAGTCCGCTTCGCTCAAATCGCTCAGGGTTCCGTTGAACAGGCTTTCGGTGATGCGTTTTGCCGCCACCAGACCTTCTTCACCGTGCACCAGTTTGGTAACCAGTTCAGCCAGCACGTACTGCGCACGCGGTGCTTTACCGCTGTTTTTATCTTCTTCTTCCAGCGCATTAATTTCTGCAATGTCCATGAAGGTGAAGAATTTCAGGAAGCGATAAACGTCCGCATCGGCGGTGTTGATCCAGAACTGATAGAACTTGTACGGGCTGGTTTTCTTCGGATCCAACCAGACTGCGCCACCTTCCGTTTTACCAAATTTGGTACCGTCAGCTTTGGTAATCAACGGAACCGTCAGACCAAAGACCTGGTTCTGGTGCAGACGACGGGTCAGGTCGATACCGGAGGTGATGTTACCCCACTGATCGGAACCGCCGATTTGAAGCGCAACGCCGTGCAGATTGTTCAGGCAAGCGAAGTCATAACCCTGCAGCAGGTTGTAGGAAAACTCGGTGAAGGAGATCCCCTGATCGTCACGGTTCAGACGCTGCTTCACCGCTTCTTTGTTGATCATCTGGTTTACAGAGAAGTGCTTGCCGATATCACGCAGGAAGGTCAGCACATTCATGCCGCCAAACCAGTCGTAGTTGTTGGCTGCAATCGCTGAATTTTCGCCACAATCGAAGTCGAGGAACGGAGCAACCTGTTTGCGGATTTTGTCCACCCACTCCTGCACGGTGTCTTCGGTGTTCAGTTTACGCTCTGCGGCTTTAAAGCTTGGGTCACCAATCAGACCCGTTGCACCGCCGACCAGTGCGACAGGTTTATGCCCTGCCTGCTGGAAGCGTTTCAGGCATAACAAAGGAACAAGATGCCCCAAATGCAAGCTGTCAGCGGTGGGATCGAAGCCGCAATAGAGCGCGATCGGGCCTTGCGCCAGTCGCTCTGCTAACGCTTCTTCGTCCGTCACCTGGGCTACCAGCCCGCGCTCTTGCAATTGTTTAATCAAGTTACTGCTTGCCATCAAATTCTCCATTTAAAACGACTGCACCTCTGCCGGTACACGACTTTTCGCTATTTACGAAAGCTACATAGAATAAAGCGCCGGATGCAGTAGCACCAGCGCTTAACTCAACATTTTTTAGGGATTAGGGTGCGAGGCGATCAATTTTCCAGGTATCGTTTTCGCGTTGATACAAAAAACGATCGTGCAGACGGTTAGCACCGCCCTGCCAGAATTCCATTTGCTCAATACTGACGCGGAAACCACCCCAGAAGCTGGGCAGGGGCACTTCGCCCTGCTGGAATTTTTGCTTAAGCTCAAGGAACTTGCTTTCCAGGATACCACGGGCGGAAATGCGGCTGGATTGCTGGGAGACCCAGGCACCAATCTGGCTGTCACGTGGGCGGCTGTGGAAATACTTCACCACCTCCAACGTCGAGAGGCGTTCCGCCTTTCCAATGACCATCACCTGGCGCTCAAGCATATGCCATGGGAAGAGCAGGCTGATGGCCGGGTTTTTCTCGATCTGATGTGCTTTACGGCTGCCCAGATTGGTGTAAAACACCAGTCCGCGCTCATCATAATGTTTCAGCAGCACAATACGTTGGTAAGGCTGCCCGGTTTCATCGACAGTCGCAACGACCATCGCAGTCGGGTCGGCAAGTTTGGCTTCACAGGCCTGGCCCAGCCAACGTTCAAACAGTGGCAAAGGCTCAGCGGGCAGGTCATTACGGCGAAGTCCGCCTTTGGTGTATTCACGGCGCAGGTGCGCGATTTGCTGCAATTGATCGTTATCAGACATGGCATTAGCAAAATGAGTCATTAGGTGGGGCTATTGTGCGCCCCCCCTGCAAAAATCTCAACGCTGCGGGTTTTGTAGCTGACAGTTGTTCAGTACGATGCGGTCGCGCTTGTAGACCGTCGCGGTGTCTCCTTTTGACCAGAAGACGTATACACCGTCTGTATAGCGTGCACCGGAAGCGGAAAGCCCCTGGGCCAGGGTCAGCAATTTGTCGTCATAGACAAAGCTCGCCTCCTGGCGGGTTTTATTCAGCTTCACACTAAGCGGTTTTTCCTCACACTGGTATTCCAGGGTGTCGGTATGCATTCTTTCGACAAATTGGTTGTAATAGCTACATCCGGCGAGCAGTGCGGGCAGGCAAACGATGAGTATTTTTTTCATAAGGTGATTCCACGACGGTCCAGGTCCTGGAGGATGCGATTAACATCCTCCCTAAACCCCGGAGTCTAGCGTTACGTCGTCTGACTGAACGTCAGTTAACTCTGATTCTGCCGTGGATTGGCGGGGAAAATAGCCCCGAGAACCGTAGGCTGTGATGCACCAGTCACCGACGGAAGATTTCCCGGTAACCCTGCCAGCGTACGCCAGGCAAGCCAGGCGAAGGCCAGTGCTTCCATATCGTCACCGCTAATACCCGCTTCATCCGTCGTAGTAACTTCTGTACCCGGTAGCAATGCTGATAGTCGCGCCATCACCAATGGATTTCGGCTGCCACCACCGCACACCAGCAGACGATCGCAACCGCCGCTCAGCAGCACCTGCTCAGAAATGGTCACCGCCGTCAGCTCCACCAACGTGGTCTCTACATCACGAGGATCCAAAGCAGGAAAATGGGCAAGATGGCGTTCAAGCCAGCCATAGTTGAAATATTCACGCCCCGTACTTTTGGGTGCCGGTGCCGCAAAATAGGGATCGCCCAGCATGTTTTGTAGCAGCGGCAAAATCACTTTACCCCCACTCGCCCACTGTGCGTCTTTATCATAAGGCTTGCCGAGCTGTCGCCAGATCCAGGCATCCATCAACATATTGCCAGGACCGGTATCATAGCCGCGCACCGGCATATCAGGGAATAGTAGAGAGATGTTGGCGATGCCGCCAACGTTCAGCACCATACGGCGCTCTGTGGGATGCGCGAGCAAAGCATGATGAAAAGCGGGGACCAAAGGCGCCCCCTGCCCGCCAAGTGCGATGTCACGACGGCGAAAATCGCCCACCACGGTGACACCCGTGCGCGCGGCAATATGGTTGTTGTCGCCAATTTGCATTGTGTGCGGCTCATCGCCGACGGGCTCATGCCAGACGGTCTGGCCGTGGCAGCCAATCGCCACAATATCTTTCGCGGTAAGATGTTCCCGTGACATAAGCGCCTGCACCGCGTCAGCAAAGAGTTTGCCTAACTGGCTGTCCAGGCGTCCCAGTTGCGATAACGTGAGCGGCTGCCCCTGACAAACGTTAAGGATCGCCTGCTTCAGGGGGATGGGCATCGGCCACGTCAGGCTGGCTTGCTGCGCAACCATCTTGTCGTCAATCGCCGCGAGCACCACATCCACACCATCAAGACTCGTCCCGGACATCACGCCAATATAGCGACCCGATTTCATACGCCTTCCTTCGTTGTGAAACTGAGGGTTATCACTCCATCATAAAATGGTTTTCATGACTATCGATTACAAATACTTTTTAACAATCAAGTCAGACTTTACCCCGTCGCAAATCGCCGCCTCTGGCATATAATCGGCTCGTTTAAACATGGTTAAATCCGGTGTTGATATAATTTTTGTCGCGATTTGGCAGAAGACATGACCAGGAATGGCGAGATGCCATATAATTTAATCATGACGGATGCTCAACCGAGCGCGTTTTGGTGAACAGGAGATTCATAAATGATGTTACGTGCACTGGCAGTTACGCTGGTTGGTTTCACTCTGGCTGGTTGTGTTAACGATAATTCGCTCTCCGGAGACGTCTATACCGCCTCTGAAGCCAAACAGGTGCAAAATGTCACTTACGGTACCATTGTTAACGTTCGCCCGGTGCAGATTCAGGGCGGCGATGACAGCAACGTGATTGGTGCGTTGGGTGGTGCGGTACTGGGTGGGTTCTTGGGTAACACCGTCGGCGGTGGTACCGGACGTTCACTCGCAACGGCAGCAGGTGCTGTCGCTGGCGGCGTTGCCGGCCAGGGCGTTCAGGGCGCAATGAACAAATCCCAGGGCGTGGAACTGGAAATTCGTAAAGACGATGGCAGCAGCATTATGGTCGTGCAGAAACAGGGGAACTCCCGCTTTGCTGCCGGTCAGCGTGTCGCTCTGGCGACCAATGGTCGTCAGGTTACCGTCTCTCCGCGTTAATCCCTGCGTCGTGACACCCGTTTAGTCACACACTGGACGAAAAAAAAGCCTTGTATCAACAAGGCTTTTTGCTATTTAGTCTTTCGACTGTAGTTCATTGATATTTTGTTCTAACCGCGAAATCAGACCGATCAACAGTTCAAGCTCCTCGGCAGAAATCCCGGAGAGAATTTCCCCCCGCGTTTTCTTAATTACCGTTTCCATCTCTTCAATGATGGGGTCAGCTTTTTCTGTCAATTTAATCCGCTTTGCACGGCGATCGTTGGCACACGTCTGTCGAGAAATAAGACCTTTCTCTTCCAGTTGGTCCAAAGTGCGCACCAGCGAAGGCTGCTCAATGCCAATCGCTTTTGCCAGTTGAATTTGCGACTGATCGGGTGGAAGCTGATGAATGTTATGCAGCGTGACCCAATGCGTTTGCGTCAATTCCAGAGGTTTCAGGCGATGGTCAATTAATGCACGCCAGATGCGCACTAAGCGTGCCAGATCAGAACCTAATGGCGATTCCAATTTCATCTCCTTATAATTAGCTTGCTAAGTTATTATACTGATTTTAGAATAGTGTGCAGCATTTATATTTCTAAAACAAATGCATTGCTCTGCGCAGGTCGTCAGTGCTTCCTTTCCTCCTCCGCGTGATGAATCTATGCTGTAAACACGTTCCAGCGATGCTTTCAAAGGATTAAAACTCGTGACGTCACCCCTCCACGCCCCTGCGTTGCCCATGCAGGACCTGATTTTCGGCGCCTCGGTTTACTTTCCGCCGATCTTTAAAGCGGTCATGCTGGGCTTTTTGCTCTGGCTCGTTGTTCATCGCATCATCCGTGACTGGATGTACGCAGGCGATATCTGGCACCCCATTCTGATGGATCTTTCTCTGTTCGTGATTGCGATCGGTGTATCGCTCGCGATCTTGATGGCGTTTTGACTATGCAATTGAAATCATTTAAATATTTCTCAACCTTATTAGTACTGGCGGTGGCTATCGTTGCCGGATGGTGGCTGTGGAATTTCTATATGCAGTCTCCCTGGACGCGTGACGGAAAAGTTCGGGCAGAACAGGTCAGTATTACGCCGCAGGTCTCTGGAAGTATCACTGCGCTCAATGTAAAAGATAACCAGTTTGTGAAAGCAGGAGAGGTTCTGTTCCGCATCGACGAAACACCCTACGAGATTGCGGTGCTGAATGCTCAGGCGCAACTGGCACGGGCACAGACCGACCTGTCGAAAGCCAATAACGAAGCCAACCGTCGGCGCCATCTTTCACAGGGCTATATTTCTGCCGAAGATCTCGACACCGCCAATATCAATGTTAAAGCAATGCAGGCAAGCGTGACCGTCGCACAGGCGCAGCAGGAGCAGGCGCAGTGGCAGCGGGAACAAACGACAGTGAAAGCGCCGGTTGATGGCTGGGTCACCAATCTCTCTGCCCGCACCGGTAATTATGCCACTGCAGGTCAGCCTGTTTTTGCCCTGGTCGACAGCCATTCATTTTATGTCGTGGGTTATTTTGAAGAGACAAAACTACGCCATATTCGCGAAGGCGACACTGCTAACATCGTGTTATATAGCGGAAATATCACGTTACAGGGTCACGTATCCAGTATTGGCCGCGCTATTTATGACCAGAGTGTGGAAACGGACAGTGGACTGGTGCCGGATATCAAGCCGAATGTCCCCTGGGTGCGTCTGGCGCAGCGCGTTCCGGTCCGTATTCAGTTTGATACCGTGCCTGCGGACGTAACGTTGATTTCTGGTACCGCCTGTACCGTTTCAATTGGCCATTAAGCGTGAATAATCCGTTCCCCTTCCCCTGGTCAACGGCAACATCCGGTCAGTGGCGCTATGCCATTCGTAACAGCGTGGCCATGTGCCTGGCGTTGACCATCGCCTATTACCTCAATCTCGATGAACCTTACTGGGCGATGACCTCGGCGGCGGTGGTGAGTTTTCCTACTGTCGGTGGCGTTATCAGTAAAAGTCTTGGGCGCGTTGCGGGAAGTCTGATGGGGGCCTGCGCCGCGTTGATGATTGCCGGGCATACGCTAAACGATCCCTGGCTGTTTCTGTTTGCCATGGCGGGATGGATTGGTCTGTGCACCTGGGCCTGCGCCCAGTTCAGCAATAATGTGGCTTACGCTTTCCAGCTCGCCGGCTACACGGCGGCGATTATCGCCTTCCCGGTGGTTAACATCACCGATACCACCGAGCTTTGGGATATCGCCCAGGCCCGTGTTTGCGAAGTCCTGCTGGGGATTTTATGCGGCGGCATGATGATGATGATCCTGCCCAGTACGTCGGATGGCACCACGCTGCTTTCCGCACTCAAGAAAATGCATGCCCGTTTGCTGGAACATGCCAGCCTGCTCTGGCAACCAGAAACCACCGACGCCATTCGCACTGCGCATGAAAGCGTGATAGGCCAGATCCTGACGATGAATTTGCTGCGCATCCAGGCTTTCTGGAGCCATTACCGTTTTCGCCGCCAGAACGCATTACTCAACTATTTACTCCATCAGCAGTTGCGTCTGACCAGCGTCATTTCCAGCCTGCGCAGAATGTTGGTTAACTGGCCCGATGCCCCGGCAAACACACGTTCTGTTATCGAATCCCTGGTGGTCGCACTGGCGAACCCACAGACTGACTTTTATACAGTGGCGCGGATTATTGCCCCACTCGCTCCTCATAACGATCACGATTATAAGCACCAGGCCTTCTGGCAGCGTTTACACTATTTTTGTCGCCTTTACCTCAACAGCAGCCGTTGGCTGGCACGCGTCGAAAATGCCACGCCGGTGACAGAATACACATTGCCGCACCGCACTGGCCTCACCCGCTACACCGATAACACCGAAGCGCTCTGGAGTGGGCTGCGCAGTTTTTGCGCCCTGAGCCTGGTGGGGGCCTGGACGATTACCACGCAATGGGATTCCGGCTCTGCGGCACTGACATTAGCCGCGATCAGTTGCGTGCTCTATTCCGTTTCCCCCGCCCCTTTCCGTTCGCTCACTCTGCTGCTGCGTACCCTGTTTTTGCTCACCCTGTTCAGCTTTGTGGTCAAATTTGGCCTGATGGTCCAAATCAGCGAACTGTGGGTCTTTTTGCTGTTCCTGTTCCCTTTATTGGCAACGATGCAACTCTTCAAATTGCAGATGCCGAAACAGGCCGGATTGTGGGGACAGTTGATCGTCTTTATGGGATCGTTTATCTCGGTGACCAACCCGCCGGTTTACGATCTGGCGGATTTTCTGAATGATGATCTGGCGAAAATTCTCGGCGTCGCCCTGTCATGGCTGGCCTTTGCGGTCCTGCGCCCCGGTTCAGATGCGCGTAAAAGTCGCCGTCAGATTCGGGCACTGCGCCGGGAGTTTGTCGATCAGCTTAGCCGTTTGCCATCACGCAGCGAGCACGAATTTGAGTCGGTGGTCTATCATCACATTAGCCAGTTAAGTAACAGCCAGGATGCGCTGGCTCGTCGGTGGTTATTACGCTGGGGTGTGGTGCTGTTGAACTGCTCTCATGTGGTGTGGCAACTGAGAAAATGGGATGCGCGCTCCGACCCTCTCAGCCAGGTGCGCGATTTGTGCCTGAGTTTGCTGCGCGATGTGATGAGCGAACGCGGCGTTCAGCAACGTCCGCTCACCGTCACGCTGGCAGAACTACAGCGCATCTGCGATAAGCTGTCACATCATCATCAACCGGCAGCCCGGGAGCTTGCCGCCGTTATCTGGCGTCTGCACTGCTCGCTTTCACAACTGGAGCTTGCGCCGACCCAGGACTCAATCGAGAGCGTTACGACCTAATGACACCGCAGGCGTAACGCGCGCCTCCGCCACCCAATGGTTTTGGCGAATCGGACATGTTGTCGCCCCCCACGTGGATCATCAACGCTTTATCTTTCACTTCAGAGAGTTTTTTCAAACGTGGCGCAACAACGGCCTCGGTCGCCTTACCGTCGTTGTTAACGACCAGTACCGGTAAATCACCGAGGTGTCCCATGCCTTCAGGGCCTTCATGTTTGCCGGTCGTATGAGGATCAAGGTGTCCGCCAGCGGCTTCAGCGGCAGATGGTTTCCCCTCTTTCATTGCCGGTTCGCAGCTGCCTTTTGCATGAACATGGAAGCCATGCTCACCGGGAGGAAGCCCCTTTAGATCGGGCGTAAACGTCAGCCCTTTGTCGGTTTCAGCGATAGAAACAGTCCCGATGGACTGCCCCGAACCCTCTGGTGTAACAAGGTTCATCTCAACTTTTTCACTGGCCGCCTGTGCACTTGCACAGACGAACAGTGTCAACATTGCCAGACTAAAACGCTTCATAAAACCTCCGATTTTCACTTTTACCCTGTAAGTTTAACGCAGGAGAAAAGATCCACCGGAAGTCAGCGTAATCTGCGATTACGGTACGTCGTAACCCAGCGCCGCTTTACGAATGCGGAACCACTGCTGGCGCGTCATATTGAGGCTTTCAGCCACCAATGCAGAACGCACGCGCTCAATTTTGCCGGAACCGATAATCGGCAGTGGCTGCGACGGCAGACGCATAACCCACGCATAAACCACCTGCTCAATGCTCTGCGCATTCAGCTCCTGGGCCACCTGTGTGAGCTCATCACGCAGCGGCTGGAACTCAGCATCATTGAATAAGCGACCGCCACCGAGACAGGACCAGGCCATCGGGCGAATGCGCAGTTGCTGAAGTTGGTCGAGGGTGCCATCGAGCAACAGCGGCTGATTCACCGGTGAAAGCTCGACCTGATTGGTCGCCAGGGTAAACGGCAGCCGGGACTGTAGTAAGGTGAATTGAGCAGGGGTAAAGTTCGACACGCCGAAGTGACTCACTTTGCCGCTCTGATGCAGATGCAGGAAGGCCTCGGCCACTTCATCGGCATCCATCAATGGATCCGGGCGGTGAATCAACAGTAAATCAAGATGATCGGTCGCCAGATTTGTCAGTGATTGCTCTGCACTGGCAATAATATGATCGCGGTCGGTAATGTAGTGCCCAATGGCATGCTCTTTGCGCGCCGTCGTGGCGATCCCACACTTGGTGACAATCTCCATCCGACTACGCAACTGCGGCGCGAGTTTAAGCGCTTCACCAAATGCAGCTTCGCACAGATAGCCACCATAAATATCCGCATGGTCGACCGTCGTTACCCCCAGATCCAGGTGCTCTTCAATAAAGCTGACCAGCTGGCGCGCAGACATATTCCAGTCCATTAGACGCCAGTAGCCCATCACGAAACGGGAGAACGTTGGTCCTTGCGGGGCAAGGGTAATTCGCTGAACCATAACCACTTCCTCAACAATAATTTCAGGTGAGTATACGCAATTATGGCGTCAAAACAGTGAGGGTTGCTGAGGTTCTTCAGGTGGGGTGGCTTTATTCGCACGCAATTTGCGCATTAAGCGCTGCCGACAGAGACGCAGCACGTCCTGCTTTTGTACGTCCGTCATGTTCTGCCAGTTAAACCGCTCATCCCGGCTGCGCATACAGCCTCGACAGAATCCCCGTTCATCTGACTGGCATATTCCCCGACACGGACTCTGAACGGGGAAAAACTCCAGTTGCTCCGCCACACCTCACCCCTCTCTTTGGTCTCATATCTCTTATTGAAGACGGACTGGCGCTAACCTGCAAGTTCAATAAAGGCATCTATTGCTACTTGCACCAGACCGATCGGTCTAGTAGAGTGCAATTCCATGAGCAGAAACAGCGAACACGATACCCGAGAACATCTTCTGGCCACCGGCGAGCAATTATGCATGCACCGTGGATTTACCGGGATGGGGTTGAGCGAATTACTGAAAACCGCGGAAGTGCCGAAAGGCTCTTTCTACCACTATTTTCGCTCGAAAGAAGCGTTTGGTGTGGCGCTACTGGAGCGGCACTATGCGGGCTACCACCAGCGCCTGGCGGAACATTTCGCTCGCGGCGAAGGGAATTATCGCGATCGCCTGCTGGCGTACTATCGCCATACGCTCGTGCAATTTTGCGATCAGGGAATCATCAGTGGTTGTCTGACGGTAAAACTTTCTGCTGAGGTGTGTGACCTGTCCGAAACCATGCGTACGGCAATGGACAGAGGGGCAAGCCAGATTATTGCCCTCCTCGCCAGTGCACTGGAAAACGGTCGTAACGAAAAATGTCTGGCCTTCCAGGGCAATGCACATACGCAGGCTCAGGTTCTTTACGCGCTCTGGCTTGGCGCGAATTTACAAGCCAAGATTTCGCGCAGTGCCGTGCCGCTGGAAAGTGCCCTGGCCCATGCGCAAAGCATCATAGCAGCGCCTGTCTGACGGGCGTTTTTATTTGGAATTTAACTAGTCGACCGGTCTATTCAGGAGAGTTTATGTCCAGTAACATTTTTACCCCGCTGAAAGTGGGCGCCATTACCGCTCCAAACCGTGTATTTATGGCGCCATTGACGCGCTTGCGCAGCATTGAACCGGGCGACATCCCTACGCCGCTGATGGTCGAATACTACCGCCAACGCGCCAGTTCCGGCTTGATCATCAGCGAAGCTACCCAGATTTCTGCTCAGGCAAAAGGTTATGCGGGCGCACCTGGTCTGCACAGCCCGGAGCAAATTGCCGCCTGGAAAAAAATAACCGATGGTGTTCATGCTGAAGATGGCCGTATTGCCGTGCAGCTGTGGCATACCGGTCGTATTTCCCATAACTCTCTTCAGCCTGGTGGTCAGGCCCCGGTCGCGCCTTCAGCGATTGCAGCAGGCACCCGAACTTCTCTGCGTGATGCAAACGGTAATCCAACCCGCGAAGACACTTCAGTACCGCGCGCGCTGGAGACCGAAGAGATCCCAGGAATCGTTAATGATTTCCGTCAGGCCGTGATCAATGCACGTGATGCCGGTTTTGACCTTGTTGAGTTGCACTCTGCACACGGTTATCTGCTGCACCAGTTCCTCTCCCCATCTGCTAACCATCGTACCGATCAGTATGGCGGCAGCGTTGAAAACCGCGCCCGCCTGGTACTGGAAGTGGTGGATGCCGTCAGCGAAGCCTGGGGTGCCGATCGTATCGGTATTCGCGTTTCGCCTATCGGCACTTTCCAGAACACGGATAATGGCCCGAATGAAGAAGCCGATGCTCTGTACCTGATTGAAGAGCTGGGCAAACGCGGTATTGCCTATCTGCACATGTCCGAGCCGGACTGGGCAGGCGGTCAGCCATACACCGAAGCCTTCCGTCAGAAAGTGCGTGAGCGTTTCCATGGTCCAATCGTGGGTGCAGGTGCTTATACCGTCGAGAAAGCAGAAGATCTGATCGGTAAAGGATTGATCGATGCCGTGGCATTTGGTCGCGACTACATCGCCAACCCAGATCTGGTTGAACGCCTGAAGCATAAAGCGGAACTGAACCCGCAGCGCCCGGAGAGTTTCTACGGCGGTGGCGCTGAAGGTTATACCGATTACCCTTCTTTATAATCCCTCGATTGATAGCGGCAAGGATTCGCCGCTATACTAAAACTCTGTTTCGAATAAGAATTCACTCACGCAAAAGAGGATATTATGCGCTTTCTTCATACCATGCTTCGCGTCAGCGACCTGCAGCGTTCCATTGATTTTTATACCAACATCATGGGCATGTCCCTGCTGCGCACCAGTGAAAATCCAGAATATAAGTATTCGCTGGCATTTGTCGGTTATGGTCCGGAATCAGAAACAGCGGTGCTGGAACTGACCTATAACTGGGGTGTGGACAGCTATGAGCTGGGCACCGCATACGGTCATATTGCACTGGAAGTGGATAATGCCGCTGAAGCCTGCGAGCGTATTCGCCAGAACGGCGGCAATGTCACGCGCGAAGCAGGCCCGGTAAAAGGCGGCACCACTGTTATCGCCTTCATCGAAGATCCAGACGGATACAAAGTGGAATTGATTGAAGCCAAAGACGCCGGTCGCGGTCTGGGCAATTGATCTTTACGGGCGCCATCGTGCGCCCGTCGTTTTACATCTCTTCCTAAAATTTGCCATAATGCGCTGCCATTTTCCCATACCAAGAGATTCAGATGTCCGATAATGCTCAACTTACTGGTCTGTGTGACCGTTTTCGCGGTTTTTACCCTGTCGTTATTGATGTTGAAACCGCCGGGTTTAACGCCAAAACTGATGCATTACTGGAAGTCGCTGCCATCACATTGAAAATGGATTCAGACGGTTGGCTCGTGCCGGATGAAACGCTGCATTTCCATGTTGAGCCCTTTGAAGGGGCAAATCTTCAACCTGAAGCACTGGCGTTTAACGGTATTGATCCAAGCAATCCTCTGCGTGGTGCCGTGAGCGAATACGATGCCCTGCATGCCATTTTTAAGATGGTGCGCAAAGGGATTAAAGATAGCAATTGCAACCGCGCCATTATGGTTGCCCATAACGCAACCTTCGATCATAGCTTTATGATGGCGGCGGCAGAACGCGCGTCACTTAAACGTAACCCGTTTCACCCATTTGTGACCTTTGATACCGCCTCATTAAGTGGGCTGGCACTTGGGCAGACCGTGTTGTCGAAAGCCTGTGCCACCGCGGGCCTGGATTTTGATGCCACCCAGGCCCATTCCGCGCTTTATGACACTGAACAAACCGCCCTGCTGTTTTGCGAAATCGTTAATCGCTGGAAGCGTCTTGGCGGCTGGCCATTATCAACAGGCAGTGATCAGGCATAAAAAAAGCGACCCTTAGGTCGCTTTTTTTAGCGCTAAAGTATTACTCAGCACCCGGCTCTTCAGATTTGAATTTCGCCGCCGTTTCTTTGATCAACTGCTGCAGCTCACCGCGCTGATACATCTCGATGATGATGTCACAACCGCCGACCAATTCACCGTCAACCCACAGCTGCGGGAAGGTCGGCCAGTTTGCATATTTTGGCAGCTCAGCACGAATATCCGGATTCTGCAGGATATCAACGTACGCGAAGCGCTCGCCGCAAGCAGAGAGGGCCTGAACGGCTTGTGCGGAAAAACCGCAGCTTGGCAGTTTAGGAGAACCTTTCATGTACAGCAGGATCGGGTTCTCAGCGATTTGGGTCTGGATTTTTTCTAAGGTAGTGCTCATTGTCTTGCTTCCTTCAACTTCTTTCGGCAGATAGCTGTCATTGTAACGGTTCAGGCAAGCAACAGAAAATAACATTTTGTTCACCACTCATTATTTTATCTTCTGTCGCGTAAAGATTCATTGAAAATATCATTTATCACACTTGCGTAAACGCGTGATAGTTCAACAATTGAGCTTCTTCCACACACAACTGGTGATTTTTTTTGCGCTTGCTAACGAAACAGAGTCTAGATGCAAAAAGCCTATTAACTTTTCTGCTTTTTATGGATTAGAATCGACGCGGTTCTAAATCATACGCAAGCATTATTGAATGCCTGCACTTATCAGGGGATTGCTCAGTGGCGCGAATTAATACAGCTTCAATCACGCTCTGTGCTTTGTTGTTCACTACGCTGACATTTACGCCTTTAGCAAATGCTTCCGAGCAGACGCGAGGGGCTGCTGTACACAAGTCGCATGTGGTGAAAGCATCCGAACGTAAGAAAACCAGCCCGACAGAAAAAACATCAAAGAAAAGCAGTGGCACCGCCTCAAAGGCACCGGCAAAAGCCGAAAATAAAAAAGCAGCGGCAAGCAAGAAAACATCGACCGCCAGCAAAAAAACCTCCAGCACTAAAGTCAGCAAGAATACCTCCCGCCATAGTAAATCCAGCAAGTCTCCCGCCCCGGTTGTTGCTATGACGGAAAAATGCACAAAGCGTAAAGGACATAAACCGCAGTGTGTAAAAGTTAAAGGAAGCAAACCTGTTGCGATTTCTGAAGCACATAAAGTTCGCATCCAAAAGATTCAGAAAAC
Organism: Phytobacter sp.; assembly: GCF_059074235.1. Classification (NCBI taxonomy): domain Bacteria; kingdom Pseudomonadati; phylum Pseudomonadota; class Gammaproteobacteria; order Enterobacterales; family Enterobacteriaceae; genus Phytobacter; species Phytobacter sp. The sequence goes on from NZ_JCACPZ010000004.1 coordinate 36,466, forward strand.
CGCAATGTCAAAACTGATGAATCAGATTGGTAAACCTTATCACTGGGGTGGTACTTCTCCGATGACCGGCTTTGATTGCAGCGGACTGGTGTATTACGCGTATAAAGACCTCGTTAAATTCCGTATTCCCCGCACTGCGAATGAGATGTATCACCTTCGTGATGCTTCTCCTGTCAACGTAGCGGAACTGGAAAGCGGCGATCTTGTGTTTTTCCGTACTCAAGGACGCGGTACGGCTGACCATGTGGGTGTTTATGTCGGCAACGGCAAATTCATCCAGTCTCCACGTAGCGGTCAGGATATTCAGATTACGTCTTTAAGCGAAGACTACTGGCAGCGCCATTACGTTGGCGCGCGTCGTGTTGTTACGCCTAAAACCATCCGATAACCCCCCTGCCTGCCGCCATCGCGGCAGGTAACTCTCCCTTTTGCCTCCTGTTTCGATTTGCTACCCTATCCTTACATTCAATATGGTTATTGGGTGCATAAAATAATAAGGAGTGAAGCAATGTCGTTCGAACTACCTGCATTACCGTATGCAAAAGACGCTCTGGCACCGCATATTTCTGCTGAAACGCTGGAGTACCACCACGGGAAGCATCATCAGACCTACGTCACAAACCTGAATAATTTGGTAAAAGGGACCGCACTGGAAGGGGAGACGCTGGAAGCGCTCATTCTGAATACAGAAGGTGGTATTTTTAACAATGCAGCTCAAGTCTGGAATCACACGTTTTACTGGCATTGTCTGGCACCCAACGCAGGCGGGGAGCCTTCAGGCAAGGTGGCAACAGCTATAGCACAAGCGTTCGGAAGCTTTGCGGATTTCAAAGCACAGTTTACTGATGCAGCAGTGAAAAACTTTGGTTCAGGCTGGACCTGGCTGGTCAAAAACGCAGAAGGCAAACTGGCAATTGTTTCAACATCCAATGCTGGTACGCCGCTGACGACAGGCGCCACTCCGCTCTTAACTGTTGATGTCTGGGAACACGCTTATTACATCGACTATCGTAATGCTCGTCCGAATTATCTGGAGCATTTCTGGGCATTGGTGAACTGGGAATTTGTTGCGAAGAATCTCGTGGCATAAGGTGCAGGAGGGGAAACCCTCCTGCTTTTTTATTATTCCGCTGTCGCGCAGGCTGTCCGGGCAACGCCACGACCAGACAGCAATACCAACATCAGTGCCAGTGCGGCAATCACCGCTCCCGTAAACGGGACGAAGACATAACCCAGTCCACCCGAGATCACCGCTCCGCCCGCAGCTGCCCCCAGAGCATTCCCCAAATTAAACGCCCCGATATTGACGGAAGAAGAAAGTCCTGGCGCTTCGTGTGCAACACGCATTACTCGCATTTGCAGTGGTGGAACGATCGCGAAGGTCGCGGCTCCCCAGACCACCATGCTGATTGCTGCGCCAAATTCACTGCGTGCAAGCCAGGGAATTGCAACCATAATTGCGATAAGCAACAGCAGGAAGCCTTTGAGGGTGCCGGTCACTGAGCGGTCAGCCAACTTCCCACCGAGATAATTGCCCAGCGAGAAGCCCACGCCAATCAGCACCAGCATCGCGGTGATAAATGCAGGTCCAGCATCCGCAATACTGTGCAGCACCGGTGAGATATAGGTGTAGAGCGTAAACATCGCACCAGCGCCCAGCACGGTCGTGAGCAGAGCCGAAACAACCTGTGGACGCATCAGTACCGTAAGCTCTTTGCGTACATCGGGACGCTCCCCTGCACTGCCTTTTGGCAATGAAAGATAGAGACTTACCATAGCGATGATGCCGAGACCTGCGGTGGCCAGGAAGGACATACGCCAGCCGATGGTTTCACCCAACCAGGTCGCGGCCGGCACCCCACCGATATTCGCAATGGTTAACCCCATGAACATCGTTGCGACCGCACTGGCCTGTTTCTCTTTCGCCACTACACTTGCAGCGACCACCGAGCCTAAACCAAAGAAGGCTCCATGGTTAAGGCTGGTGATGATGCGCGACAGCATCAGGGTAGTGTAATCAGGCGAAATGGCCGACAACACGTTTCCAAGTGTGAAGATTGCCATCAGAAAGATCAGTGCATTGCGACGTGCGCGGTGAGAAAGCATTAACGTCATTAACGGCGCCCCTACCATAACGCCAATCGCGTAGGCGCTTATCAGCATTCCCGCCGCCGGAATCGATACATCGACACCGCGAGCAATAACGGGCAGTAACCCCATCGGCGAGAATTCGGTGGTACCAATGCCGAAAGCGCCAATCGCCAGGGCAAGCAGTGGATAATTAATTTTCATGATTTATTGACTCCGGAAATGCCGTGTCGCCGGGCGACACCGTCACAGAAGCCAAAAGTATGACATCAATCACAAAAAACAGAAGTGAGCGATTTGCGAAAAGATTATTGCGAAAAACGGGAGAATGGGAGGGAACGTCGAGGGAGAATACTCTCCCTCGTGGTAAATCAATGCAGAACCGCAGTCAGTGCACCCGCAACAATGAGGGCAAGCACAATCACGGTGGTCACTAAAGAAAACTTCAGGTCGGTACTCATCAATTTTTCTCCTTTCTTATTTCCCCACAAAAAGTGAGATAGCGCATTTTTGCATAAATAAACGTAAAAATCTTGCAGGAATTAGATTGATATACGTTTTAGCTCTTCCCCTTTTGGCCAAGATAAGACAAAATTCGACGCTAAATTTATTAGCGTACCGGCCATCGACTCCCCTCCTGACGTCCAGTGTCTTTTTCCCGGCGTAATACAGTGCATCGCGCGGTGAAAGGGTGAAGGCAGGCAAACGTTTACCTTTTGTATTTTCAGGAGCTTATGATATGGCATGGAGTGACATCTGATGGCAACGATCAAAGACGTAGCGAAGCGAGCAAACGTTTCCACCACAACCGTATCACATGTAATTAACAAGACGCGTTTCGTCGCTGAAGAGACGCGTAATGCTGTGTGGGCGGCAATCAAAGAGTTGCACTATTCGCCGAGCGCCGTTGCCCGTAGTCTGAAGGTTAATCACACCAAATCTATTGGCTTACTGGCTACCAGCAGCGAAGCCGCTTATTTTGCAGAAATCATTGAAGCCGTTGAAAAAAACTGTTTCCAGAAGGGCTACACCCTGATTTTGGGTAATGCCTGGAACAATTTCGAAAAACAGGGCGCTTACCTGTCAATGATGGCGCAAAAACGCGTCGATGGCCTGTTGGTAATGTGTTCGGAATACCCAGAATCTCTGCTGAACATGCTGGAAGAGTACCGCCACATTCCTATGGTAGTAATGGACTGGGGCGAAGCAAAAGCCGATTTTACTGACACGGTTATCGATAATGCCTTTGAAGGTGGCTATATGGCTGGGCGGTATCTGGTTGAACGTGGTCATCGTGACATCGGTGTGATCCCTGGTGCACTTGAGCGCAACACCGGTGCCGGACGTCTTGCTGGCTTTATGAAAGCAATGGAAGAAGCGCACATCAGCGTGCCAGAAAACTGGATTGTACAGGGTGATTTTGAGCCGGAGTCTGGCTATCGCGCAATGCAGCAGATCCTCGCCCAGTCTCCGCGTCCAACGGCTATTTTCTGCGGCGGCGATATTATGGCTATGGGCGCACTCTGTGCTGCAGACGAAATGGGGCTGCGCGTTCCGCAGGACATTTCCCTGATTGGTTACGATAACGTGCGCAACTCCCGTTTCTTTACTCCGGCTCTGACGACCATTCATCAGCCGAAAGATTCTCTGGGTGAAACCGCATTCAACATGTTGCTGGATCGTATCGTCAACAAGCGTGAAGTATCACAATCGATTGAGGTTCATCCGCGTTTGATTGAACGCCGTTCGGTAGCCGACGGTCCATTCCGCGACTACCGTCGTTAATTCCTGCAGTGGGAGCGGGTCAATCCTGTTCCCACAGCCATTCACGGTTCAACGTTTCACTGTCTCCTAAATAACTCAACAACCAGTTTAATGCTGGTGAAGCCTCATTCTGTTGCCACGTCAGGCAGCATGCGGCATCGGGAAACGGGTTTTCCAGCGCCAACGCCACCCACTCTCCCTTGTCCAGCCAGGGGCGCGCAAAGTGCGCAGGTACCATTCCCACGCATAATCCCGCAGAGAGGCAGGCAGCAGAAGATTCCCAGTCGGGTGCCACCACTCGTTTCTGGTTATCCAGCAACCAGGTAATACGCTTTGGCAGTGAACGGGACGTATCTTCCCGGACAAGAGAAGGCCAGTTGCGCAACGTTTCATCGCTAAGAGGGCCCGCCATTTTGGCAAGCGGATGATGGCACGCGACGACGCATTTCCAGCTCAGCATGCCCATATCCCGAAATGCATACCGCCCCCCCACGGGGATTGCTTGCGTGGCCCCTATTGCCAGTTCAACGCGCCCATCCGCCAGTGCATCCCAGACGCCATTAAACACCTCCTGGAAGACAATCAATTCAACATCACTGAAGTGGCGATAAAAATCGACAATCATCTGCCGGGTTCGCTCCGGCTTAACGATATTGTCCACGGCGATAGCTAGCTGACCACGCCAGCCATTGGCAATTTGTTGGCACTGTTGACGGGTGATCTGCATTTTTTTGATAACAGAACGCCCTTCTTTCAAAAAAAGCGCCCCAGCGGGTGTCAGTTCAACGTCACGATGACGGCGTTGAAAGAGCTCGACTGCCAACCACTCCTCCAGTTGCCGCACGGTATAACTGACAGCAGAAGGCACCCGGTGCAGCTCCTGAGCTGCACCACTAAAACTGCCATTACGCGCCACCGCATCTACCACTTCAAGAGAATATTCTGACCACATGTTGTGCCTGCAAAAATTTTGAAACCAGTGCGCAAATATTAGCGTTTCACAACGAGAGTTTCACTCCCTAGACTCTGTTTCCCTGTTCACCTGCACAATAAAGAGATATTGCCATGCAACCAGGAAAAGGATTTTTAGTCTGGCTGGCGGGGTTAAGCGTTCTGGGCTTCCTTGCAACAGACATGTACCTGCCTGCTTTTGCCGACATTCAGCAAGATTTAAACACATCCCCTGCCGTGGTCAGCGCCACGCTTAGCCTGTTCCTTGCCGGTTTTGCCGTAGCACAACTGGTCTGGGGACCGTTATCTGACCGCTATGGCCGCAAACCGATTCTGCTGAGCGGCCTGCTGATTTTCGCTTTGGGTTGCCTGGGGATGATCTGGGTACAGGATGCACGCTGGCTTCTCGTGCTGCGTTTTACACAGGCCGTAGGGGTTTGTGCCGCCGCCGTCACCTGGCAGGCGCTGGTGACCGATCACTACCCGGCGCAACGAACCAATCGTATTTTCGCCACCATTATGCCATTGGTCGGTTTATCTCCTGCCCTTGCGCCACTGTTGGGAAGCTGGATCCTTGCCCATTTTTCCTGGCAGGCCATTTTCGCCACGCTTTTTGCCATTACCGTCGTACTGATGCTGCCTGCACTGCGTCTGCGTTCAGTACCGCCTAAAGCAACCCCTGATGCTGAACCCGTGACCTTTGCTACACTACTGCGTGATAAAGCCTACCGCGGGAACGTGCTGATTTATGCTGCCTGCTCCGCCAGCTTCTTCGCCTGGCTGACCGGCTCGCCGTTTATTTTGCATGAAATGGGTTACGGCCCGGCCATTATTGGTTTGAGTTATGTTCCGCAGACTATTGCCTTCCTGGTCGGGGGTTACAGCTGCCGTTGGGCATTACAAAAATGGTCCGGCGCACGTTTATTGCCGTGGCTGTTAGTGGCCTTCGCAACCAGCGTGATCGCAACATGGGCCGTTGGCCTGGTGCCGGGTGCTTCGCTTACCGCACTGCTGATCCCTTTCTGTCTGATGGCCGTTGCCAACGGCGCGATTTACCCTATTGTCGTGGCAGAAGCCTTACGCCCCTTCCCTCATGCAACAGGCCGCGCAGCTGCACTGCAAAACACGCTTCAGTTAGGGCTGTGCTTTATCGCAAGCCTGATAGTTTCTGCCCTTATCATCTTCCCGCTTCTCGCGACCACCAGTGTTATGTTGTCGACTGTTTTGTTGTCCGGCCTCGGCTTTATGATGCAACGCCGTGAAAGCGATGGGCGTCACAACGCAGACTCTCTTGAGTCGTCAACACACGCATAATTGCACTCGCAACTATGTGACAACAATGTGATTAGCTTGCTAAGCGCTTTTGGTTGAATCAGCCGATTTTGAGGCCTATACTCAATTTCGGCTGTTCTAAAATAAAATGATGCAAGCGTTGACGGGAGCCGGATCGCTCTCGTTTCACCATGGAAGGCCTTTCTGGCAAGGGCTATCTCCCTTCCTCTGTTCTACGTCGGATATCAGCCTCACGGGTCTACCGTGATATTTCTCACACCCTAAAAGCGGCAGCGCTTTTTGACGGTTTCGATCACTTGCAGGTGATGGAGAAGTTATGAGTTCATCGTGTATAGAAGAAGTTAGCGTACGAGATGATAACTGGTTCCGTATAGCAAGCGAGCTATTGAGTCGCGCCGGTATTCAGGTTAACGGTTCTGCGGCATCGGATATCCAGGTTAAACATCCGGAGTTTTTTAAACGAGTGCTTCAAGAGGGTTCGCTTGGGCTTGGGGAAAGCTACATGGACGGCTGGTGGGAATGCGACCGGCTGGACACTTTTTTTAGTAAGGTTTTGCGTGCCGGGCTGGAAAATCAGCTTCCACATCACCTGAAAGATACGCTGCGTATCGCCGGGGCAAGATTATTTAATCTGCAAACCAGGAAACGTGCATGGATCGTTGGTAAAGAGCATTACGATCTGGGTAACGACCTTTTTACCCGCATGCTGGATCCGCAGATGCAATACTCTTGCGCCTACTGGAAGGATGCTTCGGAACTGAATGAAGCTCAAATCGCCAAACTGACGCTCATCTGTGAAAAGCTGCAACTTACCCCCGGCATGCGCGTGCTGGATATTGGTTGCGGTTGGGGTGGACTGGCGCAGTTTATGGCGCAGCACTATGGGGTGAGCGTGGTGGGCGTGACAATTTCAGCAGAACAACAAAAAATGGCACAGGAACGTTGTTCTGGTCTGGATGTTGATATTCGCCTACAGGACTATCGCGATCTTAATGAACAATTTGATCGCATTGTCTCTGTTGGTATGTTTGAGCATGTTGGTCCGAAAAACTATGCGACCTATTTTTCCGTTGTTGACCGCAACCTCAAAGCCGACGGATTATTTCTCCTTCACACGATTGGGTCAAAAAAAACCGACCTGAGTGTTGATCCGTGGATTGACCGTTATATTTTCCCGAACGGTTGCCTGCCTTCTGTACGCCAGATTGCTACCGCCAGCGAATCTCATTTCGTGATGGAAGACTGGCATAATTTTGGTGCGGATTACGATAAAACGTTGATGGCGTGGTATGAGCGTTTTCTTAATAGCTGGCCGGAAATTGCAGATAACTATTCAGAACGCTTTAAACGCATGTTTAGTTATTATTTAAATGCCTGCGCCGGTGCTTTTCGCGCGCGGGATATTCAACTCTGGCAGGTGGTATTCAGTCGGGGTGTTGAACATGGCCTACGCATAGCACGTTAATTTAAAAATAAACCCCGAACAGTCGGGGTTTATTTTTTAGCTTATTCTTCGCTGCTTATCGCTTTTACTGCCGCAGCTTCTTTAGCTGCCAGTACGCGCTCAACGGTATCGACCACTGCCTGGGTTTGAGGGTCAATTTCGATGTTCACCCGATGCCCCAGTTTTTTGCCACCCAACGTGGTACGCTGCAATGTTTCAGGAATCAGATGTACGCAGAAACGCGTCGCCGTCACTTCCCCGACCGTCAGGCTAATCCCATCAATGCCAATAAATCCTTTATAGAGGATATATTTCATTAGGTCCGGATCCTGCACTTTGAACCAGATCTGACGATTGTTTTCAGACGTGAGAATCTTAGAGATTTCAGCGGTAGTCATAATATGGCCGGACATCACATGCCCGCCAATCTCGTCACTGAATTTCGCCGCACGCTCAACGTTTACAGCGTCACCAATGGCTAAATCGCCCAAATTGGTAATACGCAGCGTCTCTTTCATTAAGTCAAAACTGATATGACTGCCTTGTATATTCGTCACGGTCAGGCAACAACCATTATTGGCAATAGAAGCCCCTGTCTCGATGCCCTCGAGCATGTGCTCGGGTAACTCAACAACATGCGTGCGGAAATTCGGCTTATCATCGACAGACACCAGTTTTGCCGTGCCCTGTACAATACCAGTAAACATGCCACTACTCCTGTATCTCATTTTCACGGTGTAACCGTTTTCTGAAAGCACAATAACAGGTGGAAATTCATGTTGCCAGCCCTGGTAACCGACGGATTCTTTTTTCACTAGATAATTGGCTAATCCCCGCTACAATAGTCTGGCTTATTCCCCTGCTCCTCCTCTTGCTGCCAGTTAAGGCGGCGTTTTAATCTCTCCAATAACAACAATATGTAGGTGTTCGCAGTGCAGAAGTACTTCACAGAAGCGCGCCAGTTATTAGCACTGGCTATCCCGGTGATGATTGCGCAAATCGCCCAAACCGCGATGGGATTCGTCGATACCGTTATGGCCGGTGGCTATAGCGCAACTGACATGGCGGCTGTTGCCATCGGAACCTCCATCTGGTTACCGGCTATTCTCTTTGGTCACGGACTGCTGCTGGCTCTGACTCCGGTTATTGCGCAACTCAATGGTTCTGGACGCCGCGATCGTATCGCACATCAGGTACGTCAGGGGTTCTGGCTGGCTGGGCTGGTTTCCATTCTGATCATGGTGGTGCTATGGAATGCAGGACATATTATTCATGCCATGCATAACATCGATCCACTGCTCGCCGATAAGGCCGTTGGCTATTTGCGCGCACTGCTATGGGGCACCCCTGGCTATCTCTTTTTCCAGGTTGCACGTAACCAATGTGAAGGGCTGGCGAAAACGAAACCTGCCATGGTGATAGGTTTCTTTGGCCTGCTGGTGAATATTCCCGTCAACTACGTCTTTATTTATGGCCACTTTGGCATGCCAGAACTCGGCGGTGTCGGCTGTGGTGTGGCGACAGCGGCAGTGTACTGGGTAATGCTTGCCTGCATGCTTTCCTATGTTAGGCGCGCAAGAACCATGCGGGATATTCGCAACGACAGCCGTTTTGGTAAACCTGATGTGGACGTTTTAAAACGTCTGGTACAACTTGGTTTACCTATTGCGCTGGCTCTCTTCTTTGAAGTCACGCTTTTTGCCGTGGTGGCATTGCTGGTTTCGCCACTGGGTATCGTTGATGTTGCAGGGCACCAGATTGCACTCAACTTTAGTTCTCTCATGTTTGTTCTCCCGTTATCGCTTGCAGCCTCGGTCACTATTCGAGTGGGATATCGCCTCGGACAAGGCTCAACCATTGATGCGCAAACAGCGGCACGTACAGGGCTGGGGGTCGGCGTTTGTATAGCGGTGATGACTGCGATTTTTACCGTATCACTGCGCGAGCATATTGCTTTGCTTTACAACGATAACCCCGAGGTCGTGATTCTTGCTTCACAGCTTATGATGCTGGCAGCTATCTACCAGATATCAGATTCTATTCAGGTGATCGGCAGTGGTATTTTGCGTGGATATAAAGATACGCGTTCCATCTTCTTTATTACCTTTACTGCCTATTGGGTTCTGGGGCTGCCTTCAGGGTACATTCTGGCATTAACTGATTTGGTGGTTGAACGCATGGGACCCGCAGGTTTCTGGATGGGCTTTATTATCGGCCTGACCTCCGCCGCCATTCTGATGATGTTCAGAATGCGCTTTTTACAACGTCAGCCTTCGGCAAAAATTTTGCAGCGTGCAGCACGCTAACCCACCATAGCCGCCTGATGGCGGCTATTTTTGCTGCCCTTCCTCATCTCACTTTACTGCCGCCTTTTCACCTTGATTAGCCAGCGTGCGGGCGAGGATTGAGGAATAAAGCGGCTTCCCACCCGCGAATTGCGCAAGCAGTGTCGCCCCCAGGCAAGTGATAATCATCGGCAAAATCAGCTGATAGTTGTCAGACATTTCCAGCACCAGTACAACGCCCGTGAGCGGGGCACGGACCGTTGCAGCAAACAGCGCTCCCATACCTGCAATCGCGAAGGTCGCAGGATCGAGCCCATAATGTGGAAAAAGCGTACTCATCGCCACACCGAACGCGGTCCCGAGCACTGTACCCAGTGCCAGCAGAGGCGCAAAAATTCCTCCTGGCGCTCCTGAGCAAAAGCATAATAAGGTGGTGAACAACCTGACGATAAACATCGCGAGCAGCGTGTAAAGGGGAAGATCGCCTTTCGCAACCTCCGGAATCAATTCGAACCCGCCGCCTGAGCCCGGCGCGTAAAACAACGCCAACAGACCGCACCCGCCACCAAGGCAAGCCCCAGTTATGACAGCCCGCCAGGTGCGCCCGGCATAGAGTCGCTGAAAGGCGTCCTGGAATACGAAGACCAGACGATTAAACAGGACACCAACCAGCCCAAACAACATCCCCAGCACCAGATAGAGCCAGAGGGTGTTAACCTGTGCGTTCGGCAACTGTCCAATGGCAATGACTGCCGTTTCGCCATTAAACAGTCGAAAAACGATGCTTGCCATAATCACGCCGATGAAAACGGCTTTAATGGAAATCAGGCTATAACGAAACTGAGGCCGCATTTCTTCGATAATGAATAAAATGCCTGCCAGCGGGGCATTAAATGCTGCAGCAAGACCTGCTGCGGCACCCGTTGCCAGTAAGGAGTGGCGAGCTTCACTGCTCTTAACCCCCAACATATCCGTCACTAATCGCCCGATGTTACCGCCAATTTGTACCGTTGGTCCTTCCCTGCCCAACACCATTCCAGAACCCAGCGTACCGATACCACCGAAAAATTTCACCGGCAGTACTCGCCACCAGCGGACAGGTCTTAAATCCTCAAGCGCCCCTTCTATTTCTGGAATACCCGAACCGGAGGCCTCTGGCGCATATCGACGAACCAAAAAATACCCCACTGCGGCCAGTACTGCCGAGAGCATAAATGCACAAAGATACATCCCCCACTCGGGGATGGAAGGAATAGCGAGAGTTTGTACCCGCAGATGCTGTACCGCTGACACCGCGCATGCAAAGACCACGCCAATACCACCCACCATTGTGCCAACGAGCCCCGCACATATAAGGACGGCCAAAGGTGTTTTGTCTCGAAAGAGTAAAGCCTGCAACATTCTTTTTTTGCCACGTTCTGATTCGGGCATTTGTACTTCAGAGGAGGAACTGTCGATCATTGAGATTTTGAATAGATAGTCTTCAGTAGGCTTAGAGTGTATTCCCCTTCAGGGGTAGAAACAAAAATCAGATGTTCATGAATATTTCTCGCCGGCATAGAAATTGCCAGTGTAAAAGTCATTTTCACTTTCTCTTCTTGCGCAAAAATGCACTTTGTCTAAAAATTCTTCTTTAACATCAGTAAACTATACCTTTTATGTATAAAAGTTCTGCAATCGTGAGGTTTCGGTAAGAAAATTGCCATTTTCCGCTTGCCACATCCCCGCCCTGCCGCTAATATTCGTCCCCGTTGTCAGGCACAACAATGCGTTCATAGCTCAGTTGGTTAGAGCACCACCTTGACATGGTGGGGGTCGTTGGTTCGAGTCCAATTGAACGCACCATCTCTTCAGTGCGTCCGTAGCTCAGTTGGTTAGAGCACCACCTTGACATGGTGGGGGTCGGTGGTTCGAGTCCACTCGGACGCACCATTTCATGTAGTCTCCGTTTTTTCCTTATTTAAAATAATAAAAAAGCCCCGGTTTTCACCGAAGCCTTCTCTTTTTGCTCGCTACGCCGTTAACGTCTGCATATCGATCACAAACCGATATTTCACGTCACTTTTCAGTAGACGCTCAAAGGCGTCGTTTATTTCATCCATACGGATGATTTCTGAATCGGCAGTAATGTTATGTTCGCCACAGAAATCCAGCATCTCCTGCGTTTCAGCAATGCCACCAATGCAGGAGCCGGAAACCGAGCGGCGGCCCAGTAGGATTGGCAACGTGCTGACCGCCGGTTCGATATCCCCCAACAAGCCAACAAAGACCAGAGTGCCATCCAGCGTCAGCGTTGGCATGTACGGATTGATGTCATGCGCATAGGGTACGGTATCGATGATGACCTCATACTGCCCTTTCACCGCCTCCATTTGCGCCGGGTCGGTCGACAATACGACATGTTTTGCCCCTAACTTGCGTGCATCGGTTTCTTTACCCGGTGAGCGGGTAAACAGCGTGACGTCGGCACCGAGCGCATGCGCCAGTTTCAGTGCCATATGCCCCAATCCGCCCAGACCAATCACCGCCACTTTACTCCCGGCTTTTACACCCCAGTGACGCAGCGGCGACCAGGTGGTGATCCCCGCACACAGCAGCGGCGCAACGACTTTAGTGTCCAGGTTTTCTGGAATACGTAAAACGAAGTCTTCACTACAGGTAATGGAACGCGAGTAGCCACCGTATGTCGGCAGATGGTCATGGCGATCCACACCGTTGTATGTCTGAACGTTACCCTCTTCACAGTACTGTTCCAGCCCCTGTTTGCAGGAGGAGCATTCACGACATGAATCCACCATACATCCAATGCCGACTAAATCACCGATGTTAAATTTACTTACCTTCGGACCAGTACTCACAACGCGGCCTATGATTTCGTGACCCGGCACAATCGGATACTGGCTGAACCCCCAGTCATTACGCGCCTGATGAAGATCAGAGTGGCAAACGCCACAGTAGAGAATGTCTATAACCACATCGTCAGAACGGGGATCCCGACGTTCAAAATAGTGCGGTGCAAGTGGTGCTTTATTGGATTGAGCGGCATAACCCAGGACTTTAATTGTCATTTTTCTCACTTCCTCTTTTGTCACTTTGGAAAACGAAGACTGCCGTTAAGTGTGGTGCAAATCAGTATCCGTTGCCCGGCCACTGACCGCTTTGCACTTTCTGTCATTCCCTGGAACAGACAATAGCGCATGATTTTCAGCCTAAGGTTGAAAGAGTGAACAAAAAAATGCAGTATCGAGCATGATCGAGCAAAATATCATTCCATCGTCTGACATTCTAAAGGACAGAATAATGACCTATACGATCCCCGACATTGCCTTCCTGCACGAACTAACTGACGCCGCAGACAAACAAACGCTGCCGCGGTTCCGGTCGCAGATGAATCTGCACGTGGGCAGCAAACCGAAAGAAGGCTATCGCTTCGATCCGGTCACGGATGCCGACAGAGAAGCGGAACGCGTGATGCGCGCCATCATTAATGAGCGCTATCCTGACCATGCCATTATGGGGGAGGAATTCGGCATGACTGGCTCCGGCCCTCTGCGATGGGTACTCGATCCGGTTGACGGTACGCGCCCTTTCCTGTGTGGTTTGCCGGTCTGGGGAACGTTGATTGGCCTGACTGTAGAAGGCCGAGGACATCTCGGTATGATGGGCCAACCTTTTACGGGCGAACGCTTCTGGGGGGATGGGAAGCAGGCGTGGCGCAACGGTCCGCAGGGACTTGCGCAAATGCAAACCCGCAGCGATATCACGCTCGCGCAGGCCATTCTTCACACCACCTCACCGGAACCGATTGGCGGAAGCCCGGATGTTAACTTTACCGCACTGGATGATCAGACCTTGATGACTCGCTACGGGGGTGAGTGTTATGCAATGGCGATGTTGGCAGCCGGGCAGATTGATTTATGTCTGGAATATGCCCTGCAACCCTATGATATTGTCGCGCTTATCCCCATTATTGAGCAGGCAGGTGGCGTCGTGACCACATTAAGTGGCGATCGTCCGGAATCCGGTGGAAAAATTCTCGCCTCCGGTTGCCCACGTCTGCACGAAGAAGCTCTGCGTATTCTGAATAGCTAAATCGGTTAAGCTTTCCGGCATTTTTCGCCGTTTCTTACGTATTTGTTTCATGGTTGTTGGCAGTAAGAAACGGCTAAGTTACAATAACTTCCGTAACCCGAACTACGCTTTTTGCAGGTAGAGGATTTGGTTTGCCGTCAATCCCGTAAATTCAAATTTGTGCGAACTTAACACGTTGATAACACTTCGTTGTGAAACTGCACAGATGACTTTTGAAACAGCGTTTTCATTTTCCTTTTGCCACTTTTTCGTCGTATAATAGCCGCCTATTCACTCTTGAATGGTTTCAGCTCATTGAACTGTAAATATCTCACATCACATCGCTGTATACCCGGTTGGGCTGAAACACGGGCACACTTTATTACTCTGCACGCTTTTTTGATGTCACCTATCCTTAGGCTGTGGCATCGCAATTTTCGCACTACAGGCTTTACTCCGGCGCTATGCGCGCACCGGAGCGTGATTTCCATATCCCTCTCTCAACTTAAAGACTAAAACTGTCATGAAAAAGACCAAAATTGTTTGCACCATCGGTCCGAAAACCGAATCCGAAGAGATGTTGACCAAAATGCTGGACGCTGGCATGAACGTTATGCGTCTGAACTTCTCTCACGGTGACTATGCTGAACACGGCCAGCGCATCCAGAACCTGCGCAACGTGATGAGCAAAACCGGTAAAAAAGCGGCGATTCTGCTGGACACCAAAGGTCCGGAAATCCGCACCATCAAACTGGAAGGCGGCAATGACGTCGCGCTGAAAGCGGGTCAGACTTTCACTTTCACTACCGACAAAACTGTTGTAGGTAACAACGAGACTGTTGCTGTTACTTACGCTGGCTTCACTGAAGATCTGCAGGTTGGTAACACCGTTCTGGTCGACGATGGTCTGATCGGTATGGAAGTGACTGCCATCGAAGGTAACAAAGTTGTTTGTAAAGTTCTGAACAACGGCGACCTGGGCGAGAACAAAGGCGTTAACCTGCCAGGCGTTTCTATCGCTCTGCCAGCACTGGCTGAGAAAGATAAACAAGACCTGATCTTCGGTTGCGAGCAAGGCGTTGACTTCGTTGCAGCGTCCTTCATCCGTAAGCGTTCTGACGTTGAAGAAATTCGTCAGCACCTGAAAGCGCACGGCGGCGAAAACATCCAGATCATCTCTAAAATCGAAAACCAGGAAGGCCTGAACAACTTCGACGAAATCCTCGAAGCCTCTGACGGCATCATGGTTGCACGTGGTGACCTGGGCGTAGAAATCCCGGTTGAAGAAGTGATCTTCGCGCAGAAAATGATGATCGAGAAATGTATCCGTGCACGTAAAGTGGTTATCACCGCGACGCAGATGCTTGACTCCATGATCAAAAACCCACGTCCTACTCGCGCAGAAGCGGGTGACGTAGCGAACGCCATCCTCGACGGTACCGATGCAGTAATGCTGTCTGGCGAATCCGCTAAAGGTAAGTACCCGCTGGAAGCTGTGACCATCATGGCAACCATCTGCGAACGTACCGACCGCGTAATGACCAGCCGTCTGGACTTCAACAATGACAGCCGCAAACTGCGTATCACTGAAGCCGTGTGCCGTGGCGCTGTTGAAACTGCCGAGAAGCTGGATGCCCCGCTGATCGTTGTTGCGACTCAGGGCGGTAAATCTGCTCGTGCAGTACGTAAATACTTCCCGGATGCCACCATTCTGGCACTAACCACCAACGAAACCACAGCTCGTCAGCTCGTGCTGAGCAAAGGCGTTGTGGCGCAGCTGGTTGAAGAAATTGCCTCTACCGATGACTTCTACCGTCAGGGTAAAGAACTGGCCGTACAGAGCGGTCTGGCACAGAAAGGTGACGTGGTTGTGATGGTTTCTGGCGCACTGGTGTCCAGCGGCACCACTAACACGGCTTCCGTGCACGTGCTGTAATAATAACCGGACAAATTTCCGTGATTAAAAAAGCGCCTCAGGGCGCTTTTTTTATTTATCTGAAATGAGTTCGAATAAAAAAGCAAATCGGAATTCACTATTTAAACTGCCTATTATCTAAGATGAATCCGATGGAAGCTTGCTGTTTTATCACACTTTTTTTAACGTTTTATTCAAAGTAGGTGTTTCTTTGAGCGAACGATCAAATTTAAGTGGATTCCCATCAAAAAAATATTCTCATCCTAAAAAACTTTGTGTAATACTTGTAACGCTACATGGAGATTAACTCAATCTAGAGGGTATTTATAATGAATCGTACTAAACTGGTACTGGGCGCGGTAATCCTGGCTTCTACTCTGCTGGCTGGTTGCTCCAGCAATGCTAAAATCGATCAGCTGTCTTCTGACGTTCAGACTCTGAACGCTAAAGTTGACCAGCTGAGCAACGACGTGAACGCAATCCGTTCCGACGTTCAGGCTGCTAAAGACGACGCAGCACGCGCTAACCAGCGTTTGGACAACCAGGCTACTAAATACCGTAAGTAATAGTACCTGTGTTGAAATGGCGCACATTGTGCGCCATTTTTTTGCCTGCGATTTACCTCTTCCCTGATTTACTGCATCACCGTCGTTCCTTCATCATCTTCCTGTGTTACTGGCTTTGCCGTACTGTTCTGAACCGATAAAACACCTTGTGCTGCCACCGAACCGTTTTTATTTGCCGGAATAGAGATCGGATATCCCGCACGACGATCCAGCGCTTTATCAATCAATGCCCGGTCACCACCGCCCTGTTCTATCGCCCCTGCCAGATTGGCAGAGAACGAAATCGGCAATGTCTGTGGATTCTCTTCCAGCGCCTGTGATAGCGGTCGATGAACCTCTATGTAGTGGCGTCCATCCGGTTCAACGGCATATTTCACCGGTTCATTGATGATAGCAACCCGCGTTCCGGTAGAGACCTGAGAGAACAATGTCTCTATATCTGAAGCATTCATACGCATACACCCCGAACTTGCGCGTAAACCGACGCTGTCAGGCGCATTTGTACCGTGAATGAGATATTCACCATGTCCAATGCCTAATCGCAGTGCAAAGCGTCCCAGGGGGTTATTTGGCCCTGCAGGCACAACCGGCGGCAATGTGATGCCATTCGCAAGTGAACGCGCACGGATACCTGCTGTCGGGGTCCAGGTTGGATTGGGGATTTTTTGGCTGATGCGTGTCACACTGACTGGCGTTTCAAGCCCAAGTTGCCCAATCCCCAGCGGGAAAACCTGCACAATGTTTTTACCAGGGGGGTAATAGTAAAGCCGCAGTTCAGCAAGATTCACCACAATACCTTCACGTGGGGTATCAGGAAGCAGCATCTGCGAAGGAATGGTCACCACGGTTCCCGGTGCTGGCACCGGCGCAATGGTGTTGTTGGCGGCAAGAATCAGCATGGCCCCGGTATCAAATCGACGGGCGATGGCCTGGAGATTTTTATCTCCTGTCTGCACAGTGTAGGTTTGATTTTGCCCGATAAGGCGACTGCCTGTTGGAGGAAGCGGATAATCCACGGCCCAGGCGCTCTGAATGGCGCTGTACGCGCCGATAAGACTTATTATGATAAGAGACGCGCGTTTCATGCTAAAGCTCCTGTATTCACGGCATATGCCGAAAGCTGAAAAACCAGCGAGGCAGTAAAACCACCTCGCGTAACAGGATGAAAGCTGTCTTTTGAGTTTAGCTAATGTTGGCGGCTTTGGTGCGAATTGCGCGAATCATCGCTTCAAGCCCTTGCGAACGCGAAGGCGTAAGGTGTTGAGTGAGGGACATCTTTTCAAACCACGGACGTACGTCGAAGGCCACAATGTCCTGCGATGTCATCTGCTGATAAAGAATGAAGACCACCGCAATCAGCCCTTTCACGATAGCGGCATCACTGTCGCCCGCTAATTCAATGACCCCCTCGTCATTACGGTGCATGACAATCCACACCTGACTTTGGCATCCCTGAATAATATTGGCGGGAATATGTGCACTTTCGTCTAACGGCGATAACCGCTGGCCCAGTTCAATAATATAAAGATACTTCTCCTCCCAGTTCGCACAGCGCGCAAAGTTACGCAGGAGTTTCTCTTTATCCGGTAATACAGCCATCTTCGCCTCTCTTAGCCCAGCAACTGATGAATACGTTTCAGGCCAGCCACCAGACGATCCACCTCTTCTTCCGTGTTATACATCACCAGCGACGCACGGCACATTGCTGGCACATGATAAAAGGCCATCAGCGGCATCGCACAATGGTGACCCGTCCGAACGGCAACGCCGTAGTTATCGAGGAAACTGCCCACATCGTAAGCGTGGTGTTTACCCAGGTTGAACGCAATCACGCCCAGACGCTGAGCCGGGCCATACAACATCAAATCCGGCACCTCAGCCAGCGCTTGCAATGCGTAATCCATCAGGGATTGCTCATAGCGGGCAATATTGTCTATCCCCAGCGCACTGACGTACTCAATCGCTGCACCCAGGCCGATAATGCCGCCGGTATTCGGTGTACCTGCTTCGAAGCGCCACGGCGCTTTCGCATAGGTGGTCCCTTCGGTCAGGCTTACGGTGGCAATCATTGAGCCTCCACCTTCCCACGGCGGCATGGCCTGCAGGATGTCTTCTTTGACATACAGCACGCCAATGCCGGTCGGCCCGTAAAGTTTGTGCCCGGAGAAGACGTAAAAATCACAGTCCATCGCCTGCACATCGACCTGATGGTGCATAACAGCCTGCGCACCATCCACCAGCACTTTCACACCATGTTGATGCGCCAGAGCTATCATCTCCGCGACCGGGTTCTCCGTACCCAGCACGTTAGAAACCTGGGTGATGGCTAAAAGACGGCTGCGTTCATCCAGCAGTCCCGGCAACACATCAAGTTGCAACGTGCCATCCTGGTTGAGAGGAATAACGCGCAGTTCAGCGCCAACGCGCTCACACAACATCTGCCACGGCACAATGTTGGCGTGATGTTCCATGGCGCTGATGATGATGTTATCCCCGGCACTCACCTGGCTGTCACCCCAGCTGTTTGCCACCAGGTTGATGCCTTCCGTGGTGCCACGGACAAAGACCAGCTCTTCCGGCGAGCGGGCATTCAGAAAACCCGCCACCTGCTCGCGCACTTTTTCCATGCGCTGCGTGGCTTCGGCGCTCAGCGTGTGGATGCCACGGTGAACCGCGGCATAGCCCTGACGATAAAACTCAGCTTCAGAGTCGATAACCTGGGCCGGTTTCTGCGCACTGGCGGCACTGTCGAGATACGCCAGTGCCACGCCATTAACTTCACGCGTCAGAACCGGAAAGTCGGCGCGTACGCTGTGAACAGAAAAACTCATGCGATGCCTCCCGCAAGACGTTGGCCGATACGCGCCAGCACCTGCTGCCTGAGCACTTCGTCGCCGATCGCTTCGGTCAGTTCAGCGGCAAAGGCAAAAATGATCATCTGCTGCGCAGCCTGCTCGTCAATACCACGGGAGCGCAAATAGAACATCTGTTCATCATCAATGCGACCGATGGTCGCACCGTGACTGCATTTCACATCGTCGGCGTAAATCTCAAGCTGCGGCTTGGTATCCACTTCCGACAAGCGCCCCAGCAACAGGTTGTTGTTGGTCATCTGGCCGTCGGTTTTCAACGCATGTTGCGCCACGTTGATCAGACCATTGAAGACTGCACGCCCTTTGTCATTGACGATGGTCTTGTGCAACTGACGGCTATTACAGTAGCCCTTGTTGTGCTCAAGCCAGGTACGGGTATCACAGACTTCTGATTTAACCGGCATCACCAGGCTGTTCATGCGCAGCGTGGTGTTCTCACCATTGAGTTGCGTGCTGGTGTTGTGACGCACCACCGCACTCCCCAACAGGAAACTGTGGCTGTCGGCTGACGCATCCCCCGCCAGACGAATGTCGTTATGGGCGAAGTGGTAGCTCAGCGGATTTTCAAAAGCCAGCTTGAAGTGGTGCAAATGGGCATTCGCCGCCACATCCATGGTGAAACGTGCACCAGTGAAATGACGATGACTGTTCAGGCTGACATAGTGCTCATAGACCGTGGCTTCCGCCCCTTCGGCCAGCGAGATGTGGTGGCGGTAATGCGCCGTATTCATCTCTTCTCCCTCCACACCCTGCGTCACATGCATCAACAACAAGGTTCTGGTCGGGCGCTGATTGCGCGCGACCTGAATGTGGGTCACGGTCTGCGCCAGACTTTCCGTCAGGTGCAGGAACACATCCGGCTGGACGGGGGCCGCCAGCGGTTGACGCTCGTCATTGATGGAAATCTCAAAACCAGAGCCAGTGATATCGTCACTCAACTGTGCATTGAAAATACCATCAACAAACACCAGGCGCAGCGCATCAACCGGCAGCGCCAGCGTCGTGCACTCGGCCTGCGTCAGTGCGCCAGAGCGGGCGACAAACTCGCTGTTAAGCAACCCATCAAGCGGCGTGTATTTCCAGTTCTCATGCTTGCGTGTTGGCAAACCGAGACGCAGCATTTGCTGAAGATGCTGCTGCGCTTCTTCGGAACGTGCCCCGCCCTGCATCTCAAACAGATGATGCCACTGCTGCAGCGCGTTACTGCTGTTCGGTAAGCCAGCCATACCCCTGCTCCTCAAGTTGCTTCACCAGCGAGAAATCACCGGATTTAACGATACGGCCCTGATACAGCACATGCACAAAATCTGGCTTGATGTAGTCAAGAATACGCTGATAGTGGGTGACGATGATGAAAGAACGCTGTGCATCACGCAGGGAGTTAACCCCGTCGGCCACGATTTTTAAGGCATCGATGTCCAGCCCGGAATCGGTTTCATCCAGAATGCACAGATTCGGCTCCAGCACCGCCATTTGCAGGATGTCGTTACGCTTTTTCTCACCACCCGAGAAACCCACGTTGACCGAACGAGTGAGCAAATCTTCCGGCATTTTCAGCAGCTTGATTTTCTCTTCCATCAGATCCTGGAAGTCAAAACGGTCCAGTTCGTCCTGTTCGCGGTACTTACGCACGGCGTTAAGCGCGGTTTGCAGGAAGAACTGGTTACTGACACCGGGAATTTCTACCGGGTACTGGAACGCCATGAACACACCTTCACCGGCACGATCTTCCGGTGAGAGTTCCAGCAGGTCTTTGCCTTTGTACTCAACACTACCGCCAGTGACTTCATAATCTTCGCGCCCGGCAAGGGTGGCCGACAGCGTACTTTTACCCGAGCCGTTCGGCCCCATGATGGCGTGTACTTCTCCCGGGCGAACCTCCAGGCTCAGGCCTCGCAGAATCTCTTTGTCTTCAACGCTAACCTGCAGGTCTTTAATACTTAACATGTTTGTTCCTTAATCCTTAACCGACGCTGTGTTCAAGGCTGATAGCCAGCAGTTTTTGCGCTTCGACGGCAAACTCCAGCGGCAGCTCGGAGAACACGTCCTTACAGAAGCCATTGACGATCATCGAAATGGCGTCGTCTTCACTGATACCGCGCTGCAGACAGTAGAACAGCTGATCTTCACCAATGCGCGAGGTGGTCGCCTCATGTTCCAGTTGCGCAGTATTGTTACGGCACTCGACATACGGGAAGGTATGGGCGCCACAATCCGGGCCGATCAACATGGAATCACACTGGGTGAAGTTACGTGCGTTAGTGGCGCTTGGCATGATTTTGACCAGACCACGATAGCTGTTCTGACTTTTCCCGGCAGAGATCCCTTTCGAGATGATGGTCGATTTGGTGTTTTTACCGATGTGGATCATCTTGGTGCCGGTATCGGCCTGCTGATGGCCGCTGGTCAGCGCAACAGAGAAGAACTCACCTATGGAGTTATCCCCGCGCAGAATGCAGCTGGGGTACTTCCAGGTGATTGCCGAGCCGGTTTCCGACTGGGTCCAGGACATTTTGCTGTTTTCACCTTCGCATAACGCACGCTTGGTGACGAAGTTCAGGATCCCACCGGTGTTGTTGTCCCCCGGGAACCAGTTCTGCACGGTCGAGTACTTCACTTCTGCATCGCGATGGATAATCACTTCAACCACCGCGGCGTGGAGCTGATAGCTGTCGCGCACCGGGGCTGAACACCCTTCGATGTAGCTTACATAGCTGCCTTCATCCGCCACCAGAATCGTACGTTCGAACTGCCCGGTTTTCTCCGCGTTAATACGGAAATAGGTAGAGAGTTCCATCGGGCAACGGACGCCTTTTGGCACATAGATGAACGTGCCATCTGAAGCCACTGCGGCGTTGAGAGCAGCAAAGAAGTTGTCGTTAGAAGGCACAACGGTCCCGAGGTACTTTTTCACCAGTTCCGGGTGGTCATGAATGGCCTCACCGAAAGAGCAGAAAATGATCCCCTGTTCCGAGAGTTTTTCCCGGTAGGTTGTCGCCACGGATACGGAGTCAAAAATGGCGTCGACTGCCACCTCTTTCCCTTCACGTACCGGCACACCGAGCTGGTTGAAGGCCTCTTCAACCTCTTCCGTCAGCCAGGCATTAGCATTGGTTTGCTGCACTGCACCCGGTTGCGAAGCGCAGGTATCATCGCAGCTGCCGCAGGACGGCGCGGAGTAGTAGCTGTAGTCCTGATAATCCAGTTTTTCGTACTGGGCTTTCAGCCAGTGCGGTTCTTCCATTTCGAGCCAGGCGCGAAACGCATTCAGGCGAAACTCCAGCATCCATTCTGGTTCATTACGTTTTGCTGAAATAGCGCGCACCACATCTTCATTGATGCCTTTCTCCAGTTCATCAGTGTTCAGCCGGGTGAAGAAGCCCTCTTTGTAGTTGAGGTTCCCGGTCCATGTTTTGACATCGTCAGTTGCTTCAGTATTACGAGACATAGTACCGCCTATACCCCAAAGCTTTCGCCGCAGCCACATTCGTTCTGGGCTTTCGGGTTATTGAATTTGAATAACTGGTTTAACCCTTCACGCACATAGTCCACTTCGGTCCCGTCGATAAACGGCATCGCCTGAAGGGGGACATAAAGTCGTGCACCTTCATTTTCAAACAGCAGGTCATCTTTGGCAGGTTCACTGACCGTATCCAGCACGTAACCAAAGCCTGCACAGCCGGTTTGCTTGATGCCCAGACGCACGCCTAGCAGGTCGGGTTGTTTGCGCGTTAAAGCGCGAATATGCTCCGCAGCAGCGGGCGTCAGGGTCAAACCACGCCAGGTAAAATCGGCCGGGTTAAATGTTTCTGATTGCGATTCCATGGGTCTACCTCATGTCATGAAGCCTTAAAGGCATAACACTATGTTAGTGATAACGATTATCACTTCAACCTCTATTCCGAAGGGTTATTGATGCTCTGACCGTTTTTTAGACACCTGTATTAAGCATAGACCCTGTCTGCGGGCTTTACAGGCAAGTGAAGAATTGTTTAATGAATTGATAAATAATGGCTATTTTTAGCCTGGCGCCAAAAAAAGGAAAAGCATTAAAGATGCATAGGCAATGCCTATTTTTAAGATAGCCAGGAAAATATCTGTGCCGCACGGGAGGCCTGCGGCAGCAAAAAGATACCTGCGTCACAAAATCGCCTTAGCTATTATCCTTATTTTTTAAGCGGATAAGAAAAATATCGCGCGCAGAAGGGATGTTTTACGCACAACCCTGCGGTTTAAACACACGCGTGACTGACGCGGGATTGTTAACCAGTTTTGCTAACGGGCGACGTGGTCGGCTTACCAGTTCTCCGCCGCAGTTTGGGCAACGCATTGCCAGTTTTGTCGCACAATCCAGGCAGAATGTGCATTCAAATGAGCAAATCAAGGCATCGGGCGAGTCACCCGGCAGGTCGGTGTTGCAACATTCACAGCCTGGTCTTAATTCCAGCATGCAGCGCTCCTCAAAATTGGCATCAGGTAAAGGGATGACACGATCAGAAATAGCAGGTTTGAAAACAGGCGAACAGCCATTTTCCTGTGTTATCAGAGATATTAATAATGACCTGCGATTGAAAACAAAAAGGCCCGCCGAAGCGAGCCTTGTCAACATCATCGACGGGAATCAGGACTGCAGGGTCGCCAGGCGGGCGGCAAAGCCCACAAACAGCAAGCCAATCAGTGAATTGCCTAATTTCGCCAGACGCTTTTTGGTTCTGACCAATTGCGTCACATAGGAGCCCGAGACAATCAGGAAGCTGAAATAGCACACGCTGATCATTTCCAGCGTCACGCCGAGAATAAAGAACGACATACCTGGGTTGGTGTAATGGATATCAATAAACTGCACAAAAAACGATACATAAAACAGAATCGCTTTCGGATTTGTCAGGCTCAATATCAGCGAACGCTTGAAGATATCCCCTTTCTGGACTTCATGTTCCTCACCCGCTTTTGCCTTGCGAAACAGCGTGCTGTAAAGCATTTTGAGGCCAAGCCAGAGCAGATAGAACGCCCCAAGGTAGCGCACAATGTTAAATAACACGGGCGTGGTTTTAATCAGGGTCGCGACCCCGGCATAGGCCAGGAACATTAAAATCGCATCGCCGAGAAAGACGCCTGCCGCCGCGACGTAGCCATTTTTCAGGCCACCGGCAATACTGGTTTTCAGGACAAAAAAGGTATTTGGCCCAGGAACTAAAATGATGAAAATGGCACCGATGAAATAGGACCAGAAGCTAATCACACCATATTCGGCAAACACATTTCCTCCTTGAGATACCTTTAGGCTCGTAATTGGGCGCTTATGCTACAGAAAGCACGGACATAAAAAAAGCCCGCCGCAGCGAGCTTTGCATAAACCCTGAGTTGACGCATCAGTGATGCAGCATCTCGTCGACCACTTCTTCTTTCTTCAGCTGGTACGGATAGTAGGTCGGCCAGTTGTCCATCTCTTCCAGCAATGCAGCCTGAGAGGTATTGCCCATGAAAATATGGTAGTGCGCAGATTTGCGTGGCCCGATAGTGTGATCGCTGAACTGCACAAATTTAGGTGCCTTGCTGCTCGCATCCTTACATTCGAACAGGTAGCGAACACCTTTCTTACCGGACACGTAGTTGAGAATTTTGTAGCCGGCGTAGTCATATTTACAGCTGCTGACGTTTTCGCCCACGTGGAATTCCATCACCCCGTTTTCAATACCGATGGTGTCCACATCTGTGGCATAGCCTTTACGGTAATACGCTTTGATCTCGTCGAAGGATTTGCTTTTATCTTTCCCGGCCTTCTTTTTAAAGACAGGGTCGAGGTCGCCGCTGGCCAGATAAGGGTAAACGGACTGCCACACCCCCTCCCAATCCGCCAGGCTTCTGTCCTTCACATCCTTATTATCAAACTCACCTTCTGCCGCTTTCTGCTCTTTTTCGGTTAACGGCGCGCCGTGAGAGTGGTGATCATGCGAAAGTGCCTGACCGCTGATCAGAAGTGTACCCAGAGCGACTGCTAATTTTCCAAAATGACGTACCAAAATATGACCCTCTTTCATATTAATGAGCTGATAATGTTATATTATAACATAACGCATATCAATATAATGTCATCAGCCATTTTTGCGAGAGCCTACGCCTGACATTTTCACCATTGCCTGCTATAAAGCAGTGGTTAAGTTTTAACCATTGTAGCGCTTATGATGAGGTCATTTTCCATGTCTATTGCTAAAGCACACAGCTTGAATCAAGCCTATCAGATGTTAAATTCCGGCAAGCAGAAAGAAGTAGAACTGGCGTTTGACGTTGATGCCGATACCTTTTTTCAGCTCTCTGCAGAATATTGTGATGACGGGGCAAAGATAACCCGCCACGATAATCACTTCGTTATTAAGCTTAAAAGCATGGCCATCCCCGCCCTCGACGAAGGCATGGCGTAACAGAAAATTCGTTTAACGGGGATTTTCTGACATCCATTTTTGGCATTGTGTGCGGTTGTCACACAGACGTTATATTTCTCGCGTTTAATACCCCTGCGCCATACGACAGACTCTCATATCCGGTGAGTCGTCTTTAAACGTTGTTACTCTTTTGATGATGATAGCAATGCCACTGCTTTTAAAAATCAGGCTAATACATAATCACCTCCCGGCTTAATGCCGGGATTTTTTTATCAGGTGTAGCGGGTTTTACTTCAGAAGGGGCAAAAAGGCGGGGTGTTATTTTAAAGCGAATGTGTTGCTGATTGCCCAATCCACATTAAGCAGACTGGGCATGTTCATCTACAGATATAACGACGCTTCACCAATCGGACGAGTTTTAAAGCGGCGGTGGATCCATAAGTACTGTTCCGGCGCACGAAGAATTTCACGTTCGATAACCTGGTTAATATAACGCGCGGCTTCTTCTTCATTTTTTACCGGATAATCTTCCAGCGCTTTACCAATATAGAGCTGGTAACCCGAGCGGTCGGCTTTGCGCACCATAGTGACGGTCAACATGCTGGCCCCTGACAGGCGTGAGAGCACATAAGTTCCGTTAGTGGTTGCCGCATTCGGCACGGAGAAGAATGGTGCGAAGGTGCTGCCCTTACGCCCGTAATCCTGATCAGGTGCGAACCACACCGCTTCGCCTTTTTTCAGTTCACTCACCAGGCCTTTCAGGTTACGACGGTCAATCATCGATTTATTCGACCGCATGCGACCGCGGGTTTGCACCCATTCCATCAGCGGGTTGTTATGCGGGCGATAAGTCGCCATCATCGGCTGACAGAGGCCCATCACACGGCCCCCCAGCTCCAGTGACATAAAGTGCACCCCAACTACCATCACCCCTTTATGGCTTGCCTGAGCCTGCACCAGATTCTGATAGCCCTCGACGTCAAACCAGCGGCGTACACGTCTGTCTGGCCAGAACCAGGCCATGCCCGTTTCGAATAACCCCATGCCTAATGACATAAAGTTTTTTTCGATCATGGCGTCACGCATCGCTTCCGTCATATCCGGGAAACACAATTCAAGATTACGTCGGGCGATACGCTCGCGACGTTTCAGAAAGCGACGGGAAAGTTTGCCGATGGTTTCACCCAGACGGGATAAAACAGGATAAGGCAGCTGCACAAGCAGCCAAAGCAGACCTAACCCTGCCCAGGTGACCCAGTGACGAGGATGTAAAAACGCCAGTTTAAATGAACTACGCATAATGATTACCTTAAAGCCGTATAGGAGTAGCGCTTAAGGAAAAAATGAATCCTGTCATTAGGTCTTTATGCGTTACAGCGTCTCACTCCAATAGATGGTGGTGCTATGGGGTGTTTCAGCCCGCAATATAGCACAATGGGATAAATAGCTGCGTAAAGAAAGATGAAGATAGTATGAATTTTTACGACAGGTATTACCTGTCGTAACCGGTTCAAATTACCGCAGTAGTCAGACGTGATGAGCAACAAAGTTTCCCCTGCTCATCAAAGATATCAACCTGCCAGACCTGGTGTCGCCCACCTGTATGAAGGGCGCGACAAATGCCGCGCACGCGCCCGCTTTTTACCGAGCGAACGTGGTTGGCATTGACCTCAAGCCCCACCACTTTATGCTCACCTTCCGTGCATAAATAGCCAGCAACCGAGCCGAGGGTTTCTGCCAGCACCACCGAAGCACCGCCGTGCAATAAACCAAACGGCTGATGGGTACGGCTGTCCACCGGCATGGTCGCTTCCAGCGCATCATCACTGATGCGCTCAAAACGAATGTCCAGTAAGCCGACCATATTGCCCTCCCCCATACTGTTGAGGGCTTCGAGCGTGACCGCACGTTTCCAGATCATCCCATGATCTCCAGTAAGGCTTGCAGAGGATGGCGAACACCGTTTCCTTCCACGCGCTTCACCTGACTACGGCAAGAATAGCCCGCCGCCAGACAGCGGCTACGCGGCAATCGCTGCATCGCCTGGTGCCAGGAAAGTTCATAGATCCCCAGCGAGTTCGCGTGGTTTTTCACTTCATGGCCGTAAGTACCCGCCATACCGCAGCAGCCCACACTCACGTTTTCCAGTTTCGCCCCCAGACGGGCAAAAATACCTGCCCATTGCCCCGGCGATGTGGGTAATGCCGTCACTTCCGTGCAATGACCAAACAGGTACCAGGACTCGCCGCTCACATCGCGGGATTCGATATTTTCAAGGGCTGACGACAGCCATTCATGCACCAGCATCACGTGGAAATCACCACGTTTGTCGCCCAGCACCTGTTTGTACTCATCGCGATAGCAGAGCACCAGCGCCGGATCGACCCCCACCATCGGCATCCCCAGTTGCGCAACCCGATTAAGGAAGTCTGAGGTTTTTTGCGCCGTTTTTGCAAAGCGGTGCAGGAAACCTTTGATGTGCTGCGCCTTGCCGTTAGGCGAGAACGGTAACACCACCGGCTGTAAGCCCAGTTTTTCAACCAGACGCACAAAATCAGCAACTACCTGCGCGTCGTAATAACTGGTGAACGGATCCTGCACCACCAGCACCGTTTTGGCTTTCTGCTCATCACTGAGCAATTCAAGCTGTTCAAGTGTCAGGTTGGCCGTCGCATGCCCTACCATTTGTCGTTGCAAAGAGGGAGCAGAGAGCAGCGGCAGATCCACCATACCGATATGTTTTTGCGACAGCGAACGCACCCACGGCTGGCTCATAAAGAAGTTGAACGTCTTCGGCGCCCGCGCCATCAGCGGGGCATAACTCTCGACCGTTGCCACAAGGTGATCGCGCATCGGGCGCAAATAGCGTGTGTGGTAAAGCTGTAAGAAACGGGAGCGGAAGTCCGGCACATCAATTTTGATTGGGCATTGCGTTGAGCACGCCTTACAGGCCAGACAGCCGGACATCGCCTCTTTCACTTCGTGAGAGAAATCGTACTCGCCTTTACGGGCATGCCAGCTATTGCGGGTTCGTTCAATCAACGTGCGCAGGCTGGCCCGTTTTTCCGGCATCTCTTTTTCGAGCTTAACCGGGTCAACACCCCGGTCGGCGAGCAGACGTAACCACTCGCGCACCAGCGTGGCACGGCCCTTCGGTGAGTGAATACGGTTGCCGGAAATTTTCATCGACGGACACATCGGGCTTTTCGCATCGAAGTTGAAGCACAGGCCGTTGCCGTTACACTCCATTGCGCCGCGCCATGACGTACGCACGGAGATAGGGATTTGTCGGTCGAAGTTGCCACGCTTGACATCATCGACCTGTTTCATTGGCGCATCGACCCCCTCAGGCGGGCAAATCTTGCCAGGGTTAAGTCGGTTATCCGGGTCAAATGCCGCTTTGACTTTGCGCAATTCAGCATAGAGTTGCTCGCCAAAGAAGGCCGGACTGTACTCAGCGCGGAAACCCTTACCGTGTTCACCCCATAATAACCCGCCATATTTGGCGGTCAGCGCAACCACATCATCAGAGATCGTTTTCATCAGGATCTCCTGCTGCGGATCGCACATGTCGAGGGCCGGACGCACATGTAACACGCCCGCATCCACGTGACCGAACATGCCATAGCTCAGGCCATGGCTGTCCAGTAAGGCACGGAACTCAACAATGTAATCTGCCAGATGCTCAGGCGGCACACAGGTATCTTCGGCAAACGGAATCGGTTTTGCCGCCCCTTTAGCATTGCCGAGCAACCCTACGGCTTTTTTACGCATCGCATAAATGCGCTCAATGCCCGCGAGATCATCACAAAGCTGCCAGCCAATAACGCCGCCTTCACCTTGCGTCATCAACATGTCCAGACGCTCACAAAGCGCACTCACCTGGCTGTTGATCAGTTCAAGGTCATCACCGGCAAACTCAACGATATTCAGGCCGAGCAAGGTTTTATCCGGAACATCAGTAATCAGCTCTTTAACCGAATGCCAGACGATGTCTTCACGTGCGAGATTGAGGACTTTTGAATCGACGGTTTCGACCGACAGCGCCCGCGCATCCACCATAAAAGGGGCATTGCGTAGTGCAGAGTCGAACGAATCGTATTTTACGTTGACCAGACGACGCACCTTCGGCAGACGCGTGATGTCCAGTCGGGCTTCGGTAATAAAAGCTAAAGTCCCTTCAGAACCTGTCAGTACACGCGTCAGATCGAATTCAGTCATCTCATCATTGAAGACGTGCCGTAAGTCATAACCGGTCAGAAAACGGTTTAACTTGGGGAATTTCTCAATGATCAGTTCGCGATTTTCGCGGCAGCGCTCGTATACCGTCCGGTAAATACGCCCAGCATGGGTATTGGCTTTGCCCAGCGTTTCGGCCAGTTCGACCGGCACGGGCTGAGTATCAAGAATATCGCCACCCAACAGCACCGCCCGGACACCCAGAACATGATCGGAGGTTTTACCGTAGACCAACGACCCCTGACCGGAGGCGTCGGTGTTGATCATCCCTCCGAGCGTGGCACGGTTACTGGTGGAAAGCTCCGGGGCAAAGAAGAAGCCATAAGGTTTAAGATACTGGTTAAGTTGATCTTTAATCACGCCCGCTTCGACCCGCACCCACCCTTCTTCGGGGTTTATTTCCATAATGCGGTTCATGTAGCGTGACATATCAACGATGATGCCCTGATTCAACGCCTGCCCGTTGGTGCCTGTACCACCACCACGGGGAGTAAAAATCAAGGACTGAAAACGTTCTTCCGCGGCGAGGCGGGTAATTAAAGCGACGTCGGAAGTGGAACGGGGAAAGACGACCGCATCGGGCAACAGTTGATAAATACTGTTATCCGTCGCCATAGTCAGCCTGTCGGCATAACTCGTGGCGGTATCGCCTGTAAAACCTTGTTGCTCCAGTGCCTGTAAAAAATTCAGCACCAATTGAACGACGCCCGGTGCCTGAGAAATCTGTGGGATCATTACTCTTGACCCTGCCTGACTGTTAGAGTTGTGAATAGTTAATCGTTTGCTTGCAGCGTCCACCGTTGTATCACATTTTTTTCTTATGCGCCCACCAGAATTACGGGCAGAATCAGACTGTCTAAAAACGCTGAAATCATTAATCATTATCATTCTTGATTTCGCATAACCCTTTAAAAGGTGAATACGTCTTATGGCCTTTAAACAGCAATCCAGGGATGTACCGCAGGTCATGCTGTCGGTACTGTTCTTAGCCCTTATGATCGTCGCCTGTTTGTGGATCGTTCAGCCCTTTATCCTTGGCTTCGCCTGGGCAGGGACAGTGGTCATTGCAACCTGGCCAGTTCTTATTCGCGTTCAACGCATCCTGTTTGGACGCCGCTCACTCGCCGTCATTGCGATGACGATTATGTTGACGCTGCTGTTTATTATTCCGGTTGCACTGCTTATCAACAGCCTGGTCGATACCAGCGGGCCTGTCATTAACGCAGTGACCTCCGGTGAACTTACCCCCCCCGATCTCGACTGGCTCAACAGTATTCCCCTTTTCGGCGATAAACTTTACAGCGGCTGGCATAGCCTTCTTGATATGGGTGGCAGCGCCATTCTGGCGAAAGTGCGCCCGTATGTGGGAACCACTACCACCTGGTTCGTGGGGCAAGCGGCGCACATTGGTCGTTTCATGCTTCATTGTGGGCTGATGTTGCTGTTTAGTGCACTGCTCTACTGGCGGGGCGAGCGCGTAGCGGAAGGGATCCGCCACTTCGCTTTCCGCCTGGCCGCAAAACGAGGCGATGCCGCCGTACTGCTGGCAGGACAAGCCATTCGTGCCGTCGCTCTTGGCGTAGTGGTAACGGCGCTGGTGCAGGCCGTGCTGGGAGGAATTGGTTTGGCTATCAGCGGCATACCTTATGCCACACTGTTTACGGTCATTATGCTCATGACGTGCCTCGTGCAACTGGGACCGCTTGTGGTTCTGGTGCCAGCGGTAATCTGGCTTTACTGGAGTGGCGACTCAACCTGGGGCACGGTGCTACTGGTTTGGAGTTGCGTGGTCGGAACGCTGGATAACTTTATTCGTCCGATGCTGATTCGTATGGGCGCAGACCTCCCCCTGATTCTTATTCTCTCCGGGGTTATTGGTGGTCTTGTTGCCTTCGGGATGATTGGTCTGTTCATCGGCCCCGTGTTGCTCGCCGTGAGCTGGCGACTCTTCTCCGCCTGGGTGAATGAAGTCCCGGCCCCCGGGTCAGAACTCAACGACGCATTAGCCCCGTCAGAAGAAGAAAACTCCCATTTGCCACACTAGATACACGGCGGGGAAACCCGCCTTCCTTTCTTACTATTAAGCGCTGCTAATCATTTATTTTATCCGCAGTACGTCGCGACGCCGCCTGCGCAGGTATTTGCGCCATATCTCCCGCAAAATCTTTACAGTCGTTTAACTAATGAGACGAATCTGATCGACGCAAAAAATCGAGATGCCTACTATTAGGTCACGGTTATAAATCAACGCATTGATTTATAAGCATGGAAATCCCCTGAGTGAAACAACGAATTGCTGTGTGTAGTCTTTGCCCATCTCCCACGATGGGCTTTTTTTTAGGCAAAAATCGCATCACAAACGCCTTATTACAGACACGCGCGTTTAATGTTTTCATCGCCACCCCATCCACGCTTCACTCACATCTCCCTGTTCATTTTTGCCATGACCACCCCACATTCATCCATAAACAGATTATAAGCGATCTCAGTGTTAGCCTTTAGCGCATACTCTCCGGCCTCACACAGGTGAGAAAGGGCCAGAGAATAGTCTTGCTCTGACGCTTTAATCTCACCGAGTCTTGCAATTACGGCATGCAGATTATCGACCTGCCAGAAATGCATATAGCCACCTTTCATTACAGTGTTCTACCGAAAATCCCTTAATTTGCTGCATCTTTTGCCGCGCAATAACCGTTATCCACCACCGCACCTATTGGCAGATAATCCATAACCAGATGTGCCGTGGAGGTGTCTTCACCGTGGCACGCTTTAATATGTTCGTTGTAAGAAGCGCAGCCCGTAAGACCCACGCAAGACAGGATGGCTAAAGCCATTAACAGACGTTTCATCATTTTTCCTCAGAGAGTTTTTACAAGGATTATTCAAACGCTTAGACTAAAAACAACCTTCAATAAGTCATTATTAAATCAATAAAAGACTTAATAAAGAGTGGTAATTGTAAGCCTGCGAATTAATAAATCTCTAAGGAAAGCGTGCTAAAAAACAATTTGTATCATTCAGCCAACTATTTTGTTCAGACATAAAAAAAGCCCCATCTCCAATAAGAGATGGGGCTTTTTAAGTAGAAACTTATTTGTTTAGTTCAGCCAGGCTTAGCCAGGTTTGTACAACCGTATCCGGGTTCAGCGAGAGGCTGTCGATCCCCTCATCCATCAGCCACGCAGCAAAGTCTTCGTGGTCGGAAGGCCCCTGCCCGCAAATACCGACGTACTTGCCGTGTTTCTTCGCCGCACGGATCGCCATGGAGAGCAGCGCCTTAACCGCATCATTGCGCTCGTCGAACAGTTCAGATACTACACCAGAGTCACGATCCAGACCCAGAGCAAGCTGCGTCATATCGTTTGAGCCGATAGAGAAGCCATCGAAATACTCAAGGAACTGATCCGCCAACAGCGCATTCGACGGGATCTCGCACATCATGATGATTTTGAGTCCGTTCTCGCCGCGTTTGAGCCCCTGACGCGCCAGTTCCTCAATAACAGCTTTGGCCTGGTCGACGGTGCGAACAAACGGCACCATGATTTCCACGTTGGTCAGGCCCATTTCGTTACGCACGCGTTTAACAGCATCGCATTCCAGAGCAAAGCAATCGCGGAAACTGTCCGCCACATAGCGGCCGGCCCCACGGAAGCCCAGCATCGGGTTCTCCTCCTCTGGCTCATAACGCTCACCACCCACCAGGTTGGCGTACTCGTTAGATTTGAAGTCAGAGAGACGCACGATCACCCGTTTCGGGTAGAAGGCCGCACCCAGTGTCGAGATGCCTTCCGTCAGACGACCGACGTAGAACTCTTTTGGCGAATCGTAACCCTTCATCAGCTCACGAATCTCATTTTGCAGCTTCGCATCCTGCGAGTCGAATTCCAGCAGGGCACGAGGATGCACGCCGATCATACGGTTGATGATAAATTCAAGACGCGCCAGCCCAACGCCTTCGTTTGGCAAGCAGGCAAAATCAAATGCCCTGTCCGGGTTACCGACGTTCATCATGATCTTCAGCGGCAGCGACGGCATTTCATCAATGCTTGAGCTTTTCACGCTAAAGTCCAGCATCTCGGCGTAAACGTAACCGGTATCGCCCTCGGCGCAAGAAACGGTGACTTTCTCACCCTCTTTAATACGCTCTGTGGCATCGCCGCAACCAACAACAGCAGGGATCCCCAACTCACGGGCGATGATCGCCGCATGACAGGTACGACCGCCGCGGTTGGTGACAATCGCCGAGGCTTTTTTCATGATCGGTTCCCAATCCGGATCGGTCATGTCGGTCACCAGCACATCGCCAGGCTCAATGCGGTTCATTTCGCTGATATCGTGAAGCACTTTTACCGGACCCGCACCAATACGTTGGCCAATCGCACGGCCCTCGGAAAGGATTTTGCCTTGCCCGTGCAGCGTATAACGTTCCATGACCTTGCCACGCGAACGCACGGTTTCCGGACGCGCTTGCACAATAAACAGCTTGCCGGTATGGCCATCCTTCGCCCATTCGATGTCCATCGGGCGTTGGTAGTGCTTCTCAATTTGCACGGCCTGCTTCGCCAGCGCCTGTATTTCGCTGTCGGTCAGGGAGAAACGATCACGCTCGGCCTGCTCAACGTCTTCGATACGCACCTGCTTGCCATGCTCCTGGGTTGGCGCATAGACCATGCGGATCTTTTTCGATCCCATGGTACGGCGCACAATGGCCGGACGATCGGCAGCAAGCGTCGGTTTGTGAACATAGAATTCGTCCGGGTTAACAGCCCCCTGTACCACCATCTCACCCAATCCGAAAGCGGAAGTGATAAACACCACCTGATCAAAACCAGATTCGGTATCAATAGAGAACATCACACCCGCCGCGCCGATATCTGAACGCACCATGCGCTGTACGCCCGCAGAGAGTGCGACACCACGATGGTCATAGCCCTGGTGAACACGGTAGGAAATCGCCCTGTCGTTAAACAGCGAGGCGAAAACATGTTTCACCGCCACCAGCACGGCATCATAGCCCTGCACGTTCAGGAAGGTTTCCTGCTGCCCGGCAAAAGAGGCATCCGGCATATCTTCAGCCGTTGCTGAAGAACGCACCGCAAATGAAGCCTGCTCATCGTCAGCCGACAGCTTCGCATACGCCTGGTGAATAGCGTCTTCAAACGCTGGCTGGAACGGCGTATCGACAATCCACTGACGGATCTGCGTACCGGCTTTCGCCAGTTCAGTCACGTCATCAATGTCCGTTTTATCCAGCAGGTCATAGATGCGCTGATTCAGACCGCTTTGTTCCAGGAACTGGTTAAAGGCATCGGCAGTGGTCGCAAAACCATTTGGCACGGAGACACCCATACCTGACAGGTTAGTAATCATTTCACCAAGGGAGGCATTTTTGCCTCCAACTCTGTCTACATCATTCATGCCGAGTTGGTCATACCAAAGCACCAGCGGAGACGAGCCATTATTGGACATCGAAACAATCCTTTTGTGATATTTGAATGGGTAATTAACGCTCGGACTACGAAATCATCCTGGCATAATTATTCTGCTGAAAAAAACGGTGAATCGTTCAAGCAATTTTATTTTTTACCTTTTCGGACAGTTTACCGCCGTTTTTTAAGGTATTGATTATCATCGCAGCAACAAAACCATTCTGTTCATAAGCTCTTAATAAAAATGAACTCTACTTTTCATTTTAAATAAAAATAGTGTTTCATTTTAAAAAAAGGAAAAAGCCTCTACGCAGATGTCGGACTTTAATTTATGCTTTCAGATAATTACCAATGACTCTCAGGATGCGCAAAATGGACAATGCTGTTGATCGTCAGGTGTTTTATATTTCCGATGGTACCGCTATCACTGCAGAAGTATTAGGCCATGCGGTGATGTCGCAATTCCCGGTATCCATAAACAGCATCACGCTGCCGTTCGTTGAGAATGAAAGCCGCGCCAGAGCAGTGAAAGACCAGATTGATGCTATCTATCAGCAATCCGGGATACGTCCTCTGGTGTTTTATTCCATTGTATTGCCAGAAATCCGCACGATTATTTTACAGAGTGAAGGATTCTGTCAGGATATCGTTCAGGCACTGGTCGCCCCCTTGCAGCAAGAATTAAAATTAGATCCCACCCCTATTGCGCATCGCACACATGGGCTAAATCCAGGCAACCTCATTAAATACGATGCCCGTATTGCTGCTATTGATTACACACTGGCGCATGATGATGGTATTTCGTTGCGCAACCTCGATCAGGCTCAGGTGATTTTACTGGGTGTTTCTCGCTGCGGAAAAACACCAACCAGCCTATATCTGGCAATGCAATTCGGCATTCGCGCAGCGAATTATCCGTTTATTGCTGATGACATGGATAATTTGGTTTTACCTGCCTCCTTAAAGCCGCTTCAACATAAACTATTTGGTCTGACCATTAATCCTGAGCGTTTGGCTGCTATCCGTGAAGAACGCCGCGAGAACAGTCGCTATGCCTCTATGCGACAGTGCCGCATGGAGGTAACTGAAGTTGAAGCCTTGTATCGTAAAAATCAGATCCCCTGGCTGAACAGCACCAACTACTCCGTAGAGGAAATCGCCACCAAAATTCTCGACATTATGGGGCTCAGTCGCCGAATGTACTAATAAGCTAGTACATGAGTAATGATTTTGCTATCATGCAGGCCTTGAATGTGACACCTATCACAACCTGCTATTGAATTCAGCAGGGATTGGTTTAAGGTGTGGCATCGCCTCCGGCATTTGGCCGTTTGAGCACAAAATTTTTTGAGAATTCTGATGAATAAAACCGATGAACTCCGCACTGCGCGCATCGAAAGTCTGGTGACCCCAGCCGAGCTTGCGCAGCGCCATCCCGTGACCCCAGGGGTCGCGGAACATGTCACGCAATCCCGACGCCGTATCGAAAAAATTCTTAATGGTGAAGACAAGCGCCTGCTGGTCATTATTGGCCCATGCTCCATCCACGATCTGGATGCGGCTATGGACTATGCCCGCCGCTTGCAGCGTTTGCGCGAGAAGCACAGTGCGCAACTCGAAATCGTAATGCGCACCTACTTTGAAAAACCACGTACAGTCGTTGGCTGGAAAGGGCTGATTTCAGATCCGGATCTCAATGGGAGCTACCGCGTTAACCACGGTATCGAGTTAGCGCGCAAGTTGCTGCTGGACGTAAACGAACTCGGCGTTCCGACCGCAACCGAGTTCCTTGATATGGTGACGGGTCAGTTTATTGCTGACCTGATCAGTTGGG
Source organism: Phytobacter sp. (assembly GCF_059074235.1). Taxonomy (NCBI): domain Bacteria; kingdom Pseudomonadati; phylum Pseudomonadota; class Gammaproteobacteria; order Enterobacterales; family Enterobacteriaceae; genus Phytobacter; species Phytobacter sp. Next base: position 73,601 of record NZ_JCACPZ010000004.1, read on the forward strand.
GAGCGATTGGTGCACGTACGACTGAAAGCCAGATCCACCGTGAGATGGCCTCAGCCCTCTCCTGCCCGGTCGGATTCAAGAACGGAACCGATGGCAACACGCTGATCGCTGTCGATGCGATTCGCGCTTCCCGCGCCAGCCATATGTTCCTCTCGCCGGATAAAACCGGTCAGATGACGATTTACCAGACCAGCGGCAACCCTTATGGTCACATCATTATGCGTGGGGGTAAAAAACCCAACTTTTATGCCGAAGATATTGCCCGCGCATGCGAAACGCTGCGGGAGTTTAATCTCCCGGAACAACTGGTGGTCGACTTCAGTCACGGGAACTGCCAGAAGCAACACCGTCGCCAGTTGGACGTTTGCGATGATATTTGCCAGCAAATCCGTGCGGGTTCAACCGCTATCGCCGGTGTGATGGTTGAGAGTTTCCTGCAGGAAGGGACGCAAAAAATCGTTGCCGGACAACCTTTGGCCTATGGGCAATCCATTACTGACCCTTGTCTGAGCTGGGAAGATAGCGAGACATTGCTGGGTCGACTTGCCGCCGCAGTATCTACACGTTAATCCGCTTCAGTGCCTGCCACAATGGCGGCAGGCACTGCTCCATGCATCCATTAACCTTATCATTTCTATGAATAATACTTGCCGTTACCCGGTCAATTCATTGATAATGATTATCAATGTAACTTGACAATTATTGCGATCACTTATGTTGAACAGGGATAATCCAACAGATCAGGCTGAGCCTCCCTCGGCGAATGCCAACCCCACCACGATTCTACCCACTGACCGCAGAATCAGCAGTCATACCCTACTCGGAGAAGCGGCCCGGATCGTGATTGAGCATGAAGGCCAGGAATATCTTTTACGTCAAACGCAGGCAGGCAAACTTATCCTGACCAAATGAGCCGACCTTAACTCGAACAACTCACTTCGAGATGCTTGCCCCAGTCCGGCGGGCGTTTAGCATAATCATCATTGCGGTCGCGGTAAGGTTCGCGCAGCGCCGCATGAAGGCGACAGAGTTCACCGGTATCCCCTTCTTCAGCACGTTCAATTGCACGTTGTGCCAACCAGTTACGCAACACCACCGCAGGGTTGACGCTCTGCATAGCCTGCTGACGTTCTGCATCAGCCCTGTTTTCCCCTTGCAAGCGCTCGCGATAACGCGCATACCAGCTATCAAACGCGCTACGGTCGATGAATTCATCACGCAGCAGTGAGTGTGCGTCATGTTGCTCTCCATGACTTAACAGGCGGAAGGTGCGCGTGTAATCGCTTCCTTCACTGACCATCAGTGAGAACAGCTCGCTTAATAGTTCGTTGTCCGCTTTCTGTTGTGTGAAGAATCCCAGCTTCTGGCGCATTAACGTGCCATATTCTGCCAACAGTACCTGCTGATACTCATCCAGAGCCGAATTCAACGCATCGACATTGATAAACGGTGAGAGCGTTTGTGCCAGGCGCTGCAGGTTCCACAATGCAATGGTCGGTTGGTTATCGAAACTGTAACGACCCTGGTAATCAGAATGGTTGCAGATGAACCCCGGCTGATAATCATCAAGGAAGCCAAAAGGACCGTAATCCATCGTCAACCCGAGGATCGACATGTTGTCCGTATTCATTACGCCATGAGCAAATCCCACGGCCTGCCAGCGCGCAATAAGTTGCGCCGTACGTTTGACAACATCCCTGAACCACTGCACGTATTTGTCCACATCATCTTTTAAATGTGACCAGTGATGGCGGATAACGAAATCAGCCAGCTGGCGGACTTTTTCCGGTTCACGGCGGTAGTAGAAATGTTCAAAATGGCCGAAACGCACATGACTTTGCGCAATACGCATCATCATCGCGCCGGGTTCAGTACGTTCCCGATAGACGGGCGAATCACTGGTGACCACCGAAAGCGCCCGTGTCGTTGGAATTCCCAGCGCGTGCATTGCTTCGCAGGCGAGACTTTCACGCAGCGTCGAGCGCAGAACAGCACGTCCATCCCCCATACGGGAATATGGTGTCAGCCCCGCCCCTTTCAGATGCCAGTCCAGGGTCGTGCCATCCGGCAATTGCTGTTCACCCAGCAGAATGCCTCGGCCATCACCCAATTGCCCAGCCCAGGCACCAAACTGATGCCCACTGTAGACCTGCGCCAGTGGCGACATACCTGGAAGTAGCGTTTCGCCCCCCCATACGCCCGCCCCGGAAGGCGGCGCAAAGAGCGACGGTGCAATCCCCATAGTTTCTGCAAGTGCCTCGTTGTGCCAAAGCACACGGGCATTTTGCAAAGGTGTCGGGGAAAGTTCGGTATAGAATCCTGGCAGCTCATCGCGCCAGCGGGTAATAAAAGACAGGGTCATGGTTCCTCCTGTCTTTATTGTAGTGTGTTTGCGGAATGTTAAAAAGGGGTTAAATCATGCATCAAACGTGCACCAGGCTGGTGATCATTGGCACAGTTACAGCAGGCCAAAGCTCCCCTTGCATAGCGCTGAACTGATAAGGCGCGACCCGCTTGAGCGTTTTTTCGTCATCAATACCTGCAATCATGACGGAGCGGCAATAAGGGGCAATTTGCGACACAATGGCCCGCATAAAAGGCTCAAATGATCGCGACGTCAGACGCTGATGAACAAAGTGTTTGTCCAGTGCGACCCGGCTGAAGAGGCCATCAAAAATGGCTTTAGAGGTAATCGTGCCCGCGCCAAAATTGGCCAGCACAATAGAATACAACTCACATAAACGCGCAAGCTGAGGGTTATCACGCCCACTATTTAAATCAGGAAAGTTTTCATTGATGGTGAGTTCAAGAAACGGAAGTCTGGCAATCGTCGCTGACAGTTCTTCATCTGTAATGAGTGCATCGACAATTTCAGGAGAAATATTTATCCAGGCAATCAGCTGATGCTGAATAAAAAAAAGCTTACACGACTCGGCAAGTGCCAGTTGTTCTTTGAATAATGTCAGTGCGTCTGCAGTATTCAGACGCGGCAAAATAAGCTCAACAGGGGCGCGAACATTGCTCGATACCCCCATAAAATTGACCACAATTTCCAGCCCTACAAGCATGCCAAAACCACTACGGGCTGGCAGGAATGAAAGCTCTGAGCAGTATGTGTCATCTAACGATACGATCATTGCGCCAGCCCCGAATGATGGGTGAGATCCGGCATTGAAAAATAAATGCGAACACTCTCAACGTAGTTGATTTTGATAAGCCAGGCTTCATCATTTTCCATTATTTTTTGGAATTCCTTTTACTACTTCTTTTCAGCTTATCCTGGATATATTGTTCCCGCCAGAGCCGCCCTCTCCCGGGAAGCCTCTTTTCGGTAACGAACAGTTAAATAAGAAATCTTGAAGAAATGATGGATTTTATGCGGAATGTATAACTAAATTTGCGTTTAGTGCATTAATAAGGCGGGTAGGAGTGCCCGCCTTGTTGGGTATCGTGCAGAACAGATCAAATCCGGCGGGCTTGCCAGAAATTTTTCCGCCAGTAGACGTTATCCAGGGAAGAGCGCATGACGCCCTGGCTGGTCGATGCATGGATAAAGGCATTGTCCGTGTCATAAATTCCGACGTGTAACCCGTTATCTCCGGACCCTGTTTTAAAAAAGACCAGATCCCCTGGTAACAGATCGTCTTTGTCGATCCGTGTACCGATGTCTGCCTGCGAACGCGTGTCGCGAGGCAGCACAAGATTAAACTTGTCACGGAAGGTCATCATTACAAAACCGGAACAATCCACACCATTGCGACTCATTCCTCCGTAGCGATACGGCGTGCCCCGCCAGGTGCGGAGTTGATCATTCAACCCGGCAATTACGGTGATGGAATCCGAAAGACGAGCATTAGGTGGCGGTGCCCTATGGCTGCTACACCCTGCAATAATTAATGTTGCAACCAGAACAAACCAGATGCGCATTCTGGAAAACCTCTTTTATCGTTATGCCTGAATAATTTAGCGCGTGAATTAACTATCGTGCAAGTGAGGTTTACCGTTATATCTCCGGGATGAGCATTCGATGACCAGCCATATCAAGACGTCGGAACGGGATACCGTAGGCGCGCGTGAGATTTTGGGGTGTCATGACGGCGTCCCGACCCCCTGATGCCAGCAGTTGCCCTTTGCTGAGAAGCCAGGTCTGGTGCGCGTGACGCAGCGTGTGATTAAGGTCGTGGCTGCTCATGATAACCGTTATGCCAGCCTGCACCAGGCTGCTAAGAAGCCGATCGAGCGCGGCCTGCTGCGCCACATCCAGACTGTTCATCGGCTCGTCCAGTAACAGAAGCTGCCCGTCAGCATTCGCGGCAGGATGGATTTGCAAAATAACGGCCGCCAGCCTCACCCGCTGCCACTCACCACCAGAGAGTTGGTTTACCCCGCGGCCTAACTTATCGTTAAGGCCCAGCGCCTGAGCGATGTCATAACTCAGCGCATCCTGAGGGGAACCGTGCTGATGCAAAGAGAGATAGTGCCAGACGGGCATCGCAAATGGCGGAGTTTGCTGCTGGGCCAGATAAGCACGATAACGAGCAAGCCTTGAGGCTCCCCATTCATCCAGTTTTTGACCGTTGAAGAGTATGTCCCCTGCACCCTGGGTTATTCCTGCCATTCGGGCAAGTAAAGTGCTCTTCCCTGCTCCGTTAGGGCCAACCAGATGCAGCATTTCGCCTTTCCTGACCGAGGCCGTGACTGGCCCCAGTCGGCCTGCATCCTCCACGTTGTGAAGTTGCAGTAGGGTCATTATTTTGCCAGTGCCAGCTTGATGGCTTCCATCAGAATAGGATCTTCTGGCGTCATGTCCGGGGAGAAGCGCTGGATGACCTGACCGTCACGTCCAATCAGGAATTTTTCGAAATTCCACAGAATATCGTCCGGATAAAGCGGTGCACGCCCTTTGCTTACCATACGCTCGTACAGACCGCTTCCTTCCGGCGCAACGGCTGTTGGTGCCGCCGCGATCAGTTTCGCGTACAGCGGGTGGCGATTATCACCGTTTACATCGCCCTTCGCGGTCATCGGGAAGGTCACGCCGTAGGTTGTGCTACAGAAGGTTTTAATCTCCTCTTCGCTGCCTGGCTCCTGCCCCATGAACTGGTTGCATGGGAAGCCCAACACGGTGAAACCGTCTTTCGCCCATGCCTTCTGAATGTTTTCCAGTTGCTCGTATTGTGGTGTCAGGCCACACTTTGATGCGACGTTAACGACCAGCACAACCTTACCCCGGTACGTTTCCAGCGAAGTATGTTCGCCATCAATCGTTGTAATCTCAGTATTCAGAATATCCTGGTGCATAGCATCCTCTCAGTTTTAAAGACAGGTCACGGGTCTTAGCGCCCGGCCCTGGACATTAATAATAGCCAGATAAAAACAGGTGCGCCCAATGTGGCGGTCACCACACCGACGGGTAATTCTGCCGCGTTGAGCGCCAGACGTGCAACGACATCCGCGAAAAGCAATGTAATCGCTCCTGCCAACGCTACAGCGGGCAACAGTACCCTGTGGTCAGTCAGCCCGCAGAGCCTTAGTATGTGGGGTATCACTAAGCCAATAAACCCAATGGAGCCCGCCAGCGCAACGCTCACGCCAACCATCCAACCTGTCGCCACCACCAACAGATTACGCCAGAGCCGCATGGGTAATCCAAGCTGGCGTGCTGAAGTCTCACCCAACGCCAGTATATTCAATGGTTGAGACTGGAAACATATCCAGATCATGACCGGCGTCAGCGCCAGCATCAGCCAGCCCTGCCGCCAGTCCACACCGCCAAAGCCGCCCATCATCCAGTACATTAACTGGCGCAGATCGAACGATGTTGAAAAATAGATGGCCCATGTCATCAGTGCACTACAAATGATACCCAGCGCGACACCAGCTAACAGCAAACGGCTGGTTGATAACTGTCGGCGAGCAAAATGTAGCAGGATGAGCGTTACCACAAGCGCTCCGGTCATAGCACTCAGGCCTAATGACCATTCAGGTAACATGCTACCACCCAGCAATACTGCCGCAATCAGCCCTACACCCGCGCCATTAGAGACACCGAGTAAACCGGGTTCAGCGAGTGGATTTTCAAATAGCGCCTGCATGATAGCGCCGGATAAGGCCAAAGCTGCGCCGACCAGGATCACAGCCAGTGTCCGTGGCAGACGGATTTGCCAGACAAACAGTTGTCCGTTGGCATTTAACCAGTTTTCAGGTGAAATCCACTGGTCACCGGCGCACAGGCTTACCATCACAGCAAGCAATAAAAAGAGAGCCAGACCCACCAGCCATCGGCCGTTGCGACGCCGTTGGCGTTCAGCATATCTCTGCATGGTTTTCGTTAATTAATCGTTAAGACGGTTGATTTTAAAGATGATAACGCAGGCTGGAAAGAAAAAAGGCCGCTAAGCGGCCTTTTTAGTTAGATCAGATTATTCTTCTTTAGGCGAAGCGTTTTCGACACGGCTTTTTAACTTCTGACCGGGTCTGAAGGTCACCACACGCCGCGCTGTAATGGGAATATCCTCGCCCGTTTTCGGGTTACGACCCGGGCGTTGATTCTTATCACGCAGATCGAAGTTACCAAAACCGGAGAGTTTTACCTGCTCACCGTTTTCCAGAGCACGACGGATCTCTTCGAAAAACAGCTCTACCAGTTCTTTGGCATCCCGCTTGCTAAGCCCAAGCTTATCAAACAGATATTCTGACATTTCAGCTTTTGTAAGCGCCATAGGTTCAATCCCTCAATGATGCCTGGAATCGCTCTTTTAATGCCTCTACACATTTGGCGACGGTAGCGGCAATCTCCTCTTCTTCGAGTGTACGGCTGGTATCCTGAAGGATCAGGCTGATGGCGAGGCTTTTATACCCCTCCGCAACGCCCTTACCGCGGTACACGTCAAATAAGTTTACGCCAACTACCTGATTTACGCCAACTTTCTTACATTCGGTCAAAATATCCGCCGCAGGGACATTTTCAGCCACTACAACAGCGATATCACGACGGTTTGCCGGGAAGCGAGAAACGTCCTGAGCCTGAGGAACCACGCGGTCTGCGACCTTGTTCCATAACAATTCAAAGACCAGGGTGCGACCATTCAGATCAAGTTTACGTTCCAGCTCCAGATGCACCACACCAATGAAACCAACATATTCATCTTTCAGATAAATCGCGGCAGATTGACCAGGATGAAGCGCTGGGTTTTCTGCTTTACGGAATTCAATGGCCGACAGTTTACCCGTCAGATCCAGAAGAGACTCAAGATCGCCCTTCAGATCGAAGAAATCAACGGTGCCTTTCGCCAGGTCCCAGTGCTCTTCATAGCGGTTGCCGCAAATGGCACCGCCCAGCATCACGTCCTGACGGATGCCCAGAGGAGCCTGGGTATCTGGTACGAAGCGCAAGCCGGTTTCAAAAATACGCACACGGCTCTGTTGACGGTTCTGGTTATAAACCACAGTACCCAACAAGCCCGTCAGCAGCGACAGACGCATGGCCGACATTTCGCTGGAGATCGGGCTTGGCAGGATTAAAGCTTCTTCACCCGGGTGGATCCACTGCTGCACTTTCGGGTCAACGAAGCTGTAGGTGATCACTTCCTGGTAGCCTTTGTCGTTAAGCAGCGTTTTCACACGCTTGAGCGACAGATCGGCTTCACGGTGTGAACCCATCACCAGACCCGCCTGGACAGGCGCATCCGGAATGTTGTTGTAGCCGTACAGACGGGCAACCTCTTCCACCAGATCTTCTTCGATCTCCATGTCGAAACGCCAGGCTGGCGCAACGGCTTGCCACTCGTCCTGGCCTTCAGTCACCTGGCAACCCAGACGTTTGAGGATATCAGTGACCAGCTCATCAGCAATATGGTGGCCAATCAGACGATCCAGTTTGCTGCGGCGCAGGCGGATGGTTGCGCGTTTTGGCAGAGTGGCTTCGTTGGTAACATCAATAACCGGACCGGCTTCACCACCACAGATGTCGATCAAGAGGCGAGTTGCGCGTTCCATTGCTTTATATTGCAGCTCTGGATCCACACCACGCTCATAGCGATGAGACGCGTCCGTGTGCAAGCCATGGCGACGCGCACGACCGGTAATGGAGAGCGGGCTGAAGAACGCACACTCAAACAGCACATTCTGGGTTTCATCATTCACGCCGGACTGCTCACCACCGAAGATACCGCCCATCGCCAGCGCTTTGCTATGGTCTGCAATCACCAACGTATCGGCTTTCAGTTTGGCTTCGGTGCCATCCAGCAGCACCAGGGTTTCACCCTCTTGTGCCATACGGACCACGATCCCGCCTTCGATACGATCTTTATCGAAAGCGTGCATCGGTTGGCCCAACTCAAGCAGGACATAGTTGGTAACATCAACGACAGCATCAATGGAGCGAATACCGCAACGGCGCAGTTTCTCTTTCATCCACAGCGGGGTCGGTGCTTTAACATTAATGCCTTTAACGACACGGCCCAGGTAACGCGGGCATGCGTCCGTTGCGTCCACGCGGATCGGCAATGTGTCAGCGATAGTTGCCGCTACCGGAGTAAATTCAGGCTCAACCAACGCAACTTTGTTCAGTGCCGCAACATCACGGGCAATACCGACGATCCCAAGGCAGTCGGCACGGTTCGGTGTAACGCTGATTTCAATGGTGTTATCGTCAAGCTTCAGGTATTCGCGGACATCAGTACCGATCGGTGCATCTGCAGGCAGTTCAATAATGCCGCTGTGATCTTCGGAAATACCCAGTTCTGAGAAAGAGCACAGCATCCCTTCTGACGGCTCACCGCGCAGTTTTGCTGCTTTGATTTTAAAATCACCCGGCAGTACTGCACCGACCGTTGCAACGGCCACTTTCAGCCCCTGACGACAGTTCGGCGCACCACAGACGATATCTAACAGACGCTCACCACCGACATTAACTTTCGTCACACGCAGTTTGTCTGCGTTGGGGTGCTGACCGCACTCAACCACTTCACCTACAACCACGCCGTTGAACGCACCCGCAACTGGCTCAACGCCATCCACTTCCAGGCCAGCCATGGTTATCTGGTCGGAGAGTGCTTCGCTGTCGACCGCCGGATTAACCCACTCGCGTAACCACAGTTCACTAAATTTCATTATTCTGTCCTGCCCTTATTTAAACTGTTTCAGGAAACGCAAATCGTTTTCGAAGAATGCGCGCAAATCGGTCACGCCGTAACGCAGCATGGTCAGACGTTCCATACCCATGCCAAACGCGAAGCCAGAGTAGACCTCCGGGTCAATACCAACATTGCGCAGCACGTTCGGGTGCACCATGCCGCAGCCCAGCACTTCGAGCCATTTGCCATTTTTGCCCATTACATCGACTTCAGCGGAAGGTTCAGTGAACGGGAAGTAGGACGGACGGAAGCGAATCTGCAAGTCTTCTTCAAAGAAGTTGCTCAGGAAATCGTGCAGTGTCCCTTTCAGGTTGGTAAAGCTGATGTTGGTGTCAACAATCAGGCCTTCCATCTGGTGGAACATCGGGGTGTGCGTCTGGTCGTAATCGTTACGATAAACTCGGCCCGGTGCGATGATGCGGATCGGTGGCTGCTTGTCTTTCATGGTACGAATCTGCACACCCGAGGTCTGGGTACGCAGTAAACGCGTGGCATCGAACCAGAATGTGTCATGATCAGCACGTGCCGGATGGTGGCCCGGAATATTCAGCGCATCGAAGTTGTGGTAGTCATCTTCAATTTCCGGCCCGGTTGCTACAGTGAAACCCAGTTCACCAAAGAAGTGTTCAATACGGTCAATCGTGCGAGTAACCGGATGCAAGCCACCGTTTTCGATGCGGCGGCCCGGCAGGGAAACGTCAATGGTCTCAGCGGCCAGACGGGCATTCAGCGCTGCGTTTTCTAAATCGTATTTACGCGCATTTAGTGCCTGTTGGACCTGTTCTTTCGCTTCGTTAATGACGGCGCCGGCTGCCGGGCGCTCTTCTGGCGGCAACTCACGTAGTGTGGTCATCTGAAGGGTCAAATGCCCTTTCTTACCCAGATATTCAACGCGTACGTTATCTAACGTGGCGACATCTGAGGCATCATTAATGGCTGCCCGTGCACTGGCAACCAGCTCTGCGAGATGTGACATAGTTTTCCTCGATATGTCCTTGTTATTGGACTTTTTACTTAAAATTCAGACACAAAAAAAGCCTCCTGTTGGAGGCTTTTGGCGTTAATTTTCCGTTTCTTCTTTCACGCACTAGCCTCCCGGATTCAGGTGCTAAAGTAAAAAAAGAAGCGGAAAATAGCAGCATTCATGCTTGCGTTACCTTGTGTGGTAAAAGAACCGAACAACCGTTATTGAAATGGGTCACCGGGTAAATGTCAACGTAATGGTGGTATTGAAACGAAAAAGAGGGAGACAAGCTCCCTCTTTTAACTGGCTTATGCCAGTGCTGCTTTCGCTTTTTCGACCAGAGCGGTGAACGCTACTTTGTCGAATACTGCGATGTCAGCCAAGATCTTACGGTCGATTTCAACAGAGGCTTTTTTCAGGCCATTGATGAATTTGCTGTAAGAAATACCGTTCTGACGTGCTGCTGCGTTGATACGCGCAATCCACAGTTGACGGAACTGACGCTTACGTTGACGACGGTCACGGTAAGCATACTGACCTGCTTTGATAACAGCCTGGAAGGCAACGCGGTATACGCGAGAACGCGCACCGTAGTAGCCTTTAGCTTGTTTCAAAATTTTCTTGTGACGTGCACGGGCAACTACACCACGTTTTACGCGAGCCATATGTGCTCTCCTGTATCTATTCTAATTAAAAAGTTAAAAAACGTTAACGACTTATGCGTACGGAAGGCACGCGATTACCAGACCCAGATCGCCTTTAGAAACAAGGCCTTTTGGACGCAGGTGACGTTTACGCTTAGTAGATTTTTTGGTCAGAATATGACGCAGGTTTGCGTGCTTACGCTTAAATCCACCACCACCGGTTTTTTTGAAGCGCTTAGCAGCACCGCGTACGGTCTTAATTTTTGGCATTTTAATAACTTCCACTTCGCATTGTTAATAAACGAAACAAAGGCGAACAAATCCTGTGAAGCAATAGCCCCACAGGAATCGCTACTTGAAGGCCTTACTGTTTCTTCTTAGGAGCGAGCACCATGATCATCTGGCGGCCTTCGATCTTCGATGGGAAGGATTCGACCACTGCCAGTTCACTCAGATCGTCACGGACGCGATTAAGCACTTCCATACCAATCTGCTGGTGAGCCATCTCACGACCGCGGAAACGCAGCGTGATCTTAGCTTTATCACCCTCTTCCAGAAAGCGTACCAGGCTGCGGAGTTTTACCTGGTAGTCGCCATCGTCGGTGCCAGGTCGGAATTTGATTTCCTTGACCTGAATAACTTTTTGCTTCTTCTTCTGTTCCTTAGAAGACTTGCTCTTTTCATAAAGGAACTTGCCGTAGTCCATGATACGACAAACTGGCGGTTCGGCGTTAGGGCTGATCTCAACTAAATCTACTCCAGCTTCTTCAGCCTTTTCGATAGCTTCTCTCAGACTCACAATACCCAGCTGCTCACCTTCCAGACCAGTTAAGCGAACTTCCTGGGCGCGAATCTCGCCATTGATACGATTCGGACGTGCCGTTTGAACTCGTTTTCCGCCTTTAATACCTTATTCCTCCAGTTGTTGAAGACTGCGGCTGCGAATCTCTTGTTGCAGCTTCTCAATCACTTCACTTACGTCCAGGCTGCCCAGGTCTTTACCGCGGCGGGTGCGAACGGCCACTTTGCCAGCTTCCACCTCTTTATCACCACAGACCAACATATAAGGGACACGACGTAAAGTGTGCTCGCGGATTTTAAAGCCAATCTTCTCGTTTCTCAAGTCCGCTTTTACACGAATGCCCGCATTTTGTAATTTACGTGTCAATTCGTTGACATATTCGGCTTGAGAATCAGTGATATTCATCACCACAACCTGCACTGGTGCCAGCCAGGTTGGGAAGAAACCGGCAAATTCTTCGGTCAGGATGCCAATGAAGCGCTCCAGAGAACCGAGAATTGCACGGTGAATCATCACCGGAACCTGACGTTCATTGCTTTCGCCTACGTATGAGGCGCTTAAGCGCTGTGGCAGGGAGAAGTCCAGCTGTACGGTACCGCACTGCCATGCGCGATCGAGGCAGTCATATAACGTAAATTCAATTTTCGGACCGTAGAACGCACCTTCACCCAGTTGATATTCAAACGGGATGTTGTTTTCTTCCAGTGCGACTGCTAAATCCGCCTCAGCACGATCCCACATTTCGTCGCTGCCGATACGCTTTTCAGGACGAGTGGACAATTTGACGACGATCTTCTCGAAGCCAAAGGTGCTATACATATCATAGACCAGTCGAATACACGCATTAACTTCATCACGTACCTGCTCTTCGGTACAGAAGATGTGTGCATCATCCTGGGTAAAGCCACGAACACGCATCAGGCCATGCAACGCGCCTGATGGCTCATTACGATGGCAACTACCGAACTCAGCCATACGCAGCGGCAGATCGCGGTAGGATTTCAGCCCTTGGTTAAAGATCTGCACGTGGCCCGGGCAGTTCATTGGCTTGATGCAATATTCACGGTTTTCAGACGATGTGGTAAACATCGCATCTTTGTAGTTGTCCCAGTGGCCGGTTTTTTCCCACAGCACACGGTCCATCATGAACGGGCCTTTCACTTCCTGATACTGATACTCTTTCAGTTTGGAGCGAACGAAGGTTTCCAGTTCACGGAAAATAGTCCAGCCATCGTTATGCCAGAACACCATTCCCGGCGCCTCTTCCTGCATGTGATACAGGTCGAGCTGCTTACCGATTTTACGGTGGTCGCGTTTCGCCGCTTCTTCCAGGCGCAGCAAATAGGCATTCAGCGCTTTTTTATCTGCCCATGCTGTACCGTAGATACGCTGCAGCATTTTATTATTGCTGTCGCCGCGCCAATAAGCACCAGCGGTTTTCATCAGTTTGAAATGATGGCAGAAACGCATATTCGGCACGTGCGGACCACGGCACATGTCGATGTATTCTTCATGATGATACAAACCCGGTTTATCATCATGGGCAATATTTTCGTCAAGAATGGAGACTTTATAGCTCTCACCGCGTTTTACGAAAGCTTCACGCGCTTCATGCCAGCTGACTTTTTTCTTGATAACGTCGTAGTTTTTCTCAGCGAGCTCGTGCATACGCTTCTCGAGCGCGTCGATGTCTTCCTGGGTCAGCGTGTGGTCGAGGTCAACGTCATAGTAGAAGCCGTTATCAATGACCGGGCCGATGGCCATTTTGGTATTAGGCCACAGCTGTTTAATGGCATGACCTAAAAGGTGCGCACATGAGTGACGGATGATTTCCAGACCGTCTTCATCTTTTGCAGTGATGAGAGATAAGGTTGCATCCTGCTCGATCACATCAGATGCATCAACCAACTCGCCGTTCACACGACCCGCAATGGTGGCTTTCGCCAGGCCCGGACCGATGTCCAGAGCAACGTCCATTGGACTCACAGCATGATCAAAATGGCGTTGACTGCCATCAGGAAGAGTAATTACTGGCATTTCATATCCTTAATTCGCAGTGGTGACCCACACGTAAGATCACATGCAAAATCATATTTCAAATTACTATCAACAGGTTAGAGAAGGTTTTCATCTTCACTCTGATAAATGTGTACATTCATGTGTACTAAATATGAAATGTACCCTTCACTTCTGTCGATAGGCTCACCCCCGATAGTACACGTCTAATCAATCCGTTAAAAGTTTAGTGTTTATGTGACAGCCGTCATTTGCCTGATACCTATACTTCTCATTTAATGTGCGGACGATTCGCTCAAGCGCAGACGCGTGAAGAATACCTTACCTACATGGCGGACGAAACCGATAGTGATATTGCCTATGACCCCGAACCAATCGGGCGTTACATGGCCGCGTATGCCACAAAGGTCTTGCTGCTGAGCGGACGTGACGAGCAATTACATTTAGATCCAGTTCACTGGGGACATGCGACCGGTTAGTGGGATATGCCCGCATTGATAAGTGTACGCGTCGAAACGGTGCCCACCAGCAGAATGTTAAAACAGTTATGGCAGCATGATCGGGCGATTGTGTTCGCTGACGGATGGTTTGAATGGAAGATGGAAACGGAAGAAATAGCGAACAATCGTACAGCACCGGCTGAAAGGTTTATCTGGCACACTTTTTCGTGTGCCGTTGATAGTGTAAAAAAATCAAGATTCACATTTAATATTTAGCATCGAGTGGTATTTTTTAAATACATCACTTCTGCTCTACACAACTATATTTAGAGCCATTTACTTTTAACATTTTTCCATTTATCCCTTGAATTTCTTTTGCACCAGGATAAGCAAACATCATGAAAAATGATATAAACAAGCAAATAACCGAGAAGACTACAACATACAGAACCAGAGAGTTATCCAACATTCCATCATAATAAATCTTTACAGGGGCTATGGCATACACAAAGTAGCCTGCCGCCGTAACCCAAGAAACAACCCGCCTCCTCCTGTAAGTTTTATCCACTAAGAAATAGAAATGCTTACCATCGTATTTTAAATATCTACTTAGAACTGCCAACCTCCTGGCAGTCAAATTTAAATCACACCTATTAGATATGTATATTAATTTATCTCTTGTGCTGTCATTGGACACCCCTATTAATTGGGTCATTATTTTCTTTCTTAACAGCTTAGTAATAAATTGTTTATCTTCGACACCCAAATGCTCGCCATACTCTTTGTAATAATTCCTAAGCTTTATTATCTTACCACTTCGCAACAACTGATAAACATATTCTAAGGTTTTCCATACAGCGGCGATCACCGGCAATGCCGTGACTATTGTCTTCCATAGCTCATCCTTTAACAACCACTCACTCATCACCCACTCCATCATAACCACATGAAACCTATGTAACATATATCATGTGAAATTTTCAATTCAACTTACGATGAGTAAATCTAAGAATCTTGTTGTTTACCGGAGTGAACGCATTTCCCTTTTCATCTGCCATTGCTGCTGGATGCCCTGACCTGCGAAAAATAAAATCCCAAACCCATCGTTAGCGTTTAAATGATCCAGCAGTCTCATTGAGACTTATCTGCTCTAGGATGCCGCGTAGTTATCGGAAAATATTATTCGGACGGAGACTTGGGCCAGTGAATGTCTGGTGCATTAGATATGTCGACAGCTTTAACCGCTTTGATATACAGCATCCACGCTTTCAACGTGACTTCGTCGTCTTCTGATAGCATCCCCAACGCCAGTTCGGTACGCCAGTCGGCGGTTACTTCGTTTGCTTCCGCCAGCTGTTGCACGCGCTGCGATTCGGCATCAGCAATGTAATCCGGCGGGAATGTCGGCTGTTCGCCCTCTGCCAGAGACTCACCAGGCAGCAGGTCTTCCTCCGAGTTTATTGCACGGAAACTGCGCCCTGAAACCGCCCAGTACTGAATATTACCTGGCATATTTGTAACCTCCGACATCGACATAGAATCCACTGCCTCCAGATGGCGTTGATATGTACTTGTAATATGTGTTTGGATAAGACTGAATTGCGAAATCAGCAACAATCTTCGAACCCGGCGCTATAGAAACAGTGTATGCGTCATTGTTGTTTCGCGGATATATAACTGCGGCTCCGCTTGATGCTGTGTTTGGGAGTGCGGCACGAAACTCAAACGCTGTAACTGGCACCCTACCTACAAGCGATATAGCAACAAAATCGGTTGCTGTACCGCCAGCCAGGACACGACCATTATCGTCCCAGGAGCTTTGATAAATACACTGCCCATTTTGTAGGGTTTGAGTGAATGCCGCATTGGAGGGTGACGTCCTGAAACTGCCAATATAACGCCTGGTAGCATCACCCGTCTTCTGATGTGCCGGGTACGCGTAGGCTACAGGGGCCGTAGTGCTCACTTCCAGCACGACCGCCGGTACGTTATTGCTATAGAGATACAGGTGATACCATGTGTTAGCAGTTAACGCAGGGAAAGCTGCGGTTAGGCCAGCAGTCACTTGTGTAACGGAACCATCAGGTAATGCAAATGCACCAACACCTACTGTAATACCGGATGCTGTGATTGATACGTCAAGGCCCCGAATGAATGATGCGAGGTTTACCGCACCAGCCGCGCCGATATTGCTGCGCGCCGCTGCCGGGTTCGCCACATCACTGAGGTTGAGAGCCTTTTTTAGCTGGTTATCCGGGTTTGCCTGCTGGGCTGCGTCACGGGCAGCTTCAGCAGTAGCCTTTGCCGTTACTGCATCCGTCTTAGCCTGCTGGGCGGCGGTGTTAGCCGCAACAGCACCGCCAGCAGCATTGGATGCGGTCTGCGCGTCAATATGCACTTGAGCGGCCTTTCCATCGACTTCGAGTCGGTCCGCCGCCACCTGCTGCGCATCGGCATTAACCTTGTCAGCCAGGGTCTGCAGCGCAACCGGATCAATGTCAGCCAGCAAGTCCGATATTTTTTTCCAGCTCGGCCCGTTGAATGTGGAACCGTCCGGCAACAGAACGGTGATATCGCCGCTGGCACTAAACACAGCCTGCCAGTTGGATTTGTCGTAGTTCTGCGCACGCAGCGCCTGGGTAACCTGCGCCACCAGCTCGGCGGTAACCTGGTTTTGCGTTGCGCGCGGCACAGCATTCCACGCCAGACTGGCCTGAGTGGGACCAGTGTATTTGTTGGTCAGTGTTAATGCCGTATCACTGCCGACCGATTTAACCGGCAACGTGTAGGTAATGCCCCCTACGGTTGCCACAACGAAATCACCCGCAACCAGATCGGTGGTAAACGCGGTGCCGGTTCCGATAACAGCGTCTGAGCCGTTGGTCAGTACTATGGTTCCTGCTGACATAATTTCTCCAGACAATAAAAAACCCGCCGGAGCGGGTTTATTTGATTAGGTTCTGCTTATTTACAGGTTGATACGGTGAAGTTGTTTTTATTCACCCAGCGCCAGTTAAACGGATAACCGGCTCGATATTCAATTTGATTCGCGACCGTTCGGACACCGTAAATTTGTACGGTCTGAGGCAGACCGCCAAGCATTGCAGTCGCCTCGCAGACAGGTTTCTGTTTTTCAAGGATAGAACCAGAACACGCAGACAATAAAACCACACCCAGCAGGACAATTAATTTATTTTTCATTCAAATACTCTCGGCGGTGTTAATTGATGAAAATTAACCCAGCAGCGGGAATATATAAAATAGATTTAATAGATCAATTAAGTGAAAACGATCGATTAAAACGATCAATTAATCGTAGGCAGCGGTATTAATCGCCGTCAAAATGCAGCGTGTATCAGTGTATCCAGCAGGGTTACCGCCGGGAGCCTGGTTTGCCGCAGCTGAAAACCTGGTCACTCCACCTGAATTATTCGCGCAGGTGTAAGTCATGACGTTCACTATGACTGGCTGCCCTGCGCCTGCATTAATCTGAAACAGAGTTGTGCCGTGAATCTGAGGGCAGACAGCATAGCTCCCAGCCAGGGTAATATCCATCCCGATCCCTGACTGATTTGCGATAGCAGGGTTTCCGATGGTAACCAGGTCTGAAAGCACTCTGGTCTCATTGGTAAGAACCAGTTCACCAGCGCTATTCCATATTGCAATCCCCCACGCTGGTGCTGTCTGCGGGAATATTCCAAACACATATACCGTCATCACGAAATTGTTATTCTGGTATGTGTATCCGCTCGCAGAGATTGAGCCATTCCCCTTTGCCGTACCAAGTGTCACACCGTTGATATTGCACTTAACAAAGACCATTGCAGGCCAGGCATTATTCCAGGGAATAGTGACCGCGGCGGCTTGACCATTACCAGAGGCGGATGAATTAACCACATACTTGCCGTAAAGAGCCATAGGAGTAGAGATTGGCGTAACAAATGGCTGGCCGCTGCCAGTTGAAAGTAAAACTCCAAAGTCTGACATTATGCGGTCTCCAAAAAGACAACCATCTCAATCGCGTTTGCAGGGTAGTTGCCACCACCCACATCAGTTGCGGGCGTAATTGTGATCGTGTTTCCGCTTGCCACAATTCTGCGAGCAATATTTACATTGTTGCCATTCGAAAGAGTGAGGGCAAATCCCACTTTCATTCCTGCCGGAACGTTGGCGAATGAATAAGTACCAGTATTTTGCCCCTCAGTCAGACTAATGGTTTGTATTACGGATACAGGCTTAATGCCATAGTTGTTGTAATTCCCGGCTGCGTCCCACGTGGCAATACCAAAGTCACTCACTATCCCTCCCCCTTAATTCCAGGTTCCGGTTATCCGTCCGATTTGTACCCGAACACGTCCGGCAGAATCCCTCACCGTTATTTGATCATTAGTCTGTTTCATCGAACCACCAGTACCGGTGCCGAAGTTAAGGAATGTTCCGTCCTTCCCAAGGTGCCATCCTGATACGTTGATGCTGTAATTATTCGACTGGATATAGTCGCCAATTTTCGCGTTTGTAATGCTGGCATCCTGGATTAATGCACTGGAAATAAATACCTGTCCGTTCGATACAAGGAATGCTGCCTGGTAATTACCCGGTTCACTCCCCGAATAGATACCGAATTTATCCGCTGCAAACACGACAGTGGATTTATATGTGTCACCATCAGGCTCGATGGACATCCCGAAACCAGTATTGTATTTCACCCCCGCACGAACGATACCCATGTTCAGGGTATAGGACGCTTTGGCTGATCCATCGCTTTTCACTTCGGCGGTCATTTTCTGGTTAACCGCCGCCACCAGCTCACCATCAGGCCCGATTTGAGCCTGAACATAATCAGCGAGCTGCGCGAAACTGCCGTCAAGATTTGCGACCGTGGTAGTGACCGTCATCACCTCGGCCTTCACTTCTCCGTACTGGGCGAATTGCCGGTCTACAGAGGCATTGTTATCCAGGGCAACCTGCAGAACACCTTCCAGATTCGAATCCACGCCGTTCTGCAGGTTTTCGAACGCCGTCGAGTCTCTGATAGCCTCGTCGATGTACTCAATCATGCCGGGGATGTCGGCGGATGCCTGGCCGGAAGCTTCAACAAACGCAGACACGCCGAACGCATTTTTCGTGCGCACGTACATGTAATAGGTCGTGTCGGCTTTTAGGCCGTGGAGGTTCCACTGGCTGGACCTACCGAGGAACTGCGTCAGATCCTCAATCTGGGCAGCATCGATGATCTGAGTTTCGCCTGCATACCAGAATTCAAACGTGGTATCGGTCGTGGAGGTAACACGCATCACCGGCACAACATCCGCTGAGAATATACCTGGCGTCCATACAATCCCTGACGGGGCCAGTGGTGCGCCGATAATCAGGTTGACCTGCGTCTCTGCCCCCTTCATACCGTTCTCGTTACGCCCACGCACGCCCAGCGTGTAATTCCCGGCATCCAGCCCATAGATGTCGTAACGGAACTGGTCAGTTTCATACTGATCAACGACAGCACCAGATTCCGAGTAGACGTAAAGTTCGAACACCAGTTTCTTCGTCGTGGTCGCGGTTTCCCACGTCGCGGTAACCTGCACCGTTTCGCTATCCACGTTAATGATGCGCAGATTTTCGATGTTCGGGACTCGATACCCGTTCAGCGTGTCACTGGGGATCTCAAATACAGCCCCCTCATCCACAATGGCCTGTTTATTGGGGTCGTGCCGGGCAGCACTGATGCTGTAAACGGAGTTGTTGTCCGCCTCCTCGATGCTGAGAATTCGGAACAGTCGCGTCGCCAGGGTTGTCGTGGAAATCGCAAACACGGTACCGTCACGCACCCAGGTTGGCGCAGTTTTTAGCGTGATAATGCGACCGGCTACACTGGCGATTTCGTGCTTAACGAACTTCCCGTTCGATCCCATCAGCGACATGTTGTCACCGGAGCCCGCCAGGGTGGACACGTCAGCATCGACGGTTATTTGCACGCCGTTGTGCGACAGAATTCGCCCGCCAAGCCGCGTGCCAGCGTAATCATTATCCATCACCTCAACGATATCGCCCGGTGTAAACGCAATGGCATCACGGGCCATCTGAAAGGCGACGCGGTTGGTCTCGCGTTTAGCCGTTTCCAGCATCCATTTACCAGCTCGGTACGCCTGTCCACGAGAAGTACAGCCGAACGCCTCAAGCGTGGTTTCGTTGTACCGAAACCGGGCGATCAGTTCATCATCAGAGACATACTCTTTGACCTGTTCCCAGCCGTTGTCAGGATCCGTCCAGGACACGACAACCGCGTTATAGCGCTCGCTCTGTTTGGCTGAACTGTATGAGAAATTACCATCGACCACGCTGGCGTTCGTGACTACCGCAATCGGGTCTTGTGGGGCATCAATGAGCACGGTCAGGCGCATGCCATCCCACAACGCTATGCCACGACACATTCCGGCTATTTTATCCAGAATGTCACGCGCGCTAACCTGCTCGGTGATGTACGCGTTCAGGGTCAAGCGAGGCTCTTTGCCGCCATAACCGTCATCAACGAGCTGATCGCAATACTGCGACAGGATATACATTGCCCCGTCGTCGACGTCGACATACCCCGCGCTACGCGCCAGCCCGAAACGCGTGTTCTTTGCCAGTTCGCGAAATATCCAGGCCGGGTTGCTCGTCCAGGCCTGTTTAAAACCTCCCGTCCAGAGCCCGGTGTATGTGCGGGTCATGGGGTTGTAATTATCCGGCACTGAGACAATCAGCCCACGGAGGTGATACGTGCGGGAAGGTGTGTCCGTGTATTGATCGCGGTCAATCACCGCGCCGCACACCGCCGAAAACGGATAATTCAGGTTATCGTCGGTGATTTCGCTGTAGCTGTTCCAGATGGTCCCGTTAGTAAGCAGATCGCTCGCGCTGTCAGGCGTAATACGGCGAACGCGAATATCGAAGGGCTTGCTATCAGGCGCGTCAATAACGTGCGCCTCGAGGTATTCGCCACTGATTTTCCCGGTAATGGTGACCGTTTTCTGAATAACCCACGGGCCGCCAGATGATCGGGTCTCAAGAACCAGAATTACGGAGGTGTTTTTCTGGTTGCCTTTCTTGTCCTGCTGAACAAGACCGGACACCCCGACGTTGAAACGAACGCGGGTAACGTCAACGTCAGTCACCGCACGCACCAACGGAGTATCAAAGGTCACATCGTTATTGATGATCGTGGTCGCTTCAATCGCTGAGAAGCCGTTAATCGGGCTTTGAAACTCAGATCCCGGACGCCAGGCCACGCTAACACCGTTGATATTCACGGTACCGTTTGAACTTGTCACCGGCGTTTTGTTTAACAGGAAAGAGGATAAATGGGACTGGTCTACCGGGCCGTAGATTGGACCTTCGCTGATGAGGTCGAGAACACGATAGAACTGTTTGGATTTGAGGTTATCGTCGAGAAGTTTGGGAGTGCTGCCGCCACCGCCGCCTGAAGACATATTGCCACCTTAGCTAATTGATTCAGTCCAGTCCTGGTTGTTCGATGTGTCGATGCCCAGTGAAATTACGTTCGAACCCACCACCATTTCACCCGCGAGAATAGGTACGGGCTGGCCCTGCCCGACCCGGTTTTCAGCACTGGTGAACGAGTTGTTGGTCAGCGTGTTGCTTTCCGCTGCCTCCGCAGAGTTTTTGCTTTTCATGTTGCGGGACATGTAGACCGAGTACGCAACGGATGCGACCGTTACGGCGACAGCAATCCAGGCTGCGGCAGCCGCGGTAATCGCCCCCTCGACCACGGGAACAAACAGGACCACCGCACCATCGTCCAAATGCCGGTCCAGATGCCATTGCATAGCCGATGTTTCTACATTTTCACCTGCAACCCGAATGCGGAGTTTTGTTCGGAGAAATGCCTTCTTAAATTCCCGATCCTGAGCCAGCAGCAAACGTAATCCCTGCGCAGGGGTTTCTACGTTCAGTTCGACCTTGCGGTAAAATCGGCGTAAATGCCCTGCAAATTTAAAGATGAGCACTGTTGATGCCTCCAGATAGAGTGCGTCTGCCTGACGTACGCCAGGCGATAGGGTTCCCGGCGGCTAAGGTGTCCGGCGTGGTCGTGGTGAAGCACCATGTTGTTATCCAGCAGAATCATTGCGTGGCACGGGTCCGCTCCGGGGAATGGCTGGCGGAGTATGATGTCGCCGGGCAGGGCCTCGCTTGCGCGTACCTCGCTAAAGCCGTTGGCGGTCATGTTCTTCAGATAGAGGTTTTCGCCACGAAGCCACCAGCCGTTGGTGCGTTCGAAGTCCGGCAAGTCAATCCCGCAGAGGTGATAGGCGTCGCGGAAAAGCGTGTAGCAGTCCATTTCGCCGTGCACGAAACGACGCCCGAGCAGATGCGGTACCGGGCGAAACTTTCTCACCACGCCATTGCAGGCCAGCCACCACGGCAAGCCGGTTAAAACCTGAGAATGCCGATCGGCACCAGAGAGAACCGGTACAGTCAGGGGGTGAGAGTGGAAAACTGCCGTCACCTCTCCTTCATCCTCAGCAGCCAGCCAGTCGTCATCACTGATGCGAAAATGGAGGGCTGGTTCAGGATGTACATTCCGGCAACGGAATAGCCGATCGTCATCGATGATCAACCCGCACACCTCATCCTGCGACGAGGCCGCATACTCGAGTAACTCGTGCATCAGGAAACCTTTTGAGAGCCGGGGAAGCTGCTGATTGGCAGTACTGACGGGCGCGGGTAGCGCAGCCGGCAACCTGTTTTACGGTGTGAGCACTTATCCAGAGCCGGGTTGCTGGTCGGGTTATCACGCTCGTCCGCTACAGCCGGGCCGCTGTAATTGCACCCGGTACCGCGATATGCCCACTGGCAAACGTCAGCAAGGATGGTGCGCCCAGGGACAATGGCGTTGTCGCAGTCGACAGGCGTCGACAGGCTGTAGGTCACCTGCTCGAACGTTTCTTCGGTCACTTCCTCCACGACGTAGCGGCTGACGGCCTCCTGCGTCGGATCCGCATCAGGGTTGCCGTTGGGAAAATTAACAGCGTCGAGGTGCTTAACCGGAACCTGCCGACGGGTAATCACCACACCCAGCATGTCATCAAAGTCAGAGTTGATGCCGGTAATCAGCCCGGTTACGTTCGCCACTGCCATCGAGGGGCGGGCGTACGTCCCTTCGTTCTTGATTTCGAACCCTTCGACGGCAATCGGGTAAGCCTGGTAAATATTGCCCTTCCAGATAACGTTCCCGTAAAGCCCATTTGTTCCTGAGTGGAACCGGAGCAGGTCGCCGCCGTAGGGCTGCAAATCGGCTTCAAATAGGTCGATAAACGCGCCGACGCCAGCATCAACGCTTTCGATAATTAGCTCTGGTGGAATGTCGCGCATGGATTTCTCCAATAAAAAAGGCCGCACGCGGCGGCCCTATAGGTAAGCAGGAACTTAATAAAAAATTGTCTTTATGTCAGCGTGAAATTTATAAACACTCTTTTCCTTGATAAACCGATAAACTAAATCGCAACTTACCGGGCTTCTATTTTCATACTTACATGACAGTTCCGTCTGACTTTCGCCAATTAGAGAGCCATCCGACAGGCCAAGGTAATCCAGCGGTTTATTAATTGGGTCGTGGTAGGTTGTTTTAGTTTCGTCAACCAACTTACCAGCCATCAGAACTTTTATTATTGACTCCGAGCCATCCGGCTTGTAGGAAATATGATAATCCTTTCCTGGGATATCATCCTTTATTGTGACAATTGAGCCTTTTTCATCATATGAGAAAGCAACCAAATTGCGACTACCTTCTGTTTTTTTATTTAAAATCAAGCAGATTTTATCCAAATCGAATACTACTTTCTCATTATTTTCTGTCCCAACTATTTTATCCTTTTCTCGCTTAAGACTCACCACCCCGACTGGCTTACCGGTTACTTCCAAATTTTCCAGACAGCCTTTGTCATCAAACTTAATCAAAACATCCTGGAAGTTATTCCCCCCATTGTCCTTGATAACAAAATGTGTTTCTTTCACATGCCCTTTTATTGGTTCAAAAGTATACAGCATTGCAAAAAGTTTCATGTTGGATTCGGAGTATTTGTTATCTTCGAAACATCCTGCTAATAAGAATACAGATAATAAGATGGCTATTTTAAACTTCATTCAAGGGTTCCTTTCCCGTAACGCGTTATTTAATCTACAGATTACTACTGGCTTTTCCCAATGTCATCACTATCGTGGCACCTGTTCAAACGTAGCCGTCAGCTCATGAAGGCCACCTGTTTTGGTCAAATTCCATGACCGACAGACAAACAGAGCCTGCGTTCCCGTGCTCGAGGGTGTCCAGTAAAACGACTCGACAGCCATGCGTGCTATCAGAAATGCTTCGGCTTCACGCGCAGCGTTTGGCTTATTGCACTTGCTGTCATCCACTCCCTTGAACGTCAGGGAGTATTTCGGCATAAGGGGATTAATCCCCTTAGTCTGCCGCTGTTCGTAACCATCGCCGAGTTTAACGACGGCTACGTTAGGCGAGTTCTCAACGGCGTAGGCCTTCTGAGGAGACCAAGTGAATGTTTCTGGCATTAGCGTTTTGTCCTAGGCTGAATGAGCCCACCGGGGCGTGAAGACTGGTCGCTGATGTGGAAGAGTGCCACTCGTTTCATCATCCCTTCCATCTGCTTGATCGTGGCATCATCAATACCCCCAGTAGTGTTGATTTCAAAACTGACATGCTGAACAACGCTTGCCCCAACCCCACCTCCCTGCATATCCCGGTTACTGATAACGCTACCGTTATCGCCTGGAATCATGTACTGGCTGCCATTCGATGCCTTGAAGATTTCGGGCTTTCCGCCCTCGCCCACCCGGTACATCGAGTTAGCTGATACCGGGCCGCCGTGCTCGCGGGCTCCTGCGACTGCCATGCCCTTTGCAACCAGCATTGAACCGGCATAAGCAGCCTGACCAACCGCCGCCGCGCTGCCGTAAGTGGCAATGGAGGCGCTCATTGCTGCTGGCGCCCAGGCTGAAGCCGCCGCCGTTGCCTGCGCCATGGTAGAAGCGAGAGATGCAGCCGCTGCGGCCTGGCCCATTAGCTGAGCCTTAACCCACTCAATGCCCATCTGCACAAGGCTGGTGATTACGCTGTTCAGTATCGTTGTTCCGATATTGGCGAAGGCTTCCTGGAGGCTTTGTGTGCCATTAATTAGGCCCGTCAAAGCGCTCGACGCACCGCTCTGAAGCCCTTCAAGAGATGACGCGAGCAGTTCATTCGCCTGGCTCTGGTTACGGTAAATTTCCCACTGCGCGGCGATTCGTTGCTGCTCATATTCAGTATCCGCAGCTGCTCGAAGCGCCAGGGCGTTTTGGTGGGTCATTACTCCCTGCTGCTCAAACTGCTGGATGAGCGAAAGTTCCTGGGCGTGCTGATTGGCGAGGCGTTGCACCGGGTCAACTTCAGCAACAGCAGACTGAGCGGGAGAGACAACCTGTTGCGCCCGTATTTTCGCGAGGTTTACCTGGTGCTGTTGTTCCAGTTGCTCGCTGGTCTGGTTATATTGCTCCTGGCTGATTTTCTTCGCATCCAGAGCAGTTTTCAGATCAAGCATGTCCTGCTTATAGGAAGCGTTTTCCTTCGTTTCAGGTAGAAGCTTTTCAGCGGCGGCCTGAGCTCGAATCGCGTTGGCTGTATCCCATTTTTGTGCAGCATATTGCCCGGCCAGAGCGATTTGTTTTTGGCTTGCACCTTTACCGAGTGACTGCTGGGCGTTCAGAATGGCCTGCTCGCGGCTTAATGCGCTCGTGGAGTCCGCCGAGAGATCCGTCTGTTGCTTCAGGTTTGCCAATTTTTTAGTAATAGACTCAGCCTGACTTGCAGATCGTTTGCCTTGCGATTCGGCCTCTGATGCCGCTTTTTTCCTTGCCTCCTCTGATTTCTGAAGGTCAAAGTTTTCACCCGCCAGGCGCTTCGCCGCTGCGATCTGGTTTGGGTTGCTTGTTGCTTTTGCGGCCTCAATCCCCGCCTTCGTCACTGCCCGAAGTCGCTCGTCCTGTATTTTTAACAGGCTGTTTTGTTCTTCCAAGTTAAGGATGACTTTGTCACCGGCCTGAGTCGGCGGCGATATCTCCAGTGCGCGCGGATTGAAGTTCTGCCCCGCCTGATTGGCACGGTTAATCTCATTTGCGGTAGCGCCAAACGCTTTCGCAACAGCACCCTGAACCTGCTCAAGAACGGTGCCCTTTTCGATCAGCCGGTCATGAACCCCCATCGAAGTGAGCATGTTGTTTGTCAGAGTTCGACTTGCTTCGGCGGCAGTATCTTCGGTTCTGGCTAATTTATCCCTCGCGCTTTGCAGATCCCTTGTTTTTCTCGCCAGTTCATCGGATACCTCACTCTGTCGGTGAGCAAATTCCGTACCCTGCCCCATTGAATCCGCATATTGTTGAGCGGCAGGGGTGAATTTTTGATACCTCTCAGTCAGTTTATCAACGTCATTTTGAAGGTCTGAAATATTCTCTTTTTGCGCCCGAATTGATACGTTTGCATCAGCGATCGAGCCCCGCAATGACGTATTGCTCATCGTAGTCATTGATGAATTGAGCTTATCCAGCCCGTCAGCAAAGGCGATCGCCTCCTCTCTGGCCTGCTGGGATTTCTGCCAGAAGTAGAAAATTGCAGAAGCCGCAAGCATCGCGGCACCTGCTGGACCGCCAATCAGTGACAGCGCCCCACGTGCAAGACCAATGCTGACGGATGCCGCTCTTGCAGCAACTGCTGCGCGAGCTGACGCCGCTGCCTGAGCGTCTTCGGCCAGCTTGTTTTGAATTGCTGCAGCGGTTGCTCGGCTTTTTGCCGCCACCAGCGCATCCATGGCTAGCATCTCAGCAGCACTTCCTCTTGCGACATTATATTCAGCCTGAGCCAGCGCCAGTGCCGACATGGCAGCCTCTTTGTCCGCAACGGATTTGCGCATGGTTGCGTTGGCGGAAACCATCGCAGCCTGCGCTGACTGAAAGTCCGCTAAGATTTGCTGCCTTGACGCGGCGATGCTTTGTACTTTAGCCGCTGTACCCTGGGCAAGCGCCCCAACATAGCGGGCACCGATGATGCCAGCGAACACCAGCGCAGCAGTCGTGCCCGCATCGATAACGCCTGCCATTTTGTCTGCGTTCTGGCTGAATTTCAGCATCCCATCGGCAGATGCGATCAGGCCGTTAGTGAACTGCTGGATAACGCCGGTTTCATTTTCGAACGCCACCAGTAACTGCGTGATGGCAGTTTTAATACGCACACTGGCGTCGACGAGGTTGTTTGACATCCCTGCAGCAGCGGCGGAGTTTGCTTCCAGTGACTGGCGCAGGCCTTCCGTAAGTTGTTTCGCGGTCAGTTGCCCGGCAGCGCCCAGTGCACGCACCTCTGCACCCGTCATCTTGCTGGCGGCGGCAATATCACCAATGACTGAAGGAATTGCGGTTGTCAGCGTTTCCCACTGATCCGCCGCCACCTTGCCCGTGTTAATGGATTTTGAGAAAGCATCGATTGCCGCACCAGCCCGGTCAGCAGATGTGGCGTTTTTGACGAACGCGTAAGACATGGAGTCCTGCACATCAATAGTCTGGCTGGTTTTGTACTGCATGCTACGCAGACTATCAGCGGTACGGATGTAAAGCTCCTGCGCTTCCTGCAAGGAACGATAAGTTCCGTTAGCAGTCGTCAACAGGCGCTGTTGCACCATCTGAAACTCAGCCTGGCTGGACGTTGCCATCTGTACGCGCTCAGCCATTTCCTGGTACTTCTGAACCATCTCAGCCATTTCACGAAGCGCTGATGCGGCGATCACCCCTTTGATTGCCGACGTCAGTTTAGACAGGCCGGTATCGAGGGTGTCGGCAGCCTTAGTCGTCTTGTTAAAGCTGCGCTCCATGTTGTCCAAGGCTTTATCGGCTTCTTGCTGACCTTGTAGTAGCGGCGCTACGTCAGCGCTTATCTCATAGTAAATATCGCCAACGTTAGTTGTCATTCGTGATCTCCAGGCAATAAAAAACCCCGCCGGAGCGAGGTTTCTATCTTAATTTCGTTTAATTTTAATAGAGGGTTGAGACATAGGCGTTAACTGGCTTAGGTAACAAGTCTTGTGGATGATCGCCTCCGAATGATGCAAGCTTACTCTTGCCACTGATGATCGTTGAAGCAACGCGAGTATTAGATTCTGCGTTATAAACTGTTATTTTAATCTCTATGCTGTCAGGTATACCTGACCATTCAGTGGCTCGATCTTCCCAGTGCAATATCTGCGGGACGACATAATACCCGCGACCAAGTTCATGTCTATTCTTTAAACATTCAAGGCCTGCACAATCTTCATATACAGTGACGTTATCAGTATGACGCAAAAATGCCGCTCTTAACGCTGTTGCAGTGGCAAACCCTGAACCGGAATAAGTTCGCGTTTCATACGTTCCATCAACAGGCTTTGATATCGCTATTGGAACATCTTTAATCAACAATTCCGAACTTTTCTGGATGTTATTTGTGTTGTAATTTGCCGAACAACCCACAAGTGAAATCGCCGCCATAAGCATCAAGAATCTCTTCACATCCCTATCCCCGTCGGTAAAAGTGATCACATCCTACCCAGGAATAGCACAAGCGCAACGGCTACGCTGATTTGACGATATCAGAGGGCAAAGCATAGGTGAGCTTAATCGTAAACATGAATGGTAATGAAACGTGTTACTTGAGCTGATATGGTAGGATCAGGCTGGTTTTGTATAGACCACGTTTATAGTCGTTACATCTACAATCAGAAAAGCTGAATTCGTGCAAAGGTTTCTGGCGTCGTAGGGTCTTGACCAGTAACAAAGCCAATTTTCCAGATCTTCAAGCGTGTAGTCTTTACAAGCTAAACCTTCCGCCATGGTGACTACATCATCTCCGGGCGAAGTTAACTCATAGCCGTTTAACAGCAGGAATATATATCCTGCCATCATGGCCGTACGCTTATTGGCATTGGCAAAAGGATGGTTTTGGATGAGACTCTCTATGAGAGCAGCGGACAACTTAAACATGTCATCCGTCTGCTCATAGTATTTGACCATACTGGGGCGAGATTGAGATGAACCAAGATTATTGAGGTTTAGTACCTCAATCGGTTCATTTGGCGTCTGCGTCTCAATGAGGTTTCTGTTAATGAAAACTAAGTCATCAACAGAGAGATAGTTAATTCCTTCAACGCTCTCAGCCATAGTCAGTTAGTTAAACCTTTGAAAGGTCTTCCATTGCTTTTTCATACCGAGCAAAACCAAAATCAAATGCGTTTTTGACTTGATTAGCATGAGAACAATCTGCACTAACCGCAGCTCGTGGTGACGCAATCGCGTTTTTGTCACGAGGCGGAATGTACAAACGTTCTGCCTTTTTCAGTGCGTGACTCATAATCGACCCCTTGAAAATTAGCACTAAAAAGTAGTGCGTGAACAAACCAAGACTCACAATCCATTGAGCCTTAGCGCAACAACCGTGGTTTTATTTAGTTCATTAAATACCATCGCACTTTTTTGAGCAATAAGATTACTGTCAAGTTGCCGACACGTTCGACGAAGATCTGAGCCCCCAGTTTGAATTTTTACCGACGTTTTCGACGAAGTTACCTCAAAGGTAATATCAACTTGACATCATATTCGCGTTAAGTGGTTTTACGTTCCATTGTGTGCCAATGCGTTCCAATGCGTTCCAATAGCACTTTTTGCTAAAAAATGGACCGATCTGAGCGTTCTTTCGCCATTCGCCGCGCCTTCTTCGCCAGATAATCATCAGCCACCGCGTCGTACTCTTCTTTAGTGAAGCCTTTCTGGTCAGGATATTTTGCCGCTATCAGCAATTGAAACTCGGTCATCGTTAGCTGCTCGGCTTCCGACCTACTCATCCCAAAATGATTTCGCGCAGCGCTTATGTACTCGAACGCGTTGAATTCACTGGTGACTTCATTACTTTCGTGCCGTTGCAACTTACGCACCTTCGCTTTCCCGATGATGCCGTGGGCGATGAGGTGCCGCGCCATCAGGATCATGTCACCGGCGGGCATTGCACCTTTTCGGTACACGAATGCCCACCGCCCGGAGCGACCGGGGATTATCTCGCCGACCAGCCTGGACGCGTCGCGGTTGCAACAGGCCGTCAGAACGGACATCGCGGCCAGGAGCGCCTTTTTACCGACTTGCTGGCGCGTGATGTAAGCAGTCAGCCAGGCGGGGATAAATCCGTAAGCGGCATAGCCTCGCTCCAGCAGCGGCGTTATTTCGTCGCTATGAAGGTCGTAGAACGCCTGCACTATATCCCGCGGTTCGCTAATGCGCGTCATCGCTGCGAAGGACGGCGAAAAGAAGTAATCCTCTTCTTCGGCGGTAATGAGGCACTCGCCGATCTCTTTGTAAGGTGTCATGGGTTATCTCAGGCAATAAAAAAACCCCGCCAAAGCGAGGTTTTTTTGGAATAAAGACTCTTAGGATAGTGGTGCTTGACCAGCGCCTGCTGCTAGGGTGACTGACGCCCCTAGAGTTACTACTTGTGCTGTTTCTAACGCGGTTACTACCATTGTTTGGATTTCGTTTGGTTTTTTCATGTCTTCGTTTCCTTTTGTTGGGTTGGTGGATGTGGATGTGATTTTGTTTTTGAAGTAACCGCATACAGAGCCGATTACGAAACACACACCCGCCGCAGCAAGCCAGAGAGTTGAACTCTGTACACCACCTAGCCTAAGAAACCTTATTCCGAAGTCATGCTAACAGAATCTTACAGATTAATCAATTGACATGCGCCAGACAACATGATCGCGGGCATTCAAACATGCCCGCGGTGATAATTACGCAGTGATTGTGATAGCGCTAGACCCGTTTTTTGCACCGTCATTGGTAATGAATGTGATAGTTGCTGTACCGGTTGCTAGGCGCGTTACAAGACCGCTGGAATTGACCGTTGCTTTCGTCTGATCGGAGGATGTCCATGTGCCAGTCTTGTCACTCGCATCAGTTGGCAAAACGCTAGCTGTGAGCTGGACAGTAGTACCAACAGCTCCCGTACTCGTCGAGGGTGTAACACTGATGCTTGCCACTGGTACATAAGCATCAGTGTCGATTACCTGGATGGTATCGGCTGCCGCCACCTTAAATTCGGTGGAGAACGTAATGATGTCGTTGGTACCACCGTCGGAGCTGAGCGCGTTAATCAGCATATAGCCGATGAAGGTAATGGGCCCGAACTCCATCCTCAACCACAGGGTCGGCTGGCGCGCTGCTTGGATCTCACCGTTGAAATACTTAATCAGACGGCCGACACCGTACTGGTCGAGTTTGTCGTTCCGGCGAACCTCACCTTCAAAGGAGATGGTGAAATCGGCATTCGTGACGATGTTTTCGACATAGCCTTTGGTGTCATCGGCGTCCGACGTAACGCTGTTCGGCGAGAAATCGAAACCCTTGCTAATACCGGCGGCCAATGCTTTCCACTCAGATTCCAGGGGGAGTGTGTCGGCGCAGCCATCAGCAACTTCCACAACGATCGCACGGCCAAACAATTTCGAATTGTCGGTTTGGCAATTAGCCATAGTCTTACCTCTTTAAATATATAAAAGGCCGCCATATGGCAGCCTGGTGATGTGGCTTACTCCCCGTAGAGGCAAGCAAATTGAAGGCGGAAGACGATCCGCCCATCTTCGGTCAGCACTGGCGGTGGGATGCCGCCCATGTTTTCGATTTGCCCTACGCAGCTGTCGCCGATTGGGTTGTCCTGCACGTAATCGATAATTCTCTGTACCGCTTCAGCGGTGTCGGTGCGCTTGTCCTTTGGCCCTATAACGTCGACCAACACGTAATGATCTGCGCCGAGGCCTTTGCGAATGGGTGTGCCGCCATTGGGCCGGAAAACGATAAACGCATCTGTCGCCTTCTTCGTGTCCTCAAAGAAGATCAACTGGATAATGCGCCCGTCGGTAAGACCTGCTCTTACAAAGAGGTTCCTGACTCGCTCGTACATTGATGGCGTCATACCGATAGCTCCTTGTGCACGACGGCATCAATCTGAGCACGCATATCGTCGAAACCCTTGCGTAAAAACTCTTTCTCAGCCGTAGAGCGCCGGAATTTCTGTTTCACATTAGGGTCATGAACTGACAGCGCATAATTAGCTGAATAGCCAACGCGGCCGGTAACCAGGACGCCTTTAATCATGATTTCCCGGAACTGGCTATTTATCAGCGTCGATGTGTCGATTGGCGTGTACAGGGCAGCCTGAGAACTACCGATAATCAGCGCTGACTGAATGGCTCTGGCAACTTTGCGCCCGGTAATGTCCTCAATCAGGCGATTCAGTTTTACCTTCGCCTGAGATATACCGCGAACTTTACCGCCCATTTAAACCCCCGTTATCAGCGCATAGTCATCCGCGGTTCGCTCGAACGTGTCGGCGTATCTGATGACCTGCAAAATCTGGTCAGCACCAGCAATAAGAGGATCTGCTTCTGTCGATTCACCGATGAAAATAAAATCACCGGTTTCTGTCGCAGCATACTCAGTCCAGAAGGTGTTCTTCACCACCACTTCATTTCCGAGGTTGCCCAGCGATGCCGACACCCCAGCAATTTTTCGCGATAATCCCCCCTGATAATCGCAGTCGATGACCACTGGCGAGGTATAACCCAGTGGATCGCCGGATTCACTTTTGCCCAGGCTGCGCCAGATGGTGGCCTTCGCCGTATAGGACCAGCTTGCTAACGAACTCATAGCGCGTAATCCTCATGCTGCCACTTATCTTCATCAGCCGGTTGGGGCTTCTGCTCCTCTTTCGGCTCAGACATTAACAACCTCCCACAACATCGAAGAATCCGACGGACGCACCAGAAAGCGGCAGTTCGCCCAGGCAACCGTTCTTGTCCCACAACAGAATTTGCGAATACAGGTGATCTGTACCGGCACTGTCATAAGCAAACGAACGAGACGCGCCAGATGGAGCAGACTGCGACGAAATCTTTCTGGCGCCGGACAGGGCCGCCAGTCGTGCAGCGGCATAGATGAGAAGCAGCTTTTGAAGGCCTTCAGTGTACCCGGCACCGTCCATGCACGGTGCAGTAGCGCTGACCTGGTCGATTAGCAGTTGGAGGATAGAGTCAGGGACGGTGAAGCCCAATTCACCCATCAGAGGCTTAACGTCATCCAGCGTGATTTGGGCTGCCATGGTTATTTCGCCTTCTTCTGAACGTCGGCCAACGCGGCGACAGCTTCGTCAGCGCGCTTGGTTTCAGCGGCCAGTGCATCAGCATGCGCCACGTCTTTCTCGGCTGCTGCCTGCTGCAACTGCTGAATCTGCAACAGCGCGTCATCCAGTTGTGCCTGAAGCGCGCTGGTTTCAGCGGCCAGTGCATCAGACGGAGTCGATACTTCGAACTGAAGTTTTACGCCCTTCTCTTTCGTCTCCTCAGCGTTTCCAGCGGCGATCCATTTCTCAGCGATCGCATCGTCAACGTCATAGGTTTTACCAACCTCCAGTTTCTGGAAGTTGGCACCGGCAAAGAGGTTTGCAGCCAGAATCTTTACGAGTGCCATGTTTTATCCTTAGCTAGAAGCGTAAACGACAGAGAAATGACCGCTGATGTCCTGCTTAACCATCAGACCCGCAGCACCCCAGGTGCGCCAGATATAATCGCTGTTGTAGAACTGGCGTGGGTCGGCAACGGTGCCGAACGCCTGCCCTACAATGGGAGCAATAACACCTGCCCCCAGCGGCACAATCATGATCTGGTTCCCGGTCAGCTTGGCATCTTCTTTGATGTCTTTAATACCGGAGAGCTTCTTAATCTCTTCCAGAACAGTACGCAGGGAATTCACATCAAAATACTGCTCCCAGTTCGACATGATTTCGCTGGAGACGTACCAGGTCTGCTCACCGTACTGATAGTTCTGCAACTTCAGCACATCGCGCAGAAGGATTGCCTGCGCACGCAGGGCTTTCGGGTCGGTGCTGGTCGCGAAGTTGAAGGTCAGCGTGATTTGAGCAACACGCTCATCAGCGCGCAGACCTTTCCAGGTTTTATCGTCGAACTTGATGAAGTTGCCTGCTTTGTCGCGGAAACCGCTCCAGATGTAGTCCACGTACTGACGGCGAACATCATCAACAGAGCCGGACTGAGCGTCTGCCAGCGAGGCCAGTGCAGAGCCTTTATTGAAAACCGGATCACGCCAGTTGAACTTAAAGCCACTGTCGTGGATTGGCACCATCGTACCGTCGAAGGTGTAGCTTTTCGCATCCAGAGCCGCGCCAATCTGGCCTGACATGGAGGTGTGAGCCCAGCCACGACCGCCGGTACGTGCGTATTCATACACGGATTCTTCCAGGCGAACAGAGCGTGACAACGGCATCAGGTCGTTCAGCAGCGTAAATTCCGTTGTCGGCTGGAACTCAGCCAGCACGGTCTGATCATACGCACGGTACAGTCGACGGATATCATCGACCGCGTTCACTGCATCCAGCGTCGGGGCATTGGCGGCTTCACCACGCACGCGGGTGCGCGCAATGAAATCCGCTACAGCCTGAGCGCTGGCATTACGGGCAAACTGCAACTCCTGAAACTGAGCGGTGTTCGCCTCAAGGTTTCGGGTCGCCGTTGCTTGTTGGGTAGAAAATGCAAACATTCGTTGATCCTTACTTAATGACAACGCGCAGGAGATCGCCTGCGGTAGCAATGGTGTATGCGCGGTCCTCTTCGACATAAGCGCGGACAGATTCACCAGCGGCGGCGACTTTTACGCGGCCATTAACAACAGACAATGGCTGGCCCTTCGTATAGGTACCGGCTACCGCTGGCACGTTGAAGAAGACGCCCGGTGTCGGATGCATCGCAACAACCCAGTCGCCAGCGGCGATGGAGTCATCCACGGTCTTGCAGCGCAGATAGTCGTAGTTCGCCACATACAGAATGGCGTCCTCATCCCCTGCAACTGAGGCGGTAAATTTCCCCGCTGCATTATCGAAAAAGCCGATAGTGCCGGGCTTAGTCTCAGCCGCCGCGGCACCTTCACGATGTAGCTGCGGGTTTGCAAAGATGCCGCCCGCATGAATTACGTGCTTTCCGTCTTTAGCCATTTCTTACTCCGGCATTTCGCTGAATGATTCGTTGCTGTTCACCTGGCGGAATGCACCGTTCAGGCCCGTGGATTTCTGGCACTGCGCGTAGAAGCCTTCCAGCGCAGCGCCGTCGAGAGCGTTAACCGCCAGGTCATCGAGGCCGAACTTCGCTTTTACAGCAGCGCGCATTTCACCTTTCGCTTTGTCAGCGTTGGCGTTGAACTGGCTGTTGAGCGCGGTGACCTGCTCAGTGAGGGCTTTCGCCCAGGCGGGCATCTCTTCGCTGTTGGTGGCCTGCTCTTTAGCCTTCTTGTCGTCCGCTTCTTTCTTTTCGCGGGCGGCTTTTTCTTCCGGCGTTTCTTCCTTCGTTTCGGCGTTTTCCGCCAGCATCTGGTTGTACGCGTCCATCAACTCGGCATCGGTTTTACCGTCAACCGGTTTTCCTTTCGCTTTCAGCGCATTAACGATGAGCTCTTTCATCGGGTCTGTTTCCTTCTGGGTTGAGTCGCTGTTGGCGCTGAAAAACGCCTTTAGCTGGTTGAAAAATGATTTGAATGAGGGGTCTTGCGGTTCTGGAGACTCTGAATCAGCAAGGTTCACGACTTCGATTTCAAGCTCTTCACCTTCGGCATTAACGAATATGCCGACACCTTCCGTTGGGGTACCGGCGCCCGGTTCGTCGAGCAGCACCGCCACGTGGTCAAACATCATGTTGGTGGCGATTTCGTTGTACTTTTTGCCCTTCGACTCACCGTTGGCGGCGATGCCGGAATACAGCAGGCCGGTGGAAATGTGGATCGGGTCAGTGTTGGTACCGGCTGCCATCTCATCCAGTCGGTTAACGAGGCGCTTACCTTTCTCGCTCGACTCGGCATACTGGCGGTCAACGTACATATCGCCGCTGACTTTGCCGTCTGAGTGGGTGACGTTCTGGAACCAGGACCCGACGTGGTAGTTGTTGACCGCCCGGACGTCACGCGCCGATACATGTTTGCCGTCCACCTTCGGGTGGCCCAGCGGCATCGGGTTGCGCTCAAGCGTGTTGTAGGACTTCTCGATTTCTGCTGCCGGGTACAACCGCCGGTTCATCACAATATCGTCCACGACAGGCGTGATGCCTCGAACCACGATATGTGGTTTGCCGTCGATAATTTCAGTGGTGATGTTTGACGCGGAGTTGACGACGGTCAGCACGTTAACGCGATTGCGTTTCATGCTGGTCCTCATTGGTGGATTTCAGACAATAAAAAAGGCCGCCGGAGCGACCTTGGAAGAATTTAAATCCTAATTAAGTCATTGGAAAAACTAATCAATCACATCAATAGTGAATTGGTATTCGGACATCATGTCATCATAGAAATCCTCATACCAATGATAGTGCTCACTATGCTCTTCTTCTTTTAGCCATCTATTTAATAGTGCACGCAGTTCATTAATAAGCCTATCCCTCCAATAGCTTGATGGGACATAGATTCGAGTAAATGCAAACTTCACACTTCCTATGGTAGATGCATCTACTATCTCGTTTGGGCCAGTAAGATGAAGTTCGCTACGGTTAACCCTGACCTCTCGCTCCCATGAAAAATCCGTTCCATATGGAGCTTGTGGTGTCCTAATAAGGGGTTCATGCCTCATCCATTTCCATAAATCCTCGGGGGGCAGTCTCCTCGCACTTTGTTCGGAGCAATAAATGACATGCTCACCGCCAATTCTGTATATGTCTTTTTTATAAAACTCGAACCCAAACGGTTGATATTTTGATTTATCATCAGACATGAACCAGACAGGGGTTTCAGTAAAACAAATGCAGCTGTGTCCATGCTTGTGGCCCAAAGATTTACCAGACCTCAAGACCAGGTCGTCTAATATCAATATTAAGGTGTTAAATGCATCTTCGTATTTTTCATTCAAAATGGTTTGGGAGCTTCTACTGGACTTGATCCAGTGATAAACAAATGCTGAGCTATCTCCGCGCTTAGCCATACAACCTCCTGAATTAATTGTATTCAGGATGCCATTGCTTACGCTCTTTCGCCAGCTTATCCGCCAGCCCTTCGTTGAAAATACTGCCGTCGTCGTTGAGCAGCACTGGTATCTGGCTGCAATAGCAGTTGTACCGGTTGCCATCTACCGCATACCAGGCACGCACATCCTCTGTTGTTCTGACTTTCCCATGCCAGAAAGCGTGGCCTACACGCGTAGTTGCCTTGAGTGCTGACAGATGGAGCAGCCCAGTATTAAGCCCCAGGCGATCGGCAGCCCAGTCTGTTTCGTTCCATTGCGCCTGGCGCAGCGCACCAACCTGTTCTGTCTGCGCGATGGTCTTGGCTTTCCCCATCGACACGTCGAGACGCTTACTGACAATGCTGGCCGTCTCGCGAGGGTTCACGCCACGCCCAATGGCATCGGCAATGACGTTTGCAAGATCTGCGCGTGACGTGTCACTAATACCTTTCCAGTCGCTGTATGTGCTGATATAGGCGCTGGCTATCTGGTTTTGGTAGGCCGGGCTGGACAGAAGTTGCAGCAACGTTGTCTGGCGGGCGTAGGCCTGCGACTGCACTGACAGGTTAGTGAAGGCGTTGCGTGTACCACGTTCGTATTCGGCAGAGACATAATCCTGCGCCCAGAGATTCTGGCTGCCGCCATCCATTAGCGCATCATCCAGGATGGTCTGAACAATCTGGAGCAGGTCAGCAAGCTGCGCTGCCGACATGTCGTAGATGTAGCGGCCAGCGTTGACCTGATACAGCGAAGGCTCTGCGCCCTCGTTGTTGCACATCAGCCAGGACTGTTCGCCGTTGGCCTCTCGTTGCCGCCCGGTCAGTCGCTGGTCAAACAGCGTTTTCAGGCGGCGCTTTATCGTCAGATAGCGTTCATCGATGTCACGAAACATCCGCCCTACCTGACGCGCTGACTGTGTAGGGTCCGCTTTATTGCGTGGAACGATTGGCGTCCCGATTCGGGTCTGCACTGTCATCATCATCTGTCAGCGGATCCTTACCGGGTGGTTTTGCGTTAGGGTCTGGAGTTGTCGGCTCCTTACGCGGTTCGAGTTCGCCGACGGCGCGGACCTCGTTTTCATCGACCACTGGTGTGCCGAAGGCTTGCTGAGTTTTCTGCGCCACATCAGCCATGACCGCCATGTTGGCCAGTTTTTCTTTCTCACTCGGGGCCAGCAAATCTGACCAGACCAATGACACCTCACCGGACGCAGGAGGATCGATAATGCCGACCATCCAGAATCGCTCAATTACGCGGGTGATAACGTCTGACTGGAACCCCCAGCGGCGACCGTTACAACGATTCGCCCAGGCCGTTTTGTCCTCTTCCGAGGCGAGATTCCCCGTCTGCTTGCCAAACATAATGTTGAACGGACATTGAATTGTTGAAGAGAACGAGTTTGCAGAAACTGTCCAGCTCGGCGTTGGGTCGGCGGCGGTTACAGATAGTACGGAGGGCGTGCCCGCCTGCATGACCAGGGCTGCGTCGGTACCGCGGTTCATTTTCGCAACCTTGTCGTTCAGCGCTTCGCCAAGATCTTTGTAACCAGCATCAATGGCCGCCTTTTTCAGGGCTTCCATGTTCGTTTCTTTTTCGAAGGCGATCCCCAACTGTCGGCTGGCGTTCTTCAGGAAGCCCTCGGCACTGCCGCCCTTCGTTTTCTCGATGTCCAGGAGGTCGTTATAGCCTGCCTCCAGCAGCGGAATACCGGAGAGGATGTTGTCATCCTCAGAACCTTCACAAAGCAGAATGATGCGATCTGGATGCACCTGAACAGAGCGCGGGCTGCTGTAGGTTCCCTCATTACCTATGGGTTGCTCATTGAACTGGTAGCTGACAGGCTGTCCGTAGGTTTCAGACCAGGTGTCGATATCGAGATTGCCGGGCTTTATCTGCGGCTCCCATGCGGGGATAAGCTTCACCAGCGCTTTGCTACCGAGCTTTTTCACCACATCGGCATCAATTGGCTCGCTCCAGTCCCGACTGTCACGCACCTGAATCAGCAGCGCGGAATAACGGCCGATCATATTGCGGCGATCGGCATCTTTAATTTTCGCCCAGTGCTTCTTCATCAGCTTAGTAACGGCTTTTTCCCACGCCGTCGTGGCTGTAGATTCCCTGTCTTCGTCGCCATCAATGATGGTGGGCAGATCGACCCAGCAAGCGTCGAGCAGCTTGTGCACTGCCGAGAAGCCCGTCGAACCACGGCGGTACTGACGGTAGAAATTGTCGAAGGTGAGCGTTTCCGGATAACCGAACTCATCCCATAGCTTCGTGCGCTTCACGTTGCCATTACGCCCTGCATACTGCATGCGCTGTCGCCCAACAGCATCAGCAAGGGCATTAACGAGGAACTGTTCCCCGGTGCTTAATTCACTCACTGATGAGCTCCTTAGAAGAAGATAGCCCCCACCTGAGCAGGTGAGTGCAGTACGCGGTAACGTGTTGCATCCCAGTCGTGGTCTTCCTGGGTGGTATCAACATCGTCAGGCTTTTTGTCGTCACGAACTAAAACAGGGATACGGCTAATCCAGCCACGACAGTGATCCATTACGTAGAAGGCTGGCTTTTCGGGGATACCTGATTCCATCTTTTTGGCTTCAACAACAGCCTCAAGCATGTCGGCAAAGAGCGATGCGCCATTGATACGTGAGCCAGGTTTCTTGTCTGCGGGTATCCATTTTACGCCCTGCGCTTCCATTTTTTGCGCAATCGACAGTTCGTTATCGCCAGTATTGAAAATCGCACCATCAGCAGGGCCGGGAATGACGCTACTGCATATGCCTGGAACAATGTGCATCTGGCCTTTGCCCTGCACTTCCTCCGGCTCGTCTATCTCCTCGCCCATCAGCCGCTTATCAATCCAGTCCACGCCCTTAGCAACGTTCGTCGAGGACATATTCAGGCCTTTGTTAAGTTCGTCTGGTGGACAGCCATACCATTCGCCAATCAGAATCAGTGATCCGGCAGGCGGGCAGAACTGACGACCGTCCGGCAGCTCTGCGGCGGTCCCATCGGCACGCGCCCACCAGAGGTTGGAGAACGGCTTCGATTCGCCCCAGTCGTGTGAACGGTCAACCGTCCAGCTATCCGGGATGCGAAACGGCTTAATGACGTGCACCGACGCGTCCCAGAGATGGTCAAAGCGTCCGCCGCTGGTAACGTCCCAGGAGCCCTCAACCCATGCTTTGCGCCGGTTAGGGTCTTTGATTGCCATCAGCGTTGCGATGTACTGCGGATCCAGATAAGGGTTTTCTTTGAACGAACCGTGAATTGCAACGCGGGTGAGCGTCACATCCTCTTCTCGCTCGGTCTGCGGGTTAAACACCTGCTGCGTTTCGCGAATGATGGTGCCGCGTGGTGCTGGCTCGATGAAGCGTTTCTTCACCCAGGTATGGCCGATGCCAAACGGGTTGGTCGTGCTGAATGTTTCCAGGGGGATCGGCTTCAATAGGCCGCCACCTGCCAACGGGTAGTTCTCTGGGCGAAACGATGAGCGCCGACATGAGAACATCATTTCGTAAAACTCTGCTGACTGCTGTTTGGTCAGTTCGTTGAAACCGATAAACGGAAACTCCTGCCCGTGGTAGTCCCAATAATCGCTCTCTTCTTTCCCGAAGCGAAACAGCAGCTCTTCGCCGGTAGGCCAAACCCAACGCAATTCACTGGCCGATGCCAGATAGCGAGCACCGTCATTAAACAAGCGATACATACGCTTTGACTGGGTAATGATGTCGGTGAGGTTTTTATACTCGGTATCAAAAATGACGCCCCGCCAGAATGAGCCGTAGCCCAGCCCAACAAGGCGGCGAAAACGTGCCAATTGCGCGGCAGTCTTACCGGGTCCGCGCGTTCCCTCGTAGAGGATCTCGTTACACGGACAACTCAGGGAGAGCGATTGCGATCCCGGCAAAGGTTTCCAGACGGCTTTGTAATTCATCCACCCAGTACCTCGCTCCGCTGCTTCTGCGCTGCTGCTTCCCAGTCGTCGACGTTATCGCAGGACGGGACTGGCATAATGCTGTGGGTCGCAGTGACCTTCTGTTCAACCTGCTCTTTAAACGCCTGCACCTTTATGTGCTTGCCGAGCAACTCCAGATTCTTAACCTTATCCGGCCACTTAACCTTTTTAAGGATGGTTTCCGCCGTCTCCTCGTCGAAGTTCTGAATCGTGGTGCTGATGTCCAGACCAGTTAGCGACGTTCTCCAGGCTTTCGGCCATGAGCTAATCGGCCTCAGGCTACCGTCATCGTTCAGGATATCCAGAACGTCCATCTGGTCAATCTCAACCAAGCGCCGGAGCACGTAATCTGCATCAATGCCAACGTCTTCGTTGCGCTTCGCTTTGAGTTCAGAGATTCTGTTTTGGATGACAGGTTTTGACAGGTTCTCGGATGCGGTACGATTTGCAGTCTTGACGCTGTACCCCGCCCGAATAGCCGCCTGCGTGGCGTTTAAATCGATGAGGTACTCGCGACAGAACATTTCTTGCTTGTCGGTGAGTGCCATTTGAATTCCTTAGGGAGGTACCGATGGGCAACTTAAAGATTTATGCTGGGTTAGTTAATGGTGATCTGATGCCAATCATCGAAGATAAAACCTCAAAAGAGATCGTCACCGAGTTCACTGGTAATGACACTGGCGCACCACCTACGTCTGTAACAATAGAGGTCGTAACTGAAAGCGGAGCACGAATTAGAATTTATATTCCCAATAGCACAGCTGATGCCAGCGTTACGGTTGATGGGAAAAAATTGTAGTCGCACATGCTATTACCATGGGTCTACCCATGGTGATGGCAATAAAAAACCCCGCTATTGCGAGGCTTCCGTGGTAGAGATGAAATTTAGCTTTTACTAAGAACTCTTTTAGCAGTTAGTCAGAGAAGCTTGTTGGCAGCACTCACAATCTCTTCTGGCGATAACTCTCTGTCCGATGCCACATAAATCTCAGTATGATCACCGGTAATGGAATGGATCCCAGCAAGCATAATCTTAAGATGAGTTTCCTCACCGTTTGGGTAGTTTCTTGCAATGGTGGTTACAGCTTTAATCGTCTCTACCACTTCTACTGATTTTGCATTGAAGAATACTAAGACTTTTTTCATCATCTCACCTACAACAGGCCTATAGGATGAATGTGCTTATTTTCCGAGCGTCGCATTAACATTCTCGCTGACGATTGAGCAACAACACAAACGTTAGAAAAGGCCACGTGAATATTAAACGTGGCCTTTAGTATTTGTTATCCGGGCCAAATGCTCTCACACCATGGAGCCACCCAGAGGGAAACGAGAAGTCTCGCCGGGATAACAGACCCTGTCATCTGGTGTTGGGATTGCTTACAGGGTCATAGCTGAGAGTAGGTTATTAACAGGATTAATCAAACAATATTAATCATACCAATCGACATTTTTTATCAACAACTTGATTTCGTTAACTTTGTTAAAAAATATTTATATATCAATTGCTTATTGATTTATCATGCACGCCTGTTTCAGGCACTATCCACGCACATACGTTTGCAGGCCAGTCAGTCGTTTGGTGACTGTTTCGATTCGCTCTCTGAGGGTGAAACAATCCCGTTTAGTGGCCTCAGTAAAGTGAGATCTTTCACCATTACCACTCCTATAAATCGACATTGTCACCGGCTCTCAGTGAATGCATGCTGTAATGCCTGCCACTAACCGTAGTGGTCACGCTCATGCTGCCATATAATGCTCGCTGGCTTGCTTAAGTTGCTCTTACGCTGAGGTACTCATGGCTATTTTTCAGTTGCATAAGGAAGGAATGCCACATGCTGTAGATATAGGCCTGTGGTTCAACAACGGCTTCTATTGGGCTCAAACATCTGAATTTATACTTAAAGCGAAAACTCTCGAAGATATGGCTGCTTCAATTGCTATGGCCGTTAAGGAAATGTCAGCAGATGAAGTAATGAAAGAATTGAACATTATTGATTTAAAGACTGTTCACATACATACACGGCCAGGCCATTTGACTGTCTGGTGATGCTTTCGATTCGCCCTCTACGACGCATCAGTGGCGTCTGTAAGTGAGTGTTTTTGCCATCATTACAGGCACTCAGTGAATGCCTGCTGTAGCATTCCTTAATTAAGGGATGCTTTTTCTGCCTTTTGCTTTGCAAGAGTGCGAGCCAGAATAGAAGAATACAATGGTTTACCCCCCAGAAATTGTGCCAACAGCGTTGCGCCAAGACATGTGATTATCATCGGTAAAATGAGCTGATAATTATCTGACATTTCCAAAACAAGAACGATGCCAGTCAGCGGTGCTCGAACAGATGCGGCGAATAGTGCCCCCATACCTGCAATAGCAAATGTACCCGCTTCAAGTCCATACGTAGGAAATAAATCAGCAGCCCCGACGCCATAAGCTGTTCCAAGTAAAGTGCCCAAAGCCAACATTGGCGCAAAAATACCGCCAGGCGCACCAGAACAAAAACACAGCAGAGTCATTAGTAACCGAACAAGAAACATCACTATTAATGCGTCAAAACCAAAACTACCTTTGGCAGCATCTGGAATCAATTCAAAGCCGCCGCCAGATCCTGGTGCATAGAGAATGGTTAGGATGCCGCAAAGACCACCGATGCAACCTCCAATGAAGACCGCCCGCCAGTTACGACCAGCATAAATTCGCTGAAATCCATCCTGGAAAAGAAAGACAAGACGGTTGAAGACCACGCCAATAATGCCGAAGAACATTCCCAATATAAGATAAAGCCACAATGTGTTAACCGGCGCATTTGATAAATGCCCTACATCTATTACCGGCCTCTCACCATTGAATATGCGAAATACAATACTGGCCATTATTACGCCGATAAATACGGCCTTA
Source organism: Phytobacter sp. (assembly GCF_059074235.1). Classification (NCBI taxonomy): domain Bacteria; kingdom Pseudomonadati; phylum Pseudomonadota; class Gammaproteobacteria; order Enterobacterales; family Enterobacteriaceae; genus Phytobacter; species Phytobacter sp. Next base: position 117,562 of record NZ_JCACPZ010000004.1, read on the forward strand.
ATGGATATAAGGTTATAGCGAAACTGTGGCCGCATTTCTTCGAGAATAAACAGGATGCCGGCAAGCGGCGCATTGAACGCAGCTGCAAGACCGGCTGCTGCACCAGTGGCAATCAATGTATGACGCGCTTCACCTCGTTTAACCCTTAACAGGTCTGTCACCATTCCACCGATATTGCCGCCAAGCTGGACGGTGGGGCCCTCTCTCCCCAGCACCATACCTGCACCGAGTGTCCCCATCCCTCCAAAAAATTTAACTGGGATAACTCGCCACCAGCGTACAGGTCGTAGCTCTTCGAGCGCACCTTCAATTTCAGGAATTCCTGAACCCGATGCTTCAGGGGCAAACACTCTTACGAGAATATAGCCAACCATTGCCAGCAGACCAGATACCACGAAGGCAATGATGCAGACCGTCCATCGACTCAAGGAAATCTGACTGATAAAACCTGTACGCAAATGCTGCACGATATTTACGGCATAAAAAAAACCGACACCAACAAGGCCGACGAGAATACCAACAATAGCAGCACAAACCAGTACAGCAATCGGTGTTCTGTCTCGATACAGCAACGCTCTGAACATGCTTTTGCGAGCAGATTCTGTTTCAGGAACCTGAACATCCGATGAACCAGGAACAATCATTATAAAAGGCTTCTCTTACCAACAGGGGGTATGAGTGTATCCGCCTTAGTAAGAAGAAATAAAGAGGCTGTGGTTGTTGAAACCACTGGTATGGTTGAACACGTTATTGTGATTTTATAGAGCAGAAGCTCACCAGCCACACTTAACTTAAATTAGCACGATCTCAACCAGACCTATAAGCACTATAATGAGGGCAATCCATCTGGATTCTTTCTTGAACCCTATGTAATAAAGCGCAGAACTTTGTCCCAGAAGAATTAAGACCAAAACAGGCCATAATTCATTAATAAAATACAAATAATTCATAATGGTTATTATTAGGCGTGAATGTTTAATCGCTTTGATTCTAACATATGCCTTTTCAATACAGCCAAACTTTACTGAGGTCTTTTAGACATATCGCTTTGGGCCTCGCTACCTATTTCTTTTGTCGTTAACTGGCGTTCTTGTTCAATATCCCGAATCCCCGCTAAATTGTTGTTGCCCTGCTCTATGGTTGCCAGCAGCGGCTCAATCCACAAAACAGCCTGGCAATACGTCATCCCGCTGGCGGTAGCGGCGGCACCATCGGCTGGGTCAGTGATGGCGGTATCGGCGTGCATTGCGCTGGAACGTAAACGGTTCGCGTATTCGAGCAGCCCACCAGCGACATCAGCAGGAACAGGCAGATCGCAGGTTTTTTCACGGCGTAATATCTCCCGGTATTCGATAACGGTTTTTTCGCGGTTGCCGGCCACGATTGCATTTGCCCGAGCGACTATTTGAGCGGTTTGATTGAATCGGTTAATGTTGAGTGCCTGAGTGGCGATGGTCTGCCCCTGCAATGCGTTATCGGATTCAAGCACGCGCTTATCGCTTTCGGCGGTGTTGAGGTCAGTATTTGCAAACGCCAGCAGAACAGCCAGGACAGCAATAATCACCACGGCTACCAAAGCAGTGAACAGCGTTGCGCGATTCATCACGCACCATCCAGGCAGAGCGTTTTCTCATTTCCGCGCCGCGTTACCAGTCCAGGGAGAATCACACCAGCGGCATACACCCAACGGGTGAACTGATTACAGGCGTCCACAACCTGGCCCTGTCGCAACATTCGGTAAAGGGTCGATTTCTGCATTGCACCGCACCCGACGTTAAACGTCAGAGAGGTCACGGCAGAAAACGTGTTGTCGCTGAGTTGTTTCCCGGCGGCATATTGATTAACGCACTGCTCAGCCTGAAGAATGTTTTTCTGCCAGTCGGCGGCGATCTGCGCGTCAGACTTGCGGGTACCGGCTTTCACACCGTTCGTATTGCCGACACCATCAGTCAACACACCTGCCGGGCAGACATATGGCTCTCGGCGGCATGATTCGGCATTACCGATCAATTCCAGTCCGCGCTGATTGGTGCGAACCTCTCCGTTGCTCATGACTATCGCGATGATTGCCATCACTGAGCAGACCGCGCCACCAGCAATTTTTGTTTTGCTCATGACTGGCCCCTTGCCGCCTTACGGCGATCCTCTTTGATTTTGAAATACAGGTTGGTCAGAAAAGTCAGCAGTGCAAACATCAGACTGCCTAACACACCAATCGCTGCCCACTGTTCAGGTGTGTAGCCATCCAATAGCTTTTTAATCCAGAAAGCGGCGCTCCCGCCGGAAGCACCGTACGAGATGCCGGTTGTCAGTTTGTCCATTCGTATCATGCTCCACCTCCGTTTTAGGGAAGTGCCAGGGGATTGAGGAACTTCTTCAGGTCTATGAAATCTGGTTCGTCCAGGAATAAGTGAACAGGCAAAAAATGTTCTTTGGGATCTGGTTCACTACGCAGGAAACCGCAATTGATTATGGTGATAACGTGTAATTAAATTATTAAAAACACCGTGTTTTGTACTCTCGCCACAGATAATCAAGCAGTAAATGTATCAGGAGGTAACTTATGGCTGATGCAATTTTCGTTCTTCCCAAAGGGGTTATTCATAGAAAAGAGTATCTTTTCAAAACCCTCAACGTGGATTATGAAGTTAACACTGATGCTACTGATACAGACGAGTTGATGCTAAATTGCACTGGTTTTTGGGATAAGAGCGATTTCGCAGACCTTACTAGTGCGTTAAGGCTGGCCATTTGTCGAAGCGAAAATTTAGGAACTGATTCAGACCAAGAACAACACGTCTGGTCATTTCACTATCAGAGATAATAACCTTCGAAAAAAAAAGCCTGTACGGAGAGGTACAGGCTTAAAGGAATAAAGGCACAACATATTTTTTATACGTGGTGCCGGGTGCCTCCCGGTGCGCCATGGCTTGACTTACCACAACACGCGCTCCTTCACTGCAAGATAATAAATATCATGTCAAGGCGCCCCACCGCATAGGGGGATTCACCACACAAATAATTTATATTTTTCTGAGTCTTGCCGTCAAGAGTCAGGCTTTGTCCATCGGGATATTCACGACAAGGTCAGTTTATGGAAGGGGCCAGCGGTCAACGACAAAGCCCCGCATCAGCGAGGCTAATATGTGTTTTTCATTTTGCAAAACGGCGCTATGACAGGGGTACTGGTGCAATGCACCTCGCGAATACCCCTGTCGTATCGCCGGAAAGCAAAAACCCCGCCGGAGCGAGGTTTTTGAATTTGTCAGATTGTGACTTAACAGCGCTGTCATCATGTCATAGCTCTGCCAAGCATGAATACATTAAACACTTTGTTGGCCCGTTTTCAATATTTAATCCATAAAATAGCACGATTAATCAAAAAATCATTGCGCCTGCTCAGCCAATAGCTTTCGCGATGATAGAAAAACCTTTGCCCTGAAAATCTCCAGGCACCACCTGACACGCCTTCTGGCTTCGCTGTCGGTCAACCAGGGAGCGATTAATTGCAATTCACGAGTGATGTCTGAAATCTTTTTCCGGGTCGTGTAGAACTGAACGCCAACCAGATAAACCGGGTCGGTTGAGTCCAGCGCCAGCAAAACACTTTGCTCCACAAAATCGATGTCATCGTTGTGAAGAGCCTGTTCAATTAAGCTCACGGGTTCTTTCGGCCATAGGATGACTTGGGCGCGCTTCATAATGTGTTGCCCTTTAAATCCCTCACTGCGAGCTTGGTCCAGTGCGGCCGTAAAACGTTCGAGCGCCTTATCTGACCAACGGCTGCCTCTGAGGCCATTCCAGCAACTATGGCTTCTTGGCATTTTTGGGGCCAAGTCACCCTTTACCCCTTCCCCCCAGATTGTAAGTAACGATTTGATCCAACCGGACTGGGTGGATGTTAGAGGGGTGAATTTGCCCAGGTAAGTTTTCCGTGGAGCTGTCGCAATAGTTCCCAACCCTGCAATTTGCTGTCGGCGTTGACGTGGAGTCATTGTTTATTTCCTTGCTGTTGGGTTTTACTGGTGTGATGGGCAATCATGATTTAACAAACCCTTCCTTCCGCCATATTTCCAAGGTGCGCATAACACCTTCCGCGTGCATTAGCCGCAGTTCGTCATGGATGTAATCAGTGGTTTTCTTGCGGCCGTCGATAAGGTCGTGGCACCCGTTACAAGCAATAGCTGCCTGTGTATCGTCTGGCTTGCATCCGGTACCGCAGGTTCCTGCCAGCCGGTAATGCGCCAACACACTAGTTTCAGGATTGCCATTGCAATAACCCGGAATGCGGACGGTACATTCTCGGCCACGCGCAGCTTTACGTAAGTCAGCCATGCTTACCCCGTGTAGCTCATCAACTGCGCCGCTGCGTTCTCTGCTTCCGCTTTGCTGGTAAATGCGCGGGAGAGGATGAAACGCCATAACACATTGAGAGATTCGTTGTAGAGAGGGGAAAACGTGGTGTCGTCCATGTTCGCAAAAGAGATGCTTTTAGCCCGCTTACGCTGGGTGCCATCCGGCAGGTTTACGATGTCGTAATACCCTGCACTGACAATGACCCACTCCCGATAGGCATCGAAAGATTTAGTGGCGGTGAGATTTGATGATGAACGGCGCTCAGCCACGTCAGAAAAGAACTCTTCTGCATAAGAAGTCAGGACGTCACCATTACCCACCCGAAGGGCGAGATATCCCGCATAGCGATTCACAATTGATTTTTCAGAGGATGTTATTGCGCCGCCGTTCGGCTCCCAGTATTCGAAGCCCAGATTCAGGAGGGAGAAGTATTTACGGTGCAAAGCGGCATTGCGTACCTGGCGGAACTCACCTTCGAGTACGGAGCCGAGTTTGCATTTTGAATGCAGAAAGTCGCTGGTCTCCGGCGTAGCGGGGATCAGGATTCCTGATGAATGCTTGATAAGTTGTAACTGCGCCATGGGTTCTCCGTGGCGCACAGGTCGTCAGTTGTTCAGACTGACACTGGTATTATGGACAGGTGATTATGGAAAATCAAAAAAAATTAAAGTTGGCTTATAAGCAAGCTGTTTTTCGATCTAATCCAAATAAATGATAGGTAATCGAAATCATCATGGTCATAATGTTCGGTAATATTAAATGCCGGGTGCTTATCTCTGAACAATTGCTCCGATGCCTCAAAACATAAATGCGTTATTAGTATCGATTTTAGTTCATTTTCCTCAACCTCATTAAGATCATATTTTTTTGAAGAAAATTTTATTGTTGTGCATCCAGTATCAACTGCTTCAGCAACATTCAATGCGATACGAAATGGCATATCCCGATTTTCATACTTCCCAAAATATACATTGATTTTTGACGCAATGGATATTAAACGATCTTCAATTCTGTTGATCTGCTGTTGCCTATCAAATTCTGCTTGCTTTTTATCAACGAATTTTTGATGGCGGAAAGACTTTAACGCAACCATGACACTCATCGTTGCGGCTATCGCAGAACATATGCCACCGATAGCGCTCCAAACCTCAGCTCCATAGCTCATCTTTAAACCTCCTAAACCATGTATCAGATCGCCAAAAGCATTGATGAAAGATGAAATGATAACCAGCCCAACGCCCCATAATATGTTTAGTAAAACTTTCCGTCCTTCAGCCGAAGTTACGGCAGTTTTGCCATCTTCATCAACGGAGCCAAAACCAAAAGCCTCAGCTTGTGAAAGATACACCCCATCAGCAAACATAGGTGAGAGTGTCAGGAGCGTTCCTATCATAATTCAAATACAGCCAAATCTTGGCAGCAAAGACCATTGTTCTAAATATCCAGATAAAACAACACCTATAAAAATGGTTATCCCCCATGTAGCTAACATAAGATTCCTGCTAGCTAACCATTTTATGTAGGGATCTAACGGATGGATATCATGTTTACTTCTATAAATGTCACTCATCACCCCTCCCGTGTTTGTAGCGGATTATATCAGACTGCATTACGTCAGGTTTGTGCCAAGAGGGGACGTTGACAACATCAGCTTGTGTTAGTCTATGGGTAGCAGGTCAATAAAGCACTATCTAACGTTGCAATTGAATACACACATCAATAGAGGCTGCTATGAGTTACATTCACGTTCTTGTAAAAATGAAAAAAATCGGAAACTCAAAGGACAAATCAAAGGACAAATCAAAGATTTATATTGAATCTGATTGCACTAATGAAGATGAGGTTTTAGAAGATATAATCATTCCTTACGTTTCTAATTCAACCAGAATTTTAATTGAAGGTGCTTTCATTTCAGCTGCCGACATCGAACAAATGACAGTGGTAAAAAGCGATGAAGATAGTAAAAAACTCTATGCGAAAGCTACAGCTGAAAGCCAAGTTCGTGCATCCAACATGGCATCTCAAGGCGTATTCATGGGAGGATTTGGACCGTCGATGTACGGAGCGATTATTCGGATGGGAAACGACATCACCACTGAAATCATACGCAAGGCCATGAAAAAAAATCAATAAAATCAACGCTACTCATAGAGAATGTATGTGAGTAGCGCATTCCATTTTTAGGCCCTATGGCGCGGCTTTTTCATGCCGCGTTCTCCCCTGGTAGTGCTTCCTGACCATTTGAGATCATTCGCTCTATGTCGCCAAAAATACGGCGCAAGCGCTGTATTTCACTATCCTCTGCTAACCGATTACTCGCCGTTTGTATTGCGCGAATTAATTGATAAATCGTCGCGTCTGCAGCCAGCCCCAGAGTCACCGCTAATTCGCTTTGCTCTTTGTTGAGACGTTCTTCCCGCCGCTCGCGATCTTCCCGACGTTGCCGCGATTCCTCGTCGGTCTGCCTCACAACTGCCTGGCGTTGTTTTTCCTGATGCTCAATGGCGTTTTTGAATCGTTCATTGGACTGGTGGGCTTGAGCCACCAGCGAGGCGATATCCTCGCCGTGGCGTTTTCTCAGGCGTTCTTCGACGTAATAGGTAGAGTTAGTTCGTGCCGATATTCTGGTGCGCTCTACTTCGCGTTTAACTCCATCCATGACCAGTTTTATCCAGGCATCGCGTGGGATATTGTCCATCGGGCGGATAGTTGGGCCTTTGAGCGTATGCCACCCAGTTTCTTTTCGGATCATCAGACCGCAGCCTTCCGGAATGTCTGTCTTTTTCAGCATCCCCTCAGGGACAGCAAACACCACTGCGCTGGCGTATTTGAAATATTTGGTATATTTCCCGGCAGTAACGTCGGCGCGAAAATCGGAAACGCTGACTTTGATTTCGTAAACTACCGGGCAAAATTTGCTATAGGAATGTGGCAGCGCGTATACATCAGGGCGCGCCGTTCCGCTTGGACCGAGTTGCATGTCTTCCCAGACCATGCGAGCCGTGTTCTGGCGCAAATGCTCAGCGAGATCGTGAGCGAGTTCGTTATGTCCCCATTTCATGCCCGTGCACTCCCGAAAATTTTGTGGATCTGATAGCCCTGCCAGTTCTGGCGGCATACTGCTGCTACGGCGTTTTTTACCTCAGTTTCTTTGAGGCGCTTGATGTTTGGTTCCTGGCCCGGAAGCAGCGTAAATACCGGGTGATGAGACTCGCCAGTGCGGCAAACTACAGCCTTTCGGATTAAGTGCAACAGCAGGTTGTGAGACTTCTTGCAGTCGCAGCCCAACAGTATTTGAACCTGACGAGGCGTGATGGTCTCGTTTTCACGGAGGTAATCGACTATTGCCCAAAGTGATTTACTGGCCATGCTTACGCTCTCCCGCCTTTGAAACCGAACTTCGCCCGGATTTCCGCTACACGCGCCATTCCCTGCTCGCGAGTCAGTGGCTTACCGCCCAGCAATGGCAGACGAATAATCGGTTCTGGCAGATCTTCACCGCTACGAATGCGACTCACCATCTTCGCCAGTTCCTCTCCGGCTTTGCGATTCAACTCGCCGTCAGTAAGGCCCTGAGCGCGCATTTTTTGGTTGAGGGTCGTCACCATCCAGTAACAGGCTTTGGATTTGGTGGTGTGCTGCTTGTCAGCGGTTTTACCAGGCCACGGATAAGATTCAGCGTCCGGGTAGTTCCCGCGAGTTCGGCAGTACTGATACACCAGGGCAACCAGCTCGTTCTGGTCAGGTAATCCGACAGCGGCGCTTTCCTCGGCGCGGCACCAGGCAACAAACTGGCCTGGAGACGGCAGGAACGGCTTTTCCTGGCGACGAGCAACGCGCATACCAGCGTCAACCTGCGCCATGCTGGTGATTCCGGCTTCGCCCAGCGCCAGAACCCACTGGCGGCGAATTTCGTCAAACTCGTCCTGCGAGCGGATAGCAGACACGGCGGCCGGGAATGCGGCGCGGAGCCTGGCGAACAGCGAGTTGAAAATCTCCGCCACCTGTTCGGCCTGACGCACTGGTGCGCTGGCATCCTGAACTTCAGGCATACCGTGAGCGGCACGACGGAAGTTTTCGCGGTCTAAGCTGACCATCTGCTCAGAGAGATTTTTCATCGAACACCCCGTTGATCCAGTCGGTATTGTTGAAATCGATAGCGGTACCGCCACGAGTAACACCGCTACTCTGGCTCTGCCGCTTCGTGGTGAGCTTGTCCCACTGCTTGCGAAGGCTGGAAGGGCTGAGGATATTGTCTTTCCAGAAGACGTCCTGGCTGGCCCATTTGAACAGTGAGCAGATATCGTGATGAGAGCGAAAGTCCTGTACGCGCATCAGTCGGATGGTGTTTGCCCATTCGACCCACTTGGGCTCTGACAGACTGGCATTCACCACCAGCACCTGGTCATAAATCCACTTGGCGGCGCGAAGGTCTTCGGCGGTTCCCCAGGATTTACCTGCAGGTGTGTAAATACCGCCGATCGCTTGCGGGTGACGAGAGAGAAACTTCTCAGTAGGGTCGTCCGAGGATTCGTCAGAATTCTCAGACGAAGATCTTTTAATACTGTTCTTGTTATAGTCTTGGGTGTCTACCGTTTCCGGGAAGGTCTTTCCCGATTCCGGGAAGGATTTTCCCGTTTTCGGGAAGAGTTTTCCCGTTTTCGGTTTGTCCAAAATCCAGGCAGATAGGTCAGTATTTATACCGACTGTTTTCATCACGCCCTGCTTGTGACTGAAAATAATTCCACGCTCAGCCAGGGCGCTTATCGCATCAGAAACATGCGAATCCGCAAGCCCGGTAAGCCCGGAAATGACAGTATTCGTAACCCGGTCCTGTTTTTTGTTCCATCCGTAGGTCAGCCAGATAATCGCTTCCAGGCATTGCCATTCACGCCCTGACATGCGCAGGCGCGGCTTCAGCTTCTGAATCTCGTTTGCGATCCTGGTGTACCCGTTGGACAGGTCGGCCATAAGACCTCCTGTTTGCTCGGTTTTGATAGGGAAATTGATAACTTCAGCGGTATTTGCCATACTGCTCTCCGCAATTGTTCACTGCATTTGCACCTGAAAGCCGTTGGTGTTCGAGCACCGCGGCTTTCGCCCTTTCTGAATGCTTCACAAGACCCATCCCAGCATTGACGTGACCATCGTCATAAGCGGCCCTATTTGCTCTGGCATAAGTTTGAAAAGTGACGTGATACCCTCGCTCACCTCCTTCAGTTTTTGATGCTCTGGCGCCCCCAGCAGCACAGCCTGCTTTGCTTCCGCACACTCTTTCATTGCTGATGCAATGCGCGACATCGTGTCTTCCTGCGGCACGAGCCGGGTGCGGAACTCCAGCGGCAAAACGGCCATGATTGCCGGGCTCAGCTGGCGAACATTCTCGCGGTACTGCTCGGAGTCGAACCGGTTATCCAGAAAACGAAAGAGCTTCTGGCGCGCCCGGCTGATGTCTTCCGGAAAGTCGATAGCGCAGCCTCCCCTCTCGCGGTACTCACTGATAATCAACGCCGCCACGACATCCTGATTGTCGATAGCTGCCGACCAGGCGCGCACTGCATCACGCACTCGTTCATGACTATCGTCCTGCTTTGTTTGAGTGCGATTTATCATCGCTACCGGTGACATTCCGGTATTTTGTTGATACGTAAGTGATTGCGTCTGCATTGCTTTCCCTTTCGTGGTTAGCGCCGCCGGTTAGGCGGCTGTATTATTTGCGCTAAGAAGCTGCGCGAGATCGGGCCTGATATCTGCCGCTTTGATTCTCCCTTCAGTGGCAGACACGATTTTCATCACGTAACGTGCGTCAATCCCGCCGCCATGCAGCCAGCGCCACACGGTTGGTTGAGCAACACCGCAGCGATCTGCTAATTTTTTTTGGCTGCCAGCGATGTCGATTGCTCGCTGGATAACTTTGTTGGTCATATCCAATTCCTTTAAGTATTGGTCGATATGGATAATAGCAATGCGTATTGATATTGGCAATAGCGAAACGTGTTTTGACCACCAATACGCAAGCGTATAAATTGAAAACTATGAAAAAAGAATCTCTTGCAGACCGCCTTAATCAGGCAATGGAATTGTCCGGCATGTCCCAGGGCGCTCTCGCAAAAGCGTCAGGCGTGGCTCAGCCCACCATTTGGCGACTCACCAGTGGCAATGCTCGCGGCTCGACGAAAATCGTTGAGATTGCCAATGCGCTTGGCGTTAGAACGGAATGGCTTTCAACTGGCGAAGGAAGCATGAGGGCTGATGGCCAGAAGCCTGCGGAAGTTGTCACTCAGCCGCGATCTGATATCTACAGAGTCGATGTGCTGGATGTTCACGCAAGCGCGGGGCCGGGTTCTATGCTGTCGACCGACTTTATCGAAACCATCAGAGCGATTGAGTACACGCCCGATAAAGGGCATGCCCTCTTTGGCCCAGTACCATCTTCTCAGGTGAAGGTGATCACCGTTCGCGGTGACAGCATGGAAGGCACGATTGACCCAGGCGATGAAATCTTCGTGAACATCGGTGTGCGGCATTTCGACGGCGATGGCGTGTACGTTTTTGTGTTTGGTAATACGCTGCACGTTAAGCGCCTGCAGATGCACAAGGACAAGTTGTTGGTGATATCGGATAACGCTCGATACAAAGAGTGGTACATCGAGGATGGAGAGTTAGATCGCTTTCACATCATGGCGAAGGTACTCATTAAGCAGACAATTGCTTATAAGCGTTTTGGGTAAACGAAAGGAAATTGCTAGTTAAGTTCTAATAACATAATTAACGTATTTAAATGGTGTGCTTCGATGGCTCCACTCCCCATTTTGGAGCTCTGCATTTTTGTAATTACATACAGTTAATCTTTAAAAGGAACACATTAATGGTCAGATTCCGTAGTTATATCATCACACCAGAAGAAGAGATTGGTTCAGGTGGTTACGGAATAGTTGAACGCATTAACATTTCAAACACATCTGGATTCAATGCCGGCGCATATGCTCGAAAAAAGCTTATCCCTGACCCTTCAGATACCGACCTACATGAAAGATTCAAGCGTGAAGTATTCTGCCAAACTAAATGTATACATAATAATATTATACAAATTTTTATGTTTGATCTGCAAAGCGCAAATCCGTGGTTTGTAATGGAGTTAGCAGAGTGCAGCCTAGACACGGAAATATCAAAAAAATCATTAAATCAAGAAGATAAAGTAAAAATAATAAAGATGGTTCTCAATGGTCTTTCTTTTATACATAGCAAGGGTTATGTTCACCGTGACATAAAGCCAATGAACATCCTTAAATTTAAGACAGGTGTTTATAAACTTTCAGATTTTGGTTTAGCTAAAAGTATCAGCCCAACACAAACCCAATTTGCCACAAAGGTTGGTGTATTTTTAGGTACGCCAAAATATTTTGATTATGGGGTAATGCTACATGGTTATTCTTTCCAATCAGATATCTATTCAGTTGGCGTTCTGATGGAAGATTTGGATATTGATGGGTATGATGATATTATAAACAAGTGCAAGCACAGGCAACTACAAAAGCGTTTTCTCAACGTCGAGCAGGTATTACAAGCTATTTCTGAATTAGAGGCCAAGGGATAATGTCACTTATAACTTCTTCATCGGGATTCTCACTTTCGAAAAGTAGAGAAACAGAGAACCAGGATACTGTATTGTACCCTCGTGAAATTGATGGCGGCTATCTTTTCGCTGTTGCTGACGGTGTTGGTGGTTATAAGGGTGGAAAAGAAGCATCCTCTTCAGTTATTTCTTTTTTATCCAACTATGATTCGACTCCTAGAAACGTTGATTTACTTTTTGAGAAAATAAAAAGTAATCTAGAAAAAATAGCCTATTATAATACAGAACTGTCATCAGCATCGACTACCCTTACTTTTTGTCATGTATCTAAAGATGGCTTGGTCATTGGTCATGTTGGCGATTGTCGTTTGTATATCAAAAAAGAAAACAAATTAATCCAAATTACCAAAGATCATACTCAGCATCAAATGCTCTTAGATGAAGGCCATTTTACTGCAAGAGAACTCAAAAAAGCTCAAGGTAAGAACATCATTACTGCAGCAATATCTCCGTCACCACGAATACCATTTAAATATCAATCACTCTTTATCCCATTTAATAAATTACAATTGGAAGATGGATCCCTAAATATTTTTATAATGTCTGATGGGGCTCATAGCCATTGGGTCGCACGCCCAAGGTTTTCTTCGGCAACGCTTTCTTCTCCAGCTAAATTTGCTAGCAGCTTGCAAAGGCGCATTGAATTAAAGGGTATAGAAGATGATTACTCCTTGATGGCTGTTAAGCTTATGCTCTAAAAGGTATGGGTTATTATTATTTACCCGGCTGCCGCGCCGGGTTTTTTATACCCCTTTCCTGACCAGCTCCGCCGCATCCCTGTTCGCGCCCTTCCCAATCACGTTCCCTGTCTCACGCCGGTTGTGCTCCAGCTTATCAACCAGGTTGACTCTGATGATGGGCACCCTCTCGCCAATCATCTCAACAACCGCCAGGCCAATGGCGCTCAGAATCAACCCAGCTTTGTCTTCATTCATACCCATACGAACCTCCATTTCGATGTTTTTCTGAGCATGACACGCATTTTTTACAAAATTAAATTCATTTAGCTATCAAGAGTTTAATGCGAATTGCTATTACTTAATATCAATACGTATTGCTATCAATAATACTCATGGCTATTATAAATCCATCATAACGAAACAGCTAAGCGCACAGGTTTATTAACGTTCCGCGACCCGGCGATAAGGGAGGAGATTGATATGAAAGGCAACACAAAAAAGGTAGGCATGGTCGGCTTTGGTGTGTTCTGGTGGCGTCTCTTTGAAACTCGACAGAAGCCCTTGCAGCTTCAAAGCGCCCGGCAGGATGGCGGCACGGGAATGAATAGTCCGGAAGAAAAACACATGCGCCACCTTCGCCGGAAGATGAGCAGAACAGGCGGCGTACCTCGCGGCAAGATGAATAAAAAAATGTACCGCCTGGGTTGGAGAAGTGAGTGCCGTAAAGACCTTACCCGAGCGACTCAATAGATTTCAGAGCCAGAGGCTGATCTTGTTCAGGTACAAAGCGAACCTTAACCAACTCAGCAAGTCGGGATTTTACAGATGGATCAGTGCTGTTAGTGACGAGGTCATTGATTTGCTCAGAAAGCATGATCCAGCCGTGTTCATCGCAAACATAAACCACGGACGGAACGGCTCTGATAGTCGGCGGAGTCACTCGTATGTTAACGACCTGATTTACGTGATTAAACGATGTGGATGCTTCACCACAGATCGGGCACGGCTTAGTTACTGATTTCATAGTTCGTCCTTGCTGGTTGTGTAGGAACTCCAGCATACCACCGAGCCTGAAGTGGTGAAAAGACAGGCATAACAAGGGGATCGTAATGATTGATTTTGCACGTAAACCAGCGAGGCAGCAGGCAGTGAAACTGAATTACTTCGAGGCGCTGCTCCGCCGCCTTTGCTACATGCTGGCGCAGAAAGGGGACCCGGATGCATAACCAAAAGAAATGCGCTTACCACCTGTGTGGAAAGCCGATTGAGCAGGGAAAAGAAGTGAAGAACACTCTGACGCTAATTCACGGCGCGCAGCTGAAGCACGAAGAGCGCGACTACTGTTGTGTGCGTTGTGCTTCATACGACCAGATGGCCCACGAAGGCTAAACGTAAAAACCCGCCGAAGCGGGCCTGTACGTCCGGTGACACCGTCGAAAGCACACCGGAAATTACCAAAACCAATGAATACCCAATGGGCGCTATCAATGGCTCGGGGATCTTATCACCCAAAAATGAGGTTCTGTATGGATTTTTTCACCTTACTCAAAGCCAGTCAGAAATCAGGAAGGCCGAACGCGGTTTTCTGGTTCTCTGCTAAAACCGAATCCCGCGCAAAGCTGCAGGTGCAGGTTGTGCTGGAAGACAACGCCATTGAAGTCGGTCGCGGTCACGACTACCAGCTGCCGATTTTTACCAATTTCCCGGTCGTGAACGATCTGCCGAAAGAAGAGGCAATTGATTACACCTGGTGCGAGCGTTATGAGCTGGCTGACGATGGTCGCACATGGCAACTGAAAGTCGATAAGAGTCCCGTGGATGATTTTCACCCTTCTGCAGACGATACCGTTGTGCCGAAAAGTACTTCTGTTGTGCTGAAAGAAAATACCGAAATTAGCAGCGTGGCAGATGATGCTGAAGTACTGCTTGAGAACCGCTCTGATGCCGTTCGTCTGGCCGTGCACCTGCTTAATGACAAATATCTTACCCATATCAGCAAAGAGCAGCAGATGACTGCCAGCGAACTGTCTATGGATGAAGGTAACGCCTACATGCAGAACCTGCTGCAGGCCAAAGCAGAAGCCCCGGATTTTAAGGGATTGTCAGTACATGCTGAGTGGAAGCTGGTGCAGGCTGTAAAAGCTGTTTTCGCCCAGGATGCCGACCACGACCCGCTGCTTATTTGTGAATTTATGACGGACTGGATTCAGGCTGAGCCTAATGCTCGCAATCAGTTGGTAGAAAACTGGTTAAGTGAGAAGACTGAGGGCAGCGATTCGGAAGGTCTGAGCCGCGATGTTGACGAAGAAATGCAGTGGCCAGTAGCACAGTTGCAGTTCCGCAAACTATTGCTGTCTCAGTTCATATCTGAAGAGCTAACTCACCACGTGTCCGCCGAACAGCGTAATCAGATCTCCGCACTTGAGACTGGATATGGACAACAGCTACGTCCAGAACCTGCTGATGGCAGCCGAGAATGCCGAAGGCATGAAAAGTTTGTCCACCAATGACATCTGGAAATTCACCCAGGCGGTGAAAGCTGTCTTTGCTCAGGATAAACGTCAGGAACTGGGCGCAGTGGTCGCGTTCACCAAAGCCTGGCTGACAACTCACCATGTAGACCGCGGTCTGCTCGTTAAAGAATGGGCTGCTGGCAAACGCATTTCTGCGATTCAACGCACTGACGCTGGCACCACGGCTGGCGGTGGAATCCCGACTGATCGTAATTCCGATTACGTCCACACGTTGGACACGCTTGATATTGAAATCGCTGCTGCAACGCTGCCGATGGATTTCGACATCTACAACATCCCTGGCGGCTATCTATCGCCGGGCAAAAGAAATCGTCACCAACAAAGAAAGCCCGTTCAAAGAATGGTCTGCGTTTCTGCGTAAAACCCCGGGCATTCTCGATTATTCACGCGCTGCCATCTTTGCTGTCATCCGTACTGCATCTCTCGACATGCATAAATCTCAGGCCCAGCTGCAAGTTTGGGTGTGCGCAAGACCTCACGGAAACTGACCATGTTAACCCGACAGCACAAACATTGGGCGGAGCACGCCAGCTTGATAGTGCTGCTGTTGTTGCCGGAGTCATTCAGGGTACCGAACCGGTTGAGAGCCTCGATAAGCTGGACACCGGATTTTCTGTAGTGGGGAAACTGGCGGTAGAGGCAGCCAGTAAATCAGAGGCGACGACCACAACAAAATCTGATGTTGCCAACCTCGGCAACGGCATTTTTTCCATAGATGACCTGATGGGTCAGCAATCCACCACCAGCATCACTAAATCAGAAGAGGCTGCCGACGATGTGCAGATGGAAACGACTGTCACGGTCGAAAGCGAAGTTGATAGCGCGGTATCAGGAAGCCAGGGCGCTGATGAGTCTGGTGCGGAAACAGCTACCCTGACAGCTCAAGAAATTCTGGCCCCTGTCGGAGAAGTTCTCGCAACTGCGATGGCTAAGTTTGATGAGGCCGAAGAAGTTCAGGATGCGACTACCGAACCGGTCGAAGAATACCCGGCCTATTTCGAACCAGGCCGCTATGAAGGTCTGCCAAACAACGTCTACCACGGCGCTAACGGTATCAGCAGCACGCAGGTTAAAGACGCCCGTGTGAGCCTGATGTACTTCAACGCGCGTCATGTCGCGAAGACGATCGCTCGCGAACAGTCCAAAGTGCTCGATATGGGGAACCTGGTGCACGAACTGGCGCTGCAACCTGAAAACCTGGACGCTGAATTCAGCGTTGAGCCGGTTATTCCGGAAGGTGCATTCACCACCACGGCGACACTGCGCGAGTTCATTGATGCCCACAATACCACCCTGGCGCCGCAGTTAAACGGTGACGACATAAAAGCGCTGCTGGAAGAGCATAACGCCACCCTGCCCGCCCAGGTACCGCTCGGTGCATCCATCGAAGAGACCGGGCAGAGCTACATGTCCCTGCCAGCGGAGTTCCAGCGCATCGAGGCAGACCAGAAACAAACGGCCGCAGCCATGAAGGCCTGCATCAAAGAGTACAACGCCACCCTGCCCACTCCGGTGAAAACCAGCGGCAGCCGTGACGCCCTGCTCGAGCAGCTGGCGACCATCAACCCTGATCTGGTTGCCCAGGAAGCGCAGAAGCCCGCACCTTTGAAAGTGTCCGGTACCAAAGCAGATCTCATTCAGTCCATTAAATCGGTAAATCCGACAGCGGTATTCGCTGACGAACTGCTGGATGCCTGGCGCGCTAACCCGGATGACAAGATTCTGGTGACTCGCGCGCAGCTGGCAACGGCTCTGGCTATTCAGGATGCGCTGCTGGCACACCCAACTGCCGGTAAGTTCCTGACTCACCCAAGCCGCGCTGTTGAGGTGAGTTATTTCGGGTTCGACGATGAGACCGGGCTGGAAATTCGTGTTCGTCCGGATCTGGAAATCGACATGAACGGGGTCCGCATAGGCTTCGACCTGAAGACCATAAGCATGTGGAACGTCAAGCAGTCAGGCCTCCGGGCGAAGCTGCACCGCGAAATAATCGACCGCGATTATCACCTCAGCGCAGCCATGTATATGAATACCGCGGCACTGGATCAGTTCTTCTGGATTTTCGTCAACAAAGACGAAGGCTACCACTGGATCGCCATCGTCGAAGCCAGCCCGGAACTGATTGAGCTGGGTGCACTGGAGTACCAGACCACCATGCGCTCTATCGCGAACGCATTTGACACTGGCGAATGGCCAGCACCGATTGTCGACGATTACGCCGATGAACTGAATGACTTCGACCTGCGCCGCCTTGAAGCGCTGCGTGTGGCATAAGGGGAATAACGATGGAAAACACCAACATCATCACCACTGAGCAGCAGGCACCAAACACAATCTCTGCCAGCAATGCCATTTTCAACGTACAGGCGCTGGGTCAGTTAACAGCGTTCGCCAACCTGATGGCGGACTCGCAGGTCACTGTCCCGGCACACCTTGCCGGCAAGCCAGCTGATTGCATGGCTATCGTGATGCAGGCCATGCAGTGGGGCATGAATCCCTATGCTGTCGCGCAGAAAACCCACCTGGTAAACGGCGTGCTCGGCTATGAAGCCCAGCTGATAAACGCCGTAATTGCCAGCTCAAACGCCATCCGTGGACGTTTTCACTACCGCTACGGTGGTGAATGGGAGCGCTGCACACGAACCCGCGAAGTCACCAAAGAAAAAAATGGTAAGAACGGGAAATACCAGGTCACTGAGCGTGTCCGCGACTGGACTGATGAAGATGAAATCGGTCTGTACGTTGAGGTCGGGGCCATCCTGCGCGGTGAAAGTGAGATCACCTGGGGCGAACCCATTTACCTGTCAGGAGTGGTAACGCGTAACTCTCCACTTTGGGTCTCGAACCCGAAACAGCAGATTGCCTATCTCGGCGTTAAATACTGGGGCCGCCTCTATTGCCCGGAAGTCATCCTGGGTGTTTACAGCCCCGATGAGGTTGAGGCTCGCACTGAGCGTGAGGTTAACCCTGAGGTAACTCAGCGCATGTCGGTGCAGGAGATTACTGCTGAGGTACCCACAACCACCAGCGGGCAGGAATCCGCAACGAACATCGATGTGATGGCCGATGACTTCCGCGATCGTATTGATGCAGCTGAAGATGTAGACAACGCCAAAGCGGTGCGTGCTGATATCGAATCGAAAAAATCAGTACTTGGCACCGCGCTGTTTACCGAGCTGAAGAACAAAGCCGTTAAACGTTATTACCTGGTTGATGCTCGCAACAATGTTGAGGCGGCGATCAACTCCCTGCCGCAACCTGGCGAGATAGGGGCAGCAGAACGCTTTGCAGACGCCGAGAAGATTCTGGCATCAGCCAAACGTCATCTGGGCGATGAGCTGTACGAAAAATACAGCGTCAATCTCTTGGATATGAAACCGGAATACGTGGGCTAAGGGCGTCGGGAGGGGAAGCCCTCCCACTCGCAGGAGGATTTATGGACTGGAGTATTGAAGAACTGGTGATTCTCGCGAAGCACCACAACAACCAGGTGGTTGCTGAGCTAACCGGCCGCAGTGTGGATGAGGTTTCAGAACGCCGCCTACTAAGAAACATTGAAATTAACTGTTGGGATGAATACGACCCGGAGCGTGCAGCATGAGACCAGACACCATCGACGCGGCTAACGAGCTGGCGCAGCAACGCATTGATCAGGCCGTGGCCAACATGCGCATCGACCGCAATGCGGTATCCGCAACTCACTGCGAGGCATGCGGAGATCAGATCAAAGAGGCGCGCCGAGTCGCAGTTCCTGACTGCCAGATGTGTGCAGAGTGCCAGGACACCACCGAAAAGCGTAACAAACATCGTCGTTGAATTAATCGGCCCCGGCAGGGGCCAGGAGATCGGTATGCATAAAGTTTCATTTCAACCGGTTCTGGTTAACCGGGAAAACGTTCAGGCGATGTTGGGTGGGATTTCACGCACAACGTTCTGGAGGAAACGCCAGGCTTGGGAGAAAAGCGGTACGCCTTTCCCTGCACCAGCACCGGGTACGAACCCAGGGAAAGGCGGTGAACAGTACCGCTATTGTGACGTGATGCGTTTTTTTGCCGCTCAGGGATTGGTAGAGCCAACGCAGGAGTGAATATGAGCAGCCAGTATTTCAAGTGCCTCCTGCTGTTCTTTCAAGTAATCGTGCTGGTCATAGACGGCGAGGACGCCCGCAAGTTTGTGGCCCAGCACCTTTTCGGAAACATGGGGAAGGATCCTCAACTCACTCATTTTGGTTTTGGCAGTGCGGCGAAGGTCATGAATCGACCAGTGGGGAATGTCCAGATCATCGCGCAATTGTGCTGCCAGGTTTAGCAACACACCAGCAGCCATTGGCCGGTCCTCTTTCTTCGCTGCAGGCGGGAAGACCTGAAGAAAATCAGGATAAAGCGCAAATGCCTTCTTCAGTAACTCCACCGCTTCCTGAGACAGCCCTCTTACAAAGGGCTCACGCGTTTTTGAACTGGTTTCCGGTACATTCCAGACAGCAGCATCAAGATCGAATTCATCTTTTTTCGCCAGGCGCATCTCAACACCACGACACGCTGTAAGCAGAAGGAGCTTTAGCATCAGTTTGTTTTGCTCGGTGATAGTGGATGCCTCCACCGCTAACCAGAACGCCCCTATTTCCTTGTCGTTGAAAACTCTCTTCCCGGTCTTAACCGGTTTACCAACATCCATCACACGCAGATCAGCAACGGGGTTAGAACGAATTAGTCCGGCGCGGATGCAGTAAGAGAAAATGGTCTTCATCCGCGAAAGCACTTCACCAGCAAACGTCTCAGCACCATTTTGTCGCATTCTGGCGAATACCGGCTGCCAGTGGGAAACGACCATATCCTCAACGACCATTGAACCAACCTGGCTTACAACATGCCTTTCAAGAGCACGCTTCCAGTGATCGTGTTTGACGAGTCTTTTTGCGGGGGCACTATCAAGCCACGCATTAACGCAAGCTTCGACGGTTGGGGAAGTCCTTTGCTGGTCGAGGTGCATTTCACGGGAAGTGATGGGATCTTTCCCGGTACTGAGAACCTTCCTTGCTTCTGCTGATGCTTCCCTGGCCTCTTTCAATGACAGGTCATCATATTGACCCAGCGTCATGCGCCTGGGCTTGCCATTGAACTGATAGCGAAACTGAAAGACGATCATGCCTGCTGGTGTCACACGAACAGACAGGCCATTCGCGTCTGAAAGCTCATAACGCTTTTCGCACGGCTTCCCTTTAATCTTTCTCAGCTTCGCATCGGTAAGCATTTTCGTTCCTGAATGTGTACATCAGTATGTACAAGAAATGCGTGGCACAAAGACGCACGGACAGAAACGAAGTGAAACATCCAGGCGGTTAAAAGTCAAAGCTGATAAGGGGTTGGGGGGCGAAGGTGAAACGGGGTGAAATCAGAAGAAACATCGTATGTGTCTTACACGTAAGATCACATACGAAGTAAATATTTATATGTTTACAATCAATTACGCCGCCATCTAACCAACAATTGCTAAATTGGCGCGTAATGGTTTACGCAAATGTCTGCCCTCAGGGCGGTTTTTACATTTGGTCCGGGGATGGTAACACTATTAAAAGCGGGAATGCACCACTCAGTGAGATATTGGTTCAATTCAGATTTTTTCAAATGGACAGGAATCCATCATGCTTCATAGCCTAACGCTTTAATCACTTCAGCCATCGCCTGCTTAGTGAGTTCGGTACGCTGTAACTTCTGGTTAGCCAGCATCGTGCGTACCATTCCGGCAATCACAATGTGTTTCGGTTCCTGCCCCAGATCACGCATTTCGAGCACAATTTTGCCAACAACCCGGCACATTTCTTCGTATAACTCAGCGTCTTTGGCTTTACCCATCCATTCCCCCTGCAAGTGGATCGCTATTTTCAGTAGATTGCTGTCTCGCTGTACGTCTTTAATAATAACGGACTGGACGAAAGCGCCATTCACTATAAGGAAATCACTATGCCATTTACACCAAAAGAACGTGATGCGTTACTCGATTGCAAAGGCGTCGGCCCTAAAGTGGTTGAGCGACTGGAGCAGATGGGGTTTAGTTCACTGGAACAACTTCGACAGGCAAGCGTGGAAGATATTGTGGCTCAGGGGGCCGAACTGGTGGGGTCAACGTGCTGGAAAAACAGTCCGCAGGCAAAATCCGCTATACGCAATGTTATTGCCCTGGCACAAGCGCAACCGGAATAAATGAAGTATTAATGATTAAGGGCCGGAGAAGACCGGCCCATCGCATTTACATCTTGTAGCCAAGAGTAACGGTCGTCCGGCGATCGGTGTGATCGGGTGCCGTTGACGGTGGCTGGGAGTTCCAGGTCAGGTTATAGGCAACCTTCAGACCGAAGTGATCGTTGATGGCAACGTTCAGCGCTGTCTCTGAGTTTATGGTCGTGTCGTCTGAACCAAACACGGAAACACCCTGAGTGAATTTAGCGGTATCCGTCATCTGCCATGCATAGGTACCTGATGCATAACCCAGCCCCTGAGTTTTAGTATCGCCATTGGTGTACTCGTCATAACGCACACCAGGACCGAATTCAAAACGGAAGCTGTGCACCGGTCCATTGAGGAACTGACGACCATAACCCGCGGTAGCAACATCACGCTCATGGTAACCATTGTATCGGTCGGTCAACCAACTTGCCTGACCGAAAAGGTAGTCATAATCGGTTAAGTTGTAACGGCTACGTCCGCCCGCGGAGTATTTCTCAGAGGAACGCTCATCGTTAGCAGATGTATTACTGGCAGTACCCCACAGAGACCATGCAGTCGTTGAACCATACCAGGTCAGCGTAGTGTCAGCAGTTAATGAAGAACTTGTGGTATTTCCTGACTGGGCCAGATAGCCCCCGTTCAAATTACCTTCGAACGGTTTCTTAGCAGTTGATGGGTCATCCATGACAGTAAAAACGGTGTCATCTGCGGCAGCATTCATGGACGCAAGCACGCCTCCCGCAAGAAGAACCAGAGCGGGTACTGTCTGTAAAAGCTTCATTTGGTGTCTCTAAATACATTACAAGGTTAAGCGCTATTTTGCGCGGGCTAATGTTAATACTATCCGCAGATAAAAACGATGTAATTTCACCGTCTTTCCCCCTCTTTATTGCCTGCTTTCTATCTTTAGTCTGCCCTTAACTTACATGGCTCATAGAAAAATTTTTTATCACCACATACATCCCATTTTTACCGGTTAAATTAAGTCATAGAAAAGTCACGCCCGATAAAGACTGACTAAAAAATACAACCCAATGACTTTAATAAGGTTAATAAAAATACAAAACAAACACTTTTAATAGTCATTGAAGTCAAGATGGATTAGTCATACCATTCATCTCACTTAAATGATTTTCAGCACACCGATAGATTTGTACCCTTTTCACCAGAGGTTCTCCTGAATGTTTGTTCTCATAATTATCATGACATTAGTGCTGTTATTATTCTTTATTGGCACTCTGATGATGGTAAAAAGCCTGCGTACTCTAAAAAAACTCAACCACGAACTTCACGATCGTTACGCCCTCCTCTGGGCCGATTACACCCGCCGCGGCCAACGCATCATGCTGTATGAAGCGGGAATGACGAAAGCCAGTGTCGACGAACTCGACAGAAAAGTATTGGCTCGCATTGAAAAGTTTTCACAAAGTGAGTGAATAAGTGACAAGAAAGTCAATTAACCCACTTTAGGAAAAACCTCATTGGTCCTGAACTCATCAATTTAGAGGGTAAAGGGAGTAATCGACTCCTGAATCCTGCATTGACCTTTTCAGAATATATTGCCTTCTGAGCACCCAGTGCCAGGCTTACACAATCCACAATAAAAGGAGATTAGAATGGTTAATGTATATACTCTGACGCTCGCCCCTTCGCTTGACAGTGCAACACTGACACCACAAATCTACCCTGAGGGTAAGCTGCGCTGTACCTCGCCGGTATTTGAACCTGGTGGAGGCGGTATCAATGTTGCCCGCGCTATCTCACATCTCGGCGGCAAAGCCACAGCGATCTTCCCCGCAGGTGGTGCAACAGGTGAACACCTCATTGCATTACTGGCGGATGAACAAGTTCCTACGCAGAGCGTTACCACTCGCGACTGGACCCGACAAAACCTGCATGTTCATGTCGAGACCAGTGGGGAGCAGTATCGATTCGTGATGCCAGGAGCGGCACTCAGCGACAATGAATTTCGGCAACTGGAAGAACACGTGCTGGCTATCGACAGCGGCTCTCTGCTCGTTATTAGCGGCAGTTTGCCTCCGGGCGTTAACGTCAAAAAACTAACGCAGCTGATCGTCACTGCCCAGCAGAAAGGTATTCGTTGTATTGTTGACAGCTCCGGAGAGGCCCTGACGGCGGCACTGGACATTGGCAATATTGAACTGGTGAAACCTAATCTGAAAGAACTTAGCGCTTTGGTAGGACGAGAGTTAACGCAACCTGATGATGTGCGTAACGCTGCCCGGGAGATTGTCAACAAAGGCAAGGCACTGAGGGTTGTGGTATCACTGGGGCCACAAGGCGCACTCGCCGTCGATGCAGAACATTGTGTACAGATGGTACCTCCACCAATAAAAAGCCAAAGTACGGTTGGCGCAGGCGACAGTATGGTCGGTGCGATGACTTTAAAACTGGCTGAAGGTGCCACACTTGAAGATATGGTGCGCTATGGCGTTGCTGCCGGTAGTGCGGCAACCCTTAATCAGGGCACGCGTCTGTGCTCTCTTGCCGATACGCAAAAAATCTACGATTACCTGCGACAGATCTGAAACCCGCCCTTCATCTATGTGATGAAGGGCTACCCAGCCCACAACAGTCGACAAATCCGCCTCGCGGACTATGCTAAAAAAACTCGGGATAACAATGAGGTGAATTATGAGCAGCGGTGAGATTGCACGCTACGTCATCACAGTGTCTTTTCATGAACAAAGCCTGACGGAAATTAATGAGCTGAATAACCAATTTACGCGCGCGGGTTTTCTCCTGACATTAACCGATGATGAAGGCAAGGTGCACGATCTCGGAACGAATACTTTTGCTCTCATCAGCCCACTCAGCGAGCAAGAAGTACACGATCTGGCCAGCAGACTGGCAGAGGGTGCCATAAGCGAAACGCCAGATGTCCAGGTCACGAGTTGGGAAAACTGGCAAAAAGAGTTTCAATAAATGCCATCTTAGCGATTGTCGTGCGCAGGTGTGCGTTGGTTCGTATTTTTTCGTGGCTGTAGTGCGCTAACTTAATGATCTGGCTGATAACATGGGAGACATATCATGTGGCAAGCAATTAGTCGTCTGTTAAGCGAACAACTTGGCGAGGGTGATATCGAACAGCGTGACGAATTGCCGGGTGGAGAAATCCATGCTGCATGGCACTTACGTTACGGTGGTCGGGACTTATTCGTTAAATGTGATGAGCGCGAACTTCTCCCCATTTTCACGGCGGAAGCCGACCAACTGGAACTGCTTTCACGCAGCAATACTGTTCGCGTACCCAAGGTCTGGGCCGTTGGCAGCGACCGCGATTACTGCTTTCTGGTGATGGAGTATCTCCCTGCCCGCCCGCTCGATGCGCATAGCGCATTTCAACTCGGACAGCAGCTCGCCCGCCTGCATGAATGGAGCGACCAGCCGCAGTTCGGCCTCGATTTTGATAACGATCTCTCTACCACGCCGCAACCTAATGCCTGGCAGCGACGCTGGTCGACCTTCTTTGCGGAACAGCGTATCGGCTGGCAACTAGAGCTGGCAGCAGAAAAAGGGCTGGAGTTTGGTAACATTGACGCCATTGTTGAACATGTACAACAGCGTCTGTCCTCACATCAGCCCCAACCTTCACTACTGCATGGCGACCTATGGTCATCAAACTGCGCACTGGGTCCCGATGGTCCCTACATCTACGATCCGGCCTGCTATTGGGGTGACAGAGAGTGCGATCTGGCCATGTTACCACTGCATCCCGACCAGCCGCCGCAAATCTATGATGGCTATCAGTCGGTTTGCCCGCTGCCAACTGATTTTCTCGACAGGCAACCTTTGTATCAGCTGTACACGCTGTTCAATCGGGCAATTTTGTTTGGCGGGCCGCATCTGCTCGCGGCACAAAAAGCGCTGGAGCGGGTACTCGCAGCATGAGAACTGAGGCCACCTTATGGGTGGCCTTTTGATTTACAGGAAACCGAGGAGCGAGAAGAAGAAGTAGCCTGCAACAATAATGATAACGGGCAGGACATAGAGCGGAAAAATTTGCAGGAAAATAGTGTGATGAGGCACGACGATCCGCCCTTCAATCTGTTCACGGGTCAGCCCTTCGGCCCCCTTCGCTTTCTCCAGAATCATCTGGTCTTCGACCCCTTCACGCAGGAAACGCGTCTGGCGGCTCATGCGGGCGCCGGATGCCTGTAGCGCCAGCCCCACAAAAATCAGCACGAAGATAATCCAGAACACAATATTCAGTTGCTGATGAAAATCGGGGGTTGGGGAGTTGTACCAGAAGAGGTTAAGAAACGGCGTATTGAAGCGCATCATCTCAATAATCACATGGGCGAAATCCAGCATCACAGCATTAATACCCGCCTGCTTTTCGCTGTGGTCGTACATAAATTTCAGTACGGAAATAATTGTCGAAATCACGGACGGGATAAAAATAACCCACCCCAGAACGCGTTTAAGTACCGCAATGCGTCCAGCTTGTTGATACGTCATGGATTCCCCTTTTCAGACGTGCTGTTTTGCGCCTAAGTCTACCTGCTCAGATTCATTTTCGCCTGAACTTTAAAGACGGTATGATGGTAACTTGACCATAATGTGTGTTTTCTCTGCTCTACAATGCGACTTAGAGAGGTGTAAATGTCTGCCCCGCGCCAAATTCTTGCTGCTATTTTCGATATGGATGGATTGATTATGGACTCAGAGCCACTCTGGGATCGAGCTGAACTGGAAGTCATAGCAAGCCTGGATGTGGATATTTCCCGCCGCGATGAATTGCCAGATCTGCTGGGATTGCGCATTGATGTGGTGGTCGGCATGTGGTTTGACCAACAACCCTGGAAGGGACCGAGCCGCGAAGAAGTGACAGCCCGCATCATCAGCCGCGCCATAGCCCTCGTGGAAGAAGAGCGCCCGTTATTGCCTGGTGCTCGCGAAGCCATTGCTTTATGTAAAGCAAGCGGCCTGCGGGTTGGCCTGGCATCAGCGTCACCGCTGCACATGCTCGAAAAAGTACTGACCCTGTTTGATCTCCGTGGCAATTTTGATGCACTGGCTTCCGCAGAAAAACTTGCGTACAGCAAACCGCATCCACAGGTTTACCTGGATTGCGCCGCAAAACTGGGCGTAGACCCACTCTCATGCGTAGCACTGGAAGACTCCACTAACGGTATGATTGCCAGTAAAGCCGCCCGCATGCGTTCGATAGTGGTGCCCGCAGAGGAGAACTGTGATGATCCACGTTATGCCCTCGCCGATATCAAACTGACCAGCCTTGAAGAGCTGACCCTCACTCATCTGCGCGGTTAATACCCCATGCAAGAGGCGATTCATGCCTCTTGCGTTTTTTTTGAAACAACGTTTCATTTCATTTGTATTTCTGCCTTTCTCCCTCTACTCTCATCACAGGCTATGTGAGAAAAACGAAGACGAGGGAACCATGATTCTGGATGCATTTTCGCTGGTAAATAAGGTCGCCATTGTAACCGGCTGTGACACCGGTCTGGGTCAGGGTATGGCGCTGGGCCTGGCAGAGGCCGGGTGTGATATTGTCGGCGTTGGCCGCAAAATCCCGCATGATACCGCCGCGCAGGTCAGCGAACTGGGCCGCCGTTTTTTGGCCATTCAGGCGGACCTGAGTAAACAAGATACGATTAACAACATTGTCAGTCAGACCGTTGCGCAGATGGGGCGTATCGATATTTTGCTCAATAACGCGGGCACCATTCGTCGCTGCGATGCCATTGAATTCACCGAAAAAGACTGGGATGAGGTCATGGATCTCAACCTGAAAACCGTTTTTTTCCTCTCTCAGGCCGTAGCACGGCAATTTATCGCCCAGGGTCAGGGTGGCAAAATCATCAATATTGCCTCGATGCTCTCTTTCCAGGGCGGCATTCGCGTGCCTTCTTACACCGCGTCAAAAAGTGGGTTGATGGGGTTGACCCGCTCTATGGCTAACGAATGGGCCATACACAATATCAATGTCAATGCGATTGCGCCGGGATACATGGCGACCAACAATACGCAGGCACTGCGCGAAGATGAGGATCGCAATAAAGAAATTGTGGACAGGATCCCTGCCGGGCGTTGGGGAAAACCGGACGACCTTAAAGGTCCGGCGGTATTTCTTGCGTCTTCTGCTGCAGATTACATCAACGGATATACCGTGGCAGTCGACGGTGGCTGGTTGGCACGATAAATGTCAGCTTTGTGACAAAGAGTTACACCGTCACCTCTTCCGCCTACTGTATAAAAACCCTATACTGTATACATCGACAGTTAGGTGAGTTTTATCATGACGGCGGAAGGACACCTGCTTTTTTCTATTGCCTGCGCGGTGTTTGCCAAAAATGCCGAATTAACGCCCGTGCTGGCACAAGGTGACTGGTGGCATATTGTGCCGTCTGCCATTCTCACCTGCCTTCTGCCTGATATCGACCACCCAAAATCTTTCCTCGGGCAGCGATTGAAGTGGATCTCAAAACCGGTCGCCCGCATGTTCGGGCACCGGGGGTTCACGCATAGTCTGCTTGCTGTTTTTATTGCCCTGACGTTGTTCTATCTGAAAGTGCCTGAGAGCTGGATAATTCCCACCGATGCTCTACAAGGTATGGTGCTCGGATACCTGAGCCATATCCTCGCCGACATGATCACACCTGCCGGCGTTCCGCTGCTCTGGCCATGCCGTTGGCGTTTTCGCCTGCCACTGTTGTCGCCGAAAAAAGGAAACCAACTTGAGCGTGTGCTCTGTATGGCACTGTTCACCTGGGCGCTATGGATGCCGCAAACAATGCCCGATAACAGTGCAGTGCGTTGGTCGTCGCAGATGATCAATTTGCTGCAAAACCAGTTCAATCGCTTTATCCATCAGCAAATCGGTCATTAAAAAAACGAAAACGTCGATTACGTCATAAATCATTCCATTTGGATATAAGCCACACCCATCAGTTCTGCTAACCTTCCGCCACAGGTCGGTATTTGGATACCGATCACATTATTACATCAGGAGAACGGGAATGAATTTTCCTTTAATCGCGAACGTCGTGGTCTTCGTTGCACTGCTACTGCTTCTGGCGCAAACCCGCCACAAACAGTGGAGCCTGGCGAAAAAGGTGCTGGCTGGTCTGGGACTGGGCGTGGTTTTTGGCCTTGCGCTACAGGCTATCTATGGCTCAGATAACCCGGTACTGAAGAGCTCCATTCAGTGGTTCAACGTGGTCGGTAATGGCTATGTGCAACTGCTGCAAATGATTGTTATGCCGCTGGTCTTCGCCTCCATTTTGAGCGCTGTTGCCCGTCTGCATAACGCCTCTCAACTGGGCAAAATCAGTTTCCTGACCATTGGTACGCTGCTGTTTACCACACTGATTTCTGCGCTGGTCGGTGTACTGGTTACAAATCTGTTCGGCTTAACGGCAGAAGGCCTGGTACAAGGCACCGCGGAAACCGCGCGCCTGACCGCTATTCAGACCAACTATGTCGGCAAAGTGGCAGACCTGAGCGTTCCTCAGTTACTGCTCTCCTTCGTGCCGAAAAACCCGTTTGCCGATCTGACCGGGGCGAATCCCACCTCCATCATCAGCGTGGTGATTTTCGCGGCTTTCCTGGGTGTGGCTGCGCTGAAGCTGCTGAAAGACGATGCACCGAAAGGTCAGCGTGTTCTTACCGCTATCGATACCCTGCAAAGCTGGGTGATGAAACTGGTACGCCTGGTGATGCAACTGACCCCGTACGGTGTGCTGGCGCTGATGACCAAAGTGGTCGCAGGCTCCAACATTCAGGACATCATCAAGCTGGGCAGCTTTGTTATCGCCTCTTATTTGGGCCTGGGCATCATGTTCGTGGTGCACGGTATTTTGTTGGGTGTGAATGGCGTCAGCCCGCTGAAGTTCTTCCGTAAAGTCTGGCCAGTACTGACCTTTGCCTTTACCAGCCGATCCAGCGCTGCTTCTATTCCACTGAATGTGGAAGCACAGACCCGCCGTCTGGGTGTTCCTGAATCCATCGCCAGCTTCTCTGCTTCCTTTGGTGCAACCATCGGTCAGAACGGTTGTGCGGGACTGTATCCGGCAATGCTGGCAGTTATGGTTGCGCCAACCGTGGGGATTAACCCGCTGGACCCGGTGTGGATCGCCACACTGGTCGGTATTGTCACCGTGAGTTCTGCGGGTGTAGCGGGTGTGGGCGGCGGTGCGACCTTCGCTGCACTGATCGTACTGCCTGCGATGGGCCTGCCGGTCACGCTGGTCGCCCTGCTGATCTCTGTCGAACCGCTGATTGATATGGGTCGTACAGCCCTGAACGTGAATGGTTCAATGACTGCCGGTACGCTCGCAAGCCAGTGGCTGAAGCAGACCGATAAAACCATTATGGAGAGTGAAGACGACGCCGAGCTGGCGCATCGTTAAGCTGAACTACATAAAACCGCCTGTCATGTCAGGCGGTTTTTTTATGCCTGTTACTCTTCGATTTCGCCGTCCTGGCGAATCTGATTAGCCCAGCGTTGTGCCGCTTCTGCCACACCAAAAACGGGAGAACGTTTAAAACGCTCACCCATCAGCACGAAAGCCACGAATTTCCCGCGCAGGATCCAGACATCCCGAAATCCCTCCACCTTTGAAGCATGTTCAGGCGGTGCAGGTTCAATACGAGGGACATAGCTGATAACGCGGCGGTTTTGCTGGCGCATAGGTTTCATAGGCGAAGAGTTCACTAAGACGAATTCCACTAACACGAAAGTCCTATCATAGCCGAAAGTGGCCCTGTGCGTCGCGCCCGGACTGATTTTCAGTAACGCTTTCAGGCCATCATCGTTACCCTGGCTCCCGCTGCGCCTGAATTACGCAGGGAGTTGTTCTACAGTTAGAGTGTTTTGCCACAACAACGACCATTTTCAGAAATGAAAACAGGAGCCGAGTTCAATGTCGCGTAACGAAAAAAAACCACAACCTCATCAATCCCCCGTGCACGATGCTACTGAATCAAAACCAGGTCTGGATTCCCTGGCCCCCGAAGACAACTCTCACCGCCCTTCTCCTCATCCCACGGCACCGGGTGAGCAGCCCACGGCACCCGGCAGCCTGAAAGCGCCGGATACTGCGAACGGAAAACTCACTGCACTGGAGGCGTTTCGTAAAAACAGTGAAGAAGTGCCGCTGACGACCAATCAGGGCGTGCGTATTGCTGATGATCAAAACTCGCTGCGCACAGGGTCTCGTGGACCAACGCTGCTTGAAGATTTCATCCTGCGGGAGAAAATTACTCATTTTGACCATGAACGTATACCGGAGCGCATCGTGCATGCACGAGGATCGGCCGCACACGGTTATTTTCAGCCCTATGAAAATCTGTCAGCTATCACCAAAGCCGATTTTCTTTCCGACCCGGATAAAATCACACCGGTCTTTGTCCGCTTCTCTACCGTGCAGGGCGGCGCAGGATCCGCCGATACCGTGCGCGATATTCGCGGTTTTGCCACCAAGTTTTATACCGACGAGGGCATTTTTGATTTAGTCGGCAACAATACGCCGGTATTTTTCATTCAGGATGCACATAAATTTCCTGATTTTGTCCACGCGGTAAAACCCGAACCGCACTGGGCCATTCCACAAGGCCAGAGCGCGCATGACACGTTCTGGGATTACGTTTCCCTGCAACCAGAGACGCTGCATAACGTTATCTGGGCGATGTCCGATCGTGGTATTCCGCGCAGTTACCGCACCATGGAAGGGTTTGGCATTCACACCTTCCGTTTGATCAACGCCGAAGGGAAAGCAACCTTTGTGCGCTTTCACTGGAAACCGGTGGCGGGCAAAGCCTCCCTGGTCTGGGATGAATCGCAAAAGCTCACCGGACGTGACCCCGATTTCCACCGTCGTGAATTATGGGAATCCATTGAAGCCGGTGACTACCCGGAGTATGAACTGGGGCTGCAATTGATCCCGGAGGAGGATGAGTTCAAATTTGATTTTGATCTACTGGATCCAACCAAACTTATCCCTGAAGAACTGGTGCCGGTGAAACGCGTGGGCAAAATGGTTCTGAACCGCAATCCGGACAACTTCTTTACTGAGAACGAACAGGTTGCTTTCCATCCCGGCCATATCGTCCCTGGGCTTGATTTCACCAACGACCCTCTGCTTCAGGGGCGTTTGTTCTCTTACACCGATACACAAATCAGCCGTCTGGGTGGACCAAACTTCCATGAAATCCCGATTAATCGCCCCACCTGCCCGTACCATAATTTCCAGCGCGACGGCATGCACCGCATGGATATCGACACCAATCCTGCAAATTACGAGCCCAACTCGATCAATGACAACTGGCCGCGTGAAACGCCACCGGGGCCAAAACGGGGCGGTTTTGAGTCTTATCAGGAACGTGTCGAGGGCCATAAAGTGCGCGAGCGCAGCCCTTCGTTTGGCGAGTACTATTCCCACCCGCGTTTGTTCTGGCTGAGCCAGACACCGTTTGAGCAGCGCCATATCATTGATGCGTTTAGCTTTGAACTGGGTAAAGTGGTGCGTCCCTATATTCGTGAACGCGTCGTGGACCAACTGGCGCGCATCGACAACCAGCTTGCCAGTCGCGTGGCAGAAAATCTCGGCATTACCCTTACCAAAGAACAACAGAATCTGGCACCACCTGCGGCGGTCAGCGGTGTGGAAAAAGATCCTGCCTTAAGCCTGTATGCCGTACCGGATGGCAAAGTGAAAGGCCGCGTTGTCGCGATTTTGCTGAATGAGAAAACGCGGGCCAGCGACCTACTGGCTATTTTGCAAAATCTTAAGGACAACGGTGTACATGCCAAATTGCTCTATTCCCGCATGGGCCAGGTCACGGCAGACGATGGCACCGTTTTACCCATCGCGGGCACTTTCGCGGGAGCACCTTCCCTGACCGTCGACGGGGTTATCGTACCTGGCGGCGATTTAAGTCACCTGCTCAAAAACGGGGATGCGCGTTATTACCTGTTGGAGGCTTATAAGCATCTAAAAGCGATTGTGTTACTGAGAGATGCACGAAAATTCGCAGCAGATCTACAGGTCACTGCTAAAGGTGAAGAAGGTGTAGTGATTGCCGACGACGCCAGTGGGAGTGTCATGGACGATTTGATAACGCTACTGGCAGCACACCGGGTCTGGTCACGTATCGCGAAAATTGACGCCATTCCGGCGTAATGAAGCAAAGCGCAGCAGTTTTACTGCTGCGCTTAGTACCTACAGATCGCGGAAAGTGCCCAGCCGAAAGTTACGTTCGGCAATAGCCCATTTGAGCGCGGGCTGCGTCAACACCTCCAGCTCTTCAAGTCTGGGGTAGCAGTAGTTGCTGGTCATCAGGCCGTTATCCACAAAAGCCGGGTGACACATGACCTCCAGCGAATCCTCTTTGCGTTGCAGGGACTCATCAAGAATGGTCGTGAAGAGAGAGGAAGAGATCGCCTCGCCATAGAATGCACTGGAAAATCCGCTACTGCTGAGCACGCCATCCGTAGCCAGAGTATGGCGTTGCACTTCGTCGCGATCGACACGCATAGGTACACCTTTTTTGCTGGCAAAGTCAGCCACCAGTGGGAAAAGGTCAGCCAGCATGTGTACGTGATGATGGCTGTCGATATGCGTAGGCGGTGCACCAAAGAGCGTAATAAACCGCGTATATTGGCATTCAAGCTCATCGGCTATTTCAGCAAGCGGCAGCGTGCCCGCCGAGGCCCGCTCCCAGAGCCATTTCCCTAATAATCCGTCACGGGTCAGTGACGGCAGCTGACCAACAGGTTTACCCAATGTGAGGGTAAAATGCAGCCCGACACCCAACTCCGGTACAAGACGGCGAACATCAACCGCATGGTCAATAGCAGCACCATTGACCAGCGCGGTGGTCGAGGTCACTACGCCGTTTCGGCAGGCCTCAACGATGCCGTAGTTTTGCCCCCGGCTGAGACCGAAATCATCAGCGTTCACAATCAACAATTTGCGCATACGTCCTCACTTGTTGATGTCAGTGACCGTTTTAACAAAGCGCGGTAACCACTGCTGATTAGCAAGAATCATCTCACGGGCCAGCTTTTCGGCATCTTTATCGGAGTGAATAAGCGGGTTGAGATTAAGCGCCAACAGAACATCATTCATCTCGCCACTCAGCGCGGCTTTGCTTGCCGCAATCTCAAACCCTTTGATGGTGTAAATCAGCCCAAGCACTTTTTCATCGAAGTGTGTGATGCGCGGATGAGGTATTGCCCCGTTTTTACCCAGCAGACAGGTCATCTCTACCGCCCAGTCAGCCGGAATGTTCTCCACGCTACCGATGTGCGGCACGTTAACGTAATGCTCGGCCTGCTTGTCGTTATAAATCGCATTGATCACTTCGCAGGCCGCATCGGAGTAATAGGCACCACCGCGCATCTCCAGCTCTTTGGGCTTCACATCCAGGTCAGGATTTTTGTACATCTCAAAGAGATTTTTCTCCACGCCCTGCACCACCTGCGCTCGCGTACCGCCTTTGTAATACTCTCCAAGCTCGATGCCCAACATCTCTTTTGACTTAAAGTAGTACTGCAGGTACGAGCACGGCAGTAAGTTCAGGGAACGTAACAATCCTTCGGAGAACGGCAAATCAAAGATGTTTTTGACCGACGATTTTGCAAACCGGCCAGAGGCTACACCGTCCATCAGCTCGGCGAAACGTGATTCACCATTAACCAGCACATCGCGGACAAAGACCAGATGGTTCAGACCAAAGAGATCCAAAGAGAGGGAGTCTGTCGCGTCAACGTTCAGTACATCGCGCACAAACATCTTCATGCCAATCGGCACATTGCAAACGCCAATAAAACGGCGGAAATCGGTATAACGGTAAACGGCTTCCGTCACCATGCCTGCCGGATTGGTAAAGTTGATCACCCACGCCTGAGGGCAAAGTTCTTCCACATCTTTAATGATGTCGAATATCACCGGGATAGTGCGCAGACCTTTGAACAAACCGCCCGCTCCGTTGGTTTCCTGCCCCAGATAGCCATGACTGAGTGGAATGCGCTCATCCTGTTCACGCGCTTTAAGCTGCCCAATACGGAACTGGGTGGTAACAAAATCCGCATCACGGAGCGCTTCCCGGCGATCCAGAGATTTCATCACTTTAAGCGGCACACCCGCTTTTTTAACCATGCGACAGCACAGGTCATAGATAATATCCAGCTTGTGCTGCCCCTCTTCGACATCCACCAGCCATAATTCACTGACCGGCAATTCGTCGTAGCGCAGAATAAATCCTTCGAGTAATTCCGGTGTATAACTGCTCCCGCCACCAATGGTTACCACTTTCAATTTATGCGTCATGTTCGCTCCCTTCAGGCTTTTTAAGGATAAGCCGAGCCGTTACCGCAATGCGCGATAAGTATAGAATGATGAATGTTCTTTACGGGGATCATCCCCGCAAATCAGGAAATACTGGCTAACTGTTTTCGATAGTTACCCGGTGTAAATGATGTTAATTTTTTAAAGGTCTTAATAAATAAACTGGCACTGCTATAACCTGATTCCCATGCAATATCGGTTATGGAAAAGTTTGTTATCTCCAGTTGTTTACAGGCGAAATTAATACGAATCTCATTAATAATTTGTACTGGTGTTTTTTGGTAATAACGCTGCGTTGCGCGAGTTAAATACTCCTGGGACTTACCCGATAATGCCACCATATTTTCCAGTGCATTTTCCGAGAAGCGAATTTTGTCATGCATACTTTCAACGGTGAATTTTAGCCATTGCGGAATCACATCTTCCGTTTGCTGTTCACGAAAGTGGCGCAGGCGGTTGATGATATAAAAACTCACATGCTCAATAAATTCATCAAATTCACTGTCACGGAAATTCAGTGACGCAATAATCGACTCGATATACGTCAGGAATGCAGGCTGAACGGTATGCACTTGTGAGGCGACATAACAGAACGGAACCAGCGACTGATAGTGCTCGTCAAAGAAGTGCTTACTGATGCCCACGTTGAGAATGCGCGTGGCACCAAACTCGTAAAAACTCTGATGTGATGACCCAACGGGAATGAAGACAAAATCCCCGCGCTCCAGTAAGACGCGTTTGCCATTGATGACCTGGTAATAACGCCCGGTCAGCACAAGGGTAAACTCATGATAGTCATGCTGGTGCAGCCCGCTAATGCTCTCCACTTTGTTGTAAATAAACACGTGGAAGGGCCTGCCGTTAAACAGCTGTTGCTCCTTAACCAGTCTGACTTCCGTGTTGTTTACCACTGGCAGCATATCGGGCCTCTCCTCTCTTCAGGCTTTCTCGTGCAGTTCGATCAGTTCAGCAATCAGTTCACGTGCCAGCATCGCGGTCATCAAATGATCCTGCGCATGCACCAGCACGAGGCTAACTTTCATCTTACCTTCACCGGCGTCGCTTTCAATCAGTTGCGTTTGTACCCGGTGTGCGCTGTTGAGCGCGGCATGGGATTCCGCCATCAGCGTTCTGGCGGTGTCGAAATTGCCCGCTTTAGCCTGCTTCAGTGCTGAATACGCCAGGCTACGTGCCTGACCGGCATTAATGATCAGTCCCATCACGACTTCTTCAAGCGCATCACTGCTCTCTTGCGTATCGACAACATCGTCCAAATCAAACATCGTATTCTCCTTTACAGGCGTCGCGGTGAGCCAGCACACCGCGACGCATTGACATTAAAACTTCAGGGATTCGGCAATCTCTTCTTCACTCTCTTCGGCATCAATGGCGCTTTGCGCTTTATTCGAGATGATGACGAATGGCATATAAATCAGCGTGGCGACACCCAGGTTAAACAACGCGACCAGCAGTGCGGCGATACTGCCGTTGGTATTGAAGAATGCCCCAAGCCCGGTTGGCATTGTCCAGGGCGCGATGTTAGTGATCGGCGGGATAATGCCCGTGTAGTAGGCTGCCAGGGTGATGGCTGCCAGTACCGGCTGCACCAGGATAAAGGGAATAAACATCACCGGATTCATGATGATCGGCAGACCAAAGAGAATCGGCTCGTTAATCTGGAAGATCCCCGACGGCAGCGCCAGTTTGGCCACCTGACGATGATCGGCACGGCGAGAAGCGATAAAGATGGCGATAATCAGCCCCAACGTTGCCCCCGTACCCCCGAGGAAAATATACGAGTCCAGCATCGGTTTAGCCCAGACATGGAAGGTTTTCCCTGCAGCCAGTGCGGCATCGACCGAGCCGTATTCTGTATAGAGCGCGACGTTTTCCAGCGCCCAGGGGGTCATGATGCCGCTGTCGAGTGCCGCCAGCGCCAGCGAGCCGTGGACACCAAAGAACCATAACAACGAGGTAAAGATGACATAGGCCCAACCTACCACGCTGCCCATCGCGGCCAGCGGTTTGGAAATCGAATCCATGATGATCTGGTGGAAGGTGGTACCCGCCCCCGCCAGTCCCCAGGCAATAATCCCCATCACCGACAGAATCAGGAAGCCGGGAATTAATGCCGAAAATGAACGTGAAACAGAGGCCGGGACGCTGTCAGGTAATTTAATGACCCAATTACGTCGCACCACAAAGGCAAACATTTCCGCGACAACCAACCCCACAATCATCCCGGAAATAATATTTGAGCCACCCAACCAGGTAGCGTCAACACCATATGCTTGCCCAACACTAAAGGGGGTGAGCGTCATAAATGCAGCGATAGATAATAACCCTGCAGCCAGAGAATCGACTTTTCGCTCTTCTGCTAATGCCATCCCAATAAAAAAAGGCGCCACCAGCGACATAATGCCTAACGTACCGTTATAAACATTACCGCCGATGGCTTTAAGGCCGTTCAGACTTTCAATGGTAGAAGCATCTAAGCGAATACCCAGGGAGTAAAAAAATGAACCCTCGCCAAAACTCAGGAACACATTATTAATTAATACGAACATGGCCCCGGCGAGGGTTAATGGCATTAATTTAATAAAACCATTTTTTATGGCATTGACGTGTGGCTGCTTTCCTATTTTTACCGCAAAAGGCAGAAGAACCTTTTCAAGAGAACGAATAACACTATTCATACGAGATGCCCCAAAGGGCCGCAATAATCATTGCGGCAGTCGTGTGTGAAATAACTCTTCGACGGGAAAGATAACTACTAAATGGCCGCTTTTTTAATGGCAGCAACAGCACTTTTAAGCACCGCAAGACCATCGATCTTGCCGTAAAGCACCGAATCAATCACTTCCACAGGTTTACCAGGAAGAATACGTTGAATTTCGGGCAGCATATACGCGATTTGTGGCCCGATTAACACGACATCCGCCTGCGGCCCTTTTTCCGCCGCCAGCGTTTCCGGGAACGCATCAATGATCACCGGGACGTTATATTTTTCGGCCTGGGCGCGCATTTTCGTCACCAGCAGCGATGTCGACATGCCCGCAGAGCAGAACAAGTAGATGTGCTTTTTATCCATGAGAAACCTCTCTTGTAAGACCTTCGCCAACGGTTTAGAACGGCTACCGATTGTTGAAATTGATATCTGATGGTTGATATCACTCAGTGAATGTCAGTATACGTTGTCGCTAAGTGACGGGATAATTCGACACAAACCTCAATTGTCTCTCCTTGACCTGGCATCATGACATTCTTCACATTCCAACCAAATAATTCGCGACGATAAAAAAGTATCGCCCACAAAAAAACCGCCCGAAGGCGGTTTCGTTAGCTCAGGCAATTTAATTAAAAAGTTACTTCTTCGCAGCCTGCGGATCGGTGTCGTACTCCGCACAGGTTTGATAACCGGAGTTCATCACGTGGCCGGTTTCATCCAGTGCCACGAAGTAGGTCTCAGTTTTACCTTCACGTTGACCCAAAATGTAGGTCTGGCAGGTACCGCGAGCGTGAATCATTGACACTTCAGAAGACGGACGGCCCGCCAACTGGTTAACCTGCTGGCGCGTCATGCCTTTTTTGATATCTTTCACCACCGGCGTGGTGAATTGATCTTTTGTACGATCATAAGCAGTACAGCCTGCCAACATCGTCAGAACCGCGGCTGCACCTAACATTCCTGCAATATTCTTTTTCATATTCCTTCCTCTTGTTATCCGCTTGTGTATCAGCGCGTTATCTAAGCCTGGAATATAAAATTACATTTTTCAACTATAGGGCGCGACAGGCATAACTTTCGGAAAATTCTAACAAAACAGCGATAAGTGGCTAAAACGCTGTAAATTACGGCACTCGAAACCGTGCGCCTTGTCGTTTTACTGCTTAAGGGTTAATTTGACCTCATCAACCATATTGTATCCTGCAAAGCAGGTTCACTTACGGAGGGGTTAAATGACTCTGCAACAAGAGATTATTCAGGCGCTGGGCGTCAAACCAACCATTCATGCAGATGAAGAAGTACGCCGTAGCGTCGATTTCCTGAAAAACTATCTTCAAACTTATCCCTTTTTAAAATCCCTGGTTCTGGGGATCAGTGGCGGCCAGGACTCAACCCTGACCGGTAAGCTTTGCCAGACGGCTATCGCTGAGTTACGTGAAGAGACTGGCGACAGCACGTACCAGTTTATCGCCGTACGTCTGCCTTATGGAAAACAAGCCGATGAACAGGATTGCCAGGATGCAATTTCCTTCATCCAGCCGGATCGCGTGCTGACCGTTAACATCAAAGGTGCTGTATTAGCCAGCGAGCAGGCGCTGCGTGATGCCGGTATTGAGCTGAGTGATTTTATTCGCGGCAACGAGAAAGCGCGTGAGCGTATGAAAGCGCAGTATAGTATCGCCGGGATGACCAAGGGCGTTGTCGTGGGTACCGACCACGCGGCAGAAGCCGTTACCGGTTTCTTCACCAAGTATGGTGATGGCGGCACGGACATTAACCCTATCTTCCGCCTGAACAAACGCCAGGGGAAACAGTGCCTGGCCTTTTTAGGTTGCCCGGAACATCTGTACAAGAAAGCGCCGACAGCAGATCTTGAAGATGACCGCCCTTCCCTGCCCGATGAGGCCGCGCTCGGCGTGACCTATGAAAACATTGATGATTATCTGGAAGGTAAATCACTGGATGCCGGTACGTCGCACATCATTGAAGGCTGGTATCTGAAGACGGAGCATAAACGTCGCCCGCCGATCACTGTTTTCGATGATTTCTGGAAAAAACAGTAAACAGTAAAGGCGGCCTGAGCCGCCTTTTTTATTGACTTATTATTGGCTTCGGAGCGTCACGGTTAGCCGCGATCGTCTTTCGGCCCCAGGAAGTAAAATCCAAAGGGTAGCGAACCAATAATCGTAAACATAAGACTGTAAATCGCCGCCCAGGCCCCCTGAATAATAAACAGGGAAACACTCCATTGCTCCATAGGCAGATTATACTGTTCCTCAACGCCCTGGAAAGTGACGCTGGTTATCACCGAAACGGCAATGATGAAAACGATAACCACCGCAGTGAGAAATTTTTTCCCTTCCGGGGTGCGCAATATTTTAAGCATGCAGGCCTCCTTGTATTCGTATCGCGATAGTGTAACCCGGCTCACCTGAACCGGGCATCACTTAGAATGTGGCATTCAGTTTCCCCAGAATGTTCGTCCCGGCTCGTTCACTGATGTGTTTGCGGAATAACCGGCGCAACAAACAGCATGGCTACGGCAACCAGTGCCAGCAGGGCAGCTATGCAGTTAAATCGGATGCCCCCCCTGCAAATTACGCTCAATGATGGATGATTTTGGCGCAAGTGTCGCTGGTTTACCCCCTCTGATTACAGAACTCATTGATAAATTGTATGATTCGTATTTGAGTCCGGTCACGAAACGTTTTCTGCTTTGCTGCGCGTCTGATATGAGGTCAGCGGCATGTTGCATGTCGTCTCTTTTTTAGGCAGCCACACTCTGCTACACTGTACAGGTAACCAGTATCAGGAGTCATAGTGAGCAGGCGTCAATCTGCCCCGCGTCTTGAGTTTGAAGCGGCGGCCATCTACGAATACCCCGAACATCTTCGCCCATGGCTTGAGGCATTACCTAAGCTTCCTGGCGTCTACTTTTTCCATGGCGAAAGCGAAGCCATGCCGTTGTACATCGGCAAAAGCGTCAATATTCGCAGCCGGGTGTTGTCGCACCTGCGTACGCCGGATGAAGCCGCTATGCTGCGTCAGGCGCGGCGTATTACCTGGGTTTGCACCGCCGGTGAACTGGGGGCATTACTGCTCGAAGCCCGGCTGATTAAAGAACAGCAGCCGTTGTTCAATAAACGACTTCGGCGCAATCGCCAGCTCTGCTCATTGCTGCTGCAGGGCGGCAAACCGCAGGTGGTTTACGCCCGAGAGGTGGATTTCTCAACTCAACCCGGACTGTATGGATTGTTTGCCAACCGCCGGGCAGCACTACAGGCGCTGCAATCCATCGCCGATGAAGAAAAACTCTGTTACGGCCTGTTGGGGCTGGAGTCGCTAACAAAGGGGCGTGGATGTTTTCGTGCCGCGCTGCATCGCTGCGCGGGTGCATGCTGTGGTAAGGAGACAGAAGAAACGCATCAGGTGCGTTTTCACCTGGCAATGGCACGAATGCAATTAGTGTGTTGGCCGTGGCGTGGCCCGGTGGGTCTACGTGAAACAGGCAGCGAAAAAACGCAATACCACATCATCCATAACTGGTTGTGGCTAGGTGCGGTTGATTCGCTGGAAGAGGCAGCAGAATTGCTCCGGACACCTGCCGGATTCGATCACGATGGCTACAAAATATTATGTAGGCCGATGATGTCAGGGCTGTATGACATCATCGAATTGAATTAATGGCCCGGTAGCCATTTTATTTCGCTGAACAGTAACTGGCCTTCTGATTTCAGCAAGCGCAACGTGTGGCGACCTTCATCCCAGCATGCCCCCTGATCGGCAGTCAGCAGTTTATCGCCCAGTTGCCATGCTCCGCTGAGAACAAATACCACGCCTCCACGTGATCCAAAGGTCGTAAACGTTCTGATCAGCAATACGCACTTTTGCCTGGCAGTGATCCCTGCGAGTCATGATGTTAAAATCCATCGACATCTGACCATCATGCAGATGAGCTTTCACATGCTGTTCGCCAGCAAATGTGAATGGCTGGAAGCGCTTAAGCGTGTGGCAAAATGCCGTCCCCGCATCGAGGGTCATCTCTCCCACCTTCAATCAGCGTCATAACGCGATCCACACCCGGGAAATTGCGGAAAATCCCCGTTACTGGCCAGGGAGGCAATACTCGCACGCCAGCTAAAGTCACGGGTCGCCTCGGGGAAACAACAAATTTCACGGGTTTCACCTGCGCCATTGCGCCAGAGGTTGACCGGCATTTTGCGGATATCAAAGAATTCCATCATCACTCCTGAAAGGCGCAGCTCTGTGTCCGCGCCGCTGCTTCTGGAGGCAGCGTGTTGTTTATTATTACCCACCCTGCCATAAACGCATTATCGGCAGAGAAAAGGGATGCACTTAGTCATGCCGTGAAGTGACATGTAAAAAAATATTAACGTTAAGATTTATGGAAAATTTCGCTGAAGACTGGCTAGACGAGAATACCGTGCTGCGAGCGGCTGGCAAGAGGGAAGAAAGAAAAAACCGCCGGACCTGTCCACAACGTTAACACGTGCTATGGACAAGTCCGGCGGTCTTGATAGGGGTTGCTGAATTACTCAGCAGGTTCTGGCATTTTACCTTCTGGCGCCGGACGTTCTGTCAGACGCTTCTCAAAATTCGCATTGAATTGCTTTTTCTGTTCCGGCGTTAAGATGTTGTAAATCTTGTTCTGGGTTTCCAGATGCGCCAGCATATGAGCTTTGCGCTGCTCGTCCATTTTGGCGATCTGCGCTTCCGCTTTGGCTTTATCGAAGGTATCGCTGGCGATCACTTCATGCATGCTGCGCCGTTCTTCCTGCATTTGCTGCAAATTCGCCTTTCTTGATATCGCGAATCTGCTGTTTCTGCGCATCCGTCAGGTTCAGACCTTTGAACATCATGTCGTGATGCGGGCCTTTCGGACCTTTGTGGTGCATCGCCGGTTTGCCGTCGGCTGGTGCAGTCGTGGTGGTATCGGCAGCATGTGCCAGGTTAGCAGCGCCAAGCGCCAGGGTAGAGGCAACAAACAGGGCAGTCAGTTTACGCATAATTTAATTCCTTACTTTCATGTTTTCTTGCGGCAATTGCCGTGTTGACGATATTCACTTTAGCGTCTTTATCGTCAATTAATCAGAGCGTCGGTAAAACAATGAAAGTGTAAAAAACGTTTTTACAGCAATTGTGGAGGAAATAAGGATAAACAGTGGAGAGTGGATAAATAAATATTCAATACACTGATTTACATGGAAATCATGAAGATTGTAAAACAACTGCGCGCATTAATAAACCACTTACCCAGGATTAATCCGTAATTAGTCATGATAAATAACTAAGCCCCATATTCATGGGGCTTAGGATTAATTAATACGTTCCAGCAGCAATCCTGCTCTTAATCCGATGGCAACATCAGGATTGGGGAAAAGAATATATTCCTGTTCTCGCTGAACAACATAGCGCTCCCCACGGTCCTCAGCCAGCAGCGTTCCCTGAGTGAAGGGCGTGAAATTGAGAGTTTGAGGAGGCATGTACAACACAAAATCTTCGCTGTGCCGCGTCAGTTGCTGTACCACACGGTAACGCAACGGTGGTTTGTCGGCCTCAGGCACCGCGTCTCCCGCCAACAGAGCGGCCAAAGCCCAAACGGTACGGGAGAACTGCCCCAGGTCATTCTTGCCAAAAGGTAAGGCTTTCCCCAACTCAAGGGTGCAGGCATGAGCATCAAAATGTTCACTGCTGTAATGGGTGAAGGTCCCAGCAGGCGCCTGGTGAAAGACCAGTGCATCCAGTCCGGCATCGCCTAACCATTTCAGGAACATTTCATCCCAGGGTTCATCACGAGCAGGCAGAACGCCAAATCGCACATGAAGCGATCCGCGAATCGCCGTGTGCATATCCAGATGCCAGCGCTCTTCATCCTCTTCACTATAAAAGTGGGTAACCGCACGCTCGAGCTGGGCCGCTCGAATGGTCTCATCACTGGCGGGAAACTGCTGCCAGCGGCCACCAAACATACGGTTAATATCGTTATGCAGAAAACGTTTGTTCTGCCCCAGCGCCTGCGGGTTTCCCATAATCACCAGCAGTCGCCAACGAAGAGTGAGCGTTCCGTTAAACAGGTTTGCCAGCAGTTCATCCACCATCTCAACAGGTGCCGTTTCGTTACCATGGATGCCGCATGAAATGATGAGCGCCCGCGTCGACGGCTCAGGAGGGATAAGCTCCAGAATCCCCTGTTCATGCCAAAGCCAGTGGATCCCTGCCGCTTCACCTGTCGTTTTGCGTGGCATTTCACCCGACAATGTTATCGCGAGAAAATTGTCCATATGACCTCCTGTTACTGCTGGAAGGGATAAACGGAACCCAGGCGCAAGAGCTGTGTCAGTGTATCTAACGCTTCCCGGTTTTCTCTTAAAAGCAGCGGATCAGCCAGATCGGCCTGTCGCAGCTTGTCACGGTAGTAACGGTCAATCCAGTTCTCCAGCGCATGGAACAACGCATCATTCATCATGACGGCCGGGTTTACTGCCCGCTGTTCCGCATCGTTAAGTACAACGCGCAGGCGCAAACAGGCAGGCCCTCCACCATTCGACATACTCTCACGTAAATCGAACACTTTTAGTTCACTGATGGGATTATCTTGTGCCAGCAGTTTGTTCAGATAACGCCACACGCCAGGATGGTC
This sequence comes from Phytobacter sp., assembly GCF_059074235.1. NCBI lineage: Bacteria > Pseudomonadati > Pseudomonadota > Gammaproteobacteria > Enterobacterales > Enterobacteriaceae > Phytobacter > Phytobacter sp. The sequence goes on from NZ_JCACPZ010000004.1 coordinate 161,718, forward strand.
ATGGGATTCCTGGGGCAATACCAGCACCATGCTGCCATCATTACGGCTAAGTAACTGGCTGTTAAAGAGATACGTTTCTACCGCATCGGCAACCGAGACCTCAGAATCCGGCACTTCCAGCGCCATAAATCCGGGTACGCGCGCGCTTAAGTTTGCCAGCACACTTTGCTGCTGCATAAATGCCAGCTCATGGCAGAAAAGCACCTGCCGGTTAGAGACGGCGATAACATCATTATGGAACACACCGAGGTCAATCACCGCCGGATTTTGCTGCGCAAAGACAACCTGACGTGGACTAACCTGGTTAAGCCTTGCCACTGCCTGGCTGGCCTCCAGCGTTTGTCGTGCAGGGTAACGCCCAGGAGCCGTATTGCCGCCCTCTTCCCGCCCATAAACAAACATCTGTACACCCGGCTCGCCATACTCACCACCGAATCGGTTGTGGTTAGCGGCACCTTCGTCCCCCATCATCGCCACCTGGGGTAAGGCACCATGGACGGCAAACGCCTGGTCATCACGAAAAATCGCCCGCAGCACAGCCTCCGTCGTGGGGGCTTCAATAGAGCGATGGAACTTGTTGTTCAGGTTTGCAACCGTGAAGTGCACTTTACCATCCAGCGCATCCGCTGAAGGGCATACGGTTGCCGCATTGGCGACCCACATTGACGAGGCGGAACTGACCGCCGACAGCAGTTGTGGCGACTGTGTAGCCACTTTCTCAACCACCTGCTCATCACTGCCGCTGTAGCCTAACTGACGCAACACGCCAACATGCGGGCGTTCCTGCGGTGGGATAACCGCCTGCGGAAAACCGGCATCAGACAGCGCCTTCATTTTCAGCAGTCCCTGTTTTGCCGCCAGCCTCGGGTTCGAGACCCGATCGCGATGCTTTGTCGAGGCTTCATTGCCAAACGACAATCCAGCATAGTGATGCGTCAATCCCACCAGGCCATCAAAATTCACTTCGCGCGCTTTCATTGGCTGTTCTCCCGACTGAAGTCGAGCCCAGGACTGAGCGACGCCGGTAACGCCAGGTCTGGCGATTCGAGGCTGGCCATCGGCCATGCGCAGTAATCTGCCGCATACCAGGCGCTCGCCCGGTGGTTGCCGGACGCTCCCACGCCGCCAAAGGGTGCGGTACTGGCCGCCCCGGTAAGTGGCTTGTTCCAGTTAACAATCCCCGCACGCGCTTCCAGCAACAGTTGGTCAAAGCGCTCGCGGTCGGGCGAGATTAAGCCGCAGGCCAGTCCATATCGGGTGTGGTTGGCAAGGCCGATGGCATCATCAAATTCGTCATACCGCCAGACACACAGTAACGGACCAAACACCTCTTCATCGGGCACATTCTCCACCCCGGTCATGTCGACAATGCCGGGGCTGAGCAGCGAAGTGCCCGCCTGCATCAGCCGTGGTTCGAGCAACGTTTTCCCGCCACGCTCAACGTGGGCCTGCCATGCCTGATGGACATGCAACGCGGCCTGCGCGGAGATAAGCCCGCCAAAGAAGGGCTGCGGCTCCGCATTCCAGCTTCCCGGCACCAGTTTTGCTGACACCTCGACCAGCCGCGCAAGAAAAGCATCACCCGCTTCGCCACGCTTTACCAGCAGACGACGTGCGCAGGTGCAACGCTGCCCGGCAGTAATAAAGGCGGACTGAATCGCCAGATGGACGGCCGCATCAATGTCTGCCGGGTCGTCAACAATGAGTGGGTTGTTGCCCCCCATCTCCAGCGCCAGTATCTTCTCCGGTTGCCCGGCAAGTTGACGATGAAGTTGGTACCCGGTGCCCGCACTGCCGGTAAACAGCAGGCCATCTATACCCGGTAAGGCACTCAGCGCCTGCCCGGTTTCGCGTCCTCCTTGCACCAGATTCAGTACGCCTGGTGGCAAACCGGCCTGTTCCCATAATTGCACCACGGTCTCACCCGCCCAGGGGGTCAGTTCGCTCGGTTTGAAGATCAGAGTGTTACCTGCCAGCAACGCCGGAATAATATGTCCGTTGGGTAAATGGCCCGGGAAATTGTAAGGGCCAAACACCGCCAGCACGCCATGTGGACGGTGGCGTAATGTCGCCGCGCCATCGGGCATGTCAGTGTGCTGAACACCGGTACGCGCGTGGTACGCTTTCACCGAGATGGTCGCTTTGTTGATCATCGCCGTCACTTCCGTCGCCGCTTCCCAGCGCGGCTTACCCGTTTCCCGGGCAATCACTTCCGTCAGTTTGGCCTTATTGGCCTCCAGCAATCCGGCAAACTTTTCAACAATGCTCTGGCGCTGCGTAAAAGCGCATTTTGCCCAAGCAGGAAAAGCCGCGCGTGCCGCGTTGTAGGCCAAATCCACCTGTGCGCTGTCAGCATCATTACCGTGCCACAATGCTTCATTGCTGACCGGATTGGTTTTAATTCGCCGTCCGCCCAGCCCGGCTACCCACTCGCCATTAATCCATTGGTTCATGATTTTTTCTCCTCTGCACACAGGCGAACCAGACGTACACGGTCACCGGCTTTGCATTTCAGTGCATCAAGTTGTGCGGCGCTCAGCAGCAGCCTTTCTGTATTCGGGTCCACGTTAATAAGCATGGCTCTGAACTGGTGATATTGCTCGTTGGCAACGATACAGGCTGGCCACTCTCCGGGAGCAATCTGGCCTTCAGCCACCTCCACCAGCCGGCTTTTGCGAATCGCCCGCACGCGGTCAATGTCACACTCCAGCGTCGGCCCGCCATCGAAAATGTCGACATAGTTACAGTAGCGAAAGCCCTCTTTTTCCAGCACCGTGCGGGCGGGCGCTGTTTGCGGATGTACCGCGCCAATCACCGCTTGCGCTTCTGCTGAGAGAAAATCGGTATAAATAGGGTGTTTGGGCATAAGCTCGGCAATAAACGCCTTTTGCCCGGTGCCGCATAAGTAATCTGCGCGGCTAAATTCCATTGAGAAAAAGCGTTTTCCCAGACTTTCCCAGAAAGGGGAATAGCCGGTTTCATCGATCACGCCGCGCATCTCCGCCACCACTTTTTCATTAAAGCGATCGCGAAAAGCCGCCATAAATAGAAAACGGGATTTGGAGAGTAGGTAACCATTCCCCTCTTTGCGCCACGCCGGATCGAGAAACAGCGTACACAGCTCACTACTGCCCGTGTGGTCGTTGCTGAGAAAAAGCGTGGGTAGCGCATTGTAGACATTAAGCTCTTTTGACGCGTGAACGAGTGTACCGACCCGGTAGTTGTACCAGGGATCGTTGAGACCGACAGCCACTTCGATGGCGCAGATCCCGGCTACTTCACCGGTATCAGCAGACTCCAGCACGAAAACATAGCCCTGCTCGCTTTTCGGTAAGTCACCACTCCAGGTCTGTATTGCACGCTCAATGCGTTCAGAAAGCGTTTTTTCATCAACCGGGAGCGACGTCAGACCGCCGCCCGTTTTCCCGGCAAGCGTCATTAATGCAGGCAGATCCGTGCGTTCGACAGGACGAATCACCATCATGATGAACACCCCGCAAGGAAGGTACCGCAAGCGGTAGCAAAGCGCGCCAGTCCGCGAGAAACTTCATCCTGAGTGATGTTGAGCGCGGGAGCGAATCGCACCACGTTGCCCCCGGCAATCAGCACCATTACCCCTTCTGCTGCGGCGAGTTGTGAAATCTGTTTCGCTTTTCCAGCGTAATCAGAATGAAGTTCGCACCCGATCAACAGCCCCAGCCCCCGGATTTCACGGAAGAGATTCAACTTAGCGTTGATTGCCTGCAGTTGCTCAGTAAACCATTGATGGCGCTGCTTCACGCCATCGAGCGTTTCACGGGTATTGACGATATCCAGCACGGCCCCCGCCACTGCTGATGCCAGCGGATTGCCGCCGTAAGTCGTACCGTGGGTGCCGACGGTCATCACACTGGCGCATTTTTCCGTCGCGAGCAGGGCAGCAACCGGGAAGCCACCACCGAGCGCTTTTGCCGTGCTCAGAACGTCCGGCGTCACACCATAGTGCATATAGGCGTAAAGCTCCCCCGTCCGCCCGACCCCGGTCTGCACTTCATCAAAAATCAGCAGTGCATTGTGTTTATCGCACAGTTCACGCAGACCTTGCAGGAAAGCCAGATTCGCGGGCACTACGCCCCCTTCACCCTGCATGGGTTCAACAATCACTGCGCAGGTATTGTCATTCACCAGTGCGGCTGGCAGAGTCGAGATCGTTGTACTCGGCATGCTGAATATCCGGTGGCAGCGGTGCAAAATCTTTTGAATACGCCGGTTGCCCACCCGCACTGACAGTAAAGAGCGTGCGACCGTGAAACGCATTTTTGAAAGCGACAATGCCGCTTTTTTGCGGACCAAAATGATCGTGGGCATATTTACGTGCCAGCTTGAGAGCGGCTTCGTTGGCTTCTGCACCTGAGTTGCAGAAGAACACGCGGTCAGCAAAGGTCGCGTCAATTAAGCGCTTCGCCAGACGCAGTACCGGTTCGTTAGTATAACCGTTACCGGTATGCCAGAAGCGCGATGCCTGTTCGCCCAGCACGTTACACAACGTCGGGTGCGCATGCCCCAGCGCGTTCACGGCTATTCCCCCGGCAAAGTCGATGTACTCTTTCCCTTGCTGATCCCATAAACGTGACCCTTCGCCACGAACCGGAATAAAAGGTGCTGGCGCGTAAACGGGCATCATCCATTCATCAAAATTTTCACGCGTAATTGAGTGAGACATAGCGACCTCTTCCGGTAAATGATTGGTTGTATATTTGTTAAGAAATATGAGTAATCACGCTGTAAATGTATATTGCACAGGGCGTGCCAGCCAGCCGTAAAATTGCATAAACGTGGGGAGACAACGAAATATCAATAACTTAAAATCTATCAATATTCACATTTAATGCATAAAAAGTGAATAAGATGACGAGGAGAGTGATTGCGGCTGAGTTAAAACAGAAAGTTTATGCATCAGAAAAATTAATTATGAAAGTGTGATCATCAGCGAAATTAATCTTTGAATGGCGCTACATTTTGGGGCGGCATGCACCGTTGCGGGGCGTCAGGCTATTTCTGCCAGACATCTGCAAACCGCCGTATGCTCCCGATGGAGGGCCTACTGTTCCCGTAGTCCCTTTCCCCCTTTTCTGCTAACATTCCTGCCACATTCCCTCAGCACTCTGGCGGCGACTATGAAATTTGTCTCTTTTAATATCAACGGCCTGCGAGCCCGACCTCATCAACTGGAAGCGATCGTCGAGCAGCATCAGCCTGACGTCATTGGTCTGCAGGAGACGAAAGTCCATGACGATATGTTCCCGCTCGAAGATGTCGCTAAACTCGGTTACAACGTCTTCTATCACGGGCAGAAAGGCCATTACGGTGTGGCGCTGTTGACCAAAGCCACGCCAATTTCCGTTCGCCGTGGTTTTCCGGATGACGGTGAAGAAGCGCAGCGTCGTATCATCATGGCGGAGATTCCTTCTCCATTGGGAAATATCACCGTAATCAATGGCTACTTCCCGCAGGGCGAAAGCCGCGACCACCCGACGAAGTTCCCGGCAAAAGCGAAGTTTTACCAGGACCTGCAAAATTACGTTGAAACCGAGCTGAAGAAAGAAAATCCGGTGCTGATCATGGGTGATGTCAACATCAGCCCAACCGATCTGGACATTGGCATTGGTGAAGACAACCGCAAACGCTGGCTGCGTACCGGAAAATGCTCCTTCCTGCCGGAAGAACGTGAGTGGATGGATCGCCTCATCAACTGGGGTCTGGTGGACACCTGGCGCGCCGCGAATCCGGACAACAACGAGCGCTTCTCATGGTTTGATTACCGCTCAAAAGGTTTCGATGACAACCGTGGCCTGCGTATAGACCTGCTGCTGGCAAGCGCACCGCTGGCGGAACGCTGCATTGAGACCGGCATTGATTACGATATTCGCGGCATGGAAAAACCGTCCGACCACGCGCCGGTCTGGGCGAAGTTCAAAATCGACTAATCCCGCCCATCTCACTCTGCGGCAGCCCTCAGACTGCCGCTTCTTACTGAGATCTCCGCCATGGCTCATCCGCTCACTTTCCTTCAGGCCCAGCAGCAGCATGCTGTCATCATCGACACCCGTGATAGCGCCTCTTTTAACGGCTGGCCTGCTGAAATGGATGGAACAATCGGCCACGAAACAGGTGCACTCCATCTGGCTGGTGATTGGTTGAGCCTGATGGATAACGGGGCATTACAAGCCTGGATATCCGCTCACGCACTCACGCCTGATACCGTTATTGCGCTTTACGGTGACGAGAGTGAACGGGTTCGCCAGCGTCTCATGCAAGTAGGACTTAAGGCCGACTACACGCTCAGTGATGCCCTGACTATTCCCTCCCGCCTCATGTTTCTGCCAGGCTTTCAGCAATGGGTCTATCCGCAGTGGCTATGTCGCCTGTTACAGGGTAAAGCCGTTTATGCAAAGCCCACTGCTGGGTGGCGCATCATTGAAGTTGTCACTGGTGACACCGCTGTTAAAGCGCATATTCCGGGCGCGACCTGCCTTAATATCAATCACCTTGAATCTCCACCTCTCTGGAACGTGGTGCCGGCGTCAACGCTTTCGTCTGTACTTGAGGCGCAAGGTCTTCGCGTTGATACCACTGTTATCCTGTATGGTCGTCATCTGCTGGCCACTGCGAGAGCCGCCCATATTCTGCTTTATGCGGGGGTTGAAGATGTTCGTATGCTGGACGGTGATGCCTTTAACGCAGAGTTCCCGCAAGCAACAACCCAGCTACCTCCCCCCCGCCATCACACCGATTTTGGCGTCACGGTCCCTGCGCGCCCTCAACTGATGATCAACATGGTGCAGGCGCAAAGTCTGTTACATCGCCAGGACGCCTCGCTGGCGAGCATTCGAAGCTGGCAGGAACACACCGGGCAGAGCAGTGGTTACGATTACATTTGCGCGAAAGGTGATATTCCTGGCGCTCGCTGGGGTCATGCCGGAACAGATAAAGACGGGATGCAGGATTACCTCAATCCCGACGGCACATTGCGCAGTGAGGAAGCGATAACGGCGATGTGGCAGGCACAACACATAAGATCAGAACAAGACATCGCGTTTTATTGCGGTACCGGCTGGCGTGCCTCGTTGGCCTTTATGTGCGCCAGGGCGATGGGCTGGCAGCGGATTGCCGTCTATGATGGCGGCTGGTACGAATGGAGCCAGAAGAACACGCACGGAGAAACATGCTAAAAATTATCGACGTTGTTGCGGCCATTATTGAACGCAACGGGAAAATTCTGCTGGCGCAGCGTCCCGAACAGGGCGACCAGGCGGGTTTATGGGAGTTTGCTGGCGGGAAAGTGGAGCCCGGCGAGACGCAACCTGAGGCATTGATTCGTGAGCTACGCGAAGAGCTGGGCATCGAGGCGACACCCGGGGATTACGTTGCCAGCCACCAGCGGGAAGTCTCCGGGCGCATCATCAACCTGCATGCCTGGCATGTGCCGGTGTTTACCGGCACGCTCACTCGCCATCATCACACCGCGCTGGTCTGGTGCGCGCCTGACGACGCGCTGAACTGGCCCCTCGCCCCGGCAGACATTCCCCTGCTTGAGGCGTTTAAGGTTTTATGCGCCGCCAGGCAAGCGGATTAGTCGAAATGGCCCGTTCATCTCGCCCGCATTGCAGCAACACGCCTTCCATTTTGACGACCGCACCCTCTGAGTAATTTCGTCCCTCATAAATGCAGCACTGGTTGCACGGAGGGGGATTTTGCTGCCCACCCGAACTGAACACCTCCGGCGGCACATTCACTTGCACATCCGGCGAAATCTGCCGATTGGCCTGGACGCCTGCTGATACCACCATCAGTAAACCGATCATCACCCTGAGCGTACGCTTCATGACATTTTCTTCCTGAATTAATCCTTTAATTACTATAACGGATCTCTATTAATGAGCAGCAGTTTCTTGCGTCATCGTTTTTTGTTATGACAGAAGGCTGATTATTAATTTCGCGCCACTGACCGATTTTTGCTTGCTTTACGTCACATTGCGGATGTTATAGTCGAAAACCGCTGAATTTTTAGCTGACATAAAAACATAACATCCAACATCTAGCATAAGAGGCTCTTATATCTATGGAACAGACATGCACTCTTGAATCGTTCCTTTCCCACGTTCAAAAGCGCGATCCGCACCAGACCGAATTCGCTCAAGCCGTCCGTGAAGTCATGACCACCCTGTGGCCTTTCCTCGAACAAAACCCACGTTATCGCCAGCTATCTCTTCTGGAAAGACTGGTTGAACCTGAGCGTGTGATCCAGTTCCGCGTGGTGTGGGTTGATGATAAAAACCAGGTGCAGGTTAACCGTGCATGGCGCGTGCAGTTCAGCTCCGCCATCGGTCCTTACAAAGGCGGTATGCGTTTCCACCCGTCCGTAAACCTGTCTATCTTGAAATTCCTCGGCTTTGAGCAGACATTCAAAAATGCCCTGACCACGCTGCCAATGGGCGGTGGTAAAGGCGGTAGCGATTTCGATCCTAAAGGGAAAAGTGACGCTGAAGTGATGCGTTTCTGCCAGTCATTGATGACTGAACTGTATCGTCATCTGGGATCAGATACCGATGTCCCTGCGGGCGACATGGGCGTGGGTGCACGTGAAGTCGGCTTTATGGCCGGGATGATGAAAAAGCTGTCTAATAACAATGCCTGCGTCTTCACCGGCAAAGGTCTCTCTTTCGGCGGCAGCCTGATTCGACCGGAAGCCACCGGTTACGGTCTGGTTTACTTCGCAGAAGCGATGTTAAAACGCCATGGTTTGAGCTTCGAAGGGTTACGCATTTCTGTCTCTGGTTCAGGTAATGTGGCGCAATATGCTATCGAAAAAGCGATGGAGTTAGGTGCACGAGTCATTACCGCCTCTGACTCCAGCGGAACTGTGGTCGACGAAGCTGGCTTCACCAAAGAGAAACTGGCGCGTCTGATTGAGATTAAAGAGCAGCAGCACGGTCGCGTGGCAGATTATGCCCGTGAGTTTGGTCTGCAGTATCTCGAAGGCCAGCAGCCATGGTCTGTTCCGGTTGACGTTGCCCTGCCGTGCGCGACTCAGAACGAACTGGATGTGGATGCCGCTCGTCAGCTCATCGCTAACGGCGTGAAGGCCGTTGCGGAAGGGGCAAATATGCCAACCACTATTGCGGCAACGGATCTGTTCCTGGAAGCGGGTGTGCTGTTCGCGCCGGGTAAAGCCGCCAACGCCGGTGGTGTCGCGACATCGGGTCTGGAAATGGCGCAAAACGCCGCTCGTTTGGGCTGGAAGGCTGAGAAAGTGGATGCGCGCCTGCACCACATCATGCTGGACATTCACCAGTCTTGCGTTCAGTACGGCGGTGAAGCGAAGCAGACGAACTATGTTCAGGGTGCAAACATTGCAGGCTTCGTGAAAGTCGCCGATGCAATGATTGGTCAGGGACTTATCTAAAAAATAAAGCCGGGTGGCTTAACGCTTCCCGGCTATTCGGTATCAGGCCTGGTGTCTATTTTAGCACCGGGCCTTTTTATTGCTCAGGCTCGTGCAACGAGTGACGATACGATTTCCCGATGGCGTTTAAGAATGATGGCAATTTGCTCATCTGCGGTGAGCTCGTTAAACAATTTGTCGTGGCTTTCAGAACGCGTGTTGCGCAACGCGGTGGGGATCTGCACTACGGTATTTTCTACTGATTTTTGCTCGCTCATTTTCCAGTCCTGCTACTAAATGGTCTGTGTTCGCGCGCATCATAATCCTGTTTCTCTATGACAGGAAGACGACAAGATCACGTCTTCCTGCATATTGGGCAATTTTACGCCATCTTTGGGCAATTTCACGGAAACGAACGCAACAAACCGATCAGGTTGCGGCCGGTGGCGCCGAAGCATCCTCACCACGCGGTTTTCGTCCGCTGCGTTTGCTGGCGGCTTTTTTCTTACTGTCCGCCGGAGCAGTAATGCCCCTGAAACGCTGCACCGGTGTATTACGCGCCTGATGAATCAACTCGTGCAATGTGCCAACCAGCGGCTGCATAAAGTCCTGATACCGACACTGCTTTTCACTGATTTGTGTCAGCACCGATTCCCAGTGCGCAGTCATGTCGGGTCTGCCTGCCATCTCGGGGAGAGAGTGGATCAGCGCACGTCCCGCATCGGTAGACAGAATATAACGCCCTTTCTTAGTGAGAAAACCGCGCTTAAACAGCAGCTCGATGATGCCAGCACGGGTCGCTTCCGTTCCCAGTCCGTCCGTTGCGCGCAGGATTTTCTTCAGCTCTTTATCCTGTACAAAGCGAGCGATACCGGTCATGGCGGAGAGCAGAGTGGCATCAGTGAAGTGGCGCGGTGGCTGGGTTTGACGCTCGACCACTTCGCCCTTCTCACACAACAGTTCATCGCCTTTGGCAACCACCGGCAGCGGTGTCCCGTCGTTCTCTTCATCACGCTCTTTGCCACCGAGCAAGGTACGCCAGCCTGCTTCAGCAAGGAAACGGGCCTTCGCGATGAACTTACCATTGGCGATATCTAAATCAATCTGACATTTGCGGAAGACCGCATCAGGACAGAATTGCAGCAGATACTGACGGGCAATAAGGTTGTAAACGTCGGCTTCGCTGTGAGTCAGATTGACCTTCGAGGTGCGTGCCGTCGGAATAATGGCATGGTGGGCATCGACCTTTTTATCGTCCCAGCAGCGGTTGCGCAAATCCGGGTTGACCACCGGCTGAGGCAGCAGATTCTGCGTATGTACGCTTATCGCGTTCATGACAGCATGACGCCCGGCGTAATGTTCCTCCGGCAGATAACGACTGTCAGAACGGGGATAGGTGATCAGCTTATGGGTTTCATACAGCTTCTGGCAGATATCCAGGACGCTCTGCGCGCTCAGACCATAGCGTTTGGCGGCTTCAATCTGTAATGCCGACAACGAGAACGGCAACGGTGCCGGTTCTGATTCCCGTTTATCGTTATAACCGGTGACGTTTGCGGGCTGCCCGGCAATTCGCGTCACCACGTGATCGGCTAACTGACGGTGTAACAGTCGTCCTTCTTCGTCCTGATACGGCTCGCAGGCTTCACTTGGCTGCCAGAGGGCAGTAAAACGCTCTCCGGCGGGGGTGACAATATGGGCTTTCACTTCAAAGAAATCTTTCGCCACGAAGTTTTCAATCTCTTCGTCACGACGGACCACCAGCCCGAGCAGTGGCGTTTGCACGCGCCCAACGGACAACACGCCCTGGTAACCGGCATTACGGCCCAACAGCGTGTAGGCGCGGGTCATGTTTATTCCGTATAACCAGTCGGCGCGGGCGCGAGCCAGCGCTGAAACGCACAGCGGCACAAACTCGCTGTTGGAACGTAAACGGGAGATCGCCCGCTCTACGGCCTGCGGGTTAAGATCGTTGATCAGACAGCGCTGCACCTGTTGACGCTTGTCAGCGGGCAGTTCGAGATAATCAATCACCTCGTCCACCAGCAGTTGTCCTTCCCTGTCCGGGTCACCTGCGTGTACCACTTCCGTGGCATCGGCCAGCAAACGTTTGATGACATTAATCTGTTTGGTCACGGAAGGACGTGGCTGCAGTCGCCATTTTTCCGGCACGATAGGCAAGTCGGCAAGATTCCAGCGGGCGTAGCGGCTGTCGTAGACATCCGGCTGCGCCTGTTCAAGTAAGTGACCAATACACCAGGTCACTACCTGCCCGTTTCCGCACTCAATGTAGCCATCGCCTTTGCGATGTGGCTTGGGTAGCACATCAGCAATGGCGCGGCCAAGACTCGGTTTTTCTGCAATAAACAACCGCATCGACTTAACGGATCTCAATCATCGGACGACCTGCACGGGCACTCACCAGTTCACCCACGGCGGCAAGCGTAATGCCGAATTCCGCAGCAGTGGCATAGACTTCACTTTCCGCTTCCGGGGCGACCGCCAGCAGCAGGCCACCGGAAGTTTGTGGGTCACACAGCAAGTCGCGCACCGCTTCCGGCATCTCACCCATCAGGTGACCATAGCTGGCAAAGTTACGTTGCGTACCGCCCGGCACCGCACCGAGGGCGATGTACTCCTCCACGCCCGGCAGTTTCGGCACATCCTGATACCAGACCTGCGCCTGAACGCCTGCCCCCTGGCACATCTCGCTCAGGTGACCCAGCAAACCAAAACCGGTGACATCGGTCATCGCCTTCACGCCGTTGATACCGGCAAAGGCAGCGCCCGCAAGGTTCATCTGGCACATCACTTCCGTCGCCAGACCCTGATGTTCAGGTTTCAGCAGCGACTTTTTCTCCGCCGTGGTCAGCACGCCAATACCCAACGGTTTGGTCAGGAACAATCTGCAACCTGCCTGCGCCGTGCTGTTTTTCTTCACCCGGTCGGTGGGCACCACGCCGGTAACCGCGAGGCCAAAAATTGGCTCCGGCGCGTCAATGGAGTGACCGCCTGCCAGCGCAATGCCCGCCAGTTGGCAGGCGTGACGACCGCCTTCAATGACTTCACGGGCGATTTCCGGGGCCAGCGTGTTAATCGGCCAACCGAGGATCGCGATCGCCATGATCGGTTTGCCGCCCATCGCAAAGATATCGCTGATGGCATTTGTCGCCGCAATACGGCCAAAGTCGAACGGGTTATCCACGATAGGCATAAAGAAGTCGGTGGTGCTGATAACACAGGTACCGTTACCTAAATCGTAGACTGCCGCATCATCACGGGTTTCGTTACCCACAAGCAGGTTCGGGTCGAGAAACTTCGCCTGTTCACTGTGCAGGATGGTATCGAGCACCTTGGGGGAAATTTTACAACCACAACCCGCTCCGTGGCTGTACTGGGTCAGACGAATACCGTTTTCGTTCATGGACATCTCCTGTCAGGACAATCTGACTATGGTAACGCTCAAAGCCGAAAGTGATAAGCGAGACTGTCTGAATTGCGGCGATTCGCTCACAATCCAGACAGATTTACCGGTGGGTATCAGAAATGACGCACGAACGGTGCGGTATCAGGCACGCTGACCGTGGTGGAGGCTTTCAATTGTGGCGTGCCGAGATAAAGGAAGCCGACAATCTGGTCCTGCGCGCGGCAGTCAAATGCCTTACGCACTACCGGACTGTCCGTCAGCGGGCCGGTACGCCAGATGCCGTTAAAGCCCTGCGCTAGTGCCGCCATTTGCATTGCCATCACCGCACAGCCGGCGGAGAGCAGTTGCTCCCATTCAGGAACTTTATGGTTCTCTTCGCACTTCGCCACCACAGCGATGATCAGCGGTGCGCGGAACGGCGAGGTGCGGGATTTCTCCTGCGCTTTCTCATCCAGTCCCGCATCCACGGCGGCGGTTTCCAGCGTCTGGCTGAAACGCTCGCGACCTTCCCCTTCAATCAGGAAAAATTGCCAGGGTTGCAGCGTGCCATGATCCGGTGCACGCATGCCCGCTCGAAGAATGTTTTCCAGTTGTTCGCCTGCCGGGGCCGGTTCAGCCAACCGGGAAGCACTGCGACGGTTGATGAGCAGATCAAGTGCATCCATTAGTTAAACTCCTGTATTGAAATTTGTTCCTAAAATTAACACGAGCATAGAATTTGTTACAGCACCGACCGCGATTCCTGCTGACATTAGGCCGCAGGGTAATTAGGATAACCTCACTCCCCGCTCAGGGCAGCGGGAGACATTACTCATCAGGGAGAATGCATGCGAACCCTTTGGCGCATTATTGTTGGTTTTTTTAAGTGGACCTGGCGATTGCTGAATTTTATTCGCAATCTGGTACTCAACATATTCTTTATCTTGCTGCTGTTAGTCGTGGTTGGCGTCTGGATGCAGTTCAGCAGCAGTAAGACAGAACACAGCAGCCGCGGTGCGCTGCTGATGGACATCACCGGGGTGGTGGTCGATAAACCCAGCGCCAGCAACCGTCTGGGTGCGCTGGGACGTCAGGTCTTTGGTGCCAGTTCAGACCGTTTGCAGGAAAACTCGCTGTTCGACATCGTCGATACCATTCGCCAGGCACAAGGCGATCGCAATATTACCGGTATCGTGTTGGATCTGAAAAACTTCGCCGGGGCGGACCAACCGTCTATGCAGTACATCGGTAAAGCGCTGCGTGAATTCCGTGACAGCGGCAAACCGGTCTATGCAGTTGGCGATAACTACAGCCAGGGTCAGTACTACCTCGCGAGCTTCGCCAACAAGATTTGGCTCTCTCCGCAAGGTGTTGTCGATCTGCACGGCTTCGCCACCAACGGTCTGTACTACAAGTCCTTGCTCGATAAGCTGAAAGTGACGACCCACGTCTTCCGTGTAGGCACCTATAAATCAGCCGTTGAGCCGTTCATTCGTGACGATATGTCACCAGCGGCCCGTGAAGCCGACAGCCGCTGGATTGGCGAGCTGTGGCAAAACTATCTCAACACCGTTGCCGCTAACCGTCAGGTGACGGCGCAACAGATCTTCCCGGGTGCACAAGGCGTGCTGGACGGCCTGCGCAAAGTCGATGGCGACACAGCGCAATACGCACTGGACAACAAACTGGTGGATGAGCTGGGGTCGAGTGCCGATGCTGAAAAAGTGCTGACCAAACAGTTTGGCTGGGATGATAAGGACAAACATTTCCGCGCCATCAGCTATTACGATTATCAGTTGAAAACGCCAAGCGACATCGGTGACACCGTGGCAGTCATCTTCGCCAATGGTGCGATCATGGACGGTCAGGAAACTCCGGGCAACGTCGGTGGCGACACCACGGCCTCGCAGATCCGCGATGCACGCCTGGATCCAAAAGTGAAAGCCATCGTCCTGCGGGTTAACAGCCCTGGCGGCAGCGTGAGCGCCTCGGAGGTGATTCGTGCAGAACTGGCCGCGGCGAGAGCAGCAAACAAACCGGTTGTCGTCTCAATGGGTGGCATGGCCGCGTCCGGTGGTTACTGGATCTCCACACCTGCCAACTACATCGTGGCAAACGCCAGCACCCTGACCGGTTCCATCGGTATCTTCGGTGTTATCAATACGCTGGAAAACAGTCTGGATACCATCGGCGTGCATACCGACGGCGTGGCAACATCGCCGCTGGCGGACATGAGCATCACCAAAGCCCTGCCGACAGAAGTGCAGCAAATGATGCAAATCAGCATCGACAACGGCTACAAGCGTTTCATCGACCTGGTAGCGAAATCGCGTAACAGCACACCAGAACAGATAGACAAAATTGCCCAGGGCCACGTCTGGACAGGTCAGGATGCGAAAACCAACGGACTGGTCGATGGATTGGGTGATTTTGATGATGCCCTGACCAAAGCCGCTGAACTGGCGAAGCTCAAGCAGTGGCACGTCGACTGGTATGAAGATGAGCCGTCATTCTTTGACCGGGTGATGGACGGCATGTCCGGGTCCGTTCGCGCCATGTTGCCGCAGGCACTGCAGGCTTACCTCCCTGCCCCGCTTGCCAGCGCAGTGGTGCAGGTGAAAGCCGAGACAGACAAACTGGCCGCGTTTAACGATCCACAGAACCGTTATGCGTTCTGCCTGACCTGCGCCAATATCAAATAAGGCGTAGGTCTAAAACCTGTGAAGGCGGTGGCGAAAGCTTCCGCCTTTTCTTTTCGCTTTCGCTGCATCAAACATTCACTGAGTATATACTCCCCCCACTTTGTGCTAACACGTCCTCTATCATGCAAAAAAAATCGATTTATGTTGCCTACACCGGCGGTACCATCGGTATGCAACGTTCTGAACACGGGTATGTTCCGGTCTCCGGCCATTTACAGCGTCAACTGGCGCTGATGCCTGAGTTCCATCGCCCGGAAATGCCGGACTTCACGATCCACGAATATGACCCGCTGATGGACTCTTCGGATATGACCCCCGAAGACTGGCAGCACATCGCAGACGATATCAAAGCTCACTACGACGAATACGACGGCTTCGTGATCCTGCATGGCACTGACACCATGGCGTACACCGCCTCTGCGCTGTCGTTCATGCTGGAAAATCTCAGCAAGCCTGTCATTGTCACCGGCTCGCAGATCCCGCTGGCCGAGCTGCGATCCGATGGGCAGATTAACTTGCTGAACGCGCTGTATGTGGCAGCTAACTTCCCGATCAACGAAGTGACGCTGTTCTTCAACAACCGTCTTTATCGTGGCAACCGTACCACCAAAGCCCACGCTGACGGTTTCGATGCCTTTGCGTCGCCAAACCTTGCGCCTCTGCTTGAAGCCGGGATCCACATTCGCCGCCTGAATACCCCTCCGGCACCACAAGGCGACGGTGCGCTGATTGTTCACCCGATTACCCCACAGCCGATTGGCGTGGTGACCATCTATCCGGGCATTTCCGCTGACGTGGTACGCAACTTCTTACAGCAGCCGGTCAAGGCGCTGATTTTACGCTCTTATGGTGTCGGTAATGCCCCGCAGAATGGGCAATTCCTCAAAGAGTTGCAGGAAGCCAGCGATCGCGGCATCGTGGTGGTTAACCTCACCCAGTGCATGTCCGGCAAGGTCAACATGGGTGGCTATGCCACTGGCAACGCGCTGGCGCATGCCGGAGTGATTGGCGGTGCAGATATGACCGTAGAGGCGACCCTGACGAAACTGCACTATCTGTTGAGTCAAAACCTGGACGCGGCGGCTATTCGTGCAGCTATGAGCCAGAACCTGCGTGGTGAACTCACGCTGGACGAGTAAGGAAAGCGACATGAAACGTGCGTTACTGCTGGTCGATTTGCAAAATGATTTCTGCGCCGGTGGCGCGCTGGCTGTGGCTGAAGGCGACAGCACGGTGGATGTAGCAAACCAGCTAATTGACTGGAGCCTGGCCCGAAATGAACCGATTGTGGCGACCCAGGACTGGCACCCGGCAAACCACGGCAGCTTCGCCAGTCAGCATGGCGTCGAGCCTTTTACGCAAGGGCAGTTAGACGGCTTACCACAAACCTTCTGGCCGGATCATTGCGTCCAGCAGAGCGAAGGGGCGCAGCTGCATCCTTTGCTCAACCGTGCGGGCATCAATGAAATCGTGCATAAGGGTGAGAACCCGGCTATCGACAGCTACAGTGCTTTTTTCGATAACGGGCATCGGCAAAAAACGGCGCTGGATGACTGGCTACGTGCGCATGCTATTACGGAGATCACCGTGCTCGGTCTGGCCACTGACTACTGCGTGAAATTCACCGTGCTGGACGCGCTGAAACTGGGTTATCAGGTCAATGTGATAACCGATGGCTGCCGTGGCGTGAATCTGCACGCTCAGGACAGCGCACAGGCCTTTATGGATATGGCCGCCGAAGGGGCAACGCTATACACTCTCGCGGACTGGCTGGAAACGCAGGCGTAACTATGGTGTCCGGCCCCCGGCCGGACCACTTTCAGGACAGACTGGAGATCTCTTCCAGCGAGACCATCCGCGTCTCGATACCGAACACAAACAGGATCAGCGAGCAGCAAAAGAGCAGCCCTCCCAGCACTGAAAATACCGCATAAGCCCCGTAGTTCGTCAGCAAGGATGCCACGCCGTAAGGGGTAAACACTGCAACAATCCGCCCTACCGCATTGACGAAGCCCGAGCCGCGAAGGCGCATATGGGTTGGCCACAATTCCGGGACATAGACTGCGGAAGCAAAACAGACATACATGTAGAGAAAGAAGATCAGCACCAGTCCAATAGAGAGAATGGCCCACTCTTCCTTTTGCAGCGAATACCAGTACCCCAGCAGCGCCACAATCATCAGCAAAACGGAGCCAAACCATTTGCGCGGAAACTTATCAATCACCAGTGCAGCGATAAAGATCCCGACGGGTGCGCCCACCATAATAACGGCGGTCATCATAATGGATTTGGTGACATCAATTCCCGAGTTCACAAATATCGTCGGGATCCACACCGTGATGGTATAAAGCGAGATATTCATCGCCACCAGCACGGTTATCGCCACCAGCGTGCGCCTCAGCATTGCGCCACGAAAAAGCTGCATGAAGCCGTCTTTTTCTGCTCTGTTGGCTGCCGGTTTCACCATGGGTATCACATCTGTGAATGCTATCTTTTTCTCTTTTGCGACCCGCCGCTCAATGTCCAGCAAGCTTTGGTGCGCATGTTCTGCTTTACCCTTCCCTGCCAGCCAGCGCGGCGACTCGATGAAATATTTGCCGGATAAATACCATGCCAACAGCATGGCAATGCCGCCCAATAAGAACATCACCCGCCAACTGAGAAACGAAATCACCACCACGCCGATAGCCGCTGAGATCATCGGTGACCAGTTACCAACAAACGAGAGGCGCGCCGACCATTTGCCGCGCACCGTGGGCGGAATAAATTCGGTAAAAGAGGCATAGCCCACCATAATTAGCGCCCCCATGCCGATGCCCATCATGCAGCGTAAAAATATAAGCCAGTGCATATCCGGTGAAAACGTGGCGGCGGTGGCAGAAAAGCCCACAATCAGCAGATTAATGCGAAACGCTTTACGCCTTCCCAAATAATCGCCGATAAAGCCGCCCAGCAATGAGCCGAGGAAATAGCCGAGCATCAATGCAGAAGTAAAAGCAGCATTAAGATAATTCGTTGACCAGCCATTGCTGATTAATTTTGCCAGCACCACATTACCGGAATAACTCAAAAAACCCGTAATTAATAAACTAAAGCCAATGGTGCCAAATATCTGATAATGAAATGAAGAGAGCGGCAAGCGATCCAGTCTTGCACCAATAGGGTCATGATGTTCCATTGTCTATGCCTCACAGTATACCTGGTGAAAAGGTCACTTTTCGTAATCGGAATAATCTCCGTCAACCACATGGCGTGGTTCACATGTGTAATTATTTTATTTATTCACCAGGTCGAGACAGTTAAATATAGCAAACAGAGTGCCTGTAACCCCTCCGTTTGCTTATATTAATAGACAAGCTGAATGTTGTTTTGTTTGCAGAAATGAATCCACTGCTCGCCTGGTTTTTTATCCGTAATAATATAATTGATATGACTAAAGTCGACTAACTGCACAAAGGCTTTGCGATCAAACTTTGAGTGATCGACCAGCAGGGCAACTTCGGTCGCCTGACGAATCATCACTTTTTTAATGTCCGCTTCAGCCTCATTGGAGTCCAGCGCACCGCTGTCGATGTCCAGACCTTTACAGCTCATCACCATGATATCGACATGGTACTTACCAATGATCTCTTTGGTAATCCGCCCCTGAAAAGAGAGCGTGTTTTTATTGAACTCGCCTCCGGTCGAGACAATATTGATCTCGGATTGTGCCAGCTCACGAAACGCTTCCGTGGAATTGGTCAATAAGGTGAGATCTTTGCGCTCTTTCAGCAGTTTCAATAATTCCATCGCGGTGGTGCTGGAATCTGCCGCCAGGGTGGTTTTATTATTGATAAACGGTAATGCATTCAGCGCGATAGTCTGTTTTTCTTCATAAAAGGATTTTGCCCGTTTATAAAAATGGACATTATCCGCCAGGGTCGCACTATTTAAAACGGCACCACCGTAAGTTCGGGTAATAATACCTTCCGCTTCCAGTTTTTCTAAATCACGACGAATAGTTTCTTCCGTCACCTGAAAAAGGGTACTCAGATGAGTAACGGTAACTTTCTTTTCATTCGTTACCATCTGTTTAATGGTTTGCAGTCTGTCTTTTGCAGCCACGATTTATGCCTCTGCTTCATTCAACACCATGATATACAGGCAGTATGTCACACGCCATGTTTATTTTCAAAAGAATATATTTGAATCACAGATTTAAACATCTGTTTTACGAAACAGAGGCATTCATCTATTACTGATACTTATTAGTTAATGTATCAGCCATCTCTTTCATTAATCTTTCATCGTTGTCCGAAAGCGTTATTGCCGTTGCCTGGACATTTTCACGTACCTGCTGCGGCGATGTCGCACCACTTAATATCGAAATGACCGGGCTTTGTTTCAGGATCCACGCCAGCGCCAGAGTCGGGATGGTGCACTGGTATTTGTCACAAAGTGGCTGCCAGCGTTCAAGCATATCAATCACCTGCAACATATTGTCGCGCTGGAACCACAGCTTGTTTGCCTGTGCGCCCACCGGAACATAATCACGCGCAATCGTCCCCGTTAACAACCCCTGCTCCAGCGGTGAATAAACCTGAACGATGATCCCGTGCTGCTGGCAAAGCGGCAAAATATCTCGCTCGATCTGTCTGTCCAGCAGGCTGTATTTGGCCTGCACGATATCCAGGTCACCGTGGCGCAGGTACTCTTCGATATGTCCGATGTCCACATTTGCCGCACCAATGGACTTAATTTTCCCCTCTTTCTTCAGTGCATTCAGCACCTCAACGGTTTCGCTGATGGGCGTGAAATGCGGCGGCACCGACTGCCAGTGGGTCATGTAAATATCGATAGCCTCGATATTCAGCCGTTTCAGGCTCGCATCCACCTCTTCGCGGATGGACTCCGGCGTGAGGTTTTTGTACAACTGGCGATCGCCCACTTTGTTAAACAAGCTACCCGTGCGTTCCCAGACAATGCCGCACTTGGTTTCGACAATCACCTCATCTCTCGGCAGGCCCGCCAGTGCCTTGCCGACAATCACTTCGCTGTTGCCAAAGTTGTAACCGGGTGCGGTATCAATCAGGTTGATGCCACAGCGCCAGGCTTCGACGATGGTATCGATACAGACCTGGGTCTCAAGATCGCCATTCCATGCCGGCCCACCGCCAATGGCCCACGTACCCAGACCCAGTTGTGAAACACTCAGACTGGTTTTTCCCAACGGTATTCTTTTCATGCCAGTTTTACCCTTCGTATTCATCGAGCAATTGTTCAACAAGCTGCCTGTTTTTGACCCCGGTGGTCGCCCCGACGCTCAGCACCGAAATCGCCGCCGTGGCGTTGGCGAAGAGCGCGCAGTCACGCAAGGATTTCCCCTCCAGCAATCCGCTGATAAACCCCGAGGCAAAATTATCGCCGGCACCGATGGTGTCGATGGCCGTGATCCCCCTGACAGCAGGTACTTCCAGACGCTCTGAACGACTTTTGATAAAGCAGCCTTTCTTGCCGGTTTTAATCACCACTGTTTTAACGCCGCATTGCAGAAAAGCGTCGGCGATACCGTCGAGGGAGTCCTGACCGGTCAGGGTTTTTGCTTCATCAAAATTGGGGAACAGATAGTCCACATAGCCCAGCGCAGTGCGGATATCAGCCAACGTCTCTTTCAGGCGTGGCTTGATCATGTCAGCGCAAATCAGCAAGTTGTGCTGTTTCGCTTGCTGGAAAATCTCCGTCAGCGCCCCACCATCAAGCAAAGGGCTGTTAAAAATGCTCGCCAGCGACAGCACCTTCGCCTCTTTAAAGCGGCTGAAATCCACATCCCCCAGACACAACTTCCACAAGCTGCCGTTACGGTTGGTGACAAAGGTGCGTTCACCGTCCGCCGTCACCAGCCCGACGTTGATGGAGGTATCGATTGTGTTATCCTGGCGCAGACTTTTAATATCGATATTCTCCTCACGACAGCGCCCGAGGATGAAATCCCCTGCCGCATCTTTTCCGATGCGGCTGTTGAGTGCTGTTTTGTGACCAAGGCGGGAGATGATCATCGCCTCATTAATGGCGTCACCGCCGGTGGTCATCGCAATGCGTTCCAGTGGGTAAGAGTCCACATCAAAGATGTTTTTACTCACCGGTTGCAGCGGGATGTCCACGATTGCCGCCCCTATGCAAATGACCTCGATGTTGCTCATGGCTGCGCGTCCGCTTTTCCATCTGAGCCGAAGAGTTTGATTTTTTCCAGCGCACGTTCTTTCACCGCTTTACGCACTTCACGCTCCAGGTGCAGGAACGGCTGATGCTGGTTCTCTTTAACCGCTACCATCGCTGCCTGGCAGAGTTCGGTATGAATGTTGATTTTGGCGATGCCCAGAGATATAGCGGTCTTGATATCCTCATCGCTGATACCGGATGCACCGTGCAGTACCAGGGGAACAGTGACTGCTTCACGCACACGCTTAACCACATCAAAATTCAGCTTCGGTGCCGAGGTATAGACACCATGCTGGTTGCCAATGGCCACCGCCAGCGAATCACAACCGGTGCGGGCCACAAATTCTGCCGCCTGATCCGGGTCGGTATAGTGATAATCCGCCAGCGCTTCTTCATAGACGGTTTCATTACCGACGTGGCCCAGTTCTGCTTCAACCGGAATGCCCAGAGGGTGGAAATAATCGACCGCTTGTTTGGTCAGACGAATATTTTCTTCGAATTCGAATGACGACGCATCGCGCATTAACGAGTTCATGCCATGTTCCCAGGCATTATGAATAATTTCCATACTGCGACCATGATCCCAGTGGGTAATCACCGGCACGCTGGCTTTTTTCGCCATAGAAACCATCATGTGGGAGAAGTCTTCAAAAGACGTGTTGCCCACAAACCCGGTGCCAAAAGAAATAATAACGGGTGACTTACTTTCTTCTGCCGCATCAATAACACCCATGAGCATTTCGGCATTCCAGACATTGAAAT
This sequence comes from Phytobacter sp., assembly GCF_059074235.1. Classification (NCBI taxonomy): domain Bacteria; kingdom Pseudomonadati; phylum Pseudomonadota; class Gammaproteobacteria; order Enterobacterales; family Enterobacteriaceae; genus Phytobacter; species Phytobacter sp. Next base: position 184,210 of record NZ_JCACPZ010000004.1, read on the forward strand.
GGGCGATGGCATAGTGATTATTTTGTGCGTGTATTTCCCAGAACCTGATATCTGCTAGCATGAACTACATCCTCTTGGTTAATTAATTCAAAACTTTAATAATGCCTTTAATAATGTCGCGTTTGTTATTGACCGATTCATCAAAGGCGCGTTGCACGTCCTGATAATCGTAAATATGTGTCACCATCGATTTCACATCGAATTTACCTGACGAAATGGCCTCAATGGTCATGGGATAACGGTTGGCATAACGGAATACGGTCTGAATCGTGACCTCACGGTTAATTTTGAGGAAATTAATCGCGGAATCACCAGGCACCGTCCCGACAATCATAATTTTGCCACCGCGCATCACTAAATAAGGCGCTTGTTTGACCGTAATGGCCGAACCCGCCGTTTCAAATACAATATCTGCGCCCATCTCGCCCACGCGGGCGGCACAGGCCGCAACGGTATCTTCCAATGCGCCGTTGACGATGGCGCTCGCCCCCAACTTCTCCGCCATGGCGAGGCGTTTTTCCAGCACGTCCACAACCACAATCTCTGATGCACCGAGGAAACGGCAGGCCTGTAAGGTCATCAGGCCAATACACCCAGCACCCAGAATCACAATCTTTTTGCCCGGTTTCACGTCTGCCAGCATGGCGGCATGAATGCCCACCGCAGCCGGTTCCACCAACGCGCCTTCAAGGGTATCCATGTTGTCCGGCAGCTTGTAGGTGAAGCTCTCCGGATGGCAGAGGTAATATGTCAGCGCGCCGCGGTAGTTCGGCTGGGTCGCCATAAAATCGACATCCGGGCAGATGTTATATTTGCCTTCCAGGCAGTAACGACACTTGCCGCAGGGCACGCCGGGTTCGATGTTGACTTTGTCACCAGCTTTGAATTTCTTCACACTGCGACCAACAGCCACCACGGTACCCGCACATTCATGCCCGAGACCAATTTCCTGATTAGGGTCTTTGGGCGGAATAAAGGGACCCGATTCAAATCCATGCACATCAGAACCGCAAATACCGACATATTCAATTTTAATTAAGACTTCATCATCTTTTGGCACTGGTATTTCGGCAGGCAGAATTTTCATTGTGCCCGGTATTTTTAATATTGCTTTGGAATTTTGCATTGTTAATCCTTGTTGAATTTATTTATTGGTAACCACATCCATCCCAATACTTTCGACAGACGCGCCTTTTGTTTCAATGCCAATAACGGCAATGGCGGCAGCAACAATAACAGCGACAGAGCTGAGAAGAATAAACACACCCGTCACACCATAATTACTCAATAAAACAGCCACGGCATAAGGTGCTACAATACCACTAATTCTTCCTACCGCATTTGCAAGACCAGAGCCTCTGAGTTTGGCTTCCGTCGGCCATATTTCCGGCACATACACCGCCGAGGCGTAGCAGACATACATATAAACGAAGGTAATCAGGAAAAAGCCGCACAGCGTAATCATCATCATGTTGGTTTGCAGTGAGTAGACATACCCCAGCACAGCGATGAATAACAGCAAGCCGACGCCCATAGTTTTACGCGGAATTTTATCCATCACCATCATGGCAATAAAAATGCCAAACGGTGCGCCAAACATGCTCATGGTGTTTAAGACGATGGAGTCTTTAAGGTTGATGCCCTGGCTCATAAAAATGGTCGGCAGCCAGTTTATTAAGGTGTATTGCACAACGTTCATGGCGATGAGGACAAACGAACCCAGCACAACACGTTTTAACAATGCCCCTTTGAGCAGTGATGAGTAAGGCACCGGTTTGGGCAGCGCTTTTACCTCGGTGGGCGATACCGGACTCAGAGTCTGTTGCATCTGCTCACTGACTTTACGTTCAATCGCCTGCATCACCGCTTCGGCTTCCTGATAGCGGCCCCGCGACTCCAGCCAGCGAGGGGATTCCGGGAAGTAACGCCAGGCAAACCAGGTGGCAATCAGCGACAGCAGACTTGGGATTAATAACTGTACCCGCCAGTTCCATTCTGCGCTAATGAGGGTCGTCAACCCCATCGCAATCAGTGAGCAGAGCGGATAAGACCAGTTGCCTATAAAGGAGACACGGCTGGACCAGGTTCCACGGCTGCGTCCAGGCATGTACTCGGTGTAACCCGCAAACAGCGTGACCAGCAGCGCGCCAAGGCCAAAGCCCATCACCAGGCGGCAGGCAATCAGGAAGGTCATATCCGGCGAGAATGCCCCGGCAACCATCGAGGCAATATGAATGGCCTCATAGAGCAAAAACGCTTTTTTACGGCCAATTTTGTCACCGATAATGCCGCCCACCAGGGCACCGGCAAACATGCCGGCCGTAGTGATGGCCGAAAAAGTGGCGGTCGTTGAATTGTCCGTCCAGCCCAGTTCCTTAAGTTGCGCGAGGATTAATCCACCGACTGCGTTGCTCCAGCACACCAGTAAACCGAAAGCCACCATGCCAAACATGCTGTAGTGCCAGTGGCTATCGGGAAGTCTGTCTAATCTCGCCCCGCAATTGGGTCTTTGTAGTTGTTCCATCTCACTTTTCCTTTAAAAAGCGATACCGCAGCGGATTAATGGTCGTAGTCGTAGGTCAGAATGACTTTGATGGCCGTTTTATCGAGCATCGCGTCAAACCCTTGTTCCCATTGCGACAGGCCCAGGCGGTGAGTGATCATCGGCTTGACCTGAATATCACCAGAGGCCAGCAGGCGGATGGCATTGCGCCAGGAGACAGAGTCATAGGCCATATGACCGATAATGCTTTTGTTCCAGGCTGTGATGTCGTTGATGGAGAAGTCGAGCGGTTTGAATCCCATCCCCACGCGCACCACTTCCCCGTTCGGGCGGAGCATTTCGATGGATTGTTTGAGCGCGATATTGGCACCGGAGCATTCGATAACGAGACCGAGATTGTCTTTGCCGCAGATTTCCTGGCAGCGGGCCACCACATCTTCTCTTGAGCCGTTGACCACTGCCGTTGCGCCCAATTCGCGCGCGACCGGGAAACGGACCTCGACGTCTTCATCCAGCCCGACCACCACAATATTGACCGCCCCCATGATGCGAGCCATCTGTACGGAGAACAGACCTAACGGCCCGGTGCCAATCACTACGACATCCTGACCTGGCAGGAATTTGGACTGTTGCGCGATAGATTTGTAGGCATTGCAGATAGGATCCAGTACCGCCGCTTCTTCGTAATCCACTCCTTCCGGAATTTCCCATAACGCACGGCGATGGATTTTGAGGATTTCACCCGGCACCAGACAGTATTTCGAGAAACCACCGCCCCAGGTGTTGTTGTCCAGACCCAAATTGACTTTTTCTGCACAACACAGAAAATCGCCCTGTTCACAGGCAGGACAGACACCGCAGACATGACCGCTGTTATCGGACACCACGCGCTGGCCGACCTTCCAGTCCTTAACGTTACTGCCGGTTTTGCAGATGCGTCCGGCAAACTCATGCCCGCGAATGGAGTTAAAGACATCGGAACCGCTGTCAACTTTGTAGTGCTTCATATCCGCGCCACAGATAGCCGCGGCTTTGATTTCAATCACGACGTCATCCGGGCCACACTCGGGCTCAGGGACATCAATCATTTTGTAACCACCAAACGCCTTACCGAAACGTGCCAATGCTTTCATTGTGAATACCTCAGTGTTTTCTTGCGATTTGATGAGGCTATTATCGGCACCTGATATTTTTGAAGTCAACTTTAAATCTGTTAAACAAAGATTTTAATCTGTATTTCACAACATAGATCACACATAGAGAACAGGGGTAATGGCAAACACGTGCAGAATCAGTAAATTAGAAAGGAAGGGATTAAATGTGGGAAAAACAGATTTTTACGTTGGCTAAAAAACAGCGCGGCGGCTAATGCTGGAAAAAATGAGTGGGAGAGAATGAGTCACAGAGAAGAGTGTCGGGAAAAAACCAACAGAGGAAAATACGACGAAGCGTGATGGCTTCGTCGTTTGTCGATTCAGGGAGAGCGTTATTGAATCTTGAGGGTGGCAATCGGCTTAGTGCCAATCCCAAACTCTTCTTTGAGCTGCTGCTTGGTCTTCATGACCATCTGACCCTGCGTGTCGATGGTCATGTGCTGCGCCTGAGTATTGTTCTTGGCCTGCCAGAGCATAACTAACTGTAAGCTGTTCTCTTTTTGCTCAGGCGTCAGCGCCACGCCATCTGGCCATTTTCCTAATTCCACCGCCGTCACGAGACGCTGGTAGATTTCTGGCGTCATACTGTTAATGACTTGATCAAGATCCATGGTAAATTAGCTCCAGTGGAATAAATGCTGAATCGATTCGCTAACCTTTGATTTGCTCGCCGTTTTCGTCATCAGAAAAACTCAGTGAAGCGGAGTTCACACAATAACGTTCACCGGTCGGTTGCGGACCATCCGGGAACACATGCCCCAGATGCGCATCACAGTTGCCACAGCGGATTTCGACGCGCTGCATACCATGTGAATAGTCGTTGATATAGCGAATCGCCTCTTCACTGACGGGCTCGAAAAAGCTCGGCCAGCCGCAGCCAGAGTCGAATTTAGTTTGTGACTGGAACAGCGCGGCATCACAGACCAGACAGTGGTAAACGCCTTCACGCTTGTTATGTAATAAGCGACCCGTGAAAGGCGGTTCCGTGCCGTGATTTTGCGTCACATAGAACTGCATTTCTGTAAGATTCTTTTTCAGGTCGTCCTGAGAGGAATTCGTCGTCATATGCTCACATCTCGCAATAAGAACTCGTACAACACCTCTCCGATTCTAACAAAACATTAACAATGAAGTACTAACTTTTGTTCTAAACTTAATCGCGCCCAAAATCCGCGGGGGTAATTGTGACCTTGTTCACATTTTTATCCTGCGTGACCTTTAAAATTCGGGGCGGCGTCCCCATTAGGGGAGGATGCTCATGGGAAGAGTGGGACGAATCAGTCGAACAAAGGTTATGCGGAGTATTGATTTGTCGCAATGATTGACACGATTCCGCTTGACGCTGCGTAAGGTTTTTGTAATTTTACAGCCAACCTTTTATTCACTAACAAATAGCTGGTGGAATATATGACTATCAAAGTAGGTATCAACGGTTTTGGCCGTATCGGTCGCATTGTTTTCCGTGCTGCTCAGGAACGTTCTGACATCGAAATCGTTGGTATCAACGATCTGTTGGACGCAGAGTACATGGCGTACATGCTGAAATATGACTCCACTCACGGCCGCTTCAAAGGCACCGTAGAAGTCAAAGACGGCCATCTGGTTGTTAACGGCAAAACCATCCGTGTTACTGCTGAAAAAGATCCGGCTAACCTGAAGTGGAACGAAATCGGCGTTGACGTTGTTGCTGAAGCTACCGGTATCTTCCTGACCGACGAAACTGCTCGTAAGCACATCACTGCTGGCGCGAAAAAAGTGGTTCTGACTGGTCCTTCCAAAGACAACACCCCGATGTTCGTTCGTGGTGCTAACTTTGAAAAATATGCTGGCCAGGACATCGTTTCCAACGCATCCTGCACCACCAACTGCCTGGCACCGCTGGCTAAAGTTATCAACGACAACTTCGGTATCGTTGAAGGCCTGATGACCACCGTTCACGCAACTACCGCTACTCAGAAAACTGTTGATGGCCCGTCTCACAAAGACTGGCGCGGCGGCCGTGGCGCAGCTCAGAACATCATCCCATCTTCTACCGGTGCTGCTAAAGCTGTAGGCGTTGTACTGCCAGAGCTGAACGGTAAACTGACTGGTATGGCGTTCCGCGTTCCTACTCCTAACGTCTCTGTTGTTGACCTGACCGTTCGTCTGGAAAAAGCAGCGTCTTACGAAGAAATCAAGAAAGCAATCAAAGCGGCTTCTGAAGGCGCAATGAAAGGCGTTCTGGGTTACACCGAAGACGACGTTGTATCTACCGATTTCAACGGCGAAGTATGCACTTCCGTGTTCGATGCTAAAGCTGGTATCGCACTGAACGACAACTTCGTGAAACTGGTTTCCTGGTACGACAACGAAACTGGCTACTCCAACAAAGTTCTGGACCTGATCGCTCACATCTCCAAATAAGTTGAGATGAGACTCTGATCTATAAAGGCGACCTCGGTCGCCTTTTTTGTTTTTAGTGTCACGCTAACGAAGGATTGCACCATGATAAACACAATTTTTGCTCTCCCGGTTGTCGAACAAATTACCCCTGTCCTCTCCCGCCGTGTGAATGACGAACTGGATGTTATCGTCGTCGATCACCCGAAAGTCAAAGCATCCGTTGCCCTGCAGGGTGCTCACCTGCTCTCCTGGAAACCGCAAGGTGAAGATGAAGTGCTGTGGCTGAGCGACAACACCCCCTTCAAACACGGCGTTGCACTGCGTGGCGGCGTGCCAATCTGCTGGCCGTGGTTTGGCCCTGCGGCACAGCAAGGTCTGCCAGCTCACGGCTTCGCCCGTAACCTGGCATGGACACTGAAAGCGCATAACGAAGATGATAATGGCGTGGTGTTGACCTTTGAACTGCAGAGCAGCGATGAGTCCCGTAAATTCTGGGCACACGACTTCGCCCTGTTAGCGCGCTTTAAACTGGGTAAAACCTGCGAAATCGAACTGGAAGCGCACGGCGAGTTTGAAACCCACTCCGCCCTGCACACCTACTTCAACGTCGGTGATATCGGCGCGGTGAAAGTGAGCGGTCTCGGCGATCGTTTCATCGATAAAGTGAATGGCGCAAAAGAAGATGTATTGATCGATGGCGTGCAGACGTTCCCGGATCGTACCGATCGTGTTTATCTGAACCCGGAAGCCTGCAGCGTGATCCACGATGGTGCTCTGAACCGCGCCATCGAAGTCATTCATCATCATCACTTTAACGTGGTTGGCTGGAACCCAGGCCCGGCGCTCTCTGCCAGCATGGCCGACATGCCTGATGACGGTTACAAGACCTTTGTTTGCGTGGAATCCGCATGCGCAACTCAGGCACAGAAAACGACAGAAGAGAAACCGTCTCGCCTCGCGCAGACGATCAAGGTTGTGAAGCGTTAATCACATCTGAGCCCTCTCCCGGCCGGGAGAGGGTTTGATCGCAAATTTACACCACGTCCAGTGGCGTTTTACGTCCCGGAGCCGGAAAAGCCTTATCCAGTCGCGCCAGATCGTCTGCACTTAACGTTATTTTCAGCGCCGCCGCATTCTCTTCAACATGAGCAACGCTTGCCGCTTTCGGAATCGCCATCACGCCTTTATGACTGATAACCCAGGCCAGCAGAATTTGTGCCGCACTGGCATTGTGCGCCGCCGCGATATCCTCCACCACGCCGTTGTGCATCAGTCCGTCGCGCAGTCGACCCGCCTGTGCCAGTGGGCAATACGCCATCACCGGCATCTGCTTTTCCTGACACCAGGGCAGCAAATCATACTCAATGCCACGCGATCCGAGATGGTAGAGCACCTGATCTGTCACACAGGCGCTACCGCCCTGCACCCGCCACAACTCCTGCATATCGCCGTAATCCAGGTTCGAGACACCCCAGCGACGAATTTTGCCCTGTGCAATCAGCGTCTCCATCACCTCTACGGTTTCGGCAAGGGAGAAGTTCCCACGCCAGTGCAGCAGATATAAATCCAGATAATCGGTGTTAAGGCGACGCAGGCTGGCTTCACAGGCGGCGATGGCTTTCTTACCGCCCGCGTTCCACGGGTAGACTTTAGAAACGAGGTACACTTTGTCGCGCAAACCGCCGCGCAGTGCTTCACCCACCACCTCTTCAGCGCCGCCATCAGCGTACATTTCCGCGGTATCGATTAGCCCCAGTCCCAGATCGATGCCCGCACGCAGTGCATCGACCTCTTTCTGGCGTTGCCGGTCGTTTTCGCCCATATACCAGGTTCCCTGACCGATTGCAGGCAGCGTGGTCCCTCCTGCGAAAAGCACATTCTTGTCTGTCATTTCATCCTCCTGAACGTAACGCACCACCGTAAAGCAAAACAGGGCCAAAGGCCCTGTTTTGATGCACATATTGCACTATAAAAAAGCACAATCAGAAGCGATAAGTCACACCTGTGGATAACAGCCCTGCCCATGACTTATCGACCATCGGGCTGTCTTTAATCTCATCAGACAGATGGGTGTAACGGCCAGTGCCGTAAACGCTCCAGTTATCGGTCAGGCTGTAGCTGACGCTGAGCTCCAGATACGGGCTCCAGCCGTTGTCCGGATCGTAGCTGTTCAAACCACTGCGACGCGATTCCGCACGCGAAATACCGTAGTAATACTCGTTCTGGTTATCGCTGCTCCACTCAACACCAATACCAGGCGTCAATGTCAGGCTACCGTTGGTATAGCGATACAGCCATGCCGCATCCCCGACCACACCGTTACTGTTGTCGAGTACATCAGTCGCCAGTGAGGTACGCAGGAAGCCATATTCCGTGTTGTGGATGTACAGCAAGCCGGCCACTGCGGTGGATTTACGTTTGTCCAACTGACGCAGTTGGTTGTTGTCACTGTCGCCCGGTTTAAAGTTCCACGGCGAGTAGGCAGCAAAGACAGACAGTTTGTCTGCTTCGTCATTCCATAGGTAGTAACCCCCACCTAATCCGCGGAACCAGAAATCGTCACTTTCATAGGTAACAACCGGTACCGGGTAGAATTTGCGGTCGTACTGTTTATAGGGAGATTCCACCATGCCCACGCCTGCACCGAGTGAGAAATTACTTTCGGCAGCAGCGGCAAAGGTTGAAGAAGCGATTAGCACACCCAGTGCCAGGAGTTTGAATTTGGTCACAGTCCTTTCTTTCCCGTAGTCAATAATCGTCGAAGGAAGTTTACCTGCCCGTCTCTTTCATCCCAAATTTTTTTACTTACTCATTACAAAACTGAACTCTGTATCCTGCTGTCTATATATGACAGAGGGCTTGCAAATTTGTGAAGCGGCTGTGATTTCGTAATGAAAGGCTTATCACAAAAGAAAGTATTTATGGATGAGTTATTGATATGTCATTGAAATTAGTTTTTTGCTGCATGCAAGTTTTGCAAATGCCATCTACGCTTATTTTAAGAAGACGATTTGACGAACCCGCTTTTTGATATGCGCTCAGAACCTGGCATAAGGGTTGCTGTGTGACTGTTAGCGTCGTTCAGTTAACGCTTCCGGGAGCCTCTACTATTCATATGAACGGCTCTTTACCTGTGCTAAAAAACGAAAGGACGGCATGCCATGAATATATTCGATCACTACCGCCAGCGCTATGAAGCTGCCAAGGACGAAGAGTTCACACTGCAGGAGTTTCTTGCCATTTGTAAGCAAGATCGCAGTGCCTATGCTAACGCAGCTGAAAGACTATTAATGGCCATTGGTGAGCCAGTGATGGTGGACACTGCTTTAGAGCCACGGCTTTCCCGTCTCTTTTCTAACCGGGTAATCGGACGCTACCCGGCGTTTGAAGAGTTCTATGGTATGGAAGAGGCCATCGAGCAAATTGTTTCTTATCTCAAACACGCCGCCCAGGGGCTGGAAGAGAAAAAACAAATTCTGTATCTGCTCGGCCCGGTAGGTGGCGGTAAATCGTCACTGGCAGAACGTCTGAAAGCCTTGATGCAGCGCGTTCCTATTTACGTACTGAGCGCTAACGGCGAGCGCAGCCCGGTCAACGATCACCCGCTGTGCCTGTTCAATCCGCAGGAAGATGCGCAGATACTGGAAAAAGAGTACGGCGTACCACGCCGCTACCTCGGCACCATCATGTCTCCGTGGGCGGCGAAACGTCTGCATGACTTTGGCGGCGACATCTCGAAATTCCGCGTAATCAAAGTATGGCCGTCCATACTTGAACAAATCGCAATTGCCAAAACCGAACCCGGTGATGAGAACAACCAGGACATCTCCGCGCTGGTGGGTAAAGTCGACATTCGCAAACTGGAAAACCACGCCCAGAACGATCCTGATGCCTACGGCTACTCAGGTGCACTCTGCCGTTCGAACCAGGGGATCATGGAGTTTGTCGAAATGTTCAAAGCGCCTATCAAGGTGCTGCACCCCCTGCTGACGGCAACACAGGAAGGGAACTATAACGGGACAGAAGGTATTTCCGCCCTTCCCTTTAACGGCATCATCCTGGCGCACTCAAACGAATCAGAGTGGGTCACGTTCCGTAATAACAAAAACAATGAGGCCTTCCTTGACCGTGTTTACATCGTCAAAGTGCCTTATTGCCTGCGCATCTCGGAAGAGATGAAGATTTACGAAAAACTGCTCAATCACAGTGAACTGACCCATGCGCCTTGCGCACCGGGAACCCTTGAAACCCTGGCACGCTTCTCGATTCTGTCGCGTCTGAAAGAGCCAGAAAACTCCAGCGTTTACTCGAAAATGCGCGTGTATGACGGTGAAAGCCTGAAAGATACGGACCCGAAAGCCAAGTCTTATCAGGAGTACCGTGATTACGCAGGCGTGGATGAAGGGATGAACGGTCTGTCGACCCGCTTCGCCTTTAAAATCCTCTCACGCGTGTTTAACTTCGATCATGTCGAAGTGGCGGCCAACCCGGTTCACCTCTTCTATGTTCTCGAGCAGCAGATTGAGCGTGAGCAGTTCCCGCAAGAGCTGGCCGAACGTTATCTCGAATTCCTCAAAGGCTATCTGATCCCGAAATATGCCGAGTTCATTGGCAAAGAGATCCAGACGGCCTATCTGGAATCCTATTCCGAGTACGGGCAGAACATTTTCGACCGTTACGTGACCTACGCGGACTTCTGGATTCAGGATCAGGAGTATCGCGATCCGGACACCGGTCAGCTGTTTGACCGTGAATCACTGAATGCGGAACTGGAGAAAATCGAGAAACCAGCGGGGATCAGTAATCCAAAAGATTTCCGTAATGAAATCGTCAATTTCGTGCTACGTGCCCGTGCCAACAACAGCGGCCGTAACCCGAACTGGACCAGCTATGAGAAACTGCGCACGGTTATCGAGAAGAAAATGTTCTCGAACACCGAAGAGCTATTGCCGGTTATTTCGTTTAACGCCAAAACCTCAACCGATGAGCAGAAAAAACACGACGACTTTGTTGACCGTATGATGGAGAAAGGATACACCCGCAAACAGGTCCGCCTGCTCTGCGAATGGTATCTACGTGTACGCAAATCGTCTTAACATTAAAACGTGCCCGGTATGACATAAGGGCACGAAAAATGAGAACTGTAAGCCGGGTTCGCATGCTGCAATCCGGCATTACAACGCCATATGAAGTTGGCAAATGCAGTATCGGAGGAGCCTATGACCTGGTTCATTGACCGACGACTTAACGGCAAGAATAAAAGCACGGTTAACCGCCAGCGATTCTTACGCCGTTATAAAGCGCAAATAAAACAGTCCATATCCGAAGCCATCAACAAGCGTTCGGTGACGGACGTGGAGACGGGCGAATCCGTTTCCATTCCCATTGACGATATTAGCGAACCGATGTTCCATCAGGGACGCGGCGGCCTGCGTCATCGCGTTCATCCAGGTAACGACCACTTTGTACAAAACGATCGCGTTGAGCGCCCACAGGGCGGTGGCGGTGGAGGCGGGAGTGGTCAGGGCGAAGCCAGCGCCGACGGTGAAGGTCAGGATGAATTCGTCTTTCAGATTTCCAAAGATGAATATCTCGATCTGCTGTTCGAAGATTTAGCCCTGCCGAATCTGAAGAAAAATCAGCACCGGCAGCTTAATGAGTTTAAGACCCATCGAGCGGGTTATACGGCAAACGGCGTTCCGGCCAACATCAGCGTCGTACGCTCATTGCAGAACTCGCTGGCACGTCGCACCGCGATGACTGCCGGTAAGCGGCGCGAATTGCGCGCACTGGAAGAGGATCTGGACACGGTTGCCAAAAGTGAACCGGCCCAGCTTCTTGAAGAGGAGCGTCTGCGCAAAGAGATTGCCGAACTGCGGGCAAAAATCGAGCGAGTGCCGTTTATCGACACCTTCGATTTACGCTACAAAAATTATGAAAAACGCCCTGAGCCGTCGAGCCAGGCGGTCATGTTCTGCCTGATGGATGTCTCCGGTTCCATGGACCAGGCCACCAAAGACATGGCTAAGCGCTTTTATATTCTGCTCTATTTGTTCCTGAGCCGGACCTATAAAAACGTTGAAGTGGTCTACATTCGCCACCACACCCAGGCCAAAGAAGTGGACGAGCATGAGTTCTTCTACTCGCAGGAGACGGGCGGCACCATTGTGTCGAGTGCGCTGAAGCTGATGGATGAAGTGGTGAAAGAACGTTACGACCCCAACCAGTGGAATATCTACGCCGCACAGGCGTCGGATGGCGATAACTGGGCAGACGATTCACCGTTGTGTCATGAAATTCTGGCGAAAAAGATCCTGCCGGTGGTCCGTTACTACAGCTACATCGAAATTACCCGCCGTGCGCATCAGACACTGTGGCGGGAATATGAGCATCTGCAAACGATGTTCGATAACTTCGCGATCCAGCATATCCGCGATCAGGAAGATATCTATCCGGTGTTCCGTGAGCTTTTCCATAAGCAGACTTCGAATACCAACAATTAAACCTTGTTTATCAGCCAGTTAAATCACTTTTTCTGGCTGATTTTTTCATTTTTATGCGATTGAAATTTGTTATTTAGATCAGAAAGTTAAGTTAGGTTTTGGGGAAAGCTTTTCTTATAGTTCCAGCATGGGCTATGGTGCCTGGAGGTTAAAATCCTCCCGTGCTGACCACGATTTCATATTTACTCGGAGGGTTTCTTATGGATGACTTCATGAAATATAAGTACGGTTGGGAAAAGTTTCACTCTGCAGTCTTATTACTAGCCTCAGAAGGGCACTTAGAAAAACGGCTTAGCGATGCATTCGCATTTAATATTTCGCATTTAAAAAAGGTAAACGACATCCCTAGGCCACTTTGGGAAAGATTTGATGAGCTGGTCGCTCTATTGACTTCTTCAGACCCAGAAGGCGATGAAGGAAGAATTAATGCCTCTGTAAGTAAGTTGGATGAGATGCAAAAACACCAAGCAGTAGATCTCTTTGTTGGTCTCTACGACGATTTATGTCGCTTCATGCCTAATCTTTATCGGCGCTGACATGGGGTGTCGGGGGTCGGAGGTTCAAATCCTCTCGTGCCGACCAAAAATCCCTAATTAAACCAACCTATTACGGTTGGTTTTTTTATGCATGCAATTTGGCGATGGTGAAACTATGGTGAAATGATGGTGAAACCCCCGCTTACATGACAGGGCAATCATCGAATTCGCCAAGCCTTGCATCATTAATAACGTAAGTTACAACGCCGAACAGATCAGACTCTTCGTCGGCAGGGAGATGCTCTCGCCGCCCATTAGAGAGGTTAACTAAGTGAGGATGTGGGTTTGTCCGGTATCGTTTTATGCATAGCTCGCCATCCACACTGCATACAAGCAACGATCCGTCGCAGGGTCTCAGTGACCTGTCAACTATCAACAATGCTCCCTGAATTATTCCGTCGCGTAGATAGGTTGCACCCGCTCGCATAAAGAACGTTGCGGCTGGTTTACTGATCAAATGACGGTCTAATGACAGCGTCTCTTCGATAAAATCCTGAGCAGGCGATGGAAATCCCATTACAGACCTCCGTTGGGGTTGTAGAGCTTGAATGTACGGTTCTCGCCTTCCTGGGTGCTGATGTCGGTGAACGTGGTTACGTAGGTTTCTATCCACTCGTTAGCCTGACGTAACGACCACTCCCAGTTATGTTTAGCCAGTTCTCGTACAAATCCGCTGGTCGTTATCGTACGCCTGCCACTCGGTTCGATCTTCACTGCCTTTCTGAACGCCAAGTCTATGTCGTCACGCCTGCCCATATTTCACCTCACGAATACTGTTTTTATATACAGTAGATTGTTCGATGTAAGTGATCAAGCCCCTGCTCCATTAGCCGGGGGTTGGTTTGAGGGGATTATATTTTGAGAAGAAAAGGTTAAGGCGGAAAAAAAATATTAGACCGGGGGGACTGGCCACTCAATGTCTGGTGCCTGGTTAACGTCGATGCGGTTCAGCGCTACCCGGTAGGCTTTCCACTGCTTCCAAAGTGCCAGTTCTTCGGGAGTTGCTTCGTCAATGTCGACAGCATCCTGTAGCGGGGTAATCGCTGCGTTCGCCTGCAAAAATAATTGAGTGCGCTGCGCCTCGGCTTCTGACACGTAATCAGGCGGGAATGTCGGCTGCTCGCCCTCGACCAGAGATTCACCAGGCAGCAGGTCGTCCTTCGTGTTTATTGCCCTGAAACTACGGCCACTAACGGCCCAATACTGAATATTACCTGGCATATTTGTACCCTCCGACATCGACATAGAATCCACTGCCACCAGATGGCGTTGATATGTATTTGTAATATGTGTTCGGATAGGCAAGGATTGGAAAATCCGCAACAATCTTTGAACCAGGAGCTATGGAGAATACATATGCATCATTGGTGTTTCTGGGATAGATAACTGCTGCTCCTGACGTTGCAGTGTTTGGAAGAGCAGCTCGGAACTCAAACGCTGTAACTGGCACTCTTCCTACAAGCGATACAGCGACGAAATCAGTTGCCGTCCCTCCCGCCAGAACACGCCCATTATCGTCCCAGGAGCTTTGATAAATGCACTGCCCGTTTTGTAGGGTTTGCGCGAACACCGCATTAGATGGTGACGTCCTGAAACTGCCAATATAACGTCGGGTAGCATCGCCCGTCTTTTGATGTGCCGGGTACGCGTAGGCTACAGGGGCCGTAGTGCTCACCTCGATAGCTGAGGTACTACCGCTAACATAAGCGTAGAGGTGATACCATGTGTTAGCGGTTAACGTAGGGAAAGCTGCGGTTAGGGCAGTAGTCACTTGCGTAACGGAACCATCAGGTAATGCAAATGCACCAACACCTACAGTAATACCGGATGCCGTGATTGATACGTCAAGGCCGCGAATAAATGATGCCAGGTTAATTGCGCCAGCCGCGCCGATATTACTTCGCGCTGTTACCGCATTCGCCACATCGCTGAGGTTGTTCGCCTTTTTAAGTTGGTTATCCGGGTTTGCCTGCTGAGCGGCATCACGCGCCGCCTCAGCTGCTGCCTTTGCCGTTACTGCATCAGTCTTGGCCTGCTGGGCAGCGCCATTAGCCGCAACAGCACCACCAGCAGCATTGGATGCAGTTTGCGCGTCGGCCTGCGCCTGAGCTGCCTTTTCGTCGACATCGAGTCGGTCAATTGCGACCTGTTGAGCATTTGCATTAACCTGGTCGGCCAGCGCCTGCAGGGCAACCGGATCAATGTCTTCAAGCAGATCCGATATTTTTTTCCAGCTCGGCCCTGTGAATGTGGAGCCGTCCGGCAGTATGACAGTGATATCACCGCTAGCACTGAAAACCGCCTGCCAGTTGGCTTTGTCATAGTTTAAGCTGCGCAAATACTCTGTAGACTGAACCACCAGCTCAGCTGTCACCTGATTTTGAATGGCTCGCGGCACTGCGTTCCAGGCGGCATTCCCTTGCGTCGGCCCGGTATATTTCTTGATGAGTGTTAATGCCGTATCGCTGCCGACAGCTTTAACCGGCAACGTATAGGTAATTCCTCCGACTGTTGCCACTACGAAATCACCGGCAGCCAGATCGGTTGTAAACGTGGTTCCTGTTCCGGTAACGGCATCAGAGCCGTTAGTCAGTGTGATGGTTCCTGCTGACATTGGATTCTCCTGATATCAGGTAATAAAAAACCCGCCGAAGCGGGTTAGTGTTTGCGTTTGGTCTGGAATAATATTTTTAAAGGGACATCCTTTTTCCTTTCCCCTGGCTGGAAACGCCAAAGAGAAACATCCTTTTTAACCTGTCGTTCAAAAATATATTCAGGGGTTGCATCAATAATGCGGATGTTTTCGGTTCGACCTGAATCATTTATGTCGTAAAGAACATTCACCTCACCCTGAATTCGAAGTCCGTTTGCTCTTACGGGGTAAGTAATACTTTGAGAAAATGCAGCGTTACTTATTGCGAATATCAGGAGCCACAAGTATTTCATTTTAATATCCGTCAGAGATTTGGCAGGATGGCGTAAGGGATCCGTAATCCATACGGCCTAAGAGTGGATGCCCATGTTTGTTGAAATCTGTTTACCCATTGGCACTGAAGCGTCCCGTTGGTGAAGCGGAAAAATGGTCCCGAGTATCCAGTTACGGTTCCGTCATCCGAAATATTGCCACCAGGCACCGAGCTAACAGAGATCCACACATTGGTACCAATATACTGAGAATATACGACATTATCCAAATCAAAATTTGGTGGTATATCAAAGAAACCCAGTATGCGAGGGATGCGAGCAGCCATTGCCGCCGACCAGACCAGCACGCCTGCAGCATTAAAAACATCACGATACCCACTGATAATTGGTAGGTCACTGCGCGTGCGAGCCATCGAACCGGCTGACGCGGTCACCCAGTCTGGGCCAGTAAAAAACATCTTCGCATTGTTGTTGGGTTTGAACCATCTGAGGCTGTCATCCAAAGGCACACTGGCATTAGCAAATCCCATATCCAGAGAGTTTCCCAGCTGGCAGGTAATATTGTAAAAGCCGACATCTGAGATACCAGTAAAGTCTCTTGTATCCAGGTAATAAGTCCCCTTGTAATTAGAATCAATGACAAGGGCTCCCGCTTCATTGAAATATTGATATCCACTCATAGGAACGCGTACATATCCAGTGAAAGAGTAACTGCCGTGGTGTCGCGTGAAAGTCTGAATATACCAAACCCACCATTGAACGCCCGCGCCGCAAAATTACCAGGAGTAAAATAAGAGGTGCTAAGCGTTGATACCACAACAACAAAACCACCAGCCTGTGTTAACTCCGGGAATGATCCAGTTATGCTGTTCACGTTGGCTGGCAGAAATACAGTGGTTCGCCCCAGGTATCTGGAATTGTAATCCCCGATATCTATCACTAATTTACCGTTAGCATCCCAACATTGAAGACCACCGGGCATTCTATCTCCTTACCAGAGGCCATCTCTGACTCGTAACGTGCCGTTAGCGTCATATACCAGCCGCAGTGTGCCGGTATCGATAACGCGCCCCGATCCATTGGCAGCGTTGCGCTCAAAGGTGCCTGTTTTAGCCAACCGCCAGCCCGATACACCCGCCACATAGTTATCTGACTGGATGAAATCGCCAATTTTCGCACTGGTGATTGTACCGTCCTGAATAAATGCGCTGGAAATGAATACCTGCCCATTCACGACGGCAAACGGTGAATACTGCGCGTCCCCACTGCCACTCATAAGCACGAACTGGTTGGCGTTGAAACCGACGCGTGTCACTACCGGCTGCCCCTGCTGCGCCAGGACGGCGATCGACATTCCGGCGTTGTAGAAAACATCACCGATACGAATGCCCGCTTTCAATGTATGAATAGCTGTTGCTCCATCAGCATCTATTGTCGCAGTCAGCTTGTCTTCCAGCGAGGCGGTCACATCCTCGATTTGTGCCTGCACGGTTGTCGACAGTTCAGCCATCGCTTTGTCGACATCAGCAATAGTGGTTTTCACTATCAGAATATCGGCGCGAACTTCACCGTACTGCCGCCACTGGTGTTCAACCGTTGCCCCTATCGACAGCGCATTTTGAAGAGATGCCT
This sequence comes from Phytobacter sp., assembly GCF_059074235.1. NCBI lineage: Bacteria > Pseudomonadati > Pseudomonadota > Gammaproteobacteria > Enterobacterales > Enterobacteriaceae > Phytobacter > Phytobacter sp. The sequence goes on from NZ_JCACPZ010000004.1 coordinate 201,845, forward strand.
CAAGGTTGGTATCAATGTCATTGGTGAGTCTTTCCCCGTCTTCAGCAGAAAGGAAATCTCCAGTGATATCGCCCAGGTAATCATCGGCATTGTTGTTCACCATGCCGCGAACCCAGTCGGTGTAGCCCGATTCGTTACCCGTTTTATCGACCAGTTGCGCGCGGTACCAGAATTCCTGCCCAGCTTTTAGCCCGAGCTGGATGTATTCCGATGATGGGTAAGGGACATCCGCGAGCAAGAGCGGATCAGACTGGTCACTGTTTGCGGTGTACTGGATTTCAGTTTTCAGGGTGTCAGCGGTATTAGCCGGGAACCCCCAGTTCAGTTGAATACCCCAGTTGATGCCCGTCGCAATAAATCCAACAGGTTTCGGTGGGTTGCCGACTTTCCCGGTCAGCGTAGTTTCCGTGGAGTACCCCCAGCCAGATGAGACTTCAGCGGCGTTAATCGCCCGAACGCGAACCAGATAGCGCCCGGTGTAGATAGCAGGCACCTCAAATGACGTGGTTGAGCTGCGCGTTACGTTCACCCATTCTCCGTCGTTACGCCGCCACTGCGCCTCATACGCGATCGCATTCGGTGCCGCATCCCAGCTGGCCCTCATGGTTTCAAGGCTGATACCCTGGTTCACGACGGAATAACTGCTGATGACAATGTTATCCGGCGCAAACTGACTGCCAGGAGGAATAACGCTTATTGGTCGCTGGTCAATCACCGCGCCAGTATCGATTCTGGCGTACTTATCCGGGTCGTGTGCAGCGGCGGTAATGGTAAACGTACCGTCGTTATTATCCGTGACCGTCGTGACGCGATACTGCTGCGCGTAAAGTTCGGATGATTCCACCACCCACACACATTCTGCCTCTGGCATTTCGCTGTAGGCGGTTGTGACAGTCACGACATTATTCGATAACGACTGAATGGTTCTGGCCTGCGAAATTCCGCTCGGCAAGTTTACCTGCAGGCGATCACCAGCATCGGCATCTGGAACTCGGTCAAGGGTGAGAACGCGACCGTTTACAGAGCTGATTCGACCACCAGCCACCCGGCCAGACAAGTTTTCATCAGCGATAGCTATCACGTAGCCAGGTAACGGGATGTCGCCATCCATGCCCACCGAAAACGCTACTATGCGATCTTTGTTATTTGTCAGAATTCCCCAGCGCCCTTTACGGTTAGCCTCCGACTGGCGGGTGCAGCCAATAGCCGTCACCTCAAGCTGGTTGAAGACTCGATATCGAGACACCAGGTCTTTTTCGAATACCGGCTCCATCGCATCGGCATAGCCGTTTTCAGGATCGGAATAAGAAACCAGCGCCGAGGTGTAGCGTGTTTTGGCTGTGCTGCTGGAATACGCAAATTCGCCGTTCACAACGTTGGCGTTGGTGAAGTTGTAATCCACATCGCGTGGCATATCGGCCAGCGCAACAATCTGATCACCGCCCCAGTACGTCATACCCCGGAAAATGGCCGCAAAGTCACGCATCACCGTGTATGCATCATTCCGGGTTTGCACGTAAACATTGCAGGTATAGCGTGGTTCGGTACCGCTGCCGCCCTTCCCGTCTGGCACCGGCGCATCGCAGTATTGTGCTACCTGATACAGCGTCCATTTATCGATGTTTGCCGCCGTCAGCCTGTCGCCCAGGCCAAAACGGTCAGTCACGACGAGATCATAAAAAATCCACGTAGGGTTGTTTGTCCAGGCCCATTTGAACGAGCCAGACCAGATGCCAGAATACGTACGGCTACCGGGATCGTAGTTATCAGGAACGCGGATAACTCGCCCGTCAGGTTCGCAGGTAATTTGCGGTACCGACCCGTTGAACTGACTTGAGTCAAACTCGATATACAGCAGTGCGGTATTCGGGTAGCGAAGTTTGGCATCAATGACTTCGGTATAGCTCTGCAGCGTCATCGTGTCGCCGACTTTGGCGCTATTTGCTTCAGTTGTGATCTTACGAACGCGAATCGTCCAGGTGCTTCCCGATTGGGGTAAATCAATGCGGTGACTGCGTTCGTAGCCTGAGGTAGTTTTACCGATTGCGGCCGTACTAATTACGGGGACAAACGCCCCACCGTCGGTCTGCACATCGATGGCATAACTGATGGCGTGCCCAACAAGATCGCCGTCATTTTCCTGTTTAAAAATCGCAGGCCATTTCAGTCGCAGGCGAACAGCTGAAAGCTGAGTATTGGTAAACGTGTGTACCCATGCTGTTGTTGATTTAACCTCAGTACCAACAGAGATCTCATTTTCGGTACCCGGGATGCCCTGGATATAGCTTTGCGCCTGTGTGCCTGATCGAAACTCCCAGGACACACCGCTAAAATTCACCGAGCCGTTAGCATTCAGTAGCGGCGTACCATCCAAAAAGATGTTTTGCCCAGTCAGACCGCCGTAAAACTCCCCCTCGCCCAACGCCAGCAATATCTTCGCTTTCGCTACCGACTGCAGGTCGTCTGGCTGTTCTGTAGGCGTGCGGGATTTGGAGCCGCCACCTTTGCGGCCCTGAATTTTTTTATTTTCCATATTGCGCCCATAAAAAAACCGCCCTGAGGCGGTCATGTTCAAAGGAGGATATTAAGAGGTTACTGCTGATCTTCTACATAAATCCCGGCAGAAATAATTGCCCCACCAATACGACGGCGACCATAAAGAAGTGGGACGGGGTAGCCTTGCGCGGCTGTATTTGTTGGGCTACCAAAGGCATAACTCGCCTGATTGTCGGCATCTTGTTTGCTCGATAGTCCAGGCGTTTGCGGTGAAAGCATCTGGATAACACCACCAGCCATTAAGCCAACACCAGCGCTGATTAGCGCGCCACCGACTGGAGCCGCCCAACCGTAAGAAAGGCCGGTGACTACCACGCCAACGACCACCAGAACAGCGCCGAGAATTGTCTGAAGCAACCCACCGGTTTTACTTCCGATAATTACTGGGGCTATGCGGATGTCTTCTTCACTTTTATCCATGCCCAACTCGTCGTGAACAAGGTTCCTTTTGCCACTGAATACTGCATAGGTAAGCCCCCGCTTACGGCTTGAATTAAGGTAGCGTTCGAACCCAGGAATAACGACACACAAAGCACGGATTGCTTCACGCGGAGTCTCTACGGCCATTTTATGAACACGCCCGAAAGTAGCCCCGAGGACACCATAGAGGCGTATGGTTCTGATTTTTTGATTCATATTGCGCCCATAAAAAAACCACTCCGAAGAGTGGTTGTTTGTTTATTCGTTAGGCAATGGTTTGATGTCAACATTCCCACTGGGATCAGCAAATAGCCTTACTGCCTTTTCTCCATTCGGAATCAGATTGAAGTCACGCATTGCAGGGACAGCGTCAGAAACGCACATCTTACCTTCACCTTTAATTCCTATGCTCACCTCGCCAGGCTTAACAAAGAAAATTGCTTTTTCTGCCGGGTCGAGCGTAGCGACTCGTTGTCCGTTAATAAGGACACCAGCGAAACAACCGCTCCCTAAATAGCCACTATCACGAACAACAATCAGCTTTGAGTTATTTTGAGTAGTTTTATTTTGAAAGAGATAAACCCTGTCGGAAGGGGCTAGCTTCGCCTTGCTGGGTAATACTGCCTCGGTGGCACAACCGGCCAATGATAATAAAGCAACAAGCAGAAGTGGCTTTTTCATTATTCCTCCATTGATTTATGCTTCGAAGAATAACAACACTCCCTACCTTCGCAAGTTTAAATCTTTGTATCGGACTATCGTCATGGTTCTTTCCAACCAGTAGCCACCATAAGGAACGCGATTGCTGGGCCGTCCGTAAAGATGGTGGAGCATCAAATTTCCCTCTAACAGCACCCCGGCGTGATTCCATTTATTGGACTGGACCTGCATCAGAACGACGTCACCGGGTTGCAGATCACCTGTTACCTCAACAAACCCCGCCTGCTGCCAGTTATCCCGGTAGAGGTTGTCCGGGTACTGGTCCTCCCACCAGGGGTAATCGACACGAAAATCCGGTAATTCTATGTAATGCTGCTGGCGGTAATAGGACATCACCAGCCCCCAGCAGTCGCTATGCCCCAGCACAAACGGGCGCCCAACCAGAGGCAAATCTCCACGCGGCTGGATGGTGCGCAAATCCCCTTCCGGCCAGCTCACGATATGCCAGGGTAAAAGCGTTGCATCGCATTGCGCTTTATCCAGTTCGCTCGGCTGCGTCGTGGCGTCAGGGTGACTGTGAGCGATGGCGATCACTGTCCCCCAGTCCTCAGCCGCTGCATAATCTTCCGGGCAGAGGACAAAACTGTCCTCCGGCGCTGCGGCAAGATTCAGGCAAGGGAAATAGCGTTCAACACGGCTTTTCTGCGCCACCACACCGCAACACTCTCGGGGGTATTCAGCAGCAGCGTGTGTCATGATCGCATCAATGGTTTTCTGCTGCATATCAACTCCTGATTAACGACGTGCCGGGGAACCCGCCGAACGGTAACTCATTGAGTTCACCGAATCGCTTTTTACACCCTGTTAGCGTGCCGCTGCAGGCGTCCAGTGACGGGTCGTCTACCGGATTGTTAAACTTGTCGAAGTAGCGAGTGCCGACATAATCGCAGCCATCGCCTGAGCGGTATTTTCCACGGATGCACCAGGTGCAGAGAGAATGAAGCTGCCGCGTGGGGATTTGCAGCCCCTGCAGGTCCATCGGGCTACTGAGCGTGAATTCCACCTGCGTTTTCGTTTCGCTGCTTTTGCTGTCGATGTAATACGTTTTCAACTTTTCCTGAGTGGGATCGGCAGTGGCGTTACCATCAGGAAAGTTTTTAGCGTCGAGAAACTGCGCAAGAGTGTCATGGATTGATACTTTTGCCTGCAACATGTCGTCATAGGCCAGGCATAACGCGGTGATCGAACCGTCAAGGTTGGCGACCGTCAGTTTTGGTTGCGCAGCGCTGCCGGTTGTCGACGTTTCAATGCCTTCTATTTGACACGGCCACGCGGTGTATTCGTTGCCCTGCCACCAGACCGACTTTGCCGGAAGCAATGCTTCATCCCCGTTCGCCGCCAGAATCTCAGCTTCAGAATGAGGAATGTTATGCGCATGGAAACGCAAGATCTCCCCGGTACCAAAAGCGGTGCCATCCACCTCGTAGAGGCGAATGGCGTTTCCCGGCTCTAATTTCTGGTAATCACTGTTCAGACTCATGGTTTAAATGCCTGTTGGAATGTGGCGTCCAGGGTGTATTTCTTGTTACCCAATGCCGTGGGTTTATAGGTGTCACAACGATAAAGGCCAATATCCTCAAGCGGGGGCTGCCATTGAAAAGAGCGCGTGCCACCGTGAGCATCAAGAAAATCTTTAATGGCCTTGATGTAGGTTTCTGACCCGGTAAAACTCAGCGTCCATTCCTGGCTTCTGGGGTTGAGCCCATCTCCTGATACCTGCGTGTATCCATCACCAAACTGAACCTTTCGGGTTCTGAATTTGGTATCCGATGAGGCGTTCAGCCGGGGGCACCACGTAAAGGTTTCAATCGCCATAGTTACCTGCTTTTAGCCATATTCCAGATATCACCGCCTGGGCGGATATCGCGCATTTTTAATTGCTGATACCGCTGATCAACAAAACGCCCGATCTCCGCACCAAACTGTTCTGCACCAGCACTTGATTGCGTGCTGGTGTTACCGTTGCTGTCGATGGTGATATAAACCTGAGGTGCGCCGCCGGATGCCTGCGCACTATTGACGCCGGAACTGACAGCACGAACACCCAGCGAACCATCGGCGGCGCGGGTGAGTGGCATGATGGCTTCTGGCCCCGCTTCGCCAAAGACCCCGGCCCCTTGAGCAAAGGCGAACAACTGGGGTGAGTCATAAACACCGTTGCTGTAGGCGCTGAGTGAGGGGGAGTTATAAACACCGCCCAGGGCGTTGAACTGGAAGTTAGCGGCATATTCCTGCAGTGCCGTGCCTGAGCTGGTACCAACTGACGCCGCCGAACCGCCGAAATAGCTACTGACGCCACTAACAACGGTACCCAACAAGCCACCGAGGCCAGACGATGACGACCCGCCGCCCATCGCGCTGACGACAGCCATTTGCAAAGCGACTTTTTCAATCATCTGCAGGACGGAAATACCCCAGGATTTCCAGGAGACTTTATTGCCTTCCAGCATCGAGGCGACATTATCAAATGCGCCTCCCAATCCAGATTTGATGCCGTCAGCGACCGAACCGGCACTGTCGCTCATGTCGTCCAGCCAGCTGTTGTATCCGCGTGAAACACCGGCGCGCCAGTCAGACTCAGATGCAGCCAGAGCCTTATATTTTGCATCCAGCGCGTCGAGGGCTTCCCTTCTCGCGGCGATTGCAGCGGTACCGCCGTCGGTCTTCGCAAAGACACGATCAACCTGCTGCGTCTCGTCAAAGCGCTGGCGCTGACGATCGCTTAACCCTGCGGTTTCGGTTGTCAGCGTGGCGTCATCACGGAATTTACGAGCCGCCTCAGTCAAATCTTTCAGCGCTTCAGTCTGCTCTCGCTGTTTACGCACGTTTTCATCCGCACGTTGCGTCCATGTCGCCAGTTCTGCTGATGAGGCCCTGATTGCTTTGCGCTGCTCGTCGGTCCACTTCACCCCGGCCTGATGTGCCGCCGCATACAATTCAGCCGCTTTTTCACCCTGGGTTGCGCGAACCTGCTGCACGTCAATGGCAACCGTCAAATCGGCCATTTTGCGGCTGTACTGTTCGGCCTGAGCTGCCGCCTCGCGTTCCGCTTTATTCGCTGCATTGGTTGCAGAAGTGGCATCTTTTTTAGCCTGCGCCGCAGCAGCATCTTTTCTCGCCGCCTCGTCTTTCCGGTAAATGTAAGTGGTGTACAGATCCCCGGTAAGTTTCAGATCCTGCGCTTCGTAAACAAACTGCTGATGTTGCTTTTCCAGTCCATCCATGCCGGACAGAACGACATCGCGCTGTGCCTTATCAAGTGCGTTTTGTTGTGCAGGTGTGGCTTTTGCCATAGACACAACCGGGCCAGCATATTGCGGTGGTGTTGCGCCAGCCGTCGCGGACATTGAGCGGTTAAGCAGGTCATACGCGCCCTTAAGTATGGATACAGCACCAGCCTGTTCTACTGCTTTTTGAGTGGCGAGATCACTGGCGGTGTTTACCAGTTTTTGGGTTGCCTCAACTTTTGCCGCCGCCTGTTCACGCTGATACTCCAGGCGGTTTAATTGCCCGGTTAATTCAATATTCTTTTCGGTGATATCAGCCTGGTCCATGAAAGTATTCAGGTAGGTCAGGCGTGGGGATTTGTTGTAATCCTGCTGGATTTTATTCAGTGCAGACAGGCTGTCTTTGACTTTGGCGATCTGGTTATCAACATCAGCCAGGTCTTTTTTCTGCGCCACCAGCGACGTGCTGGCGTCAACTGCGGTTGAACGCAGGCCAGCAGGAGACATCTGATTAAGCTTTTTATTGATCTCGTCCAGGTTATCAGCAAAGGCAACGGCTTCTTTATGCACCTGCTGCGTGTGCTCATACAGCCCATACATAGCCGTGCCAGCACCAATAATCAGCCCCGGCCAGCCACCGAGAACACCCAGCACACCAGATCCAAGTCTGGACAGGGTTGAAGCGCTGTTATTCAGGTTGGTCATCGCGGCGGAACGGCCAGCAATGGAGTTATTCAGTGCTGACTGAGCCGCAATCAGCTTCCGCTCGGCGGTGATTTGAGCCTCAATTGATGTTGCGGCAGCCACCGCTTTTTGAGCGCGGTATACGGCTTCCCGGGAGATGGCCACACTGACCTGAGCGCCACGAACCTGCGCTTGCGCCAGGGCAACCTCGGCGGCAGTATTACGGACAATCGCTGCTGTTGCGCTCCCCACGCCAGTAGCCATGTTGCCAAAGTAACGGGCCAGACCTATCCCCACCAGCACGCCAGCAGTATTTGCTACGGTGTCGATGTTGTTTGCCACGCCGTCCAGAACGCCAGCCAGAGCACTGGATGCCCCCACTGCGTCATTTGCACCGCCCACCCATGACATAAACGCGTTTTCTACTTTTTGCGCTGACCCGCTGATGCTGGCAGGCAACTGCTCGAATTCCTTGCGCAGCAGCCCAACATTGGTCAGCAATGGCACAATTTTATCGGTGGTGAGCTCACCGTTATTTGCCATATTACGCAGACCGCCGACCGTTGTACCCAGCCCATCAGCCAGTAATTTTGCCAGTCTCCCGCCGTTTTCCATGATGGCATTGAATTCTTCACCACGCAGCACGCCGGAGCCGAGCGCCTGGCTCAACTGGGTAATAACGGAGCTGGCCTCCTCGGTGCTGGCACCTGACAGTTTCAGAGAGGTCGCTACAGTTTCTGTCACTTTTGCCACATCAGCGGAGGCATAACCAGCTGTACGTAATGACTGCGCAATTCGGCTGTACAGGTTTGAGTTAGCCTCTAATGAAGTGCCGGTACGCTGGCTAATTTCCATTAGCGTACGTTGCGAAGTGGTGAAATCATCCGTGCCAGTGGACGCTAATTTCAGGCGACCGTTCATCTGGTTCCAGGTATCGGCAAACTGGATAAGTTGATGAGTTGCGAATGCACCCGCAAATGCACCAGCAAGCCCACTCGCACTGGCCTTCACGGTAGCCAGTTGAGAATTCAGGTCAGAGATTGAACGCTGAGTATCCCGCGTTGCCTGAGCGGCTTTCTTGCCGCCAGATTCCATCGTGCGATAGAAGTCACTCCCGGTACGTTGGGCGCGGGCAACTTCTGACTGAAAAGACCCTGAATTTGCAGAAATTTTAATGATCAGTTCACGCAGCGTAGCCATAACTCACCCATAAAAAACCCGCCGGAGCGGGTGTTAAATTTGTTCGAACCACTGTTCTAATTCGCGGGTCCCTTCATCCTCGTCCTGAGGCCCGAACTTCAGCATCAAATCAAGCATGTTGGCTTTGCCACCCTGAGCGTTAAATACTGCGGCAGAGATTTGTGCAGACTGCGCGTCACCGCGCCAGTCACCAATTGGGCTGATGCGGTCATAAGCGATCCACATTTTCAGCTCACTGGCGGTCAGGGATTGTTCGAGCTCATGCAGGGTGCGCCCCAACCGCAGCGCGAGAGACATAAGGAAGAAGGTCAGCGGTTCATTTACTTTTTTTCTGCATATTCCTGAGAGTTACCCAGGGCCAGCGCCTGACGAAGTAAACGGGCGTGGACCTGCCCATAAATTTCGGCCACCTCGTTGGCATCGGATTCACTGAACACTGACGCACCGGCCTCATCCAGCAGCACATCGATAAAGAGGATCACATCCCCCATTTTGTTGCGCGCAAATTCCTGCGCAGCTGACAACTTCGGCGCATCGTCACCTTTTGGCAACTGATCGTAGTGCTCACGAAACTTCACCCACGCCTTACTGGACGGCTCGCGAAGAGTAACAACGGCATCCTCCCATTCGGGGACAATGACTTTTTGGGAGCGGTACGCAACAGCAGCAGTCAGCGCCAGGCTACGCAGCGGAATACTTTTTTTGTTCGCCATTTTTCACTCTCTGTAAGAACTGGAAGAAAAAAGCGGCCGGAGCCGCTTAAGAACCTGATACCGGGGCAATAATGCGTTTCGGCTTGCCTTTGACGCGCAGTGAGTACGTCGCACTGACAACCGCAGACGTCGCCGCAGACCAGCTGCTCTGTCGCACTTCAACCAGCACATAAAAACCGTTGCCGGAGGGGAAAACCACTTTCAGGGCGCGCAGTTCGTCGTTTTCATAGGCAGCCTGCAACGCGAGTTGCGCCTCTTCGTCGCCCACCCAGTTACGGGAGATCGACATTTCCGCAGGTGCCGCCAGGCCGTTGGTTTGCTCCTGTTCGGTAGAGCACAGCGTGGTGACATCGATGTCGCCCTTTTGCCCGCCGGTGTAACTGATTTCTTTCGTTGCACACTCTGCTTCCAGGAAAGTGACGCCTACCGCCGGAAAGCCTTCATCAAGAAAATCAGCTTCTGTTACAACGGTGCTTGATACGCCGATCTTTGTACCTTTAGTTTTTTCAAATTTACTGGTCATATTTTCTCCAGACGAAAAAAAACCGCCGGGAGGCGGTCATGTTTAAATGGGGGTTTTACTGCTGAATGGAGACTTCCAGCGTGGCGCGCCGCAACTGAGTTTCAGGCTCATAGCCTCCGGTTTTGCTCATCTGAGTGTATTGTAGTGGCACCAGCGCGGCGGCAATCTCTTCACGCAGTTCGCGTGCTTCATCAACCGTCTGCGCATAAACGTCAACCTGCAACGATGTAGTTTCCTCGGCGATGTCGCAGAAGGTGTCACCGTAGACTTGATCCACCAGCGTGAAGGTAATCCATGGGGGAGCAATGGCCGGGTAACCCGCATCATTCAGTGGAGCGATATCGGGGTAAACTTTCCCGTCGGCCAGCGCACCAATCAGCGAAAATACGTCGGCCTCTGTCATTTCATCAGTGCCTCATCAATCGCCTGATTTGCACGGGCAAACGCCACGCGGGTGGCTTCATCCTGTTTTGCGTCATACGCTGGGCGGATGAACGGGACCGGAGCCATATTTGATGTTCCCAGTTCAACGAAGCGCCAGTAATACGCATTTTTTTGATTGCTGGCTTTCATTTTGTTGTCGCTGTTCCCGGTTCGGGTATTTGTCCCGCGCACGTGAACACCCGATGAAATATCGCCGTTACGATCACGCTGAGTCATGACCACGATGTTTTTTGCCAGCTTGCCCGTGCGCCGGGGAGCCCGCTTGACGGCTTCATCCTTAAACACCGTGGCAGCTGATCGGGTGGCGTCTCGCATTACCTTTCGGTTTTGGGATTTGCTGAGTGCCTCCAGATCACTTGTTAGATCCAGCATGTCAGATACGTCAATTTTCATATCAAACACTTTTCACCCCCTGCTTACAGAGAAGTTCAAGCCTGGTCCCTTTTTCATCGGGAATAGGCGGGCCTGATACCTCCAGAATCATTCCCTTAAAGGGGCCATTCAGTACCTTCAGGCGAGACGCTGCCGAAACATCCCGACGAAATCGCATCCATACTCGCACGGTGACTTCCGCTTTTTCAGCACCGGAAGCCACCAACTCCCGACCACTGATGGCTTTAACCTCACCCCATACCGTCTTACCGTCCTGCCATTCCTGTTTTGGCTGGCCTGACGGCGTTTTAACAGTAACTGCATTCTGGATTGTTACCCGGTGGGATAATCTACCTGCCTGCATATCAACTCCTACAAACCGTAAATACGGTGTGGCTGCAGCAGTGCTTCAACGGCGAGAGGGATCTCAGTTGTTATGTTGCCGATGTTCACCGCTTCACGGTTGGCGTACCAGTGACCAATGAGCAACAACATAGCTGTACGAATGTCGTTATCAAGAAGTAGGCGATCTGCATCATCTGCAAAGCCTGTTTCATCATTCGTCTTGTAAAGCTTTCGGCGTGTCCAGGTTTCAACATAACGCGCTGCAGCACCTGTATAAATTTCTAACAGGGCATCATCATCGGTGAAATCATCATCTATTCGACAATGCCCACGAACAACAGACTGATCGATAAATTCCATTGACTCATCACCTCTGTGAAATGCGGCCCGAAGGCCGCAGGATATTAGCTACCAGATGCGCCGGAGAAAGAACCGTAAATGAAGGACTCAGGACGCTTAACCGCCAGGGCCAGACGCTCTTCACAACGGATAGAAATCATGTTTTTCTCGAAGTCGTCGGCGTTCTCGGTGGAGATAACCACGTTCGCATCTTCACGGTCGAAGATTTGAGCGCCAGCGTTGAAAGCTCCGGTCAGGAATTTGCCGATGAACTGAGCGGCCTCAGTGGCCACAACTGGCAGACCCCAGAGGGTTGGTCCAGTCAGACCTACCGGGTTAGCGAGGATGTAACGACCCAGCGTATCTTTGGTCAGTTCGATCTTCGCCCAGTCGATGAAGTGAATGACATGACCAGATGCCGGGAAGCGGGCCAGTTGGGCCTGCAACATTGCCAGACGCAGATCATCAATACCGTTCTGCTGCTCGACGCTGAATGCAGGGTCGAATGCAGATGCCTGCGGGACGATGCCGTGAAGATGCACGCCGGTGCCATCGCCAAAGAGAATTTCCTGCTCTTCGGCATACTTCAGGCCGTAACGCATTTCAGCATCAACGGTAGACTGCAGTTGCGAAAAATCATCCAGGATCTGTTTTGATGCTTTGAACATGTGGGCGATGGTCGTCACCGGGGTAATTTTGGTCGCGAACTGAATTTCGCTGTATGGCTTGGTTGTGTTTTCCGGTACAACCGCCGCATTATTAGTGAACCCGGTTTGCTGTACCCAGAAGATTGCCGGAGATGCGGTGCGACCAGGTGCAATGAGATCACGGATGAACAGTCGCTGTTTTGGCGCAGTGTCGATACCCGGCAGGCGCTGTGGTTCAACCACACCATCAGCAACGTCAGTAGAAATCATTGCTTTCACCGGGACGCTGATACGCTTACCACCAGCAATGTTAGCGGAAATATCTTTCATCGCTTCTGATGAAATAACCTGCTTACCGACGCTTTCAATGACCTGTTTCGCGCTGGACAGAGGCATCTGGGCAACATGTTGCTCAAGTTCACCCAGAGCCGCTTTCAGAGTTTTTTCAGCTTGTTGCAAGGCATTAAATTCCACTGCCATTTTGTCGACAGTTTCTTTCGTTTCTGCTGAAAGTTTCCCGGTTTTCTTGGCTTCTGTCAGCGCTTCTTCCGCCTTTGCGTTAAATTTCCCGGTCGCCTCTTCGATAGACGCGGTGACTTTTTTCAGAATATCGTTTACATCAGACATGTTTGATCCTTATTGAGATAACGCGGTTAGCGCGCTTTCAAGAGATGAGAGGGTTTCAGGATTTATTTTGTCAGTAGCGCACGGCGTACCGTCAGGATTGGTGGCAGCGCCAGGCATGCCACCGGATAATGCTTTAATGAGCTTCCGGCGCTCAGAGCGCGGAGTGTTTGTTTTCGCCAGCAACGCATCGAGTTTTCGAAGTGCAGCAGCCGGAGAGTCGTCACCGTCAGTTACTGCATCAGCAGAAAGCAAACTGTCTGCCAGGCCTTTTTCAACGGCATCACTGCCGCCGATATAGCTTTCGGCATCCATTAACTGATGCACTGTCTCTGTACTCAGACCAGAGCGGGAGGCGTAAATATCTGCCATCGCGTTATCAAATGGCTCAAGAGAAACTGATATTTCTGCGAAATCATGGCGATTACCCATCGCGATAACCCAGCAGTTATGAATCATCAGGAAAGCACCACGGCCAATCTGAATATCATCACCGGCCATGGCAATAACCGAGGCAGCACTGGCGGCAATACCCAGTACTTTTACGGTCACTTTCCCCTGGTGTTCACGAAGAAGGTTGTAAATAGCAAGCCCTTCAAACATGTCACCACCGGGGGAGTTGATATTGACGATTACATCAGCACCATTCATGGCACGCAGAGCGCCAGAAATACGCTTAGCTGTTACGCCTTCGTCCCAGTAATCACGGCCAACGACATCAAAAATGCTGATGGTGTTATCGCTGTCAGCAGCGGCGCGTAATCCGCCATTCCACCGCTCAAGTGCAGCTGGTTGTGGTTCGCTGGTAACTCCCGCGCAGGGGCGACCCGCCGGAGCTACCGGAAGTTGTCTTTTTGTCATGGTTTGATTAACTCCTAAGCCGCCTGTTTAAGAGGGGATTGTTCAAACGGAATATCAGGGAACACGTGGTTATGAACCTGCCTCAGTGCGAATGCCTGAGCGGTCTGATTATTTTGTTTCAGATCTTCAAGGGGCGTCAGGTTGAGCTGAACGGTATAAATATCACCACCGGGGATCGGAGGATAATTTTCAAGACGCCGCACATCGTTTCGGCTCATCCAGCCATTCTGCAACGCACTGGTGTAGTAGGCGGCTCGACCCGCGCTGTCAGCACGCAGTAACCCTTCTACCGAGAACTCTGCAAACACATCCTCGTCACCGTTCAGAAGACACCGTGAAATTTCCTGCTCAATGTTGACCAGTAGCGGCCTTAACGTATGTGTCAGGAACTGCAGGTTCATCCCTTCAAGACTTGAAGCCCAGCTGCTTTGTTTAGTTGTATGACCGACCATAAAAGGTGGCACACGGAACCATCTGCAGATTTCTTCAATACTGAAGCCTCGTGATTCAAGCAACTGGGCGGCCTCAGGATTCATGGTAACGTTCTGGTATTTAAGCCCCCCTTCTAGAACCATTATTTTCCCGGCATTTTTGGAACCAGTGAATGCCTGCATGTAACCGCGCAGGCGCTCGCGTTGCTCGGCATCAAGAGCATTGTCAGCAGAAAGGAATCCCGAGCTCTGTAGGCCGTTCTCAAATATCTTGGCTGCTGATTCATCTACAGACATCGCCGCCCCGAATACATCTACACCAGCACGGGTCGGCATCATTCCACATACACCATCAAGCCCGAAACCTCGAATATGCATGAGACGATCAGGAGGAATAATTCTCTCCTTGCCATTCTCGGTATAGGTGTACTGGAGACGACCACTATCGAGCCGTTTCACGACCATGTTTTGAGGCAGTAGCGGTATCAGAGACACCAGTTTGGAACCAATGAACAGTTTTTCGACAAATGCATTGCCGCGTAAACAGATGCTGGCGACCACCATCAGCATGAATCGTGACGGCGTCATTTCAGGGTTAGGTCGGCGGCAAAGAACCTGATAAACATTATTGCTTTGTGCCAGCTTTCGGGAACCATCTGGCTCACGCTCATACACTTTGAGCGGCAGCGTAGAAACCGATTCACTTAAAAGCCTGACGCAAGCCCAAACCGCTGACAGGCGCATGGCTTTATCAGCCGTTACAACTTTTCCGCTGCTGCTCGTCCCATACCACTCCTGCCAGAACGTGCCAGTAGTCAGGCTAATTGGGACACCCAGCCAGTTCAGCAGAGCTGATTTAACCCTACCGGGCTGCTTACTCTTTTTCATCAGACACCTATCATGATTGGGTTATCAAAGAATCCGCTCAGATCCTGCTGGTCATTTCCACCATTGACGAGCTGGCGACTGGTGGCCGTGAACAGCGCCACGGGACCATCAATTTTGTTTTCAGGCGTGGATTTATTCGGAAAGATGTTGTCGTTCTTGTCGGGCTTTACCGTCACATTTGACATCATCCAGGTCATGACGGGGTTACCGTCATGATGAATCTTGTTACCGTAAACACTGGCCTGAACAGATTTCATCGCCTCAGACAGATTTTTCACTGTCTGAGCGACTTCAACGAGAGGTAGCCCTTCCTCGGCAAGCGAAAGACTGAATTGCGTTGCACTCCAGGGGTCAAACGCAATTTCTTTGAGGCTTTCACCTTTAACCCACTTTTCAACCTCTGCCTTGATGTAGCCATGATCGATAACGTCGCCATCAGTCAGATCAAGATATCCTTCAGCGGCCCATTTCCTGTAAAGCTCTGCGATATGGTTTGGTGCTGTTTCAAGCCTACCCTCAGGTATCCAGAATTTTGACTTCGTATGCGTATGACCGTCGGGTGCCTGCCACGTTTTAACAGCGGCGCAAATATCGATTTTGTTTGACAAGTCAATACCCACCCACAGTGGCCATTTGCGAAGAACCTCATCAGCGGCAATATCGCTGCACTTGCTCCAGCGTTCCATATCCATCCAGGCACATTCAGCTGTAACCCAGATATTAAGATGCTTAGTGAAGAAATTCGGGCGGGCTGCGACCTGCTCTTTCGCCTTTTTCGCAAGGCGACGCATATCATCCCAGCGTTTACAGATACCGAGACCAGGGTTCGCCTTAGGCCAGTTAGCCTCATCAAAAGGGTCATCATCTTCATCCAGGGTGTAGATGAGTGCAAAGTAGGTGTCATCATCAACAATGCCACGTAGTACCTTGATGGCGTAATCCCGCTGCTCGTAACAAATGCCCTCTTTATTGGTACCTGCAGTCGTTATTGCAAAAAGCAGGGACTGAAGGCGCGCCCCGGTGGCTGTCTCCAGAACGTCCCAGACATCACGGGTACGGTGAGCGTGCAGCTCGTCGACAATGCCGCAGTGAATATTCAGGCCGTCGAGGTTGTTCGCATCGCTGGAGAGCGGTTCAAACTTAGAGGCCGAACGCTCCTGGTGAATGTTGAGTTTAACGTGACCAAAAAGACGCCCCAGTGTGCGGGGGGCTTTCTTGATCATGTTCTTGGCATCATCAAAAACAATCCGCGCCTGGTCGCGGGTCGTTGCAGCCGAGTAAACCTCAGCGCCCCCTTCGCCATCGGCACCGGTCATGTACAACCCAATACCAGACGAAAGTGTGGATTTGGCATTTTTACGCGCCACCTCGTCATAAGCCGTGCGAAAGCGGCGCACCATGACAGCTGCACCATCCTCCATAACCACTTCACCCGTCATCTCATCAACTAAATGTATGACGAAGCCAAACAGGTTGATTAGTATGAAAACGTGCCAGGGCATCAGCTTGATCGGCTTTCCAGCCAGCGCACCTTTGACGTGGGGTACAAAATCATAAAAATCGAGAATGTGCTGGGCGCGACCTTCGTTGAAGTACACGCCCCGCTTCGGTCCGTGCTCTAAATCATTGAAGAATCGCTGGCACGCCAGACGTACCAGTTCGCCAGCAACAATCTCGCCAGACAGTACGCGCTCGGCGTACTGGATACCTTCCGAAACCGTTGCCATTCATCATTTGCGCTTTTTAAGAAATTCTTCCAGAGGGTCCGCTTCAGCAGGGTTATTGCCACCAACTTTGGCACGGCTGGCGGGAGTCATGCCAAACTCAGTCAGCATTGCCCGGATACGCTTCCAGGCATCTGCTTTCATGATCGCTGCCGGGTGGCCTTTAATCAAAACATCACCAGTCTGCGTTTCAGTGCGATAGGTGTAGCCCTCAATTTCCAGTGTTTCACAGTGATGCCGGTACTCGGTGTAAGCCTCTACAAGTAATTCGAGCGCCCGTGCATCAAGAAGAGAAATCACCCCGATAGCGTCAAGTTCTTCGGCCATACGCTTAAACCAATACTTCCCCTGCTTGTCAAAATGCTTCGGTGTTGGGGGCACCCCTGCAGGGGGTTTTGGTTCATTCTTATTTATGGCTCGTTTCGATGGGTTACCCTTCACGAGAGCCAGACGTGTTGGGGTTTTCGGTGGTCCTGGCATAATCGAAAACTCCTATTAATCGTTGCTGGGGGTTCCCATAAAAAAGTTTTCTAACCTGCGGCGGTGTGAAAAAAACTTAGGCGACGGTCCTGAGCAGGCAAGCTCCTGAACTCTTTACCCACCCTCCCCTTGATGAGAATCACTATCATTCACATTTAAATGATTTCATTTGCAACCATTTTATTGATATTGATTATCATTTAAATCTTTCTCGACCTGTCTTGGTTCGATGGCAGGGCCAGCAGAGTGATTCAAGATTGGCGAGATCGTCGGTGCCACCATTGGCTTTCGCAATAATGTGGTCGACGGTCTTTGCAGGTGCGATCAAATTGTTCCGTTTGCAGCTCTGGCACAAATGCTTATCGCGAGTAAGCACCGTGGATCTGAGAGAATCCCACTTACTGCCATATCCACGCTGCTGGCGACTCTGCCCACGTTGATGCTGCTGCCAGCCTTCGTTGCGATGTTTTTCGCAATAGCCTGATCTGTCGGTTGTGGTTCCTGCACATCCCCGCTTACGGCATGCTCTCGGTATGGCTGCTGGCATTAGGCAAGTCTCCACGCTAGTCGGCGCTCAGTGCGCGGCATTCCATCGGGGTGACGTTCAACAGGTTCGCCATCATCATGATCGACCAGTGACCAGCAGGGATAAACCACCGGGCCACCGTATGCATTACCCACGGCGTAATCAGCAGCCGCACTGTTATCCCATCGGGCCAGTACGTCAGCCAGCTTTGCAATCGGCACGCTGTAGCACACGCCATGAATCAACTGAGGCAGGGTGATGAAGTCTGCCCGCGTCTTATCAGCAACAATCAGACGCTCAGCTATCGCCGCCTGATATTGAGGCGGGCGACCCGTGCCGAGGTAGAAGCTGATCAGATCGTCAGGCTTATCATTGAGCCAGGCACAGGCCTTCTCTACGAATCCACGGACAGGCTGCGCATCATCCTCAACAATGACCACTCTGCATTTCTGGCTGGCTGCCCAGTCCAGTGCACGGCGGTGATTCCAGTTCGCACCATGCTGGCCTTCATCCATAAAGAGTTGAGCGTTCAGCTCATTGACCAGCATGATGGCCTGAGCAAACCGCGAGTGATGTGCGACCACTGCAAACTTCACTTGTGCATCCACCAGGCGCACTCCTTACCGATACCGTTTGTTTTGAATACCGTGTGCACCTGAGGGCCGGTAACCAGTCGCTCACTATAACGGTGCGCCACAATACCGAACGCAAGCATGTCGCCCACTGCAGCGGCAGCCTGTTCTTTCTTCCAGAACCGGTTGCTTTCATTCAGGTAGTAGAGTCGAACGATCCCGTGAGCTATCGCCATGACATCAGCGCGGGAGCCACCCAACAGACCAGCATTGAGCATCAGATCATTACGGTGCATATCAATGAATTGCTGATAGATGCTCTCAGGGTGGTTGCTCGCTGCCCATGGGTCGGCGTAGGTCTTTGGCTCGGAGCCAACGTAAACCTTGCCGGGGTTCATTTCATCCCACGGTTCACGCAGCATTTGAACGTCAGTGCCATCAGTGCACCACACGAAGCGGTATTCAGGATGTTCTCGCAGGTGCTGATAGATATGCAGCCAGCGCCGAAAATAAACATTCATCTCTACCTTAGGCACGGTAACCAGCTGCGTGCCGGTGGGTGCTTCGCTGAGCTCATCAGCCAACACAACAGCGGACACACCACGGATAGATAAAGCCCATGCATTGAGTATTCCGGCATCTGGCTTTAAACGTTCATTGCGCTGGGGGTCTGCTTCGCTGGTGAGTAAGGTTGTGATAACCACATCATGCTGCTTACGAAACTCCGCATACCCCGTGTAACCACTGTCCCGGCGGCTGTTATGGATGGTTACGTTGCGTTGCACCAGTGCGTCACGGTCTGGCCGTGGTACCGAGCGTTCTACCGCTTCATGCTCATCCAGCGAATAAATCAGCTTCTCAGAGCAAGCCACGTCAGCAAATGCCCACGACGTCAGTCCGGCATTGTGAATCCGGGTAGCCAGATCTGAATGCTCATACATGCCGCGCCCATAAACCGGGTCGAATCCACCGACACGCTCAATCGCACTCCGGTGATAGTAAAGCATCACGCCACGCTGCCCAGTGTACGCAACATGCCGATCATCACGATAAAGCACTGAGATATCGTTCAGTTTGCGCACCCCGGCCAGATCAAGAAACTGATAGGCAAGATGCGGCTCTGGTGACTCAATATAAGGAACATGCCAGCCATCAGTAATCGGCCAGGCATCATCATCAAACAGAAACAAATGCTCGCACCCCGCATCCACCAGCGCTGAAAGGCTGGCGTTCTTGGCGGCCACAATTCCCTGAGACACATCGAGGCGACGCAGTTGCACTCCGGCAGGAACCGAGGCAGCCGGTTGCGATCCATCATCAATAACAACCACCAGCGCACCAGCGGGCAGGTGTTTAAGTTGCTGCTCAATGGCGCGTGAAATAATTCCAGGGCGGTTGTGAGTGCTGATCGCGATGCCTATGCGTGCAGTTGAGATGCAGATAGGCGCATACGGGACACCATTAATAGTGACCTGCATATAATTACCTTAAGTAGATTTAGACAGAAGTTATTATGAATGATAGTTTTGTGAAGCTGTCCAACAATCAAATTTCAAATTTATTGAGGTTTATCAAATGGATAATATTGACTTTGAAACATTAAGACAACGCACCGATACTAATGGACCAACACTAAATTTCATTAAAAACAACTTTTTCAAAAAAATTGCAGAAGAACATGCTCGTGCTTACGAGACATTAGATACTGTTTTATATGACATTTCATTCATTGATAACGAATTCAAGCTAGACCTTAGCCCATTAGGGGTGAATATTCTCTCTAAAGAGAGGTTCATATTTATTGATTCTCGTGTTTTGAAAGAAATTACTTTTTTTCATAAGGACGAGTTAACCAAAGATATACATAGCTTATTTAGCATTTATTTTAAAAGAGAAGGTGAAATATTTTTCGAACTTAACTCACGACCTGTTGGGTCAGTAGAACAAAGCTACTGCTACGATTTGTTCTTTGATAAACTTTTCGAAGAACTTAATAATAAAAATTTAATTTTTGTTAAGTGAAGATTCTACAAGGCGCTTTATGCGCCTTTTCCCATTTACCTCAGACACTGCTCACGCACATACGCTTGCAGGCCTGTCAGTTGTTTGGTGACGGTGGCGATCCGTTCTCTGAGGGTGAAATAATCCCGTTCAGCGGCGTCAGTAAGTCGGGGGCTGGTAGCATCATCCATGCCGGGGGCGCTGGCGGTATTACCTTTTGGGCAGGTGGCGGCGACTTGCAACCGCTTACGGCCAGCAGCAACATCAGCACGCAGTTTTTCCAGTTCGGCTTTGGCATCTGCCAGTTCTCCGGTGTATTTGGCGTCGAGCGCGGCAACATCACGCTGTCGCGTTTGCATGTCTTTGATGGTGTCATTCGCCAGCGTCAGCGCACTGGTCGCTTTGTCCAGCTGGTCTTTGTAGGTGATGGCGTTGTCGCGGTAATGGTTCACCAGAAACGCCAGCAGGCCGATAAGCGCCACCACCGCCAGCTGAAACCAGTACCGTTTAACCAACGCGGCAATCACGACAGGAACAGAGCACGCTCTGCCTCACGGCGTCGAGTCAGTCCATTCAGCACCTTGCCACCAGCTTTATTCCAGCGAGGGAACTCATCAGCTGCGCCTTTGTAATCACCGGCGTTGAGTTTCTTCAGGAGAGCAGATGTTGACAGTGATCGGGCGCCGAGGTTGTAAGCAAACGACACAAGCGCATCGAACTGACCCTGCGTCAACTTTACTTTTACCAACTTGCTGACGTCATTCTCATAGCTCACCAAGCCCGTTTTCAGTAATCGGTCAGCGGTAGGCAGGTCGATAGTCATTCCCTGCTTAACCGGTTTCCCATCAACGGGGAGCGTCCAGCCATAACCAATTGTCCAGGGCGTACCGCCAGTTCCCGGATCTGGATAAGCGGTTAGACGGCAACCTTCAAACTGTTTAATCAGGGAAATGCCGTTAGGACTGGTTTGCATCGTCCACCCCAACCTTTTTCGATGTGAATTTTTTAATCAGGGAACCGATAGAAGCGGTCCCGAGATAGCCGATGAACACACTGCCGATGTAAGCCAGATTTGTGCTCAGTCCAATGAAGTCGAGGATGTCGCGGACGAACCAGGCAATCATGGCGCACATCAGGCCATCAATCAGCGTCTTCGATAGCGTGTCGCCGTTGTACCGCCCACGCAGGTACGCCATGCCGAAAGCCAGCATTGCGCCAATACCCTGCTCTTTTGCAGCCAGTAGGGCAGCAATGAAGTCTTGTTTATATGGCATTTTCATAGGCCTCACCTCCGATTAAACGGATGGCGCTGTGTGAGTGGGAAAAGGGTCAGGCCTCGGGCTTGATTAACAAAAAATCTAGTCGAGGATAATTCTCGTTGGCGTAGGATTTAAAAGATAATTTAAGTTTGAGGAACAAACATGAAATGGTGATTTTTTATCTGGTATAATAATGACTTAAGGAGAAATACATTAATGAACGAAGACACAACCAGCCTATTATGGGCATTTGAAAAAGCTAAGCTTCAAAGACACCCGGAGATATACTTAGTCCCCGATTATTCAAGCCACTCAAGTCACCCTTACTGTCTATGCGATAATCTTGGAAACATATTATTTGTATCTTACAGCTCAGGAGCTTGGGAAGAATTCGAAGGTGAATGTAAAAGAAGCATTACTGGATTACGTCCTCTTACTGAAGAGCGAGCATTCCTATGTACAACAGCAATATAAAAAACCCGCTCGCTGGCGGGTTTCTTTTATTTCAGGTCGCTTTCGATGTAGCTTTGCGAAGCATACATGAATCTAAACACATGCTGGCTCATTTTGCAAATAAAACTTGTCGCCATTTGTGCCGAATGCATCACACATTGGTGCGTAAAGCATCGATTCGGCCAAACTTAGCCAGGTATCAATGCGGCGACGGCACGTCATGTAGCTCCACTCAGGGTGTTTGACTTGCAGATCGTCAGCCATGGCCCTTTTGCTTTTCCTGTTGAGGTAATGCTCTTCCAGAGCAGCGTAAAGCCCAGCGTGCCCTGCGGTAATCAGTACGGCGCTAAGAACACCGTTGATAACCATCGCTTCATCATCTGAACAGAAAGCCAGTCCGCTTTTGTTTTTACCGTTGAGAACCTCAATGAAGAACGCCTCCAACTCCGGCTTAGTGATGCCAGACTTCTTCATTCTACGGAGCGCCTCTTTGATTGCCGTTTTGGTGACTTTGTTTTCGGTGAGCAGTTGGTTGAACATATTTCCGCTCTTACCACCGCCGATATAAGACCAGCGACCCCACATGTTCAATTTTCCCTGAATCCAAACGCTCTCTAAGGTACGCAGTCTTACGTGTTCTTCTGCTTTGCCAACTTCGGAAGGATTAATCATTTTGTTACTCCACTCAATTACGCCAGCACGCCAATTGCTAATGCGCGGTCTAAAAATCGAAACAGCAGCGTGAGCTGACTGCCATATTTGGCCTCGAAAGCCACAGGGTCCCGATGCAATTCATCGTGATGTGCTCTGCACAGCGGTATCACGAATAAATCATGGGCCTTTGTTCCCATCCCTCCTTGTCCATGTCCAATGATGTGATGTGGGTCGTCTGCCGGTTGGTTACAGCAGGCGCATGTCTGGGATTTAGCCCAGCGGGTGTACTTCTCGTTCTCCCAGCGGCGGCGCTTTGGGCGCAGCATGTAGGATTCTGGTGTTTCCGGGTCAACCTTCAGTGCCAGAACCTTTTTCGCCGTTTCCTGCACAATCTCAGATGGTCCGCGGGTTGGCGCGGTTTCACTCTCACGCGTGACAGACCTGACAACTGCCGGAGGCAGACGCAGAACCTGACGGGCTGCACCTTCAGGAATGACGTCGGCGAGGTCGTTATAGGCCAGCCACCAGCAAAGCTCCGGCAGTGTCAGAGCGTGAGTATCGTCGAAGCCCAGAGTGGTGCGTGCTGCCCTAATGACATATTGCGAGGCGTTAGCTCTGGCTATCGCCGCCAGCGTTTCGGTTGTGTGGTCGCGTAACTCATTATCGCAGGACCAGCACAAACGGATTACGCCGGGTTCATGGCGCAGCGTAGTCATGTTCTCTGCGTGATAGTCGCTATGGGGCCACTGACAACCGGATTCACGCTGCAACCATGACTCCAGCCCGTTGATGCCACCAGCACGTTGAAGCACGCGTGAATCGGCAAACACTGCCTGCAATGCCGGGTCTTCTGCCAGTGGCTGTACTGCTGGTGGAATTGCGCCGCTAGGGTAATTAGCCAGGCGTTCAGGCTCGTTTTCCAGCAGCATGCGCCCACGATGGAAGTGCGGGTAAAGCTGCGAGCCTGGCTTGAATGCCACAATGCCCAGCTCAGGGATGAGGATCGGCTTTAACAATGCTTTCACTGTTGATCACCGTGCATTGTCGAGCAAACGAAGCAGCTCAGGGAATTTTGACTCGAAGAAGTGAGGCTGAGTCTCTCGCGGATTAGCAGGGCTGGTGATGTTCTTGCCGTACATGCAGCCCTTCGCCGTCAATGACCAGAAGCGTTTAACACCGTTGGGTCCCGATCTGCTTCTGCGCTCGCGCTGTTCAACGATGCCCAGCGATACCAGTTGCTTGTAAACCTGGCTGGCAGTCAGGCGTAAGCCCTCAGCTTTCAGAAGCGCACTTAATGAAAGAGTCGGTCGGCTTGAGCCATCCAGCGCACCAGCAGGTGCATCAATGGCGTACTTCGGCATGAGATCAGGAAGACCGGCAACTTGCTGCAGCTTTTGGTAGGCACCGAGTTTTGATGAGTTGGAGAGGTTGAGCATCTTCGCTGCTGATTCAAGGAGAATTACCCCCGCCTGAACCTGATCGGATTTGAGGTGTGCGCCGTTGGCGCTCTGCAAAGAGTCAAAGGTGCGGATAACCTTCAGATTAAATGCGGCGCTAATCCACATCGCGTACGAGTAGACCAATTCCTTACAAACGAAGGTTCCCTGGTTATTGCCACCGGCTACAGTGACTATCGGGGTCGCTCCTGTAATGTCAGGAGCGCTAGAAATTTCTGAGATGAGTTCTTGGGTCTGGCTAAGCGTCGCCCAGTTTGACGGTTGATGGCGTTTTTCACCACCAGCAGCACGGTGTAAATCATTCAGGCAGTAACGACCATCAAGATCACGGCGTACGGAAACGCCGTCAATTACGAGTAATTGACTCATTTTTGTTCTCCACTGTTTGTATTGCGAGGGGCCTGCACGCCCGCTTCGCTTGCACCTTTTGACATTACTGCCAATCGGCAAGCCGCGCAAGGTTCAACTGTATAAGTATCCACCACCTTATCCAGGGGGGTGATCGACATCTCAACCTTCCCTTTCGCTACTACCGGCCCCCACTCCACCAGCATCTTTTTCACCTGACTGTCGTCTTCCCACACACCAGCATGCGTAAGAGCGTCAAAGAGCCCTTTGGTGTAGTTGTCGATGTCACGGACGCGGTTATCAGGCGGGTAAAGCATGATGTCCACTGCACACAATGAGTTGGACGGTTTAGGTAGGCGGCGCAACTGTTCGATGATCGACGCACAAGCCTCGCTCTGAAACTTTCTCCCTGCTTCACTGATCAGGTGTCTGCCCTTTAGTGGCCCTTTGTTCGGGGCGCGCCAGTATGTGTTCACGCTGGGTGGAAATGGCAGTATCAACTTCATGCTGCATCCCCTTTTGCCCAGTCGCAGGCCATGACAGCACCTGGCAATAAACTTACTGCTGGGTTGATAGCCTCATTTCCCCAATGGTCCCAGCCATCAGCAGGGTTACGGCTGAACAGCTCAATGCGTGATACGTCGCCATACAGACGCTCAAGGCGGTGACGTGCCTCTGCAGGTTTCTGGCTATGCTCACCCAACGGGCTGTAGATGACCTGTTTAACCCCGGCATCCTGACGTTCCAGCCCCCTACCCCGCGTGGCGATCAGCAGGTCTTCAGTGTTGGCGCGGGTGTGGTTGCCGCCGTTCATGCGGGTCTGATCGTTCAACAGGTCGAGGAAGTCGTAGAAGTCCAGGATGTCGCCGGAGGCCAACGCTTTGTTGATGTGCTGCTCAGCCAGGGCGTTTAATTTCACCCAGGTGAAACCCTTCATCGTCCGAACAGTAAAGCCCCAGGCTTCAGCCAGCTCGATCGCCTCACGGTTGTGTGTCCCGGTGTACCACATCGCCAGTACCGCGTTTTCTTCAGCAAGAGCCCATACAGGAAGGCGTTTCAGGTCGGTCATGCTCATCGTGCTGTAGTGGTCTTTGGCGGCACCGTTGCTGGCGTTGTTGCCGTAGCTCCACGGCGGGTCTGCGTAAATCAGGGAGTAAGTTTTCATACGTCACCATTGAATCGGCCAGCCATGTCCCACATGCGCTCGGTGTAACGGGTGCACGGTGAATGCTGAAGGCATTTTTTGCGCTGTTTGAGGCATAACTCCCGCTCGCTCGGAATTTTCGATGAGTCGAATGCTTCAAGCCACACACGGCCAGCGCGTTGATATAAACCAGCTTCCTGTAAGGCCTGGGCTTTCTTGATGAGAGGTTGGACGCATGGTTTTTTCATGTGCGGAACCCCGAATTTGCTGGCGCTGAGTAATCCACGTTGTCGTAGCTGGATTTGAATGCCGTGTCGGTCTTCGGCTTGCGGTGGGTATCCCACTCGTCACGGGCTGGACGGCCCTTGGCATTCCACCGAGCGGCGCTATGCAAGTAGCCCTCAAACTTGGTCGGTCTGAAAAGCGTGCTGGGTTGCATGTAGTCGTACTGCGTGGTGCCTTCCCAGTGCACATGCTTGTAATCAACCATCAGGATCATATCTTCGACGGTGTGGCCTTCACGCAGACGAGCCCGAATGTTCTCCAGCGAGGTCTTGCCCTTCTGGAATTTAGAGCCTGTAACCGTGTTGAGATGGTTCAGAACCAAAATGGCCTGATCTGTAACCAGCACTTCAGGATCAGATCCCCCCTTCCCTTCGTCGGGTTGCCCCGCAACCTGACAAGAGGGTTTACCTGTAATCTCTGTAGTACTCTCTGTTGTAATCTCTGTAGGATCATCGTGCCAATTTGACCTGATGACAGCGGGTCGATCTGAACTGATGGAGCGTTTCTTTTTGACCTGTTCCATCTGGTCATTTTGAACTGATGGAGTAGTTCGTTTTGACTTCATGGAACTGGTCACTTTGACCTCATCTAAAAGATCGCTCTCGTAGTTGATCGTGTAGAAGTTCGTCATGTCGCGCTGAGACTGATTTAACTGCTCAATTCGCAGCAGTCCCAGCTTCTTCAGGTTGGTGAAAGTGCGTTTAAGCGTGGACTCAGACCAGAACGGGAACTGTTCAAGCCACTGCTCACTCGTGTTGTAGATCCAGCGCTGGCCGTCATGATCCATGCCGGATGTCGTTTCTTTCAGCCAGTAGTGAACCTGCTGCAAAGCGATAGCCTCATTGAGGCCAATGCTGAAGGCTAAATCAGGGCTTATCACTATCGGCCTGGATGGCATTAGTAGGCTCATTAAGTCCCTCTATTTCCCTGAAGTCGCGCAGAAATTCTTTAAGTGGGCTGAAGCATTCGCCGTGCTCATAACCAGTGCGCAGGTAGATAACTCGCTGGGTTTCTGACTCCCAACGGATGACGTGTACTGGGATTCCTCTTCTGTCTTTGAACCAACGGTTGAGTGCGCGCATAGCTCAGACTCCGCTTTTCGTCTCCAGTCACCCACGGCCCACTCTGCAAAGTCGTGGGTTACAACCTCCCGATCACCTGGTACATTTACGGCATAGCAATATTCGACCTTCGCTTTGCCACCTGGCATCGGCAACGCAATCAGTTGCGAGCGACGGTACGGTGTTGTTACACTGTTCATGCGTTAGTTCTCCACTTGATTGCGAAGCGCCACGACGCCAGGAGCTGCACACTCGCTGGCGTCACCTTTTTCAGGGTCGCAAAATACCCGATACAGCAGCGTCAAATGCTCCTGCCACTTCGCCATTACCTGATAGCTGTTCTCTTCAATCTTCTCGCGCTCACTGGCATCAATAACCCCATCAGCAGTCGCTATACGCACGTACTGAGAGTGCTCACTGATCCACTCGATGGTTTCCATCAGGCGCTCGTTGATATCGGCATTCTCAATTTCTTCGATCGCCACCAGCGGAACGTTTACGCTGTTTGACTGACGGGAAACGGCATCAGCGATGTATTTCTTGCCGCTGGCCTGCTGCAACACCATTGCCCAGCCCATTGGGAAGATCTGATCGCCACCGTCGCGCAGACGGTTAAACAAAGCGTCCTGCGTTACATCCAGGATTTCAGCAGCTTCCGCATAACCACCCGGCAACGCTGCAATGGTCTTGCGAACTGCGGCCACCAGCCACGCTGGCTGTTTCTCTACTTTCCAGTGTTCATTACCCACGGTTAACCTCTTGATTCTGTGGTTACTGTTTTGAGGATGCTTCGTTAGACTTTCCATACAGCTCAGGACGGAAAGGCAATTTACCCTCAGTGCGATATGCAGCCTCAGCAGCCCGACCTTTGGGAATTAACCGACCAGGTCGATTGCGCCACTGGTAAACCGCCTCGCTTGTGATGCCGAAAAAAACCGCTACCTTCTCGGTGCTACCGAAAAATTTCTCTACTTCATCGGTCGTCATAACGCCTCCTTTACTAAGTTTGATTAGATATTAAATACCAATCTATCTTTGGTCAATAAAAACTAAGATTAGTTAGTTTTATTTAATGAGTGACGTGAGAATGGAAACGGTTGGGCAACGAATAAGAGGCTTGAGAAGAATCACAAAGACCTCTCAAAAGGAATTAGGTAAATTTTGTGGAGTTAGTGATGTCGCAGTGGGCTACTGGGAAAAGGATGTTAATGTTCCTGGTGGCGAAGCGCTGGGCAAACTTGCAAAATTCTTCAATACGTCAATAGATTACATTCTATATGGCACTGAATTTGAAGATAAGTTAATCACTAGCATGAGGCGTATCCCTGTAATCTCTTGGGTACAGGCAGGTCACTTTACCGAAACGCCACCAGCTGAGATCAGGAGTGAAGCGGAGAGATGGGTTGAAACATCGCTACGCATTAGCGACAGCTCCTTTGCGCTTGATGTTCAGGGCGACTCGATGACAAACCCAAATGGGCTACCTACCATTCCTCAGGGTGCGACGGTTATCGTTGATCCGGATGCAGAGCCGACCAATGGCAAAATTGTAGTGGCTCGACTGGATGGCACAAACGAAGCAACAGTGAAAAAACTAGTCATAGACGGGCATCAAAAGTTCCTGGTCCCATTAAACCCCCGCTACCCGAATATCCCAATAAACGGCAACTGCGTCATCATTGGTGTGGTTAAAGGCGTTCAGTACGAAATCTAAGTTTCCCTTCATCTTAAAACACTAAACTAAGAAAAGTTTGGTGTTTCCTCTTGACCATAAAACTAAGTTAAGTTAGATTTTATACATCAACAGCGAGCAGGCAGGACGCCCACGAAGTAGCCGCCGGTGGCATATGAATGACCGGATGATTCGCGAAGTGAACCGAATATGGCGTAAGCCGACAGTCTTGAAGGCGTTTCTCTCAGGTTTCGCGCTAAAGAATAGCGGGGAGAACCTGGGGCGGTGAGCAAACCCCGCGCAGCTGCACCTGATGCTACAGCTCAGACCAATAAGCCGAATGGCAGCGTAACTGCCCTTTGCATCTGCCCCGGTAAGGTAGCGCTGCCGAGCCGGGGCGGGTGAATCGTAAAAGGTTTCATGTACCGAATGAACACATGATGACGCGGGGAAAGAACCGTGACAGGAGGGAAGTAGACCCCGCGAACACAACAGGTGAGAGCATTGACGAGCAAGGCACAAATGCTGGTTCAATTCCAGTTACCTCCCTTAACTGGGAGGGGTTGGGCAGGGAAAAGGTCCGTTCAATTCGGACACCGGCAGTGCTCTCCCCGTTGTGGTGAATTGCAGCCCACCGAGGCAACCAGAAGATAAGCGCCTGGAACCACAACACAATCATCCATTGCGTGTGTAGTCGTTAGCGGCATCTGATCCTAACCCGTGAGGGTGCCGCACTTTTTACACAACACACAAGAGCATCACCAGGCGACGGGCTCATAACCCAATCCACCTGGGCGGCACTCACCGCAGGTGCTCTTTTGTGTTGTGTGGAGAAACTAACTTTTTAGCGCCGGTGCAGAGGCGCTGAGGAACCGAGAATGAATAATCCGTTTTTCAAAAATATGTTGGTGTATCGCCTTAGTCGCGATTTAACCATCAACCAGGAAGAGTTGGAGCAGCAGCTTGAACTGTTTCGCTTCGCCCCATGTGGTAGCCAGGATATGGCAAAAACCGGTTGGGTATCACCACTGGGTCAGCGGTCAGATCGATTGCATCACACCGTCAATAATCAGGTGCTGTTGGTTATTCGCCGTGAAGAAAAAATACTGCCCTCTCCCGTCATCGCTGAAGAACTGGGTAAGCGCGTAGCTAAGCTGGAAACGGACCAGGGCCGTCGCCTCAAGAAAACAGAGAAAGACTCTCTGCGTGATGAAGTGTTGCACTCCCTGCTTCCTCGGGCGTTCTCCAAAAACTCGACTGTTAGTTTGTGGATCAACGTCACCGACGGTCTGATCATGGTTGATGCTGCCAGTGCCAAGCGTGCCGAAGACTCATTAGCCTTGCTTCGTAAAACTCTCGGCTCTCTCCCGATCGTTCCACTCACTATGGAAGCGCCGATCGAGCTGACCATGACTGATTGGGTTCGTTCCGGTAGTTCCCCCGCTGGCTTTGCCCTGGGTGATGAAGCCGAACTTAAAGCCATTCTTGAGGATGGTGGTATCGGACGCTTTAAAAAACAGGCGCTGGTCAGTGACGAAATTCATGTGCATCTGGAAGCTGGGAAGGTTGTTACGAAGCTGTCTCTCGACTGGCAAGAGCGCATTCAGTTCGTTCTCTGCGATGACGGTAGCATCAAACGCCTTAAGTTCTCTGATGAGCTGACTGAGCAAAACGGTGATATCGACCGTGAAGATGCAGTTCAGCGGTTCGACGCCGATTTTGTTCTGATGACCGGCGAGCTTATCTCTCTCATTAACGGGTTAACAACCTCTCTCGGCGGCGAAGCCAAGCGATAAACAACAGGCAGCAATTACCCCATGAGCACGGGTTGGGTTGCTGCACTCCAAATCTGGCGAAGGTTGGTTCGGAGGGCCGATGAATCACATCGAATTTATTGAGAAGAACGTAAGGGAAGAATTAATTCGCCAGGGATTTTCACTGACAGTTGCTCAGGGGGGGGCATGGCAAGCGGTTGATTTATATAAGCGTATGTCTCAAGCCAGTAAGAAAGGCAAGATTTTTGATGATGTTTTACGGCATGCAAAATTGTGGGCCGAAAAACAAACCACAAAAGCTGAACGGTCCCCAACGAAACGCGTTAAGCGCGTGACCCAGCAGGGGTTGTTCTGACCGTAAAAGTAATTAGCGCGGTGCAGCGCGTAATGGAGAATTAACAATGTCATTTATTCAGACCCTTAGCGGGAAAAAGTTCGACTACATTCACTCTACCGTTGACGATATTGATATCGAAGATATCGCCAATGCGCTCTCTAATATCTGTCGCTTCGCAGGCCATCTGCCAGAGTTCTACAGTGTCGCTCAGCACTCCGTGCTTTGCAGTCAAATCGTTCAGCCAGAGTTCGCCTTTGAAGCGCTGATGCACGATGCAGCCGAGGCGTATGTGCAAGACCTGCCTGCCCCGCTTAAGTGGCTGCTGCCTGACTATAAACGCATCGAAACGATGGTCGACGACCTGATTCGAAGTAAATACGCCTTACCTGCCAATCAATCTTCAGTCGTTAAATACGCAGACCTGGTCATGCTGGCGACCGAACGCCGCGATCTGGAAATCGACGACGGCACCGAGTGGCCCATGCTCCAGGGTATCCCGTGCACCGACATTATTCAGATCGCCCCACTCCGTCCTGGTCAGGCGTATGGCCTGTTCATGAACCGGTTCAACGAACTGATGGAGGCCCGTAAATGAAAGAGCGCCTGACCAAACAGCAGTTACTCGATGCTGCACGTAACGCGGCAAAATACGTACCAGCAGCTACCGCCGACATTCTCAACGAACTGGCTAACCGTCTCGACGTGACCAGTGTGGCGTTAAGTGAGTCGATGGAACAGCGTAACGCGCTTATCGCCGATAAGGCCGCACGTGATGACATTATTGGTCGCTTGATCGGTCAATACAGCGCAGCAGGTCTGCATGCTGTTCAAGGTTCCCTGAATCCTGGGCAGTCTCTTTTGTATGACGCAATGCAGGTGATGAATTTCGGAAAAGATACCGAGAAGAAGCGCGCCTATATCGTGATCATCCAGCGGGCGTGGTGCAACGAATCTGGTCATGGAATTAACTACGACTCTGATATGGAATCGTTTGATACCAGAAAAGAAGCCATCGATTACGGCGCAGAATTATGCGGATCTGATGACTTTAATATCGGTGTGACTGAAGCAGGACGCCTCATCTCATTTGACTGGATGGATAAGCCAGTAGGCGATTCACCAGAAACACTGGCTAAGATTGCCGAGGCGTTAGGTCTGGATGAGGAGCCCACCAGCAATGGCCGCTAACTCATTCAAACTCATGTCCCGTTCTGGCGTCATAAAACGTGCCGATACCGGGATGTTTATCAGCCTCAATGACATTCACGTCAAAGAAGGTTTCAACAAGCGTGATGACGATGAGCGCACGCGCCAGGCTGATGACGACCTTTACAACTACCTGATGAATGGTGGTACCGTTCCCCCGCTGGAAGTCACTCCACGTGATGAAGGTGGTGTGTGGGTTGTTGAGGGGCATCGCCGTCGGCGCTGCTATGAACGTTGCCGCGATGCGGGTAAACCCGTCGATCGCATTCACATCATGCCATTCGTTGGCAATGACGTTGAGCGCCTGGCCCGTGTCATGACCAGTAACAACCAGCTCCCGCTAACCCCGCTGGAACAGGCGCAGGTGGTGAAAGAACTGGCTACCACGTTCAACCTGACCACACCGGAAATAGCGAAGCTGGTTCACAAGTCAGCGCCCACGGTTGAGAAGCTACTTACCCTCGCCACTGCGAACCACGACGTGCAGCAAATCGTTCGTGCCGGGGAAGTGTCTGTCGGTGTTGCCGTTGATCGCGTTCGTGAACATGGCGAGAACGCCGGGAAAGTCTTACAGCAGGATCGGGAAGTTGCCGCAGCAGCAGGGAAAACCAAAATCACCAAAAAACTCATCGCACCCGAAGTCAGCGTTAAAAGCGCTCGCCGCCTCGTCGAGCTGATCAGCACGGCAGGTATCAACGATAACGGTGTAGTCACTCTGGAAGGTCTCGTGCTGGCTGAAGTGCTGGCAATCGTGGATGAGCATAAGGCTGTTTCAGCTCAAAGGACCACCAGCAAAGGAGCGCACTCATGAGCGATTCAATAGCCACCGGCGCAAAACTGACGCCAGAAACTTTTGCTGATTTTATTGAGCGCCTGAAATACCACAGCCGTGGAGAAGGTGTTAACGAGCATAGCACCGCAGATGCCATTTTCATTGTCCAGCGCAAGCGGTTAGTGAGTGGCATTGATGCCGATTACACCGACCAGTTGATGATTTGGTGCGATGACTGTAAGTGGTTCAGTATTCAGGAATATTGGGATGATCTGGATGCTGATGGCCGGGTCAGGCTGAATAAAAAATCACAGGAATGGTGCGATAAGCAATTCATGAAAGCTGATGCCAGCGACCAATGGTATTTAATCGGTGAACTGGAAGATCACACCGTCACTGGTTATCAGTGGGAATGGGAATATGTGAATAGCCATTTCACACGCGAAGCGGCTGAGGCGTTTATTAAGCGAAAAGCCCATGACTATCGCGACGGCCTGAGAATTTACGTCGATGCCAATATTTATTGTTGGGAATTTAACGCAATCAAAGAGGCGTTGATGGATGGGCGTCTGGTGCTTGCGGAAAGCAAAGGCGGTGCAGCATGACCCAGACCAACGAACAGATTCAGGCACTCCAGGCGGCTGAAGGCGACACGCTGGCACTTAACGCATACGAAATATCTAACCAGCTCCGGCATCTGGCTGATAACGAAATCGACAGCGATTCATTCGCTGTTGTTATCGAAAATTATAACGGTCAGGAAGTTGAATTCGAGCGCCCAATTACCGACCTGGCTATCGACGCCGCAGAAATGATGGACAAGCTGCTTGCGGAGAGGGAAGCGGATAAGGCTCTGATTGCTGAGTTAGAAGGAAAGCTGAAAAACGTCCGGGATGGGTTGGACTATTGGGCAAAACGTAACGCTGAAAACGAAGGTGCTGCCGGGAGATTGTTCATGGCTAACAAGCGCATCGCCGAACTGGAGGCCCGCACGCTCACCGTTAAGTTGCCGCGTGAATACACCTGCTATCACGGCGGACCCGATGGTGATGATTTCCGGGAGCGGTGCTACCTAAAAGACGACGTGCTCAGCATGTTCGCCGCCGCTGGCATCACTTTAGTCGTGGGAGGGGAAGATGCCACTAACTAAGAAACAGCGTGCGGAACTGCGTATGAAATTCGGCGGCAAGTGCGCGTATTGCGGCTGCGAACTGGGTGAGAAGTTTCACGCCGACCATGTAGAAGCTGTTCGCCGCAATATCAGCAAAGGCTATGCGATGGATAGGCCAGAAAATGACACTCTCGCAAATATGGTACCGGCGTGCGTGCCGTGCAATCTCTACAAGATGTGCGACACGGTAGATGGATTCCGTAGGCGCATAGCCACTCAGGTAGATGTTACGCGTCGGGCATCCAGAAGTTATCGATTCGCGGAAGCCTTTGGCCTGGTTAAAACGACAAACGCACCTGTTGTGTTCTGGTTCGAGCAATACCAGGTGGGAGGGGAGTGAAGATGAGACCAGCAAATTTTGCCCCGGTGTATTGCGCTCTTTATCCAGCACTGGCTGAGATAGCGCGTAAGCATGGCTACGCAATGGCTATTCACGGAACGATGGCGCGTGACTTTGACCTGATTTGCATCCCCTGGGTTGAGAGACCTTCAAAACCAGAAGATGTCGTTGCGGAAATTACTGCGACTTATTCCACCACGGATATCACCAATCCTGGATTTAAACCGCACGGACGTCTGGCGTATTCCGTGTGCTTTGGGTTCGGTGAATTCTTCGCTGATTTATCGTTTATGCCTGTTGAGTCAGCGTATTTTGACGGCATAAAAGCTGCTGCTGACTGGATAGATAAACAGCGCGAGGCATACGATGACGAGCATGGAAGGCGTGACCCGGACACGGGTTCGTTTGAGTTCGGTAATGATGCACAGCTTGAATATTCGTACTCTCTGGTAGAGCTAGCTGATGGAGTTCGTGCGTTAACCAAAAGAAATCAGGAGTCAGCATGACCACACAATTACCGTGGCGCGGCAATCAACGCGGTCGTAGTCAGGCGATTCTCACCGAATACAAATATGACCGCGACGCCGGGAAGACTCAGTCAGTTTTCCTCATCCGGCATAGCAGTAGTGTGCAGCAAACGGTATTGGAGCAGAAAGTCACAATCGAGCGCAGCAGTTACGGCGCGTTCAAGCCGACAGTGGCGCTTGACGATTTCCCGCAAGGGTTAAGTGACCGCGAATCCATGCTGAAACTGGCCGACTGGCTGCACCGTCTCGGTGTGGCAATTGAAGATAACTGGGCGCAGCCATGACCAGCAAACTCAAACAGCGGCGCTTGCGCCGCCTCAAGGCTGATGTGTGGTGGTGGCAGCAGGAGGCCAACGACTGGAAGCAGATCGCAATGGAGCACGCCGCCGAAATTGATCGCCTGCGTAGCCAGGTGATTCATGTAGTGATGCCAATGATGGTGCCACCAGCAATAGTGGAAAACCTGAAGGCAAAGCGCGTAGAGCATGAGCTTTGCCTCAAATGTAATGACGGCGCACGCAGTGGTTGTTCTGCCTGCGCCTACAATATTCGTTAACCGGGTGCAGCCGGTAATGTGGAGGGCTAACTATGGGGCAGCTTGTAGCAATAAATGATTGGGCGTCTGGTCCAAACGGTTTTCGTGAACCGATCAGTAGATCGGCGCTGCATAAAATCGCAAAGACTAAACAAACATACCCCCCAGCAATCAAGCATGGTCGACGCTGGGTAGTAGATGAAGATGCCCGTTTTATCGGTCTGGTTGGGAAGGTAGAGATTTCTTCAGGAATATCTGATCCTGCCCGTCAGTTAGTGGAGAAAGCATTGAATGGCTGCTCGCCCAAGAAAACATAATATCGACATTCCTAACCTCTACTGCAAATTAGATAAGAGAACAGAAAAGGTTTATTGGCAGTACAAGCACCCCATTACAGGAGTCTTTATAGGTTTTGGTTTGGATGCCGACGCCGCGAGAGCGGCAGCTACTGAGATGAATAGAATCGTCGCAGAGCAAGAAACCAAACAGTCATATGCATTAATAGATATGGCTATAAAAGCAAACACAAAACAGGATGCAGCGATTAGGGTTGTAGATTGGATAGTAAAATATATTGACATCCAAAAAGAAAGAGTTAACAACAATGAATTATCACCAAAAACATTAAAAAACAGAAAATCATGCGCTCTTATTTTTTCCAGGCGCGTGCCAAATTTACGGCTCAAAGATGTTGACACGAAAATAGTCGCTTCTTTAATTAATGAATATAAAGAGGATGGCAAAATAAGAATGGGGCAGCTTATCAGGGCTGTACTTATCGATGTATTTAAAGAGGCGCAACATGCCGGGGAAGTGCCACCTGGTCATAACCCAGCTTTAGCTGTGAGAAATCCAAAAGGTAAAGTTCAGCGAAGTAGGATGTCGTTAGAACAGTGGAAAGCAATATTCGAAATAGCCAGTCATTCTCAGCCATTTTTTCAGAACTCAATGTTATTGGCATTGGTAACAGGGCAGCGGCGGGGAGATCTAGTAGCTTTGCAGTTCTCAGACATATGGGATGGATATCTTCACATACAGCAAAGGAAGACAGGTGTGAAGATAGCCATACCTCTAACCCTTCGTTGTGATGCAATAGGGATGTCGTTAGGGGATGTGATCTCTAAATGCCGGGACCGCGTCGTGAGTAAATATCTTCTTCATCATTCGAGGAAGCATTACACGATCAATACTGGAGACCCTGTTACAGAAGGAACTATTAGCCGAGCTTTTATGGAGGCCAGGGTTGAGGCTGGAATTGAAGCGCCAGAAGGCAGCACCCCTATTTCGTTTCACGAGCAAAGATCACTGGCATCACGGCTTTACACCGAACAGGGCGTGGATGTGAAAACGCTTCTTGGGCATAGCACTGAGGCTATGACAGAGCAGTACCGGGATGACAGAGGATTGGGCTGGAAACATGTGGTGATTTAGAGGTTTTGGGGAATGATTTTGGGGAGATTTTGGGGAAAGGAAATAATTCATATAAATCAGTTGGTTGTTTTTCCGCGATTTTCTCCATAAGCAGACTGCCACCTCAGGCAGTTAATCGAGCCGGCAGCCAGCGATCCCCTCGCTGGCTGTTTTTTCTCTTGTCAGTGATTAAGGCGCAAATTACGGTACAAAAATGCATCTATTTACCCCCTTGCCCTGCCGCAGATGTGGCATATTACTCCCCAGACAAACTCGATTTTCCAGTCGCCTCTTTCGCGTCTGGAGTTTTTAAAACAGTACACATAATAGCGTTGTTGAAGTGAGTACTCTTGAAGCCGTCCTTTTTTTGGGGCGGCTTTTTTATTTTCATCCTCACCCGGCTGGATTACTCTTGGACTTTATGTTGTTCATCCGGGAGCGATGATGTCAGAGATAGCAAGTCTTCATATCCACCAACACCTTATTGAAACCCTCGACACCCATCAGGCGCGCTATCGTGTGGTAGAACACGAAGCATCAGGCAAATGCGAAGCGGTGAGTGAGATTCGCGGAACCGCGCTGGGTCAGGGGGCTAAAGCGCTGGTCTGTAAAATCAAAGGCAACGGCGTGAAGCTGCATGTCCTTGCGATTCTCGCCGCAGATTTGCAGGCAGATTTGTCGCAACTGGCGTCATTCTTTGGGGGAAGTAAAGCCTCGCTGGCGAGCCCAGCCGAAGTGGAAACCCTAACAGCCTGTGTGTTTGGTGCGATTCCGCCGTTCAGCTTTCATCCCGATCTGAAGCTGGTCGCTGACCCACTCCTCTTCGATCGTTTCGACGAAATTGCTTTCAATGCCGGATTGCTGGAGAAGTCGATTATCCTCAAAACCGAAGACTACCTGCGCATTGCTCACCCGGAACAAATTAGCTTCCATCGCGTGGCCTGACGCTAAATGGGTTGAGCCATTATGGCCAGCCCGCCTTTTCCAGAGTCAACACCGAAACCACCAACACCACCACAATCGCAATAAATGATGATGTGATAATCAGTACATCATTCAGCATGGGATCGTTCATCTTCATCTGCCTGTTCTTTGTTCAGTCATACTATTAATAATCACTATGAGTGACAATTTGATGACAGGTACATCCTCTTTCTGAAACACCTCGTCGCTGAAACGATTCCTGCGCTAATACCCTGATTCTCCAACCTTTGAAAGCACTGATTTTATTTTTCAGCGAAACGACAATTAAATTGTTACCGGTATCACGAAAATCACTTTCCATAATTCCGAAGGCAAATCTCGTAATTGTTAAGCACGCCATATTACAACACCATAGATTCAGTACCTCCCTGAAATAACCTTACAGAGTCTGGTGAATACAATGAATTTAACGATCACCCGGAAAGAAAAAATCAGTTATGGATTGGGCGACATGGCCAGCCATGTCGGGCTGGATAATGTCATTATTTTTCTGACTTTTTATTATACGGATGTGGTGGGATTACCGGCTGCGTTCGTGGGCACCATGTTTTTATTAGCACGTACCGCCGACGCGATTATCGATCCGGCCATGGGATATCTTGCGGATCGTACCAAAACCCGTTGGGGAAAATTCCGCCCCTGGATGCTCTGGCTCGCGCTGCCCTTCGGTGCCAGCTGCCTGCTGACCTACGCCGTGCCTGAGTCGCTGACCCTTTCCGGAAAAATGATCTTCGCTACCGTCAGTTATACGCTGATGATGTTGATGTATACGGCGATTAATATTCCCTATTGTTCCATGGGTGCCGTGATTACACCCAACAACGAAGACCGTATTTCACTGCAATCGTACCGCTTCTTTTTAGCCACCCTTGGCGGTGCGATGTCCACCTTCTTTATGATGCCGCTGGCGCAGTATCTTGGCGGTGACGATAAATTACTCGGCTACCGTTGGGCAATGGCAATAATGGCCAGTGCCGCGGTCATTATGTTCTGGATCTGTTTCGCCAATACCCGTGAGCGAATTAAAGCACCAGCCACCCATAATAATTACCTCGCTGAACTGCGCGATTTATTACGTAACGATCAGTGGCGCGTGGTCGCCATGCTGGTTATTACCAATATCGGCTTTGGGGTTATTCGTCTTGGCGCAATGATGTACTTCGTCACTTATTATCTGGGCAGCGCCAGCTATTTTATGTGGATGCTGGGTGCGCACATTCTGGGTAAAGCTGCCGGCAGTGCTTTGGCAAAACGCCTGACCCGCAACTTCAGCAAAGTACAGATGTTTGGTTATTGCTCGGTGCTGGCGGGGGTTCTGAGCATCGCCCTCTTCTTTGCACCGAAATCTATTTTTGTGTTAGTCCCTCTCACCTTCATCGTCTCCACTCTGTATCAATCCACCACCACGCTGATGTGGGTGATGATGGCGGACGTTGCCGACTATGGTGAATGGCTGCAGAAAAAACGGATGGACGGCGTGATTTTCTCCACCTTCCTCGCCGTGCTGAAACTCGGTATGGCGATCAGCGGCGCAATCGTCGGCTGGACACTGAGCCTCAGCGGCTACGTCGCCAACGCCCCGGAACAAACGTCAACGGCAATGTACTGCATCGTTGCCCTCTTTACCGTCGTACCCGGTCTGCTTTCACTGGCCGCGTTTGCCACGCTTCGCTGGTATAAGCTCGACGATAACACCATGAAATCTATCAACCTTGCCCGTCATAGTCTCTCGTAAAAAGGACGCATTATTCATGAGCGAATTGATTCAACACCCTGACAGCATTGAGTGGCGTTTTGAGCGTCAAATCCTGCGCATCGAACCCTGGGGTGAAAACAGCCTGCGCGTGCGTGCCACCTGCTCCCCGGATTTCAGCGACAGCCTGCATGCGTTATTAGCGCCACAGGCCAGCCAGGCGGAGGTCAGTGCCCAGGCAGAGCAACTGACACTGCGTAATGGGAATATCACCGCCGTACTGAACCTCAAAGGGCAACTGGCCTTTTACAACCAGCGCGGCGAGCTGCTGCTCGAAGAGATGTGGCGTCAGCGTTCCACGGTCGGCATCGGGGCCAGTGAAAAGAGCCAGGACAAGTACATCAGCGCCCTGAAGCTCGATGGCCGGGAATTTAAACCGCTGCCAGGCGGCAAATATCAGCTGACCGTGCGCTTTGAATCTCGTGCAGATGAGCGTATTTACGGCATGGGCCAGTATCAGCAGCCGTGGCTGGATCTGAAAGGCTGCGTGCTGGAACTGGCTCAACGTAACTCGCAGGCCAGCGTGCCCTTTATGCAGTCCAGCCTCGGTTACGGTCTGTTGTGGAACAACCCGGCCATTGGCGAAGCCAGCTTTGCCAAAAACCAGACCGAGTGGCAGGCAAAGGTCACTCAGGAGATGGACTACTGGATAACCGCCGCTGATAGCATTCAGGGCATCACCCGCCAGTATGCCAAAGCGACCGGCACGCCACCGCCCGCCCCAGGCTTTACCAGCGGGTTATGGCAGTGCAAGCTGCGCTACCGCACTCAGCAGGAGGTGCTGGAGGTCGCACGCGAGTATCGCCGTCGCCACCTGCCGCTCTCCGTGATGGTCATCGACTTCTTCCACTGGCCGAATCAGGGCACCTGGTGTTTCGACCCAGTGGACTGGCCGGATCCCAAAGCGATGGTGGAGGAGCTAAAATCTCTCGGCATCGAGCTGATGGTCTCCGTCTGGCCGACGGTGGAAGCCCGCAGCCCGCTTTTCCCGGTGATGAAAGCCAAAGGCTATCTGGTCACCAGCGACCGGGGTGTGCAGGTGAACCTCGATTTTATGGGGAACACCACCTTCTTCGACGCCACGCACCCGCAGGCGCGTGAATTTGTCTGGGAGACGGTGAAGAAGAATTACTACGATCTGGGCATCAAACTGTTCTGGCTTGATGAAGCCGAACCGGAATATCGGGCGTACGATTTTGACAATTACCGCTACCATGCCGGGCCGGTGCTGGAAGTCGGCAACCAGTATCCACGCGACTTTGCCCAGGGCTTTTATGACGGGCTTGTTGCCAATGGTGAGAAGGACATTGTTAACCTGGTGCG
The DNA here is from genome assembly GCF_059074235.1 of Phytobacter sp. Lineage (NCBI taxonomy): Bacteria > Pseudomonadati > Pseudomonadota > Gammaproteobacteria > Enterobacterales > Enterobacteriaceae > Phytobacter > Phytobacter sp. Next base: position 242,608 of record NZ_JCACPZ010000004.1, read on the forward strand.
CTGCTCCTGGGCGGGAAGCCAGCGCTTTGGCGTGCTGGCGTGGTCCGGCGATGTGCACTCCTCTTTCCATGCCTTCCGCAACCAGCTGGCGGCCGGGTTAAACATGGGGCTGGCCGGTATTCCGTGGTGGACCACCGACATCGGTGGTTTCCAGGGCGGTAACGTCAACGATCCGGCTTTCCACGAACTGCTGATCCGCTGGTTCCAGTGGGCGGTCTTCTGCCCGGTGCTGCGCATGCACGGTTATCGTGAACCGCAAATCCAGCCGCCAGAAAGCTACCGTAACGGCATTCCGCAATGCAACAGTGGCTCACCCAACGAGTTGTGGAGTTACGGTGAGGAAAACTACACCATCATGCAGCACTGGCTGAGCGTGCGTGAGAAGCTGCGTCCTTACGTTGATGCCTTGTTTGATAATGCTCACCAGCACGGCGATCCGTTGATGCGCCCGTTGTTCTGGCGCTATCCGGACGAAACGCAAAGCTGGCAGGTCGAAGATCAGTATTTGTTTGGCGATGACCTGCTGGTCGCGCCGGTACTGCATGCAGGTGAGCGGGAGCGTGAGGTCTGGCTGCCAGGCACCCACGCCTGGGTGGCACTCAACGGCGAGCGGTATAAGAGTCAGCAGCGTATCCGGGTTTCTGCCGGGCTTGATACCATCCCGGTATTTATTCGCGACGGCAGCCCGCTGGTGAATGTATTAGTCAGTGGCTAATGCAATTGCCCGAAAATAAGCGCTTTCGGTATAAAAAGCCTGCTTATCAACGCGCTTACGCGTAAAGTAGTGTAAGCAGGCTTCTCTTGATTTTCATGGAAAGGAACAAAACACTCTCCATGTTTGATACCACTCTCTTTATCCTTCTTGGGCTGGTGGCACTGAGCTTCTTTAGCCATAACACCACCGTCGCCGTCGCCGTTATGGTGCTGATCATTGTACGTATCACCCCGCTCAACGCCTGGTTTCCGTGGGTTGAAAAACAGGGGCTGACCATCGGGATCGTTATCCTGACGATTGGCGTGATGGCACCGATTGCCAGCGGCACGCTGCCGCCTTCGACGCTTATCAATTCTTTCCTGAACTGGAAGTCGCTGATTGCCATCGCGGTGGGCGTGTTCGTCTCGTGGTTAGGTGGACGAGGCGTGACCCTGATGAGCTCACAGCCTTCGCTGGTAGCTGGCCTGTTGGTGGGAACCGTGCTGGGTGTGGCCCTGTTCCGGGGGGTGCCGGTCGGGCCACTGATTGCCGCAGGTCTGGTCTCGCTGTTAATTGGTCGGCAGTAAGTGTCGGCGCTGCCAGCGCTTAACGCCCAGTTCCAGCAGGCTACACAGCAGGTAGTAAACCAGTCCGGTAAAGATGAATAACGCTGCCGGGTAAACCTGTACCCGGTTATTCACCTGCCCGGCTACCGTTGTCAGCTCTGGCACATTGACGATAAACGCCAGCGACGTGTCTTTCAGCAAGGCAATCAGCAAGCCGATAAACGACGGAATGGCATTGCGCAGCGCCTGGGGCAACAGCACCAGTTGCAGAATGTGCCAGGATCCAAATCCGCTACTCAACGCCGCCTCATATTGCCCCTTCGGTAACGCATTCAACGCGGCCAGCGTGGAGTACATGACCGAGGCCGAGGTAAACCATGCCAGCGCCAGCGTCACGGTGACCGCGCCTGGCAAATCCGCGCCGGTTATCCACGGCAGTAAAAACCACATCCAGAATATGACAAAAATCAGCGGGATCCCGCGTATTAACTCCGCCCATGCAAACAGCACTTTGCGCAGCCAGCCCGGATACCGCCACGCCAGACAGGCCAGCAAAATCCCACCTGGAAACGCCAGTACGCCTGCGCCCAGGGTCATCAGTACTGACAGCAGCACACCGCCGGGTTCGCCCTGTAGCGTGCGCCCCAGCAGCAGATAACTGAGGTTATCGGTAATCACGGTGATGTTAGCGAGCACGGTAAGCCTCCTTGCGGGTCATTGCGCGCCAGCCGCGCGGCAGATTGAACAACAGGCTCATCACCAGTCCCAGCGCCAGATAGAGGACACTGCCCACAGTGAAGGCTTCCAGCGCGTGCGCATTGAAGCTTTCGATTTGCCGGGTCTGGTAGGTCAGTTCAGCAAAACCAATACCGGTCGCCAGCGAAGAGAGTTTCATTAGATTGAGATACTGCCCCACCACCGGTTGCCAGGCATTTTCCAGACCTTGTGGTAGCAGCACCCAACGGAACAGTGCCAGGTCACTAAACCCCTGCGATTTCGCCGCTTCAACTTGCCCCTTCGGTACGGCCAGCAGCCCGGCCTGAATCTCTTCCACCAGAAACGCCGCCGTAAACAGCCCCAACGCCCACGCCGATGAGAGAAACTCCGGCGTAAACCACCAGACATCACCGGGTAAGATGCTGAATGCGTGGTCATCATTCACATACTGGCGAAAGCCTTCCGGCAGCACATTCCAGGCGGCGAAGTACCAGAAGAGGATCTGTACCAGCAGCGGCGTGTTACGAAACAGCGAGACCCAGCAGGCGACAATCGCTTTTCCCACCCGTCCGCCCGCCAGGCGCAGTGCAAGCAGGAGCACAGTAAGCAAAGTCGCCAGCAGCACACCCACCACCGTCACCCAAATGGTGGTCAGGAATCCCGATATCAGCCATTGCGCCGGTTGGCCGGTAAACACGCCGGCCCAGTCGAGATGGATCCCCATTACAGCTCCTTGCTATCGGCATGAAGTGGATTGAGGACTTTTTGCAGAAAACGTTGCGCGCGCGGATGCTGAGGGGCAGTAAAGAATGCCTCGGGAGCCGCCTGTTCAAGGATTTCCCCGCCGTCGATAAACACCACCCGGTCAGCAATTTCCCGGGCAAACTGCATCTCGTGAGTCACAACAATCAGCGTAATCCCGCTATGGGCGAGCGATTTCATCACCTGCAGGACCTCACCGATCATCTCCGGATCCAGCGCCGAAGTCGGCTCATCAAACAGGATGATATGTGGATCAGCCGCCAGCGTGCGGGCAATCGCCACGCGCTGTTGTTGACCGCCGGAAAGCTGCGACGGGAAATGTCCGGCTTTCTCTTTCAGGCCCACCCGCTCCAGCAGGCTCAGCGCTTTCGCTTTGGCTTCCACCGCCGATTTGCCGTGAATTTTGGTCAACGCCAGGGTGATGTTGTCCAGCGCGGTCAAATGGGCGTAGAGGTTAAATTGCTGGAAAACAAAGCCCACGTGGCGACGCAGATTGCGCAGTTCACGGCCCTTAAGCTGCCGGGTCGGTTTGCCATCCACCAGAATCTCGCCGTCGGTGAGGGTTTCCAGTTGATTGATCAGGCGAATCAGTGTCGATTTACCGGAGCCAGATGGTCCGCAAACCGCCACCACTTCGCCTGCTGCTACCTGCAAATCAATGTTGTTCAATACGCGGTGGTCGCCATAGCTTTTGCTCGCTTTGCGAAATTCCACCGTGCCTTTTTGCACGGGAAAAGCCTCCGGGGCTTGCGCCACGGAGGTAGAAAAGAGACCTGCCAACATATTTACTTCGCTTCTATTTTAAAGCTGCGCGGAGCCGGGGCTTTGGTTTGCGGACCAAACCAGACGTCGTAAATTTTTGCAGCTTCACCGCTCTGCTCAAGCTTAACGAGTTCGTCGTTAACGGCTTTCAGCAACGCCGTTTCGCCTTTGGTGACGCCCACACCGATCTCTTCTTTAGAGAGCAGGTCAGGCAGAATTTTGAATTTGGCTTTGTCCGGTGCTTCCGCCAGCAAACCCGCCAGAATGGTGCTGTCCTGAGTAATCGCCTGAACGTTACCGTTACGCAGCGCGGTCAGCGCCAGCGGGATGTCGTCATATGCCAGCACGCGGGACTGCGGGAAACGCTGGTGCAGCGCCTGCTCACCGGTGGTGCCTTTTACCGCACCGATGCGTGCTTTGCTGTAGCTGTCGAGTTTATCGGAACCGCTCGCCGCAACCAGGAACTGCTGACCAGTGACAAAGTAAGGCGTCGAGAAATCAATGACCTGCGCACGTTCCGGTGTAATGGTGATGTCTGCAACAATCAAATCCACTTTGCCGGACTGCAGCAGCGGAATGCGGTTCGCCGGGTTGGTTGCCACCAGCTCCAGCTTCACACCCAGACTTTTCGCCAGCGCTTTCGCAAAATCGACGTCGTAGCCCACGATTTCATGACTCTGTGGGTCGATGGCACCAAACGGAGGGTTAGCATCAAATGTCGCCACTTTCACGACGCCAGCGGCTTTAATATCAGCCAGTTTGTCCGCGTGAGCGGCAAATGAGAAAGTTGAAAGCAATGCCAGTGCGGTCAGTGCACCGATTTTTTTATTTTGTGCTGTGGTTGCCATGCTAATCCTTACGCCCTGTTATAAGTAAGATTTCATGGCTAAAGTCACATAACCGTAATCATCAGACAAATATCAAAAAGTGCATTTATTATCTATAAAAGTTATTAAAACAATAAGGTCCATATGATTCGCTTATTCAACTAAAGTTGTCAGTGGAAACGTGCAAAGTCCATGTTATCTACATGGATTTAGCAGCATAAAATATTCACCCCGCACCCAATGCCGCCAGATATCGACCCGGCGTTTGCCCGAGCCCTTTTTTAAACATAGTGATAAACGCCGTGGTGGAGTCATAACCCAGCGTCTGGGCAATATGCTGAACTGCATGTCCGCTAATCAGTAACCTGACCGCCAGAATCAACTGCAACTGCTGACGCCAGCGCCGAAAACTTAAGCCGGTCTCCTTCACCACCAGACGCGCCAGATTACGCTCACTCATGGCAAAGATTTGTGCCCATTCGGTCAGTGTTTGCCGCTTTTCCGGGGCATGTTCCATGCTTTCAACCATCTGGCGAACCTTCGGGTGCGGCGAGACGGGCAGTTGCAACTGCATTTGCGGTTGGCGCGGGAGTTCGTCAAACAGAACCTGTACCAGACGCTGTGTTGCAGGTTCTTGTCGTTCGCGATGATTACGGGCCGCCAGCGTGATGATTAATTCCCGCACCAGCGAAGAGATTTTAAGCGTGCAGCAGGTTTCCGGCATCTCAACCCGACCCGGTTCAATAAACAAAAAGTAGAGTTGTGCCCCCGGCGTGGCATGGTTGCTATGGGCCACCATGCCCGGCAGCCAAACGGCGTGATGGGGTGGCACCATCCAGCGGGCATTTTCGACTTCACTGGTTATCGCCCCCGTCAGTGCGAGGATCAACTGTCCTTTGCGATGACGATGTGTCGGAATACGCTGCTCGTCGGCACTAACGTTAATCCCGAAAGCCAGCGCCGCTTCCTGCTGTCCGTCCGGATTAAAGCCATCCAGTCCCAGTCCATGCTGCATTATTTTGTCCGAATTTAGCGATAAAGTGTCATTTTAGCTTGATTTAAACAACGGCAAAAAGGGGTAAGGTGTGTTTCTGATATTTTTCCTGAGAATACAATGACCACTGTTATCACTTCGCGTGGCAAGCAGGGTGTGCTGCTGATTGCAGGCATTCTGATGATCGCCACGACCCTGCGCGTCACCTTTACCGGTGCGGCCCCCTTGCTGGATGCTATTCGTGCCGATTATGGTTTATCTACTGCAGCAACCGGAATGCTCACCACCCTTCCTCTGCTGGCGTTTGCCCTTATCTCTCCGTTAGCGGCAGGGGTTGCCCGACGTATTGGAATGGAACGCAGCCTGTTTGTTGCCATGCTGCTGATTTGCGCAGGGATTGCCGTGCGCTCTCTGCCCTCACCTGCCATGTTGTTTACCGGCACGGCTATTATTGGTTGCGGCATTGCTTTAGGTAATGTGCTACTGCCAGGCATTCTTAAGCGTGATTTTTCGGGTCAGGTTGCAAAACTCACCGGCGCTTACTCGCTGACCATGGGGGCCGCAGCGGCGCTGGGCTCTGCCGTGGTGGTACCTATTGCGATGATGGGGGCAGGCTGGCACGGCGCGTTACTGGCGCTGATGGCCTTCCCTTTGCTGGCACTCTTGTGTTGGTTACCGCAGTTAAAACGCCAACAAGCCACAAATCTGACAACCTCTCCCCTTACGCAAAGTCGTGGGATTTGGCGCTCTGCGCTCGCCTGGCAACTGACGCTCTTTCTTGGCATCAACTCTTTAATCTATTACGTGGTAATTGGTTGGCTCCCCGCCATTTTGATTAGCTATGGTTACAGCGAGGCGGGTGCGGGTTCCCTGCATGGTCTGCTGCAACTGGCGACAGCCTCACCGGGCATTCTCGTGCCGCTGATTTTGCATCGCCTGCGCGATCAACGTGGCATTGCGGTCGTTATCGCCTTGCTATGTGCGGTGAGTTCAGCCGGGTTTGTCGTCTGGCCTGAGCAGGCCGTGTTGTGGACGCTGATGTTTGGCTTTGGCTCCGGGGGGACCATGATCCTCGGCCTCACGTTTATTGGCTTACGCGCAAGCTCAGCACATCAGGCGGCGGCGTTATCTGGTATGGCGCAATCCGTCGGTTACCTGCTTGCCGCCTGCGGCCCTCCGCTAATGGGCAAAATTCACGATGTGAATGGGAGCTGGCATATTCCGCTGATTACCTGTGCGGTGCTGTCCGTGCTGATGGCGATGTCGGGGGCGTTTGCCGGGCGGGCTCGTTGATCCAGAGGATGGTAGTATCGGGCTTGTAGGCCCGATACTACCATCGGGCAACAAAATGATTGAAAACTATCGACTAATCATAGGCCGCACGCAGCAGCGCTTGCACCAGCGGCACCGGTCGCCCGGCCAGCGCATTACGCTCATGCTGGAACAAGGTCGCGACAAAGAACGGATGATTCACCAACTCAACGGCCCGGATTTCTCCGTCTTCATCCCATCCGGTCACCCGCAGGTCCCCTTTCTCCAGTTCTGCGGCAAAATCAGCCGCAATACCATAATTACAATGATAACCTTCAGATATCTCTTCCTGTCCGTAAGCCTTAGCAATCAATGTATTGGGACGTAATTCAATTGATGCTGTCTGTTCCACCAATGAGCACGCCAGCGGCACAATAACCATTTTACCTTCGGTATCGGTTTCCTGATGTGCGGCGTTTTCATAACCCAGCACATTACGGGCATACTCAATGATGGCGTGCTGGAAACCACCACAGGTACCGAGGAACGGAATCGCATTTTCCCGCGCATATTGAATCGCAATAAATGCCCCTTCAGGGTTTTTATAGGGGCTCGCCGGTACCACCCAAATAGCATCGTAGCCAACGAGGTCGTCACTACAGGTGATCTCGGGTGTCGCCAGCCAGTCGTAATCTGCGGTAAGCTCAAGAACGGCGGCTGCGTCATCTATCGCCAGAGGAATTGCCTGATGGGCGACGACGTCGTGGTTATAATCGCCGACAAGGGCAATACGCAGCGTATCTTTAACGGGAATATGGGTCATGAAGGGTTCCTTACGTTCAGGCAGATAACGGACAACATAAGGAACCTCACATTAGCGATCTTTTGCCTTTATCACAATCTCTTAAAACGAGTAGTTCGTAATTTTTCACTTTGCGATGAAAATGGCGTGCAGAGCGGCAACCAAGTTGTAAAAGAGAAAACATGCAAAACAAAATTCTGGTGAGCGCCTGCCTTATGGGCTTCAAAGTTCGCTATAACGGAAGCGAAAAGGCCACCCTGCAAGAAACACTGGCCCGCTGGAAGCAAGAGAAACGTCTGGTTGTTCACTGCCCTGAACTGGCAGCAGGTTTAATCACCCCACGCCCACCGGCAGAAATTGTTGCAGGCAACGGACATGATGTAATGCAGGGCAATGCGCGGATCGTCGAAAACACTGGCCAGGATGTGACCGCCCATTATCAACTGGCGGCCTGGCTGGCACTGGAAACAGCGCAGAGAGAACAATGCTGCGCAGCATTACTCACCGACAGCAGCCCCACCTGCGGCAGTCAGGTGATTTACGACGGCACCTTCAGCGGTACGCAAGTTGAAGGTAAAGGTGTCGCAGCGACACTGCTTGAAGCACATGGTATTAAAGTGTTTTCACATGCACAAATTCCGCAGCTCATCGCGTGGATGAATGCGAGGGATAACAATGACGATTCAATGTAAGCGCGTCTATGAAACCGCGTCGGCAGATGATGGTTATCGGGTACTGGTTGACAGATTATGGCCCAGAGGAATGAAAAAAGCTGAACTGGCTTTTGATGAATGGTGCAAAGACCTCACCCCTTCGGCCGCATTGCGCAAAGAATTTCACGCAGAAATGATAGACTTCACCGCTTTTCGTGAAGCCTATTTGCAGGAGTTAGCAGAGCACAAAGATGAGGGTTTAACGCTGGCCGCACGGCAAAAACAGCAAACGGTCACCCTGCTCTACGCGGCGAAGAATGAACAGCAAAACCATGCCATAGTGCTGGCTGAGTGGCTCAGAAGTTTGTAATTAGCAGGCTTCGCGGGTGCGCGTCTCTTCTGGCTGGTGGTCTGGCTGAAGCGGCATCAAATGCCCGGCACGTATAAATGCAAAACCCGACTGACCATCAAAAGCCACTACTTCTCCTGTCACTAACCAAAGCGCCTGAGGCATATTCAACGGCATACGGGTCATGACGCCATTGACAGGATTAAGGAAAGTCTCGCCTGGCTGAAAAAGACCAAAAAGCTCAACGGCTTTGCCAATATTGCTTCTGCCGGCAGGGGTTTGAGCGCCTATCACCATTGCCAGGCTGCCCGGACGTAGCTGGAACATATTCTTCTCACGCGAAAGTAAACGGGGGTACTAGGATAATTCTTAACCGCTAGTGTACCCTGGCCCTTGCGCTGCTGTCACGATCCTCATTGAGGGTGATCGTGACGCCATAATTCCCACTCATCCACCACCTCTCCTGTCGGCAGTTTGCACTCCGTTCGAACACCCTGCGGGCTTTGTACCGGCACGCGCTCACCGCCTTTTTGCAGGCAATATTCCGCCGCCGGATTAGCAAGGCCAGTTGCAGGTGGCCGCGGTGCATTTCGATCTGCGGCACATGCGGTGAGTGTGAAAATAAACATGAGTAATGTCTTATGCATCAAATTATCCATTTTGAAATAATGAACCGAAAATTTAGCTTAATGCGTTACGCGCTACATCTCCATGATTTCTCCATCTTTACACCACTTTTAGCCGATATATTTACCTCGTTCTCACCCATGACCAGAGAACATCATTCCGTAATCAATGAGTTTTTTGCCCCGTTTCATCAACGGGGCTTTTTTTATGCGTTATCTCTTAAACTCTCCGTTTATTGATGCCGATATATGAAATGTAGTTTAGCCATGCTTTAATATGGCGAGTCTAAATTTTCAGCATTAAGTGCATTAAAGCGCGCAGTCTATAGGGGTAAACGAGCGTAATGTCCGATTTCATTTTGGCCCGAGTTTCCGAAACTCTCTCACAAGATCAATCCCTTGAAAGCCTGGTACGACAACTCCTTGAAATGCTGGAGATGGTCACCGAAATGGAATCTACGTACCTCACAAAAATTGATGACGACGGCCGTTATCAACATATCCAGTACGCCCGTAACAGCAAACAGCTTGATATTCCAGAAGGTTTTTCCCTTCCCTGGGGCGATAGCCTGTGCAAACGCGCACTTGATGACGGCTGTTTCTTCAGTAATGAAGTCGCAAGCCACTGGGCAGATTGTGAAGCGGCAACAACGCTCGGTATTACCAGTTATTTAAGCACGCCTGTACATCTGGCAGACGGTTCGCTTTATGGCACGCTTTGTGCGGCCAGTTCCGATACGCGCACATTAAGTGTCCGTGGTGAGCAGGTTCTGAATTTATTTGCCGGGCTAATTGCCCGTTCAATCGAAAAAGATCATCTGGTTAATCAGCTTCGTGAAGCCAATGCTGCGTTAATTGCCCATTCATACACCGACGCCCTGACCGGTTTGCCGAACCGACGCGCCATTTTTGATAATCTGATTACTTTGTTCTCTCTAGCCCGCCACCTTAATATACAGATTATTATTGGGTTTATTGATCTCGATAATTTTAAGAGAATTAACGATGAACTGGGACACGAATCCGGCGATCAATTCCTTATTCAGATAGGCCATCGTCTGGTCGATGGCTGCGACCGGGACGATGTAGTGGGCCGTCTTGGCGGTGATGAATTTTTAATTGCCTGCCCCGGCGCTCCTGTTGGCCAAACGCAAATTGAACGATTAAATTCACTTAAGCGAAATTTACAGAAGTGTCTGACCGGCGAATATCAGCTTGGTACTGTGAAGATATTTTACCCCGGTGCAAGTATCGGTGTAGTAGAAATTAATCCTGAAGACGTAGATGCCGACAGTGCGTTGCGCATAGCCGATCAAGCTATGTATCAGGATAAAAACGGGAAAGAGAAAAAACCTTTTCTGCGTCTCAATTAATCACGTCAAAACATCGTTTTTGGCTTGAGAATTATCTCATCTTCTTCTATTTAATTTATGTAAGTCTGGCGCTCGTGAGAGTTGCCAGCTGAGGAGTTCCATTGTGAAAAAAACGACCATCATAATGCTTATCGTGGCAATTATTGCTGTTGCTGGCACGCAACTTGGCTGGTGGTAACCGATGAGCTAAACGTAACGTTCCTGGCAGATTCCTCCGGACCAATGATGTTGTCGGTGTAGCAGATCCCATTAGACTCATTTATCTGAGCAGGAGCTCGCAATGTTCACCGGACTTAAAAAAAGCGAAAGTAAACGGCTTGCGGCGCTGGAATTATTGCGCAAAGAGGATAAAACCCGTGACGCAGCCCTCACAGAATATGCCTGCCTCGCCTGTGAGGTGATGGGTGTCGAAGGATGCTTCATCACGGTATTTGATGATGACTATCAATATATCAAATATGTTAAAAACGTTCCGCTGGAGCATTTTAAAGTTCCGATAGAAAAAACAATGTGTCAGTACTCACGCGACAGTGGTCAGACTGTTGTGTGTCCTGACACACGTCTTGATGACCGTTTTTCACATCAGCCGCTGGTAAAAAATGGGGATATTCTGTTTTATGCTTCAGCCCCCATGATGACCAAAGAGGGTATGGTGCTGGGTACGCTATGCGTCAGTAGCTCGTCTATCTTTAGCCCAACTAACCAGCAGATCGAGAGTTTCAATCGCGTTGCAGAGCTCTCAGCGGTCTATCTCGAAGCACGCTACTCCATTGGCCGCGTTGATACCTTAACGGGGTTACCAAACCGCCAGTTCCTGATTCGCGAAATGGAGCAAAAAACACTGAATAAAGATCGTAAAACTTACGGTCTGGTGATTTTTGACTGCATTGATATGCCGAGAGCCTACGAGCTCACACGTTATTTGGGTCTGCCAGCGGTAGATAACATGCTGCGCAGTTTTATTCCTTTGTTACGCCTGCGTCTTCGGCTCAAGGATAGCGTCCCTCTCTACTCCTTCGCACCAGCACGTTTCGCCGTGCTGGTTGATATTGAACAAGCCCTGACCCTGGTAAAACGAGCTGAAACACTACCCGGCACGCAGGCACAAATGGCTCAGGACATTGATATCACGTTGACTATCCACACCGGCTACGTGAAATTCTCGCCACAGGAAGATGATGCGCATGAAATTGTACGTCAGGCGATCAGTGCGCTGCATGAATCTATTCGCCAGGATATTCCGGTTCTGCAATTTAATCCGATCCTTGATCATAAAAGAAATAAAGACTTTAAACTCCTGTATGACTTAAGTGAGGCGATTAAAGCAAAAAGCCAGCTTTATTTAGTGTATCAACCTAAAGTTTCTCTGCGCTCTGGCAAAACAGAAGGCGTAGAAGCCTTGTTACGCTGGCGCCATCCTCAGTTGGGAAATATCTCGCCCACGACTATTGTGACTCTCGCTGAAAAAACCAGCCTGATGCCAGAAATTACACAATGGGTAATAAAAACCGTCATTTCACAACTTAAGGTATGGCGTTCGGTGGGAATTACTATTCCAATCTCTATTAACGTCACCGTCAGTGATTTTTCCCGCCCGGGTTTTGCGGATGAACTGGAACATGATGTCCTTAGCGCAGGTTTATATCCTGCCGATGTCCGTATCGAGTGTCTGGAGACGGAAAAAGTACTCGAAAGCGACCTCGCGCTTGAAGAGTTAGACCGACTTAAGTTACTGGGTTTCCAGATCCTGCTTGATGACTTTGGGGCCGGCTACAGCAACATTAGTTACTTGCGCCGTATTCCAATCGATGTAATAAAACTGGACAGGTCTCTCATCAGTCAGATAACCAGCGATACGGGTAGCCGAATTATTGCTCGCAATGTAATTATGATGCTTAAAGAATTGCATTATGTGGTGCTTGCAGAAGGCGTTGAAGATCAGGAAACGGCGCATATGCTCAATGAATATGGCTGTGATGAAGCACAGGGTTATTATTTCTCACGTCCTATTCCTCCGGATGAAATTCCGCTCTGGTTGGCTGACAGCAAGCCGTATCGCGTCCTGGAACGCATTAGTGTCAACCAACATCAATACGGTTCATAGCCCCCTGATGTTAAGCCATTTTTACTACGCCGCACCTGAATAAGGTGCGGTATTTTTTTAGATAGCGTGCACAAAACAATATCAAGATGGATTAATACCGCACTCATCAATTTTATGAATCATGACCCTGCAAAAAATCCATTGGAACGTTTCGCAGACAAAGGTTATAAAGTGCACAAGTGATGGACATACGATTTAACATTTTCTACTTTATTCCGGGCAGTTTTGGTGTCGAAGCTGCCAGTTTTTCTTTTGTCTGACTTCACGTCGCCCACGACTTTAGCTTATTCATCACCTTTCTCGTTTCATTGAGTGTGTTTTTGCGCAAACGCCAGAATGGGAAAACACAGTATAACCATATTTGATATATTATCTTATCGGCTCCGTGTAGTAACACCACAGGTTCACGTAACCTGCTGTAGTGATCGCGGCTAATAAGCTTCATAACTTTCGAATTCACATTACGATAAATCAGCCCCACATTGCGATGATTCTCTTTGAGATGAAACCCCTTACATTTCTCGACTTTTTCAATCCCCAAAGAGAACGGAACAGGCCCGGTAGTGTGTAGTACGCCCTGCATCCCTACCCCATAGCGCCAGGGCTTGTAGCTTTTCAACCGCATCACAACTTCGTCGATGACCGCTTTAAGATAAGGTGAATGGGGCGCCGCAATAATATTCCACTGCTGATATTCGCCATTCTTCAGGAAACATAATACCGGATGCTTGCCCATGTTATTGTCACTGCCACCGGGTTTGTTATCCCAGTTGCAGACCATTAAATCGCACTCATCTGGAATGATGTCATCGAGCGGCTTACTGCATGAGCTTTTAATATCTAAATAAATCCCCCCCTCTTTATACATCAGGAGATAGCGGAAAAAATCTGCCCGGGCCGCGCCATATTGAGGGTTGATTTCAGAATAAAGATTAAGTATTTCTGGCTCATAATTTTTTTCGAGATAATCAACAATGCAATTATCATCATAAAAATGATATTCCCAGTCGGGATTGCGCTTACACAAATCGACAATAGACGCATGAATTTCATCAGGGAGCGCATCGGCACCCTTGGTATATATCTGATGAATTTTTTTGGGTATGTTTCTCATCATTTATCCTGCCATCATAAACGTCAGTACGTAAAAATGCATAAAAATCATAACTATCAGATAAATGTATTCATGTTCTATGACATAAGCATTAACGCTCCGCAGGAATTTAGCCAACGGATTTCTCTGGAATGAATTGTCTGTCATGTTCGACAACGATTTGTGGGTAAGGTTGCAGATGCAGAAATAAGAAGTGGCGGAAAAATATGTGAAGATGAACAAGGGACTGCTCTTCAGCAGTGTCAAAAAAGATGCTCCGGCGGTCGAGTACGTATGGCTGGCGATACGTCTCACTCCCGTGACTTCTCAGGATAAAAAAACGGGAACCAATTGGCTCCCGTTCTTCTTTAACCCAGAAACTGGATTACATGTTCTTGATGATCGCGTCGCCAAATTCTGAACATTTCAGCAACTTAGCGCCTTCCATCAGACGTTCGAAATCGTAAGTCACGGTTTTGGCCGCGATTGCGCCTTCAACGCCTTTAACGATCAGGTCAGCGGCTTCAAACCACTGCAGGTGGCGCAGCATCATCTCAGCAGACAGGATCACGGAACCTGGGTTCACTTTGTCCTGACCCGCATATTTCGGTGCAGTACCGTGGGTCGCTTCGAACAGCGCACACTCGTCACCGATGTTAGCACCCGGAGCAATGCCGATACCGCCAACCTGGGCTGCCAGGGCGTCGGAGATGTAGTCACCGTTCAGGTTCATACAAGCGATAACGTCGTATTCAGCCGGACGCAGCAGGATCTGTTGCAGGAACGCATCGGCGATCACATCTTTAATGATGATCTCTTTGCCGGTGTTCGGGTTTTTGATCTTCTGCCACGGGCCGCCGTCGATCAACTCACCGCCGAACTCTTCGCGAATCAACTGGTAGCCCCAGTCTTTGAACGCGCCTTCGGTGAACTTCATGATGTTGCCTTTGTGAACCAGGGTCAGGGAGTCACGGTCGTTGGTGATCGCATACTCAATCGCTGCGCGCACCAGACGTTTGGTCCCTTCTTCAGAACACGGTTTAATACCGATGCCGCAATGTTCCGGGAAGCGAATTTTCTTCACGCCCATCTCTTCGCGCAGGAATTTGATCACTTTCTCTGCTTCAGCGGAGTCAGCTTTCCACTCGATACCCGCATAAATATCTTCAGAGTTTTCACGGAAGATAACCATGTCGGTCAGTTCCGGGTGTTTAACCGGGCTTGGCGTGCCCTGGTAGTAACGTACCGGGCGCAGACACACGTACAGGTCCAGCTCCTGACGCAGAGCCACGTTCAGAGAACGAATGCCGCCGCCAACTGGCGTGGTCAGAGGGCCTTTGATGGCAACACGGTATTCACGGATAAGATCGAGGGTTTCAGCAGGCAGCCAGACGTCCTGGCCATAAATTTGGGTAGATTTTTCACCGGTGTAAATTTCCATCCAGGAAATTTTACGCTCGCCTTTATAGGCTTTCTCCACAGCGGCATCGACCACTTTCAGCATCGCAGGGGTAACGTCGATACCGATTCCGTCGCCTTCAATGAACGGGATAATCGGGTTATTCGGAACGTTCAGCTTGCCGTTTTGCAGGGTGATCTTCTTACCTTCCGCCGGAACAACTACTTTGCTTTCCATTCACCTCTCCTTCGAGCGCTTCTGGTTGTTACTGATTTTTGTTAATGAATTGTAATTAGCCCATCAATACTACCCGATAGTTGGGTGCCATGAAAGGCAATCATGATTCAGTTATAATGCTGCAAATGATAACTACTGAAAATACCATGAAGAAAACTTCTGATAGAAATCACCACCTTAAGCGATTCAGCTCACGACAAGCCACTAAGCCTGAACGTGAAAGCGAGCCAAAACGGGTGATTTTGTTCAATAAACCCTACGATGTTTTGCCTCAGTTTACCGACGAAGCAGGTCGCAGCACGCTCAAAGATTATATAACTGTACAGAATGTATACGCAGCTGGTCGTCTGGATCGCGATAGCGAAGGGTTGCTGGTGTTAACCAATGACGGCGTATTGCAGGCAAAACTGACGCAGCCGGGTAAACGCACCGGGAAAATTTACTATGTACAGGTGGAAGGTGAACCAGGTGAAGACGCGTTAAAAGCGCTGCGTGAAGGCATAACACTTAATGATGGCCCAACGCTCCCTGCTGGCGTTGAATGTGTGGCAGAGCCCGAGTGGCTATGGCCGCGCAATCCCCCCATTCGCGAGCGAAAATCGATTCCTACCTGCTGGTTGAAAATCACACTTTATGAAGGACGGAATCGCCAGGTACGTCGCATGACGGCGCACGTGGGCTTTCCGACACTGCGTCTTATCCGCTACGCTATGGGTCATTACACCCTGGACACGTTAGCCAGCGGTGAATGGCGTGATGCCCTCTGATTCAAGGAGAAACAAACATGTTTAAACCCCATGTCACCGTTGCCTGTATCGTACATGCTGAGGGTAAGTTTTTAGTTGTGGAAGAGACCATCAGTGGCAAAGCCTTGTGGAATCAACCTGCAGGTCACCTTGAAGCCAATGAAACCCTGCTGGAAGCCGCACAAAGAGAGTTATGGGAAGAGACCGGTATTCGCGCCACGCCGGACGCGTTTGTTCGTATGCACCAGTGGATAGCGCCGGACAAAACGCCATTCCTGCGCTTTTTGTTCTCGATAGAACTTGATGAGATCTGCGCGACAGAGCCGCATGACAGCGATATTGACCGCTGCCTGTGGGTCAGCGCCGATGAGATCCTTGATGCCACTAATCTGCGATCCCCCTTAGTGGCCGAAAGTATTCGTAGCTGGCAAAGCGGTGAACGTTACCCGTTATCAATGATTGGGGCCTATAACTGGCCTTTTTAATAGGTCATGCTCAGAGCCGTTGCCCTGACGGCTTTGAGCCCCTTCTTCGCCACCTCTTCTCTTTTTATGACACTTTTAAGCATCAGTTAAAAACATTTAACAGAAGCTTAACATGCTGAATTACATCGCTCCGGGCAGAGGATTATTTCACCCCTTTTGCACCTTTAAACCTCACTCTTCTGCAGAACGTCTGCATTGAACATTTTCGCACCATGAATTCTGCTTTTTAACAATTAAAGATCAAATTTCATACGCCGATAGAACCCCTGATGGAGGCTTTCCATTCAGGGACGGTTGAATGACGTTTAAAGGTTGAGAGCACAGGAGCCGCAATGGCCAGACAATTCGTTCAAAAGAAAATGAGTACCCGCGCACAAATGTTGCTGACGGGTGCATTGACCATCACGCTCGGGTTTGTGGTGACGATTGGTGTTCTGAGCTGGCAGTCCAGCAATGAGCAAAAAACGCTGGCCGAAAATTACCTGCAGCAAATCGCACAGTCAGAAGCGCTAAAGATCCAGCAGGAACTTAATTACGCCCGCGACGTGGCGCACAACCTCGGGCATAGCCTGATTTCTTTGCCTGGTGCCGGTATTACCGATCGCAAAGTTGCCGACAAAATGCTTGAGTATGCACTGCGTGATAACCCTGACTATCTCTCGGTTTCCGTCATTTTTGAAGAAAATGCCTTCGATGGCCGCGATGCTGATTTTGCAGATAAGCCCGGCCAGGCACCGAAAGGCCGATACGCGTTCTTCGTCGATCGCGATCAATCAGGCACCTTCAAACTTCACCCGCTTACCTCTTACCAGACGCCAGGTCAGGGGGATTATTATTTACTGCCACAAAAATCTCAGAAAGATACGCTGATTGAGCCTTATAGCTATGCGTATAACGGCGTACCCACGTTGTTGACCTCCGTAGCAGCACCTATTGTGAGTGATGGCAAATTGCAGGCCGTCATCACCTCCGACATCTCTCTTGCCTCGTTGCAGGCAAAAGTGAACCAGATTAAACCCTGGGAAGGCGGTGGCTATGCCATGCTGCTCTCTTCCGCCGGAAAGGTGATTTCATACCCTGATAAGAGCCTGACCAGCAAGCCTTATCCTGGCGAAACGCATGATTACAGCACCAGCGTGGTTGAACAACCGGATAGCATACTGGGTGAAGATGCGTTAGTTACCTGGCAGCCAGTATCCATCGGTAACAGCCCGGACAAATGGTATCTGGGCGTGGTTGCGCCGGTCAGTCAAGTGATGGCAGCCGCCAACCGTCAGTTGATGAACGCCATTATTCTGATGGTAATAAGCATCCTGCTGGTAAGTGCGCTTCTGGGTATTGTCTTTAATCGTAAAGTGCTTAAACCGATTGGCGGTGAGCCACTGGAAGCGGCAACCATTGCGCTGGCCGTCGCCGATGGCAAACTGGATAATGTTATCGATGTGAAATCCGGCGACCGTAAGAGTCTATTCTATGCTCTTCATACCATGCAGGCCCAGTTGCGGCAGATTGTGGGGCAGATTAAAGATGCCAGCGACTCTGTACGCCAGGGAGCGGGTGAGATAGTCAGCGGTAACATCAACCTCTCTTCGCGTACCGAGCAGCAGGCAGCGGCACTGGAGCAGACGGCCGCCAGTATGGAGCAGTTCAGTGCCACCGTGAAACACAACGCCAGTAATGCCCACCATGCAACGGAACTCACCGCAAATGCCACGCAAATTGCCAGCCGCGGTGAGGCGCTGGTCAGCCAGGTGGTCAAAACCATGGCGCAGATCGATGACAGTTCGAAGAAAATCAGCGACATCACCACCATGATCAACAGCATTGCCTTCCAGACCAACATCCTCGCCCTTAATGCTGCGGTTGAAGCTGCACGTGCCGGTGAACAGGGTCGCGGCTTTGCGGTTGTCGCCTCAGAAGTGCGTAATCTGGCTCAGCGCAGCGCCAATGCGGTGAAAGAGATTGCCGCGTTAATTGAAGAGTCCAGCCAACGCGTTGAAACGGGTGTGCAGCTGGTGAATGACGCCGGGAAAACCATGCAGGAGATGACCCAGGCGGTCAATTCCGTGCAGACCATCATCAATGAAATCGTCAGCGCCTCCGATGAGCAGGCCAAAGGCATCGGGCAGGTGACGATTGCTGTGAACGAGATGGATGGCGTCACTCAGCAAAACGCCTCGCTGGTCCAGGAGATGGCGGCAGCGGCCAGCTCTCTCGAAGAGCAAGCGCAGCAGCTCGCCCAGAGCGTGGAACAGTTCAGCCTCGACGACAAAGCCGCATAGTCTAAATGGTCGGGAGTCTGTACCTCAGGCTCCCGCTTTTTGAGTGGGTTTCGCAGAGGGGGTGCCTGAGCGGCGAGTGCGTGATAGAATACGCCGCCTTGAAGTTCAATGTCGTGAGTATTCTATGTCTGATAGCCCAAAAAAAGTGATCGTCGGCATGTCCGGCGGTGTCGATTCTTCCGTTTCTGCCTGGCTGTTGCTGCAACAGGGTTATAAGGTCGAAGGCCTGTTCATGAAGAACTGGGAAGAAGACGACGGCGAGGAATACTGCACCGCAGCAGCCGATCTTGCCGATGCGCAAGCCGTCTGTGACAAGCTCGGCATTGAGCTGCATACCGTTAACTTTGCCGCAGAATATTGGGACAACGTGTTTGAACTGTTCCTTGAAGAGTACAAAGCCGGACGCACGCCAAATCCGGATATTCTGTGTAACAAAGAGATCAAATTCAAAGCCTTCCTCGAATTCGCGGCTGAAGATCTGGGCGCAGACTATATTGCGACCGGTCACTACGTGCGTCGTGCAGATGTTGACGGCAAAAGCCAGCTGCTGCGTGGACTCGACGGCAACAAAGATCAGAGCTACTTCCTGTATACCCTCAGTTCTGACCAAATCGCACAAAGCCTGTTCCCGGTCGGTGAACTGGAAAAACCTGAAGTGCGTAAAATCGCGGAAGAGCTTGATCTCATTACCGCGAAGAAAAAAGACTCCACTGGTATCTGTTTTATCGGCGAGCGCAAATTCCGCGAATTTTTAGGCCGCTACCTGCCAGCTCAGCCGGGAAAAATCCTCACCGTTGACGGCGAAGAGATTGGTCAGCACCAGGGTCTGATGTATCACACTCTGGGTCAACGTAAAGGTCTGGGCATTGGCGGTACCAAAGAGGGGTCAGAAGACCCGTGGTACGTGGTCGATAAAGACGTTGAAAAAAATATTCTGGTCGTCGCGCAGGGTCATGAGCACCCGCGTCTGATGTCCGTCGGGCTGATTGCCCAACAGCTGCACTGGGTTGACCGCGAACCGCTGGTTGGCACGCTGCGTTGTACTGTTAAAACCCGTTATCGTCAGACCGACATTCCGTGCACCGTGACCGCACTGGATGCCGATCGTATTGAAGTCCGTTTTGATGAACCGGTCGCCGCGGTGACACCAGGGCAGTCTGCTGTCTTCTACAGCGGCGAAATCTGCCTGGGCGGCGGTATCATCGAACAGCGTTTACCGCTGCCGGTTTAATTGGCGATAAGAGATAGCGAATCAAGGAGCGAGTGTGGCGAAGAATTATTATGATATCACCCTGGCACTGGCGGGCATTTGCCAGTCAGCCCGTCTGGTGCAACAACTGGCGCATCAGGGACATTGTGACGCGGATGCACTCCATGTCTCACTGAACAGTGTGATTGATTTAAATCCGGACTCGACGCTCAGCGTTTTTGGTGGCAGTGAAACCAACCTGCGTCTTGGACTGGAAACACTGCTGGGGGTGCTGAATGCCAGCAGCCGCCAGGGTCTCAATGCCGAATTGACCCGCTATACTCTTAGCCTGATGGTGCTGGAGCGCAAACTTGCAGCGCAAAAAGGGGCAATGGACACCCTGGGTGACCGCATTTCCGGCCTGCAACGCCAGCTTGACCATTTTGACCTCCAGTCCGACACACTGCTCAGCGCCATGGCAGCTATTTATGTGGACGTCATTAGCCCATTGGGGCCACGTATTCAGGTTACTGGCTCCCCTGCCGTCCTGCAAAGCTCGCAGGTGCAGGCGAAAGTCCGTGCCTCGCTGCTCGCAGGTATTCGTGCCGCCGTATTGTGGCATCAGGTGGGCGGCGGTCGCTTGCAGTTAATGTTTTCTCGTAGTCGCCTGACCACTCAGGCCAAACAAATTCTTGCTCATTGTTAACCTCCCGGAGTTCTGAACTATGGAATTATCCTCACTGACCGCCGTTTCCCCTGTCGATGGACGCTACGGCGATAAAGTCAGCGCGCTGCGCGGGATTTTCAGCGAATACGGTTTGCTGAAATTTCGTGTACAAGTCGAAGTACGCTGGTTACAAAAACTGGCCGTCACACGTAGCGATCAAGGAAGTTCCTGCTTTTGCTGATGACGCAAACGGTTTCCTTGATAAAATCGTCGCTGATTTCAGCGAAGAAGACGCGGCGCGCATCAAAACGATTGAGCGCACCACCAACCATGACGTAAAAGCGGTGGAATATTTCCTGAAAGAGAAAGTGGCAGATGTGGCGGAATTACACGCTGTTTCTGAGTTCATCCACTTCGCCTGTACTTCAGAAGATATCAACAACCTCTCTCACGCGTTGATGCTGAAAACTGCGCGTGACGAAGTGATCCTGCCGTACTGGCGTCAGCTGATTGATGCGGTGAAAGATCTGGCCGTTCAGTACCGTGATATCCCTCTGCTCTCCCGTACCCACGGTCAACCGGCTACGCCGTCGACCCTGGGCAAAGAGATGGCTAACGTTGCCTACCGTATGGAGCGTCAGTTCCGTCAGCTCAATCAGGTTGAAATCCTGGGCAAAATCAACGGGGCTGTCGGTAACTACAACGCACACATCGCCGCGTACCCGGAAGTTGACTGGCATCAGTTCAGCGAAGAGTTTGTGACTTCCCTGGGTATTCAGTGGAACCCGTACACCACGCAGATCGAACCGCATGACTACATCGCTGAACTGTTTGACTGTATGGCACGCTTTAACACCATCCTGATCGATTTCGATCGTGACGTGTGGGGCTACGTGGCGCTGAACCATTTCAAACAGAAAACCATTGCTGGTGAGATTGGCTCTTCCACCATGCCGCACAAAGTTAACCCGATTGACTTCGAAAACTCCGAAGGCAACCTGGGCCTGTCCAATGCCGTGCTGCAGCATCTCGCAAGCAAACTGCCGGTATCCCGCTGGCAGCGTGACCTGACGGACTCCACCGTACTGCGCAACCTGGGCGTGGGTGTGGGCTACGCATTGATTGCCTACCAGTCAACGCTGAAAGGCGTAAGCAAACTGGAAGTGAACCGCGAGCGTCTGCTGGACGAACTGGATCACAACTGGGAAGTTCTGGCAGAGCCGATCCAGACTGTGATGCGCCGTTATGGCATCGAGAAACCGTACGAAAAACTGAAAGAACTGACTCGCGGCAAGCGCATTGATGCCGAAGGTATGAAACAGTTTATCGACGGTCTGGCCCTGCCGGAAGATGAAAAAGTCCGCCTGAAAGCGATGACCCCTGCCAACTATATTGGTCGTGCCATCACCATGGTTGATGAACTGAAATAACGATTTTCCTGCTTTAACCCTCTTTTCGACCGAAAAGAGGGTTTCCTTCCCCCCGGTTTAATAAATGTTTATCCCTGACACAAGACAATCAGCGTTACACTCAATGTATCGAAAAAAGTCAGGAGAATTCATACGATGCGCGTACTCGTTGTGGAGGATAATGCTCTCTTACGTCACCATCTAAAAGTCCAGTTACAGGATCTTGGTCATCAGGTGGATGCGGCGGAAGATGCAAAGGAAGCCGATTATTTTCTTAATGAACATTTACCCGATATCGCCCTTGTCGATCTCGGCTTGCCGGACGAAGACGGCCTCTCTCTGATACGCCGCTGGCGCAATCATGACGTCTCTTTACCGGTTTTAGTGCTGACGGCCCGTGAAGGCTGGCAAGACAAAGTTGAAGTTTTGAGCGCCGGTGCTGATGACTACGTGACCAAACCTTTCCATATTGAAGAAGTCGTTGCCCGCATGCAGGCGCTAATGCGCCGTAATAGCGGCCTGGCCTCGCAGGTTATCTCCATGCCCCCGTTCCAGGTTGATCTCTCCCGTCGGGAGATGTCGATTAACGACGAAGCGGTGAAACTGACCGCATTTGAATACACCATTATGGAGACGCTTATCCGTAATAACGGAAAAGTAGTCAGCAAAGATTCGCTGATGCTCCAGCTTTATCCCGATGCCGAACTGCGCGAGAGCCATACTATTGATGTGCTGATGGGCCGTCTGCGTAAAAAAATTCAGGCGCTCTATCCCAGCGAAGTGATCACCACAGTGCGTGGTCAGGGCTATCTGTTCGAATTGCCAAAATGAGAAAAATGAAGCGCTTGTTACGCCATTTTTTCCCCCTCTCATTACGCGTTCGCTTTTTACTGGCAACCGCCGCCGTCGTGCTGGTGCTGTCACTGGCCTACGGTATGGTTGCCCTGGTGGGTTACAGCGTCAGTTTCGACAAAACCACCTTCCGGCTGCTGCGCGGCGAAAGCAACCTCTTCTATACCCTGGCGAAATGGGAGAACAACAAACTCAGCGTTGATCTTCCGGAAAATCTTGATCTGCAAAGCCCGACCATCGCATTGATCTACGATAAAGACGGTAACTTGCTTTGGGTACAGCGTGATGTCCCCTGGCTGGCAAATCGCGTTGACCCCTCCTGGCTAAAAGCGGATGGTTTCCAGGAAATAGAAGCGGATGTCGATGACTCCAGCACGTTGGTGCACAATGACGAATCGGTAAAACAGCAATTTAACGCTATCCGTGAAGATGATAATAATTCTGAGATGACCCACTCAGTGGCGGTGAACCTTTACCCTGCCACGGCGCGAATGCCACAATTAACCATTGTGGTGATTGACACTATTCCTATCGAACTCAAGCGCTCATGGATGGTGTGGAGCTGGTTTATCTATGTCTTAACCGCCAATCTCTTGCTGGTGATCCCTCTGCTATGGTTGGCTGCACGCTGGAGTCTGCGCCCTATCGAGGCACTCGCAAAAGAGGTTCGCGAACTCGAAGAGCACCATCGCGAGAATCTCAACCCGGCCACCACCCGTGAGCTGACAAGCCTGGTGCGGAACCTCAACCGCCTGTTGAAAAGCGAACGTGAGCGTTACGACAAATACCGCACTACGTTGACCGATCTTACCCACAGTCTGAAAACGCCATTAGCTGTTTTGCAAAGCACGCTGCGTTCATTGCGCAGTGAGAAACTGAGCGTCAGCGAAGCCGAACCGGTGATGCTGGAGCAGATCAGCCGTATCTCGCAGCAGATTGGCTATTATCTGCATCGCGCCAGCATGCGCGGCAGCAGCGGATTACTCAGCCGGGAGTTACACCCCGTCGCACCCCTTTTGGATAGCCTCACTTCAGCACTGAATAAGGTGTATCAGCGCAAAGGGGTGAATATCAGCCTCGATATCTCACCGGAAATCAGTTTTGTCGGCGAGAAAAATGACTTCATGGAAGTCATAGGCAATCTGCTGGATAACGCCTGCAAATACTGTCTGGAGTTTGTCGAAGTCTCAGCACGGCAAACAGACGATAATCTGCACATTATTATCGAAGACGATGGTCCGGGTATTCCGCATACCATGCGTGAAGCTGTTTTTGATCGGGGTCAGCGTGCCGATACATTGCGCCCAGGTCAGGGTGTGGGGTTAACCGTAGCACGGGAAATTGTCGAGCAGTACGATGGGCAAATCATCACGCAGGAGAGTTTGCTTGGTGGTGCGAAAATGGAAGCCGTTTTTGGCCGCCAACAACCGCCAAACGGCGATAATTAAGACATTCAGTTAAAATTACGTTACGTAGCGCACGCAGGCTGTTATGCATCCGTTATACTCCGACTCAAACAAACGTTTGGGGAACGAACATGGACTATAACGTCAATCTTAACTGGCCGGAATTCATTGAACGCTACTGGCAAAAACGCCCGGTACTGTTAAAGCGCGGCTTCACGCAGTTTATCGATCCGATTTCCCCTGACGAACTGGCCGGGCTGGCCATGGAAGATGAAGTGGACAGCCGTCTGGTCAGCCACCTCGACGGCAAATGGCAGGTCGGCCACGGTCCTTTTGAAAGCTACGATCACTTAGGTGAGAGCAACTGGTCACTGCTGGTCCAGGCAGTTAACCACTGGCACGAACCTACTGCTGCGCTGATGCGCCCCTTCCGTGCCCTGCCCGACTGGCGCACCGATGATCTGATGATTTCGTTCTCGGTACCTGGTGGCGGAGTCGGTCCTCATCTCGATCAGTATGATGTGTTTATTATTCAGGGCACTGGCCGTCGTCGCTGGCGTGTTGGCGAAAAAACGCCTATGAAGCAGCACTGCCCGCACCCGGATCTGCTGCAGGTTGATCCTTTTGACGCCATCATTGATGAAGAGATGGAGCCCGGCGATATTCTCTATATTCCGCCAGGATTCCCACATGAAGGCTATTCGCTGGAAAACTCAATGAACTACTCAGTCGGCTACCGTGCGCCAAGTGGACGGGAGTTGATCAGTGGTTTCGCCGATTATGTTCTGCAACGTGAGCTGGGCAGTCTGCGCTATACCGATCCGAATTTACCTTCCCGCGAGCACCCGGCAGACGTGCTGCCGCAGGAACTGGACGGACTGCGCCAGATGATGCTGGATCTGATTAATCAGCCAGAGCATTTCAATGAGTGGATTGGCGAATTTATTACTCAGACGCGTCACGAGTTGGATATTACCCCGCCAGAACCACCTTATCAGCCGGATGAAATCTATGATGCTCTCCAGCAAGGTGACAAACTGGTTCGCTTAGGTGGACTGCGCGTGTTACGCATCGGAGGAGAAGTGTTTGTCAACGGCGAGCGCGTTAACTCTCCGCACCGTCCGGCACTGGACGCGCTGGCTAACCATATCGTCCTGAGCGGCGAAGCCTTCGGTGATGCACTGGAAGACCCGTCATTCCTGGCGATGCTGGCTGCGCTGGTCAACAGCGGCTACTGGTTCTTCGAGGATTGATTTTCATGTCCCGGAGGCGCTCGGCCTCCGGGACATTGTCCAATACTTACTTCGCGGTCAATTCTGCGATACGCACGATCACTTTCACCGCTTTCTCCATGCCTTCGAGGGTCACGAACTCGTGTTTGCCGTGGTAGTTATAACCGCCGGTAAAGATGTTTGGGCAGGGTAATCCCATGAAGGAGAGCTGCGCACCGTCGGTGCCGCCACGAATGGCCTTCATCTGCGGCTCAATATCGCAATCCCGCATCGCCTGCTGCGCCAGCTCGAGAATATGCGGATACTCGACAATCTTCTCGCGCATATTGTAATAGCTGTCTTCCATGATGAGCTCTATGTAGCAATCCGGGTGCAGCCCTTTACCGACCTTTTTGGCAATCTCCATCATTTTACGTTTACGTGCTTCAAAGGCTTTGCGGTCAAAGTCGCGTATGATGTAGTGCATCTCGGCACGCTCAACGGTCCCCTTGATGCTGGTGAGATGGTAGAACCCTTCGTACCCTTCGGTCTGCTCCGGGCTTTCTTCTTCAGGGACCAGTGCATGGATGCGGCTCGCCAGCGTTAGCGCATTCACCATCACGCCTTTGGCCGTTCCCGGATGCACATTGTTACCGACGATTTTGATGGTCAATGACGCAGCATTGAAGTTTTCGAACTCCAGTTCCCCGACCCCGCCACCGTCAACGGTATACGCCCATTTTGCACCAAAGGCCGGAACGTCGAAGAATTTCGCCCCTTTACCTACTTCTTCATCCGGGGTGAAGGCCACACAGATGTCACCGTGCGGAATTTTGTTTTTAATCATCACTGACAGCGCAGTCATGATTTCCGCAACGCCGGCTTTATCGTCCGCGCCAAGCAACGTTTTACCGTCAGTGGTAATCAGCGTCTGACCGAGCAACTGATGCAGTACAGGGAACATCACCGGCGAGAGTATTTCATCGCCTACGCCCAGCGCGATATCACCACCTCGGTAGTTTTCGAGAATCTGCGGGTTGACGTTTTTCCCGCTGCAGTCAGGTGACGTGTCCACGTGAGAAATAAACCCAATCGCCGGAACAGGTTTCGCCACGTTTGATGGCAGCTTAGCCATCACCGTGCCTTTATCGCTCAGTATGACGTTTTCGAGCCCCATCTCTTCAAGCTGTTGCTGGAGCAAGTTCAGGAGCTTCCATTGCCCGTCGGTGCTGGGAACCTGGCGGACGCCGGGCTTTGACTGAGTATCCAGCGCGACGTACTGTAAAAAACGCTCTAATAATTTTTCCATGCAGCCACCCTCACTTAATGTGACAACATTATCAGTAAGCACGAAAACACAAATATTGCGTCAGGTCACTTTTATCCCCTAAACGAGAATATTTTCATTTTTGCCCTGCTCAATAAAGGTAGCGAATAACGCAGCTTTTGCGCAGCAAAAACGCAACAACAATTGGCGATTTCAAGGGTTTGCCGTAGAATGCCAGGCCTCTATCAATGTGTCAGACCCTAAGGTGGTTAATCACAAACCCCGCATCCGGAACGTCATCCGATGCGTTTATATGGGACAGCGTAAAAAATTGACTACACACTCGCGTTCGCCTTCTCCGCTGGTACAACTGGCCGGGATAAGCAAAGGCTTTGATGGCAAAACTGTCATTTCTGATTTCAACCTCACCATTAATAACGGCGAATTTATCACGCTACTGGGGCCATCCGGCTGCGGGAAAACCACGGTTTTACGCCTGATTGCCGGGCTGGAAAATGTCGATGCCGGTCATATCCGCCTTGATGAACGTGATATCACCGATGTGCCCGCCGAACACCGCCACGTCAATACTGTCTTTCAGAGCTACGCCCTCTTTCCGCACATGACCGTGTATGAAAACGTGGCATTTGGCCTGCGGATGCAAAAAACACCTGCAGCCGAAATTGGCCCGCGCGTCACGGATGCGCTGAAGATGGTGCAACTTGACGCCTTCGCACAGCGTAAGCCTCATCAGCTCTCCGGCGGTCAGCAACAGCGCGTTGCCATTGCCCGCGCCGTGGTGAATAAACCCCGTCTTCTGCTCCTTGACGAATCGCTCTCTGCGCTGGATTACAAACTGCGTAAACAGATGCAGAACGAGCTCAAGGCGCTACAACGTAAACTCGGTATTACCTTTGTATTTGTCACCCACGATCAGGAAGAAGCGCTGACCATGTCAGACCGCATCGTGGTGATGCGTGACGGCAAAATCGAACAAGACGGTACCCCGCGCGAAATCTACGAAGAACCGAAAAACCTCTTCGTGGCCAGCTTTATTGGTGAAATCAACAACTTCGATGCCACCGTGATTGAACGTCTCGATGAACACCGGGTGCGAGCAAGCGTCGAAGGCCGCGAATGCAATATTTACGTCGACTTCGCTGTTGAGAAGGGTCAATCACTTCACGTTCTGTTGCGCCCGGAAGATCTGCGAGTCGAAGAGATCAACGATGCCAGCCACGTAGAAGGGCTAATAGGCTATGTTCGCGAGCGTAACTACAAAGGGATGACGCTTGAGTCAGTTGTTGAGCTGGAGAACGGCAAGATGGTGCTGGTCAGTGAGTTCTTCAACGAAGACGATCCCGACTTTGACCACTCGCTGGACCAGAAAATGGCCATCACCTGGGTAGAAAGCTGGGAGGTCGTACTGGCAGATGAAGAGCACAAGTAAATTCCAGAATGTGGTGATTGCCACTATCGTCGGTTGGCTTGTGCTGTTTGTCTTTTTGCCCAACCTGATGATCATCGTCACCAGCTTTTTGACCCGTGACGATACCCATTTCGTGGCGATGGTCTTTTCGCTGGATAACTATACGCGACTGCTGGACCCGCTCTATTTTGACGTCCTGCTGCATTCGCTGAATATGGCCGTACTGGCGACCCTCGCCTGTCTGCTGCTAGGCTATCCATTTGCCTGGTTTCTGGCGAAACTGCCTGCAAAAGTGCGCCCTCTGCTGCTTTTCCTGTTAATAGTCCCCTTCTGGACGAATTCGCTTATCCGAATTTATGGCCTGAAAATCTTCCTCAGCACCAAAGGGTATCTGAATACCTTTTTGCTGTGGCTCGGCGTCATTGATGAGCCAATACGGATAATGTTCACACCCGCTGCGGTGATCATTGGCCTGGTCTATATCCTGCTGCCTTTTATGGTGATGCCGCTCTATTCGAGCATTGAAAAGCTGGATAAACCTTTGCTGGAAGCAGCAAAAGACCTCGGCGCGAGCAAGTTACAGACTTTTATTCGCATCATTATTCCGCTGACGATGCCGGGCATTATTGCCGGTTGCCTGCTGGTCCTGCTGCCAGCCATGGGATTGTTCTACGTCTCGGATCTGATGGGCGGCGCGAAAAACCTGCTGATTGGTAACGTGATTAAAAGCCAGTTCCTTAATATCCGCGACTGGCCGTTTGGCTCCGCCACCAGCATTATGCTGACCGTCATTATGGGACTGTTACTTCTGGTTTACTGGCGTGCGTCACGCTTGCTGAATAACAAGGGGGAGCTGGAATGATCGGTCGACTGCTTCGCGGTGGTTTTATGACCGCCATTTATGCATACCTCTATATTCCGATCATCATTCTGATTGTGAATTCCTTTAACCGTTCGCGATTTGGCATTAACTGGCAAGGCTTTACCACAGACTGGTACAACCTGCTGATAAACAATGACAGCCTGGTACAGGCCGCCCAGCACTCTCTGACGATGGCCATTCTGTCGGCAACCTTTGCAACGCTGATTGGCGCTCTGACAGCGGTGGCGCTTTATCGCTACCGTTTTCGCGGTAAGCCCTTTGTCAGCGGCATGTTGTTTGTGGTGATGATGTCGCCGGATATCGTGATGGCTATCTCGCTGCTGGTCCTCTTCATGCTGATCGGCGTTCAACTGGGATTCTGGTCATTACTGTTCTCGCACATCACTTTTTGCCTGCCCTTTGTGGTGGTCACCGTCTACTCCCGGCTGAAAGGTTTTGATGTGCGCATGCTTGAAGCGGCGAAAGACCTGGGGGCCAGCGAAATCACTATTTTGCGCAAAATCATTCTGCCCCTGGCAATGCCCGCCGTCGCGGCAGGCTGGCTGCTCAGCTTTACCCTGTCGATGGATGACGTTGTTGTCTCCTCGTTTGTGACAGGTCCAGGGTATGAAATTCTGCCGTTAAAAATCTATT
The DNA here is from genome assembly GCF_059074235.1 of Phytobacter sp. Taxonomy (NCBI): domain Bacteria; kingdom Pseudomonadati; phylum Pseudomonadota; class Gammaproteobacteria; order Enterobacterales; family Enterobacteriaceae; genus Phytobacter; species Phytobacter sp. Next base: position 272,276 of record NZ_JCACPZ010000004.1, read on the forward strand.
CCATGGTTAAGGTCGGTGTCTCACCCGAGGTGAATGCACTGGCGACCATTCTGTTGGTGCTGTCACTGGTGCTGGTAATTGCCAGCCAGTTGATAGCGCGTGATAAAACCAAAAGCCTGGCTCGCCAGGCGTAAACACAGGGGACGTTAAATGATTAAATGGTCACGCCACCTGCTCGCTGCGGGCGCTCTGGCATTGGGAATGAGCGCGGCGCATGCGGACGACAGTAAAACACTCTACTTCTACAACTGGACAGAGTATGTGCCGCCAGGCCTGCTGGAACAGTTCACGAAAGAGACCGGCATCAAGGTGATTTATTCGACTTACGAGTCCAATGAAACCATGTATGCCAAGCTCAAAACCTATAAAGACGGTGCTTATGACCTGGTCGTCCCGTCTACCTACTTTGTGGATAAAATGCGCAAAGAGGGGATGATCCAGAAGATCGACAAAACGGCGCTGACCAACTTCCACAATCTCGATCCTGAGATGCTCAACAAGCCCTTCGACCCGAATAATGACTACTCCATTCCTTACATTTGGGGAGCGACAGCCATTGGCATCAACAGCGATGAAATCGATCCTAAATCGGTGACAAGTTGGGCGGATCTGTGGAAACCGGAATACAAAAGCAGTCTGCTGCTGACCGATGACGCACGTGAAGTGTTCCAGATGGCGCTGCGTAAACTGGGGCTTTCTGGCAATACCACCGATCCGAAAGAGATTGAAGCCGCTTATAACGAGCTGAAAAAGCTGATGCCCAATGTGGCAGCGTTTAACTCCGATAACCCGGCAAACCCGTACATGGAAGGTGAAGTGAATCTCGGCATGGTGTGGAACGGCTCAGCGTACGTGGCGCGCCAGAACGGGACGCCGCTTGAAGTCATCTGGCCGAAAGAAGGCGGTATTTTCTGGATGGATAGCTTATCCATTCCGGCGAATGCCAAAAACAAAGAGGGTGCACTGAAGCTGATTAACTTCCTGCTGCGCCCGGATGTAGCGAAACAGGTGGCGGAAACCATCGGTTACCCGACGCCTAACCTTGCCGCACGTAAGTTACTGAGCCCGGAGGTTGCCAACGATAAATCGCTCTACCCGGATGCTGAAACTATCAGCAAAGGGGAATGGCAGAACGATGTCGGCAGCGCCAGTGCGATTTATGAAGAGTATTATCAGAAGTTGAAAGCGGGTCGTTAAATCATTACGTTTCTACGGCTCTCCTCCGCAGGGGAGAGCCCTTACTTCAAAGACCTTTCAGCAGCTTATCGACAAACGCCGGCACCACTGCGCTCGCCAGCCCGTACTGTTTCTCTTCAAACTCACTGCCCACCTGGCTTGGCTCCAGATTCAGCTCGACGGTATGCGCACCATGTAGTTTGGCCTCATGGACAAATCCGGCAGCAGGATAAACATGCCCCGACGTGCCAATAGCAATAAACACGTCCGCCATCGAGAGAGCATGGTAAATCTCGTCCATGCCGAGCGGCATCTCACCGAACCAGACCACATGGGGACGTAAGGGTGCGGGGAACTGACAGCAGTGACATTTATCATCTGGCGTCACATCCTGCGTCCACTCCAGCACCTGCCCGCTTTGCGAGCAGCGCACCTTCAGCAATTCACCGTGCATATGAATAATGTGCTTATTGCCTGCACGCTCATGCAGATTGTCGATGTTTTGCGTCACCAGTAAAAAACGATCGCCCAGTACCTCTTCCAGTTTCGCCAGCGCCAGATGCGCGGCATTGGGGGCGATTTCTGGCTGCTGCAACTGATGGCGGCGGGCGTTGTAAAATGACTGCACCAGTTGCGGGTTACGGGCAAAACCTTCCGGGGTTGCCACATCTTCCACATGATGCTCTTCCCACAGGCCATCTGCAGCCCTGAATGTTCTAATCCCGGATTCAGCGGAAATTCCCGCGCCGGTCAGTACCACGACTCTCGGTTTATCCATCACTTTGGGCACCACGATGTCTCGAAAGAATATCCGCTGGCGTAAGCGCTCACGCAAGCGGCGTTTGTTACGGCGAAAACAGCTGAGACGATGTGACCGACGAGACTGCATATCATCCTCTCAGGACTAATCAGTAAGGTGAAGGAACGCTGCACCGCGCATACCGCCTGCATCGCCATGACGCGCACACTCAATGCGGGGGACGCGGGCAACAGGCAGCAGATGCGGAGGGAGTCGCTGTGCTAACAGGGTAGTCAATGCAGAGAAATTCGACAAACCGCCGCCGATAACCACTAAATCAGGATCCACAATCGTCAGTATATTGCCAAGACAGACGGCTAGCAGGTCAGCATAACGTTCGACATGGGAAGTTGCCCGCGGATCTTTTTGTTCCCAGCGAGCAATGATCTCGGGAGCAGCGAGTGCTTCACCGTAAAAATAGTGGTAAAGCCAGCCAAAGCCACGACCCGAAAGATAATTTTCGATGCAGCCCAGCTTGCCACAGCCGCAACGCGTGAGCGGGAAATCGAATCCCATCAGGGCGAGGGCATCCACCGGCAGGCGAATATGCCCAAACTCACCAGTGATGTAGCTGCGCCCGGTGACAGACTTGCCGTTGACCACCAGTCCCCCACCGACACCGGTGCCCAGAATCAGCCCCATAACCAGCGGATACTGGCGAAACTCATCGTCCCAGGCTTCGGAGAGGGCAAAACAGTTGGCATCGTTATCAAGGCGGACATCGCGATCCAGCAATGCACAGAGATCACGACGCAGCGGTTTCCCACTGGCAGCGGGTACGTTGGCGGCATATAAGGTGCCATCGGCGGTTTCCGGCATACCGGGGATACCAATGCCAACGCTACCCTGACTGCCAAAGCGGGTATCCGCTTCGGCAACCATTTGCGCGATGGTGTTCAGGAAGGTGTCGTAACTGTCCTTTGGGGTGGCGACACGCGTTTCCCATTGCAAACGTCGGGTATCATCAAATACCCCCAGCGCGATTTTGCTGCCGCCGATATCAAATCCGTAATACATCGCCTCTCCTTGTTAACCCGTTTACTGCCCGCTCAGCACCCTCGCCGGATCGATATTGCTGGCGCGTCGCGCCGGATACCAGCTCGCCACCAGACTCAGTAGCAGCGCAGTGGTCAGCACGTACACCACGTCCAGAACGTGCAGTTCCGATGGCAGGAAATCGATAAAGTAGATATCACCGGACAAGAACTGATGACCGATAATCTTTTCAATCAGGCTGATAATCGACGTTAATTGCAATGCGGCAACCACACCGATCACCGCGCCAATCACACTGCCCAGCAGCCCTGCCAGCAGTCCATACCAGACAAAGATGGCACGAATCAGACCGTCTTTCGCTCCCAGCGTACGCAACACGGCGATATCGCTGCTCTTGTCTTTCACCGCCATCACCAGGGTAGAGACAATATTGAAACAGGCAACGCCAATCACCAGCACCATCGCCAGATACATAATGGCGCGGATCATCTGGATATCGCGATACATATAACCGTACTTGCCGATCCAGCTTTTGATATAGACGTAACTGTTGGTGACTTCACCCGCATTACGCACAAGCTGATTCGCGTTAAAGACATCGTTTACCTTAATAGCAATACCGGTCACGCTGCTACCCATGTCCAGATATTGCTGAGCATCTTCCATCGGGACCATGGCAAACGCATGATCAAGCTGACCACTCAGTTGCAGCACGCCCGTCACATGCAGTCTGACACGCTTTGGTTGCAGCAGTTTATGATCGGTGTCGGAGTTAGGGATCATGATCGAAACCCAGTCATCCTGCTTCACGTTCAGCGCATCCGCCACGCCTTTTCCGAGGATAATTTGTTGCTCACCTGGTTTGAACGCACGCCAGGCATCAGCCTGAATAAAGCTCGGTAGTGCGCTCAGGCGTGACTCCTGCTCAGGGTTAACCCCCTTCACCTGGATTGCACGCAGGTTGCTACCGCTCTCTACCAGCCCGGTGAAATTAACGTACGGTGCCGCCGCAACGATACCTGGCACTTTTTCGACTTTAGTCAGAGCCTCGTTCCAGTTGTTCCACGGCTGGTTAACCGGCTCAATTTCACCGTGAGGTACCACCAGCGAGGATGCGGTTATTCAACTCGCGCTCAAAGCCGTTCATGGCACTCAAGCCCACGATTAACACCGCCACGCCCAGCGCAATGCCAACCGTAGAGATAATGGAGATCAGAGAGACCATGCCGCTACGGCGACGCCCCCGGCTGAAGCGCAGGGCAATCAGTAAGGACAACGATGAGGACATTACTCCGCCCCCATCAGGGTCAGGTCAGTGGTCAGGCGGCCGTCGCGCATCTCAAGCTGGCGAGTCATGCGTTTTGCCAGTTGCAGGTCATGGGTCACCACCAGGAAAGCGGTCCCCTGAGATTGGTTCAGCTCGCCCAGTAACTGGAAAATGCTGTCGGCATTGCGGGCATCCAGGTTACCGGTCGGTTCGTCCGCCAGCACCAGACGAGGATTATTGACCAGTGCACGGGCAATCGCCACACGCTGACGTTCCCCGCCAGAGAGTTCCGATGGGCGGTGGCTCGCACGGTGTTCAAGCCCGACTGAGCGCAGCATTTCGCGGGCGCGGGCATCGATTTCAGCCGGTTTATGCTTGCCAATCAGCAGCGGCATGGCGACGTTTTCCAGCGCGGTGAAGTCCGGCAGCAGGTGGTGGAACTGGTAGATAAAGCCCAGTTCGCGGTTACGCAGGTCGGCTTTCGCTGCAGATGAGAGTTTGCTCATCGACTGGTTATCAAATACCACGTCGCCAGAAGTCGGCGTATCCAGCCCGCCGAGCAGATGCAGCAGCGTACTTTTCCCGGAACCCGAGGTGCCGACAATGGCCAGCATTTCCCCCTGCCCTACGCTGAAAGTGACGTCATGCAACACGTCAGTGTGCATATTGCCTTCCTGATAGCGTTTGCACAGGTTGTCGCATTGCAACAGGATCTTATTCATAACGTAAAGCCTCAGCGGGTTGGGTGGCGGCAGCGCGCCAGGAAGGATAAAGCGTAGAAAGCAGCGCAATGGCCATTGCCACCAGCGCAATCACCACGACCTGTAGCGGGTCGATGGCCACCGGTAACGCCGCGCCGTCGAGCAGCGCGCCGATAATCGGCATCAAATTATTCAACTGGCTGGCCAGCAGCACACCCAGCACGGCACCGAGCAGCGCGCCGATGATGCCCGCACTGGCCCCTTGCACCATAAAGACCGCCATGATCTGACGCGGCGTTAAGCCCTGGGTTTGCAGAATAGCCACTTCACCCTGCTTCTCCATCACCATCAGGCCCAGCGAGGTAATGATATTAAACGCAGCAACGGCAACAATCAGGCTTAACAACAGCCCCATCATGTTCTTCTCCATGCGCACCGCCTGGAAAAGCTCGCCTTTACGGTCACGCCAGTCCTGCCATTTTGTGCCCTGCGGCAGTGTTTGCTGACTCAGCACATCGACCTGCAGCGGCGCATCCAGCCACAGACGCCAGCCGGTGATGTTCCCGGCCGGGTAGCGCAGTAAGCGAGATGCATCCTGAATATTGACCAGCATCTGGTAGTCGTCCACTTCACTGCTCGCCGCGAAAGTACCCACCACGTTAAACAGACGTTGACTCGGCAAGCGCCCCATCGGGGTGAACTGACTGGCTGAAGGAACCATCACGCGGATTTGATCGCCCCGGTTCACGCCAAGCTGCCCGGCCAGTCCTTCACCGATGATGACATTGTACTGGCCCGCCTCGAGCGCGGACTGCTGCACATTCACCAGGTAAGGCGTCAGGGGATCTTTTTGCGCCGGATCGATACCGAGCATCACTCCCACAGCGACACTGCGTGCGCTTTGCAGCACCACATCCCCAGTACTGAGCGGCGCAACGCGGTTAACGCCCTGTAATTTCAGCGCACTGGCGGGAAGTTGCTGCGGGTTAATTGATCCATTCTGCGCTGAGATAACAGCTTGCGGCATCAGGCCCAGAATGTTGTTTTGCAGTTCTCGCTCAAAGCCGTTCATGACCGAAAGTACGGTCACCAGCGCCATCACGCCAAGCGTAATGCCGATAGTCGACAGCCAGGAAACGAAGCGACCGAAGCGGTCGGCTGCACGCCCACGCATGTAGCGCAGGCCGATAAAGAGAGTGACAGGTTGGTACATGAAATCCGTCTGATTGCTGGTAGCAGACTCAGGAGTATATAAGCGAAAGCAGGGAGCGTAAATGAGCGAAACCGTAAGCGAACTTCTCAAAGCCCGGGAAAAAATCCGAGAAATCAATTTGCTATTCATTCACAAACCAAGCGGGTCTAATCCGACACACCCAATTTCCACGGTAACGAACCTGATCTTAATCCGAAAAAAGTGAAATGCAGACTGTTTCCCATTACATCGTGCCGTATGGCTACCAGGATTAACGGCCACACTTTGGCAACGAAAATGGCACGTCATGATGAAAAAAAAGACACTCTGGATTAATCAGATCAAGGGGTTATGTATCTGTCTCGTGGTTATCTACCACTCGGTCATTACCTTCTATCCCCACCTTAACGCTTTTGCTCACCCCTGGTCGCAAACCCTTTCGAAGTGCTGGATTTACTTCAATCTCTACCTTGCACCGTTTCGCATGCCGGTGTTCTTTTTTATCTCCGGTTTCCTGATCCGCCGCTACATCGCTGACGTCCCGTGGAAGGAGACGCTCGATAAGCGTATCTGGCAGATTTTTTATGTGCTGGCACTCTGGGGGATCCTGCAGTGGCTGGCACTGAGCCAGATTAATGCCTGGCTTGCGCCTGAGCGTGATTTGAGCAACGCTGCCAATGCCGCCTACGCCGATAATATCAGCGAGTTTCTGCAGGGTATGCTCACCGCCAGCACCAGTCTCTGGTATCTCTATGCGCTGGTGGTGTATTTCATCGTCTGTAAGTTCGTCCACCGGTGGGCCATGTTCGCCCTGATGGCTATGGGGCTGATGAGCATCGCCATCAACTTCCTGCCGACGCCGTGGTGGGGCATGAACAGCGTGCTGCGTAACATGATTTATTACAGCCTGGGTGCCTGGTACGGCGCGGCAATCATGGAGGCGGTCAAGACCGTTCCCCTGCGTCGTTATCTGCTACTGATTATTCCGGGTCTGCTGGCAGCCGTCGTCCTGTGGTTCCTCAATGTTCCGCTGTTGCTGAGCCTGTTTTCGGTCGTCGGGATCCTGCGTCTTTTTTACACTATCGAGGCGCGTTTTGGGGCCAGCGAAAGCTCGCTACTCAATGTGGTGGGCACGAATACGCTCGCGATTTACACCACCCATCGCATTTTAATTGAGGCACTGAGTCTGTCGTTACTGGCACCGCTTAATGCCGGACGCTGGTCCGAAACGGCAGAGCTGGCACTGCTGCTGACCTACCCGTTCCTGAGCCTCGCGGCCTGTACGCTGGTGGGACTGGGCGTGCGCAAGCTCTCAGCCCTGCTGTTTGCCGATCTTTTTTTCACGCCGCCGACAAGGCTCCACCCTGCCCCGTCCTCGCGCTAAAGCGATGCGATAAGGTTGGCGAATAAAGCACAATCGCGGATAATAAAGGGATTGCGTATCAGTGATATGCCCCCATAACAGGGGCATACATTCAAGAGATCCTGACTCTATCTATGCCTGAACACTATCGTTATTCCCTGCCCGTGAAGGCCGGCGACAACCGTCAGCTTGGCGACCTGACTGGCTCTGCGTGTGCCACCGAAGTCGCTGAAATCGTCGCGCGCCACAATGGCCCGGTGGTATTAATTGCCCCGGATATGCAAAATGCCCTGCGTTTACAGGACGAAGTTGCCCAGTTTACTCAAAGCAACGTGATTAACCTTGCTGACTGGGAAACGTTGCCCTACGACAGTTTCTCGCCACACCAGGAGATCATCTCTTCGCGTCTGTCGACACTTTATCAGTTGCCCACGCTGAAACAGGGCGTCCTGATAGTGTCGGTGAACACCTTGATGCAACGCGTCTGTCCCCATAGCTATCTGCATGGCCACGCGCTGGTGATGAAAAAGGGCCAGCGTTTGTCGCGCGATGCCCTGAGAGCGCAGCTTGACAGCGCCGGTTATCGTCATGTCGATCAGGTGATGGAGCACGGTGAATATGCCACCCGTGGTGCGCTGCTGGATCTCTTCCCGATGGGCAGTACTCAGCCTTATCGTCTTGACTTCTTTGATGATGAAATCGATAGCCTGCGCCTGTTTGATGCCGATACCCAGCGCACGCTGGAAGAGGTCGAGGCCATCAATCTGCTTCCGGCACATGAATTCCCGACGGATAAAACCGCGATCGAACTGTTCAGAAGCCAGTGGCGCGATAAGTTTGATGTTAAACGCGATGCTGAACATATTTATCAGCAGGTCAGTAAAGGCACCTTGCCCACCGGGATCGAATACTGGCAGCCGCTGTTCTTTAGCGAACCCCTGCCCGCGCTGTTCAGCTACTTCCCGGCCAATACACTGCTGATCAACACCGGCAATCTGGAAGCCAGTGCAGAACGTTTTAGCCAGGAAACCCAGGCGCGTTTTGAAAACCGTGGCGTTGATCCGATGCGTCCGCTGCTTCCTCCTGAGCAACTCTGGCTGCGGGTCGAGGAGCTTTTCAGCGAGCTTAAGAACTGGCCGCGTGTGCAGTTAAAAACCGAGCACCTGACCGACAAAGCCGCGCACACCAACCTCGGCTACCAGCCGCTACCGGACCTGGCGGTGCAGGCGCAAAATAAATCGCCACTCGATAATCTGCGTAAGTTCCTCGAAGCCTTCACCGGGCCGGTTATCTTCTCCGTTGAGAGCGAAGGCCGCCGCGAAGCGCTGGGGGAACTGCTGGCGCGCATCAAGGTCTCGCCAAAGCAAATTGTCCAGCTTGATGACGCTGAAAAAGCAGGACGTTTCCTGATGATTGGCGCGGCAGAACATGGTTTCGTTGATACGCTGCGTAACCGTGCGCTGATTTGTGAAAGTGACCTGTTGGGCGAACGTGTCGCCCGTCGTCGTCAGGACAGTCGCCGCACGATTAACCCGGATACGTTAATTCGAAACCTTGCCGAACTGCATACCGGTCAACCGGTGGTGCATCTGGAGCATGGCGTCGGGCGTTATGCGGGCATGACTACGCTGGAAGCAGGTGGCATCAAAGGCGAATACCTGATGCTCACCTATGCCGGTGATGCCAAACTTTATGTGCCCGTCTCATCGCTGCATCTTATCAGCCGCTATGCCGGTGGCGCGGAAGAGAACGCGCCGCTGCATAAACTGGGCAGTGACGCCTGGTCGCGCGCCCGTCAGAAAGCGGCGGAAAAAGTCCGCGATGTGGCGGCAGAATTGCTGGATATCTACGCCCAGCGTGCGGCAAAAACCGGCTTTGCGTTCAAACATGACAGAGAGCAGTATCAGCTTTTCTGCGACAGTTTCCCGTTCGAAACCACCGTAGATCAGGCGCAGGCCATCAATGCGGTGCTGAGTGATATGTGTCAGCCGCTGGCAATGGACCGACTGGTGTGTGGCGACGTGGGCTTTGGTAAAACCGAAGTCGCGATGCGTGCCGCTTTCCTGGCGGTTGAGAACAATAAACAGGTTGCCGTCCTGGTGCCGACCACGCTGCTGGCGCAGCAGCATTTCGATAACTTCCGTGACCGTTTTGCCAACTGGCCGGTACGCATTGAAATGCTCTCCCGTTTCCGCAGCGCCAAAGAGCAAACACAAATTCTTGAACAGGCCGCCGAAGGCAAAATCGACATTCTGATCGGCACTCATAAGCTGCTGCAAAGCGATGTGAAGCTCAAGGATTTGGGTCTACTCGTGGTCGATGAAGAGCACCGTTTTGGCGTACGTCACAAAGAGCGAATCAAAGCGATGCGTGCCGATGTCGATATCCTGACGCTGACTGCAACACCGATTCCGCGTACGCTCAACATGGCGATGAGCGGCATGCGTGACCTGTCGATAATTGCCACTCCTCCTGCTCGTCGTCTGGCGGTGAAAACCTTTGTTCGCCAGTATGACAGCCTGGTGGTGCGCGAGGCGATTTTGCGTGAAGTGCTGCGTGGTGGTCAGGTTTACTACTTATATAACGACGTCGAAAACATCCAGAAAGCCGCCGACAGGCTGGCGGAGCTGGTGCCGGAAGCGCGTATCACCATTGGTCACGGTCAGATGCGCGAGCGCGAACTGGAACGGGTGATGAACGATTTCCACCATCAGCGTTTCAACGTGCTGGTGTGTACCACGATCATTGAAACCGGTATCGATATTCCAACCGCTAACACCATCATTATTGAACGGGCCGATCACTTCGGTCTGGCGCAATTGCACCAGTTACGTGGTCGTGTGGGCCGTTCACATCATCAGGCCTATGCGTGGTTGTTAACGCCACACCCGAAAGCAATGTCCACTGATGCGCAAAAACGTCTGGAAGCCATTGCTTCTCTGGAAGATTTGGGTGCCGGGTTTGCGCTGGCGACTCATGACCTTGAGATCCGTGGTGCGGGTGAGCTATTGGGCGAAGATCAAAGCGGATCGATGGAAACGATAGGATTCTCGCTCTACATGGAGCTGCTGGAAAGCGCCGTTGATGCACTGAAGGCCGGCCGCGAGCCGTCGCTGGAAGATCTGACCAGTCAGCAGACGGAGGTTGAACTGCGTATGCCGTCGCTGCTGCCGGATGACTTTATCCCGGATGTGAACACCCGCCTCTCCTTCTATAAACGCATCGCCAGTGCGAAAACGGAAAATGAGCTGGATGAGATCAAAGTGGAACTGATTGACCGCTTTGGTCTGCTGCCGGACGCGGCCCGCACACTGCTGGATATCGCCAGATTGCGTCAGCAGGCACAGAAACTGGGGATCCGTAAGCTTGAAGGCAATGAGAAAGGCGGCAGCATTGAATTCAACGAGAAAAATCATGTTAACCCGGCGTGGCTGATTGGTCTGCTGCAAAAACAACCTCAGCACTTCCGGCTTGATGGCCCTACGCGCCTGAAGTTCTTCCAGGAGTTGACCGAGCGCAAAACCCGCATGGAGTGGGTGCGCAACTTTATGCTGCAACTGGAGCAGAACGCCGTGGCGTAAACGCTGACCGGGTCGGCGCACTCGCCGATCCGGTTTTCTTCCGGGTCATATTTACAAACACTTTGCACTCGTCCAGGACTTCCCGACACTTCCCCCACCCATAATTCCATAACAATGCTGTATAAAAATAACCTTATGATTTGCATGGATTATGATCATGATAAAAAACCCCCGCTTTGTGCTCTGGGCACTGCTGATTTCTGTGGTACTGGTGCTCCCGGCCAGAGCCAATACCTGGCCCCTTCCCCCTGCTGGTAGCCGCGTCGTCGGTGAAAACCGTTATCACGTGGTTGAGAACGACGGAGGGTCACTGGAGGCTATCGCTAAAAAATATAACGTCGGTTTTCTGGCATTGTTGCAGGCAAACCCCGGCGTTGATGCTTACGTGCCCCGCGCTGGCAGCGTGCTGACCATCCCACTACAAACTCTGCTGCCCGACGCGCCGCGTCAGGGAATTGTGATTAACCTGGCCGAACTGCGTCTCTATTACTATCCGCCAGGAAAAAATGAAGTCACCGTCTACCCTATCGGCATCGGTCAACTGGACAGCGACACCCTCACCCCCACCATGGTGACTACCGTTTCCGATAAGCGAGCCAATCCAACCTGGACGCCAACGGCGAATATCCGCGCACGCTACAAAGCACAAGGAATCGATTTACCCGCCGTTGTGCCCGCAGGCCCGGACAATCCCATGGGCCATCACGCTATTCGTTTGGCCGCTTACGGCGGTGTCTATTTGATTCACGGCACAAACGCGGATTTTGGTATTGGTATGCGAGTGAGTTCAGGCTGTATCCGCCTGCGCGATAACGACATTCTGGCTCTGTTCAGCGTCATTACGCCGGGCACGCGGGTCAACATTATCAATACACCAATTAAAGCCTCTGTCGAGCCTGACGGCCGTCGTCTGTTGGAAGTGCATCAGCCGTTATCAAAATCCATTGATGACGATCCACAGCAGTTACCCATCTTGCTGAACCCGGCGATGCAGACCTTCAGGGACTCACCGCAAAGCGCCACCGACGTTTTTGAACATGCTATTGAGCTTCGCTCGGGTATGCCGGTCGATGTGAGCCAGCATGACGCACCGCTTGCACAAACACTGTAGGCCGGAAAAGCAAAAAGCCCCGTTTCTCAACGGGGCTTTTTGTATTGCAGTGGCAGAGAGCTAACTCAGGGTGATTATTTGTAGAGAACCGCTGTACCGTGCAGTTTGTCAGAACCGGTTACAGAGGTAATACGGAAAGACGTTGCACCGGATGCTTCAGCTTTCTGTGCCAGTTTGTGTTCAACAGAAGACAGGTTATCCCCCGCAGTGATCCCGATGGAACCCATTTCCTGCTGACCAGCAGGTGCAGACTGCACTTCAACAGCAGCAAAGCTTGCGAAAGAAAGTGAACTGAGGACAGCGGCTGCAATCAATGTTTTAACGTTTTTCATGATTAGATTCTCTTGGCAGATGATTAATAGGGTCGTTAATGTTTATTTACTTAACGATCGATAATCAAACTATAAGTGTGATCTACGTCACTCGTCAATGTATTTTTATAATGAATGTTATTTAATTAAACAAATCCATATTTATCATAAAGATAGAATTTATTAATTTGTGCTATTTGCTGCTGGTTTATCTGAGCGTTTATTTTTATAATGACTGCTCAACAAACCAACAAGGTTGAACGGCATATGACCATTGAAGTCAGCAGTTGTGTAAAAAAAAGCCGTGGCCGACCGAAAGTGTTCGACAGGGAAGCGGCGCTCGACAAAGCCATGACGCTCTTTTGGCAGCATGGCTATGAAGCCACATCATTATCCGATCTCGTAGAGGCCACCGGGGCGAAGGCGCCTACCCTCTATGCAGAGTTCATTAATAAAGAAGGATTGTTTCGGGCCGTGCTGGACAGATACATCGCCCGATTCGCAGCACAGCACGAAGCGCAGCTGCTTTGCGAGGAGAAACCCGTTGTTCAGGCGTTAGAAGATTACTTTACGGCGGTGGCAAGCTGTTTCACCAGCAAGGATACCCCCGCGGGCTGTTTTCTGATTAACACCTCGGCGACCCTTGCCGCTTCCTCGCATGCTATCGCTGAGACCATCAAGTCGCGACATGCCAGGCAGGAGCAACTTTTGCTGCAATTCCTGCTTTTGCGTCAACAACGCGGTGAAATTCACGCGGGCGTGAATACGCAGACGGTCGCTGAGTTCCTGAGCTGTATTCTGCAGGGGATGTCTATCAGCGCACGCGAAGGTGCCAGTTGCGACAAGCTGCTGCAAGTCGTACGCACCACAATGCGGCTATGGCCGACGCTAGTCGCAAACTAACCGGTCTCATCATCAAGCCAAAGCTATCGTTTTCACCTATTGGATTAATAGGTGAAAACGTCATGCCACCTATACCGCTTTGCTAAGATTAAACAGTGATTATTGCCCTGCTAACCATTACAGGTGCAAGTGAAATGATAAACGTCATGATGACGTACAGCACGACTCTTATTGCTTCAACTTTTCGCGCTAATTGGCTGTTTCCGATGGATTTGAGTACATTCATTGACTGGACACATGCAGAAGGAAAAACGAGATGATTTTGCTATTACCATTCCTTAAAGTGCTAATAGTAATAACATTGTTATTTGGCCTCTGGGTTTTATGTGGTGGCTCCGTTTTATTCGCTTTTCTCTCCATTCTGATTACCGGTTTTTTGGTCATCCGCCAGCAGGACCTGATTTGAACCTTAAAAAACCTTATTTATTAAGGACTTTTCTATAAAAAAGGCCCCTCAGCCTGAGCAATTGAGGAGCCAATAGGTACAGTACTGCTGTTTTAGGCTTTGTTATTCAAAACAAGCTGGCCGTTACTATCCAGTGGGATTTGTGTCCCTGGATCGCTGTTCATGCGGATCTTGCCCTGCTGGTCACCGATTTTGTAAGTCACGTCGTAACCGAGCATTTTTTCTGATTTGTCATACACGGTGCTACAGCGCTGCTGGTTAGTGGTGTAGGTGTCACGGGACTGCATTTCGCCCTGCACCTGGTTACCAGCATAGCCACCGCCTAACGCACCCACGACAGTCGCAACGTCTTTCCCGCGTCCACCACCGAACTGATGGCCCAATACGCCACCAGCAACGGCACCCAGTACAGAACCGGTAATACGGTTTTCGTCCTGTACCGGACGACGGTGGGTCACAGTGACGTTACGGCATTCCTGACGGGGTGTTTTGATTGACTCTTTAATTGGCGTGGCAGAGATGACCTGCGCATACTGAGGACCACGGTCAAACACATTCATGCTGGCAACCGCGGCTACACCCAGCGCAGCGGCCACGCCAATACCGATACCCGCTAACATTGATTTATTCACAGGATTTCCTCCCCTGGTTTGCTATTGGTAACAATTTTGCAACCTGTAAAAGGGGAAGCCAATCGGAAAGAGCGGAAAAAAGGAGGATTGTGAAGGAAACAGGAGGGATTCAGAGTTATCCGAGCAGATACGCACTTGCAGGACTGAGGAATAACTGCTCTCCCACCAGACGTGCGGGAGAGCGGAAAGGAGGATTAGTGCAGTTTCAGACGTGGACGAATCACACGGTTAATACTGCCTACAACCATCATCAGACCCGTTTTAAAGTAACCGTGCAGCGCCACCTGGTGCATACGGTACAGGGAGATGTAGACGAAGCGTGCAATGCGCCCTTCAATCATCATCGAGCCCCGCATCAGGTTACCCATCAGGCTACCCACCGTGGAGAAGTTCGACAGGGATACCAGCGAGCCATGATCTTTGTAGGTGTACGTTTTCAGCGCCTTACCCTTGGCCTGTGCCAGAATGTTGTGCAGTGCCAGACTCGCCATCTGGTGTGCGGCTTGTGCACGTGGCGGCACAAATCCACCTTCAGGACGAGCACAAGAAGCACAGTCTCCGATAGCATAGATGTCCGGATCGCGTGTGGTCTGCAACGTCGGTTCTACCACCAGCTGATTAATGCGGTTGGTTTCCAGTCCACCAATTTCTTTCATAAAATCGGGGGCTTTGATACCTGCCGCCCAGACCATCAGATCGGCCTTGATGTATTCGCCGTCTTTGGTATGCAGGCCACCTTCGTCTGCGCTGGTGACCATGGTTTGCGTCAGAACGCGCACACCCATTTTGGTCAACTCGCTGTGTGCCGCACCGGAAATACGCGGCGGCAGTGCAGGAAGAATACGTTCGCCCGCTTCGACCAGCGTCACGTTCAGCGCTTCATTGGTGAGCCCTTTGTATCCATAACTGTGCAGCTGTTTAACCGCATTGTGCAGTTCTGCAGACAGCTCAACACCTGTTGCGCCACCACCGACAATAGCAATGTTCACTTTGCCGTTCGCACCGAGATTCGCGGAATATTTCAGGAACAGATTCAGCATTTCCTGGTGGAAACGACGCGCCTGATGCGGGTTGTCGAGGAAAATGCAGTGCTCTTTCACGCCAGGGGTATTGAAATCATTCGAGGTACTGCCGAGTGCCATGATAAGGGTGTCATACGCCAGCTTACGCTCAGGCACCAGTAACTCGCCCTTCTCGTCACGTAATTCCGCCAGGCTAATGGTTTTGCTTTCACGGTTAATATCGACCACGGACCCCAACTGGAACTGGAAATGGTGGTTGCGCGCGTGTGCCAGATAGCTCAGAGCATCAACACCTTCGTCCAGGGAACCGGTCGCCACTTCATGCAACAGTGGTTTCCATAAATGACTGTGATTACGATCTACCAGCGTAATTTTTGCCTTCTTGCCCCGACCCAGTTTTTTACCCAACTGCGTTGCCAGTTCAAGCCCGCCAGCACCACCGCCAACAATCACAATTTTTTTCAATGGTGTAGTCAACGTGACCCCCTCAAATTATTAACCAATTGTTAATTAAAAGTTATTAAAATAACACTTAATTAACAACAAGTTACAAGGCGAATACCTCTTTGGTGCAGTGAGAATAACATGTTCGGTGCATTGGTCATACCAAAATTGATATGCATCAAGTTTTGATGACTAAAAGTTGAACAAGTGTAGTCTCATCACGAAAAGTATGAGGTAAAAGAAGCCGATGAGGCCGAAAGAAAAAGAGAGCCCGGCAGTGCCGGGCTGAGGTCTTAACCGAGGGATTTAAACGCTTTAATACGTTGCAAATGCGGCGAGATACTTTTGAATTTGTGCGACTGAACTTCGTCCCAGACCACTTCATAGAAGTGGTGCAGCACATCTGAAGAACGCTGGCTGTCCAGCGCCTCATCGTTGCGGGACAGAATGGCCAGACAACGGTCACGATTCTTTTCACGAAAATTGGTGACGCACTTGGTAGCGATATCCACATACTCTTCCGGTCGGTCGATCTTGCCTTCCATGTTTTCGAATGGGAAAAGGTTCGGGTTAAACATCACCTGGCGGATATCGCATAGAAAACCAATACGCTCAGCCCAAAAGCCGCCGAGACCGACACCACAAATCAATGGGCGGTCATCAACATTCAGTTGCAGCATCTTGTCGACCTCTTTGAGCAGATGCTGCATATCATGTTTCGGATGCCGCGTACTGTAGCTGATCAACCGAACATCTGGATCGATAAACTGCAACTGCAGTACTTTTTCATGATTACCTGGACTGTTTGAGTCAAAACCGTGCAAATAGATGATCACTGTACCTCACCCCCGGGCCAACGCCCCGTCCGTTAAAGGTCACTGAGCGGCTTTATGGGCCAGCCAACGCTCGTGAAGCTGCTCCAGCTCACTGTTGACCGCCTTCCAGCGCGAGGAACTCAGCAATTCCTGACGAGAAAATGAACCTTTATGATACAATTTCGTAACACGTTCCGCTTTGATCGGCGACAGGTTATCTAACACACTGACAGCGCCCTTTCGATTATTGCAGACCAGGATCATATCGCAACCGGCATCCAGAGACGCCTGTCCTCGCTCCGCATAACTGCCCATAATCGCGGCCCCTTCCATCGATAAATCATCCGAGAAGATGACGCCATCAAAGCCCAGTTCCCCCCGCAACACAGTTTTCAGCCAGTAGGGTGAACCGCTTGCCGGACGCGGATCCGCATCGCTGTAAATCACATGAGCGGGCATCACCGCATCCAGCTTGCCCTGCTCGATTAGCGTGCGGAAGACCGCCATATCTTTGCTACGAATATCAATCTGCGGGCGAGGATCATGCGGTGTCTCTTTGTGAGAATCGGCGGTCACCGCACCGTGCCCGGGAAAATGTTTGCCGGTCGTTTTCATGCCTGCGCTGTGCATGCCGTCGATGAAGTGCGTCGCTATCGCCAGCGCTTTGGCCGGATCTTCATGGTAAGAACGCTCACCAATGGCTGCGCTGATATGCCCTACATCCAGCACCGGCGCAAAACTGATATCGATATCCATGGCGATCATTTCGCTGGCCATTAGCCAGCCTGCATCCTTCGCCACGCGTCCACCCTCTTCCAGCCCAAGCAGTTCAGCGAAGGACTGTGCGGCAGGCAAGCGGGTAAAGCCTTCACGAAAACGTTGCACCCGCCCCCCTTCCTGATCGACGGCAACCACCAGACGATGATGAGAAGCCGCACGGATTTGGCGTACCAGTTCGCGTAACTGTTCCGGATCGTGGTAATTACGGGTAAACAGGATCAAGCCGCCCACCAGCGGATGAGCCAGAATTTCACGCTCTTCTGCATCCAGCTCATACCCTTGCACATCTAACATCACCGGACCCACATTGACCTCTCTTCTACTGTTGTTCTTAGCTGATGCCATACCGCATCCGCCAGAGTAATAAATTGTCGTTCGCCACTCTGTTGCCAGCGGCATTCGTACCATCCTGCCATGAGCATCAACACCCAGGGACGCCAGCGCAAAACCTGTCGTTTTAGTGCTTCAGAGTCAAGGGATGCCGCCCGGGCATAGGCGGTGACCAGGCCTTCACGCTGAGTCTCATTGTCCATCCAGACGCTGGCAAGCTCCAGGGCCACATCCCCATCGCCAGCATATTCCCAGTCGATCAGACGCAGACCGCTTTCAGCGTGCACCACATTGCCTGCATGAACATCCATGTGCAATGGGGCCAGCCGTAACGGACCGGGCTCTCTTTGCTTACGCATCTTGCGCAGTTGCTGGAGCCAGAATGGATGACGCCGGGAGGGCGAGCACTCAAGCCAGTACTCTTCAAGCAAGGGCAACAGGGAAATACGCCAGCCAAACAGCGGCTCACGATGTAATGCGCACAGCAGAGAAGCCAGACGGTCAACATCAGGTAATACGTCATTGACATCTCCGTCGATGAACTCAACGGCCATCCAGTTTGCGAACAAGCCATAGGGTCTGGGCGCAAGCCCGACGGGCAGCTTTTTGAGTGCCCGGTACTGGCGTAAAAAAGGGGATGAGGTGGCCTGATGCTTCTGACGAAGCACGATGGAATGATGACCGTCGCTAATCAGAAAACTCCCGCCACTCAGGCCAGCTAACTGGCCTGCGACGGGAGTATAAGCGGGGAAATAGCGTGACAATACATCGTCACGCGTCAGGTTATTGCTGTTGAACGGCACCTTTACCCGACCAGATAATTTCGCCGGTTTGTACCAGCATCAGTTGCATTTGCAGACCCGGTGCCGTCGCACTGCCGTTGGCACTGGAGTAAAGCACATATTGCGCACCAACGTTGCGGGCAATACCTATGGCTTTGCTGCGTGTACCTAAACTGTCCTGTGGGGACAGGCCCAGTTGCTGTTTCGCCACACCGAGCTGCTGTGCGGTCACCAGGGTAAACTTGCTGTTATTTGCCAGCGAATTACGCAAGGCTTCGGTCGCCTCACTGGTGTTAACTGAGCCGTTAGTACGGTTGTTTACGCTATCTACCAGCAGCACACTGCCTGATGCTGCGCCACTGGCCTGCAACATTTTGCCTACCATCGGCTGAATCGCACTGTTCCAGTCATAATGACGCTCACGCGGAGCAGGCTGTGCGGTCTCGTCAGGATGTTCAATCGGGCCCGGCTGTTGCGGGAACGTCGGGACTGTCGGCACCGCGGTGACCGGCGGCTGCGGTTGTTCCGGTGTCGGTTGCTGCGGCGTAGGATTTGCCTGATCAACAGGTGCAGGCTGCTGTTCACCACGCATAATACAACCAGAAAGAACCAGGGCGACCGCCGTAAGCAGCGCATAACGTCCAACTGTCTTAATCAATTTTCACCCCTTATAAATAGAGATACAGTCTGACTTTATGGGCACCCAGAAAATTGGCGCTGCCATAAAGTGTGACTGAGGAATGTGCTGGAATGGTGACACGACGAGGCATCTCAAGTGGGTGCATTTCCAGGCCCCGGGCGTCGTACCAGTAGAAGCGATAGTTTAAGGTTACCGGCTGCGCACGTTCATTATAGAGACGCGATGAGGCCGAAGGCTGTATGTCCCGCGTCGTCAGACTTGGCTCTTCTGCCGTAATCCCCGCGGCCAGGACAGTGGACTCCATCACCAGTGTCTGATCGTTTGCCACCGGAATGGCCGGACGGGAGGAACACCCTACTATCGACATTGCCACCAGCAACAGCATCACGCGTCCTGTAGACATATTATGGGCCTTTATGAGCCAGCATTGGGCCAAGTGGACGACCGCCCACCAGATGCATGTGGATATGCCAGACTTCCTGGCCGCCGTGACGGTTACAGTTCATGATCAAACGGTAGCCATCTTCAGCGATCCCTTCATCGCGCGCAATTTTAGCCGCCACTGTCATCATACGACCAAGCGCCTGCTCGTGTGCTTCCGTAACGTCATTCGCCGTTGGAATGAGAATATTCGGCACAATCAGAACGTGAGTCGGCGCCTGCGGGGAGATATCACGAAAGGCGGTAACAAGTTCATCCTGATAGAGAATGTCCGACGGGATTTCGCGACGGATGATTTTACTGAAAATGGTTTCTTCGGCCATGACGGTTTCCTTTTTATTCGCGAGGGTTATGCATTTTCATTTTTATGCACTCGGCACCCGGCTACGCAGACGTAAGTATGAGCGAGATTCTTCGGCTCTTTCAACTATAACGCTCTTTTTCTTCATTTTTTCCCCAGGGTTGCTGGCGTAATGCGCAATACATTAGCCCCCCTTCTTTAAAACGCTATTTCAGTCATCAATCTTACATCTGTTTACATGTGTATTCCGAATGCGTATATTTCGCATTTGCATTTTCATGCGCGTTTATTACCTAAAAAGAGATAACAGGTCCGACGGCGACAACGTATCGCGGCCAGGACAACTCCGCTAACACACCATTAAGGGTTAATAATGTCTTTCACCACTCATGTCAGAGATGAGCAGCGCAAATTTGCCTGCCCTCCTTCTCTGCTCGCGATGTCCATTGCATTTGCATTAGCACCAGCAGCAAGTTTCGCAGCAACAGCGGCAACCGAGGAGACAGTTGTCGTTGAAGGTAATGCGCTGCAAACCGATACCAGTCAGGATCAGGATTACAGCGTTAAAACCACCACCACTGGTACCAAGCTGCTGCTGGTTCCGCGTGACATCCCGCAGTCGGTGAGTGTTATCAGCCAGCAGCGTATGCAGGATCAGGAACTGAGCACCATTGAAGATGTTCTTTCCAATACGACAGGCGTCAGCGCTGCCCGCATTGACAGCTCGCGTACTAACTTCTTCGCACGTGGTTTCTTCGTCAGCAATTTTGCCTATGAAGACATGCCGACGTTCCTTGATAACCGTTGGAACTTTAACGATACCGCTGGCGATACGGCTATTTTCGACAAGATCGAAGTCGTGCGTGGTGCCGCAGGTCTGATGAGTGGGACAGGTAATCCTTCCGCTTACGTCAACATGGTACGTAAGCATGCGGACAGCAAAGAATTCAAAGGTAATGTTTCCGCTACTTATGGTAGCTGGGATAAACAACGCTACGTGCTCGATCTCCAGGCACCGCTTACCGAATCAGGCAATGTCCGTGGACGTGTAATCGCCGGCTATCAGGACAATGATTCATGGCTTGAGCGTAATCACTACCGTAAGAAATTCATCTCCGGCATCATTGATACCGATATTACTGACTCCACCACACTCTCCCTTGGTTACGACTATCAGGAAAGTGAAGAAGACAGCCCGACCTGGGGTGGTTTCCCCTCGCTCTACAGTGATGGCAGCAAAACCCACTTCCGTCGTGGCTTCAACTCAGCCGCTGACTGGGCCTATTCCAATACCGACTCAACGAAAATCTTTGCCAACCTGACACAGCGCTTCGATAACGGCTGGGAAGCGAAAGTTAACGCAATGCATGCGGAAACCAATTTCGATAGCAAGCTGATGTATATCGATGGCTACCCGGACAAGACTACCGGTCTGTACGATTCTGCTGCATACCAGGGGGCATGGGGCGGATGGAACCGTGGCGAACGTAAACAGGACTCCGTCGATGCCTTCGTACGCGGAGGCTACGATCTGTTTGGCCGCCAGCATGAAGTGATGTTCGGTGGCAGCTACAGTCGTCAGCGCAACAACTATGACAACTCCTACCCTGTAAATGATAACTACGGCCTCATGGATGTGGGCAATATCCATAATTACAACGGCAAAACGCTGGCCGATCCACAATGGTCTGACTGGGCTCTGTATCAACGCGATATCATTCGTCAAAAATCCATTTACTCAGCGACACGCCTGTCCCTTGCCGATCCACTGCACCTTATCCTGGGGGCGCGCTGGACCGAATGGAGTGCTAAGTACAATCTCGAACGCAAACCTGACGAGATCCGCAACGCTAAAGCAGATAAAGTCACCCCGTACGCGGGAATTATCTATGACATTGATGACACCTGGTCTGCTTATGCCAGTTATACTTCAATTTTCCAACCAAGCGGCCAGCGTGACGCCAACAGTGTATTCCTCGATCCGACCACCGGTAAGAGCTACGAAACGGGTGTGAAAGGCGACTGGTTTAACACTCGCCTGACAGCCAGCCTGGCTGTATTCCGCACCGAACAAGATAACGTTGCCGTCTCTACCGGCCAGACGATTCCAAACTCCGGCGGGCAGACTGCATATAAATCGGTAGACGGTACCGTCAGCAAAGGTATTGAATTTGAGCTTAACGGCGCGTTGACCGATAACTGGCAGTTAACCTTCGGCGCAAGTCGTTACATCGCAGAAGCAGGTGATGGTTCTGCAGTTAACCCGGATCAGCCACGTACCACTGCAAAATTATTCACCCGTTATCAGTTGCCAATGTTACCAGACCTGGCTGTGGGCGGCGGCGTTCGTTGGCAGAACAAAACCTGGCAAGAACTGGATAATGGCCCGAACGGTGTTTCACGTATCAACCAGAATGGTTACACCGTGGTTGACCTCTTCACACGTTACCAGGTAACGAAAACCTTCTCCGTTCAGGGGAATATCAACAACCTGTTTGATAAAGAGTACTACGACTACCTGGGCAGCTACGGCGTCTATGGCGCACCACGTAACTTCTCCGTGAGCGCAAACTACAGCTTCTGATTGTAAAATCCGAATCTGATCCAAGCCCGCCAGTTTCTGGTGGGCTTTTTTATTCTCTCCACTCCACCCAGCACTGCTAACCAATGCGACCGCGTTTATCTACTCTGCTGACACAGAGGAACTTGCCCTACGCGGGTTACGGTCGCATACATGCCATTTACAGATGACAGGGTCAATACTGGCACGCAACCGCTCCGCGCGTCAGCATAGTGACTTAACGACAGGACGATGACTTCAGTCTCGCCCACCAGCCCTGTCTTTCACCCAATAAAAAAGGCAGCCTTGCGGCTGCCTCAGTCTCCCCAGACTTTATGGCTTAGTGGCTACGGATGTAGTCATCCATTTCAGTCTTCAGGTTATCGGATTTGGTACCGAAAATTGCCTGAACACCAGAACCAGCCACTACCACACCAGCCGCACCTAATTTTTTCAGGCCAGGCTGGTCGACTTTCGCCACATCGGCCACGCTAACGCGCAGACGAGTGATACAAGCGTCGAGGTTGGTGATGTTCTCTTTACCACCGAAAGCAGCAACCAGTGCCGGAGCCATTTCGCTTGTTGAAGCAGCTTTGGTATCTTCAGACGCGTCTTCACGACCAGGCGTTTTCAGGTCCAGTGCTTTGATCATCACGCGGAACACAACATAGTAAATCGCTGCGTAGCACAGACCGACGATCGGGAACAGCCAGATTTTGCTGCCATTACCGCTCAGTACGATAAAGTCAATCAGGCCGTGAGAGAAGGACGTACCATCACGCATACCCAGCAGGATACAGATAGGGAATGCCAGGCCAGCCAACACTGCATGAATTGCGTACAGGATCGGCGCAACGAACATGAAGGAGAACTCGATCGGCTCGGTGATACCGGTCAGGAACGAGGTCAGCGCTGCGGAGATCATGATACCGCCCACTTTGGCACGGTTCTCTGGTTTAGCAGAGTGCCAGATTGCAATCGCAGCAGCCGGCAGACCGTACATTTTGAACAGGAAGCCGCCTGACAGCTTACCTGCAGTCGGGTCACCCGCCATGTAACGTGGGATATCGCCATGGAAGACCTGACCTGCCGCGTTGGTGAATTCACCAATTTGCATCTGGAAAGGAACGTTCCAGATATGGTGCAGACCAAACGGCACCAGGCAGCGCTCAATGAAGCCATAAATACCGAACGCAACGACCGGGTTCTGATAGGCGGCCCATTGCGAGAAGGTCTGAATAGCTGTACCAATCGGAGGCCAGATAAAGGACAGCACTACGCCGAAGACGATAGCGGTCAGACCGGAGATAATCGGTACAAAGCGCTTGCCAGCGAAGAAGCCCAGGTACTCAGGCAGCTTAATACGGTAGAAACGATTGAACATGTAAGCTGCAATCGCGCCCGCGATGATACCGCCGAGAACCCCGGTATCAGCCAGGTGTTTCGCCGCGATTTCTTCTGCAGGTAAATGCAGCACCAGCGGTGCAACCACAGCCATGGTTTTCACCATAATGCCGTAGGCTACAACGGCAGCAAGACCGGAAACGCCGTCGTTATTAGTGAAGCCAAGCGCAACACCGATAGCGAAAATCAGTGGCATGTTAGCAAAAACGGAACCGCCCGCTTCAGCCATAACATGAGAAACCACTTCTGGCAGCCAGCTGAAGTTTGCAGAACCGACGCCCAGCAGGATACCTGCGATCGGGAGTACGGATACTGGCAGCATCAGCGATTTACCGACCTTCTGCAGGTTAGCAAATGCATTCTTAAACATAATTGAGAGTGCTCCTGAGTATTTGTGCTTTTTTTACGCTTTTTGCGCATTGGCACGGGGGGAGAACCGTGCTGTGGACAGGACATCTAAGTGCCCTTTATTTATTACACAGAGTAAAATAAATAAGCTTTTGTTTGTTTGACGGCTATCACGTTTCAGCTACCGCCTGTCTTAAAACTTTCATAGATTTACAAAAACCATTGCCAAATATGTCAAAAAGAGTATCCACCGCCCTTTTTATGGCGGTGAACTTTACTCTTAATGTCTATTAATTACGAGGACTAAAATAAGCTGAAAATTCAGGCAGATTGGAGGCGGGCGGGGTTAATATGGAACAGCGTCGCAAAATTTTCAGTGGTTTGTTGCGCCAGTTGTTCTACCGATACGCCTTTTAAAACCGCCATGTATTCAGCCACATCCCGAACGTAAGCAGGCTGATTTTCTTTTCCACGATGCGGAACCGGTGCCAGATACGGCGAGTCCGTTTCCACAAGCATTCGATCCAGTGGTATATAGCGCGCAGCGTCGCGCAGCTGTTCAGCATTACGAAATGTCACAATACCGGAAAAGGAGATATAAAAACCGAGATCCAGCAACGCCTTCGCCGTTTCCCTGTCCTCAGTAAAACAGTGTAGTACGCCACCGCATTCAGAAACCTTCTCTTCGCGCAGGATGTCGAGCGTATCCGCACGTGCGTCGCGGGTATGCACGATCACCGGCTTATTTAATTCGCGGCCAATACGAATATGATGGCGGAAAGATTCCTGTTGGCGGTCTTTGGTCTCCGGGGTGTAAAAATAATCCAGCCCCGTTTCGCCCATAGCGACCA
Organism: Phytobacter sp.; assembly: GCF_059074235.1. Taxonomy (NCBI): domain Bacteria; kingdom Pseudomonadati; phylum Pseudomonadota; class Gammaproteobacteria; order Enterobacterales; family Enterobacteriaceae; genus Phytobacter; species Phytobacter sp. Next base: position 297,432 of record NZ_JCACPZ010000004.1, read on the forward strand.
CGCCAGGTTCAGCAGCCATCCGCAGTAAATCTTCCACATCATATGTTTCATCCTGATTAAGGGGATGCACACCGCAGGAAAAAGCCACATCGTTACGCTCACCCACCAGCTCCCGCATGTTGCGGTAACCCGGTAGAGTTGTCGCTACTGCGAGGAAAAATTTCACGTCACGGGCTGCTGCTTTACTCAGCGCGTCATTGACGTCCGTATGCAGCGCCTGATAGTCCAGGCCATCAAGATGGCAGTGTGAATCGACTAAAAACATAATGTCTCTTTCTTAAAGGTGCGACGTGGGCAGTGTTGCACCGGGTTGCAGGTAACGTTCAACACGTAATAACAGGTCGGTCAGTAATAACTCGCGATTGACGCCGACGACGGTCAACAGCTGCTCACGACATTCCACCAGCGCATGCAGAAAAGCATGTAACCGGCGTTCCGGTATCTGCTGCGCGAGTATCTGTACCAGAGCGATGACATCCATATTGGTCAGCAACGTCGTGTTTCGCTGCACCTTGATGGCATCCAGTAACAGTGCACCAAGCCAGTGAAGGCGTTCAGCAACCTGCTCATGATTAAGTGCGCCGAGCAATGAAAGCCAGTCGCCGCTTTTCACGCTCTGTTCAACGGACTGACAAAGCGCCTGACGAGGTTCCTGTTGGTCTGGCTGGAGGAGTGCCACTGCAGCACCGGGGGCACCACTGCACAGGCGCAGCGCAGTAATTATGCTCTCGTGCGTTGAAGAGGTTTCGCGCCCTAGCCAGGCACTGGCGTAATTCTCCGCTGGCGGTGAAAGATGATGCATACGGCATCGACTGCGCAATGTGGCCAGCAGACGTGCAGGCTCGCGGCAGGCGAGGAAAAACCAGGTATTGGCCGGTGGCTCTTCAAGGGTTTTCAGCAGAGCATTGGCTGCGGCATCCGTCAGCAACGCCGCATCAGGAATCCAGACCACCTTTGCACCGCCCAACCGCGAATGCTCATACAACTTCTCGCTGACTTCACGTACGGCATCGATACCCAGCGTCGCCTTCCCTTTTTCCGGCGCCAGCAGATAATAATCCGGGTGCGTGCCCGCCTGCATAAGCTGGCAGCCTTTACAGTGACCACAGCTTTTCTGGTTTTCAGGCTGCAGACAAAGTAAAAAGCGGCAGAGTGCATAGATGAGTGCATCATCGCCCATCCCAGGTAAGGCATGAATCAGTAACGCATGGTGCCCGCGTCCGGCCTGGTAACTGGCAACCAGTTGTTCATAGTCCGGGCGCAGCCATGGGTACCATTTCATGCGCCCTGCTCCTGTACCCATTCGGTCACGGTCCGGCGAAGAGAGGCGACAACGTCCTCCAGGGATTGCGTGGCATCAATGGTACGAATGCGCGCATCCTGTGCGGCCAGTTCCTGATAACGCGCACGGGTACGGTTAAAGAAATCGAGGGACTCTTGCTCAATACGATCCAGTTCACCGCGGGCGCGGGCGCGTTTCAAACCGACCTCCGGCGTGACATCAAGGTAAAGCGTCAAATCCGGGCGGAAGTCGCCCAGTACAGCATCACGCAGCGTGGCCAGCATGGCCTGATCGATACCCCGACCTCCACCCTGGTAAGCCTGGGTCGACAGATCGTGACGATCGCCAATCACCCAGCAGCCACGGGCGAGCGCGGGTTTAATCACCGTCTCCACCAACTGGACACGGGCAGCATAAAACATCAGCACTTCGGCTTTATCGGTAATGATTTCATCACCCACTGAGCGGATATCCAGCACCAGACTGCGGAGTTTCTCCGCCAGTTGCGTACCGCCCGGCTCACGCGTAAAGGCAATTTCCTGCACGCCGAGTTCACGCAGCGTTTCCACGACCACATCGCGAGCGGTGGTTTTGCCTGCGCCTTCCAGACCTTCAATGACAATGTATTTACTGCCCATTTTTTTCCTTAAGTACTTTCAGGTAATCCTGTACTGATTTGTTGTGGCTGGAAAGGTTCGTATTAAAGGTATGCCCACCTTTACCATCCGCCACGAAATAGAGATACGGTGTTTTAGCCGGATGCGCAGCCGCCTTAAGCGACGCTTCACCCGGTGTGGCAATAGGGCCAGGCGGCAAGCCGCTGATCACGTAAGTGTTGTAGTCTGTCGGCGTCTCAAGGTCGTTGCGCGTGAGTTTTCCATTATAACGCGCCCCCATGCCGTAGATCACCGTTGGATCGGTCTGAAGACGCATACCAATACGTAAGCGGTTGATAAACACCGATGCAACCTGGTCACGCTCGCTGGCAACCGCGGTTTCTTTTTCGATGATTGAGGCCATTGTGACCATCTGGTTTTTGTCTTTATACGGCAGTCCGTCAATGCGTGCGTCCCAGGCCCGATCAACCGCGCGCACCATTTTCAGGTGCGCGCGCTTGAGCAACGCGACATCCGTCGTATTGGCGGTGTACATCCAGGTGTCGGGCCAGAACCACCCTTCAACCCAGTCCGCATGTTCAAAATTGAGCGCGGCGGCAACGGTCGCGTATTCATCATCTTTCAGGGTGTGCTTGATCCAGGGAGAATCGCGCAACTGCTGGAGGTAATCGCTCAAGCGCATACCTTCAACAAACCGCAGAGGGAACTGCGCCTCTTTGCCACTCTCGAGTAATTCAAGCATCTCGCGAACCGTCATATCCGGTGTCAGGCGATAGGTCCCCGCTTTGAAGTGCGAAAGTGCGGGCTCAACGCGAAGCAGCCACTGGAAAACACGCGGGCGGTTCAGCACTTTTTCGTTATAGAGCTGCACACCTAAAGCCGTGCGCCCGGTTCCGGCTTCCAGAGCGAAAATAGTCTCTTCTTTAATGAGTAATTTACTGTCAGCTAACTGGCGGACCTTCCATAGGCCAACGCCTGCGGCAATGCCCATAACCAGCAGCAAAAGAAATACAAAGCGCAGCATTTTTTTCATGACGATTCAGGGTGCTCACAAAGAGGGGCTAAAAAGTGGTACATCTCGCGGGACGTCCAGACTCGCTCATCCCACTGACGAACAGGAACGACGGGCATTAACGCATTGCACACAAGGACTTCATCGGCAGCGTTTAAGGCACCCGGCCGTGCATTCACTTCGACAACGCGGTAACCAGAAGATGCCAATCGTTGCATACAATTCTGCCGCATAATGCCGTTAACTCCCGCCTGGTCGACAAAAGGGGTAAATACATCACGACCCTGTCGCCAGAAAATATTCGCGGCACAGCATTCCGTAAGCCACCCTTCACTGTCAAGAACCAGCGCCTCGTCGGCATCAGTTTGCTCAAGATAGCGGCGGACCAGAACCTGCTCCAGACGGTTTAAATGTTTGATTCCGGCAAGCATCGGGTTTCTGCCCCAATCGTAACGGGACTGAGAGAGAGTGTTATCCCCTCCTCTCTCCAGCTGAGCAGTAATGCGCAGGATATGGTGAGAGGCTAAGCAGACGTGTCGGTGACTGGCAGGCCGTACCGCTGAATAACCACGCCCACCTGACACCCCGACTGATAATCACTTTAAGCACGCCTTTAGCCTGTTGTACTGGCAAGTTGGCTGCATTTCGGCTTCAAGCGATATGCCACTGGGTAAAAGGAATGAAAAGCGTATCACAGGCTTTTTCCAGCCGCGCTAAATGCTGATGCAGGAAATGAACGTTCCCTTCCATCGATACGCGCCGTCGTGAAGCAGCCATCACCAAACTGTGATTGCCCTGTCAGCTCGCGGTGCAGGGAATCCTGTTCGAGGCCATTAATCAAAAACATAGTGGCTCCTTTTGCATGGGCGGGTAGTTTCTCAGGACAGCATGTGCAGGACAAGCGGAGAAAGCTGAAATTATTTGGGCGCAAAGACTATGTGATATTTACAGTTCCATCGGGTGTGCGCTAAGCTCTTTTCGTCCCCCATTGGGACCCCCTTTTGATTTCTTGTTTAACTTTTGCAGTTGCCAGACCGCAAAGATGTTTTAACAAATCAAAAGGGGTTTTTATATCCGGCTCAAAGCTGAAAGCTTTACTGAACCCCCAGCCTAGCTGGGGGTTTTCTATAGACAAAAAAAGGCCCGACATGCGGGCCTTTCAGTGCTTCATAATGTGAGTAACCGGAGCTCAGACCTTTTTGAAGATCAACGAACCGTTGGTGCCACCGAAGCCGAAGGAGTTACACAGGGTATATTCCATTCCACTGACCTGACGCGCTTCATGCGGTACAAAGTCGAGGTCACAACCTTCATCCGGATTGTCCAGGTTGATGGTTGGCGGAACCGCCTGATCGCGCAGCGCCAGAATAGAGAAGATAGACTCTACCGCGCCAGCAGCACCCAGCAGGTGTCCTGTCATGGATTTTGTTGAGCTGACCAGCACACGGCTCGCCGCTTCACCAAAGACTGACTTCACTGCCTGCGTTTCGGCTTTATCGCCCGCAGGCGTAGAGGTGCCGTGCGCGTTGATGTAGCCAATCTGGCTCGCCTCAAGACCTGCGTCACGCAGCGCATTGACCATGGCTGCTGCTGCACCTGCGCCATTTTCTGGCGGTGAGGTCATGTGATAGGCATCGCTGCTCATGCCGAAACCAATGATTTCTGCATAAATTTTGGCACCGCGTTTTTTCGCGTGTTCATACTCTTCCAACATGATAATGCCTGCACCATCGCCAAGAACAAAACCGTCACGGTCTTTGTCCCACGGGCGGCTTGCAGCCTGCGGATTATCATTGTTGGTTGAGAGCGCACGTGCCGCACCAAAGCCACCCACACCCAGAGGCGTACTGGCTTTTTCTGCGCCACCTGCAAGCATCGCATCCGCATCACCATAGGCGATAATACGCGCCGCATGGCCAATGTTGTGCACACCAGAGGTACAGGCCGTGGCAATTGAAATACTCGGTCCCTGCAGACCAAACATGATGGTCAAGTGACCGGCCACCATATTAACAATCGTCGACGGTACGAAGAACGGGCTGATTTTACGCGGACCACCGTTCACGAGAGAACTATGGTTTTCTTCGATTAAGCCCAGACCACCAATACCAGAACCGATAGCGGCACCGATACGTGTAGCGTTTTCTTCCGTCACTACAAGGCCAGAATCAAGCATGGCCTGTGCGCCAGCGACAATTCCATATTGAATGAAGTCATCCATCTTGCGCTGTTCTTTGCGCGAGATAATGTCTTCACAGTTAAAATCCTTTACTAAGCCAGCAAATTTCGTTGCGTAGGCGCTAGTATCGAAATGGTCGATCAGGCTGATGCCACTCTGACCGGCAAGGAGAGAGGTCCATGTAGACTCTACGGTGTTGCCGACAGGAGACAACATGCCAAGTCCGGTCACAACTACACGACGCTTAGACACGTTTGTCCTCCAGGGAGGGAAAAAAAGGAATTCGTGGGATAAAAGATAAAACTCAGGCGGTCGAATGACCGCCTGGAGATGTTCACTTACGCCTGGTGACCGTTGATGTAATCAATGGCAGCCTGAACGGTGGTGATTTTCTCAGCTTCTTCGTCCGGAATCTCAGTATCAAACTCTTCTTCCAGAGCCATTACCAGCTCAACGGTGTCAAGAGAATCAGCGCCCAGGTCTTCAACGAAGGAAGCATTGTTGGTAACTTCTTCCTGCTTAACGCCCAGCTGTTCGCCGATAATTTTCTTAACGCGTTCTTCGATAGTGCTCATACTCTTAAATTTCCTATCAAAACTCGCTTTCGCGATGGTTTTCGTAGTGTATAAAATGTTGAAAAATTTGCAACTAAATCCCGGCAGTTCGTACCACGATTTTACGCTATTTTGAGGCCTTTCACCCTAATAACGCAAATAATTTTAATCGTGATTAAACCATATACATTCCGCCGTTGACGTGCAGGGTCTCACCAGTGATGTAACCCGCCTCGTCAGAGGCTAAAAATGCAACCGCATTGGCGATCTCTTGCGCACCACCAAGACGGCCTGCCGGAACCTGCGCCAGAATACCCGCACGCTGATCTTCAGACAGCGCACGCGTCATGTCCGTTTCAATAAAGCCCGGAGCAACAACGTTCACAGTAATACCACGTGATGCGATTTCTCGTGCCAGTGACTTACTGAAACCAATCAGACCCGCTTTCGCCGCAGCGTAGTTAGCCTGACCAGCATTTCCCATGGTACCAACCACAGAACCGATAGTGATGATACGCCCATGACGCTTTTTCATCATAGCGCGCATCACCGCTTTTGACAGACGGAAAACAGATGACAAGTTAGTTTCGAGAATATCGTTCCACTCATCATCTTTCATACGCATCAGCAGATTGTCGCGTGTGATACCGGCGTTATTCACCAGGATATCGACTTCGCCAAACTCAGTGCGAATGTTTTCCAGAACAGATTCGATGGATGCCGGATCGGTCACGTTTAACAGCAGACCTTTACCATTTGCACCCAGATAATCACTAATGGCCTGCGCACCACTTTCGCTGGTTGCAGTACCAATCACTTTTGCGCCACGAGCGACAAGGGTCTCCGCGATTGCGCGGCCAATGCCACGGCTCGCACCGGTAACCAGTGCGATTTTTCCTTCAAAACTCATGGTGTTCCTCTTCTATTGCGCCAGTGCCTCTGACATCGCCGCAGGCTCGTTGAGCGCAGACGCCGTCAGGGTATCAACAATACGTTTAGTCAGACCGGTCAGTACTTTGCCTGGTCCAACTTCATACAGATGTTCAACGCCCTGCGAAGCGATAAACTCAACGCTTTTGGTCCACTGTACCGGGCTAAACAATTGGCGAACGAGCGCGTTACGAATAGCCTCTGGTGAGGTTTCACACTGCACGTCGACGTTGTTAACAACCGGAATCTGTGGTGCGCTGAACACGATTTTTTCGAGCTCAACAGCCAATTTCTCAGCGGCAGGCTTCATCAGCGCGCAGTGAGACGGAACACTGACCGGCAGCGGCAGTGCGCGTTTTGCACCTGCGGCTTTACAGGCTGCGCCCGCGCGCTCAACGGCTTCTTTATGACCCGCGATAACGACCTGGCCCGGAGAATTGTAGTTTACTGGAGAAACAACCTGTCCTTCAGCAGACTCTTCACAGGCTTTTGCAATCGACGCATCATCAAGACCAATGATCGCTGACATTGCGCCAGTGCCTTCCGGCACCGCTTCCTGCATGAATTTGCCACGCAGTTCAACCAGACGCACGGCATCTGCGAAAGGCAGTACGCCTGCGCATACCAGCGCAGAGTATTCACCCAAGCTATGGCCCGCCATCAACGCAGGGGCTTTTCCACCCTGCTGCTGCCATACGCGATACAACGCGACAGAAGCGGTCAGCAGTGCTGGCTGAGTCTGCCATGTTTTGTTTAATTCTTCTGCCGGACCTTGCTGGACCAATGTCCACAAGTCATAACCCAGTGCAGCAGACGCTTCACGGAACGTCTCTTCAACCACCGGATGAGTGGCTGCCATATCAGATAGCATGCCCACGGCCTGGGAACCTTGTCCCGGGAACACAAAAGCAAATTGCGTCATCTCTTTTATCCTTAAATACTAGAAACGGACCAGCGCGGAACCCCAGGTAAACCCACCGCCAAAGGCTTCAAGCAGGATCAATTGACCCCGCTGAATGCGGCCATCACGGACGGCTTCATCAAGCGCACAAGGAACAGATGCCGCAGAAGTGTTGCCGTGACGATCAAGCGTCACCACCACATTCTCCATCGACATGCCCAGTTTCTTCGCTGTTGCACTGATGATGCGCAGGTTTGCCTGATGCGGCACCAGCCAGTCCAGTTCGCTGCGCTGCAGGTTGTTCGCTTCCAGGGTTTCATCGACGATGCGAGAAAGCTCAGTCACCGCCACTTTAAAGACTTCATTCCCGGCCATCGTCAGGAAAATAGGGTTTTCTGGATTGACGCGATCCGCATTTGGCAGCGTCAACAATTCACCATAGCTACCATCAGCATGCAGATGCGTAGAGATGATACCCTGCTCTTCAGAAGCTCCCAGAACGACCGCACCAGCACCGTCACCAAAGATGATGATCGTGCCGCGATCTTCAGGATTACAGGTACGCGCCAGAACGTCAGAACCGATCACCAGAGCGCGTTTAACCGCCCCGGATTTAACGTACTGATCCGCAATGCTTAATGCATAGGTGAAACCTGCGCATGCCGCTGCGACATCAAACGCCGGGCAACCTTTCACGCCCAGCATACTCTGCACCTGACATGCCGCACTCGGGAAGGCATGGGTTGCAGAGGTGGTGGCAACAACAATCAGACCAATCTCATCGGCTGTAACGCCTGCCATTTCCATCGCGCGCTTAGCAGCTTCGAAACCCATGGTTGAGACGGTTTCATTCGGCGCGGCGATACGGCGTTCACGGATACCTGTGCGTGTGACAATCCACTCGTCAGACGTATCCACCATTTTTTCCAGATCGGCGTTAGTTCGCACTTGTTCAGGCAGATAGCTGCCGGTACCCATAATCTTCGTATACATGTACGCTCAGTCTTTTTCCGGTAACACAGATTCCAGGCGAGCGGCAATTCGCTGAGGAACTTGCCGCTGCACCGCCTGCACTGCCTGCTCAATAGCGACGCTAAAGGCTCGCTGATTGGCGGCACCATGACTCTTAATCACCGTGCCGCGCAATCCTAACAGACAGGCGCCATTATACTGGTCGGGGTTGAGGTGACTGAATCGCCTGCTCAGGCTTTTTTGTAACCAACGCTTTAATATAATCAGCCACCACGACCTTTTTTTACCTTCACCCTGAGATTTCAGCAGTGAAAGGAACACTCTGACAACACCTTCCATAGTTTTTAATGTAACGTTTCCTGTAAAACCGTCACAAACTAGCACATCCGTTTTGCCAGTGAGTAATTCGTTCGCTTCCAGATAACCAATATAGTTAATGTCTGGAACTGCCTTTAAAATAGCGGCGGCGTCGTGAATGCTATCGTGACCTTTGGTTTCTTCTTCACCAATATTCAGTAATGCCACGCGAGGATTCGCAATCCCCACCACTTCTTCTGCCATAACCGCGCCCATCACGGCGAACTGCGCCAGCATTTTGCCATCGCAATCGACATTAGCGCCTAAATCCAGTACGACCGTTTTACCTTTTTGCTGATGAGGTAACACGGTGACGAGAGCCGGTCGTTCGATCCCTTCGATGGGCTTAAGCACCATTTTCGCCAGGCCCATCAGTGCGCCGGTATTTCCTGCACTCACGCACGCCTGCGCGCGCCCTTCTTTTACCAATTCCAGCGCCATACGCATCGAGCTCCCCCGACTATTGCGGATAGCATGCGAAGGACGAGCATCGCTGGCAATAACTGACTGCGCCGGAACAACAAGCAGGCGTGAGCGTTGCTCAAAATCAGCTTTTGCGAGCAATGGTGTGATTGTGTCGGGATCGCCGACTAAAAGAAGATTGAGGTGCGAATTAGAATCCAGTGCCTGCAATGCTGCAGGCACTGTCACGGAGGGACCAAAATCTCCCCCCATGACATCTAACGCCAGGGTTAGACGTGTCAAGGTATCGGTATATCCCCGTTTTCACGGGGAAATCCTCACTAAGTTTGACCACGCTTGCGCGTGATTACTTAGTGATTACCTTGCGGCCACGGTAGAAACCGTCGGCAGTGATGTGGTGACGCAGGTGTTTTTCACCAGAAGTTTTGTCTACAGACAGGCTGGTGACTGCGGTCAGCGCGTCATGGGAACGACGCATGCCACGTTTGGAACGGGTTGGTTTATTCTGTTGTACGGCCATGGACCTTACTCCTTAATTACGATTAACCCTGTTTGAGCAGGGAAAACCTATTACTTACGCTTTAAGCTGGCTAATACGGCAAATGGGTTTGGCTTTTGCGCTTCATCAGGCAGTTCACCAAATACCATGTCCGCCTCGGACACTTCACAGTGTTCAGAATCATGCACCGGAACTACAGGCAGGGAGAGAATGATTTCATCCTCAACTAATGCTCGTAGGTCGATTTCACCGAATTCGTCAACCTCAATCGGTTCATACGCTTCCGGCAGTGCTTCGGCCTGTTCGTCTGAACGGACAGGGCTGAAACAATATGTTGTGTGAACCTGATGGGTAAACGGCTTACCGCAACGCTGGCATTCCAGAGACACCGTAACCTTCGCATCACCGGTAATAACCGCAAGGCGTTGGTTGTCGATGGCAAAAGAGATGGAGCATTCCACATCACTGTCCACACTGGCTACAGACTCGGCGACACGACTGACCTGATCGGCCAGGTAGACACCCTGGTAATCAAGGCGCTTTTGAGCCGTGCGAACCGGGTCGAGAGTCAGGGGTAATTTTACCTTTTGCATAGGGCGCGCATATTAACTTTGTAACGTCATAGAGTCAAAGAAAAAGGCAGCCTCAGGTTGCCTTTTGCCAATAATTCGCACACATTGCGGCTTACAGTTTAAAATGCCTGTCATGGTTAAGCTATATTTGGTGGAAAAAATATGTCAGATATTATTCTTGCCTCGACCTCCCCCTGGCGGCGCATGCTGCTGGAAAAGCTCGGAATGCCCTTTGAGTGTGCCGCACCGGTCACGGATGAAACACCTCTGGCAGGTGAGTCACCTCGCCATCTCGTCCTGCGCCTCGCACAAGACAAAGCCCAGTCGCTCACCCAGCGTTTTCCTCACCACCTGATAATCGGTTCAGATCAGGTCTGCGTGCTGGAAGGTCAAATAACCGGCAAACCCCACACGGAAGAAAATGCCCGTGCACAATTACGCAAGGCCAGCGGAAATATTGTGACCTTCTATACAGGACTAGCACTGTTTAACTCCGCCACCGGTCATTTGCAAACAGAGTGCGAACCCTTTGATGTCCATTTCCGCCATTTAAGCGAACAGGAAATAGACGATTACGTACGCAAAGAGCGACCATTACAGTGCGCAGGCAGCTTTAAGAGTGAGGGGCTGGGGATCACTTTATTTGATCGCCTTGAAGGGCGCGATCCCAATACTCTGGTAGGTTTGCCGCTCATTGCGCTCTGCCAGATGTTACGTCGCGAACATCGAAACCCATTGCAAAGCTAATAAAAGCAATAAATCTGACATTCATTTTTAAGGAAAATCGGTGGATTCACGAGATCTGTCTCAGCGGTCATCTGCTGGCCTGTGGTCGCTCATTGCGCTGGCCAGCCTGATTTTAATGATAACTATGGGTATTAGGCAGACCGTTGGCCTGTTTGTGCACCCTATTGTGCACACGACCACTATGAGCATTGCTGAAGTCAGTATGGCGCTGGCGATTGGTCAGCTCATGTGGGGAGCATTTCAGCCACTATTTGGTGCCTGGGCAGACAAACGTGGGGCGTTCACCGTTCTGGTGCTGGGCGCGTTACTGATTGCCCTGGGCCAGATAGGTACGCTCTGGGCATCATCCTTTTTGCCACTCACCCTGGCGCAAGGACTGTTAAGCCCGGCCGGAGCAGCTGCGGGCAGTTTTTCTGTGCTTATCGGCATTGTTGCCAGCCGATTGCCTGCCGATAAAGGCTCAGTAGCCAGTGGGATGATTAACGCAGGCGGGTCGCTGGGGCAATTTATCTTCGCCCCGCTGATTCAGTTGATTGTCAGCCTGCGGGGAGCAGCATCGGGTTTGATGTTTCTCGCCCTTGCGGCACTCACCACCATTATCCCCTCATGGTTCCTGTGCCGAGGAGATAAAAAACCGGCTGCCGTGCCGGAGCAGCCCATCGTCTCTGACGAACCCGGGCTTAAAAAGCAGATCCGTGCTGCATTTCGTCACCCCAGTTACCTGCTACTGCACGCGGGCTTTTTGACCTGTGGTTTTCACGTTGCGTTTTTAACCACGCATTTGCCGAGCGAAGTTAACCTGTGTGGACACGACGCATCAGTATCCGCCGTCAGCTTGTCGTTGATTGGCCTTTGCAATATCGCCGGCAGCATTTTTGCCGGTTTTCTAGGCAAGCGCTATCCGATGAAATACATCCTCGCGGTGCTCTACGCTTCTCGCGCCGTCCTGATTATCGCGTTTCTGCTTTCCTCAAAATCTGAGCTGGAGTTTTACATTTTTGCCTGTGCGATCGGTCTGACGTGGCTTGCCACAGTGCCGCCTACGGCCGGGATCGTAGGCAAGCTGTTTGGTACCCGTTATCTGGCGACGCTGTTTGGTTTCACGTTGTTTTCACATCAGGTGGGCGCATTTTTTGGCGCCTGGCTCGGCGGCGTAGCCATGCAGTATGAAGGGAATCTTGACTGGGTGTGGTATGCCGATATCGTACTCGCCATAATGGCAGCGTTAATTAATCTGCCGATCCAAGAAAAAAACACTGCGGTACCGCTTGAGCCCAACGCAGCATAAAAAAGGTAGTCAGTACGACTACCCTTTTTACTATTTTTGGTTTCGTAGCACCTGAAGACAGCGCTTAAGCCCATCGTCCATCGGCGCTTCAATGCGTATCGTCTCACCCGTGTTGGGGTGCGTAAACTTCAGCGCTGCGGCATGCAGGAACAGGCGAGATAACCCCGTACTCGCGAGCTGCTTATCAAACTCCCGGTCGCCATAACGATCGTCAAAGGCAATCGGATGACCAGCATGCAGGGTATGCACACGGATCTGGTGAGTACGCCCGGTAACAGGGCTGCAGCGCATCAGGGTGGCAACTTCATAGCGCTCTTCCACCTTGAAACGGGTTTCAGACGGTTTTCCTTCCTGGTTCACGCGCACGATGCGCTCACCGCTTTGCAGGATATTTTTAAGCAACGGTGCCTGTACCACTTTGACATGGGACTGCCACTGGCCACGCACCAGCGCCAGGTAATCTTTTTGCATTCCCTTATCGCGCAGTTGCTCATGCAAAGATCGCAGTGCAGAACGCTTTTTCGCCACCAACAGAACGCCAGAGGTGTCGCGATCCAGTCGATGAACCAGCTCGAGAAAACGCGCCTCCGGGCGAAGTGCACGCAGGCCTTCGATCACACCGAAGCTCAAACCACTACCACCGTGTACAGCCGTACCTGACGGTTTGTTGAGCACCAGAATATGGTCGTCTTCATAAAGGATTACGTCGTTGAGCGCAGCGACTTTCTGCAAGTGAGGCGAAACCGCTTCTTCTTCTTTTTCAGACACACGTACCGGCGGAATGCGTATTTCATCGCCCGCTTCGAGTTTGTATTCGGGTTTGGTGCGTCCTTTGTTTACCCGCACTTCGCCCTTACGGATGATGCGGTAAATCATGCTTTTCGGCACACCTTTGAGCTGCGTGCGCAAAAAGTTATCGATACGTTGCCCCGCTTCATCATCAGCGATAACAACAAATTTTACGGATGGGTTCTCAGTTTTCATGGGAGGCGATTCTAATTATCGCAGATGATTAGCGCCACTCATTTTTCTATGCTTATATTTACTCTTGATCCTGGATGACTTCGTTCTTCACAGATGATTTGGCGGTTATTAAAACAATCACCAGTTAAAAGTGAAAAAACTGTGAGTAACCGGGTGATAAAAGGTAAAAGTCAGCTTGCTATAACAGGGCTCGCAAGGAATAATGTTGCAGTTTTCCGCGTTGAATCTTGTTAAAACAAGCAATTGTGCGGAATGACCAGTTTTGCCTGTCCGACCATACACGCAGCAATGGCGTAAGACGTATTGGACTTTCAGGCACTTAGCGGGCTGCGGGTTGCAGTCCTTACCGGTAGATGGAATCTTCTCTGGAGAGTTTTTCCCAGGCTGTTCCCCTGATAATTGCGCTGTGTTTTCCACAGGAAATACAGGCAACCGACACACTGCGCCTCTTAAGCGAGCGACAACCGTGAGGTTGGCGACGTGAACAGTCACGAGGCCATCGGTTCTCCCCCGGAAAGGCGTTACTATGCCCGCAGCTTAGTCGTCAATGTAAGAATAATGAGTAAGTTACGATGAAAAGAATGTTAATCAACGCAACTCAGCAAGAAGAGTTGCGTGTTGCCCTTGTGGATGGGCAGCGTCTGTACGATCTGGATATCGAAAGTCCTGGACACGAGCAGAAAAAAGCGAACATCTACAAAGGCAAAATCACCCGTATTGAACCGAGTCTGGAAGCTGCATTTGTTGATTACGGTGCTGAAAGACACGGTTTCCTGCCTCTCAAAGAGATTGCCCGCGAATATTTCCCTGCCAATTACAATTCTCATGGTCGTCCGAACATCAAAGATGTGCTGCGCGAAGGCCAGGAAGTCATTGTTCAAATTGATAAAGAAGAACGCGGTAACAAAGGCGCAGCGCTGACGACGTTTATCAGCCTCGCAGGCAGCTACCTTGTGCTGATGCCAAACAACCCGCGTGCGGGTGGTATCTCTCGTCGTATTGAAGGTGACGATCGCACTGAGTTAAAAGAAGCACTGGCCAGTCTGGAACTTCCGGATGGCATGGGCTTGATCGTTCGTACCGCAGGCGTGGGCAAATCTGCCGAAGCCCTGCAGTGGGATCTGAGTTTCCGTCTCAAGCACTGGGAAGCAATCCAGAAAGCTGCCGACAGCCGCCCAGCCCCGTTCCTGATTCACCAGGAAAGCAACGTCATTGTACGTGCATTCCGTGATTATCTGCGCCAGGACATTGGCGAAATTCTGATTGATAACCCGAAAGTCCTTGAGCTGGCCCGCCAGCACATCGCCGCACTGGGTCGTCCGGATTTCAGCAGCAAAATTAAGCTGTACACCGGTGAAATCCCGCTGTTCAGTCATTATCAGATTGAGTCGCAGATTGAGTCCGCTTTCCAGCGTGAAGTCCGTCTGCCGTCCGGTGGTTCCATCGTCATCGATTCCACCGAAGCGCTGACCGCCATCGATATCAACTCCGCACGTGCAACCCGCGGTGGTGATATCGAAGAGACCGCCTTCAACACCAACCTCGAAGCCGCCGACGAAATCGCGCGCCAGCTTCGTCTGCGTGACCTTGGCGGCTTGATTGTTATCGACTTTATCGATATGACGCCGGTACGCCACCAGCGCGCAGTGGAAAACCGTCTGCGTGAAGCTGTCCGTCAGGACAGAGCCCGCATCCAGATCAGCCACATTTCCCGCTTTGGTCTACTGGAGATGTCCCGTCAGCGTCTGAGCCCATCTCTGGGTGAATCAAGCCACCATGTCTGCCCGCGTTGTACGGGGACCGGTACGATTCGTGACAATGAATCTTTGTCACTCTCAATTCTACGCCTCATTGAAGAAGAAGCGCTGAAAGAGAATACCCAGGAAGTCCATGCGATTGTGCCAGTACCCATTGCTTCCTACCTGCTTAACGAAAAACGTTCCGCAGTCAGCGCGATTGAGACCCGCCAGAACGGTGTTCGCTGCGTGATTGTGCCAAACGATCAGATGGAAACGCCGCATTACTCCGTACTGCGTGTGCGCAAAGGCGAAGAGACACCTACCCTCAGCTACATGCTGCCTAAACTGCATGAAGAAGAGATGGCGCTGCCTTCTGAAGAAGAAGCCGCCGAACGTAAACGTCCTGAGCAGCCTGCACTGGCGGCATTCGTTATGCCTGAAGTACCGCCAGCACCTACAGCACCGACGGCACCTGTTGCTAAATCACAAGCGCCTGTTACTGCACAAGCTGCCGCAACGCCTGCTGCACCAGGTCTTCTGAGCCGCTTCTTCTCAGCACTGAAAGGTATGTTTGCAGGCAATGAGCCTGTTGCCCCTGCTGAAGTCAAAGAAGAGAAGAAAGAAGAGAAACAGGAACGTTCGCAGGAGCGTCGTAAACCGCGTCAGAACAACCGTCGCGATCGCAATGACCGTAATGACCGTAATGACCGCGGCGAGCGTAATGAACGCCGTGACAACCGTGCTGACAGCAATGAGCCGCGTGAAAATCGTGATGAGAACCGTCGTAATCGTCGTGAGAAACCGCAGCAGAATGTTGAAGAGCGAGATAACCGCCAGCCGGTAGTTGCAGAAGAAGGTGAAAAAGCGAAATCGCGTGATGAGCAGCAGCCACGCCGCGATCGCAACCGTCGTCGCAACGAAGAAAAACGTCAGCCGCAGCAGGAAGTCAAAAACCAGGAACGCGAAGAACAATCTGAGCAGGAATCTGCACAGGAAGAACGCGTTCAGGTGATGCCGCGTCGTAAGCAACGTCAACTGACTCAGAAAGTTCGTGTAGGCGAAACTCAGACCAACGAACCGGTTGTTGAAGCTGTCGCCGTTGAAGAAGTGCATGAACAACGCACTGACATCGCTAAACGCGATCTGCCTGCTGTAGTCGACAATGTTGCCGAGCATGATGAGTCCGCAGAAGCACGTGATAACGCGGGTATGCCGCGCCGTTCACGCCGTTCTCCGCGCCACCTCCGTGTAAGTGGTCAGCGCCGCCGTCGTTACCGTGATGAGCGTTACCCGACGCAGTCTGCAATGCCACTGGCTGCGGCTTGTGCATCACCAGAGATGGCATCCGGTAAAGTGTGGATTAGCTACCCGGTAGCCCGTCCGCAGGATGAAGTGTCAGAGGCACCGGTAGTTGAACAGCAATCTGATGCAGACGTGCAGATCACCCCGGAAGTCGCTCCGCTGATTGCCGAAGCTCAGCTGGTTACCGCGCAAGAAAATCAGCAGCCTGTGCCGGTTGTTGAAGAACCAGCTCCAGTGGTGGTTGAACCTGAAGCGCCTGTTGCTGAACCCCAGCCAGTCGCAGTGGAAACAACGCATCCGGAAGTGATTGAAGCGCCGGTAACCGAGCAGCCGCAATTCATCGCAGAAGAAGACACTACCGTTGCCGACACGGTGGCGGAAGAAGTGGCTCCGGCTGCAGAGTCTGTTGTGGCTGAGCGCGACATCGTTGTACCGGTTGAAGAACTGGCTGCCGAAACTGCCGTGGTTGAAGAGACCGTCGTTGTGGAGCAACCGTCTGCAGCACCTGCTGTTGAGGCACCGGTCGCAGTTGAACCTGCACCTGT
This sequence comes from Phytobacter sp., assembly GCF_059074235.1. Classification (NCBI taxonomy): domain Bacteria; kingdom Pseudomonadati; phylum Pseudomonadota; class Gammaproteobacteria; order Enterobacterales; family Enterobacteriaceae; genus Phytobacter; species Phytobacter sp. Next base: position 314,335 of record NZ_JCACPZ010000004.1, read on the forward strand.
TGCTGCAAGCGCACCTGCTGCTGCTGCGCCGCAGTCTGTTGACACCGCTGTCGTGAGCCATGCCACCGCGCCAATGACTAAAGCACCGGCTCCGGTCTATGTGCCAGAAGCACCACGTCATAGCGACTGGGTTCGTCCGCAGTTCGACTTTGACGGAAAAGGTTCAGCCGGTGGTCATAGCGCTACGCACACTGCGACTGCGCCAGCAACGCGTCCGCAGGCTGTGGAATAATATTCCGCAACGTTAAAAAGCCGACCTTCGGGTCGGCTTTTTTATGCCTTGCTGACAGGCTGGCGCATGCCACTGAGGCCGGGCATCACTTCCCGCATGAGCTGTAAAAACATCCGCAACCTGGCAGGGTAATAACGCGCCCAGGGGTAAACCAGATGTACCGGCAAAGGCGCTGGCTGCCAGTCCGGTAATAGCATAACCAGTTTCCCATTACGAATATCTTCCTCCACCGTCCAGCTTGATACGGCTGCCACGCCTAATCCTGCCAGTGCCGTATTCCGTGCCACGTACAGACTGTCGGTGTACAAACGTGGTGATATAGTCACGCGTTCAGATTCACCGCTAACAGCATGTGTGAGGGTAATATCATGCTGATAGAATGTACTGAGTGCCACCCAGGGTAATGCACTCAGTCGGGCGGGACTGTCGAGCACGCCAAAACGCGCTAGCAAAGCCGGAGATGCAACCAGACAGCGTGGTACTTCCGCCAGTAAGACCGACACGGTAGAAGGATCCACCTCAGCACCTACACGGATCGCACAGTCGATATTGTCGCTCAGAAAATTGACGGTTTTATCATTGAGCATCCACTCCACACTGAGCTGCGGATAGCGTTCAAGAAATTGAGTGAGAGGAGACAGCAACTGTTCCTGACCAAAAGCATGGGGCGCCCTGACCCGCAACATGCCGACCGGTTCATCCTCTTTCTGACTCACTTCATCTTCCAGCGTGACCCAGGCATCAATCACTCGCTTCGCGTGCTCGTAGCAGCGTTCGCCATCATCCGTCAGCTTCATGGCGTGCGTGGTTCTCAGCAGTAGCTTCACCCCCAGCAACGTCTCCAGCGACTGTAAACGACGGCTGATGGTCGCCTGCGTTGTGTCCAACTGCCGCGCGGCGGCTGACAGTGACCCGGCCTCAACGATACGCACCAGCGTACGCATTAAGTCCACTCTATCTATACGTTCTGATCGCATATTAACCACCATATTCATACGTTATGCGTATAACCGTTTTACCACCACGGTGTCTACCGTGCCATCCCGTATTAGTAAAAAATGCACTCACACTATATCTGAGGAAATCCTAATGAACCGTCATTCTCAACCGTTATATATCGCACGCTGGATAATTTTCGTGCTGGCGCTGGGGGCGGGATTCAGCGTGGCCGCCATCTACTACGCACAGCCTCTGCTGCCATTAATGGGCAGCGATCTGCATTTAACCATCAACGGGATGGGACTGGTCCCCACGCTCACCCAGGCCGGTTATGCGCTGGGCATTCTGTTTTTACTGCCGCTGGGAGACCGTTACGACAGACGCCGTCTCATTCTGGCAAAATGTGCCGCCCTTGCACTGCTGCTTCTGGCCTGTAGTTTTACCTCGCAGCTTTCGGCACTGCTGGCCGTCAGTTTGCTACTGGGGATGGCCGCCACGATGGCACAGGACATTGTCCCGGCAGCAGCCATTCTTGCGCCTGAAGGTAAACAGGGGAAAACCGTCGGTACCGTAATGACTGGTTTGTTACTCGGTATTCTGCTCTCCCGTACCGTCAGTGGTTTTGTTGGGGCCGCTTTCGGTTGGCGGGTTATGTTTCAGTTGGCGGCCGCGAGCATTACATTCATCGGCACGTTGATGTGGTTTGTGTTGCCGCGTTTCGCCATTCATTCAACCCTGAGCTACCCACAGCTGATGAAATCCATGGCGCACCTGTGGCAGCGCTACCCTGCCCTACGCCGTGCTGCGTTCGCGCAGGGCTTTTTATCCATCGCCTTCAGCGCTTTCTGGTCCACACTGGCGGTGATGCTGCTGGAAAAATATCAGCTAGGTAGCGCGGTAGCCGGTACCTTTGGGATCGCAGGTGCTGCGGGTGCATTAGCAGCCCCGCTGGCTGGTGGGCTGGCTGATAAAGTCGGTGCAGAGAAAGTCACACAACTCGGTGCAGCACTTGTCTCCGTCTCGTTCGCACTGATGTTCGTTCTGCCTTTCGTACCGACACATGCCCAGTTAGTGATTATTGCGCTGGCCGCCGTTGGTTTTGACCTGGGTCTGCAATCAAGCCTGGTCGCTCACCAGAATCTGGTATACGGACTGGAACCCCAGGCGCGTGGTCGCCTGAACGCATTGCTGTTCACCGTTGTGTTTATCGGAATGGCGTTGGGTTCTGCACTAGGCAGTAAAGTTTACTCCGTAGCAGGTTGGTCAGGCGTGGTAGCGCTGGCAACGCTGACCGGATTGATAGCCCTGGTCATTCGCCTCGTGGACAATCGTCGTCTGCAGGCTGCGGCAAGAAATGTCGGATAAAAAAAAGCCCGCGCCGGAAGCCGGTGCGGGCATACCGACCCTGTCCAGTTTCAAGACAGGGCCAAAGCGAAGATTACTTATTGAGTTGGAACAGCGACATGCCTTGCATGTCGCTAAATGCTTTATAGGATGCCTGCAATGCCGTCTGCTGCATGGTGTAAGACGAAATGGCAGAACTCCAGTCCACATTCACCAAATCACTCATCTGTTGTGTCAGACTCAGCGAGCGATCATCACCCAATGAGTCCAGCTTATCCAGCTCATCAAGCTGGGTACCGAGTTCAGCACGAACGGTCAGCACGTTGTTAAGCGAGTTACGCAAACCACGGTTCGCTTTATCCAGCGCGGCTGTTGAGGTTGCCTTGGCTGTCTCGTCATCACCGACGGGCACTTTCAAAGCTGCAATCGCCTCGTCGAGCATTTCAAAAACGTTGCTCGGTATCGAGCCATCAGGCTCTGCCACCGCGTTGCTGGTGACGCTGTCGAATACCTGAGCCCCCGTATGGGCAATCACCATGGTACGCGCTGAATCCACCTTCTGAGTAATCGCTTCAGTACCGCCGTTGTACGCACCGTTAGTGGTATCAAAAGGCGCATCACTGGTTTTGTAGCCACCAAAGATATAGCGACCATTACCGTCTGTGCTGTTTGCCAGGTTCATCAACTGATCGCGGATGCCTTGCAGCTCCGTTGCCACTGATGCACGGTCGTCATCACTCAACGAGCCGTTCCCCGCTTTAACGATGGTGGACTGTGCTGCCGTCACGGTGGTGGTCACCTGACTCAGCACGCTTTCTTCCAGAGAGATTTTCTGGTTAGCAAAGGTACGCGCCGTTTTGTACTGTTCGTTCTGCTGCTGCGCCTGTGAAACAACGACTGCCTGAGAGGCCGCGATCGGGTCATCAGAAGGGCGGTTCACGCGCAGCCCGGTAGACATTTGCTCGCCGTACGCCAACCACTTAGTTTGTGAGTTGGTAATACCACGCATGTTTTGTTCATACATCATCTGTGTACTGATACGCATCATTCACCTCTTACTTAGCGTATGTTCAGTAACGCATCAAACAGCGTGCTGGCAGTCTGCAGCACCTGTGCGTTGGCGAGATAATACTGCTGGAAGCGCTGCAGATTACCGTACTCTTCATCCAGGTTAACGCCGGAGATGGACTGCTGCTGATTACTCAACTGCGTGACCACATTTTCCTGCGTCGTACTGCTACTTTTCAGCGTCGAAGTCGTTGTACCAATGGTACTGATCAAAGAAGCATAAGAATCGTTGAAGGTCTTAGAGCCCCCCACAACCTTCGCGCTCTGCAAATCCAGCAAAGCCTGACCGTTTTTGTTGTCGCTCTCACCGGACGTCGCACTGGCTGCCATGGCAATTTTCGACTCATCGGTTATCAGCACGTCCATATTGATGATCGCGTTGGCCACCGGTTTCACGGTGAAGCTGTCGTTCTTCGCTGCGGTACCTGAAACCGTGATTTTCAGACCTTCAAACTCCAGTACACCACCGGTTTCCGTTGCCGCAAAAGAGGTGTTATCGGAAAGGCGGGTTACGCTCCAGCCGGAATCTGTTTTGGTTAACTTATAGTCCGTCGCTTTCACGTCGCTACTACTGGTCACTTCCGCAGTCATGGTTGCAGTGCCAGTGTTTTTCGCATTGCTCAGCGTGGTCGGGTCACCAATCTTAAAGAAATCTGTACCCTGAGTGCCGTCAACGTCATAGCCAGCAGTGTGTTGCTTGTTGAACGCGTCAACAAAAGTCAGCGCCAGTTGCCCCAGGGTATTACGGGTTTGATCAAGATCCTGTGAACGGAACGTCAACAGACCGCCGAGTGAACCACTGGTCAGTAGTTTTTCAGGGATCTCAATATTACCCGCGGTGTTATCTACATAGGCAACAGTGGTACGCCCAGGATCGGCACTGGAAGGAACTGCCGCCAGCTGACGTGCAGTACTCCCCTGCACCAACGTATAACCATTGGCCATGGTTACGTTATAGGTGCTGCCATCTTGAACACTTACCTCTACGCCGACAATCTTATTCAATTCACTGACCAACTGGTCACGCTGATCGAGCAGGTTGTTCGGGGATGCACCACCGCCCACGCCAGTCAGTCGCGAAATCTGGTCATTCAGATTGGCTATCTGTGTGGTGTAGCTGTTGATCTGGTCAACACTCGACGAGATCGAAATATTAATTTGTTTGTCCTGGTCACGCAGATACTGGTCGGTAACCTGAAACTGGTTAACTAACGCATCGGCTTTACCCAGAAGGCTCTGACGAGATGCCGGATCTTCCGCATTACTCACCAGCGTCTGCAGGCTGGAGAAGAAACCTTGCAGGGAGGTCGACAAGGAGTTCGTGGTACTGGAGACCATGTCGTTGATTTTTGACATCTGCTCATAGCGCGAGGTCAGCCCACTGCTCTGCGTCTGCGCTGCACGAAGCTGATTGGTAATAAACGAATCATATTCACGCTGCACGCCAGAAACATATGCACCGTTACCCACCCAACCTCCTGCACCCAGCGTACTGTTGGCGGCAGAAATGATCGTCGTCTGGCGGTTGTAACCCGTCACGTTATAACTGGAAATGTTATTACTGGTGGTACTCAGTGCCGCCTGGGCTGCACTCAGGCCGCTCATGGCGCTGTTAATCAAGCTGGACATGGAGGTTCCTTATTAACTTTTAAGACATAAGTCCTGTTAACGATTATCGGCAACCTTGAGCTGAACTTGAGCCGTTTCAGAACAGATTTTCAATATCATTGCTGTACGCTTTGCTGACCTTCTCACCCATAGATTTAAGTTGCTGAATCATGGAGGTGAGTTTTTGCGCGTATTTAGGATCCGTGGCATACCCAGCGCTCTGCAACGCCTGAGCGCCCTGCTCTGCGGTTGCAGCATTGGTGACGGCCGCATAGCGTGGGTTTTTAGTGAGGATGCCTACATAATCCGAGAGTGCTTCCAGGTAAGAGCTGTAGACACGGAACTTAGCTTTCACTTTTTTGGCTTCGCCATTCTCAAACTCGGTGGTCATAATTTCGGTCACCGGACCTTTCCAGTTTGAAGTGGCCTTCACACCAAACAGGTTGAAGCTTGGCTCGCCATTTTCGCGTTTGATCTGGCGTTGCCCCCAACCGGATTCCAGTGCCGCCTGGGCAAGGATCAGGTGGTGAGGGACGCCGCTCTGCTGGCTGGCAAGGCGCGCAGGCAAGGAGAGTTGAGCGAGGAAGTCTTTGCTGTCCCCGCTCATCGGTTCATCGTCGTTATCAAGTGCTCGTGGCAGCGCTTTGCGAACCATCTGCGTCAGCGCCTGATTTTGATAAGTATTGACCGTTTCCAGATCAAACTTCATCGGCACCTGCTGCACCTGATCGCCAGGATCAACCGGCGCCTGACCATCCGTCATCTGCTTAACCATCATTTCAGCCAGACCCAACCCTTTTCCGGCCGTCATCTGCTGAGCAATCTGTTGGTCATACATGCTGGTGTACAGCCGTGTCGAATCACTGCTGAACAGACCGTCTTTCGGCAAAGCTTCGCGCATGCTTTTTAGCATCATTTGCACGAACATCCCTTCCACCTGACGGGCCACTGGCCGGATATTGGCCTGCGGATCCTGTCCGGCTTTGGTTTTGAGCTCATTGAGGGATTGCGCATCCCAGGCTGCACTTGCATTCAGACGGCCATCAGTCAGCATCAGATGATCTCCAGCTTGGCGCGTAAGCAACCCGCACTCTGCATTGATTGCAGGATAGACATCAGATCAATCGGTGTCGCACCAAGGGCGTTCAACGCACGCACAACGCTGTTCAGATTGGCACTGGAACGAATGCTCTGCAGTGAACCACCGCTCTGGCGAAGATCGATTTGCGTTTGTGGCGTAACAACCGTCTGACCGCCACCAAACGGCGTATTTGGCTGGCTGACGTTTGCAGACTGGTTCACCGTCACGGACAGATTACCCTGTGCAACCGCGCAGGTATCCAGCGTCACTTCGCGGTTCATGACCACGGAGCCCGTTCGGGAGTTAATGACGATTTTGGCATCCTGAGGCGCGGTCCCGACTTCCAGGTTCTGGATATCGGCCAGCATACGGACCTGGGAGCTGCCACCTTGTGGCACACGAATTTGTACGGTACGGGCATCCAGTGCAGTTGCACCGCCCATACCACGGCGGTTCACCGTATCGGCAATCAACTGTGCCATGGTGAAGTCATCCTGATTGAGCTGCAGGTTAATGGTATTGCCGTTACCGAATTGAGACGGCAGTTCACGTTCAATCACCGCGCCGCCAGTGATACGACCACCGTTGAGTTGGTTAACCGCCACGCTGCTGCCCCCCGCAGATGCTCCAGCGCCACCGACCAGGATATTCCCCTGGGCCAGCGCATAAACCTGGCTGTCCACCCCTTTAAGCGGCGTCATCAACAGCGTACCGCCGCGCAGGCTTTTGGCGTTACCCATTGAGGAAACAACCACGTCAATGCTTTGCCCCTGGCGTCCAAAAGCAGGTAACTGGGCCGTCACCATCACCGACGCGACATTTTTTAACTGCATATTGGTGCCGGCAGGAACGGTGATCCCCATCTGCGACAACATGTTGTTAATACTTTGGGTAGTGAATGGTGTTTGCGTCGTCTGGTCGCCCGTCCCATCAAGACCGACCACCAGACCATAACCAATTAAGGAGTTTTCACGTACGCCCTGTACAGTGGTGAGATCCCGGATACGCTCAGCCTGGGCGACAGTCGCCAGCAGAATCAACGCAAGTCCAGTCAGATATCTAAACATAATTCACCCCGGTTACATCGGCGATAAGTTAAGGAAGAAACGCTGCAGCCAGCCCATGTTCTGCGCTTCGTTAATGTAGCCATTGCCGACATATTCGATGCGCGCGTCCGCCACCTGAGTGGAAGGAACTGTGTTGCTGCCGCTGATGGTGCGTGGATTCACGACACCCGAGAAGCGGATGAACTCAGTGCCCTGATTAATGGCGATCTGTTTTTCACCCACGACATGTAAATTGCCGTTGATCAGCACCTGGTCGACCGTCACGGTCAAGGTGCCACTGAAGGTGTTGCTGGCGTTTGCGCCACCTTTACCGTTAAAGGAGTTACTGCCTGAGCTGGAGAGATCCGCACGGGCGTTACCAAACAGTCCTTCGAGATAGCGTGGCGTGGTATCCATACCGAAGCTGCTCTTGCCATCACGGCTGGCGTTAGCCGATGAGCTTTTGCTCGCACTGACATTTTCTTGCAGAACCAACGTCAGCGTGTCGCCCACATTACGCGGACGTCTGTCTTCAAACAGCGGCTGATAGCCATAGTTAATCGGCTGCGCGGTTTGGTAAATAGAACCATTGACCACAGGAACAGGGCCTGGCATTGGTTGGGCGGTGGTTGCGCCCTGCACCAGCGGAGTTGAAGGAACCCAGGCACACCCGGATAAGGTGGCAGCCAGTAAAGCCAAAACAGGGTAACGGCCGGTGCTGATTTTTTGCATCACATTCATCTTCGAAATCAGGGTTCCGGCGCGGTATGAATGACCGCGCCGGAATGCGCCTTAGAGTTGCGTCAGTTTCTGCAGCATCTGATCGGTAGTGGATACCGCTTTGCTGTTGATTTCATACGCACGCTGTACCTGGATCATATTCACCAGTTCTTCAGCCACGTTAACGTTCGAGGTTTCCACATAACCTTGATACAACAACCCTGCCCCATTCAGGCCAGGCGTGGTATCGTTTGGCGCACCCGAAGATTGGGTTTCGATATACAGGTTTTCACCGATACTCTCGAGTCCCGTGTCGTTCATAAAAGTCGTCAGGTTTAACTGGCCAACCTGCACCGCAGCCGCAGCACCTTGCTGGGTGGCACTTACCACACCGTCACGACCAATGGTAATGCTAAGCGTGTTTGCAGGAATGGTGATCGCTGGCTGAACCTGGAAGCCACCCGCCGTAACTAACTGGCCATTCTGGTCAACCTGGAATGAACCATCACGGGTATATGCAGACGTTCCATCCGGCAGCAGCACCTGGAAAAAGCCCTGGCCTTTGATTGCCACGTCTTTGCTGTTGTTGGTCTGAGACAAGTTGCCCTGGCTATGAAGACGTTCAGTCGCCACGGGACGCACACCCGTACCAATCTGCAAACCCGAAGGTAGCGTAGTCTGTTCGGAAGACTGAGCGCCGGGCTGACGAATAGTCTGATAAAGCAAATCTTCAAATACCGCACGCTGACGCTTAAACCCGTTGGTGCTTACGTTCGCCAGGTTGTTGGCGATGACATCCATATTGGTTTGCTGCGCATCAAGGCCGGTTTTAGCGATCCATAATGAACTGATCATAAGAAATCCTGTTTATTAGGTCAGAGACAGCAACTGGTTGGCGCGCTGCGCATTTTCATCAACGCTGCCAATCACTTTCATTTGCATCTCAAATCGGCGGGCGCTGGCGATCATATCCGCCATTGCTTCTACCGGTTTAACGTTACTGCCTTCCAGCACACCCGACATCACGCGGATGGTCGGGTCAGGCTGCAAAACCTGTCCACGCGTGGCTCGTGCGGTCTGGTTCAGGCGGAATAAACCGTCATCACCACGAACCACTTCGCTGCCCTGCGCTTTTACCAGTTTCAGCTTACCTACCGGTGATACCGTGTTCGGCGGATCGCCCGCGGTCAAAGCAGAAATCGTACCGTCAGCGGCGATGGTCACTTGCGAACCTTCCGGTACAGCAATAGGACCGGCTTCACCGATAACTGGCTGTCCGCCGATCGTTAGCTGTCCCGTCGGCGTGACCTGGATATTACCGTTACGGGTATAGCCTTCGCTGCCATCTTTACCCTGAACGGCCAGCCAGCCGTCCTGTTGCATAGCCACGTCGAGTGGACGCCCTGTATAGTTCATTTCGCCCGGCGTCATATCGGCACCAGGTGTCGATGCAATGACCAGTGTACGGGTCGGCACCGACATCCCCTGAACCGGTACCGCGCGCAACGCATTCAACTGCGCGCGAAAACCCGGGGTTGAAGCATTTGCGAGGTTGCTGGCGGTGACAGCCTGCTGGTTCAGCGTCTGGCTCGCTGCGCCCATCGCGGTATATATTGCGTGATCCATTAGGCCATCCCGTCAGGCGATTAACGCAAGTTAACCAGGGTATTAAGGATCTGATCCTGGGTTTTGATGGTCTGCGCGTTCGACTGATAGTTACGTTGCGCGACGATCATGTTCACCAGCTCTTTACTCAGATCCACGTTGGACGCTTCCAGCGCACCGTTGGTCAGGGTACCGAAAGTACCTGTACCCGCAGCACCCAGCAGCGCAACACCTGAAGCCGTAGTTTCAGACCAGACGTTATCACCTTCAGATTTCAGGCCTTCGTTGTTGGAGAAACTCGCCAACACAATCTGACCCAGCAACTGAGTCTGTTCGTTGGAGTACTTGCCCACAACAGTGCCATCATCATTAATGGTGTAGCTCACCATCGAACCAGGTTTGTAACCATTCTGAGTCGTCGTCACGGCTGCGCTGACGCCCACGTTCTGCTGCATAGAACCCTGGAAGCTCAGTGAGAATGTTGCCGGGGTCGCGCCACTCACAGCGCCAGTGGTGACGTTGATGGCTGGTGTCGTGTTCGCTGTAGTGTTCAGTACATAGGTTTCAGGCGTGGTACCCTGAGCATCCCAGTTGTTAACCGCTTGTAAATTACCATTCGCATCGAAGGTCATCTGAGCTGCTTTTACCGCAGTCGAACCAGTTACACTGGTATCCTGGGTATACACATCCCACTTGTTATCCCCTGTTTTAACGTAGTAAACGTTCATGTCATGGGAGTTACCCTGAGAGTCATAAACGGTCACTGGCGATTTCTTGCTGTAGCTGTTGGCGTCAGTCGGGTCAAAGGTCGTGACGGTCGGCAGGGCATCAGATGAGTTAAGGTTCATCTGCATTGTCGCAGTGGTGGTGGTTTTCGCCGACATCAGTGTGCTGGAAATGTTGATAGGCACTGGGTTACCACCCGTCTGGATAGTCGGAGGAGTACCGGTTGCCGCGTAGCCCGTCACAGACATCCCCTGCATGTTAACCAGGTTACGGTTAGCATCCAGAGTGAACTGACCATTACGGCTGTAGTAAACAGAACCGTTGCTGTCCGTTAAACGGAAGAAACCGCTCTGACTGATGGCTACGTCCAGACCACGACCGGTACTGGTAGTTGTACCGTCGTTAAAGTCCTGAGTAATACCCGCTACTTTAACGCCCAGACCAACTTTAGATCCTGCAAACATGTCTGCGAAAGACGCTGTACTGGATTTAAAGCCATAGGTGGCGGAGTTGGCGATGTTGTTACCAATAAGATCGAGGTTAGTGGCTGCAGCATTTAAACCGCTGACCGCTTGTGAAAAGGCCATGACTTACTCCTGATAAGTGTTAAGGCTTAAATAATCTGCCGAACATCGTCGAGCGTAGTATTACCGTAAGTACCGAGATCTAAGGTACTGCCAGTAGAAGTACGAGTTACACCTTGAACCAATGCATATTGCAAAGGTTGAGCAACCAACTGCGTCGTGCCGGAGGACGCAGCAATAGAAACTTTGTATGAACCGTCTGGCGCCGCAGAGCCATCGGTGAGTTTGCCATCCCAGGAAAAAGTATGAACACCAGCGCTGAGTGCACCGATTTCGATAGTACGCACCACGGTGCCATCTTTGTTGGTGATGGTAGCGGTCACTTTGTCAGACGCTTGTGACAACTCAACGCCAAATGGGGTGGTCGTAGAATTGCCTGCCAGCACCGTTGTGCCCGGGATCATCACACCATGACCGATTAAGGCACTGGCCTGTACGGACTGATTGTTATCAATCTGACCGGAGATTGACCCCAGGGTGGTGTTGAGTTTTTCGATACCATTCAGCGTACTGATTTGCGCAAGCTGCGAAGTCAGTTCGTTGTTCTGTAATGGGTTGGTTGGGTCCTGGTTTTTCAGCTGGGCAACCAGCAGAGTCAGGAAGCTACTTTGCAGGTCCGATGCGCTGCTTGTGGTCAGCGAAGAAGAACTGCTACTGCTGCTGGTGGAGCTGACACTGCTGCTTGTTGTGTCATTCACATTTACGGCGATAGACATTGACGTCTCCTTTACTGGCCGAGAGTGAGCGTTTTGAGCATCATGCTCTTAACGGTATTGAGCACTTCAACGTTTGCCTGGTAACTGCGTGAGGCGGACATGCTGTTCACCATTTCGCCCACGACGTCAACGTTAGGCATTTTGACGTAGCCATTGTTGTCCGCCAGAGGATTACCCGGCTCATAAACCAATTTGTCTGGCGCCTGGCTTTCAACAACTTCAGCGACTTTTACGCCACCGGTTGCCTGACCAGGTGCAGCATCAACCTGAAAGACGACCTGTTTTGCACGATAGGGTTGACCATCAGGCCCCGTCACGCTGTCGGCGTTGGCCAGGTTACTGGCCGCCACGTTCAGACGTTTGGACTGTGCAGTCAGTGCAGAACCGGCAACATCAAAGATATTCAGTAGTGCCATCTATTAGTTCCCCTGTAGCACGCTGAGCATGCTCTTAATCTGCCCGCCAAGCACGGTCAGACCCGTCTGGTATTTCACGCCATTGTCTGCAAATTGCGTACGCTCACGGTCCATATCGACGGTGTTACCATCCAGGGAAGGCTGGTCGGGAATGCGATATAACAATTCGGTAGACGACGTAGAGGCAGCCTGTGCCGGAATATGGCGGCTGGAAGTCAATGCCAGCGAAACGCCGTTTGTCTCAGGACGACCACGCTCCATGACTTTTTTAAGCTCACTGGAAAAATCCAGATCGCGAGCCTGAAACCCTGGGGTATCGGCGTTGGCGATGTTCGCGGCCAGGATTTCCTGGCGCTTAGCGCTCAGGTTCAGCGCTTCTTGCTGGAACCGTAACGCGGCATCAAGTTTATCGAGCATGACTTCCCCGCTGATGAGAATTATTTAGTCAATAGCTTAAATCTCATTACGTGCGCGTTATCGTCAGAATAAGAGCAAAATGCGTCGCTATTTATTGCGTTGATAGATTTGCTCCCCGGTTAGAATCCTGTCATCCCTTCCACAGGCAGGAGTCTGCGATGAACAACTTAAAAATCGGTTTAGCCGCAGTCTTGCTGTTATTAAGCCCTTATCTGTTTGCACAGGACCTCAATGCGCAGCTGACTGCATTTTTCACGCAGCGTCTGATGGGCCTGAGTGATGAAGTGGTGGTAAAAGTACGCACGCCACAAAATCTTCTTCCTGCCTGCGAGCAACCTGCATTGAATGTGACGGGTAGTGCCAAACTGTGGGGCAACATCAATGTTCTGGCGATGTGTGGAAACGAAAAGCGTTATTTGCAAGTGAACGTTCAGGCGACGGGAAACTATGTGGTAGCAGCGCAGACCATTGCCCGAGGCAGTTCGCTGGAACCCGGTACTGTCAAACTCGCCCGGGGTAGACTCGACCAATTGCCACCAAAAACAATGCTCGATATTGCGCAGGCACAAGACTCGATCAGTCTGCGCGATTTAGCCCCAGGGCAACCCGTGCAGCTTACTCTTCTTCGCCAGGCGTGGCGGGTTAAAGCAGGTCAGCGGGTACAGGTCATTGCCAATGGTGAAGGCTTTAGTGTAAACAGTGAAGGTCAGGCGCTAAACAATGCCGCGGTGGCACAGAATGCCCGGGTTCGCATGGCGTCAGGTCAGATTGTCAGTGGGACGGTGGGGGCTGATGGGAATATTCTTATTAATCTATAATCTTTTTAAAGAAATTGCGGTGACTGCCGATAAATAAGCAACGACTGAAGATTGGAAGCCCCCAAACGCCGGGAAACCTCACTGAGGAAACATTATGAGCATTGATCGTACATCGCCTTTAAAACCGGTTAGCACCGTACAACCGCGTGAAGCCAGTGAAACACAGGCCCAAAAAGTACGCCAGGAAAAATCAGCGACAACCAACAGCACCAACGTCACTATCAGTGACGCGCAGGCCAAACTGATTCAGCCGGGTTCAAATGATATTAATATGGAACGCGTTGAGCAGTTAAAAACCGCGATCCGCAATGGCGAGCTGAAAATGGACACTGGCAAAATTGCCGATGCCTTGATCAGTGACGTGCAGAGTTACTTACAGAGTAAATAATTGATGAATGGACTGTCAGACATTCTTGATCAAATGACAGTTATCCTGAACGCGTTAAAAGACGTGATGGATGCTGAGCAAAAACAGCTTTCCGTAGGCCACATCAATGGCAGCGCGTTACAGCGCATTACGGAAGAAAAAAGCTCATTGCTCGCTACTCTGGATTATCTTGAGCAGCAACGCCGCGCAGCACAAAACGTGCAGCAGAGCGCGAACGATGATGTGGCAGGTCGCTGGCAAATTATCACTAAAAAAACGCAACATTTGCGCGATCTGAACCAACACAACGGCTGGTTACTTGAAGGGCAAATTGCTCTAAACCAGAAGGCGCTTGAAGTGCTGAAACCTCACCAGGAACCTGGTCTCTATGGTGCAGATGGTCAGACATTCTCGGGCGCACGCGGCGGCAAAAAGATTTCCATTTAAACGTAGACGTATTCAGTAAAACGAGCGGGAGTCGCCAGTCTGGCAGACTCCCTTTTGTGCTTATATTGTCCGACGAGCAAACTCTTTCACTCTGAACCCCAGCAGCGCCAGAGTGGCGAAGTAGGCCACAACACCCACTATCACAACCGCCATCAGACGCATGATCCGGTGTGCCATGTTACCGTCCGCCCATTCCGGCATGATGTACAGCATTCCCACCAATGCCGCAGACATGACCAGCACTGCCACAACCAAACGCGTCAGGAAACTGCCCCACCCGGCTTGCGGGGTAAAAATGTTCTGTTTGCGTAACTGCCAGTAGAGCAGACCGGCGTTAAGGCAGGCCGCAAGGCCAATCGACAGTGACAGTCCTGCATGTTTCAGCGGTCCAATAAAGGCCAGGTTCATCAGCTGCGTCATGACCAGGGTGACAATGGCAATCTTGACCGGGGTTTTGATGTCCTGACGGGAGTAGAACCCCGGCGCAAGCACCTTCACCACAATGATTCCCATAAGACCGACGGAGTAAGCCACCAGCGCGTGCTGGGTCATCAGTGCATCAAACGCCGTGAATTTCCCGTACTGGAATAGCGAAACGGTTAGTGGTTTTGCCAGAATACCTAAAGCCACGGCACTTGGCAGCGCCAGCAGGAAGCACAGGCGTAATCCCCAGTCCATTAAGCGGCAATACTCATCATGATTACCACTGGCGAAACTGCGTGACAGCGACGGCAGCAAAATCGTCCCTAACGCGACACCCAGTACGCCTGACGGGAATTCCATCAGGCGGTCAGCGTAGTACATCCAGGAGACCGAACCGGAAACCAGGAAAGAGGCAAAAATGGTATTAATGATGAGGGAGATCTGACTCACCGACACACCAAGGATCGCTGGCCCCATCTGTTTAACGACCCGCATTGCACCCGCATCACGAAAATTAACGCGCGGCAGCACCAGCATGCCAATCTTCTTCAGATGCGGCAGTTGATAGACCAGTTGCAGCACGCCCCCCACCGTTACCGCCCAGGCCAGTGCCAGTACGGGCGGGTGGAAGTAAGGCGCACCAAAGAGTGCAAAGCCAATCATGCTGATGTTCAGGAAGGTCGGGGCAAACGCTGGAACGGAAAAACGGTTCCACGTATTGAGAATGGCTCCCGCCAGTGAGGCCAGCGAGATAAGCAGAATATAAGGAAAGGTAATTTTGAGCAGTTGCGACGTCAGGGCAAATTTATCTGCCGTATCGGCAAATCCGGGAGCCGTGACCAGGATTACCCAGGGCGCAGCCAGCATACCTGCAACGGTGACAACCGCCAGTACCAGCGTCAACAAGCCTGAGACATAAGCCACAAACACCCGGGTAGCATCTTCACCCTGTTTGCTTTTGTACTCAGCAAGAATAGGTACAAAAGCCTGAGAAAAAGCGCCTTCCGCAAAAATGCGGCGCAGAAGATTGGGTAATTTAAAGGCAACAAAAAAGGCATCGGTCGCCATACCTGCGCCAAATACCCTTGCCACAATGGCATCGCGCGCAAAACCCAGCACGCGAGAAAACATGGTCATTGAACTGACCGCAGCCAGCGATTTTAATAAATTCATTTGAGGTTCCATAAGGCACAACGCCTGCAAAGCAGGCGTTGGTATAGCGAAGCGCTTAGTCTACCGGGAATAGCACGAATTACTACCGGCATATGTTACAGAGGGTTATTCACGAATCGCATCACGCCAGAGCTTATCAATCACCCGTTGAGCAAGGATGGCCTGCTCACCAGCCGTTTCAGGAACAGTCTGATTCTGCACGCATTCGATAAAATGGCGTGCGCAACCGACAAAGCCACGCTGATCCAGTGTTGTCTGCCAGCCGGGTATTGGACGCTCAATCACACCCTGCCCGGCTTCCTCACGCCATTGGCGCATATCGGTCACGTCATACAACGCCCCATCCGTGACGGCCTGCACCCATTCCCGCTGACTTCCCGCACGACGATGCATACTGGTGGTTATCTGCAAACCAGCAGCACTGAAATGATGTTCGGCATAAACCATCTCACCGTCATCGTTGGTCAGTAATGTTCCACTGGCTAAAGACGCAGTACCGCCACCGAGCCAAAGCGCCGTATCCACCACATGCAGGTAGTCATCCAGAAGCGTAAAGCGTAAATCATGCGGGCCCACACTGTTGGTACGATGCTTGTCCATACGCAGAGAGGCAGCACCAGACAAGCGGGATTTGAGATCCTGATACAAGGGCGCGAAACGGCGGTTAAAGCCGACCATCAGGGTCAGTTTTTTTCTGGCGGCAAGATCAACGAGCTTTTCAGCGTCAGCGAGGTTGTCCGCCAGCGGCTTATCCACACAGACGTGAACGCCTGCATTGAGCAACTCACTCACCACCGCATAATGCGAGGCGGTTGAGGTATGCACGAACACGGCATCACATTGGGCGGCCAGCTCAGGAAGAGAGCCCGCATAGGGGATGCGCCAGGTATCACACACCGGCTGTGCCTTTTCGCGGGTCGGCGACCAGGCCGCAGTGAGCGTCCAGTCTGTCGCCGCCCCAAGCACGGGCAACCATGCCTTTTGCGCAATGCCCCCTAAACCGACGACGCCAATTCGTAATCTTGTCACGCTTATTCCCCCAGATGTGCGAGTAAAGAGTCCAGACGCTGTTTTAGCTCTGCCACCTCAATCTCCAGCGCTTCGACGCGGGCGGTCAAATCATCCGAGGATGGACTCGCCGCTTCTACGACATTAATAAGCGTTTCTACATCACCGCTGAACCGATGCATATACCGACTTTCACGTTTGCCTGGCTCTCTGGGTAGACGCACCACATACGGACCGTCTTCACGCTGCGCCAGATTTTCCAGCGCATTTTCAACTTCAGCCATGTCATTGAACTTATGCATGCGTTCCGCACGGCCGCGCAGCTCTCCCGGCGTTTGCGGCCCCCGCAGCAGCAGTGTCGTAATGAGCGCGACTTCCGCCGATGTCAGTTTCAGATCACCAAACTCGGAGTTACAGAAGCGCTGTTCATACTTGGTCACCCGGTTCCCAAAACCGCTGACGGTGCGTAAATAATGGCGTTTAACGAGGGTATCCAGCAGATCCTGCACCTCATGCTCGCCGAGATTCATGACCGGTTCACGGTTGGTTTTTTGGTTACAGGCAGTCAAGACCGCATTCACCGACAGAGGATATTGTTCAGGCGTGGTCACCTGTTTTTCCAGCAGACAACCAATCACGCGCGCTTCCGTCGCACTGAGTTGATATTTCATGTTTTCTCCTTAACGACCCGCAGTCCAGTTTTCTGTTGTCAGCGCCGTCAACACGTGGTCACGCCACTGCCCATCAATCAGCAGATACGCCTTCGCGTAGCCCTCTTTCTCGAAGCCCAGACGCGCCAGTAAATCGCCGCTGCGTTTATTGTGTGGCATATAATTAGCCATAATACGGTGCAGATGTTGCGTGCGCTGCATGTAGCGGATCGCCGTCGTTAAGGCCTCAAACATCAGGCCTTGTCCCTGCCATTTCTGCCCTATCGAATAGCCGAGATAGCAGGCATGGAAAGAACCACGAACGACGTTGGAGAAATTCGCCACGCCAATGATTTCTTTCTCCTCGGGATCGAGTAATGCGAAGTAAAATGCCGTGCCCTGCTTATGAAATTCATTGATCATACCCAAGCGGGCCTGCCAGCCTGAGGGATAACAGTGGCTTTCATCGCGAACAGGTTCCCAGGGTTTCAAAAACTGTCGATTTTCGGCGTAATAATCGGCAAGCCGCCAGGCATCGCGCTCATGGACCAGTCGAACCACTAACCGGTCTGTCACCAGGCGCACTTTGGGCACATTACTGCGATAGCCAAACATTCAGTCCCTCTCTTTTGGTTTACGTCTCTATACCCTCTCCCTTTACTATACCTTTGCGCAGACACTCTGTGAAAACAACAACCTACATTTTCGCTATCCATAACTGTTTTCGATGAGAACTCTGAATGAAAGCCCGATTTTGATAAAAAAATATTGTCATCTCAGCAATGGGAAAAGCGCTGGCGCAGCGGCAAAATAGAGGTGAATTTACTGTTAATTTCCCAGGAGGGGAAATGGCACGCGTCTCACAGGCCAGGAGCCTGGGTAAATATTTCCTGCTTGTCGATAATATGCTGGTTGTACTGGGCTTTTTCGTCGTTTTCCCACTGATTTCTATTCGCTTTGTCGATCAGCTCGGCTGGGCCGCCTTAATGGTGGGGATTGCTCTTGGCTTGCGTCAGTTCATTCAACAAGGACTGGGCGTATTCGGCGGGGCAATAGCCGACCGTTTTGGTGCCAAACCGCTCATCGTCACCGGGATGCTGATGCGTGCCGCCGGTTTTGCCACCATGGGTATCGCACATGAGCCCTGGGTCCTGTGGTGCTCCTGCATTCTCTCCGGTCTGGGCGGCACACTGTTCGATCCGCCGCGATCGGCGCTGGTCGTGAAACTTATCCGCCCTTCTCAGCGCGGCCGTTTTTTCTCGCTGCTAATGATGCAGGACAGTGCAGGTGCGGTTATCGGTGCGCTCATCGGCAGTTGGCTGCTGCAATATGATTTTCGTCTGGTCTGCGCCGTCGGGGCATCCGTGTTTGTGCTCTGTGCTGCATTTAACGCCTGGTGGCTACCGGCGTGGAAGCTCTCTACCGTTAAAATTCCGATGCGCGAAGGGCTGGGCCACGTGTGCCGCGACAAGCACTTTGTCACCTATGTGCTGACCCTGACCGGTTATTACATGCTGGCCGTGCAGGTCATGTTAATGCTGCCGATTATGGTCAACGACATCGCCGGTTCCCCTGCAGCAGTAAAATGGATGTATGCCATAGAAGCTAGCCTGTCCCTGACGCTCCTTTATCCCATTGCACGCTGGAGCGAAAAACGCTTTCGCCTTGAGCACCGGCTGATGGCCGGCCTGCTGTTTATGACTTTCAGCCTGTTACCCATTGGTATGGTCAGCAACCTGCAGCAGTTATTTACGCTGATCTGTACGTTTTACATCGGCTCGATCATCGCCGAACCCGCACGTGAAACACTCAGCGCGGCCCTCGCCGATGCCCGTGCTCGCGGGAGCTATATGGGGTTCAGCCGTTTAGGCCTGGCGCTGGGCGGAGCGCTGGGGTATGCCGGTGGTGGCTGGTTATTTGACGCCGGTAAAGCCTTTAATCAGCCGGAATTACCCTGGATGATGTTATCGCTCATCGGGCTTATCACCTTCTTCGCGTTGCTCTGGCAGTTTGGTTATCGTCGAACCCACCCGCGCATACTGGAACCGGAAGCCTGATTTGCCACCTCTTTTATTCTCCTCCATACTTTTTGGTGATGACCCACCACTATGGAGGAGAAGCGTGAAACTCTACATTTACGATCACTGCCCGTACTGCATCAAAGCCCGCATGATTTTTGGCCTCAAGAATATCCCGGTTGAACTCAATGTGTTCCTGAGTGATGACGAAGCCACTCCCACAAGGATGATCGGTCAGAAAATGGCCCCCATTCTGCAAAAAGACGACAGTCGGTATATGCCAGAGAGCATGGATATTGTGCATTACGTCGATAAGGTCGACGGCAAACCTCTGCTCACCGGGAAGGCCAATCCGGCGCTGGAAGCCTGGCTACGTAAGGTCAATGGTTACCTGAACCGCCTGCTTATTCCTCGTTTTGCAAAATCCCGTTTTGATGAGTTCGCCACTCCTGAAGCACGGGCGTACTTCGTCAACAAGAAAGAGGCGTCACTCGGTAATTTTGCCGACCATCTCGCGCACTCCCCCGGCCTTATCAAAAACATCAGTGACGATTTACGGGCGCTGGACAAGCTCATCGTGAAACCGAATGCGGTGAATGGCGAACTGTCCGATGACGATATTCACCTCTTCCCGCTTCTGCGCAATCTGACCCTGGTCGCCGGTGTCGTCTGGCCAACCCGCGTGGCAGACTACCGCGATAACATGGCGAAACAAACGCAGATAAACTTACTCTCTTCAATGGCGATATAATGCCGTTCAGCGGAAGCTGCGGCTTCCGCTTTCAGCTAATTCCGCTGGCATTAATAGATCGAAACGTTGATGCTGCGGGCAGGGAAGACGACCCGATCACATTTTGAGGATCACAATGAAAAAAGTTCTTTTTGCCGCTGCACTCATTTTAAGCGGCGTCCTGGTGGGATGTAATCAGCTAACACAGTACAGTATCAGTGAGCAGGAAATTAATCAGGCGCTGCAAAAACGCAATGATTTCTCTAAGGACATCGGCCTGCCCGGCGTTGCCGACGCGCATATTGTGCTGACGAACCTGGCCAGTGAGATCGGCCGGGAAGAACCGAATAAAATCACGCTGACGGGTGATGCAAACCTCGACATGACATCACTGTTTGGCAATCAGAAAGCCACCATAAAGCTGAAAATGAAAGCCTTGCCCGTCTTCGACAAAGATAAAGGGGCGATTTACCTTCATGAGATGGAAGTGGTCGACGCCACCGTTGAGCCGAAAAAAATGCAGACCGTGCTGCAAACCCTTATGCCTTATCTCAATCAATCCCTGAGCAATTATTTTAACCAGCGTCCGGCCTATGTTTTGCGGGAAGACAGCAGTAAAGGTGAAGCACTGGCGAAGAAATACGCGAAAGGCATTGAGGTCAAACCGGGCGAGATTATCATCCCTCTTACCGACTGACGCGTTAGCATTCTTCAGGAAAAGGATGCAAACGGAAACGATTACGCTTATGCTTAGTGCCCGGCAAAAACCAGCCAATAATGACTGATTCTCACCCAGCCGGAGCACTATCATGACAGCACAGACCCAGGTTTTGAAAATCCGCCGCCCAGATGACTGGCACGTCCATTTACGCGACGGCGATATGCTAAAAACCGTGGTGCCCTGGACCAGCGCAACCTACGCTCGCGCCATCGTGATGCCCAATCTTGCACCGCCTGTGACCACCGTCGATGCCGCCATCGCCTATCGCCAGCGCATTCTTGATGCCGTGCCAGCCGGGCATGATTTCACTCCCCTGATGACCTGCTATTTGACGGACACCCTGCTGGCCGACGAAGTTGAACGCGGTTTTAACGAGAACGTGTTTACCGCAGCAAAACTCTACCCGGCCAATGCCACAACTAATTCCAGCCACGGTGTCACCAGCATTGATGCGATCATGCCGGTTCTTGAACGCATGGAAAAACTGGGAATGCCGCTGCTGGTTCATGGCGAAGTCACTCACGCAGACATCGATATCTTCGATCGCGAAGCACGTTTTATCGAAACCGTGATGGAACCTCTGCGCCAGCGCTTACCCGGACTGAAAGTGGTGTTTGAACACATTACGACGAAAGATGCGGCCGATTACGTGCGCGAAGGCAATGAACTGCTGGCGGCGACCATCACCCCTCAGCATTTGATGTTCAACCGTAACCATATGCTGGTCGGCGGTGTGCGCCCTCACCTTTACTGCCTGCCTATCCTTAAACGGAATATCCATCAACAGGCGCTGCGTGAACTGGTGGCAAGCGGATTCGATCGCGCCTTCCTCGGGACGGACTCCGCCCCGCATGCGCGTCATCGTAAAGAGACCAGCTGTGGTTGTGCTGGCTGCTTTAACGCCCCTACCGCACTCGCCAGTTACGCGACCGTATTTGATGAAATGAATGCTTTGCAACACTTCGAAGGCTTCTGTTCGCTGAACGGCCCGCGTTTCTACGGTCTGCCGGTCAACGAAGGTTTTGTTGAGTTAGTGCGTGAAGAGTCAACGGTGATGGAGTCTATCGCGCTCACAGATGACACACTGATTCCTTTCCTTGCTGGCGAAACCATACACTGGACAGTTAAACAGTAATTTTTTATTGCTCCCTGTTGTAATGTTTTTAATGTGGCTGTATATATATACAGTAATTAATACAGGGGGCTGCCATGCGCATTGAAGTCACTATCGCTAAAACATCACCACTTCCACCAGGTGCAATTGACGCGCTGGCCGGGGAGTTTTCCCGGCGCTTGAATAATCATTTTCCCGAAACCGACAATACCATTACGGTGCGTTATGCTGCCGCGAATAATCTTTCCGTCCTCGGCGGCGCAAAAGAAGACAAAGATCGTATAACTGAAATTCTGCAGGAAACCTGGGAAAGCGCTGACGACTGGTTTATCCGGGATTAATTCATTCTCATTGTGTTGTGTTTGCCGGGTCGCCCCGGCTTTTTTGTCTTTTTTTGCGCTAAAATCTTATTGTCTTGCTAACCTGCATAAAAACAACGGCTAAGTACCCACACTTTTGTTCAAAAAAATCCATGCTGATGAAAATAATGTTGCAGAGTGTTATTTATTAGATCCGTTACGTTAAATATTGGTATACTGAAAAGGCTTCACAAAACATGCATTGAACCTCAGAAGTCGTTGTCCTTAAACACGCCATACGGGGGTTATGATGGAAAAAAATAATGAAGTCATCCAGACCCATCCGCTCGTAGGATGGGATATCAGCACAGTGGATAGCTATGACGCCCTGATGCTGCGCTTGCATTACCAGACCCCAAACAGACCCGCTTCCGGGGATACAGAAGTCGGTCAGACGTTGTGGTTAACGACAGATGTTGCCCGTCAGTTTATATCTATATTAGAAGCGGGCATTGCCAAAATAGAATCAGGCGAATACCAGGAAAATGAGTATCGTAGGCATTAGCAATAATGCACAATATTCACTCAACAGGCACCCATCGGGGTGCCTTATTTATTTCCAGCCTTGTATAACGCCTTTCTGTTATTTACCCTCCTGATTACGCATTCGCTGGAGAACAACATGAAATACGATCTGATCATCGTCGGTAGCGGTTCTGTCGGGGCTGCTGCTGGCTATTACGCATCACGCGCCGGACTCAAGGTGTTGATGACTGATGCGCATTTACCTCCTCATCAGGAAGGCAGTCACCATGGTGACACACGTTTAATTCGCCATGCTTACGGTGAAGGTGAGCGCTATGTTCCGATGGTGCTTCGCGCACAGCAACTCTGGGATCAACTTGCCACTGAGAGCGGCGAACCTGTTTTCGAACGTTCCGGCGTGATTAACCTCGGTCCTGCCCAGTCAGAATTCCTCGCCAATGTGGCCCAAAGTGCACAGAAGTGGAATCTGGCGGTCGAGAAACTGGACGCCGCCACGCTGAAGATACGCTGGCCAGAGATTAGCGTCCCGGATGATTACATCGGTCTGTTCGAGGCCGAATCCGGTTTTGTTCGTAGCGAACTGGCCATTAAAACCTGGATTCGCCTGGCGCAAGACGCCGGATGTGCACAGTTGTTTAACTGCCCTGTTACCGCCATTCATTCTGCAGACGATGGCGTGACCATTGAAACGCATGAAGGAACGTTCAGCGGTAAAAAGTTGTTGATCAGTGCGGGGACGTGGGTGTCAAAACTGGTGCCGAATTTACCTGTTCAGCCCGTTCGTAAAGTCTTTGCCTGGTTCCAGGCCGATGGTCGTTACAGCAAGAAGAATAACTTCCCGGCCTTTACCGGTGAAATGCCCGATGGTTCCCAGTATTACGGATTCCCGGCTGAAGAGAATGAGCTGAAGATAGGAAAACATAACGGTGGTCGGTTGATCAGCGATGCCAGTGAACGCGTTCCCTTTGGTAACGTAGCTTCTGATGGCTCTGAGTGCTTTGCTTTTTTACGCCAGTTTTTACCAGGTATTGGCGGCTGCCTTTATGGTGCGTCCTGTACCTACGATAACTCTCCGGATGAAGATTTTATTATCGACAGCGTTCCGGGCCAATCCAACATGTTAGTAGTGACGGGCCTGAGTGGTCACGGTTTCAAATTTGCTCCTGTATTAGGTGAAATTGCGACGCAATTTGCCCTGGGCGAACGCAGTAATTTTGATTTAACACCATTCTCTCTGGCACGGTTTGCAGGATAATCCTGAGGCGACCATTGGGTCGCCTTTCTTTTTCCATTAATCCGGAGAACCCATGCGTCGCTTATTGCATTTTGTGATCAATAATGTTCGTGAACACCTGATGTTATATATCGTTCTTTGGTCTGTTATTGCGTTAATTGACTTAGTTTATATCATTTGGGCAGAATGAAAATATTGACAATTACTGACATTAACTTAAGAAAAAACAATTTAAATACAAGTTTTTTGAATAACAAACCCAGCAAAAAACCGAGATAAACAAAGAGTTAAGCATCAATTAGCACGCTAAACTCTCGAATGAACTGAACATCCCTCGCAGAAGTAATTCAAAAAAAATGACAAATGATAAATATTATCATTGAATGTTATTTTTAAGTTGATTTATTGATTTCATCACGCCATTTTGAATTAACAACATCTCTTTTCATGGTTAACAAAATGCAATTGCGTAATTCGCCCTCTCGCTATGGCGCTATTTCTGTTGCCCTGCACTGGCTCGTTGCGCTGGTGGTATATGGCATGTTTGCCCTGGGATTATGGATGGTGACACTCAGTTATTATGATGGCTGGTATCATCAGGCGCCGGAAATACACAAAGGTATTGGTGTTCTGTTAATGCTGGGTCTGATTGTACGACTGATATGGCGCCGAATATCACCGCCTCCAGGTGCACTAAAAAACTATTCCCGTTTTACACGTATTAGCGCCGTGGTCGCCCATATCGCGCTCTACCTGCTGCTGTTTGGCATTCTGTTCAGCGGTTATCTGATTTCCACCGCCGACGGTAAACCCATTAGCGTCTTTGGTCTGTTTGAGGTTCCGGCCACTCTGGCGGATGCCGGGTCACAAGCGGATCTCGCCGGCGACATTCATCTTTGGTTAGCCTGGAGCGTCGTCATTCTGTCGGTGCTGCACGGGCTTGCCGCCTTTAAACACCATTTCATCGATAAAGACGACACCCTCAAGCGCATGCTGGGAAAATCGTCGCCTGACTCTGGAGCGTAAAAATGAAGAAAAGCCTGCTGGGATTAACCCTCTCTGCCCTACTGTTCACCACCGGTTCCGCGGTCGCTGCGGACTACAAAATCGATAAAGAGGGCCAGCATGCCTTCGTAAACTTCCGCATTCAGCATCTCGGCTACAGCTGGCTGTACGGCACCTTTAAAGATTTCGATGGCACCTTTAGTTTCGACGAAGCTAACCCGGCGTCAGATAAGGTCAGCGTCACCATTAACACCAACAGCCTGGACACGAACCATGCCGAGCGTGATAAACACTTGCGCAGCGGTGATTTCCTGAACGTGGCAAAATTCCCGCAGGCGACCTTTACCTCAACTGAGGTCAAAAAGGATGGTGACGGGCTTGATATTATCGGCAACCTGACCCTGAATGGCGTCACTAAGCCTGTGACCCTGGATGCGAAACTGATTGGACAGGGAGACGATCCCTGGGGTGGCAAACGCGCGGGCTTTGAAGCCAACGGCAAGATCAAGCTGAAAGATTTTGGCATCACCACCGATCTGGGGCCCGCATCTCAGGATGTTGAGCTGATTATCTCGGTTGAGGGTGTGCAGCAGAAATAAGTTTCAAGCTGGCCCGGGACCGGGCCAGCTTTCACCGTTATTCCGGGTCGGGGATACCCAGTTTGGTGTTCAGACTTCCACGCGATTTGTTAAAGATTTTATTGCCGTTCTCACGGCCCGCACGCAGGCGGCGCTGCTCTTCTTCCGGTAACGCGCTCTCTTCACTGCACTGCTCGCTACAGCAGCCATTGTATTTCTCAGCACAGGCCGGGCACTGAATAAACAGCAAATGGCAACCATCGTTACGGCAATTTGTGTGGCTGTCGCATGACGTACCGCACTGGTGGCAATGGGCAATCACATCATCAGAGATGCGCTCTCCCATACGTTCGTCGAACACAAAGTTCTTACCCACAAAACGCACCGGCAACCCCTGCTCACGGGCACGGCGGGCATACTCAATAATGCCGCCTTCAATGTGCGACACCTTGTTAAAACCGTTGTGTTTCATCCAGGCACTGGCTTTTTCACAGCGAATGCCACCGGTGCAGTACATAACGATATTTTTGTCTTTATGCTCCTGCATCATCTCAACGGCTTTAGGCAACTGCTCGCGGAAGGTGTCCGCTGGGATCTCAAGCGCCCCTTCGAAATGCCCCACTTCGTATTCATAGTGGTTACGCATATCAATAAACACCGCATCGGGATCGTCCAGCATCGCATTGACGTCTGCCGCCTGCAGGTAATCCCCCACATTGCTGGCATCGAAGGTTTCATCATCAATGCCGTCGGCAACAATACGGTCACGCACTTTCATGCGCAGCACCCAGAAGGATTTCCCGTCATCATCAATGGCAATGTTCAGACGCAAACCATTCAGCGCAGGGTCGAAGGCGTAAAGGCATTCGCGCAGTGCGGGCAGCTGGCTTTCAGGCACTGAAACCTGCGCGTTGATACCTTCGTGTGCAAGGTAGACACGGCCAAAAACATTCAGCTTAGTGAATGCCTGATAAAGCGCATCGCGGGTGCTTTGCGGATTCACAATGGTGAAATATTTGTAGAAAGAGACCGTCGTGCGCGGTTCTGTCTCCGCAAGCATGCGGGCTTTGAGCTCTTCGTTCGAAATTCGGTTATGTAACACTGGCATGGTGTACGTTTTTCCTGCAAAACAGTAGAGATTAAAAAACCGGCGCATCATAAAGCAATTACTGACAATTTACATCCACACAATTTGCGCTACATTTTCTTCATCTCAGACATTCGGGATATTAATAGTTCAAATAACATGCAACCCGTCGTTTATTTTGGTTAAGTCAAAATTAATGCGACACTATAGGGAATAGTTACGGAATACAGGACAGACATGACGCAATTACCCAAATTCTCCACTTCTCTGCTGCATCCACGCTATTGGCACCTTTGGTCAGGTATTGGTCTGTTGTGGCTCGTCGTTCAACTCCCCTATCCAGTGATTTATCGCCTGGGCTGCGCGCTTGGCCATCTGGCACGTAAGCTGATGCGCCGCCGCGAACACATCACCCGGCGCAATCTGGAACTCTGCTTTCCGCAGATGAGCGCGGCTGAGCGCGACCAGCATGTCAGTAAAAATTTTGAATCTGTGGGCATGGGGGTGATGGAAACCGGAATGGCATGGTTCTGGTCGGATAAACGAATCAAACGCTGGGTCGACGTCATTGGCATGGATAACACGCGCATGCATCACCAGCAGGGCCAGGGAATTCTGCTTATTGGCATCCACTTTTTGACGCTTGAGCTGGGTGCTCGCGTCTTCGGAATGAACATTCCGGGTATTGGCGTCTATCGCCCTAACGACAATCCGGTGCTCGACTGGCTACAAACCCGGGGACGTCTGCGTTCCAATAAGACCATGATTGACCGTAAGGATCTCAAAGGCATGGTGCGTGCGTTAAAAAACGGTGATGTCGTCTGGTATGCGCCAGATCATGATTACGGCCCGCGAGCCAGCGCATTTGTCCCCTTCTTTGCCGTTGAACAGGCCGCCACCACGACCGGGACCTGGATGCTGGCGCGCATGTCCAAAGCCTGCCTTGTCCCCTTTGTCCCACGCCGTAAACCTGATGGCAAAGGCTATGAACTCATCATGCTCGAAGGTGAAACCTCGCCGCCACTCGACAGTGCAGAAGAGACAGCAGCCTGGATGAACAAAGTCATTGAACGCTGCATTCTGATGGCACCGGATCAATACATGTGGATGCACCGCAGATTCAAAACTCGTCCGGAAGGCGTCCCTTCACGCTATTGATCAATGCGCGATCCCGGAGTGGATCGCTCTTTTGGTTCATTTTCAAACCGTATACACGTTGCAGCAACCATCACGCAGGCGCATAATTAGCAGGCTTATCAATTCCGATTGCCAATAATTCGCGCCTGATGCGCGTAACGTGAAGCGTAATGTCATCTTCTGCTCCCATAAACTGGAAACGTAATCTCACCGTTGCCTGGATAGGCTGTTTTCTGACGGGCGCGGCCTTCAGCCTGGTCATGCCTTTCCTGCCGCTTTACGTCGAACAGCTCGGCGTGACCGGCCACAGCGCACTCAACATGTGGTCCGGTCTGGTCTTCAGTATTACGTTTCTGTTCTCTGCTATCGCTTCCCCTTTCTGGGGTGGGCTTGCTGACCGTAAAGGGCGAAAAATCATGCTCCTGCGCTCGGCACTGGGCATGGCGTGCGTGATGGCGTTAATGGGGATTGCGCAAAACATCTGGCAATTACTGGTGCTCCGTGCCCTGCTGGGTCTGCTGGGCGGTTTTATTCCCAACGCCAATGCCTTGATTGCCACACAAATGCCACGCAATCGCAGCGGATGGGCGATGGGTACGCTTTCGACGGGGGGCGTAGCAGGCGCACTGCTTGGCCCGCTTGCGGGTGGGCTCCTGGCTGACACCTACGGGTTGCGAATGGTGTTCTTTATTACCGCCATTGTGTTGTTCCTCTGCTTTTTGCTCACGCTAATCTGCATCAGAGAAAATTTTGTGCCAGTGCCGAAAAAAGAGATGCTGCACGCCAGAGAGGTATTGGCTTCACTGAAAAACCCACGTCTGGTGCTGGGTTTATTCATCACCACGATGATCATTCAGGTTGCTACCGGTTCCATCGCCCCCATCTTAACGCTCTATGTTCGGGAGCTGGCGGGTAACGTTGGCAATATTGCGTTTATCAGCGGCATGATTGCCTCAGTTCCTGGCGTCGCGGCTTTGCTGAGCGCACCGCGACTGGGCCGGTTAGGCGATCGTATTGGGCCGGAGAAGATCCTTGTCGTTGCGCTGGTTATTTCCGTCTTGCTACTTATACCAATGGCATGGGTGCAAACGCCATGGCAGCTTGGCTTACTGCGCTTCCTGCTGGGCGCTGCTGACGGTGCACTGCTTCCGGCGGTGCAAACGCTGCTGGTCTACAACTCAACAAACCAGGTCGCCGGCCGCATTTTTAGTTACAACCAGTCCTTCCGTGACATCGGCAACGTAACCGGCCCGTTACTGGGCGCTGCGGTCTCCGCCAGCTATGGTTTCCGTACCGTATTTTTGGTCACCGCTGGCGTGGTCATGTTCAATGCTATTTACTCCTGGGCAAGCTGGCAGAGGCCCTCACGCACCAGAGCGCCAGACCCTGCGCTTAATCGGCAACCACCGCTTAACACTGACGACTGATTTTTCAGCTGGCTGACTTGCAAAATCCCATAATCAACTATTATTTCCCTGAACACCTCGTCAAACCACAGGGAAAAATCTATGACTATGTACGCTACGCTCGAAGAAGCCATTGATGCCGCTCGTGAAGAGTTTCTGGCTAATAACCCAGGCCTGAATGAAGAAGATGCCGATGTTCAGCAATTCAATATCCAGAAGTACGTTCTACAGGACGGGGATATCATGTGGCAGGCGGAATTCTTCGCCGATGAAGGGGATGATGGCGAGTGTCTGCCGATGCTGAGTGGCGAAGCGGCACAGAGCGTGTTTGACGACGATTTTGATGAAATCGAGCTACGTCAGGAGTGGATGGAAGAGAACACCCTGCACGAATGGGACGAAGGTGAATTCCAGCTTGAGCCCCCTCTCGACACCGAGGAAGGGCGCGCCGCCGCTGATGAGTGGGATGAGCGCTAATTACTCGTAGGGTCCGTGATTCGCATCAAGCGGCAGTAACAGCGTGTCGAACACCAGAGAAAACGGTAAATCGAGCACGGTGACGTAGCGCCACGCGGAGTCACGGACATCCCATTTCACGCCTGGGTAGTACTGGTTACCGTGGCCCTGACCTGGAATAGTCCGGCTGATAATACTGCCACACCCGCTCAACAGACACGCCATCACCACCACAACAATCATTCTCACAAAAAACCTCACCTGAATTCAGATAAAAAAATACCGGCACACTGGCCGGTATTTTCCATAATGTCGGCTTACTTCGCCTTCAGCGCCAGCGGATTCAGTTTCAAATCCTGGTAATAATTTACCCAGGAAAGATACCGTTCCGGCGATGCCCAGACGCGATAATGCAGACGTGCCATGGTCACGGGGTCGCTTAACAGCACAAGACGACGATCGCGATTAAGTTTATCAGGCGTTTCATTCAGCGCCTGCTCAACGTGGCGGTCACGGGCGATTTCCAGGATTGGACCTTTGCGGTGACGCGCAGTAGCCATCGCTGTGGCTAAGGCGTTGAACGACGGGTTGAACACCGCGTGCATAAAGCCCTGGTCCAGCGAACGGCTGCGGTTCAGCTCCAGATACTTCTCGGTATCCACCAGCACCTGCGGCGGTGAATACTCTTCCGGGATCAGGAACAGTTTCCAGCGTTTGGTGCGCATCCCCACTGTGGAGCGGCTGGAAATCACCGACACGAATGGCGACAGAATCAGCGAGAAGACAATCGGCGCAAGCCAGAACAGGAAACGCAAGTCCAGCCAGGCCATACCCACCGCCCACACCAGCCCCAACAGCAGTTGAGAACCATGGCGCATAAAGGCTTCACCCCACGGGGTGGAGTCATCATCACGCTGCGGCGAGTTCCAGACCACTTCCCAGCCCAGGAACGCGCTGACCACAAACACCGTGTGGAAGAGCATACGAACCGGTGCCAGCAGGACGGAGAACAGCACTTCCAGCAGCAGGGAGGCCGTCACGCGGAAGAATCCGCCGTACTCTTTTGGCCCTTTGCACCAGACCAGAATAATACTCAGCAGCTTCGGCAGGAACAGCAGCACCATGGTCGACGCAAACAGCGCAATCGCCAGTTCAGGACGCCACTGCGGCCAGACCGGGAAGAGCTGACGCGGTTGCAGGAAGTATTGCGGCTCAGTGAGCGCATGCACCACCTGCAATGCCGTGGAGAGAACCAGGAACATAAACCACAGCGGCGCGGACAGATAAGACATGACACCTGTCAGGAAGACCGCACGGTGAACCGGGTGCATCCCTTTGACCAGGAACAGACGGAAGTTCATCAGGTTACCGTGACACCAGCGACGGTCACGTTTCAGTTCATCCAGCAGGTTCGGCGGCAATTCTTCGTATGACCCCGGAAGGTCATAGGCAATCCACACGCCCCACCCAGCACGACGCATCAGAGCAGCTTCAACAAAGTCATGCGAGAGGATGGAACCGGCGAATGAACCTTCACCCGGCAGCGGTGCCAGCGCACAGTGCTCAATAAAAGGTTTCACACGAATTATCGCGTTATGACCCCAGTAGTGCGACTCACCCAACTGCCAGAAGTGCAGACCTGCGGTAAACAACGGACCGTACACGCGCGTCGCAAACTGCTGGCAGCGCGCATAGAGCGTATCCATACCGGATGCTTTTGGTGAGGACTGGATGATACCGGCATTCGGGTTGGCTTCCATCAGACGCACCAGCCCGGAGAGACAGTCACCGGTCATTACGGAGTCAGCATCAAGCACCACCATGTAGCTGTACTGGTTGCCCCAGCGGCGGCAGAAGTCATCGATGTTACCGCTTTTGCGCTTAACGCGACGACGGCGGCGACGATAGAAGATCTGCCCTTCGCCCTGCACTTCCGCAATCAGTTCCATCCAGGCTTTCTGCTCAGCAACGCAGATGTCCGGGTTGTAGCTGTCACTCAGGATGTAGACGTCAAAATGCTCACCGTTACCGGTGGCTTTGACGGACTCCCAGGTGGCACGCAGGCCCGCAAATACGCGATCAACGTCTTCGTTACAGATAGGCATGATAAGTGCGGTACGGTGCTCTGGATTGAGCGGCTCGTCCCCTACTGTTGATGCCGAAATACTGTATTTATCTCGCCCAATCAGTAGTTGCAGGAAGCCCATCAATGCTGTCCAGAAACCTGCCGAAACCCAACAGAACAGAATCGCGAACAGGATTAGGATCCCCGTTTGCAGCACGTACGGCAGAAGCTGCATAAAGGAAACCCAAATATTCTGCCCCAGCATATCCGCCGGATTAATCAGCGCCCAGCCCTGATAAGGGAGGATGGTTTTCATGTACCAGGTTGCGACCACGGTTTGCGCCAGTGTCAGCAGTAGCAAAATGTAACGGCGGATCGAACCCACCATACGCCATTTTTGCTCACTGGCCTGCTGATCTTTGGTTAACCGGGACATATAGCGCGGTTGAACATCGCGCCCACGCAGACGATCCCAGAAACGCCCAATGGGGTTTGTGCGCCAGGGATCAGGAAACATGGATGAACGCGTAGCTTTCGGCATAGCCTGCAGTTGATCGCGTCCTTCGTCATCTTTAATTAACTGACCTTCCGCAAGCGAATCCGGCCAACTGTGTTCAAGACGCTTTTTCACCGAACCCAGAGGCGTATCGTCTTCGCGCGTCCACTCTGAACGACCGCCGTCCAGGGCGTTGTGCACGGCAGCAATACTCTCGGTCGGCAACGCTGCCTTTTCCGTCTCCGGAAGCGGCAGCGCATCGATATACTCAGTTATCTTATTCATTGGCAGGTAGCTGATAGCTCCAGGTTTCACTCAGGGTCTGATCGGCATTAACGAGTGCAGCGCGCATATCCGTGGTTTTCTTCGGATCTTTCACTTTCACACGCAGCATCAGGCGCCAGCCTTGCGTCACAGGGTTATAGCGAACACTGTTTTCAACAATCTCACCGTTGTCACCAATGCTGGCCTGCGCGCTGATAGGGGTGTCCTGCGGCAGTTGTTTCATATCCTGGCCAGTAAAATCAACCACAAAGGCGATGGTGCCATCAGGCTGACGGATCAGGTTAGACTGCTTCACATCCCCCATTGAACGACGCGTCTGCGTAACCCATGCGTTATCAGGCGCGTGCAGTTTATCTTCGTCACGGCTGAAGGTGATGGTGTATTTGAAGTTCATTTCTTTACCGGCATCCGGCAGTTGATCCGGAGTCCAGTAGGCCACGATGTTATCGTTGGTTTCATCGTTGGTCGGAATTTCAACCAACTCAATTTTCCCTTTACCCCAATCGCCTTTCGGTGTGACCCAAGCGCTCGGACGCAGATCGTAGCGATCGTCGATGTCTTCAAAGCGTGCAAACTGACGGCCGCGCTGGAGAAGACCGAAGCCCTGTGGATTTTCCATCGCATAGCTGCTGACGGCCAGGTGTTTCGGGTTATTCAGCGGACGCCAAATCCATTCACCGTTACCTGCATGCATCGACAGCCCGTTGGAATCATGCAATTCAGGACGATAGTTGGTCGCCGGTGACGGCTGGGAAGGCCCGAACAGGAACATACTGGTCAGTGGTGCAACACCCAGTTTGCCGACTTTGTCACGCAGGTAAACTTTAGACTGCACATCAATAACCGTGTCACGTCCCGGAATGATCACAAAGCGGTAAGCTCCCGCCGCGCGAGGCGAATCCAGCAATGCGTAGATGGTCAGACGCTTATCGGTCGGTTTTGGACGCTCGATCCAAAATTCTTTGAAGTGTGGAAACTCTTCACCGGACGGTAATGCTGTATCAATAGCCAGGCCACGGGCAGAAAGACCGTAAACCTGACCTGCACCAATCACACGGAAGTAGCTGGCACCCAGCATGCTGACGATTTCATCGTTTTTATCTTTATTATTAATAGGGTAGAGAACTTTGAAACCGGCATAACCGAGGTCTTTAACCGTGTCTTTATCGTGCTGTACATTGCCGAAATTGAAATAATCCGGATTGTACTTAATCTTACGAACAGCAGTGGCGGTCACTTCGTTGAGGGTCACTGGCGTGTCGAAGTACATGCCCTGATGATAAAATTCAAGCTTAAACGGGGTGTTAGTGTTGTTCCACCAGGCCTTATCGTGGTTGAACTGAATCTGCTGGTAATCCGCGTATTTCATCTCACGGAATGCAGAAGGCAGGTTGCTCTTGGGTGCTTCATACCCTTTGCCTGCTAAGGATTGAGCCTGTTTTGCGACATCGTCAATAGAAAAAGCCCAGCCTGATGACGTATAAAGAGACAACAGAACTGCGGCACCCAACCAACGCATTTTCATCATTCGTAATTTAGGTTTCATAATAACTAAGCACTTCCCCCTTTGTGTGCTTAAATCGATCCGATCCATTTTAATGGAAATACAAGCAATCCGACAACTGAATCCCCTCTTTGTTCTCTATGCCGGCTCAGTGAATAAGCAATTGAAACTAACCCGTTATGGTTTTAGGTGCTTATCCTGGAGACTGTCTGTGGGACATAGTGTAGGGTTACTTTCGAATGTAATCATTATTTGTCTTATGGATAAGACGAAAAGTCTGAGATTCAATGGAGTTATATGAGCAACGTACCCGTACAGCGTGAATATTTTCTTGATTCCATCCGCGCATGGCTAATGCTGCTGGGGATCCCGTTTCACATATCCCTCATCTACTCCAGTCACATGTGGCACGTGAACAGTGCCTATCCGTCCTGGTGGCTGACGCTGTTCAATGACGCCATTCATGCGTTTCGTATGCAGGTGTTCTTTGTTATCTCGGGTTACTTTTCTTATATGCTATATCTGCGTTATCCGGTTAAACGCTGGTGGACGGTGCGTGTCGAACGTGTCGGCATACCCATGCTGACTGCAATACCCCTGCTGACGCTGCCACAATTTATTATGCTGCAGTATGTTAATGCACGTACTGAAACCTGGCACACCTTGTCAACGTATGACAAATTCAACACCCTGGTGTGGGAGCTGGTTTCTCACCTGTGGTTTTTGCTGGTACTGGTCGTACTCACCACCCTTAGCATGTGGCTGTTTCGCAAGATCAAAAATAATGCCGAGCAGCTTTTAAGTGACATTAGCTGGGCAAAGCTGTCGGTGGCGTTTTTACTCTTTGGCGTGGTGTATGCGGCGATTCGTCGACTGATTTTCATCATGTATCCGGATATTTTGCGCGACGCCTTGTTTAATTTCGCGGTCATGCAATCACTATTCTACATCCCCTTCTTTATGCTTGGCGCGCTGGCCTTTATTAACCCCCAACTTAAAGCCCTGTTCCTGAAACCCTCGCCAGCCTGCATGGTGGGTTCGCTGATTGCGTTTATCGCCTATCAGCTTAACCAATACTATGGCAGTGGTGATGCATGGATGTATGAAACAGAGTCGGTGATTACAATGCTGCTGGGCGTTTGGATGGTCAATGTAGTCTTCTCGCTGGGATATCGGTTACTCAATTTCCAGTCTTCACGCGTCAGTTATTTTGTTAATGCGTCACTGTTTATCTATCTGGTTCACCATCCGCTAACGCTGTTCTTCGGTGCCTGGATAACGCCACAAATTCATTCCAACCTGCTTGGCTTTTTGACAGGGTTGCTCTTTGTGAACGGCTGCGCATTGATTCTTTACGAAGCACATTTGCGTATACCCGTACTGAAGTTCCTCTTTTCCGGCAAACCGCAGAATAAAGGAAACAGTTCTCAGGTCACCGCCCGATAACCCGTAGAGTGGCAGCTGTAGATACTCAGAGCAGCCACTCTACGGGCAGCCAGTACGCCAGCTTGACCAAAAAACGCTGCCAGAACCGGGTTTGCGGCTCTTTGGTTAACACCACCTCTTTCCCTTCACGCGTCTCTACCCAGTTAATTCTGCCCCACTGATCAAGCCTCAACCGCCAGGCTGTAGCGCGCTGACTACGTATAAAGCGGTGATGAATCTGCCGGGCAAGCGTTTCACTGTCGATGACAAATCCCATTTCGGTATTCAGCATCGCTGAGCGTGGGTCAAAGTTAAACGAGCCAATAAACACTTTCTCGCCATCTATGCTGAAAGTTTTAGCATGCAAACTTGACCCCGAATTCCCGGTTAAGCCGCGGTCATGAAGCGGATGAATTCCCTCTCGAGTGGGTTTCAGTTCATAGAGTTCGATGCCATGACGCAGCAGCTTTTTGCGCCAGCGAGCATAGCCAGCATGCACCACACTCACATCATTCGCCGCCAGCGAGTTGGTCAGTACAGCAACCCGAACACATTTTCTGGCCAATTGCAACAACAGAGCTACACCTGCACGCCCGGGTACGAAATAGGCGGAAATAATGTCAATTTGTCGTTCGGGTTTGCCCATCACGTTGAGCAGTCGCTGAGGCAGTAAGGTGCGTTGGTGCGCTTTCCCTTGCCCTTTTTTGGGATCGTCACTGACCAGACGGGTCTTCGCCCAAATCAGGGGCAAATCCCCTCGTTCGAGCTGACTGGCAAACTGCGTTTTCTCAAGCGTACTGAGATAGCGTGCCGCCCTGGGATCCTGATACCACGAGTCTGGCATCTGGATCCGTCCCGGCGATATCTTCTTTCTCAATATCAAGTACGCGGTGCAACGGTGAGACGCAGGCCGATCGCCAGTAGCGCTCAAAATCCTGGCTTACATCGGCAACTACCGGGCCTATTGCCATCACGTCTAAATCCGTAAAGAGCGGCTCTTCGCCCGCCCCAAAATAGGCATCACCAATGTTGCGTCCACCCACAATGGTGACCACGCCGTCTGCCGTAAAACTCTTGTTGTGCATCCGTCGGTTGAGTCGGGCAAAGTCAGTTAGGTAACCGAGCGCCCTCAGTGTGCGAAATGAGAAAGGATTAAAGAGACGAACCTCAATGCGGGGATGCGCTTCAAGCTGGCGTAACGCATCATCCATACCCGAGGTGTTGTTGTCATCGAGCAGGATACGCACCTGTACGCCTCTGTCTGCCGCCGCCAGCAAGGCCAGAAACAGCAGACGCCCGGACATATCGTCATCCCAGATGTAATACTGCACATCCAGCGTGCATTGGGCCATTTCCGCCAGCCGATGACGGGCAACAAAGGCATCCATACTGTCATCAAGCGCCACCAGCCCACAAAGATTTTCATGGGAGGCGCAAAGTGGCACAACGGCGCGCCCCAGTCGGGTATCAGGCTGGACAGACGGCCTCTCATCAGGAAGGGGATTTTGAAGGTGTGCGGTTTTTTGTCTCATAAAAGCACAGTATATCCGCCCTTACGCCGTTAGGTTGGTAACAGAATCTGAAACATCAATCTGCTGCAGAACATCGCACATTAGCGTTCACGATAAATCAGGGTGCGGGCAGAAAACCATGTTGCGTCAGCAGACGTTGATAGAGTGCCGTATTTTCTTCATCAAAACAGACGAAAATAGCATGTTTGATATGCGAGTGCGTTGCCAGGTAACCCCAAACACTGTTCACCGCAATTTCCGCCGCGGCAGGTTTCGGATAACCGTAAACCCCGGTGCTGATAGCCGGAAACGCAATGGTTTCATAGCCGTTGGCCTCTGCCAGTTTAAGGCTATTACGATAAGCATCTTCCAGCACCCGCGCTTCGTTTTCGTCTCCGCCACGCCATACCGGACCGACGGTGTGGATCACGGCTTTTATCGGCAAATTTCCCGCGGTGGTGATCACTGCCTGGCCCGGTGAACACTCCCCTTCCTGTTGACGGACTTTTTTACAGGCTTCAAGCAATGCCGGTCCCGCCGCACGGTGGATGGCACCGTCAACGCCTCCGCCACCGAGTAACGATGCATTGGCTGCATTTACAATGACATCAACCTTCAGGGTGGTGATATCACCCTGCATAACCTGCAATCGTGGTTGCATAGCGGTACCTCTGAGCAAACATATCTTTTTACAGTGTATCGCAGGCAGTGGGCAGAAGTATGAAAAAAGAGACGGTGTGCCCGGATGAGCACACCGGGAAACATGTCTCTAATTGTAAACGATATCGATAATGGCGAGCGTCCGTGCGGGATTCATATAATTTATTTTCATGGTCGCAACGTTCTGCACGCCTTGCGGTTCCTGCGACAATTTGCTCAACGCAATCGTTCGTGTTTTGACTTGTCCTTCTCTGTCACACGCCATCATTACATTGTGTGAGTCGACGTTCACATCACAAGGTGACTCAACAATCATTCCTTCGAAATGGATAATGCCCCCTGTTGCCGCCCCGGCAACACTGCTGGCTGAACCTGCCAGGAGCAATAAACAGGAGATAAAAAGCTTTCGCGAAGCTGACATATTGACCCCAGGAATATGTTGTTATGCAGGCAGTGCAAATAGCACCGTCCCGACCTCTGAGAAGTGCAGAGCGTCAGCTTTATGTATACATCATTTAAACAATTTTAACACAAAATTAACCACGCTATTTTGGTCTTTATTCATTCATTAAATGAATGACTTAGGTTCTGTTTTGCGGTGACCACTGCTGAGACAAATGTAATGAGTGTCCATCAGTAACAGTGACCGTGATATTGACGTTATCCTGAGGAGAAATGTTCATGCTCAAGCGCATCAAGGAAGTGGGTTGATTTGCCGTGAATTCGATGGTTTTACGTTGCTGCGTCCTGCTTTGTCCCCCCTCCCCTTCACGTGTCGCCAAAATTTGTACCTGGCAGACGCAATTTTCACTAAGCACGACCCGTGGTGTGATCGTGTACATCTCTCCCTGTTGGGCAGTATCGAACGTTATCTGGCTGGAAAGTGCAGCAAGCAATATTAAGGTGTGCATAGAACCTCCCAAAAAGAAACAGGGCCTGGGCCCTGTTTCTCCGAACATGCTGTTGGCTAGTACTGATTAGCCGTCGCGTTGTTGCCAAAACCAACCTGATGAACGAGGACGCTGGAATCAGACGCTGTCTGATTAACCAGAGCACCGTTATGGCTACCAAACTGGCTAACAGTGATCTCAGAGTTACGACTGTTCCACTGATCGATGGTTGCGCTGTTACGGGAGCCATTTTGTGACAGAGAGATTTCGCTGTTATCAGAACCCTGACCAACATCAGCACCGTTGCTGGAACCATGCTGGCGAATAGTGGTTTCTGAATTGCGTGCATCAGATTGCAGCGCCAGTGCAGAGTTGCCGCTACCGGTCTGGTAAATACTCAATTCTGAGTTCGGACCGCTGCCACCATGGCCATGACCATATTGAGGAACAACGCCTGCGAAAGCACTGGCTGAAACTACGAGAGCTGCTACAACTGCCACTTTGAAAAGTTTCATGGTAAAACCCCCATCGGATTGAATTTAACGTCACTCAGCGTCAGCGTTGAATAACGCGAATCGACATTTGCGACTGTCTCTGCACTACAACTGCTGTTTTTTGCGTACCATACTGCTCAATACTCGCTCTGTTACCCGAGCCTTTTTGGATAATCATCGCGGTATTGCCATAAGCCCCTTGCGTAATACTCGCATCGTTGGAGTTACCCGTCTGATCGATATAGGCAAGGTTATAAGAACCTGACTGGTCTATTCTTGCGGAATTTCTTCCCCCATCCTGGGAAATTGCCGACAATAACTTTGAACCTTCCTGGTTAATTAGAGCGTTATTATTAGTTCCGGTTTGACCGATAATGGCGGCCTTATTGTATGAGGCTGCGCTTAACTCATTTACCGCCAGGTTATATTCAGAACTGGCTAAATCATAACTTGCTGCGGCTGTAAATCCAGGCGCACCCAGCATTGCTAACACCATAAATAACAGCTTGTTTTTCATGTTGTCACCCTGGACCTGGTTTTTGATTTGTCGAGAGAACTTATTTACTTAATTTGTTTCGTTGCATTAACATCTGAAAAATTTGTTAACGCTGCGTTACGAAAATCAGTATGGTCAGGCAAGCAATTTAAATATCTAATCCGCCAGTTGTATTTTAAAAAATAATATTCACACCAAAGTATTACTCGAAAAGAGTTTAAAAAAACAATATAAAGAAGCATTTTTCATCTTCACAAAATGACACACCCCCTCAAGAACACAGCTGCACCCAGGGTTATCTGCGAGCAAGATATGAGAGCAAGTTTGCAATTTCTCGTTGACAGTTGGTCACATCCTCCCATTTTCTAAACGAAATTTGGACGACAGTTCGCTACAGGATATTTTCTATAACGCATAAAAAATACATCTTTAGAGAAAAAACAAAAACCATACATGACAACAAGTTATGTATTTTTGTATGATTTTTAAAATGTATGCACTCTCTTCTCTATGTACAACTTACGTATGAATAAAAAACCTTTTCAAAATACAGATGTCATAAATTAATATTGATTTTTACATTCGCTTACATGTTTAACACTTGATTTAAGATTGCCTGAGACTAGATTGAAATTAGCAGCACTCATGTATTTTTATTATTTCCCCCTTAGTGGGCTGAGCTTTTATTACTACACACAGCAAAACAACATCTGTCAGTACTTCTGGTTTCCCTTTATTTTCAGAGGGAAAGCGATAGATGTAATTAAAGCGGGGTTTCATCATGTTTAGTGAAGTCCAGAGTATGAATAATCAGGCATTATTGTTAATAACTAAACCTTCTTTGCAGGCAACAGCTCTGTTGCAGCATCTCAAGCACTCTTTGTCATTGACAGGAAAACTACATAACATTCAACGTTCTCTGGAAGATATCTCCAGTGGCAGCGTCGTTTTGTTTGACATGATGGAAGCAGACAAAAAGATGATTCACTACTGGCAGGATATTTTATCCCGTAGAAACAATGATCTAAAACTATTGTTAATGAACACGCCAGATGAATATCCCTTCCGTGAGATTGAAAACTGGCCTCATATCAATGGTGTATTTTATGTCTCGGAAGATGAAACCTGCATGGTAGAAGGATTGCAGGGGATCCAACGTGGTGAATGTTACTTTTCGCAAAAACTGGCCAGCTATTTAATTACCCACTCGGGTAATTATCGTTACAACAGCTCTGAATCAGCGTTGCTGACGCATCGGGAAAAAGAGATTTTAAATAAGTTGCGGATTGGCGCATCGAATATTGAAATCGCCCGTTCACTATTCATCAGCGAAAATACGGTAAAAACGCATCTTTATAATCTTTTCAAAAAGATAGCTGTTAAAAACCGTACTCAGGCCGTCTCCTGGGCTAACGATAACCTCAGGCGATAACGCCATGAAACGCTATCTGAATTATCTTGCGGCTGCGAGTTTCTACTTTGCCGCCGGGAATCTGCATGCCGTCGAAGTGGAGATCCCCGGATTATTAACCGATCATACCGTCTCTTCAATCGGTCACGATTTTTATCGTGCATTTAGTGATAAATGGGAAAGTACCTGGACAGGGAATTTGACCATTAATGAACGACCTAGTGCTCGCTGGGGAAGTTGGATAACGATTGCAGTTAATCAGAATGTCGTTTACCAAACTTTTCTATTCCCCACTAAACGCGATTTCGATAAAAACGTTG
Organism: Phytobacter sp.; assembly: GCF_059074235.1. NCBI lineage: Bacteria > Pseudomonadati > Pseudomonadota > Gammaproteobacteria > Enterobacterales > Enterobacteriaceae > Phytobacter > Phytobacter sp. The sequence continues at coordinate 355,611 of NZ_JCACPZ010000004.1, forward strand.
ATCTCGCGTTAGCACAGACACAGGAAGCACTCGACAATCTTCAAATAAACCAGGCTCTGCTCAGTACGGGTGATTTGGCGAAAGACGAGTTCTAAAGCACGATAACTATTCCCGGAGGCAAACATGCGTATCGCATCTGCCGTAACTTTGTTAATGCTAATCGCACCACTAAGCTGGGCCGGTAATATGACCTTCCAGTTCCGTAATCCTAACTTTGGTGGCAACCCTAATAACGGTGCATTTTTATTAAACAGCGCCCAGGCACAAAACTCATATAAAGACCCAAGTTATAAAAACGACCTGGGAATACAATCTACATCCGCGTTAGATAATTTCACTCAGTCAATACAGTCACAAATTTTGGGTGGGTTATTAACTAATATTAATACGGGTAAACCGGGCCGAATGGTCACCAACGATTATATCGTTGATATTGCCAACCAGGATGGGCAACTGCAATTAAATGTGACCGACAGAAAAACAGGCAAAACCTCAACCATTCAGGTTTCGGGTTTGCAATCCGGTTCAACCAATTTTTAAGGCATCGCCATTACAGGACAATAATCATGCAGCGCTTATTACTTATTTTGGCCGTATGTTTATTAAGCGGATGCTTAACTGCGCCGCCGAAACAGGCCGCTAAACCTACTTTATTACCTCGGGCTCAGAGTTATCAGGATTTAACCCATCTGCCGTTACCTACTGGCAAGATTTTTGTGTCGGTATATAACATTCAGGATGAAACCGGGCAGTTTAAACCGTATCCGGCCAGTAACTTCTCGACCGCCGTACCGCAAAGTGCGACAGCCATGCTGGTTACAGCGCTCAAAGATTCACGCTGGTTCGTCCCTCTGGAACGTCAGGGACTGCAAAACCTGCTTAATGAGCGCAAGATCATTCGTGCTGCGCAAGAAAACGGTACCGTCGCCGTCAACAACCGCTTCCCGCTACAGTCTCTGACGGCGGCAAACGTGATGGTGGAAGGTTCAATCATTGGCTATGAAAGCAATGTGAAATCAGGCGGAGCCGGGGCACGTTACTTTGGTATCGGGGCCGATACGCAGTATCAACTCGACCAGATCGCCGTCAACCTGCGTGTGGTCAATGTGAGTACCGGGGAAATTCTCTCTTCGGTCAACACCAGCAAAACGATCCTGTCGTATGAAGTGCAGGCCGGGGTATTCCGCTTTGTCGACTTCCAGCGTCTGCTTGAAGGTGAAGTGGGTTATACGGCCAATGAACCGGTTATGCTCTGTCTGATGTCAGCTATCGAAACCGGCGTCATTCTGCTTATCAACGACGGTATCGATCGCGGATTGTGGGATCTGCAGAATAAAGCAGAAACCAAAAATGAAGTGTTAGTGAAATACCGCGAAATGACCGTGCCGCCGGAATCCTGATGGCACTGGATAGAAAAAAGCGTGTCGGCTTACGCCGTCACGCTTTTTTTTGTTGTTCTGCCAGCAATGCCGTCCGACGTGAAGCCAGCCACAGGCCACTATTTTTCATGGCAAAGCCAAACAGCAATCCGACCACCAGTGACGGAACCACCAGGCGCCAGTCACCTTGTCCGGCAAATGTCGCACATGCCCCAATAAAAGTACCCGGCACAAACGACAGCAGCAGACTTTTTGCCTGCACGCACATCAAAAATGCCACCAGTCCGGTAACAATGTAGCCGAAAATTTCCAGATGTGGCGCCAGTGCACTACCGTGAATGATCACCTGGGCCCAGGCCGCACCGCTTAGCAGCGTGCACAGAGAGATAAGCAGGCCCTTTACGCCACCCTGCGGGCAGGCAAAATAGGCTGTACAACCGAGAAAACCCGCCCAGCTAATCAGTCCGAGAGAGACAGCAACCCAGCCCCAAAGACCGGAGAGCAGACCTGTTGTTAATGCGATTGAGATAAGTACGTTCATGCTGCGCATCTTACCAGATGCGCCGCCGTCAGGTGTGACTTGTACCACAATAAATGCAACACAATTACCATCGTTACATTCTCATTGTGATTTACATCACATTTTACTCTTCTTCTGTTTCCTGCAATTCATCCCACATGGCGGAGAGTGCTTCACGGGTGAGCAGTGCCAGAGTGCGCCAGAATGGCGTCGTGGCATGGGCTTCCACTTTGCCCAGGAAGGTGCCGCACCACGGCAGCAGATAATCTGAGAATAGCGTTTCCAGCGCTTCACTTTCATCTTCCGCTGACTGATCTTCCAGCCATGACGCAGCGAGCAACAATGTGCCAAAGTGATCTGCCGGTGATTGTGTTAACGGCATCCCACGCGAAGCGAGGAAAGCATGGACTTCGGTTTCGGTCCCCCCTTCCACCCACGCGCTGCGGTAAGGTGATACGCGGCACTCATCGCCCACAAACAGCGCGTTGTAATCTGCGGCCAGCGTCTGGGCGTCACAGTTTTTTTGCAGGCGGGTCAGCAGTTCATCCTGCTCAAGCGGCCAGTTATCAGCCAGTTTACCTTCGCGGATCAACGTGTAGAGCGGGACCAGAAGCGGGTCCTGAGGCTGACGGTAAAAAAGCGAGCCAAGTACGCGGCAGAGGATGGAAAATTCGTTCATGCAAGGTTCCAGTAAATAACAGATTAAAGTTCGGCGAATTCGCTGATCGGCTCCATGCCGCGAGATTCAAGGAAAGAAAGTAATCGACGCGGTGATACGTTCAGAATGCGATCTTCGGGGAAATTGACATCGTCGAGCACCTTACGGCACTCCGCAAAATCACCCAGTGTAAAGGCAGTGTGAGAATCCGAACCCAGCGCCACCCAGCCCCCGGCATCACGCACGGCAGCAGCAATAGCACGGCAGTTGGCTTCACTCCCTTTGCGCGAATGAAGGAAAGAGGAGTTGTTGATCTCCAGCGCCACGTTGTATTTGGCTGCAGCTTCAGCAATCGCTTTAATATCAACCGGGTACTTAGGATTGCCCGGATGGCTGATAATGTGCGCAATACCACCAGCCATGGTGGCAATCATTGCCTGGGTGTTGGTCGCTTCATCCTGCGGGGCAAACACAGGCTCATGGAAACCAGCGATAATCAGATCAAGCGACGGTAACATCGGCCCACTGCAATCAATTTCGCCTTCGGTATTTTTAATATTGGCTTCAATACCACGCAAAATGCCAACACCGTCCACCAGACGTGGCCAGATGCGCATATTGACGAAATGCCAATAATGCGGCGCATCGGCCATGTCCGGGCCGTGATCGGTTATCGCAAAAAGCTTAATCCCTTTGCGCTTTGCTTCAGAAATATAGTCCTGGAGGGTGCTATAGGCGTGGGTGCTGGCGACGGTATGCATATGCAGGTCAACGGGATACATGAAACTCTCCTGTAGTTGTTTCCGCAAGGATAGCAGTTATCGTCGCCATTTTTAATGAAAACCCTGTGAACCTTCAGGCGTGATCAATAGCCCCGCGTTCTGTCGACCCGCCCATTCGCCTTTTCCCCCCGTTCCACTTGTCCAATCGTTTTGGCAATATAGGCAATGGCTTCGGCCGGACGTGTTACGGCTGCCACATGTGGGGTGATCGCCACATGCGGATGTGCCCAAAGCGAGTTGTCTGCTGGTAGAGGTTCCTGCTGGAACACATCCAGCATCGCGGCTTTGACTTTGCCGTTATCCAGCGCTTGCAGTAGATCCTGTTCGACCACATGTGCCCCGCGCGCGATGTTCATAACATAGCTATTGTCCGCAAGCTGGTTCAGCAAAGACCGGTTGATGATACCTACCGTCTCAGGTGTATTGGGAAGCAGATTGATCAATACCCGCGTGTCGCGCAGAAAATCCCCCATCTCTTCACTTCCCGCAAAGCTGGTTACGCCGGGGACAGTTTTCCGGGAGCGACTCCAGCAACGCAACGGGAATCCCCATTCACGCAGACTCTCAGCAACCTGCAGACCCAGTACTCCGGCCCCCAGAATGCCGACAGTGAAATCGTCGCGGTGATACTCTTCAAGCTCCTGCCATTTTGCCTGCTGTTTCAACGCCTGATAGTCATCAAAACGGCGGAACCAGTGTAAGACCTGGCTTACGGCATATTCCCGCATTTGCAGCCCCATCCCCGTATCCTCAAGACGAAATAGCGGGATCTGGTCAGATAACATCTCAGGGTGCGCTTTCAGCTTCGTCAAAATGGCATCCACACCGGCTCCGAGGCTGAAGACCCCTTTAAGCTCGCGTCCACGTAGCATTTCAACGGGAGGATGCCACACCAGCGCGTAATCAGCCGGTGCATCATCACCGGGGCCCCAGGCACGCACGTTTGCACCTGGTATCGCTTCACCCAGTTCACGTATCCAGTAATCACTGTCAAATGAGGGGTGGTAAAAGATAATCTCCATCTCTGCTCCCGTTATGCTCTGTTGTATCCCATGCTTTTATTCTTTGCTCGTCGATGTAATAAGGTCATCAGCACGCACCACAACATAGCAAATATCCTTGATAACACCGTGAAAAAACCGCACTGCCGAGAAAAAAATCAATTTCAGAACGTTTATGAAGCATGTTGTTTGAAGTTTGTCTAAACGCGCTGATTATTTAAAAAAGATGATTGACGGAAGTAGCGGATTTCCCTACATTAGCGCCCGTTCCGGTAACACAGGAACGACAAAACGGTGAGGTGTCCGAGTGGCTGAAGGAGCACGCCTGGAAAGTGTGTATACGGCAACGTATCGAGGGTTCGAACCCCTCTCTCACCGCCACATTTTAAGAAGAGCTCGCATGAAAATGCGGGCTTTTTTTTCGTCTGTCGTATGCCGCATTATTCGCAAGACCCACGGTTTCTTTCCTTTATAGAGTCCGTATTGCTCACGGCTTAAGCGAACAATCATCATTCCCCAAAATATGCTTGACCGTTTTCATGCAACTCCCTATAGTAGCGCCCCGTTGCCCCCCAGTGGGGTGACGGTAAAAAATGTGGTGAGGTGTCCGAGTGGCTGAAGGAGCACGCCTGGAAAGTGTGTATACGGCAACGTATCGGGGGTTCGAATCCCCCCCTCACCGCCATCATTTTAAGAAGAGCTCGCATGAAAATGCGGGCTTTTTTTTCGCATGTAGCATTTCACTGGGGGGATGAGAATCCCCGACCGGGGTTCGACAACGGGCGTCAGCCCGTTGGACAGACAGAAAACTGTCAATCTATATCAGGACTAGTCACTGAGCATTACCACAAAAAATAAAGCCCGGTTTCCCGGGCTTTATCAAATGGATTGTGGCAAGTCGATTAGTCGTACGCTTTAAGCGTTCTCTGGCAGAGTGCGGAGCGGACGCAGTCGTCTTTGGTGAAACGCACCACCCCTACCATCTCATCTTCCTCAAAACGTGCCAGCGCATCGCTCAGGCCAGATTTTACGCTGGCGGGCAAGTCGCACTGGGTAATGTCACCGTTGACGATGACCGTCACGTTCTCCCCGAGGCGCGTCAAAAACATCTTCATTTGCGCAGCGGTCACGTTCTGAGCCTCGTCAAGAATGACGACCGCATTTTCAAAGGTACGTCCACGCATATAGGCGAACGGCGCGATTTCCACCTTACCAATCTCTGGTCGCAGGCAGTATTGCATAAAGGACGCGCCCAAGCGTTTAACGAGGATGTCGTAAACGGGTCGGAAATAAGGCGCGAACTTCTCCGAAATATCACCGGGTAAGAAGCCGAGATCTTCGTCGGCTTGCAGGACCGGTCGGGTCACAATAATCCTGTCCACATCCTTATGAATCAGGGCTTCCGCCGCTTTCGCTGCGCTGATCCATGTTTTACCGCAACCTGCTTCACCGGTTGCGAATATCAGTTGCTTGGTCTCAATAGCATTCAGGTAGTGCGCCTGAGCCTCGTTCCGCGCAGCAATTGGGGAATTATCACGGCTGTCCCGCGCCATGCCAATTGCTTCTACGCCACTCATCTGCACAAGCGAGTTGATCGATTCTTCTTCACGCTGTTTATGGCTGCGTGAATCCCGTCTCAGCACACGTTTTGCTTCACGACGAACTTTGATCACTGCTTTTTGTCTTCCCATGGATAGCACCTTGAGTTGTTGGTTTACATCACACGCGTCGGTACTGACGCGATTATGCGCACGAACGTCTGAGGGTTGGCTTCCTTTTAAGCCTTGGCTTGCCTTTGAAATCGACATTGCAGCACGACAGCCATCATCGTCTGTCATGTCGGTGGAAAGAGGGGGTGTTACAGTTGAAGGAAAATTTGGGGCGAGGAGGTCGCTGCCGGAGTTGTCTTCTCCGAGCCGGGTCTTACGAGAATTTTTGTCGTTATGTCCAATGTAGGACCTGACCATTCGCGATCTCCATAGTGAAGGCTTTCACTCACTGCCGGGAACTACCGCTATTGTTTAAGTACACCAGAAGGCACCAAAAATGCAACATTATTTTTACTTAAACATAACGAAATTTAACGTTACCGTGATGCTTAAGAGTGTCTGCTATGAATATTACAGAAAAATAACAGATACTTTCTCATACGAAAAATTGATGGTTTGATGGCAGAAAAAGTGTGAACGGATGCAACAGATAAGAGAATATCCTGCCCGGATTCGGGCAGGAGAGGTTTCAGGCCTGAAGTAATCCTTGCCCAATATACTGCGTAGCGTCTTTCACACCCGGTAACACGAAGAAATACCCCCCGCCAATCGGCTTGATGTACTCCTCCAGCGCTTCGCCGTTGAGGCGCTGCTGGACGGTAAGAAACCCTTTCTCCAGGTCGTGCTGATAGCAGACAAACAACAGTCCCATATCGAGCTGGCCCGAGTTGGTCACGCCCAGGGAATAACTGTAGCCACGACGCATCATCAGGCTGGACTCAGTTTCTGCGGTACGTGGGTTGGCCAGACGAATATGGCTGTCCAGGGCAATCACGTCCCCATCCGGATCGCTGGCATAATCAGGCACGTCATGTTCGTTCTTACCGCCCAACGGCGCGCCCGAATGCTTATCGCGACCAAAAATGGTCTGCTGCTCTTTTAATGGTGTGCGATCCCAGAACTCGACGTGGAACTGGATAATACGCACGGCCTGATAACTGCCGCCCACGGCCCATGCCGGCTCGCCCTGCTCCGCTGTCACCCATACTACGTTGTCCATTAATGTGCTGTTACTGCTATCCGGGTTGGCCGTGCCATCTTTAAAGCCCAGCAAGTTGACCGGCGTCTCCTTGCCTTTACTGCGCGCGGCATGGTCAGAGATAAACCCTTCCCTTTTCCAGCGCACGCTGAGCAGATCCGGCGTGTGCTTGATAAGGTCACGCAGCGCATGGATGACCGTATCCTGCGTGTTGGCACAAATCTGCAGCAACAAGTCACCATGGCAAAGCGCGGCATCCAGCGAGTCATTCGGAAAGCGCACCATTTTTTGCAGCTTTTTGGGCATCTGTGCCGCCAGGCCAAAACGCGCATCAAAGAGCGTTGCACCCAGTGATACCGTAATAGTCAGGTTATCTGGCGCAATAAAGGGGCCTAGAATACCGGAATCCATCGGAGGCAAACGCGGGTTCGGCGTATCAGGAGCCGGACCGCCCGTCGTCAGAAATGCAATACGTTGGGTTAACAGGCGAAACAAGCGCTCTAAATCCGTCTTGTCTGCCGCCAGCACATCAAAAGCAACCAGCATCATCGACGCCTGTTGAGGCGTCAAAATCCCTGCCTGATGCACACCGTAAAACGGCTGTTTTTCCATGCGTGCATCGGGGGAAAGCGTGCCTGGCGCACTTTGCGGTTTGGCCGCGTGCGCCACCGGACATCCTCCGGCAAGGGCAAGCGCGCCTCCCAGCGCGCCCATACTTTTTAATAAACGACGCCGTGAAGGTTCTCCAACGACATCATTTTCTTTTTTATCATTCATGATGCTTAGTCCAGACCCAGCACACCACGCAGTTGCGCCAGATCTTCAGCCAGCGTAGTAATTGGCCCTTTGAGCGCGTTACGATCCGTATCGGTCAGCTTGTCGTAAGTTTCATAGCCATCTTTGGTGCGGTACTTCGTCAGAATGGTGTCCACTTTCTTGAAGTTGGCATCCACTTTGGCCAGCAGCTCGGCGTTGTTTTTCTGCAACTGCGGACGCAGCAGGTCGACAATTTTCTGGGCGCCATCCACGTTTGCCTGGAAGTCCCACAGGTCAGTATGGCTGTAACGATCTTCTTCACCGCTGATTTTGGTCGCTGCCACTTCCTCAATCAGACCGGCTGCCCCACCCACCACTTTTGACGGCGGGAAGGCCAGTTCACTGATTCGCTTTTGCAGATCCTGCACGTCGGTGTAAAGCTGGTCAGCATAAGTATCCATGCCTTTTACTGAGTTATCGCCAAACAGCGCTTTCTCCAGACGGTGGAAACCGGTGAATTTAGGATCGGCCGCTTTCTGCTCATAATCATCTTCACGGGCATCAATGCTGCCATCAAGGTCGGAGAACAGTTCCGCAATCGGTTCGATGCGCTCGTAATGCTGGCGAGTGGACGCGTACAGGGATTTGGCTTTTTCGATATCGCCCGCTTTTACCGCATCGGTAAAGGCTTTGGTACCGGTGACCAGCGCAGCGGTTTCGGTGGTGACGTAAGTTTTATATTCAGTAATCGCACCGCCGAGGCTCAGCAGGGCTTCGCTCTTCGCCGCATCCGCCGTTGCCGCACCTTTTACTACCAGCTTGCCTTTCGGGTTGGTCAACAGACCACAGGTCATCTCATATTCGCCCGGCTGCAGGTTTGCCGTCAGCTTCTGGCTAAAGCCCGGCGCGATGTTTTCACGTTCTTCCACCACCATCACCCCTTTAAGGATCTCCCACTCCAGTGCTTTCTGGCTGTGGTTCAGGATGATGAACTGCGTTTTACCCGAGTTGACCGTCAGGTTCATGGGTTCACACTGTTTGTCCGTCACGGTAACTTTTACCTGCGGAATATCGGCCGCTTCGGCACCAAACGCGCAAGCGATTAACGCTGCGACACCAACCTGTAACGCACTACGACGAAAATGAATTGCCATGTCCCTTCCCTTAATAAGTATGTTGTAACTACATTAAACCCGGTCCAGATATTTAGCGCGATGCACTGGACGGTTGCACGCCCGCACGCGGTGGCATTACAAACAGCACCAGTGCAGGGATGAGATAGAGTAACCAGACGAATACTTCGCTGACGGTTGGCGTCTCCTGGTAACCGAAGATGCCTTCAAGCAGCGTGCCGGTTAAGGAGTGCGTCGTCAGAATATTACTCAGATCAAAAGCGACATCCTGGAAGTGGTTCCATAGCCCGGCCTCATGGAAAGCACGGATGGCCCCCGCCGCCAGACCTGCCGCCACCAGCAAAATGAACAGGCTGGTCCATTTGAAGAACGCGCCCAGGTTAAGCCGAATACCGCCCCAGTAAAGCAGGAAACCCAGCACCACTGCCGTGGCAAGGCCCAGCATGGCCCCAATTGGCGGCCAGATGCCCACATCCTGTTGAAAAGCCGCCAGCAGGAAGAACACCGATTCCAGACCCTCGCGTGCAACCGCAAAGAAGACCATCAAAATCAGCGCCCAGCCGTGGTTGTTACTGCGCGCCAGCGCGCTATCCACCGCCTGCTCCAGTTGCACTTTGACGTTACGTGACACCTTGCGCATCCAGAACACCATCCAGGTGAGGATCACCACCGCAATCACGGCAACAACACCTTCAAACAGTTCCTGCTCTTTTTGCGGAAACTCACCGGTGGTTTCGTTAATGATGATACCGAGCGTCAGACAAAGAGCAGCCGCCAGAAGCACGCCAATCCACATCACGCCTATCCAGCGTCCACGCTGGGTTCGTTTCAGATAACTGGCAATCAGGCTAACGATCAGCGCCGCTTCGAGGCCTTCACGTAGCATAATGAGAAATGGCACAAACATGAGAACGCCCCTGCGTCATATAAGGTCAATTGCTGAAAAGAAAAGTAAATTTCTTTGATAGTGATTATCATTACGAACTGCCGAAACTCAAGCGAAAAATGAACAGAATGATAACCGGATGTAAATGGCTAGCAGACTAACGATCGCCATCTCAGGCCTTATGCAGAAGTGGTTGAAATATGGAAAATTTTAAGCTTACAAAACTTTAACTTTCTGTTTACTGCTTTTCGGCACTATGGCTAAATAAGCGCCCATTTACCTGCAAATGTCCTCGATATGATTAACTTTTTACATTTTCTGCTGGCGCTGGTGGTGATCCTTGCGCTGGCCTGGCTGGTGAGTTTCGACCGCCGCACGCTCCGTTTCCGCTTTATTCTGCAACTGGTGGTGATTGAACTGGCGCTAGCCTGGTTCTTCCTGCATGCAGAAAGCGGCCTGACCCTCATCAAATATGTCTCTGGATTCTTCGAAGTTCTGCTGAAATATGCGGCTGAAGGCACCAACTTTGTATTTGGTGGAATGGGTGAAAAAGGGCTGGCCTTTATTTTCCTCGGCGTGCTCTGCCCGATTGTTTTTATTTCTGCACTGATCGGCATTTTACAGCACTGGCGTATTCTGCCGGTGTTCATCCGCGTGATTGGTACCCTGCTGTCAAAACTGAACGGCATGGGCAAACTGGAGTCTTTCAACGCTGTCAGCTCGCTGATCCTCGGCCAGTCGGAAAACTTTATTGCCTATAAAGGTATCCTGGGTGACCTCTCTTCCCGCCGTCTGTTCACCATGGCAGCCACGGCTATGTCCACGGTGTCGCTCTCTATCGTCGGCGCGTATATGACTATGCTGGATGCAAAGTATGTGGTCGCGGCCCTTGTGCTGAATATGTTCAGTACCTTTATTATCCTGACCATTATTAACCCGACGCGAGCCGACGCCGAAGCGGAGGTGAAGCTCGAGAAACTGCACGAGTCGCAGAGTTTCTTTGAGATGCTGGGCGAGTACATTCTGGCAGGCTTCAAAGTCGCGATGATTATTCTGGCAATGTTGATTGGCTTTATCGCGCTGATTAGCGCCGTCAACGCCCTCTTCTCTTCCCTGTTCGGCATCAGCTTCCAACAGATTCTGGGCTATGTTTTCTACCCGCTGGCCTGGCTTATCGGTATTCCGCTGAGTGACGCACTCAACGCGGGCAGCATCATGGCGACCAAGCTGGTCGCTAATGAATTTGTCGCGATGATCGAGTTGCAGAAAATTGCCGCACAGATGACACCGCGCGGCCTGGGGATTCTGTCGGTCTTCCTGGTCTCATTCGCCAACTTCGCCTCTATCGGCATTGTAGCGGGAGCTATTAAGGGACTGAATGAGAAGCAAGGAAATGTGGTTTCACGCTTTGGCCTGCGCCTCGTGTATGGCGCAACGCTGGTGAGTCTGCTCTCTGCCGCCTTCGCAGGCGTGGTCCTCTAAGATTGACGGCGGGCTAATCACCCGCCGTTTTTTATCAGAACTGCACGCAGACCGGCTGGTCAACGCGCATCACCGATTCCTGAGCGAAACGAGTTTTGTAGATACTGCGCAGTGTCTCAATATTGGTTTCACTGGTCGCGTCTTTGGCGTGGATCAGCATCAGCGCTTTGCTTGCTTCGCGAGCCACTTTGCCGTCATTCCCCAACCATTGCCCACGGGCATCAAATACCGTCAGACCATCGCGGAAACGCGGCGTCACATCACCATCAACGAATTGCTGCCACTCGGCTCCGGTTATCTCTTTGCCTGCCGGGCGATTCAAACCGAAATAGAGCGTGGTTTGCTGCATCTGGTTGTCCGCTTTACAGGTTTGCTCCGCAGTCGTGGATTTGTGCGCGGGTGCAACGCAACCCGTCAGTACTGTCGCCAGTATCAGTGCAGTGACCCCTGTCTTTAACTTCATTACGCTATCCTCATTGTTATTAGAACAGTGATAAGAGCGTAACGGCGCTGTTTTTTCAAGGGAAACCTAAAGACAGAGAACAGGACTGAAGGAATGTTCTTTCAGTGAAAATTGAACAGCCCTTGCGGCGCAATTATTCGTAGGCCATCACAAATTCGACGGCAGAATTTGCCGGTCCGGCGCTGACCTTGCCTGTTCGCACATAGCGAGCCTGCATGGGGATAACGTAACTGCCGCCAGTGGTCGTTTCGTAGCCCGAAAAAGCCGTTTTACTGTTGAAAGGCACCGGTGTCACCCCATCATCATAAAACATCTGTACGCCGATACCCCCGGCCTTCTGACTGCCTTTGAGCGTCAAATACTCGCTGCCAGCAGCCCCCTCCAGCGTGACACCTGAAGCCGGCTTGAAGGTGTAACTCACCGTCGCCAGGCCGGGATCGCATTCGTTTATCTGGAAATTGAAGGGCACGGGTGCACTGGTGGAACCTACGGAGGTGAAGCTATCAGCAGAATGTTTTCCAAGATTGACGCTGATATCCGGCGTTTTGCAGGAACCTGCTTTAAATTTAACCGTTCCATTTATCGAGAAATAGCCAGAAGTAGAACCAGCCCTATCACTGTCATTTACGTAGCCCTGGACGTAATAGCCACTCATCGATATATCCCCGGTCCCGACAGGGCCAATGGCATAAAATTCCAGAGTAAAATTTGATGAGGTTGCGTAAAGATCACAGTTGGTACAACCATAACCGTTATACCAGCTATACCATTTGTTTGCCGTCATACCAACAACAGCACCACCGGTAGATGACGTTAGTTTCATACCGACGCCATTAACACTTGTTTTATAGATTCCGGGATAGTCAGAAAGCGCCATGCCTCGAGAATATTGCTGATAGAAATAAAAATTCCTACCAGAACAGCCTACTCTGGAGAGATAGGATGAGTTTGGCCCTGTCCCCTGTAGAGCAATAGAGCCAATTAGCTCCCCGGGCGTTTTATTTTGCGCGACAGTAAAAGCCGTTACCGGAAAAGAAGCCGTTAAGTATCCATATTTTCCTACACTACAACCCGCCAGCGCGGTGCGACTCACGATTGCCAATGATAATATGACGATTACCTTTAATACCATTCTCCATAAATTCATATTCATTCCCTGAGATAATATAAAATTAGCCTTGATAAGAGGCTTCATGAGCGTGAAAACCGCCATCGTCATCAATGACTGAAAAGAAAACCTTTCCCGATGTTAAATTTGTCTTTCCCGGTAGCGTAAATATTGCACGTCCTCTTGCCGGACACATACCACGCTGTTGTATCTCTCCGGGCCGAGTAAGCGGCCTCAACTGAATATTATTCAGAGACACCGTAAAGGCGGTGGGGTTGGTGCATTCAAGCTGGGCCTCTTTCGTACCGGGTAGCATGCGCCAGGTCAGAAGAGAGGCCGCCTTCTCTGGTTTACCTGGCAGGCCATTGGGCCGGTAAAAAAGCTTCATCCTGGAGCGGACGGGAAAATGCATATAATTCGGCTTTTCCTCTCCTTTAGCGTGCGGAGTGGGGCTGACTTCCAGCACGTTTATCCAGTACACCGACTCCCTATCGGGGGGGACATCACCGCCGATAAAATGAATGCGTAACGTCTGACCTTTACCGGCGTCAAGGCGAAAAACAGGCGGCATAATGATAAAAGGAATGTCTTTCGTTTGCCCGTCATCATGCTCAATCCAGGACTGAATTAAGCGCGGGTCGCGAGCGTCATTGGTCAGCCCCAGGGTGGCTTCTTTTTTTCCGGCATGGTAAATCACGCGGGTACCGTTAAAAAACAGTCCCGCCCACGATGGCGGTATCGCAGTAAGCAATATAAACAGGTACAGCACACTGGCGACCATTCTGGTCATAGATTTCCCTCCCTGGAAAAGAACGCACAACTAAATCCATAGCGCCACACTTATAAAGGACGTAGTGGTCGCCGGGAGGATATTATTTCCTGAGAGTTTACAAAAATTGCATCCTGCGTTCGACCTGGCCTCAAGAAAAATGCCCGTCTGAAAACAGGCCAAATGAACGAACAAGGCCACGCTCTGCGCAATCGGATATATGAATAGCGCCGCGTCTGGTAACAATTTTAGTGATAATTAAGAATAAAGCGCAGAGTCATTGAGCAGAGCAGGATGGGGATCAATGATGTTCGTCACCTGTGTCTACAATCGAAATGACGACAGATGACTTCTTTGCACAGCCCCCTTCTTAAAGAAAAAGGGGGCTGAAAACTCACTTACTCAGCCTGCAAACGGCTCGGCGGTGCAGAGTGATAATGCGCATCCGCTTCGGCAAAACGTTTTTCCATCTCAGCAGACGGTGCTTTACCCAACAGGCTAAACACCACAATACCGATGCTGCCGAAGACGAAGCCAGGGATGATTTCGTACAGGCCCAGCCAGGCGAACTGTTTCCAGACGATGACCGTCACCGCGCCAATTACCATACCGGCCAGTGCGCCGTTACGGGTCATTTTCGACCAGGTCACTGAGAACAGCACCACCGGACCAAATGCTGCACCAAAACCTGCCCAGGCATAGCTTACAAGACCCAGCACGCGGTTTTCCGGGTTCGCCGCCAGTGCAATAGCGACCAGCGCCACCAGCAATACCATTACACGCCCTACCCAGACCAGTTCAGTCTGACCTGCGGTTTTACGGAAGAACGCTTTGTAGAAATCTTCCGTCAGTGCGCTGGAGCAGACCAGCAACTGGCAGCTCAGCGTGGACATCACCGCCGCCAGAATGGCCGACAGCAGGATCCCGGCAATCCACGGGTTAAACAGAATCTGCGCCAGCTCAATGAACACGCGCTCAGCGTTCTGATTGACGGCCCCTGCCTGCTCAGGATGGTTATTAAAGTAAGCAATACCGAAGAAGCCGACCGCTACCGCACCGGCCAGGCAGAGGATCATCCAGGTCATGCTGATGCGACGAGCATGCACAATGCTGTGGTGGGAATCTGCCGCCATAAAGCGCGCCAGAATGTGCGGCTGGCCGAAGTAACCCAGTCCCCAACCCATCAGCGAAATAATGGCAACAAAGTTCAGTCCTTTGAGCATATCGACGTTTTCTATGCTCTTCTGCTTGATCACTTCCATAGAGTCGGCAAAACCACCCACGGACATAATCACAATCACCGGGGTAAGAATCAAAGCGAAAATCATCAGGCTGGCCTGCACAGTGTCAGTCCAGCTCACCGCAAGGAAGCCACCAATGAAGGTGTAGATAATGGTCGCCGCCGCACCAGCCCACAATGCATGCTCGTACGTCATGCCAAAGGTGCTTTCAAACAGACGTGCGCCTGCCACAATGCCGGAAGCACAATAGATGGTGAAGAACACAAGAATAATGACCGCAGAGATAATGCGCAGCAGACGGCTTTTATCTTCAAAGCGTCCGGTAAAGTAGTCTGGCAGCGTCAGCGCGTTATTGTTGTGCTCGGTGTGAACACGTAAACGCCCCGCCACCAGCTTCCAGTTGACCCACGCACCCAGTGTCAGGCCAATGGCAATCCAGCTTTCGGAAATCCCGGAAATAAAAATCGCACCAGGTAGGCCCATTAATAACCAGCCGCTCATGTCGGATGCACCTGCAGAAAGCGCAGTCACCAATGGACCCAGGCTACGACCACCTAAAATATAATCGTCGAAGTTTTTCGTCGAACGCCAGGCAAAGAATCCGATAAGGATCATGCCAAAGATATAAATAAGAAATGTCACCAGCAGCGGTGTGCTAATTGCCATCAAAAAGTTCTCCAGGATTATTCTTCGGCAAACGCCATATTTGCCGCTTTTTTCCACCACCGGAACGAGGTGATGATGTGTTTGTTGTATAAGGCGCCCGTATCCTGCCGGAAGCCTCGCTTATTCACAATTGATTTAACACTGCATTTACATCAATTTCATCCCGTAAAGCCTGGGACTTTTTAAGAGGTTGCACTTAATCACACTTTCACTGGTTGCACCTTATAAAAGTGTTATCTGCCGCAAATATTAGATTCTAAAAACGTTAGAACAACGCCTAAATTAAGTAACATACAATTAACTTATTATTCGATTTAACTTTGGCAAAAAGGCGACATTTAACAAGGTTGCACAAAGTTGCAACATGATAGATAGTCTGCTCACCACGAATTCAAAGGAGAAAGGCATGGGCGCTACGACCATGGGGGTTAAGCTTGATGACGCAACGCGGGAACGCCTGAAAGCGGCAGCAGCAAAAATTGATCGCACACCGCACTGGCTGATTAAACAGGCCATCTTTAGTTATCTGGAAAAACTGGAAAACAATGAGATGATCCCGGAGTTGCCCGCCACCCATATCAGTGGCGCGGGTGAGTTTGATGACACCGACGCTACCGTCGACGAAAATCCTCAGCCCTTCCTCGATTTTGCGGAGAATATTCTGCCGCAGTCGGTGACCCGTGCCGCCATTACCGCCGCCTGGCGTCGCCCCGAAACTGACGCCGTGCCCATGCTGCTTGAGCAGGCTCGCCTTCCACAGCCCATTGCGGAGAAGTCGCAGCAACTGGCGTACCAGCTTGCCGAAAAACTCCGCAACCAGAAAACCGCTTCAGGCCGCGCCGGGATGGTCCAGAGCCTGTTGCAGGAGTTCTCCCTCTCCTCGCAGGAGGGTGTTGCCCTGATGTGCCTTGCGGAAGCGCTGCTGCGTATTCCGGACAAAGCCACCCGAGATGCCCTGATCCGCGACAAGATCAGTAATGGCAATTGGCAGTCACACATTGGCCGCAGCTCATCGCTGTTTGTGAATGCCGCTACCTGGGGTCTGTTGTTTACCGGCAAACTGGTGTCGACCCACAATGAAACCAGCCTCTCCCGCTCTCTGAACCGTATTATCGGTAAAAGTGGAGAGCCATTGATCCGTAAAGGGGTCGACATGGCGATGCGCCTGATGGGCGAGCAGTTCGTCACCGGCGAGACTATCTCCGAAGCGCTCGCCAATGCGCGTAAACTCGAAGAGACCGGTTTCCGTTACTCCTACGATATGTTGGGTGAAGCGGCACTGACCGCCGCCGATGCCCATGCCTATATGCTTTCGTACCAGCAGGCGATTCACGCGATTGGGAAAGCCTCTAACGGACGCGGGATCTATGAAGGTCCGGGCATTTCCATCAAGCTATCGGCGTTGCACCCGCGCTACAACCGCGCCCAGTACGACCGCATGATGGACGAACTCTATCCACGCCTGAAAGCCCTGACCCTGCTGGCACGCCAGTACGACATCGGTATTAATATTGACGCCGAAGAGGCCGACCGACTGGAGATCTCCCTCGACCTGCTGGAAAAACTTTGCTTCGAACCGGAGCTGGCAGGCTGGAACGGTATTGGTTTCGTCATTCAGGCCTATCAGAAACGCTGTCCGTTCGTGATTGATTACCTGGTCGATCTTGCCAGCCGCAGCCGTCGTCGCCTGATGATCCGCCTGGTGAAAGGGGCTTACTGGGACAGCGAAATCAAACGCGCCCAAATGGAAGGGCTGGAAGGCTATCCGGTCTATACCCGCAAGGTGTATACCGATGTCTCTTATATTGCCTGCGCCAAAAAGTTGCTGGCAGTGCCGAATCTTATCTACCCGCAGTTTGCCACCCATAACGCCCACACCCTGGCGGCCATTTACCAGTTGGCTGGTCAGAACTACTATCCGGGACAGTATGAGTTCCAGTGCCTGCACGGCATGGGCGAACCGCTGTACGAGCAGGTGGTCGGCAAAATCACCGACGGCAAGCTCAACCGACCGTGCCGTATTTATGCCCCGGTCGGTACTCACGAAACGCTGCTGGCTTATCTGGTGCGCCGCCTGCTGGAAAACGGGGCGAACACCTCGTTTGTCAACCGCATTGCTGACGCCACCCTGCCGCTGGATGAACTGGTGGCGGATCCGGTCAGCGCCGTCGAGAAAATGGCCCATCAGGAGGGCGGCGTTGGCTTACCGCATCCGAAGATCCCGCTGCCTCGTGAGCTTTACGGGCAGGACCGGATCAATTCGGCGGGGCTGGATATGGCGAACGAACATCGCCTGGCCTCCCTCTCCTCTTCACTACTCAACAGTGCGCTACATAAATGGCAGGCCAAACCGCTGCTCGAAGCACCGGTGGCCGACGGCGAGATGCAACCGGTAATTAACCCGGCAGAGCCGAAAGACATCGTCGGTTACGTCCGCGAAGCCACGGAAGAAGAAGTGACGCTCGCACTGGACAACGCCCTCAATCAGGCACCTATCTGGTTCGCCACGCCACCGCAGGAGCGCGCCGCGATCCTTGATCGCGCAGCGGTACTGATGGAAGACCAGATGCAACAGCTGATCGGCCTGCTGGTCCGCGAAGCGGGTAAAACCTTCAGTAATGCGATTGCCGAAGTCCGTGAGGCGGTCGACTTCCTGCGCTACTACGCAGGCCAGGTCCGCCACGATTTCGACAACATCACCCACCGCCCGCTGGGCCCGGTAGTTTGTATCAGCCCGTGGAACTTCCCGCTGGCAATCTTTACCGGACAGATTGCGGCGGCCCTGGCGGCGGGTAACACCGTGCTGGCAAAACCGGCGGAGCAGACACCGCTGATTGCCGCCCAGGGCATCGCCATTCTGCTGGAAGCCGGTGTTCCGGCGGGTGTCCTGCAGTTGCTGCCAGGACGTGGCGAAACCGTGGGCGCACAACTCACTGCTGACGAACGCGTGCGCGGCGTGATGTTTACTGGCTCCACCGAAGTCGCCACCTTGCTGCAACGCACGGTGGCGACACGTCTGGACGCTCA
This sequence comes from Phytobacter sp., assembly GCF_059074235.1. Lineage (NCBI taxonomy): Bacteria > Pseudomonadati > Pseudomonadota > Gammaproteobacteria > Enterobacterales > Enterobacteriaceae > Phytobacter > Phytobacter sp. The sequence goes on from NZ_JCACPZ010000004.1 coordinate 374,230, forward strand.
GGGCCGCCCGACGCCGCTGATTGCAGAAACCGGTGGAATGAATGCCATGATTGTCGATTCCTCCGCTCTGACCGAGCAGGTTGTTATTGACGTGCTGGCCTCAGCCTTTGATAGCGCCGGGCAACGCTGTTCAGCGCTGCGCGTACTCTGCCTGCAGGACGAGATTGCTGAGCACACGCTGAAAATGCTGCGTGGTGCGATGGCAGAATGCCGGATGGGGAACCCTGGCCGCCTGACCACCGACATCGGACCGGTGATTGACGCAGAAGCCAAAGAGAATATCGAGAAACACATCGCTGCCCTGCGCGCCAAAGGCCGCACCGTCTTCCAGGCCGTGCAGGAAAACGGCGTCGATGCCCGCGAATGGCGCACCGGTACTTTTGTCCCGCCGACACTGATTGAGCTTGAGAGCTTCGACGAACTCAAAAAAGAGGTCTTTGGCCCGGTACTGCACGTGGTGCGCTACAGCCGCAATAACCTGGATGCACTGGTCGGCCAGATTAACGCCTCCGGTTACGGGCTCACGCTGGGTGTACACACTCGCATCGACGAGACCATCGGCCAGGTCACCGGCAGCGCTCACGTGGGCAACCTCTACGTGAACCGCAATATGGTTGGTGCGGTGGTGGGCGTGCAGCCGTTTGGCGGTGAGGGTTTGTCCGGCACAGGGCCAAAAGCAGGCGGACCGCTCTATCTCTATCGTCTGCTGGCCAGCCGCCCGGAGGATGCGATACTGCGCACCCTGACACGTCAGGACGGCACTGCTGCAGCCGATAGCCAGATTAAAATCGCCCTCCTCCAGCCGTTAGATATCCTGACGCAATGGGCCGCCAGTAAACCGGAACTGCAGGCGCAGTGTCGCACCTTCGCCGAACTGGCGCAGGCGGGCACGCAGCGTATCCTGCCGGGCCCGACCGGCGAACGTAACACGCTGACGCTGCTGCCTCGAGAACGTGTGTTGTGTGTGGCGGATAATGCGCCGGACACCCTGGTGCAACTGGCTGCCGCACTGGCATCTGGCTGTAAAGTGTTGTGGCCGGAAGATGGCGTTCACCGCGATTTACACAAGCAACTCCCGGATGAACTTGCTGCATTCATCACGATGGCGCAGCCTGACGTGTTGATGTCACAAGCGTTTGACGCGGTCATTTACCACGGCGATTCCGATCAGTTGCGTGAACTGTGTGCCAGAGTGGCCGCCCGAGACGGCGCGATAGTTTCGGTGCAGGGCTTTGCCCGTGGTGAGAGCAATATTCTGCTGGAGCGTCTGTGGATTGAGCGCTCGCTGAGCGTCAACACGGCGGCGGCTGGCGGTAATGCCAGTTTAATGACCATCGGTTAAACTTACGTCGATTCCCCGGTAGCACACGGTTACCGGGGCGATGTGTAGACCAGGGAGAGAGAATGAAACGTATCCTGATTGCCGCCGCCACTCTGCTGGCAAGCGCGGGTGCGCTGGCGGATGAGTGCGATAACGCCACGACGCAGTCCGCACTGAACATGTGTACCGCTCAACAGGCGCAAGCCGCCGATAAAAAACTTAACCAGACCTGGCAGGACGCACTCAAAAGGGCCACGCCCGGGCAACGTGAATTGATGAAAAAAGCGCAGTTAACCTGGATTAACCTGCGTGATGCCGACTGTGCGTTTATCGCTTCCGGAACTGAAGGGGGCAGTGTCCAGCCCATGATCCATAATCAGTGCATTGCTGACAAAACTATTGAGCGTGAAGCCTGGCTCGCGTCGCTGCTACAGTGCGAAGAAGGTGATTTGAGCTGCCCGTTACCGCCGGCGAACTAACGTGGGCGAATGCCCTCAATGATCATGCGCTGTACGTTATCTACAGTGCTGTTAAAAAAGGCCTCATCCTGCAAAGTCTTGCCCGTCACAGCCTCCACCTGGGAGGCAAAATCGGCGTAGTGCTGGGTCGAGGCCCAAATCATAAAAATCAGATGATGCGGATCGACTGGGGCCAGTTTCCCGCTGGCAATCCATCCCGCGATAATCGCTGACTTTTCCTCCACCAGCCTTTTTAACGCACCACTGAGCTCTGCATTGAGCACCGGTGCGCCCTGCAGCATCTCCAGACAAAAGAGACGTGAAGCCTGAGGGTTATCGCGGGAGACTTCGAGTTTCAGGCGAATGTATTCACGAATAGCCACCAGCGGGGCGAGATCCTCCCGGAAGGCTTTCAACGGGGCCAGCCAGACATCGAGAATTTCCTGCAAGACGGCAAGATAGAGTGCTTCTTTCGACGGGTAGTAATAGAGCAGATTGGTTTTCGACACCCCTGCACGCTCAGCCACTTTCTCGATGCGTGTACCGTGAATACCATACAGAGAGAAGGTCTCCAGCGCAGCCGCAAGGATGATCCCGCGTTTTTCATTGACCGCCTGTATGCGTTTGCCCGTTTTCTTCGCCGTACCCTGCGCCATGGTCTTTCTCCTTGCTGATTTGCGCTCAGCATAGCAAATGCCTGAAGTCGACTCGACCCCTGCACAGCGATAGCGCAAAGATGCCTGTTTTTTGTGCACCAAATTTGACCATTTAGTCCACTTTTTCAATCGCTTCTTTAATAACTTTTATTTAACACACTGACAACATTGCACTTTTCAAACCTGGCATCTGCTTTGCAAAAGCTATTTCGTGAGGCGTAGAGAACCCGGCAACAAGCCGTGCCACGCCCCCCTTCACCTGACAACGCGAGGTACGAGATGAAAATTGGTGTTTTCGTTCCGATTGGTAATAACGGCTGGCTCATTTCCACCCATGCGCCACAGTACAAACCGACCTTCGAGCTAAACAAGGCTATCGTGCAAAAGGCGGAGCACTACCACTTCGACTTTGCTCTGTCGATGATCAAGCTGCGTGGCTTCGGTGGCAAAACCGAATTCTGGGATCACAACCTGGAGTCCTTCACCCTGATGGCGGGACTAGCCGCCGTGACCTCCCGCATTCAGATCTATGCCACGGCCGCCACGCTGACCTTGCCCCCGGCGATTGTTGCACGCATGGCCTCGACCATCGACTCCATCTCTGGTGGCCGTTTTGGGGTCAATCTGGTGACCGGCTGGCAAAAACCAGAATATGAGCAAATGGGCATGTGGCCCGGTGATGAGTATTTTTCCCGTCGCTATGATTACCTGACGGAATACGTACAGGTGCTGCGCGATTTATGGGGTACCGGCAAAAGCGATTTCAAAGGTGAGTTTTTCACCATGAATGACTGCCGTGTCAGCCCACAACCCTCCACACCGATGAAAGTGATCTGTGCCGGGCAGAGCGATGCAGGCATGGCCTTTTCCGCCCAGTATGCAGATTATAATTTCTGTTTTGGTAAGGGTGTGAATACCCCAACGGCGTTTGCACCGACTGCCCAGCGCATGTGTGAAGCGGCACAAAAAACCGGGCGTGACGTGGGCTCCTACGTACTGTTTATGGTCATCGCCGACGAAACCGATGAAGCCGCACGCGCCAAATGGGAGCACTATAAAGCTGGGGCCGACGATGAGGCACTGGCGTGGCTGACCGAGCAGAGCCAGAAAGATACCCGCTCCGGCAGCGACACCAACGTTCGCCAGATGGCGGATCCGACGTCAGCAGTCAACATCAACATGGGCACCCTGGTGGGCTCGTATACCACCGTAGCGCGTCTGCTGGATGAGGTGGCTACCGTGCCAGGTACCGATGGCGTACTGCTCACCTTTGATGATTTCCTGCAGGGTGTCGAAGATTTTGGCGAGCGCATTCAGCCCCTGATGCGGTGCCGAAATCATATTGCCGCCCCCACACGGGAGGTCGCGTGATGATAACGTTACAGGCTCGTCCGGAAGCCATTCCTTTCACTCCCGATCAGAGCGCACTGATTGTGGTGGACATGCAAAATGCTTACGCCACGCAGGGAGGTTACCTTGACCTTGCCGGTTTTGATGTTTCCGCTACCAAACCGGTGATTGCGAAGATCAAAACCGCCGTGACCGCCGCACGTGCTGCCGGCATACAGATTATCTGGTTCCAGAATGGCTGGGATGACCAGTATGTGGAAGCGGGTGGGACAGGCTCTCCCAACTGGCACAAATCCAACGCGCTGAAAACCATGCGCAAGCGCCCGGAATTGCAGGGAACCTTGCTGGCAAAAGGCACCTGGGATTATCAACTGGTGGATGAACTGGTGCCACAGGAGGGCGACATCGTACTGCCCAAACCGCGCTACAGTGGCTTTTTCAACACGCCACTGGACAGTATTTTGCGCAGCCGTGGCATCCGCCATCTGGTCTTTACCGGAATAGCCACCAACGTCTGCGTGGAGTCCACACTGCGCGATGGCTTCTTCCTTGAGTACTTCGGCATTGTGCTGGAAGACGCCACTCATCAGGCAGGTCCGGCGTTCGCGCAGCAGGCCGCGCTGTTTAATATCGAAACTTTCTTTGGCTGGGTCAGCGATGTCGACACGTTCTGCACCGCCCTCTCCCCGCAAAACCTTGTGAAAATCGCTTAGGAGCACGCTCATGCCAAAACAGGTCATTATTCCACCAGGCACCACCACGCCGATCGCCCCTTTTGTACCCGGCACGCTGGCAGATGGCGTGGTTTATGTTTCCGGCACCCTGCCGTTTGATAAAGACAACAATGTGGTGTATCCCGGCGACCCAAAGGCGCAAACGCGCCACGTGCTCGAGACAATTCGCCGCGTTATCGAGACGGCGGGCGGTACGATGGAGGATGTGACATTCAACAGCATCTTTATCACCGACTGGAAAAACTACGCCGCGATTAACGAAATCTATGCGGAGTTTTTCCCTGGCGACAAGCCTGCACGGTTCTGTATCCAGTGCGGACTGGTGAAACCAGAAGCGCTGGTGGAGATTGCCACCGTCGCTCATATCGGTCAGTGAGGTCGCTATGAGACTAGCTCTCTCACCGCCACCGTTTCCCGGCGCCCCCGTGGTCGTGATGATCTCCGGACTGGGCGGCACCGGTAGCTACTGGCTGGCACAAACGGCCGCGTTGTCGGCGCAGTTTCAGGTGGTCTGTTATGACCAGTGCGGAACGGGAAACAATCCGGCATCTCTGCCGGATAATTACCAGATAAGCGACATGGCCAGTGAGCTTCTCAGTGCATTGCAGCAGGCAGGAATCGATCGCTTTTGCGTGGTTGGCCATGCGCTGGGCGCACTGGTGGGGATGCAACTTGCGCTGGACTATCCGCAGGCGGTCAGAGCGCTGGTGCTGGTCAACGGCTGGCTATCGCTGGATGTTCATACCCGCCGCTGTTTCCATATTCGCGAACGTTTGCTGCTGGCGGGGGGAGCGCAGGCCTGGGTAGAAGCGCAGCCGCTGTTTCTCTATCCCGCAGACTGGCTTTCAGCTCATGCCCCGCGTATGGAAGCTGAGGAAGCCCTGGCCCTCGCCCATTTTCAAGGGGAACATAATCTCCATCGCCGTTTAGAGGCGCTGAAAAATGCCGATTTCAGTACGACAGCGAGCCAGATCAGCAGCCCGACGCTGCTTGTCTGCTCGCAGGATGACATGCTGGTGCCCTGGACCTGCTCACAAGGGCTGAAGAATGCCCTTCCGCATAGTCAGCTGGTTGTCATGGCCCACGGCGGTCACGCCTGCAACGTCACCGAAAGCGATGAATTTAACGGCCTGCTGCTCGACAGCCTGGCGACCCTGCTGCCTGCGACGGCACAGATGCAAAAGGAGTATTTATGAGTGAAGCCGTTAACCAAAGCGCGCTGAATAGCCTGTTTACCACCGCACGGACCCACAACGGCTGGCTGGCAAGATCGGTCAGCGATGACACGCTGCGTGAGATGTATGATTTGCTGAAGATGGGGCCGACGTCAGCTAACTGTAGTCCGGCACGCTTTGTGTTTATCCGTACCCCTGAAGGGAAAGAGAAACTGCGTCCGGCACTCTCGGGCGGAAATCTGGAAAAAACCCTGAGCGCCCCGGTCACCGCCATCGTCGCCTGGGATAATGCGTTCTACGATAAGCTCCCCGAACTGTTCCCGCACGGTGATGCCCGCAGTTGGTTTACCTCAAGCCCGGAGATGGCGCACGAGACGGCGTTTCGTAACAGCGCCATGCAGGCCGCGTATCTGCTGTTTGCCTGCCGCGCGCTGGGCCTCGACACCGGGCCAATGTCCGGATTCGATCGCAGCATTGTTGACGCCACCTTTTTTGCCGACAGCGGGTATCGCAGCACCTTGCTGGTGAATATTGGCTACGGTGATGAACGCAAACTCTTTGGACGTTTACCGCGTCTGGCGTTTGATGACGCCTGCCAGTTGCTTTAAGGGGGATGGATGGGAGTCAGCCAACAACATTTTCGCGATGCCATGTCCAGCGTGGGGGCAGCGGTCAATATTATCACCACCGATGGCCCTGCGGGTCGGGCAGGTTTTACCGCCAGCGCGGTGTGCAGCGTCACCGATTCGCCCCCGACGCTGCTGGTGTGTCTCAACCGCGCCGCATCGGTCTGGCCCGTGTTCAGTCAAAACCAGTCGCTGTGTGTCAACACGCTGGCGGCAGGTCAGGAGGGATTATCGACTCTGTTTGGTGGCAAAACCCCGATGGCAGAACGCTTCGGGGCGGCGCAGTGGCAAACCGGTGAAACCGGCTGCCCACGACTGGCAGGTGCGCTGGCCTCATTCGACTGCCGCATCAGCCAGGTGGTAAGCGTGGGCACACACGATATTCTGTTTTGCACGATTGAGGATATCGCCCATCATGCCGATCCGGGCGGTTTAATGTGGTTTAACCGACACTACCATACCCTGAGCCGCCCACACTCTCAGGGCTAAATCAGGACTCTTCCGGCGCTGCGTTCAGCGCCGCTTTCTTGCGTTTTTTCAGCTTTAGCTCACTCACCAGCACACCGGCGATAATAAACGCCCCACCGAGGATAGCCAGTGCAGGCAGACGTTCTCCTGCAAGTCGGCCAAAAATTCCTGCCCAGACCGGTTCACCCGTATAGATGACCGTGGCGCGAGTTGGCGACACACTGCGCTGCGCCCAGTTCATGGTGACCTGAATAATCGCACTGAAAATACCCAGCCCCGCCGCCACCATCAACAACGAAGGCGACAGTTCCGGTACTGACTCACCCGCAGGAACCATACAGGTAAAGGCCACCACAGAAGCGGTCAACAGCTGCACGACCGTCACCCGGCGCACATCCACTTTGCCTGCCCATGCGCTGATCAAAATAATCTCTGCGGCAATCGCCAGCGCACCCGCCAACGTAATCAGCTCACCCGCCCCTAACGCCAGCATGTTGCCCTCGGGCCCGGCCAGCAAAATCAAGCCAATAAAGGCCAGCACTATACCGACGCAGGACATCAGCCCAGGCAAACGCCCAAGACACAGCCACTGTAATAACGGGACCAGCGGAACATACATCGCGGTGATAAAAGCCGATTTGCTGCTGGAAATTGACTGCAGTCCCCAGGTTTGCAGGCTGTAGCCAAGTGCAATAGAGATGCCAATCGCAATCCCCGCTTTGACCTCAAGCCAGGTCATTCCTCGCAGCACATTGATGGACAAAAGCCCAACGGCCAAAGCCGCTGTCGCAAAACGCAGACCGACGAAAAAGAAAGGACCACTCAGCGTGACGGCATACTGGACAGCAAGAAAAGTGCCCCCCCAGAACATTGTGATGAGGATAAGGAGAGATTCCTGAGGGGAGATAGCGAACTTGAAACGAGAGGCGCGCATGCTACAAACCGGTTAACGTAAACCGCTAGTTTGCGATGTTGGGCACATTTGTTCAACTGCTGAGTCCATAAAAAAACCGCCGGTTTAACCCGGCGGCTGGCTGACGGCGCGAAAGAAGCTGACACCGTCACCACGGTGCGGCAACGCTAACTGTTGCGGCTGCTACCGTGGCTGCTTTTGCCCCCTTTCTTACCCGCTTCCGAGGCGCGCTGAGGGTCATTTTTGAAGTTACCCCCGCTGTGCTGGCCACCTTTACGACCTGCTTCTGATGCTCTTTCACGGTCTTCAGCGAAATTACCTGAACCACCACGATGGTTTGCCATTTCGAACCTCCGGTTGGGTGAAACATTAGTCATCATACTGCATTCAGTAAAAGAGGATTCTTTCACCGCGTGCCGCCATGGCCGGGCCATTTTGCGTCACGTGAATCTAAGCATAGTGAACACGGGCTAATCAGCCAGTAAACCGTAATATTCTGCAACAGGATATCAGGTGAAAAGGTGATTTTTAAAAATGAAAACTGATAAGCCACTCTTATGCATTAAGAAAACCACTGGCGTTAATGTGTGTCAATTTGCAACCACAGCGAAGACTTCATTAACGCTTTGATCATTAAAAGTCTGACTTGGTCAGTTTTGTTTCTCCCACAAAATGATTACCTCCATGTTACATAACGATTTCTTCTTCCCTCTATATCACAAAGACAATAAAAAGACTTGATCCAATCTAAAGCAAGAGTAATATTAAAACAAAAGACTTAAAAAAGATTAAATAAAGACACGCAAATGACATATTTACAGGCCGCTCCAGCGCCCCTTTTTCCGCAGAGTTTTTAATGAACACCTTAAAAGAGATAACCACCTTTCGCGCCATAAAGGATCTCATTCGCTATGACGCACAAACCGGCCGTGTGTTCTGGCTAGTGGACCGATCACGCACTGCAAAAGCGGGAAGTGAAATCGGTACAAAGAATAAAACCCATCGCGCGTTTAAATATCACGGACAGATCTACCAGACTCACCGCTTTATTTACTGGCTGGAAACGGGTGCCATGCCTGAGGTGGTTGCTCACCGGGACACCACTCTGAATGAACGCGGCGAAGTGGATAATCGATTTTCAAATCTGCAACGGATGGACTCAACCGACGTTGCGGCATAAATATTTGGAGGGGTATTAATGATGGTTAAATTTTTCTTCGTTTCAATCGCGGCAGGCCTTCTGCTGACGGGATGTCAATCTTCAGCGAATCGGATGTCGGAATGTGAAACACAAGGCATCTCCCGCGACATCTGCTATCAGGTTGAACAAGCACGTCAGCAAGGTATTAACGAGCAAGCGATGGCACAAGCGTACCGCAATGCTGCGGCTGTCGATTTGTCAGGGAATAAACACTCGCACCACAGCAAGAGCTAAGCGTCATGAAGATAAATGACAAAAAACTCAACATTGCTCTACTGGCCATGCTCGGTTTGACAGCATATGGCATTACTGTCATCGCAGATGCAGCAGCGCCTGTTCACGACGGCGTCCTCTTCTTCGCGCAGTCTGTTAAAACACGTACTCTGAAGGGATATGGTTTGACGGTGAAGATTACCGGCCAGCAGGTTTATGTTGATGGCAAGCCCGCCGCGCTGGAAGCTAACGAGGATGGTAACCTGACATACAGCCAGGGACTCAACACGTTAATTGTCTACAAATCAGGCAAAGTCGCCCTGGTGCAGTCAGGCCAATTTACAGGCTATCTGAAGTAATAAACACACCTGACCTCTCTTCAAGACCGCCAGCCTGGCGGTCTTCCATATCTCTGTACGTGGATGTTGACGGAAAAGAGTCTTTTTACGGACTAGAGCCACACTGACTGTTAATGCCCTGTTGACTTGTGCTGTGCTAGCATGGCCGAAGTAAACACAACAGGAAAACTATAAAATGGCTCACATCTTCCTCCAGATTACCGGTATTCGCCCGGGCGTTAATACACCAGCCGATCTCAGTACTGTCATTCGTGAAGATAACGACACAACCTTTTCTATCTCACAAACGGTTGTCGACTGGCTCAAAGGAACCTTAGATTTTGCCGCAGGTACCCCACTACCGAAATTGAAAAATTGCTGTTTTGCTCTTGCCGATGGTACTGAGTTCATCGAATTTGACGGGAAAGGTAGGCAGGTGACAGTCAACGAAAGACCTGACTGGTACCCAGAGCCTGGCCGCTTCCTGCGCGAACAGTGGCTCATCAACAACGAGATGTACGATCTCCCCATCGTCACCTTTATAAAAGAGTTCTTAGAGACATTCAGTGACGTAAAGGATCGCCGCACGCATTGCGATCTGCTCTTCGACTTACAACTGGATAAGGTCAAGGTCTACCCGACCCTTGAGGTTAAGCAGCACGCCAGCAAATTAGGCAACAAGAATCGCAAATCCACTGCACCGAAAATCGAAGACCTGCGCTCCTTTGAGCAGTTTCAGCAGTTTATCGATCGTATGGCAACAGCCGTGGCGAAAGACCAGTTCCCAACCATGAACGTGCTGACCGGCTACCCGGACATTGCCAAAGCCCCTGGAGCCCTCAAAGGTTCAGTCCGTACCTGGTTCAAAGCGGTTACGGGCGAGTTGCCACCGAACAACAAAAAAGTGGCAGCGGGTAATGCTGAAATTTTCTGCGCGCCTGTCCGTACCGCCCTGCAAGACGTCAGGGATTACGGCCTGGATGCATATTATCAGGAACTGTCTCAGGCCATTCATCATGCAGGAGATATTGACGTGGCTCGCTTCGTTTTTACGCCAGGACAATAACCACCGTTTGCGCCATTAATTTGTGCTGTTATTGACCACTTGACCGACGAAGCAAGAATTTTCGTTTGCTACACTCAATGGAGATCTCAACGCAACGAAGGACTGATAAATGGAAAGTTCAGAACATGGTACTGCAAAGATCCTGGTGCTTTATTATTCCATGTACGGGCATATCGAAACGATGGCCCATGCGATAGCGGAAGGTGCAAACAAAGTGGATAAGGTGGATGTGGTTATCAAGCGCGTGCCTGAGACCATGTCTCCCGAACTCTTCGCCAAAGCGGGCGGGAAAACACATACAGCGCCCGTTGCCACACCGCAAGAGCTGGCGGACTACGACGCCATTATTTTCGGTACGCCGACCCGTTTCGGTAATATGGCAGGTCAGATGCGAACCTTCCTCGATCAAACCGGTGGGCTTTGGGCCTCCGGTGCTCTCTACGGCAAACTTGCCAGCGTTTTCAGCTCCACCGGGACTGGCGGCGGTCAGGAGCACACGATCTCATCCACATGGACGACCCTTGCCCATCACGGAATGGTGATTGTACCCATTGGCTATGCAGCACAAGAGTTATTCGATGTTTCTCAGGTTCGTGGCGGCACGCCATACGGGGCGACCACTATCGCCGGTGCCGACGGTTCACGCCAGCCGAGTCAGGAAGAGCTGGCGATCGCCCGCTACCAGGGTGAGTACGTCGCAGGACTTGCCGTCAAACTCAAAGGCTAACCTTCCACAGGAGGATAGTAATGCCAACTCAAGAAGCAAAAGCTCACCACGTTGGGGAGTGGGCCAGTTTACGTAACACCTCACCTGAAATTGCAGAGGCCATTTTCGAAGTGGCGAAATATGATGAGGTGATTGCCGAGAAAATTTGGGAAGAAGGTAATGACGAAGTGTTAATGCGCGCCTTCGAGAAAACCGACAAAGACGCGCTGTTCTGGGGTGAACAAACCATCGAGCGTAAGAACGTCTGACCAACTACGCCCCCGCACAGTGCGGGGGCTTTTTTTATTTCGCCGCCGCATTTAACACCGCGTTAAATTTGTCGCGCGGGCAGAAACCATTCTCGTCAATCGGACAGCCTTTCAGGGCAAGCGTCACACGCTGTGCCGGTTTTTTCAGCGTCAACACATCGGCATTGCGCAATTGATCGCTGCTCTGATACACATACTCAATTTTCATCAGTTCACGTTTTGCTACCGGATCGTTCCAGCGCTGAAAGACAATTTTGCCGCCAATCGGTGTGCGCTCGTACTGTTCATGCAACTGGTAAGGGGCAAAATCCAGCGCCGTCAGCAGCGAGGCAATGTTTGAATCATGCCCGACCATCAAGGTAACTTTTGCCGCTTTCGCTGCGTCCGTGACCAGGGTTTTGTCGATGTATTTCACCAGTGGCTTGGCTACATTTTGCGCCACGGCCGGTGAGGTGAAGAGCGAGTCCTGGTAGCTGTTTTTCAGTTTAGACAGAACACGCCACTGCTGGTCAGACTTAATCTCACCCCACGCAACCTTGTCCGACGGGAAGCCCTCGTAGTACTGCAACGTGAATGCATCCACCAGCGAGTTACCCACTTTCAACGGGCCGGATACCCCCGGCTCCTGCTGCACTTTGGCACTGAAAGTATCTTTACCGCTAGCTAAGTCGCAGACCTGCTTCTCTTTGCAGGAAGGTGATTGATCAAACTGAGTGATTTTCTCCAGCAACTGGTAGCTTTCAGCGAGGTCATCTTGCCCACGCTGGGTCTCCATAGCCTTCACCGCTTGTTCACTAAACGCGGCGGAACCCTCGGTGATGACCGGGTTGAAGGTGGGGTCCATGGTGCCCATTTTTTCCTGATGATGGACCGGCACATCACAACCCGGGAAAGCCCCGGTAATGAAGAATTGCGCCGTGGCGACCGTGCGCTGCAAGCTGTTGGCATACGCATAAACCGCGCCGGGTGACGGACATTCGCCGGATGTCACCAGTTTGTTTTCAGCCAGCCACTCACGCATGTAGTGGCCCATGTACACTTCCAGAATGCCGCCCTTTGTCGTCAACTGCCCGCCGGGCACATCCCATTCAGGCCACTGTTTAGCCGTCGATTGCTCCAGCACGCTGCCATTGTTGGCAAGCGGTGCACGCAGATTGTGCCGGCTCATGATCAGCACCTGCTCGAGTTGATATCCCTGAGGTGGGGTTTGTGCCTGCGTACCCGCAGCAAAGGGCAACGTGGCGGCTATCGCGAAAGTCCATAGTGAATGCTTCATCCTGCCTTCCTCATCCTGATGTTGGTGAAAAGAAAGTGTGACACACTGGCGAACATTTGCAGCGAGCCGCTACGCATAAGTGACAGAGCGCACAGTTCACTTCCCTGAATCCCTCAGTGGTTTTATAATTAAACTATTAACCGGAGGATCCCAATGAAACGCACCCGCCTTGAAGCCAGTACCTGCCCCGTTGCCCGCTCTCTGGATATCATTGGCGACTGGTGGTCTTTACTGATCGTGCGTGATGCATTGCGCGGGTTGAAGCGTTTTGGGGAGTTTCAGAAAAGTCTCGGGATTGCCAAAAACATGCTCACCACTCGCTTAAAACTGCTGGTCGATGAAGGCATATTGCAGATGCAACCCGCGTCTGATGGCAGTGCGTGGCAAGAATATGTTTTAACGGAAAAAGGCCGGGCGCTGCAAACCGTGCTGGTTGCTCTCTCCCAATGGGGCAATGAACACCTTTATGCCAGCGATGAGTTGAGTACCGTCCTGGTGGATAGCCAGTCGCGCCGTCCCTTACAACCTCTGCAATTACGGGCTGAAGATGGCCGCATATTACAGTCCACAGAGGTCGTCCCTCGCCTTCCGGTTAAAGATAATTAATTGAATTAATGTCTTTAAACAGTTAATCGCACATTTTGCTGCGTCATTTGGTTGCATTATAAAACCAAATATTTCATGCTTAATTCGGTTTCATTATAAAACCTTTTTTTTAACTTCTCCTGACGCAATGAGGTATGACTATGGCTGCACCACGTTCAACTGCGCTGATTACTGGCGCCTCTTCCGGCATCGGCGCCGTGTATGCTGACAGGCTGGCCGCCCGGGGTTATGACCTCATTCTGGTGGCACGTCGCGCGGAAAAACTACATGCGCTGGCTGAGGCGCTCACACAACGCTATGGCACGGAGGTTACGGTGAAACACCTCCGATCTCAGCCGCTCTGAAGGGATCCAGAGCATCGAGGAGACTCTGCGTTCGAACACAACCATCACGCTGTTGGTGAACAACGCCGGTGCTGCCAGCCTCACCCCAATACTCGCCAGCGATGCCACTGCCCACGAAGCGATTAATACCCTCAACACCACGGCGCTGATGCGCTTAACCCTGGCGGTGTTACCGCGTTTTGTTGAGCAGAACCACGGCAACATTATTAACATTGCGTCCGTTGTGGCTTTCCATGCCCGTGCAGGCAGCGCAGTTTACAGCGCGACCAAAGCCTGGGTGCTCAATTTCACCCGGGGTTTACAGGAAGAGTTTGCCGACACGGGGATCCGCATTCAGGCGGTGCTGCCTGCGGCGACGGCGACGGAGATCTGGGGACATTCAAGCATCACGCTGGATATGCTGCCCGAAGGTTCGGTAATGACCACTGAAGATCTTGTAGATGCCGCGCTGGCAGGATGGGAAAGCGGTGAGCAGGTAACAATCCCCCCGGTAGAAAACCTGCAATTGTGGCAAAACTGGGAGGAAGCGCGGCTGGCGTTGTTCAGTGCATCACGTAACGGTAAACCGGCATCACGTTACGCACTCTGATTCTGATAACGGGTTCGACCCCTGCCGGGCCCGTTTCTCTATTTTCCCCTCGTGGTAAAGTGGCAACGCTCACCTCTTCTCATACCTCTTCACCGAAGGGCTTCCGCTCTTTCGTTACATTTCATAGTAAATAATCCCTCAACGTTATTTCCCTACTAATTCCAGGATTGAAGCCCCTACATAAAAACGATTATCATTATCATCGGAATTATAATGAATTACATTGAAACATATATTTTTACATTCGGAGTGAAAATGGATAGTCGTAAACTGGTCAGGGCGCTGGGATTCTGTACCTTTGCGTTAACAGCCTTCGGCAGCGTGAATGCCTTCGCGGAAGTGAAAACGCTGACTGATGTCATTGGTCGTGAAGTGAAGGTCGACCTGCCTGCAAAACGTGTGGTGCTGGGCTTCTATTTTGAAGATTTTATGGCCGTTGGCACCGAGAAAGCTTTTGACTCAGTAGTCGGTCTGTCACGTGAAGCCTGGGAAGGTTGGGTACCGGCAAACTGGGAAATGTACACCCAACATCGCCCGTCACTGAAAGCCATCCCGGACGTGGGCGAAGTCGAAGCGCAGACCTTCTCGGTCGAAAAAGTCCTCAGCCTGAAACCAGATCTGGTGATTCTGGCGGACTGGCAGTACAAAGCGCTGGGTCAGGACGCGAAACGCATTGAAGACCAGGGCATTCCAGTGGTGGTGGTGGATTACAACGAACAGACCGTTGCCCGTCATACCGCCTCAACACGTCTGCTTGGCACCCTGACCGGCCAGGAAAAACGCGCCAATGAGCTGGCTGATTTTTACGCTAATGCTCTGAAAGAAGTGGCAGAAGGCGTGGCGGCAGCGAAACAGCCAAAACCAAAAGTCTACGTTGAGTTTGGCAACAAAGGGCCTGGCGACTACTCCTTCACCTACGGCAAAAATATGTGGGGTGCGATGATCACCGCGGCCGGTGGCGATAACATCGCCACGCCGTTCGTCGAGTGGTGGGGTCCGATGAATCCGGAGCAGGTACTGGCCTCTAAACCTGATGCCATCTTTATTTCCGGGCGTGAAAACAACAAAACCGCCAGCGCTCTGCCGATGGGCCAGGGTGTGAACGCGGAAGAAGCACGCACAAAACTGGCTGCGTTTACCACCCGCCCGGGTTGGAATGCCTTGCCCGCCATTAAAAACCACCAGTTGTTTGGCCTTTACCAGGGGGCATCCCGTACCCTCTCTGACTTCGCCATGGTGCAATACATTGCTAAAGCGCTTTATCCGCAGCAGTTCAGCAAAATGGATCCCGTCGCAAATTATCTGAACTACTACGAAAAATACCTGCCGGTAAAACCGCAGGGCACCTTCGCGATTTCAGTGAAATAACCCTGCTGTTTTCTTTCACCTAACGGGAGCCCGGTGCTCCCGTTTTTTGGATATTGCTATGACTCTCCCTGTTACTGAGCACCAACAGGCCATTGCTCGTTTTCGTCTGCGCGAACGCCGTCGCTGGCAATGGCTGCTGTTTTTCCTGGTGCTGACCCTTGTCACTTTTGTTCTGGATGTGGCAACCGGTCCTTCCCTGCTCTCACCCGGCGAGGTGGTGCGTTCGCTGCTCAATTATGGCGATCGTGACTCCATGACCGACTCCATCGTGCGTGGTCTGCGTTTGCCCATCGCGTTGATGGCGCTCTCCGTCGGAGCCTCTCTCGGCGCTGGCGGCGCGCAAATGCAGACACTGCTCAACAACCCAATGGCGAGTCCCTATACGCTGGGGATGGCCGCGGCGGCAGGTTTTGGTGCTGCCGCCATGCTGGCCGTGGGAGGAATGGGTCTGAATGACATTATTGCCGTGCCGTTAGGCGCGTTCGTGTTTTCTATGGTTGCCGCCGCTTTCTTGTTTTTCCTTGCCTCCATGCGTCGCACCAATATTGAATCGATTATTCTCGGCGGCATCGCCCTGCTCTTTTTGTTCCAGTCGCTGATCTCACTGATTCAGTTCATTGCCTCTCCGGAACTGTCGCAGCAAATTCTCTTCTGGCTGTTCGGCAGCCTGACCAAAACCACCTGGCCAACGCTCGGCATCACCACTCTGGTGACGCTGGCCTGTTGTGTCCTTCTGTGGCTCGACTCCTGGAAACTGGCTGCGCTCAGGATGGGCGAGATGCGGGCGGCAAGCCTGGGGGTTAACGTTCGCCATCTGCGCATCAAAGTACTGGTAATTGTGGCGGTGATGACCGCGACGGCCACCAGCTTTGTCGGCGTAATTGGCTTTATTGGCCTGGTGGCTCCGCATCTGGCGCGCATCAGCGTGGGCGAAGATCAGCGCTTTTACCTGCCGATGTCGATGCTCAGCGGCGCGCTGATGCTCTCTGCCGCCTCGGTGTTATCAAAATCCATTATTCCCGGCGCACTGTTCCCGGTCGGGATCGTGACGGCCATCGTCGGCGTGCCCTTCCTGCTGTGGTTGATTTTCTCCCCCCGGAGGCGCGCACGATGATTACCCTGGACAACCTCAGTATCGCCCACGGCCCAAAAACCATTATGCAGGGAATCAGTACCACGCTCGCCAGTGGTCAGGTTCATGTGATTATCGGGCCAAACGGCACCGGAAAATCCACCCTGCTGCGCACTCTGTTTGCTGATTTACCGCTGCAGTCCGGGCAGATATCCTGGCAGGGAAAATCCCTGGAACCCGGGCATCATCGCTCCCGTTTTATGCAGCAATGGCGACACGATATCGCCTACATGCCGCAGGATACCGGGCTTGATGTCTCGCTGAGCGTGCTGGAAATTGTGGTGCTGGGCGGACTGGAAGCGCTGACGCTGCACATCGATCCCGCTTTGCTGGAACAGGCGATGAACTGCCTGCAGGCCGCAGGGATAGCGGAACTGGCACACCAGGATATCGGTAGCCTCAGCGGCGGTCAGCGTCAGATGGTGCTGTTCGCCCAGGTGCTGATGCGTAACGCCAGACTGATGTTGCTTGATGAACCGGTCAGTGCACTGGATTTGCACCATCAGATTGCGATGCTGGATCTGGTCCGTGAGCAGACCCACGCGCGCGATCTGGTCACCGTTATCGTGCTTCACGATCTGAATCTGGCCTGCCAGTACGCGGATAATCTGCTGGTATTTTCCCATGGCACGTTGCAGGCGAGCGGTGCACCTCAGGCAACCATTACGCCCGCGTTACTTTCACACACGTACGGTGTGTCGCTGGAGATTGTCTACGATAACGGTGGATTGCCGATGGTGCAGCCACTCAGCCGTCATCATCCCTTGAGAAGAAAGATGCTCGTCAGCTAAAAGGCCTCACCTGACAATGAGCCGTCCTCCGGAACCTGATTCGGAGGACGGCTAAACAGGCCAGTTACCCTGGTGAGGGTAGATATCACTCGCGTCATTACAGAGTCGATATATCCACCACCGTGCCATTAATCTCCAGCAAATTCAGATAAGTATTGATGCCGTGTTTCGCCGAAACGCTATTAATACAGCTATTTTCTGCTGGCAAAAACGTCTTTAAATACGGGAAGAGCAGAAAATACAGTCGGCCAACCTGACGTAAAGGCCAGTTGCGTCAGAATTTCAGATGCCTGCTCTTTCGTCAGCCCATTATCCATTGCGCGATTGAGATGATAAGGTACCTGAGCCACCTGGCCTGCGGTGACCAACGCACTCACGGTGATCAGACTTCGGTCTCTGGGAGCCAGTCCAGGACGAAGCCACAGGTCGCGAAATAATGCCTCCGTGGTGAATTTCACAGCACCCGCCGACACATCACCAAAGTTAGCCTCAACCATCGTCGCGCGGCGTTGTTCCGCCTCTTCATCGAGGGCCAGTAAGGTCACATTTGCTGCGGGGAGTTCCACCGTAGCAATATGGCGTTGTGTGAATTCACGTTGTACGACGACTGCCGCCGCAGAAGCATTAGGCCAGCCAGCATAAAACGCCAGGTGAGTTACCGTTTCTGAGATCTCTGCGGGCGTAACGCCATTGTCGAGGGCAACGTAAATATAGCCCGGCAGAAGCGTTTCATCGTTGCGGGTAATCAGCGAAGCAACGGTAACAAGGCTCCTGTCACGGCGCGATAAGCCTGGACGATTCCAGAGATCGTGCTCAATGAATCGCTCGGCATAGGCCGCCATCGCGGGGGCGACTTCACGTACGGCGCTCTGCACCGAAAGCGTGTTGGTCATGGTCATTTTTCTCCTGAGGGAATCATTACTGTTCATACAGCCTGCCAGAAAGAAAACGGAGGCCATCAGTGGTAGCGTTCTCTTTTTCATTGCACCTGCCCTGTATTGCACTGTTCAGTTTTAACAGAGGGTGCAAACTTATTTAATAGTCAATTCCGGGAAAGAATAATGAGGAAAACTCATTAATAAGTAGCTGATGTATTAGTTACTTAATCTCTTCGTGGCAGAAAGTTGGATTCTGTTATTCTAAGGAATAATACTATTGGCTGGTTAAAAGGAGTCGACGTGTGGCGCGGGAAAATCTTAATGATCTGACTTATTTTGTGATTGTTGCGCGAGAGAAAAGCTTTACTCGTGCCGCAGCGCAATTAGGCGTTTCGCAATCGGCACTCAGCCATAGTCTTCGCGCACTGGAAGCGCGTCTGGATATGAAACTGCTAACACGGACTACCCGCAGCGTTTCTTTGACCGATCCAGGCGAGACATTACTTGAAAATCTTGGTCCGTTCATCGACGGTATTCAGGATAAATTGCAGGCAGTTAAAGATCAGAATAACCACCCTTCCGGCACCATTCGAATTTCCACATCCGATTACGCGATTAATACGGTGATCTGGCCAAAAGTCGAAAAATTTCTGGTCGATTACCCGGACATCCAATTAGAACTCATTGATGATTATACACTGACGGATATTGTCTCTGGTCGCTTCGATGCAGGCACTCGTTTTGGAGAACAAATCACTAATGGAATGGTATCCGTTCGTATTGGCCCGGATGTCCAGTTCGCTGTAGTGGGATCCCCTGCTTATTTTTCAGCACATGAGCCACCGCAGCATCCGGGCGATCTTACAAAGCACAATTGTATTAATCTGCGCTTCCCTACCCACGGGAACCTTTACGTCTGGGAATTTGAAAAAGACGGCAAGAGCATGAATGTCAAAGTAGAAGGACAATTGGTTTTTAGCCGGATCTATCAGAATCTTGATGCCGCGCTAAAAGGCTATGGTTTAGCTTATGTTCCGCGGGATATCGCCCAACAGCATATTCAAAGCGGCAAGCTCATCAGCGTTCTTGATGACTGGTGCCCGTTCTGGGATGGCTATTATCTGTATTATCCTGAGCGCCGCCATTTATCGAAAGCATTCTCTCTGTTGCTCGACGCACTGCGCTACTATAAGTAAGTCAGCCCGGCCGGCCGGCCGAATAAATATCTGCGACGCGGGGGAGACATCACCCGTTATTATTTCCTGACAAGGTCTTACTCTGCCCTACGCACAGCAACAAACAAAATGTCATCAATACAGCGGCACATATCATTAATAATGCCCAGCCTCCCGAGTTCCACAACGTTCCGGCCAACGCGGAGCCCAGCGCACCACCAATAAAATTACAGGTCACATAAGCGGTATTGAGTCGACTGCGATTTTCAGCACTGAGTGAAAGCAAGCGCGTCTGATTAAGCACGCCCAGTGTCTGAATCGCAATATCCAGCAGTAATACGGACGCCAGAATAACCCCAATGTGGCTTGCACCGACATACGCTATGCCCAACGCCACGATCGTCAGCGCAATGGCAACGCCACTACCGGCAACCGAGTAGCCATTATCATGTAACCACCCTGCCCGCCGGGCAATGATCGCCCCTGCCAGGCCTACCAGCCCGACCAGGCCAATCTGGCTAAGCGAATATGAATACGGTGAAGAACTGAGCAGAAACGTCAGCCCGGTCCAGAAGAGGGTAAAAACGGCGAACGCGGAAAAACCGAGCAGTAATGTCACCTGCAACGTCCGGTGTTGCCGGATGAGTACAAAAATAGATGACAATAATGAAAGCCAGGACACCTTCGGTCGTGGCTCATCATCGGGTATATTCCGACTCAAAATGAAAGCCAGTGCAGCAGTGATCACAGCAGCACACAGGTAGATGGCGCGCCAGCCGAACCATTCCCCCAGAAAACCGCTAATTGTACGCGACAACAAAATCCCGATAAGCATGCCGGAGACTATTGTCCCGACAATTTTCCCGCGCTGATCCTGGCTGGCAAGGCTACTGGCTAACGGCGTGATAAGTTGCCCTGCAACCGTTGTTACGCCAACCAGGGCAAGCGACAACAACAACAGGATAAAATCAGACGCAACGGCACTGGCTGCCAGCGCGAGAGCAGACAGGAACATCAATCGGGGAATAAGCTTGCGGCGATTCAGGGCATCCCCAAGCGGAACAATAAAAAGGATCCCCAGCGCATAGCCGATCTGCGTACTGGTGATAAGAGCACTGGCGGTGCCTGTTGAAAGGTTAAATGCCGTGGCAATCACCGCCAGTAAGGGCTGCGCCCAGTACAAATTCCCTACCGCAATACCACTGGAAACGGCAAGTAGCATGACAAGAAAAGGCGTTAATTTTTCGCCTGCAGATACCGACATCTCACTGTTCCTCTGCGTAAAAGTGAAGCCTAACGAAAGGTATCCGTCATTTCTATGCCCGGGTTTTGATGATTAATATGAAGGGAATTCATTAATAAGGTCTGACTCACTCGGACACTGCCCGTTCCGTTAACAGCCCGGTGCTTTTCTTGCACCGGGGGAGGTAAAAGGGCAAGAGAGGTTAAAACGTGGTCCAGCCTTCCTCAGTGCTTGTGCTCACCCGGATATCAGATTCGGGTTTTGGCCTGGTACCATTCGATTTGACCACGGACGCTTTCACGCTGGTGCTCGCAGCATCTTTATCCAGACGGAACGTCGCTACCAGTTCCTCCAGCACACGCGCCTGCTCTTCCAGCGAACCTGCAGCGGTTGAAGATTCGCTCACCAGAGAGGCATTTTGTTGGGTGGTGCTGTCCAGCTCACTGACCGCCCGCGCTATCTGAGCAATTCCCCTGCTCTGCTCTTCAGACGCGGAGGAGATTTCCCCCATGATGTCATTGACGCGGGTAACAGACTGCACCACGTGATCGATAGTTTCCCCCGCTTTTGCCACCAGTTCACTGCCGACGCTGATGCGTGACACGGATTCACTGATTAACTGTTCGATATCTTTCGCCGCCTGCGAGCTACGCTGGGAAAGGTTGCGTACTTCACTGGCCACCACCGCAAAGCCGCGCCCCTGTTCCCCTGCGCGTGCTGCTTCCACTGCGGCGTTGAGCGCCAGAATATTGGTCTGGAAGGCAATGCTGTTAATCACCGCCGTAATATCGGCAATTTTGGTCGAGCTACTATGAATATCGCCCATTGTTGAAATGACATCGCGCATTACGCTGCCCCCTTCACTGGCGGTCTTCGATGCCTGAGCGGCGAGACTACTGGCATTACGCGCATTGTCGGCGTTGTTTTTCACCGTTGCGGTTAACTCTTCCATACTGGCAGCCGTTTCCACCACCGCCGCCGCCTGCTGCTCGGTACGGGATGAAAGGTCGGTATTACCTGATGCAATTTCAGACGCGGCGCGGGAAACCTGCGTCACACTGCTGCGCACTTCGTAGATGATGTCGCGTAATGTGTCATTCATTCGCCCCATCGCCCCGGTCAGTTGCCCCAGTTCATCGTGACTCCCGGCAATAATTCTGGAACTCAGATCGCCTGCTGCAATACGTTCCGCCAGCGCCAGATTGTGCACGATAGGCCGTGTGATCTGTCGAATGACCCACCACGAAACCAGTAAGCCGATCAGAATGGCAACCACCCCGATCAATGCCGCGAGGGTACTGGAGCTGTAGGCCAGATCGTCGTTTTTGGCTTTTACCAGTTTGACGATGGGCACAATCGAGCTGCTGCTGTTATCGCCGGCCTCTTTGACCTGACTTTCCGCTGTTTTTAGCGTCTGAGTGGCGGCGAAATATTTCAGACTTTGCGCCTGGAAGGTGGTGGTTTCATCCCAGAGAGATTGCAGCGCAGGCTGAGCACTGGAAGGGAGACGGGAAATCAGCGCGAGCACATTACTTTTCGTCTGATCAACGCGAGCAGTGAGCGCGTCCTGTGCTTCTTTCGTTGGGCTATAACGTAAAACCAATGCCGCATCGCGCACCCGGTTTATCGCCATCAGTTGTTCGGCGACCTGCGCCAGCAACGGGTCATCTTCGGCAGACTGGTGAATCAGCGCCACATAGCGTGCAGAGAGATCGTCAGCAGCCAGTTTATCTACGGACTCACGCACCCCGCTCAGTTCGCCCGCCGCCTTCTGCATCACGCTGATATTATTTTGAAAATCGTTGAGGTAGCCCGCGATGGTGCTGATCAGCCCCTTTTCCTGCGTATTCCAGGACATATTCCCGGCATCGGTTGCCAGTTCAGCGGCATTTCGGACGAGATAGGCCATATCTTTTCCGGCCTGATCGTCACCGTTAAGGAACTTAACGCGGGCAATTTTCGCCTGGTAAATTCGAGTGTTGATATTATAAATCAAGTTCGTTTTTTCATAGACATCACGAATTTCTTTAAACCGCAGCACGCTCAGAATAGTTGCGAAAGCGACTAAAAATAACACCACCCCAAATCCAACTGACAGCTTCCTACTAATTTTTATATTACTCAATCGTTGATTCAAAGACATCCCAGACTCCTTGTTGATAACGCCAACGTTAGCGCCAGACTGCGCATGAAATATATATCGGCATGGATAATAAGGAATTAATAGTTAAATATTGCTTATGAATTAAACAATGTCATTTATACCAACCATTGTGAAATCAGATAAAAATATAAGAGCCAAATTTCAATAATTTACCTTTAACCAACTGATTGTATTTATTTTATAAAAACACAAAAGCGACCACCTGCTGAGGTAGTCAGGCATAAAGAGTAAAGAAAATAAATGTAGAAGTGTGACAAGGCGAACACTTAAATATTAACAAAAGGACAAATTCGGGGGGTGGGGTGATATTTTTATATTGATTATTTAAATCAATATAAAACACAAGGGAGATGTGCTGGCGAGTATATTTCACGCCAGCAACAGATAGTTTTATTTTATTTGGCAGATAATGTTACTGAGGGTTGCTCTAATTCCGGACCGACATATCGACCGCGAGGACGAATGACCTTTCCGGTGTTAATTTGCTCCATCGCATGAGCCAGCAAACCGACACTTCGGGCGATAGAAAACAAGGCAAAAGCCGCATCACCCAAAAGGCGATAACGGGTCACTAACGCCGCCAGAACCACATCGATATTTGGCAAGAGACCGGTCAGCGTGATCACTTTTTCAATAAACTTCGCAATCTCCTCCGGTGGCTCAAACGTGGCAAGCAAAGCGACTGCGCGAGGATCACCATCCGGATAAAGGTGATGGCCAAACCCAGGGATCGGGATAGCAGAAGCGAGATAACGGTTGACTACCTGATCGGCATTTGAGCGCTCCACCTCATCAAACAATGCTTTGACACGCGGGGTGGCATCGCCATGCAGCGGCCCGGTGAAAGTGGCCAATCCGGTCAGCAGGCACGCCGGTAAGGATGCACCATTTGACGCGGCGATCCTGGCGGCAAAGGCCGAACTGGTTAATTCATGATCGGCTAGCAGCACCATCGCCCGGCGCAAAATATCCGCCACATCATCGTTGACTCCCCACCCCAGGGCGAGACGCTGGTGAATAAGCATTTCGGAATGATTTTCTGCACCGAAGGTAGAGGCCAGGTGACCAACCAGCGTCGCCGCTTCAGCATGCAAAACTTTGAGGGTTCGGGCATGTGTTGAATGGCCCGAGGCCGTTGCCGTGGCAAGCGCAACAAACGCATGGGACCGCTCCGGCGGCGACGGCGGGTAATTCCGGCTGGGGACAGAAAAGCCAACGAGCGTTTCCGCGTTCCACAGCAGACGTGCGGTGTCTTCGAGCGTTGCGTGCTCTGAAAACGTAATCACATCCTTCCCACGGTAATATAAATGGCCTTTAGCAAAGGTTGAAATGGCCGTGGGAATGCTCGGCTCAGTGCCAAACAGCGTGTTGACGGCAAGCGTCTCGCGCTTTCGTCCCTGCTGTTTTTTCTGCTTCAGGTTCTGAATATTCTCCGCACTGTACAGACTACACCGCGTGTTCTGCGGATCCGGGTGCGATGCAATCAATCCACGACTGACGTACGCATAGATAGTCTGAGCACGAACACCAAGAAATTCCTGAACTTCATCCAGCGTGAGCCAGGGTGCCAGCTTCGTCTTTGGTTGCATGATTAGCCTGTATACCTGTCAAATGAGATTGATGGCGTTAATCTTATTCAGCCACTCATCACCATTTTTCGCAACGAAGTCATGCTCGATTGGCGGCCTCATCACATTACGGAACGGTTCAGGATCAACCTCATTAACCTGTAATCCCGCATGCTTCATCTCGGCGAGGAAAGTGGCTTCGTTTTCATTAGAGAACTGGCGCGTTGCCACGGCTCCCGCATAGGACGCTTTGAGCACTATCTCTTGCTCTGCCGCATTCAAAGCGTTGAAGACGTCACGGTTGATAACCTGTATCAACGGCCCGTACATATGGCGCGTCAATGAAAGATACGTCTGCACTTCAAAGAACTTGCGCGCATAGATAACTGAAATGGGGTGTTCCTGACTGTTGATTTTACCTTCCTGAATAGCCGCATAGATAACGCCAGATGGCAGCGGCGTGGTTTCAAGACCCGCCTGTTGCCATAAGGTTTCATGGACCTGGTTACCCGGCATGGTGCGAATCTTCAACCCTTTAAGGTCATCAGGATGGTGGATGGGTTTAACGTTGTTGGTGAATGAGCGGATACCATTTTCCCAAAAACTCAGCCCCTTCATCCCTTTGCTGTCCAGTACATCAAGCATTTCGCGGCCGAATTCACTGTCCATAACCCGATAGGCTTGCTCTACATTTTCAAAGAGGTAGGGGATATCAAACACGTTAATTCGACTATCAAGGGCGGCGAAATACCCTGCCCCGCCCAGAAAAATATCGAGTTCACCTTGCTGGACCATCGCGACCATCTGCGGGCCGTTGCCAAGCTGAGCGGCAGGATAAAGCTCAAACTCAAAATGCCCCTTCGATAATTGGGCAGCAACCCGCACCATTTCCTGGATACCTACGCCCTGGGAACTCGTCATCGAGCCCTCAAACCCAATTCTGAACTGGCGCTTTTCGCTGCTGCCTGCGGACACTCTCGCGACGCTCGCGTCGGATGAAAATACCATTTCTGTACCCTCCTGCGTGTCATTGCCTGTTCGTAAGTGCAACAACACCCGTGGTGACGACAATTCCACGTCCATGTATTCAAGTCAGGGCGTGCATGTGAGATGAATCAAACGGGAAAACTCTACGTTTCTCGTTTTTTTCAATCAAGATTGATTAATTAAATCAACTGATAGCCAGATCGCAAAAATGCCGTTCAGAATTCAGACGTGTAATTTGGCTAGTGAGACATGCGTCAAATTTGCCATCCACGCGAATATTCAGCTTTTTCGACTACCTTTTGACCAACTCTGTCAACTAACAATGTCGATCTATCGCTACCACGTCACACTCCCACACAGACAATGCGCATATTAATATTGATTTTTTTAATCAAGATTGATCCCACGAATGCGTTATTTTACCGTCAGCCCATCAATCGTCACATGCAGTGAAGCCTGACAAATTGATGCTCATATAAGAATTGCGGAATAGCAGCAACAGGATCGACAGAAAAATAAAGGGTGTTTGCGCGAGTTTAACGACTCGTCAAGGAAACGCATTGGATTTTATTTGGCGAACCGTTGTTCACGAAAATCAATGGGCATTTGGGTCGAAGAGACACCTTACTAATAATGATTAACCCGCCAAACACCAGGGTTAACAAATATAACGTATACCTACAAATCCACGAAGGACGAAAAATATGAACCATATGCAACAACAAGAACTTACCGAGGCATCAATAGATGCCAGAGTGGTTCCCAAACAAAAGGCCACCCGTATTCGGTATTACATGCTGGCGCTGATCTTGTTTGCGACAATTATTAACTTTGTCGACAGATCGAGCCTGGGTATTCTGGCTCCTTTTATCAGTAAAGATCTGGCTCTGGATAAAGTACAGATGGGGCAGATATTTGCCGCATTTGGCCTGACCTACGCATTCGCACTTGTGCCTGGCGGCATTATTGCGGACGTTTTAGGTTCACGTATTGCCTACGCATTTTCACTGATAACCTGGTCCCTGGCTACCATGACACAAGGGGTCGCCAGCGGCTTTAACATGCTGTTCGGCTCTCGTCTGGCAATCGGCGCGCTTGAAGCCCCAGCTTTTCCCTCTAATGCCCGCGCGGTCACCATGTGGTTCCCGACCGGCGAACGTGGTTTCGCCACCAGCGTGTACGTTATGGGGCAATACATCGGCACGCCGCTGTTTACCGGGCTACTGCTGTGGATAGCAAACGGTTTTGGCTGGCGCTCCGCCTTTTATTTGACCGGTGGTGCTGGCGTGCTGTTCGGTATTTTGTGGTACATCTGGTATCGCGATCCGTTAAATCATCGTGCCGTTAACGAAGCGGAATTGAAGCATATTCAGGAAGGCGGCGGTCTTGTCGGTAAAAAAGAACGCGACCGCTTTGACTGGAAAAATGCCCTGAGACTGTTGAAACATCGTCAGATACTGGCTATTTGCCTGGGTAAATTCTGTAATAACGCCATCCTCGTATTCTTTACTACCTGGTTTATGACGTATCTGGTTGAAGAACGTCAAATGACGATGATTAAGGTCGGTATATTCCAGGCGTTGCCTTTCCTTGGCGCTACCGCAGGGATATTACTGGCAGGCTTTTTCTCCGATTTCTTTATTCGCCGTGGCTATTCCATGTCCGTTGCCAGGAAAGCACCGCTGATTATCGGCACGCTGTTAGGTTCATCTATTCTTCTGGTTAACTTTGTGACCTCCAATGAATTGATCATCGTTATTCTGACGATCTCTTTCTTTGCTCAGGGCGTGGGATCATCCTCCTGGGCGGCGGTATCAGAAATAGCCCCGCGACAATACATTGGATTAACCAGCAGTATTACCAGCCTTGCCGCCAATATTGCCGGTGTCACTACACCAATCATGATTGGTTATATTCTCCACGCCACCGGTCAGTTCTTCTGGGCGCTTAATATGATGGGGATTATGTGTTTAATCGGCGCATTTGCGTATTCATTCCTGCTGGGCCCTCTGTCCCGTATTGAAATGGATTAATGGAAATTGGCCAGAGTAGCAGAGTGCTACCTGGCCATTAACGAACATTGAGCAATGTTGATTTATCTGGCTTAAGCCGACACGACTGAGAGAGAGGTACATAAGTGTCTAAATATACATGGGATCATTTGCAGTTACGCAGCCCGGACCCTGAGCAGACCGCCGCCTGGTTCGAGCGTTGCCTGAATGCTGAAATCATTCGCAAGCCCGGTAAAGTGGATATCCGCCTGGCTGGAATCAACATCTTTATCGCCCCGGTGACGGAAGGTGATGGCGTTGCGCCTGCACCGCTTCCGCCCTACCAGGGACTTGATCATTTTGGCCTGACGGTCGATAACCTGGACGAAATTGTGGCCGAGTTAAAAAGTAGGGATGTGATATTTACCCAGGAACCGATCACTATTCGCCCTGGCGTGCGCGGCTGTTTTATTCGCGGGCCACAAAATATCTCTATTGAAATACTTGAGCGACGCCTGAGTTAACGCCACTCACTCGCGCACACCAGCATAAAAATTTTAGCTAGCCATTTATTGGCCGCCACTATGGACATAATGTTATGAAACCCAGCATCCTGCAGTTAAACCCGATTCTTATTCCCGCTATTAGTGAAAAATTAAATGCACTCTATACCGTGCACCGTTATTTCGAAATCGAAGACAAAGAGTCGTTTATCAAAGAGTTTGGCAACAGCATTCGTGGTGTCGTCTCTGGTGGCCACACGGGTATCAGCAATGCCCTGATGGAAAAACTACCGGCGCTGGAAGTCGTCGCGATCAACGGCGTGGGGGTGGATGCTGTTGACCTGGAATACGCGCGCAAACGCAAGATCCACGTCACGGCGACGCTTGGGGCACTGACAGAAGATGTTGCCGACCTGGCAATTGGCTTGCTGATTGCCACCTGCCGTGGCATTTGCTCGGGTGACCGCGTGGTGCGTAACGGTGAGTGGGCGAAAAACCCGCATCCTGGAGCCATCCCCCTCTCCCGCCGCTTTAGCGGCATGCGTGTTGGCATCGTAGGCATGGGGCGCGTTGGCCGCGCCATCGCCACGCGCGCTTCTGCTTTCGGCTGCCCGGTTGCCTATACCGATCTCCATGCTATGACCGATCTTGATTATCCCTTTATTGCCGATCTGCAGGAGCTGGCACGTCAGAGCGATGCCCTAATCCTTGCCGCATCCGCTGACAAAGCGGAAGGCATCGTCAATGCCGCAGTACTTGAAGCACTCGGCAAAAATGGTTTTCTCGTCAACATCGCCCGAGGAAAACTGGTCAATGAGCCAGATCTGGTCGACGCCCTGGTCGCCGGTCGCATTCAGGGTGCCGGATTAGATGTCTTCGTTGACGAGCCTAATGTGCCTGCCCCGCTGTTTGGGATGGACAACGTTGTCCTTCAGGCACACCGTGCCAGCGCCACCATTGAGACCCGTACCGCCATGGGCGAGATGGTGCTGGCAAGCCTTGCTCAGGCGCTGAGCGGGCAACGTCCGGAATGCAGCCTGACGGCTTAATTCCTTATTTTTAATACTATTTCCCATTTAAATTTGATGAAGCAGAAGGACGTAGCCATGTTCACTTCAAGTAAAATCGCCCTGGTCACAGGCGCAGGCAGTGGAATTGGCCGGGCGACAGCCATCGCATTGTCGCAGGCAGGTTATTTTGTTGTCCTGGTGGGACGCCGCCTCGAACCCTTACTGGAAACCGTTTCGTTACTGAAGGGCAGCGAGCAGTCTATGGTTGTCCCCACCGACGTCACCAGCCCGGAATCGGTAGCGGCACTCTTTATCCGCATTAAAGAAAAATGTGGTCATCTTGACGTGCTGTTCAACAATGCAGGTACCAACTTCCCGGGTATTCCGTTTGAAGAGTTGAGCTACGAAAAGTGGACCTCGGTGGTGAATGTCAACCTGACGGGGATGTTCCTTTGCGCGCAGGGCGCGTTCCGCCTGATGAAAGAACAGACTCCACAGGGTGGGCGCATCATCAACAATGGGTCTATTTCGGCCCATGCTCCGCGTCCTGATTCGGCGGCTTACACCGCGACCAAACATGGCGTTACCGGTCTGACCAAAAGCATTTCTCTTGATGGCCGTAAATATGGCATTGCCTGTGGCCAGATCGACATCGGCAACGCGCATACCGAACTTTCGCAACGCATGGCAAAAGGGGTCAAACAAGCGAACGGTGAGGTGGTGGTTGAAGCGATGATGGATGTGTCGCAAGTTGCAAACAGCGTGGTCTACATGGCGGGCGTGCCGCTCGACACCAACGTACAGTTCATTACCGTGATGGCGACAACCATGCCGTTCGTGGGACGTGGCTAAGCAGAAGAGAGTGGGCAGCATGTGCTGCCCATTTTAAGCCCGATCTCGCTATTACTGCATCGACCCTCTCGAGCCAGAGCAGACCAACTGGCGACGCTTGATATGGTACATCTCAATATCTGATTGCAGAAAGAAACCCATTTCCCAGGGGTTTTTGCGGATAAATTCTTCGCGGATGGTTTCATACAGTTCAGTTCCGGACGGAACCAGAAACGCTTCGCCTTCCACAATCGTGTAATTCCACTCAATCGCCCGCTCAAAGGTGTAGTGCGCGCGCTCATCCATCGCAAAGAAACAGTGCGGATTACGCTTAAGCAATTTCGATTTAAACATGGCGGGGAACGTGATGAGGAAAATGTCGTCATCTACCGTCGAAAGGAAGGCAAGCACGGTCGTGTGCGGTTGTTCATTAGCCATCGTGATCAGCACACCGACTTTGTTGACTGCATCTTTCGATTCCGGTGCGGGCATTGTTTTCAGTGTGGTAACTGGGACTTGCAGCTCGGGGCGGTCATCTTTCGGGAATTCATACCCTTCTTCGCGTATCTCAAGCACCACACTCATGCCGTGAATCAACTGGCATTCACGTGGCGCGATAACTACCCAGTCATCTTCCTCGCTGGTAATGCGGCCTTTATAGGAAGCACGATAAACGCTGATTTCAGCATCGAACTCATCAACACCGGAACGGTTATCCAGATGCAGGGTGACCAAATCCCCCACCGCCAGTGCGTGCCCTTTGGGGAAATACACTTTCAGGCTGTTATCTGCCCGAATAAAAACACCACAAACGTGAATGACCACATTGTCCTGCTGGTAGCCCGCCAGAATACCGAGCACTTGCTTGCCCAGATAAGTTGCCAGATTCATTTCCGTCTTCTCCCTGAAACACTGTTTTTGATCTGACAGTTATCGGCAACGTTTTGTTAAAGGATAATTTTTTTAACGTTGATGCGCACTAAAGGCTAGCGGGATGTCTCAGCATCAGGTTTTTGCACATTATCGTGCCCCACGCCACCAATAAACGGCAAGCGCAGACGTAACGGAGAGAAGCCCACACCCATATTTAACCCCAACACATTGAGCTCAACCCCTTCTTCAGCACCAATCGTAAAACCTGCCACACCCAGCAACGAAACCTGAACCCCTCGCCCGGACGGCGGTAATCCCACTGGATCAAGCAATGCACGGAAATCTTTTCCTACTGCATTGGCGGGCATATCCAGTTTCAGCGCGGGGACCTGGCGCCCGATGTGGGCGATAAAAGTATTGCTGTTGGGACCGGGCCATGCGCGATAGGTCTCAGGCCAGGGGTAAGAGGCGATTGCCGCTTCAATTTGCGGGATCATGGCTTCAGCCTCTGCACCTCGATGCTCCACCAGCAACCGTGGTTTTGCTCCGTACCAGTAGCCATCGGGTGAGTTTCGATTGCGACGTACTTTCTCGCCCGATCCCCAACTGATGACTTCGTAGCGGTTGTAATCCGTTTCCCCGGCACGTTTAAAGATAATCCACGGATGTACCGCCACCACGCCTTTCCATCCCCATGTCGGCGCCGCATAGACCTGAACAATCGCTTCGCTGGCATAGCGACGGGCATCGGGTGCCAGTCCGGCAGAGTCACGACGAGCTGTTGCCCACCCTTCCTGCGGCAGCGATTCCCGCTTGTGTACTGCCAGAGCAAGGCTTGCAAAAATGGTGAGCAAAATCAGGCAAAGAAAGCCCAGATAAACGGTTTTCATCAGAATCATTGCGGCCTGTTGTTAACGAAAGCACGGGAGTGTCAGGGGATTATAAAACGATTTTTGTTTGCTACGGGAGCATCAGGGGCGGAACTGAAAAGATGAGTTTGAACAGAACGAGACAGATGTCGAAAATTCTTGCATCAACCACTCTTATGCAAAATCATTTATGCCATCTCACCAATGATTTAATCATATTCATTAAAAAAATAGTACCCCATCTAAATATCCAAGGTGTCATTGAGCTAACTCAACCGGGGATCGTTGATATTGTAAGAGAGCACCACAAACACCTCTCACGGCCTGTCCACAATCATCAGTGTGTCTTGAATAATTCCATCCCTCAAACAAGATCCGACAGCCTACATGAAAAATGTGACGACAGGTTTATTGATGAACCACCTGCCAAGCGACATATAACTCTTAGCTGGTGACGCAAAGTCCATATAATAACCCTACCAGGAATGTAGCGTTTAACCGTGCACTCATCACCCTCTCGAGTGGAGAGGCCCTTGAAAGTGGTAAGGTAACAGTCGATCCGCTCATTAGCCTGTTGAAGCGTGCAGTACCAGTCGTGTTTGGCAAACTAACACACAAACCGACTGGTCGTAACCGCGCGAAGACCACACGGTTTAAGAACCACTGAAGCCCGGAATGACCAACCAATGCCAACACATCTCGACATAAATTACCTCACATAAACACTATTTTTAAACAAAAAACTATTCGATGTGAGTGAGCAACCCCCCGCTCCGTTAGACAGGGGGTTTAAGGGGATTATCTTTTGTGGAGATAAAGTTAAGGCATGGTAATCATTTTTATAGAACCTGATACATTAGCTCAACTCCTGCAATCTCAATATTGATTTACTCAAATTCACTCCACAAAGTGATCGAAAACCCAGGACAGTACAGTGCGCAGCAGGCAACAAAATCGACATATAGCATTTAATTTCCTCAGTCATTTTGATGGCACAATACTCGCCTCAGAAAAAATTGCCGAGGAAAATTCCAAATGTAAACAATGGCCCTGTCAACGCATTTTTAACCAACAAGCCCATTATCTATGGTGGCTTTTTTTATTTTTTTTGAACCTACTTTCATACATGGTGATTCTATTATTCTCCACGACACATAAGAAAATAAAAAAGCGATCGGTATAGCAGTAATTGTTATTATCCATGGTTTCATGTGGACTACATTATTCAAAAGTGAATATGCGATTTGTTGCGCAGGCCATCCATATAAATACATACCATAAGAATAATCATTTTTTAACTGAAGTCTTCTTTTTGCAAAACCAGAAGTTCCTAACCAAATTGAAAAAACTATAGCCAAACTAAAAATAGCCCCCTTATAAAACAGGGACCCCTTAAAAATTAAGACCGCAACCAGAAATACGATAACTATTGGTAAACCAACCTTAATCTTATCCTCAAGAAGGTAAAAAATCCCACCAATTAAGAAGACACATGAAAAAACAGGAAAGGAGTAATTTCCATAAGACAAGGCATCATCCCCAATCATTGGTACATATGATGGGTAAACCGCTATTGAAATTACCAGAATGACAAAAACTGCAACTCTATACTCTCTTGATTTAGCAAAAAAACCAGAAACATACATCACAGCCAGAAAAAGATACAATCTCACTTCTAAAGTAATTGACCATAACGAACCGTTAAGTGAATTAGTCCTATGGGCATCGTAAACCCCTGGAATCACATGAATATTCCAGACTGCAATAGAGTTACTCAGGAAGTAATTAAATGCCTCATTAGAGGTTATCATTTCAATAAAAGATGCACCTCCAAATACCCATGAGAAAAAATAAGAAGTTAAGAAGCAACAAACGATCAACGCCGGATATACTCGAAGTATTCTTTTTTTTAAATAATCAAATGCATTATCTGAAGAAAATAAACTCTTGGTCACAAGAGCACCACTCAGGAAGAAAAAAACTGCAACACTTATTTCTCCTGCATGAGTTACTCGGGTAATTTTAGAAATTAACTCAACATATTTATCTTCTGGAGCAATGGCGTAGCTATGAGAATAAATAACAACAACAGCAGCCACAAGCTTTATAAAATTAAAAGCATTATTTTTTCTATTAAAAATGCTCACATTATTTTCCTATAAGATTGTTATAAATACCACAGTGTGATTTTATGATTTTATCAAACAGAAGTCATCCTAATTTCACTACAACCAAGATACGCCTTGTGATATGAAGGTTAAGAGGGAAATCGTACCACCCCACTTGCACGCACTGTACTCATACCAAAAAAGTGATTTTGCGGAACAGATTTACCCAGAAAAACCGGGACAAATAACCCATTCTGGATTAACCCTTATAATAGCAAGATTATCATCCAGCCAGGAAAACAGTTCACTAACCTATTCATTTGCCGCTTTACCTCAATCTACTGCACCTTGGCACCTGGGAATTTGAAAATCAACCTTTATCATCAACACCAACCTTTGTTGTTCAACCTGAACTGCAAGTTGTTCTTGAGTTGGATGGGACACATCGAAGCCATACAAGCTTTACCAAAAACTGAGTTATTTTCCTGGTGCGGTGTTCGACTCCAGTATATTTTCGTATCTTCTTCCGAGAATAGAATGGCGCCAGTTGGCCAAGTGTGCTCACTGCAAGTTCCATCATCTTTACATGCGGATAGTGTGAATGAATTCTAAGATTGAGCATAATATGCTGTGGCCACATTAGTACCCTAATTGAAGTGCGATGGATTCAAAGCCCATCACCACTTGAGAAGGATGATACGGTCTCTCACTGGACTACCATACCAACTTGTACGTCTGGTATGCGGATGAAGTCTTTCTTAGAAAATAACCGTTTATTAAAATACTCATTGCAACCGCCACACCTGGCAGCAAGCTGGTCGATGCTCCAGTCGCTAACTGGGTATTTATCGCAACACCTTGTTTTGCTACATATTCAAAACCAAGCGCTGAAAGAGCCTCGACAAACACGATAGATCCATCGGTTTAATATCAGCAAACGGGTGTATCCAGCTAAGAAATAATTTCCAGGGCGTTTATATGCCAGGCAAAAGGCCATTCTTAGTCGTTAAGCACTTCACCACATGCAGACATACCCGTCATCGTCTGGCGAACCTGCATCATGGCTATCGTGTAGCCCAGTAAAGACAGACAAATTCGAACCGTTCGGGAAACCAACATTACCGTTAGCATCAGACATTATGTAAATGCCAACCGTTCCGGCACCATCAACACGCCGTTTCACCCAGCCAGGGCTCGAAGACTAAGGGAACCAAGCTCAGCATTGCACAGGGAAAATACGCGATACAAACATCTTCACAACCAGGAATCGTTACGAAGAAGAAAAGGCAAAGCATCATGACGTAATGGCCTTCGCCAAAGGTTCAAGTCAATATAAACAGCTTTTCAGTGGACACAAAACAGAGAGTCAGGTGCTGGTTTACGACAGAAAAATTAAAGTTTCACCGTCGCTGGATCTGCCATTTTTGAGTGATGCAGAGGAAGATTGAGGCTGGCGTGTCGGAAAATATACCAAGTGAATATACCAACACTTTACCAAGAGCCAGAAAAACAAAGGGCTTACCTAATGGTAAGCCCTTGTTTAATCTGGCGGAAGCGTAGAGATTCGAACTCTAGAACCCTTTCGGGTCGCCGGTTTTCAAGACCGGTGCCTTCAACCACTCGGCCACACTTCCGGAATGAGGCGCACTATAAACATCCCGATGACGTCTGTAAAGCCCGATATTCACTGTTTGCCTGAAAAACAGGCAAATGTGATTTAATTGCCTGAAATAACACCACATTGACCATTAAAACAGCATAATTCGCGTTCCATCAGCCCTCATGTTTTTTGATATACATATCTTTGGTGTAGTAATAACCCAGGTGATCGGGGGCAAATCCACCGACCCACGGTTTCACCAGGTGTGTACGGACATAGTGGTAAAGCGGAATCGCGGGAACGTCCTGCGCCAGAATATCTTCAGCCTGCTGGTAGTAATGACCACGCTGCGTCACGTCCTTCGCTTTGGCAGCATTTTGCAAAACTTCGTCATAGGCAGGATTGCTGTACTTCGAGGTATTTTCACTGTCGCCGGTGCGGAAATTGTTTAAGAACGTAGCCGCATCATCATAATCCGCAATCCATGCATAGCGTACCGCGTCGAAATTGCCGGTATGCATGGTATCTAGCATGGTCTTCCACTCTTGATTCTGCAGTTTCGCCTCAACACCCAGGTTTTTCTTCCACATTGAACTGACAGCAATCGCCAGGCGCTGATGGGTCTCCATTGTGTTGTAGAGCAAATTGAACGACAGCGGATGGGCATCATTGTACCCGGCCTCATTGAGCAGCTTTTTCGCTTCCTCAATACGTTTTTCGCGAGGCCATGAGGCGTATTCCGGTGCTTTTAAAGCCACGCCGCCAATTTCTGGCTGGCTGATTAACCAGGCCGGACGTTGTCCCTGCCCCATTACCTTCTCCGCAATGATGTCTTTGTCGAGTGCCATATTCAGCGCACGACGAACTCGGGCGTCATTAAACGGCGGTCTGGTGGTGTTCAGTTCGTAATAGTAAGTGGAGAGAAGTGGCAGGACGCTCACCTGGTCGCCCATCGTCTTTTTCAGCTGTGCAAACTGATTAACAGGAATGGTGTAGGAGACATCAATTTCACCCGCCTTATAACGGTTCACATCGGCAGTTTCTGAGCTGATAGGCAAGTAAGTCACTTTATTGATAACCGTGGCTTTATCATTCCAGTAGCGGGTATTACGCTGGGCGATGATTTTTTCATTCACGACCCAGTCGCTAAGCTTATACGCACCGCTGGTAACGATGTGCTCTGGCTTAGTCCACTTCTCGGCAAACCGATTAATCAGGATTTTGTCGACCGGAACCATAGAGGGGTGGGCAAGCATCGCCAGGAAAGCGGCGGTTGGCTGCGTCAGACGGACTTCAAGTGTGTTGTCATCCAGCGCTTTGACGCCAAGGGTGTCAGGAGATTTTTCACCCAGTGCGATCTCTCTGGCGTTCTCAATGTGCATATTTCCGGGATAGCTGGCATAAGGTGACGCCGTTTTTGGATCGACCAGACGCTGCCAGCTCCAGACAAAATCTTTCGCCGTAATGGCGGTTCCATCAGACCAGGTTGCTTTAGGGCGCAAATGGAAAATCCAGACAGTATTGTCTTTGTTTTCCCACGTTTGCGCGAGGCGTGGCTCAATTGTGCCATCATTTTTGACTGCAACAAGCCCATCGAATAAATCGCTGATAATTGTGAATTCAACGTCGCTTTCTACTTTATGCGGATCGAGTGAAGCAGGTTCACTTCCGTTATTGCGGACCAGTTCCTGTCGTGCGGCAAGCTCAGTGCCTTCAGGTACGTTGGCGGCAAATGACAATGGCGCAGCGCTTAAGCCGCTGATTGTTAACATACTCAGTGCAACACGCGTTAAATAGTGTGGTTTCATATCCTTCGCCCTGATGGTTTTCCTGATGACAATGACCATACAGTCTTAACGTTCAAAACAGGCCAGATCAATATTTTT
Organism: Phytobacter sp.; assembly: GCF_059074235.1. NCBI lineage: Bacteria > Pseudomonadati > Pseudomonadota > Gammaproteobacteria > Enterobacterales > Enterobacteriaceae > Phytobacter > Phytobacter sp. Next base: position 411,516 of record NZ_JCACPZ010000004.1, read on the forward strand.
CAGTCACATATAAGACACCGGTATGGTTATTTTTTACAAATGCGCACTGATACCAATTTTTATAAAAAACGCAGGATAAACAGCTTCATTGACAGGCTTGCATTTTGAGTAAAGATGGGTAAAACAGCTAGGTAAGGAAACGGGGATTTTCTATCCTCATCATTTATGACATCCGTTAAAAGAGAGTGCCTCATGGATCGTATTATTACCTCCTCGCGCGACCGTACATCGTTGCTTAGCACCCATAAGGTGCTGCGCAATACTTATTTCCTGCTGAGCCTGACGCTGGCGTTTTCCGCTATTACAGCAACCGCAAGCACCTTGCTGGCGCTGCCTTCTCCGGGCCTGATTCTGACGCTGGTGGGTATGTACGGTCTGATGTTCCTGACCTACAAAACCGCTAATCAGCCGATCGGTATTTTGTCTGCGTTCGCCTTTACCGGTTTTTTAGGTTACATCCTGGGTCCAATCCTCAACGCTTATCTTTCCGCAGGTATGGGTGACGTGATTGGTCTGGCATTGGGCGGTACGGCTCTGGTGTTCCTCAGCTGCTCGGCCTATGTTCTGACCACTCGCAAAGACATGTCTTTCCTCGGTGGCATGCTGATGGCAGGCATCGTAATTGTGGTTATCGGGATGGTGGCGAACATCTTCCTGCAACTGCCTGCTCTGCACCTGGCGATTAGCGCGGTGTTTATCCTGATTTCAACGGGTGCCATCCTGTATGAAACCAGTAACATCATTAACGGCGGTGAGACGAACTACATTCGTGCGACCGTGAGTTTGTATGTTTCTATCTACAACATCTTCGTCAGCCTGTTGAGCATTCTCGGCTTCGCCAGCCGCGACTAATCATCAGCCTGTAATGACCAAAGCCCCGCTTAAGCGGGGCTTTCTTTTTTGCTACACTGCCCGACAGTGAATGACTGACATTGCGATAAACCATGATTTTCGAAGGCAAAGAAATAGAAACTGATAGCGAAGGCTATCTGAAAGACACCGCGCTTTGGAGTGAAGAACTGGCTTCAGCTATCGCCGAAAAGGAGGGGATCACCCTTGCTGTTGAACACTGGGAAGTTGTGCGTTTTGTGCGCGATTTTTATCTGGAATTCAACACATCGCCCGCCATCCGCATGCTGGTGAAAGCAATGGCGAATAAATTTGGCGAAGAGAAAGGTAACAGCCGCTACCTGTATCGCCTGTTCCCCAAAGGTCCAGCCAAGCAGGCAACCAAAATCGCGGGCCTGCCAAAGCCGGTAAAATGTATTTAGTAGCGAATGCTAAAATTTGTCCACTCGCTGCCGGGGTGATGCGGCTCTGTAAGTACCCGCTCAACCCTGGCGCTACGAGGTCCACCCGCTTTTAACCACGCAATCAACTGTTCCACTTTTTGACTGTCGCCGCAGGCAACCACTTCAACACTGCCGTCGTCCATATTTCGGGCATAACCTGTGAGCCCTAAGCGTTGCGCTTCGTGTTGAGTGCTATAACGAAACCCCACGCCTTGTACCCGACCATGTACCCAGCAGATTGTGCAACTCGTTGATATGTCACTGCTCATAAATCCCCCTGACTGAACGTTTAGCGTTTGTTTTCGGCACCTGACAGATTAATTTTAGTAAAGTGTGCGCATGGGTACAAAAGTCATACTAAACTTCTGATTAGTGTAAAGATATTATTAAAATCCACACGCTTTTTACGTGCTGGTGTGACCATCCCCCCCCAGCACAATAATGGTTATCAGATGGAATGTTTTAGCCACATATCGTACAGGAAGATAAATGACTCAGGTTCGAATGATCGTAAGTGATATAAGCCAATGGCATGGCATTGAAGCCGATGTTCTGGATGCTTTGCTCATTGAAGCTTATCACTCCTTCTCCGGCATGGTGGGGTATGATCTTGAAAAGGATTTTCTTCTGACAAATGCCGACGAATCCACTTACCCCATGGTGTTTTCACCCCAATCGATCAGCAAAGACAACGATTATTATCGTGTCTGTTTGGATATCAAAGATCCAACAAACTGGGGAATGATTATTTACCAGATTACGCACATGTTTTGTCATGCGTATTGCCGCTGTGACAGAGCAAACGTGCACAAACATCACTGGTTTGAAGAAGCTATCTGTGAAGCTGCGGCGATGAGCCATCTCTACCACATTCAGAAGCACTGGGACGCATTGCCTCTGGCCAAATATCCAAAGATAAACGTAAGAAAAGAGCGCGTTTTCGCTTATCTGGAAGAGGTACTTAAGGATGTCCCACGCAATATTCCCACCTCCGCTATCCTCCAGTTTATTAATGACAACATTATGGTCCTGGAGGTCAAAAGTATTACTCGCATCTGGGATCAGGCCACCCTTCGAAATATCCACGGGGTTTCCCGTTATCTTTGTGAACAAGTTTTTTACCCGGATGTACGTCGCTGGAAAGCCGTAGGTTATTTGAATCTTTGGGATGCGTCCGAAGACAAAAACTTCATCAATTTCATCAAAAACTGGATTCATCATGGCGACAGTAATGTCAGGGCAGTGGCCAGTGCGCTCGGTGTAGTTATCGCAGAAACCGAAAATTCAGTTTGATACGCGCCACATTGCAATTGCGGCATGAACCCATGACAATAGCGCCCAATTTCCCCCGTTTAGCTGAATAATTGACTATGACTGCACGTTTAGTACTGACCAAAGGCCGTGAAAAATCACTGCTTCGCCGCCACCCTTGGGTTTTCTCCGGCGCTGTTGCCCGCATGGAAGGCAAAGCCAGCCTGGGTGAAACCGTTGACATCGTCGATTCTCAAGGCAAATGGCTGGCCCGCGGTGCGTTCTCCCCGGCATCACAAATTCGTGCCCGCGTCTGGACCTTTGATAAAGAAGAGGCGATTGATATCGACTTCTTTATCCGCCGCATTCAGCAAGCCCAGACCTGGCGTGACTGGCTGGCGCAACGCGATGGCCTGGATGGCTACCGCCTGATTGCCGGTGAATCTGATGGTTTACCCGGCATCACGATTGACCGCTTTGGCAATTTCCTGGTCCTGCAACTGCTGAGTGCCGGGGCGGAATACCAGCGCCCTGCGCTTTTATCGGCGTTGCAGACACTCTATCCGATCTGTTCCATCTACGATCGTAGTGATGTTGCGGTGCGTAAAAAAGAAGGAATGGAGCTGACACAAGGCCTGGTGGTCGGCGAAATGCCACCAGAACTGCTGCCTATCGAAGAAAATAGCATGAAGCTGTATGTCGATATTCAGACAGGTCATAAAACCGGTTATTACCTGGATCAGCGTGACAGTCGTCTCGCGACCCGCCGCTATGTTGAAGACAAACGCGTCCTCAACTGCTTCTCTTACACCGGTGGCTTTGCCATTTCAGCGTTAATGGGTAACTGCCGCCAGGTGGTGAGCGTTGACACGTCCCAGGAAGCACTGGATGTCGCCAAAAAGAACGTAGAACTGAATCAGTTGGACCTTAGCAAAGCAGAGTTTGTGCGTGACGACGTGTTTAAACTGCTGCGCAAATACCGCGACCAGGGCGAGAAATTTGATGTGATCGTGATGGACCCGCCGAAATTTGTGGAGAACAAAAGTCAGCTGATGGGCGCGTGTCGGGGCTATAAAGATATCAATATGCTGGCTATCCAGTTGCTTAACCCGGGTGGTGTGCTGATGACCTTCTCTTGCTCGGGGCTGATGACGACAGATTTATTCCAGAAAATTATTGCTGATGCCGCAATAGATGCAGGTCGTGATGTACAATTTATAGAGCAGTTCCGTCAGGCCGCCGATCACCCGGTGATCGCACCTTACCCGGAAGGGCTGTATCTGAAAGGGTTTGCCTGTCGCGTCATGTAACTTGATTTTTGGAACTTTGCCCGCATATCTGCGTAAGTAACAGTTTCCTGGAGGTGACTATGATAGCCAGCAAATTCGGTATCGGTCAGCAAGTTCGTCACTCGCTGTTAGGGTATCTGGGTGTCGTACTTGATATTGATGCAGAGTATTCTCTGGATGAACCGCCAGTCGATGAAATGGCGGTAAATGACGAGCTTCGTGCCGCGCCCTGGTACCATGTCATCATGGAAGGGGACGACGGCGAGCCGATTCATACTTATCTGGCAGAAGCGCAACTGATGCGCGAAATGGCGGATGAACACCCTGAGCAATCCTCTATGGATGAACTCTCACGTTCCATTCGCAAACAGCTGCAGGCTCCGCGCCTCCGACATTAACAACACCCCGCTAAGCGGGGTGTTTTTTTATTTGGCTAATCCCAGTCGAGGAATTTCAATGGCTGGACATCTGTCCATCACCACTTTCATTCCCGCTTCGCTGGCCAAGACTGCAGCCTGCTCGTTAATCACGCCCAGTTGCATCCACAGGGTTTTAGCCCCTATGGCAATGGCGTCCTGTGCTACGCCCCAGGCGGCTTCAGAATTACGAAACACATCCACCATATCCACTTTTTCAGGCACATCTGCGAGAGTCGCATAACCTTGCTGGCCCAGCAGGGTACTGCCTGCCACTTTCGGCGAAACGGGAATCACGTGATAACCCTGATCAAGAAGATATTTCATTACGCGGTAACTCGGCCTGTCAGGTTTATCACTCGCTCCCACTAACGCAATGGTACTTGTCGACTTAAGGATCTCAGCGATATCAGTCTCTTTCATGTTTCCTCCTGCGGTTTCTGAAAGTGTACGCCAAACATGCCATTGCAACCATGTATCCCATACAGAAGTATGAGAGCGTTTCGCTTAACGGTGACTATAAGTTAATAAATATAGACATAAGTCATGAGCCAGAATATCAGCCAGACGGAGTTCGACAGGAGCGCGTAATGAGAAGCGGCTTTGCGGTTGTGATAATGGCGTGTTTGTTACCCATTCAGGTTTTCGCCACGACCCTGAGGCTTTCTAACGATATTGATTTACTGGTTCTTGATGGCAAAAAAGTCTCCAGTTCGTTGCTTCGCGGTGCTGAAAGCATCGAACTGGAGAATGGCCTGCATCAGGTTGTCTTCCGCGTGGAGAAAACTGTCAACATCAGCCCCCATGAGTCGCGACTTTTTATCTCCGTTCCACTAATTGCCACTTTTAATACCCAGCGCATCGGCCAGGTCAATTTCTGTCTTCCTTCTCTGGAAACACAAAAGGATGCCGATCAGTTTAATACGACACCGCACATTGCTTTGCTTGATGGCAATGCTACCCCCATTCCTGTCAAGCTCGACATTCTCGACATCATCACGCACCCGAAAGGGGTTGATTTTGAAACGGATACCGAACGCTACAACAAAGCCGGGAAATACGCATCCTTGCCTCAATTCGCAACGATGATGGCCGACGACAGCACATTGTTGTCGGGAGTATCAGAGCTTGATATTCCACCAACACAATCGCAAACGCTTACTGAGCAGAGGTTAAAGTACTGGTATCAACAGGCCGATCCTGCGACCCGCGACCGTTTCATGCAGTGGGTGAAACAACAACCCTCATCCTGATAGTGCGCCAGTTAACATAACGCTCGCTATTGTGTTTTTTTTCACACCCTTCTCTTGCAGCATCAGGCGCTTCCAGTAATCTGTAGCGAAGCTAAATAACGGAATCAAACTATGGAACTCACTACACGCACTTTATCGGTGCGCAAGCACATTGCGCTGGTGGCACATGACCACTGCAAACAGATGTTGATGTCATGGGTCGAACGCCATCAGGCTCAACTGGCAAAACATGAGCTCTATGCGACGGGAACGACGGGGAATTTGATTCAACGCGCCACAGGCCTGAACGTGAATGCAATGTTAAGTGGCCCGATGGGTGGCGACCAACAGGTGGGTGCGCTGATTTCTGAAGGCAAAATTGATGTGCTTATTTTCTTCTGGGACCCGCTGAATGCGGTACCGCATGACCCCGATGTTAAAGCTCTGCTGCGTCTGGCAACCGTCTGGAACATTCCGGTTGCCACTAATCTGTCTACGGCTGATTTTATTATCCAGTCCCCCAACTTCAATGACAGCGTTGATATCCTGATCCCGGATTACCAACGCTACCTCGCTGAACGTCTGAAGTAAGCATTTACAGGCGGCAACACTGCCGCCTGGTTATCAAGGCTTACGGGCAACCGACACATTCAACCCTTTCAGGTCTTCCACGAATCGCGATGGGTTTTCTTTATTAAAGAGCACCCAGACCCGTTTTTTGGCTCGTGTCAGTGCGACATAGAGCAATCGTCGCTCTTCAGCATCAGGAAAATCTTCCGGTACGGGCAGCAATGCTTCTTCCATCAATGATTCGCGAGCGGGCGCGGGGAAACCGTCCTGGCCTTCATGAAGCCCCAGCACAATGACATATTCCGCCTGCTGCCCTTTGCTGGCATGCATCGTCATAAAATCGAGTTGCAGTTTGGGCCAGCGTGTTGCCGCTTTCTCTAAACTTGCCGGTTTGCCATGATGGTAACGCGCCAGTATCAGAATACGATCGTCTGGCGTCGCATACCCGCTGAGCTTATCGAGCAACGCATCCAGTTGATCGTCAGCCAGCAATGTCACTGCGTTCTTCTCTCCAGCCATCAGACTATTCAGAGGCTTATGCAGTTGATGAGGATTCTGCTGGACAAAACCATTCGCGACTTCCCCAATGCGGGTATTGAAACGATAAGTGGTATCCAGCGCGCAAAGATCGCCTTCACCGAAATAGTCATGAAAAGCGGTGGTCAGTGAAAGCTGAGCGCCGCTGAACCGATAGATAGCCTGCCAGTCATCCCCTACCGCAAACAGCGTCGTTTGTGAATTTTGCCGACGTAAGGCCGCCAGTAACGTCGCACGCTGTGGGGAAATATCCTGAAATTCATCCACCAGAATGTGTTTCCATGGACTCACAAACCGCCCTTTCTCCAGTACCGCAACGGCTTGATGAATGAGCCCCGAGAAATCAACCGCATTTTCGGCCTTCAGGGCCGCTTTCCAGGCTTTGAGCAAAGGTGCCATAAGCTTAATACGTTTACTGAACAGAGCCCGAATCTCTTCCGGCGCCCCCTCAATCATCTCTGCCTGACTACCGCCATGCATACGAATCAAACTGATCCATCGATCCAGCCTTGCGCTAATCCGCTTTAATATTTTCTTATCGTTCCAGAAGTCCCCTTCCGGCAGCGACCAGTCGAGTTCGTCATTGAGCCATTGCCGCCAGCCGTTGGCCTGTGATTTTTTCTCAGCACACTGCTGCTGCCATGTCTGCGTCAGAAGTGCTTGCCTTGCCGCCGTATCACTCTCCAGCTCACTGATGGCGGGGGCTTTCTTGCCGCCCTGCTGGATGATGTTCAGCGCGAGCGCATGGAAAGTCCGTGCGGTAATCTCTTCAGTGTGAAGCCGCTCGCGGATACGCTCATCCATCTCAAGGGCGGCTTTTCGGCCAAACGCCAGTAACAGAATTTGATCAGGCGATGCTTCGCCGCGTGCGAGCAACCAGCCAGCACGAGCCACCAGCACCGAGGTTTTTCCGCTACCGGCCCCCGCAAGCACCAACAGTGAATGTTCGCCATTAACCACGGCACGCGCCTGAGCCGGGTTCAAGGGGGAGGATTCGATATCCTTAAAGAACGGTGCGTACTGTGCAAGCATCTGTTCCGTCCAGGCCTGATTATGCTCAGCCCGACGTCCCTCGGTGTCGTGTAACCACGCCTGACACTGACGCCAGAGTTCGCGGCAATTCTCGAAGGTCTCAAGGCGACGCGGCGGAACGGGGAGCGCATTAAACGCATTGAGGAGTTGCTGTTTCAGACCGGATAGCTGGGAACGGGTCAGCCAGGCCGCATTATCAACCCGGCTCGCTATGGCATCCAGCTGCGCGGCAAGAACACCCGCAGCCACCTCGCTCATTTCCGCGCTCCAGTGCTGCCATCGTTCATTAAGATGCTGATAGAAACGCTGGGTTTCACCCCATTCAGTCCCGTGAAGGCGCACAACTTTGTTATCGACCAGAACAAATTCGAGTTCTCCCCACACCAGACCACGTTTACATTCGATGGTCAGTAACTGATTGAAGGGAATAAGATACTCATGTCGATCGCCAGAAACCTTTACCCCTGCATTGAGAAGGGCAATTCGGTCGTAGGGATGCTGTGCCAGACGTTTTCCTAATGAAGTTGCTTTTAGTTCCATCACACATCGTTTCTCAGCATATGACTGTGATTGTCAGTGTAACCGCCAGAGAAAACGTGCTCCAGTCTAAAAAATCATTACAATTGACCAAAACATTCACTGAATGGATTACAGCGAGGTGTTATGCGTACTGTTTTGAATATTCTTAACTTTGTTCTTGGCGGCTTTGCCACCACATTGGGTTGGCTAATCGCTACTGTCGCCAGCGTATTGCTGGTCGTAACGCTGCCTTTAACGCGTTCCTGCTGGGAAATCACCAAACTGTCATTAATCCCCTGGGGCAATGAAGCTATCCATGTGGATGAACTGGAGCCGGGTGCTAAAAATTCGTTGCTTAATGCCGGCGGTACGGTGCTGAACCTTGTCTGGTTCGTGCTGTTCGGCTGGTGGCTCTGCGTGATGCATATCGTTGCCGGTATTGCGCAATGCATTACCATCATCGGCATCCCTGTGGGGGTGGCAAATTTCAAGATTGCCGCCATTGCCTTATGGCCAGTAGGTCGCCGCGTCGTCCCGGTTGAGGTCGCACGCGCCGCTCGTGAAGCCAATGCCCGCAGACGCTTTCAGTAACAGGATGCAGAGCCGATGCTAAGTCCCCTGCTCCGTCGCTATACCTGGAATAGCGCCTGGCTGTACAACGTGCGCATTTTCATTGCCCTCAGTGGGACAGCAGCCCTGCCCTGGCTGTTGGGGGAAGTGAAGCTGACCATTCCGCTCACATTAGGTGTGGTCGCAGCCGCGCTGGCCGACCTTGATGATCGTCTCACTGGCCGACTGCGTAACCTTATCATCACGCTGATTTCCTTTTTTATCGCCTCGGCCTCGGTTGAGCTTTTATTCCCCTGGCCATGGCTGTTTGCACCAGGGCTTGTGCTATCGACTATCGGCTTTATCCTGCTGGGTGGACTGGGGCAGCGCTATGCGACTATCGCATTCGGTGCATTACTCATCGCTATCTACACCATGCTTGGCGCGTCCCTCTACAGCGTCTGGTATCAGCAACCACTGCTCCTTTTGGCGGGTGCGGTCTGGTTTAACCTGCTTACTCTGGCTGGCCATTTGGTCTTCCCCATTCGCCCGTTACAGGACAATCTGGCACGCTGCTACGAGCAGCTTTCGCATTATCTGGAACTCAAATCCCGCCTGTTTGACCCGGATATCGAAGATGAAAGTCAGGCTCCTTTGTACGAACTGGCGCTGGCAAACGGGCAACTGGTTACCACGCTTAATCAGACCAAAGCGTCTCTGTTGACACGTCTGCGTGGTGACCGGGGACAACGCGGCACGCGCAGAACCTTACATTACTACTTTGCAGCCCAGGACATTCATGAACGTGCCAGCTCATCGCACATCCAGTATCAAGCGCTACGCGAGCATTTTCGCTACAGTGATGTAATGTTTCGCTTCCAGCGTCTTATATCGCAACAGTCTCAGGCTTGTGCGCACCTCGCCCGGGCCATATTGCTGCGAACCCCTTATCAGCATGACAACCGTTTTGAGCGTGCTTTTATTCATCTTGATGCCGCACTGGACAGGATCCGGGCCAGCGGCACTACACCCGCCGCACAACTTAAAGCACTCGGTTTTCTGCTGGATAATCTGCGGGCTATCGATGCCCAGCTGGCCTCAATTGAATCCGGTCAGCCGCAAACCTCGTCGCTTAACGAAACGGAAAATATGTTGGCAGATGACAGCCTGCATGGAATGAGCGATATCTGGCTGCGTCTGCGCAATAACCTCACACCAGAATCCGCGCTTTTTCGTCATGCCGTGCGCATGTCTGTCGTGCTCTGTGTAGGGTATGCCGTCATTCAGGCGATGGGGTTGCATCATGGGTACTGGATTTTGCTCACCAGTCTTTTTGTCTGCCAGCCAAACTATAATGCCACGCGTCATCGCCTAACGTTGCGTATTGTCGGCACTCTGGCAGGCGTTGCCCTCGGTTTACCGGTACTTTATTTTGTCCCTTCACTCGAAGGACAACTGATTCTGATTGTCATCACGGGTGTGCTCTTTTTTGCCTTTCGCCTGGTGCAATATGCGCAGGCAACCATGTTTATTACGTTGCTCGTCCTGCTCTGCTTCAATTTGCTCGGTGAAGGGTTTGAAGTCGCCATCCCTCGTGTCATTGATACATTGATCGGCTGTGCTATCGCGTGGGCTGCGGTGAGTTTCATCTGGCCGGACTGGCGTTTTCGCAATCTCAAGCGTGTTACCGAACAGGCCGTTAATGCCAATTGCCGCTACCTGGATGCCATTCTTGAACAGTATCATCAGGGACGAGATAACCGACTGACGTATCGGATTGCGCGCAGAAATGCCTATAACCGCGATGCTGAGCTGGCCTCCGTGGTCTCCAATATGGCCTCGGAGCCAGGTACCTCCGTTGAACAGCGTGAAGTGGCCTTCCGGTTGCTGTGCCTGAACCATACTTTTACGAGTTATATTTCAGCTCTGGGTGCCCATCGCGAGCAGCTGACGCATCCGGCCATACTCCGGTTACTGGATGATGCCGTATGCTATGTCGATGACGCGCTACATCATCAGCCTGCCGATGAGGAGCGCGTGCAATTGACGCTGGCAGACTTGTCACGACGTATCAGACATCTTGAACCTCGCCCGGACAGTAAAGAGCCCCTTGTACTGCAGCAAATTGGGTTATTGATCGCCTTGCTGCCTGAGATGTGTCACTTACAACAACAGGTTGTTCAGTGATGCTCCCATGCCTTGCTGTCTAAAGCATTATACCAATCTATCAGCTCCTGACGTCTCTGCGTCGGGAGTGCTGCCTCATGTAAACCAAAAATTGCGCCTTCAAGAGCAAATAACACCTTTATTCCCAAATGCTTATTCATCTTTTTTATCCTTAGCCAGCAGTCTTTCGCCCCCAGCATACGCAGCATTTCAGCATCCCTGACACCAGCCTCACAAAGCAAAGTCTCCAGTTGAAACGTGAGATTCGGCAAATCCTTAAGTCGCAACATAGATTTACGGTGCTGTATTTCCGAACGTGCGGCATTGAGTGAATAGGATGAAAGTCGTACGAGCAAAGGAACATCCTGCCACAGGGACTCATCGACATAATAATAATTGAGCGACACATCCCGACCACGCTTCTTGTATGTCAACAACGGAGGCTGGCGTTTCACTGTATAAGGTGCACTTTCTTCACACACCCGCAAGTACAATTCTCCCTCCGACACCATTGCAAAGACGACGTCTTCAACCGCCAGACTGTAGCCGCCAAAGAGAGCACGGGACTGAACCTTTCCCAAAGAAGAGAGATATTCCTGCGATAAATAGATCCTTTGATAGGATAAGCTTTTCATGATTATTTCCTTTTAAATCATGGCTTAATACAGCATCTTTGTTAACGGATCCGTTAAGGAGGAACATAGGGAAGTGCACGACACTCAGCAAGAGAATTTTACTGCTGAAGATAATTAGGCTACAAAATTGCGAGGCTCTTTCAGAAAATGAGGTTGATCTTTGAACGCTACAGGGTTACTGTATAAACATACAGTAACCACTAGGGCTGGGTTGATCATGTACCATTCATTAAGCCGTGCAAATCGTTCAACACAATTTATTTCTGCGCCTCGTGCGCAAACCATCGATTCCCCGACAGGGCTTATCAGTGAGGTGGTTTATCGCGAAGACCAGCCCGGAATGACACAACTGCTGCTGCTACCCCTGCTCCAACAGCTGGGCCAGCAATCACGTTGGCAGCTATGGCTCACCCCCCAGCAAAAGTTGAGCCGAGAATGGGTTCAGTCTGCAGGTCTTCCTTTGGCCAAAGTGATGCAGATTAGCCAGCTTTCACCTGACCTCACGCTGGAGTCAATGATTAGGGCGCTGCGCACAGGGAATTACAGTGTGGTAATTGGCTGGCATGCCGACGAACTGACCGAAGACGAGCATCAACAATTGACTCTGGCAGCAGAAGAAGGGAATGCGATCGGATTTGTGATGCGTCCTGTTCGTCTCGATCAACAGGGAGCGAGACAGCATTCTGGGATAAAAATTCACTCAAATTTGTATCATTGAGTAAAATTAGGATAAATCCTGGGATTAATTTTACTTCTGGCCCACTCTCCAGAGGAATCAACTAAATACCGCGCCAGGTCATGTCTCCCGCGCCTCGCGGCGATTTCGGGCTGGCGATTCCTTGCACATATTTGTTAAATAATGTGTATACAAAGCCTTTTTTTTCATATGCCTGACGGAGTTCACACTTGTAAGTTTCCAACTACGTTGTAGACTTTACATCGCCAGGGGTGCTTGGTCTAAGCCAAAGATATCGTGAAGATATCTGCTGAGTAACAAGTGAGCAATGCCCCCGGTGAAGGATTTAACCGTGATTTCTCTTCCGAGATTTCCATGGCGATTTTTGGATGATAACGAGGCGCAAAAATGAAAAAGACAGCTATCGCGATTGCAGTGGCACTGGCTGGTTTCGCTACCGTAGCGCAGGCCGCTCCGAAAGATAATACCTGGTATGCAGGTGGTAAACTGGGCTGGTCTCAGTTCCATGATACCGGCTTCATTCCTAACGACGGCCCGACTCATGAAAGCCAGCTGGGTGCAGGTGCGTTCGGTGGCTATCAGGTTAACCCGTATGTTGGTTTTGAAATGGGTTACGACTGGTTAGGTCGTATGCCTTACAAAGGCGACACCGTAAACGGTGCGTTCAAAGCTCAGGGTGTTCAGCTGACCGCTAAACTGGGTTACCCAGTAACTGACGATCTGGATATCTACACCCGTCTGGGTGGTATGGTATGGCGTGCAGACGCTACAGCTAACGTCGCTGGCGATCGCTTCAAAGATCACGACACTGGTGTTTCCCCAGTATTCGCTGGTGGTGTTGAGTGGGCAGTTACCCGCGATATCGCTACCCGTCTGGAATACCAGTGGGTTAACAACATCGGTGATGCAAACACCGTTGGTACCCGTCCGGACAACGGCATGCTGAGCGTAGGTGTTTCCTACCGTTTCGGTCAGCAGGAAGAAGCTGCTCCGATCGTAGCTGCTCCGGCTCCAGCCCCAGCTCCAGAAGTACAGACCAAGCACTTCACTCTGAAGTCTGACGTTCTGTTCAACTTCAACAAAGCAACCCTGAAACCTGAAGGCCAGCAGGCGCTGGATCAGATGTACAGCCAGCTGAGCAACCTGGATCCGAAAGACGGTTCCGTAGTTGTTCTGGGCTTCACTGACCGCATCGGTTCTGACGCTTACAACCAGGGTCTGTCTGAGAAACGTGCTCAGTCCGTGGTTGACTACCTGATCTCCAAAGGTATCCCGGCTAACAAAATCTCCGCACGTGGCATGGGTGAATCCAACCCAGTTACTGGCACCACCTGTGACAACGTGAAAGCGCGTCCTGCGCTGATCGATTGCCTGGCGCCAGACCGTCGCGTAGAGATCGAAGTTAAAGGTATCAAAGACGTTGTAACTCAGCCGCAGGCTTAAGTTTCAGTCTTATAAAAAAACCCCGCATTGCGGGGTTTTTTATTGCCTGTAAAACAATCGTATTATTCTTTACCCAACAATGCCTGCAAATCCTGCTTCAAAAAGGTCATTGTGGTTGCGTATTTTTCTTTGTGTTCAGCATCTTCGATGAGCTGCACAACGGTCTCTGAGAGAGTTTTTCCCCGACGCTGAGCCAGGCCTGCAAGACGTTGCCAGACAACAAATTCGAGATCGATAGACTTCTTACGCGTGTGCTGGTGTTCAGCATTGAAATGACGCTTACGTCGTGCACGTATGGTCTGCTTCATCCGGTTGATCAGCATTGCATTCATATGCTTTTCAATCCAGGTGTTCACTTGAACCGGTTCATTCTCGAGGGTCAGCAATAAATCGACAGCCTCTTTTGCTGCGCTGGCTTCGATATATCGCGTGATAAGCTCACCCTCTCGGTGCTTTTTCACCAGATACTTCCACTTCCAGCCGCTTTCAAGATTTTCGAGTTGTTGATATTTCATTGCGCTCTCAACGTTACCGTGTAACTCTGTTCAGAATATCAGTTTTTTTCTTCTCTGCTGAAAAGAAATCATATTCTGCGCACGCCAGCGCCATTTCATCACCGTGAAAACGACTAATCCGTGTGTGCAGCCCGGACGTTTACGGTATAATCCCGCCCTTTACATCAGACTAAAAAAACGACTTTGACCATTACAAAACTTGAATGGAATGAACTGATTCCTGATATCGATAGTTATCAGGAGATCTTCGGGCAGTCCGTCTTAACCGACGAGTCGGCTTTCTTCCTGGGCGATACCCAACCCCGATTACAGTATGCGCTGGAGCAATTGCTTCATCCGTCCTCGACTTCACCTTTCATGTTAGCTAAAGCACCAGAGGAATCTGAGTATCTTACGCTTCTGGCAAACGCGGTGCAGGAGATCCTTCCGGAACAAGAACAGGTTTTTGGCGGCGACTATCAGGTAGCAGGATCGCACGTTACCTTCGGGCCAGCCAAGGATGCCGAGGCAAATTTTGCAGGAAAACACCAGGTCGTCATTGCCGACTGGGTCGAAGCCGAACAGTTATTTGGCTGTTTGCGTCAGTTCAATAACGAAGTGACATTACAGCCGGGTCTGGTGCACGAAGCAAACGGCGGCGTTCTGGTTATCTCATTGCGCACACTTATGGCTCAGCCCTTACTCTGGATGCGCCTTAAGACCATGGTGATGCGGCGTCGTTTTGACTGGGTGTCGTTCGATGAATCGCGTCCCCTGCCCGTCTCCGTGCCCTCAATGCCGCTTGACCTGAAAGTTATTCTGGTCGGTGAACGTGATTCATTGGCTGATTTTCAGGAGATGGAACCGGAGCTGGCTGCACAATCCATCTACAGTGAATATGAATCTACTCTGCAGATTACTGATGCAGCAGCCATGGCACTCTGGTGTCAGTGGGTCTTGTTGACGGCACAAGGCGCTGAACTTCCGGCCCCCGCAGCAGATGCCTGGACGGTAATGATGCATGAAGCCGTGCGTTTCACTGGCGATCAAGAAACGCTCCCGCTTTGTTTCCTATGGCTGACCCGTCAGCTACGTGAAGTTGCTGCTATCACAGATGACGCCAGTTTTAGTGGAGAGCAATTCACCACCATGCTCACACAACGTGAGTGGCGGGAAGGCTTCCTGGCAGAAAGAATGCAGGATGAAATCCTGCTCGAGCAGATCCTTGTTGAAACGGAAGGCGAGCGCGTAGGTCAGATTAACGCCCTTTCCGTTATTGAGTTCCCTGGCCATCCTCGTGCCTTTGGTGAACCCTCTCGCATCAGCTGTGTCGTCCATATCGGGGATGGTGAGTTCAATGATATTGAACGCAAAGCCGAGTTGGGCGGCAACATTCATGCTAAAGGCATGATGATCATGCAGGCATTCTTGATGTCGGAGTTGGATCTTGAGCAGCAAATTCCGTTCTCGGCCTCATTAACATTCGAGCAGTCTTACAGTGAAGTCGATGGTGACAGCGCCTCTATGGCAGAACTGTGTGCATTAATTAGTGCTCTTTCTGATGTCCCACTGACGCAGAGCATCGCGATGACAGGTTCAGTCGATCAGTTCGGTCGCTCTCAGCCTGTAGGCGGTCTCAACGA
The DNA here is from genome assembly GCF_059074235.1 of Phytobacter sp. NCBI lineage: Bacteria > Pseudomonadati > Pseudomonadota > Gammaproteobacteria > Enterobacterales > Enterobacteriaceae > Phytobacter > Phytobacter sp. Next base: position 427,281 of record NZ_JCACPZ010000004.1, read on the forward strand.
AAAAATTGAGGGCTTCTTTGCCATCTGTCAAAGCCGCGGTCTGGACGGCAAACAAGGGGTCATCATCCCTGTCGCTAACGTGCGCCACCTCTGCCTTAATCAGGAATTGATCGACGCCGTACAGGCAGGACAGTTCTCGGTGTGGGCGATTGAGGAAGTCATGGATGCCCTACCACTTCTGACGCAATTAGTGTGGGATGAGGAAGGACAGACTACGCTCAAACAGACAATCCTCGAACGTATTGCCCAGGCAACACAACCAGATGCACGCCATCGCTATCCGTGGCCGCTACGTTGGTTAAGTTGGTTCGGTCCAAACTGATCGGACTTGTTCAGCGTACACGTGTTAGCTATCCTGCGTCCGAAACTCACAATAAGGCTTACTGAGAACATGGTAGATAAACGCGAATCCTATACAAAAGAAGATCTTCTTGCCTCTGGTCGCGGAGAGCTGTTCGGCGCTAAAGGCCCGCAGTTGCCGGCTCCAAGCATGCTGATGATGGACCGTGTGGTCAAAATGACCGAGACCGGTGGCAATTTTGACAAGGGCTATGTCGAAGCTGAGCTGGATATCAATCCGGACCTGTGGTTCTTCGGTTGCCACTTTATTGGCGATCCGGTGATGCCTGGCTGCCTGGGCCTTGATGCTATGTGGCAGCTCGTTGGTTTCTATTTGGGCTGGCTGGGTGCCGAAGGTAAAGGTCGCGCTCTAGGCGTGGGCGAAGTGAAATTCACCGGTCAGGTTCTGCCAACTGCAAAAAAAGTTACCTACCGTATTCACTTTAAACGCGTGATTAACCGTCGTCTGGTAATGGGTCTGGCAGATGGTGAAGTACTGGTTGATGGCCGCGTCATCTATACCGCTTCTGATTTGAAAGTAGGCCTGTTCCAGGATACCTCTTCTTTCTGATTTCCAGTCTTCTGAATCGCGAAACCTCCGCAGTGCGGAGGTTTCTTTTTTAAAGAGACAGAATCAGGCAATTACGGCCCTGTCCCCCATGGCCTCTCGCCAGCCTCCAAGCCAATAGGACCTCTGATTCAGCGTCTGATAAGGACACATTTCTTTAGGCCGTCCCGATATACCGGCCTGATATCCACGTTGATGTGCCCGTTCCAGGCGATCACGTTTTTGTCTCTTCATGCCTCGTTTCCCTCATTTTTTTGGTCTGGTGGAAAAGAAAACAGTGGTCACAATTCGCGCAACCACAGGGTACGAATACCCTGAATGACGTTCGACGTCAATGCGCAAAATTCACGCCAGTGTCATAAATGTGACCCATAAAAGAGTTTATTTGTACAAAAAGTGTGAAGCAGTATAAGTAACCGGCTGAGGATAAAAACAAAAAAACCGCCACCTGAAAAAGCGTAACGGTTTGATTAAATCATTCATTTTAATTATGGCAGGCGCTTAAGTTCACTCGCGATGCTGACAGCTTCTTGTTGCCATGCCTGAGCCAGAACTTTGATCATCTCGTCATAGCCATCCTGCTGCTGTTTCAGCTCAATATGGAAGGGTCGCTTAATCAGCTGCCCATGGTGATTGAGAAGCCACTCACCACTCACGATCACCCGCCCGTCATAACGGCCATGGAATCCTGTCACTGTGACGTTAAGCGTGTCCTGCACGCTGCCAAGCGGTTGTGAAGCGACCACCCAGCCTGGCAACTGATTGCTGAGGTTTGCCACCAGAGTAGTTCTCAGTTGCTGATCCAGCGGGCTCGCCCACAAATTGTTGGTAGCAATCACGTATTTTACGTCAGACGTCTGATACACCACGCCATTTCCCGCGAGGTAATCTGGCACGTTGACCTGCTCAACCCACAGTAACCGCTGCCCACGCGTCTCTCCCGGGGTTGTCGCACTCATGTTGGGTGAAGGCAACTGGTAGTAACTTTTATTGTCACCGCCTGCGCTACAGGCGGTCAGCAGGACCGCCAGAAGTGCTACTGCTCCTTTCTTCATTCTTTCGCCCTCTTCGGCTGCGGATCGTCTTTACCCTTCGATTCAAATACCAGTGCGTTGCTCTTCTCATTCAGCGTCTTGAGCACCGGTTGCAGCTCACGCAACACCTGATCGAGGCGCTGCATATCGGCCACCATTTTGTTATAGGCCGCAGAGCCAGGCTGGAAGCCCTGCATGCTTCGGTTAAGCTCGCGCAACGTGCCCTGCATGTCCGCAGGCAGTTGCTGCATAGACTGGCTGGCTGTCAATTTATTGAGGTTGTCGAGCGTCGTCTGCAGACGGCGCATTGTTTGCTGGCTCTCACTCAATGTATTGGTCGCTTGCTCAATCATTGGGTTAAGCGGCAAATTGTTAATCTTATCGAGCGTGTCCATGAGTCGCTGCTGAATTTGCGCCAGACCACCGCTTACTGTCGGAATAATGCGATGCCCACCGAATTCCGGCATTTCGTTTATTGCCGGCGCTTTCGGGTAGAAATCGAGATCAACATACAACGCTCCCGTCACAATATTGCCGGTCTTCAGCGCCGCCCTCAGGCCACGTTTCATCAATTCGGTAAGATGCCCATCCACATCGGCATCACCCCCAAATTGGTTGGCAATACGCTCAGGCTCAATGCGGATCAGAATCGGGATGCGGTAATCATCATTCAGCTTCTGGCGCATCTCTGGCGTGAAGTATGGGACCTTCTCAACCGTACCCAGACGGATGCCACGGAACTCAACGGGTGCCCCGGGTTGAAGCCCGCGAATCGAATCTTTGAAGAACATCAGGTAGTCGATATGCTGGGTGTAGAGCGATTCCTGGATGCTGCGCTGGTCGTCAAACAGCATGAAGGCTGTTTTCTCAGCGACGGGCTCACCCAGTTCATTGCCCTCAGGCACATCGAAGCTGACACCGCCGCCAAACAGGGTGCTAAGAGAGCCCATTTCAACGCGCATGCCTGCAGAGGTGAGGTCTACAGCAATGCCGCTGTCTTTCCAGAAACGTACGTTGCTGGTCACCAGTCGGTCATTTGGCGCATTGATAAAGAGTTGATAGCTGATTGAGCGCTTTTCAGTATCAAAAGTGCTAGTTTCAACAGAGCCTACCCGGTAACCACGGAAAAGTACCGGATCGCCCGGTGAAAGCTGCCCCGCCTTTTTACTGTCGAGGATCACGCGGATCCCTTTGGCATCCGGTGGTGCAAGCGGTGGCGAATCCAGCAGTTTGTAATTATCCGGCTGACTCCCTTTCTTACCCGGCTGCAGTTCAATGTAGGCCCCGGACAATAATGTCCCAAGCCCGCTAATTCCTTCGCGGCCCACCTGAGGTTTGACGACCCAGAACACGGAATCATTATGGAGCAGTTTTTCCATGCCGGTATTGAGTCGTGCTTTGATCTCCACATGGGTTAAATCGTCCGTCAGCGTTGTGCTCTCCACAACCCCCACATCCACGCTACGGCTCTTTATGGTCGTTTTCCCGCCAACAATGCCTTCCGCATTAGTGGTGATAAGCGTAACCTCTGGCCCCTGGTGGCTGTAATGATAAAAGAGGATCCAGGCACCAATCAGGGCCGTCACGATTGGGAAAATCCATACTGGCGACCAGTTTTTTACTTTCTGCACTTTCGCCTCCCCACTGTTTTTCTCCATGTCCTACTGCTCCTCATGGCTTGATTCAGGATCTCTATCCCAGCTCAGACGTGGGTCGAACGTCATGGCCGCAAACATGGTGACAATCACCACTAACGCAAACATCAGTGCACCAATGGCCGGATAGATATTCATAAGCCCCCCCATCCGCACCAGTGCTGACAATACCGCAATAACAAACACATCGATCATCGACCAACGGCCAACAAACTCAACAATCTCATACACAAAATGCATCCGCTCGCTGTCACGGCGCCCGTGCCCTTTCGCATCCCAGCATAACCAGGCGATCGCGATCATCTTCAGCGTTGGCACCATAATACTGGCAATGAAAATCACCAGCGCGACGGGGTAAGAACCCTCACTCCAGAGCAGTACGACGCCTGCCAGAATAGTCGACGGCATTTGATCGCCCAGCAGGTCGGTAATCATGATCGGCAAAATATTAGCCGGGAGATACAGCATAATGGAGGTAATTAGCAGCGCCAGCGTCCACTGTAGACTGTTTCTGCGCCGGACAAATCCTTTAGTGTGGCAACGAGGGCAGATGGGATCATCCGCATCCACAATGGCCGTACAGCAAGGGCAACTACGCAAGCCCTGATGAATACCCGAGACACCAACACGCAGCGGCTTAGTGACAGGTGGCGTGGGTGCAATGTCATCCCATAACCAGTGTCGATCGACACACTGCACCGTTCTTAATTGCAGGATGCAAAACAGGCACCAGGGAATAAAACTGCTGCCAATGCCCACATCGCCATAGGCCATCAGTTTGACAAAACTGACCAGTACCCCGGCGAGAAAAATCTCCGCCATTCCCCAGGTTCTGAGCTGAAAAAGAATGCGGGCAAGGAAGACTTTCGTGCGTAACGACATAGACACACGGTTCACCAATAGCAAAATGGTGACCAGGCAAAACGCAGGAACAAATTGCACGAATAGCAGGAAGAAGGTACCGAGACTGGCGTAATCTTCCGAGAACATGACGCCAGGGATTTGCAGCAGGGTCACCTCACTGGTGACCCCGGCAACTTTCATATTCACGAAAGGGAACAGGTTCGAAAGTAGCAGCATGAACAGTGCCACCAGCGCGTAAGCTGTCGGACGTTGCCGGGGCTCATCCCATCGCGTGGTCAACGTGGTACCACAACGCGGACATGCCGCCTTATGCCCACGTTGCAACGCCGGCAATGCCACCAGCAGATCACATTGCGTACAAAGGATGTGACGGGCGGCATGATGATGTTCACACATACTGGCTCCCTGAATTATTCGCCGTTTTTAAGAGCCTCCAGGGACTCCCAGCGCTCAAACGCTTCTTCAAGCGCCTGTTCTGCTGAAGCCAGTTCGGCCAGGACTTTTTGCGTATGATCGTGAGGCTGGCTAAAGAAAGTACTGTCTGCCACCTGAGCCTGCAGCGCTTCCAGCTCTGCTTCCAGCTTTTCCAGTTTCTGCGGCAGTTGTTCCAGCTCACGTTGCAGGTTATAGCTTAGTTTGTTCGCACCGCGTTTGACAGTCTCAGATTTGGCAGCCACCTGCTCCGCCTCTTTCTTCACAGGCTGTGCTTTAAACGCCTGCGACGCAGATTGTTGCCCACGCGCATCGTGGTAGCCACCGACATACTGACCGATACGGCCGCCGCCTTCGAAGATCCAGCATTCGGTGACGGTATTATCGACGAACTGACGATCGTGGCTCACCAGCATGACAGTGCCCTGGTAGCCATCAATCAGCTCTTCGAGAAGTTCCAGCGTTTCGACATCCAGATCGTTGGTCGGTTCATCGAGAATCAACAGGTTACTGGGTTTCAGGAACAGACGCGCCAGCAACAGACGGTTGCGCTCCCCACCGGATAAAGCACGCACCGGCGTCATGGCGCGTTTAGGGTGGAACAGGAAGTCCTGCAGGTAACCCAGCACATGGCGCGGTTTACCGTTGACCATCACTTCCTGCTTACCTTCAGCCAGGTTATCCATCACGGTGCGGTCAGGATCAAGTTCCGCGCGATGCTGATCGAAGTAGGCCACTTCCAGCTTAGTACCGCAATGAACGCGACCGCTATCAGCCTGTAGCTGGCTCAACATCAGCTTCAGCAACGTGGTTTTACCACAGCCGTTCGGGCCAATCAGGGCAATTTTGTCGCCACGCTGTACCTGAGCAGAGAAGTCTTTGACCAGGACTTTGCCATCGACCTGGTAATTGACGTTCTCCATTTCGAAGACGATTTTGCCGGAACGGGACGCTTCTTCCACCTGCATCTTCGCACTGCCCATCACCTCGCGGCGCTGGCTACGTTCGTTACGCATCGCTTTCAGGGCACGTACGCGACCTTCGTTACGTGTACGACGCGCTTTAATGCCCTGGCGGATCCAGACCTCTTCCTGCGCCAGCTTGCGATCGAATTCCGCATTTTGCAGCTCTTCGACACGCAGGTTCTCTTCTTTTTCCAGCAGATAGGTATCGTAATCTCCCGGATAGGTGACCAGCTTGCCGCGATCGAGATCGACAATGCGCGTCGCCATATTGCGGATAAAGGAACGGTCATGGGAGATGAAAATGATCGTACCGCTGAAGGTTTTCAGGAATCCTTCCAGCCAGTCAATGGTTTCAATATCGAGGTGGTTCGTTGGTTCGTCAAGCAACAGCACACGCGGGCCGCTAACCAGAGCACGGCCCAGCGCCGCTTTACGCAACCAGCCGCCGGAGAGTGACGCCAGCGGCATATCCGCTTCCAGCCCCAGTTGCGCCAGCACTTCATTAATACGGCTCTCAAGCTGCCATAACCCGTGGTGATCAAGCAGGTCCTGCAGACGGGCCATTTCACTGAGATTTTTGTCGCTAGGATCGGTCATCACCAGATGAGAGATATCATGGTAACGCTTCAGGTATTCTGCCTGCTCTTCAATCCCTTCAGCCACAAAGTCGTAGACGCTGCCGCTGACGTTGCGTGGCGGATCCTGTTGCAAACGCGCAACAACCAGATCCTGTTCATACACGATGCGGCCATCATCCAGGCCTTGCTCGCGGTTGAGGATCTTCATCAGGGTCGATTTGCCGGCACCGTTACGCCCGACGAGACAGACACGTTCATTTTCTTCGATATGCAACTCTGCATTGTCGAGAAGGGGGGCATCGCTGAATGACAGCCATGCGCCATGCATACTGATTAATGACATCTATTTATCCTTTCAGGCTGAGGTAATCAGCCAGCAGTTATGGATTTGGCGATTACGGGCAAAATCTTGCGATTGCGTTTTCTGGGTGATTTCTTGTGCTTTCAACCCAAGCTCTGCCAGTCCGTCGAGGTCCATGCGGAAACCGCGTTTGTTGTTGGAGAACATGATCGTGCCGCCTTTACGCAGCATACGTTTGAGATCTTTCATCAACGCCAGATGATCGCGCTGAACATCAAACGACTCTTCCATACGTTTCGAGTTAGAGAACGTCGGGGGATCGATGAAGATCAGGTCGAACTGTTCGTCAGTATCACGTAACCAGCCCAGTACGTCCGCCTGCAACAAACGGTGTGCGCGGCCGCTCAGACCATTGAGGCGCAGGTTACGTTCCGCCCACTCCAGATAGGTACGGGACATATCCACCGTGGTGGTGCTCTTCGCACCGCCGAGACCCGCGTGAACGCTGGCAGTACCGGTGTAAGCAAACAGGTTCAGGAAGTCTTTGCCTTTGCTCATCTGGCCGAGCATACGGCGTGCAATACGGTGGTCCAGGAACAGACCGGTATCAAGATAATCCGTCAGGTTAACCCACAGGCGTGCGTTATATTCGCCAACCTCAAGGAACTCCCCTTTCTCGTTCATCTTCTGATACTGGTTGGTGCCTTTCTGCCGCTCACGGGTTTTGAGCACCAGTTTGTTCGGGGCAATCTCCAGCACTGCAATAGTGGCAGCGATAATATCGAACAGGCGCTGACGTGCTTTATTCGCATCAATAGTTTTAGGTGCTGCGTATTCCTGGACAACGACCCATTCACCGTAGCGGTCAACCGCCACATTGTAATCCGGCAGATCGGCGTCATACAGGCGATAGCATTCAATGCCTTCCTGACGCGCCCATTTCTCCAGCTTCTTCACGTTCTTACGCAGACGGTTAGCGTAATCATCCGCCATCGACGGGGCACGCACTTCACCGGTGTTTTCCGCCAGGTGATAGTTTTTCTGCACGCAATCCAGCGGACCGTTTTTAGCTTTGAACTGGCGGTCAGCACGTAATTGCAGGCAGTTGAGCAAATCAACGGAGGCACTGAACAGCGACAGATTCCAGCCGCCAAACTGCGATTTCACCGTTCGTCCGAGCAAGCTGTGCAGTGCAATCAACGCCGGTTCGCTCTCCAGACGCTCACCGTACGGTGGGTTGCTGATGATGGTGCCATAAGGTCCTTTTGGCAGCGGATTAGTAAGTTTCGCCGCATCTTTCACTTCAAAAGTCACCAGATCGGCAATACCCGCACGACGGGCGTTGCGCTGGGCGCGTTCAATCACGCGCGCATCGTTATCTGAGCCATAGAAATGGGACTGATAGTCAGCAAGGCCTTTACGCGCACGGGTCTGCGCATCGGCTTTCACTTCCTGCCACAGCGTTTCGTCATGCTGTGCCCAGCCGCTAAAACCCCAATGCCCGCGGTGCAGGCCTGGCGCACGGTCGGTCGCCCACATGGCGGCTTCGATCAGCAAGGTACCGGAGCCACACATCGGATCAAGCAACGGTGTACCTGACTGCCAGCCGGAACGCATAACGATCGCTGCCGCGAGGTTCTCTTTGATAGGTGCAATACCGGTACGATCGCGATAGCCGCGCAGGTGCAGACCTTCGCCACTCAGATCCAGGGAGATGTGCGCAGTCTCTTTATTCAGCCAGACGTTGATACGTAGATCGGGTTGTTCACGATCGACATTCGGGCGCGGCAAGTTTTTACGCGTAAAACTGTCGACGATCGCATCTTTTACTTTCAACGCACCATACTGGCTGTTACGGATCTCATCGTTCAGCCCGCTAAAGTGCACGGCGAAGGTCGCATCGGTGTTGAAAATCTCCGTCCAGTTAATCGCCTGCACGCCGAGGTAGAGATCAAGGTCGCTGTAAACCTTGCACTCGCCCAGCGGCATCATAATGCGCGAGGCCAGTCGGCTCCACATCAGGCTTGAATAGACCAGCCGGGTGTCGCCGTGGAAATGGACGCCCCCCTGAACCACCTGGCACTCTGAAGCACCGAGGTTTTCCAGTTCAGTTTTTAACAGCTCTTCCAGCCCACGGGCCGTACTGGCAAACAGAGAAATCATAAGGTCACTTAACTTTGAAGAAAATTGTTGCGCATTATAGCCAATCTGGCGTGCATGTCATAAAGTTGAGGGCTTATTTTCGTTCATTGAGGAAATGGCGTGGCTACGCTCTCGCGTCTTTTTATCCATCCTGTTAAATCCATGCGCGGTATTGGCCTGACACACGCCCTGGCAGACAGCAGCGGTTTGTCATTTGATCGTGTATTTATGGTCACGCAAAAGGATGGCACCTTTATTACCGCCCGCCAGTATCCGCAAATGGTTCGCTTTACTCCCTCACCACTGACTGACGGCCTCCATTTAACCGCGCCAGATGGCACCAGTGCTATCGTGCGTTTCGCTGACTTTGCCCCGCAGGGTGAACCGACTGAAGTCTGGGGCAACCATTTCACCGCTCTGATCGCACCTGAAACCATTAACCTCTGGCTGAGTGGCTTTTTCGGGCGTGAAGTCCAGTTGCGCTGGGTGGGTCCGCAACTGACACGCCGGGTGAAACGCTTTGATGATGTCCCCCTCTCCTTCGCTGACGGTTTTCCATTCTTATTAACCAACGAAGCATCACTGCGCGATTTACAAAACCGTTGCCCCGCCAGCGTTAAAATGGAGCAGTTTCGCCCTAACCTGGTCGTCACCGGTGTGCAAGCCTGGGAAGAGGATACGTGGAAAGTGATTCGCATTGGCGACGTGATGTTCGACGTGGTTAAACCCTGCAGCCGCTGTGTTTTCACGACCGTCAGTCCGGAACGCGGACAAAAACATCCCGCGGGTGAACCGCTCACCACATTAACCCGCTTTCGTACCGCACAGGACAACGGCGAGGTCGATTTCGGCCAGAATCTGATTGCCCGTAACAGCGGGGTGGTGCGTGTCGGCGACGAGGTAGTCGTGCTCAGCCGCGCACCGGCAAAACCCTACGGTGCGGGCAAGGTTGTTGAATCTGTCGAGCAGGAAGAACAAGCGGTTGGCGAAGTGGATATTGTCTGGGAAGGACAGCAATTTCGCGGGAATAATCAGCAAATCTTACTCGAACAACTGGAAAACCAGGGCATTCGCGTACCTTACTCATGCCGGGCAGGAATTTGTGGGTGCTGCCGTATCACACTTCTCGAAGGGGAAGTCAGTCCGTTAAAAAAATCGGCCATTTCTGCCGATGGTTCCATTCTGAGCTGCAGTTGCGTTCCCAAAACCTCATTACGGCTGGAGAGTTAAACGGCCTGTTCGAAACTGAAACTGTCAGCGTTAAGCTGCGGTTTCAGCCTGTCGTTCATCACCTTGATGGCATCACCTAACTGCATGGTGCGCCCGGCAATCACAACACCTGGCTGTGCCAGCAGACAAAGGGCTGCATTATCACCGGATTCCACCACCAGCAGACTCACCGATTCACCGGTATCACTCAGGGAAACGCTGGCAGCCATACCCGGCGCGGGGGACCACGGCGCATTGTGACTCATGAAATGCCAGCTTTTCGGCATTTGCGGTTTCAGGAAGCGAATCGCCACCAGCGCATTGAGTACCAGCTCCGCACGCTGCTCATTGCTGAGCGTCAAATCCCGACATTTCTCGTCGAAGGAGAAATAGAGAGCGGCGTCATCAACACAGAAGCCACTGGGGGAAAAAGCATCAGGCGTGAGCATTTTGCGAGCAAAACGTGAACGGAAAATCATGCCATTGGCCAAATCGAGCATCATACGATCATGCTCTTCATCGAAAAACCAACGCCAATTATCATCAGGTTTAATTCGCATGCTGTTCTCCCCTCCCCATATTCATCCCTTGACCCTTAAATCCTTATTTGCCGTTTCGCTTATTACCAGAATTAAGAAAAGACTAAAATGTACAAATTAGCAACAATGAGGGAATATAAATCAACCAGGGCTCGAAATAAAGCCCTGGTGCGGTAAATAGAGAGAAAAGATTAGATGTGGGTAACGATTTCTTTAATCAGCGGTGGACCTTTAAAAATAAAGCCAGAATAAATCTGAACCAGCGAGGCGCCAGCTTCCAGCTTCTCGCGTGCGGCAATGACAGAATCGATCCCACCGACGCCAATAATTGGCAGGCTTCCTTTTAATTCCGCAGAGAGACGACGAATAATTTCTGTACTCTTTAATTGCAATGGACGGCCACTTAACCCACCCGTTTCATTACAATGTTTCATTCCCTGAACCAGGGATCTTTCAAGCGTCGTATTGGTCGCAATGACGCCATCAATATTGTGGCGAACTAAACTGTCGGCCACCTGGATCAATTCTTCTTCAGAAAGATCCGGCGCGATCTTCACGGCGACTGGAACATATTTATGGTGGATCTGTTGAAGGGCCGATTGTTTATTTTTTATCGCACTTAACAGGTCATCCAGCGCTTCGCCATATTGTAATGAGCGAAGGCCCGGTGTATTTGGCGACGAGATATTAATGGCAATATAACCGGCATAAGCATAGATTTTTTCCATACAAATCAGATAGTCATCTTTACCTTGCTCAACGGGCGTGTCTTTATTTTTGCCAATGTTAATGCCTAATACGCCGTCAAAATGGGCTTTTTTCACATTCTCCACGAGATTATCAACACCGTGGTTATTAAAGCCCATTCGGTTGATCAAACCTTCCGCTTCCACCAGGCGGAAGATCCGCGGCTTGTCGTTACCCGGTTGCGGGCGAGGAGTGACAGTGCCAATCTCAATCGCACCAAAACCCATCGCGGCCAGGGCGTCAATGCATTCACCGTTTTTATCAAGTCCAGCCGCCAGACCCAGCGGGTTTTTGAACGTCAGGCCCATGCATTGCACTGGCTTCTCCGGCAGGCGCTGGCGCACAAGCGCTTCAAGCGGCGTCCCTGAGACACGGCGTAACTGCTGGAATGTAAATTCATGAGCGCGCTCTGGATCGAGCTGGAAAAGGGCTTTACGAACGAAGGGGTAGTACATGAACTCTCCTGGATTCCCGGTGTGCAAACCGGGGGCGTATTATCTGTGATTACCAGCAGAAATGGAATTGACCTGGGGCAAAAAAACGTCCATTGAACGCAATCGTTTTCTTATCAACCCATTTATATGCATTTTTCATCTGATTTACGCCAAATAAATTATTTAAAGGAATAAAAAAGCTCTGCCACACTGCACTTAATTGTTATCGATGATAGTAAAATGCTAACTACGGTTATAAGGAGCAATTATGCGAGTGGTTACTTTGGCGGGAAGCCCACGCTACCCATCACGTTCCAGCGCATTGCTGGAATATGCCCGTGAGCGCCTGAGTGCGTTGGATGTTGAAGTCTGTCACTGGCACCTGCATAACTTCGTCCCGGAAGATCTGTTGTATGCCCGTTTTGAAAGCCCTGCACTGCAAGCCCTGATTGAGCAACTGGCCGATGCTGATGGGCTAATTGTCGCCACACCCGTGTACAAGGCCTCTTTTTCAGGCGCGTTGAAAACGTTGCTGGATCTGCTTCCCGAGCGTGCGCTGGAGGGAAAAGTGGTCTTGCCTGTTGCCACCGGCGGTACCGTCGCCCATATGCTGGCGGTCGATTATGCACTCAAACCGGTGCTCAATGCCCTGAAAGCACAGGAGATTTTGCACGGTGTGTTTGCCGATGACAGTCAGATTATTGATTATCAGCATAAACCGAGCTTCACGCCTAATTTGCAGTCTCGTCTGGACGCGTCCCTTGAAACATTCTGGCAGGCGCTGCACCGCCGTGATTTTCAGGCACCGTCATACCACTACACTCAGGGCGCGGGGCAGAGACAACGGATTGAAGGGTAACAAAGAGGGGAAAAAGCCGGGAGGACAACACTGCCCCACCCGGCCTGAGCTTAGGCCAGCGCTTTGCTGACCTTTTCGAACAGATCACCGGAGAGGTTTTCCAGCCCCTTCAGCTGTTCCAGTGCCGAACGCATCAGCACCTGACGCTTAGCATCGTAGCGTTTCAGGCGAATCAGCGGCTCAATGAGTCGTGATGCCACCTGCGGGTTACGGCTATTCAACTCAGTGAGCATCTCCACCAGGAACTGGTAACCGCTGCCGTCTGCCGCATGGAATGCGGCCGGGTTGCTGCCAGCAAACGCGCCGATCAGCGAACGGATGCGGTTCGGATTACTGAGGCTGAACGAGCGGTGATTCAACAGATCGCGTACGGTTTCCAGCACATTGTCTGCCGGGCTGGTCGCTTGCAGAATCAACCACTTATCCATCACCAGTCCGTCATGATGCCACTTGTCGTCATACTCCTGCATCAATGCATCACGGCACGGCAGTTGCGCGGCCACGGCAGCAGAGAGTGCCGCGAGCGCATCGGTCATGTTATCCGCATTGTGATACTGCTGGCTGACTAACTTATCGGCCAGTTGCGCATCACCAAACGCGATGTAGCGCAAGCAGGTGTTACGCAGTGAACGCTTGCCAATATCCGCATGCTCAACGCGATAAGTCTCAAGCTTATTGGCGTTGTAAATCGCCAGCACTTCATCTGCCAGTTCAGTTGCCAGCGTGCGGGTCAGTGCTTCACGTACCGCAGAGATGGCAATCGGATCGATGACATCGAACAGCTCGGCAATCTCATTCGCCGACGGCAGGGTCAGGATTTCTGCAGCCAGCGCAGGATCGATTTTCTCATCCAGCAGAATGGCGCGGAAGGCATCGGCCACATGCAACGGTAATGACAGCGGTTGGCCCTGCTGCTGACGGGCAACGTTAAGTTTGATATGGGTTGCCAACAGGCTTTGCGCCGCATCCCAACGAGAGAAATCATTGCTGGCATGACGCATCAGGAACGTCAGTTGCTGATCGCTCCATTTATATTCCAGTTTTACCGGTGCTGAAAATTCGCGCAGCAGCGACGGTACCGGCTGGAAGTAGACGTTGTCGAAGACAAACGTCTGCTCCGGCTGGGTAACGTTCAGGACATGGTGTACCTGGTGGCCGTCTTTTTGCAGCGGAATCACTTTGCCTTCATTGTCGTAAAGCTCAATGTCGAACGGGATATGCAGCGGGTGTTTTTCCTGCTGCTCAGCCGTTGGCAGTGTGCGTTGACTGATGGTTAAGGTGTACTGCTCCGTTGCCGGGTTGTAGTCGTCATGCACGGTCACAATTGGCGTGCCGGCCTGGCTGTACCAGCGGCGGAAATGGGAGAGATCGACATTGGAGGCATCTTCCATCGCCTGCACGAAGTCGTCGCAGGTGGCGGCGCTGCCGTCATGACGCTCAAAATAGAGCTGCATCCCTTTCTGGAAGTTCTCTTCGCCCAGCAGGGTGTGGATCATACGGATAATTTCAGAACCCTTTTCATACACCGTCAGGGTGTAGAAGTTGTTCATCTCAATGACTTTATCCGGGCGAATCGGGTGCGCCATCGGACTGGCGTCTTCGGCAAACTGCAGGCCACGCATGGTTCGCACGTTGCTGATACGGTTTACCGCACGTGAACCCAGATCGGAACTGAACTCCTGATCGCGGAAAACGGTTAACCCCTCTTTCAGGCTCAGCTGGAACCAGTCGCGACAGGTGACGCGGTTACCGGTCCAGTTATGGAAATATTCATGGCCAATCACGCGCTCGATATCGAGGTAATCTTTGTCAGTTGCGGTATCGGTACGGGCCAGCACGTATTTGGAGTTAAAGACGTTAAGACCTTTATTCTCCATCGCTCCCATATTAAAGAAGTCGACGGCGACGATCATATAGATGTCGAGGTCATATTCGAGGCCAAAACGGGTTTCATCCCACTTCATGGAATTTTGCAGCGAGGTCATCGCCCACGGCGCGCGGTCAAGGTTGCCGCGGTCAACGTAGAGTTCCAGTGCCACCTCACGCCCGGAACGGGTGGTGAAGGTATCGCGCAGAACATCAAAATCACCGGCCACCAGGGCAAACAGGTAGCACGGTTTCGGGAACGGATCTTCCCACTTCATCCAGTGGCGACCGTTTTCCAGTTCGCCCTGATCGACACGGTTACCGTTAGAAAGCAGGAACGGATACTCTGCTTTATCAGCAATCAGCGTCGTGGTGAAGCGCGCCAGCACATCCGGACGATCAAGGTACCAGGTAATATGGCGGAAACCTTCAGCCTCACACTGAGTACACAATGCTTCTCCGGATTTATAGAGACCTTCCAGCGCCGTATTCGCCGCCGGGCTGATTTCATTCACGATACGCAGCGTAAAACGTTCCGGCAGATTGTCGATGACCAGTTGGTTATCTTCTTCTTTATAGTATGTCCACGGCTGGTCGTTAACATGAAGGGAGACCAGCGTCAGGTCTTCACCATCCAGACGCAGTGGCACGGCAGTGGCATTTTGACGAGTAATGGTACTCAGCGCCGTGACGACGGTTTTTGCGGCATCCAGGTCAAAGGTCAAGTCAATATCGCTAATCAGGTAATCCGGCGCACGGTAGTCGTGGCGGTATTTGGCTTGTGGCTGTTGTGTCATAAAAAACCTTTAGCATCTTCTGTTGGTTACGTCTCCAGTCTATTCCTGTTGCCAGAATCCCGCCACGCAGAATGTTTAACTTTTCAGATGGAAACGCTCTGTTTGCTACATTTTGCTAACATGCGGCACGAAATGCCCTCGACCCGTTTTGCGCTATATGGTGTGATCGGGGTTCAATAAATCAATAAACAAGGTATACTCCAGCGGTTTTCACCTGCTTTGTTTATTGTACTAAACGCTCCTGTGAGAGGATGCTACGGCGCACCATGACTCAATTTGCTCACCCTGTTCTGCAGACGCTGCTGGATACTGATGCCTACAAATTGCATATGCAGCAGGCGGTGTATCACCACTACTACGATGTGCATGTAACGGCGGAATTCCGCTGCCGTGGCGACGACCTGCTTGGTATTTATGCAGAAGCAATCCGGGAAGAAGTCGACGCTATGCAGCATCTGCGCCTTCAGGACGACGAGTATCAATGGCTTTCAGGGCTGCCGTTTTTTGAGAGCGATTATCTGAACTGGCTGCGCGATTTTCGCTACGATCCTCGCCAGGTTGTCGTGACCAACGACAACGGCAAGTTACACATTCGCCTCTCAGGCCCGTGGCGCGAAGTGATCATGTGGGAAGTTCCTCTGCTGGCGGTTATCAGTGAGCTGGTTCATCGCTATCGTTCACCAGAAGCGGGTGTACAGCAGGCTCTTCTGCATCTTGAAACAAAACTGGCGGATTTTGCTACCCGCACGGAAGGTCTGGATATGTCCGGCTTCCGTCTGATGGATTTTGGCACCCGCCGTCGTTTCTCACGCGACGTGCAGGATGCCATTGTCGCCCGTCTCAAGCAGGAACCCTGGTTTATCGGCACCAGCAATTACGATCTGGCCCGCCGCTTGTCATTAACGCCAATGGGAACCCAGGCACACGAGTGGTTCCAGGCGCATCAGCAAATCAGCCCGGATCTGGCAACCAGCCAACGTGCAGCCCTGGCAGCCTGGCTTGACGAATACCCAACGCAATTGGGGATTGCCCTGACCGACTGCATCACCATGGACGCCTTCCTGCGTGATTTCGGGCCGGAGTTTGCTGAACGCTATCAGGGCTTACGTCATGATTCCGGGGATCCGGTTGAGTGGGGCGAGAAAGCCATTGCCCACTATGAGAAACTCGGTATTGATCCGTTATCGAAGACGCTGATTTTCTCTGACAATCTGGACCTGAATAAAGCACTTGATCTGTACCGCCACTTTGCGGCGCGGGTAAACCTTGGCTTTGGTATTGGCACCCGCCTGACCTGCGACATTCCTGACGTTAAGCCGTTGAATATCGTTATCAAACTGGTGGAGTGTAACGGCAAGCCGGTCGCGAAATTATCCGACAGCCCGGGTAAAACCATTTGTCACGATAAAGCCTTCGTCCGCGCGCTACGTGAAGCCTTCGACCTGCCACAGATTAAAAAAGCCAGCTGATGCTGGCTTTTCTCTTTAGTGATTGTCGGTATGTCAGCCCCGCAGCAGAATGTTGCCCTTCTCGTCCGTCTCATCACCATTACCCAGGAAAACAAAACAGCCGGGAACCTATTGCAGGAAAGCACCAAAATCCTCCGAGATCATCATTTGTGCCACATTGCCATCCACATTCTCCTCACCCACCACGTTTTGTGCCGCTTTCAGGACTACCGGACGTAAGGGGCAGATACCCGCGTCCTGTAAAGTGGCAATGACTTCCAGTCCGGCCATCACGCCGTAATTGCTGTCATACAAGCCGCCTGTTCCAACCGTATCGATATACTACCCCATCATCACCATAGGAAGATCCTGCTCGCCCGCATAAATGCCGGTGACATTACCAATGGCATCGATACGAATGGCCAGGCCTAACGCTTTCATAGCAGTACCAAATAAATCCAAAACCCAGACGGTGTCTTCGTTGTGCCACCGGGTAACATCTTTATATTCTATTTTCCTAATGCTGTTTCGTTTTTGATGGCTGATATTCTCTTCATCGTTGCGCGTTGTCGCGTATTTTTTATTTAAGAGTTTTTATTCAGCGGGTATGTAGGGCACCCTTTATTTATTATTTCAGGCGTTACGTCCGAACCAGACGATATCTTCGTAGATATCCGGTGAGGTATCGCCTTCGGTGCTTATTAATAAAACATGCGAGTGAGCATTTAACATCAAGCGTTCTCTTAGCTCCTGATAACACGCCTGGCTCATCAACTCGTAAATTAATCCGGCACCAATAGCACCTGACTCACCGGCAATAAAGGCCGCGTCCGTTCCGGGGCGTGGTGCGGCCAAAATACGCATTCCGTTTGCTGCTATCTTGTCGTCAGCAGAAATAAAGCAGGCTGTATTATCACGAATAATCGGCCAACTGACCGTATTGGGCTCACCGCACGCCAACCCAGCCATCAGTGTCGACATATCGCCTCCGACCGCATGAGGCTCGCCGTCATTGACCACTGCCGAACGGTAGAGGCAATTGGCTTTATGCGGTTCAACGACAATCACCGTCGGGGCTTTCTCTTTCATTTTTTCGATGAGGTAGCCCATGATGCTGCCAGCAAAGGAGCCAACACCGGCCTGTAAAATCAGGTGAGTTGGAAGCTGACTTTCGCCGTCCGACAGCTGGTTATAGGCTTCTATCGCCAGCGTCATATAACCCTGCATTATCCAGGTGGGGATCTGCTCATAGCCCTTCCAGGCCGTATCCTGCAGCAGCACCCAGCCTTTCTCCTGCGCCAGAGAATCTGCAAGCCGCACTGTATCGTCATAGTTCAGTTCGGTAATCATGCACTCAGCACCGTGCTGACGGATATTTTTCGCCCGCACCGGCGAAGAGCCTTTAGGCATCAATACCACTGCTTTCAATCCGAGTTGCTCAGCCGCCCAGGCGACACCACGCCCATGATTGCCGTCTGTGGCTGTCACGAAGACAATATCCGCGATGCGCACTTTCAGCTCCGGCGCATTAAGATCCGCAAACGACAGAGACTGAATATCCCGTTCCAGTTTTTGCGCCAGATATTTCCCGACCGCATATGAACCGCCCAGACCTTTAAAAGCATTAAGACCAAAACGTGCAGACTCATCTTTAATATGTAAAGAACCCAGCCCCAGCCGTTGACTTAAATAAGGCAAATGGCGCAGCGGCGTCACTGAGTATTGAGAAAATTTCTGATGAAATGCCAGAACCTCTTCCCCAACATATTCATTAAGCACATTCAG
This sequence comes from Phytobacter sp., assembly GCF_059074235.1. NCBI lineage: Bacteria > Pseudomonadati > Pseudomonadota > Gammaproteobacteria > Enterobacterales > Enterobacteriaceae > Phytobacter > Phytobacter sp. The sequence goes on from NZ_JCACPZ010000004.1 coordinate 445,843, forward strand.
GTCAGCACCTTGACCGTAGGGTTTCATTCTTTCATTAAATTTATATTCGATTATATTCACCATAGCAGACCTTATTTTTCACCTGTGCATAAATTGCTATTTTTTGTATAAGCACTCATGAAGACATTGTTCTGAACAAATACGCAATGACGATTGCGGGAAAAATAAAATGACGGGCTTACATCAACTCTCACGATGTTTATCCGTTGTTTATTCCACTGACTGAAATGGTACTATGCATAAACCAATTAAATGGTGCAAAATTGTTGGTGGATACGCAATTTTCACCCTGATTAGCTCAGCATACGCAACAAAATTGCGCGAAGCGATCGCTATCACACTTCAAGAGGCAGCAAAAATTCATGAAGCTCGATAACTGGGATAAAAAAATACTCACTCTGTTACAGCGCAACAATCGTCTTTCCCAACGCGAGATAGCCGATCAGGTGAGCCTTTCACCTTCTGCGGTCAACAGGCGAATTGCCGCACTTGAAGAGTCAGGATTTATCAGTGCCAATATCAGCGTGGTTAACGCCAGCATGGTGGGTCGCCCCATTACCATCATGGCTCAGGTGAAAATTAAAAATGAACGCCTCGATCTGCTTGAAGAGGCCAAACTGCGCTTCGTAAAATGCCTACAGGTGCAGCAGGTTTACTATGTGACCGGCAATTACGATTTTCTGCTGGTGATGAATGTCCGCGACATGGCCGAGTATGAGTCGCTAACCCGCGAGCTTTTTTTTGCCTCCGGGAACATTAAATCCTTCAACACCATTGTCTCTATGCAAAACGCCAAGCAACAAATGACCGTTATCATCGAATAAGTTGCTAAAAGGTACCCTGAACGGTCATGTCCATCATGTCAGGATGTGGAAATGGCCCTCTGTCTCGATTTATTTCCGAAATCTCTCCTTCCGCTGTTAATTCTGCTTGTCTGATGGCGCTCGCCAGGTAACATAGGTATCCCCCCTTTTCGGGCGGATAAATGATTATTTTTTCCAGACAATTAACAGAGAGAATATTATGAGCGTTGTGCCTGTAGCCGACGTCATCCATAGCCGCGTTGCCGTTGACCAAGAAGTCACCGTACGTGGATGGGTGCGCACCCGCCGAGATTCAAAAGCTGGCATCTCCTTCCTCGCCGTTTATGACGGTTCCTGCTTTGATCCTGTACAGGCCGTTATTAATAATTCTCTGCCCAATTATAATGAAGACGTGTTGCGACTGACTACCGGCTGCTCCGTCGTTGTCACCGGCAAAGTGGTTGAATCTCCGGGTGAAGGCCAGAGCTTTGAGATTCAGGCGACACACGTTGAAGTGACCGGCTGGGTTGAAGATCCTGATACCTATCCGATGGCAGCCAAACGTCACAGCATTGAATACCTGCGTGAAGTTGCGCACCTGCGTCCGCGTACCAACATGATTGGTGCCGTCGCACGTGTTCGTCACACGCTGGCGCAAGCGCTGCACCGCTTCTTCGATGAGCAAGGTTTCTTCTGGGTCTCTACCCCGTTGATTACCGCTTCTGACACCGAAGGTGCAGGCGAGATGTTCCGCGTATCGACTCTGGATCTGGAAAACCTGCCGCGTAACGATCAGGGCAAAGTCGATTACGACAAAGACTTCTTTGGGAAAGAGTCGTTCCTGACAGTTTCTGGTCAGCTTAATGGCGAAACCTATGCCTGTGCGTTGTCCAAAATTTACACCTTTGGCCCCACCTTCCGTGCAGAAAACTCCAACACTAGTCGCCATCTGGCAGAGTTCTGGATGCTGGAGCCGGAAGTAGCGTTTGCCGATCTGGAAGATAACGCCCGTCTGGCCGAAGCCATGCTGAAGTACGCCTTCAACGCCGTACTGACTGAACGTATGGACGACCTGAAGTTCTTCGCTGAACGTGTAGACAAAGATGCAATTGCGCGTCTGGAGCGTTTCGTTGCCGCAGACTTCGCGCAGGTGGACTACACCGATGCAGTCACCATTCTGGAAAACTGCGGTCAGACGTTCGAAAACCCTGTTTACTGGGGCGTCGATCTCTCTTCCGAGCACGAACGTTATCTCGCAGAGAAACACTTCAAAGCACCAGTCGTTGTGAAAAACTACCCGAAAGACATTAAGGCCTTCTATATGCGCCTTAACGATGACGGTAAAACCGTAGCGGCAATGGACGTTCTGGCGCCAGGCATTGGTGAAATCATCGGTGGCTCTCAGCGTGAAGAGCGTCTGGACGTGCTGGATGCGCGTATGGCTGAAATGGGTCTTAATAAAGAAGACTACTGGTGGTATCGCGACCTGCGTCGTTATGGCACCGTGCCGCACTCCGGTTTCGGACTCGGTTTCGAACGCCTGATCGCTTATGTCACCGGCGTGCAGAACGTTCGTGATGTGATCCCGTTCCCACGTACACCGCGCAGCGCAACTTTCTAAAATTAAATAAGGCCGGCAAATGCTGGCCTTTTTCTTTTATTGTCATATTTGCAACATCTGATGCTGGTATCTTCATCTCGCAGCCTGCCCTTTACCTTCTCTTACATTTCTTCCCTGAAATATCCCTGCATAAAAAAATTCACACACACTCCTTGCGGGTTAGTTTTTCCTCAACTGATAGCACATTTGGATAAAATTCACACAGCAATCCGGATGGCTAAATTGCACCATAAGCAAAAGCAGGATAAGAACGATTCCTGAATAAGGAACGCCTTTATCTCAATTAAATATAAGTAATTCATATAAATAGGATTGGATTGGTTGAATTTATCGCCGATTGGCTTCGAAGTTTGAGTTGGTTCACAAAGTTCCTCAGAATTCATAAATTCTTACACATAATTGCTTTTTGTTACTGCTTTACGACATTTGTAGCACTTTCAGGCTAGCGAAACGATTATATGAATGGAAAGATGCCTCTCAGACACAGAAAGACACCAAACTCTCATCAATAGTTCCGTAAATTTTTATTGACGGAATTTATTGAAGGCAGTGGCAGGTGTTCAAAAAAACCAATGAGGGTAATAAATAATGATGAAGCGCAATATCCTGGCAGTGGTTATCCCTGCCCTGCTGGTAGCTGGCACAGCTAACGCTGCCGAAATCTACAACAAAAACGGCAACAAAGTTGATCTGTATGGTAAAGCAGTTGGCCTGCATTACTTCTCTCAGAACAACGGTGACAACAGCTACGGCGGCAACGGCGACAAAACCTATGCTCGTCTGGGCTTCAAAGGCGAAACCAAAATCAACGATCAACTGACCGGTTACGGCCAGTGGGAATACAACTTCCAGGGTAACAACTCTGAAGGTTCTGATGCTCAGACTGGCAACAAAACCCGTCTGGCATTCGCTGGTCTGAAATTTGGCGACGCAGGCTCCTTCGACTACGGTCGTAACTACGGCCTGGTATACGATGCAATCGGCGTGACCGATATGCTGCCAGAGTTCGGTGGTGACACTGGTAACTCTGATAACTTCTTCTCTGGCCGTAACGGTGGTCTGGCGACTTACCGTAACAGCAACTTCTTCGGTCTGGTCGATGGCCTGAACTTCGGTGTTCAGTACCTCGGTAAAAACGAGCGTACCGACGCAACCCGTTCTAACGGCGACGGCTGGGCAGGTTCTGTAAGCTATGATTTCGAAGGCTTCGGCGTTGTTGGTGCTTATGGCGCGGCTGACCGCACCAATGCACAGCAGGCTCTGGCTCTGGGTCACGGCGATAAAGCTGAGCAGTGGGCAACTGGCCTGAAATACGATGCTAACAACATCTACCTGGCAGCACTGTACGGTGAAAGCCGTAACGCTACCCGTCTGAACAGCGGCTACCTGAACAAAACTCAGGACTTCTCTGTTGTTGCACAGTACCAGTTCGACTTCGGCCTGCGTCCGTCCGTCGCTTACTACAAATCTAAAGCGAAAGATGTTGAAGGTATCGGTAGCGAAGAGTACATCAACTACGTTGAAGTTGGCGCGACTTACTACTTCAACAAAAACATGTCTACCTATGTTGATTACATCATCAACCAGATCGACAAAGACAACAAACTGGGCGTAGCTTCCGACGACACCGTCGCTGTTGGTATCGTTTACCAGTTCTAATCAGTCATCCTCGACTGTTATATGCATATCAAACAGGGCCTTCGGCCCTGTTTTTTTATTTCTGACTGGTCAATAAATTCTATCCTGCAAAAAGGCGCACGCTTTTTATCGCAAACGGTTGGCAATCGAGGGTTCTACCGTTAACCTGATAGCGGACCTCCCTTCTGTCACCAAAATGGAACCTCGTCATGTTTGAGAATATTACCGCTGCCCCTGCAGACCCTATTCTGGGTTTAGCCGATCTGTTTCGCGCCGATGAACGTCCGACCAAAATCAACCTGGGTATTGGTGTCTACAAAGACGAAACCGGCAACACCCCTGTCCTGACCAGCGTAAAAAAAGCTGAACAATATTTGCTGGAAAATGAAACCACCAAGAACTACCTCGGTATCGACGGTATTCCTGCGTTTGGTCGTTGCACCCAGGAGCTGCTGTTCGGAAAGGGCAGCGCAATCATTAATGACAAGCGTGCACGTACTGCACAAACTCCGGGTGGCACGGGTGGCCTGCGTGTTGCAGCCGATTTCCTCTCCAACAACACCTCAGCCAAACGTATCTGGGTAAGTAATCCTAGCTGGCCAAACCATAAAGGCGTGTTCAATTCCGCTGGTCTGGAAGTGTGTGATTACACTTATTACGACGCTGAAAAGCATGCGCTGGATTTTGACGGGATGCTGGCGAGCCTTGAAGGTGCGGTAGCCGGTGACGTGGTATTGTTCCACGGCTGCTGCCATAACCCGACCGGTATCGATCCTACACTTGAGCAGTGGGAAACGCTGGCAAAACTTTCTGTTGAGAAAGGCTGGTTGCCGCTGTTTGACTTCGCCTATCAGGGCTTTGCCCGCGGTCTGGAAGAAGATGCTGAAGGCCTGCGCGCCTTTGCCGCTCTGCATGACGAGTTGATTGTCGCCAGTTCCTTCTCCAAGAACTTTGGCCTCTACAATGAGCGTGTAGGCGCATGTACGCTGGTCACCACGGATAGCGAAACCGCTGACCGCGCATTCAGTCAGATGAAAGCAACCATCCGTGCTAACTACTCTAACCCACCTGCGCACGGTGCTGCTGTCGTCGCCACCATTCTTGGCAACGATGCACTGCGTGCCATCTGGGAACAAGAACTGACGGATATGCGTCAACGCATTCAACGTATGCGTCTGCTGTTCGTCAACACGCTGCAGGATAAAGGCGCAAACCGTGACTTTAGCTTCATCACCAGACAGAACGGCATGTTCTCATTTAGCGGGCTGACTAAAGAGCAGGTGTTACGTCTTCGTGAGGAGTTCGGTGTTTATGCTGTCGCATCAGGTCGTGTTAACGTGGCGGGTATGACGCCAGATAACATGTCACCACTGTGCGAAGCGATTGTCGCTGTGCTGTAAAAGATGGCGAGATAAAAAAAGCCGCTTAATGCGGCTTTTTTTTATTTACCAGACAGGGAGTTCATCCTGCAGGAAGGGGTTGTGCAATCGTTCATTACCCAGGGTGGAAATCGGACCATGACCGGGAACGAAAGTCACATCATCACCAAGCGGCAATAATTTAGTTTTGATGGAATCAATCAGTTGTCCGTGATTTCCTTTCGGGAAGTCACTGCGTCCCACGCCACCTTTGAAAATAACATCGCCAGAGATCAGCAGTCTTGATTGCGCATCAAAAAAGACGATATGGCCCGGCGTATGACCGGGGCAATGCAGCACCTGCAAATTGACCTTGCCTACACTCACCGCCTCCCCTTCGTTTAACCAACGATCGGGGGTTAACGGCTGGCAGTCATCCAGACCAAACATGCGGCTCTGTGCAGGCAGGCCCTGAAGCCAAAACTCATCTTCTTTTTCCGGCCCGATAACGGGAACACCGTAATGCTGCGCCAGCTCAGCGGCTGCCCCCACATGATCCAGATGACCGTGCGTGAGCAAAATCTGGGTTAACGTTACACCAGAAGCATCTACTTCTTGCTTGATGCGTTCTGCATCACCACCAGGGTCCACCACGGCAGCAAGTCGGGTTTCTTCACACCAGATTAATGAACAATTCTGGGAGAATGCGGTAACCGGAATAATACGATAGTTCATGCTGCTCCTGTCTGTTTCTGTCTGAGGATTACCAGTGCCGTAACGGCCCGGTATCAATATGCACAAAGTCACTGCTGGGGTAATATCCTACACCACCCGCACGCAGAGATAACGCAGCTTTGCGAACATTGCTCAGAGAAATCCCTTCGATGTGAAAATCCATCGCCTGCCCCTTGGTGTGATAGCTGTTTTTTGCTACCCCACGGCTGTGAGCACGGAGTTCATTGTTGGTATCTACCGAACGGTACCCCGAAATCAGTTGCACCGGCTTGCGTGTTCCCAGTAAGCCCTGCAGGCGGAAAATCTGATCAAACAATTGCGGATCGATGGTCTTTATTTTATTCGCGCGATAATCACGGAAAAAATGATTTAGTTTTGCTAGTTCGTCCTGAATATAGCCCTTACCATCGAAAAACTCGGCCTTAATAGATTCTCCAGTATGAAGATTATTCAGCGTTAAAATACGCGGGCGTGGTGTTGATAGGGTTGCAAATGCACGTTGGGGTAAGATGGCTGCACCAAGGGCAATACCACCTAACGCCAACAATTTGCGGCGATTAGCGTCAAATTTGTCCATGATATTCAGGTCTTCAAGAAAGCAAAGTGATCGTATTTTATGCACTTTTGTTGCGCACGAAAGGCACCTTACCGGGCAAAAACGCCCACGTCAAGGCAGCCTGACCCCAGGAAAGACGGGCCTTACAGCATATCAGGCCCATTTCCCCCAGGTATTACGACAACGATGTTTTCAGAACGTCTTCATTTACCTGATTAATTGTTCAGCTTTCGCCAGAATTTGTGCACCGGATCGCGCCGTCAGATCGTAATTGTAAATATCTGTACGATATTGTGTACGCCCATCAGCACCTACAAATGCAGTCAAATAATAAAGATTAACGGGAATATTCTGACGAATATTAACGTAGCGGGTATCCCCTTCTTTTAGCGCGTCGGAAATGCGTGAATCATTCCAGCCTGCATCCTGCAACAACATATTGGCCAGTTCCGAGGCTTTATTCACCCTCACGCAGCCAGAACTCAACGCACGCGCGTCTTTCTGGAACAGGTTATGGTTCGGCGTGTCATGCAGATAAATGGCGTCAGAACTCGGCATATTGAATTTGTAGCGTCCAAGTGAGTTCTGCGCTCCTGGCGCCTGCTGGAAGCGGAATGGCAGATTGGATGGTGTGATGGTTGCCCAGTCGACCATCCCGGGGTCGATCGCCTCTTTACTGTTCCAGCCTCGCATTACGGTATAGCCGTGACGTTCGAGGTAGCCTGGGTCGTTCCAGACTTTAGGCAAAATATCTTTGCGCGCCAGCGTCGGCGGCACATTCCACGGTGGGTTAACGACCACATTGTTAAGCGCACTGCTCATCATTGGCGTTTTACGATCCGGACGCCCCACGATCACCCGTGACGCAAGCACCTCATTACCGTTCAGGTAATAGACCAGTGAGTATTCCGGAATGTTCACCATAATGCCCGTGGATAATTTACCCGGCAGCAGACGAAGGCGCTGGATGTTGAGGGCCAGTACGCCCGCACGCTGTGCAGGGGTAACGTTAAGCCAGTCACGCGTTGCGGTGCCAATCACGCCATCAGCGTGTAAGCCTTGCGCAGTCTGGAAGCGTTTTACGGCCTCAACCAGTTTGCGATCATACTCGCTGCGTAACGTCGTTGCTGGCTGGCCTTTTTTAGCCTGCTGCAACGGAGCCGGTGTCGCTGATTGCTTCGCATCAACCGCAATGGCTGAAGGGCTCACCACTGCATCCGTCGCGGTATCACCTGGCAACGCGATTTTAGGCTGCTCATCCATCATGCCACTACGCTGTAAAATCTCGCGTAGCGCAGGCACATCGTTGCTCCACTGACCTGGGCGCAGTGAGGTTGTTGCCGTAAGCTGCGGCCACGGATTATTGTCCGCCACCAGCGTCAGCAAGGACTGATGCAGAGCACTATATTGCGGATGCCGAGGCGCAAGGCTGGTGATAAAACGGGAGACGTCGCCGTTGTCCAGCGCCACCTGCCATTGGTTGATGACCGACAGCGGAGGCATGTCCATAGCGTAAGGTTTGCTACTGTAGAGCCAGCGATTACCTTTCACGGGGATACTGGCAACAAAGTGCAGGTAGCCCATCATTGCATCTGAGAGCACCACATCCCTTGCCATACCCGTCACACCCGGGTCGGTGAGTAATTCAACCCATGCAGTAAACTGCGGCTGAAAGCCGGCAATAGCAACTTCAGCAAGTTGCTGCTGAAATGCCTGAACGGCCTCACGATTCTCCCACAATGGTTTCATCTCCCGGGCTGCGTACAACGCAGCGAGAGAGTTCATATAGACAGGAGTCCAGTTAGCGGGTAATACACTTTGCAGCGACGTGCGAGCATTTGCTGCAGCGTTTGCCATCGGGAAAGGCGCCAACCCAGCCATCATCGCCGTAGCAGGAGATTGCGCCAGCGGCTGGGTTAACGCAGTGGGTTGATCGCCCAGTGTTGCTGAACTATCAACGGGTACTACTTCAGGCTCATCAGCCTGTGCACTAAACAGCGGAGCGAGTACGAATGTCAGGCATAAACCTAATGCGGACATCCGACGACCATACGACTTCATAAGCAACATCCCTTGCCCCCTGTTTCTCAGTAAACCAAAAACACTTCAGTCTTCATCTAATTATATAAAGACAAAAAAGCATTTGCCTTGCCAAATGTAAAGAAGTTTAAAGACTGGTGGCCGCTCAGCGGACCTGTTTCAGAAAAGAAAAAGGGCGGCATTTCTGCCGCCCTTATAAACGATGAGACCGTCAGGATGCGTCAGCCGTTCCAGGTAGGGTTTCCGGTAACTGAGCGGCAAAACCGCGCAGGCCGACGACATGCACATGCTCGTTATTGTGCACAACCTTACGTACCAGCTTATAGGTTGTCCCTTTCTCCGGACTGATATTTTCCGGAGCCGCGATAATCAGCTGCATCTCCAGGCGTTCACACAGTTCGAACAAAGTGGCAATGGAACGGGCATCAAGGCGCGCAGCTTCATCCAGGAACAGCAGTCGGCATGGAGAGATGTCTTTACCACGCAGACGACGTGATTCGTCTTCCCAGCTCTGCACCACCATGACCAGAATCGACATCCCGGTACCGATCGCTTCCCCAGTAGAGAGCGCACCAGATTCCGCACGTAACCAGCCGTCTGAACCACGATTAACCTCAACTTCCATTTCCAGATAGTTACGATAATCCAGTAACTCTTCACCGATGGTTTGCGGCGTACGCTGCCCAAGGTCAATCTGCGGGTTCAGGCGCTGGTACAGCTTCGCCAGCGCTTCCGAGAAGGTCAGACGGTTGCTGTTAAACAGATCCTGATGCTGTTCATGTTGCTCAGAAAGCACTGTCAGCAAGGTCGCGTGGGTTTCACGTACGTTCACATTCAGTCGAACGCTGTTCACCTGACCAAAGGAGACACTTTGCAGCCCCTGGTTCAGCACACGGATACGGTTCTGCTCGCGCTGGATGGTTTTACGAATAATGTTCGCCACACTGCGGGAGCTGATGGCCAGTTTCTGTTCGCGGGAGGTTAACTCTTCCGTCAGACGACTCAGTTCAATTTCCATCTGCTCGATGGCTTCGACTGGATCATCAGTACGGATAATATCCTGACGAATACGTTCACGCAGATGCTGATAAACCGCCACGAAGAACTGAATCTTGCGCTCTGGGCGCTTCGGATCTTCCGACATGCGCAGAACGTCGCGCAGATGTTCGTTGTCCGCCACCGCAAGGCGCAATGCACCCAACGCTTTATCCGACATCGAACGCAGTTCGTCGCCAGATTGATAGGCCAGTTCACGGCGGTGGAGACGACGTTCAACGCCATTCTCTTTCACCATCCGCATAACCGCGCACCAGCCCGCTTTGGCGGTCACCACTTGTTCACGCACTTCGTGATAATCACGCTCCAGACGGCGCAATTTGCGGGTCAGGTTATCCATTTCCGCTTCACAGAACGTCAGCGCTTTTTCGAGCTGATTACGGCGCGCACGGTTGCCGGAAAGCTGGGCATGGAGCTCATCACGACGAATCCGTGCACGCTCTTCCGCACCGCTGTCCGCACGGACACCGATATCCTGCAGTTCTTTTTGCAGATCGTTAAGCAACTCTTTTTTAGTATCAAAGGAGCTTTTCAGCGACGCCATGACCTGATTGTACTGACTGAGCTGAGCCGCATGGCTACGCAGCGCTTCACGCGTACGGCTACGTTCGGCTTCCGCCTGCTCCAGACGTTGGCGCAATTTCTCGTTAAGGTCGTTGTTACCGCTGAGCATTTCCGCAGAATCGGAATAGCTAAAGTGCGCACGACGCTGAACCACTTCCGTCAGGGCAAAGGCCTGCTGACGGGCATCTCGTTGCGCTTGTTGCGACAACGCATAATCTTCTTTTAACTGTTCAAACTGTTCCGGATCGTTTTGCAGTACGGAAACCACCGGTTCGAGCTTCGCCAGTTGGTTGCCAAACTGTTGGATGAAGCGAGCGGCTTCCTGCGCTTCGTCCAGACGTTCCTGAATCTCGTCAACGCGGTCAGCAAGCGTCTCATCCGCCAGCAGGCTCAGACGTGGCAGGAGACGGTTAAGCTGCGCCACGCCCTCTTTCGCTTGCTCGAACTGCGTACGGTTTTGCTGGTTATCATTTTCATGCGCACTGATTGCCCGCTCCAGCTCACCACGGCGGATGTTGAGGGTGCGAATTTCCGCTTCCGGATCGGCGTCAAATGCCACCGACAGGTGACTGCCGATAAAGCGGCTGAAGGCCTGGTGCAGACGCTGCGTTTTTTGCACATCGAAAGACAGAGTAGCAAAGCGTTCAGACAGCTCTTCGCGCTCAGCGTGGAGGCTCTCGATACGGCTTTCACGCGCGGCACGACCAAACAACGGTACAGAAGGGAAGCGCGAATAACGCCACTGCCGGTCAGCAATTTTCACGACAACAGCTTTTTCCAGTTCATCCACACCGAAAACGCTGTCATCGAAAGACTGCGGGTCCCCTTCAATCAAATAGAGATCTTCCGGGCAGTCGTCCAGGCCTTCCAACAGTTCCGACACCAGCGATAAATCCGGGACGACGATGGCATGGCGTGAAGGGCCATAAAGCGCAGAATAATACGGCGCATCTTCCAGGCTGACGTCGTCATAGATTTCTGACAGCAGCACGCCCCCGAAACGTTCGGCGAGGGTGTTCAGGCGACCATCTTCTGCCCCGCCAGGCTGGCTCAGGCGTTCAATTTCTTCATCTACCGCTCGTTTGCGCGCGCCAACCTCATCGCGTTCCACGATGGCTTCACGCTCACGCTCCAGCAATTGCTGGAGGTATTCGGTCACATCCTGACCGGATTCAAACTGCTCACCACTCTGTTCACACAGTTGCGTCAGGCTGCTCTGCGCCGCCAGCCAGACTGGCGCACGCTGAGTCAGCGTCTGAATACGTGACTGCAGCTGTTCCTGCTCCTGGCGTAGCGCCATACGCTGTTCGCCTGCGGTGGAAACCTGCTCCGACAGCACTGCAATTTGTGCTTCCAGCTCCTGATGCAACGACTCAAGCTCTTCGGCATCATATTTTTTGCCCTGGCGTTTGCAAAACTCAGCCAGCAGTCGCTCGGCTTCCTGCTGCTCACGCAGACGCTGTTCAAGCTCATTGAGACGCATACGCAGTGATTGCGCTTCACCCGCATGGTGGCGCTGGTTGGCGCTGTCACGCAGCAGGTCACGCGCCACATTCCAGGCATCGCCACGCGCCAGCGGACCGTTAATCGCAACAACTAGCTGGTAGGCCTGCTCAAACTGGCTGTGCGCCGTTTGTGCCACGCTCATGCGTTGATCCAGCACCAGTAATTTTTCAGTCGCTTCGAGCTCTTTCGCCTGGAAGGTTTCCAGCCATTCATCCGCCGTTTCTGACGTCAGATCCGGCAATTTACACAGATCTCTGGCACGCTGGAGGGCCTGCAATGCCTGGTTATATTGAATGGCTCGGGTTTGCTGCACATCCAGCGCCTGCTGGTAATCGGCAAGCTGATTTTTCAGCTCATCCACTTCCAGCTCAGCCGCTTCTGCGCGAGCTTCGTTCTCTTCCTGACGATCGGCTGCCTCGGCAACCACTTCAGTTTGCTCTTCAAGGCGAATCTGCAACTCTTCCAGATCCGACTCATAGCGCTCAATTTTTTCCTGCTGACGCAGTGCTGTCTGCACCAGATTCAGGTGATCGCTGGCCGCCTGATAATCGGCTTCCAGGTCGCCCTCTGCACCATTCTGCTCAGCCAGTTCGCGTGCCATATCAACATGCTTGTACTGTTCAGCCGCCAGCTGTTGGCGTGAAGAGAAGAGATCGCGACGATCGGTGATGGCTTTATCCAGATGGATGCGACGCTCATTAGCATGGCGCATATAATCCGCCGCCACATAGTTAGTGGCTTCGCTGATCAGGTGCTTGAACAGGTCACGGTCCGACTGAGTAACACGAATGGCTTCAAGCGTCATTCGGTTCTCTCTCAGTGCCGCTTCCATGTCCTGGAAGGCCTTACGTACACCACTGTTTTCAGGCAACAGGTAGTCGCGCAAAGAACGCGTAATTGCACTCGAGATACCGCCGTAGAGCGAGGCTTCAATCAGGCGGTAGAACTTGCTACGGTCAGATGCAGTACGCAGACGGCGGGCAACAATCCCCAAATCAAACATCAGCGCATGGTAGTCGGTGATGGAGTTAAATTGCTTAAACTGCACCCCTTCCATCGCATCGAGTTTGTCTTTTACTTCCTGCAAAGGCAGCACACGTGCCTGACGTTCGTTGAGTGTTTCCGTCAGCAATTGTGTCGGTAAAAAGGCGGTCGGCAGCCCCTGGATTGCAAAAGGTTTGATGTCGACTTTACGGTCGCGGCCTGCGACCTGCTGTAAACGCACCCCGACCAGCACACGCTGATGACGAGAGTTGATCACGTCCAACACGGCATAACAGACGCCGGCTTTTAATTTACCGTGCAGGCCTTTATCTCTGGAACCCGAGGTTGCCCCCGCTTCCGTGGTATTACGGAAATGAAGTAGCGTCAGATCGGGAATCAGTGCCGTGACAAAAGCGGCCATGGTGGTGGACTTACCCGCACCGTTACCCCCGGATAAGGTGGTGACCAGCTCATCCAGGTCAAACGTGCGGGCAAAGAAACCGTTCCAGTTAATCAGCGTCAGTGAGCGAAATTTACCGCGATCAATCATTATTCTTCCTCTCCACTATCCGGCTGGCTCTCTTCTGGCTCATCATTGAGCTGCAGGTGATTTTCGACAGGCATAGCTTCACCATCACGGATTAAGCGACGCTGCGCTTCACGGGCATCGTCTCCGGAGCGCACATCAGCACCAAAGCGGAACACGGATTCAGTTATCCGGAACTTGCTGCTGTCATTTCCCATAAACCAGACCATGCCAAGACGGCGCAGGCGATTAAGGGAGGAACGCATTTTTTCCTGCAATTTCTGTCGATCAAGGTCAGAACCGGTTGAGCGGTTATTCACCAACTTCAGCAGGCGACTTTCGTCAGCTAATGACAGGAGTTCGTCATAAAGTTCCTGCTGGGTGAAAATCCCTTCGTTGGCCAGACGCTCCGGGCTGAGATAGAGGTAGCAGAGAATTTTACCCACCATCATATCCAGCTCAGACAGCACCGAACGTGGGATCAGCGTTGTGGAACGCGGACGCAGGTAGAAAAAACCTTCCGGTGCACGCAGTAACTCTACGTTATACCGGGCGTAGAACTCTTCCAGATACTCCTGAAAATCCATCAAGAAAGCGTGATTATCCAGCTCATCAAGACCGATATGACGGCCTGAGCGCAACGCGCTGTCGAGTGCCGGAAAAAGGGAATTCGAGAGTGCCTGGGCCAGTTTAACCGGCATCATTTGTTCAATATTTGTCAATGACATGTGCCTGTACCTTGGCTCCGTAATCATTAATCGGCTGCCATTTTGGTGGCAGTCCGGTGAAGTCTGCTTGCGCCACGCCAAGGCGCACCGCCTGATCAATGACGATCCTTGCAACATCAAAGTGCCGCGCACGTGGGTATCGCAGCAGATATTCGCGTACAACCAGGCCGAGATCCAGTGGGGTTTCTCTGGTTTTATAGATAGCCAACTGTTCTTCGATCATCGCCGCAAGTTGTTCGCGAATTTCGTTGAATTCTTCGAACTCCAGATCCGGAGGAAGCTCCCCCATCACCTCTTCATCGCGCAATGTCATCTCTTCATCACGCATATCCAGTAACCTGTCGGCGTTGGCATAGGTGAGCGCCCAGGGAGCATCGAAATAGGACTGAACGGACTGGCGCAGACGCTGGGCAAACACGCGGTTTTTGTCCATATCAATCGCAGTACGGATAAATTTGTGCACGTGGCGGTCATAACCGATCCACAAGTCGATGGCCTGTTGGCCCCAACTGACAATACGGTCCAGCTTGCTTTGCAGATCGAAAACCAGGCGATCGATGAACTCAAGGTCGTTGTGGGCCAGGATCGCATCCTGAATTTGCAACAGGTTCGCCTGCAGTTTATCCCCCGCCGCATCCAGCGTGTCCTGCAGTTCTCGCAGCGTACCGGAAGTTTCTGACAGTAAAAGTTCGCAGCTTGAAATCGCCGCGCGCCAGTCTTTGTTCAAGAGCTGGGCAATATCGTCTTTCACCAGTTGCTGCTGCTCGTCCATCACGCGCTGCGTCAAATCGATGCTGTCGAAGATCTCCGCCACGGAGTATTTCAATGGCGCATACACATTGCGGTGCCAGTGGAATTCATCCCCGCCTTCATCTGCAGCATCGGCGGCACGTTTTAATTCCCCGGCCACAATGGAAAGCTGCATGGAGAGACGCAGCGTGGAAAATTCACGCTGGCGAATATAGTAGTCCGTGATCCCGATCCCCAGTGGGGTCAGGCGATAGATAGCATTGCCTTCGGTAAGCTCGCTGGTAAAACGGTTTAATAAGCGCTGACGCACCATATCGTTGATGGCGTTGTTGGCGCGTTGGGTGATGGTTTCACTGCTTTGCTCGAACGCGTCGCTGACATGGCGAAACGCATCCACCAGCTCTCCTTCGCTCATTTCACCATCCAGTCGTTCACTGTTTAACGTGGCGACCGCCAGCAAAAATGAGAGTCTGTCCACCGGCAATGCGATGGAAAAATCATTTTTTCTGGCCCAGGCAACCAGTTCGGGAACCGTCTGGGAAAATTCACTCATCGTTCATCCTTTCATCTCTCTGCGGCTTGAGCGCGGTCACGTGAATATAACGACCCAGGCTAACATAGGGCTCCTGACGACAATATTGCGTTTCAAGTTCCAGTAATGCGGCATAGCAGTCATGCTGCTGCTGTTTGTCTCGCAGGTAATCATGAAAAACGCGGACACCGGTTTTCCCGGTAATATGCCAGCCAATCTCTTTGAGCCAGCCATAGACCTCATCCGGATGGCGCGGATAATCCGGGGACAAGGTACGCTTTTTCTTCTTAGGCATTCCTGCCAGCACGTAGTCGAAATTGCCCACGACCATATTGCGCATCAGCAGGCCGTTTGCATTGTAGAACATCAACGACAGCGCACCACCCGGAGACAGAACTGACCACAGCGTACGTAAAACACTCTCAGGTTCAGCAACCCATTCAAGCACCGCATGGAACAATATCAGATCAACCGACGATTCCAAATGCTGTGCAATATCCTGAGCGGCGCATTGTACAAAATGCATGTTACCGCTCACACCTTTCTCTTCTGCCGCCACTTTTGCGCGGGCAATCATCTCCTGGGAGACGTCGCACAAAGTGACATGATGGCCCCGTTGCGCCATCTGTATTGCCGTCTGTCCTTCGCCTCCGCCAGCATCCAACACACGAAGTTTTTTCTCGCCAAACCCGGAAAGCAAGGTCTCCAGATCTTGCCAGAGGATCGCCTGACGCAGTTGGCCCTTTGTCGTGCCATAAATATTACGCGAGAACTTTTCCGCGATGCCGTCGAAATTACGATCCTTCATGACTGCTCCACGATCCTGACAAAACCGCTATTTTGTCACAGCCGTGCGGAGAATGAACCCACCTGGTGTAAGATCGCCGTGAAACGCTAGCTATATGGTCAAAAAGGAGACGGAAGCCGTGCTTTTCACCCTCAAAAAATACATTGGTGGCCTGATGTTACCCCTGCCCCTTTTGTTGCTTCTGATTGGCATGGGGCTGTTACTGGTCTGGTTTAGCCGCTGGCAGAAGGCCGGAAAAGGTCTCATCACCCTAAGTTGGCTGGTCTTATTGCTCATCAGTTTGCAGCCCGTTGCCGACAAAATGCTCCGACCGCTCGAAAGCAGCTACCCGACCTGGCGCGGCGGTGAACAGGTGAAGTACGTGGTGATTCTGGGCGGCGGTTACACCTGGAACGATAATTGGGCCCCCAGTTCCAATCTCATTAACAACAGCCTGCCTCGCCTTAATGAAGGGATCCGTTTATGGCGAGAAAACCCCGGGGCTAAATTGATCTTTACCGGTGCAGCCGCGAAAACAAACCCGGTGAGTACCGCGGAAGTGGGTGCACGCGTGGCAGAAAGTCTCGGCGTTCCGCGTAGCGAAATCATCACGCTGGATAAGCCTAAAGATACCGAAGAAGAGGCCGCCGCCGTGAAGCAAGCGATTGGGGATGTGCCTTTCTTGTTAGTGACATCCGCGTCGCATATGCCACGGGCAGTCATTTTCTTCCGTCAGGCCGGATTGCACCCACTTCCCGCTCCAGCGAATCAACTGGCGATCGATTCCCCGCTCAATCCCTGGGAACGTGTCATCCCCTCCCCGGTCTGGCTGATGCACAGTGACCGGGTCGGATACGAAACGCTGGGGCGAATCTGGCAGTGGCTTAAAGGGGATTCAGGCGAGCCAGGGCAGGAGTGATTTTGAGGCTAAATCGAAGCTGCTGCGATTGAACTGACCGGTATTGACCAGTTGCGCCACTTCATCCCACAGCAGATACAGCCAGCGTCGCCACATAAAAGCCTCCGAGACAGGCGCTCGCTGGAGGTAGTGCCAGAGCAGCCCTTCAGAGAGAGGCCCATCCGCCAGACGGAACAGTTCATATTCACGTGGGGCCCAGAGCATAATGCCTGGGCCGACCATCGCCAGCAGTTGGTCACTACGCGCGTCTTTGAGCATACTGCGCAGGTTAAAATGACCATGCACCAGCACGCAGTTGTCATTAAAACCGTCAAACAGCGCGGGCAGACACTCACGGGTTCTGAACAGAATCCGCTTATCCTGCATGGTTAACCCAGTATTTTGGTACTGATTGAGCGTCGACCAGAGAACTTCGACGCGCTGTCGGAACCACGAGGGCCAGATATTTTCCTGGGTGCTGTCGACCATACCGACACAACCCCGACTGTCCTGCCGATGCCAGGCCAAAAGCCCCTCAACAATCTGATCTTTGAGTTGCTCCCAGCGTTCAGGCGTGCGTGCTGGTGCTTCGACGGGCACACCACGCAGCCGCTCAATGAGAAGGACATCCGGGCCGGGGTGCTCTTCATGGGTCATCACGCCATAGACCACTGGCATACGTACGGTGCCACTGCGCGCCAGCATTGAGATTTTCCACGCCAGCTGTCGCGCCAGTCCAGGAGTGGTAAAGCTTCTCGCCAGCAGTGGCATCGCATTTCCCTGGCTGTCATAAAGCGACCACAACGCCGTGTCAGGTCGTTCACTGACACATTCCATTCGGCTCAGCCTTTCACCCAACAGGTGGCTCAGTTCTGCGCGCAGTTGTTCCATATAAGATTACCCTCATGAAGACCACTGCTTTTATAATGAGCGCCAGTCAGAGGGATGTCACCCTGATGAGATCAAATCAGGATGAGAATCTGGTGGAAAAATGCAAATCCCCTCCGGGCGGAGGGGATGAAAGGAGAAATTAGTGCATTTCAGCGCGAACGCGCGCCAGATCTTCCGGGGTGTCAACGCCAGTGCCTGGGATCTCAGCGGCGACGGCAACATGGATTTTCTCGCCGTACCAGAGCACGCGAAGTTGCTCAAGCATTTCAATATTTTCCAGCGGGCTGGCTTCCCAGTTTACGTAGCGACGGATAAAACCTGCGCGATAACCGTAGATCCCCAGATGACGAAGCAACGTATTGCCGATAGTTTCTTTGGAAACCGCAAAACGGTCACGATCCCAGGGAATGGTGGCGCGGGAGAAATAGAGGGCATAGCCTTCCGCATCCAGCACCACTTTTACCGCATTTGGATTAAAGGCTTCTTCTGCGCTGTGAATAGGCGCGGCGAGTGTTGCCATCCCAACCGAGCGTGCCGCCAGGTTTTCCGCGACCTGACGAATAATGGCCGATGGGATCATCGGCTCATCCCCCTGCACGTTCACAATCACCGTATCATCACTGAAGCCACACTTCTCGACCACTTCCGCAAGACGCTCTGTACCGGACTGATGATCGGCACGCGTCATACACACCTCGCCCCCGGCGGCTTCAACGGCTTTCGCCACATCAGCATGATCGGTCGCCACAATCACACGCGCTGCGCCCGACTCTCTGGCGCGCTCTAGCACATGTACCACCATCGGCTTGCCGTTAATGTCGACTAATGGCTTACCTGGCAAGCGGGTCGAGGCATAGCGAGCGGGAATAATGACGACAAAGCTCATGGGCGGTTCTCTTCTTCTGTCAGTGGACGGGCTTCAACTTCTAACAGTACCGGGATCCCTTCGCGCACCGGATAAGCGAGACTATCCAGCTTGCAGATTAACTCTTGTTTGTCCTGACTGTAATACAGTTTGCCGTTGCAAACCGGGCAGGCAATGATTTCCAGCAACCGATGATCCATATTTTCTCCTGATAAAACCGGACGTTTAATCGTTAAATATTAACATAATCGTTGATCAGACCGGGGCAATTTCCAGTCCGTGACGTATTTGGGCAAACATGCCGTCTGGTAGATGACCAAAGGTGATACGCTGCGCGCCCTGCCAGCGAGCAAATTCAGCAATGGCGCCAGAAAGCCCTTTTTCGAGAGCCTGGCCCGGTTTCACGTCAGATTCAAGATAGAGCGCGATAACTTCAAGGACGCCCTCTTTGCGATGCATTTTGGCATCCATTCGCCCCACAAGACGGCCGCGGTGAAGCAGCGGTAACACGAAGTATCCGAACTGGCGTTTTGCCGCGGGCGTGTAGCACTCGAGCCGGTAGCTAAAGTTGAAAAGTTGCTCAGCCCGTTTACGATCCCATACCACCGGGTCAAAAGGCGAAAGCACGGCACTGTGGGTGGCGGTTAATTTTCCGGCGATATTCTGTTCCAGCAATGGCAACAGATCGGTATGCAGCCAGGCCGGGCCGAGGGTTTCAACATCCACCGGCACGATGACATTTTCTTCCTGCAATTTTTCAAGTAAGACAGGTAAGGCTGGTTGGCGCAGGCGATAGTAGTCAGCCAGCCATTGTGCGCGAAAAACACCGAGGCTACGGACGCTGTTTACCAACATCAAGTGTTCTGCATCCGCTTGGGACAAGAGGTCGCGTTCATCATCCCAGTGTGGCATGACGCGTGTGGTGAGATCGTAGACGCGTTGGAAATTGCGCCGCTCAATCACCATCACCTTACCCGCAGTGAACAGCCCTTCAAGATGGCGTTTATGTGGCTTCCATTCCCACCAGCCACTTGCACCTTTACGCGGATGTTCAAAATCAGCAGAGCGAACCGGGCCGTTGTGGTGAATATGCGTTAGCAGAGCGTCAATCTCTTGCGCATGTTCATGCATCCACTCTTTACGGTATTTCCAGCCCATGTTGTCAGGCGCAAGCATCCGATGACGAATCAACTGAAAATCGCTGCGCGGTAAAAAGCAGGCTTCGTGCGCCCAGTACTCCATCAGCTCGCCGCGGCTTAGCGCCTCATCCAACCATTGCGGAGAATAGTGACCGAGACGACTGAACAGTACAAGGTAGGGGCTTCTGGCGACAATATTGATGGTATCGATTTGCAGCAATGACATGCGCTGGATGGTAGAGAGAATATCTCCCGGCTTTGCTTTTCGCGTCGGTTTTCGAAGTAACCCCTGGGCGGCAAGATGGAGATTACGGGCGACTTGCAATGAAATTTGCGGCACTGACATAGGCTTCCCGGTCTAAAACGAGGTGCAGCCGCCAGAGCGTTAATGCACCAGGGTTAACAATTCCTGCAGCAGTTTTTCTGCTTGCTCATGCGCAAGATGAGCATCAACAGGCAGATACCACCAGTTTTCTTCTGCAAAATCGCGGCATTTCACGGCGTCTTTTTCCGTCATGATCAGCGTCTGCCCTGCTTTCAATAGTTTTGCGACATCCGCATGTGACAGCGCCTGGTGGTCGGCCAGCGCAACGGTCAGCTCAGGCGTCACGCCACACTGAGCAAGCGTAGCAAAAAAACGCGGAGGATGACCGATACCCGCCATCGCAACCAGATGCTGTAATTCGCGAACATCACGGCGCTCGCCAGTGCGCAGATTGACTGCCTGTCCGGGCTCCAGCTGCATAGCAATTTCCGAGCCCAAAGTCACGCCACCGTTGGTGATCACGGCATCGACTGTTTTCAGACGTGATGCCCGTTCGCGCATTGGACCTGCCGGTAACCACCAGCCATTACCGAAACGGCGGACGCCATCAATGACCACAATCTCTTTATCACGGTGCAGCCGATAATGCTGTAGACCATCGTCAGTGATAACAATTTGTACCGGATCATGATCCAGCAGTGCCTGTACGGCGTCAACACGGACAGGTGATACCGCAACAGGCGCGCCCGTACGCTGATAAATCAACACCGGCTCATCGCCAGCTTGCGCCGTTGTGGTCTCAGGAGCTAGCACCAGTGGGTACTGAGGTGCTTTACCGCCATACCCGCGTGAAACAACGCCTACGCGAATACCACGCTGCTGCAGTTGCTCCACCAGCCAGATCACAACGGGCGTTTTACCATTACCACCCGCGGTGAGATTACCCACCACGACGACAGGTACCGGCGCACGCCAGGGCTTTCTCAACCCCCACCGCCAGCTCAGCCGAATCATGCCACTTACCAGGCCATACAGCCAGGAAAGCGGCAATAAGAGCAGCCAGAGCGGTGATTCGCCGGACCAGATTCGCGCTATCATTCGCCAAACTGCATTTTATGCAATTGTGCGTAAACGCCGCGGTGCTCCAGCAGTTCGGCATGGCTACCACGTTCAACAATGCGACCATCTTCGACAACGACAATTTCATCAGCCTGTTCAATGGTAGACAGTCGGTGCGCGATAACCAGCGACGTCCTGTTTTTCTGCAGTTCGTTGAGTGCCGCCTGAATCGCACGCTCAGATTCGGTATCCAGCGCGGATGTCGCTTCATCAAGAATCAGGATTGGGCTGTCACGCAGCAAGGCGCGGGCAATGGCGATACGCTGGCGCTGACCGCCGGAGAGCAATACGCCGTTCTCGCCAATAATGGTGTCCAGGCCGTTATCCATTTTACGGATGAAGTCCATGGCATAGGCCATTTTTGCCGCTTGCTCGATTTGCTCGCGATCGAACTCATCCGTGCGGGCATAAGCAATGTTGTTCGCAACGGTGTCATTGAAAAGATGGACATTTTGCGATACCAGAGCGACCTGATTACGCAATGAGGTCAATTTGTACTCGCGCAAATCGTGGCCATCCATGAGGATTTCGCCTTCATCGATGTCGTAAAAACGCGTGATCAAACTGGCCATCGTTGACTTACCGGAACCGGAGCGCCCAACCAGTGCGACGGTCTTCCCTGCCGGGATTTTCAAGTTGATGTTGCGTAGCGCCGGTGTTTCACGGCCAGGGTAAGTGAAAGTTACATTGCGGAATTCAATGTCGCCCTGCGCACGTTCAATGACCAGTTTGCCTTCATCTTTTTCCTGCTCGCTGTCCAGAATCGCAAACAGAGTCTGACATGCCGCCATACCGCGCTGGAACTGGGCATTGACGTTAGTCAACGACTTGAGCGGACGCATCAGTGCAATCATTGAAGAGAAGACAACAGTAATCGTACCCGCAGTCAGCGTTTCCATGACGCTTGGGAAGCTCGCGGCATACAGTACGAACGCCAGTGCCAGTGAAGCAATCAGCTGAATAATCGGATCAGAGATAGATGATGCAGAGACCATTTTCATGCCCTGCAGACGCATTTTGTTGCTGACTTTATCAAAGCGGCTGGTCTCAACTTCCTGACCACCAAACATCAGCACTTCTTTATGCCCTTTCAGCATCTGTTCTGCACTGGTGGTCACCTGCCCCATGGTGTTCTGCATATTCTTACTGATATTACGGAAGCGTTTTGACACCACACGAATGGCAAATGAGACGACAGGCGCAAGGACAATCAAAATGACCGACAGCTGCCAGCTGTAATAGAACATCATGATGAACAGGCCAATGATCGAGGCCCCTTCGCGCACAACGGTAATCAAGGCGCTGGACGATGACGACGCAACCTGCTCGGAGTCATAGGTAATACGTGACAACAGTGTCCCGGTCGATTGTTTATCAAAATAGGAGACAGGCATGCCCATCATGTGGCTAAACAAACGACGGCGCATGGTCATGACCACTTTGCCGGAAACCCACGAGATACAGTAGCTTGAGATGTAGCTGGTGATGCCGCGTAAAATCATCAGCCCGATAACCACCAGTGGCATCCACAGCAGCACTGAACGGTCCGTTTTGCCAAAACCATCATCCAGTAACGGTTTAAGAAGCGATAGCATGAAGGTATCGCTGGCTGCGTTGAGGATTAACGCTACTCCCGAGACGAACAACCCCGCTTTAAACGGCGCAATCATGGGCCAGAGGCGGCGGAATGTTTGCCATGTTGAGAGATCTTTGTCGTTATGCATTCAAAAAACCAGCACTTGTTGAAATAGCCGCATATTCTACCCGTTATCGCCAGGTACGCCAAACCACTGATGATACCAACGAGGCAAAATTTGCATTCGTAAGCTCACGATTTCCCACCCATCAGGGGAAAATGAAGCCGTAAGCTGTCCATGATGCGGGGTGTCATACCAGGCGTACGCTTGTTCGAGGTACCTTTTTTTCACTTTGGCTGAGGGCAATCGCCAGGAATTATACCGTGAAGCGGATACCAGCGCGGCCTCGCCACTGACTCGCTGAATAAACGGGGTGGCGGAAGACGTATTGCTGCCATGATGAGGCACCTGAATAAGGGTTGCCCTAAGATGCTGCCAGTAATGGCTCATCATTGCCAGTTCCGCGGGTGTTTCGATGTCACCCGTGAGTAAAACGCTCTGTTTCCCGTCATCGACTTTCACCACACAGGAGACATTGTTACCCCGCATCGGCGCATCCTTCACTGGCCAGTGTGCACTGAACGTCAGGCCTTGCCATTGCCAGGTTTCTCCACGAAAACAGGGGCGATGATTCTCCCAGCCTAAAGGACTTCTCACCCACATTTCAGGCCAGGCGCGCAAAAGAGTGTTGAGACCACCTCTATGATCAAGATGCTCATGGCTCAGGATAATCCCTTCGGGTTGCAGATTGTGCCAGCGAAGCCAGGGAACAATAAGCTGTTTTGCACTGTCTCCGCCCGGCCAGGCTAAGCCCGTGTCGTAAAGAATGGCCTTACCATTGCGTTCAATAACCATTGCAAGCCCCTGCCCCACATCCAGCATATGCACACGCCAGATGCCTGGTGGCGAACTACGAAAAAGAGGAAAGATCAGTGCGGTCATTACGGCAAGACAAAGCAAGGGTACTGATCGATAAAGATTTAAGCGCATAGCAATCAGAAGCAACCAGGGGAAGCCACCCAGGCCGAGCCAACGTGCATCAACATTTACCCATCCTGGCGGTAAGATGCGTAAGAACCAAAACAGAAATTCCAGCGAGCCGTCAGAAGCAGACCAGAGAACACTCTCAACAAATTGTGGCCCCGTAAGATGAAGTAACATTCCTGCTAAAATCAGCGGAACGGTTACAAATGTCACTAGCGGTACTGCCAGTAAGTTGGCCACCAGCGAACTCACGCTCACGCCATGAAATGAGAGAATCTGCAACGGTAGCAATAACAATGTCATACCCGCCTGCAAATACAGCAAATTGATTAACCAGCGATACCACCATGCCATTGCATCCGTCTTGAGCGGTAACCACTGATACCAAAAAATAAGTGCAGCTACGGCAAAAGCGGAAAGCCACAAACTTTGCGACAATATCGCGATGGGATCGACAAACAAGATACCAGCGACACAACAACTCCAGACTTGCCAGGCGCTCCATTGTCGACCAGAAAGACGCAACGCGGCCCATACGCCCAGTGATATTGCCGTTCTGAATGCAGGAGGTTGCATTCCAGTAAGCCAGGCGTAATAAAACGCGCAGATAGCACCGGCATAGAGAGGTAATCGCCAGTTTATCCAGTATGCCGGGAAGAAAAACTGCACTCCTCTGGTAAGCAACCCCCCCAGCACGGCCGTTAATGCGATGTGCAGCCCAGAAATCGCCATCAAATGCGCAGTGCCTGTCTCACGCATAATGTCCCTGGTATCCACATCAAGAGAGGAACGTTCTCCTAAACCTAACGCCAGCATGACCGCTTGCCAGTGAAAAGGCTCAAGTGTCTTCTTCAGTGAATTAAGGAACAGCCCCCGCCAGCTACAATCGCGACTTATGATGTTTGCGCTTAAAAAACGCCCCGTTAACGGTAGATGACTGGACAGCGCATGTCGCTGTGTATCAAACCCACCGTCATTGAGTTGACCGTGAATAGCCCTGGCTCTGATGGTCATTTCCCATTGCTGACCAACACAGACCGCCTCAGGCAAGTACTCGCCATAAAACACGATGCCCGATGCAGGATAGAGACGTTCACCATTCAGATGCGTGATGCTGGCATAGTGGGTCGTCATATGATCCGTATCGATGATGACAACCTGTACTTTCTGATTACGTCCTGGGATCTGCTCCATAGGCCACATCTGCTGTAGCGCTGCCAGTACACCCCATGCAAAAAACAGCAACGTCAGTCCAACACAGCGCAGGGCATGCTGACGCTGCATGACCAGTAAACATGCCAGCAAGATAATGGGCCAGAGATAATGCACACCAGGTAAGGTTGGCAAAAATAAGAGCGGCAGCAATCCCAGATTGATACACATCGCCAGAACGGGTAACGGCATTCACACCTCCTTGTTGCCGCGAGTGTGAATGGCTCTTTCAGAACTGTCTGGTCAGAATGTTGAGTTTTGCGGCAGCCGCTGACGGAGATCTCCGCTTTTGCATTCGGCGACAGGGAATTTGCGGGGCGGATCCAGTTATCACAAAGCAATACGCCAGAAACGAAAAAAGCACCTTATCGGTGCTTTTTGCGATGGCTAAGTTTCAATAGAAATTAAAACTTACTCATAAATATTGGCGCGGTCACGTAGTTCTTTACCCGGCTTAAAGTGCGGAACGTATTTACCTTCCAGATCCACTTTGTCGCCCGTTTTTGGGTTACGTCCGGTGCGAGGTGCACGATAGTGCAGAGAAAAACTACCGAAACCGCGGATCTCAATACGCTCACCCTGGGCGAGAGTAGAGGCCATATGCTCCAGCATCTCTTTTACTGCATCTTCCACGGCTTTCGCGGGAATATGCGAGTGCTGGCTGGCAAGTCTTTCAATCAATTCTGACTTGGTCATGATTCCTCCGGTTTCCTTCAAGGCAAATTAGCTTAACAGCTTGAACAAGGGCGGCCGTAGCCGCCCTTTGTGCTTGATTACAGGACGAAATCTGTAATCTGTCAAGTATCCTCATCATACTTCGGGTAACAGAACCATTTGTTTCGTTGCTTACCCCGGAATGAACCGGGGTTTTGCATTCAACAATCAGACGTTACTCGAATAATGCTGAGAAATTACTCGCCTTTAGCTGCTTTGAAGGCTTCAGCCATAGCGTTAGAGAAGTTACCGTCTTCCTGTTTGTTGTTAACAGTTGCGATAGCATCTTTCTCGTCAGCTTCGTCTTTAGCACGTACAGACAGGCTGATTGCACGGTTCTTACGATCAACACCGGTGAATTTAGCTTCTACATCATCACCAACGTTCAGAACCAGAGTTGCATCTTCAACGCGGTCACGTGAAGCTTCAGAAGCGCGCAGGTAACCTTCAACGCCGTCAGCCAGTTCTACGGTTGCGCCTTTAGCGTCAACTGCAGTGACTTTACCGTTTACAATTGCGCCTTTCTTATTCACTGCAACCCAGTTGTTGAACGGATCTTCTGCGAGCTGTTTAACGCCCAGAGAGATACGCTCACGCTCTGCGTCAACCTGCAGAACAACTGCTGCGATTTCGTCGCCTTTTTTGTATTCACGAACTGCTTCTTCGCCTGTAACGTTCCAGGAGATGTCAGACAGGTGAACCAGGCCGTCGATGCCGCCGTCCAGGCCGATGAAGATACCGAAGTCAGTGATAGACTTGATTTTACCTTCAACACGGTCGCCCTTGTTGTGGGTTTCCGCGAACTGCTGCCATGGGTTGTTTTTGCACTGCTTCAGACCCAGGGAGATACGACGACGTTCTTCGTCGATATCCAGAACCATAACTTCCACTACATCGCCAACGTTAACAACTTTGGACGGGTGGATGTTTTTGTTGGTCCAATCCATTTCGGAAACGTGAACCAGGCCTTCAACGCCTTCTTCGATTTCAACGAAGCAGCCGTAGTCGGTCAGGTTGGTCACGCGACCAGTCAGTTTGGTACCTTCCGGATAACGCTTAGCGATAGCGACCCAAGGATCTTCGCCCAGCTGTTTCAGGCCCAGGGATACACGAGTGCGCTCGCGGTCGAACTTCAGCACTTTAACAGTGATTTCGTCGCCAACGTTTACGATTTCGCTCGGGTGCTTAACGCGTTTCCACGCCATGTCGGTGATGTGCAGCAGGCCATCAACGCCGCCCAGATCAACGAATGCGCCGTAGTCAGTGAGGTTCTTAACGATACCTTTGACTTCCATGCCTTCCTGCAGGTTTTCCAGCAGCTGATCGCGTTCTGCGCTGTTTTCGGATTCGATAACGGCACGACGGGATACAACAACGTTGTTACGCTTCTGGTCAAGCTTGATGACTTTGAATTCAAGCTCTTTGCCTTCCAGGTGCAGGGTGTCGCGAACTGGACGCACGTCAACCAGGGAACCTGGCAGGAACGCACGAATACCATTCAGCTCAACAGTGAAGCCACCTTTAACTTTGCCGTTGATAACACCGACCACAGTTTCAGCTTCTTCGTAAGCTTTTTCCAGCGTGATCCAAGCTTCGTGACGTTTAGCTTTCTCACGGGACAGCAGGGTTTCACCGAAGCCGTCTTCTACTGCATCCAGAGCAACGTCAACTTCGTCACCAACCTGGATTTCCAGTTCGCCCTGGGCGTTTTTGAACTGCTCTGCCGGGATGGCGGACTCAGATTTCAGACCGGCGTCAACCAGTACGATATCTTTGTCGATAGCAACAACAACACCACGAACGATGGAACCCGGACGGGTTTCGATTGTTTTTAAGGATTCTTCAAATAGTTGAGCAAAAGATTCAGTCATGTTTAATCTTCAGGTTTCATATTTAACGTCCACCTGGCTCCGTGCCGGATGGGGTTGTTTAACATACCCGCTAACACTCCATTGCTGCGGGGGTACTGCAAATTCGGTCGCTTTACGCGAGAGCCAATTTTTGGCGCGCATATTGTAACGCTTTTTCAATCACTTGCTCAATACTTAAACTGGTGGAATCCAGTACTAAAGCATCAGCAGCGGGAATAAGCGGCGCAACGGGACGGTTACGATCACGATCGTCACGTTCTTTGATCTCGGCCAAA
The DNA here is from genome assembly GCF_059074235.1 of Phytobacter sp. Taxonomy (NCBI): domain Bacteria; kingdom Pseudomonadati; phylum Pseudomonadota; class Gammaproteobacteria; order Enterobacterales; family Enterobacteriaceae; genus Phytobacter; species Phytobacter sp. The sequence continues at coordinate 473,897 of NZ_JCACPZ010000004.1, forward strand.
AGGCGATCAAAGTTAACACTAAAGCCTTTTTCCTGCAACTGAAGCATGCGGCGATGCGCGCGCTCTTCAGATGAGGCATCAAGGAAAATTTTGACGGGGGCATCCGGAAAAACAACCGTCCCCATATCACGTCCGTCGGCAATCAATCCCGGCGCTTCACGGAAGGCACGCTGACGACGCAACAATGCTTCACGAACGCGCGGAAATGCAGCGATCTGAGAAGCAGCGTTGGCTACTTCCTGTGTACGAATTTCGCCGCTTACGTCTTCACCCTCCAGAATCACTTCGACATTGCCATTCGTCGAAATAAAACGCACATCCAGGTGAGCCGCCAGCGGAACCAAAACCTCTTCCGAAGAGACATCAACATGATGATGCAATGCAGCCAGTGCCAGCACACGATAGATTGCGCCAGAATCCAGTAGATGCCATTGCAACGTTTCCGCCATTGCTTTGCACAGGGTGCCTTTCCCCGCACCGCTTGGCCCATCAATGGTGATTACCGGGGCAATTGCTGTCATCTTTTTCTCCTTCATTAAGGCATACCGTTAACGTGAACGCGGCGCATTATACGCTGCAACGCGAATGACCGTTACCCTCATATGCAAATAACGAAATGAACAGGATTAAGTGAGGAAGGTTTGCGCAATTATAGAGGGCTGGCAGAACGCCAGCCCGGAAGTGACAATTATTTACTTTTTGTCTGCCGCAATCCGATCGCGAATGTGCTTAGCACGCTCTGCTGAAGGCGGGTGCGAATCAAACATGGATTTTTCTGAACCAGCATCCAACTTAGCCAGTTTCTCAAAGCTTGTGACTAAGCCCTGAGTACTGATCTTACGCTTTTTAAGCAGATCGTAGGAGAAGTCATCAGCATCCGATTCCTGACTACGGGAGAAGGCGGAGTTAATCATTTTCTCCCCCAGTTCGCCGAGCTGAGAATTCGAAAGCTGGGCGCCGACGGCGCTGCTCGCAGAAATGGCATCGCGCGCTGCCAGCGTCGCATACGCGGTTTGCATGGCTTTACGGGTATGGCCCAACGCAACATGTCCCATCTCATGACCCAGCACTGCTTCAACTTCATTGTCGGTCATCATGTCCATCAGGCCGCTATAAACGCGAATACAGCCGTTGGCCATTGCCCACGCATTCACATCTTTAGTGGCATAGACTTTGTAATTAACCGGGGTACCGTCGATGGAACTGCCCAGCGCTTTGGAGATTTTTGCCAGTCGTTTGGTATAAGAACTTGAGGCCGGAGCAACGGTGTTCTGCTTATCCATCTCCGCACACGCTTCATTTGACAGTGTTTTAACGTCTGCATCGCTTAATGTCGCGGCTTTATATGCAGACATGCCTGATTTCGCCAGCGAATCAGGATCGAGACTCATTGTTTTACAGCCAGAGATCAGTGTTGCCGCAACCAGGCAACTTAAGAGTACTTTTTTATTTTTCATTACATCATCCTTGTATTAATCAATGACACCATTGGGATAAACCCGCATGAAGACTAACACTACAAGGTGATGATGTTATAACCAAAAAATGACAGGTGCGGGCTACCCTGCAATATGTTACAGAGCAGCCCGGCATATCAAGCGAGGGTACTGATGCGCGCTAGCTGCTCAAAGTAGTCAGGGAAAGTTTTCGCCGTGCATTTCGGATCGAGGATAGTCACCGGCGTGTCTGACAAGGCCACCAGTGAGAAACACATCGCCATACGGTGATCGTTGTAGGTACCGATCTCTGCATACTGGATGTGAGCAGGTGGCGTGACACGAATATAGTCTTCACCCTCTTCCACTTCGGCACCCACTTTACGCAGTTCAGTCGCCATCGCGAACAGACGGTCGGTCTCTTTCACACGCCAGTTGTAGATGTTGCGCATCGTCGTGGTGCCACGCGCAAACAGCGCCGCCGTCGCGATGGTCATCGCCGCGTCAGGGATATGGTTCATATCCATATCAATGGCGTTCAACTCGCCGCGGGTACAGGAGATAAAGTCATCGCCCCACACCACCTGCGCACCCATTTTTTCCAGTACGTCGGCAAAACGAATATCGCCCTGCACGCTGTTGCGACCAATGCCCGTCACTTTCACCGTACCGCCCTTCACGGCTGCTGCGGCAAGGAAGTAAGAAGCTGAAGAGGCATCGCCTTCCACCAGGTAGTGTCCCGGAGACTGATAACGCTGATTACCACGCACAATAAAGCGCTGGTAGTCCTGATTGTCCACTTCAACCCCAAAGGTTTTCATCAGGTGCAGCGTAATGTCGATATACGGTTTTGAGACCAGCTCGCCTTTAATGGTGATGGTCGTATCCTGCGGCGCAAGAGGAGCTGTCATCAGCAATGCCGTCAGGAACTGGCTGGAAACACTGCCATCAACCTCAACGGTACCGCCAGCAAAGCCACCACGTAAACGCAGCGGCGGGTAATTTTCTTGCTCAAGATAGTCAATCAGAGCGCCACCCTGACGCAGCGCATCGACCAGATGGCCAATCGGGCGCTCTTTCATGCGCGGTTCGCCGGTCAGTACCAGATCGTTGCTGCCCAGGCACAATGCTGCCGCCAGAGGACGCATTGCCGTACCGGCATTCCCCAGGAACAGCTCCAGCGGCTTGTCCGAAACCAGCGGACCACCAACACCGGTGACTTCACAGCGAGTACGATCATCAGACAACGTAAATGAGACGCCCAACGCACTGAGCGCATTGAGCATATGGCGTACATCGTCACTGTCCAGCAGGTTGGTCAGCACGGTGGTGCCCTCAGCAAACGCAGCCAGCAGCAAGGCGCGATTGGAGACACTTTTTGAGCCGGGCAGATTGATGGTGCCATCAACGCGCGCGATGGGTTGTAACGTCAGGGATTCCATGAAACTTAACTCTCAACAAAACGGAATAAAAAACCCCGCAGCAGGCCACGGGGGTATGAAGAAAGACCAGATTAACCGCGACGGCGTTCGAAGTCAGCCATAAAGTCAGTCAGTGCTTTCACGCCTTCCAGCGGCATCGCGTTATAGATTGAAGCGCGCATGCCACCGACTACACGATGGCCTTTCAGCGCATGCAGGCCTGCTTCCAGGGACTCTTCGAGGAAGAGTTTGTCCAGTGCGCTATCAGCCAACTGGAACGGAATATTCATGCGTGAGCGGTTCGCTTTCGCTACATCGTTGCGGTAGAAATCACTGCCATCAATCACACCGTAGAGCAGATCGGCTTTTTGCTGATTGACCTTATCCATCGCCGCCACACCACCATTGTTTTTCACCCATTTGAAGACCAGACCCGCCAGATACCAGGCAAAGGTCGGAGGGGTGTTAAACATGGAGTCATTTTCAGCCAGAATGCTGTAATCAAGAATCGACGGGCAACTCTGATGCGCTTTGCCCAACAGATCATCACGCACAATCACCAGCGTCAATCCGGCAGGACCGATGTTTTTCTGCGCACCCGCATAGATCACACCATAACGACTGATATCCAGCGGACGAGACAGAATCGTTGAAGAGTAGTCAGCCGCCACAACCACATCGCTGCCAAAGTTTGGCGTTTCATCAATTGCGATGCCATCGATGGTTTCGTTCGGGCAGTAGTGCAGGTAAGCACTGTTACCGCTGAGCTGCCATTCACTCATCGGCTTCACGCCACGCAGCCCGTCAACGGTAATTTTGGCGTCAATGACGTTCGGCGTGCAGTATTTTTTGGCTTCTTTTACTGCACTTGCCGCCCAGTAACCCGCATCAACGTAATCCGCTGTCGTCTTGTCACCCAGGATGTTCAGAGGAACACCAGCAAACTGACCGCGACCACCGCCATGGCAAAAGAGAACTTTGTAGTTTGAGGGGATGTTCAGCAGGTCACGAAAGTCCTTTTCTGCCTCTTCCGCTACCTGGATAAATTCTTTACCACGGTGGCTGATTTCCATCACCGAGGTACCAAGACCTTGCCAGTCACATAACTCTTGTTGAGCTTGTTTAAGCACATCCGCCGGTAACATTGCCGGACCTGAACTGAAATTGAAGACCTGAGCCATTTCCCCTCACCACGCTAAAAGCAATAAGTTATAACAGTGGATATCGGTTTTATCATTCAGTGACACGCGCCGCAATGTCTAAAACTTATGACCTCGCAAATGTGCTCTACTTCACACAAAACATTCTCCCGGTTAATCGTCATAAAACCGACATAATTGCTATCAGGTGATGCGAATTGCCCGGCTGGCCTTCGACCATTCTGGATTTGCGCAGCGCGGACATAATTGATGCTCTCCCTGATGCATTGCCATCACCAGGCTACAACGTGTACAGGCATAGTCGGAAGCATCCGGCACCGTGGTGTAACGGGTGGAAAAGGTTGCGGGTAAAATAGACAGACCTGGTTTCACTTCGTCATCCGGGTAATAATAAACGCTGAGCTGACCATTAGTTTCGAGTATAGCCAGCCGTACCTGTCCGAGGTGATCCACGCTACCCTGGCGCAGTTCCATAAAAAATTCGTACTCCGTGATGTTTTCCGCCTCAAGCTTTTCCCACGCCAGTTGGCCATTTTCGACAGCGACGACAGGTTTGCCTTCCAACAAATCCCCTAATCTTTCACTATGGGCCATGAGCCACATAACCAGTCGATAAAGCAGCCCCAATGTGATGAACACCACCAGCACGGGCAACATAGGAACATTATCGTAGAACGCCACATCCCCAGCCGCCGAGCCCAGCGTCAGGATAATCAACACTTCAAACAGCGACATCTGCCGCACGCCACGGCGACCTGTAATTTTGAGAAATAAGAAGACCAAAACAAAGGTATAAAGGCTACGAAGCGAGACTTCCCAGAGAAAATCAAGCGGCACCTTATCAAGCGCCATACGATGTAGATCAAACGCTTTCATTTTTAATGCCTTAGCAGCTATTTACGTTACATAAGCATAGTCAAAAGTTTTATTTTCGCCGACCGCCCGGTGAAGATAGCGTCAGTCACATAAAACCCGTATGATCGCCCGCTTTACGTACAAAAAAAGTGACTGCTGCTATGACGCAAACCTATATCCCCGGCAAAGACGCCGCACTGGAAGATTCCATCGCTCGCTTCCAGCAAAAACTGCTCGATCTTGGCTTTAATATCGAAGAGGCTTCCTGGCTGAACCCGGTACCGAATGTCTGGTCAGTGCATATTCGCGATAAAGACAGTGCGCTGTGTTTCACTAACGGTAAAGGTGCCACCAAGAAGGCGGCTCTGGCTTCCGCACTGGGTGAATATTTTGAGCGTCTGTCCACCAACTACTTCTTCGCTGATTTCTGGCTGGGCGACACCATTGCCAATGGCCCGTTCGTTCACTACCCGAACGAAAAATGGTTCCCGCTGCCGGAAGATGACGAGCTGCCGGAAGGCATTCTGGATACCCGCCTGCGTGCGTTTTATGATCCGGAGAACGAACTGACCGCAGGCATGCTCGTGGATTTGCAGTCTGGCAATGAAGCGCGTGGCATCTGTGCCCTGCCCTTTACCCGCCAGTCCGACGCGCAGACCGTCTACATTCCGATGAACATCGTCGGTAACCTGTATGTCTCTAATGGCATGTCCGCAGGCAACACCGCTAACGAAGCGCGTGTTCAGGGCTTGTCTGAAGTCTTCGAGCGTCACATCAAAAATCGCATCATCAGCGAACGCATCAGCCTGCCGGAAATTCCTGCAGATGTGCTGGCACGCTACCCGGGTGTTGTCGCCTCTATTGAGAAACTTGAAGCTGAAGGTTTCCCAATTTTTGCTTACGATGGTTCACTGGGCGGTCAGTATCCGGTCATTTGTGTTGTGCTGTTTAACCCAGCCAACGGAACCTGTTTTGCTTCCTTTGGTGCGCACCCGGACTTCGGTGTGGCGCTGGAGCGTACCGTCACTGAGCTGTTGCAGGGTCGTGGTCTGAAAGATCTGGATGTCTTTACCCCGCCAACGTTCGATGACGAAGAAGTCGCAGAACATACCAACCTCGAAACACACTTCATTGATTCCAGCGGTTCCATCTCCTGGGATCTGTTCAAGCAGGACGCTGACTATCCGTTTGCTGACTGGAGTTTTGCTGGCACGACGGAAGAAGAGTTCGCCACCCTGATGGCTATCTTCAACGCGGAAGATAAAGAAGTGTACATTGCCGACTACGAACACCTGGGCGTTTATGCCTGCCGTATCCTGGTGCCGGGTATGTCTGACATTTATCCTGCTGAAGATCTGTGGCTGGCAAACAATGCCATGGGCACTCATCTGCGCGAAACGATCCTCTCTCTGCCAGGCAGTGAATGGGAGAAAGAAGACTACCTGAATCTGATCGAGCAGCTTGATGAAGAAGGTCATGACGACTTTACCCGAGTGCGTGAGTTACTCGGTCTGGCTACCGGTAAAGACAACGGCTGGTTCACACTGCGTATTGGCGAGCTGAAAGCCATGCTTGCACTGGCAGGCGGTGATCTGGAGCAGGCGCTGTCCTGGGTTGAGTGGACGATTGAATTCAACGGCTCTGTCTTCACGGCAGAACGTGCCAATTACTATCGTTGCCTGCAGACCTTGTTACTGCTCTCGCAGGAAGAGGAGCGCCAGCCGCTTCAGTATCTGAATGCATTTGTGCGGATGTACGGTTCGGCTGCTGTCGAATCAGCAAGTGCAGCATTAAGTGGTGAAGAGCCGTTCTTCGGTCTGCAACCTGCAGATGGCACACTGGAAGCCTTCCCGGCCCATCAGGCGTTGTTAGCCGCTTACGAAAAATTACAACGTGCTAAACGTGCTTTCTGGTCGAAATAACGACAAGTAGTACGACAAAATGTAGGCTTAATGACAGGTCTACGTTATATTACGGGGCAATTTCATTGCCCCGTTTTATTTATATTTCGGCAATGCACGCCAATTGTGATAATTAAGTTAATTATGGGTAAATATATATATTAATACCCAGGGCTTATTGTTACTTTTTATGGCAATTACTCCATTTTAATTAACTGTTTCACGGGAGGCCGTATAAAAATTTTCAACACTTTTTGCAAACTTTAAACTTTATTTTTATTTTGATAATCAACAAGTTACTTCGCAATCGTGCTAAAACCCTGCGCTTTGCGGTACCATTAGCCAGGCGAGATATGATCCATATCAAATTCTCTTCTATAATGCTTTGTTAGTATCTCCTCGCCGACTTAAACAAAGAGAGAGTTAGTGTGAAAGCTGACAACCCTTTTGATCTAATACTTCCAGCTGCGATGGCAAAAGTTGCCGAAGAAGCAGGTGTCTATAAAGCAACAAAGAAACCGCTGACGACGTTCTTTTTGGCGATTACAGCAGGCGTCTTTATCTCCATCGCTTTTGTTTTCTATATTACTGCCACAACAGGTACAGCATCGATGCCCTTTGGCATTGCTAAACTTATTGGTGGTGTGTGCTTCTCATTAGGGCTGATCCTTTGCGTCATCTGCGGCGCTGACCTCTTTACATCAACTGTGTTGATCGTGGTCGCTAAAGCCAGCGGACGTATTACCTGGGGCCAACTGGCTCGCAATTGGGCAAACGTCTATATCGGTAACTTGATTGGCGCGCTGCTCTTCGTCTTACTGATTTGGTTGTCTGGCGAGTATATGGTGGCAAACGGTGGCTGGGGCTTAAACGTCCTGCAAACAGCTGACCACAAGTTGCATCATACTTTTGTTGAAGCCGTTGCACTGGGCATTTTAGCAAACCTGATGGTCTGCCTGGCGGTATGGATGAGTTATTCCGGCCGCAGCCTGACAGATAAAGCATTAATTATGGTTCTGCCGGTGGGCATGTTTGTAGCCAGCGGTTTTGAGCACAGTATCGCAAACATGTTTATGATCCCGATGGGTATCTTAATTCGTAACTTTGCGACCCCGGAGTTCTGGACCGCTATTGGTTCCAGCCCGGAAAACTTTTCTCACCTGACTATTGCAAATTTCATCACTGATAATCTGATTCCTGTAACAATTGGGAATATCATTGGTGGAGGATTGTTAGTTGGGTTGACATACTGGGTCATTTACCTGCGTGGCGACGATCACCATTAATGGTTGTCTCAGGCAGTAAATAAAAAATCCACTTAAGAAGGTAGGTGTTACATGTCCGAGCTTAATGAAAAACTAGCCACAGCCTGGGAAGGTTTTGCGAAAGGTGACTGGCAGAAAGAAGTAAACGTACGTGACTTCATCCAGAAAAACTATACCCCTTATGAGGGTGATGAATCCTTCCTGGCGGGCGCAACTGATGCGACCACCACGCTGTGGGATAAAGTTATGGAAGGTGTTAAACAGGAAAACCGCACCCATGCGCCTGTTGATTTCGACACCTCTGTTGCGTCAACTATTACTTCTCACGACGCTGGCTACATCAACAAAAGCCTTGAGAAAATCGTTGGTCTGCAGACCGAAGCTCCACTGAAACGTGCGATCATCCCGTTCGGTGGTATCAAAATGGTTGAAGGTTCCTGCAAAGCGTACAATCGCGAGCTGGATCCAGCACTGAAAAAAATCTTCACCGACTACCGCAAAACTCACAACCAGGGCGTATTTGATGTTTACACCAAAGACATCCTGAACTGCCGTAAGTCTGGTGTTCTGACCGGCCTGCCGGATGCTTATGGCCGTGGCCGTATCATCGGTGACTACCGTCGTGTTGCGTTGTACGGTATCGACTTCCTGCTGAAAGACAAATACGCACAGTTCCTGTCTCTGCAGTCTGACATGGAAAATGGCGTTAACCTGGAAGCCACTATCCGTCTGCGTGAAGAAATCTCCGAACAGCACCGCGCACTGGGTCAGATTAAAGAAATGGCAGCAAAATATGGCTGCGATATCTCTGCTCCAGCAACCTCCGCTCAGGAAGCTATTCAGTGGACTTACTTCGGTTACCTGGCCGCAGTTAAATCCCAGAACGGCGCAGCAATGTCCTTCGGTCGTACCGCTACCTTCCTGGACGTGTTCATCGAACGCGACCTGAAAGCAGGCAAAATCACCGAACAAGAAGCGCAGGAAATGGTTGACCACCTGGTCATGAAACTGCGTATGGTTCGCTTCCTGCGTACTCCTGAATATGATGAACTGTTCTCCGGTGACCCGATCTGGGCAACTGAATCCATCGCAGGTATGGGCGTTGATGGCCGTACTCTGGTGACCAAAAACAGCTTCCGTTTCCTGAACACCCTGTACACCATGGGGCCGTCTCCGGAGCCGAACATCACCATTCTGTGGTCTGAAAAACTGCCACTGAACTTCAAAAAATACGCTGCTAAAGTCTCCATCGACACCTCTTCTCTGCAATACGAGAACGACGATCTGATGCGTCCGGACTTCAACAACGACGATTACGCGATTGCTTGCTGCGTAAGCCCGATGGTTGTTGGTAAACAAATGCAGTTCTTCGGTGCTCGCGCTAACCTCGCGAAAACCATGCTGTACGCTATCAACGGCGGCGTTGATGAAAAACTGAAAATCCAGGTGGGTCCGAAATCTGAACCTATCAAAGGCGACGTCCTGAAATTCGACGAAGTCATGGATCGTATGGATCACTTCATGGACTGGCTGGCTAAACAGTATGTCACCGCTCTGAACGTTATCCACTACATGCACGACAAATACAGCTACGAAGCGTCTCTGATGGCACTGCATGACCGTGACGTCGTTCGCACCATGGCGTGTGGTATCGCTGGTCTGTCCGTTGCAGCTGACTCCCTGTCTGCAATCAAACATGCGAAAGTTAAACCAATTCGTGACGAAGACGGTCTGGCTATCGACTTCGAAATCGAAGGCGAATACCCGCAGTTTGGTAACAACGACGCTCGCGTTGATGACATGGCGGTTGACCTGGTAGAACGTTTCATGAAGAAAATTCAGAAACTGACTACTTACCGTAACGCTATCCCGACTCAGTCTGTTCTGACCATCACCTCTAACGTTGTGTATGGTAAGAAAACCGGTAACACCCCAGACGGTCGTCGTGCTGGCGCACCGTTCGGACCAGGTGCTAACCCAATGCACGGCCGTGACCAGAAAGGTGCAGTTGCCTCTCTGACCTCCGTTGCTAAACTGCCGTTTGCTTACGCTAAAGATGGTATCTCTTATACCTTCTCTATCGTTCCAAACGCACTGGGCAAAGACGATGAAGTGCGTAAAACTAACCTGGCAGGCCTGATGGATGGTTACTTCCACCACGAGTCTTCTATCGAAGGTGGTCAGCACCTCAACGTGAACGTAATGAACCGCGAAATGCTGCTCGACGCGATGGAAAACCCGGAAAAATATCCGCAGCTGACCATCCGTGTATCTGGCTACGCAGTACGTTTTAACTCCCTGACTAAAGAACAGCAGCAGGACGTTATTACCCGTACTTTCACTCAGACCATGTAATGGTATTGACTGAAATCGCGAAGTAAAAAGCGTACAATAAAGGCTCCACGTCAGTGGGGCCTTTTTAACACCCCTCCCCCAGTCTGCTTTGTCAGATATCTATACTAAAACGATGGATATCAGCCAAAATAGACTTAAACACAGCCGGATTGAGCTGTGCATCAATACAGGCCCCGGATGGGCCATATCTGGAGAATACACCGCAATGTCAGTGATTGGTCGCATCCACTCCTTTGAATCCTGTGGCACTGTTGATGGCCCAGGTATCCGTTTCATTACCTTCTTCCAGGGCTGCCTGATGCGCTGTCTCTACTGTCACAACCGTGACACCTGGGACACACACAGTGGCAAAGAAATAACCGTTGATGAACTCATGAAAGACGTGGTGACCTATCGTCACTTTATGAATGCATCAGGGGGCGGCGTCACAGCCTCCGGCGGCGAAGCGATGTTGCAAGCCGAATTCGTACGTGACTGGTTCCGTGCCTGTAAAAAAGAAGGCATTCACACCTGCCTTGATACCAACGGTTTCGTGCGTCGCTACGATCCGGTTGTTGATGAATTACTGGAAGTGACCGACCTGGTGATGCTCGATCTCAAGCAGATGAATGATGAGATCCACCAGAACCTGGTGGGCGTATCCAACCACCGCACGCTGGAATTCGCCAAATACCTGTCCAATAAGAATATCAACGTCTGGATCCGTTACGTCGTCGTACCGGGCTGGTCAGACGATGATGATTCCGCACACCGTCTGGGCGAATTTACCCGCGATATGGGTAACGTCGAAAAAATCGAGTTACTGCCGTACCACGAGTTGGGTAAACACAAATGGGTCGCGATGGGTGAAGAGTACAAACTGGATGGTATTCATCCACCGAAGAAAGAGACCATGGAACGCGTGAAAGGTATTCTCGAACAGTACGGTCACAAGGTGATGTACTGAACCCGCACCAGTTTCTTTGTCGGAAGGCATAAAAGTAAAAAGCCCGCGGAATCTCCGGCGGGCTTTTTTTCAGGCATGTGCGACAGGTGTCGGATGGTGACCGGCTTTGCGCATCAGCATCATCAGGTAAATAAATGACACGCAGGCAATCATGATAAACAACAGGCTGTCTGAATAGCTCTGCATAAGCATTGCGGTCAGGGTTGGGCCTAACAGGCTGCCGATGGTGTAGCTTAACAGCAGCGCCTGATTCATCGCCACCAGCTGATGATATTCCACTTTCTCGCAAGCCCAGGCCATCGCAACCGGATACAGCGTAAACCCGGCGGTACCTAATACGAACAGAGCCGGAGCCATCGCTGCGTTGCCCAGCATCGCTACACACCCCAGAATGACCACGAATACCTGTACGCGCAGTACCAGCAAGCGGCCAAAACGATCCGCGAGTCGACCTATTGGCCACTGCCCGACAATGCCCGCACTGACCATCAGCGCCATCCAGAATCCAATGCCTGAATCGCTCACACCCTGATGATTGAGATAGAGTGGCATTAAGCCGTATAACGAGCCGAGAATAATACCGGAAATAATACAACCGTTGACACCGAGACGCGCCTGGCGCAAACGGAACATCGGCCATACTGAAGTCGTGCTTTGCACTTCATCATGTTGCCCGGTGATATGGGTAAACAGTAGCGGTAAAATCGCGGCCAACACCAGGCCCACCGCCCACGGGAGAACGCTCATCAGGTCGGTGGGCAATTTGCTGACCATCACCTGCCCCAGCACCGTACCGACGTAATAGACCATCATATATGCCGCAAGCAGGCGTCCACGATTTCCTGACGTACCGCTGCGCATCAGAGCACTTTCCACCACGACCCAAATCATGGCGCAACCGACCCCGGCAACGAAACGCCAGGTCAGCCAGCTCCAGAATCCGATATTAAAGCCCAGCCCTGCACAGCCCACGGCGAAAATCAGCGAGGCAAAATAATAGGTGCGATTAAAGCCCATCCGCTGGATAAGCCACCCCGTCATCATCGTTCCCAGTAAATTACCGGTAAAATAGGAAGAGCCGACCATACCAACCTGCCATGTCGGCATGTTTTCATGGGCGAGCCAAAGCGGGACCAGCGTGTTCAACACTGCGATCGCAAGGGTCAACAGAAGCAGGCCACAGAGCAATAAAAGCACTGGCCGGGTATAGGTGGTCATGGATTAAAACCGTGAGGAAGTTCAAGATTCGTGCGCATCATGCCACTGGCAAAAACATTGTCAATCTACTGATTTTGGGCACCCGCACGTTTTATTCACTGACGATATATAAAACTTATCCTGCGTGTTCGTTCTCGATGCTTAGTGAAAAGCACTCTATTGATTAATAAGATTTATTTAACTTTATCCTCCAAAATGTTTAGTAGAAAAAATTCATGATGAATATAAGCTCTGGCCGGGGAAAATCCCGGCCAGAGAGAGGGAATTAACCGGCGACCGCCATGCCGACCGTCATATGCAATCCGTAAAACAGACCACGGCCAATCAACTCGCCGGCCACCACCAGTGTTACACCGGCAAGCAGGCTGGTTACACGCGGGGATTTACGCATCGCCAGTGGGCAAATCCAGCAGCCCAGGCCCGCGACCAGCAGCACCATTCGCCATACCTGTAAACTGCCGTAATCCGGCACCAGTGCGTTCGCCTGCACCACCGAACTGTGTACCGCGCTGAGGCTCATCGCCTGCAGCATGACCAGCGCCAGGCTTGCCAGCAGTGCGGCGACGCTCAGTGAGGCAAAGGTCGCACCGTTAAACGGCGTTTTTGCCACGCGCAGCAGCAGCGCCGCCAGCAGCGGACCACCGAGCAACATCGTCAGGAAGAAACCGACGGTGGTGTAAGCCGAGTGCCAGGTCGGAACCGTGTCAATCTGGTACACCCGGGTCATCGCCCAGACAAACACCACGCCCAGCACCATGCTCACCATCAGCCAGAGTTTGCCCAGCGTAGCCGGCATTTTGCCCAGCTGAGTCACCAGCCACCAGAAACCGCCCACGGCGAAGAAGACTGAACCAGCGGCGATTTCATTACTCAACGCCGAAGCGCCCACCCGGTTCAGGGAGTTGAAGGCGCGCATCGGGGACCCCAGGTGCAGCATCGACGCGATAAACCCGATGCCCATCAGCACCCAAAGAAAGAACATGCTGCGGGTGATGCGCTGCTGGCTGTCGGCGTCATCTTTTGCCGCCAGCCAGGCCAGCCCCATCACGATTAACCCGCCCGCCACGCACTGCCCGAGCACCGTAAACAACACCAGCGGCCATTCATGCCATCCGTTACCCATCTCACACCTCCCGCGGGTTTGCCAGATAGCCGGTGGTATCCCCAGTTGGGCGGCTGTTGGCGTTAGGTTTAATCACAATGCACGGCTTGGTGAAACGTGCAGCCGGAAGCGGCGCAACGGCCGCCAGTGCTCCGTGTTTTTTACGCAGTTCGTCAATCGGACCGAAATCCAGCGCCCGCAGTGGGCAGGACTCGACGCAGATGGGTTTGTGACCCTCAGCGACGCGGCTGTAACAGCCATCGCATTTGGTCATGTGACCTTTTTGCGCATTGTACTGTGGCGCACCGTACGGGCAGGCCATGTGACAGTAGCGGCAGCCGATGCAGATATCTTCGTCCACCACCACAAAGCCGTCCTCACGTTTGTGCATCGCGCCGCTGGGGCAGACTTTGGTGCAGGCCGGGTCTTCGCAGTGGTTGCAGGCAATCGACAGATAGTAGGCAAAGACGTTCTGGTGCCAGACGCCGTTGTCTTCCTGCCAGTCCCCGCCTGCGTATTCATAAATGCGTCGAAAGCTGACGTCCGGGGTTAAGTCTTTGTAATCTTTACAGGCCAGCTCACAGGTTTTGCAGCCGGTACAGCGGGCGGAATCAATAAAAAATCCGTATTGGGTGGTCATCGGCTACTCCTTAAACCTTCTCAACCTGGACGAGATTGCTATGAGAAGGGTTTCCCTTCGCCAGCGGTGATGGCCGCTGACTGGTCAGAACATTGATACAGCCAGCCTGATCGATCCCTTTTCCATCAGGCGCATACCACGCCCCTTCTCCCAATGCGACGACGCCCGGAATAATACGCGGCGTCACCTTCGCTTCAATGTGCACTTCACCGCGATCGTTGCGAATACGCACCCGATCGCCGTTAGTAATGCCACGCTCTTTCGCATCAATCGGATTGATCCACATCTCCTGACGACAGGCTGCCTTCAGCACATCGATATTACCGTAGGTCGAATGGGTTCGTGATTTGTAGTGGAATCCGGTGAGCTGCAATGGCCATTTTTTTACCAGAGGATCGTTCGGACTCTCGAAACCCGGACTGTAAACCGGCAAGGGATCGATAACATCGTCTTTATCCAGTTGCCAGGTGGCGGCAATACGGGCCAGTTGCGCAGAGTATATTTCGATTTTTCCTGAGGGTGTGGTTAACGGATTCGCATCAGGATCGGCACGAAATGCTTTGTAAGCCACATGGTGGCCTTCAGGATCACGTTGCTTAAACATGCCCTGTTTACGGAAAGCATCAAACTCCGGCAATGCCGGGATGGCTGCCCGGGATTGTTCGTAGAGATGGCGCATCCAGCCTTCCTGAGTGCGTCCTTCAGTGAATTGCTGCTCAACACCCAGGCGTTTCGCCAGCTCGCTTGTCATCTCATAAATAGTTTTGCATTCAAAACGCGGCTTAATAACCTGATCGTTAAAAATCACGTACGCCATGTTGCCGCAGGAAGCATCAAGGGCGAAATCCATCTGTTCTGATGCGGTACAGTCAGGCAGAAGAATATCGGCGTACTTCGCCGAAGAGGTCATATGGCAGTCAATCACCACAATCAGCTCACACTTTTTATCGTCCTGTAAAATGTCGTGCGTTCGATTGATTTGCGAATGCTGATTTACCAGACAGTTTCCCGCGTAATTCCAGACCATCTTGATGGGGACATCCAGTTTGTCTTTGCCGCGAACACCATCGCGCGTAGCGGTCATTTGCGGACCACGTTCAATGGCATCGGTCCACATAAACATGGAAATGCTGGTCTGTACCGGATTTTCTAACGTCGGCATACGAACAAATGGCAAGGAATACGAACCTTCACGGGCTCCAGAATTCCCGCCGTTTATGCCAACATTCCCGCTGAGGATAGCGAGCATGGCAATAGCCCGCGAAACCAGTTCACCATTTGAGTGGCGCTGCGGCCCCCACCCCTGAGAGATACACGCGGCTTTTGCTCCGGCGATTTCCCGCGCCAGCTTCACAATACGGGCCGCAGGAATGCCGGTAATGGCAGATGCCCATTCTGGCGTTTTCGCTATACCGTCGTTGCCCTGCCCCAAAATATGCGCTTTATAATGCCCATTTGCGGGCGCATCTGCAGGCAACGTTTTCTCATCGTAACCGACACAATATTTATCAAGGAAAGGCTGATCAACCAGGTTTTCATCGATCATCACCCAAGCCAGAGCCGACACCAGGGCTGCATCAGTACCCGGGCGGATCGGGATCCATTCATCCTCTCGTCCCGCCCCCGTATCCGTGTAGCGCGGATCGATAATAATCAGCCGAGCATTCGACTTCTGCCGTGCCTGTTCAAGGTAGTAAGTCACACCACCACCGCTCATGCGTGTCTCACCAGGGTTGTTGCCAAACAGCACGACCAGATCGCTGTTTTCAATGTCTGAGGGGCTGTTACCGTCCGCCCATCCGCCATAGGTGTAATTAAGTCCGGCTGCAATTTGCGCGGTGGAGTAATCCCCATAATGGTTCAGATAACCGCCACAGCAGTTCATTAACCGTGCAATCAGGGTTTTTCCCGGGGGCCAGGAACGCGTCAAGGTTCCCCCTAACGTGCCGGTTCCGTAATTCAGGTAGATGGATTCATTGCCATACTCTTTAATCAGCCGGGTCATATTTTCAGCAATAGTGCTGTAGGCCTCGTCCCAGCTAATTCGCTCAAATTTCCCTTCACCGCGTTTACCCACGCGTTTCATCGGATATTTTAATCGGTCAGGGTTATAGACTCGTCTGCGCATCGAGCGCCCGCGCAGACATGCACGCACCTGATGCAGGCCATCGTAGTTATCGTCACCAGTGTTATCCGTTTCAACATACTTAATTTCGCCATCTGCGACATGCATACGTAACGGGCAACGGCTACCGCAGTTGACAGTACAGGCGCTCCATACAACGCGCTCCGGCGAGGGAGTCAACGACTCTGCCGCAGAAACATAGCGGGAAAAAGGTAGCGTGAATGCGCTGCTTGCCACCGCCAGCCCACCCATCACGCCGGTTTTCACCAGGCCGCGTCGGCTGACTTCTACATCCAGTAGCATTTCGGGGGTTTTAGATTCCATAAAGACTCACTTTGCTCACGAAAAGAAACACTTCAGAATCGCTATATAGATATGTATATATCGAAATCTGAAATTTTTAGTTTTTTATCCTGAAATACGGCAGTAATTATGACCACTCAATAATTGTGGTTTATTGCCTGGTATCAAAGCGAGCAAAAAAAAAGCGCCCGAAGGCGCTTTATACTTAAGATAGAGAAGGAATTAACCGATGAACTCAGCACCGCGCATGTAAGGACGCAGCACTTCCGGGATCTCAATACGGCCATCAGCCTGCTGATAGTTTTCCAGCACGGCGACAAGCGTACGACCTACCGCCAGACCAGAACCGTTCAGCGTGTGAACAAGACGGGTTTTCTTGTCGGATTTGCTGCGGCAACGCGCCTGCATGCGGCGAGCCTGGAAGTCCCAGACGTTCGAGCAAGAGGAAATTTCACGGTAGGTATTCTGTGCCGGAACCCACACTTCCAGATCGTAGGTTTTGCATGCGCCAAAGCCCATATCACCGGTGCAAAGCGCAACGCGACGGTACGGCAGGCCCAGCAACTCCAGTACTTTTTCAGCATGACCGGTCATCTCTTCGAGAGCAGCCATGGACTCTTCCGGACGAACAATTTGCACCATCTCAACTTTGTCGAACTGGTGCATGCGGATCAGACCGCGGGTGTCGCGTCCATAGGAACCGGCTTCGGAGCGGAAGCACGGAGAGTGCGCAGTCAGTTTGATCGGCAGATCGTCTTCATCGATGATCTCGTCGCGCACAAGGTTAGTCAGCGGAACTTCTGCAGTTGGGATCAACGCATAGTTGCTGCTGTCTGCCTCTTCATCCAGCGGGCGCGTGTGGAACAGATCGCCTGCAAATTTCGGCAACTGACCCGTACCGTACAGGGTGTCATGGTTCACCAGATAAGGAACATAGGTTTCGCTGTAACCGTGTTGCTCGGTATGCAGATCGAGCATGAACTGCGCCAGTGCACGGTGCAGATGAGCAATCTGGCCTTTCATGACCACAAAACGGGAACCGGTCAGCTTAACCGCAGCAGCAAAATCCAGCCCGCCATGCATTTCGCCCAGCGTCACGTGGTCACGCACGTCAAAGTCAAACTGGCGCGGCGTGCCCCAGCGTTTCACTTCAACGTTATCATTTTCGTCTTTACCCACCGGAACACTGTCGTCCGGGGTGTTCGGGATGGCCAGCGCGATGTCACGGATTTCTGCCAGCAGCGTTTCCAGCTCAGCCTTAGCAGCATCCAGATCTTCACCCAGCTTGTTCACTTCCAGGCGTAAAGGCTCGATGTCTTCCCCGCGTGCTTTAGCCTGGCCGATGGATTTCGATCGCGAGTTACGCTCTGCCTGCAGATTTTCAGTGTTTACCTGCAAAACCTTACGACGCTCTTCAAGAGCGCGTAACTTATCTACATCCAGCTTAAAGCCCCGGCGTGCCAGTTTTTCTGCGACTGCGTCTGGCTCGGTACGCAGCAGATTGGGATCGAGCATGCTTATCCTGTGCTTATCGAATTGAAATAATGAGAAAGTGGCCACAGCCTGCGGCCACAGAGATACAGCGACAACATTACCGCAAGGTCACTCTCAACGGTAGCGTTTTATGGGGCTTTTATGATCCTGTTCAGCCAGCCAGGCGAGCTTTTCGCCAATCTTACCCTCAAGACCCCGGTTCGTCGGATAGTAGTAACGTGTTTGTGCTATTTCTTCAGGGAAAAAGACCTCGCCAGCCGCGTAGGCATTGGGTTCGTCATGGGCATAGCGATACTCCTGGCCATAACCCATCTCTTTCATCAATTTGGTTGGCGCATTACGCAAATGGACGGGAACATCGTAATCCGGGCGTTCACGGGCATCGGCCATCGCGGCTTTAAAAGCGGTATAGACCGCATTACTTTTCGGCGCACAGGCCAGATAGACAATCGCCTGTGCAATAGCACGTTCACCTTCCGCCGGGCCCACGCGGGTAAAGCAATCCCATGCCGAAATCGCCACCTGCATAGCTCGGGGATCGGCATTGCCAACATCTTCAGAAGCAATCGCCAGGCAGCGACGTGCAACATAGAGAGGATCTCCTCCCGCCGTGATGATCCGGGCATACCAGTAAAGCGCAGCATCAGGGGCGCTACCCCGCACAGATTTATGCAGTGCCGAGATCAAATCGTAAAAACGGTCACCTTTGTTATCAAAACGCGCACTGCGTTCACCGGCGATTTCCGTCAACAGTGTCGGTTGTAACACCCGTTTCCCTGAACCGTCGAGTTCGGCCATGTCGGCCATCATTTCCAGCGTATTCAGTGCACGCCGTGCATCACCGTTAACCAGTTCAGCAATAGCTTTGCGGGTATCGTCTGGTAGCACGATGTCCTGACCACCATAACCGCGTGCGTTGTCTTCCATTGCCTGGGTCAGAACCTGTTCAATATCGTCAGTGGTCAGAGACTTGAGCAGATAGACGCGTGCGCGAGAGAGCAATGCGGAGTTGAGTTCAAACGAGGGATTTTCAGTCGTCGCACCAATAAACGTGATGGTGCCGTCTTCAATATGCGGCAGAAAAGCATCTTGCTGGCTT
Organism: Phytobacter sp.; assembly: GCF_059074235.1. Taxonomy (NCBI): domain Bacteria; kingdom Pseudomonadati; phylum Pseudomonadota; class Gammaproteobacteria; order Enterobacterales; family Enterobacteriaceae; genus Phytobacter; species Phytobacter sp. Next base: position 493,217 of record NZ_JCACPZ010000004.1, read on the forward strand.
TTGTTGAATCGATGGACTTCGTCCACAAACAGAATAGTGCGACGCCCGGCATTGCGGTTTTGCCGCGCTCGCTCAATCGCTTCACGGATCTCTTTGACGCCGGAAGTGACGGCAGAAATGCGCTCGACATCCGCACTGGCGTAGCGAGCAATTACTTCCGCCAGCGTGGTCTTTCCTGTACCCGGTGGCCCCCAAAGGATCATGGAGTGCAGATGCCCGGCTTCTATTGCACGGGGTAAGGGTTTCCCCGCAGCCAGTAAATGCTGCTGACCGATGTACTGCGCTAAATTTTCTGGCCGCATGCGAGCGGCCAGAGGTTGAAATGTATTATCGGAAAAGTCGAGCGACAGGTTGCCCACGCATGCCTCTTACTTACGTTGATCGTCAACCGTTACGCCCTTTGGCGGGGTAAAGGTGAATTTAGAAGGATCAATGCTACCGTTTTGCTGAGATTTGAGCTGATAGCTGCTCTTCTGGTCGTCCTGCTCAATGGCACTGAACTGATGAATGGTGCCATCACGACTCACATTGATCGTGAACTGTTTCAGGTTACCGCTGGCCGATTTCGGCGTCAGGACAAAATCATCGCCATTCTGAGCGATGTTATATTTCTGCCAGTCGCTGCTCTGGTTACGCGCAATAAGCATAAAGGGCGTGTTGCTGGTGGCATCCGTCAGCGTAGTGGCTGTTGCCTGCTCCACAAACGGGTTATAGAACCACAGCGTTTTACCGTCTGACACCAGCACACTTTCATCGGGTTGCGTCATGTGCCAGTTAAACAGGCTCGGACGTTTAACCCATAAATCCCCTTGCCCTTCCTGCACCGCAGCCCCACTGCCATCCGTTACTTTCTGGGTGAAACTGGCATGGAAGCTGTTCACTTTATCAAGGCGGCTTTTCAGGTCACTGGACGCATCAGCCCAGACATTGCTGACCATGAAGCTACCGATTAATGCACAAGCCATCGCGATTCTTTTCATTGTTATTCCTTAAATTCATCGCCTCCGGATGAGGCACCTTCCTGTCACTCTAAAAGCAGTTCGGGACGAGTGACAGGAGAAAAGACTTAAATTTTACCGCTTTACCCATCTTTGCATTTAATCGAATGGCGGCGGGGCAAGGACCTCACGGTTACCATTGTGCCCCTGCTCGCTCACGATGCCCTGGGCTTCCATCTGCTCGATAATACGCGCGGCGCGGTTATAGCCAATACGGAACTGACGCTGCACACCCGAAATCGAGGCTTTACGTTTTTCCGTCACAAAATTAACGGCCTGATCGAACAACGGATCCAGCTCTTCTCCACTATCGAAACCGCCACTACCGCCTTCGCTTTCGCTGTCAGAGGTAATACCGTCGATATACTGCGGGCGACCACGGGCTTTCCAGTCCTGAACAACCGCATGCACTTCTTCATCGCGCACAAAAGCCCCATGGACACGAACAGGGATGGTCGAGTTCGGACCGGAGTAAAGCATATCCCCCATCCCAAGCAAGGATTCTGCACCGCCCTGATCAAGAATGGTACGTGAGTCAATTTTACTTGATACGGTAAAGGCGATACGTGTCGGGATGTTCGCTTTGATAAGCCCTGTAATTACATCAACCGACGGTCGCTGAGTTGCCAGTACAAGATGTATGCCTGCCGCACGGGCTTTCTGTGCCAGACGTGCGATCAGTTCTTCAACCTTCTTGCCGACCGTCATCATCAGGTCAGCAAATTCATCCACCAGAACGACAATATACGGCAACTTTTCCAGTACCGGATGTTCGATAGCCATGCTGTCACCCGGTTTCCAGTAGGGATCAGGGATTGGGCGGCCCATCTTCGCGGCTTCGGCAATCTTGTCGTTATAGCCCGCCAGGTTTCGAACGCCCAACGCGGACATCAGCTTATAACGACGCTCCATCTCGTTCACGCTCCAGCGCAACGCATTGGCCGCGTCCTTCATGTCGGTGACCACTTCCGTTAATAGGTGCGGAATACCCTCATAAACGGACAGCTCCAGCATTTTGGGGTCGATCATGATGAACTTAACGTCTTCAGGCTGCGCTTTATAGAGCATGCTGAGGATCATGGCGTTAACGCCCACAGATTTACCAGAACCGGTGGTACCCGCAACCAACAGGTGAGGCATTTTCGCTAGATCGGCCGTTACCGGATCACCGGCAATGTCTTTCCCGAGGACGACGGTCAACGGAGAAGGATTATCGCGGAAACTGGCACAGTCCAACACTTCACGCAGATATACGGTCTGACGCTTTTTATTCGGCAACTCCAGACCAACGTAAGGTTTGCCAGGAATGACTTCAACAACACGAACCGCAGCCGTCGACAATGAACGGGCTAAGTCGCGGGACAAATTGGAAATACGAGCGGCTTTTACCCCTGGCGCCAGGTTTAGCTCAAAGCGGGTAATCACCGGACCCGGCGAATAATTCACAACATCCGCTTTGATACGGAAATCAGCAAGTCGGGCTTCAACCAGACGGGCCATCTGTTGCAGCGCAAACGTATCGACCGGCTCAACCTGCGACGGCGGTGGTGTAAGCAGATCCAGTGAAGGCAACGGCGTCGTAGGTTTCTGCAACGGACGGCTGTCACCATTACGCATCAACAACGGATGAATCAGGCTTTCCTTAGGGGCCGGCGCTTGCGGCTGCTGATGAGCTGCAACAGGTTGCTGCGGGGCATACTGAGGTCGTGGAACCTCAGCTTCCGGCATTACGCTCGGTGTAAAAAGCGGCTCACTCGGGCCATCATCCACCAGCGCTTTGGTTGGCGAAAACTCGAAATCATCCAGTGAGAACATACCTGGCGCGACCGAGCTGTCGCTTGAGTAACGCTGCTGCTGGCTGCTGGCAAACTGACGAGCCAGCTCGGCTTCAGCCTCTTCATCTTCGCTGAGCTCAGGTGAAACAGGGGTCGATGGCGCGTCATACGTGTACTCTTCGCTATAACGGTTATGCTGACTGGCTGCAAACTGCTGGGCCAGTTCCTGCTGCTGAAGCATATCGGCTTCATCATCGTTCATCGGCTCATGCAGCGGGCGTTGTTCTGCACGTGCACGTTCTTCAGCCATCCGCTGTGAGGGTAATTTAATACCATAAGAGGCCAGTTCACGACGCGTAGGAACACGTACACGATTCGGGCGGGGCAATTGTGGACCAATGCCCTCTTTTACCTGCTGACGTACCGCCCCCCCTTCAGCCAGACTGAACATTGGGCTGCCGGTATCCGTTGCAGGAGATTCAGACAGGCTTGATGCCACCGACACCGCAACAGGTGCGACCGTAGCCAACGCTGGAGACGTAGGTGCTGGCGTAACAGGACGAGCGGGCTCTTGCATCGGCTCAGGAACCGGTTGATACCAGGCCGCGAGTTGCTCACGCTCACGCGCACGCTTCTCTTCCACTTCTTCAAAATAGTAAAGCGGTGGACGCGCCGCCTGTTTCACCTCTTCAACCTCAGGTGCCGGTTCTGTTTCAGTTACGAGTTCAGGCGCAGCATAATCCGGCTCAGGCATATAAGCCTGATACCCGGCAGGCTCAGCAACAACGGGAGGCGTTGGTTGCCAGTCACTTTCTTGTACTGGCGCAACATAATGCGAAAGCGGCACTTGCTCGGCAACCGGAATTGCTGGTGCGAATGGCTCTTGCGCCTCAGGCTGCCAGGCGGGAGCTTGTTCCGCTGAGTATGCGGCTGGTGCCGACGGCGCAGCATAAGCCTGAGCCGCTGTCATGTCAGCCGCAGCGGCAGTTAATGGTTCGGTTGCCCGGTATCCGCTGAGCAGCGGATCATAAGCATCTTGTTCAGACTGGGTGGCGCGATTGCCGGAAAACAGGACATCATCAGCATCCGCAGGGACACCGCGCGCAGAGTATTCGACCTCATCGCTGCCTTCATCATCCATGCGCTTGCCGGAGAACAGAGCCTCGTCCGTTTTTCGCCCCATGGGATTATTGAATTTTTCTGCCACGCGTTTGCGACGCGCCAGCGCCCCTCGCATGATACGCGCCCGACGTGACTCACGCGGGGCTCTTGAGGACTCGTCTTCATATTCGTCATCCTCATATTCTTCTTCATCGACCCAGGAGTCGTCGCGGCGGGTACGGTTGCTGGCAAAAGTCAGGATGCTAAGAATAACGCTACCGATCTTCTCCGCAATCGTCACCCATGACCAACCTGTAAAGAGCGTCAGCCCTGCCGCCCAAACACATAGCAAAGCGATCGTCCCACCGCTACTGCGTAACAGGGGTTGCAAGGTGGTGCTAAGCAGGCTACCAATCACGCCACCAGAGGCAAAGTACCAAATGTCATCGGCGTTGATAGCGGCAAGACCACAGGAGGTAAGAATCAGCGCCAGTGCACCAATTAAACGCAGGGAAACAGCAAAATAATCGATATAGTCTTCGTTGGCGCGATGGCGATAAGCAAACCAACAGCCGCCGATAATGATCACCGGAATGGTGTACGCCATAACGCCAAATACGAAGAATAAGGTATCAGCCAGCCATGCACCGGGTTGGCCACCTAAGTTATGAATAGGCTCATGCCATGCAGTTTGTGACCAACTGGGATCGGACGGATTAAAGCTAATAAGTGCCGCCATCAGCCAGATGGCAAACAGAGATACGAGGATCAGCAACGCCTCAAGGAGTCGACGCCCGCTGCTTAGCTTGGTAAGTGTGACTTCTTTGTCTTCTGTGTATTCCTGGCTCAAGTAAGGCTCTCCAGCTAAAACGGACAACAGCGCCGGGAAGCCCCGGCACTGTTGCTGTATGGATTAACAGGAGTGTAATCAAAAAAAGCCGATTTTGCACCTGTTCCGTATTAGCGCGTCTTGATAACCAGACGATTGCTCTGTTTGACTTCTTCCATCACCACATAGGTACGGGTGTCATTCACGCCTGGCAGTCGCAGCAGGGTTTCCCCTAACAGCTTACGGTAGGCTGACATATCTGGCACACGCGTTTTCAACAGGTAGTCGAAATCACCAGATACGAGATGACACTCTTGAATTTCTTCAAGTTTCTGTACTGCGGAGTTAAATTGCTCAAACACATCCGGCGCGCCACGATTCAGAGTAATCTCAACAAATACCAGAAGTGATGCATCCAGATAATGTGGGTTCAGCAGCGCTGTGTAGCCCTGAATGAAACCCTGTCTTTCCAGCCTGCGCACACGCTCAAGGCACGGCGTAGGAGAAAGCCCTACTCGTTTAGAAAGCTCGACGTTGGAAATACGCCCATCTTTTTGCAATTCGTTCAGAATATTACGATCAATGCGGTCGAGATCTTTGCCAGGGCGCTTCTTGCTATCTACCATTATTATTGTCTCTCTGTATTCCTTCCCTACTCCTGTCTTGACCCTGTGCACTTCACTGTTCAGAGTCTTTGCCCGTCGCTTTACGTGTGATGTGTTAATAAGAAACTAGCACCACGTAATCCCAGGGTCTGTATTAAGAAGCCGTTGCCTGAAGGCAGCTTTCGACATCACGAATGGCATCTGTCCACACCATGCGTAGATTTCGCTAGCCCGGTAAAAATGGCATTTACATGCATGACTTTGCATCACGCGCGAAACACTGCTTTTTTTTCTTCCTTTGATGTTTTCGCAAATGCGCAGGGGATTGTCAAAGCAAAACATCTTTTTTTAGTACAACATGCCAGATATTCATCATCACGGTCAGTGAATACTCATGTTATCCCCCTATAACAGACCAATTTTCAGTAGAAATTGTTATATTTCGATTATTCGCTTGAACTTTTCCATCGGCTTTATCTATTACACATATCGTTAACAAAACCGCTGCACCCTTTTTTTACGCCCACAAATTCCCTACAATCCAGACCAATGTCTGCAAATAAAAACGAGGATTTCATGGGTACGGCCAAACACAGTAAGCTGCTTATCCTGGGTTCAGGCCCCGCGGGTTACACCGCTGCGGTCTATGCTGCGCGTGCAAACCTGGAACCGGTATTAATCACAGGTATGGAAAAAGGCGGTCAACTCACCACCACAACTGAGGTGGAAAACTGGCCGGGCGATCCGAATCACCTGACCGGGCCGTTACTGATGGAGCGCATGCATGAACATGCCGAGAAATTCGATACGCAGATTCTGTTTGATCACATCAACAGCGTTGATCTGCAGAATCGTCCGTTCCGCCTGACCGGCGACAGCGGCGAATACACCTGTGACGCATTAATCATCGCAACAGGCGCGTCTGCACGTTATCTGGGGCTGCCATCTGAAGAAGCATTTAAAGGCCGCGGCGTCTCTGCCTGCGCAACCTGTGATGGTTTCTTCTACCGCAATCAGAAGGTCGCGGTAATTGGTGGCGGCAATACTGCCGTTGAAGAGGCGCTTTATCTGGCTAACATCGCCTCTGAAGTGCATCTGATCCACCGCCGTGATTCTTTCCGTGCTGAAAAAATCCTGATCAAACGTCTGATGGAAAAAGTGGCTAACGGTAATATCGTTCTGCACACCAACCGTACGCTGGAAGAAGTGACCGGCGATCAGATGGGTGTGAGTGGACTGCGTCTGCGCGATACGCAAAACACCGATACCGTCGAGTCACTCGACGTAGCAGGTCTGTTTGTCGCCATCGGTCATAGCCCGAACACTGCGATCTTTGCTGGCCAGTTAGAACTGGAAAACGGCTACATCAAAGTGCAGTCCGGTATTCATGGTAATGCCACGCAAACCAGTATCCCAGGCGTCTTTGCTGCTGGCGACGTAATGGACCACATCTACCGTCAGGCTATCACCTCTGCTGGGACAGGTTGCATGGCCGCGCTGGATGCCGAGCGCTATCTCGACGGTCTGGCTCAGGAAAGTAAATAATCTTTACAAGTCAGTAACAAAGGTAAATAAGGCGACTATAAGTCGCCTTTATTTTTGTGCCGATGTAACATTGCGAAGCTAAAAAAATCCGATAACTTCACCTGCAAAGCGCGCAATGAATAAAACCCGTCAACAAGAATTAACACGCTGGTTAAAACAGCAGAGTGTCATCTCCCGCCGCTGGCTCATGATGTCCCGACTTCTGGGAGTGGTGAGTGGCGTTCTGATCGTCGCACAAGCCTGGATGCTGGCGAAAATCCTGAACCAGCTGATCATGGAGAATATCCCGCGTGAAGCATTACTGCTCCCCTTCGCACTGTTGGTGCTGACTTTTATCCTGCGCAGTTGGGTGACCTGGTTGCGCGAGCGTGTTGGGTTCCATGCGGGTGCCCATATCCGATTTGAGATCCGCCGCCGGGTACTCAACCGCTTGCAACAGGCTGGTCCTGCCTGGATTCAGGGGAAACCCGCTGGCAGTTGGGCCACGCTGATTCTTGAGCAGATTGACGACATGCATGATTTTTATGCCCGCTATCTGCCACAGATGACACTGGCCGCCAGTGTGCCTCTGTTGATTGTTATTACGATATTCCCCATTAACTGGGCCGCCGCATTAATCCTGTTATGCACCGCCCCATTGATCCCTCTGTTTATGGCGATGGTGGGAATGGGTGCCGCTGATGCAAACCGTCGTAACTTTAAAGCGCTGGCACGTTTGAGCGGGCATTTCCTTGACCGTTTACGGGGTATGGAAACACTGCGTATTTTTAATCGTGGCGCGGCTGAAACAGAAAATATCCGTCTGGCCTCTGAGGATTTTCGTAGCCGCACGATGGAAGTCTTACGTCTCGCATTTTTATCATCCGGCGTACTCGAATTTTTCACCTCGCTGTCCATCGCACTGGTCGCGGTCTATTTCGGCTTTTCTTACCTCGGTGAATTCAATTTTGGTCACTATGGGGCGGGGGTCACGTTGTTTGCCGGATTCCTCGCGCTAATTCTGGCACCGGAATTTTTCCAGCCTCTGCGTGACCTGGGGACGTTTTATCATGCAAAAGCGCAAGCTATAGGTGCGGCTGACAGTTTGAAAACCTTTATGGAAGCCCCGCTCGCTCATCGACAGCGCGGTGACATCACGTTAAAAAGTGATGAGGCGATAACCCTTACGGCACGAGACCTGATCCTTAAATCCCCTGACGGGGCCGTACTTGCCGGCCCACTCAACTTCACCCTACCTGCCGGCCAGCGCGTTGTGCTGGTCGGAAAAAGTGGTTCAGGCAAAAGCTCCCTCATCAATGCGCTTTCCGGCTTTCTTCCCTATGACGGCTCATTGCTGGTTAATGGCGTGGAGTTAGGAGACCTGGATCCAGATGCCTGGCGACGTGCAATTAGCTGGGTGGGTCAGAACCCGCAGCTCCCGGCTACGACCCTACGCGAAAACATTCTGCTGGGCAGACCGGATGCAAGCGATGCGGAACTGCAGGCTGTGCTCGACAAAGCCTGGGTGAGTGAATTTTTACCATTATTACCGCAAGGCCTCGATACGCCAACGGGCGATCAGGGTGCGCGTCTGTCCGTAGGCCAGGCTCAGCGTGTGGCCGTTGCACGTGCCTTGCTGGATGAAAGCAAACTCTTGTTGCTTGATGAACCTGCAGCCAGTCTGGACAGCCATAGTGAACAACGCGTAATGCAGGCACTCAATGAGGCCTCGTCACATCAGACAACCCTGATGGTGACGCATCAACTGGAAGGATTAACCGACTGGAGTACCATTTGGGTGATGGATAACGGACACATCATTGAGCAGGGCTCATTTACCGAGCTTTCTCAGACTAATGGGGCGTTTGCTACTCTGCTCGCTCACCGTCAGGAGGCGATTTAAATGCGCGCACTTCTCCCCTACCTCGCACTCTACAAACGCCATATCTGGCTGCTCAGCCTCGGTGTCATTCTGGCGATTGTGACATTGCTGGCAAGTATTGGGTTGCTGACGCTGTCCGGTTGGTTCCTGTCCGCATCCGCGGTAGTGGGTGTCGCGGGAATTTACAGCTTTAACTATATGTTGCCCGCAGCCGGAGTACGTGGTGCTGCCATTATTCGCACCGCAGGACGTTACTTTGAACGCCTGGTGAGCCACGATGCAACCTTCCGTGTGCTGCAACATTTGCGCGTCAGCACCTTCAGTAAGTTGCTTCCTTTGTCCCCTGCTGGGCTGGCTCGCTTTCGTCAGGGTGAGTTGCTTAACCGCGTGGTCGCAGATGTCGATACACTGGATCACCTCTACCTGCGCGTTATTTCGCCTCTTGTAGGCGCACTCGTTGTCATTGTGGTGATCACATTAGGCCTGAGTGTTCTGGACATGACGCTGGCCTGGACGCTGGGCGGCATTATGCTGGCAACGCTATTTATTCTGCCGCCGCTCTTTTATCGTGCGGGGAAACCTACGGGTGAGAGTCTGACTCATTTACGTGGTCAGTATCGCCAGCAGCTAACCAGTTGGCTGCAAGGACAGGCAGAGTTAACCATTTTTGGTGCCAGTCAGCGTTATCGCGAACAGATGGAAAATACTGAACTGAGCTGGCATGACGCCCAGCGCCGCCAGTCCGATTTAACCGCAGCCGCACAGGCCGTAATGTTAGTGATCAGCGCCACGGCGGTGGTTGCCATGTTGTGGCTGGCTGCAGGCGGCGTGGGTGGAGACACACAACCTGGCGCACTTATCGCACTCTTCGTCTTTTGTGCACTGGCCGCATTTGAAGCACTGGCGCCGGTGACGGGCGCTTTCCAGCACCTGGGGCAGGTCATTGCATCAGCGGTACGCATCACGCAAATCACCGACTGTCCGCCTGAAGTCGCGTTTCCGGATATCGCTGACGCGCCACTGGAAAAGGTGAATCTGCACCTCAGTAATGTCACCTTTGCCTATCCCGGCCAACCGCTGAATGCGCTCAATCAGCTCTCATTATCTCTTTCATCGGGAGAGCATGTCGCAATACTCGGACGCACCGGTTGCGGCAAATCAACGCTGCTACAACTGCTCACTCGTGCATGGGATCCGCAATCAGGTCAGATCCTGTTCAACGACAAGCCGCTCGCAAATCTGAGTGAAACAGCGTTACGTGGGAGTATCAGCATGGTGCCCCAACGGGTCCATCTGTTCAGCGCCACTTTGCGCGACAACTTGCTTCTGGCTTCTCCGCAAGCCAGCGATGAAACCCTAGCCGCGATGCTCACCCAGGTAGGGCTGGAAAAACTGCTGGATGAGAGCGGTCTGAACGCCTGGCTTGGTGAAGGTGGTCGCCAGTTATCCGGCGGTGAGCTCCGCAGGCTCGCGATTGCCAGGGCGCTTTTACACGATGCTCCGCTGGTCCTTCTTGATGAACCCACCGAGGGGCTGGACGCGGCGACTGAGAGTCAAATACTTGATTTACTTAAGCAAGTCATGAAAGAAAAAACCTTACTCATGGTCACACATCGCCTACGCGGCTTGTCACATTTTGATCAGATTATTGTGATGGACAACGGCGAAATAATTGAGCAAGGTAATCACGCAGCGTTAATGGCGAAACAGGGGCGTTACTACCAGTTTAAGCAGCGTCTGTAATCCGTCTGTATCGTCATTTTTCGTTTGAACTTGCGCTGACGCTAAAGTGAAATACGAAGATGACGATATACATTATGAATTACTCATTGTTGCGTTGTGGAGCGTTGCAGTTATGCGCCTGGTCCAGCTTTCTCGTCACACTATTGCTTTTCCTTCGCCAGAAGCGGCGTTGCGCGAACCCAATGGATTGCTGGCCCTCGGCGGGGATCTCAGCCCTGCCCGATTATTAATGGCCTATCAACGCGGCATCTTCCCCTGGTTTTCTCCCGGCGATCCTATCCTTTGGTGGTCGCCCGATCCACGCGCCGTACTCTGGCCAGCAGACTTTCACGTTAGCCGCAGCATGAAACGCTTTCACAAAACCTCGCCCTATCGCGTCACCATCAACCATGCATTTGGTCGTGTCATCGACGGCTGCGCCGAAGATCGTGATGAGGGAACGTGGATAACCTCTGATATTGTCCTGGCTTATCATCGTCTCCATGAACTGGGTCATGCGCACTCTATCGAAGTCTGGCAGGACGATGAACTCGTCGGAGGAATGTACGGTGTGGCGCAGGGGACGCTGTTCTGCGGTGAATCCATGTTCAGCCGCAAGCTGAATGCCTCCAAAACCGCACTGATGCTCTTCTGCGATGCCTTTGCCCGTGCAGGTGGTAAACTGATTGATTGCCAGGTGCTCAATACGCACACCGCCTCGCTGGGGGCCGTAGAAATTACGCGTCGTGATTACCTTGAGCATCTTGGTCTGGCACGACAGCAGCCTATGCCATCCCATTTTTGGGTGCCACGAGAACTGTTTTTACACGCGTGATGAATGTTTTCGGCACATTTTTTATCAGGGTGTTATAATGGTCGCTCAGAGCAGCTTCTGCCTGTTACCCGCCATTATTCGGGAAGCTCGTATCAGGGACGCCCTTCTTAGTACTCAATCGCTCCCCTTTACGATGCGCGTGATGCGCGTCCTGGTAATGGCATGTGGGTAATGCGCAAAAGCCGTTTGCTGCCTTTTATCAGCACAAATCTTTACTTAACAGACGAACTTGGGCATTATCTTGCCGGTTCAAAAAAATATGGTAGTGATACCCCCGAGGATTAGATGGCCAAAGAAGACAATATTGAAATGCAAGGCACCGTTCTGGATACGTTGCCTAATACTATGTTCCGCGTAGAACTTGAAAACGGTCACGTGGTCACTGCGCATATCTCCGGTAAAATGCGTAAAAACTACATCCGCATTTTGACGGGCGATAAAGTGACTGTTGAGCTGACCCCGTACGACCTGAGCAAAGGCCGCATTGTCTTCCGTAGCCGTTAATCACCGTTAGCCACGACGCTTCGTGCGAATTTCAGAAAGCCGGACAGTTGTCCGGCTTTTGTCGTTTAGGCACGTTAATAGTGTTCGCCGTTTTCAGGCATAAAAAAACCGGACTCACGTCCGGTTTTTATTTTAGCTAAATCACAATCAATGCGCCGTTTCCGGTTTATGCTTCTGCGCACTCTGGAAACCATATTTCAGCTCATCGTTTTCCAGTGTTACTGTGACCTGACCACCGTCGACTAACAAGCCAAACAGCAGTTCGTTAGCCAGCGGTTTTTTCAGGTTGTCCTGAATAACACGGGTCATCGGACGTGCACCCATGGCACGATCGTAACCTTTTTCTGCCAGCCAGTTGCGAGCATCCTGGCTAACTTCCAACGACACGCCTTTCTGGTCCAGCTGCACCTGAAGCTCAACAATGAACTTGTCGACAACCTGATGGATAACGTCAGTAGACAAGTGATCGAACCAGATAATGTTGTCCAGACGGTTGCGGAACTCTGGCGTAAAGATCTTTTTGATCTCTTCCATCGCATCAGTGCTGTTGTCCTGATGGATAAGACCAATAGATTTACGCTCCGTTTCGCGTACGCCGGCGTTGGTAGTCATCACCAGAACCACGTTGCGGAAATCTGCTTTACGCCCGTTGTTGTCGGTCAGCGTACCGTTATCCATCACCTGCAGCAGCAGGTTAAAGACATCCGGGTGCGCTTTTTCGATTTCATCAAGCAGCAGTACCGCATGCGGATGTTTGATAACCGCGTCAGTCAGCAAACCGCCCTGGTCAAAGCCCACATAACCCGGAGGCGCACCGATTAAACGGCTGACGGTGTGACGTTCCATATATTCGGACATATCAAAACGCAGCAGTTCAATCCCAAGAGCTTTGGAAAGCTGCACCGTCACCTCGGTTTTCCCGACGCCTGTTGGACCGGCAAACAGGAAAGAACCAACCGGTTTATGATCCTGACCGAGGCCCGCACGGCTCATCTTAATGGCTTCGGTTAAGGCCTCAATGGCTTTATCCTGACCAAAGACCAACATTTTCAGACGTTCGCCGAGGCTCTTCAGCGTATCGCGATCGCTTTGCGAAACACTCTTCTCAGGAATACGTGCAATACGCGCGACGACCGATTCGATATCCGCCACGTTAATGGTTTTCTTGCGCTTGCTGATCGGCATCAGGCGTGCACGTGCACCAGCTTCATCAATCACGTCAATCGCTTTATCCGGCAGATGGCGGTCGTTAATGTATTTCACCGCCAGCTCCACGGCTGCACGGACTGCTTTCGCCGTGTAACGCACATCATGATGCGCTTCGTATTTCGGTTTCAGGCCATTAATGATCTGCACCGTCTCTTCAACAGAAGGCTCAGTGATATCAATTTTCTGGAAGCGGCGTGCCAGCGCACGATCTTTCTCGAAGATGTTGCTAAATTCCTGATAGGTCGTGGAACCCATCACACGAATTTTACCGCTGGAGAGCAACGGTTTGATCAGGTTGGCGGCATCAACCTGCCCACCCGATGCCGCACCCGCACCGATAATGGTGTGGATCTCATCGATGAACAGAATGCTGCTGGTGTCCTGCTCAAGCTGTTTCAGCAGCGCTTTAAAGCGTTTCTCGAAATCGCCGCGATATTTGGTACCCGCCAGCAGTGAGCCGATATCAAGCGAGTAAATGGTGCAGTCGGCCATGATTTCTGGCACATCGCCCTGCACAATACGCCATGCCAGACCTTCAGCAATGGCCGTTTTACCCACACCAGACTCACCGACCAACAGCGGGTTGTTTTTACGGCGACGGCAGAGTACCTGAATAGCACGCTCAAGTTCTTTGTCGCGGCCAATCAGCGGATCGATTCCGCCGACGCGAGCAAGCTGATTAAGGTTGGTGGTGAAGTTTTCCATACGTTCCTCCCCGCCTGCTTGCTCTTCGTTGTTATTGGCCTGACTGCCAGAGTCAGAAGAAGAAGACTGTCCCGGCTCGTCTTTACGGGTGCCGTGGGAGATAAAGTTCACCACATCAAGGCGGCTGACTTCATGTTTGCGTAACAGATAAGCCGCTTGCGACTCCTGCTCGCTGAATATTGCAACCAGCACGTTCGCCCCGGACACTTCGCTACGACCGGAGGACTGGACGTGAAACACCGCACGCTGAAGAACACGCTGGAAGCTGAGCGTCGGCTGAGTGTCGCGCTCCTCTTCACTCATCGGCAGGACGGGTGTGGTTTGTTCGATGAAGGCTTCGAGTTCCTGCCGCAACGCCACCAGGTCCACTGAACACGCTTCCAGCGCTTCACGGGCCGAGGGGTTACTGAGCAGTGCCAGTAACAGATGTTCGACAGTCATAAACTCATGTCGGTGCTCACGCGCTCTGGCGAAAGCCATGTTTAAACTGAGTTCCAGTTCTTGATTGAGCATTGGCACCTCCCCCAATTTCACGCCTGTAATCAGGCCTTTTCCAGCGTACACAGCAACGGATGCTCGTTCTCCCGGGCGTAATCGTTCACCATAGACACTTTCGTTTCTGCGACTTCGGCGGTGAAAATTCCACAAATGGCCTTTCCACGATAGTGCACGGTAAGCATCAGTTGCGTTGCACGTTCTACATCATAAGAAAAGAACTTTTGTAGCACGTCAATAACAAATTCCATCGGCGTGTAGTCATCGTTCATTAACATCACTTTATACATCGATGGCGGTTTTAGCGCGTCACGCAGTTTTTCATCCGCCAGGTGGTCAAAATCCAGCCAACTATTGCTTTTGCCCATCGTCAGTTTTCATCTTAGGTTACAGGTTCCGGCGACGTTCAATCGACCGATTACATGATTCTAGATGTATTTTAAATCTACATCAGGTGTTAGATAACTATCATCTATCGTTGTCATCCGCGACGGCTGTCACAAACCCTTTCAATAGCGTTAACTGCTTCAAATTTTTGATTGATACACCCCTCAGAACCCCTGCCAAACGCTTGACGCGTTGCCCGATTTCTCTAAATTGTACTGTCGAGAGTTGGCGAGGTTTTGAACAACCGCCACACTCTGCCACCGGTTCATTCCATCTTACTTAAATAAGATTTACGAAGGATGTCGAAGCATGGAAACGGGTACTGTTAAGTGGTTCAACAATGCAAAAGGGTTTGGCTTCATTTGCCCTGAAGGCGGCGGCGAAGATATCTTCGCGCATTACTCCACCATTCAAATGGATGGTTACAGAACGCTAAAAGCCGGGCAAACCGTCCGGTTTGATGTACATCAAGGCCCCAAAGGCAATCATGCCAGCCTTATCGTGCCTCTCGAAATGGAAGCCGTGGCCTGACGTCACTTCTTTCATTGTGTACATCCCGCAGTTAAAATGCCAGTCCAGTCGACTGGCATTTTTATTTACTCGCGGGCCAGTGCATCAACCGGGTCAAGTCGCGCCGCACTGCGGGCCGGTAACCAGCCGAACAGCACACCGGTAAAGGTTGAACAGGCAAACGCTGTTATGAGTGCAACCGGCGAGAAACCAATTTCCCACCCCGGCAAGAACAACTGCAGCGTGAAAGCAATCGCCATCGATAGCGTCACACCCAGAGCACCACCCACCAGACACACCAGCACGGCTTCAATCAGAAATTGCGCCAGTACATCACTAGCCCGAGCGCCTACCGCCATCCTGATACCAATCTCGCGGGTGCGTTCAGTCACGGACACCAACATGATGTTCATCACGCCAATCCCCCCCACCAGCAGAGAGATAACCGCCACCAGTGTTAAGAACAGCTGAAGAGTACGTGTGGTCTTTTCCGCCGTTTTCAAGACGCCGTCCATGTTCCAGGTGAAGAAATCTTTCTTCCCATGACGCAACGTCAACAGCCGTTCGAGTTGCTGCTCAGCCTGCGTACTGCCATAGCCTTCATTGACACGCACGGTAATGGAATTGAGCCAGGATTGCCCCAGCACACGGGCTGAGAGCGTGGAATAAGGCAGCCAGACGCGCAGAATTTTACTGCTGCCAAACATCGATTGCTTCTCCTGCGCCACACCAATAACCGTGGCCGGCATATTGCCTACCAGGATAATTTCTCCCACGACATTCGCTTTATTCGGGAACAGCTGGCGTCGGGTATTGTTGTCGAGCACGACCACCTGCGCCCGCCCCTTCTGCTGCTCCTCATTAAAGGTGCTGCCTTCGCTGAAGGTCATTCCGTAGACGTTGAAGTACTGGCTACTGACGCCATTGGCACTCGCAGCCACATCAATATTACCGTTGCGTAGCCGCAGGTTTTGCGAAATAGCAGGTGTTGCGGATTGTACCCAGGGCTGTTTTTGGATGGCGACAAGGTCGTCATACTTTAACGCCTGCTGATACTGCGGATCGTCATCACCAAAATCTTTGCCGGGATAGATATCAATCGTGTTAGTGCCAATCGAGCGAATGTCTGCCAGCACCAGTTGTTTGGCAGCATCGCCTACCACCACGATAGAGACCACCGACGCGATGCCGATAATGATTCCCAGCATGGTAAGCAGCGTACGCATTTTGTTGGCGGCCATTGCGCGCCACGCCATCATCAGGGCTTCGCGAAAACGCCCCGAAAACTGACGCATAGCCGGGGCATTCTCGGGTTCAGCCTTCAACGTCTGCGACGAAGCCGATACCTGCGCAGGAGGATTGGCAATAATTTCGCCGTCACGAATTTCAATGACTCGCTGCGCCTGGGCTGCCACTTCCGGATCATGCGTAACGATAATAACGGTGTGCCCACGCTCGCGCAGTTGGTGAAGGATAGCCATCACCTCTTCACCGGAATGGCTGTCCAGTGCCCCGGTCGGTTCATCAGCAAGGATAACCTGCCCACCGTTCATCAGCGCACGGGCAATACTGACCCGCTGCTGCTGACCACCGGAAAGCTGCGAAGGAGAGTATTCTTCACGCTCGCTTAACCCCAGGCGGGCGAGCAGTTCCTGCGCACGGGCAAGGCGGGCTTTTCGTTCAACACCCGCATACACCGCCGGAACTTCGACGTTCTGCGCGGCCGTTAAGTGCGAAAGCAGATGATAGCGCTGGAAGATAAAACCAAAATGTTCCCGACGCAGACGGGCAAGCGCATCGCTATTAAGCGTTGACACATCTGTTCCTGCAACACGATACGTGCCGCTCGAAGGCTTATCCAGGCAACCGAGAATGTTCATCAGCGTCGACTTACCTGAGCCAGAGGCTCCGACAATCGCCACCATTTCGCCTGCATGGATCTGCAAAGAGATGCCCTTGAGCACCTCCACCTGACCGTCGCCTGAGGGATAACTACGACGAATATTGCTCAGGTCAAGAAGCACTGTCATTGCCCCACTCCGGCAGGCGTTGTCGTGACGATCACCTCGTCACCCGCTTCAAGCCCTTTGGTCACTTCTGCGTCAGTGTCATTACGCATACCCAATGTGATTTCGCGATCCCGCACTTCGCCATTTCGTAGCAGCTTCACTTTATAGCGGTTATCACCCACCGGATCGCCCAGTGATGACAGAGGAACGGTGAGTACATTCTTCACACCACTCAATTGAATGTGCACCTGTGCAGTCATTTCCAATCGCAGGACGCCTTGCGGGTTAGGCACTTCAAAGCGCGCATAATAGAAGATGGCATCATTCACTTTGGTTGGCGTCGGCAGAATATCTTTCAGCTTGCCTTCATAACGGGTATCCGGATCGCCAAGCACAGTAAACCAGGCTTTTTGACCGGGTTTAAGATGAATAATATCAGCCTCTGAAACCTGCGCTTTCACCAGCATGGTGGACATATCTGCCAGGGTCAGAATGTTCGGAGCCTGTTGAGCAGCGATGACCGTCTGCCCCTGCAATGTGGTGATTTCGGTCACTTCACCTGCCATAGGGGCCACGATGCGGGTGTAATCAAGGTTAGCTTTGGCGGTATCAAGTGTGGCCTGGTTGCGCTGGATCTGCGCATCAATGGTGCCGATCTGCGCCTCTTTTACTGCCAGCTCTGTTGCGGCGCTGTCCAAATCCTGCCGTGATACCAGATTGTTTTTTATCAGTTGCTGCTGACGCCCCAGCGTTACGCTTGCGAGTTTTCGCTCTGCTTCGGCCTGCCGACGTTGTGCCCGCAGCTCCATCAGCGTTGCGTTAACTTCTTTGATCTGGTTCTCGGCCTGCTCGGGGTCGATAACCCCCAACAGCTGATCTTTTTTAACTTTATCACCGATACTGACCGACAAGGTTTTCAACTGCCCGCTGACCTGAGCACCCACATCGACCTTACGAAGAGCATCAAGCTTTCCCGTCGCCAGCACGCTTTGTGAAAGTTCACCAGGACGTACAATCAGTGTCTGGTAGTGCGGCACTGGCGCATTCAACTGACGCCATAACCAGAATCCGGCCAGCATCACCAACAAAGCCAGTAGCAACCAGCGTTTTTTGCGTTTTCCCTTAAAATTCATAAAAATTCCTAATGTCTTCACTAACGCTATTGATGCCAATAATAACTAAACAGTGTCCTAACGGAACGTAATCTTTTTATACACTCTGAAATCCATTTATCTGCCGTTGAAGCTTCGCTTGTTTAAATAGCCGAATCACCACTCTTTTTTCAGGTTATTCCATGTCTATCATTGCTGACGCATCTTCACCAGGCTCACCTGTCACCCAGACAGGCTGGCAGCTTTTCCGAGCTCTCGCAACGGGCATGCTAAGACCCGGACTCGCCTGGCATAACCCGGCTTATCGCCGTAAATTCATGATGCGCTCACTGCTGATGCCGCTCAGCACATCGACTTTGCTGGCGGATTTAGCCAAGCATCCGGACATTCTGCCAATGCTGCACGCGCAGCCGGGTTTACCTTGCCGACTGCATCGCCCCTGGCTGTCGCTGGTAATGGACAGAAAACAGACGCTGGCAGCGCTGGCTTATCATTACCAGATCTTCGCCACCCACCTGTCTGCGCCCGTACGCATGAGCTATTTCACGTCGCAGGGTATTACCCTGGCGGAGCTTACCGGAAAAAGCGAGGAGCTTTACAACATCCGTCTGGTCGCCGAGGCCAATCTGGATAAAGAAGGTGAAGCAACACTGATCTTCTGTGATGCCCAGCAGACGCCGCTGGCAGAAATGACTTTCGCCCTCTGCGAATATCAGGGTAAGCGCACGCTGTTTATCGGTGGATTGCAAGGGGCAAAAGCCAATGTGTCCCATGAGGCCATTCAGTCTGCAACCAAAGCCTGCCACGGCCTGTTCCCGAAACGTTTGTTACTGGAAGCCTGTACTGAGCTGGCGACATTCATGGGCATGGAGCAGATCATTGCGGTCAGTAACACCACGCATATTTATAAAAGCTGGCGCTATCGCAAGAAAAAACAAGGCAAGCTGTTCGCAGACTACGACAGTTTCTGGCAGTCACTCTCTGGCGAGCAAAATGCCGACGGCACGTTCCTTCTGCCTTCCACTATCGCACGTAAGCCGATGGAAGAGATTGCCAGTAAAAAACGCTCTGAATACCGCCGCCGTTATGAATTACTGGATTCACTGCAGGCGCAAATCGCAGCCGCACTGAAACGTTAATCCGCCCGACCTCGCGCCAGCCAAAGCACGCGCGAAAACATCTTACGCAGCAGGTGCGGTACTGATTCTACGCCGCGCCTGCCTGCTTCCATCGCGACCTCAATCGCCAGATCCGGTTTAGACGAACGATGGATGGCTTTAGTAATGATACGGCGCATATTCATCGGTACTTTCTCTGGCAGTTGTGCAACACGATGATAGACGTCAGCAAAACCTTCGCGGTACATGAAGTGTTCCATGTCCAATGCGGGTAATTCGGTCAGGTGATCCCGCACATGGTCGCCGTCTCCGTTTAAGAGCCCCCGAACCGTTGCGGCATATTTTCTCCCGGCATCATCGCCATCCACCAGAACATGCCACTCAATACCCATACGCCGAGCGAATTTCACCAGAGGTTTCAAACCCGACTGGGCAAACTCAATCACTTTGACCCCTTCGGCATCAAAGTGGTGCCCGCACTGGCGAGCAAACTCATTAATCACCCAGGTTTCCGTCTCCCCCTCCACCAGCAGCCAGCAGCGGGCGAAGAGCGACGAGGCGCGATTAAAGCGAATATGGAAAGCAATACGACGCCCCTCATCAGCATTCATTCCGCCAGGCCCTAAACGCCATGCCGCAACGCGTGAAGACTCCCTCACCAGGCGACAAACATGCTCCACCGGCGTCAATGAAAGCAATTCCCCCGAATTGGTCGTGGTTATCTGTTGCAGAGGCAGCAAATTAAGCAGATGCCAGGCTACAGAGAGCATAATCGGATGGAGTCGCGTTTCAGGATCTTCGACCAGCAGTAATGGACGCGCATCGCGATCCAGTTGCACATTCCCCTTGGCCTGCAACAAGGTGGCAAAGAAGCCCAGCAGGATGACGCGATACATGCGCCCACCGGGTTTATCAATTATCCGGTTGATAACGTCCAGATAGCGCCAGCTACGCTGCTCATCATGGGAACGACGACGCATCAGCCTCTGGTGAGAAGGGCCACTCCCCTGTTCAGCAAAATAGTGCTCAAGCAACTGGACCATCGCCGATAAGCCATGCCGGATTTGCGCATCAGAGAGATTTTGTGGTCGGGCAACTAGCTCACGGGATAGCAGATCCAACTGCCGGGCAGTGGCCTCAATTTCCGGTGCCTGGGTATGACCACCACCATGAATACGACGCATAAAGCGGGCATCTCGCAGGCGAAGCACAGGCATGAGTCGAATCAGATGATGAGCAAAATCATCGATGTCGCTTAACCTAAGAGGATCACCCCGGGCGTCCAGGAACGTGCGTAATGTCATCACACTGCCATCTTCCGCCAACTCGCCTTCAAGCCGATAAAAGAGCCGATGATAGCCATCGCTGCAAGGTACCCAGCACTCTCCTAGTGGGCGGTAGCGACGGACCAAATGGCGCCCTGGTTCGGATTCACGAAACGTCAAAATGATATGCAGATGATGTTCGCGGCCCTGAATATCACCGGGAGGAAACCAAAAATCGTCGCGAACGAAGTGATACAAATCCGTTTCCGGCGACAACAATAGCGTCAATGCGTCCAGCAGGCTGGATTTACCCCAGGCATTTTCCCCGATCAGGACGTTGTTCTGCTCCAGCATCAGCGATAAGCGGTTAATACCGCGAAACCCTACAATGTCCACACGCTCAAGAATCATAGCCCCTCCGGGAAACATGCCATTTTCCATAAAGTTACCTTGAGTATAGCGGTAGGATGCCCGGGGAAAAACCGTATTTACGCATCGGTATAAAAACGGTTATATCTCCGCACCACAAAGTCGGAGCACATTTGATATATTCTTAAAACTCTGCTTCATTTGAAAATATCTCACTTACGTTCTTTCATTCGAGTCACAATATTTACTCCTCTTTGCCCTAAATCAAACTAAGACTATTTATTTATCTGGCTAGCACACTCGCACTATTTCTAAAATAGCGACGCGTCAGTCCATATTATTTTGGCTGATATCACAGGACGTATGATCTTTATAGAGGAATTTATGTTTAGAAAATTAACAGCCGAATGTTTTGGTACATTTTGGTTGGTATTGGGTGGCTGTGGAAGTGCTGTTCTGGCAGCAGCATTTCCAGAACTGGGAATTGGTTTTGTCGGTGTTGCTCTGGCATTTGGTTTAACGGTTTTGACTATGGCTTATGCAGTTGGGCATATTTCCGGTGGCCACTTTAACCCAGCTGTAACGCTGGGATTATGGGCTGGCGGACGTTTCCCGGGAAAAGAGATTGCCGGGTATATTGTGGCCCAGGTCGTCGGCGGTATTATTGCGGCAGCCGTGCTGTACCTCATTGCCAGCGGGAAAGTGGGGTTTGATGCTGCAACCAGTGGATTTGCGGCCAATGGTTACGGTGATCACTCTCCGGGAAACTATTCATTATTATCAGCCGTTGTAATAGAACTCGTTCTGACATGCGGATTTATTATGATTATTCATGGTGCTACCGATAAATCAGCCCCTGTTGGCTTTGCCCCTATTGCGATCGGTCTGTCACTCACCCTGATCCATTTAATAAGTATTCCCGTCACCAATACTTCCGTTAACCCGGCACGCAGTACTGCGGTGGCCATATTCCAGGGAACCTGGGCACTGGAGCAATTATGGTTATTCTGGTTAGCCCCGATTGCTGGCGGTATTTTAGGCGGTATTTTATATCGCACTCTTCTGGAAAAACGGCACTAAACTTATCCATGATAATCATCTTGGAAGAGATGAAATAATATCCGACCCTCAGCCGGGAACGGTGTTCTACCAGACCCGGCAGCAATACCAGAAATGTTATTGAGAATTATTCCTTTTAATATTTAACATCTCCACTTCCGCGCAGTTACCTCTTTGGCGGTAGAATGTCGTCACTAAAGTTGCGCTAAATCAATCTCTCTTTAAGTTGTATAAAAAACATCTTTTAAGCCGTTACGCACACGCTTAATCTTAAACATGTATTTCAAATATAACTTTAAAACTTATAAGGTGTGACTATGTTTTGTGTGCAATGTGAACAAACCATCCGTACCCCGGCGGGCGATGGCTGCGCTTATGCGCAGGGTATGTGCGGCAAAACGGCCGAAACATCGGACCTGCAGGACCTGCTGATCGCAGCACTTCAGGGGCTTTCAGCCTGGGCCAGCAAAGCACGTGAGTACGATATTATCGTTCATGACATCGATAATTTCGCCCCGCGCGCCTTCTTCTCTACTCTGACCAACGTCAACTTCGATTCCGTGCGTATTGTCGGTTATGCGCGTGAAGCAATTGCTTACCGTGAAACGTTAAAAGCGCAGTGCCTGAGCAAAGATCCTTCTGCCACCGTTGAAAACCCGATGGCTGACCTGCAACTGTTAAGCGATGACCTGGGCGACCTTCAACGCCAGGCCGCTGCGTTTACGCCAAACATTGATAAGGCCGTTATCGGTGAAAACATTCTTGGTCTGCGTCTTCTCTGCCTCTACGGCCTGAAAGGTGCAGCAGCGTACATGGAACATGCCCATGTCCTTGGTCAGTACGACAATGAAATCTACGCGCAGTACCACAACATCATGGCATGGCTGGGTACCTGGCCTGCGGATATGAATGCCCTGCTCAACTGCTCGATGGAAATCGGTCAGATGAACTTTAAAGTGATGAGCATTCTGGATGCTGGCGAAACCACCGCCTACGGCCACCCAACGCCAACACAGGTCAACGTGAAAGCCGTTGCCGGTAAATGCATCCTGATTTCCGGTCACGACCTGAAAGATCTGCACAACCTGCTGCAACAAACCGAAGGGACTGGCGTTAACGTCTATACCCACGGCGAAATGCTGCCTGCGCACGGTTATCCGGAACTGCGTAAATACAAGCATCTGGTCGGTAACTACGGCAGCGGCTGGCAGAACCAGCAGGTAGAATTTGCCCGCTTCCCTGGCCCAATTGTGATGACCTCCAACTGCATCATCGACCCGACCGTGGGTTCTTATGATGAGCGTATCTGGACCCGCAGCATCGTCGGCTGGCCGGGCGTCAACCATCTGGAAGGCGACGATTTCACCCGCGTTATCGACCAGGCACAACAGCTTGCGGGCTTCCCGTACAGCGAAATTGAACACCTGATCACCGTTGGCTTTGGTCGCCAGACGCTGCTGGGTGCAGCCGATACCCTGATTGACCTGGTGAGCCGCGAAAAACTGCGTCACATCTTCCTGGTTGGCGGCTGTGACGGCGCACGTGGCGAACGTAACTACTTTACTGATTTCGCCACCAGCGTGCCGGATGACTGCCTGATCCTGACCCTGGCCTGCGGCAAATATCGCTTTAACAAACTGGACTTCGGCAACATCGAAGGCCTGCCGCGTCTGGTCGATGCCGGTCAGTGTAACGATGCCTATTCCGCGATTATCCTGGCCGTTACGCTGGCAGAAAAACTGGGCTGTGGCGTGAACGATCTGCCGCTGTCACTGGTCCTCTCCTGGTTCGAACAGAAAGCGATCGTTATTCTCCTGACGCTGCTGTCACTGGGTGTCACCAACATCGTGACCGGGCCAACCGCGCCGGGCTTCCTGACGCCGGATCTGTTGGCTGTACTGAATGAGAAATTCGGTCTGCGTGCCATCACGACCGTTGAGCAGGATTTGCAGCAGATGTTAGGTGCTTAAGGAGTAAAGAATGACGATGCCAACCCCGCAGTGCCCATGGCGTATGCAGGTTCACCACATCCAGCAGGAAACGCCGGATGTCTGGACGCTGTCGCTGTTATGCCATGATTATTACCCTTACCGCGCAGGTCAGTACGCGCTGGTGAGTATCCGCAACAGTGCAGAGCAGATGCGTGCTTACACAATTTCCTCGACGCCAGGGGTGAACGAATACATCACGCTGACCATTCGTCGTCTGGATGACGGTGTCGGTTCCTCCTGGCTGACGCGGGATGTCAAACGCGGCGATTATCTGTGGTTGTCTGACGCGCAGGGTGATTTCACCTGCGACAATCAGGCCAATGATAAATTGCTGCTGCTGGCGGCAGGTTGTGGGGTGACGCCGGTCATGTCGATGCGTCGTTGGCTGGCAAAATACCGTCCGCAGACGGACGTGCAGGTTATTTTTAGCGTGCGTTCACCGCAGGATGTGATTTTTGCCAGTGAGTGGAAAAATTACCCGGTCACCCTGGTGGCGGAAAACAACGCCACCGACGGTTTCCTGGCCGGGCGTTTGACCCAGGATATGCTGCGTGCCGTCCCGGATCTTGCCTCACGCACCGTCATGACCTGCGGGCCTGCGCCTTATATGGCTCAGGTTGAGAAAGATGTAAAAGCGCTCGGCGTTACGCAGTTCTTTAACGAGAAATTCTTCACGCCGGTCGCAGAAGCGGCCACCAGTGGGCTGAAATTCACCAAGCTCCAGCCAGCAAAAGAGTTTTATGCGCCCGTTGGCACGACCTTGCTGGAAGCCTTTGAAAGCAATAAAGTACCTGTGAATGCTGCCTGCCGGGCGGGCGTGTGCGGATCCTGCAAAACGAAGGTGATTTCCGGGAAGTACAGCGTCAACAGTACGATGACGTTGACCCCGCAGGAGATTACTGACGGCTATGTACTGGCTTGCTCATGCCATCCGGAGAGTGATTTAGTACTCGCATAACTAGCATACCGGCACAGGAAAAAGGCCTTCCCAAACGGGAAGGCCTTTTTATTATTTCAGGGAAGGAATGAGGGAGTAACGGCCCGCACCCAGGAAGGCCACAGCCAGTCCACCGATAAAGAAGTAAACCAGACTTTCGATAGCCCAGGCACCCGTCGCATCCAGGGCACCGGTTTTACCGACACCGACCATCAGCCATGCAACCACCATAGTGAAGGCCAGAACCAGCGCAGCCGGGCGGGTAAAGACGCCAATGACGATAAGAATGGGGGCAAGCACTTCACCCACCAGTACCCCATACGCGATAAAACCAGGCAATCCTTTCGCAACTAACATACCGGCGATACCATCAGTACCGTCCATCAGCTTGTGGAAACCGTGAAAAAACATCAGTCCACCTACTGCCAGGCGCAGCAGTAACCGACCAAAATCCTCATGCGCTAACATCTTATTAACCGGATCTAACAATGTTTTAACCATCTGAAATGATTCCTATTTTTATCCAACTGTAAGCAGATTATTCCTAATACTAAAATAAATAAAGCCCTAACTAATGAGGGGCAATTTACGCAAAATTAATGACATTTCATCGACTACGCTTTAGACGACATACTCAAATGGAGTCAGACGATGAAACAGACAGTGGCAGCCTATATTGCGAGCACGCTTGAGCAGGTTGGGATCAAACGGATCTGGGGCGTAACCGGGGATTCTCTTAATGGCTTAAGTGATAGTCTCAATCGTATGGGCACGATTGACTGGATGCCTACGCGTCATGAAGAAGTGGCAGCTTTTGCGGCAGGGGCCGAAGCGCAATTGACCGGTGAGCTGGCCGTATGTGCTGGGTCCTGTGGCCCGGGTAACCTGCATCTGATTAACGGTCTGTTTGACTGCCACCGCAACCATGTTCCGGTGCTGGCAATTGCTGCCCATATTCCGTCGAGCGAGATTGGCAGCGGCTATTTCCAGGAGACTCACCCGCAAGAGTTGTTCCGTGAATGCAGCCACTATTGCGAACTGGTTTCCTCTCCTGAACAAATTCCGCAGGTGCTGGCGATTGCCCTGCGTACTGCGATTCTGAAACGTGGCGTGGCGGTGATTGTTCTACCCGGTGACGTGGCGCTGAAACCGGCCCCGGAAACCGCCAGCAGCCACTGGTATTCTGCACCGCAACCAGTCATCACTCCCGCGCAGGAAGAACTCAAAAAACTGGCGCAATTACTGCGCTACTCCAGCAACATTGCTCTGATGTGTGGCAGTGGCTGCGCCGGAGCCCATAGCACCCTGATTGAATTCGCCGCCAAACTGAAAGCGCCAATTGTGCACGCCATGCGCGGTAAAGAGCATGTGGAGTACGATAATCCGTACGATGTGGGTATGACCGGGCTTATCGGTTTCTCCTCGGGGTTCCATACCATGATGAATGCCGACACGCTGATCCTGCTCGGCACCCAGTTCCCTTATCGCGCGTTCTACCCGACCGATGCCAAAATCATTCAGATTGATATCAACCCCGGCAGCATTGGCGCACATAGCAAAGTGGATATGGCACTGGTAGGCGATATCAATGCCACGCTTACTGCTCTGTTGCCATTGCTGGAGGAGAAAACCGATCGTCGTTTCCTCGACAAAGCGCTGGAGCATTATCGCGATGCACGTAAGGGGCTGGATGACCTGGCGAAGCCCAGCGAGAAAGCCGTTCACCCGCAATATCTGGCGCAACAAATCAGCCATTTCGCCAGTGACGATGCCATTTTCACCTGCGATGTGGGCACACCGACCGTCTGGGCGGCCCGCTATCTGAAAATGAACGGAAAACGCCGTTTACTGGGCTCGTTTAACCATGGTTCGATGGCCAATGCCATGCCGCAGGCGTTGGGAGCCAAAGCCACCGCGCCCCATCGTCAGGTCGTTGCTATGTGCGGCGATGGCGGCTTCAGTATGCTGATGGGGGATTTTCTCTCGGTCGTGCAGATGAAGCTGCCCGTGAAAATTATCGTCTTTAACAATAGCGTGCTGGGCTTTGTGGCGATGGAGATGAAGGCCGGCGGCTATCTAACCGATGGCACGGAACTACATGACACTAACTTCGCACGTATTGCTGAAGCTTGCGGTATTACCGGTATCCGCGTCGAGAAATCGGCCGATGTCGATGCAGCCCTGCAACAGGCCTTTTCTATTGATGGCCCGGTGCTGGTTGATGTGGTCGTCGCAAAAGACGAGCTGGCGATACCCCCACAAATCAAGCTGGAACAAGCCAAAGGCTTCAGCCTTTATATGCTGCGTGCCATCATCAGCGGACGTGGCGATGAAGTTATCGAACTGGCGAAAACCAATTGGCTCAGGTAAAACAGAAGGCATTCTCCGTTGTTAGGTAAGGAAATGCCATGATCGATTTACGCAGCGATACCGTCACCCGACCGAGTCGTGCCATGCTCGAACAGATGCTGGCCGCCCCGGTTGGGGACGATGTCTACGGGGATGACCCGACCGTTAATGAACTCCAGCGCTATGCCGCTGCACTTAGCGGTAAAGACGCCTCCCTTTTCCTGCCGACAGGCACTCAGGCGAATCTGGTAGCCTTGCTGAGCCACTGTGAACGTGGCGAAGAGTATATCGTCGGTCAGGGGGCGCATAACTACCTCTACGAAGCCGGTGGTGCGGCAGTGCTCGGCAGTATTCAGCCACAGCCTATCGACGCAGCACCCGACGGTACCCTGCCGCTGGATAAAGTCGCCGCCAAAATCAAAGCCGATGACATTCACTTCGCCCGTACCAAATTGCTGAGCCTCGAAAACACCCACAACGGTAAAGTTCTCCCGCGTGAGTACCTGAAACAGGCATGGGAATTTACCCGTCAGAAAGGGCTGGCGCTGCATGTGGATGGGGCACGTATTTTCAACGCTGTGGTCGAGTACGGCTGCGAACTGCGTGACATCACGCAATTCTGTGACTCGTTCACCATTTGCCTCTCCAAAGGCCTCGGCACACCGGTCGGCTCTCTGCTGGTGGGCGACAGCGACTACATCAAGCGCGCAAACCGCTGGCGTAAAATGACAGGGGGCGGTATGCGCCAGGCCGGTATTCTGGCGGCTGCTGGTCTCTATGCACTGGAAAATAACGTTCAGCGTCTGAAAGACGATCATGATAATGCCGCCTGGATGGCAACCCAACTGCGGGAAATTGGCGCCGACGTGATGCGTCATGACACCAACATGCTGTTTGTGCGCGTCGGTGAAGAGCATGCTGCTGCACTGGGTGCATTTATGCGTGAACGTGACGTACTCATCAACGCTTCCCCGATTGTACGCCTGGTGATGCACCTGGACGTCAACCGTGAGCAGCTTGCTGAGGTGGTTCGCCACTGGCAGGCATTTTTGCAGCGTTAAGGAGTCGGCGTGCCAAAACCTATCCTCGTGCTCGGGGCCAGCGGCTATATCGGTCAGCACCTGATTCAGGCTTTGAGCCAGCAGGGTCATGAGGTGCGGGCGGCAGCACGCCAGCTCGCTCGTTTGCAAAAGCAGCAATTGCCGGGCGTCTCCTGCCACGAGATCGACCTGAGTTGGCCGGACGATCTCCCGTCATTACTGAAGGATGTCGACACGCTCTATTACCTGGTGCACAGCATGGGTGAAATCGGCGATCTGGTGGCGCAGGAGCGGCAAATTGCGCTCAATGTGCGTGATGCCTTGCGGGAGGTTCCCGTCAGGCAGGTCATCTTCTTAAGCTCGCTACAGGCAAAAGAGGCCAGCGACTCGCACCATCTCAAAGCCCGTCAGCTAACGGGCGATCTGCTGCGTGATTCGGGTGTCCCGGTAAGTGAACTGCGCGCCGGAATTATCGTCGGCGCCGGTTCCGCAGCCTTCGAAGTGATGCGTGATATGGTCTATAACCTGCCGGTGCTCACCCCCCCGCGCTGGGTGCGTTCGCGTACCACGCCCATTGCACTGGAAAATCTGCTGCATTACTTGTTGGAACTGCGCCACCACTTTTCAGCACAGCATCGGGTGTTTGAGGCCGCCGGGCCAGACGTGCTCAGCTACCAGCAACAGTTCGAACATTTTATGGCGGTGAGTGGCGTACATCGCCCGCTTGTGGCGATCCCCTTGCCTACCCGGCTTATTTCCGTCTGGTTTTTGCAGGTGATTACTTCGGTGCCCCCCACCATCGCCCAAAACCTGATTCAGGGGCTGAAACACGACCTGCTCGCCGATGATGTCGCCCTGCGTGAACTGATTCCCCAACCCCTGATCCCTTTTGATGAGGCGGTAAGGCGCACGCTACAGGAAGAGGAAAAACTGGTGAACTCCAGTGACTGGGGCTACTCCCCTCAGGCTTTTGCTCGCTGGCGACCACAGTATGGCTACTTCCCCAAACAGGCAGGTTTTACCGTCAAAACAGACGCCAGCCTCAATGAGCTCTGGGATGTCATCAACCAGATTGGCGGCCAAGAGCGCTATTTCTTCGGTAATGCTCTCTGGCAAACCCGGGAGCTACTCGACAGACTTATCGGCCACCGGCTGGCAAAAGGCCGCCCGACCCGCGCACATTTGCAGGTGGGCGATCAGGTGGATAGCTGGCGAGTGATTATTGCTGAGCCTCAGGAGCAGTTAGCGCTGCTGTTTGGCATGAAAGCGCCGGGCCTGGGGCGGCTTTGCTTTAGCCTGACAGACAAAGGACAACACCGACTGCTGGACGTGCGTGCTTACTGGCACCCGCACGGCATGCCTGGCTTGATCTACTGGTTACTGATGATTCCGGCACATCTGTTTATCTTTCGGGGGATGGCGCGGCGTATTGCGCGACTGGCAGAACAATCCGCAGAAAAAATCTGAAAACAGCCCTTATTCTTTCACGTTTCCCATTGCATACCGACGTATTTCACGGAAGAATGCGCACGCAATGAATGCGGGTCACTATAGTGGATTGCTATGAAGGTTTTGGTTACAGGCGCAACCAGCGGTTTAGGTCGTAATGCCGTCGAATATTTACGCCAGAAAGGCATCAGCGTGCGGGCAACCGGGCGCAACAAAGCGATGGGCGCGCTGCTGACAAAAATGGGTGCGGAGTTCATCCATGCCGACCTGACCGAACTGGTTTCTTCCCAGGCCAAAGCGATGCTCGCAGGGGTGGATACCCTCTGGCACTGCTCCAGCTTCACCTCTCCCTGGGGCACGCAAGCCGCATTTGATCTAGCTAACGTCCGCGCTACCCGTCGCCTCGGCGAATGGGCTGTAGCCTGGGGCGTGCGCAACTTTATTCATATCTCGTCACCGTCACTCTACTTCGACTATCGCCACCACCACGCTATCCAGGAAGAGTTTCGCCCGACGCGTTTCGCCAACGAATTTGCCCGCAGCAAAGCCGCCAGCGAGGATGTGATTCAACTGCTGGCACGGGCGAACCCCAATACCCGTTTTACGGTGCTACGCCCACAAAGTTTGTTCGGTCCGCATGACAAAGTCCTCATCCCCCGCCTCGCGCAGATGATGCATCACTATCGCAGTGTTCTGCTGCCACGCGGTGGCCGTGCTACGGTGGACATGACTTATTATGAAAACGCTGTGCATGCGATGTGGCTGGCGAGCCAGGAGGCGTGCGATTCGCTGCCGTCCGGACGCACCTACAACATTACAAACGGCGAACCCCGCACGCTGCGCAGCATTGTACAGAAGCTGATTGATGAGCTGGATGTAGACTGCCGCATCCGCTCCGTGCCCTATGCCATGCTCGATGTGGTCGCGCGCAGCATGGAGCATTTCGGTAATAAGTCAGCCAAAGAGCCAGCCTTTACCCACTATGGCGTCTCCAAGCTCAACTTCGATTTCACGCTTGATATCAGCCGTGCGGAAAAAGAGCTCGGTTATCAGCCCATTGTCACCATTGATGACGGCATTATCCGCACGGCCCATTGGCTGAAAGATCACGGCAAGATTTAACGTTCAACCCTGCCCGTATTTCTCCAGTAACGCTTCTGCAATCGCCTGAGTTTGTGCATCGGCTACGCCGTTGTACAGCGCCGGGCGGAAATGCATCTGGAACGCCATAATCACCCGCTTTTGCTGACCTGGCGTCATGTCAGGTTTGACTTCGTAACCATAACGCGCAAGCAAGTCGAGCAATGAGGCGGTGTCAACCGCGTCATAGGAGTCACGCCCGTTCAGATAAAAAGCAACGCGTGCGGCATCCGGCCAGGCTCCAATGCCCTGCTCAGCCAGCAGATGCCATGGGAAAAGCGGCCCCGGATCGTCTTTACGCTGCGGGGCGATATCCGAGTGCGCCACCACATTCTGCGGCAGTATGTTGTAACTATGAATAATATCTTTCGCCAGCGGAATCAGCGCGGCAATTTGCTGCGGTTCAAACGGCGTAAAGCGCTTGATACCGGCGACGTTTTGCCAGCCGCGATTCTCCAGCTCAATGCCAATTGAAGTGTCGTTAATCCGCGTGGCATTACGCCAGTAGCTGATACCCGCGTGCCATGCAAGCTGCTGCTCCGGCACCAGTTGCCAGATGCGCGGTTTGCCGTCATGCATTGGAGGGCGTGCGGGGATTAAATAATGAGAACTCACCTGCTTGTCGGTTAAGGTCGCCAGTGAGACATCAAAATCATCCGCCGTGTAATGAATCACCAGCACTTTAATGCGCGGATAAGCCGCCTGCGCCTGGCGTCGGGTATCGAGCTGATAGCCGGCCTTGTCGACAATGCCTTTTTCACCTGCACACCCCACCAGTAGCAGAGCCAGCAATAACAACGAAATATAACGACTCATCAGTGTGTTTTCACCGCCGTTCCACTGACGCTAACCATCAACATGCTGCTGTCCTTGCCGACCGTCTCATAGTCAATATCAATGCCGACTACGGCATTGGCACCCAGCGCTTTCGCCTGCTCGCCCATCTCGCGAAACGCAATTTCCCGCGCTTTACGCAGCTCTTTTTCATAGGAACCAGAACGGCCACCCACGATGTCACGAATACCGGCAAAGAAATCGCGGAAAATGTTGGCCCCCAGAATGGCTTCACCGGTGACGACACCACAGTATTCAACGATCGGTTGCCCTTCCAGGGTCGGGGTAGTTGAAAATTGCATCAGTTGCTCCTTTTAGGCTTCACGTGCGTTACTCCCCACATTATCGAAGCAATACACTATTCTTGAAAGGTACTTAAATCCGAAGCGAAAATAAGGAAATCATTATGCGCTATTCTGCTCTGACTCTCGCTTTACCCTGTGCATTGCTGCTCAGCGCCTGTACCACGGTCACTCCTGCATATAAGGACATCGGCACCCGTAGCGGTCCATGCATTGAAGGCGGCCCGGATACGGTGGCACAGAAATTCTACGATTACCGTATTGAACACCGGGGCAATGACCTGTCGGCACTTCGTCCTTATTTGAGTGATGATCTGGCGGCGAAATTAACCGCTGCGGGTCGTGACAATCGAAACACTGTACTGCTGAAATCCGATCCCTTTTCCAGCCGTACCGTGGCACCTGAAAAAGCCAGTGTCGCCAGTGCCTCCACCATCCCTAATACTGACGCACGCAACATCCCTCTTCGTGTGACACTGACCCAGGGCAGCCAGCAATGGCAGGATGAAGTCTTGATGATCCGCGAGGGCCAGTGCTGGGCAGTCGATGACGTGCGCTATCTGGGTGGCGCCTCTCATGCCCCTGCCGGGACGTTACGCCAGTCAATCGAGCATCGGTAGCGAATCAGGCGAGTGAAAGCGGAAAATCCCCCTTAATCCCCGCAAAATGTCTGGCATTCCAGCGTGAATGCCGACATTTATGCCTGCTTACCTCTCGCCCCGGTATTTTGTGCTAACTTTATTGAGTAACACGGTTTATATTTAAGTTTTAACGCACAAATATTGCATAACTATTCTGCGAACGTTACTATTTGCGGCCTCAATTGCTATTAGATTGCCTCGATGAGTATAAAATTAAACGGCATTAACTGCTTCTATGGCGCACACCAGGCGCTCTTCGATATCACGCTTGATTGCCCGCAGGGCGAAACGCTGGTGCTCCTTGGTCCAAGCGGTGCGGGCAAAAGCTCTTTGCTTCGCGTGCTGAACCTGCTCGAGCAGCCGCGTTCGGGCCAGCTCAGCATTGCAGGTAATCACTTCGATTTTGCCAAAACCCCCTCTGACAAAGCGATTCGCGATCTGCGTCAGAATGTGGGCATGGTCTTCCAGCAATACAATCTGTGGCCACACCTGACGGTGGCGCAAAACCTGATTGAAGCCCCCTGCCGCGTGCTGGGACTCAGTAAAGATCAGGCGCTTGCCCGTGCCGATAAGCTGCTGGAACGTTTACGTCTCAAACCTTATAGCGACCGTTACCCGCTGCACCTCTCTGGTGGTCAGCAACAGCGCGTGGCCATTGCCCGTGCGCTGATGATGGAACCGCAGGTTCTGCTGTTTGATGAACCCACCGCCGCACTCGATCCGGAAATTACCGCGCAAATCGTCAGCATCATTCGTGAGCTGGCTGAGACCGGTATTACCCAGGTTATCGTAACCCACGAAGTGGAAGTGGCGCGCAAGACCGCCAGCCGCGTGGTGTACATGGAAAACGGCCATATTATCGAACAAGGGGATGCGAGCTGCTTTACCACACCGCAGACCGACGCCTTTAAATACTACTTATCTCACTGATATTCTTGGGGACATGACAATGAAAAAAATAGTAATCGCCGCATTGCTGGCCAGCGTCAGCCTGACTGCTTCTGCAGCCCAGACTATCCGTTTCGCCACCGAAGCCAGTTACCCTCCGTTTGAGTCCACTGATGCGAACAACAAGATTGTCGGCTTTGACGTTGATCTGGCCAATGCGCTGTGTAAAGAGATCGATGCCACCTGTACCTTCACTAACCAGGCCTTTGACAGCCTGATCCCAAGCCTGAAATTCCGTCGTTTTGACGCAGTCATGGCCGGCATGGACATCACGCCTGAGCGTGAAAAGCAGGTGCTTTTCACCACCCCTTACTACGACAACTCTGCGCTTTTCGTGGGCCAAACCGGTAAATACACCAGCATTGATGCGCTGAAAGGCAAAAAAGTGGGCGTGCAGAACGGGACGACTCACCAGAAATTCATAAACGATAAACACCCGGAAATTACCACCGTGCCGTATGACAGCTACCAGAACGCCAAGCTGGATCTGCAAAATGGCCGCATCGATGCCGTATTTGGTGATACCGCAGTCGTAACCGAGTGGCTGAAATCAAATGACAAACTGGCTGCGGTTGGCGACAAAGTCACCGATAAAGAGTACTTCGGTACTGGCCTGGGTATCGCTGTGCGCCAGGGCAACACCGAGCTGCAGCAGAAATTCAATGCCGCGCTGGAAAAAGTGAAGAAAGATGGGACTTACGAGACCATCTACAGCAAATGGTTCCAGAAGTAATCTGAATGAACGAAATTTTTCCTTTAGCAAGCGCCGCCGGAATGACCGTCGGCCTTGCCGTTTGCGCACTGGTCATCGGCCTGGTTCTGGCGATGATCTTTGCGGTATGGGAATCAGCGAAGTGGCGCCCTGTCGCATGGGCAGGCACCGCACTGGTCACCATTTTACGCGGCCTGCCAGAGATTCTGGTGGTGCTGTTTATCTATTTTGGCTCTTCACAGCTGCTGCTTATCCTCTCTGACGGTTTCAGCATCAACCTTGGGTTTGTGCAGATTCCGGTGCAGTTGCAGATTGAAAACTTCGATGTCAGTCCGTTCCTGTGCGGCGTGATTGCGCTGTCGCTGCTCTACTCCGCCTATGCGTCACAAACACTGCGTGGGGCGCTCAAAGCCGTGCCGCAGGGTCAATGGGAATCAGGGCAGGCATTGGGGCTGTCGAAAAGCGCCATCTTCTTCCGTCTGGTGATGCCACAGATGTGGCGTCATGCGCTGCCAGGGCTGGGTAACCAGTGGCTGGTGCTGCTCAAAGATACCGCGCTGGTTTCGCTGATAAGCGTAAATGACCTGATGTTGCAAACCAAAAGCATCGCGACCCGTACCCAGGAGCCGTTTACCTGGTACATCGTCGCGGCGGCCATTTATCTTGTGGTTACGCTGCTTAGCCAATGGATCCTCAAACGCATTGACCTGCGTGCGACGCGTTTTGAACGGAGACCAGGCTGATGATGGCGTTTTTCCCGGAATTATTTAAAGGCCTGCACACCAGCCTGACGCTGACCGCTGCTTCACTGATTGTGGCGCTTATCCTGTCCCTGCTGTTTACCATTGTGCTGACGCTCAAAACCCCGGTGTTATCCTGGGTGGTACGTGGCTACATCACGCTGTTTACCGGAACACCGCTGCTGGTACAGATCTTCCTGATTTACTACGGCCCAGGTCAGTTCCCGGTGCTGCAGGAATATCCGGTTATCTGGCATCTGCTGTCGGAGCCCTGGCTGTGTGCCCTGATTGCCCTGTCACTTAACAGTGCGGCTTACACGACCCTTCTGTTCCATGGCGCGATTCGCGCGATCCCGGACGGGCAATGGCAATCCTGTAGCGCGCTGGGGATGAGTAAAAAGGACACGCTGGCTATCCTGCTGCCGTACGCCTTCAAACGCGCCCTGTCGTCCTACTCGAACGAAGTGGTACTGGTATTCAAAAGTACCTCTCTTGCGTATACCATCACGCTGATGGAAGTAATGGGACACGGGCAGTTGCTGTATGGACGCACTTATGATGTCACGGTGTTTGGTGCAGCCGGCCTGATTTACCTGGTGGTGAACGGGTTGTTGACCCTGATGATGCGACTGATTGAACGCAAGGCGCTGGCATTCGAACGTCGAAACTAGTGCATAAATAGTAATCAGAAAAGCGAGTAACTTATTAAGTACTCGCTTTTTTTATGCGCAATAAAAAATATTTAAGCAAATATATTGCATATAAATTCATTAACTGGCATTGTTAGCCCCATGCCTCAGACATGGCAACGACAATAAGATTGACAGACAGGAGTTCCAAAAATGAAAAAACTGATTCTGGCTGCGTTACTCGCCACTTTCGCTGCAGGCGCGACTGCCGCTGACAAAATTAACTTCGGTGTTTCCGCGACTTACCCTCCGTTTGAATCCATGGATGCGAACAACAAAATTGTTGGTTTCGATATCGACCTGGCGAATGCACTTTGCAAACAAATGCAGGCTGATTGCACCTTTACTAACCATGCTTTCGACAGCCTGATCCCGGCACTGAAATTCAAAAAATATGACGCCGTTATTTCGGGTATGGATATCACCCCGGAGCGTAGCAAGCAGGTCTCCTTCACCGAGCCGTACTATGCCAACTCTGCGCTGGTTATCGCTAAAAAAGATGCGTTCAAATCCTTTGACGATCTGAAAGGCAAACGCATCGGGATGGAAAACGGGACGACCCACCAGAAATACCTGCAGGATAAACACCCGGAAGTTAAAACCGTTGCCTACGACAGCTATCAGAATGCGATTATCGACCTGAAAAATGGCCGTATTGATGGCGTTTTCGGTGATACCGCGGTTGTTAACGAGTGGCTGAAGACTAACCCGCAGCTGGGTGCCGCCACGCCGAAAGTAACCGATGCACAATACTTCGGTACCGGCCTTGGCATCGCAGTTCGCCCGGACAACAAAGCGCTGCTGGAAAAACTGAACGGTGCACTGGCAGCGATCAAAGCTGACGGTACTTATCAGAAAATCAGCGACCAGTGGTTCCCGCAGTAAGTTGATTTAGCTGACTGAAAAGAAAAAGCCGCGTAATGCGGCTTTTTTTATTTTACGCCCCCTGAAACGGAAGCGAGAAACGGAAGCAGGCTCCCGTACGAACATCCACCAGTTGAATATCCCCACCATGCAATTGCAGCATACGCCGGACAATCATCAGTCCCAGCCCACCACGCGCTTCCCCGGTACGGGGTTTGTCCAGAATAGATGGGCGCTCGAACAGGCTCGCCCGCAGCGCCGTCGGTACGCCTGAACCGCTATCCTCAACCTCCACCACCAGATGGCCCTCTTCCTGCCGGGCCCGCAGTGAGATGCTTCCACCGTCCGGAGAATGACGAATGGCGTTATCCAGCAAATTGGTCAGCACTCTTTCCATCATCGATAAATCGGCATACACATGCGGTAGCCCCATGGGCAAATCCAGGTGTAAGCGAATCGCCCGCGTTTCTGCCATCAGGTCAAATTTTTGCGCCACGTCCTGCACCAGTTCCGCCATCGCAAACGACTCTGGCTGCGGTTTAATGCCACCGTGTTCAAGCTTTGCCAGTTCAAAAAGCTGCTGCGACAGATGCCGCACCTTATTGCCCTGGCGCATCGCAATGCTCAGGTAGTGTTTGGATTCTTCCACTGTCAGATGGTCCGCTTTCGCTGACAGCGTTTCCAGATAGCCCAGTAATGAGGTCAGCGGCGTGCGCAAATCATGTGAGATGTTGGCGACAAATTCCCGCCGCTGTCTGTCGTTGTCAGCCAGCTCATCCCACTGGCTGGCAATTTTGCGGGACAGCTCAATATAGGCATTCTGTAGCACCGCAACTTCATTCCCGGCTGCCGGGTCAAGCGGCTGTTCGGCCAGACGTTTGATGGCGGTGATGCTCTCCTGCTCCAGCGAACTGACTTCGCGGGTCAGCAATTTCACCGGACGCGTCACCCACCACCAGGCGATAACCCCCGCAAGGGTTCCCAGAGCGGCAACGAGAAGTAGCGACCACAGCAGCGCACTCCACAGCGCTTTCTGCCATGCGGTATCCGCCAGCGCATCCAGCGCTTCCCCCTGAAGCACAATGTAGAGATAGCCGCGCAGCTGCCCATCAACACGCACGGGCGAGACGCTGAATACTTTTTGCTTGTCGGGACTACGTGGATCGTCACCATAAACGGGCCACGCGGCCCCGGCGAGGAAATCCTGCAACGGTGCAATGCTGATGTGCTCACGCTTGATATGGCCCGCAGGCGCGGCGTCTGCCAGCAACTGGCCCTCCGGGGAGACCATGTACAGCTCCACGCTCGGATTGAGCGTCATCAGGCGATCAAAAAGGGATTTCAGCGTCCCCCTGTTCACCTGCCCTTGTTTATCAAGTAACGGTTCGCTGTTGGCAATTTGTTGTGCCAGCCCTGCAGAAAGCCGCTGGACCATCGCATCACCATAACGGGTGCTGCTGTAAAGCTGCAGGCTACAAGCAGCGGCGGCGCAGAGTAACAGAAGTGCGGTAAACACCAGCGTCAGGCGCTGGCTCAGACTTAAACGCTGCATCACCCCTCCTCGCGCCCGCTGGTGGCAAACTTATACCCTTTTCCCCACACGGTGAGGATAACCTCCGGGGCCGCGGCATCTTTTTCAATCTTCATGCGCAGGCGATTAATATGCGTATTAACGGTGTGTTCGTAGCCTTCATGCTGGTAACCCCATACCTGATCGAGCAGCGCCAGTCGGGAAAACACCTCGCCGGGGTGGCGGGCAAACCAGTAGAGGAGATCAAACTCACGCGGGGTTAAGTCCACCAGTTCTCCACGCAGGCGAACTTCACGCGGTAACGGATCGATAGTCAGATCATGGCACTCAATGCTGCCCATCCCCAGCCGGATATTGCGCCCCATCGCCTCCTGACGACGGAACAGCGCTTTCACCCGCGCCACCAGTTCCAGTACGGAAAAAGGTTTAGCCAGATAGTCATCCGCACCCATTTCAAGGCCGAGCACACGATGGGTTTCACTGCTTCTGGCACTGATGATAATCACCGGCAGATAACGGGTCATCTGGCGGATCCGGCGGCAGATTTCCAGACCGTCCACATTGGGTAGCATCAAATCCAGAATGACTGCATCCCAGTCGGTCTTTTCCAACTGGAGCAACGCCTTCGCGCCGTCCTCTTCATGGACAATCTGATAACCCTCATCGCGAAGATTAAGTTGTAGTAGGTTGGCAATGTCCCGATCGTCTTCGACCAGCAGTATTTTTTTTGCGGTATCCATCGTCTGTCCCGGTTAAAGCGTTACTGATTAGATTAACGAATAACCGGGCAGGAAGTTGTCACAAATTCGTTATAGTTCGCAGAAGGGGATTATTTTCTTATCAACAGGCTCAATACTTCGTAATGCGCGGTGTGCGGGAACATATCAAACAGCTGAACCCGCTCAATTCGGTAGCCGGGCAGTAACTGGAAATCCTTCGCCATGGTCTGCGCATTACAGCTCGAGTAGACGATAAACGGCGGAGCCATGCGGCTGAGGTAATCGCACAGCGTTTTACCAATGCCACGTCGCGGCGGGTTAACCAGCACCAGATCCGGCACTTTACCCTGATCGGTTGCGAAGGCAGTGGAATCGAGCGCCTGAAAATGCAGCCGGGTTAAGCCCAACTGTTTAGCTGACTGGCTGGCGCTGGCAATGGCTTCCGGCGCAATTTCGATACCGGTCAGCGTCATTTCCGGCGTGGCGCAATGCAGACCAAATCCACCCACACCGCAGAAAAGATCCCACATGTGCTGGATCGGCAGCGTCCTCACCCAGTCCCGCGCCGTTGCATACAAAGCACTGGCGACCGTCGGGTTAGTCTGGAAGAAGCTTTGCGGACGGA
Organism: Phytobacter sp.; assembly: GCF_059074235.1. Classification (NCBI taxonomy): domain Bacteria; kingdom Pseudomonadati; phylum Pseudomonadota; class Gammaproteobacteria; order Enterobacterales; family Enterobacteriaceae; genus Phytobacter; species Phytobacter sp. Next base: position 532,741 of record NZ_JCACPZ010000004.1, read on the forward strand.
TCCACAACGGCACATCGTTAAAGCATTCCGCCAGCGCCTGCTGTTCGGTGAGGAAAATCTCCTTCTCCCCTTCCATAATCGCCATATGAACCGGCTGAATATTAACGGAGATGACGCTCAGTTGCGGCACCTGCGCTTGCAGCCACGGCAGCGCTGCGCGCAACTGTTCCAGTTTCGCTTCTGAGCGCAGTACAAAGCGCAGCATCATTCCACCGGTATGCTGACTTTCGGTAAGCAGGAGGTATTTCAGCTCGCCACGCTTGCGTTCAACGTTGTAGGGTGTTAACCCGGCACGAGCGATAAAGGGTTTCAGAGCGGTAAACACCGGTGAGAACGAAGGCGGGTACAAAGGACAATCTGTTAGATCTTCCGGCGTGCCGTCGCGATGCAGCATGCCCAGTAGCGGTTTTTCGACGCTGCCGCTGACCACCATTTTTGCCTTATTACGGAACCCTGCTTCTGGGCCGCTAACAGGCGCGCACCACTCCGCTACCGGCAGACCGCTTAGCAATGTCTTAAGGTCGCTCATCTTGGCGGTCAGTTGTTCAGAAACCGGTTGTTCAATCCACTGGCAGGAACGACAGCGTCCGGCGTCATAAAGTGCGCACTGCATAATAAAGCCTTCTGTTTTGCGGGGCCGGGATTGTACCACCGTTATTGCAGTCGGAAAAACCGTCGGCAGGTCGAGGGGACAAAGAGTAAAAACAGCGCCAGCAGATCGGGCAGTTTTTGCATCATCAACGCACGGAAGATTTCGCGTTTCGACTCACCGGCAATACTGAAAAGCTCTGGATACCCATAGCCCAGCGATGCGGCCCACAGGTAGCCGCCGGAAATAATTTGAGTCAATAGATAGAGCCAGCGCGCCCAGTTCCGGCCTTTTACCACCGAAAACGCACATAATATTTCGATAAACACCAGCACCAGGCTGCCAAAGAAAATCAGCGTCAACGCCCAGGTTTGTGCACTGCGCTGCACAAAGTCAACCAACCCTCGCGGTCCGAGGGTCATGAAGAGCATCAGGAAGTCGACACAGCGAATGGTGATAATGGCGATGGCCGCGACCTGGACTAACGCCGGGACATTCGGGCGGGCATGGCTGTAGTGTGTTTTAGTAAAGAATCCCAATCGGTAGTATTCCCTGTGAAAAGATGCCGCGACAAGCGCGGCATCTGCGACACAACTTTTAAGATTCTAGAGGCATTAGCCCCGTCTTGCACGCTGGATATCTCTGATACGTTGCTTTTCCGCACGCGCCATCAGATACCAGGCGATAAAACCGACAATCCCCACTACGCCAAGGATTAGCGAGGCCAGCGCGTTGATTTCCGGGTTGACCCCCATACGCACGCTGGAGAAGACCAGCATAGGCAACGTGGTCGCCCCCGGTCCGGAGACAAAGCTCGCGATAACCAGGTCGTCCAGTGAGAGAGTGAAGCCCAGTAACCAGCCAGAAATGATCGCAGGCATCAGCATCGGGAGCGTAATGATGAAGAAGACTTTCAGTGGTGTTGCCCCCAGGTCCATCGCCGCCTCTTCAATCGAGCGGTCCAGTTCGCGTAAGCGCGACGAGATAACCACCGCCACATATGCCGTACAGAAGGTGACATGGGCCAGCCAGATAGTCAGCATACCACGGTCTGCAGGCCAGCCGATGGCATGACCCAGCGCCACAAACAGCAACAGCAATGACAATCCAGTGATCACGTCCGGCATAACCAGCGGCGCAGTAATCATAAACGCAAAGCCATTTGACCCGCGAAAACGCCCAAAACGCACCATCACAACGGCTGCAATGGTCCCGAGGATCGCCGCCATGGTGGCCGCACAGGCGGCAATTGTCAGACTTAAGCCCACGGCGCTCATCATCGCATCGTCATGGAACAATTCGCTGTACCAGCGCGTTGACCACCCCGCCCACACAGTCACCAGTTTGGAGCTGTTAAACGAGTAGATAACCAGCATCAGCATCGGTGCATACAGGAAGGTAAACCCGAGCACCAGAATCAGGATGCGCCACGGAGAGCGCACGACCGGCAAGTTGTTCATGCGCTGTCCCCCATCTGTTTTTGCTGGTGTTTGTGGAACCACATGATAGGCGCAATCAGCAGCAGCAACATGATAATGGCAACCGCCGATGCAACTGGCCAGTCACGGTTATTAAAGAACTCCTGCCACAACACGCGACCAATCATGATGCTGTCCGGGCCGCCGAGCAGTTCAGGGATAACGAACTCGCCCACCGCCGGGATGAACACCAGCATGGAACCGGCAATAATGCCCCCCTTCGTAAGCGGCACGATGACGCTGAAGAAGGTCTTCAGCGGACGCGCACCCAAATCCAGAGACGCTTCCACCAGCGAATAATCGATACGCGTCAGTGCGGTGTAGATAGGCAGCACCATAAACGGCAGATAGGCATACACAATGCCGATGTACACCGCCAGGTTGGTGTGCAAGATCTCCAGCGGCTGATCGATAACGCCCAGCCATAGCAGGAAGTTATTCAGCACGCCGTTGCTTTTCAAAATCCCCATCCACGCATACACGCGGATTAAGAATGAGGTCCATGACGGCAGAATAACCAACAATAACAAAATATTGCGTGTCGATGGCTTACTGACCGCCACCGCCCACGCCAGCGGATATCCCACCACCAGGCAACAAAGGGTTGAGACCGCCGCAACCTGTAAAGACTGGAGATACGCTTCGAAGTAGAGCGGATCGTCGGTCAATTGCAGGAAATTGTTGATATTAAGAGAGAGGGTCAGATGGTTATCCGCCCACTCCACCAGATCGGTATAGGGTGGAATGGCGCGAGCCATCTCTGCCAGACTGATTTTGAAAACAATCAGAAACGGCAGTAAAAACAGCAAAATCAGCCAGATATACGGCAGCGCAATGACCAGTTTGCGCCCGTGCTTCATCTGCAAACGCGCAAGCCAGAGTGTAAAACCACCCGGCTGTTCAACGCGGGATGGGGGTTCAAGTGTACTCATTACCGCTCCTTAAACCGTCAGGACCACACAGCTGTCCGCTTCCCAACACAGGCGCACTTCATCACCCCAGGTCGGCATGCCTTTACGATAGCGATACGCGTTCTGAAGCTGCGCGCTGATCATTTGCCCACTTTGCAAACGCACGTGGTAAATCGACAGGTCACCCAGGTAGGCGATATGCACCACCTCACCCACCGCGAAGTTATAACCGTCGGCAGGTGGCTCCTCGCAGAGCATAATTTTTTCCGGACGCAGTGCCACATAGACCGGTACGTTGTCGACGACGGAGGAATCCACGTCCACCTTCAGCGGATGGACCAGCCCCGGCGAGTCAATAATCAGACCGTCGTCCTGGCGCTCTTTCAGTACACCTTCAAAGACGTTAACCGAGCCGATGAATTCAGCGCTGTAGCGGGTGGTCGGGTGTTCATAAATCTCTTCCGGCTCACCAATCTGCACGAACTTACCTCGGTTCATGATGGCGATACGCCCGGCCATGGTCATCGCCTCTTCCTGGTCGTGGGTTACCATCACACAGGTCACACCAACGCGCTCAAGGATGTCCACCACTTCCAGTTGCATACGGTCGCGCAGTTTTTTGTCCAGCGCCCCCATCGGCTCATCAAGCAGCAATAATTTCGGGCGTTTTGCCAGGCTACGTGCCAGTGCCACGCGCTGACGCTGCCCACCAGAAAGCTGATGAGGTTTGCGTTTGGCAAACTCCTGCATGTGCACAAGGCTGAGCATTTCAGCCACGCGCGCGGTGATTTCTGCTTTTGGTAATTTGTCCTGCTTGAGACCAAACGCGATGTTTTGTTCCACGGTCATATGGGGGAAAAGCGCATAGGACTGGAACATCATATTGATAGGGCGCAGATACGGTGGCACATGTGCCAGATCCACGCCATCAAGCATGATCTGCCCGGTGGTCGGCAGTTCAAACCCTGCCAGCATGCGCAGCAGCGTCGACTTACCGCAGCCAGATGGCCCCAGCAGGGCGAAGATTTCGCCTTTATAAATCGTCAGACTGACATCATCAACGGCGTGCTGACCGTCGAAGGACTTGGTCAGATTGCGGATTTCCAGCAGGGGCGTTAAATCCTTACGGGTTTTCGCCTGTGGGCGGGGGATAGCGTCATTCACTCAAGTGCTCTCCGGCAAAAAAACCTCAACCAGTCTCAATTGGTTGATGACAAATGACTGGACAGAGGCTAATGACCTCTGTCCATTTTTGGGGCAGTTGCACCGCCCTGGTGCAACTCAATCACGATTCAGATGATTGATTTACTTGCCGCTTTTCACTTTTGTCCACGCACGGGTTCTTACGCGGTCAATTTTCGGATCCTGCACTTTCAGCGTATAGAGTTTGGCGAACACATCCGCAGGCGGGTAAATAGCCGGGTTATCGCGTACTTCAGCACTGATCAGCGGGACAGAAGTTTTGTTACCGTTAGCATAGAACACGTGGTCGCTGATGTGGGCAATCACGTCCGGACGCATCAGGTAGTTCAGGAACTGATAGGCTTCGTCTTTGTTTTTCGCATCAGCCGGCATCGCGAAGACATCAAAGAACGCCAGCGCACCTTCTTTAGGAATGATGTAGTTAACATTCACGCCGTTTTTCGCTTCTTTGGCACGGTTTGCAGCCTGCCACACATCGCCTGCCCAGCCGATGGCTACGCAGATATCGCCGTTAGCAAGATCGTTGATGTACTGAGAAGAGTGGAAGTAGCGAATATTCGGACGCAGTTTCAACAGCAGATCGGTGGCCGCAACGGAGTAGTCATCCGCTTTGCTGCTGTTCGGATCTTTGCCGAGGTAGTTCAGCACTGTGGCGAAAATCTCTTCCGGTGCATCCAGGAAGGAGACGCCGCAGCTTTTCAATTTTTCCAGGTTTTCCGGTTTCAGCACCAGATCCCAGCTGTTGACCGGCACATCGCCCAGGGCAGCTTTCACTTTATCGACGTTATAGCCGATGCCGGTGGTGGCCCACAGGTACGGTACCGCGTATTTGTTATCCGGGTCGTGTTTAGCGACCATCTTCAACACGTCTGGATCCATATTTTTCCAGTTCGGCAGCTTGCTTTTATCCAGCGGCTGGAACACACCCGCTGTCAGCTGACGTTCCAGGAAGCTTGCGGACGGCACCACCAGATCGAAACCGGTACTACCGGCCATCAGTTTGCCTTCCAGGACTTCATTGGAGTCAAACACGTCATAAATGACTTTAATGCCAGTCTCTTTTTCAAAATTTGCCACCGTATCCGGCGCAATATAGTCAGACCAGTTGTAAACATGCAGCGTCTTTTGTTCTGCGGCGAGTGTGCTGGCAGAGACGGCCATTAATGCACCCGCAACAAGACCTGATAACCATTTTTTGCTCAAGGCGGTCATATCTCATTCCTTCTGGAAAGTCCGTTACCATACGAACTAAGTGTACGCATTTAAGATATGCAAAATTCATGCATATTTTGTCAGTCTGCACTGGCCGAAGAGAAAAATTCTTTCGGTCGACGCCGCATGCTTTTTAAAGCACCGCAAGAATAACTGTAGCCAGGGTTAGAGGCTATAGGGCAGATTAAAAAACGCCTTTTATCAATTTTTTATGCAGATTCTGTCTATGTGATAAGCCGAACAGGCGGGAATGGCGGTGAAAAATGCTGGCAGGAAAGGATAAATACAGAATAAAAACATCTGTTATGCAGCCGCTCTGGCAGCGACTGCGCTTAAGTTACAAAGCTTTAGTGAAGAAAATTGCGCGATTCCTCGCCGCCTGCCGAATCTTCTTCTTCCGGCACATAGAGCAATTGGTGGGCGCGAGCCTCGAGAATCACCATTGAAATTTGCTCTTCACTTTGCTGCATAAACCAGGCGAACTGCTCAATAGTCACCCCGGCATTAACGGATAATGTCTGGCAGACGACCAGCTTTGGCAGATTATCGTCCTGAATATCGATAAATGCTTTCACCGTCAAAGAACTGGCATTGATGGCAGAGAGATCGGCAGCCAGTGCCAGCAGTGCAGACGGCTTCACTTCCGCCATCGCGGTAAAGAGCACGACATCATTAATGAGATCGATTTTGGCGTCGAACACCCCATCAAAATTCTGCATATGCGGCAGGTGCAACGCCTGGCAGGTATCGCATTCAAAGAAGTTAATACCCACTTCGTCGAGCCATTGACGTAGGGTGTCCAGACCAGGGACGACAAGTGAATCCATAGCGCGAAACGACCTCTGACTAAGAAAATAATGCCCTAGCTTACGCAAAAAGCCGGGCGTGTACCATTGCAGAGGGGAGAAAATCGACTATCCACCAGTTTTCAGGCAAAAACCCGGCGTGGCGTGACGCTCAATCCAGTGGATCATTTTGACCGCAATATCGATACCAGTGGTTTTTTCGATACCTTCTAGTCCGGGTGACGCATTGACTTCCATCACCAGCGGCCCGCGATTAGCACGTAAAATATCGACCCCGGCAACATCCAGACCGAGCGTTTTTACCGCCGCCAGCGCCAGCTCTCGCTCACGCGGAGTAATAGTGGCAACCGTTGCCACACCGCCACGGTGCAAATTAGAGCGGAAATCGCCCTCTTTGGCCTGACGTTCAATGGCGGCGACCACTTCATCACCCACGACAAGACAGCGGATATCTCTGCCCTTCGCCTCTTCAATGTATTCCTGCACCAGGATGTGCGCATTGAGGCCGCGGAACGCATCGATGACGCTTTCTGCCGCCTGCCGGGTTTCCGCCAGCACCACACCGATACCCTGCGTGCCTTCCACCAGCTTCACCACCAGCGGCGCACCACCCACCATCGCAATCAGGTCACTGGTGTCATCGGGCGAGTGGGCAATGCCGGTTACCGGAAGATCGATCCCCTGGCGGGCAAGCAACTGAAGCGAACGCAATTTATCTCTGGCACGCGTAATGGCCACAGATTCATTAAGCGGATAGCTGCCGAGCATCTCAAACTGGCGAAGCGAGGCGGTGCCGTAATAGGTAATCGCAGTGCCGATGCGTGGGATCACCGCATCAAAATGGGGAAGCTGACGGCCTTTGTAATGAACAGCGGACGCGGCAGGATCGATACTCATATAGCATGACAGCGGATCGAGGATCTCGATTTGATGGCCACGTGCAGTGGCCGCTTCCCGCAGACGTTTGCACGAATAGAGCGTTCCGTCCCGGGACAATATAGCGATTTTCACCCTGCACCTCTCTGATTTGCGCTGGAAAAGCCCGCGTATCATACACGCAGCGAGGTGCAGGATGCATGAGGAATTAACGCACTGCCCATCCCTGTTTGTGCAAATAATCGAGAATAAACGGACGGTTCTCTTTAATGATGGTGCGGCGAATATGATCGCTCCAGGTATCGCGACGATTATTACTGCCACGGGAGAGATAATAGGCCGCCAGTTCCTCGTCATACTGTGACAGCACCTGCGCATCCACCGGCTGGTAGCTATTTTCATGCAGCAGCATGGACGCCGGTATACGTGGTTTCACATCCGGGTTATCCGCAGGCCAGCCCAGGCACAGTCCAAACAACGGCAGCACATGTTTTGGCAGCTTCAGCAGCGTCGTCACATCGTCGATATTGTTACGCAGCCCGCCGATATACACTCCGCCAAGCCCCAGTGATTCCGCTGCCGTCAGGGCATTTTGCGCCATCATGGCGGTATCGACCACGCCAAGCAGCAACTGTTCTGCCAGGCCAAGTTGCGCCTCAGGGCAAATCTGTAAGTGGCGATTAAAGTCCGCGCAGAAAACCCAAAACTCCGCCGCCTGCCCCACGTGCTGTTGCCCACCGGTGAGCGTCACCAGCTGCTCGCGAAGATCAGTATCGGTAATACGAATAATGGAGCTGCATTGCAAAAAGCTGGAGCTGGAAGTGCCCTGCGCACCGGCAACGATCGCCGCACGCTGTTCATCGGTAATAGGCTCAGCGGTGAAATGGCGAATGGAGCGATGGCTACGCAGCAGTTCGATGGTGGGGGTCATGACGTTTCCCTGAAAATAAGCAAAGCCCTCATTATAGGTCAACCTCTGCCAGAGGTTATCCGATTGTTGCGCTGAAAGGTTCCAGGCATCAACACAACAGGCACAACCTGTTTTAAATATGAACAAATAACCCGCATCATAGCTGCAGTTACCGTTTCGTTTGAGGGAGATACAGCATGTATGCAGTGATATTTGGTCGTGCGGGTTGCCCGCAGTGCGCCCGCGTCAAAGAGGTTGCCGAGCGGATAGGTAAAAAGCAGAAAGAATTCGAATGGCGCTATGTGGACATTCATACCGATGGCGTCAGCCGTGCAGCGTTAGAAGAGGCAGCCGGTAAGCCCATTGAGACCGTGCCGCAGATTTTTATCGATCAGAAACACATTGGCAGCGCAACTGAGTTCAACAAGTACATCCGCAAACATTTCGGCTGGTTTGCCTGATAAACCCGATTTCTCCACCAGGGCGCAGAGATTTCAGCGCGCCCGGGAAGAGAAGAACCGGCTGAAGAACAGGTAGCACAGTGCGCCCAGCGAGCACCAGAACAGACCGCTGAACAACCACGCCAGTTCCTGCCAGAAAGAGCGGACCGGGGTAAAGCATAACCGCATCAGCACAAAGCAGAGAGGAGCGGCGAGGATCGCGCCAAACAGCGAGAGCATGACATTGTGGCGACGAGAAAAAATACCTGCAACAACACCCGGCAAAATGAAAAACAGCATCCCCAGTTCCGGATGACCGGATGCCTGAAATGCACCGTCCACATTCATAGCCAGTGATAAACAAACCACAATAAAAAGTATAAAGCAGCAAAAGATGCCCGCTACGTTCTGTTTATACTTCAATCCATCCTCCTGATTTTTTCTCTATCAAACAGGTCATTCGTTCGAAAGAACGTCTGGTCAGATAAAGCATGATGGCAGTCCATGCCAAATGGCCCCCAAGGGATTAGTTGATTCTCACTAGCCGTTGCAATTCATTACGATTAAACTAGCGGCCAGTTATTGTTTTGCTGCAAATAGCCTGGGCGTTTTTACTGTTTTTATTGCCCGGACAGAGCCAAAACAGTAGCCCAAATAACCATTTCTTTCAATAGCTTACAAGTAAACAAGAAGTTAGCCTCCGTGAATATAAACGTCGCAGATTTGTTAAACGGGAATTACATACTGTTATTATTTGTGGTCCTGGCACTCGGGCTCTGCCTGGGTAAATTACGCCTGGGTTCTGTACAACTCGGTAATTCCATTGGCGTTTTAGTGGTTTCGCTATTATTAGGTCAGCAACATTTCAGCATTAACACCGACGCCCTAAATCTGGGTTTTATGCTGTTTATTTTTTGTGTCGGAGTGGAAGCTGGGCCTAACTTTTTTTCTATTTTCTTCCGCGACGGCAAAAATTATCTGATGCTGGCGTTGGTATTAGTCGGCAGCGCGCTGCTGATTGCACTGGGTCTGGGTAAACTGTTCGGCTGGGATATTGGTCTCACCGCGGGGATGCTGGCAGGGTCGATGACCTCTACTCCTGTGCTGGTAGGTGCGGGAGATACCTTGCGCCACCTGGGGATGGACAGCAGTCAGCTCTCCAGCGCACTCGATCATCTGAGCCTCGGCTATGCCCTGACCTATCTTATCGGTCTGGTGAGTTTGATTGTCGCCTCGCGCTACATGCCAAAGCTGCAACATCAGGATCTGCAAACCAGCGCCCAGCAAATCGCCCGCGAACGTGGCCTGGATACTGACACCAACCGCAAAGTCTACTTGCCGGTGATCCGCGCGTACCGCGTTGGCCCCGAACTGGTGGCCTGGGCCGACGGCAAAAATCTGCGCGAACTGGGGATTTACCGCCAGACCGGGTGCTACATCGAACGTATTCGCCGCAACGGCATTCTGGCTAACCCAGACGGTGATGCGGTGCTGCAAGTGGGTGATGAAATTTCCCTGGTCGGTTACCCGGACGCCCACGCCCGTCTCGATCCGAGCTTCCGTAATGGCAAAGAGGTGTTTGACCGCGATCTGCTCGACATGCGCATCGTCACCGAAGAGATCGTGGTTAAAAACCATAACGTGGTGAATCGCCGCCTGGCGCAGCTTAAACTGACCGACCACGGCTGCTTCCTTAACCGCGTTATCCGCAGCCAAATTGAGATGCCGATTGATGACAACATCGTGCTCAATAAAGGCGATGTGCTACAAGTCAGCGGTGAAGCAAAACGCGTGAAGACCATTGCGGACCGTATTGGCTTTATCTCCATTCACAGCCAGGTAACCGATCTCCTCGCCTTCTGCGCCTTCTTTATCGTCGGCCTGATGATCGGCATGATCACCTTCCAGTTCAGCTCATTCAGCTTCGGCATTGGTAACGCAGCCGGTCTGCTGTTCGCCGGGATCATGCTCGGCTTCCTGCGTGCGAACCACCCGACCTTCGGTTACATCCCGCAGGGCGCACTGAATATGGTGAAAGAGTTTGGTCTGATGGTCTTTATGGCTGGCGTAGGTCTGAGCGCAGGTAGCGGCATCGGTAACGGGCTGGGCGAAGTGGGCGGGCAGATGCTGATTGCCGGGCTTATCGTGAGTCTGGTGCCGGTGATGATCTGCTTCCTGTTCGGCGCTTACGTGCTCAAAATGAACCGCGCCCTGCTCTTCGGCGCGATGATGGGAGCCCGCACCTGTGCGCCTGCAATGGAGATTATCAGCGACACCGCGCGCAGTAACATCCCGGCACTAGGCTATGCAGGCACCTATGCTATCGCCAACGTCTTACTCACGCTGGCAGGGACATTGATCATCATTATCTGGCCGATACTCGGATAACTCCGAAGTCGCAAAATATTTTCAACGACCAGAGAACTTTTTTACCAGGCATCAGTCATAACTAGTGCCACTGCTTTTCTTTGATGTCCCCCATTTTGTGGAGCCCATCAACCCCGCCACTTAGGTTCAAGGTTGATGGGTTTTTTGTTGCCTGATATTATTAAATTTATAAATCATTGGGTTACATGACTTATGCGTAGCCTTTGGCGACAGAATGGCGACAGCGCTTTGCGCTGCTCGTATAAGGGATAATTCTTGTGGCATCACAAAATCAATCCAAGTACTCTTCACTAATTTTCTACCTCCCTGAAGATATCAAACAGATATTCATAGATGAATGTGCCGAAGTTGGTCTTGAAGCAAAAAGAGTGCAATGCTTTTCATCAAATCCCAGTATTCGCGAATATCTGAGCATTCTTTATGAACGCGGGAAAAAATACGCACCACAAGTGCTAAAGGTTTTAAGTATGCTACAAAGGAAAACCAGCATAAGGATTGAAGTCTCCGCAGACAGGAAGACTATTGATTTGCACGGCGTATCTCCAGATGATGCGATCAAACTAATTCAGGCAGCAAACACAATTAGAGTGATAGATACTGAGTCTGTAGGAATTTCGGACGCGGGTTCAACCCCCGCCAGCCCCACCAATTAAAACAAGGGGTTACGTGAAAACACAGCCCTTTTTTTTGTCCATGTCCACTTTGCGTCCACCAAGCTTATACGCCATTGATTTTCTAGTTACGGGATATGCTAGAAAGGGTAAATATAGTCAAATTCAAATTAAAATATTTTCAAACATTATTGAGTTTAAAGTAGCTTAGTTGGAGAGCCAGTTCATACTGCTCCTACTGATTAAAAGGAAAGTTATCAAACACAAGAGGCCAGCTATGGATGAGAAAAACTATTACATTGATAATATATCCGAGATAATCACGGGATATATAACAATTGATAATACGGATATATTCTCTGAGTTAACTATTAATGAAGATGGCATAATTGTAAAAATAATCGACTTTAACGGCAAGCAAGCTCACTTGTTATTCAACTCAAGTATCAAAAAACCAATTAAATTTACCGGCTCCACTAGTTATTATTTACTTTTTGGTTTGAATTTAAAAGAAGCACAATCGATGAGAATCAAATCCAATGAAGTAATTGGAAGCCATATATTTAGTGTTCAAGGTTTTTTACACACAAGAGAGTTTGATATAGATCATAAAGAATTTTATAGCATCAGCATTTATGGCGAGGGCATAAAAAAATGGTCAGGCTCGACACTTAAGATCGGAAACATTATAAAAAATACAACCAATCATATTCTCCCTGATGATGAGGATTTAATTGAATTTGAGAAAAGCATTATTGGGGTTGGAACTATCGGACTATATAATTCTTATAGGTATGGTGGTATAAATGGATTGCACTCTTTTGGTTTAGAAATAGAACCACATATCAAACTCACCTTCGAACAGCCCGTTAATTTAGGACAAGTGATTGATATACACACTGACTTATACATGCTATTGAGGTTTTTCATAGGTAACTCTATGTCTATTTCTGATGTAAAAGTCATGACAACGCCATACCATAACATGTCAAATACCCATCTCTATATACCTGAAAAGAAAGCAATTAAAATAAACTACCGAAATACTGCGTTACTACCATACTCACAACATGATCATCGTCTTAATGATTACAACTTTCCTGATAGCATATGGGATAATTATTTTTCACCGCAGCACAAGGACCTTAAAGAACTGTTAAAAAAATACGTCACTTATTCCATGATTAATAATGATGAGGAGCAATTTTTAGGGTTTTATAGAATAATTGAAACCATGACTTTAGAAAAGTCTCACTTCGTTAATGAGAACGATTTAGATATATTATTAAAGCGCTCAAGATTATTTTTATCAAAAAAATTCCCAGGCTCACAAATATCTAAATTTATAAGAGCAATAAAAAAAGCGAACACTGAAAAAAACAATACTGAGCGCTGCATCCATCACTTTATAAGTGACCTCCCCAAAATGACCTCTGAAATATTGAGGCTGGGTGAAATAAATATCACTGAAATATGCAACTCCAGAAACAAGATAATTCACCAACCTCTATTTATTGAAACACCTGAAAACATTCACACTCATAAATCAAAGGTCGAAACCCTAACAAAACTGGCGCTACTTATTAAACTAGGCGTACCTACAAGCATGATAGATAAAATAGCATACTTCCTTTTGTAGGTTTTTAACAAAACTTAAAAATGTCAGTTATTAATGAAGAGTATAATAACTGACATTTTATTTTGAATATGCCTACAACCCTATAACCCTTTAGTGCGTACAAACAACCATATTGCTAATATTGTATGATGATATTTTTCATCGCTAATGTATGGAAGTAAAAATTGATAACATCACATTTCATTTCAAATGGAGAAGTCAATGAATGTTTTTCATTTCCTACGCCCCTGTAACCTGCCCTATGAACCCTGCTACAACTACATTTCCGTTAAAACTTAAAGACGTCATCTCAGAAAAAATCCTCAATCCCAATCCACGTAAAATTTTTTTCATATATTTTTCAATATGATAAATAATCTCATATTCAAAATCAGATCCTTTAAACTGAAAAACACTGAAATTCTTTTCAATCTTTTCAGTTTGCAAACTCACGCAAGCCGCCAGCGCTGGCGCGGTCTGGCGGTCTGGTTTGTAGAAAAATAAAACTGAAAAAATTATGCGATCCAAAAACCGCAGGCGGGTGCGGTGTAGTGCCGTTTTTGTCTGCGACACATTTATTTTGTGGGCGTGTGGCTGCGCCAGCGGGACGGGGTTGCGGTGATCCATTTGATGGGGTTCGGTTGCGTGCGTGGGAGAGTGATGCGCTCATAGCGCGTTCTGCTGCGTCTGATGAGGTGGCATAAAAAAACCCGCTCAATGGCGGGCTGGGTGGGTGCTATTCAGGCAATGATTTGTTCGTATTTCCCTCGGGTCGTGTCCGCCTTTGAAGCGGTCTGTTCAAAGGCGCTGGACTGAATCGGCGCGCCCGTTCCCGAGTGCGTGTGACTGGCACACTGCTGCGCCAGCTCTGCCAGTAGGTCGATAGTGTCAATCAACATCGTCAGGGCGTTGGTACTCTCCGTGCCGATATGAACGGTCTGGCCAATCACCTGCTGACCTTCGGCCACGCTCTTACGCAGGGCGGCAATCTTTTCTGTCAGCGCGCCGCCTGTCTCGATATCGATATTCCCGGCCACCTTGCTGGACTGTTTCCCTCCAATATCCGTTCGCGCATCACCCGTTACACTCACCTCTCCCCTGCAATTCGCCCAATCATCACTCTCAGGTCTTCCCTTTTCAGCGGCTCTCTGTCGACGACAAAGTGCAGCGTCATCCCTTCGATAAACGCATCCAGCGCGCGGGCGGTGATTGGATCAAACCACTGCTCAAGGGTGGTCTGACTGGTGCGCATCCAGTTTTGCATTACGCTTTTAAAGGTCGGCTTTTTCGTCATAAACGCATAAAGCTGGTACATCAGTTCCATGTTGTGTGGCGTGGTGACCTGGGCACTGTATATGAGATCGGTGACCGCATCGCAGGCATCGGCCTGGTTTTTGACGTTGTCGAAAAAGGCCCGGTACTGTACCGACATCTGCTGGGTGAAACGGGTAAAGGCTTCATCCAGCAGTGCATCGATACCGGCGAAATAGTAGGTCATCGAACCAAGCGGCACGTCTGCGCAACTGGCGATTTTACGGTGGGTTACGGCCTGAATCCCATGTTCGGCAATGGTTTCCAGCGTCGCTTCAATGATTCTTTCGCGCCGCTGTGGGTCGTTAGGTCGTCTGCTCATACATCCTCTCAATCAGTTATGTACAAATGTACACACTCTTGCTAGTGTTGTCCTCTCTTTTCCCTGCAGGATGCGACGTAATGGCAGTCATCTCACACCGTAATGCCCTGAAACACCGGCTCTGGGCGCTGTTCACCTTCTTCTTCATACCCGGACTATTGATGGCTTCCTGGGCCACCCGTACTCCGGCAATCCGCGATATTCTGTCGGTGTCGACGGCGGAAATGGGGGCCGTGCTGTTTGGCCTTTCCGTCGGCTCCATGAGTGGCATCCTCTCCTCCGGCTGGCTGGTTAAACGCTTTGGCACACGCAAAGTCATTCGCGCCAGCATGGCGGCGGCCGTCGCGGGCATGGTGATTCTGAGTCTCGCCCTGTGGTTGGCTTCTCCCCTGCTGTTCGCGGTTGGACTGGCGTTCTTTGGCGGCAGCATGGGCGCGGGCGAAGTGGCGATTAACATCGAAGGCGCAGTGGTTGAACGCGAGATGAACAAAACCGTGCTGCCGATGATGCACGGCTTTTACAGCCTCGGCACACTGGCAGGCGCGGGCATTGGTATGACCTTAACCGCGTTCGGTACGCCAGCCACGTTGCACATCCTGCTGGCAGCAATTGTGGCGATTACGCCGATTGTCATCGCCATCTCTGCCATTCCCGAAGGGACGGGTAAAGACACGCCGGAAGACAAACAGCGCAATAAAGCGGGCGTCCCTTTTTATCGCGATGTTCAGTTACTGTTGATTGGCGTCGTGGTACTGGCAATGGCCTTTGCAGAGGGTTCCGCCAACGACTGGCTGCCGCTGCTGATGGTCGATGGACATGGCTTTAACCCGACATCCGGCTCATTGATTTACGCAGGCTTTACGCTGGGGATGACCGTCGGGCGCTTTACCGGTGGCTGGTTTATCGATCGTTACAGTCGCGTGGCGGTGGTTCGAGCCAGCGCATTAATGGGGGCGATTGGCATCGGGCTAATCATCTTTGTTGATAACGCCTGGATTGCCGGACTGTCGGTCATTTTCTGGGGACTCGGCGCGTCGTTGGGCTTCCCGCTGACTATCTCTGCGGCCAGCGATACCGGCCCGGATGCTCCGACCCGCGTCAGCGTAGTGGCAACAACAGGCTACCTTGCCTTTCTCGTGGGACCGCCGCTGCTGGGCTTCCTCGGTGAGCATTACGGATTACGCAGCGCCATGCTGGTGGTATTGGGTCTGGTGCTGGTCGCCGCACTGGTTGCTAAAGCCGTTGCGAAGCCTGAAACCCCGCTGCAATCCGCTACCGAGTGATCTGCCCGCGAGTGCGGTGAATTTATCGCACTCGCGGCAACAAACGGCTTCAGGCAATTACGCATACTTCGCCCGGTTTTGTGGCTGGCATCCGGTCAGCCACGTTTATATCCTGAGGCGAACATGAAACGCTCCCTGCTCTCCCTTGTGCTTTTTGCCACTATTTCGACTGGCGCAATGGCGCAAAACATTACGGTAAACGTGCCGGATGGTTACAAAATCGAACTCGTTCCGATTAACACGCCGACGACGCAGACCGCGTATGTTGCTCCGCAGGTGGTTGCACCCGCACCGGTGGTTCGCGTTGCGCCCCGCGCCCGCCATCTGGCAAGCGTGGGTGAAGGAATGATCATCGAACACCAGATTGATGATCACCATTGAGGGAAGAGGCTGTTTAGCGCTCCGGCGTGAGCAGCCTTAACCTTCCAGCGAATTACCCACACTTTTGTCCCGCAGGAAAATCACCATCAGGCCGAGCCAGAGAATACCGTTCACTAAGTTGAAAAGGCTGAACAGGCCATTGCCGCCCATAAGCCAGGCATGCTTACTGATTTCGATGCCAGCAGTGAAGATAAACATTTGCAGCATCCCCATCGCCGCCGACACTGCGCCTTTACTCACATCGCTTGCAAACAGGGTCAGTCGCACCAGGCCCGCATTCGCCAGGCCAATGCCAAAGGCGTAAATGCTTAAACCCGCGGTCATCCACAAATAAGCGTGTGATGACTCCACGGTGGCGATGGCGGCCACGATAAGCCCGGCCACAATCGGCCAGCCACCAAGAATGATAAGCGCACGCACCGTCCGCCGTGAGGTCAGTTTTGCCAGCACCAGGTTACCCACGATCAGCGCGCCGAAAATCGGCACCTGCAACAGGCCATATTCGTAGCTGGTGAGCTGTTCACCGCTGATAATGATGATGGGCGACTGAGCAATCCAGGCCAGTAACGGCAGGCTGACAAAGCCAGTCGCCAGCGCCCCGGCAACAAAGCGCACGTTCTTCAGCACCAGCGCATAGTCGTGCCACAGGGCTTTCATCGACAGCGGCTCGCCCAGCCGGGTGGCGGTCTCCGGCATCGCTCGCTGCAAGCCAAAGAACGCGAAAGCCGCGAGGACAGCAAACAGCACAAACATCCCTTCCCACGGCACGGCATGCACCCAGGCAGCCCCGACCAGCGGGCCGAGCAGCGGCGCAATCAGCGCTACGTTAGCCATCAGTGCGGTTATCTTGATGCAGACCGCCTCGTCAAATGACTCCTGAATCGCCGCGTAACCCACCGCACCAATAAAGCAGAGGCTGATTCCCTGCAGGAAACGCAGAAAGGTGAACTGTTCAATGTTCTGCGCCAGCAGCGTGGCAAGACAGGTCAGGATGAACCACACCACACCCGCGAGCATCACCGGGCGGCGGCCAATGCGATCCGACAGCGGGCCCAGCAGCCACTGCAAAAACATACCGCCCGCCAGATAAGCGGTCATCGAGGTCGGCACCCACTCAATACCCGCTTGATATTGTTCAACCACGGCCAGCATGCCGGGCTGAATCATATCGTTAGCGATATAGGTGGAGAATTCGTACAGGACCAGACAGAGCGGGAATAACAGCGCCTGACGACCCAGACGTTGTCCAGAAAGGGAATGATTTTGCATGCAATCTCTTTAACGTAAAAAATCGCGCAGAGTGTAATCAAAGCCTCCGCGTCGGGATAGTGAATTGTGTGGTCAACGGCGCAGAAAGCACTTTTTTACTGCTTAAGGTTCTCTTAAGCGTCGCGGCGTAATGTTTCAGAATAATGAACCTTTTGACGTCAGAATTCTCTAACTCTGCGTCCAGAAAAGTAAAGGCACTTTACCCTGCGTAATCATGCTTTTAAGGTTAGCGTTTTCCCATTACTGCCTGTGTGCTAAGCGTCGTCAACGGTATGTTAGAAACTTTGAACTACTCGCTGTACGAGTGGATTAATGCCACTCCTGATTCCCCGGCCTGGCTCATCAGTGCCGCCCGTTTTATTGCCAACGATGTCATTGGTATCGTGCCGCTGCTGGCTGTGGGTTTGTGGCTCTGGGGGCCCCGTCATCAGGTAAGCGCCCAGCGCCAACTGGTGATTAAAGTCACGATGGCGATGGCCATCAGCATGACGCTGTCATACGTGCTGGGGCATCTGTTCCCTCACAACCGCCCGTTCGTCGATCACATTGGCTACAACTTCCTGCAGCATTCAGCAGACTACTCGTTCCCAAGCGATCACGGGACGGTGATTTTCACCTTTGCGGTGGCCTTTATAGCGTGGCACCGGGCGTGGTCTGGCACAGTGCTGATGCTGGTTGCGCTGGCGATAGCCTGGTCCCGCGTCTACGTAGGCGTCCACTGGCCGCTGGATATGCTCGGCGGATTAATGGTCGCCCTCTGCGGTTGCCTGACGGCACAAATGCTGTGGCAATCCTTCGGTAACGCCCTGCTCCGCGTGGTACAGCAGCTTTACCGCCTCTGCTTTGCTATCCCCATTCGCCGCGGCTGGGTACGTGACTAAGCCCGACGGCACAGGTAAGATGAACGCCCTGCTCTATGCAGGGCTTTCTTTATACTCAGGGGATCTATGGAAACAAGACGTGACGAACGTATCGGTCAGTTACTCTCCGCGCTCAAACGCAGTGACAAACTGCATCTGAAAGAAGCCGCCGCCCTGTTGGGCGTATCCGAGATGACCATTCGCCGCGATCTCAGCACCAACAGCGCACCTGTTGTGCTGCTGGGGGGCTACATTGTTCTGGAACCCCGCACCGCCAGCCATTACTTGCTCAGCGATCAAAAAACTCGTCTGGTCGAAGAGAAACGCCGTGCCGCCGAGCTGGCCGCAAAACTGGTGCAACCACACCAGATGGTTTTCTTCGATTGTGGTACGACAACGCCCTGGATCATCGAAGCTATCCCGGAAGAGGTGCCTTTCACCGGCGTCTGCTACTCCCTGAACACCTTCCTGGCGCTACAAGAAAAACCCTTGTGCCGGGCTATCCTGAGCGGCGGTGAGTTCCACGCCAGCAACGCCATCTTCCAGCCCGTTAGTTTCAAAGAGACGCTGAGCTATTTGCGCCCGGACATCGCGTTCTACTCCGCCGCCGGGGTGCATGTAGAGCAGGGTGTGACCTGCTTTAATCTGGAAGAGTTACCGCTTAAACATTGGGCGATGGCCAGCGCGCAGTACCACGTACTGGTGGTCGATCACAGCAAGTTTGGCAAAGTACGCCCGGCCTGCATGGGCGAGTTAAGTCACTTTAACGCCATCGTCAGCGACTGCCGCCCGGACGATGCCGTCGTCGATTTCGCCAAAGCGCAGCAAATCAAACTGATGTACTGACCGTGACCGTGCCCGCAACGGGCACGGCCTTAATCCATCAGGAGAACCAGCCGCCAAACCACTGGTGGAATTTCATCAGTACGAAGTCCCACATCCGGCCAAAGAAACCGCCCTCTTCAACCGCTTCCATCACAATCAACGGACGCTGTTCAATTGACTTGCCGTTAAGCTGGAAGTCTATCGTACCGACCACCTGACCTTTTTTCAGCGGTGCCGTCAGTTGCGGTTCTGTCAGGGTATAGCTGGCTTTCAGATTTTTAAGCTGACCACGCGGAATAGTGACTGAACCCGCTTCACCCGCACCCAGCTTCACCTCGCTCTGATCGCCAAACCAGACGCGCTGGCTGACGAAGGTCGCATCCGGTTTAATCGGGGTGACGGTTTCGAAGAAGCGGAAACCCCAGGTGAGCAGTTTTTCTGATTCGTTGAAGCGGATGCGGTCAGTTTTCGACCCCAGAACCACCGAAATCAAGCGCATATCACCCTGGGTTGCCGAGGCCACCAGGTTGTAGCCTGCACCATCTGTCGTTCCGGTTTTCATCCCATCAACGTTCATACTAGTGCTCCACAACAGGCGGTTGCGGTTCGGCTGGCGAATCTTGTTAAAGGTGAACTCTTTCTCTTTGTGAATGGCGTACTCTTCCGGCACATCATGGATAAGTGCTCTGCCGAGTAACGCCATATCGCGGGCAGTACTGAACTGCCCTGGCGCATCCAGTCCGTGTACCGTTTTGAAGGTGGTATTGGTCAGCCCCAGTTTGGTCACATAGCCATTCATCAGGCTGACAAATGAATCCTGACTGCCCGCCACATGGTCGGCAATGGCAATACTGGCATCGTTACCGGACTGAATGATGACCCCTTTGTTGAGGTCCGCGACCGAAACCTGATCCCCAGGTTTGAGGAACATCAGTGAGGAGCCGCGCAGAGCCGGGTTGCCGGTTGCCCAGGCGTCTTTGCCAACGGTCACCGTGTCAGTAAGCTGAATTTTTCCGGCCTTAAGTGCCTGACCGACCACGTAGCTGGTCATTAGTTTGGTCAGACTCGCCGGGTCGAGTTTCTCGTCGGCATTGCCTTCCGTAAGTACTTTCCCGCTGTTGTAATCCATCAGGATCCAGGCGCGGGCGTCGATCGCTGGCGCATCAGGCGCCTGCTCAACCGCATACAGAGGGGAGGAAAAGAGAACGATCAGCGCGGCTCCAGCCGCAAGGCCGCGTGGGAAGAGAGATAAATGCGTCATATAGGCCACCCAGGTATCCATTCTGAAATAAACGTCGCACCACCGTGCCGCAACAAGCCGTGAGTAATAGCGCATAACGTACGTGAATGAAAGCGCCGAAAAGTAAAGTTTATGCAATAACATACTGTTGCGCTGACTCAGGCCAATTTTTTTGTAAATCGTTGCCAGAACGTTAACTTTATCCCACCATGGTGACCATCTGAAGGTGCGAAACATCAAGGGGGTCATATGATCACGCTGTGGGGCAGAAATAACTCGTCGAACGTGAAGAAAGTACGCTGGACGCTGGAAGAGCTGGAATTACCCTATGAACATATTCTGGCGGGCGGGGCATTCGGCCTGAACCGTGAAGCCGAATTCCTGGCGATGAACCCGAACGGTCTGGTGCCACTGCTGCGCGATGACGAAACCGACGTTGTGCTCTGGGAATCCAACACCATCGTACGTTACCTCAGCGCACAATACGGCCAGGCGCGTTTGTGGCCGGAGTCACCGGCCGTCCGCGCGCAGGGTGAAAAGTGGATGGACTGGGCGCTGAGCACGCTGGCACCCAAGCACGGCATTCTATTGGTCGGCATCGTGCGTACGCCAGCAGACAAGCGTGATAACGCCGCTATCGAAGCGGGGATTAACGCCTGCGAAGATCTGTTCGCACTGCTGGATGAAGCACTTGCCACTCAACCGTGGCTCTCCGGCGACGCCTTCGGCCCTGGCGATATCGCCGTCGCGCCTTTCATCTACAACCTCTACAACATTGGCCTGAGCTGGGGACCGCGCCCGCATCTGGAAAGCTGGTATCAGCGCCTCACGCAGCGCCCGGCGTTCCGTGAAATCGTGATGATTCCGGTCACCTGACCGACCACCCGGCGTAGATTACTGCGCCGGGCTCACTTTCAGCAGTTCCCCGTCTGTCTCGTCCGTCAGCACATATAAAAATCCATCCGGCCCGACGCGCACATCACGAATACGCTGGTTGCGATCGCCCAGAATACGCCCGTCTTCCGTCACCGTGTTACCGTTGACGCTCATCACAATGACATCCTCGTCTTTAAGCGCCCCGATAAAGAGTTTGTTCTTCCACTGCGGGAAGGTATCGGCGTTATAGAACGCCATGCCGCTTATCGCCGGGGATTTTTTCCAGTAGAAAATCGGCTGCTCAGTGCCCTCGACTTCCCCTCCTTTGGCCTCCGGGATGGGCGAACCGCCGTAGTTAATGCCCCAGGTTGCCAGCGGCCAGCCATAGTTTTTGCCTTTCTCCGGTATGTTTATTTCGTCCCCACCGCGCGGACCATGTTCGTTCATCCACAGCGCATTGCTCCACGGATTCATCGCCATGCCCTGCGGGTTACGTATCCCATAAGACCAGATTTCAGGGCGCTTGCCCGCCTGCCCGGCGAAGGGGTTATCCGGCGGCACTTTCCCCTGATCGGTGAGACGCACCAGTTTACCCTGCAATTTGTCCAGATCCTGCGCCGTCGGGCGCTGATTGTTCTCCCCGAGGCCAATCCACAGGTAGCCTTTGCCGTCAAAGACCATTCTGCCGCCAAAGTGATTACCGGTCGAAAGCTTCGGCTCCTGGCGGAAGACCACCTGGAAGGCTTCAACACGTGAGAGGTCGTCCGTCAAACGCCCGTAACCCACCGCCGTTCCCGCTTTGCCATCGTTGCCCACCTCCACATAGCTCAGCCACACGCGGCGCGACTGCGCAAAATCGGGGGCCAGCACCACATCCAACAAACCGCCCTGCCCGTTCGCCCACACGCGCGGCACACCAACGATAGGGTCAGAAATGCCCTTCCCGGCCTGCCAGTGGCGCAACTGCCCACCACGCATGGTTATCAATAGCCCTTGATTGCCGGGTAAAAAGGCCAGAGACCAGGGGTGATCGAGCTTGGTTTGCAGCACCTCAACCTTTACAGGCGCAGGGGCCGCGACGACGGAAGCAGAGAGGAGCAAAGTAGGTATTAAATAGATTGCGTGGCGACGCATGGCACACTCCTTGAGCGATTGTTTGCCTAAAGGGTAGACAGCCTGCGTAAGCGAGAGGGGACTTTTACAAAAACTGAAATTAAAAAAGGGGGAGTTTCCTCCCCCGGCTTCACGCCTCTTCGAGCCGTGAATGTTCACTCAGAAAATCGATGCTGAAATTCAGCACGTTCAACGAACGTTCTAATTTATCAGCATTCACTGCAATGTAGGTCGGACAGTCATGGCGCCCGCTAAGCAGGCTTACAGCTGCCGAAGATAACGCTTCTTCTGCACGGTACAATGCACCACGATTATCGTGGTCCAGCAACTGATTCAGTTGCTCACCTCTATCGCGAATCTCCCTCGCGAGTTCAAAGAAACTGTCCTTTAACTGATCGGTTTCGCTGACCGACATATAGCCTTTTGCTTTACGCAATTGGATATAGGTCTCAAGCTCAACACGGGCATTGAGCAATTTGTCCAGCAGGCAGCGTGTGAGTTCATCGACGGTCATACGTATTCCCTCCCTTGTCAGCCATTGTGCCACTCCATAGTATGGACAACTTTTGAACAAAAGCATGAGCACGGTCAATTATTGACCGCCGAAGACGCATCTTTACACTTTAGTACTGCTTCACATTATGCCCGACTGGCAAGCCACGCACGCCATCCGCCCCACTCAGTGATGTCTGTCGCCCCCTGCAATCCATAATTTTCACAAATGAATCCAGTCAACCATCTTCCGTCTGCCAGTTCTACTTTACCCAGGCCAAGCGGTGCCGGAATACCGAACAGGAAGGAGCCCAGTTCACTCGACGGGATCTCCCACACTTCCACTTCAATTGCCCGTCCCTGCTCGCTGTTGCGGATCATCCCCGGCCGTTTACCGTCGGCCAGTGCATACAAACGATAGGCTGCGGCACTTTGCATGGCCTCCACCAGCTGTCCCTGGCGCTGACGTAATTGATGATTCAGCGCCAGCCCGTCGAGATGCGCCCCGCAGACCACTACCTGCACTCGATCGTTGCCCGCCACTCCAGCCAGTGCCGGCGCGTTAAGCTGGCTACCACCCGGTAAAGTGAGCGCTTGCGCACGTTGCAGTGCATCCGCCAGCCCCAGCAAATACTGGTCAGTGAAGGCACGACCAAACAATGTCACACCCGAGGGTAAACCGTTCGCCATAAACCCGACCGGTACCGCCACAGCGGCGTAATCCAGCAGATTCATAAAGTTGGTGTAGTACCCCAAATCGGAGTTTCGTTTTACCGGCTCGTCACCCAGCTCTGCCAGCGTAACCGGACGTGGATAGGTCGGTGTGAGCACACACTCCAGTCCGGCAAGCGTCGCATCGCACAGCGCTTTGAAATGCTGCAATTTGTACAAACCATCAAAGGTGCTGACCGCATCGGTACCCGGCGCTTTTTGCAGCACGTCGCGGATAACCGGCAGCACGGCATCCGGCTGCTGTTCAATCAACGGGCCGACCACATGATAGCGCTCCGCCACCCAAGGCCCCTCGTAGAGCAGCTTCGCCGCCGTCATAAAGGGGGTGAAATCAATGCTGACCGCCACACCGCCCAGCGCTTCCAGTTGCGCTTTGGCGACATAAAACAGCGCTTCACTTTCCGAACAGCCGAGAAATTCCAGCTTGTCGGGAACGCCAAAACGGAAACCTTTTTGTGGTGCACCGAAGGCCTGAACACCGTTCCACGCCGGGTTCTGACGACTGTAATCATCAGCAGAGTCCAGCACTGCTGTCAGTGCCAGCAAACGGCTGGCCTCGGCGGCGGTCGCGGTGAAGTACGTCACGCAGTCCAGAGTGCGGCAGGCGGGCAGCACACCCGCCGTTGAAATCAGTCCTTTGGTCGCTTTGAGTCCGACCAGATTGTTGAGAGAAGCCGGAACGCGCCCGCTGCCCGCAGTGTCGGTTCCCAGTGCAAAGCTGGCGACGCCGAGCGCCACCGCAAGCGATGAACCGGCGCTGGAGCCGCCTGACGGATAGTCCGGATGCACACTGTTGCGACAGGCACCGTAGGGTGAGCGCGTGCCATTCAGCCCGGTGGCAAACTGGTCGAGGTTGGTTTTACCCAGCGGAACCGCCCCCAGCGCAATCAACTGGCGAACGATAGTCGCATCCTGCTCAGCCGTGTGGGCAAAAGCCGGACAGGCTGCCGTGGTGGGTATGCCCGTTAGATCGATATTGTCTTTGATCGCAAAAGGCACGCCGTAGAGCGGCAGTTCATCCGGCTGACGAGCATCGAGGGCTACCAGATACGGCTCCAGCTCCGCGTCGGTCAGAATATGGATGAAGAGATTAAATTCCGGATTGAGCGCGACAGCGCGTTCGCGCAACTGTTTTATCAACACGCGTGGCGTCAGCGTGCCGTTACGATACTGCGCTGCCAGCGTATCGAGTCGTAAATCAAAAGAATGTGTCATTGTGCTTTCTCCATTACCACTACGCATTGCCCGGCGCGCACGGAGGTTCCCGGCTGCACCCGAACCTGACTGACCACACCAGCGTGGGGCGCGGTCAACGGAATTTCCATCTTCATGGATTCCAGGACGACCAGTATCTGACCCTCGCTGACGACTTCGCCTTCCCGGACGTTCACCTGCCAGAGGTTGCCGGAAACCGGGCTGTCGACGCCAATGTCACCGGCTTTCAGCGGCGCATCTTCGCCTTCGTCAGCCACCACGTCGGTGCTGTCGAAATGGGCCTGTCCGCTGGCAATCCAGCGATCGCGCTCGGCGGCAAATGCCTGCTGCTGGTGAGTGCGGTTCGCCGCAATGCTTTCTGCTTCGTCGGCGAGGAACTGTTGGTACTCCGCCAGGCGCAGTGTGGTCTGCTCAATACGCAGCGGGTAGCGCCCGAGCGGGAAGTCACGGCGAATGGTCAGCAGTTCCTCAGCGGAGACCGGGTAGAAACGAATCTGGTCAAAGAAGCGCAGCAGCCAGGGTTTGCCGCCAAAATCTGCGACATCGCGATAGCGGTTCCACATTTGCAGCGTGCGCCCGACGAACTGGTAACCTCCCGGCCCTTCCATGCCATAGACGCAGAGATACGCCCCGCCAATCCCCACCGAGTTTTCAGCCGTCCAGGTACGGGCCGGGTTGTATTTGGTGGTCACCAGGCGGTGACGCGGGTCAAGTGGCGTAGCGACCGGTGCGCCGAGGTACACATCCCCAAGACCCATCACCAGATAACGGGCATCAAAGACGGTTTTGTACACCTCGTCGATGTTTTCCAGATCGTTGATGCGGCGGATAAACTCCAGGTTACTCGGGCACCAGGGGGCATCGCGGCGCACGGTAGTCATGTATTTTTCAATGGCTTTCTGGCAGGCCGGATCGTCCCAGGAGAGCGGCAACCAGACAATACGCGAAGGAACATCCAGGTCCGCGCTCTGGCAGACGTTATCCCACTGCTGTTTAATCACCTTGAGCAGTCGCTCTAGGGGCAAGGTTTCCGGCTGATAGTGCACCTGCAAGGAACGGATACCCGGCGTCAGGTCAATCACCCCCTCCAGCGCACGGGCTTCCAGCGCCTGCATCAGCGCATGAGCGCGAAAACGCAGCACCAGATCCAGCTCCGGCGCACCGATTTCCAGCAACAAGTGGGTATCGCCGGACAGGCGTGCCACCAGCCGTTTGTCGGCGTCTCCGGTATCCAGAACAATCGGCGAGACGCGCGTGACAGGCTGCCAGTTCACAGCAACAGGTTGCAGTGTCTCCACTTCCTGCTTGTCCGCCTGCGCCAGCAGGCGTGCGGTCGCCACATCCACTGGCACAAAGCGCACCTTATCGCCCGCTTTCAGTTGCCCAAGCTGCCAGAGATCCGCTTCGATGATGGTCACCGGGCAGACAAAGCCGCCGAGGCTTGGGCCATCCGGGCCAAGAATGACCGGCATATCGCCGGTGAAATCCACCGCGCCAATGGCATACGGGTTGTCATGAATGTTGGACGGATGCAGCCCGGCCTCGCCGCCGCTGTCACGGACCCACTCCGGCTTCGGCCCAATCAGGCGAATGCCAGTTCGACTGGAATTGAAGTGCACCTCCCAGTCGGTGGCAAAAAAGGTGTTGATGTAGTTTTCCGAGAAATATTCCGGCGCACCGTGCGGCCCATAAATGACCCGCAGATCACGCACGGCAGGTAACTCGGTGTGCAGCAGCGCAGACAGTTCGGTTGCCACTCTGACTCGCCACCAGCGTGTTGATATGCAGCACATCGCCCGTGCGCAGTGCCCGACCGGCATGGCCGCCGAACTGCCCAAGGGTGAAAGTGCTTTTGCTGCCGAGATAGTCCGGCACATTGATACCGCCGCGCAGGCACAGATAGCTGCGCACACCTGCCCCGCTCACCTCGCCCAGACGCAAGGTACTGCCCGCCGGAAGGGCAAAGACGGTGTTCATGGCAATATCGTCGCCGTCAAGCTGGATACTAATAGCTGCCCCGGTCACCACCGCAACGGCGTCAGTGTTGAATTTCAGCGTCGGGCCGCTGAGGGTGATTTCCAGAGCGGCGTCGGTTAACACATTGCCCAGCAGCGTATTGCCCAGGCGCAGTGCGCGAGAGTCCATCGGCCCTGACGGCGGCACACCGACGGCCCAGTAGCCCTGACGCCCCGGATAATCCTGCACCGTGGTCTGGGTGCCCGCGCTCAGTACCTCGACAGTGGTGGCGTGGTAGAGAAGCCCTTCCAGGCAGCGTGTCCAGGGTTCACCTTCAGCAAAGGGGGCAAAGGCGAGGATCTGTTGCAGATACTGACGGTTGGTTTCAACACCGTAGAGGCGAGTCGCCTCCAGCGCGGTATCCAGTTCGGCAATCGCCCGCTCACGGGTCGGCTGCCAGGTGATAATTTTAGCCAGCATCGGATCGAAGAACGGCGGCACTTCGCACCCGGCTTCTATCCATGTGTCGATACGCAGCGACTGGCGATCGTCTGCCGGAAAAAAGACCTCGGTTAGCAGGCCCGGCGACGGCTGGAACTGACGACCCGGATCCTCTGCATAAACACGCGCCTGCACCGCATGGCCCTGGGGAGCAAGCCCAGCAGCCAGCTCCTCCAGTGGCGGTAATTCACCCGCGGCCAGTTCAATCATCCAGCGCACCAGGTCCACGCCCCACACCTGCTCGGTCACGCCGTGCTCCACCTGCAACCGAGTGTTGACCTCAAGGAAGTAAAACTGGCGGGCCAGGCTATCATAGACAAACTCCACGGTGCCCGCGCTACGGTAGCTGATGGCCTTGCCCAGTTTGATCGCCGCTTCACACAATGCGGCTTCCATCCCTTGTGGCAGATTCGGTGCCGGGGTCTCTTCAAGCACTTTCTGGTTACGACGCTGCACCGAGCAGTCACGCACGCCAAGAGCAATGACCTCGCCTTTGCCGTCGCCAAAAATCTGCACTTCCAGATGACGTGCACGCTCGATGTATTTTTCGATAAATACACCTGCGTCGCTGAAGTTGTTTTTGCCCAGCCGCACCACCGCATCAAAGGCTTCCGCCAGTTCCGCCGCGCTATAACAGACGCGCATACCGATGCCGCCGCCCCCTGCGGTGCTTTTGAGCATCACCGGGAAACCAACAACGCTCGCAGCCTGTTGCGCTTCGTCCAGGTTCGCCAGCAGTTCAGTGCCTTCGAGCATCGGCACGCCGTGGGTTTTGGCCAGCGCACGTGCCGTGTGTTTTAAGCCGAAGACGCGCAGTTGTTCTGGTGTGGGCCCAACAAAGGCAATACCCGCGGCTTCGCAGGCCTCGGCGAACGCGGCGTTTTCTGAGAGGAAACCGTAACCGGGGTGAATGGCCTGAGCACCGCTCTGGCGCGCCGCGTCGATGATTTTTTCGGTGACGAGGTATGTGTGTGCTGCCGGGCCATCGCCCAGACTAATGGCTTCATCAGCATCACGGATATGCAAGCTGCTGGCGTCGGCCTCTGACCAGACGGATACACCCGCGACATTCATGCTACGCAGGGTGCGCAGAATACGGCAGGCAATCGCGCCACGGTTAGCAATAAGGAGTTTCGTAAACATAGTCAGGACTCAATCGTGGCGGGTCGTCCCGCCGAAAATCGGCTCACCTTGCGGTCGTCCACAAGGGGCGATGTCCTTACGGACGTGGCGTCGGGGTCGAGTCCGGGTTTACGGGCAGACGAGCGGCGCGAACGGCAAACAGGTGGTAAATCAGGCTACGTAAGCGCGCCCAGCGTGTTAGTTCCATACCAGCACCTCCGCAGGCGTTGGGTTCCAGCCATTGCAGGGGTTGTTGAGCTGCGGGCAGTTGGAGATCAGCACAATGACGTTACATTCAGCACGTAACTCCACGTACTTACCGGGCGCGGAAATACCGTCTTCAAAGGTCAGCCCACCTTGTGGCGTCACCGGGACATTCATAAAGAAGTTGATGTTGGCCCCAATATCCCGTTTGTGCAGTCGGCCATCGTGCAGACAGGCGCAGAGGAAGTTATCGCGACAGCTATGCATCTGACGTTTATCCAGCGCATAGCGCACGGTGTTACTCTCCTGGGCGCAGGCACCGCCGAGGGTGTCGTGGCGACCACAGGTATCCGCCACAATAGTCAGCAGTGGGTTGCCCAGGTTGGAGTACAGCACGCTGCCGGTGGTCAGGTAGGCGTTCCCCTGGCGGCGTAAGGTACGCTGCGGATCGTAGCGCTCCCGTGACTGATCAGCGTTATAAAACAGGGTATCAACGGCCTGATTACCTTCCAGATCCAATAAACGGACGGTCTGGCCTTTTTTCACTTCAAAAAGATAGGGTTCGCCCGCCGGGATTACATGGCGAAAGACGGCCTCATCGGGATGCTTCTGGCTCGATACATTCATCATGTCTCTCCTTACAGAGCAAATAAGCGGGTGTTAGTGAACGCACGTTCGTTTTCCGGACGGGTCAGTAGCACATCAATGGCGGCGTTTTCATCTTCAGCCTGACGCCAGGTCAGTTGCACCGGGCGCGGCGCATAGTCGCTTGCCGGATCCATCGGGTGTTGCAGTGCCGTCATCACGACCAGCACGTCCATCGGCGCAAACAGTTCCACATAGTTGCCCGGTTGCGAGAAATCGCTGTGGAAGGTAAACGCACCGTCTTCCGCTACCGTCACTTTGCTAAAGAAGTTGACGACCATCAGCAGGTCTTCAAGGCTCAAATCCCATTTGCCCATCTCCACCAGCAGGTTGTCGGCACCGTTACGGTAAAAGCCGTTGCGCAGACTCTGATAACGACCCTCACCATATTTCTCGCTCACTTCAGCAGCGTTGAGCACGCCGCCAAACGGGTCATGCCAGCCGCAGGTGTCAGCGACGATGCCTGCCAACACACGTCCCATATCGGAGTAAAAACAGTGGCCTGCGGTCAGGCGTGCCGTGTGCTGGCCTTTCAGGGTGTCCGGCAGATTCAGACGCTCACTCTTCTCGTGCGGGTTGAGCATCATCAGGCTGACGTTAGCCCCGCCTTCGATGTCAGTCATGCGCAGGATTTGCCCGCGCTTGAGAATAAACGAGAGGTTGCCGCCACCAGGCAGGGTCTCTTCTCGCAGAACAGAGGCCGATTTATCTAATAAAGTCATCATGTTAATTCCTTAACGCATAGACGTTATCTGGCGCGATACCGGTCATTTCAGCCAGTCGCGTTTCGTTTAGCGGAATGTCGTAGGTGATACGTGCGCCGTAAGCATTGGGTTCGTGCGGGTCAATGCGCACCTTGTCAAACACCAGCAATCGGGTTCCCAGGTTGAAGCCCTCAGACAGGTCGTGGGTAACCATAAAGACCGTCATGCGGGTTTCGCTCCATAGCTGAAGCAGCAGCGCATGCATGTCTTTACGAATACCGGGGTCCAGCGCACCGAAGGGCTCATCCAGCAGCAGCACGCGTGGCTGCATAATGAACGCCTGCGCGATGGCCAGCCGCTGTTGCATGCCGCCGGAAAGCTGCGCCGGGTATTTGTCCAGCGCCTGCCCGAGGCCCACTTTCTCCAGCATCCATACCGCCCGCTCGCGCGCTTCACGTTTACTGGCACCAAACAGGCGCCCGAGGAAGCGGGCCTGTGGGAACTCCAGACCAATGGTGACGTTATCCAGCACACTTAAGTGCGGAAAGACCGAGTAACGCTGGAAGACCACACCACGGCTTCTGTCCGGCTCCGCCTGTAGCGCTTTGCCATCCAGTAACAGCGTGCCGCGACTCGGTGCTTCCTGCCCCAACAGCAAACGCAGGAAGGTCGATTTTCCGCAGCCGGATGCCCCGACCATTGAACAAAATTCCCCGGCATTCACCTGCAAATTGAGACGCTCCAGCACGACGTGCGAACCGTACTCCTGCCAGACATTGTTGATGTCGATAAAGCTCATGCCTTCCCTCCTTCCGCCCAGGGAAAACAGGTTTTGTGAAGTTGACGCAGACCCAAATCCATCAGCCACGCCAGTAACGTTATCCACACCACGTAGGGGATGATGACGTCCATCGCCATGTAGCGGCGCACCAGGAAGATGCGATAGCCCAGCCCCGCCGTTGAAGAGATGGCCTCCGCTGAAATGAGGAACAGCCACGCCGAACCGAGCAACAGGCGCAATGAGGTCAGCAACCGGGACAGCAGCTGTGGCAGCACCACGCGCAGCACCAGCGTCCAGCTTGATGCCCCCAACGTCTGGGCCTTGATCAGAATTTCAGGCGGGATTTCCCTCGCGCGGTGTTCAAGATCACGGGCCAGCATCGGGGTAATGCCGATGACAATGAGCATCACTTTCGAGAGTTCATCCAGGCCAAAAACAATAAACAGCACCGGCAAAATCGCCAGAGGGGGGATCATCGACAGCACCGTCATCAGCGGCGACACTGAGGCCCGCCACATCGGGAAGACCCCGGCGGTTATACCGATACATAACCCGACCAGCGAGGCGATGGCCAGCCCGGTCAGCAGGCGTGCCAGACTGACCAGAGTGTCCATCCAGAAGAGATAATCGCCACTGCGTTTATCCGGGCTGAAGGCCATCCGCGACATCGCGTCCAGCATTTGCTGCATGCCGGGCAGGAGTTTGTCCTGTGGGTTAGCCTCAAGTCGTACAGCCGATCCCAGAAAGTACGCTGCCAGCAGAATCACGAAGGGCAGCAGGACAAGCGTAAAGCGCATGCCCCGGGTCGGATGGCGGTTAATATGTCGCATGGCGTCGTTTCCCGTCAGTCAATCAGTTAAAGCTTGCCGTCGGCGGCCATCTTCACGAAGCTATCGTCAAAGCGCAGTTTGACGTTGCTGGCATCGCCGAGTGCTGCATTACCCGGGAAAGCCATCCCAATGAAATCTGCACTTTGTGCACCGTCACCCAGCAGCCCTTTATCGAAGGAGAACTGCGCCACGCGCTGCATGGTCTTCGGCAATTCCGGGGAGGTCATAAACGCCAGGTTGTCGGCAGGAGTGTAGAAGAGATGGGTGGTTTTCAGTTGCGCCTGATAGCCTGCCAGATCGGTGCCGGAGGCCGCCGCCATTGCACTCAGCGCCTCTTTATTCTGCTCTTTCATCTGGGCCATCATTTCGTACCACGCGCCGGTCAGGGCTTTACCCAGCGCCGGGTTATCTTTCAGGGTCTCTGTGTTCACTACCATCATGTCGATGAGTTCACCTGGCACCTGAGAAGAGCTGAAGACCTCAGTGGTTTTCGGCGTCCCTTTGATAACGGAAAGCTGCGGGTTCCAGGCCACGGCAGCCTGCACTTTCGGCGTGGCGAAAGCGGAGACGATATCGGCATCGGAGGTGTTCACCACGGTGACATCTTTTTCCGCCAGACCGGCTTTCTCCAGACCACGCACCAGCAGGTAGTGGGAGACGGAGAGTTCAGGCAGGTAAATTTTCTGCCCTTTCAGATCTTTGAGGGTTTTGCCCTCACCTTTCATGACCACGCCGTCGTTGCCTTCGGAGTAGCTGCCAGCAATCAGCGCCGTAGTATCCACGCCGCCCGCCGCCGGGATAGTCAGCGCGTCCATGTTAGTCATGGTGCAGCCATCAAACTGACCGGCGGTGTACTGGTTAATGGATTCGATGTAATCATTAAGCTGAACGATATTGATTTTGATGCCGTATTTGTCAGCCCATTTATCAATGATTTTGCTGTTGCTGATGGTGCCCCAGGGCATCCAGCCTGCGTAGATAGTCCAGCAGACATTGAACTCTTTCTTCACAGCAGCAAAGGTGGGGAGTGTGGTCAACATGACCAGTGACAGCACAAGAGAGCGGAGTAATGGCGTTTTTTTCATCATTGACCTCTGAGTGGTACAAAATAAGGGGCAGCGCGACACCCACTGGTGCTGCTGTCTCCCGGGTTTTTGTCCCGCCGTGTAACCTCTCAGAGGTCGCCAGCTCTTGGACCAGACATCCGCTCACGCGAATCGGAACCCTAGCCAGCTATTTATCAAATTGTGTGTTGCACTGCTCTCTCGTTACTGCAAGGGATGTGCCAGGTTATTTGTAGGTAAAATTCATGGTGTTATGGGTTTTAGATTCTCAAAATTCACTATTTTGGTGAGCCAGAATCATGCAGTGCACCATGCTGGTGCCTGCGAGCGTGTAGCCAATGCCAGTGCTTCTGATGTATTGTTTTTAAACGATTAATCCTGCAAAGAGTCGCCTGCCATCATGATAAAAATTCTGGGAAAAACCTCGTCCATTAATGTGCGAAAAGTGTTGTGGACCTGCGAAGAGGCAGGCCTTGAGTATCAGCAGGAAGATTACGGCAGCGGGTTTGCCTCTACGCAAACTGACGCCTTTCGGGCCATGAACCCTAATGAGATGGTGCCGGTGCTGATTGACGGTGATTTTGTGCTCTGGGAATCCAACTCCATCTGTCGCTATCTGGCGCGTAAAGCGGGCCGTAGCGATCTGCTCCCTGTCGATGCGCAGGCGTGCGCTAATGTAGAGCACTGGATGGACTGGCAGGCGACCGAATTTAACAACGCCTGGCGCTATGTGTTCCCGGCCCTGGTGCGTAAAAATCCGGCCTATAACGATCAGCAGGCCATTGAGGCCGGCATTAAGGAGTGGAACCACTGCATCGGGATTGTGAATCAACAACTGGAAAAAACCCAGGCCTGGGCGGCGGGTGACAGCTTTAGCCTTGCGGATGTTGTGTTGGGACTGTCGGTAAACCGTTGGAAGATGACACCGTTCGAACACCCGGAATTCCCGGCGCTTGAGGCGTGGTTTGCGCGTTTAAATCAGCGACCAGCATTTTTACGCCACGGGAATAATGGCGTGCCGTAACAGACAGCAGGCAATAAAAACCCCATCAGCATGAAATCCAAATTTGCTTATGGGGGTATGCAATTGCACGATACGTTACACCGTTATCATCACCCTTAACTAAAATCGTACAAATAACAACCTGCCTTATTTTTAACCAATCGTGATCAACATCACACCTACATCATTGGATCATATTTTTCACAAACAATTACTGACAACTATTGATTAGCAGGCTATCATTTAGCGCGTAAATGATTATGTTTCCAAAGAATTCCCTGTGCTGTATATCGCCGTTCCGTCCGAGCGGCTTTTTTTTTGCCTGTCATTTGGCCACGACTTTGTTGGCAGTTATCTCTGGAATAACGGGAAATAGCCTTTTGAGGTATTGAAGTCTGCCCTGCTCCCTACCCCGAAAATACCCCCTCAGCAGCTTATGAATAACTGATACCCCCATGTTATGTTAAGGGCAACCACCATATTCTAAGGGTACCTATGAACACCTTCCCTCTGGACATTACGCTTAATAAACATCCCGCTGAATCCGCTACTCAATTGTGTCAGTTTCTGCAACAACATCGGCAGGATCCAGCATTTATCCCTGTTTTAAATATGGATTTAACATTTATCAGCCCACATGCACGTTCGCTCAACGATTTCGCTATCAGCAAGGTTGAACACCTTCAGGGCAATACCTACGTTCTGTATTACAAAATTAACTATTTCATCTTTAACTTATGTCAGGACATGAATATTGAGGATGTGTACGACACCTCGATTACTTTTGACATTCAGGATGGCTGTTTAGCGTTTAACGTGATTAATAATGACCGCGATACGGTTGATGAGTTTTGATAACTGGCTGTCATTCACTGCCCGAAATATAACGAAGCCGAGGCAGGCCAGGCAGCCGCGTTTTTTCACCCGACCAGCCGACAATTTCCTATAAATCTCCCGTCGATAACTGTACAATCCGTGCCCTGAACATACTATAACTGATTAATTTTTGAACTATGAGCAATGTGAACCCGCAGCCAAAAATCGGCTTTGTCTCCCTCGGCTGTCCAAAAAACCTCGTCGATTCTGAGCGCATCCTGACTGAACTGCGCACGGAAGGCTATGAAGTGGTCCCAAGCTATGACAACGCTGACATGGTTATCGTCAATACCTGTGGCTTTATCGATAGCGCCGTGCAGGAGTCTTTAGAAGCCATCGGTGAAGCGCTTACCGAAAACGGTAAAGTTATCGTCACCGGCTGCCTGGGTGCAAAAGTCGATCAGATTCGTGAAGTTCACCCGAAAGTGCTGGAAATCACCGGTCCGCATAGCTACGAGCAGGTCCTTGAGCATGTGCACCACTATGTGCCGAAGCCAAAGCACAACCCGTTCCTGAGCCTGGTGCCGGAGCAAGGGGTTAAGCTGACCCCGCGCCACTACGCTTACCTGAAAATTTCTGAAGGCTGTAACCACCGTTGCACCTTCTGCATCATCCCGTCCATGCGTGGTGACCTGGTCAGCCGTCCGATTGGCGACGTGCTGGGTGAAGCCAAACGTCTGGTAGATGCAGGCGTTAAAGAGATCCTGGTGATATCTCAGGACACCTCCGCCTATGGCGTCGACGTGAAGCACCGTATGGGCTTCCATAACGGCGAGCCGGTGAAAACCAGCATGGTTGGCCTGTGTGAGCAACTGGCGAAGCTCGGCATCTGGACGCGTCTGCATTACGTCTACCCGTACCCGCACGTTGACGATGTTATTCCGCTGATGGCAGAAGGCAAAATCCTGCCGTATCTGGACATCCCGCTGCAGCACGCCAGCCCGCGCATCCTTAAATTGATGAAGCGTCCAGGCTCTGTAGACCGCCAACTGGCGCGCATCAAGCAGTGGCGTGAAATCTGCCCGGAACTGACTCTGCGCTCCACCTTTATCGTCGGCTTCCCGGGTGAAACCGAAGAAGATTTCCAGATGCTGCTCGACTTCCTGACCGAAGCCCGTCTGGATCGCGTGGGCTGCTTCAAATACAGCCCGGTTGACGGCGCAACCGCCAACGAACTGGCCGATCAGGTACCGGAAGAGATCAAAGAAGAACGCTGGAACCGCTTCATGCAGCTACAACAGAAAATTTCTGCTGAGCGCCTGCAGGAAAAAGTGGGCCGCGAAATTCTGGTCATCATCGATGAAGTGGACGAAGAAGGTGCTATTGGCCGTAGCATGGCGGATGCACCAGAAATTGACGGTGCGGTCTATCTGAACGGCGAAACAAAGGTCAAACCTGGCGATATCGTCCGCGTGAAAGTTGAAAACGCTGACGAATACGATCTGTGGGGAACCCGCGTCTAATCCTGCCGCCGCCTGTCACCAGGCGGCGTTTTTGTTTTGCTACTCCGCCACACGCTCAAAACGGGTCGCTATCAACAGATAGCTGATAACAGCCAGCACCCCGTGCGCTGCTACAAACCACAATGCGTTATTAAACGAACCAGTCACCGCCACCACATAACCAATCACCAGTGGTGTGACTATCCCGGCAATATTACCAATTCCGTTAAACACGCCACCGCACAGACCAATCATGGTCTTCGGTGCTACGTCCGACAACACCGCCCAGCCCACTGCCGCAAATCCCTTACCGAAGAAGGCCATTGCCATCAGCGCAATCACCGCCGCGTTGGTGTCGACATAGTTGGCAAACACCAGCATGGTCGATAACCCCATACCGAGCACAAACGGCGTTTTACGGGCACGTGAAGGATGCACACCACGGCTAATCAGGAAGTCAGAAAGGTAGCCACCGAGTAATCCTCCGCTGAACCCACAGATAGCGGGCAGTGCAGCCACCCACCCGGCCTGCATAATCGTCATGCCACGCCCCTGAATCAGGTAGATCGGGAACCAGGTAATGAAAAAGTAGGTCAACGCCGTGATGCAGTACTGGCCGAGGTAAATGGCCCACAAATTACGGTTGGTGAACAAGCACTTAGTATCACGCAACGACGTTTTTTTGCCCTTTTTCGCCCCTTCGCTGTCGAGATCGACCAGCGCCCCGCCCTCACGCATCAGCGTTTTTTCTTCTTCCGTCAGACGCGGGTCTTTGTGCGGCTCTTTGTACCAGGCAAACCAGACTGCTGCCAGTACCAGGCCCAGCCCGCCCATCCAGATGAAGACGTGCTCCCAGCCCAGCGCGTGGGTCAGCCAGGCCATGATCGGCGTGAACACCACAACCGCCATGTACTGCCCCGAGTTAAACAGCGCCGAAGCCAGTCCACGTTCGCGAGTCGGGAACCAACTGGAGACAATGCGTGAGTTAGCCGGGAAAGCCGGAGATTCAACAAGGCCCAGCATGAAACGCATCAGGAACAGCGTCATCGCCGCCAGGCTGCCCGTCAGCCCCATCCAGCCGACAGTGCCTTGCAACATGGTAAATATCGACCACAATACCAGGCTTGTGCCATACACTTTCTTCGCGCCAAAGCGGTCAAGCAACCAGCCGCCGGGAATTTGCCCTAGTGCATAAGCCCAGGCGAAGGCAGAGAAGATCATCCCCAGCATCATCGGATCCAGACCCAACTCTTTCACCACCGTGGTTCCGGCGATGGACATGGTGGCACGGTCGGCATAGTTAATGACGGTGATGATAAAAATCAGGCTCAGCACCCAATAACGGTGGTGCCCGACGCGTTTGATTTGCTCCAGAGAGACGTCCATTTGTTTGCTCATGATTTACTCACTGTTGTTTTTGTAGGGTACATGGCGTCACGGTGTTACACGCGATGTGGTGGCAACTGACCGCTAAAACAGGCGGCCAGGTTTTCCAGCACAATCGCCCCCATCTCCAGACGCGTCTGGACGGTGGCGCTGGCACGGTGCGGCTGCAGCGTCACGTTGTTGAGCGTATAGAAACCTTCCGGCACATGCGGCTCGTGGGCAAACACGTCCAGACCGGCTCCGGCAATACGCTTTTCCGTTAAGGCGTCGAGCAGTGCGTGCTCATCCACCAGCTTGCCGCGAGCGACGTTGATGAAATACCCCTGCGGCCCAAGCGCTTCCAGCACCGACTGACTAATGATGACCTTGCCGCTGTCGGCAGAGGCGGCAAGAATCAGCACGTCGACTTCCTGTGCCAGCACGTGGATGTCAGAGACAAAGGTGTAATCGAGTGCGGCAATGGCACCCAGATCGGTGTAGAGGATTTTCGTGTTGAAGGCGGCCACACGTTGCGCGATAGCCTGACCGACACGACCCATGCCGATAATGCCCACGGTGGTGCCGCTGACTTTGCGTGCCAGTGGCAGGTTAGTTTGTGGCCAGCGCCCGGTACGGACCACCTGTTCGCCTTCGCTCATCTGGCGGAGTGTGGCGATCATCAGCCCCAGCGCCATGTCCGCCACATCGTCCGTTAGCACGCCCGGTGTGGTGGTGACGAATATGCCGCGTTCAGCGGCATACACCAGGTCAACGGCGTCAGTGCCAATACCGCTTACAGCGACGATTTTCAGTGCAGGCAGGCATGTCATTATTTCGCGTGACAGCCCTTTTGCCCCACCAGTGACCACGCCTTCAATGATGTTGCCAATATCTGCCAGCATCTGTTTCGGCTCACTGGCTTCATAAAGACGATGGACGTGATAATCTCGCAGCAATATTTCATCAATCGGTCCCGGCACCGCCTGAGTTAATAAAATGTGAGTTTTTTGTTGGTCGATTTTATTTTTCATTTCACTGGCCTTTCGAGAGTAATTAATTCGATGATGGACAGCGCAATAATTCATGTCTAATATAAATCCGGTATTCATTAATATAAGAATTGAATTATGGATTTGCACCAACTTCGCTGTTTTATTGCCGTTGCTGAAGAACTGAATTTTGGCCGCGCTGCCGCCCGTTTGCACATGACCCAACCGCCGCTTAGTCGCCAGATTCAGTTACTGGAAAAAAGTCTGGGCGGTTCCTTATTTGACAGGAATAACAGGCATGTGCAGCTCACTCACATGGGTCAGCACCTACTGACTGAAGCGCGATTAATTCTTAAATTAGCGGACAGGCTGGAAACCTCTGTACAGCAACGCGCCACCGGTGAAACCGGCTCGCTTTCATTAGGCTTTACGGCAGTATTTTCGTGGAATTTTATTCCCCAGTTGTTAAAAGAACTGGCGATAAAATTGCCGGGGGTCACTTTTCAGTTACAAGAACTGGTATCGCATAAACAAATAAGCGCGATTGAAAACAACAGTCTTGATATTGGTTTTGTGCGCCATGTCCCACCAAATCCACTGCTGGCGTACCAGCCTCTGCAAGGGGAGACCTTTGTCGGCGCATTTCACTCAGAGCATCCACTGGCGCGTAAGCGAAAAATACCTCTTAGTGCGTTTAACAACGAACCTTTTTTCCTCTATAGCCCCAACGAAGCGCGCCATTTTTACGATCGCATAACCGACCTGTTTGTCTTTAACGACATCACGCCAGACTATAAGTATCAGCTCGCACAAACCCACACAATCCTGGGACTGGTCAATGCTGGCTTAGGGTGCGCCATCGTGCCCGCCTCTTCCCGCTCGTTGGGCATGCCCAACGTGACCTTTATGAATATAGAAGGGGTGAACATTCAGGCGCATAACTTCCTCGTGTACTCAAAAGCCAATCCGAACCCGGTGGTTCCGGTGTTCCTCAAAGCCCTGAGTGAGGCGTTAATTACCCTTTGATTTTCGGGTCCAGCGCATCCCGCAGGCCATCGCCCAACAGGTTAAACGCCAGCACGGTGAGGAAGATGGCCAGTGACGGGAACAGCGCCACATGAGGCGCAATCACCATATCTGCACGGGCCTCGTTGAGCATTGCCCCCCACTCCGGGGTTGGCGGTTGCGCCCCCAGGCCCAGGAACGACAGACTGGCGGCTGAAATGATTGACGTACCGATACGCATCGTGAAATAGACCACAATTGACGAGACCGTCCCGGGAAGAATATGGCTAAACAGAATGGTCATATCGCTGGCCCCAATGCTGCGGGCTGACTCAACAAAGGTTTGTTGTTTCAGCACCAACGTGTTGCCGCGTACCAGGCGAGCAAAGGCCGGGACCGAGAAAACGGCCACCGCAATAATCACGTTGGTCATGCCGCTACCCATCACCGCCACCACGGCAATCGCCAGCAGAATACCGGGGAAGGCAAACAGGACGTCGCAGATGCGCATAATAATGCGATCCCACCAGCCTTCGTAATACCCGGCGAGCAGACCGAGTACCGTCCCAATCGCTGCACCAATGAACACCGAAAATACACCTGCGGCGAGGGAAATTCGCGCCCCCAGCAGGACACGACTCATGATATCGCGCCCCAGGGAATCCACGCCAAACCAGTGCACCAACGAAGGCCCATCGTTGAGACGGTCATAATCGAAATAGTTTTCTGCATCAAACGGGGCAATCCAGGGGGCAATTACCGCCAGCAGGATCAGGATCAACACAAAAAGCCCGGCGGTCATTGCCACCGGTTGACGACGAAAACGCCGCCAGAATTCATGCCATGGAGTTCTGACCTGCCCCGGTTTTACTCCGGGCAGGGCATTTAAAATCGCCTGTCGACGCCAGTTAAACAGTCGCATCCTTACTTGTACCTGATTGCGGGGTTAATGGCGGCGTAAAGCACATCCACCACTAAGTTGATAAGAATAAACTCCAGGGAGA
The DNA here is from genome assembly GCF_059074235.1 of Phytobacter sp. NCBI lineage: Bacteria > Pseudomonadati > Pseudomonadota > Gammaproteobacteria > Enterobacterales > Enterobacteriaceae > Phytobacter > Phytobacter sp. The sequence continues at coordinate 573,193 of NZ_JCACPZ010000004.1, forward strand.
AGAGCAGCACCTCTGCCTGGATAACCGGATAGTCGCGCATCTCAACGGAATCCACCAGCAGGCGCCCCAGCCCCGGCCAGTTGAACACCTTTTCGACCACTATCGATCCACCAAGTAAAAAACCAAACTGCAGCCCCATCATGGTAATGACCGGAATCAGCGCATTGCGCAATCCGTGTTTGAGGATAACCCAGCGTTCACTGACTCCTTTGGCGCGGGCGGTACGCATGTAATCTTCATTCAGCACATCGACGAAAGAGGCGCGGGTAAAGCGTGCCATTACCGCCGCCACCGCCGCACCGAGCGTCATCGACGGCAAAATATAGTGCAACCAGGTGTCTGCGCCGACCGTCGGCAACCAGCCCAGTTCGACGGAGAAAACCTGCATCAGCAGCATACCCAGCGCGAAAGCCGGGAAGGAGATCCCAGTGACGGCCAGCGCCATGCCCAGCCTGTCCGGCCAGCGATTACGCCACACCGCCGCCGCAATACCGGCCACCAGACCGAACAGCATCGCCCAGGTCATACTGGCAATGGTCAGCCAAAATGTCGGGAAAAAACGGCTGGCAATTTCATCAACCACCGGACGGCGAGACGCCATTGAGGTGCCAAAATCACCTTGTAAGACATTGGTAATGTAGTGCCAGAACTGCACGTATAACGGTCTGTCCAGCCCAAGCTGTTGACGCACCAGGTTCACCACCTGTTGGTCAGCCTCCGGTCCGGCAATCAGCCGCGCCGGATCGCCGGGTAAAAGATGCACAAATAAAAACACCAATACCGCCACAATCAGTAGCGTCGGGATAAGCCCCAGCAGGCGTTTTAAAACATAGTTCAGCATGTCTGTTTTCCCTCACCCCACCGCCACACGGGCGGTGGGCATGAGTTTCTTTATTTCAGGTCGGCATTGTCGAAGCTAAAACCGGTGTCAGGCATAATGTAGAACCCGGTCAGGTTCTTGTTATGCGCGGAAACCAGCTTCTCGACAACCAAAGGCACCCACGGAGACTCTTTCCAGATAGTATCCTGGGCGTCTTTGTACAGACGGGCTTTTTCTTCGCTTTTTGTGGTTTTTAGCGCATCCACCAGGTCCTTATCCACCTGAGGATTGCTGTAGAACGCAGTGTTAAACAGGGTTGGCGGCCAGTTCTGTGACGCGAACAGCGGTGACAGCGCCCAGTCGGCTTCACCAGTTGACGCCGACCAGCCGGTGTAGAACATTCTCACGCCGCTCTCTTTCTGCCCTTTCGCTTCCACTTCGGCAGCACGCTGACCCGCATCCATCGCTGTCAACTGTGCCTTAATACCCACCTGCGCCAGCTGTTGCTGCGTAAATTGCAGCACTTTTTGCGCCGTGCTGTGGTTATGTGAAGACCACAGCGTGGTGCTGAAGCCGTTCGGGTAGCCCGCTTCTTTCAGCAGTTCACGCGCTTTTGCCGGGTCGTATTTCCATTCCGGGTAGCTCTGGGCATAGGCCAGTGACGGTGGCACCACGCCCGTTGCCGGAGTGGCATAACCCGCAAAGGCCACTTTCACCAGAGCCTGACGGTTGATAGCGTAGTTAATGGCTTCACGCACTTTCGGGTTATCAAACGGCTTTTGCGTGACGTTCATGCTGATGTAGCGTTGCATGATGGACGGGCTCGCTACCAGCTCCAGCTTGCTGTTCTTCTCCAGTACAGCGGCCTGCTCGTAGGGGATCGGGAAAGCAAATTGCGCTTCGCCCGTTTGCAGCATTGCCGCACGGGTGTTGTTGTCCACGACCGGACGCCAGGTGATGGAATCGAGCTTCGGCAACCCTTTCTGCCAATAGCCCGGGTTCTTCTTCACTTTGACGAAGTCGGTCTGGTTCCACGTATCAAGGGTATACGGACCTGTCCCCACCGGGTGGAAACCAATCTCTTTACCGTATTGCGCGAGCGCCTTCGGTGAGATCATCGCTGTTGCCGGGTGGGCAAGAATATTGATAAACGCCGAGAACGGTTCTTTAAGTGTGATTTTTACCGTCGAGGCGTCAACCGCATCGGTTTTGGCAATGTTTTTGTAGAGGTTATAGCGCTTGAGCTTGTTGTCGACATTGCTGGCGCGGTCGAGGTTGACCTTAACGGCTTCTGCATTAAAGTCGGTGCCATCCTGGAATTTTACCCCCTGACGCAGCTTGATAGTGTAGACCAGGCCGTCGTCCGAAACCGTGTAGCTTTCTGCCAGCACATTCTGCAACTTCATGTCTTTATCGAGGCCAAACAGCCCCTGATAGAAGGACTTCGCTACCGCCTGAGACAGTGTATCGTTCGCATCATACGGGTCGAGGGTGGTGAAATTCGACGCCACGGCGACCACGACATCTTTGGCAGCCAGTGCCGGAGCGGCGGTGAGCACGGCTGCAACAGCAACCCCCACCTGCCATTTACGTGAGACGAATTGTGTCATGTTGTTCTCCTGAGTTTCCCTGCCTGAGTCTGTCAAAAACGGGATTGGGTATTACCGGGCGTCGTGCGTGCGACATAGTGCCCGGCGCTAACGTTGTGTAACTGCACGCGTTCGACCGTGTCGCCGCGTTTATGGATATTGCTGGGTATCTCATCCGACAGCAGAACCCGTTGCGCCCGGTGGTGAGACGGGTCGGCCACAGGTACGGCCGTCATCAGTTTTCGCGTGTACGGGTGCTGTGGATTTTCAAATACCGAACGGCGTGGGCCAATCTCGACAATCTGCCCAAGGTACATCACCGCCACCCGGTGACTGATGCGTTCCACGACCGCCATATCATGGGAAATAAACAAGAAGGCGATCCCCATTTCCCGCTGGAGATCCAGCAGCAGATTGATTATCTGGGCACGAATGGAGACATCAAGTGCGGAGACCGACTCATCGGCAACCACCACACGCGGGTTCAGCGCCAGCGCCCGGGCAATACAGATACGTTGCCGCTGCCCGCCTGAAAACTGATGAGGATAACGCCACGCATGTTCGGGTTTTAGCCCCACCCGCTCAAGCAGCCATAGTACCCGGCGCTGAGCCTCTTCTTCGCTCATGATTCCATGTACCCGCAGCGGCTCCATAATCGAATAACCGACGGTCTGACGCGGGTCGAGCGACGCATACGGATCCTGGAAAATGAACTGAATATCGCGGCGTAATGGCTGCAACTTGTTGGCAGGCAAGGTATCGATGCGCTCACCTTTAAAGGTTATCTGCCCGCTCTGGCTTTCAACCAACCGAAGCAGCGCCCGCCCAGTGGTGGATTTGCCGCTGCCGGATTCCCCCACCAGTGACAGCGTCTCCCCCGGCCACAGATCAAAGCTCACGCCTTCGACCGCATGTACTTCACGGGTCACGCGGTTCAGGATCCCACTGCGAATAGGGAAGCGCGCCACCAGATCGCGAACCTGCAGAATAGGTTCGCCGGGCACGACGGTATCCTGCTCCGTCTCTTCTTCGTGGACGTGCGGATTTTGCGGTGTCATTAACGGAAAGCGTCTTGGCAGATCGCGACCATTCATCGCCCCCAGACGAGGAACAGCTGCCAGCAACGACTGGGTATAAGGGTGCTGTGGCACGCTGAAAATCTGCTCCACCGTACCGGTCTCTACCGCTTCGCCCTGATACATAACCAGCACGCGATCGGCAACATCGGCCACCACGCCCATATCATGAGTGATGAAAATCACCCCCATCGCCATCTCTTTTTGCAGTACGGCGATGAGTTGTAAAATCTGCGCCTGGATAGTGACATCCAGCGCGGTTGTCGGTTCATCGGCAATCAGTACCGCCGGACGACACGAAAGCGCCATCGCAATCATGACGCGCTGGCGCATCCCACCAGAAAGCTGGTGTGGAAAACGCGATAAAATCGCCTGTGATTCCGGGATACGCACCAGATCCAGCATGCGCCGTGCTTCAGCCAGTGCCGCCTCTTTATCCAGCCCCTGATGCAGGCGAATCGACTCGGCAATTTGCTCTCCCACCGGGAAAACCGGGTTCAGGGAGGTCATCGGCTCCTGAAAAATCATCGCAATGTCAGCACCACGCACGCTATGCAGACGGGAAGCACTCAGCGTCGAGAGATCGACGCGTTCACCATTGCGACGCGTCAGTAACATATGGTCGCAGCTAACCTCTCCGCCCGACGTTTCCAGCAGGCGCAGCAGTGACATGGCGGTCACCGATTTCCCTGAACCGGACTCACCGACAATGGCCAGCGTTTCACCCCGTTTCAGCGTAAACGAGAGATTGCGCACAGCCTGGGTAAGCTGTTTTTCCTGGCGGAACTCAACATTCAGATTGCTGACGTCGAGGACATCTTGCCCCCCAGCTTCGGATCCTTGCGACATAGTGCTCCTCTTATTCACGATAAATACCGACGCTCGGCGCATCTCCTGCATAACCCCATGCCCGGTACATCCCTTCACTGTTAAAAGGCAGCGCCACGTTACCTTCGCGATCCACCGCGATAAGGCCACCACTTCCACCCAGCGCCGGGAGTTTTTCCATCACCACCGCCTCGCAGGCTTCATGCAGACTCAGTCCACCGTAATCCATCAGCGCCGCGATATCATAGGCGGCCAGCGTACGAATAAAGACCTCCCCCGTCCCGGTACAGGAGACCGCGACGTTGGCGTTATTTGCATAGCAACCCGCACCGGGCAAAGGACTGTCGCCGACGCGTCCGGGTAACTTATTGGTCATGCCCCCGGTAGACGTCGCTGCCGCCAGGTTGCCCTGTTTATCGAGCGCTACCGCGCCAACGGTGCCAAACTTTTTGCTTTCATCCAGCGGCGCAGTACCATGATCCAGGCGCATCTCACCGCTCGCCCTGGCCTCCAGCAATTGCTGATAACGCTCCTGCGTGGAGAAAATCTCGGGAGAAACGGGCTCCATACCCTCAGCAAAAACAAATTTTTCTGCCCCTTCCCCCACCAGCAGGACGTGTGGGCTGCGTTCCATTACACATCGGGCAGCAAGAATCGGGTTACGCACACGGCTAACACCCGCCACTGCACCCGCCAGCAACGACTCGCCGTCCATGATGCAGGCATCGAGCTCATGGGTTTCATCACGGGTGAAGACTGCCCCAATCCCCGCGTTAAACAGTGGGCACTCTTCCAGCTGACGGACCGCTTCGGTCACCACGTCCAACGCGCTCTCACCCGACTCAAGCATACGTTGACCCTTTTCAACGATGATAGAGAGCGCCTCAATGTAGCGTCGCTCTTGCTCCGGACTAAGCTGTGCGCGGGTAATCGCCCCTGCACCACCGTGTATCGCAATTACTGCTTTGGTCATTTTTTCATCGCCAGGTCAGGTAGCTTGCTGCTTTTTCTATAAATATCATTATCGTCATCACAACTTCATACAATTTTTGAATATAGAAAGACGTTACAGCGATGTAAAGCAGGCTTCGAACTCTCGTCCGGGAGGAGTACATGCAGCGAGAGGGCATTTTCTGCCATAATGCCCACTTTCCTATGTCTTACTGGAGCGCACTCATGGAACATACTGCGGGCCTGATCCCACTCGATTCGGCTATGGCTCAAATGCTGTTGGCCATCACCCCACTTGAACAAAGTGAAACGCTGCCGCTGCTGGCCTGTTTTGGTCGTGTCGTTGCGCAGGATGTAATTTCTCCGCTGAATGTGCCGGGTTTTGATAACGCCGCGATGGACGGTTACGCGGTACGCATGGCGGACATCGACAGCGGTGAACCGCTGCCCGTCGCGGGTAAAGCGTTTGCCGGGCAGCCTTTTAACGGCGAGTGGCCAACGGGCACCTGCGTGCGCATCATGACCGGCGCGCCAGTTCCATCTGGCTGTGAAGCGGTGGTGATGCAGGAAGAGACTGACGTAACGGATACGGGTGTGCGTTTTACCGCCAACGTCCGTGCCGGGCAGAACATTCGCTATCTCGGCGAAGACATTCGCGCCGGCGCCGTCGTGTTCACTCCAGGTACCAAACTAACCGCCGCAGAGCTGCCGGTGCTGGCCTCGCTGGGCATTCCTGAAGTGAAAGTGGTGCGCAAAATTCGCGTCGCTCTGTTCTCGACCGGTGATGAGTTGCAGCTTCCGGGGCAACCGCTGGCTGACGGGCAAATCTATGACACCAACCGTCTGGCGGTGCATCTGATGCTCGAACAGCTGGGCTGCGAGGTCATTAACCTGGGCATCATCCGTGATGACCCGGCACTGCTGCGCGAGACCTTTATTGCGGCCGACCAGCAGGCTGACGTAGTGCTAAGCTCCGGCGGCGTCTCGGTGGGTGAAGCAGATTACACCAAAGCGATGCTCGATGAGCTGGGTGAAATCACCTTCTGGAAACTGGCCATCAAACCGGGCAAACCGTTTGCCTTTGGTCGCCTGCAAAATAGCTGGTTCTGCGGCCTGCCGGGTAATCCGGTGTCTGCTGCTCTCACCTTCTATCAACTGGTACAGCCATTGCTGGCAAAACTGAGCGGTAATACCGAAAGCCCGCTGCCACTGCGTCTGCGCGCTCGCGCTGCCACGCGGCTGAAGAAGACGCCAGGACGTCTTGATTTCCAGCGTGGCGTGCTCAGCCGTGATGAAAATGGCGAACTGGTGGTACGTACCACTGGACCGCAGGGCTCGCACATCTTCAGTTCGTTCAGTCTGGGTAACTGCTTCGTGGTACTGGAACGCGAACGCGGTCATGTTGAGGCGGGTGAGTGGGTTGAGGTTGAGACCTTTAACCATCTGTTCGGAGGTTAGAACGTGGAAGAGCTGAGCGATGCAGAGATGTTGCGCTACAACCGGCAGATTATCCTGCGTGGGTTTGATTTTGATGGTCAGGAGCGGCTGAAAGCCTCTCGCGTGCTGGTGGTCGGCTTAGGTGGTCTTGGCTGTGCGGCGGCGCAATACCTTGCGGCCGCTGGCGTAGGCCAGATGACGCTGCTGGATTTTGACACCGTGGCTCTCTCCAATTTGCAGCGCCAGACGTTGCACAGCGACGCCACAATTGGGCAACCGAAAGTGACATCGGCGAAGGAAAGTCTGGCTCGCATCAACCCCCTCGTTCAGCTCGCCACCCTCAACGCGCTGCTCGATGAGCCCGCGCTGTTTGCGCAGATTGCTGCGCACGACCTGGTGCTGGATTGCACCGATAACGTGACCATCCGCAATCAGCTCAATGCCGGTTGCTTTGCCCACAAAATCCCGCTGGTTTCCGGGGCCGCTATCCGCATGGAAGGGCAAATCAGCGTCTTCACCTGGGGCGAAGGCGAACCCTGCTACCGCTGCCTGAGCCGCCTGTTTGGCGAGAATGCGCTAACCTGCGTGGAAGCGGGCGTGATGGCCCCTCTGGTGGCGGTCATCGGTTCGTTGCAGGCCATGGAGGCCATCAAAGTGCTCACCCACTTCGGCACCCCGGCGTCGGGCAAAATCGTTATGTACGATGCCATGACCTGCCAGTTCAGAGAAATGAAGCTGATGCGCAATCCCGGCTGTGAGGTGTGCGGGGATTAGCAAGAGCGGGGGGTTAGAATGAGAGTGCACATCTTCCCCCTCACCTCTCCTTTCAAAATGTGACCTCCCACACGCTTTAACCCTGCCCTGGCACAACCTGCTCTGGAGTTGACCTTTATCAAATAAACTTTCATTCGAAAGTCATTTAATCTTCATACGCAATATGAGGGTAACTTATGATTTTCAATATTCAGCGCTACTCCACCCACGATGGCCCTGGTATTCGCACCGTGGTGTTCCTGAAAGGCTGCTCACTGAGCTGCCGCTGGTGCCAGAACCCGGAAAGCCGGGCACGCGATCGTGAAGTGCTGTTTGATGCCCGCCTGTGCCTGGAAGGTTGCGATCTCTGTCAACAGGCCGCCCCAACGGCGATTACCCGCGCCCTCAACGACCTGCTGATTCAGCGCGACAAGCTGAACGAAAATGATTTGGATGCCCTCACTACCTGCTGTCCGACCCAGGCACTGACCGTCTGTGGCGAAACCCAGTCCGTCGATGAAATTATGGCGACAGTGCTGCGCGATAAACCCTTCTATACCCGCAGCGGCGGCGGTATTACCCTCTCCGGTGGCGAACCTTTTATGCACCCGGATCTGACCTTATCGCTGTTCAAAGCCAGCCACGATCAGGGCATTCACACCGCCGTTGAAACCTGTCTGCATGTGCCCTGGCACTACATTGAACCGTCGCTGCCGTATGTGGATCTGTTCCTGGCGGACCTTAAACACGTCGACAGTAAAGCCTTTAAACAGTGGACTGATGGCAGCGCCAAACGTGTACTGGATAACCTTAAACGCCTGGCGCAGGCCGGTAAGCAGATGACCATTCGCGTGCCACTGATTCCCGGCTTTAACGCTGACGAACAATCGATTACCGACATCACACGTTTCGCCGCTGACGAACTCAACGTCCGCGAAATCCATTTCTTGCCGTATCACACGCTGGGTATGAACAAATACACCCTGCTTAATCAGCCCTATACCGCTCCGGATAAGCCGCTTGATGCGCCTGCGTTACTGGCTTTTGCCCAGGATTACGCCCGCCAGAAAGGACTCACCTCCACATTACGAGGATAACGCTATGACTACCCTGCAACTGACCACCCTGACCGAACGCATCAAAGCGCACAAAAACGCACTGGTGCACATTGTTAAGCCGCCGGTCTGTACCGAGCGTGCGCGGCACTACACCGAGATGTATCGTGCACATATGGACAAACCGATTCCGGTGCGTCGTGCGCTGGCGCTGGCACACCATCTGGCTGCCCGCACCATCTGGATCAAACACGATGAACTGATCGTCGGCAACCAGGCAAGTGAAGTGCGTGCGGCCCCTATCTTCCCGGAATACACCGTTTCATGGATTGAAAAAGAGATTGATGACCTGGCCGATCGCCCAGGAGCAGGCTTCGCGGTAAGCGAAGAGAATAAACGCGTGCTGCACGAAATCTGCCCGTGGTGGCGCGGTCAGACGGTGCAGGATCGCTGCTACGGCATGTTCACCGATGAGCAAAAAGCGTTACTGGAAACCGGCATCATCAAGGCCGAAGGCAATATGACCTCGGGTGACGCCCACCTGGCGGTCAATTTCCCGCTGCTGCTGGAAAAAGGGCTCGATGGCCTGCGCCACAAAGTGGACGAGCGCCGTTCGCGCATTAATTTGACCGTGCTGGAAGATTTACACGGCGAACAGTTCCTGAAAGCGATTGATATCGTACTGGATGCGGTTAGCCTGCATATCGAACGTTTCGCTGACCTGGCACGCCAGATGGCCAGCGCTGAAACCCGCGAAAGCCGTCGCGATGAACTGTTAGCTATCGCAGAAAACTGCGATGTCATTGCCCATGAGCCGCCAAAAACCTTCTGGCAGGCACTGCAGCTGTGCTATTTCATTCAGCTGATTTTGCAGATTGAGTCTAACGGACACTCGGTCTCCTTCGGACGTATGGATCAGTATCTCTATCCGTTCTATCGCCGCGATGTGGAACTGAATCAGTCGCTTGAACGTGAGCAGGCCATTGAGATGCTGCACGGCTGCTGGCTCAAGCTGCTGGAAGTGAACAAAATCCGCTCCGGTTCGCATTCCAAAGCCTCCGCAGGCAGTCCGCTGTACCAGAACGTGACCATCGGCGGGCAGCATCTGGTCAACGGCAAAGCGATGGATGCGGTGAATCCGCTTTCGTATGCGATTCTCGAATCCTGTGGCCGCCTTCGCTCAACGCAGCCGAACCTCAGCGTTCGCTACCATGCGGGAATGAGCAACGACTTCCTTGACGCCTGTGTGCAGGTGATCCGCTGCGGCTTTGGTATGCCCGCGTTTAACAACGATGAAATCGTCATTCCTGAGTTTATTAAACTCGGCATTGAACCGCAGGATGCCTATGACTATGCGGCGATTGGCTGCATCGAAACCGCCGTCGGCGGCAAATGGGGCTACCGTTGCACCGGCATGAGCTTCATCAACTTCGCCCGCGTAATGCTGGCGGCGATGGAAAGTGGCCGCGATGCGACCAGCGGTAAAATCTTCCTGCCACAAGAGCATGCCCTGTCAAAAGGTAACTTCGCCGGGTTTGATGAGATGCTTGCCGACTGGGACACCCAGATTCGCTATTACACCCGAAAATCCATTGAGATTGAGTATGTTGTCGACACCATGCTGGAAGAGAACGTGCACGACATTCTGTGTTCAGCGCTGGTGGATGACTGTATTGAGCGGGCGAAAAGCATCAAGCAAGGCGGCGCGAAATACGATTGGGTTTCCGGCCTGCAGGTGGGGATTGCCAATCTGGGTAACGGTCTTGCGGCCGTGAAAAAACTGGTCTTCGAGCAAGGTGCCATTGGTCAGAAACAGCTGGCAGAAGCCCTGGCCGCAGACTTTGAAGGACTCACCCACGAACAGCTGCGTCAGCGCTTAATCAACGGCGCACCAAAGTACGGTAATGACGATGACAGTGTGGACAACCTGCTGGCGCGTGCTTATCAGACCTACATTGATGAGCTGAAAAATTACCGCAACCCGCGCTACGGTCGCGGCCCGATTGGCGGCACTTATTACGCCGGGACGTCATCCATTTCAGCCAATGTGCCCTTCGGCGCAGCCACGATGGCAACACCGGACGGGCGCAGAGCGAAGACGCCGCTGGCTGAAGGTGCAAGCCCGGCCTCGGGAACGGATCACCTCGGCCCGACAGCGGTGATTGGCTCCGTGGGTAAATTACCGACCGGTTCCATCCTGGGTGGGGTGCTGCTCAACCAGAAACTGAACCCGGCAACGCTTGAGAATGACAGCGACCGCGAAAAACTGATGCTGTTGCTGCGCACTTTCTTTGAGGATCACAAAGGGTGGCATATCCAGTACAACATCGTTTCGCGTGAGACGTTGGTGGAAGCGAAAAAACACCCGGATCAGTATCGCGACCTGGTGGTGCGTGTAGCAGGATATTCCGCGTTCTTCACCGCGCTGTCACCGGATGCGCAGGACGATATTATCGCCCGTACTGAGCATACGCTGTAACGCTGGGCTCCTCTGCACTCTGATGCCCTCACCTCTGCCCTCTCCCACGTGGAGAGGGAGAAAGGCCGCTCAGGCAAATAATTCACTGCACATATGTGAAACCCTACTTTCATTCGAAATAAATTTGTGCTGCAGGTCACACTGTTATTACAATGTTACTGGAGAAACATATTCCAGGAGCCTATGTATGACCGTGAAAGTTATCGTCACAGATATGGACGGAACTTTTCTTGACGACGCCAAGCAGTATGACCGCGATCGTTTTATGACCCAGTTCACCCAGCTTAAAGAGCGTGATATCGAATTTGTCGTCGCCAGCGGCAATCAGTATTACCAGCTCATCTCCTTCTTCCCTGAGCTCAAGGAAAAGATCTCCTTTGTGGCTGAAAACGGTGCGCTGGTGTACGAGCACGGTCAGCAACTTTTTCACGGGGAACTCACCCGTCACGAAGCCCAGGTGGTGATCGGCGAACTGCTCAAAGACAAGGGGCTCAACTTTGTGGCCTGCGGTCTGAACAGCGCCTACGTCAGTGAGAATGCGCCGGATGCATTCGTACAACTGATGTCGAAACACTATCATCGCCTGCAACGCGTCAGTGATTATCACCAGATTGATGACACGCTGTTTAAATTCTCACTGAATTTGCCAGACAGCGAGATTCCGCAGCTTATCGACAAGCTCCATGTTTCACTGGACGGCATCATGAAGCCGGTGACCAGCGGTTTTGGCTTTGTGGATCTCATCATCCCGGGCCTGCACAAAGCCAACGGGATTACCCGTCTGCTTAAACGCTGGCATCTCACGCCCAAAGAGTGTGTGACCATTGGTGACAGCGGCAACGATGCAGAAATGCTGCGCATGACCGATTTCTCCTTTGCCATGGGCAATGCCGGAGAAGCCATTAAAGCAATCGCCCGTCACCGTACTGATGACAACAACCACCAGGGCGCACTGAACGTGATTCAGGCTGTTCTTGACGGCACCACACCGTTTAACTGACCGACCTGCCGGAGCTGCTGCTCCGGCCTGTTTTCCCTCAGCCTTCACTCCCCCTTTTGCTCTCCCGTGTACTTCTTTTCAGCTTTGTGCTCAGCATCAACTTTTTAAACTTGCATTAACTTATTTTTAACTTAAATTACCATATGTAAGTTTAATCACTTTCGAATGAAAGATTGCGAGGCCATTATGACGTTCACCAGCGAAATCTTACCCGTCGACCACAAAGAAGCGATTCGCCATATGAAGCAGGCATTACGCCAGCAGATTGGCGATGTGCAGGCGGTGTTCGACGCCCTTCATGCGCGCATCCAGGAGCGGGTGGCAGAAATCAATGCCCTGAAAGCCAACGGCGAAGCCATCTGGCCGGTGATTCCTTATGCAGACCTGGCCGCAGGTAACATCACCGAGGCGCAACGCTCTGCGGTCAAGCGCCGGGGCTGTGCGGTGATTAAAGGCCATTTCCCCCGTGAAAAGGCGTTGGGCTGGGATCAGGACATGATGGCCTACCTGGATCAAAACCATTTTGACGACGTCTATAAAGGGCCAGGCGACAGCTTCTTTGGCACCCTGGACGCTTCACGTCCTGAAATCTATCCAATTTACTGGTCGCAGGCGCAAATGCAGGCACGCCAGAGCAATGAAATGGCGTCCGTGCAATCTTTCCTTAACCGCCTGTGGCGCTTTGAGAGTGAAGGCACGCAGTGGTTCGATCCGGATGTGAGCGTCATCTACCCGGATCGCATTCGTCGTCGCCCGCCGGGAACCACCTCGAAAGGTCTGGGTGCACACACCGATTCCGGCGCGCTGGAGCGTTGGCTCTTACCCGCTTATCAACGCGTGTTTGCCAGTGTCTTTAATGGCAACGTGGACGAATACGATCCGTGGAACGCGGCCCACCGCACCGAAGTGGAAGAGTACACGGTAGATAACACCACCAAATGCTCGGTATTCCGCACCTTCCAGGGCTGGACGGCGCTCTCTGATATGATCCCAGGTCAGGGTCTGCTGCACGTGGTGCCGATTCCGGAAGCGATGGCCTATGTTCTGCTGCGTCCGCTGCTTGACGACGTGCCGGAAGATGAGCTTTGCGGCGTGGCACCGGGTCGCGTGTTGCCGATTTCGCAGATGTGGCACCCGCTGCTGATTGAGGCATTAACTTCGATTCCGGCGCTGGAAGCGGGCGATTCCGTCTGGTGGCATTGCGATGTCATTCACTCGGTCGCCCCGGTCAACGATCAGCAGGGTTGGGGCAACGTGATGTACATTCCCGCTGCGCCTATGTGCGAGAAAAACCTCGCCTACGCGCGCAAAGTGAAAGTTGCCCTCGAGAACGGTGCGTCACCCGGCGACTTCCCGCGTGAAGATTATGAGGCCAGCTGGCAGAGCCGTTTCACCGTCGCTGACCTGAATGATTACGGTAAACGGGCGCTGGGGATGATGCGCTAAACGTCATATAACCCCTCGCTTTCCACGGCGGAACGTCGCATTCCCGGGCGTATCCGCCGTACTGATTCACGCACCACCAGCGTCCCATTAAGCAGTAACGATCCCACGGGCGCCTTAGGGCGAATCAACCGTTGTTGTAACAACTGCACGGCTTCACTCCCTAACTCATCACGCGGCACATGCACCGCCGTCAGGGGTACATCCTGGATGGCGGCAAGATTGAAGGCATCAATGCTCATCACTGACACATCCTGCGGCACGCGCAAACCACGTTGTTGCAGGGCGCGCACCGTCCCTTCAGCCATAAAATCGCTCCCCACCAGAAACGCCGTCGGCGGCGATTTATGGGCCGACGCATCCAGCCATGCCCCTACCTGCTCTTCCGCTTGTCTGGAGGCAAAGCTGGGCACGATGATCAGATCCCGCTTGCTCAGAAAACGCTGGTTCCGCTGCTGCCAGGCCGCCTTGATCCCCGCCAGGCGGAGATCCATGGTGTAACGACGCAGGCACATCACCGTCACCACGTCACGATGGCCCAGATCAAACAGGTAGTCCGCCGCAAATTCACCGATCGCCCGGTGATCCGGTGCCACCGAGGGTAAACGCATGCGTTTATCCCGACAGTTGATCAGCACGCAGGGTTTGCCAAAATCTGCCGCCAGATCATGAATATGGGGATCGTCGATACCCAGCAGGATCGCCGCCTGGGTCTCCGGTAAATTCATGCGCTCAATGAAGAGATTGGCATCGCTGTCGAGCTCTTCCAGTGCGCAGTAACGCAGCCGCACCTCATGGGAATCCAGCGCTTTACTGATGCTCTGAATGACGCGGTAATAGAAGATATCCGAGCGCTCATCGAACGCCCTCTGCGGGGCAAAAACCACCAGATTGTTGAGCAACAGGCGACCTGCCGCCATCCCCTCCATCACCCCCATATCACGGGCACAGGTCAGCACCTGATTACGGGCAGCTTCGCTGGTGTTCGCCTTACCGGCCAGCACCCGGGAAACCGTGCTGGTCGACAGATTAGTACGTCGGGCAATTTCGGCAATATTTAGCTTTTTATCCATTCTGTGATCTTGCTCCGTTTCCACCGTGGGAAAACTTTCATGAGACATAACCGCCATGAATACTCACTCAGAAATGATAATGCCCAAAAATGCAGAGCGTTGATGAGAATCCTTGCACAAAATCCGCTATGGCGACCCGTTTTTCTCCCCTACCGTAAATGTGTCGTACAACTTCCATACTAGTTGTATGAAAAGTTAAGGCCTGAAAGACAAAAAATCCCCACGCGAGCCATTTCGGTATAACAAATCACTAATGGCCGCCACGACTTCCCTACAGAACGGTGTGCGGAGAAAAGAATGAGCCAGGGAATCAACAATACAGAAGGGGTGGCAACCAAAAGCCGCCGAATCGTCAAAAACTTACGCTGGTGGGTGCTGGTCCTGTTTTTACTGGGGGTAACGGTGAACTACATCACCCGCAACTCTCTCGGCATCCTCGCCCCGGAGCTGAAAACCAGTATGGGGATTACCACCGAACAGTACTCCTGGATAGTCGGTGCCTTCCAGTTAGCCTATACCCTCTTCCAGCCGCTTTGCGGATGGTTGATTGATGTGATCGGCCTGAAAATAGGCTTTATGGTCTGCGCAACAATCTGGGCCATCGCCTGTATTGCCCATGCCGGAGCCGGAAGCTGGCTGCAACTGGCTATTTTACGCTTCACCATGGGGGCCTCCGAAGCGGCAGCCACGCCTGCCAACGCCAAAACGCTGGGAGAGTGGTTCCCGAAATCTGAACGCCCTGTCGCCGCCGGCTGGGCAGGCGTAGGCTTCTCTATTGGTGCCATGCTCGCCCCACCCATCATCTATTTTGCCCATGCTTCTTTTGGCTGGCAGGGTGCCTTTATGTTTACCGGCTTCCTCGCCCTGGTGTGGGTACTGCTGTGGTGGGCGTTTTACCACAACCCGGATAAGCACCCGAATCTGAGCAAAGACGAGCTGGCCTTTATCAATCAGGACAACGAGCCACCGGCGGTGAAACTGCCCTTCCTGACGGCCCTGAAGACAGTCTCAAAAAACAAGCGCTTCTACGGCATTGCCATCCCGGCATTTATGGCTGAACCGGCATGGGCGGTGCTGAGCTTCTGGGTACCGTTATACCTGGCGAAAGAGCACGGCATGGACCTGAAACAGATTGCCATGTTTGCCTGGCTGCCGTTCCTGGCCGCAGACCTGGGTAGCGTCGCCAGCGGTTATCTCACCAAACTGTATGTGCGCTGGTTTGGTTGCTCCCGGGTGAACTCGGTGGTGGCAAGTTCGGTGACCGGTGCTTTCCTGATGATCTCGCTAGGCGTTGTCGCCCTCACCCGTGACCCGTACATCACCATTGCCTTGATTTCGATTGGCGGATTTGGTCATCAGATTATCTCCTGCATGCTCAGCGCGCTGGTGGTGGAATCTTTTGATAAAGGCCAGATGGCGACCGTCAACGGCATGCGCGGCTCAGCGGCGTGGATCGCCAGCTTCCTCTTCTCACTGCTGATTGGCGTTACCGCCGACAAAATTGGCTTCAACCCGCTGTTTATCGCCATGGGCTTCTTTGACCTCATCGGGGCCATTTTCCTGGTGTCATTTATTGCTGAACGTCGCGCAAAACGCGCCTGATAATGGATATCTGCTATGAAAATCTTGAAAAACTGGACGCTGCAAAACCAGGCCGCTCACCACGTTGAGCTGTGCGTCGACGGACAACACACGTTGTGCCTCTATGTGCTGGAAAACACTCTGTTCCGTGTGCTGCTAAAACGTAAAGGGGAGCTGGCACTGAACAGAACCTGGAGCATTGCACCTGCGCAGGATGTGCCCTGGGAAGGACGCGACCGTGAGGATTTAAGCGGTTTTTCCTGTCCGGCCTGGACACTGAAGCAGCATCCTCAGCAACTGACGATTGCCACCGATCAACTGCGGGTGACCGTCCACCAGCCTCTTTGGCTGGAGTGGCACTACCGTAATGATGCCGGAGAGTGGCAGTGGCTGGCCGAAGACAGACCTACCAGCGCCTATCTGATCAATGCACACGGTGATGGTGTCGCGCATTATCTCAGCCGCAAAAAAGAGGAACGCTTCTACGGGCTTGGAGAGAAAGCGGGTAATTTGCAGCGTACCGGGCAGCGCTATGAAATGCGCAACCTCGACGCCATGGGGTACAACGCGGTCAGCACCGATCCGCTGTACAAACACATCCCCTTCACGCTGACCCGTCGGGATGACATCAGCTACGGCCTGTTTTACGACAACCTCAGCAGTTGCTGGATAGATCTGGGTAATGAAATCGATAACTATCACACCGCCTATCGCCGCTGGCAGGCCGAAGCGGGTGACATCGATTACTACATGTTTACCGGCGCGCGGGCGCTGGATGTCACCAAAGCCTTTGTCCGCCTGACGGGGAAAACCCTGTTCGGGCCGAAGTGGAGCCTGGGCTACAGCGGTTCGACCATGCATTACACCGATGCACCTGACGCGCAAAACCAGTTGATGAACTTTATTCGTCTGTGCGAAGAGCATGCCATTCCGTGCGACTCGTTCCAGCTTTCGTCGGGTTACACCTCCATCAACGGCAAGCGCTACGTCTTTAACTGGAACTACGACAAAGTGCCGCAGCCAAAGGTGATGAGTCAGGCCTTCCACGATGCCGGGCTGAAACTTGCCGCGAATATCAAACCCTGCCTGTTGCAGGATCATCCGCGCTACAACGAAGTGGCTGAACGTGGGCTGTTTATTCGTGACTCCGAAACCAATGCACCGGAACGCTCCAGCTTCTGGGATGATGAAGGCTCCAACCTCGATTTCACCAACCCGGAAACGGTCCGCTGGTGGCAGGAAGGCGTGACCACCCAACTGCTGGAAATGGGCATCGACTCAACATGGAACGATAACAACGAATTTGAAGTCTGGGACGGCGAAGCGCGCTGCCACGGCTTCGGGCAAGAGATCGCCATTAAACATATTCGCCCGGTAATGCCGCTACTGATGATGCGCGCCTCGCTGGAAGCCCAACAGCGCTTCGCCCCACAAAAGCGCCCGTATCTGATTTCGCGCTCCGGCTGCGCAGGGATGCAGCGCTACGTGCAAACCTGGAGCGGCGATAACCGGACCAACTGGGACACGCTGCGTTACAACACGCGGATGGGGCTGGGCATGAGTCTTTCCGGGTTGTTTAACGTCGGTCACGATGTCGGCGGCTTTTCCGGTGATAAACCTGATGCCGAGCTGTTTGTACGCTGGGTACAAAACGGGGTGATGCACCCGCGTTTTACCATTCACTCGTGGAATGACGATCACACGGTCAACGAGCCCTGGATGTACCCGGGCGTGACGCCAGCTATCCGCAGTGCGATTGAGCTTCGTTATCGCTTGTTGCCGTATCTTTATACTCTGCTGTGGCAGGCACATGCTGATGATGAACCGATGCTGCGCCCGACCTTCCTCGATCACGAGCACGACCTGCAAACCTTTGAAGAGTGTGATGATTTCTTGTTAGGGCGGGACATACTGGTGGCCAGCGTTGTGGAGCCGGGTCAGCGTGAGCGTCGCCTCTGGCTGCCTGACAACGAAACCGGTTGGTACGATTTCTACACCCATGAGTGGTTCTCCGGCGGCCAGTGGATTGTGCGCGATGCCCCGCTGGAAAAATTGCCGTTAATGGTGAGAGCGGGGGCTGGTTTGCCGTTGAGCGAGCGGATTACCCATGTGTCAGTTGAAAAAGACGATACCCGTGAGCTCAAGCTGTTCCCGGTGAAAGGCGTCGGGCGTTCAACGGGTCTGCTGTTTGAAGATGACGGCGAATCCTGGGGCTACCAGAATGGCAATGCATTGTGGATCGAATGGGAGATGGCGTGCGACGGCACAAACATTCACCTGACGGTGACATCCAAAGGCGATTACCGCCCGGCATGGAAAGCGCTGAAGATCGCTTTACCGGCGGGTGAGAAACGCAAATTACTGGTGAATGGCGAAGAAAGGGGTGAATGGGTGTTGTAGCGAGGCCTGATGCCCTCACCCTAACCCTCTCCCACCGGGAGAGGGAACAGAAGCAACACTTCTTTCCCTAAGTATTTCGCGTTGCAGGAAGGCGGCAAACCTTTGAATCCCCGGGAGCTTACATAAGTAAGTGACCGGGGTGAACAGGTGAAGCCAACGCATCTGCAGCGTGAAAGACGACGGGAAATTACCCGTCAATCCCTTTACTGCGCAGGTAATCTTCGTAGTTACCGGAGAAGTCGACCACTTTCTCTGGGGTAATTTCAATCACTCGGGTCGCCAGAGAGCTAACAAACTCACGGTCATGGGAGACGAAGATCAGGGTGCCCTGATACATCTCCAGCGCCATGTTCAGCGACTCGATAGATTCCATGTCCAGGTGGTTAGTCGGTTCATCCATGATCAGGATGTTGGGCTTCTGCATCATCAGCTTGCCGAACAACATACGGCCCTTCTCACCACCGGAGAGCACCTTCGCTGGCTTCTTGATATCGTCCTGGCTGAACAGCAAGCGGCCAAGGAAACCACGCACTACCTGCTCATCGTCGCCTTCCTGCTTCCACTGGCTCATCCAGTCAAACACGGACAGATCGTTATCAAAATCGTCAGCGTGATCCTGCGCGTAGTAGCCAATTTGCGCATTTTCAGACCATTTTACGGTGCCGTTATCCGGTGCATGCTCGCCCACCAGCGTTTTCAGCATGGTAGATTTACCGACGCCGTTAGCACCGATAATGGCGATCTTCTCGCCCACTTCCATCATCAGGTTGAAGTTTTTAAACAGCGGACCGTTATCAAAACCTTTGGTCAGCGCTTCCACTTCCAGCGCATTACGGAACAGTTTCTTGTCCTGCTCGAAGCGGATGAACGGGTTCTGACGGCTGGAGGCTTTCACTTCATCCAGTTTGATTTTATCAATCTGGCGGGCACGGGAAGTTGCCTGGCGAGACTTGGAGGCGTTGGCGCTAAAGCGGCTGACGAAGGATTGCAGGTCAGCAATCTGCGCTTTTTTCTTGGCGTTGTCGGCCAGCAGACGTTCACGCGCCTGAGTGGCGGCGGTCATGTACTCGTCGTAGTTACCGGCGTAAACGCGCAGTTCACCGTAGTCCAGATCCGCCATGTGGGTGCAGACCATGTTGAGGAAGTGACGGTCGTGCGAAATGATGATCATGGTGCTTTCGCGTTCGTTCAGCGTCTGCTCCAGCCAGCGGATGGTGTCGATGTCCAGGTTGTTCGTCGGTTCATCGAGCAGCAGAATGTCCGGGTTAGAGAACAGTGCCTGCGCCAACAGCACACGCAGCTTCCAGCCAGGTGCGACTTCGCTCATCAGGCCGTAGTGCTGCTCGACCGGGATACCGACGCCGAGTAGCAGCTCACCGGCACGCGCTTCTGCGGAGTAACCGTCCATCTCGCCGTATTGGGTTTCGAGATCGGCCACTTTGTAGCCATCCTCTTCGCTCATTTCGGCAAGACCGTAGATGCGGTCACGCTCCTGTTTCACTTCCCACAATTCGCCATGGCCCATGATCACGGTATCCAGTACGGTGAAGGTTTCGAAGGCGAACTGATCCTGACGCAGCTTACCGATGCGCTCATTCGGATCGAGTGAGACGTTCCCCAGCGTAGGCTCTAAGTCGCTGCCGAGGATTTTCATAAAGGTTGATTTACCGCTCCCGTTAGCGCCAATCAGGCCGTAACGGTTGCCGCCGCCAAATTTGACGGAAATGTTTTCAAAGAGCGGCTTGCTGCCGAACTGCATGGTGACGTTGCTGGTAACTAACACGGAAGTATCCTGAAATGTGTGACAAACACCATATTATGCCACAATTCCGAATTAGATTCCTGCTTCGAAACGCAGGGCTAAAATGAAACCAAAGGGAAAAAAGTGTGATTTCGTACACATCTGAATTCCCTGCGCGGGGGAATGCACATATAATGCGCTCCCATCCAAGAAAGCATTATTAACCCAACGGCCTGTGGCACGAATCTCGCACAACATGAACATGAAATTAAAAACGCTTTTAGCGGCGGCGTTTGCCGTCGTAGGCTATTGCAATACCGCGTCTGCTGTTACTTACCCGCTGCCAACTGATGGTAGCCGTCTTGTCGGCCAGAACCAGGTCGTGACGATTCCGGAGGGCAACACCCAGCCACTGGAATATTTTGCAGCTGAATACCAGATGGGCCTTTCCAACATGACGGAAGCGAACCCTGGAATTGATGCCTTCCTGCCGAAAGGCGGCACCGTGATGAACATTCCTCAGCAGCTGATTCTGCCGGACACCGTTCATGAAGGTATCGTCATCAACAGCGCCGAAATGCGTCTGTACTATTACCCAGCGGGCACCAAAACCGTAATCGTACTGCCAATCGGTATCGGTCAGTTGGGTAAAGACACCCCAATCAACTGGACCACCAAAGTTGAACGTAAAAAAGCGGGTCCAACCTGGACGCCGACGGCGAAAATGCACGCTGAATACATTGCTGCGGGTGAGCCGCTGCCTGCGGTTGTTCCGGCTGGCCCGGATAACCCGATGGGCCTGTACGCGCTCTACATCGGTCGTCTGTATGCGATTCACGGCACCAACGCCAATTTCGGTATCGGTCTGCGCGTGAGCCACGGCTGTGTGCGTCTGCGTAACGACGACATCAAATTCCTGTTTGAAAACGTGCCGGTCGGCACCCGCGTTCAGTTCATTGATGAGCCAGTGAAAGCGACCACCGAGCCAGACGGTTCACGTTATGTTGAAGTCCATAACCCGCTGTCGACCACTGAAGCACAGTTCACCGAAGGCGAAATCGTGCCAATCTCTCTGACCAAAAGCGTTCAGGGTGTGACCAGCCAGTCTGATGTTGATCAGAGCATCGTAGACCAGGCGATTCAGAACCGTTCCGGTATGCCGGTACGTCTGAACTAAGCGATTGCTGCCAATAAAAAAGCGGGTCTGAGACCCGCTTTTTTTTATCCGTTATTCACCACAATCACACCGCCGTGATCGTAGCGGTAGTGGCAGTGGGCATACTCCAGCGGAGTGCCGTCTTCCAGGTAAATCACCTGCTCCACCTCCAGCACCGGATCGGTTTCCTCGCAGTTCAGGTATTTTTTGTCCTCTTCGCCCGGTTTAAGCGCCCGCACCACACGGTACGACCCCATGATTTTGAGCGACAGCGCATCCTGCACGTAGCTAAAGACTGAACTTTCGAGGTGCGAACGGTTAAGCCCTGGCACCAGGTTCACTGGCATCAGGGTAAACTCCAGCGACATGGGTTCACCTTCCAGCAAACGCAGACGAATGAAGTCATACACCGGATCGTCCGGCCCCACCAGCAGCGAGGCCTGCTCTTTTTCGCTGGGAAAACGCAGCTCAAACTTGATGATTTTACTGGTGACCTGGCCGACATGCTCCCAGGTTTTGGTGGCACCGTAGTAATCGCTGCCGGGTAAATCCCAGCGGCTGAGCTGCAGAAAATTTTTACGAATAAAAGTGCCCTGCCCCTGGCGGGTATAGACCAGCCCTTCGACGATCAGCTGGCGCATCGCCTGCTGAATGGTCATCCGGCTGGTGCTGAATTCATCCGCAAGGGCAAACTGATCGGGCAAGGGCTCGCTGGCGTTATACCGCTGGCTGAGGATTCGCTGTTTGATTTCCCGCGCAATAAGTATGTATTTCGCCGCCATTGCCTTTCCTTAGTTTTATTCAGTTATACCATTGTTTTTTAAGGCCACTCTCTCGGCTATCTTGAGGAAAGGCAGGTAGAAGAATACACCAAAGATGATGATTATCAACTGAACGACCACCGCCCGCCAGTCCCCGGCAGTGGCCAGCCAGGCGCTTAAAACTGGCGGTGTCGTCCAGGGGATCATCACCACGCATCTCGACATTAGCCCCAGCGTTGTGCAAAGCCAGGCGAAGTAAATACCGATGGCGGGCAACAGCACAAAGGGAACCATTAGCGGCAGGTTAAAAACGATCGGCAGGCCGAAAATCACCGGTTCGTTGATGTTAAACAAGCCTGGAGAGATCGAAAGCCTCGCCACCTGGTTAGCCGATTTTTGCTTTGAGAAAATAAATATAGCGATCAGCAGGGAGAGCGTGCTGCCCGTGCCACCAATCATGCCAAAGGTCGGCACAAAGATGCTGTTGATAATATGTGGAATCGGCTGCCCGTTGGCAAAGGCCAGCATGTTCTCGTTGGTATTGATGAGCAGGAACGGCTCCAGGATCACGCCGTTCACCACCGACTGATGGATACCCAGCGTAAACAGGAAGTTGCCGAAGCTATAAATGAAGAGCGTGCCCGGCAGACTGGTGTTGATCAACCGCAATGGTTGCTGAATCAGGGTGGTGATCAGATGGATCAGATCGGTGTGCAGCACGTTCGCCAGCAGCGCGGCCACAATGGCAAAACTCGACAGTGTGATGATGGTCGGAATAAGCGCCGAGAAAGACTTGCCCACCGCAGGCGGCACGTTTTCACCTAACGAAATGTTGAGTTTTTTGATACTCGCAATGCGAATAAACAGCTCGGTCGACAGCAGGCCGATAATCACCCCGGCGAAAATCCCGGTCGAACCAATGTTACCGAAGGAGAGCATCTGGCTGACGGTCACTACTGCTTTGCCGCCTTCAGGTATCACCTCCAGCTTCATCGGCATCATCATGATGTAGCTCGACAGCGCAATCACCACTGCCGAAACCGGGTTGTCAAAATTGCGGTTGCGCGCCAGTGACCAGGCGGTCATGGGCGCAATCAACAGCGCCGCAATGTTCAGCGTGCCATTAATGATGACATCCCCCCAGATTTTGAAACGCGCCAGCGTCTCACCTTCCAGGACCCACGGGAAGACCACGTTGTTTACCAGTACCGCCAACCCGGCCAGGATAAAAATCGGCATCACGGCGGCGAAGGCATCCCTTAGCGATCGTAGATGTACCTGACCTGCCAGGCGAGCGGAAAAATCGACAAACCTGTCGACAAAGGACGGCGTACTTTCGGTCTGTTTTGTGTCAGACATAATGGTCTCCCGTGAATGGCAGAAGCGGCCTTACGCTTTACATCTCGCGCCCGTTGGTGTGGATCACCTGTTTGAGCCAGGCGTAACTCTGTTTCGGAATGCGTTTCATGTCTTTCAGGTCATGGTTTTCACGGTTGACGTAGACCACGCCGTAGCGTTTACGCATATCGCCCTGCGAGCTAAGAATGTCGATAAGTCCCCAGCCGAGGTAGCCAATCACATGCGCACCATCTTCAAACATGGCGTCCTTCATGGCCTGCAGATGGTCGCGGTGATAAGCCACACGGTAGTCATCCTGAATCGGGTTCACGCCATCCCAGCTTTCAATCACTCCAATACCGTTTTCAATCGGGAAGACCGGCAGCCGCCAGTCGTTGTAGTAGCGGGTGATGATGGTACGAAAACCGAGCGGGTCAATCTGCCAGCCCCACTCTGTCGCCTTCAGATGCGGGTTGGGTACATCGCCCTGTTGCAGGTAGTAGTTGACCGGCGCGTCGGGGGTGATGGCGTCGCTGTCCATCGTTTTACTGGCGTAATAGCTGAAGGCCATGTAGTCGCTTTTCACCTGGCTGATGAGCGTTAAGTCTTCAGCCCGATAAATGTCGCCAAAACCTTCGCGTTCCACTACCGCCATCACCGCCGGGCTGTAACCCTGGCCGGCGAATACCCGCAGCAGATTCTGGTTGAGGAATTCGTCGTACTGCTGAGCGCAGAAAACGTCGCGCGGCTTGCAGGTTGCCGGGTACACAAGCTGGTGCGCCAGCATGCCGCCCATCAGCTTGCCAGGTTTCGTCTTATGCAGGTATTGGGTGAGTTGCACATGGGCCATCATCACGTGATGCTGAATCTGATAGAGCTCGCGCAGGGTTTTATCGCCCTTGAGATAACCGCCCACCTTGAAAGCTTCCGGCATGTGGTAGATGTTTTGTTCGTTAAAGGTCAACCACCAGGTCACCCGGTCGCCGAAGCAATCCATCATCTTCTGCCCATAACGCACAAAGGCATCCAGCACACGACGGTCGGTGAAGCCGTTGTATTTTTCCGCCAGCGCCAGCGGCATATCGAAGTGGTACAGGCAGATCATCGGCGCAATGCCACGGGCAATGAGATCGTTAATAAAGCGATCGTAAAACGCGATCCCCTCTTCATTGAACGCACCGTCACCGTCCGGGCAGACGCGGCTCCAGGAAATCTGGAAGCGATAGCAGTTCATACCGAGATCCTGCATACAAACAAAATCTTCGTCATAACGGTGATAGGAATCGGTCGCCACTTTCCAGTCAGAGGCAAATTCGCTGGCTTCACGAATGTCGTACACCGACGGCCCCTTCCCGCCTTCGTTCCATGCCCCTTCGGTCTGCATGCTGGAAACCGAATTGCCCCATAAAAAGCCTGGCGGTAGCGTTTTAGTCATCTCGTCATCTCCGTGTTTACATGTAAAGTCATTTCATTTTCATGACTAGTCATATAGACAAACATGGAAAGTCAGACTACGAAGACGATCGTTTTTTGTGACTCGTGTGGAGAAAAAAGCGTCAGAAAGAAAAAGCCCCGGTGAGCTGAAAAGCACACCGGGGCCAGGTTTACGAAGGGGATTATTTGGCTAACTGATTGCGACGATACTCGCCCTGGCGCTCCAGCATCCAGCCCGGATATTCACGCGGTAACGCACTGACCGCATCGAGCTGGCGCAGTTCGTCTTCGGTCAAACGAATATGGGTCGCGGCGATGTTGTCATCGAGTTGTTCCTGGCGTTTGGCACCAATGATCACGCTACTTACCACCGGCTGGTGCAGCAGCCAGGCCAGCGCAATTTGTGCTACCGACACCCCTTTCGCCTCGGCGATAACGCGCATCACATCCACGCAGTCAAAGGCGCGGTCTTTGTTCACTGGTGGGAAATCAAACTCCAGCCGGCGGCTGCCCGCTTCACTCTGCCCGTCGCGACCATATTTGCCGCTTAACAGCCCACCCGCCAGCGGGCTCCAGACCATCAGACCGACGTTCTCACTCTGCATCATCGGCACCAGTTCACGTTCCAGATCGCGCCCGGCGATAGTGTAGTAAGCCTGTAACGAGGCAAAACGCGCCAGCCCCAGACGTTCAGAGATCCCCAGCGCCTTAGCGATTTGCCAGGCCGCCCAGTTGGAGACGCCGATGTAGCGCACGTGGCCGTGCTGCACAAGATTATCGAGTGCATAGAGCATCTCTTCCATCGGCGTTGCCGGGTCAAAGCCGTGCAACTGGTAGAGATCGATATGATCCAGTTGCAGACGCTTCAGGCTCTCTTTCACGCTGCCGATGATGTGATAGCGCGAACTGCCTCGCGAGTTAACGCCTGCGGTCCCGGTTTCGCCAAAGACTTTGGTCGCCACCACCACGTTCTCACGCGGAATTTTCAGGTTTTTCAGCGCCTGCCCGGTTATCTCTTCCGAACGGCCCTCAGAGTAAACGTTGGCGGTATCGATAAAGTTAATGCCCGCATCCAGCGCGCTGCCGACCAGCTGATCCGCCTGAGCCTGACCCAACTGGCCGATTTTGCTCCACATCCCGCTTTCACCACCAAAGGTCATGGTGCCAAGGCATAATTCAGACACAAACAGACCGGTATTGCCGAGTTTTTGATAACGCATGGGGCGTCTCCTCTCACTGTTGGTTGACGCAAATAGTTATACGCAAAACGTGGCGTGCCGGAATGTGATGTTCCTGTCTGTTTCTTGCCCAATCCTCTGAACTTATCCGCGCGGGGCATCACCCAAAACGTTGTAATCCGGCAATCGCACGTTCTGATACGGCTCCCAGCCACCGCCGAGTGCCTTATACAAAGCCACTAAATCGAGGCTGCTCTGCACTCGCGCCTGCGCGCGCTGCTGCTCGGCCTGTGCCAACTGGCGCTGGGCATCAAGCACATCGATAAAGGTCGCAATACCCTGACGGTAGCTGTCACTGGCCAAATCAAAGGCGTTATGCAGTGCCTCGATGGTTTTTTCCAGCCCCGCTTCACGCTGCTGGTCGCTGCGGTAGCTGACCAGTGCGTTTTCCACATCCCCCAGCGCTTCCAGCACCGTCTGGCGGTAGTTGAGCACCGCCGCCCCCTGCTGGGCACGGGCCAGTTTGACGCTGGAGACCAGTCGTCCACCCTGGAAAATGGGGATCGAGATTTGCGGGCCGAAGCTGTAAAAATGGCTGCTCCAGTCGGTCAGCCAGTCCGTTTCGCTGTTATGCAAGCCAAACTGCCCGCTGAGCGACAGGCTGGGGAAAAGCTGGGCCACCGAGACGCCAATCTGTGCCGTTGCTGCGTGCAGAGACGCTTCAGCTTCACGCACATCCGGGCGGCGACGCGCCAGGGTGGACGGTATCCCGGTGGGGACGATTTTTGGTAACGCAGGCAACGGCTGCACACTGCGCAATTCTCCATCAAGCGCGCCCGGTGGCTTGCCGAGCAGAATAGCCAGCGCATTCATCGCCTGCCGCTCCTGGGCCTGATACTGCGGCAGTTGCGCTTCCAGATTGCCCACCTGCGCGCGGGCATTTTCCACATCCAGCTGCGGCGATAGCCCTCCACGCTGGCGGTTTTCCGTCAGTTCAAAGGTTTGCCGGGCTGTATCGATTTGGGTTTGTAAGGTGGTGATAATGCTTTGCGCGCCGCGCAGTTGCAGCCAGGCACGCGCCACTTCCGCCTGCAGTGAAACCAACGCATCGTTGCGCTGCTCTATAGCCTGCTGTTGCTGAGCTTGCGAAGCCTCTACCTGACGGCGCACTTTGCCCCACAAATCCAGCTCCCACTGGGCGTCGAAGCTGCCCTGGTAGAGATTTACCGGCTGGGTTAATGACCCCAGCGCACCGGAGATTTCCGGGTCGACGTTATCCAGTTGCCCGGCAACGTCGTGGGATTTGAGTTCCCCTTCCAGCCCAAGCTGCTGCCGGGTGGCTTTGAGAGTGCCATTGACCGCCGGTAAATATGCCCCACCGGCCTGGTTTATCTGTTCACGTGCTCCGGCAATGCGCAGCACCGTCTGTTGCAGTGACAGATTACCGGCAAT
This sequence comes from Phytobacter sp., assembly GCF_059074235.1. Taxonomy (NCBI): domain Bacteria; kingdom Pseudomonadati; phylum Pseudomonadota; class Gammaproteobacteria; order Enterobacterales; family Enterobacteriaceae; genus Phytobacter; species Phytobacter sp. The sequence continues at coordinate 600,738 of NZ_JCACPZ010000004.1, forward strand.
CGCTCGGTCAATCAGGCTGTCGAGCTGAGGAGAGTTGAACGTCTTCCACCAGCGGGGATTGGTCGCCTGAGGAGCCGCTTGCGACGCCACGCTTTTGTCCCCCGGGTCGTTCCAGCGCGCCGGGGTCTGAGGTTTGGGCTGCTGATAGTCCGGCCCGACTGCGCATCCTGCCAGCAACAGTGACAACATCATCAAAGAGAGACCACGCCTGGACATATTAATGTGCTCCTGCGCTACCTTCGCTCTTGATCGGCGAAAGCAGTAAACAAAATGGAATCAAGAGAAACGCCACGACCGCCAGCAGCGTGAATACGTCGATATACGCCAGGAATCGTGCCTGGGCGATCATGGTTTTGTACATCTGCCCCGTTGCCGTATTCAGCGCATCACCGGTGATGGAGGTGAAATTACGGATGGCATCCGCCGACTCGCGCAGTGCCAACTGGAACGACTCATTAAAGGGTGAGGCATGCGTCGAGAGATGGGCGCTATGGGCCTGAGAGCGTTCAGTTATGGCCGCCGTCGAGAGCGAAATACCTATCGAACCCGCGACGTTTCGGAACATGGTAAAGAGCGCGGCCGCATCAGCGTTGAGCTGTCTGGGAATGGTAATAAAGGCGATGGTGGTAAGCGGCACAAACAGGAAGCCTAAACCTATCGACTGGGCGCTACGGAACAGCACCAGGGTTTCAAAGTCGATATCGGGCGTGAGCGTGCGTGACCACCAGAACGATGCCCCGAGGCAGAAAAAGCCGAAGGCGATAATCCACCGCGTCTGCACGATCGGCATCAGTTTGAGCACCAGTGGAATGGTCAGCACAATAAGCACCGCACCGGGTGACAGCACCAGCCCGGACCAGGTGGCGGTATAGCCCAGATCCTGCTGCGCCAGTTGGGGAATCACCACCGAGCTACCGTAAAGGATCATCGCCATCCCAGCCATCAGCAGACTGGAAACGGCAAAGTTCTTATCCGCCATACAGCGCAGATCCACCACCGGCTTTTTGGCGTACAGCAGCCAGTAAATGGCACCAATGATGCCGATCATCGTCAGGACCGCGAAGGTACGGGTAAAATCTGAGGCAAACCAGTCCTCATCTTCCCCTCTGTCGAGCATGACCTGCAGGCAGCCGAGCCCCAGCGCAATCAGGCTGATCCCCGTCCAGTCAATCGAGAGCTTGTCTTTCGATTTGCGCTCCCAGGGCGGATCTTCCAGCAGCGGATAAATTGCCAGCACCGTGACAATCCCAACCGGGATGTTAATAAAGAAGACCCAGCGCCAGGAGTAGTTATCGGTTATCCAGCCGCCAAGCGTTGGCCCCAGCACCGGGGCGACGATAATCGCAATCGATGACAAGCCAAAGGCTTTACCCCTGTCCTCCGGCTTGAAGTAATCAAGCAGAACCGACTGCTGCGTCGGTTGCAAACCGCCGCCAAAGAAGCCCTGCAAAATACGAAACAGAATGATTTGCCATAGCTCCGTGGCGATACCGCATAAAAACGAACAGACGGTGAACATCACAATGCAGATCAAAAAGAACTGTTTGCGACCAAAGACCCGACTAAGAAACGCCGAGATAGGCAGGACGATCCCGTTTGCTACCAGATAACTGGTCAGCACCCAGGTTGATTCGTCATAGCTGGCGGAGAGTGAACCCGCCACGTGAGGAAGCGCAACGTTGACAATGGTCGTGTCGAGAATTTCCATAAACACTGCCAGCGTCACGACCCACGCCACCGCCCAGGGGTTACTGGCCGGACGCCAGTTTTCATGGCTGACGTCCGTCATTCCAGCGTGACCTTAGGTTCAACGGATAAGCCGAGCGGCAGCGGACGGTTGGCGTCCAGCCCTTTGTCGATGACGATTTTCACCGGCACGCGCTGGACGATTTTAACAAAGTTGCCGGTGGCATTTTCTGACGGGAAGGCCGAGAACTTCGAACCACTGCCCTGCTGAATGCTGTCGATATGGCCTTCAAGCTCCATGTCCGGCCATGCATCCACTTTTACCGTCACTTTGTTGCCCGGCCGCATGCGCTCGAGCTGCGACTCTTTAAAGTTCGCCGTTACCCAGATTTGCGGTGAGACCAGCGAAAAGAGCGCCGTTCCCGCCTGCACCAGCGTGCCAATCTGCACGTTGCGTTTGGTGACAAAGCCGTCAAACGGCGCACGCACTTCCGTCCAGGAGAGATTCAGTTCAGCGGTTTCGAGTTGAGCTTTGGCCTGATCGACCTGACGCTGGCGCGCCTCGACGTTGGTTTCCTGTTGTCGTACCTGTAACTGAACCTGTTCGGCGACCTCAAGCTGTGCCTGCGCACTGGCAAGCTGGGCCTGAGCACTGCGTAACTGGGCGTTGGCACTGTCGATATTTTGTTGGGTGGTGGCACGCGGGTCAACGCCGCGCTGGCGTTTGTAAGCCGCCTGGGCGTTGGCTAAATCGGCCTGGGCTTTCAATACCTGCGCTCTGGCTTCATCGCGCTGTGCCGGGTATTGCACTTTGGAAAGGTCAAGCTGCGCCTGGGCCTGGTGAAGCTGCGCCTGCGCAAGTCCCAACTGTGCCTGAGCCTGGTCGCGCTGAGCGGTGGCATCACGTGGGTCAATCACCAACAGCAGATCACCCTTCTTAACCTGTTGGTTATCTTTGACCCGCAGATCGGTCACGTAACCCGCCGCTTTCGGTGCAATGGTTACCGCATCGCCGTCGGTAAAGGCGTCGTCGGTAGTCTCTTCATTGCGGGTCATCATCCACCAGACCAGGGCTACGATCACCATCACAATGACCACAATGCCCAGTATGATCAGGGGCTTTTTTCCGGGGCGTTTGCGGGGGGGTGTTTCTTCATTTTGCTGCCCGTTCTCAGGCGTGGTGGTGGTTTCAGCCATAGCTTGCAACAGTCCTGTTAGTAAACGACGTGGCAATTACGTCGTTTACTAACCGTAGAAGCTTGCTATACATTTGCCAGGATAAACTGACAAATCAGCACTATCTTAGAAGAAGCAGCAATCCGTAACCGACAAGAGCGGCCCAGAGCAACATGGGGAGGGAATAAAGGTGGAAACGCCACCAGATGCGTCGATCGTTGGCCATTCGCAGGGCAATCAAATTTGCCAGGGAGCCTGGCAGGAGTCCAAAACCGCCTACGTTGACCGCCCAGGCCAGCAGCGTATCCGGTTGAACATAGTTGAGCAGCAAAATAGTCGCGGGCACGTTACTGATAAATTGCGACAATCCAATGGCGGTTAGCCATAGGCCTGACGAGGAAAGCTGGCGGGTGGCACTCAACAGGTCGTGCAGGAATGGCAGTTGAATCAGCAAATGTACATCAATAAACATCGCCATAAAGACCAGTAGCAACGTCCAGTCAACGCTCAATACCACCCGACGGGCGAGCACAATAAAGCCCGCCGCAACCAGAGCGAGTCCCCAAAGCTCCTGCTTCAGTTCAAGTGCCGTAATAAAGACGAGATAGAAACCGAGACAGGCCCAGACCAGACGCGGCTGCCAGTTCGGATTTGTGGCACCGCTATGGTAACGCAGCGCGTTCTTGGGAAAGCAGAACCAGCAGAGGATCAGCAGCGAAACCATCATCGCCAGCGCCAGGGGAGCCATCTGCCCGATAAACGCCAGGAACGAACTGCCGGATCGCCCCCAGAGCAGAATGTTTTGCGGATTCCCGATGGGGGTTAACAGCGAACCTGCATTGACCGCCAGCGCTTCGAAGATGATCAGTCGGTTGACCGGGATTTCGCAGAGCTTTTTTAGCGTAATGGTTAGCGGCACCACAATAAACAGTGCCACATCGTTGGTCAGGAAGGTAGAGAGCAGTGCGGCGGCCAGCACCATAAACATGGCCAGCTGCCGCTCGTTGCCAAAACGGCGAACCATGCGCCGCCCTAACACATCAAAATAACCGCTCATCTCTACCCCTTTGGTCAGCAGCATTAATCCACTCAGGGTAATAATGGTGTGCCAGTCAATGGCCGCTGGCCATTTTGCGGGCGCAAAAGGGACCACAAAACAGAGACCGATACCAATAAGAAGTAAGAGATGTAAGAAGTGATCCCGCATTAAGGCGCGGAGAAACGGCAGGTTCATTCAGGCGGTAACCCATGTTGTTGCGTAAAGAGGCGAAAACGCTCCAGCGTCTCTTCGCTCACGTGATGCTCCATACCTTCCGCATCGCGACGGGCGATATCAGGGCTGACACCCAAAACCAATAAAAAGCTTTCGACTATCTGGTGACGTTCACGGCTGGCCTGCGCCAGTTTTTCCCCTTCCGGCGTCAGAAATACGCCGCGCCAGGGAATCTGTTCAATCAATCCTACCGTTGCCAGTCGTTTTAGCATTTTGGCAACGGTAGGTTGTGAAACGCCTAAACGAGCCGCCATATCCACCTGACGAGCTTCCCCCACTTCGCCGATCAAATCAGAAATCAGTTCGACATAATCATCAATCAGCTCGCGACGATGCGCTTCGCGCACCTGACGAAAGCCTTCGACATGCTCTTCAACATTTACCAGCGTCACTTTTTTTATTGTTTGCTTTCCTGCGCGACGATTCATTGTGCTTCCTCTGAGGTGTGACGCGACATCCGCGCCATAAGAGAGGCCTCATTGTAAACCAAACGTGAAGCAGCACAAAAAATTAACGCATTAGCCATAGCTATAAAATATAGCCTATGCTATATCTGTATGCATAACGTTCACTGCCATACAGGAAGGGCAGGCAGGAACGAAGAAGTAAGGAGGTCACCATGAATGAATTTAAGAGGTGTATGAGCGTGTTTAGTCACTCCCCCTTTAAAGTACGTTTGATGCTGCTCAACATGTTGTGCGACATCATCAACGGCAAGCCTAAAAAAGACGATAAGTCTTCACACTAAATGCGGCGTCGCGGTACGCCGCTTCATTTTTCCGTCACAATCCCCCGTTATACTTGGCCTTACCGACCATAATTCCCGCTTATTTTCGGAATTTGCTGTGTTCCTCCCAAAACAATCCCTTAGCGGGTGTTGACCTTCGTCGTCGCTCACTTTATCTTTGCGCTGCCCTGCACAAATTGCGGCTCGCAGAAGTGGACCACTCCCCTCTCCACGCACTGTCCGGCAGGTATTGACCCTTACGCCAGGGTGTTCACATGGCGTTTTCGTGATAGTGACTATGAGCCTAATAATCAAAGAACCTCTTGTCTCCCGTGGGCAAGCGTTAAGCCCGTGGACAGGCTTCTACTTTTTACAATCTATCCTGATTAATCATGCCCTTGGCTATGAATTCAGCTTACTGTATGCGGTGGTGCTGACCTGCTTTATGTGGGTTATGTGGCGTCATGCGCCGCGCACGCAAAAAGTGTTGATCGGAATTTTTTCGCTCGTAGCCGCGTCTTATTACCCGTTTGGTCAAGCCTACGGCGCACCTAACTTTAATACCTTGCTGGCGCTGCACTCTACCAACATGGAAGAGTCAACAGAAATCCTGAAGATCTTCCCGTGGTATCACTATGCTGTCGGCCTGGCTATCTTCGCCCTGGGCGTCGTGTCGATGCGCCGTAAAGCGGAACGCAAAATCCCTTGGGTAAAATGGGATACTCTCGCTGCGGTGTTCTTGTGTCGCCTGCTATTTTGTTGGTCCGGTGCAAAACTATTTCCGTGGCTATGATGTGCATCTGCGCGACACCGGAATTCCAGTGCTGCGTTTTGTGCGCGACGTCGTGGTCAATAACCAGGGCGTCATCGACGAGCAGGCAAGCATGGCGCAGCTCGCGAATATGAAAGATTCCTGGAATGTGACCGCAGTTAAACCGAAGTATCACACCTATGTAGTGGTGATTGGGGAAAGCGTACGCCGCGATGCAGTGGGTGCGTTTGGTGGTCACTGGAATAACACCCCGTTCGCCAGCCAGGCCAACGGTACTTTCTTTATGGATTACATCTCTGCCAGCGGCTCAACGCAAAAATCCCTGGGGCTTACCCTTAACCGCGTGGTGAACGATAAACCGGAATACCAGAACAACTTCGTCACACTGGCTAACCGTGCAGGTTTCCAAACCTGGTGGTTCTCCAATCAGGGGCAGATTGGCGAATATGATACCGCGATTGCCAGTATCGCCAAGCGTGCGGATGAAGTGCAGTTTCTGAAAAATGGCGATTTCGAAGCAGACAAAAATACCCGTGACGAAGACTTGCTGAAGATGACGTCACAAGTGCTCTCCACCCATCGTACACAGACACAGCTCATCGTCCTGCATTTGATGGGTTCACACCCGTCAACCTGCGAGCGCTCTGGCGACAAATACAATGAGTTTGTGCAGTCGAAAGAGACCTCCTGCTATCTCTACTCCATTACCGCGACGGATGAACTTCTCGGTAAACTCTATTCGCAGCTCAATAATAGCGGTGAGAGTTTCTCCATTGCTTATTTCTCCGATCACGGATTAACGTTCAGAGAGCGCGGTAAAGAAGTGCAGTATCTGGCGCATGACGACAAATTTCAGCAGAACTTCCAGGTACCGTTCATGGTGATTTCAAGCGATGACAAAACGCATCGGGAGATTAAAGCGCGTCGCTCAGCGAATGATTTCCTGACCTTCTTCTCGCAGTGGACGGGAATTAGTGCGAAGGAGATTAAAAATTCGTACCCGTTTATGTCCGAGAAAAAAGCCGGGCCAGTCTACGTTACCAACTTTAAGTTACAGAAAATTGACTACAGCCGCCTGGCAACAGATATTTTTGAACCGCGTAACCGTTAAGTTCTGCGCGTAAAGCAGACAAAAAAAATCCGCCATCAAGGCGGATTTTTTTATGGGTTACCGAATTAGAAACGGTAGCCGACGCCTGCGATCCAGGTACCAACGTCAACGTTACGGATGCGAGACTGCTCGTAGGAGAAGTCCAGTGCAACGTTTTCAATCGGGTTGAACTGCATACCTGCGCCGTAGGAGAAACCGTAGTCGCTGTTGCTTGCAGTTTTGATCTGATCTTCAGACTGCTGGAATTTACCGTAGCCTACACCCACAACACCGTAGATGCTTGCCCAGTCGTTCAGACGATAAGCCGGACCTGCGGTGATACCGTAGTACTGACCTTTGTTGTAATCGTTGCCTTCAAAACGATCTTTCTCGGTGTAAGTGAAGGAACCAATCACACCCAGCGGGCTGTTGTCTTCTTCATAACGGTATTTCAGGTTGAAACCGTTCATTTTGTTCTGTACGCCCTGCGCGTCGCTCTGAGCATAACCACCGGTAACGGTAGAAGTTGCAGCGGAAGCAGTACCTACGGAAACAGCCAGAACTGCGGCCAGTGCTGAAAGACATGCAATTTTTTTCATAACCACCTCAAATGTGCTTCAAGTAAATCCTAAGTTTTAAATATATCAAAAATTGTTAAGAAACTCTTCGGGATTAACGATGTCTAAAGAGCCCTTTCATGTAACAGAACATTTCTTCTGCTTACTAACTCTTTCAATAAACAGTCGTTTTTCCACATAACATGCCATTATGAAGGTTCAATAGCGGCATGTTCATCCAGATTAATCCTAATCGGACAGGTTAATTAACCATCAGATGCATTCTATTTTACCTGGTTTGCGCCGTTGATTTTCAACAAAGCCTCAACCAGCCGGGTCTATTTCAAGTAGACTCATTGTTTTACTTCTATTGACATAATTTGACGGGGGGAAAGGATGCCAGGGGTGTCTCGTAAAATGCCGGTCTGGCTGCCAGTCATCGTGCTGCTGGTGGCAATGTGTTCTATTCAGGGTGGCGCTTCGCTGGCTAAATCATTGTTTCCTTTAGTTGGTGCGCCGGGTGTTACCGCGCTACGTATCGCACTGGGTACCGTCATTCTGATTCTGGTCTTTAAACCCTGGCGACTGCGATTTACCCGCGAGCAGCGTCTGCCACTGGTCATGTATGGCCTGTCGCTGGGTGCAATGAACTACATGTTTTATCTTTCTATCCAGACCGTTCCGCTGGGTATTGCGGTCGCACTGGAATTTGTTGGGCCGCTCTCCGTTGCCCTTTTTGGCTCTCGCCGGGCTATTGATTTTCTATGGGTTATTTTGGCTGTTGTCGGCCTTTGGTATTTATTACCGCTGGGTGACAATGTTTCCCATGTGGATTTAATCGGTGCCGCTTATGCATTAGGCGCAGGGGCATGTTGGGCGATTTATATTATTTCCGGCCAAAAAGCGGGAGAAGAGCATGGTCCAGCGACAGTGGCGATGGGTTCGTTAATTGCTGCCATCATATTCGTACCTTTAGGTACATTCCAGGCAGGAGAATTATTATGGCACTGGTCCATCCTTCCAGTTGGCCTGGCCGTGGCTATATTATCTACCGCTTTACCTTATTCACTTGAAATGATTGCCCTGACGCGTATACCTACGCGTACCTTCGGCACATTGATGAGCATGGAGCCAGCGCTGGCTGCCATGTCGGGCATGGTGTTTTTAGGGGAAACTCTGAATCTTCAACAGACTATAGCGCTCATGTGCATTGTCATCGCTTCAGTCGGTTCCACGCTCACGTTGCGTAAAGAGAGTAAAGTCGAAAAAGTGGATATTGGTTAAGATCAGTATTCAGCATGACCGTCGGGGTCATGCTGAATAAATACGCATAACATTACTTCTCTCTTCATGTAATATTTTCATACACCTCAAAACATTTCAATATATAAAAAGACCACAGTTAATGTGTCGCTTTATATTTATGAGAAAGGTTCTAACTTGATAATAATTATTATTTAAACTCAGATTAAACTTAATTAATACCGATGCTATCGGACTGATAGGTATATTCAAATTATCACTCTGAAATCTGGTGCTATACTTAGTTTCAGTCATTACCTGGGACACTAACATCAAGAGGATATGAGATTATGAGTACCGCTAAACTGGTAAAAACGAAAGCGTCTAATCTGCTTTATACCCGCAACGATGTATCGGACAGCGATAAAAAGGCGACCATCGAGTTGCTCAATCGCCAGGTGGTCCAGTTCATTGACCTGTCACTGATTACTAAACAGGCCCACTGGAACATGCGTGGCGCAAACTTCATCGCCGTTCATGAGATGCTGGATGGCTTCCGTACCGCGCTGGTGAATCATCTGGATACGATGGCAGAACGTGCCGTACAGTTAGGTGGCGTTGCACTGGGAACGACTCAGGTTATCAACAGCAAGACTGCGCTGAAAAGCTACCCGCTGGACATCCACAGCGTGCAGGATCACCTGAAAGAACTGGCAGATCGTTATGCAGTTGTGGCTAACGATGTGCGCAAAGCAATTAGCGAAACGAAAGACGAAGATACAGCGGATATTTTCACTGCTGCATCGCGCGACCTCGATCAGTTCCTGTGGTTTATCGAATCTAACATCGAATAAACCCATAAGCTGTCATAATGACCCTTTTGCGCGCCACGCAAAAGGGTTTGCACTTTTATGGTGCGTTAGTTTTTTTACCTCCTCTCAACACCCCCCTTCTCTGTTATCATCACTTCACAAAATTGTTATGAAAAGATTGTTTAATGGTGATTTTCCGCGCTAAATTGCCATGAATGTGTGCAAGCAATGTTCACGCACCAATTAAGAGCCCCAATTTGGTGCAGAAGACCTGTCAGGCAACCATTATCGTGCTATTTCAGAATCTCGCCTCTTTACAAAACAACGGGTTGTAAACCTGGCATGATTTTTTCATACTGCGTACGTTCTCGCAGGGGATTGCCCCGTGGATATAAAAGGAAAAACTATGAAGTCTGTATTCAAACTTTCCCTGGCTACACTCGCACTCGCTTTCGCTGTTTCTTCCCAGGCCGCAGAAAAATTAGTTGTCGCGACTGACACCGCATTCGTTCCTTTCGAATTCAAACAAGGTGACAAGTACGTCGGTTTTGACGTTGACCTGTGGGCTGCTGTCGCTAAAGAATTGAAACTGGATTACGACCTGAAGCCAATGGACTTCAGCGGCATCATCCCTGCGCTGCAGACCAAAAACGTTGACCTCGCACTGGCCGGTATCACCATCACTGACGAACGTAAAAAAGCGATCGACTTCTCTGATGGCTACTACAAAAGCGGTCTGCTGGTAATGGTTAAAGCCAGCAACAACGACGTAAAAAGCGTTAAAGATCTCGACGGTAAAGTGGTAGCAGTGAAGAGCGGCACCGGTTCTGTTGATTACGCTAAAGCGAATATCAAAACCAAAGACCTGCGTCAGTTCCCTAACATCGACAACGCCTACATGGAACTGGGCACCAACCGTGCTGACGCCGTACTGCACGACACACCGAACATTCTTTACTTCATCAAAACCGCTGGTAAAGGCCAGTACAAAGCGGTTGGCGAGTCTCTGGAAGCGCAGCAATACGGTATTGCGTTCCCTAAAGGTAGCGATGAACTGCGTAACAAAGTGAACGGCGCGCTGAAAACACTGCGTGAGAACGGCACTTACAACGAAATCTATAAAAAATGGTTCGGTACCGAGCCTAAATAAGAATGTTGTCTTAGCTATTAGTCTGCCCGCTGACGCTATGCTTATCGGGCAGACTAAAGCTGGTTTATCACCCGTAGGCCAGACTTCTGGCACTATGGGTGTTTGTATATCGCCACCACGGTTTACAGGAATTCATCATGCAGTTTGACTGGAGTGCCATCTGGCCCGCCATTCCGCTTCTGATTGAAGGTGCCAAAATGACGCTATGGATCTCGGTCCTTGGCTTAATTGGCGGCCTGATTATTGGTTTAGCGGCAGGTTTCGCACGCACCTTTGGCGGTTGGATTGCCAACCACATCGCGCTTGTCTTTATCGAAGTTATCCGCGGTACCCCTATCGTTGTTCAGGTGATGTTCATCTACTTCGCCCTGCCAATGGCATTCAACGATTTACGTATCGACCCTTTCAGCGCCGCCGTGGTCACCATCATGATCAACTCGGGCGCCTACATTGCGGAAATCACCCGTGGTGCGGTTCTCTCCATCCATAAAGGCTTCCGTGAAGCGGGGCTTGCACTGGGCTTGTCCAGAGGCGAAACCATTCGCCATGTGATCCTGCCGCTGGCACTGCGACGCATGCTGCCACCGCTGGGTAACCAATGGATCATCAGTATCAAAGATACCTCGCTGTTTATCGTGATTGGCGTGGCCGAACTGACCCGCCAGGGCCAGGAAATCATCGCCGGCAACTTCCGCGCACTAGAAATATGGAGCGCCGTTGCTGTTGTCTATCTGATCATTACCCTGGTACTGAGCTTTGTTCTGCGCCGCCTTGAAAGAAGGATGAAAATCCTGTGATTGAATTTAAAAATGTTTCCAAGCACTTTGGGCAAACTCAGGTGCTGCACAATATCGACCTGAATATCCAGCAGGGCGAAGTCGTCGTGATTATCGGACCGTCCGGCTCGGGTAAATCTACTCTGCTGCGCTGCATCAACAAACTCGAAGACATCACCAGCGGTGAACTGATTGTTGATGGCCTGAAGGTCAATGACCCGAAAGTTGATGACCGCCTTATCCGCCAGGAAGCGGGCATGGTGTTCCAGCAGTTTTATCTGTTCCCGCACCTGACGGCGCTGGAGAACGTGATGTTTGGCCCGCTGCGTGTACGTGGTGCCAAAAAAGCGGATGCCGAAAAACTGGCGAAAGAACTGCTGGCAAAAGTCGGCCTCGCAGAACGTGCGCATCACTATCCTTCTGAGCTTTCTGGTGGTCAGCAGCAGCGCGTGGCGATTGCCCGTGCGCTGGCAGTGAAACCGAAAATGATGCTGTTTGATGAGCCAACTTCTGCGCTCGACCCGGAACTACGCCATGAAGTGCTGAAAGTCATGCAGGATCTGGCCGAGGAAGGGATGACCATGGTCATCGTTACCCACGAAATCGGCTTTGCTGAGAAAGTGGCTTCGCGCCTGATCTTTATTGATAAAGGCCGCATTGCTGAAGATGGCAATCCGCAAACGCTGATCGAAAATCCGCCGAGCCCACGTCTGCAGGAATTCCTGCAACACGTCTCCTGATTTTCAGTACGCGACAACGTACTGCTCAAGCCGGGTTCGCCCGGCTTTTTTACGCCAGAATCTTCCCAAATCCTCCCCTCCCCCGCTTGCCATCTATACTTATCATTTTGCTACTGTTTTTCATTGGAGGAAGCTGTGCCGTGGATCCTGCTGCTGCTTGTTACTCTCTTCTGCGCGCCGGTACAAGCCGTTACCATACCGGGCGTCACCACAGGTGCCACGAGTTCAACAGCACCCGCTGCGACTCCTGAACCGGACGTCGAGCAGAAAAAAGCCGCTTATGCCGCACTGGCTGACGTGCTCGATAATGAACAATCCCGCCAGGAACTGATCGATCAGTTGCGTAAAGTCGCCACGACGCCACCACAGGAACCGGTTCCGATCATTACTCCGCCAGCGATCGCCGAGCAGAAAACCGTACTGGAAAAAGTCACCGAGGTCAGCGGCTATTACGGGGAGGCCTTCTCCTCGCGCTTTGCCCAGCTTTATCGCAACATCACCGGCTCACCGCACAAGGCATTTAATTCACAGACCTTCTCCAACGCGGCAACCTACTTTTTGCTGCTGGCAGCATTAGTCTTCGCCTTCTGGTTCCTCGTACGCTTTAGCATGATGCCGCTGTATCGCAAAATGGGGCATTGGGGGCGGCATAAAAATCGCGACAGAAGCAATTGGCTGCAGTTCCCGTCGATGATCATCGGCGCTTTTATCATTGACTTGTTACTACTGGCCCTAACGCTGTTTATCGGGCAGTTACTCAGCGCTAATCTCAATAACGGCAACCCTACCATCGCCTTTCAGCAGAGCTTATTCCTGAACGCCTTTGCGCTGATCGAGTTCTTCAAAGCCATTCTCAGATTGGTCTTCTGCCCGCGTATTCCTGAGCTGCGCCCGTTCAGAATTACGGATGAGACAGCGCGCTACTGGCACATGCGACTGAGCGCCCTCAGTAGCTTAATTGGCTATGGACTGCTGGTTGCTGTACCCATCATCTCCAATCAGGTCAACGTGCAGGTTGGCGCACTGGCGAACGTGGCGATCATGCTGTGCATTACCGTCTGGGCGCTGTACCTCATCTTCCATAACAAGAAGGTGATTCAGCAGAACCTGCATACCCTTGCTGACCGCTCCCTGGCCTTCTTCAGCCTGTTTATCCGCGCTTTCGCCCTTGTGTGGCACTGGCTCGCCAGTGCCTACTTCATCGTGTTGTTCTTCTTCTCGTTGTTCGACCCGGGTAACAGCCTGAAATTTATGATGGGGGCGTCAGTCAGTAGTCTGGCTATCCTGAGCATCGCCGCGTTTCTCTCCGGCATGTTGTCACGCTGGATCAATAAGACCATCACGCTGTCACCGGAAACGCAACGTAATTACCCGGAGCTACAAAAGCGGCTTAACGGCTGGCTCTCTACTTCACTGAAGGTCGCACGCATTCTTGTGGTTTGCGCCACGGTACTGCTGCTGCTTAACGCCTGGGGATTGTTCGATTTCTGGTACTGGCTGACCTACGGTGCAGGAGAAAAGGCAGTCGATATTCTCATCCGCATCGCCCTGATCCTCTTCTTCTCGGCGGTAGGCTGGACGCTGCTGGCGAGCATCATTGAGAACCGTCTGGCGCTGGATATTCATGGTCGCTCGCTGCCCAGCGCTCGCACACGTACGCTGCTGACGCTGTTTCGCAACGCACTGGCGGTGATCATCAGTACAATAACTATCATGATTGTGTTGTCGGAGATTGGCGTCAATATCGCACCTCTGCTGGCGGGGGCCGGGGCGCTAGGGCTGGCAATTTCCTTTGGTTCGCAAACGCTGGTGAAAGACATCATCACCGGGATTTTCATCCAGTTTGAAAACGGCATGAACACCGGCGATCTGGTGACCATTGGCCCGCTTACGGGAACCGTTGAGCGTATGTCGATACGCTCGGTGGGGGTACGCCAGGATACCGGGGCCTATCACATCATTCCCTGGTCCTCGATCACGACCTTCGCCAACTTTGTGCGCGGCATTGGGTCGGTGGTGGCGAACTACGATGTGGACCGTCATGAAGACGCAGAGAAAGCGAAGAAAGCGCTGGCAGATGCCGTGGCTGAGCTGATGGAGATGGAGGATATTCGCGGACTGATTATTGGTGCGCCGTCGTTTGCGGGGATTGTTGGACTGACTAACACCGCTTTTACCATTCGTGTGACCTTCACCACGCTGCCGCTGAAGCAGTGGTCAGTGCGTTTTGCACTCGACAGCATGGTGAAGAAACATTTCGATCTGGCAGACGTGCGTCCACCGGTGCAAACCTATCAGGTGCTGCCTGCCCCGGTTAGCCAGCCGCATGCGGCGACTTTACCACAGCCGCCTGCTGAGCCGACGTTGTAAAACTTAGCCTTTGAAACGGGTATGCGCCCAGCGCTTGCGCTGGGCATCATCCATAAAGGTCCAGGCGATAAAGCGGCTTTGCTTCTGCCCTTGCGCCATCTCTTTTTTCACTACTTTCACTGCACCGGCCTGCGTTAGCGCACGGTAGAGCAGCGGCAAATTATCGCCGCGAGAGACCAATGAACTGAACCAGAGGACCTGGCGAGCAAACTGTTTGCTCTCATCAATCATTTTGCTGATGAACGCCACTTCGCCGCCTTCACACCACAGCTCCTGCTTCTGACCACCGAAGTTGGCTTCGCTGTCTTTGCTCAGTCCCAGGTTGTGGCGTTTACGCTCACCACCCTCTGCGGCCGCCTCCGCACTGCTGTGGAACGGCGGGTTACACAAAATGGCATCGAAGCATTCATTCTTGTGAATGATGCCCGGCAAAATCAGCGCAGCATCTTTCTGGCGACGCAAGCGAATAGAACGAGTCAACCCTGGGTTGGCGTTCACAATTGCCAGCGCACTGGTCAACGCTTCCTGATTCACTTCACTGCCTGTAAAACGCCAGCCGTATTCATGGACGCCAATCAGCGGATAGATGCAGTTTGCACCGGTACCGACATCCAGCACGCTGGCCTGTGTGGGCACGACACCTTCATTGCTTTCTGCCAGCAGGTCGGCCAGATGGTGGATATAATCCGCACGTCCCGGGACCGGTGGGCACAAAAAGCCCGCAGGAATATCCCATTCGTTCACGCCATAAAAATGCGCCAACAGCGCCTTGTTCAGCGTTTTGACCGCCTGTGGGTCAGCAAAATTGACCGTGGCATCGCCCGCCGGGTTAGCGGTAATAAATTCACGCAAGGACGGCGTCTTCTCACAGAGGGCGTCGAGATCATAGCGGCTATGGTGGCGGTTACGTGGGTGTAAACCCGGCTTCTGGTCATTCATGGCATTCTCCTGTTGGCAGCGGCGTAAGATACCCGTTGACGGCGGCAGGGTAAATAAGTGAGGTTAAAGAAACTCTCATTCCCGGACACTCACCATGTATTTTTATGAACCCGCTCAGGGCCACGGCCTGCCACACGACCCGCTGAATGCCATCATTGGTCCTCGCCCTATCGGCTGGATATCGTCATTAAACGGCAACGGTCAGCAAAATCTCGCACCCTACAGCTTCTTTAACTGCTTCAATTATCGCCCGCCGATCATTGGCTTTGCCAGTAGCGGCTGGAAAGACAGCGTGCGCAACATTGTAGAGACAAAAGAGTTTGTCTGGAACCTGACGACCCGCACGCTGGCTGAGAGAATGAACGAAACCTCAGCCTCACTTCCACACGGAGAAGATGAGTTTGCCTTCGGCGGACTGACACCGCTTGCCAGCCGCATCGTTAAAGCACCGCGTGTCGCAGAGAGTCCAGTACATTTTGAGTGCCGTCTCTCCCAGTGTATTCAACTGACCAAAGCTAATGGCGAGACGCTGGACACCTGGCTGGTGCTGGGTGAAGCGGTAGCGATTCATATTGATGAGTCACTGCTGGAAAACGGCGTATATCAAACAGCCAAAGCACAGCCGGTTTTGCGCGCAGGTGGCCCCACGGCTTATTACACCATTACAGAGGCGCAGCGTTTCGATATGCGTCGCCCGGACGACAGATAATTCTTTTTCAACACGACGTCGCCCGCCACGTTCGCGGGCTTTTTTATGTGCGCCACTTGAAATGGCGAAAAAATGCACAAATATTCATCTTAAGAATGGTCAACAATAAGGTGATGGCGATGGCTTCCGGTTGGGCTAATGATGGTGCAGTGCAGGATCAGATCGACAGTACTATTGAAGATGCGGTTGCGAGGGCGCGTCACGACCTGCCGAAGGGAGAGAGTTTGACGGAGTGTGCCGAGTGTGGGGAACCTATTCCCGACGCGCGCCGTAAAGCGATTCCCGGCGTACGTTACTGTTTGCAATGCCAGCAGCAGAAAGATTTACATAACTCGACACATGCAGGATATAATCGCAGAGGATCGAAAGATAGCCAGCTTCGTTGACTGTTCTTTACCTTCAAACCCAGCGCAAGCGGTTTCGCCGTTGCGCACACTTTTTCCGTTAAAAAGTAGCAATCTGTGCCTAAAATTTCCGTCCTGCATAGCGCAACGGCAATATATATAATCCGCATGAATAAATCACAATTAATTCATTGACTTATTGCTTGTTCAATTTTTTTAAACAAGGTCGTCAATTCTCTTAGATTTTCTCGCTCACAAAAAACCGTGATACTTATCACATCGACGGAACATCGTCCCCTTAACAGAATAACCTGCGAGAGATTAACCATGAAAACCATCAAATATGCTGTAGCTGCTATTGCCCTTTCTACTCTGTCCTTCGGTGCCTTTGCGGCAGAATCTATTACCCCGGCTCAAGCTCAGGGTATGAACAAAATCGGTGTGGTTTCTGCTGATGGCGCAACGACACTGGATGGTCTGGAAGCAAAACTGGCTGAGAAAGCTGCTGCCGCTGGCGCAACGGGTTACAGCATTACTTCCGCGAACAACAGCAACAAAATGAGCGGCACCGCTGTTATCTACAAGTAACTGAAATGAATTTTTACCCCGTAGATTAACCCTCTAACGGATGCTCCACCCTCATTGACCCTGCTGTTATTACCCTTTTTTGGCCCGTCCAGTGATGAGACGGGCTTTTTTTTGCCTGTTAGTCAGAAACTTTGTGCAATTCGTGCCAGCCCGGCATCAAGCGATTCGCTCGCTCCGGTCGCCACCAGACAGCACGCCATCTCAATTTTCAACGATTCCGGCACCGGTTCGCTTCCCGCCAGGCAGCGTTCAATCCAGCGTGCGGTGGTTTCCGGATCCTTCGCCGTCGGCAGCACGGCATCGACCGGGATATCCTGACGCTCAAACAGCACGCGGGAACCCTGGGCATCAATCAGATTGATCTGCGGGCAACGCTGCGGATTGGCGTACACCTCACCTTCCGTTCCATGCATCAACAAACCGCGACCGCCAATATCAGCAAAGAATTTGCCTACGCGCTCCACATACTCCGGGTGAGAAACGCTGGACAGACGCAACGCAGCGTCTTTCTCAAACGGCGTGGCGAGCTTTGCCAGGGTATGCGCGCTGTTACGCACGCCCATCACCCAGCGCAGCGAAAGCTGTTTTTCCAGTGGCGGACACAGTGCGCTCACCGGCATAAAGACCGGCTGGTGCCCTTCAAGCTTCGCCTGCGCCTGGCCTGCATGGTGTGTCGCCTCAATGCCAAGCATGGCAAAGATGGTCTCACTGACCACGCGGGTGGGGTCCACACTCACCCCGTGCACAACAACCGGAAAACCGAGCTTATTCAGCAGAATCGCCAGCAGAGGCGTCAGGTTCGCTTGTTTACGCGCACCGTTGTAGGTGGGGATAACAATCGGCATTGGCTTAGCGACTGGCGGGGTCAGGCGAATAGTCTGCTGCTGCATAGCCTCATAGAAGCCGAGCATTTCTGCTTCACCTTCACCTTTAATACGCAGGGCCAGCAGAATGCCGCCCAGTTCCAGATCCGGGACATCGCCATTTAACATCCGGGAATACAATCCACGGGCAGTGTCAAAATCCAGATCGCGGGCGTGGTTCTTACCCCGACCAATCTCTTTAATGATTTTGCGGTAATCCATCAACACTCCTCACTGACTCACATTTTCAGCGGCGCTTACGGCGGCTTTGCTTCGGTTTCTTCACTATAACGTCTGGCACGTCGGGTTGTGAAATAGGAAACACAGGCAGTGCGTTCAGCAGACGCTTGCCGTAGCTTTTACTCAGTAAGCGATTGTCATAAATGACCACTTCACCGTGGCAGCTGTGGCTACGGATTAAACGTCCGACCTGCTGGATGAGGGTAAAAGAAGCGCTTGGCAAACTTTGCACTTCGAAGGGGTAACGATTGAGGCTCTTTAACCATTCGCCTTCGGTAATGACAACCGGGCTGTCGATGGGGGGGAAGGCGATTTTGTGGATATGCACCTGCGTCAGGTAGTCACCTTTCAGATCCAGCCCTTCCGCAAAGGACTGTAACCCGACCAACACGCTGCGCTCTCCCCCGTCGATACGTTTACGGTGTAACTCCACCAGTCGATAACGCGGCTGATCGCCCTGCACCAGCAGGAGCAGACGTAAGTCAGTGACAAAGGTCAAAAAGAGCTGCATCGCCCGCTGGCTGGCGAACAGCACCAGCATGCCCGTATGCACCTTACTTTCCACCTGTTCACGAAAGTAAGCCGCCATTTCAGCGAGGTGTTCCGCTTCGTTCTCTATCAGCGGCGCATGGCGCATCTGCGGGATGACGATTTTGCCCTGTTCCACGTGGTTAAAGGGAGAATCCAGTGCCACAAAGCGATCGCCGGCTTTCTCTTTGAGGCCGCTCATCTCCTGCAGACGTGAAAAGCTGTTCAGGGAACGCAAGGTCGCGGAGGTAACAACAATGTGCGGCACGCTGCGCCACAGTAGCTTTTCCAGCTGATCGCTAACGCGGATCCCCACACAGTGGAAGAAGAGGTGTATCTGCCCATCGCGCACTTCCCGCGTCGCCCATTTGGAAACAGGAGCCCCTGAAGCCTGGGCCATCGACGCCAACCGCCAGAGTTTACTTTGGGATTCGAACATACCCAGCGCCCGGTTCATCTGCAACAGCACCCGGTGCAGGCGCACGATGTCATGGGTACCGGTTTTCTCGCTGAGATCGTTGAGGAACAACTCCGCCAGCCCACGCAGCATTTCGGTAAGTTTTGCCAGACGCTGGCAAATCACCATCACCTCTTCCGGGAGTTCGCCCATCGTAAAGCGATGTTCCGCTTCCTGGCCCGCAGGCAGGTAGAGATTAAGAATGTTGTTCAGCGAGGCAATGAGCTCATACAACTCTTCGTTGTGAGCATTAAAACGTTCGGGGTTTGCCAGCGGCGGCGTGGTTTTCGGCCGAAACTGCTCCAGGCAGGTCGCCACCAGCTTGCTGAACAGATCGAGTTGCAGGCGAAACCAGGGGGCGGTGATTTCCGCGCTCATTTCCAGCGCATCACGCGCCACGTCCGGCAAATGGTGGCCTTCATCAAGCACCAGCAACAGATTTTTAGGCTCGGGCAGGACAGCTTCGCTCTCCAGCGCCGCCATCACCAGCGCATGGTTCGCCACCACCACTTCCGCTTCCTGAATCTCACGACGCGCCACAAAGAACGGGCATTCGCGATAGTAGTGACAGTTACGGTTGAGACAACTGGCTTTGTCGGTGCTCAGTCGTCGCCAGAGATCGTCGCTGATCGGCTGGTCGGTGTGATCGCGCAGACCGTCCCATTTGTAGCTATCCAGCGATCCCTTCAGCTTTGCACAAAGCTTCTGTTCTTCCTGGTTATTGGGCGTCAGTTCATCTTCCAGAAAAGCCAGCAGATCCTGTTGAGTGGGATCGGTACTCGACAGCGCCGCCAGGTTACGCGGGCAGACGTAGCGGCCACGACCAAAGGCGGCAGTGAAGCGCAGATCCGGGATAATTTTGCGCAGCAGCGGCAAATCTTTACTGAAGATCTGGTCCTGCAAGGCGACGTTAGCGGTGCTGACCACCAGCGTTTTCTGCTCTTCACGGGCAATGGCGATACCGGGAATCAGGTAGGAGAGCGTCTTGCCGACGCCGGTGGGCGCTTCAATCGCCAGATGCCGTCCTTCATCCCCGGCGAGCGTTTTTGCCACATCGGCAATCATCTGCCGTTGCGGTGCGCGAGGGATAAAATCCGGGATCTGTTGTTGCAACGCCTTATACCAGGCGGCAATTTGCGCTTTAAGCGCAGCGGTGAGGGCCATTGATAAACCTGAAATACTGTATAAACAGCCACTATTGTGGCATTTTTCGCGTTTCAGGGGTAATGCTTTTTCCGGTTATGGAAAGGGCCTCGGAAAAAAGGAGCCCACAGGCTCCTGTTCGCTTATTTCAGCTCCGGCCAGTAATCCTTATTCGCCTCAATCAACGCATCCAGCACCTTACGTGCCTTCTTCGCATCAATAATGGTGCGATTCAGCGTCAGTGCCTGCAACGCCTTGGTATACGAACCCTCAAACCAGGCCTCTACCGTCAGACGCTCGTAGGCAAACTGCTGCTCGATCATCCCTTTGTAGAAGGTCGGGATTTTCCCCACGCCATAAGGTCGTGGACCGTTGCTGCCCACTTCCGCCGTGAGTTCCACCATGACGTCATCATCAAGGTTTTCCACCAGCCCGTTGTTCGGCACCATGACGATAAATTTCTTCTTCAGGTTGAAGGCTATGGCTTCCGCCAACTCAACGATCATGTCGCCGTGGGCATCGTTGTGCACCACATGCACGTTACGTGTCGTCCCTTCAGCTACCGCGGTTCTGCACTCATCAAACACCCGTTTTTCACGGCCGTTGATCACCTCGTTGGCACGGGTAAAGTTCGGATCCAGTTTGGAGAACTTGTACTCCGGGTAGAGGTAATATTGCAGATAAGTGTTGGGCAGGTAGTCCGGAAAATCGTGCAGCATATCGGCAACGGCGGCATAGGTATCGAGCCAGGACTGGTCACGCTGCTCGGCATCCGCCGGAATAAATCCATTTTTTGCGATATAGGCTTTCAGCTCAGGCGCTAAATCATGACCGTTCTCATCATACAGATGGGTGAACCAGCCGAAGTGGTTAAGGCCGAAATAGACCGGATCGAAGGTTGCCGGGTCGCGACTTAACAGACGCCCGTAGGAACGCAGCAGGTTCACTGGCTGATCGCAAATGTTCAGAATACGGTCATCGTCCGGAAAACGTTTATTCAGCGCATCGGCCACAATCGCCGCCGGGTTGGTGTAGTTCAGGATCCAGGCGCGAGGCGAACGCACGCGCACTTTTTCCACCAAAGCAATCATGTCGCGAATTGAACGCATACCATAAGCGAATCCGCCCGCACCACAGGTTTCCTGACCGATCACGCCCAGGCTCAGAGGGATTTTTTCATCTTTCTCGCGCATGGCATAGCCACCGGTACGCATCTGGCAGAAGATGAAATCCATATCGGTGAAAGCCACGTTCTCATCCCCGGTATAAACAAATTCCAGCTCCGGATACTCTTCGCGGAAAAGCACTTTGGCATATTCGCCAATGACGGCCTGACGTTCTTCATTGACATCGAACATCACCAGTTTTTTTAACGGCAGACGCTCTTTAAGTTTGCAGAGGGCTTTTAATAAACCCGGTGTCCATGTGGAACCGCCACCGACTAATACAATATTAAATGTTTTCATATCATCTGTTCTCTTATTGCGTCTGTTGAACAAGTAAGTGCTGCTTTACGGCGCTGGCAATACTCTCGACCTGCGGACCGTAAATAACCTGAATATCGTTTTCCGTGGCGCGGACGAATCCACTCGCCCCACTCTGCTTAAGCTGTTTCTCATCGACTTTTTGCATGTCATTAATTTTCACGCGCAGGCGGGTAAAACAGCAGTCCACGTTCTGGATATTCTCCCGCCCACCAAGCCCGGCAATAATTTGTGCGGTTGCGGCGTCACCTTCGATAATGTCGCTGCGCGCAGCAGAAACAGGTTCATCTTCTTCACGACCCGGCGTTCTGGCATGGGTGCGTAAAATTATCCATTTGAAGGCGAAGTAATAGACCGGCGCCCAAATACACCCAAGCAGCAGATCAAACCACCAGTGCGTCTTGGCCCCGCCCAGCACGCCGAAGACCATAAAATCGATAAATCCGCCCTGGATATTGCCAATCATCACCTGCAGCAGCTGCGCGCAGGCAAAAGAGAGGCCGGACATTACCGCGTGGAATAAAAACAGCAGGGGGGAGACAAAGATGAAGCTGAACTCCAGCGGCTCGGTGATGCCGGTGGTAAAGGAGGCGAGCGCCCCGGCCAGCATCAGGGCTTTAACACGTTGTTTATGCTCCGGTTTCGCGCAACGGTACATCGCCAGCGCCGCGGCGGGTAAACCAAACATCATGACCGGGATTTTCCCCTGTGCGAGGAAACGAGTCGCTTCACGTACCACGTCATCTGCCAGCGCACCAGGGTGAGCAAGGGCATAGTTAAAGATGGAGAGCGCCCCAATGACGCTTTCATTATCCACGTGCACCATGCCGCCAACCGGGGTAAAGCGTACGGTTTCATTGAGGATGTGATGTAAGCCAGTCGGGATCAGAATGCGTTCGGTAAACGCATAAATGAAGGTGCCAAACGGGCCGGATTCACCAATGAATTGCCCAAGGTGGATAATGGCGTTAGCAATATAGGGCCAGATAAGTGACATCAGTACGCCGACAATCGGCAGCACAATCACGGTAATAATCGGGACAAAGCGGCGACCACCAAAATAGGCGATGGCCGCCGGGAGTTTAATCGTATAAAAACGGTTATGCAGAATAACGGTGACGAGGCCGGAAATAACCCCACCGAGCACGCTCATCTGATAGGAAAATATCCCTAAGGTGCTGGCAAACTCGGCGGAATACATCACCGCATCAGCCTGGCTGTAACCTTTTTCAATTAATGCAGCTACTGAGGTGGTTTGTGGCGTTAAGCCTTGTGCCAGTAAGCTGTAATTCACTCCTACATGGAAAGTAATAAAACCAATCACCGCTGCCAGGGCTGCCGTGGGTTTTTCATCACGGGCAAGTCCTATCGCTGCGGCAATAGCAAACAGCAACGGGAGATTACCAAACAGCGCTCCTGCCACTTTGCGAATAAAGCCAATAATCTGCTGCATCACTTCAGCATGAATAATGCTCTCGCCGACGATCGCCGGGTTCTGTAACGCTGCCGCCAGACCGAGGAAGATCCCCGCTGCTGCGATCACGGAAATCGGCATCATCAATGCCTTTCCTAAATCCTGAAGAAACTCACCCGTCCGACTCATTGTTATTTTCCTGTTGGGTACTGGCTGAACATGGGCTGAGTATAGCCAGGATGAATGTATAGTTGTCTAGCCCACTAAATTTAAAACGCGGCAGCGATCACAAAGTTGGCTCTTTTCGGATCAAGGACGGGCAGCCGTCAGGGTGAAGCGATAGTGCTGTTGGTTGTAGTAGATCTCTGAGATCTCAAAAGGGATATCTTCGCGCAGAAAGGCGATGGAGGTGGCATGCAGAACGGGTTCATCACGGTTAATACCCAGCATATCGCGCACGTTTTGCGACGGCAGTTCAGCGCGGATCTCTTTCTCGGAACGCTCGACGGTGAATCCTTTGCGGCTGACGTAGGCATATTTAGAGCGATTAAGATCCGCCTCGCTGAGATCCTCAAAGGGATGCGTGACCATCCACGATTGCTCAAAAACAAACGGAATGTCACCCACCAGACGCAAGCGCTGCATAAACCACACGTCGCTGCCTGGCGAGAGTCGCAGCTTCTCCGCGATCTCTTGAGATGCGGGCTGGCGGAACAGGCAAATCAGGCGATTCACGACGGGTTCATCAAGCCCAAGCGTTGCTTCACTTGAGGAGAGATGACGGTCCAGCGGCAGAGAGATACGGACGTTTTTGCCCGACTGCACCACAAAGGTCCCCTGCCCCCGACGACGTTCCACCTTACCCTGGCGCACCAGGTAATCCACCGCTTTACGCGCCGTCATGCGGGAAATCGCAAACTGCTGGCACAGCTCGTTTTCAGAGGGAATCACATCGCCAGGCTTAAGTGAACCGGCGGCAATTTTCCCGGTAAGATACTGTTCAAGCTGTAAATAGACTGGCACGGTGGAATGTTTGTCGATCATTGGCGCAACTCCCTCTTTCATCCCGGTATGGTAGCGATAGCCGCGCAAAGTGACAACGTTTGTCCATCGCGTGCGGTTTTCAGTCTCCCCACATGGTTTCGCAAACCCGATCACAATTTGGCATACGAATTTACTCAAGTCCTTTTGTCGCATTGAATATTTTTTTTCGCAGTGCTAGGTTTTAACTGCATTACGCTTGTTACCGACTATCGGGCAAAACCTAAATGCAGACTGAAGGGCAAAATCCGCCCGTAGCTGTATTTACGTCTTGCCCGTTTTTGTTTTCAGGAGTTGGCGATGCTGGTCAAACAAATATTAAATAATAATGTTGTCAGCGCAGTGGATGAAGATGGCCTGGAGGTTATTTTAACCGGCCGTGGGTTGGGCTTTAATACCCAAAACGGTGCCAGCATCAACCGCGATGCCATTGATAAAATATTCCGTCTGGAAGATTCGCAAGTTTCTGCCCGTTTTAAAGATCTGGTCAGCGAAGTGCCGATGGATATTTTGCAGATTACTGCCGATATCATCACCCATGCCCGTAGCGTGCTGAAGCACAAGCTGAGCGAAGGGCTTTATGTGACTCTCGCCGATCACCTGCATTTTGCTTTGCAACGTCAACAAAACAATGAAATTTTACCCAATCCACTGGAGTGGGAAGTCCGCCATTTTTACACTGCTGAGTATGCCATTGGTCGCCAGGCGCTGGGCATGATTGTTGCCCGCACCGGTACGTTATTACCCGACAGTGAAGCCTGCAGCATCGCTTTGCATATTGTGAATGCCGGGCTCAATGACACCATGGGAAAGACCGCGCAAATTACACGGCTTATTTATCAGTTACAAAACATTGTTAAGTACTTTTTTAATATTCCCCTTGATGAGCATAGTCTGAATTACCAGCGGTTTATTACTCATCTTAAGTTCTTTGCCCAACGGGTGATTGATGGGGTGGTGTTAAATAATGATGATGAAGAGTTCTTTGCACTCGTGCAGCGGCGCTATCAGGCCACGCTGAAATGCGTTGAAGCAATGAATGAGTTTGTCAGCAAGAATTATCACCACACCATGAGCAACTCGGAAAAGCTCTACCTGACGGTGCATATTGAAAATATTGTGCAGCGGACGGCGCCCGACGCAGGAAAAGTTTAACGCGTCAGGATGTCTGAAATATATCGTTATTCCATCCAGGCTTGTTACTGTTAGATCAGGCAAACCCCAGAGGAAACAAGATCCCGGCTAACGCCGGTCATTGTGGATGAAGTCGGTTTTTGGCTTCAGTCTGGAGGAATTTTTTATGAATTATCAGGACACCGCTCGCCAGATCCTCGACAAGATTGGCGGCAAAGAGAACGTACTCTCACTGTTTCACTGCATTACCCGCCTGCGTTTTTTGCTTAAAGACAACGACAAGGCTGACCGTGCTGCCCTCGAAGCGCTTGATGGCGTTATGGGCGTCAATATCTCCGGCGATCAGTTCCAGCTCATTATTGGCAATGACGTCGAACCCTTATGCAAGGCCCTTCTCGCTCAGTTACCTGAACTGGACAACGCCGCCCGCCCGACCCGACGACGTAACCCTGTGTCGGTGATACTGGAAGGGCTGTCGAGCATATTCTCCCCTGTCATCCCTGCCATTGCCGGAGCCGGTATTCTAAAAGGCCTGCTGGCACTGCTGGTGGCAATGAAGTGGGCGGATACCACCAACCAGACGTATCAGATTCTGCTGGCCGTCAGTGACGGGATCTTTTACTTCCTGCCCTTCGCGCTGGCGTTTAGTGCGGCGAGGAAGTTTGGTGCCAACCCCTATGTGGCGGTCGCACTGACTGCGGTGCTCTTTCACCCGGCGATCCAGACGTTGTTTAAGGCCGGCGGTCCGGTCAATTTTATCGGCTTACCGGTCCCGACCGTCAACTACGCCTCGACGGTCATCCCGATTCTGCTCGCCGTGTGGCTGCTCAGTCATGTGGAGCGCATCGTTGACCGCTTCATGCCTGGCCCGCTGAAAACCATGTTTGTACCGCTCCTGTGTCTGCTTATCGTCACGCCCATCACCCTTATCGCCATCGGTCCGGTGGGGATTTATGCCGGTAATGCGCTCTCGGGCGGCATTATCTGGATGGTGGAAAACATGGGGATCGTGGCAGGTGTGGTGGTGGGCGGCACATTGTCGCTGATCATCATTACCGGCATGCACTACGTGATCGTGCCGATCATGATCAACAACATCAGCACCATGGGCTTCGACCCGATTAAGATCCTCTTCTACATCGCCAACCTTGGGCAGGCCGGTGCCGCGTTTGGTGTCTTCCTGCGTGCTCGCGACAAAAAGCTTAAATCGCTGGCGCTCACTACCAGCTTCAGCGCCGCGATGGGGATTACCGAACCGGCGATGTACGGGGTCAACATTCGCTATAAACGCCCGTTTGCGGCAGCCTTGATTGGCGGCGCCTGCGGCGGTGCGTTCGCCATGGCAATGGGAGTAAAAACCTACGCCTTCGCCTTAAGCGGCCTGCCGGGGATCCCGGGTCTGGTCGGCCCCACCTTCTTATGGGCACTGGTCAGTATCGCCATCTCGTTTGTCGGTGCCGCCATCATCACCGTGATCCTCGGCTTTGAAGAAGCCGCCCAACCGGTGGTCGCGGGCGTCAGTCCGATGCCCATCGCTCAATCAGAAGAGAAGTTGTTTGCTCCGGTAAGCGGCGAGTTAAAAGCCCTGAACACCCTTAGCGATCCGGTCTTTGCCGATGAGATTTTTGGCAAAGGGCTGGCGATTTATCCCACCACCGGCGAACTGCGTTCACCCATCAACGGCAAGGTGGAATCGGTGTTCGAAACCCACCACGCACTGGCGCTGCAAAGCGACACCGGGGCGGAAATCCTGATTCATATCGGCATCGACACCGTCAGGCTGGGCGGCAGGCACTTCACCAGCCATATCGAGGCCGGACAATTTATTGAAGTGGGCGACCTGCTGGTGACCTTCGATCTCAATGCACTACAGGCCGAGGGCATTGACCCGAGCGTCATCCTGGTGGTGACCAACAGCGAACGTTACGGTGATATCAGCCCGGTAAAAGCGAATGGCGATGTCGCCAGCCGCGACGAATTTCTGACACTGACCGCATCAGCGGCATGAGGAGTAAGCGCATGACATTTTCTAAATCATTTCCGGAAGGGTTTTTGTGGGGTGGTGCAACGGCGGCAAACCAGCTTGAAGGGGCGTGGAATGTCGACGGCAAGGGGCTGTCCGTGTCGGATGTCTATACCTTTGACATCAACACCCCGAAAGAGCGCTGGCTCGACCAATGGCTGGGAATGACCCACGCGCAGGTGCGTGAAGCGCAGGATCCGAACAGTACGAAGTATTATCCGAAACGCAAAGGCAACGACTTCTACCACCACTTTAAAGAGGATATCGCCCTCTTTGCTGGCATGGGTTTTAAGTGTTTCCGCATGTCGATCGCCTGGACGCGTATTTTCCCGCGCGGAGATGAAAGCGAGCCAAATGAAGCCGGGCTGAAGTTCTACGACGAGGTGTTTGACGCTCTTCTGTCACACGGCATTGAACCGATTGTGTCGCTCTCCCACTACGAAATGCCGCTGGCGCTGGTGACCGATTACGACGGCTGGCCGAACCGCAAAGTGGTGGATTTTTACGTGCGCTTTGCCACCACTTGCTTCACCCGCTATCGCAAAAAAGTGAAGTACTGGATGACCTTCAACGAGATCAACTGCGTGAAGCACCATCCGTACGTCAGCGTCGGGGTGATTGAAGAGGACAACCCGCATCTGGAGCAGGATAAATACCAGGGTGCACACCACCAGTTTGTCGCCAGCGCACTGGCCACCAAAGCCTGCCACGCGATCATTCCTGGCTCTAAAGTGGGCTGCATGATCAGCTACCAGATGCTCTACCCGCACACCTGTCATCCGGACGATTTGCAGGCCTGCGAAGAGATGCAACGCGTGTCGCTGTTCTTCAGCGATGTCCAGGCCCACGGCTACTACCCGGCTTACACTGACCGCATGCTGGCGGAAAAAGGCGTCACGCTGCAAAAAGTGGTGGGCGACGATGAGATCCTGCGTCAGCACCCGGTGGATTTTGTGTCGTTCAGTTATTACATGTCCAGTACCGTCAGCGCACACCCGGAAAAACTGGAAGGGGCGGAAGGCAACCTGATCACCGGCGGCATTCGTAACCCGCACCTACCGACCAGCCAGTGGGGCTGGCAGATTGACCCGAAAGGGCTACGGCTGGCGCTGAATCAACTGTATGACCGCTACCAGAAACCGCTGTTTATTGCCGAAAACGGCCTTGGCGCGGTGGACACGGTGAACCCGGATGGCTCCATCCATGACGATTACCGCATCGAGTACCTGCGCCTGCACATCGAACAGATGCAGGAAGCGCTGGCCGACGGCGTGGATCTGTTTGGTTACACCTGGTGGGGGCCGATTGACGTGGTGAGCGCGGGCACAGCGCAAATCTCTAAACGCTACGGGTTTATCTATGTCGACCAGGATGACATGGGCAACGGCACCCAAAAGCGTTCTTTGAAAAAGAGCTACCACTGGTACAAAAAAGTGATCGCGTCCAATGGCGAAGATTTAACGGATTAAGGAGTGGATATGTCTGTTTTCCCGAAAGATTTCTTATGGGGCGGCGCAATTGCCGCCAACCAGGCGGAAGGTGCATGGAACGTTGACGGTAAAGGGCCATCCATCTCTGATGTGGTACGCGGTGGTATTGCGTCCGGTAAGCATGATGCGGTTATCGACCCGAGCAAATATTACGCCAGCCACGAAGCGGTCGATTTCTATCACCACTACAAAGAAGACGTGGCGCTGTTCGCCGAAATGGGCTTCAAATGCTTCCGTACCTCTATCGGCTGGACACGTATCTTCCCGCGTGGCGACGAGGCCACGCCTAACGAAGCCGGGCTGAAATTCTACGACGACCTGTTTGATGAACTGCTGAAATACGGCATCGAGCCGGTGATCACCCTCTCCCACTATGAGACACCGCTGGCGCTGTATCAGGAGTATGGCGGCTGGAAAAACCGCAAGCTGGTGGATTTCTTTACCCGCTACTGCGAGGTGGTGTTCAAACGTTATCGCGAGAAGGTCAAATACTGGATGACCTTCAACGAGCTGAACAACATGAACCGTATGCCGTTTGCCACTGGTGCCGTAGACCCGAGTTCTACACCGCAGGAGCTGTACCAGGCGAACCATCACCAGTTCGTCGCCAACGCGCTGGCCAACAAGCTGTGCCATGAGATTATCCCGGAGGCAAAAATTGGCTGCATGCTGTCGCTGAGTACCGTCTACCCGGCCACCTGCAATCCTGAAGATATCTTCTCAACCATGCAACTGCGTCGCCGCTCGCTGTTCTACTCCGACGTGATGATGCTCGGTGTTTATCCGGCGTGGACGCCGCGTCTGTTCCGCGAGCAGAACATTGAGCTGGCAATAGAAGAGGGCGACCTGGCGCTGATTGCTGACTATCCCTCCGATTATCTCGGCTTTAGTTACTACCGCAGCGTGCTGCATCAGGCAGGCGGCGAATTCCGTGTGGACACCGGCGGCACTGTCGGCCAGGACAACCCGTACCTGGAAAAAACCGCCTGGGGCTGGCCGATTGACGCCAAAGGGTTCCGTATCGTCTGTAACGAGCTGGCGGATCGCTACCGTAAGCCGCTGTTTATCGTCGAAAACGGCTACGGCGGCGTGGATGAGCCGGATGAAAATGGCGTGATCAACGACACCGCGCGTATTGATTATGGTCGTCAGCACATCCACGAGATGGCGGAAGCCGTGGCCGATGGCTGCGACATCATGGGTTACACCTGGTGGGGGCCGATTGATATCGTCAGCGCCGGAACCGGCGAGATGAAAAAGCGTTATGGCTTTATCTATGTTGATAAAGAC
Source organism: Phytobacter sp. (assembly GCF_059074235.1). Classification (NCBI taxonomy): domain Bacteria; kingdom Pseudomonadati; phylum Pseudomonadota; class Gammaproteobacteria; order Enterobacterales; family Enterobacteriaceae; genus Phytobacter; species Phytobacter sp. The sequence continues at coordinate 630,796 of NZ_JCACPZ010000004.1, forward strand.
AACGATGGGAAAGGCAGCCTGAAACGCAGTAAAAAACGCAGCTTTGACTGGTATAAACAGGTTATCGCCAGTAACGGCGAATCACTGTAAGGTAATGGCGGAGCGGGAGATTTCCCGCTCCGAGACGTTTACCGAGACAGACAAGGCTACATGATGAACACATGGAATTTGGTCGACCCTGAGTTACGCCCGGCACTGGCAGACAGCAGCACCCTCCCCCTGACACAAGACGCCCTCGTCGCGCTTCGCCAACAGCGCCAGCAGGCCGCACTGGCTAACCTGCAGGCTTTCCGGGACACCGGGTTATCGGTGGAAGAACACCTTATCACCTCGCCCGAACTTCCTGCCGTCAGAGTCTGTGTCATTACCCCCAAAACCGCGGGGCAGAACAGAATGGGCATTTTGCATATTCACGGCGGCGGCCATCTGCTGGGTAGCCCCGAGCAATCACTCTCACTGACCGGTATCACCGCACTTCAACACGACTGTGTGATTGTTTCTGTGGATTATCGGCTTGCCCCGGAAACCGTGTTTCCTGGCTCGCTGGAAGATTGCTATAGCGCGCTGGTGTGGATGACAGAGAACGCTGCAACGCTGGGTATCCACCCGGGCCACATCGGTCTGATGGGCGACAGCGCAGGAGCAGGGCTCGCCGCCTCGCTGGCACTACTGGCCCGCGATCGCAATGGCCCAGCGATTGCCTTTCAGAACCTGATGTTCCCGATGCTCGACGATCGTACGGTGACGGAAGAGAACCCTAACCCGGTGACCGGCGAGTTCGTCTGGACGCGGGAATACAACCGCTTCGGCTGGATGTCCCTGCTGGGTTGCGAGCCGGGGTCTGAGAATGTCTCCCCGTATGCAGCGCCGGGTCGGGCAACGGATCTGAGTCGTCTGCCACCGACCTGGCTCGGTGTTGGCACGCTGGATCTGTTCCTTGATGAGAACCTTCGCTTTGCGCAAGGGTTGATTCGTGCGGGCGTTGCCGTAGAGATGGCAATCTGGCCGGGGGCGTATCACGGGTTTAACTCAGATCCGCAGGCGAAGGTAGCCGCCCAGGCTCGCGAGCAGCGTCAGGCGTGGCTGTCGCAATTCAGGCCGACGCAGGGGTAAGCTTTATCCCCAGAAATAAATATCCTCCGGCATAGCCGGAGGTTTTTCAAATGCGCCTATAAGGCTCTGTTACCAGCCGCGCCCTAACAGGCGCATACGATCTGACATTTGCATCAGACTTCGCTACTTACGGCCCGTAAACGGGCTGCCCGGATAAGGGATCGATAACTGCTCCCCCATCTTATCCTCTTCAAGCTGGTGCTTTATGTATTCCTGTATCTTTGCCGTGTTCTTACCCACCGTGTCTACGTAGTACCCACGGCACCAGAACTCCCTGTTTCTGTACTTGAATTTCAAATCCCCAAACTGCTCATAAAGCATCAGACTGCTTTTGCCTTTCAGATACCCCATGAACCCCGACACACTCATCTTCGGTGGGATTTCCAGAAGCATATGAATGTGATCCGTACAGCATTCTGCTTCTAGAATATGGACGTTTTTCCATTCACATAGCTTTCTTAATATGCCGCCTATTGCTCTGCGTTTCTCCCCATAAAACACCTGTCGGCGGTATTTGGGCGCAAAGACTATGTGATATTTACAGTTCCATCGGGTGTGCGCTAAGCTCTTTTCGTCCCCCATTGGGACCCCCTTTTGATTTCTTGTTTAACTTTTGCAGTTGCCAGACCGCAAAGATGTTTTAACAAATCAAAAGGGGTTTTTATATCCGGCTCAAAGCTGAAAGCTTTACTGAACCCCCAGCCTAGCTGGGGGTTTTCTATAGACAACAAAAAGCCCTGCACGCTGGCAGGGCTTTTTATCAGGCGCTCGCCGCTGGCTTACGCGGGCGAGGACGGCGCGGTTTTTCTCCCGCAGGTTTACCGTCCTGAGAGCGGGCCGGTTTTGCGCCGGACTTCGGTGCGCCACCGTCGTTACGACGCGGCTGTTGTTGACCGCGACCGCCGCCGCCCTGACCGCGTCCACCGCGTCCCTGGTTCTGACGACCGTTCACAATCGGCTCTGCCTTGATAGACGGATCCGGCTCATAACCCGGCAGGGCAATACGCGGGATCTCTTTTTTCAGCAGACGCTCAATATCACGCAGCAATTTAAGTTCATCAACGCAGACCAGCGACAGCGCTTCACCGGTTGCCGCAGCACGACCGGTACGGCCAATACGGTGCACGTAATCTTCCGGCACGTTCGGCAGTTCGAAGTTCACCACATGCGGCAGCTCTTCGATGTCCAGACCACGGGCCGCGATGTCGGTTGCCACCAGCACGCGAATGTCGCCAGATTTAAAATCGGCAAGCGCACGGGTACGCGCACCCTGGCTTTTATTACCGTGGATAGCAGCGCTGCGAATGCCGTCTTTGTTCAACTGTTCAGCCAGGTGGTTTGCACCGTGTTTGGTACGGGTAAAGACCAGCACCTGCTGCCAGTTGCCTTCACCGATCATCTGGGAGAGCAACTCGCGCTTACGTTTCTTGTCGACCATGTGCACATGCTGTGTGACCTGCTCAGAAGCGGTGTTACGGCGCGCCACTTCAATTTCCAGCGGGTTGTGCAGCAGCTTTTCAGCCAGACCTTTGATGTCATCCGAGAAGGTCGCGGAGAACAGCAGGTTCTGACGGCGCACCGGCAGTTTTGCCAGCACACGGCGAATATCGTGAATGAAGCCCATGTCCAGCATGCGGTCGGCTTCATCCAGTACCAGGATCTCAACGCTGTCCAGTTTGACGGCGTTCTGGTGTTCTAAATCCAGCAAACGGCCCGGCGTGGCGACGAGGATATCGACACCGCTGCGCAGTTTCATCATTTGCGGGTTAATGCTCACGCCGCCGAAAACCACCAGCGAGCGCAGGTTCAGATATTTGCTGTAATCACGGACGTTTTCGCCGATTTGAGCAGCCAGTTCCCGGGTCGGGGTCAGGATCAACGCACGAACAGGGCGACGGCCTTTTGCATGGGGCTCTTTCTCAACCAGGCGTTGCAGCAGCGGCAGGGTAAAACCAGCGGTTTTCCCGGTACCGGTCTGGGCGCTCGCCATCAGGTCGCGACCTTTCATGACGGCAGGAATGGCCTGCTGCTGGATAGGGGTTGGCTCACGGTAGCCCTGCTCTTCAACTGCACGCAGAATTTCCGGGATAAGGCCAAGGGAATCAAAAGACATAACAACTCCGCACCGCCCCGACCATAACAGGTGTAGTTTTCGAGGAGATAATAATGTGACAGATGACAAAAACCACAATGCCATGAAGCGGCGGAGTGTAGCAGCTTTTGTGACGTAGCGCATAAAATACTGTTGAGCTAAACTTTGAAGAGATATTTCTCCCCCTCACCCGCATCAATAAACCAGGCACCCTTGCTGGACAAAACGAAAAATTAGCCATAAAGTTAATCAATCGATTGATTAACTTTATGCGTCTGGTAAATATGAACACGACAACCAGTAAAGGTGAACAGGCCCGCAATCAGCTGATTGCCGCTGCACTCGCGCAGTTTGGTGAGTATGGCCTTCACGCGACCACCCGTGATATCGCTGCACTGGCGGGGCAAAACATTGCGGCTATTCCCTACTATTTTGGTTCGAAAGAGGATTTGTACCTCGCCTGCGCCCAGTGGATTGCCGACTTTATTGGTGAGAACTTCCGCCCACACGCCGAGGCCGCTGAAGCACTGTTCACCGCCGCAACGCCGGATAAAACCGCCATGCGCGATCTTATCCACCAGGCGTGCCGTAGCATGATCGTGTTGTTAACCCACGACGACACCCTCAACCTGAGCAAGTTTATCTCCCGCGAACAGCTCTCCCCCACCCGCGCTTATCAACTCGTCCATGACCAGGTCATCGCCCCGCTGCACAGCCACCTGACCCGACTGATTGCCGCCTATACCGGTCGTGACGCCAGTGACACGCAGACCATTGTGCACACCCATGCGCTGATCGGGGAGATCCTCGCCTTTCGTCTTGGGCGTGAAACCATTTTGCTGCGTACAGGATGGACGCAGTTTGATGAAGAGAAAGCTGAACTGATTTGCCAGGTTATTACCTGCCATATCGATCTGATTCTTAATGGATTAACAAGGAGCGAAGCCTGATGAAAAAGCCCGTTGTGGTGGTATTAGTCATCGTCATTCTGCTGGCGGCGCTTGGCGGCGGCTGGATGTGGTACCAAAGCCGTCAGAGCGACGACCTGACGCTGTACGGCAATGTTGACATCCGCACCGTGAATTTAAGCTTCCGGGTTGGCGGGCGACTGGCCTCGCTGACGGTCGATGAAGGGGATGCTATCAAAGCCGGACAGCCGCTCGGCACCATTGATAAGGCTCCCTACGAAAATGCGCTGTTGCAGGCGAAAGCCAATGTCTCTACCGCCCAGGCAAAATATGACCTCGTAACCGCAGGCTACCGCGATGAAGAGATAGCGCAGGCCGCGGCAGCGGTAAAACAAGCGCAGGCCGCGTTCGACTATGCGCAGAACTTCTACCAGCGCCAGCAAGGGCTCTGGAAAAGCCGCACCGTCTCTGCCAACGATTTAGAAAACGCCCGTTCTGCACGCGATCAGGCTCAGGCCACGCTGAAATCGGCCCAGGATAAACTCAGCCAGTACCGTACCGGGAACCGACCACAAGAGATTGCTCAGGCAAAAGCGAGTCTGGAACAAGCCCAGGCGCAGCTCGCCCAGGCACAACTGGATTTGCACGATACCCAGCTTGTCGCCCCGTCGGATGGCACCCTGTTGACCCGCGCCGTTGAGCCTGGAAGCATGTTGAATGCGGGCAGCACGGTGCTGACCTTATCGCTCACTAAGCCGGTCTGGGTACGCGCTTACGTCAACGAAGTCAGCCTGCATCAGGCACAGCCTGGCAAAACGGTCCTGCTTTACGTCGACGGGCGTCCTGATAAGCCGTATCACGGCAAAATTGGCTTTGTTTCCCCCACGGCCGAGTTCACACCAAAAACCGTCGAGACGCCGGATCTGCGCACCGACCTGGTCTACCGTCTGCGCATTATCGTGACCGATGCCGATGAAGGGCTGCGTCAGGGTATGCCGGTCACCGTGCGTTTTGACAACGGAGCCCGTGATGAGTGATGCGGTAATCCGCCTGAACGGGCTGATGAAACGCTTTGCCGGAATGGACAAACCGGCAGTGGCGCACCTCGATTGTACCGTGCACGCGGGCTACGTCACCGGGCTCGTTGGACCGGACGGCGCGGGCAAAACTACCCTGATGCGCATGCTGGCCGGGCTGATGAAGCCCGATGCAGGCAGCGCGGAAGTGATCGGCTTCGATCCCATCGCCAACAACAGCGAGCTACACGCTGTACTCGGCTATATGCCACAAAAATTTGGTCTGTATGAAGATCTCACGGTGATGGAAAACCTGAATCTGTATGCGGATTTGCGCAGCGTTATCGGTGAGCAACGCAAAGCCACCTTTGACCGGCTACTGGAATTTACCGCCCTCGGCCCCTTTACCGGGCGGCTGGCGGGTAAACTCTCCGGCGGTATGAAGCAGAAACTGGGGCTGGCCTGTACACTTGTCGGTCAGCCAAAAGTGCTGTTGCTCGATGAGCCTGGTGTTGGTGTGGACCCTATCTCGCGCCGGGAACTCTGGCAAATGGTGCACCAGCTTGCCGGTGACGGGATGCTGATTTTGTGGAGCACATCGTACCTGGATGAAGCGGAACAGTGCCGCGACGTGCTGCTGATGAACGAAGGTGAGCTGCTTTATCAGGGCGAACCACGCGCGCTCACGCAAACCATGGCCGGGCGCAGCCTGCTCGCGAGCTCGCCGCAGGAGAATAACCGCCTGCTGCTGCAACGGCTGCTGAAGCTGCCACAGGTAAGCGACGGCATGATTCAGGGCAAATCAGTCCGCGTGATCCTCAAAAAAGAGGCCACGCCTGATGCATTGCGCGAAGCGGCCGGACTCGACACACTGAATGTTGACGAAACCGCACCGCGTTTCGAAGATGCTTTTATCGACCTGTTGGGCGGCGCCAGTTTTACTCAATCCCCGCTGGGCGCCATTCTGCATACCGTGGAAGGCAATGCGGATGAAACGGTCATTGAAGCCCGTCAGTTAACGAAAAAGTTTGGCGATTTTGCCGCCACCGACAACGTCGATTTTGCTGTAAAACGTGGCGAGATTTTTGGCCTGCTTGGCCCTAACGGCGCGGGGAAATCCACCACCTTCAAGATGATGTGCGGCCTGCTGGTGCCTACCGCCGGTAAAGCGCTGGTGCTGGATATGGATTTAAAAACCAGCTCCGGGAAAGCGCGTCAGCATCTGGGCTACATGGCACAAAAATTTTCTCTCTACGGCAACCTGACGGTCACACAGAACCTGCGGTTTTTCTCCGGTGTCTATGGTCTTCGCGGTCGTGCGCAGCAGGAAAAAATCTCGCGCATGGTCGAGGCATTTGGCTTAAAAGCGATTGCCGATCAGGCAACCGACGCCCTGCCACTCGGCTTTAAGCAGCGCCTCGCCCTGGCCTGCGCCCTGATGCATGAACCGGACATTCTGTTTCTGGATGAGCCCACTTCCGGCGTTGACCCACTCACCCGCCGCGAATTCTGGCTGCACATCAACAGCATGGTGGAGAAAGGGGTAACGGTGATGGTGACCACTCACTTTATGGATGAGGCCGAGTATTGCGATCGCATCGGGCTGGTCTATCGCGGCAAGCTTATCGCACGCGGTACGCCAGATGACCTGAAAGCCCAGACCGCAGACGCCGACAACCCCGATCCGACCATGGAACATGCGTTCATCACGCTGATTCATAACTGGGATAAGGAGCATCACAATGCGCCATAGCCCCCTCTCCCTGCGCCGCGTCCGCGCGTTGTGTGTCAAAGAGACACGACAGATAGTGCGTGACCCCAGTAGCTGGCTGATAGCCGTGGTGATTCCGTTAATGCTGCTGTTTATCTTTGGCTACGGTATTAATCTCGACTCCAGCAAGCTGCGGGTCGGGATTTTGCTGGAACAACAGAGTGAAGAGTCGCTCGATTTTGCCCATACCCTGACCGGCTCACCGTACATTGACGCCACGGTCAGCGACAATCGCCAGCAGCTTATTCAGTTGATGCAGGCCGGACGCATTCGCGGGCTGGTGGTGGTTCCGGTTAACTTCGCTGAACAGATGGCACGACCGGGGGAAACCGCCCCTATCCAGGTGATAACCGACGGCAGCGAACCGAATACCGCAAACTTCGTGCAGGGCTATGTGCAGGGGATCTGGCAGCTCTGGCAACAACAGCGGGCCGAAGATCGCGGCGAGACATTTGAACCCTTAATCGACGTGCAGATGCGCTACTGGTTTAACCCGGCGGCCATCAGTCAGCATTTTATTATCCCCGGGGCGGTGACCATCATCATGACGGTGATTGGGGCGATCCTCACCTCGCTGGTGGTGGCGCGGGAATGGGAGCGAGGCACCATGGAAGCGCTGCTCTCCACTGAAGTCACCCGCACCGAACTGCTGCTGTGCAAACTGATCCCCTATTACTTCCTCGGCATGCTCGCAATGCTGCTGTGCATGCTGGTCTCGGTGTTTATTCTCGGCGTGCCCTATCGCGGGTCGCTGGTTGTCCTGTTCTTTATCACCAGCCTGTTTTTACTCAGTACGCTGGGAATGGGGCTGTTGATTTCGACCGTCACACGCAACCAGTTTAATGCCGCTCAGGTGGCGCTGAACGCCGCGTTTTTACCGTCGATTATGCTGTCCGGGTTTATTTTCCAGATAGACAGCATGCCGGCGATCATCCGGGCAGTGACCTATATCATCCCTGCCCGCTACTTTGTGAACACCCTGCAAAGCCTGTTTCTGGCGGGGAATATTCCGGTGGTGCTGGTGGTCAATGTGCTCTTTTTATTCGCCTCGGCGGTGATGTTCATCGGCCTGACCTGGCTTAAAACCAAACGGCGACTGGATTAGGGAGAACGTCATGTTTCATCGCTTATGGACATTGATTCGCAAAGAGCTGCAATCGTTACTGCGCGAGCCGCAAACCCGCGCCATTTTGATTTTGCCGGTGCTCATCCAGGTGTTTCTGTTCCCCTTTGCCGCTACGCTTGAGGTCACCAACGCGACCATTGCGGTCTATAACGAAGATAACGGCAAACATGCGGTCGAACTGACTCAGCGCTTCGCACGCGCCAAAGCCTTCACCCATGTATTACTCCTGAACAGTCCGCAAGAGATTCGCCCGACCATTGACGAACAAAAAGCGCTACTGCTGGTGCGCTTCCCGGCCGATTTCTCCCGTAAGCTCGACAGTTTTACTCCAGCAGCCATGCAACTTATTCTCGACGGACGCAACTCCAACAGCGCGCAGATAGCCGCAAATTACCTGCAGGAAATCGTGAAAGATTACCAGCAGGAGTTAATGACCGGGAAAACAAAGCCGAACAACAGCGAACTGGTTATCCGTAACTGGTATAACCCCAATCTCGATTACAAGTGGTTTGTAGTGCCGTCGCTGATCGCCATGATCACTACGATAGGCGTGATGATTGTCACTTCGTTGTCGGTGGCCCGCGAGCGCGAACAGGGTACGCTGGATCAACTGCTGGTTTCTCCACTGGCGACCTGGCAGATTTTTGTCGGCAAAGCGGTGCCTGCGCTGGTAGTCGCGACCTTCCAGGCTACCATCGTGCTGGCAGTGGGTATTCTTGCCTACAAAATCCCCTTCGCCGGTTCGCTGCTGCTGTTCTATTTCACGATGCTGATTTACGGGCTGTCACTGGTGGGCTTTGGCCTGCTGATCTCATCCCTGTGCTCAACACAGCAGCAGGCATTTATTGGCGTATTTGTCTTTATGATGCCCGCCATACTGCTCTCCGGGTATGTCTCCCCGGTTGAGAATATGCCGATCTGGTTGCAGGATCTGACGTGGGCGAACCCAATCCGCCACTTTACGGATATTACCAAGCAGATTTATTTGAAGGATGCGAGTTTTGGGATTGTCTGGGGAAGCGTGTGGCCGCTACTGGTGATAACGGCCACGACAGGATCAGCGGCGTACGCCATGTTTAGACGCAAAATCGCGTAGTTTTTTATCTTTCGCCAGCAGCGAAACCAGCGCCGGACCGGCAAGGATAACCAGCCCGGCCAGCGCCAGTAGCAGGTTATTTTGCATAACGCGTGAAAGCAGCCAGAGTACGATCATGGCCACGCCGAAATACCAGGTGGTGGTCAGCTCTTCCAGAACATCACCAATGCCACGCCAGCGCTCTTCATGGTGACGCTGTAAAAACAACATCGACAACACCGTCACCGCGTAGACCACACACAGCCCCAGTCCTACACGCACCATTGCCGCGTTCATCCAGGCCATCACCAGCACCGCCACAATCAGCAAATGCAACATAATCTGCCAGCAACTCAGACCGGTTGCGACACGAACACGTTGTTGCCACTTCATGGACTCTCTCCGGAAGAATGTTTAACTGATCAGAGAGTACTTATATTTACAGAAAATTCCGTAAGCCCGCCTCTTTTTGTGACAGAGACTACAATTTATTTTCATGAGGATAGTGACGCTGGCAGGAGAAAAATGACCCAATTAACCCGGCAATTTTCATTAAAAGTGCTCACCATTAATACACATAAGGGCTTCACCGCATTTAATCGGCGCTTCATTTTGCCCGAGCTGCGTGATGCCGTTCGCACCGTGAGCGCCGATATCGTCTGCCTGCAGGAAGTGATGGGAACGCACGCCGTGCACCCGCTGCATGTGGAGAACTGGCCCGACACCACTCATTACGAATTTCTCGCCGACACCATGTGGAGTGATTATGCCTACGGGCGCAATGCCGTTTACCCGGAAGGTGACCACGGTAATGCAGTGCTATCTCGTTTTCCGATCGAATATTTTGAGAATCGCGATGTGTCGGTGGAGGGGAGTGAAAAACGTGGATTGCTTTACTGTCGCATCGTGCCGCCGGAAATTGAACGCCCGGTGCATGTAATTTGTGTGCATCTTGGTTTACGCGAAGCACACCGCACCGCTCAACTCAACATGCTGGCCCAGTGGGTCAACTCGTTACCTGAGAACGAACCGGTGGTGGTAGCAGGTGATTTCAACGACTGGCGACAACGTGCCAACCATCCGCTTAAAACCCAGGCCGGGCTGGACGAGATTTTTACCCGCGCCCACGGACGCCCGGCACGCACCTTTCCGGTGAGCCTCCCCTTCCTGCGTCTCGATCGCATCTATGTGAAAAATGCTAGCGCCAGTGCCCCAACCGCACTGCCACTGCGTAACTGGCGTCATCTTTCTGACCACGCCCCACTCAGTGCGGAGATCCACTTATGAAATGCAGCTGGCGCGAAGGGAACCGTATTCAGTTGTTGGAGAACGGTGAAAATTACTATCCAGCGGTGTATGAGGCTATCGCCCGAGCGAAGCATAGAGTCATTCTCGAGACCTTTATCTGGTTTGAAGATGAAGTGGGTTGCGAACTGCATGCCGTGCTGCTCAAAGCAGCCCGACGCGGTATCGATATTGAGGTGCTGCTGGATGGCTACGGATCGCCGGATCTCAGTGAGTCGTTTGTCAACGAACTGACCGCTGCAGGCGTGGTATTCCGGTATTACGATCCGCGCCCGCGTCTGTTCGGTATGCGAACCAATCTTTTCCGCCGGATGCACCGCAAAATCGTGGTTATCGATAATACCGTCGCCTTTGTTGGCGGTATCAATTACTCCGCCGAACATGTCACCAGCTATGGTCCGGAAGCTAAGCAGGATTATGCAGTGCGTGTTGAGGGCCCCGTTGTGGAAGACATTTTGCAATTTGAGGTGGAAAATCTGCCCGAAAATGCACAGGTCAGACGCTGGTGGCAGCGCCGTCGCCATCGGGCAGAGGACAACCGCACACCAGGTGAGGCCCAGGCGCTGTTCGTCTGGCGCGATAACGACAGCCACCGCGACGACATCGAACGTCACTACCTGAAAATGCTCGCCAACGCGAAGCGTGAGGTGATCATCGCCAATGCCTACTTCTTCCCGGGTTATCGCCTGCTGCATGCCATGAAAAACGCGGCTCGCCGGGGCGTGCGTGTGAAACTGATTGTGCAGGGTGAACCGGATATGCCGATTGTCAAAGTGGGCGCGGAGCTGCTTTACAACTATCTGCTTAAAGGCGGCGTGCAGGTTTATGAGTATCGCCGCCGCCCTTTGCACGGCAAGGTCGCATTGATGGACGATCACTGGGCAACGGTGGGTTCAAGCAATCTCGATCCGTTGAGCCTGTCATTGAATCTTGAAGCCAATCTGATTATTCACGACAGAGAATTCAACCATACGCTCCGGGAGAATTTGCACGGCATTATCGCCGCAGATTGCCAGCGCGTGGATGAATCCATGGCCCCCAAACGCACCTGGTGGAATCTGGCAAAAGGAGTGGTGGTGTTCCACTTTCTGCGTCACTTTCCCGCTATGGTAGGCTGGCTGCCCGCGCACACGCCGAAGCTGGCGCTGGTTGAACCCCCGGTCCAGCCCGAAATTGAAACCCAGGATCGCCTCGCGCCTGAAAATTCCGAGGTGAAATCAGGATGACAAAATCACATCCGCGCTGGCGGTTAATCAAAAGAATCCTCACCTGGCTGTTCTTCATTGCCGTCGCCGTACTGCTGGTGCTGTACGCGCAAAAAGTCGACTGGGAGGATGTCGGCAAAGTCATCCGCAACTACAACCGTAGCGTGCTGCTCGGTGCAGCGGCATTGGTCGTGGTGAGTTACCTGATTTACGGTTGTTACGACCTGCTGGGGCGCGCCTACTGCGGACATAAGCTCGCCAAACGCCAGGTCATGTTAGTGTCGTTTATCTGTTACGCCTTCAACCTGACACTCAGTACCTGGGTGGGTGGCATTGGTATGCGTTACCGGCTCTATTCGCGCCTGGGCCTGCCGAGCAGCACGATTACGCGTATTTTCTCGCTCAGCATCACCACCAACTGGCTGGGGTACATTTTACTTGGCGGGATAATCTTCACCTTTGGCGTGGTCGATATCCCGGCGCACTGGTATATCTCCGACACAACCTTACGTATTATCGGCGTGGTATTACTGCTGTTTATCGGCTTTTACCTGTGGGCCTGCGGCTTTGCCAAACGCCGTCATTTCACTGTGAAAGGACAAAAGCTGGTCATTCCGTCATGGAAATTCGCCCTCGCCCAGATGGCGATTTCCAGCGCCAACTGGATAGCCATGGGCATCATCATCTGGCTGTTATTAGGGCAGCAGGCCAACTTCTTCTTCGTGCTGGGAGTATTGCTGGTGAGCAGTATCGCGGGAGTAATCGTGCATATTCCGGCGGGGATCGGGGTGCTGGAAGCTGTTTTTCTGGCACTGCTTGCTGGGGAGCACACGTCGCAAGGGGTGATTATCGCCGCCCTGTTGGCCTACCGCGTGCTCTACTACTTTATTCCGTTGCTGCTGGCGCTGATTGCCTACCTGGGGCTTGAAAGTCGGGCCAAAAAGCTGCGAGCAAAAAACGAGAAGGCGATGGCGAAATGAAGACATGCCGGATGGTGATCAGAGCCCCATCCGGCAGAACAGCATTAACGGCGGTTACCGAAGATACGCAGCAGCATCAGGAACAGGTTGATAAAGTCCAGATAGAGCGTTAACGCGCCTAAAATCGAGTACTTACGCAACGTAGATGCATCACGCACATCGAGCTGCGAGCCAATGTTTTTCAGCTTCTGCGTGTCATAGGCCGTCAGGCCGACGAAAACAATCACCCCAATGTAAGTTACTGCCCACATCAGCGCTTCGCTTTTCAGCCAGAAGTTAACCAGCGACGCCAGAATAATTCCAATCAGCGCCATAAACAGCATGTTGCCAAAGCCACTGAGGTCGCGTTTGGTCGTGTAGCCGTAGAGGCTCATGGCACCGAACATACCGGCAGTGACCACAAAGGTTGCAGCAATAGACTCTGCGGTGTAGATGAACAGGATGCTGGAAAGTGTCAGCCCCGTCAGCGCGGAGTAGAGCATGAACAGCGTGGTGGCCACACCGGCACTGAGTCGTTGAATCATGCCTGACAGCACGAAAACCAACCCCAGTTGGGCGATGATCAGACCAAAGAAGGTGATTTTGCTGGAGAAAACAAAGGCCATGACGTTTTCATTGCTGGCGGCATAGCCGGCAACAAACGCGGTCAGCAACAGGCCGCAGGTCATCCAGCCATAGACCTGCGCCATGTAGGTTTGTAGACCCGTACGGGCGGATGAAACTATCGAATCGGATTTCGGAAATCGGTCCATAAATCGCTCCTGATTAATGGGAAAACTTGCTTTAATCCTAACACATCCGGGGTAAAACGTTACCAGCGCTGAGCCGCCTGTTTGTCGCTGTCTCGGGCTGCCACCCAGCGTTCTCCCTGTTCTGTTGCTTCACGTTTCCAGAAGGGGGCTCGGGTTTTTAACTGATCCATGATGAACTGCCCGGCGTCAAAGGCGCTGCTGCGATGTGCGCTGGTGACACCCACAAAGACGATGTCGTCACCAGGCCAAAGTTCACCTACACGGTGGATCACGGTCACCCGCCCGAGAGGCCAGCGCGTGCGCGCTTCATCAACGATTTCCTCAAGGGATTTTTCAGTCATGCCTGGGTAGTGCTCAAGCGTCAACGCACTCACGCTGGTGCCCAGGTTGTGGTTGCGCACCTTACCGGTAAAGGTCACCACCGCACCGTCTTCATCCCGCTGTGCCAGCCAGGTGTACTCATCCCCGACGTTAAACGGCGCAGTGCCGACCAGAATGCGTGTCAGTGTCATTTTCAGCCTCCGGTCACCGGTGGGAAAAACGCCACTTCGTCGCCATCCACTACCGGATTGTCAAAACTCACCAGGGTTTGATTAACCGCAGCTAATAGCTTGCCCTCTTCCAGCGCCAGCGCCCAACGGTCGCTGCGTTGTGCCAGATGAGCGCGAATAGCTTCGACGGAGGAAAACTCGCTCTCAAGCGTTAATCGGTCACAGCCGATCAGTTCACGCACCTGCGCGAAAAAAAGTATGTTAATCATTGCTCTCAACCTTGAAATCGCCGGATTTACCGCCGCTTTTTGCCAGTAATCGTACCGGGCCAATGACCATGTCCTTCTGGACCGCTTTGCACATATCGTAAATGGTGAGCGCCGCAACAGATGCGGCGGTCAGGGCTTCCATCTCCACCCCAGTTTTGCCACTCAGACGGCAGACTGACTCAATACGCACACGGCTATGCTCAGACTGAGCCTCCAATTGCACTTCCACTTTGCTGAGCAGCAATGGATGGCAAAGAGGAATCAGATCCCACGTCCGTTTTGCCGCCTGAATCCCGGCGATACGTGCAGTGGCAAAGACATCACCTTTGTGGTGGCTACCGTTAATGATCATCGCCAGCGTTTCAGGGAGCATGGTGACAAAGGCTTCGGCGCGAGCTTCGCGCACGGTTTCCGCTTTGGCCGAAACATCAACCATGTGTGCTTCGCCATCTGCGTTAATGTGAGTCAGTTGCGTCATCTTTCAGGGCTTAATATGGGAGTGGAAATTACAGGGACGCGTACGGGCATCCAACTGCGGCGCGATGATGTTTTCCCAGGCGGTACGACAGGCTTTTGGTGAGCCCGGCATCGCGAAAATCAATGTTTTATTCGCCACACCTGCCAGGGCACGGGACTGCAGCGTCGAGGTGCCAATCTCTTCAAACGAGAGCATGCGGAACACTTCGCCAAAGCCTTCAATTTCACGATCGAAGAGCGGCAGCAGGGCTTCCGGGGCCTGATCGCCGTCGGTAAAACCGGTGCCGCCATTCACCAGCACCACCTGTACATCGTCACTTGCAATCCATGCTGATACCTGAGCGCGAATGGCATAACGATTCTCTTTGACTATCGCTTTCGCGACCACATGGTGACCGGTGTCCTGGGCTGCATCACGCAGCCAGTGGCCAGATGTGTCGTCTTCTTCGCCACGACGGCTGGACACGGTAAGAATAGCGATACGGGTTGCAACAAACTCCGCGCTGACCTGACTCATTCAATATCTCCTTGTGACGATTATCCGCCAATGTAAGAAAGGTTTTGCGTAATACCGGTATGACCCTGATGCAGAAAATGGGTCTGTTTTTTGTGCGCCAGTGCTTCGGTGATGCGCATTTCCAGCGCCTCTTGCTGCAGGTCTTCCTGTAACAAGTCACGCAGATTAACGCCGCCATCGCCAAACAGACACAGGTGTAACTTGCCCGTTGATGAGACGCGAAGGCGATTACAGCTGGCACAAAAATCTTTCTCATAGGGCATGATGAGGCCAATCTCCCCGGCGTAATCGGGGTGGCAGAACACCTGCGCGGGGCCATCGCTGCGCTGACTAAGCTGGCGAATCCAGCCACGGCGCAGGAGTTCATCGCGCAGGACCATGCCGGAGAGGTGATGTTTGCGGAACAGTTCGCTGCCCTCGCCCGTCTCCATGAGTTCGATAAAACGCAGTTGAATGCGGCGTGGTTGGATCCACTGAAGAAAGGTGTCGAGCTGGTGATGGTTCACATCACGCATCAGCACGGTGTTGACTTTGACCTTTTCGAAGCCCGCCGCAAAAGCAGCATCAATGCCGTCCATTACCTGCCGAAATTTGTCTTGCCCGGTAATGGCATGAAACTGGCGCGCATCAAGGCTGTCGACGCTGACGTTAAGCGCCGTCAGACCGGCATCGCGCCAGTTTGCAACGTCCCGAGCCAGGCGATAACCGTTGGTGGTCACTGCAATCTGGCGGATGTTTTGGTTTTCACGCACGGCAGCGATGATATCGGTGAAGTCACGGCGCAACGACGGTTCGCCGCCGGTCAAACGGACCTTCTCCGTACCCATAGCAGAAAACGCACGCGTAACGCGGCGGATTTCCTCAAGGCTGAGAAAACCGTTATTCGTGACGCCACCAGGCTTGTAGCCGTTCGGCAGGCAATATGTGCAACGAAAATTGCACACATCAGTGATCGACAGACGTAAATAAAAGAACTTACGCGCGAACGTGTCAGTCAGTTGTGTGGTCATGTACACCTTTCCAAATACGGGAGATGCAGTCATTTCTTCCTGCACCCTGGCGGCTGACACCTTCCGGCATCGCCACGGCCAAAATGCCGTATCGTCAGACTTAGGCATAGAGGCTAGAGTGTATGTTGTATGCAACGCTAAGTAGCGTTACGGCGATAGTAGCGCGAACTTTTTCCCTTCGCCATCATGATTATCGTTATATAAACACATATATAACGAGTTAATCGTGTATTTTTGTTATAGAGTACGTGAAAATCATGTTTTTGCTTTGATATGCGTCATTTTCCACCCTGCACTGCATCGTCATTTGGTGGTATTTACGCTAACGTTACAGGGTAATTTTATCTCAAGGATTTCTATGCGTAATCGCACTCTTGCCGATCTCGACCGGGTTGTCGCACTCGGCGGCGGCCATGGCCTTGGTCGCGTGATGTCTTCATTGTCATCATTAGGTTCAAGATTGACCGGCATTGTTACCACCACGGATAACGGTGGTTCCACCGGGCGAATTCGTCGCTCAGAAGGCGGGATTGCCTGGGGCGACATGCGCAACTGTTTAAATCAGTTAATTGCTGAACCCAGCGTTGCTTCGGCCATGTTTGAGTACCGTTTTAGCGGTAATGGTGAACTTTCAGGTCATAACCTCGGAAACTTGATGTTAAAGGCGCTGGATCACCTGAGCGTGCGGCCGCTGGAAGCCATCAATATCATTCGAAATTTATTGAAAGTGGATGCGTTCCTGATCCCGATGTCCGAGCAACCTGTTGATTTAATGGCAACGGACATCGAAGGCAATTTAGTTTATGGCGAAGTGGACATCGACCAACTTGAATCGCCGGTCAAAGAGTTGATGCTATTTCCAAAGGTCCACGCCACTCGGGAAGCCGTTCAGGCCATTGCAGAAGCCGATTTGATTTTGATTGGACCGGGCAGTTTCTACACCAGTTTGCTGCCTTTACTTCTGCTGGAGGATCTTTCGCAAGCGCTCAGACGCACCCCGGCCCCGGTGGTCTATATCGGTAATCTGGGCAAAGAGTTGAGCGTGGCGGCCGCCAGCCTGACGCTAAAAGACAAGCTCAATATTATGGAGCAGTACGTCGGCAAACTCATTATTGATGCCGTCGTGGTAGGGCCCAAAGTAGATGTCTCTGCCGTCAGCGATCGGGTGGTCATTCAGGAAGTACTGGAAGCCAGCGATATCCCCTACCGTCATGACCGCCACCTGTTGCGCATGGCACTGGAAAAAGCTGTGCAAACCCTCGGTTAGTACAAAAGCGGGTCTGGCAATCCCGCTTTTCTCCCATCCTTAATTTCTTAAGGTTGTCTTAAAGAAACTGAACTAACATGACAGTATTGTTTCAGTCAGGATCTCTGTCATGCCTAAGTTTTCGTTGCGTCGGCCGGTGTTTAGCCGCCTGAACTTTATTATCTTTTTCGCGCTCTATATTGCGCTGGTATTAAACATCGCTTTTTATCGCCAGGCTTTTACCTTATTGCCGGTCGACTCTTTGCATAATGCGCTGGTCTTTTTATCGATGCCCGTCGTAGCGTTTAGCGTTATGAATATCGTGATTACGCTGGCGTCGTTTTTCCGCCTTGATCGGCTGGTCATCAGCCTTTTTGTACTGGTCAGCGCCGCGGCACAATATTTCATCATCAGCTTTGGCGTGATTATTGACCGCTCAATGATAACCAATATTGTCGATACCACGCCGGCCGAGAGTTTCGCCTTACTCTCCGTCAGAATGGTGATTGTGCTGTTCTTCTCTGCGGCTTTAATGATTGCCATCGCCTGGTGGGTAAAAGTGAAACCGGCAGTTTCCGTCTGGCGTAGCCTTGCCACACGGTTTATCAGCGTCGTGGTTTCTGCGCTGTTAATCGTCATCGTCGCACTGCTGTTTTATAAAGATTACGCCTCGCTCTTCCGCAACAATAAAGAGCTGGTGAAATCACTGAACCCCTCTAACAGTATTGCGGCATCGCTCTCCTGGTATAGTCATTACAGCCTTGCGAACCAACCGCTGGTGCGCATCGGTGAAGATGCAAAACAGCGCCCGCAGATGCAGCAGGGCCCACGTAAAAACCTGACAATATTGGTGTTGGGCGAAACGTCACGCGCAGAGAATTTCTCCCTGGGCGGTTATTCCCGCGAAACGAATCCGCTATTAAAACAGGATAACGTGGCTTATTTCCCGAACACCGCCTCCTGCGGTACCGCCACGGCGGTTTCTGTTCCTTGTATGTTCTCTGGCATGTCACGAGCACATTACGATGATGCTCTGGCCTCTCATCAGGAAGGCTTGCTGGATATTATTCAACGCGCCGGACTTCAGGTGCTGTGGAATGACAACGACGGTGGATGTAAAGGAGCCTGCGACCGCGTGCCTCACCAGGATATAACAAAGTTAAATCTGCCGGGTCAGTGTATCGATGGGGAATGTGTGGATGAGGTGTTATTCCACCAGCTTGATGATTACATCAATAACTTGCAGCAGGACGGCGTTATCGTATTGCACACCATTGGCAGTCATGGCCCGACCTATTTTAACCGTTACCCGCCAGCGTTCCGTAAATTTACGCCGACCTGCGACACAAACCAGATTCAAACCTGTTCTCAAGAGCAACTGGTCAATACCTACGATAATACAATTCTATATGTGGATTATATTGTCGATAAGACGATTAAATTACTGCAAAGTAAGCAGGATAAATTTACGACCAGCCTGGTCTACCTTTCCGATCATGGCGAATCGCTGGGCGAAAATGGTGTCTATTTACATGGATTACCCTATTCCATTGCTCCGGAAACCCAAAAACATGTGCCGATGCTGGTTTGGCTCTCTGACGATTACCAGAAACGCTATGGCATAGATTATCCGTGCCTGCAAAAAGAAGCGCAGCAGAAAAATGTATCGCAGGATAATCTTTTCTCGACCATGCTGGGATTAACCGGGGTTGAGACGAAGGAATATCGTGCGCAAGATGACCTTTTGACCACCTGCCGTGGGGAAGCAAAATGAAAATTTTGGTCGTAGAAGATGATGCACTGCTGCTTCAGGGGCTGATGCTGGCGATGCAAAGCGAAGGTTATGTGTGCGACGGTGTCTCAACTGCACATGAAGCCGGGTTAAGCCTGGCGACCGGTCATTATAGCCTGATGGTGCTGGATTTGGGTCTGCCCGATGAAGACGGCCTGCACTTTTTACAGCGCGTGCGCCGGGAAAAATACAGCCTGCCAGTGCTGATCCTTACTGCCCGTGACACGCTTGGAGACCGTATTGCAGGCCTCGATACCGGGGCCGACGATTACCTGATCAAACCTTTTGCGCTGGAAGAACTCAACGCGCGAATTCGGGCATTACTGCGCAGACATAACAATCAGGGCGACAATGAGATTATCAACGGTGATCTGACGCTAAATGTGACCCGGCGCCAGGTCTGGCGTGACGGTATCCAGGTCGAGCTCACGCCGAAAGAGTACGCCCTGCTCTCACGTCTGATGCTGAAAGCTGGCAGCCCGGTGCATCGTGAAATTCTCTACAACGATATCTATAGCTGGGACAACGAGCCAGCCACCAACACATTAGAAGTGCATATCCATAACTTGCGCGACAAAATTGGTAAAACACGTATCCGCACCGTTCGGGGCTATGGCTATATGCTGGTCAGTGCAGAAAGACAGGATCAGGTAGGGTGAACATGAATGTCAAAGGCTGGACGATGCGCCGCCGACTGGTCCTGACCATCGGCGTGATTCTGGTATTGTGTCAGCTCGTCAGTGTTTTCTGGCTCTGGCATGAAAGCAAAGAGCAGATCCAGCTGTTGGTGGAAAGTGCGGTTCATAATCACAACAACCACAAGCATATTCAGCATGAGGTGCACGAAGCCGTCGCCAGTTTACTGGTGCCAAGTCTGTTGATTATCGGCCTGGCACTGCTGATCTGTTTGCAAGCCATTAAAATGATCCTGCGTCCGTTATCAGAGTTGCAGCGAGAACTTGACGCCCGTACACCCGATAACCTTGAACCTATCGCCCTGAACAACTCGGTGCAGGAAGTCCAGGCCGTTGAATCAGCCATCAACCAACTGGTGGGGCGCCTGACATTGACACTCGACCGTGAAAGGCTTTTTACGGCAGATGTGGCTCACGAATTACGTACCCCCCTCGCAGGCTTGCGCTTGCACCTCGAATTAATGTCAAAAACGCACGACCTGAACGTTGCGCCGCTGATTCAGCGACTCGATCAAATGACTGAAAACATTGCGCAGTTGCTTCAACTGGCTCGTGTGGGGCAATCCTTCTCTGCGGGAAGCTATCAGCAAGTGATGCTAATGGCGGATGTGGTCCTGCCGGTCTGGGGCCAGTTGGATGCCATGCTGGCGGAAAGAGAACAGGTTCTACTCCTGCCTGAAAGCAACCAGGACGTGGCGGTAGCCGGGGATGCTACGTTACTGCGCGTGCTGGTGAGAAATCTGGTAGAGAATGCGCACCGCTACAGCCCTGAGGGATCCACGATTCGTATCTGCATTGAAGGTGATGATTTCCCGATACTGGCGGTCGAAGATGAAGGCCCGGGCATTGATGAGTCGCGCAGTGGTGAACTGAGCAAGGCGTTTGTCCGCATGGACAGCCGTTATGGTGGTGCAGGTCTGGGGCTCAGTATTGTCACCCGTATTGCCCAACTGCATGATGCTCAATTCTTTTTACACAATAAAAAACCCACACCTGGCGTACGGGCATGGGTTAAATTCAAACCAGTTGTGCGTTAAATCGTGCTCAGTAGCTCAGGATCCAGGCGTGGCTAAAAGCAATAATAATCGCCATTGAGAGTGCAACAGCCAGGTATTGATACAGATTTTCTTTTTGCATTTCGAAATCTCCTGAATTTTGCTACGGAGATTATCGGAACTACCTTAAGCAAACATTAAGGCCCGCTCACGGAATCGTGACGGGCCTCATATCATGAGACGGTAATAAACAGTTCCCGCAGTTGATGCAGCTTGTCACGACATTGCGCGGCTTCCTCAAATTCGAGATTCTGCGCGTGTTGCATCATCTGCCCTTCGAGCTCGTGAATTTTTTGCTGCAACGCTTTTGGCGTCAACGCCATTTCCACTGCTTCGGCCTGCGCTGGTGTCCGCGACTTACCTCGCCCTTTGGCTTTGGTTTTCGCCAGGTTTTCCCCGAGGCTCAGGATATCCACCACTTTCTTATTCAGGCCCTGCGGCGTAATGCCGTTATCTTCGTTGTACTTCTGTTGTTTCTCACGACGACGTTCAGTTTCGCCAATAGCACGAGCCATGGATGGCGTGATTTTATCGCCGTAAAGAATCGCCTTGCCGTTAATGTTACGCGCCGCACGGCCAATGGTCTGAATCAGTGAGCGCTCGGAGCGCAGGAAGCCCTCTTTATCAGCGTCCAGAATCGCCACCAGCGACACTTCCGGCATATCCAGACCTTCACGCAGCAAGTTAATGCCGACAAGCACGTCGAATTCCCCAAGGCGCAAATCGCGGATAATTTCCATACGTTCCACGGTATCAATATCCGAGTGGAGATAACGCACCTTCTCGCCATGCTCTTCAAGATACTCGGTCAAGTCCTCTGCCATGCGCTTGGTCAGCGTTGTGACCAACACCCGTTCGTTAATGGCTGAGCGTTTGCGAATTTCGGAAAGCAAATCGTCAACCTGGGTCGCCACCGGGCGCACCTCAATAATCGGGTCGAGCAAGCCGGTAGGTCGCACGACCTGGTCAATAACTTCATCACCTGATTTTTCCAGTTCATAATTACCCGGCGTCGCAGAAACGTAGATAGTCTGCGGAGCCAGCGCTTCGAACTCTTCAAATCGCAGCGGGCGGTTATCAAGGGCTGACGGTAAACGGAAGCCGTACTCCACGAGCGTCTCTTTACGCGCCCTGTCGCCTTTGAACATGCCGCCAATTTGCGGAATAGTGACGTGGGATTCATCAATCACCAGCAGGCCGTCGGCAGGCAGGTAATCAAACAATGTCGGTGGTGGCTCACCAGGGCCGCGCCCGGACAGATAGCGCGAGTAGTTTTCAATGCCCGAGCAATAGCCCAGCTCGTTCATCATCTCAAGATCAAACTGGGTACGCTGGGTCAAACGCTGCTCTTCAAGCAGTTTGTTGTTGTCCATAAGCGACTTACGGCGAACCGCCAGCTCATCTTTAATCTCTTCCATTGCCTGCACAATACGCTCACGCGGGGTGACGTAGTGCGTTTTGGGATAGACGGTAAAGCGCGGAATAACGGATTCCACATGTCCGGTTAACGGATCAAACAGCGACAACCGCTCTACCTCTTCATCAAACAGCTCCACGCGAAGGGCAATATCGTCAGATTCCGCCGGGAAGATATCGATTACCTCTCCGCGTACGCGGAAGGTACCGCGCTGGAAGGCCTGATCGTTACGGGTGTATTGCAGTTCTGCCAGGCGGCGTAGAATGGCACGTTGATCGATGATCATCCCGTTCGTCAGGTGCAGCATCATCTTCAGATACAAATCAGGGTCACCCAGACCATAAATCGCCGATACAGATGCCACCACAATGACATCCCGGCGCTCAAGCAAGGCTTTGGTCGCCGACAGACGCATCTGTTCTATGTGCTCATTTACCGAGGCATCTTTTTCGATAAAGGTGTCTGAGCTCGGCACATAGGCTTCCGGCTGATAGTAGTCGTAATACGAAACAAAGTACTCCACCGCATTTTCCGGGAAAAACTCTTTCATTTCGCCATACAGCTGGGCAGCCAGGGTTTTATTGGGTGCCAGCACCATCGTCGGGCGCTGCAAATCTGCAATAACATTGGCCACGGTGAACGTTTTACCTGAACCGGTAACGCCCAGCAGCGTCTGATGCGCGAGCCCATCTTCAAGGCCCTCTTTCAGGCGACGAATAGCCTCAGGCTGATCGCCAGAAGGGCGAAAAGCAGAATGCAGTTTTAACGATTTACTCATGGACAGCTACCTGATGAAGGAATGAGCGGGCAGGAAAGTAATTTTACTCACCGCGACGAGAATTGCCAGTCATTAATACTGGATGAAAAAACAGTGGCGATATCATGAATCTGTACTAGCACGAGGGTCGACATCACCTGCTCACCGTCAAAATGCGCCAGGGCGGAATAAAACACCTGTCGAAATGGGTTATCCCCAGAACATTTCGTTTTTTAACACTTGTCAAGAGATGTAATGAAAGTTTTGTGGCAGTGGGTGACACTTTTCTTACAACCATTGCTTTTATTTAATTATTTGAAAATAAAGATTATTTTATAAAAGCCGCCTTTCGCATCAATTCATGCGCAAGCCGCGTGTTTACTCGCTTGTCGCACTTTTTCTAACTCTAATACACAAGGTTATCCACAGGAATAGTGGATAACTGCTTCCAGGCCGTATGCACCGCCAGCCCACAGATTGTTAACAACCCGTGATTTCGCCGCCGTAAAAATTTTTTATCACTTATTTTCGCAGAATAACTGCTAACGAAACGGCAAAACGTCATGAGATCATGCTCACATTTACCCATTTTTCTGCACCAGAATACCTCAGATAAAGCACTGACAAAGTGCACGGATTTTCAACAGTTTTCCTTAAATCGGGTTTTAAATACCTGTTTCATCAGTGGACTCTGAAAACGAGACAGCTTTGGTAAATTGGCAAGCCTTTTGCACCTGTTTTCTGACCTCAAAGAGAGAAAGGAGCAGGTTATGTTGAGTTTACGTTCGGTGAACCAGTACTACGGTAATCAGCACACGTTGTGGAACGTCGACTTCGATTTAGTTCCCGGTACCTGTACCTCTGTAATTGGTCTACCAGGCATGGGAAAGACAACGTTGATCAACTGCATTACCGGATTTTTGCCCGTCGAGAGTGGCAGTATGGTGTGGCAGGACGCGAGCGGGCCGCCGCAAGATATGCTGCATTTGCAGGCTGAACACCGCAGCGCGATGGGGATCGGCTATGTCCCCCAGGACAGGCGAATATTCTCCCAACTGACAGTGGAAGAAAACCTGCACATCGCCCTTCTGGCAGGCGCAGCACCACGCAACGCCGTTAGCAGCGAGATATATGACCTTTTCCCGGAGTTATATGCGTTTCGTCAGGTGAAAGGGGCTGGGTTATCGGAAGATAATCAATATCAGTTAGCAATGGCGCGGGCGATGGTCAACCGCCCGCGTTTATTGATTCTTGACGAGCCGACCCGGGGCCTGGGTCAGGCATTTATTCACAAACTCGGCAATTTAATTGTCCGGCTGAATCAGGATCTGGGCATGACTATCCTGCTGGCTGAACAACACCTGAGCTTTATTCGTCGGGTGGCCGACCGTTTTTGTCTGCTACACCGGGGACGCAATGTTGCCGAAGGTGACGTTAAGCAACTGGATGACGGACTTCTGTCGCACTGGATGACGCCGGAGTCAGTACGCTGAGATCGAGATAATGACCGTTATTTGCCTCATCCGGCGCGTGTGAAAGCCAGGGGATCTCCCCAAGCATCGGGGCTTTTATCACGCGCCGCAGCGTGGCAATGTACTCACTGTGTCGCCTTCCCGGCGGCTGGACATCATTGGCAATCCACCCCGCCAGCCTTAGCCCGGCCTGTTCAATCGCCAGCGCTGTCAGCATCGCATGGTTAATACATCCCAGCTTCACCCCCACCACCAGAATCACCGGCAGTTGCTCGGCAATTACCCAGTCAGCAAAGGTAAAGGTGTCGGATAATGGCGTAAACCAGCCTCCCGCCCCTTCCACCAGCACCCACTGGGCCTGTTCTTCCAGATAACGCAATCCGGTCGACATCCCTTGAGGCGAAATCGGCGTATGGGTCGCCGCACTGACGATATGGGGCGACGTCGGCTCCGCAAATGTCCAGGGGTTCACGGCATCATAAGGCAATGGCAGGCTACTGTTACGCTGAAGCGCCAGCGCATCGCTGTTGCGCAGTCCCTCTGAGGTCATTTCACTCCCCGAGGCGACGGGTTTATATCCGGCGGTACGCCATCCCTGCTGACTGGCGGCCTGTAACAAGGCACAACTGGCGACGGTTTTCCCGACCTCCGTGTCAGTTCCGGTGACAAAATAACGTTCAGTCACGGCTGATAACTCCCCAAAATAGTTGATAACTGAGCGGGTATCTCCCCTCCTGCTGCGGCCAGGCCTGCTGCAACTGCTGCAGTTTTCCCCGCGTCAGACCTGAAGCGCGCCCGGCATGCAGATGCGTTGCCCCTATACCTTTGAGCGAACGCATCGCATCTGCTGCATCATCAAAATGCAGCGTGAGGGTTTCCACCCCGCCCTGATAACGCCACCCACGCAGGGCTGCATGAATCTGCTCTACAGGTAAAAAACGGTTGGCGTGTGAGACTGAATCCAGCGCCCGCCAGGCCTGAGTCAGTTCCGGCAACGACCCGTGCACCAGCGTGGTAAACGCAACATACCCACCCGGGCGCACCACCCGACAGAGTTCGCTTAATGCCTGTTGCAGGTCATCACACCACTGCACGGCAAGGTTGCTCCAGGCCAGGCAAAACTGCCCGTCAGGCAGCGGCATCGCTTCAATATCGCCCTGAACATAATGGTGCGCCGTCTGCTGCTGACGCGCCTCTTCCAGCATGTCCGGGCTGAGATCCAGTGCAGTGACCTGTGCCCCGCGTTGCTGCCAGTAGTGCCCCGTTGAGCCGGGACCACATCCGGCGTCCAGCACATGATGCGTTGCGACATCGCCCAGACGAGCGAGCAGTAATTCGGTGCTTTGGCGCTGTACCCCGTCGTGTTGGCGATAGTGCTGTGCCGCGCGTCCAAAGGCATGTGCAACGGCTTGCTTATTGACGGGCGTCATCCAGCACCTCCAGCAACTGCGCAATATCCTCAGGCTCGTGAGCAGCGGTCAGCGTCAGCCTGAGTCGCGCCGTTCCCGGTGGCACTGTCGGCGGGCGAATCGCGGTCACCCAGCATCCCCGCTCGCGCAGGGTGCTGGCCAGATTGCAGCGCCCGATCGTTCTCGCCAACGATGAGCGGCTGGATGGCGCTTTGCGAGGCGGTCGTTTGCAACCCTAATGATGCGGTGCCTGCGCGAAACTGCGCCACCAGAGCGGCAAGCTTTTCACGGCGTTCGTCCCCTTCAGCACTGCGAATCACATTAAGCGATGCCAGCAATGCCACGGTCTGCGCCGGTGGCATTGAGGTGCTGTAAATCAGGTGACGGGCAAACTGCAATAAGTAATCGGCGACCGGTTCGCGGCACAACACCGCCGCCCCGCTCAGTCCAACGCCTTTACCGAAAGTGACCACCAGAATATCTGGCATCACCTGTTGCGCGTGACAACTGCCGCGCCCCTCTTGCCCCCAGACGCCGATACCGTGCGCATCGTCGACCATCAACCAGCCGTTGGCTTTCTGCGCTGCCGCATGAAGGTCGGCCAGTGGGGCCGAATCGCCGTCCATACTGAAAATGCCTTCGGTGACGACCAGTTGCTCACCGGCTATCGGTTTCTCCAGTAGCGTTGCCAGATGCGCCGCGTCGTTATGCTGAAAGCGGCGTAATTGTGCCGGGCTAAGATCCGCCGCCTCCAGCAACGATGCGTGACTGAGCCTGTCAGCAACAATGCGATCGTCTTTTGTCATCAGAGCAGCGATCACCGCCTGATTGGCGGCAAACCCCGAAATAAACAGCAGTGCTCGCGGGTAGCCCAGCCAGTCAGCCAGCCTCTCTTCGAGTTGACTGTGCGCGTCCGTATAGCCACTGACGTGCCCTGAACCACCGCTGCCAACGCCGTACTGTTCCGCCCCTTGCTGCCAGGCACGGATCACCGCCGGGTGCTGACTGAGCCCCAGGTAGTCGTTACTGGAAAAGTTGAGGTAGCGGCGGTCTTTCTGCACCAGCCAGCGCCCGGCCCCCTGAGTCACACACTGGCGGGTGCGAAAGGCATCCTGTTCACGACGGGACGCAATGGCCCCGTCGATGCGCTGCTGCCAGCTCATACCGTAGCCGCGTTGTAATACTGGTCGGTGTCAGCGTGCAGCAGTTGCTGCTCCAGGTGCTGCTGTTGCTCGTTGTCGCCAGTCTGCACATCCGTCTGCTGAGGATTCAGCCCCAGTTTACGGAACAACTGGACGTCTTTGTCCTCTTCCGGGTTCGGCGTAGTGAGTAGCTTACAGCCATAGAAAATGGAGTTGGCCCCGGCCATAAAGCACATCGCCTGGGTCTGCTCGTTCATCTGCTCGCGTCCAGCAGAGAGGCGCACGTGGGAGGTCGGCATCATAATGCGCGCCACCGCAATGGTGCGGATAAACTCAAACGCATCGACGTCTTCGGTCTCTGCCAGCGGCGTCCCCTTCACTTTAACCAGCATGTTGATGGGTACACTTTCCGGTGGCGTGGGCAGATTTGCCAGTTGCAGCAGCAGCCCGGCACGGTCTTTGACCGTCTCGCCCAGCCCGACGATACCGCCCGAGCAGACTTTGATCCCGGCATCGCGTACTTTCCCCAGCGTGTCGAGGCGCTCCTGATAGCTGCGGGTAGTAATGATGTTGCCGTAAAATTCCGGTGAGGTATCGAGGTTGTGGTTGTAGTAATCCAGCCCGGCCGTCGCCAGTCGCTGCGCCTGCGTTTCGCTGAGCGTGCCGAGTGTCATACAGGCTTCGAGGCCCATCGCCTTCACCCCTTCCACCATCTGCTCCAGATAGGGCATATCGCGGTCATGCGGATTTTTCCAGGCGGCCCCCATGCAGAAACGGGTCGATCCGGCGTTTTTCGCTTTGCGCGCGGAGTCCAGCACCTGATCCACTTCCATCAGGCGTTCGGCTTCCAGCCCGGTCTTATAGCGGGCACTCTGCGGGCAGTATTTGCAGTCTTCCGGGCAAGCACCGGTTTTGATCGACAACAGCGTACTGACCTGCACCTGGCGGGGATCAAAGTGTTGTCGGTGCACGGTTTGCGCATCGAACAGTAACTCAAGAAGGGGTTTTTGAAACAGTTCAGTGACCTGCGACATTGTCCAGCGTGCGTGGTGAGCCATGGGGCTTCTCCAAAGGGTGTTGTTAAATCTCGATTCGGGTTATACTTGTAAACCTAAATGTTTTCAATTTGGTTTACAAGTCGATAATGACAACGGACGATCTCACCTTTGACCAACGCCATATCTGGCATCCTTACACTTCCATGACCGCCCCTCTCCCCGTTTACCCGGTGCAATCGGCTCACGGTTGCGAACTGGTACTGAGCAGCGGCGAGCGTTTGATTGACGGCATGTCCTCCTGGTGGGCAGCGATTCACGGCTACAACCATCCGGCGCTGAATGCGGCGATGAAAGCGCAGATTGATGAGATGTCGCACGTGATGTTTGGCGGTATTACCCATGCGCCAGCGGTTGCGTTGTGCCGCAAACTGGTGACAATGACGCCGCACAATCTGGAATGTGTGTTCCTCGCCGATTCCGGCTCGGTGGCGGTAGAAGTGGCAATGAAAATGGCCCTGCAGTACTGGCAGGCAAAAGGCGACCCACGTCAGCGTTTTCTCACCTTCCGTAATGGCTACCATGGTGACACCTTCGGGGCGATGTCGGTCTGCGATCCGGATAACTCCATGCACAGTCTCTGGCAGGGATACCTTCCTGAAAACCTGTTTGCTCCCGCGCCGCAAAGCCGTTTCGACGGTGAGTGGGATGAGCGCGATATGGTCGGCTTTGCCCGCCTGATGGCCGCTCATCGCCATGAAATTGCCGCAGTGATTCTGGAACCTATCGTTCAGGGTGCGGGCGGAATGCGCATGTACCATCCCGAATGGCTCAAACGCATCCGTAAAATGTGCGACCGGGAAGGAATTTTGCTGATTGCCGATGAAATCGCCACCGGTTTTGGTCGCACCGGCAAACTGTTTGCCTGCGAACATGCGGGCATTGCACCGGATATTCTTTGCCTCGGTAAAGCGCTCACCGGGGGCACCATGACCCTCTCCGCCACGCTCACCACGCGTCTGGTTGCCGAGACCATCAGCAACGGTGAGGCCGGGTGCTTTATGCATGGCCCTACCTTTATGGGTAACCCACTGGCCTGCGCGGCGGCAACCGCCAGCCTGAGTCTGCTGGAGAGCGGAGAATGGAAATCTCAGGTGGCGGCTATCGAAGCGCAACTGCGTGACGCGTTACTGCCGGCCCGCGAAAGCAGCAATGTAGCCGATGTGCGTGTACTCGGGGCAATTGGCGTCATTGAGACGACAAAACCGGTAAACATGGCAGCCCTGCAGCGCTTCTTCGTCGAACATGGTGTTTGGATCCGCCCGTTCGGGCGACTCATCTACCTGATGCCGCCCTACACCATTTCATCAACACAACTGGCGCGCCTGACCGATGCCGTCAATGCCGCTGTGTTACGTGACGAACTCTTTGCCGACTGACCGGAATTCATCGTCTGGCGAGCACGACAATGACGGCGCGTTTTTGCTAAAAAATCGCTGATTTGAGGCCGATTTGCACAATCGGCTTCCCGTTTCGCTCAACTTAGTATAAAAAAGCAGGCTTCTGAGGAAATCACTTAAACTTGCACAGCTGGAGCACCCCTTGAATACATTCTCGGTTTCTCGTCTGACGCTGGCACTGGCTTTTGGCGTGACATTGACCGCCTGTAGCTCAACGCCACCGGATCAACTGCCTTCGACCCAAACTGCACCAGGCACGGCGTCTCGCCCGATCCTGACGGCAGGCGAAGCGAAAAACTTCGTTGCGGCAAATTACTTCGCCTCCCTGACCCCGAACGCTGAAGCGTGGAGACCGTTCGCTATCCGTCTTCCGGCGCAGGCGAACTTTGTGGTTGGCCCGGCAGGCACGCCTGGCGTGACTCACACCACCATTCAGGCGGCAGTGGATGCAGCAATCAACAAGCACTCCAGCGATCGTCAGTTTATCGCCGTGATGCCGGGTGACTACGAAGGTACAGTCTTTGTTCCTGCGGCGTCCGGTAGCGTCACCATCTACGGTACCGGTGAAAAAGCGGTAGATGTTAAAATCGGCCTCGCCATTGATTCTGAAATGGATGCCAACGCCTGGCGTAAGCTGGTCAATCCGTCAGGTAAATACATGCCGGGCAAGCCCGCCTGGTACATGTTTGATAACTGTCAGAACAAACGCACTGCCACTATTGGTGTGATGTGTTCAGCGGTGTTCTGGTCGCAGAACAACGGTCTGCAACTGCAGAACCTGACTATCCAGAATACCCTTGGCGACAGCGTCGATGCGGGCAACCACCAGGCCGTTGCGTTCCGCAGCGATGGTGACAAAGTTCAGTTGAACAACGTCAACATT
The DNA here is from genome assembly GCF_059074235.1 of Phytobacter sp. Lineage (NCBI taxonomy): Bacteria > Pseudomonadati > Pseudomonadota > Gammaproteobacteria > Enterobacterales > Enterobacteriaceae > Phytobacter > Phytobacter sp. The sequence goes on from NZ_JCACPZ010000004.1 coordinate 661,226, forward strand.
CTGGGTCGTCAGAATACCTTCTTCGTGACCAACAGCGGTGTGGAAAACGCCTTGCGTACTGACCGTCAGACGCGTACTCAGGTGACCAATAGCTACCTGGAAGGTGACGTGGATATCGTCGCAGGTCGCGGTGCAGTCGTGTTCGATAACACCGACTTCCGCGTGGTGAACTCCCGTACTCAGCAGGCAGGCTATGTTTTCGCACCAGCCACCCTGTCTAACGTTTATTACGGTTTCCTCGCCACCAACAGCCGCTTTACCGCTGCAGGTAATGGTGTGGCGCAACTGGGCCGCTCTCTGGACCTGGATGCCAATACCAACGGTCAGGTTGTGATCCGCGATAGCGTGATCAACGATGGCTTTAATGTGGCCAAACCATGGGCAGATGCAGCCGCTTCTGGTCGTGCGTTTGCGGGCAATACCGGTGCTGTGGATGATAAAGGCAACGTTCAGCGTCAGTTGAATGACAATCAGTTCAACCGCGCGTGGGAATACAATAACCGTGGCGTAGGCAGCCAGGTCGTTGTTGAACCGAAAAAATAAGATTCGCTGAAAAATAAATATCCTCCGGCATAGCCGGAGGTTTTTCAAATGCGCCTATAAGGCTCTGTTACCAGCCGCGCCCTAACAGGCGCATACGATCTGACATTTGCATCAGACTTCGCTACTTACGGCCCGTAAACGGGCTGCCCGGATAAGGGATCGATAACTGCTCCCCCATCTTATCCTCTTCAAGCTGGTGCTTTATGTATTCCTGTATCTTTGCCGTGTTCTTACCCACCGTGTCTACGTAGTACCCACGGCACCAGAACTCCCTGTTTCTGTACTTGAATTTCAAATCCCCAAACTGCTCATAAAGCATCAGACTGCTTTTGCCTTTCAGATACCCCATGAACCCCGACACACTCATCTTCGGTGGGATTTCCAGAAGCATATGAATGTGATCCGTACAGCATTCTGCTTCTAGAATATGGACGTTTTTCCATTCACATAGCTTTCTTAATATGCCGCCTATTGCTCTGCGTTTCTCCCCATAAAACACCTGTCGGCGGTATTTGGGCGCAAAGACTATGTGATATTTACAGTTCCATCGGGTGTGCGCTAAGCTCTTTTCGTCCCCCATTGGGACCCCCTTTTGATTTCTTGTTTAACTTTTGCAGTTGCCAGACCGCAAAGATGTTTTAACAAATCAAAAGGGGTTTTTATATCCGGCTCAAAGCTGAAAGCTTTACTGAACCCCCAGCCTAGCTGGGGGTTTTCTATAGACAATAAAAAACCTCGCCGCGGCGAGGTTTTTTTTGCTCCAGAATTACTGAGCGTTGACCACGACCCACATGGGGCCCTGACCTACCGCATAGCGGGATTTTTCTGTCAGCAGCCCCTGCGCACCGGCAATTTCATACAGTGCGATATGGTGTGATTTCTGCCCGGCAGCAATCAGGAATTTACCGCTGTGATCGACGTTAAAGCCGCGCGGCTGGGTTTCAGTCGGCTGATAACCTTCAATGGCAAGCACGCTGCCATCTTCAGAAACGCTGAATACCGTAATCAGGCTGGCGGTACGGTCACAGGCATACAGGTGACGACCGTCCGGGGTAATATGAATATCCGCCGCCCAGCGGGTATCGGTGAAATCAGCCGGCATCATGTCCAGCGTCTGCACGCATTCGATTTTGCCGTGGGCGTCATTGAGCTGCCAGACATCCACCGAGCTGTTCAGCTCATTCACACAGTAGGCAAAGCGCTGGTTCGGATGGAAAGCGATGTGGCGTGGACCTGCGCCTTCTACGGTGGTCACTTCTGCTGGCTCTTGCGGCAGCAGGTTGCCGTCTTCGGTCAGGGTGAACAGGCAGATGCGATCCTGTTTCAGCGCAGGTACCCACAGCGTGCGGTTATCCGGAGAGATATTCGCAGAGTGACACCCTTCCAGACCTTCTACCACGTCCAGGGTTTCTGTCGGAATACCATCGTCCAGCTTCGTCACACTCACGCAGCCTGCGTTGTAAGAGCCGCTAAACAGGAAACGGCCGCTGCGGTCAGTTGAGATGTGGGTCGGACTGCCCGGCAGAGCCGCTTCGGCCGTAAAGGTCAGTGCGCCATCGTCCGGGGCAATACGGTAAGCGATAACGCGGAATTCCGGGCGCACGCCCACGTAGAGGTAACGCTTGTCAGGACTGATGACCATTGGCTGAACCTGGCCTGGGACATCTACCACCTGCACCAGCGTCAGGGTGCCTTCCGGATTTAAACGCCAGACGTGGATCTGCTGACTTTCTGGACTGGCGGTATAAACGGTCTGCTTCATGAATACTCCTTTCCTCAATACTGCGTTAATTTACCAGGATAGCCTTTTTTCGTCGTTAATGCCGAATTTCACCCGTAGATTTTGCCAGGAGGGCGACTCGGTGTACCATCCCAAAGAGCTAAAATTCATCATTGACCACGGAAAACGACATGACCTCGCGAGTGATTGCACTGGATTTAGACGGTACCTTACTGACCCCGAAAAAAACGCTACTTCCCTCTTCACTGGAAGCGCTTGCCCGCGCCAAAGCAGCCGGACACCAGTTGATTATTGTCACCGGACGGCATCACGTTGCCATCCATCCTTTTTATCAGGCGCTGGCTCTCGATACACCTGCAATTTGCTGTAATGGCACTTATTTGTATGATTATCAGGCAAAAAAAGTGTTAACCGCCGATCCATTGCCCGTTTCACAAGCCGTCCAGCTGATTGAGATGCTGGAAACCCATGACGTTCACGGTCTGATGTATGTCGACAATGCGATGCTTTACGAAAAGCCAACCGGCCATGTGATTCGCACTAATAACTGGGCGCAAACTCTGCCGCCGGAACAGCGTCCGGTCTTTACCCAGGTTGATTCTCTGCGTGCGGCAGCAAGCAACGTGGATGCTATCTGGAAATTTGCCCTGACCGATGAAGATACCGATAAGCTCAAACGCTTTGCTCATACCGTTGAACAGACGTTGGGGCTCGAGTGCGAGTGGTCCTGGCATGACCAGGTGGATATTGCGCGTAGCGGTAACAGCAAAGGCAAACGTCTGACCGAATGGGTGACATCGCAAGGCCTGTCGATGCAGGATGTGGTGGCGTTTGGTGATAACTATAACGACATCAGTATGCTGGAAGCTGCAGGCATGGGTGTTGCGATGGGCAATGCCGATGACGCGGTGAAAGCTCGCGCCAACGTGGTGATTGGCGATAACACCACCGACAGCATCGCCAGCTTTATCTACAGCCACCTGCTCTGATCAGGCTGTAATCGAGACGCTCTTAATTTGGGCGTAGAGCCACTGGTCAGGCTTGATGCTAAGTTCATCCCTGGCCCAGGGGCTGATGCGCGCCCAGAGCGTGCGACCACCAATATCCAGTTGCACTTCAACCTGTCCCTCAGTATCAAAAATCTCCACCACTTTCGCGCGTAAAATATTGCGAATACTGGTATTTGTGGGCGGTTGCAGAACCAGAGATACATCGGTTGCCTGAATACGAATGCGCACAGTAGCCTGCAACGGGCGATCGAGTTTATTCACCCACACATGCTGATCGCCGAGCGCCAGCGCCGTCATGGCGTAATGTGGATGGTGCTCCAGGATACTGGCTTTCAGTACGCTGCTCTGTTGCTCCTGTGGTAGCCAGGGGTTCATGACCCGACTTCCCCAGACATCTTCCAGGTTACCAAACGCTTTGACTTCACCGGACTCCAGCACCATCACTTTGTCCGCCAGATGCAGAATTTCATCCAGCGAGTGGCTGACATAGAGCATCGGAATATTGATCTCTTTTGCCAGACGCTGCAGATACGGCAGGAGCTCACGCTTACGCGGGATATCCAGCGAGGCCAGCGGTTCGTCCAGTAACAGTAATTCAGGTGCCGTTAACAGCGCACGACCAATGGCAACGCGCTGTTTTTCGCCCCCGGAAAGTCCACCCGGTAAACGGTCCAGCAGCTGTTCAATGCCGAGTAATGCCACCAGCTTGTCGAACTGCCCGGTCATGGATTTCGCCATGCCGTAACGCAGGTTACCCAGCACTTTATAGTGAGGGAACAGGCGCGCATCCTGGAAAACATAGCCGACGCGGCGCTTTTCTGGCGGCAAGCAGATTTTCTTCTGCGCATCATAGAGCACGCGTTTGTTGAGGATGATGTTCCCCTCTTCCGGACGCGTAAGCCCGCTGATGGCGTTAATTAATGACGTTTTTCCCGCACCAGAGACGCCAAAAATAGCCGTAATACCGTTGGCAGGCAGTGATTCATTGAGGCGCAGTTTGTGCGTCCCCAGCGTCTGGGTAAAATTGAGTTCCAGCATACGTGTTATCTCCCGATCCGTTCGCGGCTCAGACGCGCCAGCCACTCAGAAATCAAGAGTGAAACCAGCGCCAGTGCGATAGAGATGATACACAGGCGAGCCGCTGCGCCTTCACCACCAGGCATCTGAATCAGGGTGTACATCGCCGACGGAATGGTTCGCGTCTCACCAGGAATGTTGGAGACGAAGGTAATGGTTGCGCCGAATTCACCCAGACGAGCGGGCAAAGGCCAGCACCGTGCCGACAATAATACCGGGTAGGGTTAACGGCAGAGTGATGGTCAAAAAGACTCGCCAGCGACCAGCGCCTAAGGTTCGCGCGGCTTGCTCCAGCTTGGTATCGACCCCTTCAAGAGCCAGACGGATAGCACGCACCATCAGCGGGAATGACATTACTGCCGCCGCCAGCACCGCACCCTCGCCAACTGAAGGCCAGCGTGATACCAAACCAGTCAAAGAGCTTTTCGCCGATAAATCCACGTCTTCCCATGGCAATCAACAGCAGATACCCCACCACAACCGGGGGGAGGACCAGGGGAAGATGAAGGAGGCTATCGAGTAGCGCTTTGCCTGGAAAGGTGCAGCGCACCAGTAACCAGGCAAAGAAGATCCCAAAAGGCAAACTAAAGAGAACCGCAAGGGAAGAGACTTTCAGGCTCAGCAATACCGCCTGCCATTCGGGATCCGTTAATATCATTAGTGGGTCGTAAATCCGTAACGTTTGAACACAGCGGAAGCTTCCGGCCCTTTCAGGTAGTCATAAAACGCGCTGACTGTCGCATTTTTGTGACCTTCGGTGATAGCCATCGGGTATTCCACTTTCTTGTGAGAGCCTTCCGGGAAGGTCCCGACCACTTTCACCCCTTTGCTGGCAACGGCATCAGAACCGTAAACGATACCCAGCGGGTGCTTCGTTACGCTCTACCAGTGCCAGGGCACCACGTACGTCTTCTGCTGGTGCCAGACTTGGGGAGAGTGTTTCCCATGCGCCCAGTTTCTGCAGTGCTTCTTTCGCGTAAATGCCTGCCGGAACGTGTTCCGGATCACCTACCGCCAGACGGCCGCCTTTCAGCAGGTTTTTCCAGTCAGTTTTGGCATCAATGGTGATATTGCTTTGTGCGCTTTCTTTTGGTGCCACAACGACCAGGCTGTTGCCCAGCAGGGTTTCGCGGGTTGCGGTATCAACGTTTTTCTTCTCAACCGCATAGTCCATCCACTTCTGGTCTGCAGAAATGAAGAGATCCGCAGGCGCTCCTGCTTCAATTTGACGCGCAAGCGTCGAAGAAGAAGCAAACGACGAAACAACCTCGACGTTTTTCTCTTTTTTATACGCTGCAGCAATATCCTGCATTGCGTTGGTCAGCGAGGCCGCCGCAAAAACGGTAATCTTCCCTTCCTCTGCCAGTGCATGTCCGGCGACGGAGAGAGATAATGTTGCCCCCGCAAAAAGGCGTAACCATGTACGTGCCATCTGTAACTCCTGTGAGTGTCGTTATATAAGATGAAATATAACGATAACGTCAGACATTTCCTAGCGTTAGATCATACCTATGAAGCATTACAGAGATTTATTTAACAATCGGCAATGGAGTGATGAGCGGGACGTAAAGAGCAAAACGCCCGCAGAAGCGGGCGTTTATTGAAAATCAGCGGCGTTGTGCGGGGCGATCCCGGTGGCCGATATTGGAAAACACGTTAAATACTTCACCCAGGCCATAAATCAACCCCAGGATGATAGCCATCACCACGGGGACCATGATCGACGGCGAAAACCAGACTCTTCAACAACTCTAACATGGTCGACTCCAGATATTGTGAACGGGTTATTCTACCCCGATAAGGCTGAAAATCATGTTCCTTTTGTGCGACGGTCATTGCACTGACGACGAATTACGCCAAAAATAGACGTTTTACGTCAGGACACTACGCTATGCAGGCTGAAATTCTTCTTACCCTCAAACTCCAGCAACGACTGTTCGCCGATCCACGACGTATTGCCCTGCTCAAACAAATAGAACAAACCGGCTCAATTAGCCAGGGCGCAAAAAACGCAGGTATTAGCTATAAAAGCGCCTGGGATGCCATTAATGAAATGAACCAGCTGAGTGAACATACGCTGGTTGAACGTGCCACGGGTGGAAAAGGCGGCGGCGGCGCGATGGTCACCCGCTACGGAAAGCGACTTATCCAACTCTACGACCTGCTTGGGCAGATCCAACAAAAAGCCTTTGATGTACTGAGCGACGACGACGCCATGCCGCTGAATAGCCTGTTGGCCGCCATCTCTCGCTTCTCGCTGCAAACCAGCGCTCGCAACCAGTGGTTTGGCACCATTACCGCTGTCGACCACCAGCAGGTGCAACAGCATGTGGATGTGCTGCTGGCGGACGGCGCAACCTCTCTGAAGAGTGGCGATTACCAGCACAGAGCGTGCAGCGCCTGGATCTGGAACAAGGCAAAGAAGTGCTGGTGTTGCTCAAAGCGCCCTGGGTCGGCATCACGCAGCGATAGCAGCCCTGGCCAGCAAAGCAGATAACCAGCTCCGTGGCCATATCAGCCATATTGAACGCGGCGAATCTGCAATGTGAGGTGCTGATGTCCCTCCCCGACGGTCAGCAGCTTTGCGCCACTGTGCCGGTAGCAGGATAGCGCAAGCATCTGACGGAAGGGGCCGAAGTCACCGCATATTTTAACGCCGACAAGGTTATTCTCGCCACGTTGTGCTGAGTCGATTGACAAGTTTGCTCGTCAGGACGTATCCCTGTGGTTATCGCTGCAAAAAATGGGATAAATAATGTCATCATTGCAAATTTCGCAAGGCACGTTTCGCCTGAGCGACACCCGCAACACTGACCATCGAACATTTAACCCTTCGCGCCGGGGAAAGCTGGGCTTTTGTCGGCAGCAAATGGCAGCGGCAAATCTGCCCTTAGCCAGAGCGCTGGCAGGTGAGCTTACGCTCCTCAAGGGGGAGCGTCAGAGTAGCATTTACTCGCATTACACGCGTCTTTCGTTTGAGCAGCTACAGAAACTGGTGAGCGAGGAGTGGCAACGCAATAACACTGACATGCTCAGTCCTGGGGAAGAGGACACCGGGCGAACCACCGCCGACATTATTCAGGAAGAGGTCAAAGACAGCGCACGCTGCCAGCAATTGGCCGAACGTTTTGGCATTACCCACCTTCTCTCACGCCGCTTTAAATATCTGTCGACCGGTGAAACCCGCAAGACGCTGCTTTGCCAGGCGCTCATGTCGCAACCCGAACTGCTTATCCTTGATGAACCGTTCGATGGCCTGGACGTCCACTCACGCCAGCAACTTGCAGAATTACTCGCCGAACTCAATTCTGAGGGCTACACCCTTGTGCTGGTGCTCAACCGCTTCGATGAGATCCCGGATTTTGTCCAGCATGCCGGGGTTCTGGCCGATTGTGCTCTGACCGAGACGGGTGAGAAATCCGCACTTTTGCAGCAGGCACTGATTGCCCAACTGGCACACAGTGAAAAGCTCTCGGGTATGTCACTGCCGGAGCCCGATGCCCCACCGGCTCGTGAGCTGCTGACGCAGGGCGAGCCGCTTATCGCTCTGCACAAGATGGCGTGGTTTCCTATAACGATCGTCGCCATCATTCATCACCTTAACTGGACAGTGAATCCTGGCGAACACTGGCAGATCAGCGGGCCAAATGGCGCGGGGAAATCAACCCTGTCTCAGCCTGGTCACCGGCGATCACCCGCAGGGTTACAGCAACGATTTAACGCTGTTTGGTCGCCGTCGCGGCAGCGGTGAAACCATCTGGGACATCAAGAAACATATCGGGTATGTGAGCAGCAGTTTGCATCTGGATTACCGCGTCAGCACAACCGTGCGCAACGTGATTTTATCCGGCTATTTTGATTCCATCGGGATCTACCAGGCGGTATCGGATAAACAGCGCAAACTGGCGCAGCAGTGGCTGGACATTCTCGGCTTCAACGCGCAAACCGCCGATGCGCCCTTTCCATAGTCTTTCCTGGGGGCAACAACGCCTGGCACTGATTGTGCGTGCGCTGGTAAAACACCCCACGCTGCTGATCCTGGATGAACCTTTGCAGGGGCTGGATCCACTTAACCGTCAGTTGATCCGGCGATTTGTGGATGTTCTGATCGGTGAAGGTGAAACCCAGCTGTTGTTTGTTTCCCACCATGCGGGTGATGCGCCAGCCTGTATTACCCATCGGCTACAGTTTGTGCCGGACGGCGAGAGCTGGCGTTATCAGTTTGATTGAGTTTCACCGGCGTGGGGCTCCCGCTTCCCGCTCTTCGCCCTAAATCATTTTCAGACTTTATACATCATTACAGCATTCATTCCCCTGATTTATAATGAATTATTCAGGGGAACTATTACGGCGTTTAACTGTTAGTGTAAGCGATTCCACAAACTTATCACATATCACAGTTTTACGCATCTCTGTTATGCTAGAGTTAATTCATAACATACGCCTAATGGAGTGCAAAATGAAAGTTCTTGTCACTGGTGGTAGCGGTTACATAGGAAGCCACACCTGCGTACAATTGCTGCAAAATGGCCACGACGTTATCATTCTCGACAACCTCTGTAACAGTAAGCGCAGCGTCGTTCCGGTACTGGAGCGCTTGGGTGGAAAGTCCGCCCTCTTCGTTGAAGGGGATATTCGCGACGAAGCGCTGCTGGCTGAAATCCTGCACGATCACGCCATCGAAGCGGTTATCCATTTCGCAGGTTTGAAAGCCGTCGGAGAATCCGTTGCTAAGCCGCTGGAATACTACGATAACAACGTGAACGGCACACTGCGGTCTGGTTAACGCCATGCGCGCGGCAAACGTCAAAAACTTCATTTTCAGCTCCTCCGCCACCGTCTACGGCGACCAGCCAAAAATTCCTTATGTCGAAAGCTTCCCGACCGGCACGCCGCAAAGCCCTTACGGCAAAAGCAAACTGATGGTTGAGCAGATCCTTGCGGATCTGCAGAAAGCCCAGCCCGACTGGAGCATTGCGCTGTTGCGCTACTTCAACCCGGTAGGCGCGCACCCGTCAGGTGATATGGGAGAAGATCCGCAGGGTATCCCGAATAACCTGATGCCGTATATTGCGCAGGTTGCTGTAGGCCGCCGCGATTCACTGGCGGTTTTTGGTAACGACTATCCCGACGCCTGACGGCACCGGCGTACGCGATTACATCCACGTGATGGATCTGGCCGACGGCCACGTTGCCGCAATGGAAAAACTGGCAGGCAAAGCAGGCGTGCATACCTATAACCTCGGCGCAGGCGTAGGCAGCAGCGTGCTTGATGTGGTCAACGCCTTCAGCAAAGCCTGCGGCAAGCCGGTGAGCTACCACTTTGCCCCGCGCCGCGATGGCGATCTTCCGGCCTACTGGGCGGATGCCAGCAAAGCGGATACCGAACTGAACTGGCGTGTTACCCGCACGCTCGATGAAATGGCACAAGATACCTGGCGCTGGCAGTCTCGCCACCCGCAAGGCTACGCAGATTAAAGGAAGGGTCATGACGCAATTTAACCCGGTCGATCACCCGCATCGCCGTTACAACCCGCTGACAGGACAATGGATTCTGGTTTCTCCGCATCGCGCTAAACGCCCATGGCAGGGCGCGCAGGAGACGCCGTCAAAAGAGACGCTGCCTAAGCATGACCCGGACTGTTTCTTATGCCCGGGCAACACCCGCGTCACCGGCGATAAAAACCCGGATTACCCGAGCACCTATGTGTTCACCAATGACTTTGCTGCACTGATGACAGACACGCCGGATGCGCCAGAGAGCGACGATCCGCTGATGCGCAGCCAGGGTGCACGTGGCACCAGCCGCGTGATTTGCTTCTCGCCGGATCACAGCAAAACGTTGCCGGAACTGAGCCTCAGTGCCCTGGAAGATGTGGTCAGAACCTGGCAGGAGCAGACGCAGTGAGCTGGGTCAGTTATATCCGTGGGTGCAGGTGTTTGAAAATAAAGGTGCGGCCATGGGCTGCTCCAACCCGCATCCGCACGGGCAAATCTGGGCCAACAGCTTCCTGCCGAATGAAGCCGAGCGCGAAGATCGACTGCAGCGGGAGTACTTCAACAAGTACGGCTCCCCGATGCTGGTGGATTACGCCACCCGCGAAGCGTAAAGACGGCAGCCGCACGGTCGTTGAAACGGAACACTGGATTGCGGTCGTGCCGTATTGGGCCGCCTGGCCGTTCGAAACTCTGCTGCTGCCTAAAGCACACATCCAGCGCATGACGGATTTAACCGCAGCGCAGCGCAGTGACCTGGCCCTGGCGCTGAAACAGCTCACCAGTCGTTACGATAATTTATTCCAGTGCTCCTTCCCCTACTCTATGGGCTGGCACGGCGCACCGTTTATTGAACAAGACAATTCGCACTGGCAGCTGCATGCGCACTTCTATCCGCCACTGCTGCGCTCCGCCACCGTGCGTAAATTTATGGTCGGTTACGAAATGCTCGCGGAAACGCAGCGCGATCTGACTGCTGAACAAGCTGCCGAACGCTTGCGTGCGGTTAGTGACATCCATTTTCGCGAATCAGGAGTTTAAAAAAATGAGTCTGAAAGAAAAAACGCTTGCTCTGTTTGCTGAAAAATTCGGCTACCCTGCCACGCACACCATCCAGGCGCCAGGGCGCGTTAACCTGATTGGTGAGCACACCGATTACAACGACGGCTTTGTGCTGCCCTGCGCCATCGATTACCAGACGGTCATCAGCTGTACGCCGCGCACGGACAACGTCGTGCGCGTGATCGCCGCTGATTATGACAACCAGCAGGATGAGTTTTCGCTGGATGCGCCGATCGTTGCCCACGACAGCCAACAGTGGTCCAACTATGTGCGCGGCGTGGTCAAACACCTGCAAAAACGCAATAACAACTTCCGTGGCGCGGATCTGGTGATCAGCGGCAATGTGCCACAGGGTGCAGGCTCTGAGCTCATCGGCGTCACTGGAAGTGGCAGTCGGTACCGTCTTCCAGCAGCTTTACCATCTGCCGCTGGACGGCGCGCAGATTGCGCTGAACGGCCAGGAAGCGGAGAACCAGTTTGTCGGCTGTAACTGCGGCATCATGGATCAGCTGATTTCCGCGCTGGGCAAAAAAGATCACGCCCTGCTGATTGACTGCCGCTCGCTCGGCACCAAAGCCGTTTCCTTGCCGGAAGGCGTGGCCATCATCATTATTAACAGTAACTTCAAACGCACGCTGGTGGGCAGTGAGTACAACACTCGCCGTGAGCAGTGTGAAACAGGCGCGCGTTTCTTCCAGCAAAAAGCGTTGCGTGACGTCAATATCGACCAGTTTAATGCCGTTGCCCACGAACTGGACCCCATCGTGGCAAAACGTGTTCGCCATGTGCTGACCGAGAACGCCCGCACCGTTGAAGCGGCAGCCGCGCTGGAAAAAGGCGACCTGAAACGCATGGGAGAACTGATGGCAGAATCTCACGCTTCCATGCGCGATGATTTCGAAATTACCGTTCCGCAAATCGACACGCTGGTTGAGATTGTGAAAGCAGCCATTGGTGACAAAGGTGGCGTGCGTATGACCGGTGGCGGCTTCGGGGGTTGTATCGTTTCGCTTGGTACCAGAATCTCTGGTCTCCACCGTCCAACAGGCAGTGGAAGCGCAGTACGAAGCGAAAACCGGCATCAAAGAGACCTTCTACGTCTGCAAACCATCACAGGGGGCAGGACAGTGCTAAATGAAACGACCGGGGCGGCCCCAGACGGCCTGCCCTTTCGTGTGATCACCCTGCGCAACAGCGCAGGGATGGTGGTCACCGTGATGGACTGGGGCGCGACGCTACTATCCGCACGCGTTCCGATGAAAGACGGCTCCGTGCGTGAGGCTCTACTGGGTTGCGCTACACCGGAACATTATCTGCAGCAGGCCGCGTTTCTTGGCGCCTCTGTGGGCCGTTACGCCAACCGCATTGCCAAAAGCCAGTTTATCCTGGGCGGGCAGACCTTACGCGCTGACTCCGAGCCAGGGTGAAAACCAGCTGCACGGCGGGCCGGAAGGGTTCGATAAACGCCGCTGGCAGATTGAGCGCCAAAACGACAGCGAAGCGCTGCTTCACACTCACCTCTCCGGACGGTGACCAGGGCTTACCCAGGCAACGTCAACGCCAGCGTGCTATACCGCCTTGGCGATGATAACCGTCTGGCGATCGAATATCGGGCAACAACCGACAAAGCCTGCCCGGTCAACCTCACCAACCACGCCTATTTCAACCTCGACGGTGAGCAGAGCGATGTGCGCAATCACACGCTGCAACTGCTGGCAGATGAGTATCTGCCGGTAGATGAGATGGGTATCCCGGTGGGAGACCTGAAAAAAGTGGCGCTTGACCAGCTTTGATTTCCGTCAGCCGAAAACCATCGCCCTGGAATTCCTCAGCGATGACGATCAGCGCGCGGTGAAAGGCTACGATCATGCGTTTTTACTGCAGGCCAGGGGTGATGTCACACGAGCCTGCGGCGCATGCTCTGGTCGGCGGATAAGCAGCTGCAGATGGCCGTTTACACCACCGCTCCGGCGCTGCAGTTTTACTCCGGCAATTACCTGGACGGCACCCCGGCGCGCGGCAACAATGTCTACAGCGCATGGCAGGGCCTGGCGCTGGAAAGCGAGTTTTTGCCCGACAGCCCTAACCGACCTGACTTCCCGCAGCTCGACTGTATACTGCAGCCTGGCGACGAGTACATCAGCCTGACGGAATACCACTTTATTCCCGCCTGATGCGAAACCCTCCGTTCGGAGGGTTTTTTTTGCCCATAATGCTGAAATATTCGGTCAGTTATCGACAATATGGCAACCACTGGTTCACAAGCATCTTACACTGCGCGACTATTTTCGCTATGGTTAAGGGTAATCGTTGCCGCTGGTCATCCCAGGGCAATATAATGAGAATTGTTATCATTCAATCAGGCTTATGAGGAGTAAGTGTATGGCTGTAACTAAGCTGGTTCTGGTTCGTCACGGCGAAAGCCAGTGGAACAACGAAAACCGCTTCACCGGTTGGTATGACGTTGATCTGTCCGAGAAAGGCGTTAGCGAAGCAAAAGCAGCAGGCAAACTGCTGAAAGAAGAAGGCTTCAGCTTCGATTTTGCTTATACCTCTGTGCTGAAACGTGCCATCCACACGCTGTGGAACGTACTGGACGAACTGGATCAGGCCTGGCTGCCGGTTGAGAAATCCTGGAAACTGAACGAGCGCCATTACGGTGCGCTGCAGGGTCTGAACAAAGCTGAAACCGCTGAAAAATACGGTGACGAGCAGGTTAAACAGTGGCGTCGTGGCTTCGCGGTAACGCCGCCGGAGCTGACTAAAGATGACGAGCGTTTCCCGGGCCACGATCCGCGTTATGCGAAACTGACTGATAAAGAGCTGCCGCAGACGGAAAGCCTGGCGCTGACCATCGAACGCGTTGTGCCTTACTGGAACGAAACCATTCTGCCGCGCCTGAAAAGCGGTGAGCGCGTGATTGTTGCCGCTCACGGTAACTCCCTGCGTGCGCTGGTGAAATTCCTCGACAACATGGGCGAAGATGAAATTCTTGAGCTGAACATCCCAACGGGCGTACCGCTGGTGTATGAGTTCGATGAAAACTTCAAGCCGATCAAACACTACTATCTGGGCAACGCCGACGAAATCGCTGCAAAAGCAGCTGCCGTCGCTAACCAGGGTAAAGCGAAGTAATTTTTCGATTTGCATAAAAAAAGCGTGGAGAAATCCACGCTTTTTTATTGCCGGGACAAAGATTAACCGCGACGCGCTTTTACTGCCTCTGCCAGCTGACGCAACACGGTTTCAGTGTCTTCCCAGCCAATACATGCATCGGTCACGCTTTTGCCATACACCAGCGGCTCATTGCTTTCCAGGTTTTGGTTGCCTTCCACCAGATGACTTTCGATCATCACCCCCATAATGGCGTTTTCGCCACCGGCGATCTGACCGCAAACATCCGTTCCGACATCCATCTGCTTCTTAAACTGCTTGCTGGAGTTTGCATGGCTGAAATCGATCATCACCTGCGCTTTCAGGCCCGCTTTTGCCAGACCTTGCTTCACGTCTGCAACGTGCGAAGCACTGTAGTTAGGCTCTTTGCCGCCACGCAGGATAATATGACAGTCACCGTTACCCGCCGTATTCACAATTGCAGAGTGACCCCACTTAGTGACGGAGAGGAAGCAGTGCGGTGCACTCGCAGCGTTAATTGCATCAATCGCCACCTTAATCGTGCCGTCGGTGCCGTTTTTAAAGCCAACCGGGCAAGAGAGACCTGAAGCCAGTTCGCGATGCACCTGCGATTCAGTGGTACGGGCGCCAATGGCTCCCCAGCTCATCAAATCAGCCAGATATTGCGGCGTAATCATATCAAGGAACTCACCTGCCGCTGGCAGACCGCTGTCGTTTATCTCAAGCAGCAGCTTACGTGCAATGCGCAACCCATCGTTGATCTGGAAGCTGTTGTCCATATGCGGATCGTTGATGAGCCCTTTCCAGCCAACGGTCGTGCGCGGCTTTTCAAAGTACACACGCATCACGACTTCCAGATCGTCTTTAAGCTCTTCACGCAGGGTGAGCAAGCGGGCAGCATACTCTTTGGCTGCGGCGGGATCGTGAATAGAGCAAGGCCCAATCACTACCAGCAGGCGATCGTCACTGCCGCGCAAAATACCGTGGATGGCTGCGCGCGCGTGAGAAACCGTGTTTGCTGCGTTTTCAGTGGCGGGGAATTTCTCAAGGAGTGCTACAGGCGGTAATAACTCATTGATCTCTTTAATACGTAAGTCGTCATTCTGATAAGTCATGTTCATTCCAGCGTTGCCAAACTATTTTTTGATGAATGCAATCCATCCAATCTAACTTGTCGGTCAAGGAGTGTAAACGCGATTTTACACTTCGGGCAGAAAATTCCTGGAATCCGTCTAATAAACGCCAGAAAGTAGCGAATGAAGATTACGCCGCTACACTTTTTAAGTGTAAACACTTTTTTTTTAATTTATTGCAACATCCCATGCTGCATTTCAATGCACATCAGGAATTTTTAACCACTGAGCGTGATAACTCGTTCGCGCACGTTTTACCGATGACACCTCGGTAAATGACGACCAGAACAGGAGCATCATGATGAAAATGAATAAATTAGCGGCACTTTTACTGACGACTACCTTGACCATGGCGAGTGGTGCAACTTTTGCTGCTGACTCTTCAAGCTCTTCGGCGCAAACCAATAACGGCCAGGCTAACGCCGCAGCGAGTGCAGGTCAGGTCGCGCCGGATGCGAAAGAAAATATTGCGCCAAACAGCACGGGCACGAACAGTGGCACCATGCTACATCCGAGCAACGGCGGCACTCACGGTGTGAGTGGTGACAATATGACCAAAGATGAAATTCACAAAAACTCTCAGTGTAAAGACGGTAAATGTCCGGACATTAATGAAAAAGTCCAGACCGGTAATGACATCAATAACGATGCTAAAACCAAAACCGATGGTACGACCCAGTAATTGAGTCGGCATAAATAATGAGGAGAGCTTCGGCTCTCCTTAATTTTTTCTGTGACAGATGAAAAGATCTGCAATGATGTAAGTCGCTGATATCGTTTTGACACAGGACGCTCGACATGGCGCATTCCCACTCTCATTCGCACTCTGCCCTTCCTGATGACGCTAACGCCCGCCGTTTGCTGCTGGCCTTTAGCGTCACGGCGCTGTTCATGCTGGTTGAAGTGGTCGGAGGATTTATTTCCGGCTCACTGGCTCTGCTCGCTGATGCCGGGCATATGCTCACCGATGCTGCCGCCCTCTTCTTTGCGCTTCTGGCCGTTCATTTTGCGAGGCGACCTCCCAGTACAAAACGGACCTTTGGCTGGCTGCGTCTGACAACGCTTGCCGCCTTCGTCAATGCGATTGCCCTGGTGGTTATCACCATTCTCATCGTCTGGGAGGCGTTTATCCGCTTCAGGCATCCGCAACCTGTTGCCGGGGCGACCATGATGGCTATTGCCATTGCAGGTCTGATGGCGAACATTCTGGCATTCTGGCTACTTCACCGGGGTAACGAAGAAAAGAATTTAAATGTCAGAGCTGCAGCCTTGCATGTGCTCGGGGATTTACTCGGCTCGGTGGGGGCGATCATCGCCGCGCTCATCATTATGTTCACGGGATGGACACCTGCCGATCCGATACTCTCGGTACTGGTCTCCGTTTTGGTGTTACGAAGTGCCTGGTCTCTGTTGCGGGAAAGTATCAATGAGCTGCTGGAAGGCGCACCGGTGACATTGGATATTGAAGCGGTAAAACGTCACCTCCGTCGTTCCATTCCAGCAGTGCGTGATGTGCATCATGTGCATGTGTGGTTAGTGGGGGAGAAAAAATTGATGACCCTGCATGTCCACGTTATCCCACCACATGACCATGACGGCTTGCTCCATCAAATCGAGCATTTCCTGGAGCACCACTATCAGATTGACCATGCAACCATTCAGATGGAGTATCAGCCTTGTCGCGTGCCAGACTGCGACCTCAGCGAGACGCAGTCTGGCCATACACATTCACACCATCATTAATGCGAAAGCGCCCTGGAGCCACGCTCACGGGCGCTCTTAATCCACATCCTGCTACCATTCAGTGCGATGAAGGTCAGCAGCATGTATTCCAGCGACATTGCCCAAACACCCTGCAACGCGAAGATCACCACGCTAATCACATTGATGATGACCCACAGCAGCCAGTTTTCGACATATTTGCGCGTCATCAGGATCATGGCGGCAATCGACAGCACCATCATGCAGGAGTCCCAGAACGGGAAGGCATCCGGTTGCAGTTCCGGCATCGACACGCTAAGTCCAAGCGCTTGCATAATGGAAACCGCAATGCGGGTCAGCAAAGCAAAGACTGGATCAATGAATGCCGTCATCAGGCCAATGGCCGCTATGCAGGCAACCAGCCAGGCGATCGCTTTCGGTAAGGGTAACCAGCGAATCTGCAATACCGCTTCATTCGCCGTGTTTTGCCGAGACCAGGCGTACCAGCCATAGATGTTGGCAGCAAAGAAAAAGAGCTGGAGTAACAGACTGGCGTACAGCTGAATCTGGAAGAAGATGATGGCAAACAACGTCACGTTGATTAAGCCAAACGCATAATTACTGATTTTCTCAAGGCTGGCGAGCCAGATACATAACAGACCCGCCACCGTTCCCACTGCTTCAATCCATGACAGATCGTAGCCACCGGCGCCGATCGGGATATGTACCAGAATGTTCTGCGTGCTAAAAAAATCCATCTTCTCCCCAGAGCGTATTCCTACGCGTTATAGAACGTTAAGGACGTAGTGTAGCCGCAAAATCTAACATACGGTTAAGCGGCAGTAACGCGCCTTCACGCAACGCGGCATCCACATGAATCTCATGGGCTGCACCACCGGTCTCAAGCCCCTCAGCAATCGCTTTAAGGCCATTCATTGCCATCCATGGGCAGTGTGCGCAGCTGCGGCATGTTGCGCCTTCCCCGGCAGTTGGTGCCTCCAGCAATTCCTTATCCGGTACTGCCTGCTGCATTTTGTAAAAGATCCCACGGTCAGTCGCCACAATGAGCTGCTTGTGCGGCAACGTTTTGGCAGCATTAATGAGCTGACTGGTCGAGCCTATAGCATCCGCAAGCTTAACGACGGAGATAGGGGATTCCGGGTGCACCAGAATGGCCGCATCCGGGTAAAGCCCTTTCATCCGACTCAACGCCTGAGTTTTAAATTCGTCATGCACAATACAGGCGCCCTGCCAGCACAATACATCTGCGCCGGTCTGCTTTTGAACATAACTGCCAAGGTGTTTGTCAGGCGCCCAGATAATTTTCTCGCCGAGGCTGTCCAGGTGCTCAATCAATTCTACGGCAATGCTGGATGTGACAACCCAATCAGCACGCGCTTTAACCGCAGCGGAGGTGTTGGCGTACACCACGACAGTCCGGTCGGGATGAGCGTCACAGAAGGCACTGAACTCCTCAATGGGGCAGCCGAGATCAAGTGAACATTCGGCGTTGAGTGTTGGCATCAGAATGGTCTTTTCCGGACTGAGTATTTTTGCCGTCTCCCCCATAAAACGTACGCCGGCCACAAGAAGCGTAGAGGCTGGATGTTTCGCACCAAACCTCGCCATCTCGAGTGAGTCTGAAATACAACCACCGGTCTCCTCCGCCAGTTGCTGAATTTCCGGATCCGTATAGTAGTGCGCCACCATGACCGCATCGCGCTCTTTCAGTAGACGTTTGATTTTATCCCGGTAGTAGTGCTTTTCATCCAGATTGAGGGGCATCGGTTTTGGCGGGAAAGGGTAAATCGCAGCTTCAGGATCAAACATTACGCTCATCATGCATACTCGTTTTACTGGCTTAACAATAATGCCTTTCTTTGACGACAGTAGAGCAAAGACAGGCCAATAAGTTTTATATACTAAACAAGATAGCCGATTGAAGGGTAAAAGTCACAATAAATGAGCGAGAGGGCAAAGGAGTTTGAGAGGGGGAGCGAATCTTATAAATCGCAGATAGCAAAAAAGCGCCGCCAGCGCTTTTTTACATTGGTGGGTCGTGCAGGATGACTCGCTTCGCTCGCCCTTCGGGTCGTCGCCGCACGCGGCTCCGTTGTCTCACTTCGTGAGACCCGAACCTGCTGCAGGTTCGAATCTTATAAATCGCAGATAGCAAAAAAGCGCCTTTAGGGCGCTTTTTTACATTGGTGGGTCGTGCAGGATTCGAACCTGCGACCAATTGATTAAAAGTCAACTGCTCTACCAACTGAGCTAACGACCCCTTGCGGGATTTTTTCTTCGAAGTGGTGGGTCGTGCAGGATTCGAACCTGCGACCAATTGATTAAAAGTCAACTGCTCTACCAACTGAGCTAACGACCCATGCCGGCACTGACTTCGAAGATAATTTTTTACTCGGACCACCAAGTAGATGGTGGGTCGTGCAGGATTCGAACCTGCGACCAATTGATTAAAAGTCAACTGCTCTACCAACTGAGCTAACGACCCGAGTGGTGGGTGATGACGGGATCGAACCGCCGACCCCCTCCTTGTAAGGGAGGTGCTCTCCCAGCTGAGCTAATCACCCGATACTACGCTGGATACTGCTTTAAGTGGTGGGTCGTGCAGGATGACTCGGCTTTGCCTCGCCCTACGGGCCGTTGCTTGTGCAACGTTATCCTTCACGTTTTACTATCGCGTTCCACCAGAACGATTGGTGGGTCGTGCAGGATTCGAACCTGCGACCAATTGATTAAAAGTCAACTGCTCTACCAACTGAGCTAACGACCCACTTTTGCGCTGCTTTTGGTTTGTGTGATATCCCTTGGCAACGGCGGCATATATTACTGATTTAAGAATTCAGCGCAACAAAAATTTCGAGGAAGATCACCTAACTGCTTATGATTCACGCGACAAGACCAGAAATAACGCGATTTCTGGTCAAGCGCTATTCGCTACATAGAACCGAGACGTTTTTGCGCCTGCTTTGCGCCATCAGTACCCGGGTATTTCGCGACCACTTGCTGATAGACAGCTTTCGCTTTTGCTGTATCACCTTTGTCCTGCATGATGACGCCGACTTTATACATCGCATCAGGCGCTTTTGGTGACTTCGGATAGTTTTTCACCACCGAGGCAAAATAATAGGCGGCATCGTCTTTTTTACCCTTGTTGTAATTCAACTGCCCTAGCCAATAGTTGGCATTCGGAATATAGGTTGAATCGGGGTATTTTTTGACGAAGCTCTGAAATGCAGCAATAGCCTCATCCTGGCGCGATTTATCCTGCACCAGCGCGATTGCCGCATTGTAATCCGTATTGGCATCACCGCTTTGAACAGGTGCAGAGGTCGCTGCTGAGGCATCAGGCGCGGCTGCTGCACTCTGATCGCCAGACGCTTGCTGCGCCTGCCCCGCTGCTGCACCTGCACCGCTGCTCAGACCGTCAATTTGCGTCAAAATCTGTTTCTGCCGCTCGTTGACCTGATTGAGCTGATACTGACTTTCCTGAATTTGACCACGCAGGGTGTCAATATCGGACTGGTTATCCGCGAGTTGCTGCTGAAGTTGGGTTAAAAGTTGACTATGAGCATTAGAAATACGCTCGAGTTGAGTGACCCGGTCTTCTACCGAGCCAGAGCCGACACTACTGATTGGCGCCTGAGCAAAAGCGGCCCAGGGGGCCGCTATGCCAACCAGTAACGACAGACTCAAGAGATGATGTCTGAAGTTACTGCTCATGCAATTCTCTTAGTAAACCAGTACGGCACGACGGTTTTTGGAGTAAGCCGCTTCGTCATGACCCAGTACTGCAGGTTTTTCTTTACCGTAAGAAACGATGGAGATCTGGTCAGCGGTAACACCTTTACCCTGCAGGTACATTTTAACGGCGTTAGCACGACGTTCACCCAGGGAGATGTTGTATTCCGGAGTACCACGTTCGTCCGCGTGACCTTCTACGGTGACTTTGTAAGACGGGTTGCTACGCAGGAAGTTAGCGTGCGCATCCAGCATTGCAGCGAAGTCAGAACGAATGTCAAACTTGTCCAGATCGAAGTAAACAATGTTGTTCTGCTGCAGCTGCTGCATTTGCAGACGCGCTTGCTCTTCAGAAGACATGTTGCCATTGCCGTTCATACCAGTACCGGCACCCATCATGCCTTCGCCGCTCTGGTCGTTGCTCACGTTCTTTTTAGAAGAACATGCGGCGATTGCCATTACGGACAGAGCGATAGTCAGCCCTTTCAGCACTTTGTTAAGTTGCATTTCTTTGATCCTTTAGTAATCAATTATTTATTATTTACAGGTACGGCGACCAGGCAGGTGATTTTACCTGTCCATCAGACGCCGGAATACGCGCTTTGAACCGCCCATCTGTAGAAACCAGATTCAGCACGGATCCCATCCCCTGAGAAGAGCTGTAGATTACCATCGTGCCGTTAGGTGCCAGACTTGGCGATTCATCCAGGAACGTTGACGATAAAACTTGCACGCCACCCGCTGCCAGATCTTGTTTGGCAATGTGTTGCTGACCGCCTTCGGAGCTCACCATTACCATAAATTTACCATCTGCACTCACGTCAGCATCCTGGTTTTGTGAACCCTGCCAGGTGATACGCTGTGCTGCCCCGCCATTGATGTTGACTTTATACACCTGCGGGCGACCTGCCTGGTCGGATGTGAATGCCAGGTTCTGGCTATCCGGGAACCAGGTCGGTTCAGTATTGTTGCTACGACCATCAGTGACCTGACGAATCTGTCCAGAAGCCAGATCCATCACATAGATGTTCAGGCTACCGGTTTTAGACAAGGCAAACGCAATTTTGCTGCCGTCCGGTGAGAATGCCGGTGCACCGTTATGACGCGGGAACGAGGCAACCTGACGGGTTGTTGTTGCTGCCAGATTCTGAATAACCAGCGCAGATCGGCCGCTTTCGAACGTCACGTATGCCAACTGAGAGCCGTCCGGAGACCATGCCGGAGACATCAGCGGCTGGGATGAACGGTGGATAACAGCGGTGTTGTGGCCATCATAATCGGAGACACGCAGTTCATAAGGGAACTGGCCACCGCTCGCCTGCACAACGTATGCGATACGCGTACGGAAGGCACCTTTAATACCAGTCAGTTTCTGGAAGACTTCATCACTGGCAGTATGGGCGGCGTAGCGCAGCCACTGCTTAGTAATTTTATAAGAGTTCTGAGCCAGAATCGTGCCCGGTGCACCACCGGTATCCACCAGCTGATAAGCCACGTTGTAGCTACCATCTGGGTTAGGTGTAACCTGACCAACGACAACAGCATCAATACCCAGCGCGGACCATGCAGCAGGCTGAACTTCCTGCGCGGTTGCCGGCGTCTGCGGCAGGCGTGAACGGTCCAGCGGGTTGAATTTACCACTCATGCGCAAATCGAAGGAAACGACGTCACTGATATCCTCAGGTGCAGCGCCAGGGCCTGCCCACTGGAAAGGAACAACACCGATTGGGCGTGCCGAATCCACCCCTTGGGTGATCTCAATACGTACTTCTGCGTGCAGCACC
The DNA here is from genome assembly GCF_059074235.1 of Phytobacter sp. NCBI lineage: Bacteria > Pseudomonadati > Pseudomonadota > Gammaproteobacteria > Enterobacterales > Enterobacteriaceae > Phytobacter > Phytobacter sp. The sequence continues at coordinate 683,664 of NZ_JCACPZ010000004.1, forward strand.
GCTGCCCACAGCATTAAAAAACCAAACGCAACACGTAATGCCTGCTTCATCGTATCTCCCTTATCCGGGCGGAAAACCCGCGATAATTTAGCAGAATGTTAACAAACTCAAAACACGATAATTATACATCCTGACCCGTTACTCGGGTCAGGCATCTTCATATGACAACTTAAAGCTTAAACACCAACGTGGCATCTTTGACACGGTCATACACTTCTTTACTTGGCGGTGTCGGCATGTTTGCTGTGCGTGCAGCCCTGAGTGCCGCTTCGCAAAGCTCCGGATCACCACCTTTCGATTCAATATTGCTTAATGAACCGTCCGATCTTAGCGTGATATGCAGATCGCAGCTTTTACCGGCCAGCAAATCGGCGTTGTAAAGCTTGCTCTGAATCGCACGTTGTATCTGGCCCGTATATTTACTGATGTCAGCATTGCTGGCACCGTTATCGCCATTACGACTATTGTTACCCGAACCTGCCGCTGCCGCGTTGTTTCCTTTTGCGCCACCACCCGTTTTCGGTGCATTCTTACCGGAACTCAGGTCGCCGAAGAGATCGTCAACACCAGATGCTGCAGCGGCTTTATCCGCAGCCGCTTTCTTGGCTGCAGCGGCTTTATCTGCTGCGGCTTTCTTATCTGCTGCTGCTTTCTCAGCAGCAGCTGCTTTCTTGTCTGCGGCAGCTTTATCCGCAGCAGCCTTCTCGGCCGCAGCGGCTTTGTCTGCTGCTGCTTTTTCAGCCGCAGCCGCTTTTTCGGCAGCGGCCGCTTTTTTAGCAGCATCCGCAGCGGCTTTCTTCTCAGCATCCTGCTGAGCTTTCTTCGCCGCTTCTACTTCGGCTTTCTTCTGGGCATCAGCCGCCGCTTTGGCAGCTTCAGCTTCCGCTTTTTTCTGTGCATCTGCTGCCGCTTTAGCTGCATCGGCCTCTGCTTTTTTCTGCGCGTCGGCTGCTGCTTTCTTCGCCGCATCAGCCGCGGCTTTCACCTGTGCATCAGCTTTTGCTTTTGCATCGGCCGCAGCCTTCGCAGCCGCTTCTTCAGCCTGTTTCTGCGCTTCCTGCGCTTTCTTCGCTGCATCTTCCGCTTTTTTCTGCTGCTCAGCTTGCTGACGTGCCGCTTCTTGTGACTGTAGACGTTCCTGCTCAAGCTGCTTCAAACGTTCCTGCTCAGCAGCCTGTTTTTCACGAAGCTCTTCAGCCTGCTGCTGCGCCTGCTTTTCACGCTGCTCTTCAGCACGTTTTGCGCTGGACTGCTGCTGCTGCTGGCGGTTGTAGTTCTGTACGACGGCGCCGGGGTCAACCATTACCGCATCAATAGATGAGCCGCCGCCACCACCGGCAGAAGCGTCAATATTCTCATCGAACGAGCTCCAAATCAGCAGCGCCACAAGCACAACGTGCAGCACGGCTGAAATGATGATCGCCCGTTTAAGTTTGTCGTTTTGTTCGGTTGCCTTTGACACTCTCGGTTCCCAAAAACTGCCCGCCTGTTATGCCGGGGGATCAGATAGGCTGCGTCATCAAGCCAACCTGCTTCACACCCGCGCTATGTAACAGGTTTAGCGCTTTAATGATTTCATCGTAAGGCACCTCTTTGGCGCCACCGATCAAGAAAACGGTTTTCGGATTGGATTGCAGGCGACGCTGCGCTTCTGCAACCACTTGTTCAGGAGGTAGCTGATCCATACGATCTTTCTCGACTACCACGCTGTACTGTCCGACACCTGAGACCTCAATAATGACCGGAGGATCGTCGTTAGTGCTGACGCTTTTCGAATCTGTTGCGTCTGGCAGATCAACTTCAACGCTCTGCGTAATGATCGGTGCAGTTGCCATAAAGATCAGCAGCAATACCAACAACACATCCAGCAGAGGTACAATGTTGATTTCGGACTTGAGGTCACGACTGCCGCGTCCACGCTTTCTGGCCATGGTTTACCCCTTGTTGCTCTCGGTGCTGGTAAACGCCTGACGGTGCAGAATAGCCGTGAACTCTTCCATAAAGTTGTCGTAGTTCATTTCCAGTTTGTTCACGCGCTGATTCAAACGGTTATATGCCATTACCGCTGGAATTGCCGCGAACAGACCAATAGCGGTCGCGATCAATGCTTCGGCAATACCCGGCGCAACCATTTGCAGAGTCGCCTGTTTTACCGCACCCAGCGCGATAAAGGCATGCATGATCCCCCAAACCGTACCAAACAGACCGATATACGGGCTGATGGAGCCCACAGTCCCCAGGAATGGAATATGCGTTTCCAGGTTCTCGAGTTCACGGTTCATTGAAATACGCATCGCCCTCGCCGCCCCTTCCACAATCGCTTCTGGCGCATGGCTATTCGCACGGTGAAGACGGGCAAATTCTTTGAACCCGCTGTAGAACATTTGTTCCGAACCGGTCAGATTTTCGCGGCGCCCCTGGCTTTCCTGGTACAAACGCGACAGCTCAATGCCAGACCAGAACTTGTCTTCAAAGGCTTCAGCTTCACGACCGGCTGCGTTGAGGATGCGCGTTCGCTGGATAATGATGGCCCAGGATGCGATTGAAAAACCAATCAAAATCAACATGATAAGTTTGACCAGAAGGCTAGCCTTCAGGAACAAATCAAGGATGTTCATGTCAGTCACTGCTTAAACTCCGCGACAATAGACTTGGGAAGCGCACGAGGCTTCATTAAGAGTGGATCAACACAGACAATCAGAACTTCGGCTTCATTCAGCACCGTGTTCTCTGCGTTGACAATCCGCTGCGTGAAAACCAGAGAGGTTCCACGCATTGATGTTATTTCCGTTTGGACTTCGAGCATATCGTCGAGTCTGGCGGGCGCAAAATACTCCAGCGTTAATTTACGTACCACGAACGCGACCCGCTCGGCCAGCAGCACTTGCTGGCTAAAGTGATGGTGACGCAGCATCTCAGTGCGTGCTCGTTCATAAAAAGCAACATAGCTGGCGTGGTAAACCACACCACCGGCATCAGTATCTTCGTAATAGACCCGAACCGGCCATCGAAACAGCGTTGTATTCACTTTACATCCCGGTAATGCAAAAAAAGTTTGAGCTTTTAAACGTCGTTACTATACGCGTGGGGAAGGTGGTTTGGAATGGGTTGAGGTAAACGGAGAGTAAAAATATATGGGCTTTTGCAAGCCCATGTCGTAAACGGAGATTTCTTATTCAAAAGAAGAAAAAAATCAAACCAGCAAACAAAACGGCCATGGCGATTAAGGGGCAAAATACGCCTTGCCAGACGATGGCTCGTGGGCGGAAACCGACCCCATGAATCACGCCAGCACACACTGCCCACATCAACAAAAAGCCCTGCCAGATTTCAAGCTCACTGGTTTTTGCCGCAAACTTTGACGGATCCCAGAAGATGCAACCCGCCAGCACCAATGCCATGATTAAGGAAAGCGCCCTTAGCGGGCGCTTGTCCATTACCGCATAAAGCTTTGCGATAATTCCATCCATCAGTGTTCTTCTTTTCCGGCTTTGGTCGCTTCCACGTGCTCAAGCGCCAGGGCCGTAATAATCCCAAAAGCACAGGCAAGAAGCGTTCCTAAAATCCATGCGAAATACCACATAATCAGCTCCTTACTTAGTACATAGAGTGGGTATTGTTTTCGATCTGTTCTTTGGTGATGCGCCCGAACATTTTCCAGTAACACCAGGTGGTGTAGATAAGAATGATCGGAACAAACACCAGTGCCACATAGGTCATCAGGTTCAGTGTCAGCTGAGTGGATGTTGCATCCCACATAGTCAGGCTCGCTTTCATCATTGTGCTGGATGGCATAATGAACGGGAACATCGCAATGCCCGCGGTCAAAATGATGCATGCCAGAGTCAGTGAGGAGAAGACAAATGCCCAGGCGGCTTTATCCAGACGCGCGGTCAGGATAGTCAACAGCGGCAGCACCACACCTAATGCCGGGATAAGCCACAGAATCGGCGCGTTATTGAAGTTGGTCAGCCAGGCTCCCGCCTGCAGGGCAACTTCTTTATTGAGCGGGTTAGAGGCTGCATGATGATCCAGAGCGGAAGTCACAACATAACCATCAATACCGTAAACCACCCAAACCCCCGCCAGCGCGAAGCAGACCAGAGTAACCAGTGCAGCAATTTGTACTGTCGCACGTGAACGCAGGTGCAGTTCACCCACGGTACGCATTTGCAGATAGGTTGCGCCCTGAGTCAGGATCATCCCCACACTGACCACGCCAGCCAGCAGACCAAACGGGTTGAGCAGTTGGAAGAAGTTACCGGTGTAGAACAGACGCATGTCGTTATCAATATGGAACGGAACGCCCTGCAACAGGTTGCCGAATGCCACACCAATCACCAGCGGCGGCACAAAGCTGCCCACGAAAATGCCCCAGTCCCACATGCCACGCCAGCGTGGATCTTCAATCTTCGAACGGTAATCAAAACCGACCGGACGGAAGAACAACGATGCCAGCACAAGGATCATCGCCACATAGAAACCGGAGAACGCCGCAGCGTAAACCGTAGGCCAGGCAGCAAACAGCGCACCACCAGCTGTAATAAGCCAGACCTGGTTACCGTCCCAGTGCGGCGCGATAGCATTGATCATCACGCGACGCTCAGTGTCGTTACGACCCAGGAAGCGGCTTAGCATACCAACGCCCATGTCAAAGCCGTCGGTGACAGCAAAACCAATCAGCAGAATACCGACCAGCAGCCACCAGATAAAACGCAATACTTCATAATCGATCATTTGACGACTCCTGTCTTAGCGTGCCGGCTGCGAAGCGACGGTGGATTGCTCGTAGTGATAGCGACCTGTCTTCAGGCTGCTCGGCCCAAGGCGAGCAAACTTAAACATCAGGAACACTTCCGCTACCATAAACAACGTATAAAGGCCGCAAATCAGAATCATAGAGAACAGCAGATCGCCAACGGTTAACGATGAGTTAGCGACGGCCGTAGGCAGCACTTCACCGATAGCCCAAGGCTGACGACCATATTCCGCCACAAACCAGCCTGCTTCGATAGCGATCCACGGCAATGGCAGACCGTACAGAGCTGCACGCAGCAGCCATTTTTTCGAGCCAATGCGGTTGCGACAAACGGTCCAGAAAGACAAACCGATTATCAGCAGCATCAGGATGCCGCTACCGACCATAATACGGAAAGCGAAGTACAACGGAGCAACGCGCGGAATAGAATCTTTTGTTGCCTGAACAATTTGCGCTTCCGTTGCGTCAGTGACGTTTGGTGTATAGCGCTTAAGCAACATGCCGTAGCCCAGATCTTTCTTCATGCTATTGAATTCGTCACGCACCGACGGGTCTTTCGAACCAGCACGCAGTTGTTCCAAAAGATGATAGGCCTTCATCCCGTTACGGATACGCTCTTCATGCTGAACCATCAGGTCTTTCAGACCGATAACCGGCGTGTCAACAGAACGGGTGGCAATGATGCCCAGAGCGTAAGGAATTTGAATGGCAAAATGGTTTTTCTGCGAATCCTGGTCAGGAATACCAAAGAGGGTAAACGCGGCAGGCGCCGGTTGAGTTTCCCATTCTGCTTCAATGGCAGCGAGTTTGGTTTTCTGCACGTCGCCCATTTCGTAACCGGATTCATCACCCAGCACGATAACAGACAGTACCGCAGCCATACCAAAGCTGGCAGCGATAGCAAAGGAGCGTTTAGCAAACGCAACGTCGCGACCACGCAGCAGATAGTAGGAGCTGATGCCGAGGATGAACATCGCACCGCAGGTATAACCAGATGCAACGGTATGCACAAATTTCACCTGTGCAACCGGGTTCAGCACCAGTTCAGCGAAGCTCACCATCTCCATACGCATGGTTTCGAAGTTGAAATCAGAGGCAATAGGGTTCTGCATCCAGCCGTTAGCAACCAGGATCCACAGCGCAGACAAGTTAGAGCCAAGAGCGACCAACCAGGTCACTGCCATATGCTGTACTTTGCCCAGACGATCCCAACCGAAGAAAAACAGACCTACAAAAGTAGACTCGAGGAAGAAGGCCATCAGACCTTCAATGGCCAGCGGCGCACCGAAGATATCCCCAACATAGTGAGAATAGTAAGACCAGTTAGTCCCGAACTGGAACTCCATGGTCAGACCGGTCGCCACGCCCAGTGCGAAGTTGATACCAAACAACTTGCCCCAGAACTTGGTCATATCTTTATAAATCTGTTTGCCGGAAAGGACGTAGACCGTTTCCATGATGGCCAGCAGGAACGCCATACCGAGCGTCAGTGGCACAAAAAGGAAGTGGTACATCGCGGTCAAGGCAAACTGTAAGCGTGACAGTTCGACAATATCTAACATCTTGACTCCTTGCTCATCGCATGAAGACTCCGAGAGTAAACCCCATTAACGAAGGTCTACACGCATGCCCCAATACAAAGTTGTTGCACTTTTAAATCACCATCATGAATAAAGGTGATGCTGATTCAAAAAAGTTACAACTACGTTAATAAAAAACCCAAATTGATCTCTCGAATATATTACTCCGCAAAACCCTTACAATAAAAAGGTTTTTATTGGGTTTGTTTTACGTTTTTCGACAGTGATCAATTTATACCTAATTTGCCCGTTTTAAGCCAATTTGATCGGCGACAATTTATCGATTTTTAGGGTTTTTTCCAAGCATTTAAATATTGATTTAAATCAATTTTATCCAAACTTGTTAATTTTGTAGCTATCGTATCCACATAGTGAAAACCATGTTAACGATATGTATATTTTAGCGTGAAGAATGGTTATCAATCGGCAGGTAAAGGTAAATTATAACGAGGTTATTTAACGTTAACCGTAGATGCTTTATTGCGGTTTGCACAATAATTTCGGGCACGACAGATAAATCATGACAAAGGGATGATGTTATAATTTTACAATTATTTCACCTTATCAATTATTAGACTTAACACCGCAAAGTGATTATTCAAAAAAACCACGCGAATTTAGCATGGTTTTTTTTTTACATTCACGGTTGTGAAATTCGTTATTAACATTCCCGCTGGTTATGGATTCATCCTTCCCAGCGAACTGCGGCAAGCGTTTCCAGCAGTGTGTCAACGTGCTCTTGCTCGGTACGCCACGAAGATACGCTAATGCGCATGGCCAACCTCCCCTGCCAGCGGGTACTGCCGAACCAGATTTTCCCTGATGCCTGCGCCACCGCCAGAACCGCTTCCGTTTGCTCATCCGTAGCGCAACGGAACAGCACCTGGTTGATCACCACCCGGTTAAGCACCTCAAAGCCCTGAGCAGTCAATCCCTCGCTGATATCGCGCGCCAGTGCGCAATGCTTGTTGATCATGTTACGCACACCTTCACGCCCCAGTACACGTAGCGCAGCCCACACCGGAATTCCGCGTGGGCGACGGGAAAACTCCAGCGTCAGATTTTTTTGCGCATCAGCACTGGCACTCATATAAACGGCATCGCTGTTCATCGCACCGGCCAGAATCTGAGGATCGCGGCAGATAACCATGGCACAGTCATAGGGGGTGTTAAGCCACTTATGGGCGTCGGTCGTCCAGCTATCAGCAAGTTCAATCCCCTCAGTCAGTGCTGCCTGCGATGAAGCACGTGCCCAGAGACCAAATGCACCGTCCACATGAACCCATGCACCCGCTTTGCGTGCCAGAGGAATAAGCTGCGCGAACGGGTCGAATTCTCCGGTATTCACTTCCCCGGCCTGCAGACAGAGGATGGTGTGACTATCCAGCACAGGAAGTTGCGCCACGTCTACGCGACCAAGGCTATCCACTGGGGCAATAATCAGTCTGGAGAGACCAAAACCGAGGATGCGCAGCGCTTTTTTGACGGTGATGTGCACCAGTTCAGAAACCACCACTTTGATCTCTGGTGCGCCTACCAGCCCGTCATTGTCGATATCCCAGCCAACGCGGGCCAGCAATTCTCGCCGGGCCGCAGCCAGAGCGGCCAGCGTACAGGCCGTTGCACTGGTGCCAAACCCAACGGCACTTTCACGTGGCAAATTCAGCGCATCGAGTACCCATTTACCTGCGACACGTTCAACGTTGTCAGCAACCGGGGAATTTAAAAAGGAGGAAGCGCACTGATCCCATGCCATCACCAGTCGCTCTGCTGCTGCCGCAGCCGGTAAGCTCGCGCCTACCACAAACCCGAAATATCCCGGACCATTGGATGCGGTTGTGGCAGGCGAGCCCACGTCATCCAGTAAAGCCAGTGTACTTTCAGCCGACATTCCCGTTTGTGGCAGTGCTTCATCAAATGCGCTCAGGGCCGCTATCGCTTCTGTAGTGGGGAAGACGTGCCGTGTGTCCGTTCCCTCCAGATAACGCAAGCCACGCGCATCAGCCTCTGCCAGCAATTCACGTTCTTTCATCTTATTCCCCTGCCCTCTTCTCATTTCTCTTCTGGCATCAGATGTCGCGTTAATGCCCATATTATTAGCGCCAACAGGCTGACCAGTGCGCCAAGCCAGCAGACTCCCTGCCAGCCAGAGTGCGCGTAAGTTGCTGTTGTCAACGTCGCTCCCGTGCCACTACCCACGGCATAAAACAGCATATAGAGCGCCACCAGCCTGCCATGTAACGCAGGTGCAGCACGCAAAATCAGGCTCTGGTTAGTGACATGCAGCGCCTGTCCACCCAGGTCAAGAAGCACAATACCTGACAACAATAACGGGATAGAGTACTCAAGCCACGAAAGCGGCCACCACGCCAGTACCAGCAGAAGCAATGCAATAAAACTGGTGCGCTGAGCATAACCTCGATCGGCGGCCCACCCTGCTCTTGACGCCGCAAGCGCACCTGCCACACCCGCCAGAGCAAACAAACCAATAACCGTGTGAGAGAAGCGATACGGTGGCGCACTGAGCGGCAACACCATCGCACTCCAGAAAATAGTAAAGGCGGCAAACATCAGCAACGCCAGCATGCCGCGAATTTGCAGGACGCGATCGGTGAGCAGTAATTTCAGCATCGAAGCAATAAGCAGCAGCCAGGACGTCCGCTCACCGCTGGCCCCAAATCGGGGTAAACGCTGCCATAACAGTGGCAGTAAAAGCAGCATAAGGATCGCAGATAAACCATACACCGCGCGCCAGCCAGCAAGATCGCTCACCACGCCAGAGAAAACGCGAGCCAGCAGTAGGCCAATAAAGACGCCACTCTGGGCTGCCCCGACCACCCGCCCACGTTCGTGTTCATCGGATGCACTGGCTGCACAGGCGATCAGTCCTTGCGCCATCGCCGTGCCCAGCAGGCCGACTGACAACATCCCGGCAAGGAGCATCCACGTTGTGCTAGCGAGTGATACCACAGCAAGTGCTGCCACCAACGCCATAAGCTGAATCAACATTAATGTACGCCGTTCAACAATATCACCTAACGGCACCAGCAGTAATAATGCCAGAGCACAGCCCACCTGAGTTGCCGTCACGATCCCCCCTATAGCGGCATAGCTGATGGAAAATTCCCTGGCGAGCGCATCCAGCAGCGGCTGGGCGTAATAGACGTTGGCGACACTCATCCCGCTGGCCACAGCAAACAGCATCACCATGCTCCGTGGCAGGATTTTCGCAGGAGCCATTGGCTCGATGGCACATACTTTCATCTTTAAACCTGGTTGCAAAAGAAAACCAGTTGAAGACTAGAGAAACCAGTTTTAAAATGCAACCGGAATATTTTTCATGAGGCCAGACGATGACATACGATTTACCGCCCTCTTATCAGCCTTGCCCGGTTGCGCGTGCAGTCGACCTGATGGGTGATCGTTGGGCCCTGCTGATCGTCCGCGATGCCTTTGATGGTGTCCGGCGCTTTGGTGATTTTCAGCGTGGTCTGGGGATGGCGCGCAACATTCTCACGGACAGGTTACGCAAACTGGTGGATGCCGGGATATTTATCACGCAGCCCGCATCAGATGGCACTGCATATCAGGAGTATGTACTCACACCGAGAGGAAAATCGCTGTTCCCGGTTATCGTCGCACTGCGTCAATGGGGAGAAGATAATCTGTTTGCGTCGGGAGAACCCCACTCACTGCTCGTGGATGTGCAAACAGGTAAGGCAATTGCCCCAATGCGACCACACACCGATGACGGTAGCGAGTTAATGGCAGAAAATACCCAGGTGAAAAAACTTAAAATCAGAGGGGATTAACTCAGGCTTTTCAGCTGATTTCCAGGCCACCTGACGATGGCCTGGCCTGGAACAAGGACTACATTTTCGCTTTCATGCGCGCGATGGCCGTTTCATAGACGGGCTTGTTTCTTTGTGCATTTGCCAGCTGATAATGCTGCAGTGCATCAGCGTACTGCCCCGCATTTTCATAAATCTTAGCAATGTTGTAGTAGGAGTTTGCGCGAGTCGTTGCCGCATTCGTCCCACTGGCTAAAGAAATAGCTTTGCGGTTTGCCCAAATTGCCTCGGCAATTTTGCCATCCTTCTGATAAACGAGTCCCAGGTTACTGAAGGCCTGGCCATAGCTGCTATCGGCTTCAGTGGCCAGCTGGAAGTACTGAATAGCCTGATCAAGATTACCGTCTTTATAAACTGCTTCCCCCTGGCGGTTATATTGTTTTGCCAGTTCAGGGTTATTGCCAGTTTGTGCTACAGAAGCCACCGTATTATTTGAACGGGCTATTACAGAGGGCACATCGTCCACATCACGATTTGTTTCATTGAAGTTTTCACCACTCATGCGGTTAATATCTTCAAATTCACCATTTGGATTTAACTTAAATACCGTCCAGATATTCCCTGGTGTGCCAGTGGGTACAGAATAGCTTCGTACCAGGGAACTACCGACATACACAAACACTTTTGCACTGCTTGCCGAAAGATTCGCGCTCGATGGGTTACCTTTATTGGTGTAATCCTGAACGGCATAAGTATAGGTATCACCGAAATGCTTTTTAGTAATAGTGATGGTTTCCGGACCATAGCCGTCCGTGTCGTCGACATCCAGATTAGCATCCTGCCCTTGTTTTCTAGCAAAATAGATGTGACCACCAAGGTATGAGAGATGCGAGTCCAAATCGGATGGGATTTGCCCCCAGGTCAGCACCACGCGCATGCCGTCCAGATTGGTCATGACCGGGCTAACCGCGTAGGTCATGCCATCACACGGGCACTTGACGACCAGATTGGAGTAACCCTCTTTTTTAATGATCAGTAATGAGTCCTGATCGTCCTGGAAAGATGAGTTGAGATTCACTTGCCCTGAGGCATTGGTATTACCGGTGACAGACTGGGCGCCATTACGCTGTAAGGTTACCGTCGCCCCATCAATGCGTTTATCTTTTACGGTTGCACTCAGCACATCAATATTGACAGGAGCGGCATAGCTGCCGGCACTCAACCCGATTAATGCAATTGCTGCTGAGATAATAGTTTTTTTCACAAAAATTCCCTTTAAATAATTACATCACATATTATTGCACTTCGACGCATGAATAAATAACGCGTCGTATAATGTATTATCGTTTGAAAAAAGACAAACTTATTAATCAGCTATCACCACACAATTCTTTCACTTTATACAAAGATTTCAAAACTGAATAATCACGCTACGTAGCGTTACGCAAAAAAAGGCCATCATAAGATGGCCAACCATGTCGAACATATTACTGCCCCTTTAATGAGGGGCATTGAGTCTTATTTGATGATGGATTTCAGCGCTTCGCCGATATCCGCCAGGCTGCGAACGGTCTTCACGCCAGCCGCTTCCAGAGCCGCGAATTTCTCATCCGCTGTTCCTTTGCCGCCCGCGATGATCGCGCCTGCGTGACCCATACGTTTGCCTTTCGGCGCTGTCACACCGGCGATGTAGCCGACGACAGGTTTGGTCACATGATCTTTGATATACGCAGCCGCTTCTTCTTCCGCGCTGCCGCCGATTTCACCGATCATCACAATCGCTTCGGTCTGCGGATCTTCCTGGAACAGTTTCAGGATATCGATGAAGTTAGAACCCGGGATCGGGTCACCACCGATGCCCACGCAGGTGGACTGGCCAAAACCGTAGTCTGTGGTCTGCTTAACCGCTTCATAGGTCAGCGTACCGGAGCGAGAAACGATACCCACTTTGCCTGGCTTATGAATGTGGCCCGGCATGATGCCGATTTTGCACTCGCCTGGGGTGATAACGCCCGGGCAGTTCGGGCCGATCATGCGCACGCCTGCTTCGTCCAGCTTCACTTTCACGGTCAGCATGTCCAGCGTCGGGATGCCTTCGGTGATGGTGATAATCAGTTTAATGCCTGCGTCGATGGCTTCCAGGATGGAGTCTTTGCAGAACGGAGCCGGAACGTAGATAACCGTTGCAGTCGCGCCCGTTGCTTCTACCGCTTCACGCACGGTGTTAAACACCGGCAGGCCCAGATGTGTGGTACCGCCTTTGCCTGGGGTCACGCCGCCAACCATCTGCGTACCGTAAGCAATCGCTTGTTCGGAGTGGAAGGTGCCCTGGCTACCGGTAAACCCCTGGCAGATAACCTTGGTATCTTTATTGATTAAAACAGACATTATTTACCCTCCACTGCGGCAACAACCTGCTGCGCTGCATCCGTCAGACTTTTCGCTGCGATAATATTCAGGCCGCTGTCAGCCAGACGCTTCGCGCCCAGTTCAGCGTTGTTGCCTTCCAGACGTACCACGACTGGTACGTTAACGCCCACTTCTTCTACCGCACCGATGATACCGTCTGCGATCAGGTCGCAACGTACGATGCCGCCGAAAATGTTCACCAGTACGGCTTTCACATTGTCGTCAGAGAGAATGATTTTGAACGCTTCAGTTACGCGCTCTTTGGTTGCGCCGCCGCCGACGTCAAGGAAGTTCGCCGGTTCGCCACCGTGCAGTTTAACGATGTCCATGGTGCCCATCGCCAGGCCTGCACCGTTGACCATGCAACCAATGTTGCCATCCAGTGCCACATAGTTCAGTTCCCAGTGAGCCGCCTGCGCTTCGCGCGGGTCTTCCTGAGACTGGTCACGCATCTCACGCAGATCCGGCTGACGGAACAGCGCATTGCCATCCGCGCCCAGTTTGCCGTCGAGGCAAATCAGGTCGCCCTGCTTAGTGATAACCAGTGGGTTGATTTCGATCAGCGCCAGATCACGCTCAAGGAAAATGTTCGCCAGACCCATGAAGATTTTAGTGAACTGCTGAACCTGTTTACCTTCCAGACCCAGTTTGAATGCCAGTTCACGGCCTTGATACGGCATTGGACCTGCCAACGGGTCAAGGGCGATTTTGTGGATCAGGTGCGGAGTCTCTTCCGCCACTTTTTCAATTTCCACGCCACCTTCAGTTGATGCCATGAACACGACGCGGCGGGAGCTACGATCAACCACCGCGCCCAGGTACAGCTCTTTATCGATATCGGTAGCCGCTTCAACCAGAATCTGGTTAACAGGCTGACCGTTAGCGTCCGTTTGGTAGGTTACCAGACGTTTGCCCAGCCAGTGTTCAGCAAAGGCGCGAATCTCTTCTTTGCTTTTCACGACTTTTACGCCGCCGGCTTTACCACGGCCGCCCGCGTGAACCTGGCATTTTACTACCCACGGACCCGCACCAATTTTGGAAGCTGCTTCTTCTGCTTCGCGCGGCGTCGTACACGCATAGCCTACTGGCGCAGGCAGACCGTAACGGGCAAAAAGCTGTTTTGCCTGGTATTCATGTAAGTTCATGTGTTCTGTCCATCCTTCAGGTCATCATTATCTTTGAACCCGCAGGCCTGATGAGCCGCAACAGCGTCGCCATCAGGCGATGCACCAACGCCGGATGGCGGCGTGTACGCCTCATCCGGCCTACGGGGCAGGGGATATTTTTACGTACTACACGTCCAGCAGCAGACGGGTCGGATCTTCCAGCAGCTCTTTAATGGCCACCAGGAAACCTACCGACTCACGGCCATCAATCAGACGGTGATCGTAGGAGAGTGCCAGGTACATCATTGGCAGGATCTCCACTTTACCGTCAACCGCCATTGGGCGGTCTTTGATGGCATGCATGCCGAGGATCGCGCTCTGCGGTGGGTTGATGATCGGAGTAGACATCAGTGAACCGAAGACGCCGCCGTTGGTGATGGTGAAGTTACCACCGGTCAGATCTTCCACCGTCAGCTTACCGTCACGACCTTTGATAGCCAGGTCCTTGATGCGTTTTTCGATATCTGCCATGCCCAGGGTATCAACATCACGCAGAACCGGGGTCACCAGGCCACGCGGCGTAGAAACCGCCATGCTGACATCAAAGTAGTTATGGTAAACCACATCATCGCCATCGATTGACGCGTTCACTTCCGGATAACGTTTCAGCGCTTCAACAACCGCTTTCACGTAGAAGGACATAAAGCCCAGACGGATACCGTGACGTTTTTCGAACGCATCGCCGTACTGCTTACGCAGATCCATAATCGGCTTCATGTTCACTTCGTTAAACGTGGTGAGCATTGCGGTGGAGTTTTTCGCTTCCAGCAGACGCTCGGCTACGCGTTTGCGCAGACGGGTCATCGGTACGCGTTTCTCAGAGCGGCCAGCCAGTTGTGGTACTGCAGGTGCAGCAGCCGGTGCAGCAGGTTTGCTCTCTTCTTTCTTCGCCGGGGCTTTCGCCAGGTGTTTATCAATATCTTCACGGGTCAGACGACCACCCACACCCGTGCCTTTAATGGCATTGGCTTCAATATTATGCTCTGCCAGCAGGCGACGGATCGCCGGGCTGAGTGCATCGTTGTTTTGCTCTTCCAGCGACGCCTGCTGACGTTGAGCCGGGGTAGACTCTTTGGCATCAGATTTAGCGCTGCTCTCTTTACCGCCGCTGTTACCTTCACGCAGGCGACCCAGAATCTGGCGAGACGTTACTGTTGTACCTTCATCTTCCAGCACTGCATCCAGAATGCCGTCTGCTGAAGCCGGTACTTCCAGTACCACTTTGTCAGTTTCGATTTCTACCAGCACTTCATCGCGCTGGACGCTATCGCCCGGTTTTTTGTGCCAGGTCGCAACGGTCGCATCAGCAACGGACTCAGGCAGGTCGGGTACAAGAATATCTACGCTACTCATTATTTATCCTTTATTTAATCGACGTTCAGCGCGTCATTGACCAGAGCTTGTTGCTGTTTCTGGTGAACGGACAGATATCCTACCGCTGGCGAAGCGGAGGCCGGGCGACCTGCATAACGCAGTGAAGCCCCAAATGGAATCACTTCATTGAAATGATGTTGGCTGCAATACCATGCACCCTGGTTAAGCGGCTCTTCCTGGCACCAGACAAAATCTTTCACATGCGCATACTGCTTCAGCACATCCTGAACCGACTGATGCGGGAACGGATAGAGCTGTTCAATACGTACAATGGCAACATCTTTCTGATCATTCTTACGGCGCTGATCAAGCAGGTCGTAATAAACCTTACCAGAACACATAACAACACGCTTAACGCCTTGCGGATCAAGCTCATCAACTTCACCGATCGCAGGCATAAAGGTGCCATTTGCCAGTTCATCAAGTGTAGAAACCGCCTGCGGATGACGCAGCAGAGATTTCGGCGACATCACGATAAGCGGACGGCGCATACCACGTAGTGCCTGACGACGCAGCATATGGTAGACCTGTGCCGGAGTCGACGGAACGCACACTTGCATGTTTTGTTCAGCACACAGCTGCAGGTAACGTTCCAGACGCGCAGAGGAGTGCTCCGGACCCTGGCCTTCGTAACCGTGCGGCAGCAGCATGACCAAACCACACATACGGCCCCACTTCTGCTCCCCGGAAGAGATGAACTGGTCGATAACTACCTGCGCACCGTTGGCGAAGTCACCGAACTGCGCTTCCCAGATTGTCAGGGTACGCGGTTCCGCAGTGGCGTATCCGTATTCAAATGCCAGGATTGCTTCTTCAGAGAGGACGGAGTCCCAGACACGGAATGGCCCCTGACTGTTGTGAACGTGGTGTAGCGGGGTGTAGGTCGAACCGTTGGACTGGTTATGAATCACGGCATGGCGGTGGAAGAAGGTACCACGGCCGGAATCTTCACCTGACAGGCGCACTGAAACGCCCTCGTCCACCAGGGTTGCGTACGCCAGGTTTTCTGCGCCGCCCCAGTCAAACAGCTTCTCACCTGCTGCCATGGCCTGACGGTCAGAGTAAATTTTCGCGACACGCGCCTGCATTTCAATCGCATCTGGTACGGTGCTGATACGCTTCGCCAACTCCTGCACGCGCTTCATCTCCACCTTGTTCGGGTAGCTCTCATCCCACTCGTGGTTGAGGTATGGCGACCAGGTAAAGGAGTGCATGTTCATCGGGCGGTATTCTTCCACCACACACTCACCAGCATCCAGCGCGTCACGGTAGAGATTCACAAGCTCAGTCGCATCTTCCAGCGTCGCGACACCGTCATGCTCCAGCTTGTCAGCATAGAGTTTACGTGGGGTTGGGTGTTTTTTGATTTTCTGGTACATCAGCGGCTGGGTTGCACTCGGCTCATCGGCTTCGTTATGGCCGTGACGGCGGTAGCACACCAGATCGATGAACACATCACGTTTAAAGGTGTTACGGAAGTCCAGCGCGATACGGGTAACAAAGGCGACCGCTTCCGGATCATCAGCGTTAACGTGGAAGATCGGTGCCATCACCATCTTACCGATATCGGTACAGTACGGTGTGGAACGGGCATCCAGTGGGTTGGACGTGGTAAAGCCCACCTGGTTATTGATGACAATACGAACCGTACCGCCCACTTCGTAACCGCGCGCTTTAGACATATTCAGGGTTTCCTGAACCACGCCCTGCCCGGCAACTGCCGCATCACCGTGAATGGTAATTGGCAGCACTTTGTTGCTGCTTGGTTCATCAAGGCGATCCAAACGTGCACGGACAGAACCCATGACCACCGGGCTCACAATTTCCAGGTGCGACGGGTTAAACGCCAGCGCCAGGTGCACCAGGCCGCCTTCGGTTTCCATGTCGGATGAGAAGCCCATGTGGTACTTCACGTCACCGGTACCAAGGTGCTCTTTGTGTTTACCTGCGAACTCGTCAAACAGATCCTGTGGTTTTTTACCCAGAACGTTAATCAGTACGTTCAGACGACCACGGTGCGCCATACCCAGTACCACTTCGCGGGTACCGTTTTTGCCGGCGTGGCGGATCATCTCTTTGAGCATCGGTACCAGCGCATCACCACCTTCCAGTGAGAAGCGTTTTGCACCCGGGAATTTAGCCCCCAGATAACGCTCCATCCCTTCTGCGGCAGTCAGCTCGCTCAGGAAGCGTTTTTTCTCTTCAACGCTGAAGGTCGCATGCCCAACAACGGATTCGATACGTTGCTGAATCCAGCGTTTCTCTTCGGTGCTGGTGATGTGCATGTATTCCGCACCGATAGAACCGCAGTAGGTCTGCTTGAGGGCTTCAATCAGCTCGCTCAACTGCATCGTGTCTTTGCCGATAGCAAACGAACCGACGTTGAACGTCTCCTGGAGGTCTGCTTCGGTTAAATCATGGAAGGACGGATCAAGATCGGCGACCTTGTCCTGCTGCCAGAGTCCCAGCGGGTCCAGATTGGCCTGCTGATGACCGCGAAAACGGTAGGCGTTAATCAACTGCAGGACTTTAACCTGCTTGGCGTTGGTGTCAGGGTCGGAAATGGAAGAAGAATAACGTGACGCGTCCTTCGCTAAACGACGGAAATAGTCACGTGTTTTGGAATGGAATTGATCTGGTTTCACTCCGGTGCCCGGAAGCTCTTCAAACATGGCACGCCAGTTTGAATCAACCGAGTCAGGATCGGTTAAGAAGTCTTCATAGAGCTGTTCTATCCAGCTCTGGTTAGAGCCAGAGAGGTAAGAAGAGTCCAGCCAGGCTTTCAAAGCGCTGTTCTGCATCGTGATCCCTTAAGCATTGTTATGCTTACATCGCCGTGGATAACTACGACGCGCGCAGCAACGCGCACGTCCCGGGGTTCACTTGCGAGCTCTTGTCGGCCCGCGAAGGAACCTTTAAAAACTGCCCCTAATCTTCTTCGTTCGGGCTGCGACTACGGTGGCTGCCTTCACTCACACCGGTCACATAGTTCACTATGCTCCCGGCGATTCGCTCAGTTGCCACCTTGTCTCACCACGAACGCTTCGATTAGTTCAACTGCGTATAGCGGTTTTTAAAGGTTTCCTGCGTTATTCCCTCTCCCCTGTGGGGAGAGGGTCAGGGTGAGGGGAACGGCACTCCCCTCACTTTTATTACGCACTACGTTGTAACAACATCGACTTAATGTGCCCAATGGCGCGCGTCGGGTTCAACCCCTTCGGACACACACTGACGCAGTTCATGATGCTATGGCAGCGGAATACGCTGAAAGCGTCACTCAAGCCTTCCAGACGGCTATCGGTTTCGGTATCGCGGCTATCAATCAGGAAACGATAGGCTGCCAGCAGACCGGCCGGACCGATAAATTTGTCCGGATTCCACCAGAACGACGGGCAGGATGTAGAGCAGCAGGCGCACAAAATACACTCATACAATCCGTCGAGTTTCTCGCGCTGTTCCGGCATCTGTAAATGCTCGCGAGCGGGTGGATTTTGTCCATTATTCAATAAGTAAGGCTTAATCTTCTCATATTGAGCATAGAATTGTCCCATGTCCACAACCAAATCGCGGATAACCGGCAAGCCAGGCAACGGGCGAATCACAATCTTCTGCTTGCCGTTACCCAACGCCGACAGCGGAGTGATACAGGCCAGACCGTTTTTGCCGTTCATGTTCACACCGTCTGAGCCACACACTCCTTCACGGCAGGAACGGCGGAACGACAGACTCGGATCCTGCTCCTTAATCAGCATAAGTGCGTCCAGCAGCATCATGTCACGCCCTTCTTCACCTTCCAGCGTGTAATCCTGCATGCGCGGAGCGTCGTCAACATCCGGGTTATAGCGATAAATTGAAAACTCGAATTTCATTTTCCTGTCTCCGCATTAATAAGTACGAATCTTCGGCGGGAATGCCGGACGCAGTTTCGGTTCCATATTGACGCTACGACGCGTCATGGATTCCGTCTCTGGCAGATACAGGGAATGGCACAGCCAGTTTTCATCATCACGTTCCGGGAAGTCGAAGCGGCTATGTGCACCACGGCTTTCGGTACGGAAGTTGGCAGATACCGCCGTTGCATATGCGGTTTCCATCAGGTTATCCAGTTCCAGGCACTCAACACGCTGGGTGTTGAATTCGCTGGACGTGTCATCCAGACGGGCATTTTTCAGACGCTCACGAATCGCTTTCAGCTGCTCAAGGCCTTTGGCCATCGCATCACCTTCACGGAATACCGAGAAGTTGTGCTGCATACACTCTTGCAGTGCTTTACGAATCACCACCGGATCTTCGCCATCACGGTTGCCGTTCCAGCGGTTAAGACGCGCCAGCGAAGCGTCAACGTCTTCTTCGGTGGCATCGCGCAGTTCACCCTGCTCAGCGATGGATTCCTGCAGATGCAGACCAGCGGCACGACCAAACACCACCAGATCCAACAGTGAGTTGCCGCCGAGGCGGTTTGCACCGTGAACGGATACGCAGGCGATTTCGCCCACCGCGAACAGCCCAGGAATAACCACATCTTCGCCCTGCTCGTTCACGGTCAATGCCTGACCGGTCACTTTGGTCGGGATCCCGCCCATCATGTAGTGGCAGGTTGGGATCACCGGGATCGGCTCTTTAACCGGATCGACGTGAGCAAAGGTACGGGAGAGTTCCAGAATGCCAGGCAAACGCGACTCCAGCACCTCTTTGCCGAGGTGATCGAGTTTCAGTTTGGCGTGCGGGCCCCACGGACCGTCACAACCACGACCTTCGCGGATTTCGATCATGATGGAACGCGCTACCACATCACGACCCGCCAGGTCTTTCGCGTTTGGCGCATAGCGCTCCATGAAACGCTCACCGTGTTTGTTTAACAGATAGCCGCCTTCACCACGGCAGCCTTCGGTGACCAGTACCCCTGCCCCGGCGATACCGGTTGGGTGGAACTGCCACATTTCCATATCCTGCACCGGGACACCGGCACGCAGTGCCATCCCGACGCCATCACCCGTGTTAATGTGGGCATTGGTCGTGGACTGGTAAATACGCCCCGCACCACCTGTTGCCAGTACGGTTGCGCGCGCTTTGAAGTAGACCACTTCACCACTTTCAATACTCAGCGCGGTACAACCCACCACTGCGCCGTCCTGGTTCTTCACCAGATCAAGCGCATACCACTCGGAAAAAATAGTAGTGTGGTTTTTGAGGTTTTGCTGATAAAGCGTGTGCAACAATGCGTGACCGGTACGGTCAGCCGCTGCCGCAGTACGCGCCGCCTGCTCACCGCCGAAGTTTTTCGACTGGCCGCCAAACGGACGCTGGTAGATTTTGCCATCATCCAGACGGGAGAACGGCAAGCCCATGTGTTCCAGCTCCAGAATCGCTTCCGGCCCGGTTTTACACATATATTCAATCGCGTCCTGGTCACCAATGTAGTCCGACCCTTTTACGGTGTCGTACATGTGCCATTCCCAGTTATCTTCATGGGTGTTACCCAGCGCAACGGTGATACCGCCCTGCGCAGATACGGTGTGGGAACGGGTTGGGAAGACTTTAGAGAGCAGCGCACAGGTCTGGCCGCTCTGGGAAATTTGTAGCGCCGCGCGCATACCTGCGCCGCCTGCGCCAATTACAACAGCATCAAATTCTCTGACTGGCAGTTTCATCACACACCCCACACCACAACGAATCCATAAATAACGTAAACCGCGAGCGCAACCACAATCACCAGTTGCAACATCAGGCGTACAGCCACAGGTTTAACGTAGTCGGTCAACACCTGCCACATGCCAATCCAGGCATGAATCAAAATGGAGAACAGAGCCAGCAGGGTGAAGACTTTGGTAAAGGCAGAAGAGAAGAAGCCTGACCAGACTTGCCAGGTGATATCTCCGCTAATGGCGAAGAAACCCACCATATAGATGATGTAAAGCGTGAGGACGATGGCGGTAGCACGGACCAGAATATAGTCATGTACGCCGTTGCGTCCAAGTGCGGAGGCGTTGCTTACCATACGAGGACTCCTGCGAGAAGTGAAAGCACGACAGTCATTGCAAAAGAAATGTTAGCGGAACGTTTTCCTGCCTCAAAAGTCTCTTCCAGCCAGCCAAAATCCATCAACATGTGGCGAATACCGCCAACCGCGTGATAGGCCAACGCAGTCAGAATGCCCCACATAATGAATTTTGCAAAAAAGCTGTTCATGATGGCAGAAGCAGCCTGGAAGCCTTCTTCGGATGACAGCGACAGACCCAGCAGCCACAACAGTATGCCGACCGCGATAAAAGTAATCACGCCGGAAACACGGTGCAGAATGGAGGCTATTGCCGTAACAGGAAACCGGATCGTTGTCAGATCCAGATTGACAGGTCTTTGTTTTTTCACATTTTTTATCATGAATAACGCCCACATGCTGTTCTTATTAGTTTCCTTCCTCCGGTCTGCGTGCGGGTCAGACAGCGTCCTTTTCTATAACTGCGCGTCATGCAAAAAATTTGCTTCCAGATGCTAAACGACAGGTTACAACGCTGGGTGGCTCGGGATTGCAGGGTGTTCCGGAGACCTGGCGGCAGTATAGGTCGTTCACAAAATCATTACAATTAACCTACATATAGTTTGTCGGGTTTTATGCAGAACAGTGATGACCATCACGATAACAACATTTATTTAAAATTTAATCATCTGATTTGACAAAAATTAAACATTCCTGTTACAAACTTCATAAGAAGAGAGATATAATTCGCAAAAGTTATGGGGTCTATCTTTGACCTGCAAATAAGTTATGCAACTACAAATAAGTTATGCAACAGTGTGATGGTGTTGACCGAATTAATCAGGACAGTTATTAGTGATAACCCGTTTTGTAAATTTCGGACTGCCGACTCCCTGATTTGTTGTTGTTTCAACTGAATTTTCAATGCTGACCTGCATGCGCCCATCGCTCTGTACCCTGGTATCTCCTCTCATCAGAGCAGCGAGCCACATAATAATCTGGTAGCGTTAAAAGGCAGTTTGAATGCAAATCCGGTAACAGGTAGTCTTAAGCAATAAGGCGCTAAGGAGACCGTAAATGGCTGATAAAAAAGCAAATCTCACCTATAATGGTGATACTGCTATTGAACTGGATGTGCTAAAAGGCACGCTCGGTGAGGATGTTATTGATATCCGTAGTCTCGGTTCAAAAGGAGTATTCACTTTTGACCCAGGTTTCACCTCTACCGCATCATGCGAATCCAAAATCACCTTTATCGACGGTGATGAAGGCATTTTGCTGCATCGTGGGTTCCCGATCGATCAGTTGGCCACCGACTCCAATTATCTGGAAGTGTCCTACATCCTGCTGTACGGCGAAAAGCCGACCCAGGAACAGTATGATGAATTCAAACTGACCGTTACCCGCCACACCATGATTCACGAACAGATTACCCGTCTGTTCCACGGCTTCCGCCGCGACTCACACCCAATGGCCGTACTGTGTGGTGTGACCGGTGCCCTGGCTGCCTTCTACCACGACTCGCTGGACGTTAATAACTCCCGCCACCGTGAGATCGCCGCCTTCCGCTTACTGTCCAAAATGCCGACAGTAGCCGCGATGTGTTACAAATATTCTATCGGTCAGCCGTTTGTTTACCCGCGTAATGACCTCTCTTATGCCGGTAACTTCCTGCGCATGATGTTCGCGACACCGTGCGAAGAGTATGTGGTTAACCCGGTGCTGGAACGCGCCATGGATCGTATCCTGATCCTGCATGCTGACCATGAGCAGAATGCTTCTACGTCTACCGTGCGTACTGCGGGCTCTTCTGGCGCTAACCCGTTTGCCTGTATCGCGGCTGGTATTGCCTCTCTGTGGGGACCGGCACACGGCGGTGCAAACGAAGCTGCACTGAAAATGCTGGAAGAGATCAGCACCGTTAAGCATATTCCGGAATTCCTGCGTCGCGCGAAAGACAAGAACGATTCGTTCCGTCTGATGGGCTTCGGTCACCGTGTCTATAAGAACTATGACCCGCGCGCAACCGTGATGCGTGAAACCTGCCACGAAGTACTGAAAGAGCTGGGTACCAAAGACGATCTGCTGGAAGTTGCAATGGAGCTTGAACACATTGCACTGAACGACCCGTACTTTATCGAGCGTAAACTCTACCCGAACGTAGACTTCTACTCTGGCATCATCCTGAAAGCCATGGGTATTCCATCCTCCATGTTTACCGTTATCTTCGCGATGGCGCGTACCGTAGGCTGGATTGCACACTGGAATGAGATGCATGACGACGGCCTGAAAATTGCCCGTCCTCGTCAGCTCTACACCGGTTATGCCAAACGCGATTTCAAAACCGATCTCGACAAGCATTAATCGGCTGATAACAAAAAACCCGCTTACTCAGCGGGTTTTTTTATTTCTGGCAGCCAGGACACCAGTAGAACGGCCGGGAAGAGAGGGTCGTTTTTTCAATGATCCCCCCGCAGCGCTCGCACACCTGCCCATCACGATGGAAAACTTTAAAACTGAACAGCGCTCCGTGATGGCGGTTTTCATCCACCCTGCCCCGCGTCTGGTAAGAGAGCCGGGGGAGTTCCAGCATCGCTCTCGCCAGCGTGTCCAGTTGCGCGTCACTCAGACAACAGGCCCGGTGTTGCGCAGCCAGTCCGGCAAACCAGAGGATCTCCACCCGCAGGTAGTTACCTAGCCCCGCGAGAAAAGCCTGATCGAGTAACAGCCCGGAAAACTGACGCCTGGCAAAGCGTGGTGACAACAGACGGGCTTTAACCTGCTCAGCGGTGAGCGACATATCCAGCACATCCGGGCCAACGCGCTGTAAAAAGGGATGCGCCGCCAGCTCATCAGCCGTCAGTATCGCAATATCGGACGCGCTATAGAGCAGAATAGCTTTGTCTGCCGTCTCCAGCCGCACACGCAGCACACGGGTGGTTTCTGCCGTCTGCCCCGCTTCCATCACCCGCCAGACGCCATAAAGCTGGTTATGACTATACATCGTCAAACCATTAGAGAAGTGGGTTAACAAAGCCTTTCCACGGGTTTCGATATGTGTAACCGTGCAGCCAATAAGCGCAGGGGCAAAATGTTGTAACTGGGGAAAGGCAAACCAGACATTGGTTAAGGGCTTGCCTTTGATTGCCACCTCCAGGCTGTCGGCCGCACGGCGGATTTCCGGTCCTTCTGGCATCACATCTCCTGTTAAATCTGTGCACTCACGGTAATATTCTGCTGCGAGAAAGCCTGCCGGAGTCGGCGTGCAAACGCCAGCGCATGTTCCCCGTCGCCGTGCAGACAGACGGTCTGCGCCACCACATCAACCGACAGGCCGTTTACGCTGGTCACTTTGCCGCTGAGCACCATGTCGAGCGTTTGTGCCAGTGCCTGCGTCTCGTCGGCGATCAGTGCGCCGGGCTGCGTGCGAGGCACCAGGCTACCATCATCCTGGTAGCCCCGGTCGGCAAATACTTCCTGCCGGGTCATAAGCTGCCAGCGCTCACCGGCACGGATAAGTTCACTGCCTGCCAACCCCACCAGAATCAATGCCGGATCGGTATCGTGGACAGCTCGGGCGATGGCGTCGGCAAGTTGAGGATCCACAGCGGCCTGATTGTAGAGCATGCCATGAGGTTTAACATGGTGTAACTGGCC
Organism: Phytobacter sp.; assembly: GCF_059074235.1. Taxonomy (NCBI): domain Bacteria; kingdom Pseudomonadati; phylum Pseudomonadota; class Gammaproteobacteria; order Enterobacterales; family Enterobacteriaceae; genus Phytobacter; species Phytobacter sp. Next base: position 708,377 of record NZ_JCACPZ010000004.1, read on the forward strand.
CTCTTCCGCCCTGGCGATAGCCGCCAGAGCACCGATCTGATAAAGCACCTGCGCATAAACAACCTCAGGTGGCAGTTGCATCGGCGTGCGACCAAAATTTTCACGGTCGGGAAAACTGGGGTGTGCACCAACGGCGACGCCGTGTTTAAACGCTTCACGCACTGACAGCAGCATGGTCTGCGCATCCCCTGCATGAAAGCCGCACGCAATATTGGCGGAGGAGATCATTTCCATTAACGCCGCGTCATGCGCACAACCCTCGCCAAGATCAGCGTTAAGATCAATTTTCATGTTGAATGCGCCAGGCTAATTGTTCCAGAAAACGCGCCTGCTCGCTCCGTGCCGCCAGCGCCTCTTCCAGCGTACAGGGAACAAAATGGATCGGCTGCCCCAGCGGGATCTGAGCCAGATGATACATATCCGCTTCGATAATACAGGCAATACGTGGGTAACCACCGGTGGTCTGGGCGTCATTCATGAGCACGATGGGCTGACCATTCGATGGCACTTGTACGACACCAGGTAACAGGCCATGTGAGACCAGTTCCCGGTCAGAAGCCCTTACCAGCGAATGCCCCTGTAAGCGATATCCCATCCGGTTACTTTGTGGGTTTAACCGCCAGGGTAAGCGCCAGAACGCCTCCTGTGAGGCCTTATCAAATTCCTGATATTCTGGCCCCGGCAGCGCACGAATGCGATTACCCCACAGAAGTTGTTTGACGCCCTGCGGCCCGGTAAAGTTTTTTAATGCGGGTTTAATGGGTAACACATCGCCATCCCGCAGCAACCGCCCATCCAGTCCGCCAACCCCGGTTTTCAGATCGGTACTGGCTGAGCCCAGGACCTCCGGCACATCCAGCCCGCCCGCCACCGCAAGATAACTGCGCATACCGTGCAGAGGTCGTTTAAGTACCAGCCGCTGCCCGGCTTTCACCGCATTGCGCCAGCCGGTCCAGACAGCTTTGCCATCAAGTTTGGCCTCACACCCTGCACCGGTCAGGGCAAACCAGCCGTCTTTATCAAATTCCACTTCACACTGACCCAGCGTAATTTCAAGGCCTGGCGCATCAAGGTCATTCCCCACCAGCGCATTGGCGATGGAGAGCGCCGGACCGTCAAGTGCACCACAATAGCTCACGCCTGACTGGCGTAGTCCGGTGCGTTTTCCGCCCTGAATGCTGGTGTAGATCCCGGCACGAATGATTGTCAGCATATGCCTTCCTTGTGTGGGATAAACCTGAGGGTATCACCGGGGCGAAGCAGAACCGGTTCGGATAATGCGGGATTAAAAAGAGGTAAATCTGTACGGCCAATCAAATTCCAGCCGCCGGGGGATTGCAAAGGATAGATTCCTGTTTGCACACCGCCAATCCCGACTGAACCCGCAGGGACGCTGACTCGAGGTTCAGCACGACGCGGCGTCGCCAGCGCCGCCGGTAAACCACCGAGATAAGGAAATCCTGGCTGGAAGCCTAAAAACCAGACGACGTAATCAACAGAGGCGTGCAATTCAACCACCTGTTTTTCCGATAAATTCGCATGATGCGCCACCAGCGCCAGATCCGGCCCGGCGTCTTTACCGTATATAACAGGGATCTCAATGGTGCGGGATTCGGGTTCCAGCGCTTCACTCTCCTCCCACCAGCGCTGCAGCCTTTCGATGGCATCCAGCGCCAGCGTCTGAGGATCGCGCAGCACCACGGTGATGTTATTCATGCCGGGAATGGCTTCCACTACCTCCGGCACATCGGCTAAACGCTGGGTTAAGCGCCAGATGCGTTTTTGGGTTGCCAGCGTTACCGGAGGTTCCAGCTCCAGTACCACTGCCGTTTCACCTAACAGATAACAACGTGCTCTCTGCACTCTCCCGCTCCTTTCGCCACAGGTACGTTATCGATACAAGAAATAAGATAACGTGCAATGCTATCCGCGTCGATAAGCATATCTACAGTGAATTTGAGACAATGACGGTTACAGATTTTCAGTATGGCGGGCAAAACAAACGCGCTCGCAAGCGCGTTTATAAAAGCTGAGAGAGATAAAAGCCATATTTAAAAATAGCTCACTATATAAGTCATTTTCCCTGTTGCTTTACCTGGATGGACATCATTGAGCGAAGCCCCTGTCTGAATATAACGAGCCACTAAAGGTAATGTATAATTCGTTCCGATAGAGGAGGTTAAGGTATAGGTCTTTGTCCCTTTACCACTCGAGAAATTCACTTTGGTGTTTGAACTCGCGGTGCCCCAGGCAAGCTGTATCCCCACACCAGCTGCCGAGTAACCATCAGTATCAATCGGCATAATGCCCTGATTACTGGTTGTGGCATTATTTGGCATCAACGTTACGGTCATGACATTACTTTTAACACTTCCAAACGTGGCATTGCTGCGCCCACCGACACCATTAAACACCGGGCAGTTTGTTAGTTTAATACTGGCATCAACCCACGGTGTTGCAAAAGTAGTCCCGTCACGATTCGTAGAATCGGTTTTGTTTCTTTTACCAAGATCAACCAACACATCCGGCGTGTCACATGTAGCAGAAAGAAGTTCAATGGTGCTCGGTCCAAAATGGAAACGGCCTAAGATGAATGGCGAATTAATCGGCATCGGTACCGATGTAGTGGTGTTAATGCTCGTACCACTTACAAATTTGGTGATGACATCCACACTTGGCACACCAGCCAAACTGATGTAACTCACTCCAGCTGGAATATCAGCATACTTAACTAAATTCACATCAATAGAAAGCGAGGTATATCGGAATGCTACGGGTATGGTTCCCCCGCTCATTGTCGCTGGCGAATTTATTATAGGAAGAACTTTCGAAGAACCTTTACTGATAATTAAACCAATTCCCGGAATATTCGTTTTATAGACCGTTGAATTTGCAGGAAAGGAACCTACGCCGCTCAATAACGTTGTTGTTCCACCACTTTGCACAGTATAATCCTGCTGGTAGACTTGAATGGCTTTACCAGAGCAAGTTAATGTGCCAGATCCGTCCGGTATACTCACCGTGTACGCATAAAAGAGAGTTCCGACCGGCGCACCAGGGTCAATGGATATTTTTGCTGCTGGAAAGGTTACAATGTGCTCTTTCATTGTGTAGCTGCACTGTCCAATGGGATAGACAGTATCCGCCTGCGCGAAAAAAGAAAAAAACATCGAAGAAATTAATAATAAGAAAATACGCATAATCGAATCCCTGTTAAAATATTTATATTTCAACTTCAAAATGCTGTACACCACCGAGATCATTAATCACTCGATAGGATAGTACATGTGTATTTAGTGAGATTTTATTTTCACCACCAGATAAATCAATGCTACTAAAGGGGGCTATCATCCCACCATCCAGATAAAACTCTTCCGTACTAACACGCCAACTCACATCCAGCAAAGAAATATAATATGGCGTAGGGTTAATCACACTAAAACCATTTCCTTTTTTTTGCCACTGAAGTTTCTCCATAGCTGAATCTGAGCTTGGCTTTAAGTTTTGTGGACGAAAAAATAATTTAATTCTCGTCTGGAATGCAACTTTTAGATATTGGCCACTGGTTTCATCATCAATACCAGACTTTGGGGGCACTGATAATACGTTCAACCAGAATACTGATTCCCGGTCAGAGGGTAATTCTCCTCCAGTATGGATAATACGCAGGGAGTATCCTTTATTAGCGTCCATTCGTATTAGCGGGGGAATGATAGCAAACGGCACATTAATTTTTTGCGGCAATTCGGTTGGATCGCCAGTATCAATCCAGCTTTGCACTAAGGCAGCCTGAGTGCCTTTATTTGTCAACGCTACCGTCACTTCATTTTTACTTGAAGGAAAAACAACCCTGGTGCCCGTTATTACGACTCCTGCATGTAAAAAAAAGCTGAAAAACATAAGCATCGACAGCAGAAAAGCCCCAGCCATTCTCATAATGAATCATTCCCTGAAATATAAAAGCCACACAAATAATATAATAAGCAATTATAGAATAACCCTTTCACATTCCAATTACATATTACAGATTAGATATTATAAACACAAAAAATTAAGTCACAACCTGAATACATATGGGTTTTAATTGTAATATCGAAGATAAGCAATGCCGGGGGGTAACGATGTGGTTATAGCTCAAGTAGTTACGATAACAGGTAATCAGTCAAGGCCCATCGAAGTTGATAAAATAGCTGAAAAACCGCGGCAACATATTATGCCGCGATTATTCACTCAAGCCGGATTCGGAATATCAATAAACGTAACGTCCAGATCCGTATTTTCGGTCAACCATTCGCTCAAGGCACGAATACCGCCGCGTTCGGTTGCGTGGTGACCTGCGGCGTAAAAATGCAGCCCTTGCTCACGCGCCGAATGAATGGTTTGTTCTGAGACTTCACCGGTAATAAACGCATCCACACCAAAACGTGCGGCGCTGTCGATAAAGCCTTGTCCACCACCGGTACACCAAGCCACACGCTTCACCAGATCCGGTCCGGTATCGCCTGACCAAAGCGGTCTGCGCCCCAGGCGTGCTTCAATCCAGGAAGCCAGTTCCAGCCCAGGTACCGGCATCGACAGCTCGCCCCACGGCAGAAGCTGTTCACCGTCAACGGTGCCCATTACGGTGATGCCCAGCAAAGAGGCTAACTGAACGTTATTCCCCAGTTCAGGATGCGCGTCCAATGGCAAGTGCCAGCCATACAGGTTGATGTCGTTCGCCAGTAGCGTTTTCAGGCGATTGCGCTTCATACCGCGAATGATCGCCGGTTCGTTTTTCCAGAAATAGCCGTGATGCACAATCACTGCATCGGCTTCCTGACGCACTGCTTCATCAAGCAGTGCCTGGCTTGCCGTCACGCCAGTGATAATTTTCTGTACGGCCTCACGTCCCTCAACCTGCAGGCCATTCGGGCCGTAATCGCTGAACGCCGCACTGTTGAGTTTTTCGTTAACCAGCTTTTCCAGTTCGGTATTTTTCATCGTCACTCTCTTTACGATTTACGGGCGGCTTCATAAGCCGCAAGTGTGGCAGTTCGAGCCTGTTTGTGATCCACAATCGGGTGTGGATAGTCCAGCTCGACGCCATTTTTCTCAGCCCACGACCAGGGATCGTGTATCGCCTTGCCCGGCACATGAGCCAGTTGCGGGATCCACTGACGAATAAATTCGCCCTGAGTATCAAATCGCTCACCCTGGGTGGTGGGATTGAAGATGCGAAAATAAGGTGCAGCATCGGTGCCGGTTGACGCCGCCCACTGCCATCCGCCGTTGTTCGCCGCCAGGCAGCCATCGATCAGTTGCGACATAAAATAGTGCTCACCGAGACGCCAGTCGAGCAACAGGTCTTTCACCAGGAAACTGGCGACAATCATACGCAGGCGGTTATGCATCCAGCCCGTGCTGTTCAGTTGCCGCATCGCCGCATCGACAATCGGATAGCCCGTTGCCCCCTGCTGCCAGGCTTTCAATAATTCAGGCGCATCGTTCCATTTCACATGATCTGTCCACGGAATGAAAGGACGATGCTTACATAAATCAGGATGATACGTCATCAGATGGCGGTAAAACTCCCGCCAGATGAGTTCATTGAGCCAGACGGCGCCTTTCCCACCATTCAGCGCATCCGGCTGCTCTGCCAGCAGACGATATAAACACTGGCGCGGGGAAAGTACCCCAATCGCCAGACAGGCGGAGAGTCGGCTGGTGCCCTCTATGGCCGGGAAATCACGTTGTTCTTCATATTCACCCGCATGATGCTGGCAGAACTGACGCAACTGCCCAATCGCACTTTTCTCATCAGCCGGGAACAGCGCAGAGTCGAATGCCTGCTGAGGATAATCAGAGGTGAGCGTCGATACATTCCCGTTTAGCGGCCCCGATTCGCGCACGCGTGGCGCGCCGACGCACTCTGGCAAATCCTCTTTTAACCGGCGCAGGTAAGCGTTTTTGAAGGGCGTAAAGACTTTGTACATCTCATGATTGCCGGTCATCACGCTACCCGGCGCTAACATGACGCTGTCATCAAATCCCTGACACGCCACATCCGGAAGTGCTTTCTCAACGGCAGCATCACGCACGCGTTCGTTGATTTCATACTGATAGTTGTAAAAGAGATGGCTAACCTTTTCCTCTTTGCACACCGCCGCAACGGCATCCACACTGGCCGCAAAATCCGTCACTTCCCGGTAAATCAGAGGAATGCCTTTTTCAGCCAGCGCCTGCTGGAGTGCGTTCAAATGCGCATAAATGTAGGCCGCCTGACGCGGGGCCATCGCGTGCGTTTTCCACTGCCCTGGCGTTGCGATGAACAGGGCCTTAACTGTGGCTGAGCGGCTGCGACAGGCCGCAGCAAGGGCAAAATTATCGTGGACGCGTAAGTCCGCACGAAACCAGACCAGATGGGTGGTCATAACTCTCCTGGTAATAGATATCCGTCAGAAAACAGCACTAGTGTGTTAAAGGAAGGTTACAAGTGCAAGCAGAGGTTGTGTCTCACCGTTGCCAAGTGAAGTAAGTGTAGTCGGAAGGGATGAAAAAAAAGCGAGGCGAAATCCAGAGACAAGATGAAAAAAAACCACCGCAGCAAGCTGGGGTGGTTTTGAGTGAGATTGCTGTATGTAATCAATTGATTAATAAAAATCGCAGGTCGCTTTTTCGGCCTGATCCATCCATACCGGTTTTTCGCTGGTTTTTGCCCAGACGCGATGCAGATAGCTGTAAAAACGTGCGCGGTCTTTCCAGAACATCATCACCGGTAATGCCAGGATACCTGCCAGCACGGCGAAAGTACGACGCATTAATATGATGTGAACTGGAAACACTTTATAGATAGCCATAATTCTCTCCCCTTTTGTTGGCCGGTAATCATCACCGGAAAATGTTTGCCCCAAACGTTGTCGTTTAAAGGACACACTGGAATCTGGTCAAAATAGTACCGTTTTGTTTGTAATTTTACTACTCATCCGACCACTAATTTTTGTCAATTTAAGCTTTATTTACATTCATGCCGTAACTGAGTTACAAAAAAGTTAAATTAATACTAACCATTAGTTAAATTATGGTCTTCGCCATTTTTATACTTTTTTTACACCCACCCTTCTGATTTTTGCGAAATCTTTGCACGCAAAATCCTAACCTCACTGCAATCAACGAAAACACCTGGAGGTGGATTGTGAGTGCAGGCGTCGTAACCGGCATCGTGCTGGTTTTCCTGTTGTTGGGCTATCTGGTTTACGCCCTAATTAATGCGGAGGCTTTCTGATGACAGCCCAGGCATTTTTACTGATTGCCAGCTTCCTGCTGGTACTGTTTATTCTTGCCCGCCCGCTAGGATCGGTGCTGGCAAAAATGATTTCAGGAACACCGCTTACCGGAACCGCCAGAATAGAGTCCGGGCTCTGGCGCATGATGGGAATTGATACCCGTGAAATGGGCTGGGTCCAGTACCTGATGGCTATCCTGTTGCTCAACCTTTTCGGGCTGGTTGTGCTGTTCGCTATGCTGATGTTGCAAGGCATTCTGCCTCTGAATCCTCAGCAACTGCCTGGACTCTCCTGGCATTTGGCGCTGAACACCGCCGTGAGCTTTGTCGCCAACACGAACTGGCAGTCCTACGCGGGTGAAAGCACAATGAGCTACTTCAGCCAGATGGTCGGGCTGACGGTGCAAAACTTCCTTTCTGCCGCTACGGGCATTGCGGTGATTTTCGCGCTCACTCGTGCCTTTGCCCGTCATAGCGTGAATACACTGGGCAACGCCTGGGTCGACATTACACGCATCATTTTGTGGATCTTGTTGCCACTGTCGCTGGTGCTCGCACTGATTTTCATTCAGCAAGGCGCACTGCAAAACCTGTTGCCTTACCAGCCATTCACCTCGCTGGAAGGGGTACAGCACATCCTGCCAATGGGGCCAGTGGCATCACAGGAAGCGATCAAAATGCTTGGGACCAACGGTGGTGGATTCTTTAACGCCAACTCCGCACACCCGTTCGAAAACCCGACCGCAGTGACTAACTTCCTGCAGATGCTGTCCATCTTTTTGATTCCAGCTGCGCTCTGTTTCGCCTTCGGTGATGCCGTCAGCGACCGTCGCCAGGGCCATGCCATTCTGTGGGCCATGTCGGTCATCTTTGTGATTTGTGCTGCGGTAGTGATGTGGGCGGAATGGCAGGGAAACCCGCACTTCCTGACACTCGGCGGCGACAGTGCCAGCAACATGGAAGGGAAAGAGAGCCGCTTCGGCATTCTCGCCAGCAGTCTCTTCGCCGTGGTAACCACCGCCGCATCTTGCGGGGCTGTGAACGCAATGCACGATTCATTCACCGCACTCGGCGGCATGGTGCCAATGTGGCTAATGCAAATTGGTGAAGTAGTGTTTGGCGGCGTGGGATCAGGCCTCTACGGCATGCTGCTGTTCGTGCTGCTGGCGGTGTTTATCGCCGGGCTGATGATTGGTCGCACTCCCGAATACCTCGGTAAAAAAATCGACGTGCGTGAAATGAAAATGACCGCACTGGCGATCCTTGTCACCCCGGCTCTGGTACTGCTCGGTACCGCGCTTGCCATGATGACGGAAGCCGGACGTAGCGGCATGTTCAACCCAGGGATTCATGGCTTTAGCGAAGTGCTCTATGCCGTTTCGTCGGCGGCCAACAACAACGGTAGCGCCTTTGCAGGTCTGAGCGCCAACACGCCGTTCTGGAACTGCCTGCTCGCCGTTTGCATGTTCTTTGGTCGCTTTGGCGTCATTGTGCCGGTCATGGCAATCGCCGGTTCACTGGTCACCAAAAAGATCCAGCCAGCCAGCACCGGGACGCTGCCCACTCACGGCGCACTGTTTATCGGCCTGCTGATCGGTACCGTGTTGCTCGTCGGTGCCCTGACCTTTATTCCCGCGCTGGCCCTGGGTCCGGTGGCGGAATACCTCTCTTTACGCTGAATTTAGGGATCAATTGCTATGAGCCGTACACAAATGGCCCTGCTTGAACCAACACTGGTCCGTCAGGCGCTGATCGATTCCATTACCAAATTAAGTCCGCATACCCAATGGCGTAACCCGGTGATGTTTATCGTCTGGTTGGGAAGCCTGCTAACCACCCTGTTGGCCCTGGCGATGGCGACCGGACATCTTGATGGCAGCGCCTGGTTTACCGGTGCCGTCAGCCTGTGGCTGTGGTTTACCGTGCTGTTCGCCAACTTCGCGGAAGCGCTGGCGGAAGGCCGCAGTAAAGCCCAGGCCAACAGCCTGAAAGGGGTAAAGAAAACTGCTTTTGCCCGTAAATTGCGCGCTCCCCAGCATGATGCTCAGGTTGACCACGTGCCGGCAGAGGATCTGCGTAAAGGCGACATCGTGCTGGTAGAAGCTGGCGATATTATTCCCTGCGATGGTGAAGTCATTGAAGGCGGCGCATCGGTTGATGAAAGCGCAATCACCGGGGAGTCTGCACCGGTGATTCGCGAGTCCGGTGGCGACTTTGCCTCCGTCACTGGCGGGACGCGGATCCTGTCTGACTGGCTGGTCATTCAGTGTAGCGTCAACCCCGGTGAAACCTTCCTAGACAGGATGATCGCCATGGTGGAAGGGGCGCAGCGTCGTAAAACCCCCAACGAAATTGCGCTGACTATCCTGCTGGTTGCCCTGACCCTCGTGTTTCTGCTGGCGACCGCCACGCTCTGGCCATTCTCGGTCTACGGCGGAACGGCTGTCAGCGTGACGGTACTGGTGGCCCTGTTAGTCTGCCTTATTCCCACCACCATCGGCGGTTTGCTGTCGGCGATTGGTGTGGCTGGAATGAGCCGTATGCTGGGCGCAAACGTGATTGCCACCAGCGGGCGTGCGGTAGAAGCCGCAGGCGATGTTGATGTCCTGCTACTGGATAAAACCGGCACCATTACGCTGGGTAACCGCCAGGCTTCTGAATTTCTTCCGGCCCAGGGCGTGGATGAGAAAACGCTGGCCGACGCCGCTCAACTCTCCTCCCTGGCGGACGAGACCCCGGAAGGCCGTAGCATCGTGGTACTGGCAAAGCAGCGCTTTAATATGCGCGAACGCGATGTGCAAAGCCTGCAGGCCACCTTTGTGCCGTTCACTGCACAGACCCGCATGAGCGGAATCAACGTGGGTGAACGGATGATCCGTAAAGGCTCGGTGGATGCTATTCGCCGCCATATTGAGGCCAATAACGGTCAGTTCCCGGCCGATGTTGATACGCTGGTTGAGCGTGTCGCACGTCTGGGTGCCACTCCGTTGGTGGTCGCGGAAGGCGCGCGCGTACTCGGTGTGATTTCCCTGAAGGATGTGGTCAAAGGCGGCATTAAAGAGCGTTTTGCCCAGTTACGTAAAATGGGCATCAAAACCGTGATGATAACCGGTGACAACCGCCTGACCGCCGCCGCAATTGCCGCCGAAGCAGGAGTGGACGACTTTCTAGCCGAAGCCACACCGGAGGCCAAACTGGCGCTGATTCGCCAGTATCAGGCGGAGGGCCGTCTGGTCGCAATGACCGGGGATGGCACCAACGATGCCCCTGCGCTGGCGCAGGCCGATGTGGCTGTGGCAATGAACTCCGGTACTCAGGCTGCAAAAGAAGCAGGCAACATGGTGGATCTGGATTCCAACCCCACCAAACTCATTGAAGTGGTACACATCGGTAAGCAGATGCTGATGACACGCGGTTCGTTAACCACCTTCAGTATTGCTAATGATGTGGCGAAGTACTTTGCCATTATTCCGGCTGCCTTTGCGGCGACCTATCCGCAGCTTAATGCCCTCAACGTGATGCATCTGCACTCCCCTGCGTCGGCCATTCTGAGCGCAGTGATTTTCAACGCCCTGATCATCGTCTTCCTGATCCCGCTGGCGCTGAAAGGGGTGAGCTACAAACCACTAAGTGCTCCTGCCATGTTACGTCGCAATCTGTGGATTTATGGTCTGGGTGGGCTGGTTGTGCCCTTTATCGGTATCAAACTTATCGACCTGCTGTTAACGCTGTTCGGCCTGGTGTAAGAGGAATAAAAAATGTCTTTGATTCGCCCTGCTTTTGTACTCTTAATCGTACTGACGCTGATAACCGGTGGGCTCTACCCGCTGGTGACCACCGCACTGGGCCAATGGTGGTTTAAGGCGCAGGCTAACGGCTCGCTGATTCAGGATGCCGGGCTGGTGCGTGGCTCAAGCCTGATTGGGCAAAACTTTACCGCGCCGGGTTATTTCCAGGGGCGCCCATCCGCGACCGCAGATACGCCTTATAATCCGATGGCGTCCGGCGGCAGCAACCTGGCGGCGAGCAACCCGGAACTGGATAAACAAGTCAGCGCTCGTGTTACCGAACTGCGTGCACAAAACCCACAGGCGGATGCTCAGATTCCGGTTGAGCTGCTCACCACGTCGGCAAGCGGGCTGGATAATAACCTGACGCCTGCGGCCGTCGCCTGGCAAATTCCTCGCGTGGCACAAGCGCGCGGGCTGAGTCGCGATGTCGTTGCGAAGCTCGTCGCGGAACATACGGAAAAACCGCTGGTGGATTTTATCGGTCAGCCAGTGGTAAATATTGTCGAACTGAATCTGGCGCTGGATGCGCGTAAGGATAACTAAGCCATGACAGACGAGCCTTTGCGCCCGGACCCCGACCGGCTGCTGGAACACACAGCAACCACCCACCGTGGAAAACTGAAGATTTTTTTCGGTGCCTGTGCCGGGGTCGGCAAAACCTTCGCCATGTTGCAGGAAGCCCAGCGGCAGCGAGCGCAAGGGCTGGATATCCTTATCGGCGTAGTGGAAACCCACGGGCGGAAGGAGACTGCCGCCCTGCTGAACGGTCTTGCCGTACTGCCACCCAAACGGGTCGCCCATCGCGGGCGACTGATTCAGGAGTTTGATCTCGACGCCGCCCTTGCGCGGCGTCCGGCGTTGATACTGATGGACGAACTGGCGCACAGTAACGCGCCGGGCACTCGCCACCCAAAACGCTGGCAGGATGTGGAAGAGCTGCTGGAAGCTGGCATTGACGTGTTAACGACAGTAAACGTGCAGCATCTGGAAAGCCTGAACGATGTGGTCAGTGGCGTCACCGGCATCCAGGTCCGCGAAACCGTCCCCGATCCCTTCTTTGATGCCGCCGATGAAATCGTGCTGGTCGATCTTCCCCCGGACGACCTGCGCCAGCGCCTGCATGAGGGGAAGGTCTATATCGGCGGACAGGCGGAGCGTGCCATCGAGCATTTCTTCCGTAAGGGCAACCTCATCGCCCTGCGCGAGCTGGCGCTGCGTCGAACTGCCGACCGCGTTGATGACCAGATGCGAGCCTGGCGCGACCGTCTCGGCGATGAAAAAGTCTGGCATACCCGTGATGCTATCCTGCTCTGCGTCGGGCATGGCAACGGAAACGAGAAACTGATCCGCACCGCAGCACGACTGGCTGCCAAACTGGGCAGCGTCTGGCACGCGGTCTATGTTGAAACCCCTACCTTGCACCGACTGCCCGAACCGCAGCGACGGGCTATTCTGGCCTCCCTGCATCTGGCCCAGGAGTTAGGTGCGGAAACCGCTACCCTTTCCGACACCGCAGAGGACAAAGCGATTTTGCGCTATGCCCGGGAGCATAATCTCGGCAAAATTTTGATTGGCAGACGCGCCAGACGCAGCTGGTTTAATCGCGAATCCTTCGCCGATCGTCTGGCGCGACGCGCACCGGATCTTGACCTGGTGATCATCGCTCCTGATGACACGCCCGTCACGCTGCCTTCTCGTCCTGGAGATGCTCGCCCATTTATGGAACGCTGGCGTGTTCAGGTCAAAGGCTGCCTGGTGGCCCTGGCTTTGTGTGCAATTATCACGCTGATTGCAATGCAATGGCTGGTCGCTTTTGATGCCGCCAACCTGGTGATGGTCTACCTGCTCGGGGTGGTGGTGATCGCGCTGTTGTATGGCCGCTGGCCCTCGGCGTTTGCCACGGTTATCAACGTGGTCAGTTTTGACCTCTTTTTCATCGCGCCTCGTGGGACGCTGGCGGTCTCAGATGTGCAATATCTGCTGACGTTTGGGGTGATGTTGACCGTGGGTCTTGTCATCGGCAACCTGACAGCTGGGGTACGCTATCAGGCGCGCGTGGCCCGTTATCGTGAACAGCGCACCCGCCATCTCTATGAGATGTCAAAAGCGCTGGCATCGGGGCGCAGCGCCGCAGACATTGCCGCCACCAGCGAAACATTCATTCGCTCCACCTTTGATGCACGAAGCCAGGTACTGCTGCCAGACAGTTCGGGCAAACTGGTGGCCATTACCGGAACGCATAACATCACCTCCTGGGATGATGCCATCGCCCGCTGGAGCTTTGATAAAGGCCAGCCTGCTGGCGCGGGTACAGATACCCTGCCCGGTGTCCCCTACCAAATTTTACCGCTCAAAAGTGCGCAGAAAACACATGGGTTGGTGGTCGTTGAACCGGCCAATTTGCGCTTGCTGATGGTACCTGAACAACAGCGTTTGCTGGAAACTTTTACCCTGCTGGTCGCCAGCGCGCTGGAGCGCCAGGCGTTGATCTCCAGTGAAGAGCAGGCCCGCTTTGCCAGCGAGCGCGAGAGCATTCGTAACTCACTGTTAGCCGCCCTCTCCCACGACCTTCGCACACCGCTGACGGTGCTGTTCGGCCAGGCGGAAATCCTGACCCTGGACCTGGCAAGCGAAGGGTCAAAACATGCACCGCAGGCCAGCGAAATCCGCCAACACGTACTGAATACAACTCGTCTGGTCAATAACCTGCTTGATATGGCGCGCATTCAGTCCGGCGGTTTTAATTTAAAACGAGAGTGGTTGACCCTGGAAGAAGTAGTGGGTAGTGCGCTGAGAATGATTGAATCCAGCCACGGTGGACGGCATATCGCACTCGACTTACCAGACCCACTAATGCTGGTCCATGTGGATGGTCCTCTGTTCGAGCGCGTGCTGATCAATTTGTTGGAAAATGCAGTGAAATATGCCGGACATCGGGCCAAAATAGGCATTCGAGCGATAACAGAAAATGCCCGCTTAACGCTGGAAGTCTGGGATAACGGGCCCGGTATTCCTGCCGGGCAGGAACAGACCATTTTTGCTAAGTTTGCTCGCGGAAATAAAGAGTCGGCTATCCCCGGCGTAGGACTGGGACTGGCCATCTGTCAGGCTATTGTCGAGGTGCATGGTGGGACCATTTTCGCCGCAAACCGCCCGGAAGGCGGTGCCTGTTTTCATGTTACACTGCCTCTCGATACGCCCCCGCAACTGGATGACTTTGTCGAGGATCTGTGATTAACGTTCTTATTGTCGAAGATGAACAGGCTATTCGTCGTTTCCTGCGTACCGCGCTGGAGGCTGATGGGCTGCGGGTGTTTGAAGCTGAGACATTACAGCGAGGCTTGCTTGAAGCAGCGACGCGCAAACCGGACCTGGTCATCCTCGATTTGGGCCTGCCGGATGGCGATGGCATCGATTTTATCCGTGATCTGCGTCAGTGGAGCCAGATGCCGGTGATCGTTTTGTCTGCCAGAGCGGAGGAGAGCGATAAGATCGCCGCCCTTGATGCGGGCGCGGACGATTACCTCAGTAAGCCATTTGGTATCGGTGAACTGCAGGCCCGACTGAGAGTGGCGTTGCGCCGCCATGCCGGTACTCAGCAGAGCGATCCCGTGGTGAGTTTTTCGGATATTCAGGTTGATCTCGCCAGTCGACGGATTTTACGCGGCAACGAAGAGTTGCACCTCACCCCTATCGAGTTTCGTTTACTCTCGGTGCTGTTAAACAATCACGGAAAAGTGCTTACCCAGCGTCAGTTGTTAAGCCAGGTCTGGGGGCCTAACGCCGTCGAGCATAGCCACTATTTACGCATCTATATGGGTCATCTGCGGCAAAAACTTGAGGCTGACCCCGCGCGTCCGCGCCATCTGCTTACCGAAACGGGTATCGGTTACCGGTTTATGCTGTAATCACCAGCATAAAAAAAGCCCGGTCACGCTTACGCAACCGGGCCTGGTCAATCACTTTACCGCATCAGGCGTTTTTCAGCACTTCACTGACAATCTCTACCGCTTCTTTCTCAATCAGCTTACGGTGTTCTTCACCGAGGAAGCTTTCGCAGTAAATCTTATAAGCATCTTCCGTACCAGACGGACGTGCGGCAAACCAGCCGTTCTCAGTCATTACTTTCAGACCACCGATCGACGCACCGTTACCTGGCGCTGCCGTCAGACGGGCAGTGATCGGATCACCCGCAAGTGTGCTGGCACTGACCATTTCCGGAGAAAGCTTAGAGAGTGCCGCTTTCTGCGCAGAGGTGGCGCTGGCACCCAGACGGTTGTAGCTCGGCGCACCGAAACGCGCAGCCAGTTCGTCATAATGCTGCTGTGGGTTTTTACCGGTGACAGCGGTGATTTCAGCCGCCAGCAGGCACATGATGATGCCGTCTTTATCCGTAGACCACGGCGTGCCGTCAAAGCGCAGGAAAGAAGCCCCCGCGCTCTCTTCGCCACCGAAGCCGAAGCTACCGTCGAACAGGCCATCAACAAACCATTTGAAACCAACCGGTACTTCAACCAGTTTACGACCAAGATCGTTGACCACGCGGTCAATCATAGCGGAGGAAACCAGGGTTTTACCTACCGCAACATCTTTGCCCCACTGTGGGCGATGCTGGAACAGATAGTTGATTGCCACAGCCAGGTAATGGTTCGGGTTCATCAGCCCAGCCGGGGTGACGATACCGTGACGGTCATAGTCCGGGTCGTTGGCGAAAGCTAAATCGAACTTGTCGCGCAGTGCCAGCAGACCGGCCATCGCACACTCAGAAGAGCAGTCCATACGGATCACGCCATCTTTGTCGAGGTGCATAAAGCGGAAAGTCTGATCGACCTGGTCGTTCACGATGGTCAGATCGAGTTTGTAGAATTCAGCAATGCGTTTCCAGTATTCGATACCAGAGCCACCGAGCGGATCAACACCCAGCTTCAGGCCTGCTTTCTGGATTGACGCCATATCAACGATATCTGCCAACCCTTCGATAAACGGCTGCACCAGATCCTGTTCTTTCACATGGCCCGAGGCCAGTGCCGCGTCCAGAGTGATGCGTTTCACGCCTTTCAGACCATCAGCCAGCAGCGCGTTAGCACGGTCTTCCACCACTTTGGTGACGTTGGTGTCAGCCGGGCCACCGTTTGGTGGGTTGTATTTAATACCGCCATCTTCCGGTGGGTTATGCGACGGAGTGATCACAATGCCGTCAGCCTGTGCGCCGCCTTTCTTGTTGTGGACCAGAATGGCGTTAGAAACGGCTGGAGTCGGAGTAAAACCGTTGTTTTCCTGCACAATCAGATCAACGCCGTTGGCAGCGAGGACTTCCAGCACGGAGATGAATGCAGGTTCAGACAAGGCATGGGTATCTTTACCCACATAGCACGGACCGGTGATACCGTTTTTAGCGCGCTCTTCGGCAATCGCCTGGGCAATCGCCAGAATATGTTGTTCGTTGAAGCTATGACGCCCCGCACTGCCGCGGTGACCTGACGTACCAAATTTTACTGCATGTTCAGCGTTACCGACTTCCGGCTTGAGTACGTAGTACTGCGCGGTAAGTTGGGCGACGTTGATCAAATCGCTCTGTTGCGCAGGTTGCCCCGCACGTTCATGGTTAGCCATTGCCTGGTCCTTTTTATGCAAGGATTAAATTGTGCCGCAAACCTTTTCAATCAATTCCGCCGGGAACTGCATTGACTGCATGATGTGTTCGACCATGCTGCATTTACGACCCGTATTGGTGTTGGTGATGACCCAGTATGGAGTATCTGGCACCTGTTTTGGCTTGGTTTGAGTACCGTTTTGCAACAGGGTTTGTTCATCAGACGCAAAGTATACGCGGGTACGCCCATGCAGAGACTCGGTAGATTCTGCAAAAGCGTTATTGTCCAAAGAATAGAGCGTAGACAGCACCAGCATGAAACGGTTGACGGCTTTTTTCTGATCGGCGTACTCATCAGAAAGCAGTAACTCGCGCACCGCACGCACTTTGTCTTTCGCGGTATTGGTCGGTTTGACCTCTTCAACAACCTTAGTTGTAACAGGTGTTTCTTTTACAGCAGCGGGAACCGTGGCGGCGGGTTGCGCAGAGGCAGAAAATTTCAACATGCGCCGTAAAATGTCGGATGCACTCTCACCAATATGCTTCGTGTGGCTGGCAATATAACTGTAGAGTTCATCATCAACTTCAATCGTTTTCATTTTAATCCAGTGCAGTGTCTTATCTGAATACAAGTTATTGAGATTATAAAGTCAAATCTCAACAGCGGATAGCGTTAAACCTGAGAGGCTGCTAAGTTAGATTGTGTCTGAACCTTGCAGCCGGGCGGCAGAATGTTCAACATAATACCCTAATCCGAAAGAGCGAAAAAAAGAACTTTGCCATGAAATTGAATACCCGAGCGCAATCTGCACAACAATCGCACAACAATTCTCCCATCGTGTTGGTCCACGGTTTGTTTGGTAGCCTGGACAACCTCGGTATCCTTGCTCGTGACCTCGTCAATGACCATGACATTCTTCAGGTTGATATGCGTAATCACGGGCTTTCAGACCGTTCAGACGAGATGAATTATCCGGTGATGGCGCAGGATTTGGTCGACACGCTGGACGCACATTCTATAGAGCGCGCAACCTTTATCGGCCACTCGATGGGTGGCAAAGCAGTCATGGCCTTAACTGGCCTCGCTCCTGAGCGTATTGACCAATTGGTTGCGATTGATATTGCCCCCGTTGATTATGCTGTCCGCCGCCATGATGAGATTTTTGCCGCTATCAATGCCGTGACGGATGCGCAAGCCACAACGCGCCAGCAGGCGGCTGCCGTGATGCGTACCGTTATTGATGAAGAGGGAGTGATTCAGTTTTTGCTGAAGTCGTTTATTGACGGCCAGTGGCGTTTTAACGTTCCCGTGCTCTGGGAACAGTACCCGCACATTGTAGGCTGGGAAGAGGTTCCGGCCTGGAACCACCCTGCTCTGTTCATTCCTGGTGGGAACTCACCGTATGTGACTGAACAGTACAGGCAGACGCTGCTCAAACAATTTCCTCAGGCGAAGGCACATGTGATTGCCGGTGCGGGCCATTGGGTGCATGCAGAAAAGCCTGATGCCGTTTTGCGTGCTATCCGTCGTTATCTCGCTGAAAAGACAAACTGATTAAAAACCCGGCGACCGGTCGCCTGAACGCGCCCGGGCGTTGGCGTACCTGCCTCCCTGATGTATGATGGCGCGCTAATCAGCCCGGGCTACGACCCGATTGCTTGTACTTCCCGTAGTATTCTTAAATCATGGCTAAAGAACAAACGGACCGCACGACACTAGATCTGTTCGCGAATGAGCGTCGCCCGGGACGTCCTAAAACCAATCCGCTCTCTCGCGACGAGCAATTGCGTATCAATAAACGCAATCAGCTTAAACGCGATAAATTTCGTGGGCTTAAACGCGTCGAATTGAAAATCAATGCCGAAGCCGTTGATGCATTAAATGCACTGGCCGACGCGCGTCAAATGAGTCGCAGTGAACTCATCGAAGAGATGTTGCTGGAACAGCTCAAAGCGCTGAACAGCATTGATTCCTCTGAATCTTCATCTAAATAACGCTTTCATGTGGCATAGAGTGCAGTCTGGCGCGATTGCAGTTTCCGCGCGCTTGCCTGTTCTGCTATGATTGCCCTTATCCGTGGGCTAAACGCCACCACCATATCATTAAGTTTCAAGAGGTTATTTTACTCATGGCAATCACTGGCATTTTTTTCGGCAGCGACACCGGTAATACCGAAAACATCGCAAAAATGATCCAGGCTCAGCTTGGTAAAGATGTTGCTGATGTTCACGACATTGCAAAAAGCAGCAAAGAAGATCTGGAAGGCTACGACATCCTGTTACTCGGCATCCCGACCTGGTACTACGGTGAAGCACAGTGTGACTGGGATGATTTCTTCCCGACGCTGGAAGACATTGATTTCAATGGCAAACTGGTCGCGCTGTTTGGCTGTGGCGATCAGGAAGATTATGCTGAGTACTTCTGTGATGCGTTGGGTACCATCCGTGACATCATCGAACCACGCGGTGCGGTGATTGTCGGTCACTGGCCGACTGAAGGTTACCACTTCGAAGCGTCCAAAGGCCTCGCCGATGACGACCACTTCGTGGGCCTGGCCATTGACGAAGACCGCCAGCCGGAGCTGACCGCTGCACGTGTTGATAAATGGGTTAAGCAGATTTATGAAGAGCTGAACCTTAAAGATATCATTAATGCCTGATGCTGTTTGGCGCAATCTGCGGGTTGCGCCAGATTGATAGTTAAAACCAATGGAAATAATTGCTACATTTTTTTAACTTTTGCCTCCAGCACTGTACAATATGGCCTGGTTAAAATGGGTATCGCGAAGGACTTTGTTGGCGCTACCACGTTTTATACGCTTACTTTACTTGAGGGCTTGCAGTTTTCATTTAGACATGGCAGTTCTATAATGAGACGCATTTCCCAGTGCATTCCTTGTAGCTTCCCGATGGGGAGCGAACCGTTTAGCAACAGGACAGATTCCGCATGACTGACAACAATACCGCATTAAAGAAGGCCGGCCTGAAAGTCACGCTTCCTCGCTTGAAAATTCTGGAAGTTCTTCAGGAGCCGGATAACCATCATGTCAGTGCGGAAGATTTATATAAGCGCCTGATCGATATGGGCGAAGAGATCGGGCTGGCAACGGTTTACCGTGTACTGAACCAGTTTGACGATGCCGGGATCGTAACCCGTCATAATTTTGAAGGCGGTAAATCCGTTTTCGAACTGACTCAGCAACATCACCATGACCACTTGATTTGCCTCGATTGTGGCAAAGTGATTGAATTCAGTGATGACTCCATTGAAGCTCGCCAGCGTGAAATCGCGTCGCAACACGGTATCCGTCTGACGAACCACAGCCTCTATCTCTACGGCCACTGCGCTGAAGGCGATTGCCGCACCGACGACAATGCCCACGAGATTGCTGGAAAATAATCTTCCGTAAACGTAAAAAGCCAACCCTAAGGTTGGCTTTTTTTATGGCTGGAAAAGTGTTTTTCCTACTGCGTATTGTGGCTACGAATCTCCTGCCAGATACGATCGCAATCGGCTTTTATCGCCTGTCCGTTACCCGTATGGGTCGCTTCGAGGCACTGCTGATAATCCAGTGTACGAACCGTTTCTTCATGGGCAAACTGTTGATGCGCTTTTTCCGATTTGAGCACCTCCAGCACACTACGACAGGCTTCAAGCTTTTGCGGCGACCCCTCCGCCGTATTAATGCAGGCACTGTAAGCGGTTTTCAGACGCATATCTTCCTTTGACGCGCCAGGTTGCTGTACACACGCAGCCAGACCGAGGGTCATTAACAGAATCATCAGGTTATTTTTCATTTTGCTCTCCTTCGCATCAGAAGATCGAGAACGGCGCAATCACGATAAATTTCACGTCGCGCTCATCCTGGAAGATATTGTTGTATCCCCCGCCCCAGCTCGGGATATCAGAGTGGTTATCATATTGCGTGAAGTGCAGCTTGAAGAGTGTGCCTTTCGCCAGACCATCCTGCAGGGTGTAAACCACATCCAGACTGTAAGCAGATTCTTTAATGGAGTTACCGGCATCGTAATATTTGTCGCCAGAAGGAACGTTCGAGGGTTTAGCATCCCAGCCGTAGACATATGACGCCCCCACCGCCCAACCCGGCAGATTTAAATCTTTAAGATCGTACATCGCACCGACAAAGACGGCTTTCTCATTGTGGGCGTTAAAGTCTGAGCGATTATCCCACCAAATATCCAGACGGCCATTTGATGAACCATACAGTGGCGTCATACGCTGGTTGAAGTATCCCTGGCGGCCATCAGCTTTAACCCATGTTCCTTCAAGACGTAAATCAACCGGCCCGACAGCATAATTAAACGTCAACGCCTGTAACCATGCCGTACCATCATAAATATCATTAATCGTATGATTAGTGGCTTTATCCCTCGAACTGTAGAATTGATAACTGGTTGATAACGGACTACCCGCAATATCAAATTTATAACTGGCTTTCGCAAAATACTGATCCACATATCCCTGGGCCTGGCCAAACGCAGCCTCTAATACGAGATCGTTTTTAAAATCATATTTCGCACCGAGAGAGTGCACATAATCAATTTTGGTCACGCGATCATTTTGATAGAAATTATCGGTTTCATTATACCAGGGCGCTTTATATTCATTGGCCCACATATAGGAAAAACTCAACTCGCCTGCTTGCTCAAAATTCAGTTTTACACCAGCCTCGGTACCCTGATAGGTTCCTGGCATAAAACTCCAGTTAGAAGCCAGCAGCGTCTGTCCGGTGGGCTGAATATAGCCCGCTCTGGCCCACACCGGACCGTATTTGAACTTAGCCGCAGCGGTGTAAAGACTTGCACCGCTTCTGTCCCCAGCCCAGTCTTCATCGTAGACTTTATGACTATTAGAGAAAGCTATTTCGTTAGGGTGGGCACTGCCCGACGATTCGGCCATTTCAATGGCTGCAAACGCCGCAATATCGATACCGAACATATCTGCTGCATATCCCGACTGGAAATCCAGATTGGTATTCCAGGTGGAATGCGCAAGGTTAGTTTTATATTTATTGCCGTCGGTGACGTCTTTACGGTCGCGCTCACGCTGCCAGTAATAGACACCGCCAGTAAGAGTCGAATCGTCAACAAATCCTGCGGCAGTGACCGCAGGTGACGCCATTAAACCTGACATTGCTGTAACGCTGGCAATAGCTAACGCTATCGCCTTACGCTTGGCGGTAAACGCGTTCATAATTGTTCCTCTTTGACTAAAATAAAAAGTGCTGTGCAAAGGCATTCAGCAACAAAATAAAATCAGGAAATAACGGAAAGTGCCTAAAAACTTCTTTCACTCCCCGAATCAAGGTTATTTTTGCCCGCACGAATGATCAAGCATTTTGCCCAGGTGAAAACCAGGAATATGACAGGACACACAGATTTCAGGTTGTTTCAGGAGAGTTTTGCAAAGGAGGAGTAAATCGTAATTTACCGTGTAAATTATCAGGATGAACGAGGGTTAAAAATAATAAATTTAAAACTGCATTTCATGTCAAGCACAGACAATTATTGTAAAATCACAAGAAACCTTGTGCGCAGAAATAAAAAAACGCCGCACAAGGCAGCGTTTTTAAATATTAACGTCGATATTACTCGCCGACTTTAGCCCAGGTGTCACGCAGACCCACGGTACGGTTAAAGACCAGCTTATCGGCCGTTGCATAACGGCTATCAAGGCAGAAGTAGCCTTCGCGTTCGAACTGGAAAGCTTTACCCGTTACGGCAGCCTGCAGTGATGGCTCAGCATAACCCTGTTTGATGACCAGAGATTCCGGGTTCATCACCGTCAGGAAGTCTTCCGCCGCACCCGGGTTTGGTACGCTGAACAGGCGGTCATACAGACGAATTTCGACTGGCAGTGCATGTGCCGCACTCACCCAGTGAATCACGCCTTTCACCTTGCGACCATCGGCCGGATCTTTGCTCAGGGTATCTGCATCATAGGTACAGAAGATGGTGGTGATATTACCTTCAGCATCTTTCTCCACACGCTCTGCTTTTACCACGTAGGCATTACGCAGACGGACTTCTTTACCCATTACCAGGCGCTTGTACTGCTTGTTCGCTTCTTCACGGAAATCGGCGCGATCGATCCAGATTTCAGCACTGAATGGCACTTCACGGTTGCCCATTTCCGGTTTGTTCGGATGGTTAGGCATGGTGACGATTTCGCTTCCACCCTGCGGGTAGTTTTCGATAACCATTTTAACCGGATCGATAACCGCCATCGCACGCGGCGCGTTTTCGTTCAGATCTTCACGAATACAGGATTCCAGTGAAGCCATCTCAATGGTGTTGTCCTGCTTGGTGATACCAATACGTTTGCAGAACTCACGGATGGATGCAGAAGTGTAGCCACGACGACGCAGACCAGAAATAGTCGGCATACGCGGGTCATCCCAGCCTTCAACGTGCTTATCGGTCACCAACAGGTTCAGCTTACGCTTGGACATGACGGTGTATTCCAGATTCAGGCGCGAGAATTCGTACTGACGCGGGTGAACCGGAATAGAGATGTTGTCCAGCACCCAGTCGTACAAACGACGGTTATCCTGGAATTCCAGCGTACACAGAGAATGGGTAATGCCTTCCAGCGCATCGCTGATGCAGTGGGTGAAGTCATACATCGGGTAGATGCACCACTTGCTGCCAGTCTGGTGGTGATCGGCAAACTTAATGCGGTACAGCACCGGATCGCGCAGAACGATAAACGGTGAGGCCATATCGATTTTGGCACGCAGACAGGCTTTACCTTCTTCAAAACCACCAGCACGCATTTTTTCAAACAGTGCGAGGTTCTCTTCTACGCTGCGATCGCGGAACGGACTGTTTTTACCCGGCGCCGTCAGCGAACCACGGTATTCACGGATTTCGTCCGCAGAAAGTTCATCAACAAAAGCCAGACCTTTGGTGATCAGCTCAACCGCATATTGATGCAGTTGATCGAAGTAGTCAGAGGAGTAGCGCACATCGCCGGACCAGTGGAAACCCAACCACTCTACGTCATGTTTAATGGAGTCAACGTACTCGATATCTTCTTTAACCGGGTTCGTATCATCGAAACGCAGGTTGCATTGCCCGTTGTAGTCTTGTGCAATACCAAAGTTCAGGCAGATAGACTTCGCGTGACCGATATGCAGATAGCCATTCGGTTCAGGCGGGAAACGGGTGCAAACAGAATTGTGCTTACCAGTAGCAAGATCTTCGTCAATGATCTGACGAATAAAGTTAGTCGGGCGGGCTTCAGCCTCACTCATCGTAGATTCCTCAAAGCGTAAACAACGTATAACGGCACATGATCTTATAAGCGGGTCTTCGAGACAACCCTTAGTTACGGAAAATACCTCTCTCGCAGAAATAATCACTGCAACAGACGCAAAAAAAAGCGGCAGAGAAAATGTCCTCTGCCGCTTTTGGCAAATCTAACGCTAAAAGCAATTAGCCTTTGATGTCATACAGCGGCGTTTGCCCTGCAATGACAGAACCCTGCGCTTTAATAACCAGACCAGAGAAGTCATCAATGTTGCTGCAGACGACGGGACTGATCATCGAACGTGCAGTGGCGTTCAGGTAATCCAGATCCATTTCAAGGATCGGCTGACCTGCAACAACCTGGGCACCTTCTTCGACCAGTCGAGAGAAGCCCTGGCCACCAAGCGCGACGGTATCGATGCCCATATGAACAACGATCTCCGCACCTTTCTCGGTTTCGAGACAGAACGCGTGGTTGGTATTGAAGATTTTCACGATAGTTCCGGCAGCCGGGGACACTACAAATTTATCCGTCGGCTTAATCGCCACACCGTCACCGACTGCTTTGCTGGCGAATGCTTCGTCTGGCACTTCATCCAGAGAAACAACTTGGCCGGTAATCGGCGAGACCAGTTCAGCAATAACAGATGCATTCGGCACTGCCTGAGGCTTAACAGGCGCGACAGTTGCAGTCGCAGCACTGTCGGCGGCTGGCACGTTACCCGCAGTTTTCATCGCATTCGCGATTTTTTCAGCCACAAAGCCCACGATAATCTGCACGCTGGTTTTATTCAGACGAATAATACCCGTCGCACCAAGACGTTTTGCCATCGCTTCATTGACCAACGCAGAGTCTTTTACGTTCAGACGCAGACGAGTGATACAGGCATCAATGCCAGTCAGGTTAGCAGAGCCACCGATAGCGGCAATGTACTGACGAGCCAGACCCACAGCATCCTGCTCAGACCCGGTGCTGACATTCACATCCTGGCCATCCGCTTCATCACCGGCAACCGCGAGTTCCCGACCCGGGGTCAGCAGGTTGAATTTCTGGATAGTGAAACGGAACACCACGTAGTAGATAGCGAAGAACACCAGGCCTTGTAGAATAAGCATGTACCAGTGAACCGCCAGCGGGTTGCGTGACGAGAGCACCATATCTACCAGACCCGCACTGAAGCCGAAGCCAGCAATCCAATGCATGGTCGCAGCAATAAATACGGAAATACCGGTCAGCACCGCGTGGATGAAGTACAGCACTGGCGCCACGAACATGAAGGAGAATTCCAGTGGTTCGGTAATGCCGGTGAAGAAGGCGGCAAACGCACCTGCCATCATAATACCCAGCACTTTGGCTTTGTTTTCCGGACGGGCGCAATGGTAGATAGCCAGCGCAGCGCCAGGCAGGCCGAACATCATGATTGGGAAGAAACCTGCCTGATAACGACCGGTGATCCCGATTTCAGCTTTACCTGCAGCAATAGACTGTGCGCCGCCAAGGAAGTTAGGAATATCGTTGATACCCGCCACGTCAAACCAGAACACGGAGTTCAGCGCATGGTGCAGACCTACCGGAATCAACAGACGGTTAAAGAAGGCATAGATGCCCGCACCCGCAGAGCCCAGTTTCTGGATATGTTCACCAAAGCCTACCAGACCGCTAAAGACGACCGGCCAGATGTACATCAGAATGAATGCCACAACGATCATGACGAATGACGTCAGAATCGGCACCAGACGACGACCACTGAAGAAGGACAGCGCTTTTGGCAGTTCGACACTGCTAAAGCGGTTGTACAGTTCTGCAGCGATAATACCGACCATAATCCCAACGAACTGGTTTTTGATCTTGCCGAACGCGGCAGGAACCTGATCGGCAGGGATTTTCTGGATCATGGCGACGGCGGCTGGCGAACACAACGTCGTTAATACCAGGAAACCAACGAAGCCAGCCAGCGCGGCTGCCCCGTCTTTGTCTTTGGACATACCGTAGGCAACACCCACTGCAAACAGCACGCCCATATTATCGATGATGGCAGAGCCGGACTGGATAAACAGCGCCGCCAGCGCGTTATCCCCACCCCAACTTACCGGGTCGATCCAGTAGCCGACCCCCATTAGAATTGCTGCTGCAGGCAGCGTGGCAACCGGCACCATCAGTGCGCGGCCAACCTTTTGCAAGTAACCTAAAAGACTCACGTTATTCCCCCTCTGACCCCACACCGGGCGCCTGACATAGTATTTTTTATTGTCTTACTTAACCTGAAAGCACGGCCTTTTTTTACGACAGTGTAAGTGTGTGAAAAATTAATTCGCCTCGCAAATTAAATGCACACTTTTTGTGATTTTAGTCACCAAATATCGTTATTAACCCTCCTCTTTGCTGGCTAACAAGCAAAACTTATTTTATGATTAAAAAAATCAAGACGGATTGCCCCCCTGAGGAGCAAAACTGCATTACGCTTACATCAGTACTGGCTTGCAATCCGCGAACTTTTAAACTCAACGTAGAGGTGAATAATGAGACTGATTCCCCTGGCAACAGCTGAACAAGTTGGCAAATGGGCTGCACGCCATATTGTTAACCGCATCAATGCCTTCAAACCGACAGCAGATCGTCCGTTTGTGCTCGGCCTGCCAACCGGCGGCACACCACTGACTGCCTATAAAGCTCTGGTTGAAATGCACAAAGCGGGCCAGGTTAGTTTCCAGCACGTTGTCACCTTCAATATGGACGAATACGTCGGGCTGCCAAAAGAGCACCCGGAAAGCTATCACAGCTTCATGCACCGTAACTTCTTCGATCATGTTGATATTCTGGCAGAAAATATTAACCTGCTGGATGGCAATGCGCCGGATATTGACGCAGAATGCCGTCAATACGAAGAAAAAATCCGTTCCTATGGCAAAATTCACCTGTTTATGGGCGGCGTTGGCAACGATGGTCACATCGCCTTCAACGAACCTGCGTCCTCGCTGGCTTCTCGTACCCGTATTAAAACCCTGACCCATGACACTCGCGTGGCGAACTCACGTTTCTTTGATGGCGATGTGAGCCTGGTACCAAAATACGCCCTGACCGTGGGTGTGGGTACGTTGCTGGATGCAGAAGAGGTAATGATTCTGGTATTGGGTAATCAGAAAGCGCTGGCGTTGCAGGCGGCAGTTGAAGGTAACGTCAACCACATGTGGACCATCAGCTGCCTGCAGCTGCACCCGAAAGCAGTCATGGTGTGTGACGAGCCGTCCACCATGGAACTAAAAGTTAAAACATTGAAATATTTCAATGAATTAGAAGCTGAAAATATTAAAGGTCTGTAATTGTGTTTCCGTTCCGCAAAGGTCAATCTGCGGAGCGGCACCCATTTTTTAACCGGGGGTCGTTATGTATGCTTTAACCCATTGCCGCATTTTCACCGGCCATGAAATTCTGGATGACCACGCGCTGATTGTCGCGAATGGCCTGATTGAGCGTGTTTGTCCGTTGGCAGAATTGCCATCTGACATCGAGCTGCGCCCCCTGCATGGCGCTATGCTTGCCCCCGGTTTTATTGATGTCCAGCTAAACGGCTGTGGCGGCGTACAGTTCAACGATACGGCTGAAGCGGTTAGTGTTAAAACGCTGGAAATCATGCAGCGCGCCAACGAAAAATCCGGCTGTACCAGTTACCTTCCGACGCTTATCACCAGCAGCGATGACCTGATGAAACAGGGCATTCAGGTGATGCGTGATTATCTGGCAAAGCATCCTCATCAGGCGCTGGGTCTGCACCTTGAAGGTCCGTGGCTGAATATCGTTAAGAAAGGGACGCACAACCCGAGTTTTGTGCGTAAGCCTGATACAGAACTGGTGGACTTTCTGTGCCAAAACGCCGATGTCATTACCAAAGTCACTCTCGCTCCTGAAATTGCGGGGGCAGAAGTCATCGCCAAACTGGCAGCATCCGGGATTGTGGTTTCAGCGGGCCATTCCAACGCAACACTAAAAGAAGCCCAGGCTGGCTTTCGTGCTGGTGTCACTTTTGCCACTCACTTATTTAATGCCATGCCGTACATCACCGGACGTGAGCCGGGCCTGACCGGAGCCATTCTGGATGACGCCGATGTTTACTGCGGCATTATTGCAGACGGTCTGCATGTCGATTACGTTAATGTACGTAGCGCTAAACGCCTGAAAGGTGACAAGCTTTGCCTGGTGACGGATGCAACGGCACCCGCAGGTGCGGATATTGACCAGTTCATTTTTGCTGGTAAAACAATATACTACCGCAATGGATTGTGCGTTGATGAAAACGGTACGCTGAGTGGCTCTGCCCTGACGATGATCGAAGGGGTGAGTAATTTGGTTGAGCACGTAGGCATTGCGCTTGATGAAGCATTGCGTATGGCGACTCTCTACCCTGCCCGTGCGATGGGGTTTGCGGACACACTCGGCAGCATTGCGCCTGGCAAAGTGGCGAACCTGACCGCTTTCACGCGCGATTATAAAATAATCAAGACCATCGTTAATGGTAACGAGGTCGTCACTGAGTAAGTAAAGGTATGACATCAGGCGGACAAGCTCAAATTGGTAACGTTGACCTCGTTAAACAACTTAACAGCGCGGCTGTTTACCGCCTGATTGACCAGCTTGGCCCTATTTCGCGCATTCAGATTGCCGAACAGAGCCAACTGGCCCCAGCCAGCGTGACGAAAATCACGCGACAACTTATTGAGCGCGGCCTGATCAAAGAAGTGGATCAGCAGGCTTCAACCGGTGGTCGCCGCGCCATCTCCATCGTCACCGAAACCCGCAATTTTCAGGCCATTGGCGTACGTCTTGGTCGCAGCGACACCACGCTCACACTTTATGATTTGAGCAGTAAAGTGCTTGCAGAAGAGCATTACCCGCTGCCCGAGCGCACCCAGGAAACCCTGGAGCACGCGTTACTCAACACCATCAGTTCCTTTATTGAATCCTGCCAGCGGAAAATTCGCGAACTGATTGCAATTTCGGTCATTCTGCCGGGCCTTGTCGACCCTGAAAGCGGTGTGATTCGCTACATGCCACATATTCAGGTAGAGAACTGGGGACTGGTAGACGCACTGGAAAAACGTTTCAAATTAACCTGTTTCGTCGGTCACGATATTCGTAGTCTGGCCCTTGCTGAGCACTACTTTGGGGCAAGTCAGGACTGTGAAGACTCCATTCTGGTGCGTGTGCATCGCGGAACCGGTGCCGGGATTATCTCGAATGGCCGCATCTTTATCGGCCGTAACGGTAACGTCGGCGAGATTGGTCACATCCAGGTTGAGCCGCTCGGCGAACGTTGTCATTGCGGCAATTTTGGCTGTCTGGAAACCATTGCGGCGAACGCTGCCATTGAGCAGCGCGTGCGACACCTATTGCAACAGGGCCATCAAAGCCGTTTAACGCCTGATGATTGTTCCATTAAGACCATCTGTAAAGCAGCCAATAAAGGTGATGCGTTGGCCTGCGAAGTCATTGAACATGTCGGACGCCATCTTGGTAAAACCATTGCCATCGCGATTAACCTCTTTAACCCTCAAAAAGTGGTGATTGCCGGTGAGATCGTCGAAGCCGAAAAAGTCTTGCTACCGGCCATAGAGGGCTGCATCAATACGCAGTCGCTCAAGGCATTTCGCAAGAATCTTCCGGTGGTGCGATCTACGCTTGATCATCGCTCCGCCATTGGCGCTTTCGCCCTGGTCAAACGCGCCATGCTAAATGGCCTGCTGTTGCAACGTTTGCTGGAAAGCTAAGCGCTCTCAAACGTAGCCAACACATAGGCAACTTGAAGTATGGCGGGTATAGTTACTGCTTCTTTTTTCGAACCGGGTAGTCCATGACCATTCAGAACGTAATCTGTGATATTGACGGCGTGCTGATGCACGATAACGTCGCTGTGCCAGGCGCTGCAGAATTCCTTACGCGTCTCCTGGAAAAAGGGATGCCGCTGGTTGTCCTGACCAACTACCCGTCCCAGACGGGCCAGGATCTCGCCAACCGCTTTGCTTCCGCTGGCATTGATGTGCCTTCCACTGTTTTCTATACCTCTGCGATGGCAACAGCCGATTTCCTTAAACGTCAGGAGGGCAAGAAAGCGTACGTTGTGGGAGAAGGTGCACTGATCCACGAATTGTACAAAGCAGGTTTCACCATTACCGATATCAATCCCGACTTCGTTATTGTTGGTGAAACACGCTCCTACAACTGGGAAATGATGCATAAAGCAGCATTCTTTGTCGCTAACGGTGCCCGCTTCATCGCGACCAACCCGGACACGCACGGGCGCGGTTATTATCCTGGGTGTGGAGCCTTGTGCGCAGGCATTGAAAAAATTTCCGGTCGTCAGCCATTTTATGTTGGTAAACCGAGCCCGTGGATCATCCGTGCGGCACTGAATAAGATGCAGGCACATTCCGAGCAAACCGTCATTGTAGGTGACAATTTACGTACCGATATTCTGGCAGGCTTCCAGGCCGGTCTGGAAACCATCCTGGTTCTCTCAGGCGTCTCAACGCTTGATGATATTGACAGCATGCCTTTTCGCCCGTCGTGGATTTATCCGTCGGTGGCTGAAATCGACGTTATCTAATACAAACCACGTCTCAGGACGTGGTTTTTCATTTCAAGCTACAGCAAAACAACCTCAATTCAATAAAAGACGCCTTAAATTGATAATCCGTCAATAACAGCGCTCATTTCATGTTCTTTTTTCAGCTTTCCATAATCACCATTGCGCTTTTTATTTTTCTGATGGCAAAAGGCTTGCGAACACCTCTTCTTTACGGCATTTTCTTAAACAAGCGATAAGACAACGCGATGACGCGACGTCTGCACACCACAACACTGCAATGCATGAAGGTAACGGAGAAGTCTATGTGTTCTATTTTTGGCGTACTGGATATTAAAACCGACGCGGTTGAATTGCGTAAGAAAGCGCTGGAATTATCCCGCCTGATGCGCCACCGCGGCCCGGACTGGTCTGGGGTTTATGCAACTGATAAAGCCATTCTCGCTCACGAGCGTTTGTCGATTGTCGACGTCAACGCCGGCGCCCAGCCTCTCTACAACGAACAAAAAACACATGCACTGGCCGTTAACGGTGAAATTTACAACCATCAGGCACTGCGCGCGGAGTATGGCGATCGTTACGCTTTCCAGACCGGTTCTGACTGCGAAGTCATCCTGGCGCTTTATCAGGAAAAAGGGCCGGAATTCCTGGATGACCTCCAGGGCATGTTTGCTTTCGTTCTGTACGATACGGAAAAAGATGCCTACCTGATTGGCCGTGACCATATCGGTATTATTCCGCTTTACATGGGTTATGACGAACACGGCAACATGTATGTTGCCTCTGAGATGAAAGCGCTGGTTCCGGTTTGCCGCACGATTAAAGAGTTCCCGGCAGGCAGCTACCTGTGGAGCAAAGACGGTGAAATTCGCTCTTACTACCAGCGTGACTGGTTCGATTACGACGCGGTTAAAGACAACGTCACTGACAAAAACGAACTGCGTCAGGCGCTGGAAGATTCCGTAAAAAGCCACCTGATGTCTGATGTGCCTTATGGCGTACTGCTTTCCGGCGGTCTGGACTCTTCCGTGATCTCCGCCATCACCAAGAAATTTGCAGCACGTCGTGTTGAAGACGAAGAGCGTTCTGAAGCCTGGTGGCCGCAGTTGCACTCCTTCGCTGTCGGCCTGAAAGGCGCACCAGATCTGAAAGCCGCGCAGGAAGTGGCAAACCATCTGGGTACGGTTCACCACGAAATTCATTTTACCGTTCAGGAAGGTCTGGACGCGATCCGCGACGTGATTTATCACATCGAAACCTATGATGTGACCACAATTCGTGCCTCCACACCGATGTATTTGATGTCCCGTAAGATCAAAGCCATGGGCATTAAGATGGTTCTGTCCGGTGAAGGTTCTGATGAAGTCTTTGGCGGCTATCTCTACTTCCATAAAGCGCCAAACGCAAAAGAGCTGCACGAAGAGACCGTTCGCAAATTGCAGGCGCTGCATATGTTCGACTGTGCGCGTGCAAACAAAGCCATGTCAGCGTGGGGTGTGGAAGCCCGAGTGCCGTTCCTGGACAAGAAATTCCTTGATGTCGCTATGCGCATCAACCCGCAGGATAAAATGTGCGGCAACGGAAAAATGGAAAAACACGTGCTGCGTGAGTGTTTCGAGTCCTACCTGCCAGCAAGTGTGGCATGGCGTCAGAAAGAGCAGTTCTCTGACGGTGTTGGCTACAGCTGGATCGACACGCTGAAAGAAGTAGCGGCTCAGCAAGTCAGCGACCAGCAACTGGCAACAGCAAGCTACCGTTTCCCGTACAACACACCGGGTTCGAAAGAAGCCTATCTGTACCGTGAAGTATTTGAAGAGCTGTTCCCACTGCAAAGCGCCGCCGAATGTGTCCCTGGTGGCCCATCCGTGGCCTGCTCGTCAGCAAAAGCCATTGAATGGGATGAATCGTTCAAATCCATGAACGATCCATCAGGTCGCGCAGTCGGCGTTCACCAGTCTGCTTATAAATAACCTCTTGTTATCGTTACAGGCCCTTCGGGGCCTGTTTTCGTTTCAATGCCCGATTTAGGGCACAAAAGCGATAAATAACCAATAATTGCCGAATTATGCGCCAGGCTGTTCGCAACCTAACCAAACAGTCACATTACGGCAATTTTCGATGAAAAAGGTATTGACGCTGCCAGGCCCAATACGCATAATGCGCCCCGCAACGCCGATAAGGTAACGCGAAAAAAAGATGGCTACGTAGCTCAGTTGGTTAGAGCACATCACTCATAATGATGGGGTCACAGGTTCGAATCCCGTCGTAGCCACCATCTTTTTTGCGGGAGTGGCGAAATTGGTAGACGCACCAGATTTAGGTTCTGGCGCCGCAAGGTGTGCGAGTTCAAGTCTCGCCTCCCGCACCATTCACCAGTACGCGTTGCACGGATGGGGTATCGCCAAGCGGTAAGGCACCGGTTTTTGATACCGGCATTCCCTGGTTCGAATCCAGGTACCCCAGCCATATTTCTTCGAGTAAGCGGTTCTCCGCGGTTTTTGGGGTATCGCCAAGCGGTAAGGCACCGGTTTTTGATACCGGCATTCCCTGGTTCGAATCCAGGTACCCCAGCCATCGAAGAAAGCAGTCTGGCTACGTAGCTCAGTTGGTTAGAGCACATCACTCATAATGATGGGGTCACAGGTTCGAATCCCGTCGTAGCCACCATTAAAGATTTAACGTATCGCTGTTTTCAGCGGTGCATGAAGAAAAGAATTATTGGGGTATCGCCAAGCGGTAAGGCAGCGGATTCTGATTCCGCCATCCGAGGTTCGAATCCTTGTACCCCAGCCAATTTCAAAAAGTCGTTTGCTTTCGGGTAAACGCACAGTAGTTGAAGTTTTATGATTAATGCGTAAAATTTCACGCTATTGGGGTATCGCCAAGCGGTAAGGCAGCGGATTCTGATTCCGCCATCCGAGGTTCGAATCCTTGTACCCCAGCCACTTAAAAAGTAAAAAGCTCGCTTCGGCGGGCTTTTTACTTTTCTGCATTCTGAAAATAAAACTGAAGCCTCCCACAAAGTAAGAGGCCTCAGTTGTTACAGACCTAACGCATATTTTAAAGCCTGCCGTTTCAGCACACCCGCACGTTCTGCCGCCATCAAACCGAGATTTCGCAAAATACGCACCGGCCCAAGTGTGTTACTGAATCCGGCGTAGAACACATCCATGCCGCTTTGCATGACGAAATTATCTGCCATTCGGCGCGACTGGTAGCGTTTAAGCACCTGGTGGCTGGCCCAGGCTTCACCGTGGCTGCGCGCCCGCGTTAACACATCCAGCAAACAGTCCACATCGCGGTATCCCAGGTTAACACCCTGCCCCGCCAGAGGATGTATGGTATGGGCAGCATCGCCCACCAGTGCCAGCCCCTGACGGGCATATTGCAAAGCGTGGCGGCGCGCCAGTGGGAAGGCCCCGGCAGCAACAGGCGTGACGCGTCCTAAACGCGCGGGGAAATGACGCTCAATTTCTGTCTGAAGCTGTGGCATGGTCAGAGATTGTAACTGGCGAATCCGGGCAGGCGTGTCGTACCACACCAGCGATGCCCACTTATCAAACAGCGGCAGGAAGGCATGCGGTCCATTCGGCGTAAAGTGTTGCCAGGTGCTGTCGCCCGGATCCTGTTCACATTCAACGGTGATAAGCATGCAGGATTGCTGATACTGCCAGGCATGA
The DNA here is from genome assembly GCF_059074235.1 of Phytobacter sp. Lineage (NCBI taxonomy): Bacteria > Pseudomonadati > Pseudomonadota > Gammaproteobacteria > Enterobacterales > Enterobacteriaceae > Phytobacter > Phytobacter sp. The sequence continues at coordinate 742,552 of NZ_JCACPZ010000004.1, forward strand.
ATGCCAATACCCGCGGATTGTCTGACCCGAGAGTTAGCCCCATCGGCGCCAATCACCAGTTTTGCGGATAACATGTCACCGTTATCAAAAGTCAGTTCGTGGCTGTCGTGATGAAAATCGATAGTACTGAGCACGGCCGGAGTACGAAGAGTCACCTGCGGATGCGCATCGAGCGCCTCCCACAAGGCACGCTGCAGTACATTGTTTTCCACCATATAGCCGAGCAAAGGGAGCTTTAATTCACGTGCATCAAAGACGACGTGAGCGTTTTCCCACTCCCAGGTCTCCAGCCGCCGGTAAGGATGACATCGCATCGCCTGGATACTCTCCCAAACGCCCAGCCCTCTCAACAAGGCTACCGACGACGCACTAATGGCAGAAATACGCACATCAGGTTGCGCATCCGCTCTGAAGACGGGCGGCGCATTATGCTCAATCACCGTAACAGCATAACCGTGTTGTGCCAGACCCAGCGCCAGCGCCCCGCCGACCATTCCGCCGCCGACAACAGCGACCTCAGTGGATTGATTAATCATGGCTCATTGTCCTTTAACGAGAATCCCTTAAGTTTACCGGATTTTTGCCAGCTTGAGGCTGACAAGCGTCATACTGGTCAGCACGCAACCAAAGCATTACACTATTCCCCCTCCATTTATGGCGTTATACCCATCACACTTCGCATCACCGATGCGTTGGCTGCAAATTACAAGAATCGGGGTATACCAACTTTAAGCGTGAGCAAGTCGATGACAAAAAAACTCCACATTAAAACCTGGGGCTGTCAGATGAACGAATACGATTCATCAAAGATGGCCGATCTGCTGGATGCCACTCACGGGTATCAACTGACCGATGTAGCAGAAGAAGCGGATGTGCTGCTGCTTAATACCTGCTCTATACGCGAGAAGGCTCAGGAAAAAGTTTTCCATCAGTTAGGCCGCTGGAAATTACTCAAAGAGAAAAATCCCGACCTGATCATTGGTGTTGGCGGCTGCGTAGCGTCCCAGGAAGGGAAGCTTATTCGCCAGCGCGCCCACTACGTTGACATTATTTTTGGCCCGCAAACGCTGCATCGTCTGCCGGAGATGATCAACTCAGTGCGCGGCAATCGCAGCCCGGTGGTTGACGTCAGTTTCCCGGAAATCGAAAAATTTGACCGTCTGCCTGAACCGCGTGCCGATGGCCCCACTGCATTTGTGTCCATCATGGAAGGCTGCAATAAATACTGCACCTACTGCGTAGTGCCCTACACCCGCGGTGAAGAGGTCAGTCGCCCAAGCGATGATATTCTGTTCGAAATCGCTCAGCTTGCTGCGCAGGGCGTTCGTGAAGTCAACCTGCTGGGCCAGAACGTTAACGCCTGGCGCGGTGAGAATTACGATGGCAGTACCGGTTCATTTGCTGAGCTTCTGCGCCTCGTAGCGGCCATCGACGGTATTGACCGCATCCGCTATACCACCAGCCATCCGATTGAATTTACTGACGACATCATTGATGTCTATCGGGATACGCCGGAACTGGTGAACTTCCTGCACTTGCCGGTACAGAGCGGCTCTGACCGCGTACTCAACCTGATGGGGCGCACGCACACCACGCTGGAATACAAGTCCACGATTCGTAAGCTGCGCGCCGCCTGCCCGGAAATTCAAATCAGTTCTGACTTCATCGTCGGTTTCCCTGGCGAAACGGTGCAGGATTTTGAGCAGACTATGAAGCTGATTGCTGAGATTAATTTTGATGTGAGCTACAGCTTTGTCTTCTCAGCGCGTCCGGGGACACCTGCTGCGGATATGGTTGACGATGTGCCGGAAGAGGATAAAAAACAGCGCCTCTATATTTTGCAGGAGCGCATCACTCAGCAGGCTACCGCCTGGAGCCGCCGGATGTTGGGCACCACACAGCGTATCCTGGTGGAAGGGACCTCCCGCAAGAGTTTGATGGAACTGACCGGACGCACTGAGAATAACCGCGTGGTGAACTTCGAAGGCACTCCGGACATGGTTGGCAAATTTGTGGATGTCGAAATTACAGAAGTGCTGACCAACTCCCTGCGCGGCACCGTGGTGCGAACCGAAGCAGAAATGGGGCTGCGCGTTGTGCACTCCCCGGCGTCTGTCATTGCCCGCACCCGTAAAGAAAATGAGGCTGGCGTCAGTTTTTATCAGCCGTAATCCTCTCGGCCTGCCCCAGCGGCAGGCCTTGATTTTCCTCTTAAATCCCCCCATATATCTTCCAGTGCTTGCGCCTTTATTCCGTGGCGTGAATAATTCTCTGAAAGGCTTATGGCCACATAGCAGATAAGTGCAGCCCAACCGGCATTCCATAGATAAGAGGAACAGTTTGAATATAGATACGCGTGACATCACCCTTGAGCCAGCGGACAACGCTCGCCTGCTGAGCCTGTGTGGACCGTTTGATGACAACATCAAACAACTGGAGCGGCGACTGGGCATCGAAATTAACCGTCGCGATAACCATTTCAAACTCACCGGACGTCCGATTTGCGTCAATGCAGCAGCCGATATTCTGCTGAATTTGTATGTTGATACCGCACCGATGCGCGGACAAACGCAGGACATTGAACCGGAAAAAATCCATCTGGCTATTAAAGAAGCCCGTGTGCTCGAGCAGAGCGCAGAAAGCGTGCCGGAGTACGGCAAAGCCATCCATATCAAAACCAAGCGCGGTGTGATTAAACCGCGTACACCGAATCAGGCGCAGTACATCGCCAACATTCTCGATCACGACATCACCTTTGGCGTCGGCCCTGCCGGTACCGGTAAAACCTATCTGGCGGTTGCAGCTGCGGTTGATGCGCTGGAGCGTCAGGACATTCGTCGTATTCTGCTGACCCGTCCGGCGGTAGAAGCGGGTGAAAAGCTGGGCTTCCTGCCTGGCGATTTGAGCCAGAAAGTCGACCCTTATCTGCGCCCATTGTATGACGCGCTGTTTGAGATGCTGGGCTTTGAAAAAGTCGAGAAGCTGATTGAGCGCAACGTGATTGAAGTTGCGCCATTGGCCTACATGCGTGGTCGTACGCTCAATGATGCCTTCATTATTCTTGATGAAAGCCAGAACACCACCATCGAACAGATGAAGATGTTCCTGACCCGTATTGGCTTCAACTCCAGAGCGGTGATCACCGGTGATGTAACGCAAATTGACCTGCCTCGCCACATGAAATCTGGCCTGCGCCATGCGATTGAAGTGCTGTCGAACGTCGACGAAATCAGTTTTAACTTTTTCCACAGTGAAGACGTCGTCCGTCATCCTGTTGTCGCACGCATCGTGGATGCTTACGAAGCGTGGGAAGAAGCCGATCAAAAACGCAAGGCGGAACAAGCCGTCGAGCGTAAACGCGAAGCCCAGGAGCATGAGCAAAAATGAGTCAGGTGATCCTCGATTTACAGCTGGCCTGTGAAGATAACAGCGGTCTGCCACAAGAAGCCCAGTTTCAGGGCTGGCTGGACGCGGTTATCCCACAGTTCCAGGAAGAAGCAGAAGTCACCATCCGTCTGGTGGATGAGGCCGAAAGCCATGAGTTAAACCTGACCTATCGCGGAAAAGATAAATCGACCAATGTGCTCTCTTTCCCGTTCGAAGCGCCTCCGGGCATTGAACTGCCGCTGCTGGGAGATTTAATTATTTGCCGTCAGGTGGTAGAGCAGGAAGCCATAGAACAGGGCAAACCGCTGGAGGCACACTGGGCGCACATGGTTATCCACGGCAGTTTACACCTGCTCGGATATGACCATATCGAAGATGACGAAGCGGAAGAGATGGAAGGCCTCGAAACAGAGATAATGCTTGCTCTGGGCTATGAGGATCCGTACATTGCCGAAAAGGAATAACCCCCTGCGCCAGTGACCTGGCGCGCGGGAGTAGTATGCCGTCAGCGCTGAGTTTACGCGTGACGGCTATTTTTTAACTCACATGAGAACCCAAACGACGCCATGAGCGACGACAACTCACACAGTAGTGACAACCTTGCTAACAAAAAGGGCTTTTTCTCCCTTTTACTGAGCCAACTCTTCCACGGTGAACCCAAAAACCGGGATGATTTACTCGCACTGATCCGTGATTCCGGGCAAAACGAGCTTATCGATCAGGATACGCGTGAAATGCTCGAAGGGGTGATGGACATCGCAGACCAGCGCGTCCGCGACATCATGATTCCCCGCTCGCAAATGATCACCCTGAAACGCAACCAGACCCTTGATGAATGTCTCGATGTCATTATCGAATCTGCGCACTCGCGTTTCCCGGTCATTAGCGAAGACAAGGATCACATCGAAGGGATCCTGATGGCTAAAGATCTGCTGCCGTTTATGCGTAGCGATGCCGAAGCTTTCAGCATGGAAAAAGTCTTGCGTCAGGCTGTTGTCGTCCCGGAAAGCAAACGGGTTGACCGTATGCTCAAAGAGTTCCGTTCACAACGCTACCATATGGCGATTGTAATCGATGAATTTGGCGGCGTGTCCGGGCTGGTCACTATTGAAGATATTCTCGAACTCATCGTCGGCGAAATCGAAGACGAATACGACGAAGAAGAGGATATCGATTTCCGTCAACTCAGCCGTCATACCTGGACTGTGCGTGCCCTTGCGCCGATTGAAGATTTCAATGAAACCTTCGGCACACACTTCAGTGATGACGAAGTCGACACCATCGGTGGGCTGGTGATGCAGGCCTTTGGTCACTTACCTGCACGTGGCGAATCTATTGATATCGATGGTTACCAATTTAAGGTCGCCATGGCCGACAGTCGACGTATCATTCAGGTTCATGTCAAAATACCGGACGATTCCCCCGAACCGAAACTGGACGAATAACCTAAATGGCATTTGCCCCCTTGTTTGAACGCCAGCGCGTACGTCTGCTGCTGGCGCTGCTATTCGGAGCCAGCGGAACGCTGGCTTTTTCTCCTTATGACATCTGGCCTGCCGCGCTCATCTCGTTGATGGGTTTGCAAGCGCTCACCCTTAACCGCCGCCCCGTTCAGGCTGCCGCAATTGGCTATTTCTGGGGGATGGGCCTGTTTGGTTCTGGTGTACATTGGGTGTATGTGAGCATCGCGCAGTTTGGCGGAATGCCTGGCCCGGTCAACGTCTTCCTGGTCGTACTACTGGCGGCCTACCTGTCGCTCTATACTGGCCTGTTTGCCGGTGTACTGTCTCGATTATGGCCGAAAACCAACTGGCTACGCCTGGCTGTTGCCGCCCCGGTTATCTGGCAACTCAGCGAGTTTTTGCGCGGCTGGGTCCTGACAGGCTTCCCGTGGCTTCAGTTCGGTTACAGCCAGATTGATGGCCCCCTGAAAGGGCTGGCTCCCGTATTGGGCGTCGAAGCAATTACCTTCCTGCTGATGGCAGTGAGCGGTTTGCTGGTTCTGGCAGCGACAAGACGTTCATGGCGCCCATTCATTATTGCACTGGTACTCTTTGCTCTTCCCTTCCCCCTGCGTTATATCCAGTGGTATCAACTGCTGCCGGAAAGAGCCACTCAGGTTTCTCTGGTGCAAGGCAACATCCCGCAGTCGGTTAAGTGGGATGAAGGGCAACTGCTGGAGACGCTTAAGGTCTATCTCAACGCCAGCGAGTCGGTGATGGGCAAATCACAGTTGATCATCTGGCCGGAATCAGCAATTTCGGATTTGGAAATCAACCAGCAGCGTTATCTGGGGATGATTGACGGGTTGATGCAGTCGAACAACAGTTCACTCATCACCGGGATCGTCGATGCGCGTCTTAACCAGCAGAACCGCTACGACACCTACAACACCATCATTACTTTGGGCAAAGACAACCCATACAGCTACAACTCCACCGACCGTTACAACAAGAACCATCTGGTGCCATTTGGTGAGTTTGTGCCGCTGGAAAGCATCCTGCGACCATTGGCTCCGTTCTTTGACCTGCCGATGTCGTCGTTCAGTCGTGGACCGTATGTTCAACCGCAGCTAGTAGCGCATGGTTTAAAACTGACCCCGGCTATCTGCTACGAGATTATCCTCGGTGAACAAGTGCGGGATAACTTCCGTCCGGACACTGATTTCCTGCTGACTATCTCTAACGATGCCTGGTTTGGTAAATCCATCGGCCCGTGGCAGCACTTCCAGATGGCACGTATGCGTTCGCTGGAACTTGCTCGTCCATTACTGCGTAGCACCAATAACGGCATCACAGCAGTGATTGGTCCGGAAGGTGAAATTCAGGCGATGATTCCACAATTCACCCGTGAAGTGCTGACGACCAAAGTGACACCGACGTCTGGGCTGACCCCTTATGCACAAATGGGCAACTGGCCGCTATGGGTCTTGACCAGTCTGTTTGGCTTTGGTGCCCTTATCATGAGTCTGAGACAGCGTCGCAAATAATTCACACCTTCGACCCTCTCAGCTTCTGAGAGGGTTTCTTGTTGTAAATTTCCCCTAAAGCCATTTCTGGCATATCAATTGCTTAATAAATTCAGGTGCCTGTGATCTTTATGGATGCATAACCTGGTCGCACCATAACGGATCGCATGCAGCACCATAATGGTGCATTGAAAGATTTTTGCCTTTAAACGGTGCGGTGCAGTTCGCAAAAACAAACAATAGCGCAGCAAAATCTTTACATTAAGCCAAACTAAATGCTAACAAAAGCACACAACACTGCACGCAATAGCAGCAGGATATAACAAACACAACACTCACAATGGGTATCAATGCGTCTCTGGCGCGACGATAAAGGAGTTGGATATGCAATTACGTAAACTGGCCACCGCCATGCTGGTGATGGGAATGTCTGCCGGTCTGGCACATGCCGCTGATGAAGCTAAACCTGCCGATGCGGCAGCAGCGCAACAAGCTACGCTGGAAAAAATTGCCAAAAACGGCGTGATCGTGGTCGGACACCGTGAATCTTCCGTACCGTTCTCCTATTACAACAATGAACAAAAAGTCGTGGGTTACTCCCAGGATTACTCCAACGCCATTGTTGAAGCTGTGAAGAAAAAGCTCAACAAACCCGATCTTGAAGTCAAACTGATTCCAATCACCTCTCAGAACCGTATTCCACTGCTGCAAAACGGCACCTTTGACTTTGAATGTGGTTCCACCACTAACAACCTCGAACGTCAAAAACAAGCCGCGTTCTCTGACACCATCTTTGTTGTTGGCACGCGACTGCTGACCAAAAAAGGTGGCGAAATTAAAGATTTCCCAGACCTTAAAGGCAAAGCGGTGGTCGTGACCTCCGGTACCACCTCTGAGATCCTGCTGCACAAACTGAACGATGAACAGAAAATGGACATGCGTATCATCAGTGCGAAAGACCATGGTGACTCTTTCCGTACACTGGAAAGCGGCCGTGCCGTTGCGTTTATGATGGATGATGCCCTGCTGGCCGGCGAACGTGCAAAAGCGAAGAAAGCGGATAACTGGGACATCGTGGGCAAACCGCAGTCTCAGGAAGCCTACGGCTGTATGCTGCGTAAAGACGATCCGGAATTCAAAAAGCTGATGGATGACACCATCGCACAAGCACAGACTTCCGGTGAAGCAGCAAAATGGTTTGATAAGTGGTTCAAAAACCCAATCCCACCGAAAAACCTGAACCTGAATTTCGCACTCTCTGACGAGATGAAAGCCCTGTTCAAAGAACCGAATGACAAAGCTCTGAACTAATTAAAACCATTAGGGGCGGGTTTATCCTGCCCTCTCGATTGTCGAAGTAGCGCGGACAGACTATACGTTGAATGGTCGTTCCCCATTCAGCGCGAACACTAGCTCTTCATACAATCTTCGAGGGTAGCGCTGCTACCCTTTTTTTTCCGGAGTAGATTTATGTCCATAGACTGGAACTGGGGAATATTCCTGCAACAAGCCCCGTTCGGCAACACTACCTATCTGGGTTGGCTATGGAGCGGTTTTCAGGTCACGATCGCCTTGTCGATTACCGCCTGGATCATCGCTTTCCTGGTTGGCTCGCTGTTTGGCATCCTGCGCACCGTTCCCAATCGTTTCCTGTCAGGTATCGGTACCTGCTACGTGGAACTGTTCCGTAACGTTCCGCTGATTGTGCAATTCTTCACCTGGTATCTGGTGGTACCCGAACTGCTGCCTGAAGATCTCGGCATGTGGTTTAAATCCGAGTTAGATCCGAACATTCAGTTCTTCTTATCGTCGATGATTTGTCTTGGCCTGTTTACGGCTGCGCGCGTGTGCGAACAGGTTCGTGCGGCCATTCAATCGCTGCCGCGCGGTCAGAAAAACGCCGCACTGGCGATGGGTTTAACGCTGCCACAAGCCTACCGCTATGTGCTGCTACCTAACGCCTATCGCGTGATTGTGCCGCCGATGACCTCCGAGATGATGAACCTGGTAAAAAACTCGGCCATCGCCTCCACCATCGGTCTGGTTGATATGGCCGCGCAGGCCGGTAAGCTGCTGGATTACTCAGCACATGCCTGGGAATCTTTCACCGCGATCACTGTCGCCTATGTGTTGATTAACGCCTTCATCATGATCGTGATGAACCTGGTCGAACGTAAGATTCGCCTGCCAGGCAATATGGGAGGCAAATAATGTACGAGTTTGACTGGAGTTCGATTGTCCCTTCACTGCCTTATTTAATGGCAGGTCTGGTCATCACCCTAAAAATTACCGTTACTGCCGTGATCTTTGGCATCGTATGGGGAACATTACTGGCGGTGATGCGCCTGTCCAGCTTTGCGCCCATTGCATGGTTTGCAAAAGCTTACGTCAACATTTTCCGTTCTATCCCGCTGGTGATGGTGCTGCTTTGGTTCTATCTGATTGTGCCCGGGTTACTGCAAAACGTACTTGGCCTGTCGCCGAAATCTGATATCCGTCTGATTTCCGCCATGGTCGCGTTCTCCATGTTCGAAGCGGCCTATTATTCTGAAATTATTCGTGCTGGTATCCAGAGTATCTCCCGTGGGCAATCCAGCGCAGCGCTGGCGCTGGGGATGACGCACTGGCAATCCATGAAACTGATTATTTTGCCACAGGCATTCCGTGCCATGGTCCCGCTGCTGCTTACTCAGGGGATTGTTCTGTTCCAGGATACCTCACTGGTGTACGTGTTAAGCCTTGCGGACTTCTTCCGTACCGCCTCCACCATTGGCGAGCGTGACGGTACCCAGGTCGAAATGATCCTGTTTGCCGGCGCCGTTTATTTTGCGATTAGCCTCAGTGCCTCGTTGTTGGTCAGCTATTTGAAAAGAAGGACTGTTTAATGATTACCCTGAAAAATGTTTCTAAATGGTATGGTCACTTTCAGGTGCTGACCGACTGCTCGACCGAAGTGAAAAAAGGTGAAGTAGTGGTGGTCTGCGGGCCGTCCGGCTCGGGCAAATCTACGCTTATCAAAACGGTCAATGGCCTGGAGCCGGTGCAGAAAGGCGATATCGAAGTGAATGGTACATCGGTGAACGATAAAAAAACCGATCTGGCCAAATTGCGTTCCCGCGTCGGGATGGTATTCCAACATTTTGAGCTTTTCCCTCACCTGTCTATCATTGAAAATCTGACGCTGGCGCAGGTCAAAGTACTTAAGCGCGACAAGGCCGCGGCCCGTGAAAAAGGGTTGAAATTGCTGGATCGTGTTGGGCTATCAGCACATGCCAATAAATTCCCGGCGCAGCTCTCCGGCGGCCAGCAACAGCGCGTCGCCATTGCCCGTGCGCTTTGCATGGACCCGGTTGCGATGCTGTTCGATGAACCCACCTCAGCGCTCGATCCTGAGATGATCAACGAGGTTCTCGACGTCATGGTTGAACTGGCGAACGAAGGCATGACCATGATGGTAGTGACCCACGAAATGGGCTTTGCCCGTAAAGTCGCACACAGGGTTATTTTTATGGATGAAGGGAAAATTGTTGAAGACTCGCCCAAAGAAGAGTTCTTTGCTAACCCGAAATCCGATCGTGCCAAAGACTTCCTCGCTAAAATCCTGCATTAATTTTTCCGACGCGCATTCGCCTGAGTGCGCGTCTCATCACGCTTTAACTCTTCACTTCTCGTCTCAATTGCATCAACGTTTTTACCCTTGTCACACAATCTATGCTAACAAGGAGTTGCTATGGTCCAGTCCATTCTTCTTGATTGTGATCCGGGTCATGTGGAACGTTGGGGTGGTGTGGAAACCCAGGGCAAATATACTCAGGGGATGACGGTCGTCGATTACTATTTCCTGGCCGGCAATGCGCCCAATACCACTGTGATGGTCGACGTGGATCGTCAAGGGTTTGCGGATTTGCTGGCGGAACGTTTGACATTCTATAGTACAGCCTGATGCCCTCTCCCACGGGGAGAGGGAGCAAACACTAAAAACGACAACTGACGTTGTCGTTTTGCTTTTACCTAGGGCTCAAACGGCCTGCGCTGAAACTGGTCGTGCCCACATTTCGGGCAAAGCGGCAACACATCAGGTGTGTAGATAGCCAGATGGAAATGGCATTTCTCGCAGACCAGATTGCCCAACCCCACCACTTCACCACTGTGGTAAACGCCGTGATGATTCAAATCCTGGAACACTTCGCGCCACTCAAGCTGAGTTTTATCGGTGATATCCGCCAGCTCCTGCCAGAGGCTTTCTTTAATGACACGCATAAATACGCTGTCTGTCACTTCGTCCTGGCTTTCTTCGTAGCTGCGGGCAAACTCTTCCAGGTCACGGCGCACCGCTCGCGTCAGCTCGTCAATTTCGGTGCGTGTTAATTCCCCGGTCTGACTGACCCTGAGCCTTGCCTGCTCCACCAGCGCGTCGATATCCCTTTCACCATTACGTAGCCGTTCCGTTAATGTCGCAACCAGTTCGCGGTAAAATTGAGCAACCTTGTTCATCGTTTCATCTCCCGGGTCGTTAACCTGTTCTAATAATAGACGTTATTTTTTGCTCACTTTGTCAATTACCCCACAGAGTGCGTAAATTCAGGTCTGCGCTTTTCTCAGGCTTAATGTGCGAAAGGCTGTTTTGACGTTGGCGTTTGGGCTATGCTATGCGGATCTGAAAAACCACGTAATAACGCTACATTTGTAGCCGTATCGAAAACAGGACCACTGGCTGCCATGCAAGAGCAATATCGCCCGGAAGAGATAGAATCCAAAGTACAGCTTCACTGGGAAGAGAAGCGCACCTTCGAAGTAACTGAAGACGAGAGCAAAGAGAAGTATTACTGCCTGTCGATGCTTCCCTATCCTTCTGGTCGACTACACATGGGGCACGTGCGTAACTACACCATCGGTGATGTGATCTCTCGCTACCAGCGCATGTTGGGCAAAAACGTCCTTCAGCCGATTGGTTGGGATGCATTTGGCCTGCCTGCTGAAGGTGCAGCGGTTAAAAACAACACCGCTCCGGCTCCGTGGACCTACGACAACATCGCATACATGAAAAACCAGCTCAAAATGCTGGGCTTCGGTTATGACTGGAGCCGCGAGCTGGCAACCTGTACGCCTGAATACTACCGTTGGGAGCAGAAGTTCTTCACCGAGCTGTACAAAAAAGGCCTGGTGTACAAGAAGACCTCCGCGGTCAACTGGTGCCCTAACGACCAGACTGTACTGGCGAACGAACAGGTTATCGACGGCTGCTGCTGGCGTTGTGACACCAAAGTTGAGCGTAAAGAGATCCCGCAGTGGTTTATTAAAATCACCGCCTACGCTGAAGAGTTGTTGAATGACCTCGATCATATGGATCAGTGGCCTGACACGGTGAAAACCATGCAGCGTAACTGGATTGGCCGTTCTGAAGGCGTAGAAATCACCTTCAACGTCAATGGCTATGACAAAACGCTGACCGTTTACACCACTCGCCCGGATACCTTCATGGGCGCGACCTACCTGGCCGTTGCTGCTGGTCACCCGCTGGCACAAAAAGCTGCGGCAAACAACGCTGAACTGGCTGCCTTCATCGACGAATGCCGCAACACCAAAGTGGCTGAAGCCGATATGGCGACCATGGAGAAAAAAGGCGTTGATACCGGCTTTAAAGCGGTTCACCCATTAACCGGTGAAGAGATTCCTGTCTGGGCAGCTAACTTCGTCCTGATGGAGTACGGCACCGGTGCGGTCATGGCCGTTCCAGGCCACGATCAGCGCGACTACGAATTTGCCAGCAAATATAGCCTGCCGATTAAAGGCGTTATCCTGGCAGCCGACGGTTCTGAACCTGACCTCTCTGCCCAGGCATTGACCGAAAAAGGCACTCTGTTTAACTCCGGCGAGTTCAGCGGCCTGACCTTCGAAGAAGGTTTTAACGCCATTGCTGACAAACTGGCGGCACAAGGTGTAGGTGAGCGTAAAGTTAACTATCGTCTGCGTGACTGGGGGGTTTCCCGTCAGCGCTACTGGGGTGCGCCGATCCCGATGGTGACGCTGGAAGACGGTACTGTAGTGCCAACGCCAGAAGATCAACTGCCGGTTATCCTGCCGGAAGATGTGGTCATGGACGGTATCACCAGCCCAATAAAAGCCGATCCGGAGTGGGCAAAAACCACCGTCAACGGTCAGCCTGCGCTGCGTGAAACGGATACCTTCGACACCTTTATGGAGTCGTCCTGGTACTACGCACGCTACACCTGCCCGCAGCACAAAGAAGGCATGCTGGATTCAAAAGCGGCCAACTACTGGCTACCGGTAGATATCTATATCGGTGGTATTGAACACGCCATCATGCACCTGCTCTACTTCCGCTTCTTCCACAAACTGATGCGTGATGCAGGTCTGGTTAACTCTGATGAACCGGCTAAACAGCTGCTGTGCCAGGGCATGGTACTGGCAGATGCCTTCTATTACGTTGGCGAAAGCGGCGAGCGTAACTGGGTTTCTCCGAAAGATGCCATCGTTGAGCGCGACGAAAAAGGTCGCATCATTAAAGCGAAAGACGAAGCAGGCCATGAACTGGTGTATACCGGCATGAGCAAAATGTCCAAGTCGAAAAACAACGGTATCGACCCGCAGGAAATGGTTGAACGTTACGGCGCGGATACCGTTCGTCTGTTTATGATGTTCGCTTCCCCGGCAGACATGACGCTGGAATGGCAGGAATCAGGCGTTGAAGGGGCGAACCGCTTCCTGAAACGTGTCTGGAAGCTGGTTTACGAACTCAGCTCTCAGGGTTCAGCGGCGCAACTGGATGTGGCTGCACTGAATGAAGATCAGAAAGCCCTGCGCCGCGATGTTCACAAAACTATCGCCAAAGTGACCGATGATATTGGTCGCCGTCAGACCTTTAATACCGCGATTGCTGCGATTATGGAACTGATGAACAAGCTGGCGAAAGCTCCGCAGGACAGCGAGCAAGACCGCGCACTGCTGCAGGAAGCGCTGCTGGCAGTGGTTCGTATGCTCAACCCGTTCACCCCGCACGTCTGCTTTACTCTGTGGCAGGAACTGAAAGGTGAAGGCGACATCGACAACGCGCCATGGCCTGTTGCTGATGATGCCGCGATGGTAGAAGACACGACGCTGGTCGTTGTTCAGGTGAATGGCAAAGTGCGTGGTAAAATTACTGTTGCGGTTGATGCAACCGAAGACCAGGTTCGCGAACGCGCGGGCCAGGAACCTCTGGTCGCAAAATATCTTGATGGCGTTACCCTGCGTAAAGTTATATACGTACCGGGCAAACTGCTTAATCTGGTCGTTGGCTAAGCGCAGGAGGAAGCGTGCGACATCTTGCAACATGGTTGTTATCTCTGGCGGTGTTACTCACCGCCGGTTGTGGTTGGCACTTGCGTGATACCACGCAGGTACCGGCTGAGATGAAAACAATGATCTTTGACTCAGGGGATCCAAATGGTCCACTTAGCCGCGCGGTGCGAAATCAGTTACGTCTGAACGGTGTCGAGCTGGTCGAAAAAGGATCTCTGCGTCAGGATGTACCGTCACTTCGTCTGGGTACAGTGACCTTTGCTCGTGATACAGCGTCTGTATTCCAGAACGGCCGTACTGCGGAATATCAACTGGTACTGACAGTGAGCGCCAGTGTGTTGATCCCAGGTCATGATATTTACCCGATGACCACTAAAGTGTACCGTTCGTTCTTTGATAACCCGCAAACGGCGCTGGCAAAAGATGCAGAACAGGAAATTATCGTGCAGGAAATGTACGATAAGGCAGCGGAACAGCTAATTCGCAAATTGCCAAGCATCCATGCTGCTGATACTGAAAAAGCAACAACGTCACCGCGTGTTGCAAAGACACCGGGTAGCTGATGCTTAAGCTGTATCCGGAACAACTCGGCGCGCAGCTCAAAGAAGGGCTGCGCGCCGCGTATTTACTCCTCGGTAACGACCCTCTTTTACTTCAGGAAAGTCAGGATGTGGTGCGCAAGGCGGCATCTGCACAAGGCTTTACCGAACACCATACTTACGTAATCGATAACAGCACCGACTGGGATGCAATTTATTCAATCTGTCAGGCGCTCAGCCTGTTTGCCAGTCGCCAGACGCTCACGCTCCAGTTACCTGAAAATGGGCCTAATGCGGCGATTAAATGAACGGCTGGCGCTGCTGGTGAGTTTGCTGCATGACGATCTCATGTTGATTGTGCGTGGGAACAAACTCACCAAAGCGCAAGAGAATGCCGTCTGGTATACCGCTCTGGCGAATCGCAGTGTTTGTGTCAGTTGCCAGACGCCGGAGCAGGCAAACCTGCCCCGCTGGGTCGCCGCACGGGCGAAGCAAAACAATCTGCAACTGGACGATGCCGCCAATCAGCTGCTTTGCTACTGTTATGAAGGCAATTTACTGGCAGCCGCCCAGGCGCTGGAAAGACTGGCACTGCTCTTTCCTGATGGAAAATTGACGCTGCCACGCGTTGAGCAGGCTGTTAACGATGCAGCACACTTTACCCCCTTCCACTGGGTAGATGCCTTGCTTGCTGGAAAGAGTAAACGCGCACTTCACGTACTGCGTCAGCTCAGGCTTGAGGCCTGTGAACCGGTCATTTTGCTGCGTACCATACAGCGGGAGCTGTTGCTGCTGGTCAACATTAAACGCCAGTCAGTCAGCACGCCATTGCGTACGCTGTTTGATAGACACCGTATCTGGCAAAACCGCCGAGGAATCACGGGCGATGCCCTCCAGCGTTTGAGCCACGATCAGTTACGCCAGGCGGTACATTTGCTGGGGCGAATTGAGTTGATTGTGAAACAGGATTTTGGTCAGTCGGTCTGGGCAGAGCTGGAAAGCCTTTCTCTGCTACTCTGTCATAAGGCGCTGGCTGACGTTTTTATTGATGGTTGAAATGAATCAGTTGCAGGCACTCTTTGGTGGCACATTCGATCCCGTCCATTATGGACACCTCAAACCGGTAGAAGCGCTGGCAAATCTTATCGGCTTGTCACGGGTTATCATTATGCCCAACAATGTCCCTCCCCACCGCCCTCAGCCTGAGGCAAACAGTGCACAACGTAAGCGAATGGTCGAGCTGGCTATCGCTGATAAACCGCTATTTTCTCTGGATGAGCGGGAGCTCAGACGTGAATCACCGTCTTACACGGCACAAACATTAGCTGCATGGCGACAAGAACAAGGCCCCGTGCGTTCTCTGGCGTTTATCATTGGGCAGGATTCGTTGCTGAGTTTCCCTACATGGCACGATTACGAAACTATTCTGAGCAACAGCCACCTGATTGTCTGCCGCAGACCTGGGTACCCACTCACCATGGCGGACGAGAAAGACCAGCGATGGCTGGAAGCTCACCTGACGCAAAATGCCGACGATCTGCATACTCTACCGGCCGGAAAAATCTACCTGGCGGAGACACCCTGGTTTAACATTTCCGCCACACTCATCCGCGAGAGGCTGGAAAACGGCGAGGCCTGCGATGATTTACTTCCAGCCAGCGTCCTGGACTACATCAGGCTGCAAGACCTGTATCGTTAAACACCGCCTGCATAGCCGTAATCAACACATCGTTCTCTTGAGCGCTACGCACTGCAACACGATAATAGCGGTTATCCAGCCCGGGATAATTCGCGCAGCTACGGATCAAAATCTGTTTTTCCAGTAGTGCCCGTTGCAGATCAATTTCCGGTACATCGCAACGAAGAAACAGATAATTGGCGACACCAGGCCAGATGCTCAGCCCTTTTATCGCTTGCAACGCCTGATATAAACGCGGCCTCTCGGTATTCAACCACGCCCAGCTTGCCTGCTGATAAGCCTTATCCTTTAACACCACCTCTGCGGCCAGTGCGGCAAATGCATTAATCGACCAGGGCATCTGCCGTTCACGCATTAGCTGAACCTTCGCGACATCACTGCTCATCAGGTAGCCCAGGCGTAAACCTGGAATGGCGTAGAATTTCGTGAGGGAACGTAATACCCAGAGATGAGGATTGTCTGCCAGATGGGAAATAAAACCTTCACGCTCGGAGAGAAAATCCATAAAGGCCTCATCCAGAACCAGCGTAATGCCTAATTGCTGACAGCGTTCCGCAATAGATTGCAACAACAACGCATCAGGCAGCAGCCCGGTAGGATTATTCGGGGTGCATAAGAAGAGGCAATCAATCCCCCCGGTCAATGCCTCAAGAATGGCGTCAGTAAGTTGCCAACCCTCCTCTTCGCGCAGGGCATAATCGACGATATCGCAACCGGCCAGCGTGAGTGCACGTCGGTATTCAGCAAATCCAGGCGTAACAAGCATTGCGCGACGCGGACGAAGTCCATTGACGAGGGTAAAAATGGATTCGGTTTCACCGTTGCCGGCCAGTATCCACGATTCCGGCACCTGGTGATGTGCCGCCAGCGCCTGGTGCAGTTGTTGATAGGAGGGGTCCGGATAACGCTCTGCAGCAGACATATTATCCAGCAACGCGCGCTTCAGTGAGTCGGGCATTCCGGCCGGATTGATATTCGCACTGAAATCCAATAAACGCTCGGGTGAAATCCCCAATATTGAGGCCGCTTCGCGAATATTGCCCCCGTGTGCGCTGTGAAATAAAGCCATCTTCCCTTTTGCTCCGCTAAAAGAGGGTATCTTAAACGAAAAAGACCTCACGATTGAGGGTGCGATGATAAACTTTGCCCAGAAATCCGCACGGGAGTGAAAAATGCGACTCTGGCTAATTCGTCATGGGGAGACTGATGCAAATGTTGCCGGTCTCTACAGTGGGCATTCCCCTACCCCCTTGACAGCAAAAGGTCTTTCTCAAGCATACACCCTGCATCGTTTGCTACAGAATGTGCCTTTCGACCAGGTACTGTGCAGCGAACTTGAACGGGCACAGCTTACTGCACGTCTCGCGCTGGAGGGGCGAGAGATTCCAACGCACACCACGCCGTTGCTCAACGAGATGTTTTTCGGTGACTGGGAAATGCGCCACCACCGAGACCTGACACACGAAGATCCCGAGAGTTATGCCGCCTGGTGTACGGACTGGCAAAATGCCATTCCAACCAATGGCGAAGGGTTTCAGGCTTTTTCCGCCCGGGTGCAGCGTTTTATATCGGAACTGCCGACATGGGCGAGATCTGAAAACGTGCTCATTGTCAGCCATCAGGGGGTACTCAGTTTGCTGATCGCCACCTTGCTGAAGATGCCAGCATCATCGCTATGGCATTTTCGTGTGGACCAGGGCACCTGGAGTGCAATTGATATTCATGATGATTTTGCCACGCTACGTGTGCTGAACAGCCGTGCGACGTGGGAAAAAGACGAATAGCGAGTATTTTTCTGACTCAGTGCTTCTTTCAGGGCGATCTGGTCATTGACACACTCAGACAGGCTGCTATTCTCCGCACCGCCATCAGCACCATGCAGAAATTGTTTTACAAAAATGGCGATGCAATCTCGTGCCAGGGGTGGGATGATAGCCCACTTTTTGAAACCTGAGCCGGACATTTGTCCCGAAAATGGTTGCAGTTCAGGTATAATGCCAGGCCATTTATTGTCACCATCATTCTTTTTTTCCCAGGGGGAACACTTGCAGGGTAAAGCACTCCAGGATTTTGTTATCGACAAAATTGATGACCTGAAAGGTCAGGACATCGTCGCGATCGACGTTCACGGTAAATCCAGTATCACCGACTGTATGATCATCTGCACGGGCACGTCGACTCGCCACGTGATGTCTATTGCCGATCATGTGGTACAGGAATCTCGTGCCGCAGGCATGATGCCATTGGGTGTCGAAGGCGAAAATGCCGCAGATTGGATTGTCGTAGACCTGGGCGATGTGATTGTCCATGTTATGCAGGCAGAAAGCCGTGGCCTGTATGAGCTGGAAAAACTCTGGGGTTAATGCGTGAAACTGCAACTGGTCGCCGTCGGCACCAAAATGCCGGACTGGGTACAGACAGGTTTTACCGAATATCTGCGTCGTTTTCCGAAAGATATGCCGTTTGAACTGGTGGAAATCCCTGCCGGGAAACGTGGAAAAAACGCGGATATCAAACGTATTCTCGATAAAGAGGGTGAGTTAATGCTTGCTGCCGCAGGCAAAAACCGAATTGTCACCCTCGATATCCCGGGTAAACCCTGGGATACGCCACAACTGGCGAATGAGCTTGAGCGCTGGAAGCAGGACGGACGCGATGTCAGTCTGCTCATTGGTGGCCCGGAAGGGTTATCTCAGGCCTGCAAAGCAGCGGCAGAACAAAGCTGGTCACTCTCTGCGTTAACGCTTCCTCACCCGCTGGTGCGTGTGCTGGTTGCAGAAAGTCTCTATCGCGCATGGAGCATCACGACCAACCATCCTTATCATCGTGAGTAATGAAGACCAGGTAAACTAAGCAGCGGATGAAATTACAGAATTCTTTTCGCGACTATTCGGCTGAGTCTGCGCTGTTTGTGCGCCGGGCTCTGGTCGCTTTTACGGGGATTTTGCTGCTTACTGGCGTGCTAATCGCCAACCTCTATAATCTGCAAATTGTCCGTTATGCCGACTATCAAACACGTTCCAACGAAAACCGCATTAAGCTGGTGCCGATCCCGCCAAGCCGCGGCATTATTTACGATCGTAACGGCACCCCTCTCGCGCTGAACCGCACCATTTATCAAATTGAAATGATGCCGGAAAAAGTCGACAACGTTGAACAAACGCTCAATGCACTTCGCGATGTGGTGAATTTAACGGATGACGATATTGCCGCCTTTAAAAAAGAGCGCTCGCGTTCGCACCGTTTCACCTCTATCCCGGTAAAAGTCAATTTAAGCGAGATTCAGGTCGCACGGTTCGCTGTTAATCAATACCGTTTCCCGGGTGTTGAAGTTAAAGGCTACAAACGCCGTTTCTATCCCTATGGTTCGGCTCTGACCCATGTCATCGGTTATGTCTCTAAAATTAACGATAAAGACGTTGAGCGACTAGATAAAGACGGCAAACTTGCTAACTATGCTGCCACACACGATATCGGCAAGTTGGGTATTGAGCGTTATTACGAAGATATGCTGCATGGTCAGACGGGCTATGAAGAGGTCGAGGTCAATAACCGTGGGCGTGTGATTCGTCAGCTCAAAGAGGTCCCTCCGCAGGCAGGCAATGACATCTACCTGACGATTGACCTCAAACTCCAGCAATATATTGAAACGCTTCTGCAAGGCAGCCGCGCAGCGGTCGTAGTAAGCGACCCTCGAACTGGCAGCATTCTGGCGCTGGTGTCAACGCCGAGCTATGACCCGAATCTCTTTGTGGACGGTATTTCCAGCAAGGATTACACCTCATTACTGAATGATCCCAATACCCCATTGGTGAACCGCGCTACGCAAGGGGTCTACCCACCCGCATCAACGGTGAAACCTTATGTTGCCGTCTCTGCGCTCAGTTCTGGAGTCATAACCCGCAATACAACTCTTTTTGACCCGGGCTGGTGGCAACTTCCAGGTTCGGAAAAACGTTATCGCGACTGGAAAAAATGGGGCCACGGCCGCCTGAACATCACCAAGTCGCTGGAAGAATCTGCAGATACCTTCTTCTATCAGATTGCCTATGACATGGGTATCGATCGCCTGTCTGAGTGGCTGACCAAATTTGGCTACGGTGAGTACACTGGCATCGACCTTTCGGAAGAGCGTTCCGGAAACATGCCAACACGTGAGTGGAAACTGAAGCGCTTTAAAAAACCGTGGTACCAGGGGGATACCATTCCGGTGGGTATCGGTCAGGGCTACTGGACAGCCACGCCGATTCAGATGAACAAAGCGATGATGATTCTGATTAACGACGGCGTCGTCAAGGTTCCTCATCTGCTGATGAGTACTCTGCAGGATGGTAAACAGGTTCCATGGAAGCAGGAAGAGCAGAAACCGGTTGGTGACATACACTCTGGTTACTGGGAAATCGCTAAAGACGGGATGTATGGCGTGGCTAACCGCCCTAATGGGACAGGCCACAAGTACTTTGCAAGTGCGCCTTATAAAATCGCGGCGAAGTCAGGTACAGCACAGGTATTTGGCCTTAAAGCTAACGAAACCTATAACGCGCACCGCATCGCCGAACGTTTACGTGACCACAAGCTGATGACAGCATTTGCCCCCTATGACCATCCTCAGGTCGCGGTGGCCATGATTCTGGAAAACGGCGGGGCAGGCCCGGCGGTAGGTACTATCATGCGCCAGATTCTCGACCACATTATGCTTGGCGATAACAACACCGATTTACCGGCAGAAAATCCGGCGTCGGTCGCCGCAGAGGACCAATAATCATGACGGATAATCCGAACAAAAAATCGTTCTGGGATAAGATCCACATCGATCCTGCATTTTTGCTGATCGTCCTTGCTCTGCTGTTCTATAGCGCCATCGTTATCTGGAGCGCAAGCGGACAAGATATCGGCATGACGGAGCGTAAGGTTGGCCAGATTGCCATGGGGCTTATCGCCATGGTGGTGTTGGCGCAAGTCCCTCCTCGTGTCTACGAGGGATGGGCACCCTATCTGTATGTCGTCTGCGTTATCCTGCTGGTCGCGGTTGATGCCTTTGGTGCGATCTCCAAAGGGGCACAACGCTGGCTGGATCTGGGGATCGTGCGTTTCCAGCCGTCAGAAATTGCCAAAATAGCCGTACCGCTGATGGTGGCGCGCTTTATCAACCGCGATGTCTGTCCCCCCTCACTGAAAAACACCGCGATTGCGCTGGTGCTGATATTTATGCCCACGCTGCTCGTCGCGGCTCAGCCAGACCTCGGCACCGCCATTCTTGTCGCGCTGTCCGGTCTTTTTGTGCTGTTCCTCTCAGGTCTGAGCTGGCGCCTGATTGGTGTGGCGGTCGTGCTGGTTGCGGCGTTTATCCCGATTCTTTGGTTCTTCCTGATGCACGACTATCAGCGCCAGCGCGTCATGATGCTGCTCGATCCGGAAACCGACCCGCTGGGCGCGGGCTATCATATTATTCAGTCAAAAATTGCAATCGGCTCCGGTGGACTCAGCGGCAAAGGCTGGCTACACGGGACACAATCCCAGCTCGAGTTTCTGCCGGAACGCCACACGGACTTTATCTTTGCCGTTCTTGCTGAAGAGTTAGGGCTGATTGGGATTCTGATTCTGCTCTCGCTTTATGTACTGCTGATCATGCGTGGTTTATGGATTGCCGCCCGTGCACAAACCACCTTTGGCCGCGTTATGGCCGGCGGTTTGATGTTGATTTTGTTCGTTTATGTCTTCGTAAATATTGGTATGGTGAGTGGTATCTTACCTGTGGTGGGCGTACCGTTGCCGCTGGTGAGCTATGGAGGGTCAGCCCTGATAGTGCTGATGGCCGGGTTTGGGATCGTGATGTCCATCCATACCCACAGGAAAATGTTGTCAAAAAGCGTATAAAGAGGTGCGCAATGCGAAAGCTTTGGCTTGGAGTCTGTATAGCGGCAGGATTACTGTCGGCATGTTCTAACGATGATGGGCAACAACAGACGATCGTTGCGCCGCAGCCTGCGGTATGTAACGGTCCGGTCGTTGAAATCACCGGTGCCGAACCTCGTTACGAAACGCTAAATCCTTCTGTAAACCAGGATTATGAACGTGACGGCAAGCGCTATAAAATTGTGCAGGATCCGTCTAAATTCAGCCAGGCGGGCTTTGCCGCCATTTATGATGCCGAACCGGGTAGCAATTTAACCGCCAGCGGCGAAGCGTTCGATCCAACGCAACTCACTGCCGCCCACCCGACGCTGCCCATCCCAAGTTACGTGCGTATCACTAACCTGGCAAATGGACGCATGCTCGTCGTGCGCATTAACGACCGCGGCCCGTACGGCAACGATCGCGTGATTTCGCTGTCGCGTACCGTCGCTGACCGCCTGAACACATCCAACAATACCAAAGTGCGTATTGACCCGATTATTGTGGCTCAGGATGGCACCATGTCCGGACCGGGTACAGCCTGTACTACGGTTGCAAAACAGACCTATGCATTGCCGGCTCGCCCGGATCTGAGTGGTGGAATGGGCAGCGCCTCTTCCGCACCCCAGGCCGCGCAACCTCAGGCAGCGGTAAGAACGATTGATGACAGTTCGCAGATGGGCGCACAGGCCGATCAGCCTGATAACGCATCCACTGCGGCACCAGCCACAACGTCAGGCAGCAGCAACGGTGGATTTTTAGGTGCTGCGACCCCGTTAGCTTCCGGTGTGCTTGAAGGAAGTGAAGCACCTGCAACTTCAGCCGCACCAGCCACAACCGTTCAACCCACGGCGGTTGCGCCCGTGACTCGCCCGGCTCCTGTTACTGCCCCAGGCTCGACGCAAGGTCGCGTAACGCCAGCCGCATCGGCACCTGCCGCCGCTGTCGCCAGTGGAAGTTACATGGTGCAAGTGGGTGCGGTCAGTGATCAGGCCCGCGCGCAGCAGTATCAGCAGCGTCTTGCACAGCAGTTTGCTGTTCCTGGGCGTGTCGTGCAAAACGGTGCGGTATGGCGTATTCAGCTTGGACCATTCACCAATAAAGCCGACGCCAGTCGCCTGCAGCAACGCCTGCAAAGTGAAGCGCAGTTACAGTCTTTTGTCACTGGCGCACAGTAACAGACCGGGCATCTGACTTTGTCAAGTAACGTAAATCGCATTAACAAATCATGCGGAAAGTCGGATGCCTGCCCGTATAGCATTTGCTATAGTAGGGCACTTTTTTTAACTCCATCACGGATGTCGTTGTTCAGACCATGAAGACCACTTTCTCCGCTCGATTCGTACAGCGCCTGGCGCTCACCACGGCACTGGCCGCAGCCTCTCTCGGCGCCGCTCATGCCGACGACCTGAATATTAAAACCATGATTCCTGGTGCGCCTCAAATCGACGCAGAATCCTGGATCCTCATTGATTACAACTCAGGTAAGGTGCTGACAGAACAAAATGCCGATGCCCGTCGCGATCCGGCAAGTTTGACCAAAATGATGACCAGCTACGTCATCGGTCAGGCAATGAAAGCGGGTAAATTCAAAGAGACCGACCTGGTGACCATTGGCAACGATGCCTGGGCGACCGGTAACCCGGTATTCCGTGGCTCTTCGCTGATGTTCCTGAAACCAGGCATGCAGGTGCCGGTTTCTCAGCTTATTCGTGGGATTAACTTGCAGTCCGGTAACGATGCCTGTGTGGCAATGGCTGATTATGTCGCTGGCAGCCAGGATGCATTTGTTGGTCTGATGAATAACTACGTCAATGCGCTGGGTCTGAAAAACTCCCACTTCCAGACTGTACATGGTCTGGATGCCGACGGTCAGTACAGCTCCGCACGTGATATGGCGTTGATTGGTCAGGCACTGGTCCGCGACGTGCCGAACGAATACACCATCTACAAAGAAAAAGAGTTCACCTTTAACGGTATCCGTCAGACAAACCGTAATGGTCTGCTGTGGGATAACAGCCTGAATGTAGATGGCATTAAAACTGGCCATACGGACAAAGCGGGCTATAACCTTGTCGCGTCTGCAACCGAAGGTCAGATGCGTTTGATCTCCGCGGTGATGGGTGGCAGAACCTTTAAAGGCCGTGAAACCGAGAGCAAAAAACTGCTGACCTGGGGCTTCCGCTTCTTCGAAACCGTCAGCCCAATCAAAGCGGGTAAAGAGTTTGCATCTGAACCGGCCTGGTTTGGTGACAGCGATCGTGCGTCATTAGGTGTAGATAAAGATGTTTATCTGACTATCCCACGTGGCCGTATGAAAGACCTGAAAGCCAGCTATGTGCTGACCACCAGCGAACTGCATGCACCGCTGCAGAAAAACCAGGTTGTCGGTACCATCAACTTCCAGCTTGACGGCAAAACCGTTGAGCAGCGTCCGCTGGTCGTGCTACAGGAAATCCAGGAAGGGAATTTCTTCGGCAAAATCATTGATTACATTAAATTGATGTTCCATCACTGGTTCGGCTAAAGATCGGACACTTGAAAGTGTGATCTTCGTCCCCATATACTAAGCATCTCAATAAACTCCTGCCCCTCTGGCAGGAGTTATTATTTTTACGCCGGAGCTGACATGAAAACCAATCTCAAAGAACTGCTTGAATTCCCGACTCCCTTTACTTACAAAGTGATGGGACTGGCGAAACCAGAGCTGGTTGATCTGGTGGTTGAAGTGGTACAGCGCCATGCGCCCGGTGATTACTCTCCGCAGGTAAAACCGAGCAGCAAAGGCAACTACCACTCGGTATCCATCACCATCAACGCGACGCATATCGAGCAGGTTGAAATACTTTACGAAGAACTGGGCAATATCGAAATAGTCCGCATGGTTCTGTAGTGCCTTTGGGTGTTATCCGGCATGGGCTGGGTAACACTTCTCTCTGTGATATACTCCCCGCACCTTTTCCTCTCCCGGAGATGTTGTTTTGTCTCAGGATACAATCCTAATCCGTAATCTGGGCTTACAGCCCTACGATCCCGTTTCCCGGGCAATGCATGAATTCACCGATACTCGCGCCGATACAACCCAGGATGAAATCTGGCTGGTAGAACATCCGCCGGTATTCACACAAGGTCAGGCAGGAAAAGCTGAACACGTACTCGCACCCGGTGATATTCCGGTTGTGCAAAGCGATCGTGGCGGCCAGGTTACCTATCACGGCCCAGGGCAGCAGGTTATGTATGTGCTTATCAACCTTAAGCGACGTAAGCTCGGTGTTCGTGAACTCGTCACGCTACTGGAGCAAACGGTGGTGAACACGCTTGCTGAAGTGGGTATCGAGGCATATCCGCGTGCCGATGCGCCCGGCGTCTACGTGCAGGGTAAGAAGATTTGCTCGCTGGGATTGAGAATTCGTAAAGGCTGCTCATTTCATGGTCTTGCGCTCAATATCAATATGGACCTTACTCCCTTCTTACGTATCAACCCATGCGGTTATGCAGGAATGGAGATGACTCAGGTTAATCACTATCAGCCTGAGGTCAATATGGACAAAATAAGACCGATATTGATAGATAAGTTTTTAGCCCTGCTAAACTATCCACCAAATGAATATAGCCACACTTAATATATAACGAAACGCGGCCCGCATTATGCCGGGTCGTTATTTATTTCCATCCGCAATCTTTACATTTGAAAATATATTTTCTATTTTAATTCACCTCGCACGAAACGGATTATTCGTCATGATATGTACATTTCTGCTCCGTTGAATTTTCTCTCGCCAGATTAAATTTATGCGCGGGATGCAGCATCTTCCTGAAAAACATCCATAATGATGATATGCGATGGAAAAGCACCTCCCATAACTCATGACCACAAAAATAAATTCAACTATCATTCATTATGTGAATGATTACGGAGTACAAGCGTGGATTATAATAACCCGTCGGAACAGCGAATAACGGAACGCCCCGAAGAAGACAAGCCGCAAATCTTCCGCACATTGCGCAATATCGATCTCAATTTATTGACCATCTTTGAAGCGGTATATGTGCAAAAAGGGATAGTAAATGCAGCGAAAGTGCTTAATCTCACGCCTTCTGCTATTAGTCAGTCTATTCAAAAATTACGAACAATATTTCCTGACCCGCTATTTATCAGGAAAGGACAAGGCGTCACGCCGACTGCCTATGCGTCACACCTGCATGAGTATATAAGTCAGGGCCTGGAGTCAATCCTGGGCGCGCTGGATCTAACCGGCAGCTATGATAAGCAGCGGACGATTACGATTGGCACCCCACCATCGCTTGGGGCTATTGTCATTCCTGTTATCTGGAAGGCAATCAAAGAGGCTGCACCGCATTTGCTGATGCGCAACATTCCTATTCATGATGCGGAGAACCAGCTCAGCCAATTCCAGACAGACCTCATCATTGATACTAATATTCCAACCGCCAGAACCCTCAATCATCATGCACTTTACACCGATCGATTAATGCTGGTTTGCCGTCAGGGCCACCCTTGCCTGCGTTCAACTATCAATGAGGATGTTCTGCAGCACTACGATCATACGTTGTTGATGCTGGAAGGACAAAATCTGAGTGGGCTTCGCCAGAGAGTGCAGGATCTCTTCCCGGAGCGTCAGGTCAGCTTCAGTAGTTACAATATGTTTACTATCGCAGCACTGATCGGCAACAGCGATATGCTCGGCCTGATGCCAACTCGCCTGTTTAAACTCTTCAGTGCATGCTGGCCATTAGCTGAGATAGATTTCCCTCCGGTCAGCAATGAAAGACTTGATATATCACTGTATTACAACAAGTTGAGTTTGCGTGACCCGGTACTTGAAAATGTCATCAACGTAATTCGCCGCGCATTTTAACGATTTACCCAGCCTGGCAAAACGGCTAATGCTCTCTGGGCATTTGGCACAAAACAACAACTATTTTACATTTTGCCCCGTTGTCAGGCTGCTTTCTCCCCCTCATCAATGGTATACTGCACGCCGTGAATTCAAAAATAGTTGATAAATACAACATTCCCTTGAATTGAATCACTTACTTCGTTATCCGCAACTGGAACACGCACGCTATGAGTAAACCCATTGTGATGGAACGCGGTGTTAAGTACCGCGATGCCGATAAAATGGCTCTTATCCCGGTTAAAAACGTGGCAACAGAGCGTGAAGCCCTGTTGAGAAAACCGGAATGGATGAAAATAAAACTTCCGGCTGACTCGTCCCGTATTCAGGGTATTAAAGCAGCCATGCGCAAAAACGGGCTGCATTCTGTTTGCGAAGAGGCGTCCTGCCCTAACCTTGCTGAGTGTTTCAACCACGGTACGGCAACCTTTATGATTCTGGGTGCTATCTGTACGCGCCGTTGCCCGTTCTGCGATGTGGCACACGGTCGTCCTGTCGCTCCGGATGCAAATGAGCCGGTTAAGTTGGCACAAACCATCGCTGATATGGCCCTGCGTTATGTGGTTATCACTTCCGTGGACCGTGATGACTTGCGTGACGGTGGTGCACAGCACTTTGCTGACTGTATCAGCGCTATTCGAGAGAAAAATCCAACCATCAAAATCGAAACCCTCGTCCCGGACTTCCGTGGCCGCATGGATCGTGCGTTGGATATCCTCACTGCAACACCTCCGGATGTGTTTAACCACAACCTGGAGAACGTTCCACGTGTATATCGTCAGGTGCGCCCAGGTGCAGATTACAACTGGTCCCTGAAGCTGCTGGAACGCTTTAAAGAAGCGCACCCGCATATCCCGACTAAATCCGGCCTGATGGTTGGCCTGGGCGAAACCAACGCGGAAATCGTGGAAGTTATGCGCGATCTGCGCCGTCATGGTGTGACCATGCTAACACTGGGTCAGTATCTGCAGCCAAGCCGTCATCACTTACCGGTACAGCGCTACGTAAGCCCTGAAGAGTTTGATGAGATGAAAGAAGAAGCGCTGGCTATGGGCTTTACCCATGCTGCATGCGGCCCGTTTGTTCGCTCTTCTTACCATGCAGACCTGCAGGCGAAAGGCATTGAAGTGAAATAACGGTGTAATATCTGATTACACTTGAGACAAAAAAACCGGCCAGTGTGCCGGTTTTTTTATTGAGTCAGCGAGGCTTACTCTTTATGAGAAAGTTTCTCTGCCGTGACGCCATCGTCAGTGGTTTTCTTCGCCGCGGTATCATCATCGTTCATCGCTTTTTTAAAGCCTTTGATGGCCGTGCCCAGATCGCCGCCCAGAGTACGCAATTTTTTGGTACCAAACAGCAGAACGACCAGTGCGGCCACTACCAACAGTTTGGTAATACTAATCTCACCCATAGATACCTTCTTTCGTAAAACACACAGCGTAAAGCGCCATTATACCCTGACGTAATTAACGGTCATCCGGCGCGCGCACACAATAGCAATCTGTAACGAGATGAATCAAGCGTTGTTTAAAAAAACATCACTTCAATGTTGGTGTAGCGAAACGGCGGTTACGTAACACGGGCAGAACTTCTCGTGTCTGCATCAGCCGTGACTTTGTCACCTCAGCAAAAATCAATTGCGGGGATTCCGCTGCCGCTGCAATGGTCACACCCTGTGGATCTATAATCCGGCTCTGACCAATGTTTTTGTTCCCGCACTCGCCTGCCCCCACCACATAGCAGGTGGTGTCCAGCGCGCGTGCAGTCAGTAACGTCGCCCAATGATGCTCTTTAAGCGGCCCACGTACCCACGCAGCAGGCACCGCCAGTAACTCAGCGCCCTGCAGAGCCAGGCTCATTGCCAGCTCAGGGAAGCGTAAATCATAACAGGTCATTAACCCGACTTTCATGCCGTCCACATCAATAAGCGGTGCAATTTCATCACCGGCATCAACCCGGGTAGATTCCTGCATGTTGAAAGCATCATACAAATGCAGTTTGGCATACTGGGCAATGATTTTACCGGCCCGCAGAGCAATCAACGTGTTGACCGCTCTGCCCTGCGTTGACGGAACGTGAACGGTCAGAATGGTCGTCAGGGTATTGTGCTGGCTTTCAGCTAAAAGAAGCTGCAGATATTCACCATCCAGCGATTGGGCGGATTTCACGGATAGATGCGGGTCATTATCATCACGTGCCAGCAATGCTTCTGGCAGCACCAGTAGTGACACATTCTGGCGCGCAGCCTGAGCCATTAAATTCACACAGGTTCCGGCATTGGCACGCCAGTCCGGGGTCACAACAAATTGCCCTGCTGCAACAATCATCTCAGTCTCTCCTGAAGGTGCCGACATAGCCAGCCAATCGGTTCGGCGCTACACTCGTCACTCTAACAAATCAAACAGCGGGATTTCACGGTGTTACAACTTCTTTTGGCGGTGTTCATTGGTGGCGGTACTGGCAGCGTCGCACGCTGGGCGCTCAGCATGAAACTCAACCCTGCCCATCATGCCATTCCTATGGGCACACTGGCAGCGAATTTGATTGGTGCATTTATTATTGGTCTTGGACTGGCCTGGTTCAACCGAATGACCAACATCGATCCAATGTGGAAAGTACTGCTGACAACGGGATTCTGCGGCGGCTTGACGACGTTTTCGACCTTTTCTGCCGAAGTGGTTTTCTTGTTGCAGGAAGGACGTGCTGGCTGGGCGTTGCTGAACGTGGCGGTAAATTTACTGGGTTCGTTTGCGATGACGGCCATTGCGTTCTGGCTGTTTTCCAGCGCAAACGCAAATTAAGGGCAAAAAAAACCCGCTTATCAGCGGGTTTTGAAATTCTGTCTTATTGCTAACTTAGATAGGCATCACGTTAGCAGCAGAAGGACCTTTGGCACCGTTAGTGATTTCGAACTCTACACGCTGACCTTCAGCCAGAGTTTTGAAACCATTGCTCTGGATTGCAGAGAAGTGTACGAACACGTCTTTGCTGCCATCTTCCGGAGTAATGAAACCGAATCCTTTGGACTCATTAAACCACTTAACGTTACCTTTAATCTTAGACATCAATATTACCTTTACATGAAAAACGACACAAATGCTGTGTCGAGTAACAGTACAACAATTGTAGAGACTTTTGTCCAGTCGTTATTCATCAAAAAGTGATAAATGTCGCGAAGTTTGTGCGAATCTACCGTTTGTCCCGTCATTTCCCTTCTGGTCAATAAATGTTCGACCACACTGATGCGCGCCCTTGCAGCGCGCACGCATTTTCAGTCCCGACGGTGCAGCAGTTCATACACCGCAGGGATAACAAACAGAGAAAGCAACGGTGCGGTAACCATCCCACCAATCATCGGAGCCGCGATGCGACTCATCACTTCCGAGCCACTGCCTCCCCCCCACATAATTGGCAATAATCCCGCCATGATCGTAGCCACCGTCATCACTTTTGGCCGTACGCGTAACACAGCACCTTCATGTATCGCCCGGCGAAGCATAGCGTGCCCGCCATCGGGATCGTTTTTGCGGTACTTATCCAGCGCATGATTTAAATAGAGCACCATGATGACACCAAATTCTGCCGCTACCCCCGCAAGTGCAATAAAGCCTACCGCTCCCGCAACCGACAAGTTATAGCCCAGTAACCACAATAGCCAGACGCCGCCTATCAGCGAAAAAGGTAGAGTCCCCATGATGAGTAACGCGTCAGAGATGCGCCGGAACGTAATGAACAGCAAAACGAAAATAATCAGCAACGTCACGGGCAAAACAATTTTCAGTTTCGCACTCGCACGCTCCAGGTATTCGAACTGCCCGGACCAGGAGAGCGTCACCCCTTGCGGCAGCTTCACCTGTTCAGCCACGCGTTGCTGCATCTCATCTACCGCTGATTTTAAATCCCGCCCACGTAAATCCACATATATCCAGTTTGATAAGCGGGCGTTTTCGCTCTTCAGCATCGGTGGGCCTTCGCTCACCACAATGTCAGCCAACTCACCCAGTGCAATCTGACTGCCATTTTCGGTGATAACCGGGAGGGTACGCAGATCATCCACATTTTCACGCAGCTCACGTGGATAACGAATATTGACAGGAAAACGTTCACGTCCTTGCAAAACTTCACCCACGTTTTCGCCGCCCACCAGCGTTGACACCAGCGACTGCAACTCTTTGACCGACACCCCATAGCGCGCCGCCTGCTGCCGGTTAATATTGATATCCACATAACGTCCGCCCGACAGACGCTCAGCGAGTGCAGACGTGACGCCCGGTACGGTTTTCACCACCTGTTCAATTTGCTGCGCCACGCGTTCAATGTCGGCAATGTTATTCCCGTTCACTTTAATGCCGACCGGGCTCTTAATCCCTGTCGCCAGCATGTCCAGCCGGTTACGAATCGGCGGCACCCACACATTAGCGATGCCAGGAATATTCACGGTTTTATCCAGCTCATCCACCAACTTATCTGGCGTCATACCGGGCCGCCACTGGTCACGAGGTTTAAACCGAATGGTGGTTTCGAGCATAGTGAGTGGCGCAGGATCCGTCGCACTCTCTGCCCTTCCTGCCTTACCGAACACGCTCTCTACTTCCGGTACGGTTTTGATCAACCGGTCGGTTTGCTGGAGCAGTCGCCCTGCTTCTCGCGCTGAAATGCCGGGTAACGTTGATGGCATATACAGCAGGTCGCCTTCATTAAGCGGCGGCATGAATTCGCTACCCAAACGACTCAACGGCCACAACGTTACGAGCAACAGTACAAACGCCAGCGCCAGCGTCGCTTTTGGCCAACTCAGCACACGCTCCAGTACGGGTTCATACAGGCGAATAAGAAAGCGGTTAATGGGGTTCGCTTTCTCATCGGGAATTTTTCCACGGATAAACAAGCCCATCAGTACCGGCACCAGGGTGATCCCCAGTCCAGCAGCAACGGCCATCGCCCAGGTTTTGGTAAACGCCAGCGGCGAGAACATGCGTCCTTCCTGCGCCTCAAGCGAAAACACGGGAATGAACGACAGTGTGATGATAAGCAGGCTGCAGAACAGCGCCGGGCCGACTTCCACCGCCGCCTGTTCCGACAAGCGCCAGTAATCACCGGAGACCAGTTGACGACCGGGGTTATCATGCCGCCACTGCTCAATCACTTTGTGCATATTTTCGATCATCACGATCGCCGCATCCACCATCGCGCCTATCGCAATCGCAATCCCGCCCAACGACATGATGTTGGCGTTGATCCCCTGGTAGTGCATCACAATAAATGCACCAAGGATCCCCAGCGGCAGCGAGACGATGGCCACCAGCGCCGAGCGGAAGTGGAACAAGAACAGCGTACACACCAACGCCACCACGATGAACTCTTCAATGAGCTTATGAGTCAAGGTTTCAACCGCATGTTCAATGAGCGTTGAGCGATCGTAAACCGGCACGATCTCTACCCCGGCGGGCAACGTTTTCTGAACTGCCTGTAATTTCTCTTTCACCGCGTGAATGGTTTGCAGCGCATTCTTACCGTAGCGCATGACAATAATACCGCCGGCCACTTCCCCTTCACCGTTGTACTCCGCTACCCCACGGCGTAACTCAGGGCCAAGACGTACGCTGGCGACATCCGAGAGCATCACTGGCACACCGTCACGGCTGGTGATGACCACATGACGGAAATCGTCGAGCGTCTGAAGATACCCGGTAGTACGTACCATGAACTCGGCTTCCCCCATCTCCAGTAGTGCACCACCACTCTCCTGATTGGCGGACTGTACGGCGGTAATCAGTTGTTCATGAGTGACATTCAGCGCCCGGAGTTTTGCCGGATCGGGCAGGATCTGGTACTGACGCACCATCCCGCCTACACTTGCGACCTCCGCTACATTGGGCACGGTTTTCAGCTCAAACTTAAGCGTCCAGTCCTGCAACGCACGCAAATCGGCAAGGTTGTGCTTGCCGCTACGGTCAATCAGCGCATATTCATAAATCCACCCGACACCGGTAGCATCCGGCCCCAGCGCCACATTAACGCCCGTCGGCAGGGACGACTGGATCTGGCTAAGATTTTCCAGCACCCGCGAGCGCGCCCAGTAGAGATCCGTATCGTCATCAAACAGAACATACACATAGGCGTCACCAAACATGGAATAACCACGTACCGTTTTTGCCCCCGGCACGGAAAGCATCGCGGTTGTCAGTGGATAGGTCACCTGGTTTTCGATGATCTGTGGTGCTTTACCCGGATAGCTGGCGCGAATGATCACCTGCACATCCGACAGATCCGGCAAGGCATCCAGTGGAGCGCGCTGTACAGACCAGATACCCCATCCCGTCAGCACAAGCGCGGCAAGCAATATCAGCAGACGGTTACGCAACGAGGCGCGAATAATGGCGGCAATCATTTCATCGCCCCCTCGTTCGCCATCAGATGGGTAATTACCGCACCGTTTTCGTCATCAAGGGTGAAGCTGAACATCACCGACTGACCGACTTTAATCTCCGGTTGCGGCTGTGTGAGCGTGAAATCCATGGTCATCGCCCCCCAGTTCAACGCCACAATGGGCTGATGCGCCAGCGTGACGGACTCCCCGTCAATGGCTTCCACCACACCGACGCTCTCATATTGTTGGGCTTTTTTTGCCACCGGCGCGTCAGGCAATGCGCTACGCAGACTAGCCTCGGAGTCAATCAGGAATTGGCCGGAGGTCACCACATCATCCCCTTCTTTCAACCCGGAAAGGACTTCCGTCCAACCCTGCGCTGTTCTGCCTGGTGTGACATTAGCGGCCTGGAAGTGCCCCTCCCCGGATGCCAGCAGCACTCTGGTAGCCGTACCGGTGGCAATCAGTGCCTCTTCAGGTATCGCCAGCACCGCAGGCTGTTTTGCCGCTTCCGGCTGAGTGACCGTCAGAAACATGCCCGGTTTCAGTTTTTGCTGCGGATTTTCCAGCACAATACGCGCCTTGAGCGTCCGGGTAGTGGTTTCCATTTGTGGCAACAACTCACTCACCCGCCCCATGAACTGCCCACCTGGCCAGCTTGCTGAAGTGGCGATTATCTCGCTGCCGACCGTTAAGGTTTGCGCCTGGGTCTGCGGGTAATCCACTACCAGCCAGACAGGGTCAAGGCTTGCCAGTTCGAACAGCGTTTGAGTCGCAGCGACCTGCGCCCCCTCGCGGGAATCCAGCTTAACCACATACCCGGCCCGCTCCGCACGTAAGGTCAGGCGGGTCTGCGGTTTCCCGCTGCGCTCCACCGCCTGAATAATCGACTCGGGCATAAATTGCAGTGCCAGCCTGTCGCGGGCGGCACGCGTCAGGGCGGTATCGCCAAGCTGACGCACCGCCAGATACTCCTGCTGAGCCGTGGTCCATTGCGGGATCCACAACTGCGCCAGCGCCTCGCCTTTTTTCACCCACTGCTGTGGCGCGCGGACAAACAGCTTTTCAACCACCCCGGACGCCGGAGAAGGCACCGTCTGTATGCCACGCTCATCCGTCGTGACGGTGGCGAACGCAGAAAACGCAGAGGCCAGCACGCGTTTTTCCACCTTTGCGGTGGTCATCCCCAGATTCTGTTGCTGCCGCGGGCTAACGGTGACGCCCGCATTATCCGGCCCTTCGTCGGCGTAGCGCGGCACAAGCGGCATGTCCATAAACGGCGATTTACCGGGTTTATCGAAACGTTGCCCAGGTACCATGGGGTCATACCAATAGAGGACCTTTCGCTCCGCGTCCGGCGTTCCGGCAGTATCACCCGCAGGTGTCACATGCAGCCGTCCCAGGCCGTAGCCCGCAGATGCCGCCAGCCCGGCGGCAATCAATATTGCGATAATCGTCTTATTCATTGCACCAGCTCCTGGGGGATCAACCACTGAATGGCGGCCCAGCTCCGGGCCATCTCTTTTTCTGCCTGTATGACGGAGAGTTCGCTGTCCAATACGGTTCGACGTGCTTCCAGCAGTTCAGGCAACTGGCTTTGACCGCTGCGATACTGAGCCGCCATCAGCGATGCCCGCTGACGCACCAGAGGTAAAACCTCGTCCTTCTGACGTGACCACAGCGCCTGAGCGGCGTTGTACTGCGCGATGAGCGATTGCACCTGTGCCACGTGCTCACGCTCGATAAGCGCCAGCTGATCGTTTGCCTGCATCGTGCGGGAAACGTCAGCTGCGTGATCTTTATCCTGACGCTTTGCGGTAAACAGAGGTAAATCGACGGTCACCATGACACCTGCCATATCCTCGTATCCTTCAGCGCGACGGCCGTACCAGACTTCCACCTCCACATCCGGAATAGCGGCAATTGCTGACTGGGCCGAACGCGCTTTGGCGCTGTTAGCTTCACTGGTCGCCACCACCATTTCCGGGTGCTGCATCACCCCACTTTCCAGGGTGTGCTCATCAGCAGGCAGACGTTCATAACGAGGAAGGGAACCACTGACAGCCGTCACTGTTTGTCCAGTCAGTTGCGTTAACCGTGCCTGAGCCAGCTGCACATCACGTTCGGCCAGGGTGACTTTGTCGCGCATGCCGCTAAGTCCTATCTGAAACGCGAGGACGCTGTCAGGTGCCGCATTACCCGCGCCAACGCTGGCCTTTTGTGCACCCTGCTGAGCGCGGGTTTCGGCCAACCGCTTGCGGGCGGTTTGCAGCGCACGCGTAGACAGCGCGAGATCCAGCCAGGCCTGAGCGGCGTCACGCTGGAGCGTTGCACGGGTGACGGCAGATTTGGCATTCACGCTTTGCGCTTCTGCCAGTAGCGTGTCGGCTTTTCGCTCGCGCTTTTCCGCGCTGACGTATTGCTGCATGACCCCTATCCGCTGCATGGTCATGCCTTCGCGGGTGAAACGGCGGTCATTGCTGCCCTGCACCGGCAGGTTTTCAATACCAAATTTCAGCTTCGGGTCGGGGAGTTGTCGGGCGGACTCCGCCATCGCATCCAGCGCATGGGCTTCATTGCGACGGGCAGACAGCTCGGCAGAATAATGTTCCGTGGCGGCAAGGGTTTGTATCAGAGTGAATGACTCCGCCTGCGCGGCGGAGCACATCAGACCCAACACAACCCCACTCAGCCGCAAGCTAAGTGAGAATCGTTTCATCATTTCCCCGACTAAATTTGAAGTGTCAGAGAGACAATCTGGTAGCCGCTGTCGGTCTGGCTAAAGGTAAAACTGACCTTTTCGCCCACCTTCAGTTCAGGCAATCCGGCACCTTGTGGCAGAACAAACTGCATGGTCATCGGGGGCCAGTTGAGGTCAGGGATAGCCGGGTGAGAAATGGAAACGGATTGTGGGGTGACTTTTTTGATGACACCCTGAGAACGGTAAACCGGTGCCTGCATCGCCGCATGTTGCGACATGTCATGATGCATGCTGTGGTTCATTTCAGCCGCCTGAACGGCAAAGACGGAAAGCAGTGCCAGCACGACGGCCAGCGAACAACGAAGGTAAGAACGCATAGTAGAACTCCTGTTAATCGTAAAAGAATGAAATTTCAACGAATTAACAGGTTTCTACTCTCTGAATCGGCAAAAGCGGATCGTGGCCGGTGGGCCAATAGCAGGCGGGGTTAATGCCCACCCTTGCTGTGCGGTATCAACACAAACGGGTTTCACGACGGCGAGGGTTATACTGACGGGCAACGCCACGAGCGACTGATGCCCGGTCTCTTTTTGCGCGACATCCGGGATACAGTGTTTGTCACACAGAGGAGCCTTCATCGCATGAACGGGAGGTTGCATCGCGCTGTCGGACACCACATTGCCGGTCATCATGTGATCGTAATGCTGCGTCATCACCGTCGCGCCCTGCATATCAAGGTCACAATCGTGTGAAGCAATCGCCACCTGGCTCTGGATCAACAGCCAGCCAAACGCCATCAGCAACATCATAAGATGCCGCTTCATGGCGCGCAGTCGACTTACCCAGCCAGTATGCATAATTACCCAATAATGAATACGGAGACCGGGTGAGTATAGACATTCGGATTTTTATTTTTAAAGGCTTTTTTAATTAATTTACGCGGTGAATGAAACGATAACCTAACAAACGAATGTTATTAACTTTTCATTTTCTTTTTTGTATTTAATTCAGTCACATTAAAGCAAGAACATCGGCAACGGATTTCCGTTAATTTGCATCCACATGTCAAATTTTCACCTTTATATTCTTAAAACGATCCTTCCTTGATTTTAATCATCTACTCTCAGGCCGTTCTTCGGCACATTGCGTTTTTTCGTTTTTCCCGCAGCCGTTTTATCTGACCTTCACCCTGGGATCCAGAACATTATGTTAACGTTTATTGAACTTTTCATTGGCGTGGCCGTTATTGTCGGCGTCGCACGCTATATCATCAAAGGATATTCAGCGACTGGCGTGCTGTTTGTGGGTGGCCTGACGCTGCTCATCATCAGCGCGATCATGGGGCATAAAGTCCTGCCAGGTAGCGCCACCAGCACTGGTTACACCGCGACAGACATTGTTGAGTACGTGAAAATTCTGCTGATGAGCCGCGGCGGCGATCTTGGCATGATGATCATGATGCTCTGCGGGTTTGCGGCCTATATGACGCACATTGGCGCAAATGACATGGTCGTCAAGCTGGCCTCCCGCCCGCTGCGCTTTATTAACTCGCCTTATTTGCTGATGATTGCCGCCTATTTTGTGGCGTGTCTGATGTCATTGGCGGTCTCTTCTGCTACCGGGCTCGGCGTATTATTAATGGCTACCCTGTTCCCGGTGATGGTCAACGTGGGTATTAGTCGTGGGGCCGCCGCTGCTATTTGTGCCTCCCCGGCCGCGATTATTTTATCCCCCACCTCTGGTGACGTGGTGCTGGCCGCTAAAGCCGCAGAAATGCCGCTGGTAGACTTTGCCTTTAAAACCACCCTGCCGATTTCTATCGCTGCCATTATCGCGATGGCGATTGCTCACTATTTCTGGCAGCGCTATCTGGATAAAAAAGAGAATATCACCGCTGAAATTCTCGACGTGAAAGACATCACCACCAAAGCCCCGGCGTTTTATGCCATTCTGCCGTTCACCCCCATCATCGGTGTACTGATTTTTGATGGTAAATGGGGCCCGGAACTGCACATTATCACCATTCTGGTTATTTGTATGCTGCTGGCGGCGGTGCTGGAGTTCTTCCGTGGCTTTAACACCCAAAATGTCTTCTCAGGTCTTGAAGTGGCTTACCGTGGGATGGCTGATGCGTTTGCGGGCGTGGTGATGCTATTGGTTGCAGCCGGGGTCTTTGCCCAAGGCCTGAGCACCATCGGCTTTATCCAGAGTCTGATCTCCATCGCCACCTCTTTTGGCTCAGCCAGTATAATTTTGATGCTAGTGCTGGTTATCCTCACCATGCTGGCGGCAATGACCACCGGTTCAGGCAACGCACCGTTTTATGCGTTTGTAGAGATGATCCCGAAACTGGCACATGAGTCAGCGATCAATCCGGCTTACCTGTCGATTCCGATGCTGCAGGCATCCAACCTCGGTCGTACTATCTCTCCGGTCTCCGGTGTCGTGGTTGCTGTCGCGGGGATGGCAAATATTTCTCCGTTTGAAGTGGTAAAACGCACATCCGTACCCGTGCTGGTTGGCCTGATAGTCGTCATCATTGCCACCGAAATTCTGGTACCGGGCGCGGCGATACGTTAAGTACTGCACTGCTCTGTAAGCAAAAAGCGCCTGTCCGGCGCTTTTTGTGCTTTAATAACTCCCAGAAATTATCTCACCGCAAGTATCAGGACTATCAATGTTAAGAAAGGGTCTCGTCGCCAGCCTCAGTGTCGCTGTGGCGATCCTCTCATACCTGCCTGCTCACGCCGATCCGCTTGTTGCTCAAAATTACAGCGATTTCGACAGCTATGTGCTGGCACTCTCATGGCAGACCGGGTTTTGCCAGAGCCAGCACGATCGGGGTAGCAGAGAGCCGGATGAGTGCCGTTTGCAAAAAGAGCCTGCGCAGAAAAGTGATTATCTGACCGTGCATGGCCTGTGGCCCAGCCTGCCAAAATCCATCGCTGCTCGCGGCGTTGATAATAATCGCTGGATGCGCTACGGATGTGCCAGCCGCCCTGTCCCTAATATGCCGGAAGCAAAAGCCAGCCGTAAATGTGCGGCAGGTGAAACCGGGCTATCACTGGAAATGGCGAACAAACTCAATGCCGTGATGCCAGGTGCAGGCGGTACATCCTGCCTGGAACGCTATGAATATGCTAAGCACGGCGTCTGCTTTGGCTTTGACCCGGATGCCTGGTTTGGCGTCATGGTGCGCATGAACCAGGAAGTGAAGCAGAGTCCATTGGGTGCGTTTCTGGCAGACAACTACGGTAAGCGCGTCAACCGCCGTGATTTTGATGCCGCTGTGGCGAAATCGTGGGGCGACAACAGCATCAAATCCGTTAAGCTGAGCTGCAGTGGAAACCCAGCTTATCTCACCGAACTGCAGTTTAATCTTGATGCCGCGACGATTAACGCCCCACTTTCTACACAGAGTTTTCGTCCACAACCTCATCCGGGCAACTGCGGCGATACGTTTGTCATCGACAGCCAGGGCTACTGACGTTTTATTGTCGGGAAGTTAACCATAAACCCGGCAAATGTGAGCTTAGTCACTTCAAACTTGTCCCCAGTCTCAGTATCATCGGATCTGCTAAACCCTCGCTGCCCGACGGCGAGGGTTTTTCTTTGGATCAATCAGGCGGTACGCCGCTTATGACATGGAGCAAGAGATGTCCAGACCTGCCATCATCATCAACGAACTCGACGCTGAGCGCATTGACCGTCTGCTGGAAAAACCGGCCTACGCGAATTTGCCCGTTGCCCAGGCGTTAAATACAGAGCTGGATCGTGCGCAAATGTGTACTCCTGAGGCCATGCCAGCCAATGTGGTGACCATGAACAGTACCGTCACGTTTCGCGACCTGAAAAGCGGTGAAACACGGACTCGTACGCTGGTCTACCCCACAAACATGACCGATAGCGCTAACCAGCTTTCTGTTCTGGCGCCCGTTGGCGCTGCCCTGCTGGGTTTACGCGTCGGCGATAGCATTCACTGGGAATTGCCAGGCGGCACTGCAACCGATCTCGAAGTGTTAGAACTTGTCTATCAACCTGAAGCAGCTGGCGAATACCGCCTCTAAATCCTCCCCGCTCAGGTTTACAGAGGATGCTCCCGCATCCTCTTGCTTTCACTATTTCATCCAAATGTCGCATTTCTTTGCGGCTGCTTTGATCCTAACCTTGTAAACAGGATATTGCTCCGGGTTAGTCTATGAACGAGATAGTCCTCGTCACGCTTATTTATATCGTCATCGTGGCGATCATTGTCGCAGCGGTGCTTTTCCTTGAACGTCACTGGTAGCCTCTCCTCCCACGCGTCATCCCCCAATTCTTGCATTGGCGAATTATCGAGTTAGTGAATAATTGCCAACCACTTAGCAAAATTAATCTGCCGTTTATGCTGCAATACACAGGACATAACCCACAGGGAGACGCGTTTATGTACCAGACAATTATTATGCCGGTCGATGTATTTGAAATGGAGTTAAGTGACAAAGCCGTGCGACACGCCGAGTTCCTCGCGCAGGAGACAGGCATCATTCATTTGCTGCACGTCCTGCCAGCCTCAGCCAGTTTAAGCCTGCACCGCTTTGCCGCCGATATTCGCCGTTTTGAAGAGCATCTGCAGGCCGAAGCACAAACGAGGCTGGATACGATGGTCAGCCATTTCTCCATTAATCCTGAGCGCATCAGGATTCATGTCCGTTTAGGCAGCGTGAGAGACGTGGTCAATGAAATGGCCGAAGAGCTGAAGGCCGATATGGTGGTGATTGGCTCGCGCAACCCGTCCATTTCTACCCACTTACTGGGCTCGAATGCCTCAAGCGTAGTGCGACACGCGCACATTCCGGTTCTGGTTGTGCGGTAAAAAAAAGAGGCTGCCTTAGGCAGCCTCTTGATTATTGCAGGTGTAGTCTTACTTTCTTTTTATGCAGTTTTAGTGCGAATCAGGTAGTCGAATGCGCTCAGAGAGGCTTTCGCACCTTCGCCAGTGGCGATAATAATTTGTTTGTACGGCACGGTGGTGCAGTCACCGGCTGCGAACACACCTTTGACGCTGGTTTCGCATTTCGCATCAATGATGATTTCGCCCATACGGTTGCGCTCGATCGCGCCTTCCAGCCAGGTGGTATTCGGCAGTAAACCAATCTGCACGAAAATACCGGCCAGCGCGATGTGGTGCACGTCACCGCTCACACGATCACGATACTCCAGACCGGTCAGCTTGCTGCCATCACCTTTCACTTCCGTGGTTTGCGCATTCAAAATAATGTCGACGTTGCCAAGGCTGCGTACTTTATCCTGCAAAACCTGGTCAGCCTTCATCTCTGGAGCAAATTCCAGCAGCGTCACGTGTTCGACGATGCCTGCCAGATCTATAGCCGCTTCCACGCCGGAGTTGCCACCGCCAATCACGGCCACGCGTTTACCTTTAAACAACGGACCATCGCAGTGCGGGCAGTAGGTCACGCCTTTGGTACGATACTGATCTTCGCCCGGCACGTTCATATTGCGCCATTTGGCCCCGGTCGCAATGATGATGCTGCGTGCTTTCAGCACCGCACCCGACGCGGTTTCAATCTGATGCAAACCGCCTTCTACCGCTGCCGGTGTCAGTTTGGTCGCGCTCTGCGAATCAATCACATCCACATCATATTCAGAGACGTGAGCTTTCAGCGCACCCGCCAGTTTCTGACCTTCTGTTTTCGGCACAGAGATGTAGTTTTCGATGTCCACGGTGTCGAGCACCTGACCACCAAAACGCTCACCCATCAGGCCAGTGCGAATACCTTTACGCGCAGAGTACACTGCTGCTGCCGCACCGGACGGACCGGAACCAACAATCAGCACATCATAGGCATCACGCTTATTCAGCTCTTCGGCAGCACGTTTTTCTGCACCGGTATCGATTTTGGCAACGATTTCAGCCAGCGTCATACGCCCCTGACCGAACTCTTTACCGTTGACGAATACCGCCGGAACACCCATCACATTACGATCGGTGATTTCGTTCTGGTAAGTGCCGCCATCAATCGCTGTGTGCTTAATACGCGGGTTCAACACTGCCATCAGGTTAAACGCCTGTACCACGTCCGGGCAGTTGTGGCAGGTCAACGAGTAATAGGTTTCAAACTCAAAATCACCGTCGATATCGCGAATCTGTTCCAGCAGCGCTTGCGCTTCTTTGGACGGGTGACCACCGGTCCACAGCAGAGCGAGAACCAGTGAGGTAAATTCGTGACCCAGCGGTGAGCCTGCAAAACGCGGGCCCTGGTTTGAACCTGGGTTAGTAATGAGGAACGATGGCTTGCGCACGGCAAGCGTGTTGTCTTCTTTGAAAGAGACTTTATCTGACAGTTCAGCAATCTCAGCCAACAGTTCCTTGATTTCTGCCGATCTGGCGCTGTCATCCAGCGTGGCAATCAGCTCAACAGGTTTAGTCAGTTTCTCAAGGTAAGCCTTGAGCTGCGTTTTCATGTTTGTGTCGAGCATTTTCAATCTCCTGGGCTTAAAACATCATCATGCAAGCTGCCTTATTACGGCGGCTTCAATGCAACTTGAATCATGGTGCGCGGGATAAAAATCGGGTGCAAAACTGCACCCGATATCAGACGTCAATTTCCGAGTATCTCGCGTCAGAGCAAGGTGGCTAACCTGAGAGTCCCCGGGAGCTTACATCAGTAAGTGACCGGGGCGAGCAGGTGACGCCAACGCCGCTATGGCACGAAAGGCGACGGAAATTTTAGATTTTGCCGACCAGGTCCAGGGAAGGAGCCAGAGTCGCATCGCCTTCTTTCCACTTAGCCGGGCATACTTCGCCTGGGTGGGAAGCAACGTACTGTGCTGCTTTGATTTTACGCAGCAGGTCAGATGCATCACGGCCGATACCTTCAGCGGTAACTTCGATAGCCTGGATGATACCCTGCGGGTCAACAATGAAGGTGCCACGGTCAGCCAGGCCTTCGTCTTCACGCATGATTTCAAAGTTACGGGTCAGGGCGCCAGTCGGGTCGCCAATCATCGCGTATTTGATTTTAGCGATGGTGTCAGAGCTACCGTGCCATGCTTTGTGAGTAAAGTGGGTATCAGTAGAAACGGAGTAAACGTCTACGCCCAGTTTCTGCAGTTCTGCATGATGGTCAGCAACGTCGCCCAGTTCAGTCGGGCATACGAAAGTGAAGTCAGCCGGGTAGAAGAAGAACACGCTCCAGCGTCCTTCGGTATCTTTCTCAGTAACTTCTACGAACTCACCGTTTTTGAACGCCTGGTTTTTAAAAGGTTTGATTTTAGTGTTGATTAAAGACATCTGTACTTCCTCCGTGTTTTCGTTGAGGTGTAAGTTAACGAAATTTTTCCGACCCGGCTAATGCGTTTGCATTATCAAATCAATAAGCGTTATCTAACAACTCACACAAAACTGCTTAATAAACCGTACATGAACATTCGGTGAAACTGACAAGATTCAGCCGCACCGCGGGAAACAAAAAAGCCACCTCACGGGTGGCTTGATACCTGAAAGACCCATGGGTGCTTCAGTGCCAGTCAGGCTGGCATTGCCTTGTGCAACACGCGATTAAGTTGTCACACAGACGTCAGGGATTAGAACACTCTCGCGCGCGTATAACAACGTGCTCCCGGCAGATACTACCTATGGTTGTGATAGGTGCTGCCTTAATCTCTCTTATGCCCTGATTTAAAGCGTTTTAAACCCGATGGGGTCCTACCGCGCTCGTCGCGCCCACTGGCCATTAAAGATGCGTTCTTTCTTCACGATAACC
Source organism: Phytobacter sp. (assembly GCF_059074235.1). Lineage (NCBI taxonomy): Bacteria > Pseudomonadati > Pseudomonadota > Gammaproteobacteria > Enterobacterales > Enterobacteriaceae > Phytobacter > Phytobacter sp. The sequence goes on from NZ_JCACPZ010000004.1 coordinate 786,101, forward strand.
ACTTAAAAGTAAGAATGTATTAAATCGTAAACTGTTATAAATACGCGAGCCTGGCCGTTTCCTCACAATCAACATTCACCAAATGAATATTATAAAAAGCAGTAGTAAAAAAGACTCGAGGTGATTAAAGTGCGCGCAACCTTTATGCTCAGTGAATATATTTCAGCAAACCGCCCCGTACTTCACCATTAATCCGAAATGAATTATCCATTGAACGAATACTTTAAACGTTAACTTTTACATGCAATGACAGACAGAATACCGGTGTTACATCATTCAAACACGGACACATGCTAACAAACAGAACCAGTATGAATGTTACACTGCATGAAAAACAGTTATATAACTGAAATCTATATAAAATTAAAGATTAACCCTTTCATCAAATTCATTATCATTTCACCACGGCTGTTTTATCAAAAAAGAAGAATTGATAATGGAAATTAGAAAACAAATTCTTGAGCAGGATGTGCTTGACGCTAGTCTGGAAAGAATTAGATGGACATTAGGAAATTTCTCTAAAGTGTGTGTTTCTTTTTCTGGGGGAAAAGATTCCAGCATTTTATTGCATTTAACCATTCAGATTGCGCGAGAACTCAAAAAGAAAATAAGCATTCTTTTTATCGACTGGGAAGCCCAGTTCAGTTACACCATCAATTATGTCGAACAGGTACGTATTGCATGCCAGGATATCACTGAGACGTTCTATTGGGTCGCCTTACCTCTTACCACTCAGAATGGATTATCCCAATATTCACCTACATGGCAGTGCTGGCAACCTGGTGCTGAATGGGTTCGTCAACCACCGGAACATGCCATCACACAACCTGGAACCCTACCCTTTTATGAGCATGGAATGACCTTTGAGGCCTTTGTCGGCAAGTTTGCCGATTGGTTTGCCTGTAATCGCCCTGCCGCTGTGATGATTGGCATCAGAGCCGACGAATCGTATAACCGTTTCATGTCTATCGCCTCGCCCCGGAAGATGCGTTATGCCGACGACATTCCCTGGACAACCGCCACACCTCGTGGGCATGCCTGGTGTGTTTACCCTATTTATGACTGGAAAACAGCCGATATCTGGACCTGGTTTGGCATAACGAAAACGGCTTACAACCCCCTGTACGATTTGATGTACCAGGCGGGTGTGCCGATGCGCTACATGCGTATTTGCGAGCCTTTTGGGCCCGAGCAACGTCAGGGGTTATGGCTTTATCACGTTATTGAGCCGGAACGATGGGCCATCATGTGCGAACGTGTAAGTGGTGTAAGTTGTGGTGGTATTTATGCCGGGAGGGACAACATGTTTTATGGCCACCGCAAGCTCACCAAACCGAATCATTTGTCCTGGCAGGAATATGCCCTGTTTCTGCTCGATAGCATGCCAGAAGTCACTGCAGAGCATTACCGTAACAAAATAGCCGTCTACCTGCGGTGGTTTGAAAAGCAGGGGATAGAAAGCATACCCGATGCGCAACCTAAGGATGTGGGCGCAAAAGATATCCCCTCCTGGCGTCGCATCTGCAAGGTGCTTCTTAACAACGATTACTGGTGCCGGGCACTCTCTTTTAGTCCCACTAAAACCAGCAATTACCAGCGTTATCACGACCGCGTTAAAAACAAACGCAAGGAATGGGGGATTTTATGCAACAGCAACTAATTGAGGAACTGCAGGGGTACTTAAGAAAGCTGCCAGAAGCGAAACGCATTGAGGCTATCAACAATTTTCGTCGCGCATTGCATGAACTCAGTCCGTTTCGCGATCAGCCTGTCGACTGCATTATTTGGGTGAAAAGCACTAAAATCGCCCCCAATGACTACAACCCAAATAATGTGGCCCCGCCGGAAAAACGGTTGTTGCTGAAATCTCTTGAAGCAGACGGTTTTACTCAGCCGATCGTGGTACAGGAAGACAAACCCGATCATTTCGAAATCGTCGACGGTTTCCACCGCCATGAACTGGGTACAAGTCGTGCTTCCATAAAAAGCAAGCTTAGGGGTTACTTGCCTGTTGCTTGCCTCAACGAAGAGCGTTCAGGAAAATCAGACCGCATGGCAGCGACCATTCGCCATAATCGGGCTCGCGGGCGGCATCAAATCAGTGAGATGTCAGAAATTGTACGTGAGCTGGCAAGATCGGGCTGGGATGAACAGCGAATTGGCAAGGAACTGGGAATGGACAGCGACGAAGTGCTGCGCCTGAAGCAAATCAACGGCCTGACTGAACTCTTTGCAGGCCGTCGATTCTCACGTGCGTGGACGGTTAAATAGCTGCTGTTAACGCACTACAGCTTGCACAACCGTTCTGCCGCCGCCAGCAGCGTCGATTCCTGCTTCGCAAAGCACAGACGAATCAGCTTATGCGGGAAGGGATCGGCGCAGAACACGGAGAGCGGGATCGCCGCCACACCGACTTCTTTGGTCAGCCACTGACAAAAACTCACGTCATCAAGATCGGAAATCGCACTGTAATCAGCCAGCAGGAAATAGGTGCCTTCGCAGGGCAGAATTTCCAGACGACTGGTGCTGAGCGCATTAATCAGCACATCTCGGCGAGCCTGATAAAACTCAGGCAACTGGCGATAGTGCTCCGGCTCGCTGCGCAGCATATCCGCCAGTGCCAGCTGTGCGGGCGTATTCACCGAGAACGTCAGATACTGGTGTACTTTGCGAAGTTCAGTGCTGATGGCGGCCGGTGCCACACAATAGCCTACTTTCCAGCCAGTCATATGGAAGGTTTTACCGAATGATGAAACGGCAATCGCCCGCTGACGCAGTTGTGGATGTGCCAGTACGCTGGCATGTCCCTCTTCAGCAAAGCAGATGTGCTCGTAAACTTCATCACTCAGCACATAGATTTCTTTATCGCCAATCGCCTGCCACAGCGCGGCGAAATCCTCTTTGCGCCAGACCGTTGCCGATGGGTTGTGCGGCGTGTTGAGGATAACCAGACGCGTTTTCTCGCTCAGCAACGCGGCAAATGCCTGCCAGTCAACGTGAAAATGTGGTGGCTGCAGGGCAATACGTTTCAGCACACCACCAGAAAGTTCTACCGCCGGGGCATAACTGTCGTAGCTTGGATCAAAGCAGATGACTTCATCACCTTTACGCACCAGCGCAGTAATCGCCGCATACAGCGCTTCTGTCGCGCCTGCGGTGACCGTAATATCGGTGCCCGCATCCGGTTTATAGCCGTAAAGTTCTTCAGTTTTGTCAGCAATCGCATCGCGCAGCGCCTGCACGCCGGTCATTGGCGCATACTGATTCGCCCCCTGCGCCACATGGTGCGCCAGTCGCTCCTGCAAATAGCGCGGACCGTCAAAATCCGGGAACCCCTGCGAAAGGTTAATCGCCTGGTACTGCTGCGCCAGAGCGCTCATTTGCGTGAAAATTGTGGTGCCCAGTGCGGGAAGTTTACTTTGCGGAATCAGTGTGTTGTCGCTCATTGTTGCATGCCTGCTTGTAATACTGATGTTGCTGCCACTATAACACGATGTTAGTATTTGGCAATCAAGACGCTTAGACGTCTAAACCATAAGAATATGCCTCCCCATACGCCGCACCGTGCGCATAAAGGAAGACCATGACAGATAACCTGCAACTTCAAGATCTCGTTCACGCCTGTCACTGGATTGGCCAGAAAGGCTGGTCCCCCGCCACCGGCGGCAATATGTCGGTGCGTGAAGATGCGCACTGGTGCTGGCTGAGCGAATCCGGTAAAGACAAAGGCAGCCTGACCACCGCCGATTTCCTGCAGGTGTCGATTGCCGACAACCATGCCCCGTCCGGGCGTAAACCCTCGGCTGAGACCGGCCTGCATACATTGATTTATCGCCTCTTCCCGGAGGCCGGTGCCGTTTTGCACGTTCACACGGTGAATGCTACCGTGCTGTCGCGCGTTGAGCGGGCACCGGAATTGCTCATTAGCGGCTTTGAAATGCAAAAATCCCTGCGCGGGCAAACAACGCATCTGGATACCGTTCCGATTGCAATTTTCGATAACTCTCAGGATATTGATGCCCTCGCCCGCCAAATCGAGCATTATGCGCATGAGCGCCCGCTTAATTACGGCTTTTTACTGCGTGGTCACGGTCTGACCTGCTGGGGGCGTGATGTGGCGGAGGCCCGTCGACACCTCGAAGGGCTGGAATTCCTGTTTGAATGCGAAATGCAGCGTCGTCTGCTGGAGAAATGATGATCCGTGCGATTGTAACCGACATAGAAGGCACCACCAGCGATATCCGCTTTGTGCACAACGTGTTATTTCCTTACGCCCGCGAACGCCTGCCGGCGCTTCTGGCCACGCAGCAGTATGTTGAGCCGGTGAAAACCATCCTCGACAACCTGCGCGAAGAAGTCGGCCAGCCCGAGGCTTCCACCGCGGATCTGCTCGACACCCTGCTGGCCTTTATGGATGAAGATCGTAAATCCACTGCGCTCAAAGCGCTGCAGGGGATTGTCTGGCGTGACGGTTACGTCAATGGCGACTTCACTGGTCATCTCTACCCGGACGTGCTGCCTGCGCTGGAAAAATGGAAAGCCAAAGGCCTTGATTTATATGTTTATTCCTCTGGCTCCGTTGCAGCGCAAAAACTGTTATTTGGCTACAGCGACGAAGGTGATATTACTCATCTGTTCAGCGGCTACTTCGACACCCTGGTGGGGGCGAAGCGCGAGGTGCAATCCTATCGCAACATTGCTGAGCAACTGGGTATCCCTGCGGTGCAAATCCTGTTCCTCTCTGATATCCATCAGGAACTGGACGCCGCTGAAGAGGCCGGTTTCCGTACCGTACAGCTGATTCGTGGCGACAACGACGCCGCAAGCCATCATCACCAGGTTCCCTCTTTCGACCATATTAAGCCGGAGCAGATCCCTTCATGAGCGCACTGACGATTTATTCTGACAAAGACGCCAGCCAGCCCACCTGGCAGAGCACCGACGCCGCCGAGATTCAGCAGAAGCTGAACGCCAAAGCCGTGCGTTTTGAGCGCTGGGAAGCCGACCGCGACCTGGGCACTGATCCATCACCGGAAACGGTCATCACCGCCTACCAGCACGCCATCGACAAGCTGGTTGAAGAAAAAGGTTATCAGAGCTGGGACGTTATCAGCCTGCGTGCTGACAACCCGCAGAAAGAAGCGCTGCGCAGCAAATTCCTCAACGAACACACTCACGGCGAAGATGAAGTACGTTTCTTCGTGGAAGGTGCTGGGTTGTTCTGCCTGCACATTGGCAACGAAGTGTACCAGGTATTGTGCGAGAAAAATGACCTGATCTCCGTTCCGGCAGGCACTCCGCACTGGTTTGATATGGGCTCAGAGCCAAACTTCACCGCCATCCGTATCTTCGACAACCCGGAAGGCTGGATTGCCCAGTTCACCGGCGATGCAATTGCAGACGGGTATCCGAAGCTGGCGTGATGTTTTGAACACGCATGTTTGCTGGCACGTTCACGGGTTCTGGCGCTATAGAAAAGCAAGGAACATAAGGTGAACGGAATGCCCCTCAGAGCCGCATTTTCCCCCTCACCCTAAACCTCTCCCTCAAGGGAGAGGGGACTGTGCGTGCTCGCTTTTTTTGTTAGGTACATACCTGCCTGGTTCAGACACTATTTGCGCACCAGCGTCCTCGCTCTTACCTGGGCAAAAAACACCGGAATCAGCACTTCAAGCATAAACAGCACCAGGCTTATCTTCTGGTTATCTTCACCTGGACGCCAGTTCCCCAGAATCACCGACAGCAGGAAAAACGCCCCACCGACGGTGAGCATTGCCATGCCGTACAGGCGATTGGCGCGATACCATAGCCCGTCATCATTTAGCGTTCGTGAGATTCGAACGCCATACCAGCGGTTCGGTTTCACCTTTTGCAGTACCAACGGAATGGCGATTGCCATCAGGATCAGGCTGACAATCCCCAGCCAGATAAAATTCATGTCCATCATGGACTCTCCCTCTTTGCACGTTTTATCCCCTTGTGGGGATAATCATCACTTTATCCCCACAAGGGGATATTTATTGCCACATTACCCATTTATGGTGACAGCTCTGTCATCTGACGAATTAGGCTGACCTTATGAACAATACATACTTTCCGGCAGAGTAGCATGCCACTCGATGTAAATAGCTTGCGTTCCGTATTTGCCATTTTCAACAAAGGGGATACTCTTTAATCGATGAATTTCATGCAAGGGACAGTAAATGGATATTGCACTTTTTCCAGGGCAACAGGGGCGCACGTGGGCTGAAACCATGATAAACCTGGAAGCCAGAAACTTAATTAATACCGCTAATATAGTCGGTGGAGCACATCTGAGTGACGGACTGACCCGGATTCAGTTTATGGAAGATATTAAGGGATTTATTATGCAACAGTTCAGTGTCGCACGATCGGCCAGAACTGATGAAGAGTGCATGCAGTGCCTTAAAAATATCAAAACCGAGAACTCAAGCCTGCTTGAACAAAGCCGGATGCTGCAAAACCGAACAGCACAACTGTATGCCAAGGTTGAACTCGTCACAGAAAATAACAAAATTGTCGGCTATATGATTTCGTTTATTAAAGTCGCGCTGTCCGGCCTGCAAATAGTTGCTGGGGTTGCTGCGATGATGACGATGACGCCAGTAGGCATGGTCGCAGGAGCAATACTGGTTATGGACGGTGCCAACGGTATATCCCGTGAAATGAACAGGAAAATGCTGGGAAGCCCAACATCCGAAGGCATGGTGGCAGATGGTGTCATGGACATTGCGCAGTTTATGGGATTTCGACGAGAATCTGGGCTGGGCATTTATAACAGCGTCAGTCTCGCGGCAAGTGTCTATACCGTCTTTGGCGCTATCAGAAAGCCAGAAGCCTGGAGGTTGTTCCGTTGGCTCCCGCTCGATTTCTACCGCAGGGTAGATGGGATGAACAGGGCCAAACTCACCATGAAAGTCGTGGGGTGGGGAGTCTCTGCAAAAGTGGTTTTCGATTTGATGTCTAACGCCCCGCAGCAGAATTAATAATCTGTTTTCTGTATCTCCAGGCTTTATAGGTTATTACCGGGGGCTGAAAAAACCAAGTTATCAACAGAACGACAACCAATGAAATGCCCCCGGAAATGACGTTGTATTTTTCTGCGAAAAGAATCAATGAAAAGAAAACTAGCGCCACACAGACAGAAATACCCAACGCCACAATAAATCGTTTACCCAACTCTAGTACGACATCCTGTAGGGAGGAACCATAGCGACTTATATTTTTGTTCAGAAAGTTGAGTTCCTTAGGTGTAAAGCCTGAATTTAGCAATTCCGTTTCAAAATTGGACATATATCCTCCTCATCAATCATGTTTAATCCTGAACTAATTTAACTGATAAAGACCAGGCCGTTTATCTGGCGTTGTCTCCTCGTAAGCAACAAATTATAAGGCAATTCTGTAATGTTCAACTACTGAGAAATGAGAATTGTAATCAGCTCATTTCCAGTAAACTGGAACACCACACTACAAAACACAATGTCACCCTAAAATTTGCCGATTTTGGCGGGACGTTAGCATCGACACCAGCATTCCTAAATCAATGTGAGAGTCTGCCGACCGACACATCACACTAACGTCATATTTTGATTAACTTTATGTAGAGATGTAACAGCTTGCTGCTGGTCATGAGAAAGACTCAGGCCGTAGGATCCACGCTCCTGATGTACGGCCACGAGAATGGATACGTGAAATATTCCCTGTTTTTACTGTTACTGACTTTGCCCGCCATGGCGGCGCAGGCCGATGATGCCATCAAGCTCAACTGCCCACCGCGCGGTCAAATGACGGTCTCTTTTTTTAACTATTACCTCATCACCATGAAATGGGGCGATCACTTCCAGGTGGCATCAGGCAAAACGCAAAGCCACACCAAAGCGGGTGTCCCCTTCTGGTCCACGGAATTTGGCAACGGTGATGAGCTGACCTTCTTCCCGAACAGCGGCCAGTATTACCTCTTTTACGCAGGTGCCAGCGAGCCCGCACAATGCACAGTGCAGGGAAGCTATCTCTACCCGGTGATCACGCCACCCCGTTATGAAAACAATCTGGTGAACGACAAAAGCAGTGCTGAAGCAGAAGCTAAGGCAGAAAGTGAGGAAGGCAGTTCGCGGGTGATCTTGCGCAGGCCAGGCGTGCAAGGATAACCCCCTCTCCGGGTGGAGAGGGGTAAATGCAGATTAACGCAGCTGTTTTTGCGTATGCCACAATGCAGCAACGCTCAGGAACACGGTCACCATCAGGTAGAAGCCCGGTGCAAACTGACTGCCCGTAGCGCTGATGAGCAGCGTACAGATGAATGGCGCAAAACCACCAAACACCGTTACAGCAATGTTGTAACTGACAGACATCCCACTGGCCCGGGTCGAGACCGGGAAGATATCCGCCATCACCGACGGAATGGTCGAGAAGTAGATTGACTTCAGCAGCGCCATCCAGCCCACTAACAGTGAAAGCGACAACGGCGTGACGTTCAGACTGGTCAGCCAGAAAGCCGGCAGCAGCGTAAACGCCAGCAGCCCCAGCGCCGTCCACAACAGACGCTCACGCCCGACACGCTCCGCCAGCAGGCCACCAATCGGCGTCACCACGGTGAGGATTACTCCGGCCAACAAGGTCGCACTGTAGGCGGAAGACGCAGGTAGCCCAAGACTTTTGGTCGCCCAGGTCGGCACGTAGTTGAGCATGTAGTTGATAGCCGTCGAGACCACCATCAAACCAATCGCCAGCAGCAGCAAGCGTTTTTGCGAGCCAAACAGCAGCTTCACCGGGTGGCGTGGTTTCTCAATCTCAACATAGGCCGTTGGCTCATGCACATGGCGACGGATCCAAATCCCTACCGGGCCAATCAGCAGACCAAAGGCAAACGGAATGCGCCATCCCCAGTCGAGCAGTTGTTCCGGGGTCAGCCAGTAGGCAAGCCCCAGACCGAATGCTGACGCCATCAGGGTACTGGCCCCTTGGGTCGCAAACTGCCAGCTGGCAATAAAGGTTTTACGCTCCGGGAAATGTTCCACCAGAAACGCCGTCGAACTGCCAAACTCGCCGCCTGCGGAGAAGCCCTGAATCAGGCGCGCCAGCAAAATAAGCAGCGGCGCTGCGACACCGAGCGTGGCATAACCGGGCATAAATGTGATCATCGCCCCGCCCAGCATCATCAGGTTGATGGAGAGCAGCAGTGAGGCTTTACGCCCATGCTTATCGGCATAAGCACCGAGCACTACCGCACCCAACGGGCGAATCAGGAAGGCAATACCGAAACTGCCAAACGCCAGCAGCAATGAGACCGTCGGGTTAGTCGTCGGGAAAAAGACCTGGGCGATATAGCTGGCAAAGAAGCCATAAACCGCAATATCAAACCACTCAAGGGCATTACCAATACAGGTAGCGAACAGGGTTTTCGCCAGGCTCGGGCGTGCGCTGCCCTGCTCTGATTCACGGGCGAGAGTGGTCATTTAGCACCTCCGTTCTGATGCTCGATGTGGCTATTCAGCAGTTCTGCACCACGCTCATGCAGGTTCCAGAACAAGCGCGTCATGATGGCAAGTCCTTCACGGGCGATGGCAATCGGCAGATGTTCATCCGGCGCATGCTGACCACAGGCCGGGTAAGAGTGCGGCACCCACAGGGTCGGCAGGCCTAAAATACCGGCGAACACATCATTCGGCAGCGAGCCGCCCAGGTTTGGCAACAGTGCCGGCTTTTTACCGGTCGCCTCTGCCATCTCCTCAAGCGTCCATTTAACCAGCGGATCGGTCGGGTCGAAGCGGGTCGCTGGCGTACCACGCACCTCGCTGAGGGTGACCATCTGGAAGCCATGCGCATCCAGATGTGCCCGTACTGCCTGCTCAAGCTGTTCCCACTCGGTGCCTACCACAAAGCGTAGCTGGCAAACCGCCGTTGCCTGGCCCGGGATGGCGTTCATCGGCTGAGCCGGGTTTCCGGTCAGGAACGAGAGCACTTCCAGCGTGTTCCAGCCAAACAGTTTTTCCGCTGCCGACAAGCCAGGCTCACCCCAGTTTGGATCAGTTGTGGGATCGTTCTCGCCCTGCGCTGGCGTGATGTCCGCCAGAATCGCTTTCAGCTCCGGGGTCAACGCTGGCGGTTTCAGGGCCGCAATCTGGATCTCACCTTTGCTGTTCACCAGGCTGGCAATGGCGTTCGCCAACTGCGTGCCGGGGTTGGCCAGCAGACCGCCCCAGTTACCGGAATGATAATCTTTGGCGCGGGCATGGATGGTCAGGCGGAAGTTGATGCAGCCGCGTGAGCCAAGGAATAACGTCGGACGTTCTGCGCTCAGGCGCGGGCCATCGGAAGCAATAAACAGATCCGCGTTGATACGTTCTTTGAGTTGTTCGCACACGGCAGCCAGCCCCGGAGAGCTCATCTCTTCGCCCATTTCACAGAGCCAGACGCAGTTAAAGCCCAGTCGACCGTTACGTGCGTGGTAAACCTGCTCCAGTGCGGCAAGGTTAACCGAATGCTGGCCTTTATTATCAGCTGTACCGCGTCCGTACCAGTTGCCGTCACGCTCTACCAGCGTCCACGGCGACAACCCCTCAGCCCAGCGGGCATCGTCGCCAAAGACCACATCACCGTGTCCGTAACACATCACGGTGGGCAGGGCCGGGTCTTCTTCACGGCTGGCAAGCAAAAACGGTCGGGCTGCATTGACCGGGTTAGCGATAACTTCGGTAGTGAATCCCATCTCCTGAAAAGCAGGAATAAAGGCTTCGTTGTAATAGCGCGTGAGCTGATCGTCCCGGTCGGTACGCTGGCTTTCGCTGGGAATAGCCACCCGGCTGGCAAGGGTGGCTTTGAAATGGCCGCTGTCAAACCACGCCAGCGCCTGATCGACGATTTGTTGTGTTGTCATGTTGTTTACCCTGTCTTCCCCGTCATACTTCAAGCGGCAACTGCGTGGCTGCTACTCAAACTCCTGAGGGATTATTTGCTGCCCATGGCGCAAATAGCTGTTGTTGTCTTTTTGTTCTAAACCGAACGAAGCCTTGCCACAATAATAATAATTGCAATTTTGCGTTGCTTTTTTGATAAGGGTACACTGCACAATTCCAGGGCGTCGCAGAGGATTCAACTATGTTGAGCAACGAATTACGCTACTTTTTCGCGGTGGCGACCACCGGTTCACTCAGCACCGCCAGCGAGCAGCTTTACGTGGCAGGTTCCGCCATCAGTCGGCAGATTCAAAAGCTGGAAACCCGGCTTGGCGTGACGCTGTTTGAACGCCACGCACGCGGTATGGTACTGACCGATGCCGGGCAGATTCTGGCGAACCATGTGCGCAAAAACATGCGTGACATGGAGCTGACCCTGGCAGAGATTCAGGGGCTGAAAGCCGTACGTAAAGCGCTGGTGCGCCTCGCCTGTACCGACGGTATGGCCTTCGACCTGCTACCCGGTTTACTGGCGCGTTTTCGCGAGCAGCATCCTGGCGTAAGCTTTGATTTGCAGGTCGGTACTGCGATGCAGGTAGCGGAGTGGATTCGGCGCAACGACTGTGATGTGGCGTTCCAGTTTAGTCTCGCCCCGGAGCGGGATGTGGAGATTATTGCCGCCTGGCCCGCGCCGGTGCTGTTGCTGCTGGCAGACGAGCATCCGCTCATGCAACAGTCGAGCATCGCCATGGAGGATTTGCACAGCTATCCTCTGGTCTTACCGGAAGCAGGTACCACGCTACGCCAGCTTTTCGATCTCTCTTGTCGCATGGCGGGAACTTTCCTCGAACCAGCGTTCAGCAGCAATAACTTTGCCGCACTGTATGGTTTTACCCGCCACACCCCCAATGCCATGACCGTCTGCAGCCATTTCAGCGTCCTGTGGCGGGCGAAGCAGGATGGCATGACGCTCAAACCCATCAATAACTCGTCGCTGAGCCAACGAACCCTGCAAATTCAAGTCCCCGGTAGCAAACATCGACCGGCGGTGGTCAACGCTTTCCTCGATCTTACCGCGCAGGCGCTGGACAAAGAACACAAGCAGTGGATGGCCGAGCTGAATCAGGCCTAAGCGGCGAGATGCTGCTTGATAGCATCCAGAAACAGACCGAGCGCCGCATGCTGGTGATCGCGGGACTGATAGAGCCCGTAGATGCCCAGCGGCTGCGGCTCAAGATGGGCTAGCACGTTGACCAGACGCCCACTCTCCAGCGCCGATCGCGCCTCAATTTCTGGCACCATTGCCAGACCCACATCGGCCATCGCCATCTCGCAAAGCAGCGACGAAATTCCGGCGCTGAAATTGCCGTTAACCGCAATGGCGACGGCTCCCTTATCTGGATCGCGGAATGACCATGATTGCCCTGAAAAACGGCTGTAATGCAGACAATTGTGCTGGGCCAGATCGTCGAGTGTTTCGGGCTGTCCCGCCTGCGCAAGGTAGCCCGGCGACGCACATAATACTGACCGGCATTCACCCAGCACACGCGCAATGACTCCGGGCTCCGGGGCGTTGGTAATACGAATCGCCAAATCAATGCGCTCTCCGACCAGGCTGACGGGCTGATTATTGATGTCCACTTCAATACGCAGCGCCGGATAGCGCGCCAGGAATGCCGGGATTACCGGTCCAAGCAGGTGAGTCGCCGTAAAGTGGGCGCAGGCAATCCGCAGCGTGCCCGAAGGCGTCAGATGCGTGGCGTCGCCTTCAATGTCCTGCGACAGCAGGGCCAGTTGACGCGTCTTCTCAAGGATTTTTTCACCGGCAGGCGTCAGCGTCAGCCGCCGCGTTGAGCGGTGAATCAGGCGTGCTCCGGCCCATTTTTCCATTTCATCCAGATAGCGGCTGACCATCGGGCGCGACATGCCCAGCGAACGCGCCGCAGCGCTCAGGCTGCCGAGTTCGCAAATCCGGTTGTAGGTCACTGCCGCCATGATCCTGTCCATCATCACTCCATTTGATCGTTTTATCTGATCGTTTTAAGAAATACAGCATGAATTGTTTCAGGAATAGTAGCAGAAGCTGCAATCCGTAGAATGGTTATCACTCAACACTGGAGAACAGCATCATGGGATTTCAACCCGGCCTTTACTGGATAATCGATCCGCTCTGCGGCTGGAGCTATGGCGCACTGCCTTTGCTTAACCGTGTCGCACAGGATTTTACGCAACAGCACATTTTACCGGGCGGGTTGTTTGTCGGGACGCAGCGCAGAAAGCTTGATGCCAACTGGCTCTCGCATGTGCATGAGCATGATGCACGCATTGCCGAATTAACCGGCATGACGTTTGGCAGCGATTACCGGACTAACTTACTGGCTAACAATGAGATTGTGCTGGATTCCCTGCCGTCAACGCGTGGGCTGTTAGCCGCACAACAGTTTGCCGCGCCGGGTACTGACCTGCAGTTTCTGAATGCGATTCAACGGGCCTGGTACGAAAAAGGCCACGATATTACCCGTGCCGACGTGGTCAACGCAGTGCTCAGCCAGTCCGCTCAGGCAGGCGTAGCACTGGGGCAAATCCCGGAGAATGAGGCGCTGGATGCTATTCAACATGGCCGAATGCTGATGGCGCAGACAGGCGGCCAGGGCTTTCCTTCGGCGGTATTCATCAGTTCTGACGGGCAGTACCGACTCCTGCCGGTCTCACGTTATTACGGGCAACCAGAGGCCTTCTTCGCCCTGGTATCCCCGCTTCTCACTTCATTAAGCCATTAAGGACTACCATGAACGCGAAATCCACCGCCCTTTTACTGTCGCTGGCTGCAGCGCCCGCCTTTGCCGCTCCGCTGCAACTGGATGTTTACAACCCACAAGAGAAAGGTATTTTCCCGGTCTCTTCTACGCTGGTTTCCGGGCCGAAAGAAGCCGTGTTGTTTGATGCGCAGTTCAGCGTGAAAGATGGCGAACAACTAGTAAAACTCATCAAAACCCGTGGCAAGATCTTAAAAGAGATAGTGATCACCTCCGGCGATCCGGATTTCTATTTTGGCCTCGAACCGCTGGTGAAAGCCTTCCCGCAGGCTAAAGTCGTTGCCTCTAAAGCAGTGGTTGACCATATCAATGCCACCAAAGAAGCCAAACTGGCCTTCTGGGGGCCGCAGATGAAAGACGGAGCGCCAAAAACGCTCATCGTTCCGCAGGTTTCCACCACTACGCACTTTACCGTTGACGGGGAAGCACTGGAGCTGAAACATGCGGGCGACTATGCCGCTTATGTCTGGATCCCAGCGAATAAGGCGATTCTGGGCGGGACGGGCATTGCGTCGGGAATTCATGTCTGGACTGCTGATACCCAGACGCCAGAAATTCGCCAGGGCTGGATGAACGTATTAAGCGAAATGCAGGCACTGAAACCGCAGCAGGTGATTCCGGGCCACTACCTGGGCGAGCGCCCGGCAGGCGATGGGGCGATTACGTTTACGCATCAGTATCTGAAGACGTTCGAACAGGCGCTTGCCAACCAGAAAGGCTCGACTGCAGTGATTAACGCCATGAAAACGGCTTATCCAGGCCTTGCGGATGAGAGTTCGCTGGAGCTAAGCGCGAAAGTGAATACCGGTGAGATGAAGTGGTAAGAGACTGCTGAGCGGGTTAGGGTTCTAGCGATGTCTGCCCCACCCTCACCCCGGCCCTCTCCCTCAGGGAGAGGGCAATAACCGCATCAGGCTCCGTGAGCAAAGAACCCGGCGCTCACCTGCTCTGGCGTCACTACGCCGCTGTCGAGCACCCAACCGCTGATGAGTGCTGCCGGGGTGACGTCAAACGCCGGGTTATAAACCTGGGCATTTTCCGGTGCCCATTGCACGGCACCAAAGCTTCCGGCCACGCCCGTAACTTCGGTCGCGGCGCGTTGTTCGATAGGGATCGCCTCACCGTTCGGGCAGTTCGGGTCAAGGGTGGTTTGCGGCGCGGCAACGTAGAACGGGATCCCGTGGAACTTCGCCAGCACCGCCAGGGAGTAAGTGCCAATTTTATTGGCAACATCGCCATTGGCGGCAATCCTGTCAGCCCCGACCCAGATCGCATCCACCTGCCCTTTCGCCATCAGGCTGGCGGCCATTGAATCGGTAATTAACTGATACGGCACACCCAGTTCACCTAACTCCCAGGCCGTTAAGCGCCCGCCCTGCAACAACGGACGCGTTTCATCCACCCAGACGTTTGCTACGTTGCCCTGCTGATGGGCCAGAGCAATAACGCCCAGCGCCGTGCCAACGCCCGCCGTTGCAAGGCCACCGGTATTGCAGTGCGTTAACAAGCGACTCCCCGGTTTCACAAGTTGGCTGCCCGCCTGTGCGATGCTGTCGCACAAGGCTTTATCTTCATCGATCAGACGCAGCGCCTCTGCCACCAGCGCCGGAACGAAATTCTCCTGGGCAAGTGCCAGTTTCATCCGGTCGAGGTTATTCATCAGGTTGACCGCTGTCGGGCGCGACGCACGCAGAGTCTCCAGTGACTGAGCCAGCTCGTCACGGCTTTCGCCGTTTTCAGCCAGCAGCGCCAGCAGTAGACTGGCGGAGAGGCCAATCAACGGTGCACCACGCACGCGAAGCGCATGAATATGCTCCACCAGCAAAGCCACCGAGTCCGCCGGTAGCCAGCGTTTTTCCTGCGGCAGTGCCTGCTGGTCAAGAATAAAGAGTTGGTTATCAATAACCCGCAGGCTGGTGGTCTGTAATGTCTGCATAGCGTTAAATCCCTGTTGCGTTGTTGTATCGTATTGTGTCAGGATGAATTACAGATGTATAGACGTCTGAATGGCTTTATTAGCATAAGAACATGAGGAACTGGCAATGTCGCAATACCGTACCTTCAACGCCCAGGATGCTGTGGCGTACGCACAACAATTTGGTGGTCTGGACACTCCGTCCGAACTGGTTGAAGCGCAGGAGGTCGGCGACGGTAACCTGAACCTGGTGTTTAAAATTTTCGATACTCAGGGTGTGAGCCGCATCATCGTTAAGCAGGCACTACCTTATGTACGCTGCGTCGGTGAATCCTGGCCGCTGACCCTCGATCGCGCCCGCCTGGAAGCGCAAACCCTGGTCGAGCACTACAAACACGCTCCGCAGCATACGGTGAACATTCTCCATTACGACCCGGAACTGGCGGTGATGGTAATGGAAGATCTCTCCGACCATCGTATCTGGCGTGGAGAGCTGATTAAAAACATCTACTACCCACAGGCTGCACGTCAGTTGGGTGAGTACCTGGCGCAAACGCTGTTCCATACCAGCGATTTTTACCTGCACCCGCATGCCAAAAAGGCGCAGGTGGCGCAGTTTATCAACCCGGAAATGTGTGAGATCACCGAAGATCTCTTCTTCAATGATCCTTATCAGATTCACGAGCGTAATAACTACCCGGCGGCTCTTGAAACCGACGTTGAAGCCCTGCGTCAGGACATACAACTGAAGCTGGCTGTCGCCTCGCTGAAGCACCGTTTCTTCTCACACGCTGAAGCCCTGCTGCACGGCGATATCCATAGCGGCTCCATTTTTGTCGCCGAAGGCAGCCTGAAAGCCATTGATGCCGAATTCGGTTACTTTGGCCCAATTGGCTTTGACATCGGGACCGCGATTGGCAACCTGCTGCTGAACTACTGCGGTATGCCGGGTCACCTGGGTATCCGCGATGCCGCAGCGGCGCGTGAACAGCGTCTGATAGATATTCAGGAACTGTGGTCCACGTTTGCCGAACGTTTCCAGACCCTGGCTCGCGAGCACACCCGCGATGCCGCCCTGAGTGCACCGGGCTATGCCTCTGAGTTTCTCAAGAAAGTGTGGACGGATGCGGTCGGTTTCTGCGGGACTGAACTGATTCGCCGCACCGTGGGGCTTTCTCATGTCGCGGATATCGACACCATCGCCGACGAAGAGATGCGTCACGAGTGCCTGCGCCATGCCATTGCACTCGGCAAGGTGCTGATTGTTATCGCGCCGCGCGTTGACAGCGTTGAAGAGCTGATTGCCCGAGTGCGTCAGTATAGTTAAGCGCGATCGGGTGCCCTCACCCCGGCCCTCTCCACGGGGAGAGGGAGAAAAGCGGGAGAGGGTTGTGTCACCCCAGATACTCAATCACCGACAACCCGCCATTGTAATCCGTGCTGTAGATAATCCCCTGCGCATCCACAAACACATCGCAGGACTGAATCACTTGCGGACGGCCCGGGCGCGTATCCATCATCTTCTCCGGTGCAGCAGGCACCAGCGCCCCGGTCTCCACCGGACGATACGGATTGGAAATATCATACGCACGTACACCGGCGTTCTGGTAAGTGGCAAAAATCAGCGTTGAACTGATAAAGCTCCCCGGACGGTTTTCATGCAGGTTGTGCGGCCCGAAATGCGCCCCTTTCGCCACGTAGTCAATCTCATCCGGCTGCGGGAAGGTAGAGATGCTTACCGGGTTTGACGGCTCGCGAATATCGAACAGCCAAATCAGCTTCTCACCGTCTTCCTGGTTATCGAGCACCGCTTCATCCAATACCACCAGCAGGTCGCGATCCGGCAACGGCAGCGCAGTGTGAGTGCCACCGCCAAATGGCGGGCTCCAGTTGCGATGACTGATCAGCTTCGGCGCAGTGCGGTCTTTCACATCCAGCAGCGTCAGGCCACCGTCGCGCCAGCTCCCGTAGGCGGTGTCGCCTGCAATAATCGCGTGGTGCAGCGCATAGCGTTTGCCCGCTTCCCAGTCCGGCGTTTCGCCTGCCGCCTGGTTCATCCCCGGCAGCCACCAGCGGCCCGCCACTTCCGGTTTACGCGGATCGGTCAGGTCAATGGTCAGGAAAATGTAGTCGGTAAAACCGTCGATCAACGCCGAGACATACGCCCAGCGACCGCCCACATACCAGATGCGGTGGATGCCGATCCCGTTAAGTGACAGGAAGCTAATTTCACGCGGTTTATCTGGCGTGGAGATATCAAAAATACGCAGCCCGGCGCTCCAGCCTTTGTCCTGCACATCGCTGACCGTCTCACCCACCGAGCGGGTGTAATAGACTTTTTCATCGGCAAAGCGGGCATCGGCAAAGAGGTCGCGGGCGTTAATCACCAGCAGAAGGTCGTCGTGCGCCTGCAAATGCACATTCCAGGTACCGGGAGGGGCCGGAACATAGCCTGCGGGTTTGGGATTTTTGGGGTCACGCACGTCGACGATGGAGAAGCCCTGGGAGACCATGTGGCCGATGTACGCAAAGCCACGGTGCACCATCAGTTGTACGCCATCCGGGCGTCCGCCCTGGTCGCTGTGACCGATCAGTCGCATGTTGCGGCTGTATTCCGGGCGTGGAAGTTCAGTTGCCATTGTGATTCCTTTTAAGCCGGGGTGCGGATTGTTGCCCTCACCCCAACCCTCTCCCACGGGGAGAGGGAGAAAAGCAAACCGCCCTCCCGGAGGGGGAGAGCGAGAACGCATCCGTTACTTCGCTTTTGCTTCCAGGGTGGCGAACCACGGGGCGATAAAGTCTTCGGTCTGGCCCCAGCCAGGGATAATTTTCGCCAGTGACGCCACGTTTACCGCACCCGGTTGAGCTGCCAGCAGAGCCTGTGGGATTGCCGCCGCTTTAAAGTCGTAGGTTGCCGGAGTCGATTCACCTGCAATTTTATTGGCAACCAGACGCACGTTAGTGGCACCAATCAGCTTCGGATCCACCGCCACGCTCACTTTCCACGGGCTGTTGGATTCGCGCATCAACTGCAAGTCCTGGTTAGACACATCGATGCTGTAAAGTTTGATCTCAGTACGACCGTTCTCTTTCAGCGCTTTGTAAGCCCCCTGGCTAAAGGCATCCCAGGTCCCCCAGATAGCGTCAATCTGCCCTTTCGGATATTTAGCCAGCACCGCGCCTACTTTGTTCGCGGTATCGCCCTGCACGTCAGAAGAGACCGCACCAATGGATTCCAGCTCTTTAATGCCCGGATACTCTTTCAGCAGTTCAGCATAGGCCGCCTGACGACGTTCCATCGGCGGGAAACCGGCCACCCACAGTTTGATGATGTTGGCTTTGCCGTTGAAATCTTTTGCCAGTGCGCCAAAGGAGAGTTTGGTCAGCGAGGCGTCATCCTGCTGGGTTACGGTCACGCCAGGAATTTCACCATTGACGGCGGTATCGAACACCGACACTTTGATCCCGGCATCTACCGCTTTTTTGATCAGCGCCGTGGAGTATGGGTCACGACCTTGAGACAGGATAATCCCGTCATACTTCTGGGTTATCGCCTGGTTAACGAAGTCCTGGAACTTGGCATCGTCGCCGTTGCTCAGGAAGGTGCTGATTTTAAAGCCGAGTTTTTTGCCTTCCTGCAGCGCACCAGAAACAAACTGGGTGGTGTTGTCATCGGAACCGAGGTTACGAATCAGCGCAATGCGGATCGGGCCACTATGGCTGGCGATGGCGTCCGGTACCGGTGCAGGTGTTGCCGCATAGCCCGGCAGCGCGCTCAGTAATCCCAGCGTCAGTAAAGAGAGTGCAATCTTTTTCATCTGTTATCCCCTGAATAATTAACGACGCTGGAAGTAAGTCAACGCAAGGGCACCGGCCAGCACCAGCCCCTTAATAATGTCCATGGCGTAATACGGAACGGAAAGCATCACCAGTCCGTTTGAGAGCACGCCGAGAATGACCGCACCGACCAGTGTCCCGAGCGCATTCGGCTTACCGGAACCCGCCAACGAGAACCCGATCCACGCCGCCGCGACCGCATCCATCAGGTAGCCGCCACCGGCATTCACCTGGGACGAGCCGATACGCGAGGCCAGCAGGATGCCGCCTAAACCAGCCAGCAGTGAAGCAATCACGTAGGCCGCCACTTTGTAGCGGGTAGTGCGAATCCCGGATAAACGTGCTGCCTCCGGATTGCCGCCAATGGCGTACATCCGGCGTCCGTGGGTGGTGAGCGACAGGCCAAGCTGCGCCACAATGGTGACCACCAGCATGATGATAACGATAGTCGGCACCTGCCCCAGCAGACCAAAGGCCTCCGGAATCATCCCTTCGGCCATATCACCGCTCGGCAGCACCATGTTTTGGGTGATGGAACCGCCGTAGCTGTAGGTCATCGCCACGCCCTGAATCACAAACAGACTACCGAGGGTCGCCAGCATGTCGGGAATGCGCAGCACCACGATCAGGAAGGCGTTAAACAGCCCCACCAGCGTACAGAGCGCCAGCGTCACAAGAATGGCCTCAGTCGTGCCAAAGCCATGCCAGACGAAGAGTGAAATGACCAGCGCGTTGGCCAGCGAGGCGGTAGAGCCAACCGACAGGTCAAAGCCGCCGATGGTCAGAGAAATAGACACCCCTACCGCAATCACTGTCACGATAGCGATGGAACGTAAGATGTTGATGATGTTGAACGGGTCCAGGAAGTTATCCGACGCCAGACCAAAGATGGCAACCAGCGCGACAACCGTCAGCAGCATGCCCCATTTATAAAGAAAATCGAAAAACTGCTGACGGGGTGACACCGCAGCCTTAACTGAAAGGGCTTTGCTCACGCTGCCGTTCCTCCGGTGGAAAAATAAAGTAATGTCTCTTCGCGGGCCTCCTCGCCCTTCACTTCTGCGACAATGCGCCCATCCCAGAGCACACAAATGCGGTCGCACAGGCCCACCAGTTCGGAAAACTCCCCGGAGGCATAAATTACGCCCTTGCCTTCCCGCGCCAGTCCGTCAATCAACTGGAACAGATCGGTTTTGGCTTTGACGTCGACCCCTTTGGTCGGTTCGTCGAAAATCACCACGTTGGCATTGCCGCGCAGCCATTTGCCAATCGCCACTTTCTGCTGATTACCGCCAGAAAGACGGCGCAAAGTTTGCCCCGGTCCGGTGGTGCGCACGCCGACCCGAGCAATCACTTCCTGCGCCCAGCGCCAGGCCTGGCGGTGACCAAACAGGCTCCAGCGGGAGAAGGTGTTATCCGCACTGATCGAGAGGTTCATGGCAATGGGTTCTTCAATGAAAATACCCTCTTTCCGGCGCTCTTCCGGCACCAGCGCCATACCACGGATAACCGAATCCGCCGGGTCACGTGGTCGCCACGGCTGGCTGTTAAGCTCGCCGCGCGTCACCTTACTTTTGCTGGCACCAAACAGCGCTTTGCACAGTTCGGTTTTCCCTGCACCTGCAAGACCGGCGATGCCCAGAATCTCCCCTTTACGCAGGCGCAAGGAGATATCTTTAAGCAGTTGCTCGTCATGCAGGCCGTCAATACTCAGCAGCACTTCCTCGCTATGCGGCGGGCGGCGAGGCGGATAGATATCACTCAGTTCATGGCCGAGCATCTTCTCAACAATTTGCTCGCCGCTGAGTTCCGCCATCGGGCCGGATTCAATCAGTTTGCCGTCACGCAGCACGGTCAGGGTGTCGCAAATCGCTTTCAGTTCATGAATGCGGTGGGAGATAAACACCACCCCAATCCCCTGCTGTTGCAGGCGTCTCACTACGGTGAACAAGCGCTCACTTTCATGTTGATCAAGCGGCGCGGTGGGTTCATCCAGAATCAGGAAACGGCAGTGGTGAGACAGCGCACGGGCCAGCAGAATTTGCTGCTTCTCGGCCAGCGAGCAGGTGTCGATTGAGCGACGCACGTCCAGCGAAACGTCCAGTTGAGCCAGTGCGTCCTGCGCGTGCTGTCGCATCTCGCCCCAGCGCCAGGCATGACCTGGCTCCGCCAGTCTGTCGAGCATGATGTTTTCTGCAATCGACAAACCAGGTATCAGCGCAACATCCACTTCCTGCTGCACCAGATGAATGCCTAACTGCTTGGCGTCACGTGGGGAACGAATAGAAACGGGCTGATTATTGATGGCGATTTCGCCTTCATAGTGATCATGGGTGCCACACAACACCGCCATCAGCGTCGATTTTCCCGCCCCGTTCGCACCCGTAAGCGCATGCACGGAACCGCCGCGCAGGGTGAAATCGACATGCGACAATGCGCTGAACCCGCCAAACGCCAGGCTAATAGTGCGCATTTCGAGGTGGTTAGTGCTCATCGGACGCGAGTTCCTGATAAATAAGTTTATTTAATGAATTTTTCATAGCCCGCCTTGACTGGCAACGACATAAAAGGCATAAGATAAAGCAAAATAATATTAGCCATCCGGATGTCCAGACATAACATCAGGTTAGCGATAGTACACAAGGACACAACAAATGAGCAACACTAATATTCGCGTCGTCACGGGCCCGGCTAACTATTTCTCCCATGCGGGCAGTCTGGCGCACCTCCATGATTTTTATACCGCTGAGCAGCTTTCCCGCGCGGTGTGGATTTACGGCGAACGCGCCATCGAAGGTGCACGCCCGTTCCTGCCTGAAGGCTTTAACGCACCGGGCGCGAAGCACCTGTTGTTCAAAGGTCATTGCAGCGAACACGACGTCGCAGAGCTGGCGCAGTTATCCGGTGATGACCGCGCGGTGGTGATTGGTGTGGGCGGTGGTGCGCTACTGGATACCACCAAAGCCCTGGCACGCCGTCTCGGTTTGCCGGTCGTGGCTATCCCGACCATTGCCGCCACCTGTGCGGCCTGGACGCCGCTCTCTGTCTGGTACAACGATGCCGGTCAGGCGTTGCAGTTTGAAATTTTCGATGATGCCAATTTCCTGGTACTGGTCGAGCCGCAAATCATTCTCAACGCCCCGGCGGAATACCTGCTGGCGGGAATCGGCGATACGCTGGCGAAGTGGTATGAAGCGGTCGTGCTGGCACCGGAACCAGAAAATCTGTCACTGACCGTCCGTCTGGGGATTAGCAATGCGCTGGCTATTCGCGATGTGCTACTCGCCAGCAGTGAAGAAGCGCTGGCGGATCAGGCGCGTGGGGAAGTGACGCAGGCGTTTCGCGATGTGGTGGATGCGATCATTGCCGGTGGCGGGATGGTCGGCGGCTTAGGCGAGCGCTATACCCGTGTGGCTGCCGCGCACGCTGTGCACAACGGCCTGACCGTGTTACCGCAGACAGAGAAATTCCTGCATGGCACCAAAGTGGCCTACGGCATTCTGGTCCAGAGCGCCCTGCTCGGTCAGGATGAGGTACTGGCGCAGTTAGTGAACGCCTACCAGCGCTTTAACCTGCCGACGACACTGGCGGCGCTGGAAGTGGACATCAACAATCATGAAGAGCTGGATCGCGTGATTACCCATACCCTGCGTCCAGTCGAGTCGATTCACTATCTGCCAGGCGAATTAAGCCCGGCGACACTGCGTGCGGCGTTCGAGAAAGTCGAGCATTTCGCCCGTTAATTCAGGCAGGCCATAACACCATAGCCGAACGGGCAATGCTCAGCAGAGTTTCACGGCTCGCACCATCGCGGGCCTGAATCGACATCCCCTGCTGAATGCTGATGTAGAGGTGCGTCAGTGCCTCTACATCCACTGAAGCAGGCAAGTCGCCCCGTTTTTGCGCCTCCTCCAGCCGTGCTTTGAGCAGAGAATTTCCCGCCGCACGCATACGGCGCACCAGTTGACCCAGCCGGTCATTGCCTTCACTGCCCACGGCGGACAACGTGACCATACAGCCGTGTGGCATGTCGGTCTGCGTCAGCATGTCAGCTGATCGCTCCAGCCATAGCCATACCGCCAGGCGTGGCGACGGTTCGCTGGTCATATGCCCCCAAATCACGGGCGCAACAGATTGCTCGTAGTGCAGTAGCACCTCTTCGTATAAATCTTCTTTGCTGCCGAATGCCGCATACAGGCTGGGCGATTTTATGCCCATCGCTTCGTATAGATCGTTCATCGACGTCGCGGTATACCCCTTCTGCCAGAAGATTTTCATCGCCTGGTTCAGGGCTTCAGTACGGTCAAACTCGCGTGGTCTTCCCCGGCTCATGGTGGCCTCCAAACATTTTGTGCTGATCGGTATATTAATCCCATTGACGGATTCAGGGAAGTGCGTTTACTTTAATTATGTATCAATCGACACATAATTTAATTCAGGAGTCACCATGTCATCATCACTTGCTGGAAAACGCGCGCTGGTTACGGGCGCGAGTCGTGGTTTAGGTAAAGCCATCGCCCTGTCCTTAGCCCGTGCAGGGGCCGATGTGGCGATCACTTTTGAAAAGTCAGCGGACAAAGCCCAGGCCGTCGCCGATGAAATTCGCGCTCTGGGGCGCAACGGAGTGGCCATTCAGGCCGACAGCGCCAGCCCACAGGCTATTCGTGCCGCCGTTGCATCCTCGGTCGAACAACTGGGCGGGCTGGATATTCTGGTCAACAACGCGGGAATTGCCCGTGGTGGGCCTCTGGAAGAGATGTCGGATGAAGATATCGATGCGTTAATCAATGTGAACATTCGCGGCGTGGTGATTGCGACCCAGGCGGTGATTGCCCATCTGCCGGACGGTGGACGCATCATTAACATCGGCAGTTGTCTTGCCAATCACGTTCCATTGCCAGGCATTGCGGTTTACTCGATGACCAAATCCGCACTGAACTCGTTAACTCGCGGGCTGGCACGCGACCTGGGCCCACGCGGGATTACCGTCAACCTGGTGCACCCCGGTCCGACCGACAGTGATATGAACCCGGCAGACGGTGAAGGAGCCGAAACCCAGCGTCAGTTGATTGCGCTTGGGCACTACGGTAAAGCAGAGGATATCGCCGACGCGGTCACCTTCCTGGCAAGCCCGGCAGCGAAGCACATCACCGGAACCGGTATTGATGTGGACGGCGGTGCCAACGCCTGATGATTAAGCCTGCCTCTGTCGCCCGGCAGAGGCAGTTGCGTAGCGGCTCGTAAAATTATTTGCCCAAAGAGGGCTAACAGCACTTCGCGCCGCCCTTGCCACCGTAACGCGCATCCTGACGCTCACGGAAGAACTCTTCGTAGGTCATTGGCGTCTGATCCGGGTGGGTTTTACGGATATGTTCAACGTAGTTGTCATAATCCGGAACGCCAATCATCATTTTGGCGGCCTGGCCTAAGTATTTACCTGCTTTAGAAAGGGTATCGAACATATTTCGTCCTCGTCCCCCCTCACCCTACCCCTCTCCCAACAGGAGAGGGAACGCTAACACCCTCTCCCGCTGGGAGAGGGCCGGGGTGAGGGAAAAAGTTAATGTGCGCTTTTCGCCTGGGTCACAATCTCATCGAGATTTTCCGGCATCGGCTCATACGGGCGCTCTTGCGACGTTGGCTTGTCGATTTTCAGCGACGCCATCGCCGTTTTCACCGAATAGAACGCCAGCACTACCACCACCACCATAAAGAAGATGGTCAGCCCGGCATCCAGACGGTTATTGAACACCAACTGGGAGAGCTGCGACTGAGTGTACTGCGCCGGAATAGTACCACTGTCGATCATCGCCTGGAACTTATTGGCAATCGCCAGGAAACCAACTTTGTTATCCGGGCTGAAGGCTTTCTGCCAGCCCGCGGTCAGGGTACAAATCAGCAACCATGCCGTCGGAACCAGAGCCACCCATGCGTAGCGCTGACGCTTCATCTTGAACAGGACAACCGCGCAGAGCATCAACGCCATTCCGGCCAGCATCTGGTTCGCAATACCGAACAGCGGCCAGAGGGTATTGATACCCCCCAGCGGGTCGACCACGCCCTGGTGGAGGAAGTAACCCCAGGCCAGCACACAGAGCGCCGTGGCAATCAGGTTTGCCGGTAACGAGTCGGTACGTTTAAGCCCCGGAGAGATCACCCCCAGCAAATCCTGCAGCATAAAGCGTGCCGCACGGGTACCGGCATCAACCGCCGTCAGGATAAACAGCGCTTCGAACAGAATCGCGAAGTGATACCAGAACGACACATCCATCATGCCGCCCAGCGCGCCGTGCAGGATGTAGGCCATGCCCACCGCCAGCGTCGGTGCACCGCCCGCACGGGAGATGATCGACTGTTCACCCACCTCGTCGGCAATGTTTTTCAACGTTTCCGGCGTGATGCTAAAGCCCCAGCTACTGACCACCTGGGCGGCAGATGCGACCACATCGGTGGTTCCCGCTGGTGCCAGCACCGCCATCGGGCTGTTCATTGCGAAGTACACGCCCGGATCGATGATACAGGCCGAGACCAGCGCCATAATCGCCACGAACGACTCCATCAGCATGCCGCCATAACCGATAAAGCAGGCTTGCCCCTCGTTCGCCAGCATCTTCGGCGTGGTGCCGGAAGAGATCAGCGCATGGAAGCCCGACACCGCGCCACAGGCAATGGTGATAAACAGGAACGGGAACAGGTTACCTGTCCAGACCGGCCCGGTGCCATCGACGAATTTCGTCAATGCAGGCATGGTCAGGGTTGGGCGCATAATCAGAATGCCAATCGCCAGACCGATAATGGTACCAATTTTCAGGAAGGTGGAGAGGTAGTCACGCGGTGCCAGCAGCAGCCAGACCGGCAGCACTGCCGCCACGAAACCGTAGCCCACCAGCATCCAGGTCAGCTGTACGCCCGTGTAATCAAAGTACGGTG
Source organism: Phytobacter sp. (assembly GCF_059074235.1). NCBI lineage: Bacteria > Pseudomonadati > Pseudomonadota > Gammaproteobacteria > Enterobacterales > Enterobacteriaceae > Phytobacter > Phytobacter sp. The sequence goes on from NZ_JCACPZ010000004.1 coordinate 812,515, forward strand.
CCCAGGTCGGGCTTTCCGCCACCCATCCCCCGGAGATAATCGCGAAAATCAGGAAGAACAGGCCAATGATGGAGACTTCACCAATGCGCCCTGGACGCAGGTAGCGAATGTAGATCCCCATGAAGATTGCCAGCGGAATGGTAAAGGCAACGGTGTAGGTCCCCCACGGGCTGTGGGTCAGCGCTTTCACCACGATCATTGCCAGCACCGCCAGGATGATCACCATGATCATAAAGGTCGCCACCAGCGCGATGACCCCGGCTGTCGCCCCCATCTCCTCTTTGACCAGTTCACCCAATGAGCGACCGTCACGGCGGGTAGAGACAAACAGCACCATAAAGTCCTGCACTGCCCCGGCGAGCACCACACCGGCGAGGATCCAGATCATCCCCGGCAAGTAGCCCATCTGTGCGGCTAACACCGGCCCGACTAACGGCCCTGCCCCGGCAATCGCAGCAAAATGGTGACCGAACAGCACTTTCTTGTCCGTCGGGACGTAATCCAACCCGTCGTTGTATTTTACGGCGGGCGTCATACGGGTCGGGTCGACGGCCAGTACGTTTTTGGCGATGTACAGGCCATAAAAACGATAGGCAATCAGATAGATACAGACTGCGGCAACGACTATCCACAAGGCGTTGATCTGCTCACCGCGATTGAGCGCGATGTAGCCAAGAGCAAACGCCCCGACAACGGAGAGCAATGCCCAAATTAGGTATTTCCCTGAGTTATTCATAGCGATTATCCGTGTGCGTAAAAGGAGATGTTACATTTTGTTTCTAGAACAAATCGCCAGTTTTAACAACATTGAAACATTGGAATTTCGCTATGAAACCGGGCATTTACTTCAGTGTGCTACGGGGATCACTTATACGGCGTATTTGAATGAGAATGTGGCAGAAGAATGAGAGGGGGGAGCGGGTTTGGATTTGGGGATGGTGCCGCCTGTTCCCCTCTCCCCAAAGGGGCGAGGGAGAAAACCGGCCCCAGCCCACTTCCGGTGAGGGTGAGGGGCAATACCGTTACCCGATCACCGCCGTGCTCAGCCGGCAGGTGCAGCAGCGACGGCCTTTCTCGTCGAACACCACAATCTCCCAGCTCTGATTTTGACGGCCCAGATGCAGTGGCTGGCAGACAGCCCGCACTTTCCCCTGCGACACTGCACGGTGGTGGGTGGCGTTTAGTTCCGTACCCACCACACACTGCCCATCCCCCGTCATCATATACCCGGCCATTGACCCCAGGGTTTCAGCCAGCGCGGCGGATGCGCCACCGTGCAGCAGGCCAAAAGGCTGATGCGTACGGGCATCCACTGGCATTTCGGCTTCCAGCAGATCCTCCCCGAGACGGGTATACACAATGCCTAAATGCTCAACCATCGTACTGGCGCTGGTAGCATTCAGTTCATCCAGGGTTAAATGACGTTTCCAGATCATTTATGCCCCCAGCGTCGAACCGCCATCCACCACGATATCCTGTAACGTGATGTGACTAGCGTAGTCAGAGGCAAGGAACAAAATGGTGTTGGCAATCTCATCCGGACGGGCAATTTTTCCCAGCGGAATGCCAAGCTTAAACTGTTCGCCAAAACCGGCAATGCGCTTCTGCTCCGCATCATTACTGGTCCAGAGGGTGCGCTGCATATCGGTATCAGTGGAGCCGGGTGAAACAATGTTCGCCCGCACGCCGCTGGCTGCCAGTTCAAGCCCGACCGTCAGCGCCAGGCTTTTCAGCGCCGCTTTCGAGGCCCCGTAAGCGCTCATACCGATGCGCGGTGTGTGCGCTGCGTCAGAGGCCACGGTGACAATCGCCCCACCCTGCTGCTGGCGAAACTGCTCCATCGTCGCCTGAAAGAGGTTAAACGCCCCACCGACGTTGACCGCAAATGTCTGTTGCCAGTCGTCCTGTGCGAGGGCATCCGTTGCCCCCATGCGCAAAATCCCTGCCGCGTTAACCAGCACATCCAGCCGTGCGCTCTGCGCCAGAACGCGAGAACAGACCTGCGCGACCTGCTCAGCATCGGCGATGTCCAGCACTTCGGTGGCAAAAGGGTAATGCTCGCCGTCAAAAGCCCGATCAAACCCCGTTACCTGTGCGCCCGCTTTTGCGAACGCCAGCGCCGTAGCGTAACCGATGCCTTTACCGGCCCCGGTCACCCATACCGTTTTCCCTGCAAAATCCATTATTTGACCTCGCGAGAGAGCAGCGCCCACCAGGCATCAATGGTTGGATTCTTCGCCAGCATGACGAAATCGATATCGCCATACACTTTGCGCCAGCGCGCCGCGAGCGCCATCATGCGCACGGAGTCCAGGCCGTAATCAATCAGGTTTTCATCATCGAACGGCTCGTCTGACTCATCCAGCAGCGGCAGAATCAGCGCGCGCAGAGCCGTTTTACTGGTCGGTACTGGCAGCAAGGTTTCAGTCATCACCACGCGACCAGAGCGACCCGCTACGTATTTCAGCGACATCAAATGCTCTTCGCGACTGAAGTCAGCCAGCGCATCGGCCACCATAAACGGCTTGATATCACGCATAAACGCATCGGTGGCGGTGGTCATGCAGCCGATATGCGAATACACGCCGGTAATAATGAGCTGGTTACGCCCGGTCTCTTTCAGCATCTGCTCCAGCGGCGAACGGTGGAACGCGCTGTAACGCCACTTAACCAGCACCGTATCCGCTTCGTCCGGCGCGAGGGCGGCGACGATTTGTTGCTGCTCAGGCGAACGGGTTAAGCCCGGTCCCCACATATCGTTGAGCAGCGCACGATCGTCATCGCTCTGATCTTTCGGCTGGGCGGTGTAGTAGACCGGGATATGGTGTTGCTTACAGAACTGGCGTAGCGCAGCAATATTAGCGACCACTTTTTCCATCATCGGGCAGTTATCGCCCCAGAAGTTGAGGAAATATTCCTGCATATCATGAATCAGCAGCGCGGCACGATCGGGTTCAAATGCCCATTGCACTTTGTTATCAGGAATGTCGTTCGCGGTCGGCAGTGCGTAACCGGTCAGTTTTGGAATAGCCATGTTCTCTCCTCGTTACGCCTGTGCGCGTTGTGCCAGCGACTGGCGTAATTGTTTCTTATCGACTTTGCCTACCGGAGTCAGCGGCAGCGCATCCAGACACTCAACACGGTCCGGCAGTTTAAAATCAGCCACCCCCTGCTCACGCAGGAACCGGCGAATCTCCACCGCACGCACGGGGTGTTTCACCACCAGATATGCGCAGCTCTTCTCACCCAGCAGGCTGTCTTCCATGCTGACCAGCGCGGCGTGGATCACCGCCTCATGGCGCAGCAGTAAATTCTCAATTTCTTCGGCGGCGATCTTCTCGCCGCCACGGTTGATCTGATCTTTCTCGCGCCCCTGCACGGTGATGTAACCCGCCTCATCAATGGCAATCAGATCGCCCGAGCAGTAGAAACCGTTGGCATCAAAAGCGCTGGCGTTATGCTCCGGGCTGTTGAAGTAGCCACGGAAGGTGTACGGGCCGCGCGTCATCAGGCGTCCGACCTCACCGCGTGGCAGGGCATTGCCGTGCTCATCGGCAACCCAGACCTCATCGTCCGGGCACATAGGGCGGCCCTGGGTGTTGAAAATGCGTTCCGGACTATCATCCAGCGCGGTGTAATTCACCAGCCCTTCTGCCATACCGAAGACCTGCTGCAACTGGCAGCCAATCTCATTCGGAATGCGTGCCGCCAGGGTCGCAGACAGACGTGCGCCCCCCACTTGCAGCAGGGCCAGAGAGGAAAGCTGAGTACTGTCCGCCCCTTCCGCAATCGCCTGTAGCCACAGGCTGACCGCAGGCGGAACCAGAGAGGTGACATTGATACGGTGCTTTTCAATCAGCGGGAAGCAGAGCGTGGCGCTGGGATCGTTAGCCAGAACCACGCAACCGCCCGCCAGAAACACACCCAGCGATCCTGGGGAGCTCATCGCATAGTTGTGCGCGGCGGGCAGCGCGTTCAGGTAACGGGTATCCGCGCTAATGGCGCAAATTTCGTTGCTGCGGCGGATACTGTAGTAATAGTCATTGTGGGTACGCGGAATCAGCTTCGGCGTACCCGTGCTGCCGCCGGAGAGCTGGAAGAAGGCCACTTCATCGGCAGGGGTTGGCGTTTCAATAAAGCGCGATGCCGGGGAGGCAATTGCCGCCGCGAGAGATTTATCACTGCTGTCATTAAGGAACAGCGAGACACGTACCGAAGCATGTTCAGTGGTGAAATCCTGCCAGAACGCGTCTGTCGCAAAGAGCGCATGCGCGCGGTCAGCAATCAGTAGCGCCGGTTTGATTTGCACGGCGTAAGCGTTCAGTTCAGTACGCTGGTGGCTAAAGAGCGCATTCACCGGGGCGACGCCGATTTTCAGCAGCGCAAAGAAGGTGATGTAAAACTCCGCCACGTTGCCAAGCTGCACCAGTGCGGTCTCGCCACGCTGAATGCCCTGCTCCTGCAGCCTGGTTGCAAGATTGTCAGAAGCCTGATGAAGCTGCTGATAGCTAAAACAACGCTCACCATCAATTACCGCCACCGCATGGCTCTGTGCATGGCGAGTCAGCATGTCGGTCATTGGCAGATCCAGCCAGTAACCTTTTTCGCGGTAGCGTGTGGCGAATTCATCCGGCCAACGGGTAAAGGGAACGGTCATCATCACTCCTTAATGCAGGCCAAAAACGTTAAGCATGGTGGTCAGTTTGACGCCGGTTTCGCGCCACTCTCCCGCCGGGGACGACGCAGGCACAATGCCCGCACCGGCAAATAATCGAACACGGTTTTCGTGAATGCGCGCGCAGCGGATGGTCACCACCCACTCACCGTTACCGTCGGCGTCGCACCAGCCCACAATCCCGCCAAACAGTTCGCGCTCGAACGGCTCGAGTTCAGCAATCAGCTTTTTCGCCACCTGATGCGGGAAACCGCTCAGGGCAGGCGTCGGGTGCAGCAGGCAGGCCAGCGTCAGCGCGTTTTCGCCCTTCTGCGCTGTGCCTTCAATCGGTGTTGCGAGGTGCCACAAGGTGGGTGTAGTCACCAGTTGCGGTGAATCTGGCAGGGTCAGGTTTCGGCTACGAGCCTGTAACACCTGCTTCATCGCCTGAGTCACCAGCGCATGTTCATGCCTGTCTTTTTCCGATGCCAGCAGCCTGTTGCCCGCTTCACGGTCGAGCATGTCATCGGGCTGGCGACGCGCTGAACCGGCGAGCGGCAGAGAGCTGAAGTGTTCACCGTCTTTACGTAGCAGCAGTTCCGGACTGGCACCTAATAGCACCGCCCCGCTGCTGAGTGGCACATGGAAGTTAAAGCTCGCCGGGTTCTGGGCAATCAGGCGCTCAAGCAGAATCCCGCTATCAATACGGGCATCGGTCGCAATATCAATCAGGCGAGAGAGAACGATTTTGTCCACTTCGGGCGTCGCAGTCAGCGCCGCGCCTTTTGCGACCATGTCCATGAAGACATCCTGCTGCGGAATTTCCGTACGCGTAATGACGTCCGGCGTGTCATGCCCGGAGAAGTATCGGGAGGAGCGCTGCTTAGACGGGCGCGAAAAAGTCTGCCACGAAGCGGGGATAAAGAGTTCAGAGGGCTGGGAGGTATCGAAGGGGATCGCACCCACAACGACCGGGTTGGCTATGCCCTGCGCTTTCGCATCAGTAAAAGCCTGCGTCAGCTTTTGCTGGAACGCACTTTCCGGGCTATCCCCTCCTGCGGCAGGTTCACTGATGCGGGCAAAACACCCCGAGGTCGTGAAACTGCGGAACGGCGACATAAAGAAGAACTGGTCAGATGCCAGTGTTTTTGTCGTGTGCTGAACGTCCTCAGCCAATGACGTATCCATATCATCCTCCAAACATGATAAATAAATTACGAATGATTATCATTTGAATTTAGGTCGGTAAGCTAAAGGTATTGCTCTGGAGTGTCAACCGCAGCGCATTCTGCTAATTCCGCTAACGCTTGCATCCGTCACCCTCAACGATGAAAATGAGAAGCATTAACCTCAACAAAAACAGGATGCGATTTCGTGACTCTCCCTTTGATATGCCGTAAGCCCCTTATCATGCTGGGCATTTTTGTTTTAGGACTTACCTCAGCGATGGCCGCTGACTGGCCACGCCAGGTGACCGACAGCAAGGGCAGCCATACGCTTGAACAGAAGCCACTGCGTATCGTTTCCACCAGCGTCACGCTGACCGGTTCGCTGTTAGCGATTGACGCGCCGGTTGTCGCCAGCGGAGCGACCACGCCGAACAACCGTTTCGCCGATGACCAGGGGTTCCTGCGCCAATGGAGCGATGTCGCCAAAAAACGCAACGTCGCACGTATCTACATCGGTGAACCTAATGCGGAAGCTGTAGCCGCACAGATGCCGGACCTGATTCTTATCAGCGCGACCGGCGGCGACTCCGCGCTCTCGCTTTACGATCAGCTTTCCACTATTGCACCGACATTAGTCATCAATTACGACGACAAAAGCTGGCAGGAACTGTTGACTCAACTGGGCACCATAACCGGTCAGGAAACACAGGCTGCCGCGCGGGTGGCTGAATTCAACCAGCAACTGGCCGACGTAAAAGCCAAAATGACGCTTCCGCCGCAGCCCGTTACCGCGCTGGTCTATAACCCAGGCGCGCACAATGCCAACCTCTGGACCCAGGACTCCGCACAGGGCAAGCTGCTGGCGCAATTAGGTTTTACGCTCGCCACACTGCCGCAAGGGCTTAACACCAGCAAAAGCCAGGGCAAACGCCATGACATCGTGCAACTGGGCGGTGAAAACCTGGCAAGCGGCCTGAACGGCGAAGCCCTGTTCCTGTTCGCCAGCGACCAGAAAGATGCTGACGAACTCAATGCCAATCCGCTGCTTTCCCACCTGACTGCCGTACAGAACAAACGGGTCTATGCGCTGGGAGCGGAAACCTTCCGTCTGGATTACTACAGCGCAACGCGCGTGTTACAGCGTCTGTCAGCACTGTTCGGTTAAGACACCACGGGCTGCTGTCGGAAACGGCGCAGCTCGCTGAGTACCAGCATCAACAGCACCCCGACCATCGCCAGCGCAAAACCACTGCTGCTGGCGGAAGCCGCCGGGGTCATCACTACACCTAACCCGCCTAACAGCGCCGCGCCGATGGCATCACCAGTGACGTTCTGCGCCGTCCACAAACCGTTAATGCGCCCGAGCATCGACTCCGGGGTTTGCGTCTGAATCAGCGTGTACTGCAACAGCGAGCTGATGGCACTCAGCCAGCCAAACAGCACCAGGAACAGCGCGCCCAACGTCCAGTGAGGCATCAGGCTGAACAGGCCAATAGCGACAAACGAGCCCACGCTGGCACCCAACATCAGCAGACCAGGACGCAAATGCTGCGCCAGTCGCCCACTGGTTAACGCCCCCGCTGCCGCACCGAGTGGGATAGCCGCATACAGCAGACCAATCTGCGCCGCCGACATCTGCCAGCCCATCGCCAGCGCCGGGTAGAGTACGCGCACGGCACTGGCCATCGTCAGTAAGCCTCCGAGCAGCGCAATGCCGCCAACCAGCGGGCTGCTAAGCAGGAAACGAAAACCGGCCACCAGCGAGGTGAGCGGGTGTTCACGCGCCTGGGGCGGCGGTGGCAGCACGGGTAAACCCAGCAGCGGTATCAGAGTGATAAACGATCCCGCCGCCGCCAGACCGTAGTTCCAGGCCACACCACCGGTTGCCAGCAATAAGCCGCCGCACATCGGCGAAATCACCGAGCCCAGGCGCACCGTCAGCATGGTGATGGCCCCGGCCTGCATCAGATTTTCACGCCCGACCAGCGCCGGCGTCGCCGCCAGCAGGGCCGTCACGCCAAGCGAGGCGAAGAAACCGTCCCACAAACCGAGCAGGTAAATTGCCAGCAAAGAGGGCTCCGGTAGCAAGGCGTTCAGCCATAAACCAATAAAGCCCACGCCGCAGGTACTGCGGGCAATAAGAATCAGTTTTTTACGTTCGTAGCGGTCAGCCAGCACGCCTCCCGCCATCAGCCCCACAAACATGGCGCTACCGGTCAGGGTGACGGCAAGCCCCACCTGCCAACTTGAATTTGTCATCGCCTGAATCTGAACCGGCACGGCAACGCCCAGCAGACCCAGCGATAAAATAGAGATAAAACGGGCGAGAAACACGGCGCGAAAGGCCGGATGCGTTCGCAAAAGGCTGACGTTCAGCAGCCAGGATTGTCGGTTCATTACAACGCCTTAACATGAACTTTTTTTATTCATTCCAGGGCGTACATGGTAACATACACAAACAAGATCGATAACGATAATTACTATCATTATCAAGTCAGGAAAGTATTATGTCGTTTTCCCGTTCCTCGACACGCGTGCTTACCGTTGTCGGGTTATTGATATTGCTCGTTTTGGCAATGACACTCAGCCTCTTCCTTGGCGCAAAAGCCATGACGCCCACCGTGGTACTGGATGCCCTCACGGGGAGCTGCCAGAGCGCTGACTGCACCATCATCCGTGATGCCCGTTTACCGCGAACCCTGGCTGGATTACTGGCAGGCGGTGCACTCGGCATTGCTGGCGCGTTAATGCAAACCCTCACCCGCAACCCACTTGCCGATCCCGGTTTACTCGGCGTTAACTCAGGTGCCAGTTTTGCCATTGTGGTGGGTGCCGCGCTGTTTGGTGCCGCTTCTCCGGTTGAACAGCTCGGACTGGCCTTTTGCGGCGCGTTCACGGCTTCGTTACTGGTGGCCTTCACTGGTAGTGCGGGCGGCGGACAGCTAAGCCCGGTGCGTTTGACGTTAGCGGGCGTGGCGCTGGCGGCAGTACTTGAAGGACTTTCCAGCGGCATCTCGCTGCTCAATGCCGATGTCTATGACCAGTTGCGTTTCTGGCAGGCCGGTTCGTTGGATATTCGCACCCTGCAAACACTCAAAATTGTGCTGATTCCGGTGCTGCTGGCAGCGGGAGCTGCGCTGATATCGAGCCGTGCGCTGAACAGCCTGAGTCTGGGCACGGACACCGCCACTGCGCTCGGCAGTAAAGTCGCCCGGACGCAGCTATTAGGGCTGATTGCCATCACCGTGCTGTGCGGCAGCGCCACGGCCGTTGTCGGGCCGATAGCGTTTATCGGTCTGATGATGCCGCATCTGGCGCGCTGGCTGGTGGGGGCCGATCACCGCTGGTCACTCCCGGTAACGCTCATTGCCACCCCAACGTTACTGCTGTTTGCCGATATTCTGGGCCGCTTCCTGGTACCGGGCGAACTACGCGTCTCGGTGGTCAGCGCCTTTATCGGTGCTCCAGTATTGATTGTGCTGGTGCGACGCATTCGCGGAGGTGGCCTGTGACCTCCCCTTCTCGTCGTCTGATGTGCAGTTGCCTGTTGATGGTACTCATCAGCCTTGCGCTGGCTGTCTGGGGACTGCGCAGCGGTGCGGTGATGCTCAGCGTCGGGCAAGTGATCGATGCCCTTAACGGCAACGCACCTCTCGCCATGCAACGGGTAGTGACCGAATGGCGTCTGCCACGCGTGTTTATTGCCCTTCTGGTGGGTGCCGCATTGGGTGTCAGTGGCGCAATTTTCCAGTCATTGATGCGCAACCCGCTCGGCAGTCCGGATGTCATGGGCTTTAACACCGGTGCCTGGAGCGGCGTGCTGGTGGCGATGGTGTTCTACGGACAGAGTCTTACCGCAATTGCGCTGGCGGCGATGGCCGGTGGGATTATCACCTCGGTTATCGTCTGGCTGCTGGCGTGGCGTAACGGCATTGAGACGTTCCGTTTGATCATCGTCGGCATCGGGGTGCGCGCCATGCTAGTGGCCTTCAACACCTGGCTGCTGATGCACGCTTCGCTGGAGACCGCCCTCTCCGCCGGGTTGTGGAATGCCGGCTCACTTAACGGTCTGACCTGGGCGAAAACTCTGCCCTCAGTGCCGGTGATTATCGTGATGTTTATCTTTGCCACTCTGCTTTCCCGCCGCCTGCGCCTGCTGGAGATGGGTGATGACAGCGCCTGTGCGCTGGGAGTGAGCGTCGAACGTTCGCGTCTTCTGTTGATGCTGGTTGCCGTCATGCTGACCGCCGCCTCGACCGCGCTTGCCGGCCCTATCTCGTTTATCGCGCTGGTTGCACCGCACATTGCCCGACGTCTTAGCGCCACCGCGCGCTGGGGGCTGACGCAGTCTGCGCTCTGCGGCGCGGTACTGCTGTTGCTGGCAGATATCTGCGCCCAGCAGTTGTTTATCCCCTATCAGTTACCCGTGGGCGTCGTCACCGTCAGCCTCGGTGGCATTTACCTTATCGCCTTGTTGATTCAGGAGTCCCGCAAAAAATGACCGATACAGCAGCCCGTTTGCGTGGCGAAGCCCTCACCCTGGGTTACGGTAAGAAAATTGTCGCCAGCGGCTTGAGCGTGGAGATCCCCAATGGTCATTTCACCGCCATTATCGGACCAAACGGCTGCGGGAAATCGACGCTGTTACGCACGCTGAGCCGTTTGATGACGCCGGAACAGGGGCATGTCTATCTTGATGGTGAGCAGATCCAGCGTTTCGCCAGCAAAGAGGTCGCCCGCCGTGTCGGCCTGCTGGCACAGAACGCAACCACGCCGGGGGATATCACCGTGCAGGAGCTGGTCGCTCGCGGGCGTTACCCGCATCAGCCACTGTTTACCCGCTGGCGTAAAGAAGATGAAGAGGCGGTGAGCCGTGCCATGCACGCAACGGGCGTTGACAGTCTGGCGACCCAGAGTGTGGATACTCTTTCCGGTGGTCAGCGTCAGCGCGCCTGGATTGCAATGGTACTGGCGCAGGAAACCGCCATTATGCTGCTGGATGAACCGACGACCTGGCTCGATATCAGTTATCAGATTGATTTGCTGGAGTTGCTGAGTGATCTCAACCGCGAGCAGGGCTATACGCTGGCGGCAGTGCTGCACGATCTCAACCAGGCCTGTCGTTATGCCACACATCTGATTGCACTGCGCGATGGCAAGATAGTGGCGCAGGGGGCACCGAAGGAGATTGTGACCCCGGAGTTGATTGAAACTGTGTACGGTTTGCGCTGTTTGATTATTGAGGATCCGGTAGCGCATACGCCGCTGGTGGTGCCGCTGGGCAAATACGCAGGGTGAGGTTTGGTGGGCGTTTGCCCCTCACCCTAACCCTCTCCCCGTAGGGGGCGAGGGGACCGTTAAGTGCGGTACCCTGCCCCCAGCGCGTTTACCCCAACAACTCCCGCAATACCGGGCCAATGGACTCAAACGCCTGCGGAGAGATGATATCCACGTGCGCACAATCCTGACGGTACACCTCCAGCTCATCCACCCACGGTGACCAGGCCTTGTGCGGGTCTGTTCCTTCCGGCAGCGTGCGTTCGGCGACAAACAGCGTCACTTTTCCGGCAAAATGCGTACTGTGCGCGGTAGTTAGCAAGCGCACTGCATCACCATAGTTCCCTTCGATAGTGGCAAACATCTCGCTCGACCCCTGCCCTTGCTGGGCGGCAATAAACGCCTGCCGCTCACGCTCGATCTCTGCCAGCACTTCCGGATCCAGACCGTTCGCCTCTTTCTCTGCCCAGTTTTGCGTCTCCGGTGGCCAGGTATCCAGCAGGCCTAAAAACGCCACCGTTTCACCGCGAGCCCGCAGCCGGGCAGCAATGCCCTGCGCCAGCGTGCCACCAAGGGAGTAACCAAACAGGTGATAAGGCCCGTGCGGTTGCTCTTTCAGCAAAGTGGCAAGATGGTGCTCGCACACCTCGTCCAGGTTTGCCGCCTGCTGCATCGGCCCTTCGGGGCGTGGAGACTGAATGCCGGTAATCGACCAGCGAGGGGGGAGATAACGCGCCAGTACGCTGAACTGCCAGGCAAAACCGGAGGCCGGGTGGAAGCAGAACAGAGTCGGGCCGTTCCCTTCGCGTAGCGGCAGCAGCGTCTCCAGCCCCAGGCGGCTGTCGAGAGTATCCTGCGTCACCAGCAGCGCCAGTTTCTCCACGGTGGAAGCCACCATGATTTGCCCCGGGGTCACATGGCGCTCAAAAGTCTTGCTGAGCTGCGAGGCCAGGCGCATCGCCAGCAGCGAGTGGCCCCCGAGGGCAAAGAAGTCAGCCCCGGCATCCTGAACCTCGCAGCCAAGTAAGGCAGAAAACGCCTCAGCCACCTGGGTTTCAGCACCCGTTTCCACCGGACGCGCATCTTTCTCACGTACCGGCGTCGGCAGTGGCAGCGCTTTACGATCCAGTTTGCCGTTAGCACTCAGCGGAAGCTCACTCAGTTGCAACAGGACAACCGGCACCATATGCGCCGGAAGCTGCTGCGTCAGCGTCTCGCGAAGTGCGGTTAAATCAAGCGGCAGGCCTGAGTCTGAAACCACATAGCCCACCAGTTGACGCGCATCGCCGCCACCGACCACCGCCTGATTAAACACGCAGGCATGGGTGACGCCCTGGGCCACATCCGGCTGCGCCTGTAACGCCCGGTCGATTTCGCCGAGTTCGATACGCTGGCCGCGAATTTTAAGCTGATCGTCGCTACGCCCAAGGTATTCCACCGCGCCGTTTTCCAGCCAGCGCGCCACGTCGCCCGTGCGATACATCCGTTCACCCGCGGCAAAAGGATCGGCAATAAAGCGGCTGGCGGTCAGATCAGGTCGCCCCAGGTAGCCTTGTGCAAGCTGGATACCCGTCAGATATAAATCTCCGGCAACACCCGGCGGAACCGGCTGCATCATGCCGTCGAGAATACGCAGCCCGGTGTTCCATACAGGGAAGCCAATCGGCACGCTGGTGCCGGTAACCGCCGCCAGCGTCTCGCCGTGGGCCGGATACCAGCTCACGTCCACCGCCGCTTCGGTTGGGCCATACAGGTTATGTAACGGCGCGTGCGTCAATTGCTCCCACTCCCGGCATAGCTGGGTTGGCAGAGCCTCGCCACTACAGAACACCTTGTCCAGGGTGTGGCAGGTTTCCCGGGCACTCTCCGGCGTCAGTGACGCCACAAAGGCCGCCAGCATCGACGGCACAAAGTGCGTGGTGGTCACACCAAATCGAGCGAAGAACTTCTGCAACGCCAGCGGGTCTCGGTGCGCTTCCGGCTCCGCCATCACCAATTGTGCCCCAGCAATAAACGGCCACCAGAACTCCCACACCGAGACGTCAAAACTGCACGGCGTTTTCTGCGCCACCACATCCTGCGCATTGAGCGGATAGTGGTTTTGCATCCATAGCAGACGGTTAACGATGGCGGTCTGTCCGACCATCACCCCTTTAGGTCGCCCGGTAGAGCCAGAAGTGAAGATGATATAGGCAGTGTGCTCAGGGCGGGACAGCGCAAGGGGTTCGCCGTCCGTCACATTTAACGGCGCGCTATAGCAGAGGTGCGCCAGGTCAGGAATATCACTGAAGCGGGCAAGCTGATCCTCGGAGGTGATGAGCAAACGCGGTTTCGCATCTTCCAGCATCATGCGCAGGCGTTCGTCCGGGTAGCCTGTGTCGAGCGGCAACCAGGCAGCCCCCGCCTCAACAATGCCGTGCAGCGCCAGCGTCAGGAAGACCGAACGCGGCAGGGCGACAGCCACGCTGTCTCCTGGCTTCACGCCTTTCTCACGCAACAGGGTTGCCAGTGCTACCACCTGCTCACGCATCTCGCGGTAGCTGAACTGCCAGTGCGCATCGGCAAGAGCCGGAGCATCCGGGGTTTTCGCGGCCTGCTGCGCCACTAATTCACTCAAGGTCGTCACCGGCAGCATCATGCCTGTGTCGTTAATTTTTTCCAGGTGCTGTAGTTCCTGGTCTGAAACCAGTCGGGCATCACCACAACGCAGCTGCGGATTCGCCGCAAACTGGCTCAGCAAACCATGCAGGCGTGCAACGTGGGCCTGTAAGGTGGCCTGCGCATAACGGCTACGGTTAGCCAGCACTTCCAGCGTCAGCCCTCCCTCTTCATCCGGGAAGAGGGCAATTTCCAGATCGTTGACCGGTCCGGTCGCCAGCGTATGGGTTTGCCCGGCAATCCCGTCGACATCCAGCAGATAGTCGAACATTTTGACGTTGAATACCGGGCCAAACAGCGGTTCGCCCCCTGCGGCACGTCCGGTATCACGCAGGATTTGTTCGGCGTCGTAACGCTGATGGCGGCGCATTTTTTTCAGTTGCCCGGCCAGGTTTGTCGCCAGTTCCGCCAGGGTCTGGCTGGCATCAAGGTGCACGCCGAGTGGCAGCACGTTGAGTACCGGACCGGTGGCAGTCAGAGCCGCGGAGCCCATCCGGCGCATAAAAATAAACCCGGCGGCATAATCAGGTCGGCTGCTGAGTCGACCTAACCATAACGCGACCAGCGCCAGAGCCAGATCGGCAGGCAGGCAACCTTGTGCCGCCTGAGTCAGACGACGAAACGCCGGGGTGTCGAGCGCCAGTTTCAGTCGCCAGATATCGGTGGTAGCGGCACGCCCCGGCAACGGTGCGTCAGAGAGGGAACCAGCTGCCGGTAAGGTGCGTTTATGTTCAGACCAGAAGGCTTTATCCCGCTGCCAGGCCTCACTGTCGCGGTAGCGTTCATATTCGTCCACCACCTCCGCAAAAGGAGTAAAAGGCGATTCAGGCAGGGCGTCATGGTGGCGCATTGCGCGATAAATGGCGGCAATCTGGCGGGTAATAGCCGGGAAACTGAAACCATCCACCAACAAGTGGTGATAACGCTGATACCAGTACCAGCGGGTGTCACTGAGCTGGATAATGGCGTGATGCGTCAGCGGCTTACCGCCGTCGACGCGCAGATTTTGTTCAAGGTCGGCGTTCATCAGAGCCAGGGCCGCAGCATGAGCGTCAGATTCAGCACGCAAATCAACAATCTGCGGCAACGGGAAGCTCTGTGCATTATCTACCCATTGCCAGATTTCACCGTTGTCCTCAGTAAAGCGCATCCGCAGGGTATCTGCCTGCTTCATCCCTTCGACAACCGCCTGCGCCAGGAGAGGCGCATCCAGTGCACCGTCCAACGCCACATAGTGCGCCACGCTCCAGGCGTTGGGCAGTGTGGAGAGTTTTTCCGCCATCCAGATCCCCGGCTGTGCGGCGACCAAAGGTAATCGTGTGGTCATCAGCCTCTCCTTATTGGGCATGGTGCGCAGGTATTAATGTCTGCCAGTGTTGTGCAAGCCATTCATTGCAGGTGTTCTGTGATGCGGGTGCACACACCACCTGCCAGCCTTCTGGCAGCGCGCATGATTCAGGCCACAGGCTGAACTGCTGCCGGGAATTTTGCAGAATATAAAATTGTCCCTCGGGATTATCGAAGGGATTGCTGAATTCCATACCAGACTCCTGTCGTGAAAAAGTGCGCGCTATTCAGCACGCAGCAACGGCTGCCAGAGGGTGATAAGCCCGGATGTCAGCCCACCGCGCCAGCAAAGCGCATCATGCCCGCCATCAACCTGACGCCAGAAAACAGAGGGTTGTGAACGCTGCAACTCACCCAACATCGCCTGATTGGCCCGGAAAATAACCGGTTCCCGCACGCCTGCCTCCAGCACAATGCGCAGCCCTTTTGCCGAGAGTTCATCGCGCCGAAGCGCCTCAATCAGCACCCCATCCGCATGGCCGCCACGGTGTGGCCACCAGTAAGAACCTGACTGGCTCAACACACAGCCAAAACGTTCCGGCCAGTGCAACCCGGCATACAGCGAGGCCAGACCACCAAAGCTCTGCCCGGCGACGACCGTGCGCTCGGCGCGGTCGCTGAACGGCGTCGTCGACTGAACGCGTGGCAGTAACTCCTGCTGAACCGCCAGCCAGAAATCTTCATTGCAGGGCAGTTCCTGGCTGCGATGGGCGGTATCAATGACATCGATAAGCACATAGACCGCCGGGGGCAATGTTCCCTCACGGGTTAAAGCCGCAAGCGCAGGCCAGACGGGCATGCTTTCGGCCCAGAACTGCCCGTCGAGCAGCACTGCCAGCGGGCGTTCCGTGCTGTTCTCATCTCCGGTGGTGTAGACCCACACGCGGCGGTGGTTACCTAACCGTGCGCTCTGCCATTCGAAGCAAACCGGCGGGGTGAATTCGGCATCCGGCTTGTTCCAGCCCGGTTGCTCGGGCGCACCTGGCAAGGCGAGTGGTGAAACCGGGTGACCACGCCCGCCACGCCAGGTGTGAGAATTCAATGGGTCGGCGATGGCATGAGGAAAGAGTGCGCGCCAGCCCTCGCGCAGTGCAGTTCGCTCAGGCGGGGTTTGGCTAAAGACCTGTGGAGAAAAATCATCCTGATTTGTCGAAGGGATCAGGCAATAGCTGCCGCGCCATCCGGCTTCCAGATGGGTCTGCCAGGTCCAGACATCAGTACCTGGAATGCGTTGTAAGGACTGTGGGGCGGACTGTTGATGGTGGTCAGTGACCCCGGTGATGTAGAGCCAGACATGCTGTATGTCTGAAGACACTTCGCTCCCTGCGGGATCCCGCCACCAAAAGGTAACGCGGTACTGTTCTGCCGATGTTTGTTCCCACTCCGGCCCCTGCTTTGATGCCCACCAGGCATCACTTCCTGTCTCTAACACCACCGCATTAACCCCGAATTACATGTGGAAATTTTTGCTTGCATTAACAAATTTCTTGATAATATTATTGATAACTATTTGCATTTGCAATAGCGTATTGCCCGCGCCTGCACCGGCGCGTCTTTCATTATAAAAATGTCACTTGTTGCGATTTTTCTCAGGATGAGCGTCCTTCGTAGCAAGCTGGCGACATCATGCCGCTTTCCTTACCCATTGGGGAAAGGATCGAGCGAGGAGAGTGGCGAAAAAAGCAGGAATGACAATGAACAATAAAATCCGTTCCCTGACCTTATTGGTCAATTTGGGAATATATGGTGTTGCTTTGCCCGCTTTCGCGGCAGAGACCACCAGTGACGCATCCAGCAACGAAGATACCATTGTGGTGACCGCCGCTCAGCAGAATCTGCAGGCTCCGGGGGTTTCTACCATCACCGCCGATGAAATCCGTAAGAATCCCCCCGCACGTGACGTTTCTGAAATTATCCGTACCATGCCGGGCGTTAACCTGACCGGGAACTCCACCAGTGGCCAACGTGGCAACAACCGTCAGATTGACATTCGCGGTATGGGCCCGGAAAACACCCTGATTCTGGTCGACGGTAAGCCGGTCACCAGTCGTAACTCTGTCCGTCAGGGCTGGCGCGGCGAGCGTGATAGCCGTGGCGACACCAGTTGGGTACCTGCGGACATGATCGAGCGTATTGAAGTGCTGCGTGGCCCGGCTGCGGCCCGTTACGGTAACGGTGCGGCGGGTGGCGTGGTGAACATCATCACCAAAAAATCCACTGACCAGGAGTGGCACGGCTCCTGGAACAGCTACTTCAATGCCCCTGAGCATAAAGATGAAGGTTCCACTAAACGCACCGACTTTAGCCTGATGGGGCCGCTGGGTGGCGACGTCAGCTTCCGCCTGTACGGTAACCTGAATAAAACCCAGGCTGATGCGTATGACATCAACCAGGGTCATCAGTCCGAGCGTACCGGAATCTACTCCAACACCCTGGCTGCAGGTCGTGAAGGTGTTGAGAACAAAGATATCAACGGCGTGGTGCGTTGGGCGTTTGCGCCGATGCAGGCGCTGGAATTCCAGGCGGGCTATAGCCGTCAGGGTAACCTGTATGCGGGCGACACCCAGAACACCAACAATGACAGCAGCAGCAACAACTTCGTGAAGGAAAACTACGGCAAAGAGACCAACCGTCTCTACCGCCAGAACTATTCCGTCACCTGGAACGGCGGCTGGGACAACGGCGTGACCACCAGCAACTGGGTGCAGTACGAGCACACCCGTAACTCCCGTCTGGGCGAAGGTCTGGCCGGTGGTCTGGAAGGTCTGTTCAACAGCGATAAATTCTCGGATACCGACCTGTCCGACGTGATGCTGCACAGCGAAGTGAGCGTACCGTTCGACCTGTTGGTTAATCAAAACCTGACCGTGGGTACCGAGTGGAACCAGCAGCGCATGAAGGATTCCGCATCCAACACCCAGGCACTGCAGGGTGGGCCGATTGCCGGTTACACCAGCACCGGTCGTAGCCCGTACTCCAGCGCAGAGATCTTCTCTCTGTTTGCCGAAGACAATATCGAAGCCACCGACAGCACCACCCTGACCCCGGGTCTGCGTTTCGATCACCACACGGTGGTGGGCAACAACTGGAGCCCATCACTGAACCTGTCACAGGGACTGGGTGATGACTTCACGCTGAAAATGGGTATCGCCCGTGCTTATAAAGCGCCAAGCCTGTTCCAGACCAACACCAACTACATTCTGTACAGTAAAGGCCAGGGCTGCTACGCCAGCGCTGCTAACGTCGGCTGCTACATGCAGGGTAATGATGACCTGAAAGCCGAAACCAGCATCAACAAAGAGATTGGTCTTGAGTTTAAACACGAAGGCTGGCTGGCCGGGGTGACCTGGTTCCGTAACGATTATCGCAATAAGATTGAAGCCGGTTATTCTCCGCTGAGCCAGACGGCAGTGGGCAAAACCAAAACCGACCTCTATCAATGGGAAAACGTGCCTAAAGCCGTCGTAGAAGGTCTGGAAGGTACGTTAAACGTTCCGGTTACCGATGCGATCACCCTGAGCAATAACGTCACGTACATGCTACAGAGTAAGAACAAAACCACCGGTGAACGCCTGTCGATCATCCCGGAATATACGTTAAACTCCACCCTGAGCTGGCAGATTGTGCAGGATGTTTCCGTACAGTCCACCTTCACCTGGTACGGCAAGCAAGAGCCGAAGAAATATGACTACCAGGGCAAACCGGTTACCGGTTCTGCGAAAGATGAAGTCAGCCCTTACAGCATCGTTGGCCTGAGCGGTACCTGGGATGTGAACAAATACGTGAGCCTGACCGCAGGTGTCGACAACGTGTTTGATAAACGTCACTGGCGTATGGGTAATGCCCAGAGCACCGGCGGCACGACTGGCTGGATGTATGGCGCAGGTGCCAACACCTATAACGAATCCGGACGTACCTGGTATATGGGCGTGAACACCCACTTCTAAGTTCTGTCTGAATGCACTATCCGCCCTCTCCCTTCCGGGAGGGGGCTGGCCTGAGGTCCATTATGCACACTCATCACCGGGTCCTCACTCTCCATTCCTGCCCGCTTCACCTCGTCACCTTTGATACGTCCACGTTTAACGACAACGACCTGTTGTGGCTTCCTCATCACCGGCAGTTGCTGGATGCGGGCCGTAAGCGCAAAGCCGAACATCTTGCCGGGCGCATTGCCACCGTTCATGCCCTGAGCGAACAGGCAATCAAAACCGTGCCAGGCATCGGAGAAACGGGCGCACCACGCTGGCCCGAGGGCTTATATGGCAGCATCAGCCATAGCGGCAATATTGCGTTGGCAGTTGTCGCTCACGCGCCTGTCGGGGTCGACATAGAAACGTTGTTCACCGACGCGTTATGCCACGAGTTAACCGCAAGCATTGCCACTCCGGCAGAACAGGCGATATTGGCTCACCCCTCCTTGCCACTCCCACTCGCGCTAACGCTGGTGTTTTCTGCTAAAGAGAGCCTGTTTAAGGCCTTTTCTGCGCATGCCCTTCCCTTCCCTGGCTTTCACAGTGCGCAGGTTATTGCTCTGGATAAGACTGCGATTCGCTTGCGCATAGATGCATCGTTCAGCGATAAACTGGCAGGAAAATATGTTGATATTGCATGGATGATGCACGGATCCTGCGTTATCACCTTATTAGCGGAATCGCCCTCAGGATCGTGATCCTTTTCTCCTTTTAAGAAATTAGCTGAGCAAACCGTAGACAGTTTGCTTAAGCCGATTTATCGTTAACTTGAATAATAAATCATTATTGAATAAATATTCAATGTGGAGAAAAAGATGAAAACGACCCTACTGAAATCTGCTGTACTGGCTTCCCTGATCGCCGCTTCCGGCTCGCTGTTTGCCGCGGATAACGGACTGATCGCCATTATCACCCCCTCACACGACAATCCGTTCTTCAAAGCAGAAGCAGACGGTGCGGCGGCGAAAGCGAAAGAGCTTGGCTACACCGTACTGGTGGCTTCACACGATGATGATGTGAACAAACAGAACCAATTAATTGAAACAGCGATTGCCCGCAAAGCAAAAGCCATCATCCTGGATAACGCCGGTGCAGATGCCACCGTCGGACCACTGGAAAAAGCCAAAGCTGCAGGCGTTCCCTCTTTCCTGATCGACCGCGAAATTAACAAAACCGGCGTGGCCGTCGCCCAAATTGTTTCCAACAACTATCAGGGCGCACAGCTCGGAGCCGAGAAGTTCGCCAAGTTGCTGAACGGTAAAGGCAAATACGTTGAGCTGCTGGGCCGCCAGTCTGACACTAACGCCAGCGTCCGCTCTCAGGGTTATCACGACATTCTTGATGACTACCCGGACATGAAAATGGTGGCACAACAGACAGCCAACTGGAGCCAGACAGAAGCCTTCACCCGTATGGAAGCCATTTTGCAAACTAACCCGGACATCGTCGGGGTGATTTCCGGTAACGACACCATGGCGCTGGGTGCAGAAGCTGCCCTGAAAGCCGCAGGCAAAACCAGCGTGATCGTGGTCGGTTTTGACGGCAGCGATTACGTGCGCGACTCCATCATTAATAAAGGCAATATCAAAGCTACCGTGTTGCAGCCTGGCTGGCAGCAAGCGCAGATGGCCGTTGAACAGGCTGACTATTTCCTGAAAAACGGCAAAGCGCAGAAGGATGAAAAACAGTTGATGGACTGCATGCTGATTGACGACAGCAACGCCAGCAAACTGAAACTCTTCAACCTGAGCAAGTAATCGCGGAGACGTTATGTCGTTAAAACAATGGGGTGCTGCATTTATAGGGTGCACCACCCTGTTGCTGACGGCCTGCACCGTGGTGGATCTGGATGAAAACGGCAAGCCGATCATGCCTGCCGATCCGAATGCGAAAGCCAGCTTCGACAACCTGACCCCACAGCAGATCGCGCAACAAACCTGGCAAGAACGCGTCATCGACGCGGCCCATAAACATGCGCTGGACGCCACCGCGCTCACCACTCAACTGAAAACAACCAACGACAAACCCCATAGCGTGTTTGTCCACCTCACCAGTCAGGTAGAACGCGTCGATGTAAGCAACGAACGCGAACAGAAACTGGTGATGACCTTCAACGGGAAACCGCTGGAGATCCAGATGGGCCCGGTCATTCGCGGAAATGCGATTCGCGATGCCACCGGCTTTAAATTTGAAGACTTTACCAACCAGGTTCAGTTCGCTCAGCTCTCACGCGCTTACAACCGTGAAGCGGTGAAAAATCTGCCAAAAATTGACGCAAGCTGGGCAGGTAAACCCGCAACCGTCGTGATGGCGGTGACGATAAACGCGGGTCAGACCGAAGACGCCGTGGCACTGGAGTTGAAACAGGAGGCACAGTAATGAGCGACGTACCTGTGGATGACATTATTCTGCGCACGCGCGGCATCTCGATGCTCTTTCCAGGCACGGTCGCGCTGGATAACGTGGATTACAACGTCTGGCGCGGCAAAGTGAATGTGATTATCGGCGAGAACGGCGCGGGCAAATCCACCCTGATGAAGATTCTCGCCGGTGTGCAGCAGCCGAGCCTCGGCGAAATCGAACTGAACGGCAAGCCCGTACATATTTCCAGTACCCGTGCCGCAGCGGCACTCGGTATTGGCATGGTTCACCAGGAACTGAATCTGTTTGAAAACCTCAACGTGGCCGAGAACATTTTCCTTGGTCGTGAGTTGCAAAAAGGGATAAGCCCGATCAACGAGGCCGAGCAGGAGAAGCGCACCGCTGAACTGCTCAAACGTCTCGACCAGCCGATCTCGCCAAAAGAGCTGGTAGGGAGCCTGAAGGTCGGCCAGCAGCAACTGGTGGAAATCGCCAAAGCGCTGGCAGAAGACGCGGACATTCTGATTCTTGACGAACCCACCTCCGCGCTGAGTAAAACGGAAGTGGAGATCCTCTTTCGGGTGATCCGCGAACTGACCCGCCAGGGGGTATCGATTATCTATATTTCGCACCGCCTTGAGGAGCTGATGGCTATTGGCGATGTCATCACCATTTTGCGCGATGGCAAATTCCAGGCTGAAGCGAAAGTGTGTGATATCGATGTGCCCTGGATAGTGCGGGAAATGCTCGGCAGCGATCCCGTCAGTAATTTTCTGGCTCCGGGACGTACCTTCGGCGCACCGGTTCTGGAAGCAGAGCACATTACCTCCGTGAACAGCGCGGGCAATGCGGTGGTCGACGATGTGACCTTCAAAGTGCACAGCGGTGAAATCGTCGGGATTTACGGCCTGATGGGGGCCGGACGGACGGAGCTGTTTGAATGCATGCTCGGCACCGAACGCAACTATCTGGGCAAATTGTGGCTCGACAGCAAACCGGTGCCGCAGCGGCTGGCAACCGCCGACCGCATTCGAATGGGCATGAGCCTGGTGCCAGAAGACCGCAAACGCACCGGTATCTTCCCGATTTCCTCGGTGGCCACCAACCTGACCATCGCCAGCCTGTGGCGGCGGTTGCAGCGCGGCTTCACCATCTCGGAAAAAGAGGAGCAGGCAGTGGTCGCCAGCACCATCGGCAGCCTGTCAATCAAGGTCTCCACGCCGGAGGTTGAAATTCAGGCGTTGAGCGGCGGTAACCAGCAAAAAGTGGTGATTGGTCGCTCCCTGTTGACCAACCCGAAAGTGCTGTTCCTTGATGAGCCTACGCGTGGCATTGACGTTGGTGCCAAAGCCGATGTGTTCCGCATGATGGTGGAACTCTCGGAACAGGGGATCGCGGTGGTCTTCTCCACCTCGGATCTGAAAGAAATTATGGCGGTATCTGACCGCATTCTGGTGATGTCCGGCGGGAAGCTAACTGCCGATATCGTACGCGATCAGGCCGAAGAGTCGGCACTGGTAACGGCAAGTGCTCAGGGGTTCTGATATGAAAACGACACAATCTGTGACCATGGCCCCGCGCGCGGGCACGTCATTGTCACGTGAAAGTATTCTGCTTTTACTGTTGAAGCTGCGAACCTTTATCGCGCTGTTCCTGATTGTTGGCTTCTTTACCGCCACGGTGCCGGGCTTTTTGTCGACGGGCAGCCTGGTCATCATGATCAAACACATTGCCATTAATGCCTTCCTGGCACTCGGTATCACCTTTGTCATTATCACCGCGGGGATTGACCTCTCCATCGGTGCAACGCTTGGCCTGTGCGGCATGATGGCGGGCTGGATGATCACCAAAGGCATTGTGCTGCCGATGTTTGGCATCGCCATTTTCCCGAGCGTGTGGGTCATCGTCCCGCTGGTGTTACTGATAGGCGGGGCAATAGGGGCGGTGAACGGCTGGATAATCACCCGCTATAACGTAGCGCCGTTTATCTGCACGCTGGGCACCATGTACGTGCTGCGTGGTGCCGCCATGCTGACCTCGGACGGGCAAACCTTCCCTGGCCTTGCGGGCAATCCGCAGCTGGGTAACACCGGCTTTGACGAGATTGGCGCGGGCACGCTGTTTGGCATCCCCTGGGCTATCTGGCTAATGATTGTGCTGGCGGTAGTCATTGCCTATGTTGCGCGCCGACTGCCCTTCGGTCGCCATGTTTATGCCATTGGTGATAACGAACGTGCGGCAGAGCTTTCTGGCGTGAAGGTGAAGCAGGTTAAAGTCTGGGTGTACACCATTTCCGGATTCTGCGCCGCGCTGGCGGGCATCGTGGTCTCCGCCCAGCTTCTGGCAAGCCACCCGGCAAACGGTACTGCGTTTGAAATGAACGCCATCGCCGCAGTGGTACTTGGCGGCACCTCACTGGCAGGTGGTCGCGGCACGGTGCTGGGTACGCTGATTGGCGCATTCGTGATTGGTTTCCTCGCCGATGGCCTGGTGATGATGGGCGTCAGCGAGTTCTGGCAGATGGTGATTAAAGGGATCGTGATTATCGTGGCGGTTATCATCGACCAGATGCAAAACCGTATGCAACAGAAGGCGGCAGTGGTGGCACAAAAAGCCGTCATGGAGAAAAAGTAGTTCTACCGGTTAGTGAATTTGGCCTGAGCATGCTCAGGCCTTTTTTTTACACTAATAATTCCGTAATGCTGTCGGCGCTGAGCTGCACCAGCCCTTTCACGCCGTAGTGATAGCCGGTTTTATAGTGGCGGATAGTGATCTCGCTGATATGCCGGTCCGGGCTGGCATTGAGCATCTCCTGTGCCAGCGGCAGGATCGCATCGCCGTAATCTTCGAACAGCTCCCCGGTCACAATCACCAGCTTGATGTTGTGAATGGGTGCAGTGCAGCAAATGGCGAAAAAGAGCGCTTTCGCCGTTGCCAGCAGGGTTGCGTCCAGGTTCGCATCGTCGACATGAAATGCCTGCTCGATACCCCCTTCATAAGGAAGATGGACAATTTCAGGGTAAAAACCTTGCTCGCCTAACCCCAGTTCTCCGTGGGTGCAATAGCCGTATCCCAGACTGCCAAAGCCCGGCATAAACGCCACGTAAGAGCGCTCCGGAGATAATTTTGCCAGCAGATAGTTGGTGCAGTGGGCAATGTTGTAAATATGCGTAGTCTTGCCGATAGCGTCCTGCAACAGCGTTTTCAGGTTCACGTTGTTGTCAGGAAACAGCGGGCAGTAACGAACGATGCCGGTAACGTGTTCGATACCCCCCTGTAGCGCCACGCTGACCACTTTCACCTTCGACAAGAGAAGATTGGCTGAGGCGCATAGCGCTTTGATGTTTTCAACAATAGCCGCGACCAGTGACGCCGGTGAAAGCGTTTGGGGCAGCGTTTCATTCAGGCTGGCCAGCGCAGGACGCTGGGTATTGTAGTCGTTGAGCGTGCTCTGCAGGCTCCCTTTGCGCAGCATAATGTTGACGCTGAATGCACTGTCACTTTTCACCGCCAGTAGCTGCTGTGGGCGGCCAAAGGCCACATCTTTGACTTCACGCTCTTCAATGATGCGCTCGGTAAGCAGCTGGGACGTCAGCTTGGTGATGTACGCTTTGGTGACCCCCAGTCGACGGGTCATCTCGGCCCGCGACTCGACCTCACTGTGCAAAATATTGAGGATCTGTTTTTTGTAATCCATGGTGTTAGGCCCCTGCGAGCGGCGTGTTCCTCTGTTCCGATATCATAAAGGTCTGGCAGGTTTTTTCATCAAGCCTGTAACGGGAAAACAAGCCTGCCGTAATAAACATGCAGGCCGCAGGTAGCCAGGCATAAAGCAGGGTAAACGTGGAAAGCAGTGCCCCGGATGCGCTGCCCATCGTATCCGGATCGTATCCGTACCATGCCAGCGCATAGCCGATGATAGCGCCGCCGACGGCCATCCCGGCTTTGGTGGCAAATAACATACCGCCGCCAATCATGCCGTTAATACGCACGCCATCACGGTGAAAACCGTAATCGGCAACGTCAGCAACCATTGCCCACATAATCACGGCCGTCAATTCAACCACGAAGGTGGCGAGGATAAACACAATAGCATGAACCCAGACGGCGCTCGCGGGGGTGAGCGCAATGCCGACCGTCATCACTCCGCCCACTAGCTGACTGCTCACCAGCAGAGGAATACGGCGCACTCTGCCCTTTTTCAGCATATAACCGGTCACCAATGGCGCAATAATCCCGGCAACAGACCCCGCCGTCAGCATGAAACTGAGAAATGAGCCCGGCATGCTAAGCACGTACTTTACAAAGTAAGCCGCTGCGCCAAACTTCAGGGTATTCATGATCATCACTATCCATTGCGCGGCAAAGACAATCATGGCCTGATCGTTCTTCAGGACATAACGCACCTGGGTGGCAAGAGTAAGGCGATGTTCGATATCAGGCAGTAATCGCTCCTGCGTATTGAAATAACAGAGCAGCACCAGCAGCGTGGAGAGTAGCCCAATGCCGCACATCACGACCCGATAACCGACAATGTCGTTATCGAACAGCGCAATCAGCGTTGGCACCAGCAGCGAACAGATCAGATAGGCTATTTTTGCCAGCGGGAAACGAATGGCGTTTATCTGGATGCGTTCGTCGCTGTCAGCGGAAATAGCGCCCAGCAGAGAAACATAGGGCACCACGACCAGGCTAAAGCTGAGCACCAGAAAGATATAAGTGACATAGGCGTAGAGCGTACGTCCGCTGTCGTCTAAATCCGGGGAGAAGAAAACAGCCGCACAACTCAGGCCATAGGGAATCGCGAACCATAACAACCAGGGACGATAACGACCGTGGCGAGAACGGGTCCTGTCAGCCAGTGAGCCAATAACCGGATCGCTAATCGCGTCAATCAGGCGAGTAATAAGAAACAGCGTTCCCATTGCCGCCGGACTCAACTTAAATACGTCGGTGTAATAGATGGACAAGAACATCATCGTCATGCCCATAAAGATATTGGCTGAGGTATCGCCCAGGCCGTAACAGAATTTTTCCCGTAAACTCACGGGCGATGCGGGAGAGCGATTCATCATTCTTCTTTAGCAGCCTTCACCGAGCAGGATGAGTCATGGAACACCGGATAAATTAACCCGCCACCAGGCTGCGCGCCGTGGGATAGTCGGTGATCAGCACATCAATGTAGTTTCCCTGCAAGGCACCACGAATGGCGTTCTGCTTGTCAGCCCCGCCCGCCAGCGCAATCACCTGTTTACAGGCGCGAATTTGCTCCAGTTCCATACCAATTACCGGATCTTCTTCATGGCTGAGCACCGGGTTACCGGCCGCATCATAGTAGTGAAGACAGATATCGCCCACCGCACCTCGCTCAGAGAGCAGATGCAGCATGTCTTCGTTGTAGTAGTTACCGGAGTTTTTCAGCAGTTGTGAAGGTTCAAGCTCACCGATGCCGACAATCGCCACGTCCACTTCGGCAAATTTTGCCACCACTGCCGCGACATCCGGGCTGTTGACCAGACGCGAACGTTCTTCCACTGAGTGCTCAATACTTTGTGACGGCAGAAGCCAGGCCGGGCATCCCAGGTGGGCCGAGAGTTGCTGCGTCAGGATAGTCGCCTGCACGTTGCCATTCGGCCCTACGCCACCCAGCAACTGAATCACCCCTGCGGCGCGGATGTTCTGCGGGTGCATCTCATCCACCATGCAGCGAATGGTGCTGCTCCAGGCGGATATACCGACCAGGTCCTCCGGGCGTACGCGGGTTTCAACATAGTGTGCCGCTGCACTGCCAATGGCGTGTTTCATCTGCGCATTAGAGGGGTCTTCGCCCACATCCACTACGATCGCCTGGCGAATGCCGTACTGCTGCTCAATCGCCTTTTCCAGCGAGACAAAAATGTTGGTCGGCTGCACCACGGTGATTTTGACCAGCCCCTCTTTTTGACAACGGGTCAGTGCGCGTGAGACAAAGGACTGAGACAAATTCATCAGAGAGGCAATCTCCGACTGTTTTTTGTTCTCGTTGTAATAGAGCGTGGCAATTTTCACCAGCAGACGCTGTTCATCCTGCTTCGACATAGATTTCCCCTTAATTCATCTCCCGTCATTTTTATTCATACCTGAATAGATAACAAGCCGTCGTGCAGGCTACCGCACAATCCAAATGTGATCGTTTTCTCCTTTCTTCCAAATTTGCCATGACAAGGCATAGACAAAGCCCATTTCTGGGCATATCTTTAATCATGAATAATAAATCAGTAGTGAATATTTATTCCTAGTGCAACAAAACCTGTCTTAAGACCTTGCAATAACCGATTGCAATACGTCTCTCAGGTGCACTTTTTCACCCTGATTGAATATTTATTCACGACAGACTATACATTCAAGAGGTGTACTATGAATCCGTTTTCGCTCTCTGTTGAGGAGCTTGAAAAAAAAGCACGCGCGGTTCGCCGTCGCATCATCGTGCTGAATGCTGAAAGTCCTGCCGGTGGACACACGGGCGCTGACTTGTCTCAGGTGGAGCTGCTGACCGCTCTCTACTTTCGCATTCTGAACTGCTCGCCGGAAACGAAAGACAGCGACGAGCGCGATATTTACATTCAGTCGAAAGGCCATGCGGTTGGCGGCTACTACTGCGTACTGGCAGAAGCTGGATTCATTCCCGTCGACTGGCTCTCTACCTATCAACACGCCGACTCGCATCTGCCGGGCCATCCGGTGAAACACAAAACGCCGGGTATTGAACTGAACACCGGTGCTCTGGGCCACGGTTTACCCGTCGCCGTGGGCATTGCGCTGGCCGCCAAGCGCAGCAACAGCAAACGCCGCGTCTTTGCGATTACCGGTGATGGCGAACTGGCCGAGGGCAGTAATTGGGAAGCCGCGCTGGTCGCCGCCCACTACCAGCTCGACAACCTCATTATTATCAATGACAAGAACAACTTACAGCTCGCGGGTTCCACGAAAGAGATCATGAACACCGACCCGCTGGATGAAAAATGGCGCGCCTTCGGCATGCAGGTTACCGAGTGTAAGGGTAATGACATGGCCGACGTGGTGGCGACGCTGGAAGGATTACAGCCTGGCGGCAAACCGCATGTTGTGATTGCTCACACCACCAAAGGCGCTGGCGTGTCCTTTATTCAGGGGCGTCCGGAATGGCACCACCGCGTGCCAAAAGGTGAAGAAGTTGAACTGGCGCTGGAGGAACTGAAAGATGAGTAATAGCGAACACCTGGCCACCGTGATGGTGAATGCGTTTATGGATGCCGTTGATCGCGGCGTGGATCTGGTGCCGGTGGTGGCGGATTCAACCTCCACGGCCAAAATCTCCCCGTTTATCAAGAAATTCCCGGGGCGTCTGGTGAACGTCGGTATCGCCGAGCAAACCTTAGTGGGTGCTGCCGCCGGTCTGGCGATTGGCGGCAAAGTGGCGGTGACCTGTAACGCCGCACCGTTTTTGATCTCCCGCGCTAACGAACAGATCAAAGTCGATATTTGCTACAACAACACCAACGTAAAGCTGTTTGGTCTGAACTCGGGCGCCAGCTACGGCCCACTTGCCAGTACCCACCACAGTATTGATGACATCTCAGTGCTGCGCGGCTTTGGCAATATCGAAATCTATGCCCCCTCCTGCCCAATCGAGTGTCGGCAGATCATTGATTACGCCCTGGCGCACGTCGGCCCGGTCTATATCCGCCTTGACGGTAAAGCCTTACCTGAACTGCATGACGAACATTACCAGTTCACCCCTGGCAATATTGATGTGCTGCGCAAAGGCAGCGATGTGGCACTGGTGGCGATGGGTTCAACCGTCCATGAAATTGTCGAGGCCGCCACACAACTCGCAGCACAAGGTATTGAGGCCAGTGTTATCAGTGTACCGTCTATTCGTCCCTGCAATACATCACAACTGCTGGATGCCCTGAAAACCTGCAAAGCCGTCATCAGCGTTGAAGAGCATAACGTCAACGGCGGTGTCGGGAGCCTGGTGGCCGAGGTGCTGGCTGAAGCAGGTTGCGCGATTCCACTGCGTCGTCTCGGTATTCAGGATGGGCAGTATGCCATCGCCGCTGACCGCGCCTCGACCCGCGCCCGCCATGAGATTGATGCCGCAGGTGTGGTTAAAAATGCCAAGAAAATCTTAGTCAATCGGCATTAAAAAAATAATAAAGAACAACTTACTGGAGATAATTGCAATGTCCCGAATCCCTCAAAAACTGACCATGGCGGTGATCATCGGCAACCGTGGCTTCTTCCCAAGCTACCTGGTGGCAGAAGCCCGCGAACAAGCCGTCGCCCTGTTCGACCGTCTCGGTATCAACACCATTATGCTTGATGAGACGCAAACGGAGCTGGGCGGCGTGGAAACACGTCAGGACGCAAAAGTGTGCGCTGAGCTGTTCCGCGCGCACCGCGACGAAATCCACGGCGTGGTCGTACTGCTGCCAAACTTCGGTGACGAGAAAGCCATCGCAGAAACCCTGCGACTTTCTGGCCTGAATGTGCCTGTCCTGGTCCAGGCGCAAGAGGATAATCTGGATAAAATGGGGCTGGCGACCCGTCGTGACAGCTTCTGTGGCAAAATCTCCCTGTGCAATAACCTGCGCCAGTACGGCATTCCCTTTACCCTGACCACCCAGCATGTCTGTGCCGTCAGCGGTGAAATCTTTGAGCAAGACCTCAAGCGCTTCGAGCAAATTTGCCGCGTGGTGAGCAGCATGCGCGGTGTGCGCGTCGGCGCAATTGGTGCGCGCCCGGCTGGCTTTAACACCGTGCGTTACAGCGAAAAACTGCTGGAACGTCTGGGCATCGCGGTGGAAACACTCGATCTCTCTGAAGTCTTCACCCGCATCAAAACCCTGCGCGACGATGACATTCGCGTGGATGAAAAACGCCGTCTTCTGATCGACAACGCTGATGCCAGCGGCATTCCGCCGGAAAAACTGGTCACCATGGCCAAACTGTTTGTGGTCATCAGCGAATGGGTTATCGCCAACGATATCGATACCACAGCGATTCAGTGCTGGACCTCGCTGCAGGAAAATCTCGGTATTAACGTCTGCTCCATTATGAGCGTGATGTCCGGTCAGTTGATGCCTTCCGCCTGTGAAGTGGACGTGATGGGCGCGCTCTCTATGTACGCCCTCGCCAGCGCCAATATGAGCCCGGCGTCTATCGCCGACTGGAACAACAACTTCGGCGACGATCGCGACAAATGCGTGCTGTTCCATTGCGGTAACTTCGCCTCAGCCAGTCTGGAAACCCCGCATATGGGCACCGCCGATATCATCGGTACCACCGTTGGCAAAGAGAACACCTGCGGGGCCGTACATGGTCGTCTGAAAGCTGGTTCCCTGACCTACTTCCGTCTGAGCACCGATGACTTAACCGGTGAAATCAAAGCCTATGTTGGCGAGGGTAAGTCCGTCGACGATCCGCTTGATACCGTCGGCTGCCGCGCGGTGATCCAGGTTCCGCGTCTGGAAGAGTTGCTTTCCTTTATTTGCCGCAACGGCTTTGAGCACCACGTCGCCATGAACCATGCGGCCAGCGGAGCGGTGCTCCACGAAGCGTTCACCCGCTATCTGAACGTTGACACCTACCTGCACCGTTAATGCACACGTCCGGGCCTGATGGAGAAAGGGGAATGTCGAAAGATATTGTTATCGCGCTTGATGAAGGGACCACCAACGCCAAAGCCGTTGCGCTGGATGAAAACGGGCAGGTGGTAGCAAAAGCGTCCCGGCCGTTGACCATCCAGACGCCGCGTGAAGGCTGGGTGGAGCAGTCCGGGGAAACCCTGCTGGCTGCCTCGCTGGAGGTGATACAGCAGGTTATTGAACGCGTAGGTGCCGAACGCGTGGCGGCACTGGCGGTCAGCAACCAGCGGGAAACCGCGATGGGCTGGTACCGGGCAAGCGGTCAGCCATTGGGTCCGGCGATCACCTGGCAATGTTCGCGCACCGCTGATTTTTGTCATGCGTTGCGTGCGCAGGGGAAAGAGAGCCAGATTAAAGCCGTAACCGGTTTGCCGGTCGCCCCGCTCTTTTCAGCATCCAAAATGTGCTGGCTGCTGGACTCCGTTCCTGGGGGCAGCGAACTGGCTGAACAGGGTGAGATTTGCCTGGGCACAATCGACAGTTGGTTGCTGTGGAATCTGACGGGCGGCGAAGCGTTTTGCTGCGATTACTCCAACGCCTCACGTACCCAGTTATTGAACCTGAACACCGCAGACTGGGATGCCGAAATGCTGGCGCTCTTCCAGATCCCGCGTCAGGCATTACCCGAGATCCGGCCTTCCAGTGGACTTTTCGGTCACACCAAAGGGCTTAGCGGTATTCCGGACGGCATTCCGGTGATGGCGATGATCGGCGACTCTCATGCCGCCCTCTTCGCTCACGGGCTGGGTGCGGCGGGCTGCGTAAAAGCCACTTACGGCACCGGATCATCAGTGATGGCCCCGGTGACGTCGGCGCAATGTGACGTCAAATCCCTGGCAACCACGGTGGCCTGGCACGACGGCGACAGACTGGTGTATGGCCTGGAGGGCAATATTCCGCACACGGGGGACGCGGTGGCCTGGATGGCAGAAAGCACCGGCCTGAGTGAATTGCCGGAAGCAGAACTCGCCCAGGCCCTGAACACGCTGCCGGCTTCGGTGGATTCGACCCTGGGCGTATACTTTGTGCCTGCGCTAACCGGACTGGGAGCGCCCTGGTGGGATGAAAATGCGCGCGGCCTGATCCATGGTTTAAGCCGCGGCGTGAAACGCGCGCATTTAGTGCGGGCGGCGCTGGAGTCCATCACCTATCAGATTGCGGATGTGGTGGTGGCGATGCGCCAGCACGGTGATTTCGCGCTGAAAGCCCTGATGGTCGACGGTGGCCCGACTAAAAACGACTGGCTGATGCAGTATCAGGCTGACCTGCTCGGCTGCCCGGTCATGCGCAGCGACGTGCCGGAGCTTTCGGCCATGGGTGCCGCTCTGCTGGCGCGCAAGGCGCTGTTAAAGGTAGATACCGAACAGTTGCGCCAGTATCTTCCTGAACATGTCACTTTTACCCCGGATGCACTGCGCCACGGCAGACTGCAAAAACGCTGGCACGAGTGGCAAAGCGCAGTGCAACTGGCCCGCACGCAGAAAATGCAGACCAGCTAAAAAGTTTGGGTGCGTGAGGTTCCAGCCTGACAAGATGATTTGCGGGGATGACTCCCCGCAAAAGTCAGCTACTTCTTCGGTTCGTAAGCGAGACTAGCTTTAAACTCAATACCACGCTGCTTGTAACTCATCTCGCAAAGTGAGTCGCGTACCAACAGCGTGAAACCCAGTGCCGTCATACACAGCACCACGATCGCCACCAGGGCGTACTTTGTCAGCATGTCATTGCCTCCGTGCAAAAAAGAGACTAACATCCAACTTGTCGAGGGTTGGATGATAAGCCTCAGGTTGATAACACTATCTCCTGGGGCTTTCACCTTTCTGAACCCTGCAAATGCCTGATTCAGAAAGCCTCAGGCACCCGCGAGCATGCTATCCCCTTCACTCTCCTGGCACGACTAAAAACTGTATTTATATCCAGTCAATCTCTCTTTTTCGGAATAGAGCCCGTAAGCCCGTGTCATGCCAAAAACATCTGGCTTATGCCTTATGTGCATAAACAAAGACGAATTTAAACTTTAAGAAAAATCGGAAGCAGCCTAATTTAGCGTTACAAAATAATCACTCAAAATTAACTTTACAGGGATCTCATATGACCAAAAAACTGCTGTCTCTCGTCATTATGACGCTGCTCTCTGCCACCAGCTATGCGGCAACGCCGCCGGATACCCTGGTGGTTGCGCAAGGCCTGGACGATATCGTCAGTCTGGACCCGGCAGAGGCCAATGAGCTTTCCAGCATTCAGACCGTGCCGAGC
The DNA here is from genome assembly GCF_059074235.1 of Phytobacter sp. Taxonomy (NCBI): domain Bacteria; kingdom Pseudomonadati; phylum Pseudomonadota; class Gammaproteobacteria; order Enterobacterales; family Enterobacteriaceae; genus Phytobacter; species Phytobacter sp. The sequence continues at coordinate 845,879 of NZ_JCACPZ010000004.1, forward strand.
CTGTATGAGCGCCTGGTGCAGCCGGACCGTGAGAACCCTGAAAAGATTAACCCGATTCTGGCCGAAAGCTGGCAAGCCGATGCAGCGGCGAAAACGCTGACCATCAAGCTGAAAAGCAATGCCAAATTTGCCTCCGGCAATCCGCTGCGTGCCGACGATGTGATTTTCTCGTACACCCGTGCGGTCACCATGAACAAATCCCCGGCGTTTATTTTGAACGTGCTGGGTTGGCAGGCTGATAACATCGCCAGCCAGTTAAAGAAAGTGGATGACCACACTCTCCAGTTACACTGGACGGCAGACGTCAGCCCGGCGGTGGCGCTGAACATTTTGTCTACCCCGATTGCCTCGATCGTTGACGAGAAACTGGTCAGCGCCAATGTGAAAGACAATGACTTTGGCAACGCCTGGCTCAAGATGCACTCCGCCGGCAGCGGCGCCTTTAAAATGCGTGTCTATCAACCGCACCAGGCCATCGTACTGGACGCTAACCCGACCTCTCCGGGTGGCGCGCCAAAAGTGAAAAATATCATTATTAAGAACGTCCCGGACCCGGCCTCACGCCGCCTGTTGATTGAACAGGGTGATGCGGATGTGGCCCGTGACCTGGGTGCCGATCAGATCAGCGCCCTGACGGGTAAAAAAGGCATTGAGGTGCTGAGTATTCCGTCCGCCGAGCAGAACTACCTGGTGTTTAACGCCGGTAACAGCGCTAATCCTCTGCTCAATAACCCGGCCTTCTGGGAAGCGTCGCGCTGGCTGGTGGACTATGACGGCATCACCAAAAACTTGCTCAAAGGCCAGTATTTTGTGCACCAAAGCTTCCTGCCGGTCGGTCTGCCGGGTGCGTTAGAAGACAATCCGTTTAAATTCGATCCGGCAAAAGCCAAAGAGATTCTGGCGAAAGCAGGGATTAAAGACGCCCACTTCACGCTGGACGTAGAGAACAAACCGCCATTCATCACCATTGCTCAGTCAATGCAGGCAAGCTTTGCGCAGGGTGGTGTCAAAGTGGATCTGTTACCGGCTGCCGGTAGCCAGGTTTATGCCCGCGTTCGTGCCAAGCAGCACCAGGCGGCCATTCGCTTGTGGATCCCGGATTACTTCGATGCCCACTCCAACGCCAGTGCCTTTGCCTATAATGATGGCAAATCCAGCACCGTAGCCGGTCTGAACGGCTGGCAGATCCCAGAGTTGAGCAAAGCCACGTTGGCGGCCGTTGCTGAGCCGGATGCAGCTAAGCGTCTGGATCTCTACAAAACTATGCAGCAGGAATTGCAGCACAAATCGCCGTATGTCTTTGTGGATCAGGGTAAAACTCAAATCGTGGTGCGTGACAACGTGAAGGGCTACCAGCAGGGGCTGAATGCCGATATGGTCTGGTATGACCGCGTAACCAAGTAATTCTTGTTATGCCCCTCACCCGCCAGGATGAGGGGCACTTTCCAGACAGACGTTATCAATGAGTCATTCATGTCCGCTATTTCACCCCGAGTGATCCGCGCCTTACAGGCCCTTCTCACTCTCGCCCTGACGCTTCTCGGCCTCTTACTGGTCACCTTTTCGCTGTCCGCCTTCTCCCCCGTCGACCGGGTGTTACAAATCGTCGGCGATCACGCGAGCCAGTCCACCTACGATCAGGTTCGCCACCAGCTTGGGCTGGATCAGCCGCTACCGGTGCAGTTCTGGCACTATCTGCTGAATCTTTTTCATGGCGATTTAGGCACTGCCAGCGCCACCGGGCAGCCAGTGTTGCAGGATTTGCTTTCCGCCTTCCCGGCCACGCTTGAACTGGCGACCCTGGCATTGATTATTGGCACCGTGCTCGGCATTATCGCCGGAATTTTGTGCGCCCGCTTCGCCGGGTCGCCCTGGGATCTGGCAGTACGCACCTTTACCCTGCTGGGTAACTCAGTGCCCATCTTCTGGCTTGGCCTGCTGATGCTGGCGCTATTTTATGCCCGTCTGCAATGGAGCGCAGGCCCCGGGCGTCTGGATGATATTTATCAGTACACGGTGACGCCGCACACCGGTTTTGCGCTGATTGATACCTGGCTTTCTGGTGACCGCGAAGCCTTCACAAATGCAATCAGCCACCTGATTCTGCCGGTGCTATTGCTGGCCTATTACTCCCTTGCCAGCATTACCCGTCTTACCCGTTCAGCCTGCCTTGGCGAGATGAATAAAGAGTACATCCTGCTGGCGCGCGCCAAAGGGGCCGGGGAGATGACAATTCTGCTGCGCCACGTGTTGCCCAACATTCGCGGCACCTTGTTGACCGTGGTCGCGCTGGCCTACACCGGGATGCTTGAAGGGGCCGTACTGACGGAGACCGTCTTCTCCTGGCCGGGCATTGGCCGTTACCTCACGACCGCGCTGTTCGCCGGAGACACCACCGCCATCATGGGCGGCACGCTGGTGATTGGCGTCTGCTTTGTGTTGATCAATAACCTGACCGACCTGCTGGTACGGTTAACTGACCCGAGGGTGCACTGATGCCGACGTCTCTCTTTTTGCGCCGTCTGCGCCGCTCCCCTGCCGCCTGTCTTGGACTGCTGATTGTTGTGCTCTTATTGCTGCTGGCTCTTTTTGCTCCGTGGTTAGCGCCGCTCGATCCTAACTGGCAGGATGCCGCCTCACGCCTGCAGGCCCCCAGCGCTGCACACTGGTTGGGTACCGACAGCTACGGGCGAGACCTGCTCTCACGCCTGATTTACGGCACCCGCCCGGCACTCGGTCTGGTAGCACTGGTCACCGTCATTACCCTGCCCGCTGGCCTGCTGATTGGCATTTTATCCGGCTATTACGGCGGCTGGCTGGAGCGCATTCTGATGCGTTTTACCGACGTGGTGATGTCGATGCCGCGTCTGATTCTGGCATTTGCCTTTGTCGCCATGCTCGGCCCGGGTCTGGTCAACGGTGCGCTGGCATTAGCGCTTACCACCTGGCCTGCCTATGCGCGCCAGGCACGCAGTGAGATCCAGCGGCTCAGGCATAGTGATTATCTGGCGGCGGCTGAAATGATGGGCATTCGCGGCGCTCGTTTATTGATTGGCCACATTCTACCGCTCTGCTTACCGTCTGCCATTGTGCGCCTGGCGCTCGATCTGGCGGGCATCATTCTCGCCGCTGCCGGACTGGGCTTCTTAGGGCTAGGTGCCCGTCCGCCCATGGCAGAATGGGGGGCAATGATCGCCGACGGCATGCAGGTCATTTTCGATCAATGGTGGATTGCCGCGGCACCCGGTGCCGTCATTCTGCTGGCGAGTCTGGCCTTCAACCTGTTGGGCGATGGCCTGCGTGATGTACTGGAGCCACAACATGACTGAGACACGCGTTCAGGTATCGGGACTGAACATTGACTACCCTGGTACGCGGGTGGTGAAAAACCTGAGCTTTACGCTGGGGAACGAACGCCTCGCACTGGTCGGCGAGTCCGGCTCCGGCAAATCGATGACCGCTCGTGCCCTGATGGGGCTGGTGCGTCAGCCGGGAAAAGTCAGCGCCACGGAATTAAACGTGCTGGGGCAGGATCTCCGAACGCTGACCCCAAAGGGTTGGCGCGATCTGCGCGGTAACGGCATTGCCATGGTGTTGCAGGACCCGCGTTACGCGCTCAATCCGGTCAAAACCGTCCTGGCTCAGCTTGATGAAGCGCTCACGTTGCATCAACGCCTGAACCGCAAGCAGCGGCTGGAGAAGATCAACGAGGCACTGCGTGCGGTTGAACTCGAACCCACCGTTTTGCAGCGCTACCCCGGTCAGCTCTCCGGTGGCATGGGCCAACGCGTGATGATCGCTATCGCGCTGGTCAACGACCCCAAAGTGCTGATTGCCGATGAACCGACATCAGCGCTCGACGCCAGGCTACGCAACCAGATTCTGGAACTGCTGGTCACTCAGTGCGAGCAGCGGCAAATGGCGATGCTCTTAATCAGCCACGACCTGCCGCTGGTGGCGCAGCACTGTCACCGCGTGATGGTGATGTACCAGGGAGAGTGCGTGGACGCCATGCCCGCTCCAGAATTGCCCAGTGCACAACATCCCTATACGCGTACGCTCTGGACCTGTCGGCCTGGCGCGGACACTTACGGTCAGATGCTCCCCACCCTTGATCGCAGCCAGTCGTTTAGCGAGGTGAATAATGGCAGTCGTTGATATTCGCGGTCTGAAGGTCAGTTTCGGTGAAAAAACCGTGGTGTCAGACGCCAGCTTTGCCGTCGAAAAAGGGGAAACTTTTAGCCTTATTGGCGCATCCGGCTGCGGTAAATCCACCCTACTGCGGGTGCTGGCGGGTCTACAGCGAGAGTGGCAAGGTGAGGTGTCGCTGTTGGGCAACCCGATAAAAGCGCAAACCCGTTTTCAGGGTAGCCTGCGGCGCAATGTGCAGATGGTGTTTCAGGACCCATACGCCTCACTGCACCCGAATCACACGCTGTATCGCACCCTCGCCGAACCGTTAAAAATTCACGGCGAGAAGGAAATTGAGCAAAAGGTAAAAACGGCTCTGGAGCAGGTTGGATTACCAGCTGATGCAGCGCGTCGGTTCCCCCACCAGCTCTCTGGCGGGCAACGTCAGCGCGTCGCCATCGCCCGGGCGTTGTTACTGCACCCGCAGATTTTGCTGCTCGACGAACCCACTTCCGCGCTGGATATGTCAGTGCAGGCGGAAATTCTTAACCTGCTCAACCGCCTTAAAGCAGAGCATGGCATGAGCTACCTGCTGGTAAGTCACGACGCCGATGTGATTGCCCATATGTCTGACCGGGCAGCCTTTATGGCAAACGGGAAGATTGAGCGCTTTTTTGACCGGGATGCACTGGTGCGCGGCGAGCACCGGATGGGGTAAGAAATGCGGCATCATTTGATGCCGCTTATTAATACGCAGAAATCAGAACTTATTGCTTCGCCAGACCACTAAATTGCCCCAGCACGCGGTCAAGAATCGCCAGCCCTTTTTCCACTTCTGCTGCGCTGATGGTGCATGGCGGTACCACGTGGATCCGGTTTTCCACTACGAAAGGCAGCAGGCCTGCGTTGACCAGCGCGCTTTTGATGGCCCCCATATCGGCGGCAGCCACCGGAGCTTTACTGCGCCGGTCAGTGACCAGTTCGAGTGCCTGGAACATGCCACGACCGCGCACGTCGCCAATCAGCGCATATTTCGCGGCCAGCGCATCGAGGCCAGAACGCAGCACGCCATTGCCGATGGTCGCCGCATTTTCCACAACTTTTTCGTCTTTCATTGCGTCCAGCGTGGCAACAATCGCCGACATCGCCAGAGGATGGCCGGAATAGGTCAGGCCGCCAGCAAAGAAATGGTCATCAAAGTAGTGGGCAATTTTTTCAGAAATGATCACCCCACCCGCAGGAACATAACCGGCGTTAACCCCTTTGGCGAAGGTAATGAGATCCGGCACAATGCCGTCCTGTTCGAAGGCGAACCAACTGCCGGTACGACCAAAGCCCGCCATCACTTCATCGACAATCAGGATAATACCGAACTCGTCAGCGAGTGCTCGCACCCCCTGCATATAGCCCTTCGGCGGCACCAGAACGCCTGCTGTACCGGGTACTGACTCCAGCAAGATAGCGGCAATGGAGGTCGGGCCTTCAGACTCAATCATGCGGCGCAGGTGGTGAAGCGCACGCTGACACTCTTCTGCTTCCGTCGTGGCATTAAATTCGCTGCGATACAGGTACGGGTTAAAGAAATGCACATGCCCACGGGCATATTCATTCGGTACACGACGCCAGTCCCCGGTCGCCACAATCGCGCTGCCGGTATTGCCATGATAGGAACGATAGGCCGAGAAAATCTTGTCGCGACCGGTATACATACGTGCCATACGCATGGCGTTTTCGTTGGCGTCAGCGCCCGCGTTCGTAAAGAACACCTTGCTGAATCCTTCCGGAGCCAGATCGACAATGCGCTTTGCCGCTTCACCGCGCGCCAGGTTTGCCGTCGCCGGAGCAATGGTGGTTAGCTCTTCCAGTTGCGCCTTCATGGCGGCCAGAACACGCGGGTGCTGGTAACCGATATTGACGTTGACCAGTTGGCTACTGAAGTCCAGATACGTGTTGCCATCGTAATCCCACAGTTCACAGCCTTTGGCACCAGCAATCACCATTGGATTGAGGTTGCCCTGCATCGACCATGAATGAAATACATACGAACGGTCCAGCTGACGTACGTCATCATTGGTTATCGCCATCTCGCTCTGAAGTGCCAGTTTCATGTCCTGCTCCTCTCATACCGTTGTTGTTGAAGTCATCATGCGGCGTGACGTTTACGAGGGGGTAGAGCCAGTCGTGTTAGCGACTTGTGACACAGGTGTCACACAATGTTCTGTTAACTGGCTCTGTATCGGTCGCGCGCGCGTTTTTATAGTGGTCAACGAAACCCGTACAGGAGCATGAAATGACGAATGTAAACAAAGTGGTCTTTATTACCGGCGCAACCTCCGGGTTCGGCGAAGCCGCCGCCCACGTTTTTGCCAATGCAGGCTGGTCTTTAGTGTTGAGCGGGCGTCGTCTGGCGCGCCTGGAAGCGTTAAAGGATTCTCTGGAAGGACGGGTGCCCGTTCACATTATTGAACTTGATGTGCGTGATAAAGACGCGGTGAAGCAGGCCGTCGCCTCGCTTCCAGCCGAATTTGCCGATGTCACTACGCTTATTAATAACGCAGGGCTTGCCCTTGCACCGCAGCCTGCACAGAAAGTCGATCTGGAAGACTGGCAGACGATGATCGACACTAACGTGACCGGGCTGGTCAACGTGACCCACGCCCTGCTGCCAACGCTGATTCAGCACGGTGCCGGTGCAAGCATCATTAACATCGGTTCGATTGCCGGGCAGTGGCCGTATCCGGGTAGCCATGTCTATGGCGCGACCAAAGCTTTTGTGAAGCAGTTCAGCTACAACCTGCGTTGCGATTTATTGGGAACCGGGGTTCGTGTAACGGATCTGGCACCAGGCATTGCCGAGACAGAATTTACGCTGGTGCGCACCAAGGGTGACCAGGCGGCGTCAGATAATTTGTACCGGGGCACCACGCCGCTGAGCGCGCTGGATATCGCCGAGCAGATGTTCTACGTTGCCACTCTGCCGGATCATATGAATATAAACCGTGTGGAAGTGATGCCGGTGCGCCAGGCCTGGCAGCCGTTTGCGATTGATCGGGATTGAGGTTTCCCCTCACCCTAACCCCGGCCCTCTCCCTGAAAGGGAGAGGGTGAGTGTACTAACGACTCGACTGCAAAAACTTCCTTACCCTGTCCGAATCCGGATTGGTGAAGAACTTCTCCGGTGGCGCTTTCTCAATCAACAATCCTTTCTCTAAAAACACCACTTCATCGGACACCTGACGGGCAAAATCCATCTCGTGGGTTACCACCACCATCGTGTACCCCTCGGCGGCAAGGTTCTTCATCACACCGAGCACTTCGTTGACCAGCTCAGGATCCAACGCAGAGGTCGGTTCATCAAATAAAATCACTTCCGGCGACATGGCCAGCGAGCGGGCAATCGCCACGCGCTGTTTCTGCCCGCCCGACAGGGTAATCGGATAGACGCCGGTTTTATGGCTCATCCCCACCTTTTCCAGTTGAACACGGGCAATCTCCTCCGCCGCATCGCGTTTCATCCCTTTAACATGCACCAGCGCTTCGCTGACGTTTTGCAGTACGGTTAAATGCGGCCACAGATTAAAGCTCTGAAACACCATCCCCACACGCTCGCGCACTTTGGACAGATCTTTGTGTGACATCGCCTTGCCAGTGCTGGCGTCCACACCAATACGCTGACCGCTGATGTGTACTTCGCCGCGATCTGGCTGCTCCAGCCAGTTCATGCAGCGCAGCAGCGTGGATTTTCCGGAGCCAGATGAGCCCAGAATGCTGACTACCGTGCCCTTTTCCACCGTCAGGTTGATGTCCCGCAGCACTTCGACGTTATCAAACTGCTTGGACAGATTTTTGATGCTCACCGCACTTGATTCAGGCATGGGTCATTCCTCGTTTCGCGCCATAGTGACTCAGACGTTTAATCATCAGTTCAAGTAAAATGCTGATGCCCCAGTACAACGCAATCGCGACGATAAAGGCATTGAAGGGAATAAAGTAGGTGGACTGCACACCATTCGCGGCGGCGGTTATCTCCTGAACAGTAATAATGCACAGGAACGCGGTGTCTTTCAGGCAAATAATAAGCTGATTGCCCATTAACGGCAGTGCAGAGGAGAAAATATTCGGCAGTACAATGCGCTTGAATATTTTATAGCGTGAAAAACCTTGTGACACGGCGGCTTCAATATAACCCGCAGAAAATATCCTTCGCTGGCTACGTAATATTTCAAAGAAGTACGCACCGTGGTAAATAATTAACGCCACTAACCCGGCCGTCCAGGCTTCCATACTGATGCCCAATTCTGGCAGTCCATAATAGAGTAAGTAGGCCAGGATCAAAAAGGGAACGGCACGCATTAAACTGACAAATCCAATAATCACTCTGTCAATCAGGCGATTTTGATATTCCATCACGTAGCAAAGAAGAATACCGATGAATAACCCGACAACAGCAGCAATAATAAACAGCTCAAGTGTTGCCAGCAGGCCGTTAAAAAAACTCTCACGCGCTGACCAGATAATGCCCCACTGATTCATACATCCTCCTGCTCTTACCGCGCCAGGCGCTTCGCTTTGCGTTCCGCCATGCTCTGGAATTTCAGCAGCAGACCGATAATGACGACATACAACAGTCCGGCCGCCAGGATCGGCGACAGCGGTTCATAGGTAACTGAAGAGATACGGTTGGTTACACGGGTCAGGTCCACGACCCCAATCACCGCAATCGCCGGGCTTCCTTTAATAAGAAAAGACATTTCGTTCACCAGTGCGGGCAGGCTTTCTATCCACATCTGCGGCAGCATGATGTAACGAAAATAGGTCCAGCGACGCATGCCAACAGACTCTGCGGCTTCGCGCTGTTCACGCGGGAAATTACGAAAAGCGTTACGCCAGATTTCGGCATTAAAGGCCGAGGTGTTTAACGTCAGCGCGACAATCGCCGCCAGCGTTTTATCCATATTGATGCCGAGGGTCGGCAGGGACAAAAAGAGGAATAACACCAGCGTCACCAGCGGTGTCGCACGGGCCAAACTGATATACACCACCAGCACCTGATCGACGACGGGTATTTTCATCATGCGGATGAAAGCAATCACCAGCCCTATCACCACCCCGAACGCAATCGCCACGCCCGAGATCCAGAGGGTCGTCCATGCGCCTTCAATCAGTAACTGCCAGGCCATTGAATCCATAAGCCCTCCTTCTTTAACAGGCGGCGGTTACCCGCCGCATTGAACTTAGAAACCCGCTAACTTATGGAACTGCTCAGCATTGGTGATAGGCTCTTTCGGCATATCGTAGGTTTCACCGAACCATTTTTTCTGCAACTCAGCCAGCTTGCCGGTTTCGGTCATGTGGTTCATAAATTTGGTCATGTAAGCCAGTAATTCCGGGGAGTTTTTCGGAATCGGCCAAGCCATGTAACCCGGTCCCGATACAGCCAGACCTTTGGCAAACACTTTCGGTTTCGCTTTGACCAGGTCGTTCACTGAGATGACCACGTTAATCACGTAATCCACACGCTTGTTGGCCAGATCCGCATAGGCTTCCGGGTAAGACTGGTACTCAACAACCGGCCCTAATTTGCCACCGGTTTTCTCCAGCATCGCTTTCAGTTCTGGCAGACGAGCCAGCAGCGCACTGCCCGCCTGAACGCCCACTTTTTTACCGCTCAGGTCGGCAATAGTGTTCAGGGATTTATCATCTGCACGCTTCACGAAATAGTGCTGCGCAGAGGCCCATGGTGGAGTGAAATTAAATACGTTGAGACGCTCGTCAGTAATAACGGCACCGGTTAAAGCCATATCATATTGCCCTGTTGAGACAGAGGCGAGTAGCCCAGTCCAGGGTAAAATACTTTGCGTGATATTGAATTTCGCATATTTACGAAATTCGTCGAGCATATCTTTGTTAAAACCGTCCGTCTGTCCGTTGGTCATAAAGTTAAACGGTGCATAGTCATCTTCCGTCGCGACTTTCATCGTGCCGGTTTTTTCGATTTCGGGTAAATCCGCTGCGACTGCGTGTAAAGAGAAAGCCAAAGAGAGCATGGCTGCAAGACAATATTTGCCGAATACTTTTTTCATTTCTCTACCCTTAATTAAACATGCCTGGCCGGTACATTCCCGTCGTGCTGGAATCGTTGCAATAAATATGCCGAATGTGTTTTTCACCCGGAATGTTGTGACTGCGTTTTTACAATAGGGAGGCTTCTTGATTTCTGAATAGAGCCAGATTTCGGCAATGTCTGTGTCAGATGCACAAGAGCTGGTATGGAATTTGCTGAATTGTAATCATGATATATCTCTGGGGGAGAGCAACATGATTCGTCACCTGATGCATGTCAATTTCGACGGTCAACGTGGATTACAGGAACAAGTTCGTGAATCGCTGATTAACGCCATTCTGAGCGGCATTTTCCCCGCGGAAACGCCACTCCCCTCCTGCCGACAGCTGGCGGGACAGCTCAATGTCTCACGTAATACGACCGCGTTGGTTTTCGAAAGCCTGGTTAACGAAGGCTATCTGGTGAGCCGCCCACGCAGCGGCTACTACCTGCACCCGGATTATTATGGCGCAGGACAAAATGTCTCCCAGAGTGCACCCGAATGCGAAAGCGGTGCACCACATTGGGGCAAGCGTCTGCACATCACGCCAAGTCAGCAGGAGTCCATCCTCAAACCCGCTGGCTGGATGCACTATCGCTACCCCTTTATTTACGGTCAGCCTGACACCCAGCAGTTCCCACTGGCGACCTGGCGCGCATCGGCAAACTGGCTGCACGGCGGGGTGCGCGATCCGGCATGGGTCATCGATCATATTGATCAGGACGTGCCGATGCTGATTGAACAGATCCGCACACGAGTGCTGCCGAAAAGGGGCATCGTCGCCGCGCCAGATGAAATTCTCATCACTCTGGGATCGCAGAACGCCCTCTATTTATTGACCCGCCTGTTGATGTCTCGCCAGACCCGTGTCGCGGTGGAGAACCCCGGTTTTCGCGAGGCGATTAATACGTTCCTGCTCAGTGAGCCGCAGATTGTGCCTCATCCGGTGGACGAAGAAGGCATTGTGTTGGGCGAAACACCCTGTGATTACTATTACGTCACACCTGGTCACCAGGTGCCAACGGGCGTCACCATGAGCAAAGCACGTCGCGTGCAGTTACTGGATTATGCTGCGCGCCACGATGCAGTGATCATTGAAGACGATTACGATTCGGAGAGTAATTTCACGCAAAACCCCCTGCCCGCGCTCAAAGCCAGCGACCGTAGCGGGCGGGTGATTTACGTCAGCAGCCTCTCTAAGGCGCTGTCCCCTGGCCTTAGGCTCGGGTATATGGTCGCTGCTCCGGAAATTATTGATGAGGCTCGTGCTCTGCGTCGCCTGGTCTACCGCCATCCGCCGACCAACATCCAGTATCAGATGGCCCACTTCCTCGCGCAGGGTCATTACGAAACCCATCTGCGCCGCTACCATGACGATTCCGCACGGCGCTGGGACCGGCTGCACGATGCGCTGCGCATTTATCTGCCTGAGTGCAAAACCTTTGGCGGCAGCGAGCATGCCAACGCTTTCTGGCTGAGTACGCCAGAGCACATCAGCACCCAGCAACTGACCTGGCGCGCGGCTCATGCCGGGGTATTGATTGAGCCCGGTGCCCGCCATTTCCTTGACGGCGCTCCGCCGGATAATTTCTTCCGCATGGGATTTCACGCCATTAACCCGGATGCCATTGTGCCGGGGGTAGAAGTGCTGCGTGGTCAGTTAGCACAACTCGGATAACCCCCACGAGCCGGGTTGGCCGGGCATGCCTATACTTATCTGAAACCTCACATGGAAAGGATAGAGAGTATGCCCCTACCCGATTTTCACGTTTCCGATCCCTTTACCCTGGGCATAGAGCTTGAATTACAGGTGGTTAACCCTCCGGGTTACGATCTGAGTCAGGACTCTTCATCGCTCATTGACGCGGTGAAATCTCAGGTCAAAACCGGTGAAGTGAAGCACGACATCACCGAAAGCATGCTGGAGATTGCCACCGGGGTTTGCAAAGATATCAATCAGGCTGCCAACCAGTTTTCCACCATGCAGCAGATCATTTTGCAAGCGGCCAATACCCACCATGTGGGCATTTGTGGTGGCGGGACTCATCCGTTTCAGAACTGGCAGCGCCAGGAGATTAGCAAAGACGAGCGCTATTTCCGCACGCTGGAGATGTTTGGTTATCTGATGCAGCAGGCGACGGTCTTTGGCCAGCATGTGCATGTGGGTTGCCCGAATGGCGATGACGCCATCTATCTGCTGCATGGCCTGTCGCGCTTTGTGCCGCACTTTATTGCGCTCAGCGCCGCATCTCCTTATATGCAGCGTACGGATACCCGTTTTGCCTCATCGCGTCTGAATATCTTCTCCTCTTTCCCGGACAACGGTCCAATGCCCTGGGTCAGCAACTGGCAGGAGTTTGAAGGGCTGTTTCGCCGCCTGAGCTACACCAGCATGATTGAGAGCATCAAAGATTTGCACTGGGATATTCGTCCCAGTCCCCATTTTGGTACCGTCGAAGTGCGGGTAATGGACACTCCCCTGACGCTGTCTCATGCCATCAACATGGCCGGGTTTATTCAGGCGATTGCACACTGGCTACTGTCTGAGCGTCCCTACAAACATCAGGAACGCGATTATCTGCTGTATAAATTCAACCGTTTTCAGGCCTGTCGCTTTGGGCTGGATGGCGTGATTACCGATGTCCACACTGGCGTTCAGTGCCGCATTGCCGATGACATTGAGCGGATGCTGGAAAAAGTGGCCCCCTGGGCCGACAAACTGAACGCTGGCAGCGCAATTACGGAACTGGGTTATTTTGTGAAGCGAGGGAAAAGCGAAGCGCAACTGATGCGGGATTTTGTCGCTGACGGCGGTTCACTGATAGGTTTGGTACAAAAGCATACCGAAATCTGGGCCGCGAGTTAGCAACACGCAGGGAGATTGCACCAGGGGGCACTTTCCCTGACAATGCTGCTTTTAACACGCGATTAACTGTTATGAAGCATCCACTCGAAACTGTAATCTCCGCTGCCGGTATTCTGGGCATGGCCTTTGTCTCCGTCCTGCTGCTGCCGGCCCCCTCCCTGGGATTAGTACTGGCGCAAAAGCTGATGGACACCTTTCATTTTCAGGATTTAAACCAGCTTTACACCGTGCTGTTTTGCCTGTGGTTCCTGCTGCTCGGCGCAGTGGAGTTTTATGTTTTACGCTTTGTCTGGCGTCGTTGGTTCTCGCTGGCGTAGGCCGGTCATATCTCTTAGCCCATGTACCAACGCCTCAACCCAGGCAGCATAATCATGCCCGCTCGACCATGAATGGAAGCGGGTACTGTAGCCTTTCTCGCGTAGCGTGCTGTCAAACTCAACGCTGTTACGATAAATACCGCCATCAGGTCCCTGAGATTCAAAGCGTCCGGCCTGTACCCAGAAGCGTACCGGGTAACGTGGTGCCTGTGCGTACTGCCGGGTCAACCAGCCTGCTTTTTCACCTTTCGGTGCCCACCAGTAAGAGCCAGAAAGACTCAACACATTGCCGAACAGACGCGGGTAACGCAGCGCGACCCAGGACGACGCAAGGCCACCGTAACTGGCCCCTGCGACAATCGCTTTATTGCGCGGCACGGTAATCCCATGCTGACGCAGCCAGGGAAGCAGGTCGTGAGCCATAAAATCGGCGAAATCGGCATTGGGTGGCAACTCTCGCGAACGGCGGGCATGGTCAAGGCTGTCAATAAAGACAATATTTACCGGCGGCAACTGGTGACGGGCGATAAGTCCATCCAGCACATTGGCCGTGTGGTAATCGTCCTGCCAGATTTGCCCGTCGAACAGGAACAGCGTCCAGCGCGCAGGCTGGCCGCTGTGCGGGCGATAAATAATGATTTCCCGACTGTTGCCCAGGCGTTCGCTGTACAACGATTTACGGGTAAGCGAGCCATGACGAATGGGCTGGGCCATCGCCTCGGTGGAGAAGTAGCGGGTCGGGCCTAAGTCGAGTAACGAGGAGCGGTTCCAGCGATCGGCCCACTGGCTGCTCATGGTCAGAGTATTGAGCGGATCGGCCTGGGCGCTCACCAGAATGGCGCGACGTTGCTCTCTTGGTGACCCGTCGATTTTTGGCACGTCCGGTGCCAGCTTGTACTGCATCCGCGTGTCTGCGGGAACCACATAGCTGCGAAACCAGACATCCGAATGCGCCAGTTTAAACAGCGGATCGTGATCGCCTGCCGGGGAGCCGAGAATAAAGACGTTACTGCGAGCACCGCGCCAGAGGAAAGTGACACGCTTATGGGTTGCGTCCACCGGTTCCACCAGTGGCGAGCCACTTTGCTGGCGCAAAGCCCAGAATGCATCCGTGGTGCCGCCCGCCGCCAGTTCTTTAGCCAGGCGTTGCAAGGTTGGACTGACGGGATCAATCACCAGAGCGCGGGACAGCGGCTCTGTCTCTTTCATCCGCCAGCTAAAGGACCAGCGCACACCTTCCTGGCCGTGGAGCACCAGCGAGGAGGCTTGCTTTACCGGCAGCGAGAAAAGCAACGACTGCTCACCGTCAGACGGCCCCCCTTCCAGCAAGGCACGCAGGCGGCGATTTTGCCCGTCGAGAAGATGTGCGTCCGTGACCCCTTTCAGGGTCGCCTGGACATAGTTTTCGCTGAGTATTGGCAACTGGAAACAGACTTCACCGCTGGCATCGAATTTTCCCTGCTGCTCACCCTGAACGGATGACGACTCACAGGGTGCGGCCATTGCAGACATTGCACTGACCCCAACCAATAACCCACCCCATGCCATCTTCATTGATTTTTACTCCCCATAAAATTGTTATCGACGCTAATGCAAATGGTAATAATTTGCAATATCATTTGCGCCGTTAATGAGGGTTCCCCGCTGTCTCTGGGCAGATTTTGGGGGATCAGTATGGCAAGTAACAACAACGGGAATATAAAAATAATGTTTAAAAAGAACAAAATAATGCAGCTCTGGCTGCTGAGTCTGGCCGTTACAGGAGCAAGCTCTCCAGCGCTTGCGAAAACCGGCGGCGAAGAGACCCTGATCGTCACGGCGGGTGCGGCGGAAGATCCGACCGCGCCAGTCAAAGGGATTGTCGCCACCAAAACCCTGTCGGCGACCAAGACCTCCGCAGACTTGGTGAAAACGCCACAATCGGTTTCGGTGATCACCCGCGATCAGATGAAAGCGCTGGATGTGACCTCAGTATCGCAGGCGCTGCGTTATACCGCTGGTACCTTCACAGAGTACCGTGGCGCGTCCAACCGTAACGATGAAGTGTTCGTTCGTGGATTCAGCTACGTGCCCAAATTCCTTGATGGCCTGAGCTTCGGTGCGACCGCCTCTTCGCAAACCGGCACCGTCGATCCATGGCTGCTGGAGCGTGTCGAACTGGTACGTGGCCCGGCCTCGGTGCTCTTCGGCCAGGTTAACCCTGGTGGCCTTATCAGCATGACCAGCAAACGCCCGACCAGCGAATCGATCCATAGCGTGCAGTTCCGCGCCGGCAATAACGACCTGGCAGAAGGGGCGTTTGATTTTGGTGGCAAGCTCAGCGATGACGGGCGCGTGCTGTACCGTCTTAATGGGATCGCGCGTACCCAGAATAATCAGATAAGCGATTATAAAGAGACCCGTATGGCGATTGCCCCGGCGATCACCTGGTATCCGAACGATCAGACCCGTTTCACCCTGCTGACCAGCTACCAAAAAGATCCGGATGCGGGATACCGTAACTTCCTGCCGTACTACGGCACGGTGGTGAGCGCCAACGGCAAGTATCTGCCGTGGAACATGAACGTGAGCGATCCGGACTACGATCAGTCCTGGCGTGAGCAGACCATGATTGGCTATGAGTTTGAGCATCAACTGAACGATGTCTTCACCTTCCGCCAGAACGCCCGCTACGCCACCATCAAGCAGAAATATCGCTACCTGGTGTACGCAAACAGTGCCGCAAACAGCACTGTGCTCACCCGCCGCGCGCAGCACGAAGAACGTACCACTAACGAACTCGGCCTGGATAACCAGCTCGAAGCACAGTTCGCAACCGCCGATGTCAACCACACCGTCCTGGGCGGCCTGGACTATAAGCAGAGTAAGGATAAGCAACTGCTGCAGCGCGGTTCCGGCACGCAGTATGATTTCGACTGGACGAAGCCAACCTATGGCGTGAGCGTCGATGAAAGCACTTTCGCGACGCTGACCAATGAGCAGCAGAATCTGGACCAGATGGGTGTCTATCTGCAGGATCAGATGAGCTGGAATAACTGGGAACTGCTGCTGTCCGGCCGCTATGACTGGTCAGAAGTGCGCACCACCGACTTTACGGCTTCCGGCGATACCGTTCAGCAAAATGACAGCAAATTCACCTGGCGCACCGGGTTGCTCTACGCCTTCGATTTCGGCCTGTCGCCGTACATCAGCTACAGCACCTCGTTTGAGCCGAACCTGCAAACCAACCGTGCACCGGGCGTCGCACCGTTTGCACCAACCACCGGTAAGCAGACGGAAGTGGGCCTGAAGTACCAGCCGATGGACAACACGCTGATGTCGGTTGCTGCGTACGATCTGCGCCAGACCAACGTGCCGACCTATAACAGTACGGAAGGCTGGTTTGAAAATGCGGGTGAGATTCGCTCAAAAGGGGTGGAAGCAGAAATTCACTCAACCCTATGGGATAGCTGGAACATTATTGCGTCTTATACCTACACCGATGCCGAAGTCACCAGCACCACGGTGGCGGGCGTGAAAGGCAAAACCCCGCAACGTATCCCAACGCATATGGCTTCTGCGTTTACCAGCTACACCCTGCCCTCTGGCCCGCTCAAGAGCCTGACCGCTGGCGTGGGGATGCGTTACATTGGCACCAGCTATGGCGATGCGAAAAACACCTTCAAAGTGGCGTCGGTGGATTTGTATGACGCAATGCTGGGGTACGATCTTGGTGAGCTGAACGGCAACCTGAAAGGGGCAACCGTGCAGTTCAACGTCAATAACCTGGCGAACACCAAGTATGTGGCGTCTTGCGCCAGCGATACGGCCTGCTTCTATGGCGTGGGCCGTACTCTGACCGCTACCGTGAACTATTCCTGGTAATATCAGGCAGAAAAAAAACCGGCTGGGTGACAGCCGGTTTTTTTATCAATGCGTTGGCGGGTGGTTCTCTTTGCGGTACGCGCCCGGCGGCTGATGGAACGTTCGGGTAAAGATACGCGTAAAGGTCTGCTGGGAATCAAAGCCATATTTCAGGCAAATATCGTAGACCTTTTGATCGGTGTTCAATAAATCCTGAGCCGCCATTGAGAGCTTACGCTCGCGGATATAGCGCCCCAGACTCTCCCCTTTGTACTGCAAAAATAGCCGTTGCAGATGCCATTTTGAGTAGCCCGAATAGCGGGCAATATCGTCAATCCGTAATGGTTGGTGCAAATTATCGTCGATCCACCCGACGATGGTGTCGATAACCTGAGCGGAAATAGTCATGTTACGCTCCCCTCTGCTCTTCGAAATAAACCGTTATTCCCACCAGGCCCGGAAGCCTTGTGCACTGTCTGCCGCCAGAACCGGCTCGCCCAGCGTGGGAGTCAACAATCGATACCCTTTACCCTGACTTGCTGCCGCCAGTCGCTTATAAGGATCGTTCCAGGTGTGCTTTGCCAGCACAAAACGTCCGGCGTGGCCCGGCAAAATTGCCTGAGCATGAAGCTCCTCTGCCGCCAGCGCCGCCTCCTCAGGCATCATGTGGATGTACTTCCAGTCCTCGTCGTACTGGCCGTTTTCCAGAATGGCCAAATCCACCTTGCCAAATTGCTCACCAATCGCTTTGAAATGCGGCCCGTAACCGGTGTCGCCGCTGTAATAGAGCTTGCGCTCAGGGGTCACGAACATAAAACTGGCCCACAACGTCTGGTTGCGCTTGAGACCGCGACCGGAGAAGTGCCGCGCCGGTAGCACGTGCACGTCAAATCCGTCTGCCACACTGATTTTCTGCTGCCAGTCGGCTTCCTGAATGATGTCCGGGTTCATGCCCCAGTAGCGCAGATGCGAGCCTACCCCCAGCGGAGTGATCACCCGTTTAATTTTGGGCATTAACGCTTTGATGGTGGCGTAATCCAGATGGTCATAGTGGTCGTGAGAGATAATCAGCAGATCAATCTCCGGCATCG
The DNA here is from genome assembly GCF_059074235.1 of Phytobacter sp. NCBI lineage: Bacteria > Pseudomonadati > Pseudomonadota > Gammaproteobacteria > Enterobacterales > Enterobacteriaceae > Phytobacter > Phytobacter sp. The sequence continues at coordinate 864,231 of NZ_JCACPZ010000004.1, forward strand.
ACTGCGCCGTCCACGGATACTCCCCGGCAAAAGCCTTGTTCAGGAAGGAGAACGGTGCGGCGTAGTTGCTCAGCACCGGGTCAATCAGAATGCGTTTTCCGGCCAGTTGCATGTACCAGGACGAGTGCCCCAGCCACACCACGGTATCCTGCTCAAGAGGCAAGCTTGCCAGATCGGTGTTCACCAACGGCAGAGGCTGTTGTGGGCGTGCATTTTCCCGGCGGGTGACCAGAAAATCCCACATTGCCACGAGCATATTTTTCTGCCCGGTATAGTTGGGTGTGGGGAGTTGATTCTGAAATTCACCGTCACGGTAGTGCGGTGACTGTTCTACGCGGGTGCGTTGTTCACCCTGCGGTGGCTGACCAAATCCGGCGTTTAGAACAAAGGGCAAACTGGCGGCTGACACAACGAGCATAATAAGAACCACGCTAAGCAAAAGACGTTTCATCTTCCCTTCCCGAAAGCGGTTCCTGTCCGTTGGAACGCCGAAAGTAAGTTAAACTTGATTATGAGTGAGTAAGCACTCATTATAGAAATGAATAGAAAGTCGTCAAGATGATTTTCGAAGTTTGACATTCAACGTTGCAGCGCTGGAATGGGCATGTTTCAATCGTGGCTTTTAAACCCAGAGGAGAAAAATGTAGTGGCTCGTCCTAAGAGTGAAGACAAAAAACAAGCATTACTGGATGCAGCAGCCGTCGCTATCGGCCAAACTGGCATTGCTGCCTCCACCGCGGTCATTGCCCGTAATGCGGGTGTCGCAGAAGGGACCTTGTTTCGCTACTTTGCCACCAAAGACGATCTGCTCAATGCCCTCTATCTGCACTTAAAATCCGATCTTTGCCGGACCATGATCGACGGTCTGGACCGCTCCGTCACCGACCCTAAGGTGCATACGCAATCGATCTGGAACAGCTATATCGACTGGGGTATTCGCCACCCGACCGGGCACAATGCTATCCGCCAGATTTCAGTAAGTGAAAAAATCACCCCCGAGACGCGCCAGCAGGTTCAGGAGATGTTCCCGGAGCTGCACGAGATTTGTCATCGCTCCGTCACACCAGAGTTTCTCTCCGAAGAATTCTCCCCGTTTGCCGACGCCATTTTTCTGACACTCGCCGAAACCACCATGGATTACGCCAGCCGCGATCCGAATAAGGCCAAAGAGACCAAGCGTCTGGGCTTTGAAGCCATGTGGCGGGCACTGACCAACGAGGAACCTCGTGGACAGTAAAACCCTGCAGACATTTGCCCACCGCATTGCGCTGGAGCTGCCGTTCACCGAACACTGCTGGCCCTTTGGCCCGGAAGCGGATGTCTTCAAAGTGGGCGGCAAGATGTTCATGCTAACCAGCACTGCCCACGGCAGGCCAATGGTGAATCTGAAGTCTGACCCGCAAAAATCCCTGCTCAATCAACAGATTTACCGCAGTATCGAACCGGGTTATCACATGAATAAAAAGCACTGGATCTCGGTGTATGCCGGGGACGATATCAGTGAAGCCCTGCTGACCGACCTGATTAACGACTCACGTAATCTGGTGGTCGATACCCTTTCCCGCAAAGACCAGCAGCGCCTGCGACCACGCTGAATCGGCACTCCTGTTCGTCAACGTTAAAACGCGTTAACGTAGCGGTTCAATGACTGACAGGAGTAGAACACGTGGAATTGCCGATTTATCAGGTTGATGCTTTTAGTCACGGTCCTTTTTCCGGTAATCCGGCCGCTGTGTGTATCACCCCCGACGCCCTGGATTCCGCCACAATGCAGAAGATTGCGGCTGAAATGGCCATTTCTGAAACCGCTTTTCTGACGCTGAATAATCATCAGTTACGCTGGTTTACGCCCCTTGCCGAAGTCGATCTTTGCGGTCATGCGACCCTCGCCACCGCCCATATTTTGCGTCAGACAGGTCTGTTGAATGTGGGCGAGCGCATCGAATTTTCCACCCTCTCCGGCCCGCTCAGCGCTACCGCGCGTGAAGAGGTCATTGAACTTGATTTCCCGCTGGCGCAACCAGATATGCACCATGTTGTGGATGCGCGCATTCTGGCGGCACTGGGCATACACGAAAGTGAGGTAGTGGCCTGCGGGAAATATGGGGCGAAAGAGATGATCGTCGTGGAAGAGGCCCAGTTGATTGAACGTCTGAAGCCCGATTTCCAGGCGCTCGCCGCACTGCCAGGCCGTGGGGTGGCCGTGACCGCACCGGGCAAAGACAGATGGGATTTTGTTTCTCGCTACTTCGCCCCCTGGGTGGGCGTGAACGAAGATCCGGTCACCGGTTCCGCCCATTGTGCCCTCGCCACGTACTGGGCACAACGTTTGGGTAAGCGTTCACTTTGCGCCTGGCAGGCCTCCGCCCGTGGTGGCGACGTGCAAATTGAACTGACCGATTCAGGCCGGGTGCTGCTGTCCGGCAACGCGCATACGGTGCTTGCAGGAACGTTATTCATTTAAGTTCTGCAAGTCGCGACAGCGCCTGCTCGCCCTGCTCATCTATCGGTAAATAGACCAGCAGGCGCGAGCCGTTACGCGGCGCAGAATACCAGTACATTTGCTGCAGTGAAAATTCCCCCAACTCCGGGTGAGTAAAGGTTTTCACCTGATTTTCGACCCCACGCACGTCATATCTTTTATGCCAGAGTGAAGCAAATTCATCGGAGACGGCACAAAAGCGCGCCAGTTTGGCTTCCCACAACGGTTCGCCCCGGTGTTCCGCCATTGCCGCACGGAAATAGGCAACAAAGGTCGGCAATACAGATTCGCGGCGGCCAATGCGGCTTCGCCAGGTGGGATTAGTCAGATAGAGATAAATACAGTTGCGCTCATCTTCCGGCATTGCATCAAAATCCACGCCCATCATCCGCGAAAAGGCGTCATTCCAGGCAACAATATCAAAGTTCGATTTCTGAATGCTGGCCGGTTGTGGCAGAAGGCTATCAAGCATTTTGCGCGTACCAGGACTGATACCTTCGCACTGCGGAATGACGAGAGTCTCCGCAGGCGTGAGTCCCGCGAGTAAAAACAGGTGACGGGTTTCGGTTGCGGAACACTCCAGCGCCGTGGCAATCGCCTGCATGACGGTGGCCGACGGGTTCACATCCCTGCCCTGCTCAAGCCAGGTGTACCAGGTCACCCCCACATCGGCGAGCAGTGCCACCTCTTCACGGCGCAAGCCAGGGGTACGCCGCCGACCGCTTCGGGGCAGCCCGAGGCGCTGCGGATCCAGGCTTTCCCGGCGCGAGCGCAAAAATGCGCCGAGTTGTTTACGCTTCTCATCCTGGATACTCAGCACAGGGTCACGCTCTGACATCACCGACATAACACCTCCAGCAGGGTAGTGCCAGTACCAGTATAAGTAAGAACTGGTACCCGTTTTTCATATCAGCGATGCTACGTCCATCTGATGAATGACGCAATGGAGTAACCATGAATACGTCTGCTGTTTCATCCGGTCGCGCAGCGCTGATACTGCTGCTGACCGGACAGATGTTGCCGCTGATTGACACCTCAATCACCAACGTCGCCCTTGACTCCATCACCCTGTCGTTGCATACCACCACCACGCAACTGGCGCTGATTGTCGCACTCTATGGTGTGGCATTTGCCGTCTGTCTGGCGATGGGCAGCAAGCTGGGTGATAACTTTGGTCGGCGCAAACTCTTTATGTGGGGCGTGGCGCTGTTTGGTCTGGCGTCACTGCTGTGCGGGCTGGCGAACTCTATCACCGCGCTGCTGGTTGCCCGCACGCTACAGGGTATGAGTGCGGCGTTGATCATGCCGCAAATACTCGCCACCTTGCATGTGACCTTAAAAGGCCCGGACCATGCCCGCGCCATCAGCCTTTATGGCGGCATCGGCGGTGTGGCCTTTATCATCGGCCAGATGGGCGGCGGCTGGCTGGTCTCTGCCGATATTGCAGGACTGGGCTGGCGCAACGCCTTTTTCATCAACGTGCCGATTAGCCTGCTGGTGCTGGCGTTAAGCCCGCGCTATGTGCCCGAAACCCGCAACGACACCCCGACGCGTATTGACTGGCAGGGCACCTTCGCGCTGGCGCTGATTTTATGCTGCCTGCTGTTCCCGCTGGCCCTTGGCCCGGAAATGCACTGGCCGTGGCAGAGCCAGGCGGCACTGCTGGCAATTATTCCGCTCGGTTTGTGGATGCGCGCGGGCGCATTACGTCAGGAAAAACGCGGTCAGCACCCGCTGATGCCACCGCGCCTGCTGAAGCTGCATAGCATTCGTTTTGGCATGCTGATCGCCCTGCTGTTCTTTACGGTCTGGTCCGGTTTTATGTTCTGTATGGCACTCACACTTCAGGCAGGTGTGGGTATGGCACCCTGGCAGTCCGGCAACAGCTTTGTGGTGCTGGGCGTGACCTATTTCGCCTCCGCCTGGTATGCGCCAAAACTGATCGCCCACCACAGCACACGCACTATCCTGCTTGGGGGGATTGCCATTCAGATGAGCGGACTGATGGCGCTGCTCGCCACCCTCTGGCTGACGCACGGAAAACTGGATGCGTGGAATCTGGCCCCGTCGACGGCGCTGATTGGCTACGGTCAGGCGCTGATCGTCAACAGCTTCTATCGCATTGGAATGCGCGACATCACCACCGGTGACGCCGGTGCAGGCAGTGCGATTCTGAGCACTCTGCAACAGGCGACATTGGGACTCGGTCCGGCTTTACTGGGCGGATTGTTTATGTACGTGCTGAACCGCACGCAGGGGAACTACAGCGATGCGCTGGCAGGCATTTTGATTGCCGAAGCGGTCATGATGCTGCTGCTTGCCGTCGCGGCCATTGGCGCGCGACAGCAGCTTGCACCGCGTTGCCCGGCGAACTAAATGGCATCAGATCTTTGAGGGCAGCCTCGCCACCAGTCGCCAGCGGAACCACAGCTGTGCTAACAGGATCAGCACACCGCCAAGGATTTTTTGCAACGGCAGGCGTTCGCTGTACCAGATAGAGGCAGCAATAACGGTGAGCAACGGCTCCAGCACCATAATCAACGCCGCGCTGGCAACGGCGGCGTATTTCTGCCCCTGAATTTGCAGGCCAAAACGCAGGCTGGTGGCGATGAAAATACTGGCGACCAGCCACATCGCAGTAGAGGCCGTAAAAGGCTGAGTCCAGTGTTCAAACAATAGCGAGAAGAGCACACCCACCGCGCCTGTCACCGCCAGTTGCACGGTGGTGAGGGGAATTAACGGGACTTCTCGCGCCACACGACTGGTGTAGCAGAATGAGATGGACTGAACAAAGGCAGTCAGCAGGAACCAGCCCTGGCTGGGGTGAAACACAATCGGGGTGTGTAAGCTCAATAACGCCAGTCCTATAATGGCGACCGGCAAACATTCCCAGTAAGCGCGTGCCGGACGTGCGCCCATCATCACCCAGGCCACCAGCGGTACGAACAGCATGGAGAGGCTCATGATAAACGCCCCTTCGCCCAGCGATGGCGTGGTGGAGACCGACCAGATCCACAGGCACATGTTGGTCGCCATCCAGAAACCACTGGTCACCACCTGACGAAGCTGAGTATGTGGGATTAACTGCCCGCGACAAAAAGGCAGTAATATCAGCGCCGCCCCTAAAAAGCGCAGCCCGAGAAAGGCAAAAACCGGCATGCCGGAGATAGCCTCGCGGGAAAAAATCCATCCGCAGGCGGCAATCAGTGTGGTTAAAACGAGAAAGAGTTCGGCTTGTCGTTGCCGGTTCATGGCAGAGCTCCCTGAGCATAAAAAAACCAGCGCAAAACGCTGGTAAAAAATTATCGGCCTAATAATACCCCAATATACCCTAAATAGTTCGGGTTGCAGGAAGGCGGCAAGTGAGTGAACCTCAGGAGCTTACTGCAATAAGTGACTGGGGTGAACGAGTATAGCCAACACACCTGCAGCCCGAAATATGACGGGTAGATTACGCACTGGCGCGAGAAATATACTGCCAGTCCATCATGATTCTTTCGGCTGGAGCTTCCGGGTTGTCGATTTTATTGAGTAGCAACCCTACCGCCTGGCGGCCAATCTCCCGTGAGGGCTGTTGTATCGTGCTGAGCGGTGGCGTCACCATCTCAGCCAGCTCCGTGCCATCAAACCCGACAACCGCGATGTCTTGCGGCATGGCAAGTCCGGCTTCGTGGATAGCCAGTAGCGCCCCGGCGGCCAGCGTATCGGACACCGCAAACACCGCATCAGGGCGTTCATCTGCGCGTAGCAGGTTTTCCATCGCTGCTTTCCCGGCGCTGAAGCTGAGATCCTGAGCGTATTCCACCATCTTCCAGGTGCTCTGTTTTTCCTGCAACGCATTGGTATAACCCTGCTCGCGCAGGCGGGCATATTTGTAACTCAAATCGTGGTTGATGAGCGCTATGCGCTGGCAGCCGCGCGCCAGCAGATGCTCAATAACACATTGAGCGGCATCGACATCATTGATACCTACGCAAGAAACGTCGCCTTCATCAGCATATTCCGCGCATTGCACCCAGGGCGCATTGCCAATCAGGGTGGTCAGCTCCGGCAGGCGGGCAAAAGCATCCATGGTGATAATGCCGTCGACAATTTTCCCGGAGAGCAGTTTGAGCGCGGAGCGAGAGCGTTCCATGTCCGAGCCGGTGTTGCAGAGCAGAATACGAAAACCGTTCTGTTCGGCTTCTTCTTCGATGCCTTTCACTACTTCAGCACAAAAGGGGTTGGCGATATTCGATACCAGCACGAGGATCATGGAGCTACGGGCTGTGCGCAACTGACGCGCCATCAGGTTAGGTTGATAGTTGCTTTCCGCGATGGCCTTCAGCACGCGTTCACGGTTTTTTTCTTTAACGGATTCGCTGTTGTTGAGAACTCGTGAAACCGTGGCAACGGAAACGCCAGCCAGTCTGGCGATTTTCTGAATGGACATAACGTCGATATTTCCTGCGGTTAGCGTCTGGTTAGCAGGCTATCACATTGCCGGAAGGCATGCACGGTGGACGCCCTCTCCATTCAGGGAGAGGGGACCGTACGTGCTCGCTGCCGCGACAATCTCAGTACGCCACCGTCACCCACTTTTGCTGCGCATGACTCTGCAAAATCGCATCAATAATAAACATCACGTTTGCGCCGTCGTGGAACGAGGCAAATTTAGCCTCTTCACGTGCAGGCATCTTCCCGGCTTTTACCGCTGAGTAGAAGTTAAGCATCATGTTCTTAAAGGCGTCCGGCCAGCCTTCGATGTGACCGCCGGGGAAATGGGCGCTTCCGGCAACGTCCGGGGACATCAGGCCCGGGTCGTCGGTGAGGGTTTGATTAGGCTGCTGGCGGTGACCAACCCACAGCTGCTGGGGGATTTCCTGATCCCAACCCAGTGAGCACTCACTACCATTTACCTCAAAACTCAGGCGATTTTTTCGCCCGGCGCTCACCTGCGAGACGCTGAAGCAGCCCTTGCTCCCATCTTCAAAACGAATCAATACCGAGGCGGCATCTTCGGTCGTCACCGGGCGGTCTTCTCTGATCTCCCCCTCTTTCGCTGACGAAAAAGTCGCAGCAGACGGACTGACTTTACGGGTCGGCCAGACGATAGATAAGTCGGCCATCACCTGGGTAATGCGTTTCCCGGTGACAAATTGCAGGGTATCGCACCAGTGCGAACCGATGTCCCCCACTGCCCGTGAAGCCCCACCGACCGCCGCATCCACGCGCCAGTTGTAGTCGGTTTCAAGCTGCATCCAGTCCTGCAAATAGCTGCCATAAACGGAGAACAGCCGCCCTACTTTCCCGCTGCGATTCATGCTCGCCGCCTGCTGCACCATCGCAAACTGGCGATAGACAAAGCTGACGCCGTGCACCACGCCCGCCTCTTCTGCCAGCGCCACCAGCTCGCGGGCCTCATCGGAGGTCATGCACAGCGGTTTTTCAGAAAACACATGTTTTCCGGCACGCAGGATCTGGCGGTTAATCGCCGCATGCAGATGGTTAGGCGTACAGTTGTGCACCACCTGCAAACCCGGATGAGCGAGAAGCTCCTCCACGCTGCCGTAAGCGTGTGGAACCCCCAACGCGCGCGCTTTTTGCGTGGCATCCGCCAGCGACGCATCACACAAAGCCACCACCTCAACAAACCCCAGGCGACGCAGTGCCTCAATATGCGCCGGGCCAATAAACCCGGTGCCAACAATACCTACCTGAATCATTCAACATCTCCCAAACCTAACATCCTGCGCACGCTCACCCGGTCTTCCGTTCCGGCAGCAAAATCATCAAACGCGTGGGCGGAGACAGGAATAATGTGGCGACGAATAAATTCGCAGCCTTCCCGTGCACCCACTTCGCTCGACTTCAGACAGCATTCCCACTCCAGTACCGCCCAGCCCGCATAACCGTACTGGGTGAGCTTGCTGAAGATGGCGCCAAAGTCGATCTGCCCGTCTCCCGGAGAACGAAAACGCCCCGGCCTCTCGCCCCAGTTCTGATAACCGCCATAAACGCCGCTGCGCCCGCTGGCGCGGTATTCGGCATCTTTCACATGGAACGCTTTGATGCGCGAATGATAAATATCGATAAACGCCAGGTAGTCGAGCTGCTGCAAATGCAGGTGGCTTGGGTCATACAGAATGTTGCAGCGCGGATGATGGTCGACCTTCGCCAGGAAACGCTCGAAGGTGACGCCGTCATGCAGGTCTTCGCCTGGGTGGATCTCAAAACAGAGATCCACACCCTGCTCATCAAAACAATCCAGCACCGGCAGCCAGCGGCGGGCCAGTTCGTCGAAGGCTTCGTCAAGCAGCAGCTTATTGTGCGGCGGCCACGGGTACATATAAGGCCAGGCCAGCGCCCCCGAGAAAGTGGCATGCGCTTTCAGGCCAAGGTTTTTTGATGCCACCGCAGCCTGCATGACTTTCTCTACCGCCCACGTCTGCCGCGCCGCCGGGTTGCCGCGCACGGCTTGGGGTGCAAACCCATCAAAGGCCTCATCGTAGGCGGGGTGCACTGCAATCAACTGCCCTTCCAGGTGTGTCGAAAGCTCGCTAATCACCAGCCCATGTTCTGCCAACAGCCCCGTCACTTCATCGCAATAGGCCTGGCTTTGTGCCGCACGGGCAACGTCAAAAATCGCCGGATGGTTGCAGGGAATTTGCAGAGCCTTGTAACCCAGTCCGGAAGCCCAGCCCGCCAGCCCGGCCAGCGAGTTAAACGGCGGTTGCTCACTGATAAATTGCGCCAGAAAAATGCCTGGCCCCTGAATGGTTTTCATCGCATCTCCCAATACTTATGCATGCTCACTGTCTTTATATTTGAACGAGAAAAGGAAAATCAGCGCGATAACGGCAGCCGCAACGGCCGGTATCCACCAGAAAGTGACCCACGCCTGCGGTACGCTCTGCCCTGCCACAATGCGGTTATACAGTGCACCTGAAATCTGCGAGCCCAGCAGCATGCCGATACCGTAGGTAAACATCACAATCATGCTCTGCGCCTGGCCTTTGACCTTTTCCCCGGCCACGCGGTCGGTGTAGATAAAGCCCACCACGAAGAAGAAGTCGTAGCAGACGCCGTGCAGCAGAATGCCGAGGTAGAGCAGGAAGCGCCCCTCTTCACTCACGCCAAGGGCAAAGAAGGCATAACGCACAAACCAGGCGAGCATGCCAATCAGCAGCATGTACTTCACGCCCAGACGGCGGAACAGCAGCGGAATGACCAGCATAAAGAAGATTTCGGACATCTGACCGAAGGACATCGCGGTGCTGACATCCGCCACCCCGGCATCCGCCAGATACGAAGCGGTGTAGGCGTAATAGGTGCCCAGCGGCACTGAAATCAGCATCGCGCACAGCGAGAAGACGAAGAAGTGGCGCGTTTTCAGCAGCGCAAAAGCATCGGCACAGAACAGGTCGCGCAGTGCGACTGGCTGCCCTTTTGCTGGCGCAGGCGTATGGGGCAATGTCAGGCTATAGAGCGCCAGCAGTACGGAACAGGCGGCTGCGACCTGGAAGATGGTCACGCTGGACGAGATACCGGTGACACCGATAAAGATGCCCGCCACAATCCAGCCGATGGTGCCAAACACGCGCACCACCGGGAAGGTTTTGTCGATATTCGCCAGGCTGTGGAACGCAATGTTGTTGGTCAGCGCCAGCGTTGGCATGTAGCAAAGCGTGTAGCCAAACAGCAGTGCAATCAGCATTGAGCCGTTTTCAGCCACCAGCGCCTGCGGCACAAAGAGCAGAATAGCCGCCCCTGCCAGGTGCATTACCGCCATCACTTTTTGTGAGGCGAAGAAGCGGTCAACCAGCATGCCGAGCACAAACGGTGAGAGAATAGAGGCGATCGGCCCCGCAGAGAACGCATCGCCAATCAACAGCGACATGTTGTGCTGCGTCATCACCAGACCTAAGGTGACCGACCAGCTCCCCCAGATAAAGAACTGTAAAAACATCATCAGCGACAGCCGGGGAACCAGCAGTCGGTGCTGTACCTGACTTGCGCTACTTTCGGTTGTTGACACCATTTTTTTGCCTCACCCTTGAAAAGTAATCGATTACAAATAACCTCAAGTGAAAAGTAATCGATTACAAAATAATTTTCCTGTTTGATGAAACAAGAGTGGGAGATCAATCACGATAAATTTTTAGCCAGAAAACGCCCCGCCGGATCCGGCGAGGCGTTAAGCATCAGTCGTGTTTAACGGTACGACGAGAGAGGGTAAAGGCTGCGAATAAGAAGACTATCCAGACCGGCAGCAGAATGGCGGAGGTGCGCATCCCGTCCATCGTGCACATCAGCACCAGGATCATCAGCATAAAGGCGATACACAGATAGTTACCCGCCGGGTAAATCAGCGCCTTGAACAGCGTGTCTCGACCTTTACGGCGCATGGCCGCACGGAATTTGAGGTGCGCCAGCGAGATCATGATCCAGTTCAGCAGCAGTGTTGCCACCACCAGCGCCATCAGCAGACCAAAGGCCTCTTTGGGCAGCAGGTAGTTCACCAGCACCACCAGCGAGGTGATCGCCCCCGACAGGATCAGCGAGTTGACCGGTACGCCGCGACGGCTGACGCGGGTCAGGAACGCCGGCGCATTACCCTGCACGGACAGGCCAAACAGCATGCGGCTGTTCGAGTAAACGCCGCTGTTATAGACCGACAGCGACGCGACCAGAATGACAAAGTTCAGCGCTGAGGCCACCAGATTGCTGTTCAGATCGTGGAAAATCATCACGAACGGGCTGCTGTCAGCGTTGATATCAATCCACGGGTAAAGCGCCAGCAGCACCACCAGAGAACCGATATAGAACAGCAGAATACGGTACACCACCTGGTTAACCGCTTTCGGGATAGATTTGTGCGGATCGCTGGCTTCAGCAGCCGTAATACCAATAAGCTCCAGCCCGCCAAAGGAGAACATGATGACCGCAAGCGACAGTATGAGCCCTTTCCAGCCGGTGGCCAGGAAGCCATCAAAACGCCAGAGGTTTTCGATGCTTGCTTTTTCCCCACCGTGACCGCTAAAGAGCATCCACAGGCCAAAGCCAATCATGCCGATAATCGCCAGCACTTTGATCAGCGCAAACCAGAACTCGGTTTCGCCATACAGGCGCACGTTCACCAGGTTTACGGCGTTAATGATGATGAAGAAGGTTGCAGCCCAGATCCACGTCGGCACGTCCGGGAACCAGTACTGCATGTAAATGCCCGCAGCGGTTAGCTCTGCCATCCCCACCAGCACAAACATGGCCCAGTAGTTCCAGCCAGAGAGGAACCCGGCAAAGGGACCCCAGTATTTAAAGGCAAAGTGGGCAAACGATCCGGATACCGGCTCTTCGACGACCATCTCACCGAGCTGGCGCATAATTAAGAAGGCAATAATGCCTGCGACACCGTAGCCCAGCAGTACCGCGGGCCCCGCCATCTGGATTGCCGGACCAATGCCGAGAAACAATCCGGTGCCAATCGCGCCACCCAGGGCGATTAATTGAATATGGCGATTTTTTAATCCTCGTTGCAGCGTCGGCCCTGTTTCCGACGCGGCATCTGCTGAGTGCTCAGATGCCAGTGACGCGTTTTTCACGTCTTTCCCCTTTATTGTTGTCATGAAGCCGCACCTTTTAACATTTAAGCCAGGGTGTAGCAAGGCCAGGGAAATCGCCTTCAAATCTCACTGCACAATGATCGCTATCCAGGTATGAATGATAGTTAAGATAGATTTTTATACTTTTCATGAATACTATTGATATTCTATTCATTATTTATATACTTTAACTATACTTTTAATGAAGCGTGAGGATGAAATGACAGATTCAACCATCGTTGTGTATACCGCCCGAGGCCTTGAAAGAATGCTTAAAGAAGGGGGTTCTCAAGCCTGGGTGCTCAGTGAAAAGCGTGCGAGAGGGTGTAAGTACGTTGTATGCGTTCAGAATCGGGATCCTGCTGATAACCAGCATAATGACTGGGGGGACGTATCCGACCCACATAAAAATGCCTTTTTTATCGGCAAAATCGCTGACATTGTTCCTTCTCCAACCTGGGATGGTTCACGCCCGAAGAAGTGGCTTATCCAGGTCAGCGAATATGCCCATGTTGCCATTCCCGATATGTGGGATGGGGCCAGAAACCCGGTAGCCTACTCCTCGCTGAAAGAGCTGGGAATTAATGAAAATTCAATTATTTTCAATAAGATGCCGAAACCTGCTATTGAGATTGCACAACCTAAAACGGTTCAACCAACAGAGCCACAACTAAGCGGCATTACTATCCAGCAGGCGAAAAAACTGCTGGCTAAAAAGTATGAAGTCTCAGAAGACAATATCGAAATTATTATTCGGGCATGACATGTAACACTTATCGCATTTTTATGTCTTAACAATTTGAAATAACTCATTAAATAGAGGGTACAGCGTGAACAAAGACTGGGACGGCAATTTTCGTGACATTCCTTTAGATCATTTTGAAAAGATGAAGAGCACAGCACGCATGCTGGCAAAAGTTAAAAAACAGCCTGAAGATGATAAGAAGATTTTCATCCGCATCGGGTTATCCGGTACCGGGGTCAGGCCCAACTATCAGGTAGAGCTGTTTAACAGCGCCGTCACCCCCATCAATGGTATTAATCATGAAGCCTTTGGTGTGGAGGAATTTGACAGGCAGTGGGTATCTAAACGCTATTCTATAGATGACCTGAACACCATGCGGCTTTTTGGCGGCATATTAGAAGCTGACGACGAATAGCCGCGCCAGCTCTGCTGTCAGGTTCGTGTCAGGCGGCTGTCGGGTGGGTGTCGTGTTGCTGTTTCACGATTTGAGCGACGCTGTCATCCTGTTCAAAACGGAGACACCATCATGAGTACCAACAGAGTTAAAGAGTACCGACTTGCCCGCGCCTGGTCGCAGGAACAGCTGGCAGAAATGGCCGCACTCAGTGTGCGCACTGTGCAACGCATTGAGAATCAGGAAGCACCGAGTCTTGAAACCCTGAGCGCCCTGGCGGCGGTGTTTGAAGTGAGCGTCACGGAGCTGTCGGGAAACAATGTCAGTGAAGCGGACGACGCGCTGGATTTGCGCATCAACACTGCGCGAGAAAAACTGGAAGCGGAAACCCGATTCTGGCGAGGGTTGCTGACAGCGGTGATTGTCTGTGCGCTGCTTTATCTCCTCAACCGCAACACCTCTCCCGACAGCCACTGGTCGCTGTGGGTCGCGGCAATCTGGGGAGCACTGACCCTGGTGCGGGGGTTGCGTATCTTTTTGTTTGGCAATCTGATTGCTGACTGGCAAAAAAAACGGCTGCAAAAATTGCTGCGTAAGTAAGGCGCTTTATCTGTGTTGCCAGCATAGTGCCGCTATGCTGGCACTATAACCGCTTTACAAAGCACACCGCTTCAGGCCTGCCAACGTAAACACCATAATTCTCCGTTTGCACATAGCCCTGCTTTTCGTAAAACGCGACCGCATGGTGATTAACCCGACGGGTTTCCAGCTTCATTTCGAGGTATCCCAGGTCTCTTGCCGCCTGTTCCAGATGACTCACGACAGCAGCACCAATCCCCTCACCTGGCCGCAAGGCAAACATACGCTTGAGTTCGGCGGTTTCTGCACTCAGCGGGCGGATAGCACCACAGCCAACGGCAATGCCCAAGCCGTCACGGGCGAGTACCCATAGCGCCCTGTCGGCTTGTACATCATCAAGATTGAAAGAGTTTTTCCCGCTACTGCCGGTGATAACCGCAAGGGTCGCGGACAATTTCTCGATAAGAAAGTGGGAGTCAGGCGAAAACGGATCGGCGTTGGCGACGTGGATCATCAGGGAGTGCTCTTTTTATATGTAGAAAGAGTACCTAACTTAACGAGTTACAGCAGAAAAAACACCCCGACATATTGCCGGAGTGTCAGCCCATAGACTTAGAAGGACATGGTCACACCGGCATAGTAAGCACGGCCCGGTTCGTTGTAGGTCGATGCACCGTCGTTTTCACGGTAAAGACGCTTATCGAAGAGGTTCGAAATCCCGCCATTAAGCAGCAGATTTTTGCTCAGTTGATAGTTCGCGCCCACACCCACGATGGAGTAAGAGCCGACCTCTTTCGAAGACATAGAGGTAACGTCGGTGCGAGACTCAACATATTCACGCGGCTTCTGGCGACCATACATGGTCCAGTTGATATTGGCGGAGAGCTTGTCCGTCGCCTGCCAGTCCAGCATGGTATTGACGGTATACTCAGGAATAATCGACAGCGGGTTACCGGTCTCTTTATTTTTGGATTCAATCATGTACGTACCGTTGGTACGCCAGGTCAGGGTGTCTTCAATCACCGGCACGCTCAGGTTCGCTTCCAGCCCTTCGACCACAGCTTTTCCGCCGTTCTCCCATTGCAGGATGTTGTAATTATTAGAGGTCACGCCCAGCACTTTCGTCCCGGAGACGATCTTGTTCTTATAATCATTGCGGAAGTACGTCACACCCGCCACAAAACCGTTGTGATTGAACTCCAGACCGATCTCTTTGTTAATGCTGATTTCTGGATCCAGATCCGGGTTACCCAGCAGGTAGCAACTGCCGCTGGCAATACTGTTCGGGCAGCCGTTACCGCGCGTTGCCAGCAGGTAGCCTTCGCTGGACTGATAGAGATTCGGGGCTTTATAGGCACGGGCAATACCGGCTTTCAGTTTGAACATGTCGCCCAGATCCTGGGACACGTTCAGTGACGGACTCCAGTTGGTGCCGAACTTATTGTGGTAGTCCATGCGCAGGCCCGGAATGATAAAGGTGCCCGCAAAGGCTTCGATATTGTCTTCAATATAGAAGGCCGTGGTTTCTGCGCTGTTTTTGCTGCTGCGACCGGCCGGATCGCCAGAAATGCCGTTGATCACACCATCGGCTGCCGAGGTAGCCGACATAGACGCCGGATCGTCAAGTTTTTCACTCTCCCACTCTGCGCCCAGCGTTACCATGTTCGGCACCCACAAGGTCAGCGGCAGGTTGATTTCCCCGGTGCCGCGCCAGGTTTCCAGGCGGCTGGTGTCGTTGGTATCGCTGTTGATCATCCCTTCCACGCGACCGGTCGACCCTTCCTGCAGGCGGGTGTTATTGGTCTTCTCGTAATAGACACCGGCTTTGGACTGGCCCCAGTCCCAGATACCGTTCCAGGTCAGACCGTAGTTTTGACGATACATGCGGTTGGTTTCTTCACCGTACAGTGTGGACACCAGCCCGTTCGGACTCAGGTTGCCGTTACTGTACTGCGTGTCCCCCGCATAGATATTGCCCTGACGACTGTAGCCGTAATCAAAATCGACAATCTGCGTTGGGGTCATTTTCCAGGAGAGCTGGCCATTGATGTCTTTGTTACGCACACCTTCGCGCCCGGCAGCATAAGAGCCGTTTTGCGCCAGGTTGATATCGGCATCATCAGCATCGGTCTTGTTGATGTTGCCGTACAGACGCATGGTCAAGGCATCACCGGCCAGCGGACCGCTTAAGTCGAAGTTGGCGCGCTTGGTCGCCCCTTCTTTGTCGTTTTCAGGTTGGTTGGTGTAAAGAGAAAGCGCACCGTGCCAGTCGTTGGTCGGGCGTTTGGTGATGATGTTGACCACCCCACCCGCTGCACCCGAGCCGTAACGGGCGGCTGCCGGGCCACGAATGACTTCAATGCGTTCAACCAGCTCAGGCGGTACCCAGTTGCTGTCGCCACGGGTATCGCGCTCGCCGCGCCAGCTGTAACGCACGGAGTTACGCGAGGTCACCGGCACACCGTCTACCATTATCAGGGTATTCTCCGGCCCCATACCACGGATATCAATCTGACGGTTGTTACCCCGGTTACCGGTGGCGCTGTTGCCCGTAAGGTTCACACCCGGCATTTTGCGAATGATCTGGGAAAGATCGTTGACTGGCGGTTCTTTCTTAATATCTTCTGCAGTGATGATAGACACACCAGGCTGCTGTTTTAGCTCCTGCTCCGCCGTTGCCTGGACGACGATTTCATCCTCCTCTGACGCAGACGTTGCATCCGCGGCAAAAGCGCCCGCGCTCAGACAGGACGCCAGGATCATCACCAGGGGACGTTTCTTGAAAATAGGGGTTACAACCATGCCACTCTTCTCCATTTTTTAACATATTTCGATAATGAGCATGATAATGATTTGCATTTAATCTTCATATTATGAAGAAAAAACTTCATTTTTCTTGCGAAAATCTTCTTCAAATCTCCACAATTTTACGAAATCTGACAGAAAATTCCGCTTAAGATCACCGAATGGGAATAAAAAACGGCAGAAATGGCAGAGTGATGGATTAGGGGGAACAGCAAGGGGAAATGTGAAGAGGACACACCGGGCATCCTTGCCCGGCCAGTCGAGGCGCTCTTTGGTAAAGCGAAGTGAAGAAAATTTAGAAGTCGTAGCTCATAGAGACTTTCAGCGTGCGCGGTTCGCCCTGGAAGATATAGGATCCGTTGTCTTCGACGCTGGCCCAGTATTTCTCGTTGGTGACGTTGTCCACGCCCACACGCCAGGTCATTTCGTTCAGATTCTGGTTCAGACGCATACGGTAGCGCATGCCCAGATCCAGCGTGGTATAGCTGTCCAGTTTTTTGGTGTTGGCGTTGTTGGCATACTGCGAACCGGTGTGGTTTACACGCGCCGTCGCGGTGAGCCCTTCAACCGGTTTGATGTCGTATTCAGCCCCCATCACCGCGTAGAAGTTTGCCACGCCAATCGGTTTATTACCTTTATTCAAACCGTTCTGGGTTTTGGTCAGTTCCGCATCGATCCAGGTGGCGCTGCCGTTCAGACGCAGGCCGAGCATCGGCTCTCCGAACACGTTCAGCTCAATGCCACGGTTACGCTGTTCGCCGTCCAGTGCATAGATGTTGGTGTCACTGTTCTGAATGGCGGTCGGTTTTGTGATCTCAAACAGCGCCAGCGTACCGCCGAGGCGTCCGAAGTCAGTCTTCACGCCCACTTCATTCTGTTTGGAGTGCGCAATCCCGGTGGCCTCGAACTGGTTAGCCGCCCCTCTCGGTGCCACGCTGCCCGGCTGCAGCGCTTCCGTGTGGTTTGCATAGAGCGAGAGCGTGTCCAGCGGTTTGTAAACCACGCCGAAGGTCGGCATCCAGCGATCTTCGGTATAGCGGGAAGAGGTGGTTTCTGCACCAGTGGCATTGCTGTAGTTGCGTACCCATACTTTCTGGTAGCGGGCAGCAGCAGTAAACAGCAGGCTGTCGTCCAGAACGCCCAGAGTATCGCTGAAAAGCCAGCCCTGAGTACGGGTGCGGCTGGTGGTGAGCGGATCGTGATAGTTGCCACCGAAAATCGTATTCGTTGGAATCGCCACATCCTGATTGTCGTAGATATTAACTGCCGCGCCCTTTCCTGCCATCCGCCACGCGGTTTTATCGCGCTTGATATTCGCAGAATAACCGACGTTAACATTATGAGAGACAAAGCCGGTATCGAAACGACCGCGCACACCGGCCATTCCACTTGATGCGTCAATGATACGGTTGGTATCGAGGCGTCCGGCAGTGGCGTCGCCGTCTTTATTAAGCAGTTTCGGCGTGCTGTAAACGCCCTCTTCGTGAGCGTGCTGGGCGCCATATGCCGTGTACGCCGTCCAGCTATCTGTCAGATCGTATTCCGCACGCGCCATCCCGAATTCGTTTTCAATATTGCTGTAACCCCATTTCTGGGCGAAGTTTTTGCTCGGATCGGGAACATCAGGAATAAAATCGACGCCGCTAATGTTCAGCCCGGTCGTGCCGCCATGGAACGTTTTTTTCTGATAACCGACATCTAATGACGTGCGCAGACGATCGCCGCGGTAATCGAGACCTAACGAGGCCAGCGTGGTGCGACGTTTGTCGTCCTCTGCGGCGGCCTCGCCTTCGCGATGCACGAGGTTAACGCGCGCACCAAACTGGTTGTTATCGCCAAAGCGGCGACCCACATCCAGCGAACCACCAACCTGAGAACGCGTACCGTAATCCACACCCACGCGGGTCACGGGGGTGTCTTCAGCGTGTTTTGGCTCAAGGTTGATCATCCCGCCGACGCCGCTGGAGGAAGCACCGTTAAGCAGCGCATTCGCGCCCTTAAAGACTTCGACACGCTCAATCATTTGGGTATCCACCACCTGACGCGGCAGCACACCCGCCAGACCGCCAAACAGCATGTCATCGCCATCAAGTTTAAAACCACGGATGCGGTAGGTCTCGGCAAAGTTGCCGTAACCCTGTACGGCCTGCACACCCGCATCGTTGTTGATCACATCTGCAACGGTTTTTGCCTGCTGATCCTGAATCAGTTTGGAGGTGTAACCGATAACGTTAAACGGCACATCCATCGCGTTTTGTTCGCCCATCATGCCCAGACGACCACCGTGTGCCACCTGACCATCAAGATAAGCGGGCACCAGCTTATCGCCACCGGCTTTGAAATCGTTAGCAGGGGTCGCCTGCACAACAATGGTGTCGTCCTGTGATGTTTTGCTGTTGGCGTCCGTGGTGGCGGCCGTTGCGGAATGCGCGGCTGCACCTATGGCCAGCGCAAGCAAAGTCTTGCGCAAAGGTGTGTGTGTATAAACGTTCATCGTTAACTCGTGGTTAAAAAAAAGAATGGCCCGTTTCCGGGCCGGAATACTTATTGATTCAGCGGGATACGCACCAGGCTGTCAGGGCCATTGGTGGAGTGGTCTTTATTGAAGGCTTGCTTCACGGTGACGTACAGCGTCTGACCATCCGCGGAGAGCAGCAGGCTGTTCGGGTTCGGCTTCAGATCCCAGCTTTTCTTCACGGCATAAGAGATCGCGTCCAGGCTCAGCAGTTTGCCGGACTCACGCTGAGTGATGTAAATCTCGTGGCGAGTCGGGTTGAATTTCACCGCCAGCGCATCACCCGGCAGCGCTTTGATGATTTTGCCCGTGTGGATATCCAGCACCAGCGTGGTTTTGGCTTTGGAGTTATCCGTCACAAACAGACGGCCCGTCTCTTTGTCTTCAGCAATGTTCAACAGCAGAGCGGGTTTGTCGCCCAGCGGCTGCCAGCGCTGCTCAATACGGTTGTTACGCGGGTTGACGACCAGGATTTCACCGCCGCCGTTGGCAACATAAATGCGCTGGGTGAGTTCAGACCAGTGCAGACCGGTCACCCACTTACCTGCATTTTTGATGCGCGTTTTCAGCTTCATGGTTTTGGCATCAACGACCCATACCAGCGCCGGATCGCCGACCGCGCCAATGTAGAGCAGATCGTTGTGCAGCAGAATTTCACGCGCACCGAACGGGAAACCTTCTTTATTACGTTCCGGGAACAGCACACGGTTCAGGACTTTACCGGTAGAGGTATCAACGGCGCTCACGCCGCCGTCCAGGGAGTTAGTCACATAGACGGTTTTGCCATCTTCTGACATCGCCATGCCGAAGTTTTTCAGGTCAGTGTGCGTTGAACCGATGGTTTTCAGGCTGGTCGGGTCGAGTTTGTAGATCATCCCGCCCTGCACATCTTTGAAACCTTCCGCGCTCGCCACATAGAGCGCATCCCCTTTCGGGCTCAGCGCCATTTCATACAGGCCGCTTGCCAGGTCACGTTTTTGCACGTTCACAGTGGTCTCTTCTGCGGCAGGTTTCTGGGCGGTCGCGTCGTTTTTGGTTTGATGGGCAGACTGAGCAGTACAGCCCGCCAGCATCATGGCGGCCATCAGCGCCAGTGCGGATGTCTTCATTTTCATCGGGAGGATCCTTTACCGTTAAAGTCAAAAAAGCAGGCGAAAAAGCGCATCACGCAGGTGACGTTATGATTGTTCCAGGCAGGCATAGGGCCCGGTGCGCTCGCCACGGCTTTTTAGTGTTCCCTGTAAGCGTTTATGCCTACTTTTATCCGGGAAAATCCGTCCTTCCATGCCCGATAACACTAAAGAGAATGAGAACTATACGCATTCTTTTTGTTCATTCAAGTGTTATTGCGCCGGGGGAATTAAGAAAAGTGAAATGGAGGACCGAAAATAAAAAATGCCGGACATCTGCACACATCAGGGGCAGAAAATCCGGCATTTTTAACAAAAATAATCAGAAATTACAGGCCAATAGCTTTAACCACCGCCGCTTTTGCCGGTTCGCCCGTGCGGGTCGTAACGCCGTCTAACCAACCATCCAGCAGTTCAGGGCGTTTTGCCAGTTCCGCACGTGCAGCATCGTTAACGTTTTCCTGGTTTTCCAGCACGCGGGTGATCACCGCATTTTCCAGGGCAACATCAAACTTCAACTGGCTGTAAAAACGGTTCAGGTTCGGGCACTGGGTGGCGAAGTCTTTGCGCGTCACAGTGTTGACCGTCGCACTGCCGTAATTGGCCCCAAAGTAAGCATCTCCCCCGCTGAGGTAGCTAATTTTAAAGCGGGTGTTCATTGCGTGGGGTTCCCATCCGAGGAAGACAATCCACTCTTTGCGCTCCACCGCACGAGTGACCTGGGCTAACATGCCGCTCTCACTCGACTCCACCAGGTTCCAGTTCTGCAAACCAAAGTCATGCTTATCGAGGATTTTTTTCAGGTTCTGGTTAGCGGGGGCGCCCGGCGCGATGCCGTAAATTTTGTGGTGAAACTTGTCGGCATACTTCTGCAAATCAGCGAAATCTT
The DNA here is from genome assembly GCF_059074235.1 of Phytobacter sp. Lineage (NCBI taxonomy): Bacteria > Pseudomonadati > Pseudomonadota > Gammaproteobacteria > Enterobacterales > Enterobacteriaceae > Phytobacter > Phytobacter sp. The sequence continues at coordinate 885,351 of NZ_JCACPZ010000004.1, forward strand.
TCACGCCCGCCGCGGCGACATAATCCGGCACGGCCAGGGTAAAGCGCGCCGCTGGCAAATTTGCACCCAGCACTTTAATGGAATCATCGGCGGTGAATTTACTGATGACCGGCTCCTGCGCAGGCATCCAGTTACCGAGGAACACATCCACCTGCCCTGTTTTCAGCCCCTGGAACGCCAGCGCCACCGACAAGTTTTGCACTTTTTGCTGGTAGCCCAGCGCATTCAACACGACACCCGACAGGGCATTGGTGGCCGCGATGTCCGTCCAGCCCGGATCGGACTGGGTTACCGTTGCACAACGCGCATCGTCTGCGGCGAAGCTTTGCAGAGGGAGCAAGCCAGCCGCAGCCAGCAGTACAAGTTGAGATAATTGCTTCAATTTCATTGTTATTTTCCTGCTGGTTATTTTAAAGGACGCGGATAGCGGGCAAAGGCCTCTTGTTCATCCAGCGTTTGGTGATTACGGATGTAGCGTTGTGAGGCTTCCTGATGCGGCTGGAAATCCCATTTCGGGATGGCGTCATGCCCGGCAATGCGCGTCAGGAAAAGGCGTTTTTGTTGACTGGCCACCACGCGAGCACGCAGCGCGTCGAGATCCCAGTGGCTGCTCACCTCAAGGGCAAACGCCGCCACCTGCTGCTGCCACTCCGGCAACGGCGCGAGATTAATTCGCTCATGGGGATCGTCATGCAAATTGAATAACTGCGGGGCTTCACTGAAGGAGTGAATGAATTTCCACGGCCCCCGGCGGATCATCAGCATTGGCCCCAGCGCCCCTTCGGCGAGGTATTCGCTGTACGCGCCATCCGGCCCTTTCTCGCCGCGCAGATGCGGCACCAGGCTGTTGCCATCCAGCGGGGCAATCGCCTGCGCTTTGCGATCTTCGCCGCTTGCCAGTTCCGTAAGCGTAGGGAGCACATCCACCAGCGAGACGCTTTCGGCCACACGTCTGGCATCAAACCGTTTCGGGTTATGGACAATCAGTGGAATGCGCACCGCATTTTCGAAGAAGGTCATTTTGTACCAGAGGTCACGCTCACCGAGCATCTCGCCGTGGTCGGCTATTACCATGACGATGGTGTCATCGCTAAGCCCCGTCTCTTCCAGCGTACGTACCACTTCACCGAAGCAGTCGTCCACATAGGCCAGCGCACCATAATAAGCATGGCGGGCACGGCGAACGTGTTCGTCGTTCAGCAACCCCTCTTCCAGTTGGTACATTGCGCGCAGTCGTGCGGAGTGCGGGTCGTCTTCCACATCAGCGCCACGGGTGTGCGGCATGTCGATCTCATCTTCACTAAATCGGTCCAGATAACGACGTGGAATGGCAAAAGGATCGTGAGGATGCGTCAGGGAGAGCAGCAGCATAAAAGGCTGTTCAGCCGGACGACGCGCCGCGTCATATAACCGCTGGCGAGCAAGGAATAGCGCTTCGTCGTCAAAATCGAGCTGGTTGGTGCGCACACACTCCCCGGCCTCCAGCACCGAACTCATGTTGTGATACCAGTCGAGGCGACGCTCCGGGCGTGCCCAGTCTGGCGTCCAGCCAAAATCAGCCGGGTAAATATCGGTGGTCAGGCGCTCATCAAAGCCGTGCAACTGATCCGGGCCACAGAAATGCATCTTGCCGGAGAGCCAGGTTTTGTAGCCCTGTTCGCGCAGGTAGTGACAAAAGGTGGGCGAGTCGGCATGAAATTCTGCAGCATTATCAAAGACGGCATTTTGCGAAATAAACTGCCCGGTCATTAATGACGCGCGCGACGGCGCGCACAATGGACTGTTGCAATACGCGGATTCAAACACCACGCCTTCGCGGGCGAGCTTATCGATATTCGGTGTCAGACTAACGTTATTCCCGTAAGTTCTTAATGCACTGGCCGTTAATTGATCAGCCATAAGAATAACGATATTCGGTTTATTTATAAGCATGAACCGTCCAAATAATAAAATAGACAAAAAAAACGTGTTAATTTTATCTCACGCTAATTTCCCCGTGTGAAGGGGTTATTTATTTATCATGAAATAAGGTGGGTTTATGGCAGGAAAATTACAACTGCCGCCGTTACAGGCACTGGTCGTATTTGAAGCGGCAGCACGGCTGGGTAATTTTACCGCCGCAGGCAATGAATTAGGGCTGTCGCAACCGGCGGTAAGTCAACGCATTCAGTCGCTGGAAAACCGGGTTAATGCGCCGCTCTTTGAACGCCGTCATCGGGGGGTAAAACTGACCGAGTCGGGAAGCAGCCTGTATCTGATTGTGCGTAACAGCCTGAACGATATCAGCGAACAGCTGGAGCGTACTCGCCATCAGCGCAGCGTACTGCGAATCGACACTGACATGGGCTTTGCCAGTTACTGGTTACTGCCACGGCTGGAGCGGCTTCAGGCGCTGATTCCAGGGGTCGAAGTGCAGGTCACCACCTCGCCTAATGACTATAATTTTCGTGACAGCAATGCCGATTTAGCCATCTATTTCGGCCAGGGAACCTGGCCCGGCGCACAAACCCAACGCCTGTTCCCGGAGAGCGTTTTTCCCGTGTGTAATCAGCACATCAGAAATTCCCTCCCCCGTGACGTGACGCCTGAGGATCTGGTCAATTACCCGCTTTTAAAACTACCGGAAACCCGCCCGCAGCGCTGGTTAACGTGGGAGGACTGGTTTCGCCAGCATCAGGTGTTTGCCCAGAGCCATAGCGCCTCGCGTACCTTTAATGCCTACTCGCTGGTGATTCAGGCGGCCCTTGATGGGCAGGGTGTGGCACTGGGCTGGCTGCCGCTCATAGCCCCGTTTATTGCCAGTCAACAACTGGTGCAATGCGGGCCACAGATACGGACCGAACGCGGCTATTATTTGATTTCTGCCAGCAATAAGCCAGGCACTGCACAGCAGGAAAAAGTAAAAGCCTGGTTATTAGATGAAGCCTGGGGATTTCACGAAAACAGCGTCGCTTTGCCAGAATACAAATAAGCTAATGCGCAAAAAGCATATTCATAAACTAAAAATGAATTTCGTCGCCCATTGTTTTTAAGCTAGTGTGTAACGGTTCTCATAAAATAAAGATCACACCATGTCACAACCTCTATTTGAATTACATTCGGTGAATAAAAATTATTATCCCGGTGGCAAGAAAAGCATTTTCTCTGGTCAGCAAAGCAGCAATAGCGTTAATGCCCTGACGAATATTGATTTACAGATATTCCCCGGTGAAATTTTTGTCATTGTGGGCTTATCCGGCTCCGGTAAATCCACTTTATTGCGCACCCTCAACCATTTGATCCCGGCGACATCCGGGACGGTTGCTTTTCAGGGACGTGCGCTGGCAGAACTTAAAGAAGCGGAGTTGATCACCTTGCGCCGGGAACATATCGGCATGGTCTTTCAGTCTTTCGCCCTGTTTGACGAGCGCAGCGTGCTCGACAATGTGGCTTTCGGGCTGGAAGTGGCCGGGGTTCCCCGTGAAGCCCGCCACTCGCGGGCACAACTGATGCTGGAAAAAGTAGGCCTTGCTCACGTGGCAGAGCAATACCCGCATCAGCTTTCCGGTGGCATGCAGCAGCGCGTGGGACTTGCCCGGGCGCTGGTCGTCAACCCTTCCGTGCTGCTGATGGATGAAGCCTTCTCCGCCCTCGACCCAATTATTCGCCGCGAGATGCAAACATTGCTGCTGACATTACAGGCTGAGCAGCAACGCACCATTGTGTTTGTCACTCATGATATGGAAGAAGCACTGCGTCTGGGTACGCGCATCGCCATCATGGAAAAAGGAGAACTGGTGCAGGTCGGTAAGCCGGAAGCGCTGATTAACGCCCCGGCGACCCCTTATGTACGCCACTTCTTCTCCGGTGTGGACGTTTCCCGCTGGCAAATGGCGGAAGATTACGCCGATATCTGGACCACTCGCTGAGGACACTATGGCCTACCCTTTAGATTTTAGTCGTCAGATTGACGAGGCCGTGCATGCACTCCTGGCCAATGCGGGCGGATTTTTTGACGGCTTTGCGCTGGTTATCGACAGCATTGCCGGTGGACTGGAACAACTCATCACCTGGCTCTCCCCCTGGGGGCTGGTGGTGCTGGCAGTGGTGATTGGTGGCTGGCGCATCGGCAAAGGCTTTGCGCTGTTTGCCCTGCTGGCGACGCTGTACATCATTTACAGCGGCTACAGCGAGCATGCGGCTATTACTCTTGCCCTGACGCTCTCGTCGACCTTTTTCAGCCTGCTGCTGGGGATTCCTCTGGGGATCTGGAGTGCGCGGCGGGCGACTGTTGGCAGCGTGGTTCGCACCCTGCTTGATTTCATGCAGACCATGCCTGCCTTTGTCTATTTGATTCCGGCCACCATTCTGTTTGGCCTGGGAAGACCGCCGGGCATTTTTGCCACCATTCTGTTTTCGATGCCACCCGTGGTGCGTCTGACCGATTTAGGGATTCGTCAGGTCAATACTGCGCGTCTTGAAGCCGGGATAGCCTTTGGTTGTACGCCGTGGCAACTGCTGTGGAAGGTGCAATTACCAGCAGCACAACCGTCGATCATGGCGGGAATCAATCAGACCATCATGATGGCCATGTCGATGGTGATTATCGCCTCAATGGTGGGTGCAGGTGGCTTGGGGAACGATATTCTGAGCAGTATCCAGCAACTGGAAATCGGCCTTGGGCTGCAAAGCGGTTTAGTGGTGGTGCTGATGGCGATTCTGCTGGACAGGATTTCCGCCAGCTTTGCCCGTCGCCCACATACAGCCCGCTAGGTCAGTAGCCTCTGGATTGTGCACGTTGCCAGGCGCCGTCGACAAGTTCGGCGGCCGCCATGGTCTGCTCCCGAAAAGACGCACCGTAGCTTTCCATTAGCGCGGCGTGGCAGGTCAGGTAGCGCATCCCGTCTTCATCTTCCGCAATGCTTTCCAGAAACCAGTCCGGTACTCCCCGTTTAAGGGTGCTTTCACTCAGTGACGTGGTGAACAGTGTTCGCATACTCACATCCGAAAGCCAGGTGGGTTGCATCTGCCCGGAGGTGGCATTAAGTACCCGCAGGGCGCGGTTTGAACGGGACCAGAAGGTGCGTTCTTTTGCCGAACGCCACGCTTTATGGAAGAACAGCCCCATCACGATCGCCACGCCAAACATAATTTCCATTGCTTTCCCAATGTAACGCAAAAAATGCCCGTACGGATACTACTGACAAATACCGTCAAAAGCACCAGGGGTATTGCAGGAAAAGCGATAAAAACGGCGGGAGAGCAAAACGCCTGCCCGGCAAGCAAAACGTTGCCGGGCAGGCGTTGAAGAGGTCAGAACTAGCGCTGCATTCCCCAGCGGCGAATGGTGATTCTTTCCAGCGTGGCAAACACCACGCCTTCCACCAACAGGCCAATGGCGATGACGGTCACCAGACCGGCAAACACGCGGTCGGTAAAGAGCTCATTGCGATTCTGGAAAATGTACCACCCCAGTCCGCCCTCGCCACTGGAGGCGCCAAACACCAGTTCAGCGGCGATCAATGTACGCCAGGCGAAGGCCCAGCCGATCTTTAAGCCAGAGAGGATCGAGGGCAACGAGGCCGGGATCAAAATGGTGAGAACATAACGTGGACCACTCAGTCCATAATTGCGCCCCGCCATGCGCAGGGTTTCCGGCACGCTGCTAAAGCCGGACCAGGTGTTGAGCGCTATCGGCCACATCACCGAATGCACCAGCACAAATACCAGACTGACGTTGCCCAGGCCAAACCATAGAAGTGCCAGCGGCAGAAGTGCGATGGCAGGAAGCGGGTTAAACATCGCCGTTAACGTGCTGAGTAAATCGCGGCCAAACTGGGTGGTGACCGCCAGCGCACTTGCCCCCAGCGCCAGGATACTGCCAATCACGTAGCCTTTGATCAGTGTGCTAAAGGAGTTCACGATTTTCGCCGGAAGCTCGCCGTTGCGCATATCTTCGACCAGGGCATGTAGCGTCTGCACAACCCCTGGCAGCATCAAATCATTTTGTGCAATGCGCGCCCCCAGCTCCCATAACGCCAGAACCAACAACAGGATCAGCGATTTACGCAGCCAGGTCTGGTTCCAGATCCGCTGACCGAGGGGTAGCGGTGTCTCGACGGAGAGGTCGCGTAATGGGGGAAGTTCGCGCTCGAATTCAGGACGAATGTAAGGTGGCTGCGACATAGGCCCGCTCCTTTTTCTGCTCCGGGCGCGGTTCGGTCGCCGTCGTCGGGAATAATAAATCATGAATATGGAGGGCAGCGTGCTGGAAGTCCTCACCACCGTAATCATCAAGAGAGTACTGATGGCAGTTCAGTTCGGCACGAACACGGCCCGGATGCGGCGAGAGCACCAGGATGCGGCTTCCAACCACCAGCGCCTCTTCGATAGAGTGGGTCACAAACAACAGCGTAAAGCGTTCTTCTTCCCACAGCGCCAGCAGCTCTTCCTGCATAGTGCGGCGGGTGAGTGCGTCGAGTGCCGCAAAGGGTTCATCCATCAGCAGGATGCGCGGTTTCATCGCCAGCGCACGGGCAATAGCCACGCGCTGCTTCATACCGCCGGAAAGCATATGCGGCATCACGTTGGCAAAATCCGCCAGCCCCACTTTATTGAGAAAGTGCAGCGCCGTGTCACGCGCTTCTGATTTGCTCGCCTTGCGACTCGCCAGCAGCGGGAACATCACGTTCTCCAGCACCGTCTTCCAGGGAGGAAGCTGGTCAAACTCCTGAAACACCATCATCCGTTCCGGACCGGGTGCGCGAATCGCCTGCCCTTCCAGCAGCATTTCGCCACTGCGTGGCGCAAGAAATCCCCCGGCCGCTTTCAGCAAGCTGGACTTTCCGCACCCCGACGGCCCCAGCAGAATAAAACGATCGCCAGGCCAGACGTCAAAACTGACATCGTGCGTGGCGCGCACCTGGCGCTCGCGGGTCCGGTATTCGATATCCACGTTCCTGACCTGCAGCAACGGGCCGTCGTTGGTCGTTTGTACCATCAGAATCTCCCCTGTCAGGGCTTAACTGCCTGGGTTTTCCCACGCTTCGTTAAAGAAATAGTCTTTCCAGGAGGCGGCTTTGTTTTTCAACACGCCGAGTTCATGGAGTTTTTCGGCATACACGCCGGTCAGTTCCGGGGAAATGGTGAAGCTGATTTCCGGATCATTAACGATTTTTTGTACCAGCGGTAACGGCAGGCGGGATTTCTCTACCCGAATATAGGTTTCAGCCGCCGCATTTTTATCAGCATTGATAATTTTTGCAGCTTCTCCCAACGCGCGATAAAACGCTTTATAGGTCTTAGGATTTTCATCGTGGAATTTTTGCGTGGTATAGAGCACGTTAAATGTCGCCTGGCCGCCTAAGACGTCATACGAACTCAATATTTTATGAACGTTGCTGTGTTCCAGCGCCTGGTACTGGAAGGGCGGGCTGGAAAAATGGGTACTGATTTCTGAACCACCCGCAATTAACGCCGCACTGGCATCGGGATGAGGCAGGCTGACGCTTATTTTATCAAAACGCTTAAAGTCGTCGTCGCCATATAATTTCGCGGTTTCAATTTGTAATGTACGAGACTGGAAACCGACGCCTGCGGCAGGCACCGCAATTCTGTCTTTATCGGTCAGATCTTTGATGGTTTTTACGTTGGGATTATTGCTTAACAGATAATTCGGCATGGAACCCAGTGAGGCAATGGCCTTTACGTTCTGCTTATCTTTGGTGCGGTCCCACAAGGTCAAAAGCGGCGGTACGCCTGCGGAGGCCACGTCCAGTGCACCAGACAGCAGGGCTTCATTCATGCCGGTCGCCCCGGAGATGGTGCGCCAGTCGACGTCAATATCCAGCCCCTCTTTTTTACCTTCTTTCTCGATAAGTTGCTGGTCACGTACAACATCAAGAATTAAATAACCAATACCAAACTGCTGCGCAATGCTGATTTTCCCTTCTGCCAGGGCAGACGCGCTCAGGCCACTTAGCGCGACGGCAAGCATGGCGCTGGCGACCGTTTTCATTTTATTCATCTCATTATCCCAAAGGTGTGTAATCAATATGGGCAAAATGATTGGCCGCGAGGCGCTTAAAAAGGAAATGATTTTATTCGCAATGCTTTTCTGAAAATTAAATATGATTTTTTATTCTGTTTATTTGCTCATGTAAGTTAAAAATCGGCAAAGCTAAGTCAATTTTGATGGTTATGTAAAAAAAACATCCTCGTTATAGTCCGCTGTATAACCCCTGGTTTCAGTGAGATTAATTATGCCTGTATTATCCCACCAGCAATTACGCACACTGCTGGAGCATCATCTTGTGCGTGTGAATACGCCAGCGGAAAGTGCCCGCCTGGTGGCCAATAACCTGGTCGATGCCTCCCTTAAAGGTCATGACTCGCACGGTGTCACCCTGCTGCCGCGCTATATTAGCGCCATTCTGGCAGGCGATTTGAATCCGACTGCACAACTGCGCGTGGTACGTGATGCAGGCCCCCTGCTCTCTTTTAATGGCGAACACGGATTCGGCCAGGTGCTGGGGCAAAAGGCGATGGAAGCGGGTATAGAACGTGCACAGCAGTTTGGCGTGGCGGTGATTAGCCTTGCGGATTCGCATCATCTTGGGCGCATTGGTGCCTGGGCAGAACAGGTTGCCGATGCGGGGCTGGTCTCCATCCATTTTGCCAATGTAGCGGCTCCGTCTGCGGTTCTGCCTTTTGACGGTCGTCATCCACGTCTGGGGACAAATCCGTTTTGCGTGGGCGTACCGGTTGAAGGGCGCAGACCCGTGATCCTCGATTTCGCGACCAGCGCTATTGCCGGAAATAAAGCGCGTATCGCCTGGAATGAAGGTCGGGCGATACCGGAAGGTTGCGCGGTGGATGCCGACGGCCAGCCGACAACAGACCCACGTTGGTTGATGGAAGATCCCCGCGGCGCACTATTGGCCTTCGGCGGCCATAAAGGCGCTGGGCTATCGCTGATTTGTAGCCTGCTGGGGGCAGCACTGAGCGGTGGCGAGACCGAGAGTCATCAGATCCCGCCGCGTCAGGGGATTATTAATAATATGTTGTCGATAATTATCGACCCGGCCCGTCTGGGTGCAGGTGAAGAGTATGCCAACGAGGTTTTCGCGCAACTCGACTGGATGCACCAGGGGCAGGAAGGGCGCGATGTGATGCTTCCGGGTGAACCGGAAGCGCGCGCCTGGGAGCAACGTGTGGTAAATGGGATTCATATTGATGAGGTGAGCTGGCAGCAGTTTGAAGCGCTGGCGCAGTAGGTCCATTTACTCATCAAGCAGCACCTTCTGCGCGGGCGTTTCTTTGTTTTGGGGGATGCCAAAATCACGGCGAATATCATTTACGCACTCCCCCTCCCGGCTTTTACTGGTTGACTGCGTGCAGTCGCGTATCGACGACCAGCGCCCGGACTGGCAGCGGTAAGCCCTTTTGCCATAAGAGACTGACTGCCCTTCAGAATAAAAGCAGACGCGCGACTGGCAACTCTGGGCATCCTTGACAACGAACCAGGCGCAGGATTTGCCGGTGTAATCAAGGTTTTCATCACTCGGTTGGCTCGCCTGAACACTTTTTTTCTGCTTTCCACTCTTATTGCTCGCCAGTTGTTTCATGATGTCAGGCGAGCATTCTGCTGGCATTGCGTTGGCCGGGTCCGGCGTCTCCACCCCCGCCCGGCACATCAGCGCTGGCATAATTTTTTCACGAAATTCATCCGCACCGTGCCGGGCTAACTCTCTGGCCCATGCGGGTACCTGTTCTTCAGGCAACGCGGCGTAGCGGTCATACTCGGCGATTTGTGCTTTTGAAAATTCTATGGCCGCAGCAAGAGAGCCATGGTACTGAATGAGAAATTCTGGCGACGTTTCCAGCCCCTGGCGCTCATCCCCCACCCCGGTGGCGATTTCGTACGCGACCGTCGGATTGGGGCAGTTTTTTTTGCTTTTAACTGGCGACACTTTTGCAGGCGCTTTCGTCGCCCAGGCTGAACATTTATCCAGAATCCGTTTTTCAATATTATTTTTTTCTTGTTGGGTTTGATATTTTTTCCCCGTACTTAAGAGATCATCATAGGTTGAGGCTGCACATAAACATGTCAGGCTAAGCACTATCAATATTATTTTCATTTTGTTTTATTCCATTCAACGTCATGAACTTCGTTATCAATGACGACATGGAAAAACAGTGGCGAATCAAAATTGATATTTTGGGCAATAATGACCCCGCCATACCCTTCACCCGGAGCGAGACGCTTTTCATTTAATGATTCATTCGAGAATTTGGTGTTGATAAAGTCAGATTCGTTTTGAATCTGCTGAGATGTTTGTTCAAGCGAGTTGGTATAGTCAGTGGCCACTGAGGGTTGATTTGTCAGGCCTGCCGCAACGCCCATCAAAATCCCCGAAATCATCGAGAAGGTGTTGTGGGAACTCAGTTTATCACTCTGAACTTTGCTCACATCCGCAGAACTCATCAGCATGACGGGCGAGCTACCATTTTTCACATCAAAATTACGCACACCAAAATCGATGTCATGTTCTGATTTATTCATCGCAGCAACTTTATAGACAGCGCATTTACTGCAGTAGCCTTTTTCATTGTGCAAGTAAGTAATAATAAACCTGGAGTTATTACGTTCCGAGACAATAACCTTTTGCCCCGTATCCGTCACATCCAGCTTTTGATAACTCGTATGATACACCCTGCTATTATACTCATCAGATGAACAAGCACTTAAAAAAAAGGTAGCGACGATGACAGGTAATATTGAAAATCTTAACATGACAGAACCTCGCCAATAGACAACCGACAGATGTTTTAAATCACATCCATTTTGCAATAGCTTTCCTTAGAAGATGGCAGCAGGAAACAGCCATGGTTGCCGACATTAATGTTCAGCGATGGTAGATAGCCGTTTACCCTGTTAAATCCGAGTATAATTTCGACGGGGAAATATCATCTCATTCATTTAGATGAGAGGCGAAAAAATTAACCGTAGACGGCTCTGGCAATCAGCAGCAACTCAGATTGATTGCGAGTATTGGTTTTTCTGAACAGCGCACTCAGATGGGTTCGCACGGTCGCAATGGAGACACGTAAATGGAGTGCACACTCTTCTGCGGTCATCCCATGGATCAGTAATCCAACAAGGGCATTTTCGCTGGGAGTGAGTCCAAAGATATCGATAAGCGGCGTACCGCTCAGCATGGGTACGGGGATGATAATGCTGGCCACCCCGACCAATTGCGCTGAAGGGAGCACCAGCACCGGTATCATCTTGCTATCTGTCGTGTAACACAGACCGGCTTTTGGCTGTGAGTCGGTTACCGTGGCACGCCGAATCGCCTGCTTTAGCTTTTTACTGTCGGTGTTGATATGCAGCGCATCGTGTCGGGTTGCCCAACTGTCCCGGTAACGGTCCTGATAATGTTCTGCATGACGGTTAGCATAGAGCACCCTGCCTGCGTCGTTCACTAACCATACTGGGTAAATATGGTTATCAAGCAACGCATTCTGATATTTTAAATTTTCCCGCAATGACTCAAACCGTGCGTGAAGATGGCTGGCGGCGATCAGTGCGGGTATAAGGCGTTTAAACAGATCAAAATGCGATTGTTGCGGGTAAAGTACTCCGTTGGCGGTCATCAGTGACAGAAAACAGGCATAGCCATTGACTGCACTCAATTTCACGCTGGTCAGGTAATTCATATCATTAGGGCGATGAAATTCATTGTAATAAACGCTTGAGGCAATAAATTTATCGCCCAGGACCTCGCGGTCCTGATAGAGCTGCCCAACCGGGGCCTGGGTTAATATCTTCTCGGCAGGATCCAGCGCCAGAAACACATCCCGATAGGCCGTAAAGACTTTTTCTTCGCACAACAATGCATCCGTCAGCAGTTGTGCATTCCCCTTGTCGTAAAAAAGTAATGCAGCATATTGATGCCCGGCCAGAAAGGCAATTTTTTCAAGCACCCCGGACCACATCTGAGATTCGAGCGTTGCGGCAAGGAGAAGCTCTAGAATTTCTGAGTACAGTTTCTCTTCTTTAAGGGCCATATCTGTACCTGAAGGTGCAATGTTATTTTTGTTTGCGTGCCCACGGAAACCTGCACCATGATTGAAACTAAGAATAGTCCTGGAAATCAGGTTTCGCTTTTAAGAAGAAAAAACCTCAACGCGAAGAGACACTTTCATCCATAACCTTCATTGCCGTATGTACATCGTTGTGACCAGGCACCATCCTGAGCAAGAAAATGTCCACTTCAAGACCTGATCTCACTTTGGAGTCACCACGCCACGTTGTTCCCCCAAAACTTTTTCAAATGTTGCACTAAATTTGGGGTTGATAGATCAGATGATAAAGATTATCTTTCTCATTACCGAATAGTTGAGTGAATCACTCGGGTATTCGGTACGACATTGCTCACATTGCTTCCAGTATTATTTGCCCGCCACTTAGTGCGGGCTTTTTTTTGGCATACGAAAAGCGGCCACGGTTTCGCTTTAGGAACAATAATCTCCCGTTGTTCTCATCTGTAACCTGTTGAAATAAAACCGCAACAAACAGCCTTTATCCTAAGATTATTCTTATTACGGAGCGGCATCAGGATCATGGACTTACCTCTCTCATCGCGACAACTCAATGCGGGCGTCTTGCGCATTGCCGTTCCCCACGTTACTGCGGATGCCAATAACATCCAGGTAATGGCGCTGTTCAATGAACATAAATCATTGATTGGTTTGCCAGTTCTTGAGCAAAACCGCCCGATCGGCATGATCAACCGTCATATTTTTCTTTCGCAGATGAGCCGTCCGTTTTTCCATGAGCTGTACGATCTGAAAAGCTGCATTGCGTTTATGGATAAAACGCCGCTGATCGTTGATGCCACCGCCGGGCTGGATTTCCTCGCCGAGCGTGTGATTGAGACCGGCGATAAAGCCATTACGGAAGGCTTTATCCTGACGGAAAACGATCAGTACATGGGCATTGGTTTAGGTCTTGATTTGATCCGCACCGTTTCTGATTTGCAGGCCAAACAGCATCTGCAAATTATGCAAAGTATTGAATATGCGCGCGTGATTCAGGAATCCATGCTGAGCCGCTCGCGTCAGAGCATCGAAAAAACGCTCACCGACTGGTGCCTTTACTGGCACCCACGCGACTGCGTTGGTGGTGACATTTACGCCTTCCAGCGCTGTGAAAACGGCTGGTTGCTGGTGCTGGCTGACTGCACGGGCCACGGTGTCCCCGGCGCCTTTATGACCTTTATTTTCTCTTCTGCACTGGAAAAAGCGCTCAGCGTGGCGTCAGCCAATGAGCCAGAACGCCTGCTCGCTGTCATCAATGACTACATTAAACAGACATTGAGTCAGGTACATCCGACCGACGATTCCAGCCAGTCTAACGACGGATGCGACGCTATCGCGATGTTTGTGGACACGAAGAATGAGCAACTCATCTGGTCGAGCGCCCGCATGCACGCCTTTATGCTCGGGGTGGATGACGAAGAGGTCTATAACCTGGATAGCGACCGCAAGGGTATTGGTTACACCGATACTCCTGCTGATTATCAGTGGAGCCGCCACCAGCGCCCACTCCGGCCCGGCGATCAGCTTCTGCTGGTCACCGACGGTGTGACGGATCAAATTGGCGGCGCACGCGACATTATGTTTGGTAAGAAACGTATTCAGTCATTGTTGACCGATCAACGTGGGCAGCCAATGTCTGCGGTCTCCGGGGCGCTTCAGGCCGCGTTGACCGAATGGCAGGGCAAGCAACCGTCGCGTGACGACATGACATGGTTTGGTTTTAGCTGGCGATGAACACAATGAAAATTAACGACCTACAGGTCAAAGAGGCCGTACTGTTGCCCCTTTTTACTCTTCAGCGCCAGAGCGCCGTTGAGCTTTTTTATACCGGATATTTTTCACAGCAGAACATCATGTCGATGGGCGGCGTTATTCGCGCCTGGCTGGATAAAAACGAATCCTCATCGGTGACTCGTCGCAAATTATTCTCCGTCTTTATTGAGATGGGACAGAATATTGTGCGTTACTCCTCCGATGAGCGTTTCATGTGTACCGGTCAGGAGGAGCTACGATTTGGTTCACTGTGCTTCCATACCGATAACGGAAATTACTATCTCGAAACTGCCAATCTGGTGGGCCCGGAAGAATCCTCACTGCTAAAGACAAACCTCGAAGTACTGCGCACCATGACCCAGGCAGAAATTCGTGACGCCTGGAAGCAAGGGTTGCGCAGCGAAGCGCCTGCCACCAGCAAAGGGGCGAATATCGGTTTGTTAACTATGGCGCGGGATACCAGTGTACCGCTGGAGTATCGCATTCATCCTCTGGCGGCCAGTTCGCTGTCCGCCTTTCATTTAAAGGCGACTTTTTGCCATGACTGAAGTGACACTGACCCCGTCCATTGAGCAGGCTGCGACGCAGGCCACACCGGAAGTGAATTTCGATTTTTCAGCGCAGCGTCTGGTCCTTAAAGGTGAAGCCTGGCCTGAAAATGCGGCGGCATTTTTTCGCCCACTGTTGCAGGCTATTGAGAGCTGGTTACAGGAAAAACCGGCTAGCAGCGAGCCTGTTCGCTTGCATGTAGCCCTGAGCTATTTTAATAGCTCCAGCACCAAGATGTTGTTTGAGCTTTTCGAATGCATGAACGGGTTTGCCAAAAACGGCACCCCGTGTGAACTCTACTGGTACTACGACGCAGAAGACGATATTTCCGAGGAATTTGGTGAGGAATTGCGTATCGACTTCACTTCTCTGGCGGTTGTTCTCATCCCGGATCTCAACGAATGCTAGATATTAACGAGCTTTTCAAGGATGAATATTCCGTACTCGAAGATGCTCGACTGGCGGCGGCGGACGCCCAACTTCCCGCAGATGACTGTCGCGAAAAATTGTGGACGGTAGCGAAGCACTATCAGCGCCTGATCCGCGAATCCTATCGCTTAATCACCCGCAGCGATCGCGCTGAACGTGAACTCAACCGGATGAATGAGCAGTTACAACAACTGGCCGCTCAGCTCGAGTATGAGGCGACTCACGATCCCCTGACAGCCGTGTTTAACCGCAGCGCCATCATTAACCAGATCAATAAATCACTGACTCAGGCTAACGTTGCGCTGATCCTGCTGGACATCGACCATTTCAAACGCATCAATGACGAATACGGCCACCCGACAGGAGACCGTGTAATTTGTGCTTTGGTGTCACGCATTCGCCGGGCGCTACCTGAGAGCGCATCCATTGGTCGGGTAGGTGGTGAAGAATTTACTATTCTGCTGCCAGAAGCGCGTATCGAAGAGGCGATGATTATCGCCAGCTACATTCACTCGTCACTGAATGCCTCACCGTTGGATGTGCTGCCACAACAACTGGTGACCGCCAGTTTTGGCGTCAGTCTCGGCGCGAAAGACAGTGATTTTGAGACGCTCTACAGTGCCTCGGACGCTGCGCTCTACATGGCAAAAAAACGTGGGCGAAATCAGGTCGTGCTGCATGAAGACTTCTTCCGCCCACCAGTACAACTGCACACCGGAACAGTATTTGCCCGATAGTCTTATCGACTGGCGGGCTGTCCGTCAGTTCAGTAAGTCGCTTAAGAATCGCTGGGCACGAGGATGCTTCGGTGCACGGAAAAACTGCTCCGGCTCCGCTTTTTCCAGAATTTGCCCCTGATCCATAAACCAGATGGTATCCGCTACGTCGCGGGCAAAATGCATTTCATGGGTGACACACATCATCGTCATCCCCTCCTGCGCCAGCGAGCGCATCACACTCAGCACCTCCCCCACCATTTCCGGATCCAGTGCCGACGTTGGTTCATCAAACAACATTACCGGCGGCTTCATGGCCAAGGCACGAGCAATGGCGACACGCTGCTGCTGCCCGCCGGACAACTGCGCCGGATAGGCATGGGCCTTGTGCGACAGTCCGACTCGCTCCAGCAGCTCCCCGGCATGCTTTCGTGCTTCAGAACGCTTAATGCCCAATACTTTAACCGGCGACATCATGATGTTTTCCAGTACCGAGACATGGGGAAACAAATTAAAGTTCTGGAACACAAAGCCAATACGGGTGCGCAATTGATTAAGCCGTGTGCTGCTCCCGTGGATATCCATTCCATCAAACAGGATCTGTCCTTGTTCGATAGGCTCCAGACGATTCACGGTGCGGATCAATGTCGATTTTCCGGATCCGGAAGGACCGCACACCACCACCACCTCGCCCGCTTTCACTTCCGCACTGAGATCGGTCAACGCTTGATACTCGCCGTACCACTTATTGACCTGGTTAAACAAAATCATCGGGATCATGATGTTTCCTTATTGAGGTTGCGGGGAGCAAAAAATGCCGTGTCTTCCGGGGCGTCTATCTGCCGCGCAGGCGTTTGCATGCGCTTATTGACGATCCCCCGTTCCAGCCGGTTGGCCAACCAGGTCAGGCTGTAACAGATGATGTAATAACTCAGAGCGACAATTGCAAAGACCTGGAAAGGTTTGGTCAGTAGCTGATTGCTGACCTGATTTGCCGCATAGGTCAGTTCAGGAACGTTAATCACGTAACCCAGCGTACTGTCTTTAATGATCGACACTAATTGACTTACCAGGCTTGGTAGTGCGTTGAACAGCGCCTGAGGCAATATAACCAGTCTCAATGTTTTCAGATGGCTCATGCCTAGCGCACGGGAAGCTTCATACTGGCCGGAAGGCAGGGCCTGAATACTGCCGCGCACAATCTCCGCAATGTAGGCACTTTCATAAATCACCAGCGTACAGAGCATGGTGGAGAAGCCGCTGATATTTTGTCCAATCAATAACGGCACGCAAAAGTAAGTCCAGAACACCACCATCATTAATGGGATGCCACGTAAGGTGTAGACCCAACAGGCGGCGGGCCAGCTCAGCCATCTCCAGGGGGAGAGCCGCGCCAACCCAACCAACACGCCCAGCGGAAATGAGAGCACCACAGCGAGCAGAGAGATAACCAGCGTGCACAGTACGCCGCCCAATGGGCCATTTGGATACTGCCCCATCAGAAATAGCATGCCGTGATCGTGCAATATGGTGAAAACGTCAAACATGGTCTTTACCTCGCATAGACGCGTTGAAAACGACGTCCCAACAGTGCACCCAGCCCCATCAAAAGCAGTGACATTGCCAGATACCCCACCGTTCCAATGGCATACGCCTCAAACGTGCGGAACGTCTGGTTTTCAATATCACGCGTGACATAGGTCAGCTCTGTCACACCAATCACCATCGCCAGACTGGTGTTTTTAAACAGCAGTACCGTGTGGTTGATCAATGATGGCAGTGCATTGCGTATCCCCTGCGGCAGGATGACCGAACGCATTGCCCGCATATAACCCATGCCGAGTGCACGGGCAGCTTCATTCTGCCCTTCCGGAATGGCACGCAGACCACTACGGATGTCTTCAGAGAAATAGGCCGCCTGGCATAAACCGAGGGCAAACATGGAGAAGAGAAACTCAGCGTTAAAATCGTTGATCCACATCTGCACCGACTCCGGTAACAGTGTGGGAATCGCGAAGTACCACATCATCAGCTGAATGAGCGTAGGTACATTGCGATGATACGAGACGTAGGCTGCCACCAGCCGCACGGCAATACGTTTTTCCGACAAGCGAACCACCAGCAATACCAGAGCGATGAACATTGCCAGCAGCCAGGCGCCCAACGCCAGCTCCAGGGTGATGGTCGCGCCACGCACGATCATCTCGCCTGAACTGCCGGTTAATACAGTACTAAAATCGAGCGCCATAATGAGCCTCCAGTCAAACCTGTCAGACCGCGCTTTCGTCAGGTCGCATGGTGGAAAGTCCCCCCGGTACCTGCAAGGTAGGCAGGATCTCAATATTGCTGATATTCACAGCAACAGGGGCGCTGAGTGCGAAGGCCACGCAATCGGCAATGTCTTTCGCCTGGGGTAGCTCAAACCCTTCAATAAACTGCTTGTGTGCATTTTCATGATCGCCAGAGACGTTGCCGAAAATATCCGTGGCCACACGGCCAGGGCAGATTTCGGTAATCCGGACGCGCTTGCCGTAGCAATCCACGCGCAGCTGCCGTGACAGCGCATGCACCCCCGCTTTGGTGGCGTGGTAAATAGAGTTACCGTTGAAGTTATAAATAGCGGCAATCGAGGTGATGTTAATGACATGACCACGATCGCGAGCCATCATCCCCGGTACCAACAGGCGGCAAAGATGCAAAACGGCGCGCAGGTTAACGTCCACCTGTGTATCAATGGCTTCTTCATCTGCACTTAAAATCGAACCTGGGCGGGAAACACCTGCATTGTTCACCAGAATGTCGACCTGCAAATCACCGCATAAACGGGTCAGTGCATCGAGGTCAGCGACATCAAGCGCATGGGGAATACAGCCCGTACGCTCCGCCAGTGCAGCCAGTTGTTCGCGGCGGCGGGCGACAGCATGAACCGTGATCCCTTCCTGGCATAGCCGCTCAACAATGGCTTCTCCCATCCCGGCTGATGCGCCAGTAACCAGGGCGATTTTGTAATCTGAAAATGGCATATTGCCTCTCCTGTCAGGACGTCGGCTATCTGCGCCGCGTCATATCTGTTACGTATTTTTGACTCTATTCAGTTACGTCTTGTCGGTATAAGACATAAATGGTTTGAGGCGATAAGGGTGACTTATAACCCTGGCCTTACGGGGTTATCGCATTGAATTTTCGCAATTTCTCGCTCAAAGCCCACTGCATCACCATGATCGATTCCAAACGATATGAAGATGCCAGAGACAGGGCTACGCACCGGGAAATAGACAACGCCCACCTTCACGAGCGCCAGTACATCTCCGTGCTTAACGGGCTGACCGGGAGCGATAAAATTCTCAGCGAGCATGGGGTGGCGCAACATGGCCAGACCCGGCGCGGGCGAATAAACAGCAGTGAAAATGGTTGCCTCTTCAGGAGGCGGCATGAAGGGTGATCGCGGCAAGGTGGTCATACGCACTGACCAGTCTTTACCGCTCAGCGCGAGATGTGAAATCGTGGTGGCACGCAGGCTCTGCGCCAGCTGTTCTAATTCCTGGAGAGTCACAGTGTTGTCTTTCCTGTCCGCTAACGTCATCGGTGAATGTCTTTCTTCACTGTATCCCGGCGGCTCTCCTGATCCGTAAGAGGGTTTCGCTTTGCGGTGATAAGGCAGACTTATTAGCTCACCAGCGTCAGCGGGCGGTTATCCGGTGTACGACTTGCCATCAGGGAGAGCAGGATGGCTTTGACGGCTTCGGCGGGTTCAGAAAGCGGCAGGTGGTCGGAGATACAGAATGACAATGAAGCATGCACGTCCGGCTCAACGATTTTCGCCATCCAGGATTCTGAGGCTTTGAGCATGGCTCGCGCCGCTGACTCTGGCATGATAGTGCAACCCATACCGGCTGAGAGTGCAGCATTGAGGGTGGTTTGTGATTCAATTTCACAGGCTACTTTGTAGGTCAGCCCCGCTTTCACGAAGGCATCGTCCACCACTTTGCGCATGATGTTATAAATGCGTGGCAGGAAGAGGTCGTAACGCGCCACCCCGGCGAGGGCGATTTCTTTAACCGGCTTGTCGAGGCTATTCGGACAGACAAAGCAGAGGTGCTCTTTCATCAGGGGAATAAAGCGCAGGCCGTGAATATTACGATTGTCGTAAATCACCGCCATGTCCATTCGCCCGTTCATGATGAGTTCACTCAAGGTGGTACCAAAGTTCTCATTGAAATAGAGTGTGATGCCCGGATGCAGGCGCTGCACTTCTTTCATCAATGGGATGGCAAGCTGCTGCGCGGCCGTGCCGGGTGCCAGCCCTACAGAAACATCACCACAGAGTTCCATGCCGGAACGGTCAATGGCGCTCTGCGCTTGTGCACACTGGCGCATAATTGCCTGAGCATGGGTATACAAAATGTTACCTGCGGTCGTCGGCGTCACGCCACGCTTGGTGCGGATGAGGAGCTGCTGATTCACCTCCCCTTCGAGGGTCGCCAGTTGCTGGCTCAGCGCAGGCTGCGCAATATGCAAAATATCCGCCGCCTGGGTCAGGCTACCCACATCGACAATTTTAATGAAATATTTCAGACGACGCAGATTCATGGCTTCTCTCCAGTGGTGGCTTTCTCATCAATAAAGCAATGGGTGTGCCAGTTCTGGTCGCCGCTCTGTTTATCTATCCACACACGCTACTTATGGCGTTATTGCAATGCCAGGCAGCATGGTACGCACAACTCCGCGCCCCGCCGTGGTTTTAACGCACCGCCAGAGTGCAATATTGCCGTTTCTTGCCTCACGCTGGCTCCTGTTCGTCACCCAGTCATTGCTTTGTATTATGTCCCCACAACAAAGCAGTATTAGCTCCCCGCCTGGCCTGTTCCCTATCCTTTTCTGGCAGAACCCACACCCGCCGAGCCTTAGCGCGGCACCCGCTGAATCTACTGGAACCCCTGTGATATGCCTCAAATAGCCGATCGATTGAAAAACATAGCCATCTCAGCCTCCGTGGCGATGACGCAAAAGGCGCGCGACCTTGCCGCACAAGGAATTGATGTTGTGGGACTCTCAACGGGTGAGCCAGATTTCCCGACGCCACCGCACGCAATCGAAGCGGCCTATGCTGCGGCACTTGCCGGTGATACCCGTTATCCGCCCACCGATGGCACGCCAGCGTTACGCGCAGCCATCCAGCGCAAATTCAAACGCGATAACGGGCTGGATTACGCGGTCAGCCAAATCATCACTGCGGGCGGTGCTCGGCAGATAATCTTTAACGCCATGATGGCAACGCTGAATCCAGGAGATGAAGTGATCATCCCCACCCCGTCATGGATCAGCTACGCCGATATCGTCCGCTTTGCCGGAGCAGTGCCGGTGCCTGTAGCCTGTAAAGAAGAGCATGGGTTTAAGCCACTGCCCGCTGATATTGCCAACGTCATTACCGATAAAACCAAATGGCTGCTGCTCAATTACCCGAGCAACCCGACCGGTTCCGTTGCCAGCCGCGAGGAGTTACAAGGTATCGCTGATGTGATGCTGGCGCATCCCAACATCTGGATCCTGACCGATGATATTTACGAACACCTGATTTACGACGACTGTGTGTTTCTGACGCTCGCCCAGGTTGAACCACGTTTGTATGACCGAGTGCTAACGGTGAATGGCGTATCAAAAGCCTATTCCATGACCGGCTGGCGATTGGGTTTTTGCGGCGGGCCAGAGCCGCTGATTAAGGCGATGAGCAATGTGAACACCCAGAACGCCGGGGGAATCACTACCCTGACGCAAGCTGCCGCGATTGCCGTACTGGATGGCCCGCAGGATTTGCTACAGGAGCGTGCGGCAATTTATAAAATGCGCCGGGATTTTGTGCTGAGCAAACTCGCCGCCATTCCGGGACTGAGCTGCCATAAACCACAGGGAGCGTTTTATCTCTTTGTGAATATCGCGGCCTTTATTGGCAAAACCAGCGCCGGTGGACGCGTCCTGGCATGCGATGCCGATTTTGTGATGGCGCTGATTGAGGAACAGCACGTGGTTTCTGTACCAGGTGCAGCTTACGGTATGAGCCCCTATATTCGTCTCTCTTACGCGACCAGTATGGAGCGTTTACAGACGGGGTGTGAGCGGCTGGCCGCATTTTGTGAAGGCTGTCGCTGAGGCCATATTGCCGGGGAACAATCTGCTGAGTCGGCGGGTTGTTCCGTTCACACCAGGGTCATTTCTTGCGGAGCGCTTCTCCGCCGAATAATGCGTTTTTCGAAGCGCTTTAAAATTGAAGGTTTTGAATTACCGAAATAGTTAACTTTCAAGTGCAGCAAGGATTGCGACTTCCATTTTCTCCGGGGTGGTAAACGGAGCAAAACGCTTGCGCGGTTTCCCGTCACGTCCGATCAGGAACTTAGTGAAGTTCCACTTAATCCGCCCACCCAGTACGCCGGGCAATTCGGTTTTCAGATAACGAAACAGCGGGTGCGCGGCAGTTCCGTTGACCTCGACTTTCTCGAACATCGGAAAGCTCACACCGTAATTAATGTGACAGGTTTTCGCGATATCGTCGGCGCTGCCAGGCTCCTGTTTACCAAACTGGTTACAGGGGAAACCAAGCACCACCAAACCCTGGGCAGCATATTTCTTATAGAGCGCTTCAAGGCCTGCGTATTGTGGCGTGAAGCCACAATGGCTGGCGGTATTAACGACCAAAACCACCTTCCCTGCGTAGTCAGCCATAGAGATAAGCTGTCCGCCCAGACTGGTGGCTGTAAGTTGATGAAAGGTGGTCATATAGGAATCCTCAAAGCAGACCCCGTTCAACGCCGATATTGCCACGCAGCGCATTGCCGCCGGGACACAGGTCAGGGGGGGTGGGAGTTGATCCGGTTCCTGAGTACATGGCAGGTCTGGAATCGTGTGCAAGATATCTTTGCAAAGTCGAACGAAAAGAACAACAGCAGGTGATTTTTAGCCCGGTGGTTAACCGACCGGGCACATTAACGTATCAGTCTGGATAGCACATCTGTTCCGGCTGGCGCTGCATGATAACTTCGCCGTGACGAAGAGATGTCAGCACTTTGGCCTGCCGACGCACCGCCTCATAATCATTTTCTGCATCCAGGATCAGCAGGTTTGCCGGACGCCCTTCGGCAATACCGTAGTTATCGCCCAGGCACATCGCCCTGGCGCTGTTATCAGTAATAAAATCAAGACAGCGCTGCAAATCTTCATATCCCAGCATATGGCAGATATGCAGTCCGGCATCAAGGATACGCATGATGTTGCCGTTGCCCAGCGGATACCACGGGTCCTGAATAGAGTCCTGGGCAAAGCAGACGTTGATTCCAGCGCGATCCAGCTCTGCGACTCGCGTCACGCCGCGGCGTTTCGGCCAGGTGTCGAAGCGCCCCTGCAGGTGAATGCTTTCGGTCGGGCAAGAGATAAAGTTGATACCCGACGCTTTTAGCAGACGGAACAGCTTTGAGCAGTAGGCGTTATCGTAAGAACCCATGGCACAGGTATGGCTGGCGGTCACCTGTGCGCCCATACCGCGTACCCTGGCCTCTTCCGCAAGCACTTCAAGAAAGCGCGACTGCGGGTCATCGATTTCATCGCAGTGTACATCCACCAGGCAGCCGTGGCGCTGGGCCAGATCCATCAAAAACATTACTGAGCTAACACCCTTGTCACGAGTATTTTCGTAGTGCGGAATCCCCCCCACTACGTCGGCCCCCATCTCTATGGCACGGGTCATCAGCTCGCGTCCACCGGGGAAGGATTCAATGCCCTCCTGAGGAAAAGCCACGATTTGCAGGTCGATAAGATGGGCGGCCTCTTTTTTCACCATCAGCATGGCTTCGAGCGCCGTCAGGGAGGGATCAGTAACATCAATATGGGTGCGCACATGCTGCACGCCATTATCACGCAGCATACTAATGGTTTTCAGCGCACGCTGGCGCGTATCTTCAACCGTGACGCTCGCTTTTCGCTGGCTCCAGCGGGCGATGCCTTCAAACAGTGTGCCGCTCATATTCCACTCCGGCTCGCCAGCCGTGAGGGTTGCATCGAGGTGGATATGCGGCTCAACGAACGGCGGGATAACCAGCTTTTGCTGTGCATCGATATCGCAGGCGTCAACTGTCTGCACTGCGGCTTGTGGCACAATGCTTTTAATCAAACCATCTTGTAGATCAAGGGTATAGAGCGCTTCTTTATGGCGCAGGCGCGCATTGATAATTTTCATGGTTGTTCCCGTAAATGGTTTTGTGACATTCGCCAGATCGCTAAGGCGACCGAGGCGTTGAGATGAAATTGTGGATGACTGACCGGATAGCTGGTCAGCTTTTCGATACGCTGGATACGCTGATGCAGCGTGTTGCGGTGGATACCCAACCGCTCGGCGGCCCTGACCACGTTACCGCTCTCCTGAAGCAGCGTTTCCAGCGTCTCCATTAGCAGCCACGGGCTTTTGCGATCGGGCTCAATCAGGCAGCCAAGGATGTCATGCATAAAGTCGTTCAGTAGCGCAGGGTCGCTGACGGCAGAGAGCAGTTTGATAAAGCCCAACTGCTGGTAGTCACTGATGCGCTGCGCCGGGCGAAGAGTATCGCTAAGATCCAGAGCCTGGCGCGCCTGCGACAGCGCACGCTGATATCCCTGCAACTGCTGTACTGGCGCGGAAAGGCCGCACAGCAGCGACAGCCCATCGTTGCCTTCTGCCAGCATCAGTAGCCATTGCTCTAACTCCTTTTTCTGCTGATAAAACTCACCTTCCTCATCCGGGAGCAGGAAAAGAAACATATTGCTGCGCTCAACCAGAGGAAAAGGATTGCCCTGCTGATTGAGCTGCTGTTGCAATCGCTGGCGCACGGTACGGCGGGCCTGCTGTAACCAGGCTTCTGCCTGCTCAGGTGGAAACTGGCGAAACAGGCGCTGGATCCCCTCAAGGCGCAGTGCCGCTACTCTCAGTGGACGAGTAAAATCCAACTGCTGATGGAGCGCACGTTGATGCAGGATTTGCAGGTCAGGATAATCACCGGTTAAGAGCTGCATCAAAATATCGCGCTGTGACTGCAAGGCCGTCTCACTGCGTACCAGTGCGGTGCCGATGCGTTCGGTCACTATCACCATTTTCAACAGATAGGGCTGTTCGATCAGCGGAATACCGAGCTCGTCGGCAAGGGCTAACAGGCGTGGTGGGATCGCCTGAATGTATTTATCACCGGTCAGGATCACCATCCCGGCGATCCCGCGTTGCTTGCCTTCCATCAGCAAATGGATCAGGTTGTCCTCATCGCGGGGATGATTAATTCCGGTGATGAACACCAGTTCCCCGCCCATAACCCATTCGGCGATATTTTCATTTTCCGCAACGTAGTACCAGCGCACCGCCAGTTGCACTCCCTGTTTGCCCGCGCGCAGACGCATGGCGGAGAGCCCATCAAGCGCAAGGATTTCGCTGACCGTCAGACTCATGACTACTGCTCCGCGACCGAATCAGCAGCGGGCTGACGTTTGCTCAGTCGCGTCAGGGCGATATAGACCAGCGCGGAAACCGTAATACCCACCAGCGGCGCGATCCACGGTGACAGATAAGCCACCACTGCGCCCACGGCGTAGGCACCCAGCCCCAGCCAGTTAAAGCGCGGTAAGCGGGTGGTATGCAGCAGGGGATAGCGGCCGCCGCGATAAAACCAATAGTCGGCGAGGATAACGCCACCAATGGGTGGAATGATGCTACCCAGCAGGACCAGGAAAGGGATGAGCATTTCATACATACCGCCAATGGCCAGCAGAATGCCGACGCCCGCAGCGACCACGGTCAGAGTACGACGGCGCTCGCTTCGCAGCAGATGGCAGGCGGCTGCTGAGACGTTATAAATTGTCGGCCCCTGAATGGTCAGCAGGTTGAGGCACAACATCACCACCGCAGCGACGGACAGCCCCTGCAAAATCAGCACTTCCACGATATCGGCCTGCTGATAGACGATAGAGCACCAGGCCCCGGCAACAATCATCAGCCCGTTGCCAACGAGGAAGCTGCTCATGCTGGCGACGATGGCGGTACGACTGGAGTTGGCCAGCCGGGTCCAGTTAGTCGCCTGGGTCGCGCCGCTGGCGAAGGTGCCGAACACCATGGTGATGGCTGCCGACCAGGTCATGGTTTCGCCCGGTTCGATTTTGGTCATCGCTTGCCAGCCACCGGCGTGATGAGCGGCAAGGTACATAGAGACCACCAGCAGAATAAACATCAGCGGTACCGACACGCGCGAGAGTGCATCCAGTCCCTTGTAGCCCACCAGCGCGGTGACGCAGAACAGGATACCGAACAGAACCATCAGCGGAATGGTCATCGCCTCGGGCAGGGCAAGGATTTTAACCAGTGAGATGGCGACCGTTGCGGTCCCCCAGGCGTACCAGCCCAGTTCGGCGAAGCCGAGAATAAAATCAGCGAGCTTACTGCCGATTTCACCGAAGCAAAAACGCCCCATCAGTACGGTATTCAGCCCGCTGCGAGCGGCAATCCAGCCGAGCGACGCGGCGTACAGTGCCAGCAGAGCGTTACCGATAACCGCTATCCACAGCAGGTTCACAATCGAAAAAGAGACGCCTAGCTTGCCGCCCGCGAACATCGTACCGGTAAAAAAGGTGAAGCTGAACAGAACCATGGAAATCGAGAAGACGCCCTTGCGCCCGGAGGCAGGCGCTTCAATAAGCGGAAAATCATTGCTGTTTGACATTGTGGAACCTCTGAGTGGCTATCCGAATAGCGATACCAGAGGGATAGCAAGAGATATGCCAAAAATAACGAGGCAGAGGCAACATAACGAAGTGGTCACCATGCACATAAAAAGACACTTATCTGGCGGTAATCATCAGCTTAGTGTGCATGGTGCAAACTTTCGCACCATGATGGAGCAGTTGCTCATACGCCGCTTCATGTAAACATTCTCAATAAAACGGGTCAGCTGTATGTAAGGAAAATGGCCGCTTGTACGATCGGCCATCATCGGTAATTCGGCTTACTCTCTCTTTAAGCCGCCACTCAGCCATCCGTTGAGCGTGTTATTTTTTCCCATTGTTCTATTTCCTTACCTAAGGCCGCGAGCTTTTGCCGCACCAGACTTAATGCATCACTGCCTAACAACAAATGCACGGGTGGGGTCTGGCTCTCAATTATGGCCAGCATGGCCTGCGCAGCCTTAACAGGATCGCCGGATTGCTTACCGCTTTTTTCCTGACGAGCCTGCCGAATGGGATCGAATAAAGCGTCATAGTCCGGGATGCTGCGAGCACTGCGTACCATGGAGCGTCCGGCCCAGTCGGTGCGAAATGAGCCTGGTGCCACTGCGGTCACGTGTACGTTGAACGGGGCAAGCTCTTTGCTTAACGTTTCGGATATTCCTTCCAGTGCAAATTTGCTGCCGCAGTAATAACTGATGCCAGGCAGAGTAATGAAACTGCCCATTGAGGTGATATTTATAATATGACCATGACGGCGCTGGCGCATGCCCGGTAGCACAGCTTTGATCATCGCCACGGCACCAAACACATTCACATCAAACTGGCGACGTAACTCGGTGAGCGAGGACTCTTCCATTATGCCTTCATGGCCGTAACCGGCATTATTCACCAGCACCTCCACCGGACCGACGGTAGACTCAATCTCCGCCACCACCTCATCTATACGCTCAAAGTGAGTGACATCAAGCAGACGGCCAAAAGCCGCTTGCGGATCGAGCGCCTCGAAAGCCTGCTTTGCTTCGTGGTTACGCACGGTTCCGATGACCCGATGACCTGCGGCAAGGGCTTCCTGCGCCAGCGCACGACCAAAGCCGCTGCTGACACCAGTGATTAAAATCGTTTTTACAGATGTCATAAAAGAACTCCCATGAACAATGAAGGTTGCATGGTATTCTCTGCCCTGCCGTATTTTTAGGCCTTATCTTCTCTTTTTATTGCCTGATTTTATGAGGTGCTGTAATGCCCATGATGATGTCATTACTGAAAGCGCTTGCGGTGCAGGAGGGCTACAACCTCACTGCGTTGCCGGATGTGCGAATTTTGCGTTCCGATCGGCCGCTTGCCAGAACGCCGGTACTTTACGATCCCGGGATCGTGATTGTCTGCCAGGGCAGCAAACGCGGCTATTTCGGCCAACAGACCTATTTATATGATGAACAGCACTACCTGGCCGTTTCGGTACCGGTGCCATTTGTGATGGAGACAGATGCGTCGGCAGAGCATCCGTTGTTGGCGATTTACATGCACCTGGATTTTCAGCTTGCCGCTGAATTGATATTGCAGATCGAACAGCATGACACCCTGCATCCTCCCGCTGCGCCGCAAAGCATGATGTCGAGCCCGATGGACAACGCAGTAAAAACGGCTGTTCTGCGCTTACTTGAAGTCCTGAATAATCCGATTGAGGCGGCGATCCTTGGCCCTGCGCGAGTACGGGAGCTCTATTTCCGCGTACTGACAGGTGCACAGGGCAAGGCCATGCGCGCTGCCCTTACCTTGCAGGGGCAGTTTGGCAAAATAGGCAGAGTGCTGCAGCGCATTCACGCAACCTATGCGGAGCCGTTAACGCTGACACAACTGGCGATGGAATCCGGAATGAGTGTGCCGACGTTTCATAGCCATTTCAAAGCGATAACCCGGATGCCGCCGATGCAGTATGTGAAATCGGTACGCCTGCATCAGGCGAGGATGTTGATGGTGCGTCAGCAAGTCACCGCCGCCGCCGCGAGCTACGCCGTCGGCTATGAAAGTCCGTCACAATTCAATCGCGAGTTCAAACGCCTGTTTGGACTACCACCGGCAGAGGAGATAAAACGCATGCAGCGTAACTTCGCCGTTCCGCCAGCGCAGCAAGCGTCGGTCTTTGTTTCATCACACTAATGCACATTTGGAACTGCTGAATAACCCGTGATGCGTGTTATGACCGCAGCGCCGGAGATAAAGCCGACGTTTGCGGTCATGACCTTTACCTCACGTGATAAAAAGTCATTACGCATGCACTGTTCAGCGCGTCTGACTGAGAATAATTCGGTCGAATACCCTGTCACCCAACCAGACGCGCATGCGGATGAGCATCTTTGCAAACTTACCGGCGGCATACCGTGTACTAGGGTTACTGTCTTTAACTGCACGGGAGACAACGTCAGCAATCAGATCGGGAGAGCTGCCAGTGCCTTGCCCGTAAGTTTTTTTTATCGACATGGCCACCATCTTCACCAGGCGACCATATGGCCCACTGGCCGAACGTTTGGTAATGCTGTCACTGGCGGCATCGCCGAAGCCCGTCTCGATGACTCCCGGTTCGATGATAACGACCTTAATACCGAATTCAGCGACTTCGAGCCTGAGACAGTCAGACCAACCTTCAAGCGCGTGTTTCGTTGCGTGGTACCAGGCACCCAGAATGCTGTACATCTTTCCGCCCATGGAGGTGATATTGACAATATGCCCGGAGCCTTTGGCCCTCATCGCCGGGAGTAACAACTGCGTGAGCCGCGCCGCCCCGAACAGGTTGACCTCAAACTGATAACGCGCTTCATCAATACCGATCTCTTCTACAGGACCATACAGACCAAAACCGGCGTTGTTGACCAGCACATCAACACCGCCAGTTTGGGACAGAATAGTGTTTATGCCGGCGACAATCTCATCATCTTTAGAAATGTCCATCCGTAATGGCTGCGCACCAAGTCTGGCAAGGTCAGCCATGTTTTCGACTTTACGCGCAGCGACGTAAACCTGATAACCATCCTGAATCAGACGACGGGCAATGGCCTTGCCCATCCCGGACGACGCGCCGGTGACCAGCGCGGTTTTGTTTTGCGGAGTAAACATAGGCACCTCGTGTAATGAACTGCAACCAGTGTGCCTTAACCGCTGCTCGAAACATCTTGCATTACGCGCCATCTTCCCTGCCATCTACGCCATCCGTTCTGAACAGAGTGGCTGACTTCAGGGCTGCATATAATTTGTCCTCATTCCGATGAGATTTACGTGCGCCCATTTCATTCGGACTGGGTTCCCAGTGTGATCAACTGGTCAGAAGACAAGGTAACAACCCCTTTAGAGTCAGGAACCGTCTGCGTCAGCGCCCGGGCAACAGCCAGCGCCCTTACTGGCTTGTAAGCGCCAGGAAGAAGGGGAGATAACAGCCTGGCTATCGGTATGGAAATAATCTCCCCCAGTCGAACTGGCTGCCCAAGCCCGGAACGGTAATCAAGCAACAAAGAGGGACGTGCAATGACCAGAGTGGTTAAGGGGAGTGTTCTGAGCGCATCTTCCAGCTCTCCCTTCACTCGGGTGTAAAACATGGCGGATTTCGCATTTGCGGCTCCAGCACTGACCAGTCCTATACGGTTGACTCCTGCCCTTATTGCTGCCTGTGCAACGGCCAGGTTAGCGTCAAAATCCACTGCCCTGAAAGCCTCTTTACTGCCGGCGACTTTTATTGTTGTCCCCAGAGCAAGGTAGGCTTCATCCGCATGAGGAAGCGCTGGCAGTGATGTAAAGTCAACCAGGTGGACCTGCAATTTTGAATGGCTGACTCTCAATGGCTTACGGCTCAGGGCGTGGACGCAGGACACTCCCGGGTCATTCAGCAGGCACTGAAGTAATTGCCCACCGACCAGGCCTGTCGCTCCCGCAAGTAATACAACGCGATTCTTTTCTGGGTTGGTCATGATTTTCTCTTTTAATTAGGACGCATGGCTTCCCTGACCGTTTCAGGAGTCTGGCCTGTCCAGGTCATAAAAGCACGGTAGAATGAATTCGGGTCTTCAAAACCAAGCAGGAATGCGATTTCGTAGCCGGGCAGGCTGGTATTGCGCAGATAGTGGCGAGCCAGATTTTCACGGCTGGTATTAATGAGGGTGCGAAAACTTTCTCCCTCATCCTCAAGTCTGCGCTGTAAGTGTGCGCTTACTCATACCCAGGCGCTCTGCGGTTTTCTCGATAGTCGCTTCGTTCCCCGGCAGCAGTTCCAGGAGTACCGCACGCACGCGTTCAGCGGTTAAAGCCGTTTCATCCAATTGACTGAGACGCCGCCGCAGCTCAGGCTCAAACACCTGCCACATGCCTTCATTCACCGTCAAAAATGGTCGCAATGCATCAGTGGAGGAAAAGCTTATAGCCGGATTTTCACCATACGAGATAGCGGTACCGAAGAATCGGGTAAAGTGGTTGGCCGGTGCTCCGACGGGGGGCTGTGGCAGTTGGACTTTTAATGCCCTGACAGGTTCGCGTGTTGCCAGTCGAACAAGCCGCAACAAGAAGGCCAGTTCTGCTACCTGTAGAGAAAGGGGAATGTCGGTGGCAGAAAGCCAGCGCGGTGATACCGTCAGAATGCCCTTATCATCAACGGTCGTCTCCAGCACCATTGGGGCAATGAGCTGCTTGTATCTGGCCAGCCGCTGGACTGCCTGCATCATATTAGTGCTACACAACGCGGCGAAAAGCGGCGGATCAAACACTTCAGCAGAAACCTTTTCGACAAGGTCCAATGGAAAAGTAGGATTATTTATTCCTGCTTCCATTGCGAGCCACAAACGCGTGTATTCATCGGTATCAAGGCCACGTTCAGTGCCCGAAAACGTATCGTCCGGTAAGCGCGCCTTGCGCAGTATATCTTCCGGTCTAAGCCCGACGTCTTTGAGCAACGTTCTCCAGCCGATATTGAGAGAGAAAGTGCGATTACGTGCCATTTTCAGATTCCTGAAGAGGATATTCTACAGAGAGCAGCTGACATCATATTCCTTCAAATCAGAATTCTACATGCTCATTGCGCCATAATGATGGCAAACCACGCCATTTTTTTAACTGCCTGTTAAGACATACTCTCTGAAAATGTCAGCGTCTTGCACGCAGGCAACGCGTGTTGCAGGTCAAACAATACGTATAGGGTAATGGCCACATTCACCATCGCGGTCATGACCAGATGGGTTAAAAAGGAACAGATAAAATATCATCGCAAAATAAATGCTTAACGGAAGGGATACATACTCAACACTCTGTTTTTTCAATACGCATTTATTCATTAACGTTCATTTTTTACAGAAGGCGTAATGAATAACGGATTATTACCCTGGTGCAACGCCAGACATACTGACCTAAGCCGGAGACTGCTAATAATACTTTCCAGCCAGGTAAAAAGTAGAAATAGTCCCGGTTAAATTATCGGGAGAATGATTTCACCCTGATATTCACCGCTCTCACGAAACGCTAACTTATACATATTTGATATCGCTACAATACGTAACAAATCATTAATATCGTTAAACTATCCTTGTTTTTGCCATTCTATGACCATGAGGGTCCGCCCTAACGTGAGGGCTCAAATCCGTGTCAAAAAAGTCATGATGTCGTCTCTATGCTCAAGACCCCGCCCTCCGTGCCGACAGCAAATAATCATTGATGCCAACCAAATAATCACCGAGATAAACATAAACCTGGTGATTATTAGAAAGGAATTAAAATAATAAATTTCAATTAGATGCAGATAGCATACCTCTTTACCTATCATAAATTGATCATTTATTTTGATGTATAAATCATGTCTATGTTAGCAATTTTGATTGATTATCTTCAGAAGTGATCGAGGCGTTCAATACACAAAAATCAATAGACAAAACCAATTGATTTTTTATTGGTGATAAATTTCACCGATCAATATCATAAAGTTTAGCTTATGCATGCCGATAAAAATCAACAGCATCATAAATGGGTGCCATTGAATTTAATTTAGGGATTGTCACTTGGCAGAGCAAGAGGCCGATAAAAAGCTTATCGCCCCCGCAGTGCCAGTGAAGCAGGATAAATACCTGCTCATTCAAACGAATAGGTTGATGGAGATAACATGAATATTACACGCAGGCTTTTTCTGGCATTTTCACTTCTTTCATTAGCACTCATTATTTTGTTAGCGGCTTCAATTATGGTAATCAACGGGTTTCAGGAACGGTTTCGTAACGTCCAGGCAGACACGCTACCTTCGATTACGCAACTTGGACAAATGGAAGCACTAAGTAATGAGCTTACAATCTGGATGTATAGACATCAAAGCCAGACCGATGTGAGTAAATTACCGCCTATCGAAGGGGCGATCCAAAATAAAATCAGCGATTTGAAAACTCTTACCCAAAATTATTTGAGCAGCCAGATCTCTAATGAGCAGGATCGTGAAATTACACTGCATGCTATGGATAACATCCGCCAATTTGAAGAAAAGCTTCCTGCATTTCTGGACGCCTCAAGGTCTCATAATGATGATTTATCCCTGGGGCTTCTTCAAGGTTCAGAGGGTGTGGGTGCAGTAACTCGAACATTAATTAATGATTTCCATAAACAGGTGCAGCTGAATGTTGAAATAGGCAACACTCTTCGTGAGAAAAATCGGCAGATTTACGGTGCCACAATATTATGGATGCCATTAGTGGCCGGCTTCAGCATTCTTGTTTTGGGACTACTGGCTGTCACTACAACCCTCACTATACGCAGAAAACTTAACAACATGATGGAGGTTATGAATAGTGCGAGTGAGGATCTTGATCTGACGGTCAAGGCTGATGACAGTCAACTGGATGAAGTGGGTCTTACAGCAAAAGCATTCAATGAACTCATAAAACGTGTACACGATGCACTTCTTTCTGTCAGTTCCGCATCCCATTCAGTGAGTTCAGCAGCGTCTCAGATAGCGGCGGGTAACGAAGACCTTTCGTCAAGGACGGAAGAACAGGCCGCATCGTTAGAACAAACAGCCTCCAGCATGGCTCAACTGAGCGAAACAGTAAGAATGACGGCTGAAAACACCCACACGGCAAATCAGTTAACGGAAAATGTACGTCAGCTCTCCGATCTCAGCTCAACAAGAGTACGCACAATGCTTGAGACGATGACATCTATGCGAAGCAGTTCATCAAAAATTACAGACATCATTAGTCTGATTGAGGGCATTGCTTTCCAGACAAATATTCTGGCATTGAATGCTGCTGTTGAAGCAGCCAGGGCTGGCGAACAGGGTCGAGGATTTGCAGTCGTGGCGGGGGAAGTCCGTAACCTTGCCCAGAGGTCATCAACCTCAGCGCGTGAAATCAAAGAGCTAATTGAAGAGTCTTTATCTCTCATTGAAGCAGGCGCACTTCAGGCGGAAGAAGTGGGGGATAATATGACCAGAATGAATGAGGCAATTCTTCAGGTCACTCATTTATCGAGTGAAGTCGCAACGGCAACAACAGAGCAGACTCTTGGGATTGACCAGGTTCATCAGGCAGTGTCGCAAATGGATGATGTCACACAACAAAACGCAGCACTGGTTGAGCAAGCATCAGCAGCGTCACAATCGCTCATGGAACAGGCGACAACCCTTAGAAAATTAGTCAGCGGTTTTATGCTTATGCGTTCCGCCAACCAGGGGAATTATGAGCAAAAAACAGCGCTGAAGGTCGCAACAGTGATGCCTGAGAAATCCAAAAGGGATGAAAAACCGACCCGAGTAGCTGCAGCTTCTGACTGGGAAAACTTTTAAAGGATAAATCACGCGTCGCACTTCGAGGCGGAGTGCGACGCATGTAAAACGATAAGGATGAAAGACATGCCAAGACACCAGGAGTATCTGCAGCGGTACCAGAATGTGGTGAGCGAATTTGAAAGTTTGAGTGTCTTACTTAAACAACTGTCATCGTGCGATTACCATGATTTTTCTATTTATATTAATAATTTAAATCATCTAAAGGACCGACAATCTGTCATCACAAGAAACTGTTGTGAGCAAGGTTTTTGGGAATGGCTGAAAGCTAAGGATGCAGATTTAAGTTGTAATATTATCGCGACGGGGTTGGCGTATCGGATGGTAGATAATTTACTCGTAAATCTACTTACTAATCTGAAATCATTAAAAAACAGTAGTGCAGGCACCTGAGTCATATCAGAAACAATAAATTAGCCATCTGTGTGCCATCAACGGATGGTTACAAAACAGGAACTGGCGACTCGACACGATTACGTGTTTGTACGTTTGATGCTGTCACGGCTGAAATTCAGCACAACCAATGAAAACATAAGTTCCCTGCGCACACTGTCGGCGATTAAAGCCAAATGAAGTTCAGCCGACAGTATGTGCGTCTGTCGGCAATCGTCCCCATCCTCTTTTATTCCCGTCTTTTGACCAAAGACCGACTATCAAGGAACAGGTGGCGTTTCTCAGAAGAGGAGACCCACATCGAATCTCCTGAGAAAGGTTAAATCTATTGCGCTAACACCTCTGCCGCTGGCGCGACCATCGCACCACAAGCTTCAATCTCACTGCGTACAATCTTCGCCAGCCCATAAGACCCCGGCGTATCGCTATGAATCAAAATTGAACGCGCACGCACCGGCAGATGATGCCCTTCTATTGTGGTCACCGTCCCCTCCTGTAAGAACTGGCGGACTCGCCCGCGTACCGCGCCCTCTTCTTTAATGACCGCACCCGGTTTACCCCGCGGTACCAGACGCCCGGCAGCATCGCAGGCCCGGTCCGCCAGAAAAAGCGTCAGACTCGGCAATCTTGCCTGTTTTGCCGCACGTTCAATGATCGTATCGGCCTGACAAAAAATAATCAGGCCCGAATCAAGGCGATAAATCGCCTGCATCACTTGCTGCGCCAGCGCTTCGTCACGGTTAATCATATTGCCCATTGCCGCATGAAAACTGACGTGGGATACCGTCACCCCTTCGTTACGAGCAATGGCCTGCAATGCGCCAATCTGATACACCACCTGCTGGCAGATATCTTCTGCGCTAAATGCCATTTCCCGACGACCAAAACCCTGTTTGTCTGGCAGCCCTGGATGAGCCCCGATACCTACCCCGCGCATTTTTGCCAGTTGCACCATTTGGGTCATGATCGCCGGGTCGCCCGCATGAAATCCACAGGCAATATTTGCCGATGACACCACCTGCATCAGCGCTTCATCATCGCATACGCGCCAGGCACCAAAACCTTCGCCCATGTCGGCGTTCACATCTATTTTCATCATTTGTTGTTACCCGTTCACGGTAGCCAGTGACCGCGAAAAGTCACGCAATCTTGCCAGCCAGTACTCAATGGCCTGATGAGCGAGAATCGCCTGCTTCGCATCACTGTGAATAAATTGAATGGACTGCCCGGCCTGAAGCTGGCCAAGTCGCCAGAGATCTTCTTCAATCACACAGGCTATTTTGGGGTAGCCGCCTGCGGTATTGGCATCACTAAGCTGGATGATGGGTTCTCCGGCGGGTGGCACCTGCACGATGCCAGGAATGAGCCCGTAGGAACGCATCTCGACGGTGCGCGAAGGATGAACAGGCTCGCCGGAAAGACGGTAGCCGGTGCGGTTGCTCTGTAACGAAATTTGCCAGGATTGCTGCCAAAAGCGCTCATGGTCTGCCGCAAACAAACCATACTCGCCTGAAGGGATCACCCGGATCGGCACCACCCCCTGATGCGGCGGACTGAATGCTGTAACCATGGCCACTTCTGGAGGCTCGATACCCAGGCCCCCATCAGGAAACACAGTGGGGGAAGAGACACCCAGAGCCAGCTTGTCACCAGCGACAAGCGGACGACCTTCAACCCCGCCAAAGCTGCCCCGCAGTGCCGTACTACGCGACCCAAGAACCTCGGGCACATCAATTCCGCCAGCCACGCACAGGTAACCGCGAGCCCCAGAGCGTGGGTAACGCATTTCCAGCACCTGCCCCTTCTCCACCCTGCAACTCCACCAGGGCAGCAGTTCCTGCTCATCCAGACGTGCGCGACAATCAGCACCGGTCAGGGCAATATTCGTGGCCTGATGAAAACGCACCCGCAGAGGAAAAACCTGCACTTCAATCGCCGCTGCATTTTCATCATTGCCCAGCAGAATATTGCCCGCTCGTAACGCCAGAGGGTCCATGGCTCCGCTCACCGAGACCCCCAGATGGCGAAAACCACTGCGCCCAAGATCCTGCACCGTGTTCAGTGCACCGGTACGTTCAATCTCAATCACAGTTCGATCCTTTCGGGTAAAAAGCGGATGCGGTCACCAGGTGCCATTAATGCCGGGCTCGTCGCATGAGGATCAAACACCTCAATCTCGGCATAGCCAATCGCATTCCAGCCGTTAGGGCCCGTCAGAACCGAGACACCGGTTTGCGGTCCACCAATGGTGACCGTACCTTTGAGCATATTGAGTGAAGGCACTTTCTTGCGTGGCGTGGCGAGTGCCGGATCCAGACCGTGTAAGTATCCGAAGCCTGGTGCGCTGCCCAGAGCCACTACCGTGTAATGCCCCTGATGGTGGCGACGAATCACCTCTTTCTCGCTAAAGCCGGTATGGCGGCAAACGGCTTCCAGATCGCTTGCCAGCGTACCGCCGTAGTGGACCGGGATCTCAATCAATCGTCCTTCGGGATGCACTTCCCTTGCCTGCTGCCAGTATTCACGCAGCCGACGGGGAAAAGCATCGAAGTCCTCCGGGGTGCATTTAAGTAGCACCAACAGATTTGTCACTCCGGGGATCAGCGATTCAACGTCATCACACTGAGAGAGCCTGTTTGCCAGCGACCAGATCCGCCGCTGGGCCGCCAGACTAAACTCGCCGGGCGCTTCAACCAGCCAGGCGCGACTCCCCATGGTGGAGAGCGTCACATCCGCAGACAGCACTGCCGCCGCTTCATGTTCCAACCACGCCATAACTTATTCCAGTGGCTCAAATTTAAGGTTCGCCAGCGGTTGTACCCGCTCTTCACGAACCATCTTGTATTCAGTATTTGGTCCAATCCAGGTATCCCAGATTTTATCGATGGTGCCGTTGTCATCCATGGTTTTCAGGCCGGTATTGACTGCCGTCAGCAGCGCTGGTTCATCACGTTTCATGCCAATACCAATAGGTTCGAGCGCCATCGGCTCTTTAATCATCGCCAGCTCAATCCCCTCTTTTTTGGCCTGCGAAATCATTTTGATCCCGGTCATGGTGTTGGTGACAAAGCCCACGGCTTTATTCTGCTCCAGAGCCAGGAAGGCAGAGGCTGCATCCTGGAACGTCACCGCTTTGCCCCCTTTAAGGTGAATAGACTGCTCAGAAGTAGTGCCTTTGGTGGCGCTGATACGCTTGCCTTTAAAATCCTCGAGGGTTTTATCTGCGTTCTCTTGCTTCACCAGCAGCATCTCTTTTGCAACGTAATACGGATCGCTGAACTGGATCTGGTTACCACGCGTTTTGGTATAGGCAAGGTTGGCAATTAACACGTCAGCACGGCCAGTGGCGATAACCGCAATACGAGCTTCGACAGAGGTCGGTACGAGGGTTAGCTTCAGCCCCATCTGTTGTGCCAATGCATGGCACAGGTCAACATCCATACCCACTAGCTGACGCGTTTTCGCATCGGGGGAGGAGAATGGCGGCACATCAGAATAGACCGCGCATTTCAGATCCCCGCGAGAAGTGATGTCTGATAGCAGGTCAGCACGAACGCTGGTACAGGCAAGCAACAGCGGTAACAGCGCAGCAGTGGTGAGTTTTTTACCGGTCATATTGTGTTCCCCAAAGTGTTAATTCGTTGAATACATGCTACTTATCGCCTGAATTGAGTGGGACGGCGGACCCTATATTCACGAATATACGGACTTTGTTTCAGGGGGCATAAGAGGTAAACCCTGTCGCGGGATACACAATTTATATGACCAGCATCACAATCAAACCCGGGGGTTGGGTAATAAGAAAACGTGATTCTGGCAGAGGGAAATTATCTTATCAGCCGCCTTTTTTGGCGTTCTAAGGTAGGGCTTTATACCGACCTTCCAGCCGTGATATCGATAAGGTAAGAGAATGAATGCCAGACTTGGCGTGTTGTTGAAAATCATGTCAGCATTGTGCGCAACGCTCATGCTGGCGTGTGTGAAAGGGTTAAATGGCGCTATTCCTACGGGAGAAGTTATCTTCTTTCGTTCGTTTGTCGCCCTCTTTCCTCTGCTGCTGTGGTTAAAAATCCAGGGCAGCGTTATTCAGAGCATCAAAACAAAAAACATCTTCGGACACCTGATTCGCGGTTTTTCCGGCACGGGCGGCATGTACTTTAATTACCTGGCGCTGGTCTACATATCCCTCGCCGATGCCACCGCCATCAGCTACGCCGCACCGCTTTTTACCGTGTTAATGGCGGCGATGCTGCTCAAAGAGAACGTGCACTTTTCCCGCTGGATGGGCGTGGTGGTTGGCTTTAGCGGCATTGTGATTATGCTGTCAGCCAATTTAACCCTCGGCAATGCCTTTCATTCTGCCGGATTTTCGCTGGACGGCGCAGCACTCGGGGCCGTTTTTGCTCTGCTGGCGGCGGCCTGTTCCGCCACCTCTAATGTGCAGATCCGTTTTCTGAACGGTATTGAATCACCGGGGGCAATCGTTTTTTACTTTTCCCTGATGACCACTCTGATTGGCCTGTCTACCGCGCTGTTTGGTTGGGTTCGCCCTACTGGCTGGCAATGGCTGTTTTTGATCGGCTGTGGTTTTTTTGGTGGCGTGGCACAAATTCTGGTGACCCTGAGCCTGCGCTATGCCGATGCCTCTCTGCTTGCTCCGTTTGATTACACAACGCTGGTGTGGTCGATGGTGATTGGCTATCTGTTTCTCGACAGCCTGCCAGGGCATGCGAACCTGGCGGGGGCCACCATTGTGGCTTTTGCGGGGATATTTACTATCTGGTGTGACAGGCGGCAGCGAAAAGGCAGGATTGTCTCCGGGTAATAATGTTTGTGCACACGCCCGTTCCCCTCTCTCCTGCGAAGAGGGGAACGGTTTGCACGGCAGTAGCATGACGACTACGGATATAAACCACGATCCTTACGTGCAGACAAAATGCGCTCGCAGGCCAGCGCATAAGCAGCCGTCCTTAAGGTCACATTCAGCGACTGTGCCTTATTCCACACTGTCTCCATTGCACCTTGCATAATGGTATCCAACCGCTTATCGATCTCCTCCTCGCTCCAGAAGAAGCTGGAGAAATCCTGCACCCATTCAAAGTAGCTGACGGTCACGCCACCGGCGTTGGCAATGACATCGGGCACTACCACCACGCCGCGCTGCTGAAAAATGTCATCTGCTTCAGGAAGTGTTGGGCCATTCGCCCCTTCCAGCACCAGCTTGCTGGTGAGCATAGCGGCACGTTCGGCAGTAATCTGTCCTTCCAGTGCCGCCGGAATCAAAATCTCGTGTTCCAGCGACCAGAACGCCTCATCTGACACAGTGTCAGCGCCGGGGAAACCGAGGAGGGTTCCCTGTGCATTTTGCCAGGCCACCAGCGCTGGAATATCAATGCCCGCCGGATGATAAAGCGTGCAGAACCGATCCTGAATCGCCACTACCCTTGCCCCGTGCTGATGGAACAGCTCGGCGCTGACGCTGCCGACGTTGCCAAACCCCTGTACCGCCACTCGGCTTTGTGCCACGTTAATCCCCAGTGCCTGAGCCGTCTGACAGCCCGTCACATAGACACCACGCCCGGTCGCTTTTACTCTCCCCAACGAACCGCCAAGATGCACCGGTTTCCCGGTGACGACGCCAGTTGAAGGCTTACCGACGTTCATCGACCAGGTGTCCATCATCCACGCCATGATCTGCGCGTTGGTCCCGACATCTGGTGCCGGAATATCCTGCTGTGGTCCAATGAAAATCCCAATCTCACTGGTGTAACGTCGGGTCAGGCGCTCCAGCTCCTTGCGCGACAACGTGGTGGGATCAACGCGCACCCCCCCTTTAGCACCACCGAACGGCAGATTGAGCGCTGCGCATTTGATGGTCATCCACGCGGACAATGCCATGACTTCTTCAAGCGTCACGTCCGGGTGAAAACGCACGCCCCCCTTGCTCGGCCCCCGTGACAGGTTGTGTTGGACCCGATACCCTTCAAAATGGCGCACACTTCCATCATCCATCTCCAGCGGAATATCGACAATTAGCGCACGACGAGGGTGGCGCAAGGTGTCGGCCCAGTGACTCAACTCCCCCAACAGGGGCAGCACACGCTCAACCTGGGCAAGATAAATTGACCATGCCGAGTGACGCGCACCTGACACATAAGAAAGTTCAGACAAAACACACCTCCATAAGCCGCAGAATAAGAACCGTTTTAACTGGCTCTAGGTTACTCCTGAGGCAAGAGGGTCGCCTTTACGAGATTGCTATAACGTCATAGGGAAAATTTATCGCGAGGGAAATAAAAAGCAGTTCAGTTCACTATTCTGGTGCAGAAGACCAGCAAGAAAAACCAGTAAAAGAGGAGAAATACAAAATACCCTCTCCATGCCAGAGAGGGAGGGTTTGCAGGCACGAATTACTTCTCGTGCAGACCGAGTTTTTTCTCCAGGTAATGGATGTTCGTGCCACCCACCTGGAATTTCTCGTCGTTCATGATACGCGTCTGCAGATCAACGTTGGTTTTGATACCGTCGATGATCAGTTCCTGCAGGGCGTTCTTCATGCGGGCAATGGCCACTTCACGGGTTTCGCCAAAGCAAATCAGCTTACCAATCATTGAGTCATAGTACGGCGGTACGGTGTAACCGGCGTAGATATGAGATTCCCAGCGCACACCAAAACCGCCTGGCGCGTGGAAACGGGTGATTTTACCCGGGCTCGGCAGGAAGGTATTCGGGTCTTCGGCGTTGATACGGCATTCCACCGCATGGCCTTTGACCACCACCTCTTCTTGCTTGATTGACAGCGGCTGGCCCGCTGCAATGCGCAGCTGCTCTTTGATCAGGTCCACACCGGTTATCATCTCGGTAACCGGGTGCTCAACCTGAATACGGGTGTTCATTTCGATGAAATAGAACTCGCCGTTTTCGAACAGGAACTCAAAGGTACCTGCACCGCGGTAGCCGATATCCACACACGCTTTCGCGCAGCGATCGCCGATGAAGCTGCGCAGTTCCGGGGTAATACCCGGTGCGGGGGCTTCTTCAACGACTTTCTGGTGACGACGCTGCATGGAGCAGTCACGCTCTGCCAGATAGATAGCGTTACCCTGACCGTCCGCCAGCACCTGAATTTCGATGTGGCGTGGGTTTTCCAGGTACTTCTCCATGTAGACCATGTCGTTGTTGAAAGCCGCTTTGGCCTCCGCTTTGGTCATGGAGATGGACTGAGCCAGTTCTGCATCGCCGCGCACGACGCGCATGCCGCGACCACCGCCACCACCGGACGCTTTGATGATAACCGGGTAGCCAATACGTTTAGCATGGGCACGGTTAAGATCCATATCGTCAGTCAGCGGGCCGTCAGAACCCGGAACAGTTGGAACGCCGGCCTGTTTCATCGCGGTGATCGCCGACACTTTGTCGCCCATCAGGCGAATAGTGTCCGCTTTCGGACCGATGAAGATGAAGCCAGACTGTTCAACCTGCTCGGCAAAGTTGGCATTCTCAGAGAGAAAACCATAGCCCGGGTGAATGGCCGCCGCCCCGGTGATCTCAGCAGCACTGATGATAGCCGGGATGTTCAGATAGCTTTTTACGGACTGAGCCGGGCCAATACAGACCGTCTCATCCGCCAGCAATACGTGTTTTAAATCGCGGTCCGCAGTGGAGTGCACGGCGACAGTCTTGATGCCCAGTTCTTTACAGGCACGCAGAATTCGCAGGGCAATCTCACCACGGTTAGCGATGACAATTTTATCCAGCATCTTCGCCTCGTTATTCGATGATGACCAGCGGCTCGTCGAATTCAACCGGTTGACCGCTTTCGATCAGGATGGCTTTTACCACACCCGCTTTATCAGCTTCGATCTGGTTCATCATTTTCATCGCTTCAACGATGCAGAGCGTGTCGCCCACATTGACTTTCTGGCCCACTTCGCAGAACGCTTTCGCGTCCGGGCTTGGTGTGCGGTAGAAAGTCCCGACCATCGGGGAACGGACTAAATGGCCATTAATCTGGGCCGATTCTGGCTCAGATTCAGGAACCGCTGGCGCAACGGCATTCGACAACGTTGCGGGCTGTTGAATAGCTGGGGGAGCATACATCTGTTGCGCTACGGGAAAGGAAGGTGCGGCAGTCGCACGGCTGATACGGACGGACTCTTCGCCTTCGGAAATTTCCAGTTCAGAGATGCCTGACTTCTCAACCAGCTCAATCAGTTTTTTAATCTTATCAATATCCATAGGGGTTCTCTGCAGTTCGCTTTTTATTCTGGCGGGTTAGCTATAACGTAATTACGCCAGAGTGTAGAAGAGGTTATAACAAAGCGCATGAGAAAAGAGACATACAGAGATCAGGTGGGGTCATAACGAAATACAACGTATTTTTGGAAAAAGCTGGAAGCCAGAAACAGTAAGCCCCGGCAGATGCCAGGGCCTGGTGTTTAAATGAGAGCAAATCGAACAAGTTTGTTTGGCCCCCCGGCGCTTATCTCCGGCACTCACTATTTTGTGGCGTTAGCTCTGTCTGGGGTAGGGCCATAGTAGTCCATCGGAATAATCCTGGCAACGCTCTCATCGTACCAGAATTTCGAATTTATGATGGCGATCATGGTTTCCAAAACGCGTCAAAAATGGTTAACAATTACGCAAAAAAAAGCCAACTCAAAAAGAGTTGGCGGTAACAAGCGCAATACCTTTTACCCGACCATCTCAAATCGGGAAGAGACCATCACTAGCAGTGTCAGAGAGTTTGCATTCCTCATGCTTTATGAGAATAGAAAGCAAAGTAACTGCCTGCTGTAAAACAAGAAAAGTCTTAGCGAAGCGGCTAATGCCACTTATCTATGAGCGGGCCTCGTGCACCGTATACCGGATCGCTTGCCGGAAAAAACGCTTTGGCAATGGTTTCCAGCATCCGCGCCGTGGGCGCTTCACGGCAAAGGTCAAAATCCTGACCAGGCGGATAAGCCCCCACCACGGCGAAATCCGCGCTGCTGCCCAAATTACAGTGCCCGGTTCCGGCGGGGAGTAGCACCACATCCCCAGCCCTGACGTTCAATTCCAGTCCATCCGGTCCACCCAGCATCAACGTCGCCTCACCGGCAACAAACCCCAGCACCTCATGCGCATTGCTGTGGTAATGGTGATAATCAAAGACACCATTGACCCACTGAGGTGGCCAGCCGTTTTTTGCGAACAAGCTCTGTGCCGTCTCTATGTTCACCGGGCCTGTTATGCCCTGCCGGTAGAGCAGAACCGGTAACCTGGGGTTATTTGGCACCCACTGATGCGGTTTGAGCATAAATGCCTGTGTAGCGGGCAGCGATGAAGCTGCGGCATCACCCTTTTCGGCGGCCTGCAGAAGGTAAGGCACAGCCAGCGCCGTACCTGAAAGCATTTTCATAAAACATCGACGTGAAAAATCAGTCATAACACCTCCGGGCTTTACTCTCCTTTCTTCTCCAGGGTTAAATTTTAGCCAGGATACTATCTGCCGGGAAATTGTCGCCACAGTTGCTGGCAGCGATCATTTTTCTTCCAGATAAACTGCTGTAATTTCTAAACGCTTTCGAA
Organism: Phytobacter sp.; assembly: GCF_059074235.1. Classification (NCBI taxonomy): domain Bacteria; kingdom Pseudomonadati; phylum Pseudomonadota; class Gammaproteobacteria; order Enterobacterales; family Enterobacteriaceae; genus Phytobacter; species Phytobacter sp. The sequence continues at coordinate 929,388 of NZ_JCACPZ010000004.1, forward strand.
CCCAACAGTCCCCCTCAAAATCACACCATCAGAAGGATGTTGTTGTGCAGACCTGTAACGTTGAACCCGCCTGTGAACAGGCAAAACCAACACTACTGCAGCTCTATAGTGCCTGTTTTATGCTGGGCGTCACCGGATTTGGCGGCGTGCTGCCGTTAATGCACCGGGCACTGGTGGAGAAAAAGCGCTGGCTTTCCGATACCCGTTTTGCCGAGTTACTTGGGCTCTGCCAGTTCCTGCCTGGCGGAAATGCCGTCAATTTATGTGTGGCGACGGGCGTCGAGTTTCACGGTATCAAAGGCGGTTTTGTGTCGCTGGCGGGGCTGATTACTGCCCCCTTGTTGGTCATCGTCTGCCTGGGGAATATCTGGTCACGCTGGCACGACAATCCCGTCGTGGCTTCGGTCTTTGCCGGAATTTCTGCGGTTGCCGCCGGGATGATTATTGCCACCGGATTAAAGCTGTTGATCGCCATGCCGCGCACCGTCATTTCCTGGCTGATTATGGGGGGAATAATTATCGCTATCGCTGTATTACGTTTGCCGCTCCTGCCGGTACTGCTGGTTGCCGTGCCGTTGACCTTATTCGTGATGTACCGGAAACATAAATGATGACGACATTGCTCGCACTGGCAGGCATCTTCCTTCAGCTCTCCTTTCTTGCATTGGGTGGTGGTAACGCCATTATTCCCGAGCTACAGCGCCAGGTCGTGGAAGTGCATCCGTGGATGACCTCGCGGGAATTCAGTGAACTCTTCGCCCTTGCTCAGGCCTCTCCGGGGCCCAATATGATGATTGCATCACTCGTAGGCTGGCGAGTGGCGGGCATTGCCGGAATGCTGGTCTCAACCCTGTGCCAGTTTGTCCCCTCATCGCTGTTGGTTGTTGGCTGCGTCACGCTGTTGAACCGCAACACCAACGAGAAAATGAAACGCATTCTGAACAGTGCGCTTATTCCGCTCACCGTGGGGCTGGTCATTTCCGGCGGGGCGCTGGTTGCTGGCGCAGTGGTACATAATGCGCTGCAACTGGGGACGATTGCCGTTGCCGTTGTTTTATTCATGAAAACACGTCTTTCCCCACTCATTTTACTGACAGCAGGTGCTCTGGTGGGATTACTGAGCGCCCTTTACGGATTCTGACCTCTCATCTGCCACATCCCCTCCCCCTGACTGTCACTCCCCCTTTTTCAAGGGGGTATGTAAGCTACAAAATACCCCCTTTTTACGTTGTCTTTCCTGTTCATTTCCCTGCCCTTCACCTGCCCCACCAGAAAGCAAACATGTCGACATTTGCACCAATATAGCCATCAAAGTTACTTATATTGCCGACAAATACCGCTGAAAACCTCAATTTCATGCCTGGCACAAAAATGGCATAGGAGAAACAAACCTAACCAGTTAGTCAACAAACAGGGGTGCAGGGGAATGAGCCAGATAATGTACGCGCCGGAGTCCGCCGTGGTCCCACTTAAACCGGCAACCGCTACCGCACGACCAGCTATCAAAGTTAATCAGGCTAATGTTATCTATCCAGCGGCCGATCAGCCGGTTCACGCACTAAAAGATATCAATCTGACGATTCGCCAGGGAGAGTTCGTCTCCTTTATTGGTCCTTCCGGGTGCGGCAAAACCACCTTGCTGCGGGCCATTGCCGATCTGGAACCTATTACCTCCGGCGAAGTGCTGGTCAACGACATGCCCCCGTCTGAGGCACGGCAGGCAGGGGCTTACGGCTATGTGTTTCAGGCACCGGTGCTGCTCCCCTGGCGTACTGTGCTCACCAATGTGATGCTGCCGCTGCAAATCCAGGGGGTGCCACCGGAGCGCTGCGACGAAATCGCCCGTGAGCAGCTTGCCCGCGTGGGGTTAAAGGGGTTTGAGAAGAAATTCCCGTGGCAGCTTTCAGGCGGGATGCAGCAACGTGTATCCATTGCCCGCGCGCTCGGCTTTGAGCCCAAAATTTTGATGATGGATGAGCCCTTCGGCGCACTGGATGAACTGACCCGTGACAATCTTAACCAGCAGTTGCAGCAACTGTGGTTTAACGAGCAGCGCACAATGGTGTTTGTCACCCACTCCATTTCTGAAGCGGTCTATTTGTCGACGAAAATTGTGGTGATGTCGCCGCGTCCAGGACGCATCGTGAAGGTGATTGACTCCCCGCTTCCGGCTCAACGTACCCTCGACATCCGCGATACCCCGGCGTTTTTGCAACTGGCCGCAGAGGTGCGCGAGGCTCTGGTGGAGGGGCACCATGACCATTAATCGTCACTTGCATCTGTACGCGCTTCCCGTTGGCACGGTGCTACTGGCGGCACTGGTTCTCTGGTATTTTCTGGCCTTTGCGCTCAATGCCTCCGGGGTTATTGATCGTGTGCTGACTCCACGCGGCCCCTGGACCAGCAGTGATTTACTCTACGCCTCACTGAACGCGAGTCGCCCGTTATTGCCCGCGCCACACCAGCTGATTATCGATATCTGGAACAGCATGACCCAGTGGCCGCTGACCTCACCGCGTAATCTGCTGCTGCATACCTGGGTCACGGCCAGTGCGGCGCTGACCGGCTTTGCCATGGGGGTGGTGTTGGGCGTGCTGCTGGCAATCTGCATCGTCCATTCCCGCACGCTGGATAAAGCTCTGATGCCCTGGATTGTTGCTTCACAAACTATTCCTGTTCTGGCTATCGCCCCTATCGTACTGATTATTCTCGGCAGTTTTGGCATTACCGGCCTGCTCCCGAAAGCAACAATTGCCATGTACCTCTGCTTCTTCCCGGTGACCATTGCCACCGTTCAGGGGCTGCGTTCACCGCAAAAGATGGAGATGGAGCTGGTGCATACCTACGCCGCCCGTCGCGTCGATATCTTCTGGATGGTGCGATTACCCTCTTCCCTTCCCTGGCTCTTCCCGGCTTTTCGCGTCGCGATCGCCAGCGGTCTGGTGGGTACGATGGTCGCCGAACTGCCCACCGGCGCACAGGCAGGTCTGGGCGCACGCTTGCTAACCGGATCTTATTACGGCAATACCATTCAGATTTGGTCCGCACTGGTGATGGCATCGCTGCTGGGGCTCGCCCTGACCGGGCTTGTGACCTTGACGGAACGTCTGGTGCTCCGCCAGCGTAAGGGGGCTTGATGAACACAAAAACCATATCGGGCGCATTACTGCTGGTCAGTGCCTTTGTGCTGGCTGCACTCTCTCTGATTCAGTTAAGCCTCGCGAGTGACGCCAGCCTGTCTCAATCAGCCTGCTCGCTGTTATTGCTGGTCTGCTCGCTGCTGGCCTGCTCAACCTCCCGTCTGCGTACGCTGTTGTTTACCCTGAGTCTTGCCGTGAGCGCAATCTGGTTTGTCTTGTTGCCTTTCCATGCACTGAGTGCAGGCGTACTGGCGTTGCTGGCGATGGTCAGCGTGCAGCGTCTGGCTCAGGCCTCCGTTCCTGCCGGGGCAGTCGCCGGATTACTTGGCATTTGGTTGCTGGCGTTCTGGCAAATTCTGGTCACCGGGTACGCCGTCCCGCAGGTGATTCTGCCTGCACCACTGGATATTTTGACGGCACTTGTAGATAGCCTGTCCCTGCTGGCAGGTGACCTGGTACAAACCGTGCTCAAGTCGGTGCTGGTCGGCTATCTGTTGGGCTGCGGTGCAGGCATTGGCGTGGCGCTGCTGATTGATCGCCTGCCCTTTTTACAACGCGGCCTGCTACCCGTCGCCAGCCTCACCAGCACGGTTCCTCTGGTGGGGGTCGCCCCCATCGCGGTGATGTGGTTTGGTTTCGACTGGCCTTCAAAGGCCGCCGTCGTCATCCTCGTCACCTTCTTCCCGGCGCTGGTCAGCACGCTGGCCGGGCTTAAAGCCAGCGGCAAGCTGGAGCAGGAGCTGATGTACTGCTATGCCGCCACCCCGCGTCAAAACCTGCTGATGCTGCGTCTGCCCGCCGCAATGCCTTTCATTTTCAGCGCACTGAAAGTCAATGCCACCCTGGCGCTGATCACCGCGATCGTCGCGGAATACTTCGGTTCGCCCACCGCCGGTCTCGGCTTTCGCATCTCGACCGAGTCCGCACGAATGCATATGCCGGTGGTGTGGTCCGCCATTGTGGTCTCCTCGCTGGCGGGGTCGCTTATCTACACCCTGCTGGTTCGCCTGGATAGACGTGTCAATTTCTGGCATCCCTCCCTGCGAGGAGAGGCCACTTCGAAGTAAATAAAGAAAAAACATGGTGATGCACATTAACCCGAGGAGTTATCCAATGATGAAACGTTCTGCTTTTCGCCGGGGGTTGTTGCTGGCGGCAATGTCGGTCTCATTTGCCTTTTCAGCGCAGGCTGCGGAGAAAGTGACACTGCAATTGAAATGGCTACCGCAGTCACAGTTCGCGGGCTATTACGTGGCGCAGGAAAAAGGGTTTTATAAGCAGGAAGGGCTGGATGTCACCATCAAGCCCGGTGGGACGGATATCTCTCCGGTTCAGGTCATTGCCGGAAAATCAGCCGATGTGATCGTCAACTGGTTGCCGGATGCACTGGCCTCACGTGAAGCGGGCGTGCCCCTGGTCAATATCGCGCAGGTGTACGACCGTTCCGGGATGATGCTGACCTGTAAAAAATCGAGCGGTATAAAAACACCGGCTGATTTCAAAGGGAAAACTCTCGGCGTGTGGTACGGCGGCAACGAGTATCCGTTCTTCAACTGGATGAACAAACTGAACCTGAAACCGGGCAAAGATATCACTATCCTCAAACAGGGCTTTAACGTCGATCCGCTGTTACAGGATCAGGCTGCCTGTATCTCGACCATGAATTACAACGAGTACTGGCAGTTGATCGATGCCGGACTGAAAGAAGCTGACCTGATCACGTTCCCGTATGAAGATCAGGGCGTCTCTACGCTGGAAGATGGTTTGTATGTGCTGGAATCGAGTCTGAAAGATCCGGCCTTCGTCGCCAAAATGGCCAAATTCCTCAAAGCCTCGTTCAAGGGCTGGGATTACGCTGTGAAACACCCGGAAGAAGCCGCCAAAATCGTTGTGGCTGAAGATGCCTCCGGTGCAGCCACTGAAGAGGTGCAGACCCGCCAGATGGAGAACGTGGCAAAACTCATCACCAACGCCAACACGCCGAAAATGGGTTATCTCGATCCGGCAGCCTACCGTCGCACTATCGATGTCCTGCTGCATAGCGGTGGCGACACGCCAGTCATCAAGAAAGATCCGGGTGACAGCGCTATGACCCATAGTGTCTGGGACGCTGCGGCAAAACTGAAATAATCCCCCTTGCCAGGGACGGCAAAGTTTACAGGAGCCAGCCATGACCGAGGGACTTCTCAGCGGCATTGCAGAATCACTGGATAAAGGGCGGATTCGCCAGGACAACGAGGCCATCATTCTGCCTGCCGCCGAGCGGGTATTCGCCCGCTACGGTTTTCGTGGTACCACCATGCAGCAAATTGCCGATGCGGCTGAACTGCCTAAAGCCAATTTGCACTACTACTTCGGCAACAAGCAGACGCTCTACCTGAGAGTTCTCGAGGGAATACTTCAGGACTGGCTGGCCCCGCTGGAGGGGATTTCTGCCAGTGCCGATCCCAAAACGGCACTCGCGGAGTATGTCGGGAAAAAGATTGCCTTCAGCTTTGAGCGCCCCGAAGCCTCACGCCTGTTTGCTAATGAGATTTTGCAGGGTGCGCAGGTGGTCTATCCGCTGTTAAAAACACAATTGCACGACCTTGTGGCCCAAAAGGCCCGCATCCTTGATACCTGGATAATTGGCGGAAAGCTACGTCAGGTGGATACCACCCATTTCTTCTTTACCGTCTGGTCGATGACCCAAACCTATGCCGATTTCGATATCCAGATTGCCGCCGTTCTGGGCGACGATTCGCGCACAAAGGCAGCGCAGGCACGGGCTACGGAACACGTTTTTAACTGCATCTGGCGTATTTGCGGGTTAGAGGAAGAAGAGTAACTCTGCCGCCATATGTAGCAAAAGAACTCAATACTGGTGCGAATTGCACCAAAAATGAACAAATTAGCGTTCGTCGCAGCATCACTGAATATAACGATCCCTGAATTCATGGGCTCTGACAGAGAGCCACTGAAAATGGCACGTAATTAGCAAGGTTATTTCGCGAAAACTTAACCAACTGGTCAGGATTTTTACGACAGGGAGCGATAACCCTGCTAACTATTCAGGAGAAGCAATGATGAGCAACGAATCAGGTATCAACGCGCCGGGGTTACAACCCGGTCGCCATGAACCCACTGCGTATGCCCGCGCGTTTGCGGATTGCGCCCCCCCGTTAAGCACCGCCCAGGCTGTTGTTGAAGCCGAACGCTGCCACTACTGTTTTGATGCTCCTTGTACTCGCGCCTGCCCGGCCGAGATCGACGTACCCAGCTTTATTCAACGTATCGCCCAGGGTAACGAATGGGGAGCGGCTGAGATCATTCTGCGGGCCAATGTGCTGGGCGGCACCTGCTCACGCGTTTGCCCCACGGAAACCCTATGTGAACAGGTTTGCGTGCGTAACGATCAGGATGGTCGACCACTCAACATCGCCCTTCTCCAGCGTCACGCTACTGACCATTTCTTTGCCATGCCGGATAAGCCGCTGTTTGTTCGCGCCCCTGCTACCGGCAAACGCATTGCAGTGGTAGGTGCGGGACCGGCGGGTCTGACTGTGGCGCATCATCTGGCGCTTGCCGGACACGATATTGACCTTTTCGATACCCGCAGCAAAGCCGGTGGCCTTAATGAATATGGTCTGGCCCGCTACAAAATCACTGATGACTTCGCTGCCAAAGAGGTGGCCTGGCTGCTTTCCATTGGCGGCATCACTCTGCAGTGCGGCAAAACTCTGGGGGAGGACATCACCCTCGCTGAGTTGCGTAATGGCTACGACGCTGTGTTCCTCGGTCTGGGATTAAGTGGCGTAAACCAACTGGAAGACAACGGTGTGGAACCGGAGGGCGTGCGCGAAGCGGTCGATTTTATCGCCGAGCTACGCCAGTGCACCGATCTCAGCCAGTTACCCGTTGGACGCGATGTGGTGGTGATTGGCGGAGGGATGACCGCCGTGGATGCCGCCGTGCAGGCGAAAAAGCTCGGTGCGCGGGAAGTCACGCTGGTCTATCGCCGTGGCGAAGCGGACATGAAGGCATCTGAAAAAGAGCGGCAATGGGCCAGAGAGTGTGGTGTCACCTTAAGATTGTGGGCTGCCCCGCTACGTTTTGAGGCACATAACCACCAGCTAACCGGCGTCACCTTTAGCGTGATGCATCAGGGTGCTAAGGGGCTGGAGGCCAGTCCAGAGCAGTTCACCCTCGCCGCTGATATGGTGCTGAAAGCCATCGGCCAGACCTTCGACCCGGCACCTGTTGAACGCACTATCCAGCTCAAACAGGGAAGGATTGCGATTGATGATAGCGGTCGCACCTCACTGCCCGGCGTGTGGGCCGGTGGCGATTGCTGCGCTGGTGGGCTCGATCTCACCGTTGATGCTGTCCGCATGGGCAAACTTGCCGCCCGTTCTATTGCGCTGACACTGGCTATCTCAACAGCCGATGCCGCAAACGCCACCTCTTTCCAGGAGCGCATTCATGGCTAGTTTACAGACCGATTTTCTGGGGATTAAAAGTCCAAATCCGTTCTGGCTTGCCTCTGCGCCACCGACCGATAAAGCCTACAACGTTGAGCGCGCGTTTCAGGCGGGCTGGGGGGGCGTGGTCTGGAAAACACTGGGACAGGATCCGCACGTCGTCAACGTGAGCGGCCCGCGTTACGGCACGCTGCTGGGGAACGATCGGCGCATTCTCGGGCTTAATAACATTGAACTGATTACTGACCGCACGCTTGCCATCAATCTCGAAGAAATTACCCGCATCAAGCAGCGCTGGCCTGACCGGGCAGTGGTGGTCTCCATCATGGTGCCCTGCGAGGAAGAGGCATGGCGTACGATTCTCCCGCAGGTTGAAGCGACCGGTGCAGACGGTATTGAGTTGAATTTCGGCTGCCCGCACGGCATGAGCGAGCGCGGCATGGGTGCGGCAGTCGGCCAGGTGCCGGAGTACATCGAGCAGGTTACCCGCTGGTGCAAGCAGTACTGCAGCCTGCCGGTCATCGTCAAACTCACCCCCAATATTACCGACATTCGCTATCCGGCACGGGCAGCACACGCAGGCGGGGCCGACGCAGTGTCGCTGATCAATACCATCAACTCCGTGATCGGCGTGGATCTCGACAAGATGTTGATGTCACCACACACCGGCAGTCAGGGCTCACACGGCGGCTACTGCGGCCCTGCCGTGAAGCCTATCGCGCTGAATATGGTCTCCGAAATTGGCCGCGATCCGCAAACCCGCGGCCTGCCGATTTCCGGTATTGGCGGTATTTCGACCTGGCGCGATGCGGCGGAGTTTATCGCTCTGGGCTGCGGTACCGTGCAGGTCTGCACGGCGGTTATGGTGCACGGCTTCCAGATCGTCCGCGACATGATTAGCGGACTGGAAAATTACATGGATGAGAAAGGGTTCCGTACCCTGGATGACTTTCGCGGAATGGCGCTGCCGAGCGTCACCGACTGGCGCTATCTCAATCTTAATCATGTGGACAAGGCGGTTATCGATCAGGACGCCTGCATTAAATGCGGACGCTGTCACCTGGTCTGTGAGGACACCTCACACCAGGCGATTGCGGCCTTTACCGAGGGCGAGCGCCGCTTTGAAGTCCGGGAAGAGGACTGCGTCGGGTGTAATTTGTGTGCCTCCATTTGCCCCGTAGAGAACTGCATTTCCTTGCGCAGTTTGCAGCCAGGTGAAGTGGATAAGCGCACCGGCAAAGTGGTGACGGACGTTTATGCCAACTGGACCACTCATCCGAATAACCCGATGGCGAAATCGGCGTAAGGTGCGGCGTTTTACCCTCACCCCAACCCTCTCCCTCAGGAAGAGGGAGAAAGGCGCATCCCACTCACATCAAGCACTCTGGAGAATATGACACATGCATACTCTGTTAATTAAAGGCGGCACCGTCGTGAATGCAGACTACCAGCGGCGGGCCGACGTGCTATGCGTCAATGGTATCGTCACCGCCGTCGGTGATGCCACGCAATGGGACATTCCCGCCACAACCGAAACACTGGACGCGGGAGGAATGTACGTCATGCCAGGGGGGATCGACCCACACACCCACATGAACTTCCCGTTTATGGGCACCACCACAGTGGATGATTTCTACAGTGGGACCGCCGCTGCACTGGCGGGTGGCACCACCACGATCATCGATTTTGTCATCCCAAACCCGCAACAACCGCTGATGGAGGCATACCACCAGTGGCGCGGCTGGGCAGAAAAATCCGCTGCTGACTACAGCTTCCACGTGGCCATTACCTGGTGGGATGAGAGTGTCCGTCAGGATATGGGCACGCTGGTGCAGCAGGAAGGCGTTAACAGCTTCAAACACTTTATGGCCTATAAAAACGCCATTATGTGTGATGACGAAACGCTGATGAACAGCTTCCGCCGGTGTCTTGAACTGGGTGCGATGCCGACCGTGCATGCCGAGAACGGTGAAATGGTCTGGCTGTTGCAACAGGAACTGCTCAAACAAGGTATTACCGGGCCGGAAGGCCATCCCCTCTCCCGCCCGCCGGAAGTTGAAGGTGAGGCGGCTAACCGTGCGATTACCGTCGCCAGTATCATGGGGGTGCCAATTTATGTGGTGCACGTCTCCTGTCGTGAATCGGCGCAAGCCATTGCCCGCGCGCGAAGTCAGGGTCAGCGCGTGTACGGCGAGGTACTGGCGGGACACCTGGTGATTGATGACAGCATCTACCGTCACCCGGATTTCAACACGGCTGCCGCGCACGTCATGAGTCCGCCTTTTCGTGATAAATCCCACCAGGCCGCGCTCTGGCATGGTCTGCAATCAGGCCAGCTTCACACCACCGCCACTGACCACTGTACATTTTGTGCCAGCCAGAAAGCGGCAGGCACAGATAACTTCACCAAAATTCCGAACGGATGTGGTGGCGTGGAAGAGCGCATGGCGGTGCTGTGGGATGCAGGCGTTAACAGTGGACGTCTGACCCCCAGCGAATTTGTAGCTATTACCTCTGCCAACACCGCGCGCTTGTTCAACATCTATCCACGTAAGGGATGTATTGCCCCGGGAGCCGATGCCGACCTGGTGTTGTGGGATCCCCTGGGTAGCAAAACACTCTCGGCCAGCACGCACCACTCGCGCAACGATTTCAACATTTTCGAAGGACGCACGGTGACAGGCGTACCTGCTTTTACCGTCAGCCAGGGCAACGTGGTATGGGCAGATGGCGAGCTGCGCGTGCGTGAAGGTGCAGGCCGTTATATCAAACGCCCGGCGTTTGGACCGGATTTTAGCGCCGCAGCCGCATGGGAACGCCACCGTGCACCCAAAGCAGTCGCCCGTTAATCATCTTCAGAGAAGGAGCCTTCTATGAGCAGTGAAGTTGTTACTTTAGACTCGAACGCAATAGATATCAGTAATCTGCGAATTAATGGCGATCGTCTGTGGCAGTCGCTAATGGATCTCGCCCAAATTGGCGCCACCCCGAAAGGCGGTGTCTGTCGTCTGACGCTTACCGATCTGGATCGTCAGGGTCGCGATCGGGTGATCGGCTGGGGCAAAGCTGAGGGGTTGTCCGTCGAAATAGATCAGATAGGCAATGTGTTTATGCGCCGTCCCGGACGCAACAACGCACTGCTGCCGATTGTGGCCGGTAGCCATATCGATACCCAACCGACTGGCGGGAAGTTTGACGGCAATTTCGGTGTGCTCGCCGCGCTGGAGGTGATTCGCACCCTTAATGAACAGGGCATTGAAACAGAGGCTCCGGTTGAAATGGTCTTCTGGACCAATGAGGAAGGCTCGCGCTTTGTTCCCGTGATGATGGGCTCTGGTGTGTTCGCTGGCGTGTTCCCGCTGGAGGTGGCCTGGGCTGCAACCGACACCGAAGGCAAAACCGTGAAAGATGAGCTCTTTAACATCGGCTACGCGGGGGATGTCGTCCCAGGCGATCATCCCATTGGTGCCTACTTTGAAGCGCATATCGAGCAAGGGCCTATTCTTGAAGAGAAGAATATTGAGATTGGCGTGGTGCAAGCCGTACTGGGTATTCGCTGGTATGACTGTATCGTTACTGGCATGGAGTCCCACGCTGGCCCCACGCCAATGGCGATGCGTAAAGATGCGCTACACGTTGCCACTCGTATTATGCAAGAAGTGGTTAACATCGCCGGGCAATTCGCGCCACATGGCCGCGGCACGGTCGGTATGGTTCAGGTGCATCCGAACAGTCGCAATGTAGTACCGGGCAGCGTGAAATTCTCCATCGATTTTCGCAATATGACGGATGCGCAGGTCGATGAGATGGATGCGGTATTAAAAGCATTTCTACAAAAAATCGAAAACGAGACAGGGCTCGACGTTGAGCTTAAATTAGTGTCGCAGTACCCCGCAGCCCCTTTCCATCCTGACTGCAAAGAGGCCGTGCGCCGTGCCGCACAAAAATTGGGTTACTCATCAATGGATATTGTTTCCGGTGCCGGTCATGATGCAGTTTATATGAGCATGCTCGCACCAACTGGAATGATTTTTATTCCCTGTAAAGACGGTATCAGTCACAATGAAATAGAATATTCGTCACCGGAGCAAGTCTCTGCCGGGGCAAATGTGTTATTACACGCTATGCTGGAAAAAGCCGGGACATTGTCGAGAAAGTAGTCTGACGCGTGACGCGTAATGACCCGGTTGCAAGCAACCGGGTCTTTTTTTTATTCGCACGTAAGATGTTTTCGCAAATATTTTGCTTTTTGGCCCCCTGTTTACGCACAAGGGATTTGACTTAAGTCCCTCAGAAGTTTACAAAAGATACTGCCTTTTGTATGACCCACTCGCGTCTTTACCATTTTCGTCCAGGCTACCTTTTTTGACCGTCAACGAAAGTGATGGGGTTAACCGGTTACGTCGTGTCTCCGGACTTGAAATTTGCAGGCATCTGTATGGAGTATCCAATGTTTTCTTTTGTCGCCCGCCAGGCGATTTTTGATGAAAATATGAACACGGTCGGTTACGAGCTGTTGTTCAGAGACAGCATGACAAACCGATTTCCAGACGTTAGTCCGGAATATGCCACTGCTCAGATAATCGTCGAACAATTTCTTGGCGCGCCACTTGGACGCCTGAAGGAATACAGCGCCATTTTTGTCAACTTCCCGTACGAGCTTCTGGTCCAGGGCATGGCGGAAACGTTGCCTAAAGATCGCGTCATCGTTGAGATACTCGAAACGGCTGAACCCACACCACGCCTTCTGAAAACCGTCAAACAACTCTCAAAACATGGTTTTCGCATCGCGCTGGACGACTTTGAACTCGGCGATACGTGGAATGATTTCCTGCCCTACGTCAGCATTATTAAGTTCGATGTACGGGTCAATACGCCGGATGAAATTCAGCAGTACATGCAGGACAAAGCCGACCTGCTGGAAGGAACCGTATTCCTGGCGGAAAAGGTGGAGACACTCGAAGAATACGAATGCTATCGCAGCCTCGGCTGTACGTTGTTCCAGGGCCATTTCTTTAGCAAACCCGTTATCCACGCGGGTAACAAATTGATCCAGAATCAGACGGTCACGCTCAAGCTCATGAAAGAAGCCAATGCCGATTCCCCTGATTTTGGCAAAATTGAAGCGTTGTTAAAGCAGGATCTGGCACTTGCTTTTAAGCTCATGCGTTACGCGCAAAACATCGTTTTCAATGCGCGTGGGATCAATAACTTCCGCAGCCAGTCGCTGCGTGACATCATTTTCTATCTCGGTACCAATGAATTACGCCGCTTTGTGCTGGTGGCCTGTCTGACGTCCGTCAACGTGGTCAAAACAGATGAGATTTACCACCAGTGTCTGATTCGAGGGAAGTTCTGTGAGCTTGCAGCAGCGCGCTCGATCAGCCGCAATTCGTCAGATGATGCGTTTATTGTGGGTCTCTTTTCTCAGCTCGATAGCATTTTTGAAATGCCAATGGCTGACTTAATTGGTCAGATTGATATTTCGGCCAACGTGATGATGGCGCTAAAAGAGCAACGAGGGCCGCTTTACCCTTACCTGCATCTGGCAATTCTGTACGAAGGTCATAAATGGGAAGAGGTTAGCGCGCTGGGACATAGATTAGGGCTTAACCGCAGCGTGATAGCTGAACTGATGAAAACTGCCGGGCAATGGGCAGATGAGATCCCGACCGGAGGAATAAACTAATTCTCTTCGGGCGCTTCCATCAAGCGCCCGCCTATTCGTAGTTAATAATCACCTCTACCGATGCCCGTGCATGGCCCGCCTTCGGTATGGTTTCGGTTTGTATAAAGCGCGCAGCCATTTTTATCGCGGCGGATGGTGCTTTGGTTCCTAAGGGAATGGAAGTCTGGTAACCGCTGACCAGTGTGCTTACCGAAACAGGGATATTAAACACCACCGGTTTTGTCGGGTTCAGGCCTGAAGACTGCGCCGCATAATCTCCCCACGCAAGTTGCACGCCATAACCTTCCGCACCACCTGGATCCAGCGCAATGGTGCCGCTAATAGGATTGCTTAAATGGTCATGTAAAATCGTCGCCGTGTAAGGCACAATTTTAACGGACGGCGGCTTGTTTTTATTATTCGCCGTGGTGCCATTCACTCCGCCATAGCCATAGGCTTGTACCGGACAGTCCATAATAAAAGTCGCATCTTGCCAGTCCGAATAACGCTTAAAATTCATGTGTTTTCCCAGTAAAACAGTCTGGTTGCTGTTTCTGAGATTACAGGTGCCCACGTAAAAACTGGCACTGGAAACAAGATCACGAACACTGAGCGTCCAAAAAGATGTACCCAATGCGCGGTCAGCAGTCATGATGGCCGGGTCTAAACTATCGGATGGACTACCCGGCATCACACCCTGAATAACAGAGGGGGCGATAAGAGCAAATGGCGAAGAGCCAGATGGAATATCGCCGGGGACTTTCCAGATACGAATAGCGACGTTTTGGTGACGCCAGTAATTGAGGTTATTGGGTGAGGCATCTTTCACCTCCAGAGTGGCAGGCCATGCAGGGATGGGGGGTGAACCCGCTGCATCCAGACTGTTCACGGAAATACCGAGACCGCTGATGTTGGTGGGGAAAATTATATAGCCTGATTTTGAGTGGTCACCTGCGCCAGCAACATTGGTGAGCGTCGCCCCAATCACCGCGCTACCACCAGTTGGAGAAGAGGAACAGCGTGCAGAGACGTCGCCGACAATTCGAATTTGCATACGATAAAGCTCGGTATAATCCGTGATATGCGAGCTGACGGTAATTTTTACCGGCGCGATTTCAACCTGTGTGGCTGCAGTGCTTTGCCCTGAAGAACAAGTGATTTCTGTCGAAAGTGATGTTTGGCAGTGGAGAAGCAATAATAAAAAGATCATCCCTTTTTTTATTATTGCTACCCGAAGAAATAATCTGAAGCCGACTATTGAATAAAAACTCACCATATTAAGACTGGCTCAATGATTGTAAAAAAAAGCGGTAACCTGAAGTTACCGCCAGAAAGTAAAAACTACATGGTTTAAAAGGAAAGCGTTAAGGTGCGTTGACAGCGAGTGCCGCACCCGGCGTCGTAGTCCGCCCCGGAGCCTGATAGGTCTGGCAAGGTGTTTCGAACTGTTGTGGCACACCCTGCAGCTCTTTGTCTTTCGGTTCTGGCGCAAGCACATAGCTGACCTGGCAGCGGTTGTGCATCTCTTCACCCCATTTAACGATCAGCGTGCCTCTGTCTTCTTCAACGCGGGCATAAATCAACCCGCCCTGGGTGACAGTACCGACGTTGGCATCTTTATCGTTGAAGACTTCAGCGCCAAAGGGTACCGGTTCGCCACCGAACATAGAGCGGATTAGCACAGGCTGTCCCACGGTGAGTCTCAAATTTCACTTTCACCACCGCACCGGCACGGGGTACCACGTTTTGTGACGTATTTTCGAACTCAACGTCCAGTGATGATCCTTGCGGATCGATGCCAACAGTATTCATGCTATAGGGTATCAACGACGGGTAGAGCGCATAGCCAAACATATCAATAGTGTTATTGGCATAGCCGCCGACCTGCGCACCCTGCGCACCTTTGGCTTCAATCAGAGCAAAAGTGTCACTGCTAAATGGCGATAAAGTAATACCGCCACTATGGATCACCGCCGCACCGTTCATGCTGACAGAAGTACTGCTGTAATTTCGCCCCTTGCTATAACTGCCGTTTAGGGTGGCCGCGCTGCCCTGCCAGCCCGCGCCAAAGCTGCTGGAGGTACCGCTGTAGTTATCGTGGCTGGCGGTCATGTTGTAATTGTATTTATTGTTCTCACCAAGGGTACCGGAAAGCATCGCCTGTTCGCCTTTGCCGCCATCGCTGTTCTGGTTATAGCGCAGACTGAGATACGGCGCGCGGGTTTCGTAGCTGTCCCACAGCGGCATGGAGAGACCAAAATACCAGTTGGTCTGTTCCTTCCCAGAGGCAGATTTACTGCGTCCGACATTTAAACTGTAATTAAAACGCCAGAAATTATTGGAATAACCCAACTGATAATACTTGTTATAGCCTTGCTTGCTGTTCCAGTAGTTTTCCATAGTGGCACTGGTGTAGATATTGCCCCACCCTTGCGGTAGCCCCTGATTTAGACTGATGGTAAAGCGGTTTTTTGAGCGCCAGACGCTATCTGCACTGTAACCCTCTTTCACATAATCACGAGCCTGCAACGCGGTGAGGAACTCCATATAGTTTTTACTGGAGAACCGGTAGGCCGCCAGGGTGATGTTGCTGTCGGTTTCGTTGATCAGTTTACTGTAGCTAATCCGGTAGCTTTGCCCTTTCAGTTTACCGCCGCCGTTTTCACCGACATCGCTGACGGAATAGGTCACGTCGGCACTTAACGCGCCGAGGAAAGTGCCCAGTGCGGTACCCAATTGTGCAGACTGATAATGTTTACTGAACTGCAAGCCGCTATAGGCGGTAAAGTAGTTATTCAGGCCACGCTGGTAGGTGGCTTCGTAGAACATCGGTTCTTCAGAAGTATTGGTTTCGCGCAGTTTACCTGCCGTGAAGCTGTACTGCTGAATGCCAGGGCGCAGTAATTGCGCCACCGAGGCATAGGCCATGGTGTACTGCTGCACGCTGCCATCGGCTTCAGTAATGGTAATATCTAAATCGCCGCCATAGCCTGCCGGGTAGAGATCATCAATGATAAATGCCCCAGGAGTGACGGTGGTTTCGTAGATGATGTTGCCTAACTGGCGAACGGTGACTTTGGCGTTGGTTTTGGCAATACCACGGATTTCTGGCGCGTAGCCACGTTGTACGTCAGGCAACATGCGTTCGTCACTGCGAATACTCGCCCCCGTGAAGGGTAAAGAACTAAAAATCTGCCCGGTGGTGTTACTTTCCCCGGCAACAAACTGGCTGCGCAACGCGGCTATATCACGCTGGATATAGGTATTGGAAACGTTGTATTCGCCACCATTATCTTTATCCCAGTTATACGAGCCGTTGTGGCGTAACTGCCAGGCTCCAATATTTAACCCGGCGTTAAGCGAGGCAAACATTGAGCGAGAGTCATAACCACCGCTGTAGCTGGAATCGTAACCATTGAGGTAGTAACCCAAAGTGAGCGCCGGAATGCCGCTTTCCCATAGCTCAGGACTCACAGCACCACGCATGGCGCGGCTTACCATCGCCTGAGGAAGCGTAATGTCCAGGCGCTGCTCGCCGCTGTCGAAGTCTACTTTGGCCTGGGGAATCAGTTTTTCAAGATCGGTACATTCATGCGCCGCTTCAATGGTTTCACGAGCTTCGGTCTCAAGACGATCTTCTTTTAAATTGATAAGGCGAACCAGCTTTGGGCTTAAACAAGGGTAGACACGTTTGTCTGCTCCCTCTTTAAACTCCACTTCTTCACTGTTCACAATTGGCATGTCATTGAGGTATACGCTGATACGGTATTTGCCCGGCGAAGCGCTGGAACCCTGTGCAAAACGATCGAGGTCAACTTTATTATTGCCCATCATGCGTAACAGATCGTCTTCAAATTCGACCACATTACGTGAATATTCACCCGGATTAGCAGCTGCTATCTCTTCTACATCTTTATTCGCGGCTTCCTCTCCCCACACCGGGAAAGCTATTAATAATGATAACGCCACAGGTGACAAACGACCACAAAATGGCGATGTTTTACATCTGGCGTTAAACAATTCCATGAGAAGCTCCAAAATCTGTTAATCCATTAACCATAAAGTCCAGAGGTCTTGATATTATTAATTTGCTTTAGGCTGTGCAGACGTCAATGCGCCATAATCATTAATTGCGTGATAAGTTATTTTAGTTACATCCGTCACACTACTGACGTCCGGAAATTTATAATGCTGGGTTTCACCAGGAGCGATCATTCTCCCGTCAATGGTTTTACCACCATACTGAATAACTTGCATCGAAACATAATAAGGGGTTGGGTTCGTGACATTAACCCCCTCATTGGCTGGCTTCCATGTCAATTGACCGATAGCCTGCAAGGCATTACCTTTTAATCCTTCCGGACGGTAAAATAATTTAATCCGCGAACGAAATGCAATATTCAGGCGGCTTTGATCTTCTTTTATTCCTTTGACCTTAGCTGGTACTTCCAACACATTAACCCAAAAGATGGATTCTTTATCTTTCGGTAAAGGCGGTGAACCTAAATAAGTAATACGCAGTGTTTGTGCTTTACCTGCATCGACACGATTAATTGGTGGGGTTAAAACAAAGGGAACAGAGACTTTCTCTGGCACCGCTTTGTCCATTCCAGCATCCATCCAGTTTTGAATTAAAACGGGTGATTTATTGCTATTCGTAACGGTAACAGTAACCTCTTTTTTCTTCCCGTTATAAATCACGCGGGTACCACTCAGAATCACACTTGCCTGTGCAAGTTGTACGCCACAGGTCGCCAACGCGATGAGGGCTACCGCAGCGCATTTAAAATAATGGCGCAATCCCATATAGACTCCTGTTTTAAAAAAGAAAGGGGCAATATTTGCCCCTTGTGGCATTACTCGTAATATAAATCGTAAGTTACAAAGCTACGTACCATACCGGCTGTCGCAGCGCCATTGACGGCAATATAATCAACGGCATACGGCAGCAGAGTCTTAGTCCCTCCTGTAACAGTCGCAGAAGTGTTACTTGCCATCTGGCTGGTCGCATCACCCACTTTAATCACTGTGCCGTCATCGTTCAGCAGACGCAATTTCACATTGGTCGCATTGCCATTCGGGGAAACACCCAGGGTAGGATCGAAACTACGCGTGCCATTACCCCCTGTGACTTCAGAAAGGTTATTTAAATAACCAGTCGCAGGGTCGACGTTGGCGTAGTTATATGAAGCATGGGTGCCTGCAGTTGGGCTGAGATAGTTGTTTACATTATTCGTTGATGACAGCGCACTACCAAATATTGCGCGAACTTTGCTCACCTGTACTGAAGACCCCGTCGGAATGTTGTCATCGTTTCTTACTGCAATATTTCCCAACGTACATTCCTCAGTTCCAGTTGCAATATCAGCACGAACCGCGATTTTAAAATTGGTTCTACCCGCATGATCGCCCGCAGCGGCTAACAGGTTTTTTGCCACTGGCTGCAGAAGAACCAGGTTGCCGGCATCGGTCGAAGATCCTGCAACGGCAGCTGTGGTCCCAGCAGTAGACGTACCGTCAACACCCACCCAGCAGGTGGTGTCGGTGATTTCACCGATAAATTCAATGGTGCCGCCGTTCAGGGTCAGCGGGTCAGCATGCGCCGCACCCATGGTCAGTGCTGCCATGACAGATGATGCAATCAGAAGCTTTTTCATATTGTGATGTCCCATAATTGAGATAAAAAATGCAAACGTCCATTTGCTTAATGAGTAAGCAGATAAAGACGGCGTGCCGCTATCAACACTTTCGGCGACAGGCAAGTCGGACCCAGCAAGAGATTTCTTAGCGACACGCCATCTTTTCGGTAGCAAATTTATCTTTAAATGCGAAACAGTCATAACCATCGCAATAATAAACATATAAAACCAAAAAAATCATATAAACCAGTTAAAAAAACCAAAACAAACGGAATCAACTAGCACTTAATGTCTTTCATGTTATGGGTTTTTGACTAACATCAAATTATTTATTCATTTTTTTCTGTATTTTTTTTCGCTTTTTTTGGACAACACAAAACGAACTAAAATTTATTTATTTAAAAAACAGAAAGTTAGACATGGAACCATGTTGGTATACAATAGTCATTTTCAGTAAGGCGAATGTAATTTATGTTGCAGGATTTTCGCAAAAGAAGAATTAATATTGATAAAATAAACACCTGGGAAATATAAAAGCTAATTCTATAATTACGGGGAATATATTCTTTACGAAATCACACTACGAAATACTTATTACACTTCCCCTTACTCACCAAGTCCGTATACTACCCGCGCAGTCATTGCTTATATCTCTCTCTGTTTCACGTATTATCTATCAAGGATGAGAATAATGAACAAAGTATTATTCGGCTACTATATAGGTCAGGACATTCAATTTGACATTATTCATAAACATTTGATCAACACGGGTGTGAAGATAAAACCAGGAACACGCAGCAGAATCCCTTTGCGTGATACCAAGTTACGTCTGTTGATGTTTTTGCTGGCCAACGCCGATAAGGGCGTCATTACCACGCAGCGGTTAATGATTAATGTGTGGGATAAATATGGCTTACGCTCTTCAGCCTCACGCCTGTGGCAGGTGATGCAGGATCTTAAATTGACGCTCAGCAGAATGGGCATTGATGATGACTTTATCAGCCGGGTCGATAACAAAGGCTATCGCGTGAATAGCGCCATTGTGAGCCCCCTTTATTGTGACACCCGATTGCAGAAAATGCAGTCGTACGAGGAACGGTCCTCTCAGACTGTTCAGTACCCTCCCCTTTTTACCGCTGCTGAAAATAATGTCGTCAGAACGGAGTAAAATCACTTTATCCAACACCATCGCCTGAGTAGCTGGTATTATTTCCCTAATTAATTCGCTGTTATCTCATTATGCTCAAACATTTTTTTTTACTTTTCATCCTGTCAACGGCCTCCATTGATCTCTTTGCAGCCCCCTCATGCAAATTGATCAATGGTACCCAAAGTACGTCAGAACCGATCCCGAGCGTTAATATGACGTTAAGCGATAATATTCCTGATTTTACACAGCTCTATTATTTCGCTCGTTCAAATAAAGGTGGATTGGGGTTATGTACCGGAGCCACAACACAATATGCCTTAACGTTAACAAATTTACCTGGGGGAACGACGCCTTATATTCGCGTGGTTAATGGATTAACGCATTATATTTATCCAACGTCGATCAACGGCCTAGGGATTTCAGTCTTCGGCAACGATCCTATGGCCGGATCAGGTGATAAAAACAAGCCGATAAAGGCCTACCCCGATACCACATTCAAGTTTAATGGCGCCTGGAGTGCCGGGGTGATTGACCTGCACTATTACGCATGGTTATGGAAAACCCCCGGAAAACTGGGGCAAGGGACAGAAACGACTGGCGAACTCAATTTCGTCGGCCCGGAAATAACACAGGTTATTGGTCCCTCACCGACCCAACCTATCACGACACCTAACCCGGAACGTCTTCTGGATGCTTCCAAAGGCTTTTTAATCATCAACAGTTTGATTCCCACTGGGACGGTTAACCTCAAAGGGCCAACCTGCAACCTGAGTTCGGGTAAAACCGTGCTAATGGGAACCTGGCACCACTCTGCTGTAAAACGTGCATCACCCTGGGTTAATGCTGATTTTACCCTGACCTGCCCGAAAGCCTACGGCTATAACACCCTGACAGCGAATGCGACGAGCAACCCTGCGAATAACACCCGCAATGCCAACCTCACGCTTATGGTTGTGCCTCGAACAAACATCATGACACACGATTTTTTGGGAAATTTAATTGAGGGCACGATTGCATTGAATGGCAGTGGAGCCAGCGGTTATGGTATCCAGCTTGCGTGGGGAGACAGATCGACACTTTCGGAAAGTGACCCCGCAAATCCGGTGACGTTTAATGTTCCGGTATTAGCCAGCACGATAAATAATCAGTATCAGTCCGGCTACTATGCATTAGGGCAAGAAATGCCCTCACCTGTGATCAAAATGTCCGCTCGATATATAAGAACAGGAACGACCATCTCCCCGGGTCCAGCCAACTCGATGATTGAAATCATCATGAATTACAACTAATCCTCTCCATTAGCCGCTCTTCTGTCACTGCATACTGGAAATTCCATAAGGGAATAAACCCGGTAATAATTATTCATGAAAATTATTTATACATAAGACTTTTGCTCGCAGGCTAACTATTTTGAAGGGGCTTTTGTAACGAATGGCCATATGGTCTCCCCTTCTGAAGAGTTGGATTTCCCTTCAGAAGGGGTATTTTTTGTCACCTGAATCAATCTTCATTCCGGGGTATTTTTCCCGGCCACAACAACCCGGTTTCTCCCCTGCTTTTTCGCTGCATAAAGGGCATTATCAGCGCGGTTAATCAGTGTACTGGCAATCATATGCTGAGGGGTATCCTGCGAGAGTACGCTTTCGCAATCCAGTGTCGCGACCCCAACGCTAATGGTCAAAAAACCCAACGGGCTTGAGGAGTGTGGCAGCTTGAGCGCATTAATTTGCTGACGAAGCCGCTCCGCAACAGCCAGTGCCGCCGCTTTATTGGTATCCGGGAGAATGACGAGAAACTCTTCACCGCCGTATCGGCTGACGTTGTCATCACTATGAATCAAGGATGAGACCAATGACCGCGCAACAATCTGTAAGCACTCATCACCCGCCTGGTGCCCCTGGCTGTCGTTATAAAGTTTAAAGAAGTCGATATCGACCAGGCACAGCGAGAGCGGAAACTTCTCTTCGTATGAACGGGAGATCTCGTTAAGCAGACATTCATCCATGTAACGCCGGTTGAATAACCCGGTCAGGTGGTCGTGTTGGGCATGTCGCTGCAGAACCTGATTCGCCCCCGCGAGCTTCTGTTCTGCCTGGCGACGTGCGGTAATATCCACCCAGGTCACCGACAGCCCCACCACATTGCTGCTGGCATCGCTCACCGCGATGGATTGCGTATCGTAACAGCGATCGTGCCAAATAATTTCTCGCCCAGGGATGCTCTCCCCCATATCGGCCAGCGCAAAATCTTCCTCAAACAGGTGCCAGAATTCCGGCATCAGTTCAGAAAGATGCCGCTGGGTTAACTCCTGCGAATCATTGCTCAGTAACTGCGTCATCGCTTTGTTGGACATCACCAGGTGACCATGTCGGTCTATCATGCAGAGCGCCACTGGCGTGGTCTCATAGATGGTTTCGAGCTGCAGAACACGTTCACCTAAATTCGAGATATTACGATCTACGCCCCGGTAACCACGCAACTCCCCGTTTTCATCAAACAAAGGAATGCCGCTGGTTTCCAGCACAACGACGCGCCCATCGGCACGCTGGTTACGATTGACCAGCCCGGAGAACGCCCTTTTTTCCATCACAATTTCGAGAAACGCGCGAGCTACACGCTCTGCTTCGCCTGGTGGCATAAAATCAAAGGGGGTTTTGCCAATCACCTCTTCTGGCGGAAAGCCAAGTAAGTCGGTAACAACATCGGAGGACCAGGTATAACGCCCCTGAGCGTCGACTTCCCACACCCAATCTGAGTTGTAATTCAGTAATTCATACAGGTGCTCCACATTCTCATTCTGAAGCTTTTCCTGCTTTTTCTTATCATTCATAGTTATTATCCGCATGCCCATAATCCGCCCGGACAGCCAGGGCCAGGTGAGGGTGTCCACCCGCTGAAACACGATTGCATGGCAGCGCATCCATTTGCGATGCGACTTATGTAAGAGTTTTACTTATTCATCACAACAATGGCAACTAAGACAAAGCTGAAACGACGTTTTACTGAAGAACAGCCATTTCATCAGACATACTGCCGAAAAGCGGTATAATTAATGACACATTATATTAGTGAACTAAATTCATAAGCTTTAGTGCATTCCCCTCTCTAATCCTCTTCCTCTCTTCGCGTTAAGATCCTCCCTGACGTTCAACTCAAGGGGAAATAAAGACCCCGCCGCTTTTAACTGAGGAGTCATGCAATGCAAAAACGCATTCTGGGAAATCACGGGCTGGAAGTCTCAGCCATTGGGCTGGGTTGCATGGGACTGAGTTACGGCTATGGCCCGGCGACAGACACGAAGCAAGCCGTGGAACTTATTCGTTCTGCAGTCGCGCAGGGCGTCACCTTTTTTGATACCGCTGAAGTTTATGGCCCGTATCTGAATGAAGAAGTCGTGGGCGAAGCGTTGAAGCCCATCCGTGACCAGGTGGTTATCGCCACCAAATTCGGTTTCACTTTCGGTGAAGACAACAAACAGCAGATTCTGAACAGTCGACCGGAACATATTCGCGAAGCCGTTGAAGGATCGCTACGTCGCCTGAAAACGGATGTCATTGACCTTCTCTACCAGCACCGCGTCGACCCGGACGTGCCTATTGAAGATGTGGCGGGAACGGTAAAAGACCTGATTAACGAAGGCAAAGTGAAGCATTTTGGCCTGTCAGAAGCAGGACCGCAGACGATTCGCCGCGCCCATGCCGTACAGCCCGTTGCGGCCCTGCAAAGCGAGTATTCGATGTGGTGGCGTGATCCGGAACAGGAAATTATCCCGGTACTGGAAGAACTGAATATCGGCTTTGTTCCCTTCAGCCCGCTGGGCAAAGGCTTTTTGACCGGCGCGATTAATGCGCAAACCACCTTCGATCAGAGTGATTTTCGCAACAAAGTGCCCCGTTTCGCCGCCGAAGCGCGAGAAGCAAACCAACAATTGGTTAACCTGATGCACACCCTCGCTGGTGAAAAACAGGCCACACCAGCACAGATTGCGCTGGCCTGGCTACTGGCACAAAAACCGTGGATTGTCCCTATCCCGGGCACCACCAAACTGCCGCGTTTGCAGGAAAACCTCGCCGCTGCGGAGCTCTCGCTGACCATCAGCGATCTGAGCCGTATTAACACGGCGCTGGAAGCCATCCGCATTACGGGTGAGCGTTACCCGGCAGAGCTGCGGGCGCGCGTCGGTCGTTAAATGGTATCCGGGCGGGCAGCTTTCCTGCCCGCCCGACACGTCAGGCTTTGCGCGAAATATTATTCCCCGCGCTGGCTTCCAGGCGGGTCATATCGTACAACCCCACTGCCGTTATCAGGGCGATAATCACGAAGCCCAGTTTGAACGCCATTCCCTGAACATCTTCATACCCCAGCCAGTCGGTGAGCAGACCGCCTGCACGAATACTTAGCGCCCCCATCGTTACCCCTAACCCGCTCGCCAGTTGCAGAGACGTGCTGAACAGCGTATTGGCAGAACTCATCTCACTGGCGGGCACCTCAGCAAAAGCCAGCGAACTGATGCCGGTAAATTGCATGGAGCGGCTTAATCCACCAATAAACAACAGTGCCAGTGTCAGCATCTGCGGGGAATCAGGAACCAGGAAGGCGCAGAAAAAGAGCGACAAGACGCATACCACACCGTTGCCAATCAGCAGTTTTTTGAAGCCAAAGCGGCGAATCAGTGGCGTAGTGGCTGGCTTCATCGCCAGGTTCCCGGCAAACACGGCCAGCACCAGCGCCCCGGCTTCAAACGCATTCATCCCGAATCCAACCTGGAACATCAGAGGCAGCATAAAGGGAGCGGAACTGATGGTGGCGCGTAGAATGAAACCACCGCGCATAGTGACACGAAACGATGGAACCGCCAGTGCCGTCAGACTAATCAGCGGCGTGCGAGCCCGGCGCAAATGGCGCAAACTCCAGACCAGAGCGAGCAGCCCGACAACAAGGGTCGCCGCTGCGCTCGCCAGACTGACATGCTGCTGGCTGAACATTTCCAGCCCGGCTACCAGACACATCATGGTGATGCCCGTCGCCAGGAAGCCTTGCAGATCAAACGGTCGTTTCTCTTCAGCGGTCAGCCCCGGCATCATGCGCAGCGCCAGCACAATCGCCACGATCCCCAGCGGCACATTAAGGAAAAAGATCCAGTGCCAACTGGCGTAGGTGGTAATAAACCCGCCCAGCGGCGGGCCAATAATCGGGGCCACCAGCGCGGGCCAGGTCAGGGTCGCAATGGCTTTAATAAGTTGATTTTTGGGCGTCGTGCGCAGCACCACCAAACGCCCGACGGGTACCATCATCGCCCCACCCACGCCCTGTAGAATACGCATCAAAACGAATTCGGTGACATTATGGGTTAGCCCACAAAGTAGTGAGGCCACGGTGAAAATCAGCAGCGCCAGGCTGAATACCGTGCGGGCACCAAAGCGCTCCGCCACCCAGCCGCTGGCAGGGATAAGCATTGCCAGGGTGAGCAGATAGGCGCTGATACCAATATTCAGATCGATAGCCGAAACGCCAAACGCTTTTGCCATATCCGGCAAGGCCGTGGCAATCACCGTACCGTCGAGAAACTCCATAAAAAACGCACTGGCAACCAGTAACGCCAGGCCGGAAATACGTCCGGAACTGTTTATCTCTTCCCGAGGCGTTTCTGCCTGGGCTGTATCAGACGAGGCCATAAGGCACCCTCAGCATGGATAACCCCCACGGACAGGTAGAGGTCTTACAGGAATGAAAAGTTGTTATACCAAAAAACCGTTAGCAGGATAATGTATTTTGCCGTTGATTGTCCTCGCGTTGATTTTGTGCAATTTTCCCCCCGCCTGATTTCGCCCCAAACTGACATTTTTGTCAGAATATTGTCAGCCTCCTGTTGGTGATGCGCAGTTAATATTATCCTCATAATGACGAAATTCCGTCGCGAGAAAGGCAGACACGATAATGCGACTCCTGCTGGTTGAAGATGAAGAGAAGACCTCTTCCTATATTTACCGGGCACTCAGTGAACTGGGTTTTACCGTCGATGTCGCCGCAAACGGGACGGAGGGCCTGCATCTGGGCATTGAATACGATTACGACGCTATCGTGCTGGATGTGATGCTACCGGGGCTGGACGGCTATAGCGTGTTAAAAGGGCTGCGGGCATCCAAAAATACCCCGGTGCTGATGCTCTCCGCGCGCGGTTCCGTCGATGAGCGGGTAAAAGGCCTGCGCCACGGCGCTGACGACTATCTGCCCAAACCCTTTTCGCTTATCGAACTGGTCGCCCGCATTCAGGCACTGCTGCGCCGCCGCCCCAGCGACGGTGCTGATGCCACCCAGTTGCAAATCCACGACCTGCACCTTGACCTTCTCGCCAGGCGGGTATCCCGCGCGGGCGATCGACTTGAGCTTACCGCCAAAGAGTTCGCGCTGTTAAGCCTGCTGGCACGGCACAAAGGCGAGATCCTCTCGAAAATGATGATCGCCGAGCAGGTGTGGGACATGAATTTTGACAGTGATGCCAACGTGGTCGAAGTGGCCATTAAGCGCCTGCGGGCAAAAGTGGATACCCCCTACGACGTGAAGTTACTGCATACGGTTCGCGGTATGGGATATGTCCTTGAAACCCGGCCGGAGCGCCCTTCCAGATAGAGACAGATGTATGATCAAACGTTCGATTTCAGGACGCCTCGCGTTAATGTTTGCCCTGGCCGCCGTGCTTATTGTCTCGGCGTTCGGGATGCTTTTGCGCCACACCCTGCATGCGTCGTTGCAAAACCAGATGTACAACGAGTTGCTGTTTCGCGAATCCCTGATGGAGCCCTGGCTCGCCTCTCGTACCAATCTGGAGAGCTGGCATATGCTCTCGACCAAATTTGCTGACATGACCACCTCCGAAGGTGGACGAGTGCAGTACTGGGCGCTGAGCGACGATCCCCGTTTTCGGGTCGGCGGAGAACCACCCGGTGGCGTCAGTTGGGCCTCCCTCAGCGAAGGTTTTCACCAGGTGCCAGGCCCCACCGAAGAGGCCTGCTCGCTCTATATTCTGATCAAAAATATTCCAGCCAGAGGCGAGCGCCCTGACATCCGTTACGTGATTGCCATTGATTCGACGCCTTACATGGGCACGCTCAGCGAATTTACCCGCACCTTACTGCTCATCATGGCAGGCGGTGTGGTAGTGGTCGCTCTGCTCGGCTTTATGATTGCCCGTGTCGGCATGAAACCGATCAATTCGATGAGCAAACAGGCACATAAACTCGCACCTGGCGTCAGTGGTCAACGGCTGGACAGCGCCGCACTGCCGGATGAGCTACAAAAACTGGCTGAATCCTTCAACGGCGTCCTTGAGCGTCAGGAAGTCGCCTGGCGGCAGCTTGAAAGTTTTAATGCCGACGTCGCCCACGAACTGCGTACTCCGCTGACTAACCTTATCGGGCAAACGCAGTTGGGCTTATCGCGCGAACGCTCGATGACGGAACTGGAAGATTTACTCGAATCCAACCTGGAAGAGCTGGAACGCATGACCTCTATTGTCAACGACATGCTGTTCCTGTCACATGCGCAGGCAGGCGAACACGCCACGCAATTAACCGAAGTGTCACTGCGTGAAGAGGCCTGGAAAACCGTCGAATACGTTGAGCCGTCGTTCGCTGAAAAATCGCTCAGCATTGAGGTAATGGGGGATGTGGTGGCCTGTATTGACCGCCGCCTGTTCCACCGCTCGCTCGCCAATCTGCTGGAAAACGGTGCACGCCACGCGAAACCCGGTACGGTGGTGACGGTCTCTTTACGTCAGGTCCGCGACCATGCCTTTATCGCGGTGGCTAATGAAGGGGAGCCGATTGCCGCTGAACACCGGGAGCGCCTGTTCGAGCGTTTCTACCGCGTGGATTCTTCGCGCACCCGCAGCGATACCCACCACGGTCTGGGTCTGTCGATTGTCAGAGCCGTCGCGTTGATGCACCGTGGCGAGGTTTTTGTCACCAGCGATCGGGGAGTTAATACCTTTGGCCTGACGATGGCGATGAACAATAAGGGCAAAGGCAGCAGTACTGTTGCAGCCACCTTTGCCACAGAAAACGAAGAGAAGAGTGCACTCAAAAACGCCTGAGAAGAACAGAAAACAGGAGGAGATTCCCTCCTGTTCTGGTGATTATTTGTAGATTTCGGCGACGCCATGGAGTTGATCATTCCCCCCTGCCGCAATAATGCGGTAGGAACTTGCCCCAGCCTGCTCCGCTTTTTGCGCCAACTCGTCATTCAAACCCGACAGCGTTGTCGCCCCCGTTACAGACACGGTTCCGACTCTTTCCATACCGCCACCTGAGTTCACTTGTGTCGCTGCCAGTGCACCCACCGAAAACAGTCCGGTTAATGCCGCAGAAAGAATTAATGTTGTCATCTTCATATTTCCACCTCGCAAATTGATACGTCAGGAAAATTCGCTGACAGAAATCACTTTAGGAGATGGAGCTTACAGTTCCCTGTCGAAATAATAACAATAGTGTCAGATAACATAAATATACATTTATTTTAATTTCGCAGTAAATGCATACAAAATATTAAATGTAAGTTACAAACCTGTCAGGAATGTCATTTTCGCGTCACTCTTCAGACAGCCGCCCTGTTTTAAAATACCCATCCAATGTCATCAGACGTTACTGACATTCTGCATAGAGGGCAAAACCTATGGCCATGCAACAAGCCGTAATCCGCGATGTCCAGACATGGATTGATAACAATATCGACAAACCCCTACGTATTGAGGATGTCGCCACCCGCGCCGGGTATTCTAAATGGCACCTGCAACGTCTTTTCCATGAAATTACCGCAACCCCACTGGGCGTTTATATTCGGAATAAGAAACTGGAAAATGCTGCCTATGATTTATGGGCAACCAATGAATCCATTATCACCATCTCAACCAAATATGGTTTTGATTCACAACAGACGTTTACCCGTATATTCAGCAAAAAATATAATATGCCACCGGGCGCATGGCGCAGGCAGAATCAGCCGGGTTAATCGCCTACTGGCTGCCTGCTAATTGCGGGTTTAACCGACAGCCTGAGCCCCCCGAAGGTTGTCGGTACGAAATACACTCATTAGTTCGACCAGATGTCGTGCCTGGTCGCGCAACTCTTCCGCAGCACCGTTTGAAGCCCCAACCAGAGCTGCGTTTTGCTGTGTCACACGATCCAGTTGAGTAATGGCATCATTTACCTGGCTGACCCCCAGTTCTTGCTCCTGAGTCGTGACACCAATTTCATCGATCATGCCTGCCACATGGTGAGACTGACGAACCAGTTCTCCAATGGTTGTGCCTGCGTGGTTAACCAATGCGGTGCCATTATCTACCCGATCGATACTGTCCTGAATCAGCGCCTTAATCTCTTTTGCTGCCGACGCTGAACGCTGGGCCAACGAACGTACTTCACCAGCGACCACGGCGAAACCTCGTCCCTGCTCACCCGCCCGGGCTGCCTCAACGGCAGCGTTGAGTGCGAGGATATTGGTCTGGAAAGTGATTCCATCAATCACACCGATGATCTCGCTGATTTTCCGTGAACTTTGGCTTATCTCATCCATGGTACGCACGATATTTTCAATCGCCTCCCCGCCCTTCGCCGCGATCCCACTGGCGGTGTTAGCCTGCTGATTGGTAACTCGTACCGTGTCCGCATTCTGGCGAATAGCCTGACCAATTTGCTCCATAGAGGCCGCTGTCTGCTGCAAACTGGCGGCCTGCTGTTCCGTGCGTTGACTCAAATCCGTACTCCCTGCGGCCACATCGCTGGCCCCGGCAGATATCGACTCACTGCTTTCGCGCACCTGCGTCACGATACTGCTCAGACTCTGTCGCATCTCTTCCATCGCCGCCAGTAAACTGCTGCTGTCATTGTTAACCAGCCGAACATGACCCGCCAGATTGCCCTGGGTTATTTCCCGGACCACTTCCAGCGCATAAGCCGGTTCGCCCCCTAACTGACGTTTGATATAGCGTGTCGAGACCCATGCGATTACCACACCCAAGAAGGCAACCACTGCGGCGATAATTAACAGCAAATTACCCGATGCACGTGCGCTCCCTGTCGAGATGGCCGCCGCCGCCGTGGTACTCGCCTGCTGGGTTTCGATCATGCCCGAGATTTCTTCAAATAATCGTACTTGTAGCGGCTGCATTTTATCCACCGCCTGGGACTGGGCATCCAGCATTTGACCATTTTTTGCCAGTCCAACGGTCTGACGGACAATATTGATATACTCCTGCTGGGTCGTTTTGAATTTCTCCAGCATATCCAGTACATCGGTATCACGAATATTTTGCTGCAGTTGCCTTACCAGTGCGTCGTTACGCCCGATAGCTTGTTCGGTCAGTTTCTCTTCTTCCATCTGACTTTTTTCATCATCCTGAAATACCATAATAAAGGTGGCCTTAGTGGCATCATTCAGATTGTCTTTTAATGCCTGCATGCCCAGCAGATTGGTCAGATGGTACTTCTCATAATATTCAATGTGCCGACTGGTATTAATCAATTCCAGGCGCCCAAAGACTGCAACCAATAGCCCAATGACAATGATGGTGGCAAAGCCGGTGCCGAGCAGGGCACCCAAAGAGAAAGGTTTTATGCGCCGCATGAGTCCCTCGCGAATGATAATGATAAAGTGCAGCAAAACGTCCTCATGCCCGTCGCACTCTTGTTCGGCACGGTAGAGGTGGAATCTCGAACAGAATCACTATACGAAGTGAAAAACCCTGGGGAAAATATGAAATAGCAATGGTTTGAGGGTTCAGTAACAGGAAAGAGATGCTGATGCTGCTGGGGTAATTAATGTGCAGACAGTGGGAGTGAAATAAGGAAGCCTCATTTAAATAAGCCGACTCATCCCTGAGTCGTTAGTGTGGAATACAACACAGACAAATTGTGTTGACGTTGCAAGCGATTAATCCGTGAGTTCTTCCATATGTTCGATAGCAAAATCCAGAATCTTTTCTGCGTCAATTGCAGCATAAGGATAGCTTTCAATAATCTGAATCGGCTGCCCTTCTCTAATCAGATTTTTAAGCTCGTTAAGTTTGTACTGGATATGTGGGGCAACAAGAAAACAATCAAACGCTGGGGCGATACTCTCAAATCCCTCAGCCCCGATCCCACTAATTTGGATCTGATAACGCCGTGCATCCGCGACGGTCTGCATTTTCTTCGCCAGCGTTGTCGCTGTATTACCGAAGATGCAACATATTAGTAACCTTTTCATGGCCATGCCCTCCTGGAAGATGGCTCTACACTATGCCAGGAGAAAGTAAAAAAGTGTGGGGCGCATCATTGTTTCATCCTGGAGAGTCTATTTTTTAACCACCACAAAAAATGGGGAGCAGTAAACCTACCGGCGGTGAAATTATTGCGATGCTTTTCGTGTTGTTGATGTTCCGTTTGTACTCCCGTCATTAACAGTAAGCTAACATTGTTCAAGAGGCGCATGCACTGAGCACGCTTATCATCACTCCCTGCATCTGAGGTTTTGCTATGCAACTTGAAGAACAACGGCTTATTGAGGGGCTTTTTCAGCGTCTGAAACAGGCGGAACAGCAAAGTGGTGCACGGGACGCACAGGCAGACAGGCTTATTAGCGAATTCGTCCGACAACAACCTGCCGCAGCTTACTATATGACGCAATCGATCCTGATTCAGGAAGCGGCATTGAAACGCCTGCACGCCCAGGTTCAGGAATTGCAAAACGAAGTTGCGACGCTCAAAACCCAGCAACCTGCCAGCGGAGGCTTTCTTAGCAGCCTGTTCGGCGGCGGTAAAAACCAGCCCCAGCAGCCGACAAACAGCTGGAATACGCCGCAGCAAGCGCCTGCTCAAGGCTATGCGCAGCCCCCTGCGGCGGCACCTTCGCGTGCGGGCGGGTTTATGTCTGGCGCTCTGCAAACCGCAGCAGGTGTCGCGGGCGGAGTGGTGCTGGCAGATATGTTGACCAGTATGTTCCACCATTCGCAGCCGGAAGAGATCGTCAACATCATCGAACAACCGATCGAGCCGGTAGCGAATTTTACCCAGGATCCGAATGTCGGCAATTTCAGCCAGAGCAACTTTATGGAAACCTCGGACCGCAACTTTATCGATCCGAATGACTATAACGATAATAGCTTCATCGATCAGAGCAACGATGATGACTTCGATAGCAATAATGACGACGACGGATTCATTTAACCACGATTAACGCGCCCCATCCGGCATGCTGCATGGATGGGGTCATCACCTGACACATTGTCTCTTTTCTCACCACAACAAAAAAACCAGTTGCTCACTACACTCTTTCAATGTACTGATTTCAAAGCCTTTAAAAAGTGAAATATAGAGGTCACATTTATAAAATGGTCAAAGCGAAGCCCATTTAGTGATCTAAATCACCTAAACAACGTTTTAAAAACTGACATCTGGTTAAAGGAGTCTATTATCTTAATTTAAACAGGAACTTTTATTAATTAAATGTTCGTAATAAACCTAAATGACAACTTAATGACAAAGGAATGACTATCAACATTAATTAAACGAAACCGCGATCCGTAACAAAAACACACAATAGCAACCGACGTTGTTGCAATAGTATCTCTCGCCTCAAGAAAACCCCTAACAGGCTGATTTTAATGGAATAAATAGAAAACACTAAGGACACCCATATCAAATTCATCAACACAAGCTAAACAGAAACTCTTTTAAATGAACGTTAGTGGAGATTAAAACTCTCTTAAGGTTGAGTTAATAAACAACTCATAATCTAGAGATGAACTTCCACTTTAAATGGGCTTTCTGCCTGTCCCTGAATACAGTGCGAATTCATTGCCAGTAACGGTAAGGAAAAATAATGCATGAGTTTCTCCCTTTTTCCCGCCCCTCAATGGGCGAGGATGAATTAACTGCGATTAAGGATGTCCTCAAATCAGGCTGGATAACGACAGGTCCTAAAAACCAGGAACTGGAAGCCGCATTTTGCGCGTTGACCGGCAACCGTCATGCCATTGCTGTGAGTTCAGCCACTGCCGGTATGCACGTCACACTGATGGCGCTGGACATCGGTCCAGGTGATGAAGTCATTACACCATCAATGACGTGGGTTTCGACACTGAATATGATTGTTCTGCTGGGAGCTACACCGGTCATGGTCGACGTGGACCGGGACACCTTAATGGTCACCGCAGATGCCGTGGAAGCCGCGATCACACCACGCACCAAAGCCATTATCCCTGTCCATTACGCTGGCGCACCGGCTGATATTGACGCGATATATGCGCTGGGCGAAAAGCATAATATTCCTGTTATTGAAGATGCCGCACATGCTGCGGGAACCCGCTATAAGGGGAAACACATCGGCTGGCGCGGCACCGCTATTTTTTCCTTCCATGCCATCAAAAACATGACCTGCGCAGAAGGCGGGCTGATTGTGACTGACGACGACACGCTGGCTCAGCGTGCACGCAGCCTGAAATTTCACGGTCTGGGCGTTGATGCCTATGACCGCCAGACCCACGGTCGCGCCCCGCAAGCGGAAGTCATAGCTCCCGGATATAAATACAATCTGGCCGATATCAACGCCGCGCTGGCCCTTGTCCAGCTGGGTAAACTCGAGCATGCCAATCAGCGTCGGGCAGAGATCGCAGCACGCTACTTACGTGAACTGGCGGATACACCCTTTGCTCCGCTGGCACTCCCCGCATGGCCGCATGAGCATGCCTGGCACTTGTTTATCATCCGCGTAGACGAAGAACGCTGTGGCCTTACCCGCGATGCACTGATGGAAACCCTGAAAGCCCGCGGTATCGGCACTGGTTTACATTTCCGCGCGGCTCACACACAGAAATATTACCGCGAGCATTTCCCGGACGTGTCGTTACCGAATACGGACTGGAACAGCGCACGAATCTGTTCTCTCCCTCTTTTCCCGGATATGACCGATGACGACGTCACACGTGTTATCGCCGAACTTCACCAGATTGCGGGGCGATAGCCATGTTTGAAGCCACACCCATTCTTAAAGTGTCGGTCGTGATCCCTGTCTATAACGAGCAGGAAAGCCTGCCGGAATTGATTCGTCGCACCACCGCCGCCTGCGATGCCGTGGGTAAAGATTATGAAATTCTGCTGGTCGACGACGGCAGTCAGGACAACTCCGCCAGCATGCTGGTTGACGCGGCCCAAGCCCCCGGCAGCCACGTCGTGGCAGTGTTATTGAACCGTAACTACGGCCAGCACTCGGCCATCATGGCCGGGTTCAGCCATGTCACCGGGGATCTCATCATCACCCTGGATGCTGACCTGCAAAACCCGCCGGAAGAGATCCCGGCGCTGGTGGCGAAAGCCGAAGAGGGTTACGACGTTGTGGGCACTGTGCGACAGAATCGTCAGGACAGCGTGTTCCGTAAAACCGCCTCACGTTTAATTAACCATCTGATCCAGCGAACCACCGGGAAAGCGATGGGCGATTACGGCTGTATGCTACGCGCCTATCGCCGCCATATTGTCGATGCGATGCTGCACTGCCATGAGCGCAGTACCTTTATTCCTATCCTGGCAAATATGTTTGCCCGCCGGGCGACAGAAATGCCAGTGCATCATGCTGAACGCGAGTTTGGTGATTCAAAATACAGCTTTATGCGCTTAATCAATCTGATGTACGACCTGGTGACCTGCCTGACCACCACGCCGTTACGTCTGCTGAGCGTCTTTGGCAGCATCATCGCACTGACCGGCTTTGCCCTGTCTATCGTGCTTATCGTGATGCGTCTGGTCCTCGGGCCACAATGGGCGGCTGAGGGCGTCTTCACCCTCTTTGCTCTGCTGTTCACCTTTATTGGTGCCCAATTTGTCGGGATGGGCCTGCTCGGTGAGTACATCGGGCGCATCTACAACGATGTGAGAGCCCGCCCCCGCTACTTTATTCAACGCGTTATTAGCCAGAATACTTCGCCTTCTAATGAGGAAACACCGCAATGAAAACCGTCGTCTTTGCCTATCACGATATGGGGTGCACGGGCATCCAGGCCTTACTGGAAGCGGGTTATGACATCGTTGCTATTTTCACCCACTCGGACAAGCCGGGTGAAAATGCTTTCTTTAAATCTGTCGCCCGTCTTGCTGCTGAACAGGAAATCCCGGTTTATGCACCGGACGATGTGAATCATCCCCTCTGGATCGAGCGGATCCGTGGATTTGCGCCGGATGTGATTTTCTCTGTCTATTACCGCAATCTGATCTGCCGCGAAATTCTTGACCTGGCACCACGCGGGGCCTTTAATCTGCACGGCTCGTTACTGCCGAAATATCGCGGTCGTGCACCGCTCAACTGGGTGCTGGCGAAGGGTGAAACCGAAACCGGCGTCACCCTGCACCGGATGATTGGCCGTGCCGATGCTGGCAATATTGTCGCACAACAACAGGTGGCTATCGCCCCTGACGATGTGGCACTCACGCTGCACCACAAACTGTGTAACGCTGCACGTGACCTGTTGCAACAAAGCCTTCCGCTGATTAAATCCGGTGATTTTACCGAACGTGCACAGGATGAATCTCAGGCCAGCTGTTTTGGTCGTCGTACCCCGGAAGATGGTTGCCTGGTGTGGGAAAAACCGGCCGTTGAGCTACACAACCTGGTGCGCGCGGTCTCCGATCCGTGGCCGGGCGCGTTTAGCTATGTTGGCACCAATAAATTCATCGTCTGGAAAAGCCGCGTCATTACCGATCTGCCAGCCGCCCGCCCAGGCACTGTCGTTTCCGTGTCACCTCTGCGTGTGGCCTGTGCCGAAGGCGTGCTTGAAATCGTTACCGGACAGACCGATAACGGTGTCTATATGCAGGGATCCCAGCTGGCGCTGGCGCTCGGTCTGGTGGCAGGCGCGCTGCTTAGCAGCAAGCCAGTTTCTGCGATAAAACGCCGTACCCGCGTACTGATCCTCGGGGTGAATGGGTTTATCGGCAACCACCTGACCGAACGCCTGCTGCGCGATGACAACTTCGAGATTTTTGGTCTCGATATCGGCACCGACGCCATCAGCCGCTTCCTGGATAACCCGCGTTTCCACTTTGTTGAAGGTGATATCAGCATTCACTCCGAGTGGATTGAATACCACATCAAGAAATGCGACGTGGTGCTGCCGCTGGTGGCGATTGCGACCCCGATCGAGTACACCCGCAATCCGTTACGCGTGTTTGAACTCGATTTCGAAGAGAACCTGAAAATCATTCGCGACTGCGTGAAGTACCAGAAGCGCATTATTTTCCCGTCGACTTCAGAAGTGTACGGCATGTGCACCGACAAAAACTTCGACGAAGACACCTCCAATCTGGTGGTCGGGCCGATCAACAAGCAGCGCTGGATCTACTCCGTATCAAAACAACTGCTGGATCGCGTGATCTGGGCTTACGGTGAAAAGGAAGGCCTGCGCTTTACCTTGTTCCGTCCGTTCAACTGGATGGGGCCACGTCTGGACAACCTGAACGCAGCACGTATCGGCAGCTCACGCGCCATTACCCAGCTCATTCTCAACCTGGTGGAAGGCTCGCCAATTAAACTGATCGAAGGGGGCAAGCAAAAACGCTGCTTCACGGATATCAGCGACGGTATCGAAGCGCTGTTCCGCATCATTGAGAACAAAGACAGTCGCTGCGACGGACAGATCATTAACATCGGTAACCCGGAGAACGAAGCGAGCATCAAAGAACTGGCGGAAATGCTGCTGGCAAGCTTTGAGCGCCACCCGCTGCGCGGTAACTTCCCGCCGTTTGCCGGCTTCCGCGATGTGGAAAGCAGCAGCTATTACGGCAAAGGCTACCAGGACGTTGAGCACCGTAAACCGAGCATTCGCAACGCCCGTCGCTGCCTGAACTGGGAGCCGGTTGTTGACATGCACCAGACGGTTGAAGAGACACTGGACTTCTTCTTACGCACAGTTGAGGTCACGGAACAGAAGCCATGAGAAAAGTCGGTCTGCGCATTGACGTTGATACTTTCCGCGGGACGCGCAAAGGCGTGCCGCAGTTGCTTAAGGTATTGCGTCATCACAACGTGCGGGCCAGTTTCTTCTTCAGCGTAGGACCGGACAACATGGGCCGCCATTTATGGCGGCTTATCAAGCCGAAATTCCTGATGAAGATGCTGCGCTCAAACGCGGCGTCACTGTATGGCTGGGACATTTTACTGGCCGGTACGGCATGGCCGGGACGCAACATTGGCCGCGCAAATGCCGATATTATCCGCGAGACGGCAGCCACGCATGAAGTCGGTCTGCACGCCTGGGATCACCACGCCTGGCAAACCTGGTGTGGTGTCTGGGATAACGATCAGCTATTACAGCAAATTTCGTTGGGTAAACAGGAGCTGGAGTCGATCATCAACGCCCCTATCACCTGCTCCGCGGTGGCGGGCTGGCGTGCCGATCAGCGGGTGGTGAAAGCCAAAGAAGCCTTTGGTTTTCATTACAACAGCGACTGTCGTGGCGTCTCTCCCTTCAACCCCCTTGTCGGGGCAGGGGCGACCGGGTCAGTGCAAATTCCGGTCACGTTGCCTACCTGGGATGAGGTGGTGGGGCGCACCGTGAACGCCACCGAATTCAACGACTTTATTCTTGGCAAAATGCTCGATGACCCTGGCGTGCCGGTTTATACCATCCATGCCGAAGTCGAAGGTATTGCTTATGCCGATATGTTTGATGATTTATTGACGCGCGCCGCTGAGGCGGGGATCGTCTTTTGTCCGTTAGGAGAACTGTTGCCGGAAAATGTCCGTTCGTTACCGGTAGGAAAAATCGTTCGCGGGGAGATCGCGGGTCGTGAAGGCTGGCTTGGCTGTCAGCAAATGGAGAGAACAGAATGACGAAACCTTCGCGCTACGGCCTTGCCGTGCTGGCGCTTTTCGCCCTGTATTATCTGGTTCCTGTTGAATGGCGCCTACTCTGGCAGCCTGATGAAACGCGTTATGCTGAAATCAGTCGGGAGATGCTCGCCTCCGGTAACTGGGTGGTGCCGCATTTCCTCGACTTACGTTATTTTGAAAAACCGATCGCCGGTTACTGGCTCAACAGCCTGTGCCAGTGGATTTTCGGCAGTACCAACTTTGCCGTGCGTGCCGGGGCGATTTTCTCAACCGCATTGGTGGCCTGTATGGTCGCAGGGCTCTCCTGGCGGCTCTGGCAGGATAAACGCGTGGCGCTGATTGCCGCCGCCATTTTCCTCACCATGATGGAAGTGTACGGCATCGGGACCTACGCGGTGCTCGATCCGATGATTGCCCTGTGGCTCATCGCCGCCATGTGTATCTTCTGGTTGGCAACCCAGGCGCAAACCCTTTCGCGCAAAGCATTAGGTTATTTCGCCCTTGGCGTGGCCTGTGCAATGGGTGTGATGACCAAAGGCTTTCTGGCCCTCGCCGTACCGGTATTGAGCGTACTGCCCTGGGTCATCATGCAAAAAAAATGGAAAGAAGTACTGGTCTGGGGATGGCTGGCCATTTTCAGCTGCGTGCTGACCATTCTGCCGTGGGGTCTGGCGATTGCTCAGCGTGAGCCGGATTTCTGGCACTACTTCTTCTGGGTGGAACATATTCAGCGTTTCGCCCAGTCAGACGCCCAGCACAAAGCACCGTTCTGGTATTACATCCCAGTGATTGTGTTAGGCAGTCTCCCGTGGCTTGGTCTGCTGCCCGGCACGTTACGCAAAGCCTGGCAGAACCACGACAACCAGCGTGCGACACTCTATCTGCTTTGCTGGATTGTGATGCCCTTCCTGTTCTTTAGCATCGCGAAGGGTAAATTGCTGACCTATGTCCTCCCCTGCTTTGCCCCGCTCGCCATGCTGATGGCGCACTATGCGGTACAAGCAGCAGAGAGAGGATTCCGCTCACTACGGATCAATGCCTGGATCAACATCGGTGTAGGCGTGGTCGGGGTAATCGCAGCCTTTGTGGTCTCGCCCTGGGGGCCGATGAAACACCCGGTTTGGGCCACGATTGAAATCTACAAAGCCTTCTGTGCTGGCATGGCGTTCTTTGTCTGGGCGCTGGTCGGCTGGTACAGCCTGCGTAACACGGAAAAAAACTGGCTCCTTTCCGCCCTCTGTCCGTTGGGGCTGACGCTGCTGATCGGCTTTGCTATCCCTAATCGGGTGATGGAGGCCAAACAGCCGCAGTTCCTGGTCGAGATGAACCGAGAGACGCTGCAAAACAGCCGTTATGTTATCGCCGATAACGTCGGACTCGCCGCGGGTCTGGCCTGGGAGCTCAAACGTAGCGATATCACTCTGTTCAATTTTGGCGGAGAACTGAAATATGGCCTGGACTACCCGGACGCGAAAGGGAAGTTGATTCGGGAGAGCGACTTCAGCGAGTGGCTGGCAGCACACCGTCAGGATGGCATCACGTCTCTGGTGGTACTGCTCGGTAAAAATGAGGACGTCAGTGACCTCGGTTTGCCGCACCCAACCAGCATCTATGTTCAGGGGCGCATCGCCCTGCTTGAATACGCACCGTTGCCATGACCTGGGGCTTATTGATTCTGGCCAGCTTGCTCAGTTTTTCCGGGCAGCTGTGCCAAAAACAGGCGACCCGACCTACCTCAATGGCAGGTCGACGCCGCCATATTATTCTCTGGCTGGGACTGGCACTGACGTGTCTCGGTCTGGGTATGCTGGCCTGGTTACTGGTACTGCAAAAGCTTCCGGTTGGCCTGGCCTACCCGATGCTCAGCCTTAACTTTGTCTGGGTAACCCTCGCGGCCTGGGGTGTCTGGCAAGAACCGGTGAGTGCACGCCATTGGTTAGGGGTTGGGTTGATTATTATCGGGATTATTATTCTGGGAGGGGCTGCCTGATGGGCATCATCTTAGCCCTTGTCAGTGTGTTATTGACTAGCGCCGCGCAGCTCGCCATGGGCTACGCAATGTCGTCGTTACCGCCAGTATCTGATTATGTCGCATTTGCTCATGCGCTCTGGCCTGTTCATCTGGAAACCACACTGCTGCTGGCCGGTCTGGCCGGATATCTGGCATCCATGTTTGTCTGGTATCTGGCGCTGCACCGTCTGGCATTGAGCAAAGCCTATGCGCTGCTGAGTCTGAGCTATGTGCTGGTGTGGTTGGCTTCTCTGCTTCTGCCCGGTTTCCATGGGGTCTTTTCGTGGCAGTCGCTGGCGGGGGTGCTGATTATTATGTCAGGGGTGTGGGTGATTTTTGTGCCGGGGAATGACAGGGGTTCCTGAGAGGGGACTGGTGAAGAATCTGCTTGTTCAGTGGAACTGGAATCTGTTTGTTGAGTGGAATCGTTCCGTTCACCTTAAGTTCAGAGGAACGTTGAACTTAAGGTGAACGGAACGATTCCACTAGACGTAAAAAAACGCCCTAAACATTCAGCGAATCGCCAGCAACAACACACCCGATGTAATCAACAGCAACCCACCAATTTCCCGCAACCCCGGGCGCTCCCCGAGAAAAATCACTGCGAAAATAGCCACCAGAACCACACTCATTTTATCCACGGGTACCACCTTAAAGGCTTCCCCCAGCTTCAACGCCCGGAAATAGCAGACCCAGGATGCCCCCGTCGCCAGCCCCGATAACAGCAGAAAAAACCAGGTCCGTTTACCAATCTCTAACGGATTTTGCCACTTACCGGTCGCAAAGATAAACGCAGCGAGAATGACAATAATAATGGCCGTGCGGATCAGGGTAGCAAAATCGGAGTCAACGTTCTGAATACCCACTTTGGCAAAAATGGCCGTCAGTGCCGCAAAAAAAGCAGAAAGTAGCGCCCAGATAAACCAGTTCGTTAATGAAAACATGACACCTTACCTTCATTTCCTTTCATCAAGATTTAGCGGGCGGCATTAGCCGTTGAAAACCCACGCGTTGCCCATGATGTGGACATCGACCATTGTACCCGCTAACAGGCCAGGCTGGGTGACAGAAGTGACCGTCAGCATTTGATTGTTGTCAGTAAAACAGAGGGTTAAGGTCGAGAGAAACCCGGCAAAATCGATATCAACAACTTTTATCATTGATGGCCTTGTCGCAGGAGCGATCATCAGTTGCTCGGGGCGCAACATAATGCGTCGCGTTCCACTGAGCAGTGGGGAATCCACCGAAATGTCGCCCAGCAGGCAGCGTGCTTTTCCGTTGGTAACGTCTGCCGTGAGGATCAGTGCATCACCCAGAAAAAGCGCCGTTTGTTCATCCACCGGTCGGGCATACACCTCCTGGGGATCTCCAACCTGTGTGAATCGACCCTGCTGGATCACCGCGACCTGACTGGCGAATGAGAGCGCCTCATTTTGATCATGGGTGACCAGAATCGACGCCACACCCGCCTGCGATAACAGTTCTGCTGTTGCCCGGCGTGTCGCAGCACGCAAGCCCGTATCAAGCGCAGAAAAAGGTTCATCGAGCAGCATCAGTGAAGGCTGCTGAGCCAACGCCCGCGCCAAAGCAACACGCTGCTGCTGTCCACCAGAAATCTCATGGGGCCAGTGGCGACCAAGCTCTCTGTCGAGGGAGACCATCTCCATGAGCTCATCGACCCGTTTACGCTTTGCCTCGCGCGAACCCTCAATGCCCCAGGCGATATTTTCTTCGACCCGAAGATGAGGGAAAAGCGCCCCTTCCTGTGGGACAAAACCAATTTTGCGCAAGTGAGCAGGCACGACTTTCACACCATCAAACAGTGACTCACCACGCATCAGTATCTGACCACTGTCAGGCCGCTCAAAGCCTGCGATGATGCGTAGCAGCGTGGTTTTCCCGGAACCGGATGGCCCGACAATCGCTGTTCGGCTACCCGGTGACAGTTGAATGCTCACATCGTCCAGCACCGTCACCGGACCAAAACGTTTCGAAATATGGGAGAGTTCAAACATCTCAAAGCCCCGATAATTTTTGTGATTGTTTATAAAGGAGCCCGGTTAAGGGAAGTGAAATAAGAATCATAAAGAAGGCATAAGGAGCCGCAGCAACATAATCAATTTCACTGGTCAGCGCCCAGAATCCCGTCGCCAGCGTGCGTGTACCAAGTGGCGACAACAACAGCGTAGCAGTCAGTTCGTTACTGACGCCGAGAAAGACCAGCGCGGCTGCCGCCCCTGCCCCCGGAGCGGCAAGACGCAGGGTCACGCTGAAAAGCGCAACAGCAGGCGATTTCCCCAGACTTTGCGCCACCTGCTCCAGCTCGACCGGTGCCTGAGCAATACCCGCACGCAGGTTTATCAGCGCCCTGGGTAAAAACATCAGCACGTAAGCGAGGAACAGGGTCACTTCGGTCTGATAAATGGGGTGCGCGTAATGAATCGTTACCGTGACCAGGGCCAGTGCAGTCACAATACCCGGCAGCGAACTGGCCATGTAATTACACCCTTCCAGCACACGACAAAGTCGACCGGGATGGCGCACTGCAAGCCAGGCGGTGGGGATGGCGCAGCAGGTGGTGAGGACGGCCCCCGCGATGCCCAGATAAAGGGTCTGATGGAGTGAATACCACAAATCTGGTTTCACCCAGTTCTCAAGTCCACCAATCCACATCCAGCGCCCCAGTACCGCAAGCGGCGTGCCCAGCGCCAGCAGGACAACAAGAGCAAACAGGATCTGCCCCAGCCCATGACCGATGGCCCCGAGCGAAGCACGTTGTTGTGCGCGCGCCGAACCGGAACCGACGCGTGAATAGCGCGCACTACCCCTACTCAATCCTTCCAGCGTCAGCAGTAGCAGACAACAGAGAGCGAGCACGCCCGCCAGCATACTGGCCGCAGGTCCGCTAAATGAGGATTGAAACTGATCGTAAATCGCTGTGGTAAAGGTATCGAAGCGGATCATGACATAGAGGCCATATTCCGCCAGAAGATGGATCGCCACCAGCAGTGCCCCACCCCAGATAGCCAACCGAAGCTGGGGCAACACCACGCGGAAAAATATCCGCAACGGCGTTACGCCAAGCGAAGCCGCCACATCTTCGAGATTAGGATCCAGCCGCCGCAGAACGGCGGCAACCGGCATATAAATAAAAGGGTAGTAGGCAAGAACAGAGAGAAACACCACGGCGGACAGGCCATGCATTGACGGAATCACACTGACCCACGCATAGCTTTGCACAAACGCCGGGATCGCCAGCGGCGCGACCACCAGCAATGACCAGAGGCGTCGACCGCGCAATGCACTTCTTTCAGTGAACCACGCCAGCGTCACCCCGGTTATCACACAGCCAGGCACGGCCAGCAAAATAAGCCAAAAGGTATTACTTAACAGCTCAGCCACACGGGGGCGAAAAATGAGCGCCTTCGCGGTTT
Organism: Phytobacter sp.; assembly: GCF_059074235.1. NCBI lineage: Bacteria > Pseudomonadati > Pseudomonadota > Gammaproteobacteria > Enterobacterales > Enterobacteriaceae > Phytobacter > Phytobacter sp. Next base: position 972,746 of record NZ_JCACPZ010000004.1, read on the forward strand.
CCCATCCCGTATCTATTCCGGCGGTAATAACAAATCCGACCGGAAGCAGTGCCAGCAAAGCAATAAACATGGCTAATACCATCAACAGCCTTGCAGAACGCGGTCGATGAGTTTGGCGCTGTTGTTTACGTGCCAGCGGAATGCTTAAACCCGACATAAGACGCTCACTTTTATTTTTAATTTACAGCAGACCCGCCTGGGTCATTAATTCTGTGACTTTTTTACTGTTCAGCGAAGATGGTTCAACTTTTGGCGCATCTAATTTATTCAGCGGGATCAGTTTTTCGTTTGAAGCAGCATTCACACCCACTGCATATTCAAATGCTGTATTGGTACGCAACGTATCCTGACCTTCTTTACCGGTTATCCACTTAATAAAAGCCTGAGCCTGCGCTTTATGTTTGCTGGACGCTAAAACACCGCCACCGGAAATACTGACGAAAGCCCCCGGATCCTGGTGTTTGAAATAATGAAGTTGGGTATTTTTACTGTTTTCGCCCGTTTTAGCCTGATCGACGAAATAGTAATAATGATAGATGATGCCAGCATCAATTTGCCCTGCATTCACCGCTTTCATGACGGTGCTGTTACCCTTGTAAGCCACGAAGTTGGTCTTCATTGCTTTAAGCCAGTCGAGTGTCGCTTTCTCGCCTTTCAGGGAGAGCATGGCGCTGACAATCGCCTGGAAATCGGCACCTGATGGTGACGCAGCCCAACGCCCTTTCCATTCAGGTTTTGCGAGGTCCATCATCGACACTGGAATCTGTGATTCACTGATTTTAGAAGGGTTATAGACGAATACAGTGCTGCGTGCGGCAATACCAATCCAGCGGCCGTGCGCGGGCTGGAATGATGCTGGCACCTGCTTCAGCGTGGCTGAATCTAACGGTGCAAACAGCTTAGCGTTGTCGACCAGCGTCATCGCTGGGGAGTTTTCGGTGAGGAAAACGTCTGCCGGTGAGGCACTTCCTTCCTGCACCAACTGGTTGCCTAACTCGGTATCTCCACCGTTTCTCAGTGTGACTTTAATACCGGTTTCTTTCGTGAAGCCATCCACCCACGATTGAACCAGATTTTCATGCTGCGCGTTATAAACAACGATACCTTCGTCGTTGTCAGCGGCAAAAGCCGCAGGTGCAGCAAGAATTGAAGAGATGACCATAGCTATCGAACACAAAGACGAAAAATGTTTTTTCATCATCATTCCTTATAAAAATATGTGTATAAACGAAGCGTCTGCAAACACGCTGGAGTTTAAACATATAGATAGCGGAATGAGAATCGAAACAATTCTCAATAATTAAGTTCGATATTTAATTCTGGATAGGCGTCACCAGAAAGATATTCTTTCACTCCCAAAATGCTAGAACACGCGAACATTAAGAAAACCTTAAGATAAGCCCCGGCAAGGATTATTTTTCTCTGCCATACTCTTTTTAATCTAATGGCCTTTTCTTCCTGGGCATATAAAATTAATATCATGACGTCTGCGCGTCAGCCTGGATACAACAAATGATAATAAGAGGCTAACAGATACCCACATGAAAGACAGGAAAATAGATCCCATCGCTAAAATTGCCATGCGCAGTCGGGGTCTCACGGTGAAAGAAAAACGGGTTCGTTTCCAGGGTGAAATTATTGTCTTTAAGTACAACGCAGATCGCTATGACGTTTACATCAATGAGGTAAAAGTGGGCGACATCGTCACGAACAACATTAACGACGCTATCGCCACCTGGAAACAGAGCAAGTCGAAAGTCTGAACCTCACCTGAAAACGCTTCTCATCCTGTTTTCATCGCAAGTCTCGGTCATTAAGACAGCATGATGTCGTTATAAAGCGCTGAAAGTCGACTGCGCAGATAACGTACTGCTTTATGTTTACGCGATAACAACGTTTGCACTGGCAATCCTGTTTCAAGCGAAAGCTGTTTAAAGGTGTAGCTCTGTAATGTGGTTTTCTCAAACACCTCTCTTTGCGCTGGTGGTAATTCGGCCAGCGCACTTTCCAGTTCATCCCAGAACAGGTCACTTAGGCGCGCATCTTCCGGCGTGGTCGCCGCGCTGAATAAAACAGCACGGCAATCATTCTCTATGTCCTCATCTTCAGAAAATAACCACTCCCGTTTTTTACGCGATCGATCCACCATTTCATTGCGTGCGGCACGGAACAACCAGGCGGAAACATTCTCAACAGGTTGCTCAACATTAATTAATTGCAGCGTTACGTCCTGGAGAATGTCATCCACATCTTCCCGTACGGGAATACGTCGACGGATAAATGCCCTGAGCTTTGCCTGGCAGGCTAAAAGCGCATCCAGAATGCGTGTAGAACGCGAGTTATCGGCATTATCCATCGCGATCACGCGTTATCGGACGGTTTAACAGGTTCATTATTATTGCCCTGCATTTCTTCCTCTCCGCGACATCTCCACCCACGATGATGACCACGGCGATGACGCATAGCGAAAAAGGCCTGTTTTTCTTCTTCGCTCATATTCATCCATCGCTCATGTAATTGTCGGTTATCCCGCGCCATTTTGAACATCATTGGCCCCATTCCCATGCCGCCAAATAAAACCCGGCAAAGTATCAGTAACCCCAGTGCGCTCCAGAAACTGATGGTTTTAAGACCAAATAGCTCAGGTATTAATGCATTCCACAATGACATAACCAGCAGCGTCATCACGACAGTGATAATAATGAACACTAATCCAAACTTACCAGGACGGCGGCGGTGGCTTCCAAAATGTCTCATTTTTACTCTCCTCTAACGTAGTCGTATCGAGGTAGACGAATGAGCAATGAAAATATTGCTACAAAACGCAAAAAATTTTGCCCTGAAGCGCAAAAAATTTCTCGCTCGCTCACATCTTGACGGAAAAGACCTACGATTTTGCAGGATATAAGCAATGCGTTGCGCTTTTATGGGGCAATACATCATATTTATACAAGTTATGACTCATATCGCTGTGCAAAAAAATATATCACGATGTTAAAAACTGAGCGTCAGTTTAAAAAATAATGCGGTATAGGAGAATTACTCTCTATTGTGGTATTGATTTTTACCCAATAATAACTAAAAATTGTTTTGTTAGATTTTAATTTCCAGGACAAGGAGTAATGTGATGTCAGAAGCACTAAAAAACCTTAACAACATTCGCACCCTTCGCGCGCAATCTCGTGAAGTTTCTCTTGAATCTCTTGAAGAGATGCTCGAAAAGCTGGTTGTTATTGTTGAAGAACGTCGTGAAGAAGAATCTTCACAGAAACGTGAACTCGAAGAGAAAGAAGCCAAGCTAGCTGCTTTCCGTCAGAAATTACTTGATGAAGGTATTGATCCGACTGAACTTCTCTCTTCTCTGAAAACCACCACGACTAAGCGCAAGTCAGTGCGTGAGCCGCGTCCGGCTAAATATAAGTATATTGATGAAGACGGCAGCGAGAAAACCTGGACAGGCCAGGGCCGTACGCCTAAAGCAATTACTGCTGCTATTAAACAAGGCAAGAAACTCGAAGATTTCGCTATCTGATTTCTTTAGCGGGGAGATGACTGTCTCCTCGCTTCTCTTTCTTCATTTCCGCATTCATTCTCACTGTTAACTTTTCTTGTGCGCTTTTACGCACGAATCACCCATAACACTGCTAAGAATAATTCCTGGTTTTCTCGTCGCCATTTACAACTCGTTTAACCCTTCGTTTTTTTCAGGTTAAATTGTCGCCGTAATGTTTGTTCACAATTAAGAAATGTCCTGAATGTTTTTGTTTCTCTGCTTCGCTATTCCTTACGCTGCTGACGTGATTGTCAGAACACTGTCAGCATGACGACATACATGCCACTGTATAATCCCTGTTGTGAACACATGTTTTAAAACAGCAATCGTGTTCGCCGGATTAAAAAGTTTCAGCCGGAGAGACGAATAGTTTCTTCACATTCCCCTGCTTTTTAAAAGGCGTATTTAAAATGCCAGAAGAACATGATTCCACCCGACGTATGCTTCTTACTGTACTCGCCGGGTTAACCCTCACACCGATAAAAATAACACCCGCACTTGCAGCCCGAGCTGATAATAAACATACAACGCTGGTCGCCTGGTTTTCCCGCAGCGGTAACACGCAGGTTATCGCGGGGGTTATTCATCGTCATTTGCACACTGCGACTTTTGAAATTGAGCCTGCCAGAGCTTACCCGGAAGATTATTTTCAAACTGTTGCACAGGCTTCAATGGAGCGTGAGCAGAATTTTCTTCCGCCCCTACGCCGTAACATCCAGGAAATAGCCCAATATCATACCGTTTATTTAGGTTTCCCCATCTGGGGTACAACAGTACCCCAGACGGTAAAATCGTTTCTCAGCACGCATAATCTGGCAGGAAAAACGCTGATTCCTTTTATTACCCACGGTGGATATGGACCTGGCAACAGTGAGGCTATATTGGCAAGTCTGGCGCCAGAGGCGAAACAGGAAAAAGCGCTGGTCATTGAATGCGATCAGGAAAGAAAAACAACCGAGAGGGTCACTGACTGGCTGGAAACGGGACGCAGTTGATATCACACATCTGACGCACGGTGACACCAGATGAGTGCAAACATCAACGCTGAGTCGTTGCCAGCTTCACTGCGAGTCCCAGGAAGACCGCGCCCGCCATTTTATTCATGACCTGTTGTGCGCGAGCCGATTGCCCAAAACGTGCCCCCGCTTTCGCCGCAAACCAGGCCATCGCACTAAACGCGATGAAGGTCGACACTATAAATATCCCGCCCAGCGCGAAAAGCTGGAGAGTTACATGTCCGGCTTGTTGATTCACAAACTGTGGCAGGAACGCCAGAAAGAAGATAGAAACTTTGGGGTTGGTGATGTTCATCAGAATGCCGCGAAAATAGAGGCGGGCATCTTCACGAGCGGTATTGCCATTGGCTTCAGCCACCGAGGGTGTGGCCCTGAAGGCCTGCCAGGCAAGATAGGCAAGGTAAGCAGCACCGGCATATTTCAGCAGGCTAAAGGCCATCTGGGATTTTTGAAAGATAGCAGCCACGCCGAGAGCCACCGCAGTGGTGTGCACAATAAGCCCCGTACACAAGCCCAGAACAACGGTTAATCCTGCTCGTCGCCCGCGAATGGCGGATTGAGTCATCACAAATACATTATCAGGCCCTGGCACAAACGCGAGAAATAGAGCCGTCGCCATAAAAGCTAGCAGGGTTTCAACAGGCATGAGAGTGTCCTTGTGGCGGTTTTTTAGTACGCCGAGAGTAACACTGAATACAGGCGCGAAACACGCCCTTACAAGCGATTCACTCCTCGTGTTACCGCCTCATCACGCCACGTGAGCAATACCGTATACTCCTCTCGTTTAACCTCGCTAAACCCATCAATAAACAGCGCATCGCAAACACTCTGATGTGCCGTATCGCTCACCAGTTCATCCAACGCGTCTCGTAGTAACGAAAGGTCATGCGGTGAAGTACGAGATGAGGTAATCAGCGGCAACCCTGGAGCCTGCGGGCTTTGGTCAATAATCACCAGTCCCTTGAGCAAGTCAGGCTGGTGCCGTTTGAGCAGCGCCCAGGTCACACAATCTATTGCTGCGATATCTGCCGTGCCTTTGTTAAGTTCAATCAGTGAGTTACGGTGACTGTCGCTAAAGAGCACAGATGAGAAAAATGCCCCGTCGGTTGCCAGCGGTGCCGTCATCTTCATGAATACGTTGTAGCCGGACTGCGAATTCGTGCTGTTGCAGACTACCCGACGTCTGCGGAAGGCAGAAAATGGCTGATGTTGATCTTCGTGGCGTGCCACAAGGAAACTGCGATAGCCGTTCCCTTCACAACCGGGAGCGGAATAGTGGAATCCGCCGACGACCTGTACATCCGGCAGTTGGGTCACCAGAGGAAAACCGCAGGCCTGGCTCAATAAAAGGTCTTCACTGCGCCAGTGTGTGCCTAAGTCGCTCTGCGGCCAGACAGGCTCAGCCATTAACCCGCGTTCAGCTAACAGGGATTGCAGCGAACGGAGAAAGGCTTCACTGTCCGGACGGTGCAGATCATACATCGGAAACGCTATCTGATGCGGCATTCGGCTTACTCGTATTAAAACCAGGGTGGACATTAACCTCCACCGCCCGGAACAGGAATTGTCGCAGCCATTCACCATACCCACGCACCAAAAAACCACGGTTACGCTGTTGATAATCGTCGCGATAAAGCAGGTAGATTTTGCGCAGGCCATACCAGGGCACGCCGGGCAAATCATGATGTACAGAATGATAGTTCAGGTTGAGAAACAGGAGCCGCCAGGGCCAGGCAGCTTCATTGATCACTGAACGTGCCAACGGATCGTCTGCCACACGATGCTCAAGGAAAGAGCGGATCTTGGTTAAGGCCAGTGCCGGGTAGCTAATCGCCAGTACAAACCACACAATCGAGAAACCACTCCGGGCAATCCAGGCAACAGTGATGGTCAGCAGTGTCACATGGACAAACCACATGATGATGATTTTCACCTGCCGCTGACGAAATGCCAGAGCCGCATCGCTCAGCATGCCGACAATATCAAATAAGGGAGCCAGTAGAAGTCGTCCGGCAAAGGTATTACGCAACAGAATGAGCTTTCGCTGCAGTCGGGACAGGTGCCGCCAGTGGCGAGTTGAGAAATAGTAGGATTCAGGATCCTCATCCGGCAGTGTCAGAATATGTGCTCGGTGATGCGCAAGATGTGAATCACGGTAGAGCCCATACGGGTACCAGACCGCCAGCGGCATCAGGCCAAAGAGTTGATTGAGCCAGGGCAAACGTGTCGGATGGCCGTGAATCAATTCATGTTGCAATGACATATACCAGGTGGTGAACCAAAGTAACAACAGCGTTGCCGGAATCAGGCCCAGTGTTTGCCAGAATGCCAAAGTACCAAACCAGCCACCGTAGACCACACCGATTAATACCCAGGTGGGCCATTCGGTGCGCCACAGCCATGAGCGGGAGAGCTGCTGAATCAGCACCCGCTGCTGCTCATGCAAATACGCCGTATTACTTTTTGTCATTCACCCGTACGCCTTTCCGCTGATGCTTTGTGGCGACGATGGGAGAAATGCGCCGAAATAACAAAGTATTTAAATGGATTAGCTAATGAAGAAAATCGCTTACAGACTGGGAAAGCTCCGAAGCCCATCATGGAGACAATGTGAAAACATTGTGTTTTTAATATGATAATAATTAAAACACATTAAATTCCCACGCCAACAGAATCAACACAACCAATTGTTTATAAAGTATTTTTTATTTATTTAAAATACACATCTTAATATCTTGATAATGAATTTCATTTCCAATAACGTCGTCAGAGAATAATTGAATAACACAGAGATAAGCCAACAATTACATCCGTAATATGATACTCGCTCTCATTTCATTTTTATGCTGCATCGCCTCATTATTCCTGCCACTCAGGAGGCGCTGTCACGCCTGAAATAATTCTCTGGTGCAGCATTCAGAAAAGAAAAGCGAAGTTCGACAGCACACAGGGAGTCAGAAATGAAACACCGATCGCACTATACACTCGCCATGCTGATCCACATGGTGCTCTGGGGTACTGCCCTCCCGGTACAGGCCGCAGACAACACAACCGCCAAAGCTACGCCCACGGAAAAGAACGAAGACACCCTTGTCGTGACCGCCGCCAGACAAACATTGCAAGCATCTGGCGTGTCGACCCTCACGGCAGATGAAATCGCTAAGCACCCGCCTGCGCGTGATGTGTCTGAGCTGATTCGCACTCAGCCAGGTGTCAATCTCACCGGCAACTCCACCAGCGGGCAACGTGGCAATAACCGCCAGATCGACATCCGCGGAATGGGGCCGGAAAACACGCTGATCCTGGTGGATGGCAAACCGGTCAGTAGCCGCAACGCGGTGCGTTATGGCTGGCGTGGTGACCGTGACAGCCGGGGGGATACCAGCTGGGTGCCTGCCGAAATGATCGATCACATTGATGTGATCCGTGGGCCTGCGGCCGCCCGTTATGGCAACGGCGCGATGGGCGGCGTGGTGAATATTGTCACCAGGCCAACAACCGACGAATGGCACGGTTCATGGAACACCTACCTGAACGCGCCACAACATCGCAAAGAGGGCTCAACCAAACGCACTAACTTTAGCCTGAGCGGGCCGCTCTCCGACACGGTCAGTTTTGACCTGTGGGGCAACATGAGCAAAACCCAGGCTGACGCACAAGATATCAACTCCGGCCATGAAGCGGCGCGTACCGGCACCTATGCTAACTCTTACCCGGCGGGGCGCGAAGGGGTCATCAACAAGGATATTCACGGTAAAGTGCGCTGGGAATTTGCCCCCATGCAAGCGCTGGAGTTTGAATCGGGCTACAGCCGCCAGGGCAATCTCTATGCAGGCGACACCCAAAACACCAACACCAGCACGCTGGTAAAAAATATGTATGGCAAAGAGACCAACCGCCTCTATCGCCAGACCTACGGCCTGACGTGGACAGGCGGCTGGGATAATGGCATCACCAGCAATACCTATGCACAATATGAACACACGCGAAACTCAAGGATGAACGAAGGTCTGGCCGGTGGCACTGAAGGCATTTTTTCCAGCGAAAAATTCTCCGATATTGACCTGGCCGATGTGCTGCTTCACAGCGAGGTCAACATTCCCTTCACGCTCGGGGTGGACCAGAACCTGACCCTCGGCACCGAGTGGAATCAGCAGCGGATGAAAGACGGCATCTCCACCAGCCAGTCGCTCTCCTATGGTTCGATTTCTGATGCGGACAGCACCAATCGCAGCCCGTACACCAGCGCGGAAATCTTTTCTCTGTTCGCTGAAGACAACATAGCGCTCACTGACAGCACCATGCTGACTCCCGCCCTGCGCTTTGATCATCACAGCATCGTTGGCAACAACTGGAGCCCGTCGCTTAACCTCTCCCAGATACTGGCGGAAGACTGGACGCTGAAACTCGGCATTGCCCGTGCGTACAAAGCACCAAATCTTTACCAGCTCAACCCGAACTACATTCTCTACAGCAACGGTCAGGGCTGCTACGCCAGCAGCGCTGCCTGTTACCTGATGGGTAACGACGACCTGAAAGCCGAAACCAGCGTCAATAAAGAGGTGGGGATCGAGTACAAGCACGACGGCTTCCAGGGCGGCATTACTTACTTCCGTAACGACTACCGCAACAAGATTGAGTCCGGTTACTCCGCCGTGGGCACAGCCAGCAATGGCACCACCAACATCTATCAATGGGAAAACGTCCCTAAAGCCCTGGTAGAGGGATTAGAGGGCACGTTCAATGTCCCGGTGACCGACACCCTCAACTGGACGAACAATCTGACCTGGATGTTGCAAAGCAAAAACAAAACCACGGGAGATCGTTTATCCGTCATCCCACAATTTACGCTCAACTCCGGGTTGGCCTGGCAGATACGCGATGACCTGTCGCTGCAAAGCACCTTTACCTGGTATGGTCGCCAGAAACCGAAGCGCTACAACTACAAAGGGGTAGCGGTTTCAGGCAGTGAGTTAAACGAACTGAGTCCATACAGTATTGTGGGCCTGAGTTCGACCTGGACGGTCACCAAAAACCTGAGCCTGACCGGTGGCATAGATAATCTCTTCGATAACCGCCATTATCGTGCCGGTAATGCACAAACCACGGGGAATTCGACCACCGGCGCTTATCTGTATGGCGCAGGTGCTGAAACCTACAATGAATCAGGGCGTACGTTCTATATGAGCATCAACACGCATTTCTGATAAATAATACTCAGTGGTGCATCTTGTTATTACACTCATTGTGACGCACCACAATTTATTCATTTTCTCTTCATTATATCTGGCATTAATTAGTTTATTTTTTACGAGTTCCTTGCGTAGAGCAAAGAATATCAATCCTAACAAACCCTTCCCCCTACCTCTGCGTTCTGGTAGGGGGCTTTTTTATAAAAGGAATAAAAACACTTCTTACATTACGACCAGATACCTGTTGGAGAGAATTATTTCAATAAAGTTCAATATTTAAATAAGTTTTACTCCACCCCATAACATCCATTCTTTCTCCATTGTTTCACCATAATTAAATGTAATTCTGCATTTTTATTCGCGGTGTTTTAAGTAAATTCTGGCATTGCCTGGAAAGCACTCAAAACTTACTTCGTCTGCCACTTTGAAAAATATCTCTTAGACGACACATTCATGTTTAAAAAACGTAATTTCATAGCCGGATTATTACTTTCTCCTTTTACTCTCCAGGCGGCTGACGCGTACCGGATAGATGATATCCGTTTTGAAGGTCTTCAACGTGTTACCCGCGGTGCGGCCCTGCTGAACATGCCCGTAAGAACCGGCGAAGAGGTCACCAATGAAGACATCAGTGATACGCTTCGTGCCCTGTATGCCAGTGGCAACTTTGATAATGTGCAGATCCTGCGTGACGGCAATACGCTGATGGTGAAGGTGAAAGAGCGCCCAACCATCGCCAAAATCAGTTTTTCCGGTAACAAGGCAATCAAAGACGAACTGTTAAAACAGAACCTCAGTGCCAGCGGTATCGATGAAGGGGGCGCACTCGATAGTAATAATCTGGCACAAATAGAAAAAGCACTGCAGGATTTTTATTATAGCGTCGGAAAATACAGCGCCCAGGTACACGCAGTTGTCACCCCACTCCCCCGCAATCGCGTAGATTTAAAATTTGTCTTCCAGGAAGGTCTCTCCGCAAAAATCGTCCAAATTAATATTATCGGCAGCCACGCCTTCAACGAAGAAACGCTAATTGATCAATTACAATTACGCGATAACGTTCCCTGGTGGAACGTGCTGGCCGATCAAAAATATCAGCGCCAAAAATTAGAAGCAGATATTGAAACACTACGCAGTTATTATCTTGACCGTGGCTTTGCCCGTTTTACCATCCGTTCCAGTCAGATCAGCATGACACCGGATAAAAAATCCTTGTATATCACTCTTAATATCGATGAAGGTGAACGCTATCAGGTATCGGGCGTACAAATTACCGGTTTTCTTGCCCGGCATAATAAAGAGATTGAGGAACTGGCAGCCCCCTTAAATGGTAAAGAGTACAGCGGTGGGCAAATTACGGCTGTAGAAAGCAGCATAAAAAAATTGTTAGGCAAGTCTGGTTATGCCATGCCGCAACTGAAGACCATGCCGGAAATAGATGACCTGAAGAAAAGCGTCGTGTTACACATCAGCGTGGATGCCGGACGCCGCTATACCGTACGCCAGATCCGTTTTGAAGGTCATGACACCTCCCGCGATGCGGTGTTGCGCCGGGAGATGCGTCAGATGGAAGGGGCCTGGCTAAATGATGAAAACGTTCAGCAAGGGAAAGCGCGGCTTGATCGTACAGGTTTTTTTGAGTCGGTTGATACGCAAACCATCCCCGTGCCAGGCACCAGCGATCAGGTTGATGTGGTCTATAAAGTCAAAGAGCGCAACACCGGCTCATTCAACGTCGGTGTCGGTTATGGCACCGACAGTGGGATCAGTTACCAGCTTGGCGTCACCCAGGACAACTGGCTGGGCACCGGTAACAGCGTGAGTTTTAACGGCACACGCAGCAGCTATCAATCCTATCTTGAACTGGGCCTTACCGATCCGTACTTCACCGTCGATGGGGTAAGTCTGGGCGGCAAAATTTTCTATAACAGCTATGACGCCTCCGATGCCGACACCGGTAGTTATAACCAGCAGAGTTACGGCATCGGCAGCAATATGGGCTTTCCGATCAGTGAAAATAACACGCTTAATCTCGGACTGGATTTCGTCCACAACCGCTTAACCAACATGGAGCCGGAACTCACGACCTGGCGCTACCTTAATTCACGGGGCATTTACCCGACGGTGGTGGACAAGGATGGTGATAGCGGCGCGGAGTATATCGCTAACGATCTCTTCTCAAGCCTCGGCTGGAGCTATAACACCCTTGATCGCGGCTTCTTCCCCCGTTCAGGTAACAAAAGTAGCTTAACGGGCAAAGTCACTCTACCGGGCTCTGACAACAGCTATTACAAACTGACCTTCGATAGCACCCAGTATGTGCCCATTAATGAAGGCGGTAACTGGGTGTGGATGGAGCATTTGCGTGCGGGTTATGCAGGCGGACTGAACGGTAAAACCGTTCCGTTCTACGACAACTTCTATGCGGGTGGGTCATCATCAGTCCGTGGTTTTTCCTCCAACACTATCGGTGCGAAGTCGGTCTACTACCGCTGCAACGGCTCCGAAAGCAGCTATAGCACCTGCCCGGTAGAAAGTTCGTCCGATGCTGTAGGCGGTAATGCCATGGTGGTGCTCAATAGCGAATTCATCGTACCTACCCCCTTTGTGAGCGACAAATATGCCGACAGCCTGCGCACTTCGCTGTTTGTTGATGCCGGTACGGTCTGGAGCACCTCCTGGCGTAACACACCGCAAACGCTCGCCGCCGGCATACCCGATTACAGTGACCCCTACAACATCCGCGTTTCCGCAGGGATAGCTCTTCAGTGGATGTCTCCCCTCGGGCCACTGGTCTTTTCCTGGGCTGAGCCATTCAAGAAATTCGACGGGGATAAAGCCGAGCAGTTCCAGTTCAATATCGGCAAAACCTGGTGAGAGCCCCTTTCCCGCATGAGCCATAAGACAACGACGTCATGAAGAAAAAAGCACATATTCCAGTCAGTAAAGTGGATTTTTATGACTTCAAATATGAACTGGAACGCGCCGTGCTGGCGACAAACAGGGAGAGTTCTCAGCAATGCCTCACGCGGGCAAAATTTCTGTGTTATCTGCTTTGCCGCAACCTGGGGCATCACTATGTGCAACTCTTTGATGAGACATTCAATAGCGCGGATGATGCTGTCCGCGCCACGGCAAACAAAAGAGAAAAAACGCGCCAGTTCAGAAACCATTTTTCCCGGTTAAAGCATGCGCTCTATGACGAATGAGAGACCGGATCGCCCATCAGCGGAAGCTGAGCCAGCACCTGCCGGCAGGGCTGGGCATTGGGCAGCACATGCAGCCCTCCAGGCTAAAGAGCAGCAAACGGGTGCAACGGCTTTCCGGCGGGTCCCGGCTCACTATCTCTTTTTATGTCATTTGCCCCGAAACGGCCACCAGAGTGCCAGGCTAAGGGGGTTTATGGCCTGGCTGCTCGCACGTTTTAGCGCATTTAAGTGATGTTCGTTGCCGGAAAGAGTCGCTCGCTCAGAAAGTCGATCAGAACGCGTAATTTGGGGGAAGGATGCTTGCTGGCAGGCCAGAGCAGGTGCATCACGCCGGTATGGTTCGCATAGTCAGACAACACCTCGCGTAAGGTGCCTTCCTCCAGACGATCGCGAATGGCAAAGTCAGGCAGCCAGGCAATTCCCAGCCCTCGCAGAGCAAAGCAGACTCGGGTTTCAATGTTGTTGCACACCATAGAGGCCGGTAACGGCAATTCAGTTTCTCCATCATTACCCCGCATCAACCAGCGTTCCACTTTACCGCTCGAGGGGAAACGGTATTGCAGGCAGGCGTGATCCAGCAATTCAGCAGGCATTTGCGGCTCACCTCGCTGCGCAAGGTACGATGGGGCAGCGACGGTAATGAAGCGAAAATGACCGAGTTTACGTGCAGAGAGACGGGAATCTGCCGGGTGGCCTATTCGCAGTACCACATCGTAGCCTTCCGCAACCACATCCACCATGCGGTCGCTGAAGTCGAGCTCCAGTTGGATCTCCGGGTACTGGCGCATAAATTCCCCCAGTACCGGCAGCACCAGCGTACCGACCAATGGCAAACTGAGCCGCAGTTTGCCCATCGGACGCGCGGATGCCTCGGTGAGCTCCTGCTGGGCAGCATCAATTTCCGCCAGGATACGTCGACTACGCTCCAGCAGCAGTTGCCCTTCCGCCGTCAGCGTGAGGCTGCGTGTACTGCGGTGAAACAGGCGTACGCTGAGCTTTTCCTCCAGCCGGGCAATACTCTTCCCCACTGCCGACGCCGAAATGCCCAGATGCCGGCCGGCAGCCACAAAACTCCCCGCTTCAGCCACCTGCACAAACACCACAAAACCGTTAAGACTCTCCATTTCCCCACCTCCGATTACGGACTAATTTGTCCGTAGAGAGATGAAATATACCCCTCTTTTTCCGTAATAGTGAAATCTCTACTGTGGAGTCGTTACTAACAAAGGAGCGAAACCCATGCACGATTTTATAGAAAAGGTCACCAGTAAGGCGCTGAACGAGAAACGACTGGTGGGCGTGGAAGTCATGGTCAGCCACCGCGGACAGACGGTTTTTCACAAGGCGTCTGGCTTCGTTGACCGGGAAAATCAACGCCGACTGGAAAACGGCACCCTGTTTCGTCTGGCGTCGGTGAGCAAACCGATTGTCACCACTGCCGCCATGGTGCTGGTTCAACAGGGTAAGCTGAATCTCGATACGCCGGTTGCACACTACTTACCCACGTTTAACGTGCGTCTGGCAGATGGCAGTACGGCATCGCCAACCCTGCGCCAGTTGATGAGTCACACATCTGGGTTGGGGTATCGTTTTCTTGAAGAGAATGCCGATGGGCCCTATGCCCGCGCAGGTGTCTCCGACGGGATGGACAATTCCGGGCTGACGCTCACTGAAAATGTTCGCCGTATTGCCTCCGTCCCACTGCTGTTTTCCCCCGGAAGCGCATGGTGTTATTCACTGGGTATCGACGTGCTTGGCGCCGTCATTGAGCAAGTGCAGGGTGAGACGCTGGATAAAGCAGTAAAAACGCTGGTGACGGGCCCGCTGGGCATGCACGCGACGGGCTTTTTTGCCTTCCCCGATCAACACGTCGCCATTGCTTATGTTAACGATCATCCGCAACCACACCCATTGCAGGAGGGCGAATATGCCGCTCCCTTTGAGAACACAGTTGGTGTTCACTATAGTCCGGCACGTGTTTTTGATCCGCAGGCTTACCCCTCCGGTGGTGCGGGAATGGTCGGAACGGCAGGCGATCTCATGCGCCTTTTAGAGACGCTGCGCTGCGGTGGGGGCAAACTCTTAACGGAACAATGGGTAACAGAAATGGGCCGAGACCAGATCACCCCCCATGAAATACCAGACACTCCGGGCGTCGGATTTGGCCTTGGTTTTTCCGTGCTGCGTGACCCGCAATTAGCCCACTCACCGGAATCCATCGGCACCTGGCGTTGGGGCGGTGCCTACGGTCATGCCTGGTTTGTTGATCGGGCGCGGGAACTCAGCGTCGTCGCCTTCAGCAATACCTTGTACGAAGGCATGTCCGGGCAGTTTGTGAACGACCTGCGCGATGCGGTATACCTTGGTCTTGAGGGTGCAAAATGAGTTCGACGACCGATCGACTCCCGCTCGTGCCATTGATGGCGCTGTGCATGGCCGCGTTTGTCACGATTGTGACTGAGGCGCTGCCTGCGGGGTTACTGGTACGGATGGCAGAGGATCTGGATGTCAGCGTCGCGGCAACCGGGCAGAGTGTGACGCTTTACGCCATCGGATCTTTTGTGGCAGCTATTCCGTTGATGTCGCTGTTGCAAGGCTGGCGACGCCGGCCTTTGCTCATTACCACTCTCGCAGGGTTTACCCTCGCCAACACGGTGACAGCGTTTGCCACTGATTATGTTGTGATGCTGACCGCTCGTGCGGTTGCCGGTATCGCCGCCGGGGCGTTGTGGGCGCAACTGGCGGGTTACGCCGCCGCTATGGCCCCGATGCATAAACGAGGCAAAGCGATTGCCATTGCGATGGCGGGAACACCGTTGGCACTATCGATTGGCGTTCCTCTTGGCACCTTTATCGGCAATCTGATTGGCTGGCGACTCTGTTTTGCCGCCCTGAGCGCCATGTCGTTATGTCTGATGCTTATTTTGCGACTCAGTGCGCCAGATATTGCTGGTCAATCGGCTCAACAGCGACTTCCTCTGCGCGATGTGGTGCGACTGCCCGGTGTACGAAATGTGTTGCTGCTGGTGCTGACCTTTGTGCTGGCCCATAACCTGCTCTACACCTGGATTGCGCCCTTCCTTGCCCCGGCAGGGCTGACGGCACGGACCGATGCGGTACTGCTACTGTTTGGTCTTTGCTCACTGGTCAGTATTGTTCTCACGGGCATACTGGTGGACAGGCATCTTCATCGCCTCACGTGCACGAGTGTTGGCCTGTTTATGCTGGCCGCCCTGCTGTTGCAGTCAAATGTAACGAGTGCCCCTGTTATCTGGACGGCTGTCATTCTGTGGGGGCTGGCCTTTGGTGGAGCTGCAACGCTGTTTCAGACTGCAATGGTTCACCGGGCTCACGCGGCTACGGATGTGGCGCAATCAATGCTGGTCACCATGTGGAATCTGGCGATTGCTGGCGGTGGCATTCTGGGTGGTCTGGTCTTGCAGAGCACTGGCACAGGCGGGTTCGCCCCCCTGTTGATTCTGCTGCTGGCTGCGGCAATGTGGCTGGCCTGGTTGTCAGGCGGCCGCTCACCAGCGCCCCACCCGGTTGGGCAAGATCCGTTGCCCTGAAATCAATATCCAGACGGGCTAGCCCTGTCTGGACTCCGCAACAGAACAGGGCGCAACCGGAAAACCTTGCGCGATGAGCTGCACGAACGCCACAGAATCAACCGCCGGAGAAAAATAGAATCCCTGGAAAACGGTACAGCCATACTCTTTCATCATTGACCATTGCTGTTCGGTTTCAATCCCTTCGGCGACCACTTCGAGTTCAAGTTCGCTTCCCATCCGCGCAATATTTCTCACAATCACGTCGCCTTTTTCATTCTCGCTGGCACTGGCAATAAAGCTGCGGTCAATTTTTATCTGCTCCAGTGGCAACCCGCGTAAGGTACTTAATGAAGAGAACCCTGTACCAAAATCGTCGAGGGAGAATCTGAATCCTACCGCCGCCAGTTCGTTCATGCGGGCGGCGACGGCCTCGGGTTCTGACACGAAAACACTTTCCGTTAGCTCCAGATGGACCAGGTTACACGGAATATTGTCGGCATAAACCCGCTGAAGAAGTTTGCGAACGAAGCCAGGCTGCATCAGGTGGTCGGCGGTAATATTGATGGAAATCGTTAAATGGCGTGTATCTGCGCTGGACTGCCATTTGAGCAGGTCGCTAAATGCGTGTGTTATCACCCATTCGCCGATCATCGGCATCAGTCCTGCCTCCTGCGCATCGGGAATAAAGGCAGATGGCGGTATTAACCCTGAGGAGGGGTGGTTCCAGCGAATCAGTGCTTCAGCCCCCATCACCTTCCCTTCGGCGTTCACCAGTGGCTGGTACATAAGAGTAAATTGCTCATTATACAAAGCATGCTGAATAGCTTTGGCTCTCATCGCTCTGCGAGAAAAATCGGTATGCATGGCAACAATGCCACCAAACAGGAATAGCGTTGCGAGGACAGGATTCAGCCATGCACTGACAACGCGAAATTTTCGCGAAACGGGGTTATCGATCGAAAATGCACCGTAACTACTGCAGTAAAAAATAAAGGCGACCAGGCTTAATAAAATAATGACGGCCTGTAAGCGCGAACGATCCTGCTGATAATTCATGTATCCCACAAGGGCAATGACGGGCAGGTAAAGATGGGTAGTCCTCTGAATGGAACTATCGGGCACATCGTACCGATAGCAAAAAATAACCACAAAAAGTAAGCAAGCAATCTGGGCAAGCATTAATCCAGTGGAAAAGTTGCCATTGACGGCAAGGCGCCAGCAGGGAAAGACCACAACAGCCAGAATAAGCAAAGAGAGGACAAGTTCCCACTCTTGCAAGGAAATGAAAAATGCCAGCCATCCCAAACAAACCACAACGCCGGTATAAGCCGCAACACGGCAAAGAAAAGCAAGATGTTCAGCAGCAGGAACCATTACGGGATAGCTACGACGCATTGTGTGAACACTCCTTTCGCCCTAAAAATTTCAATATAAAACCATCATCTATAAACTACCAGCCGACGAATATGACAGTTCAGTTAAAACGGCATTGTTGTGCGTGAATGAAACGGTAAAGCTTATTATCACCCATGCACCACAAACAAATGTCAGGATACGTTACGCGACAATGTAATTCACCCAGTAGAATATTAGCATGTGAAGCTTCTTCAAAAAAAGTTTTGTACTTAATTCGTGCTTTAATGCAGTGATGAGTAAAACTCAGCCTCTCGCTCGAATATTCGGAAATTCCTTAGAATAACCACTATCGAACCAGGATAAATCGCAAAGCCTTTCCCGATTAGAATTGCTTTTGCAGAGTGTCTATGTTTTGATCAAGCAATGGATAAGAGGTTGTTGTCTTTTTGATTGGCATGGATGTTTATGTTCAGAAGAAAATTTCATCTCCGCACGCTAATGCTGGCGCTCTCCGTTGGCGGAATTTTGATCACTTCTTTGTTACTTCTCAGTGCGTTAACACTGTTTCAAAAAAGCAATATCGAAGACAGCCTGCTGGAAAGCAACCTCGCCTATGCCCGAAAACTTGCAGACACCACTGACCGCTATCTGATGACGGCGCAAAGAGAACTTGCATACAGTGCCAGTTTGATTAACAGCTTTGATAACATCACGCAATTAAAGCAGGAAGCAAACCGCTTAAGGTTACAGTCTGGTTTCTTCAACTCTGTGGTAGTAGTTAGTGCAGATGCCATTATTACCGCTGCCTCGCCAGAAAGTTTGGGGTTAATTGGGGTGAAAGTGGAGTCCCAGACCAGTGAGCAAGCTATCAAAGCTAAAAAAGCATTTATCTCGGAGCCCTTTATTTCTGCTGCCGGGAATTATGTGGTACTCGTTTCTCAACCTATATTCAGCAAAAGTGGAAAATACCTTGGTTATTTAGGCGGTACTATTTATCTGAAAAAAGAAGGCATACTCAGTGAGATCCTCACTATGCATTTTTACGATAATAAAACCGACGTTAGTATCGTAAGTAGCCACGGGAAGATCATCTTCAATAAAGATACGACGCTGGTCAGTAAAAATTTCAAGCCGGGTGTCATACTCAAAGAGAAATTAACCACTACGCGCAGTGGTTTTTTTTACGATAGCGACGTTAACTCTGGTGAGTTGGTCGGTTATGCGAGTATGAATCAGGCCAACTGGAAAGTGATCATCTCCGGTGCTCCAGATAGCGTGTCGCGCATTTTATCGCAAACCATGATTAATGCATTCTGGTTCACGTTGGCGATTATTGTTCTGACCGCAGCAACGGTAACCTTCTTTTCAGCAAGAATATCTTTCCCGCTCGAAAGACTGGTGGAGTTCGCCAGAGAAGAGGACAGCGAAATCACGCTGAAGAAACTCTCCAAAATTAACGCCTGGTATAATGAAGCCGACCGACTGAGAGAGGCGGTCATGATCCATCTGCAAATGATGACTCGCAGAGTAAACAAACTCAGCGACGAAGCCATGACCGATCCTCTAACCGGACTCTATAACCGCAAAGGGTTCGATGTGCTGGTCAAACGGCATCCCACAACAGATGAGCGAAGCATCATTGCCATCGATGTTGACCATTTCAAAAAGATTAATGATAGGTATGGGCACACCGCTGGTGACGCCGTGCTCGTTGCATTAAGCACCCGATTAAAAAATGTGTGCGTTGAAGACGAAATTCTCTGCCGTTTTGGCGGTGAGGAATTTGTTGTCTTTCTGCCGGACACCTCACTCAGTAAGGCAGCTGCGGCAGCTGAACTAATGCGTTCAAATATTGATGATGAAGATTTCCCCTATACGGGTAACGTGACGATCTCGTTGGGCGTGGCCAGCGTCAGCGAAAACGGCAACGACATCAATCTGGCATTGCAGCAGGCCGATGAGGCGCTTTACGAAGCTAAAAGGACCGGAAGGAATAAGGTTGTCGTCAGTCCAGCCCTGGAGTCATAAACGCGTTATCAGCGAGAATTGACTTAACCTTACGATGGCTGGGTGCTAGCGTATACTGACCTCCTGACTTTGCACAGAATGCAAAAATGATGACACCAGGCTTTGCCGAATATCTCGCTGTTTTCGCCGACGTAGTGCGTGCAGGCAGTTTCTCCGCTGCGTCCCGGCTTCGCGCTCAAACCCCCTCGGCGGTAGTGCGTCAAATCGATGCACTTGAGCAATCACTGGGCACCACACTTTTTATTCGCTCCACCCGTTCCCTGCGACTGACGGATGCCGGGCAAAAACTATACCAGCGCACCCTGCGTCTGCTGGATGAACTCGCGGATGTGCATGCTGAGGTCTCTGCATTTGATATCGCTGTTGCAGGTACGCTACGTATCGCCTGCCTGCCCTCTTTTGGTAAACGCTATGTGCTGCCCATTATCGCAGCCCTGGAAACTGAACATCCGGCATTGCGCACTGAACTGGATTTGACCGAACGCCTTTACGATCCGATTACGGAACGGCTTGATGTGATGGTTCGCATGGGTGACTTGCCCGATAGCACACTAATCGCCAGCACCCTCGCCCCGCTAAAGCGACTGCTGGTCGCCAGCCCCGCTTATCTGGCACGTGCAGGCATACCTGTATCCGTGCCCGATCTTGCCCGCCATCGACTCATCGATAAACTGCACGGCGCCGACTTACTTGGCTGGAAAGATTTACCGGGCTTTTCAGCCGGGGCAGCGGAAAGCGCAGGGGTATTTTTCCGTTGCGATGATTTTGAAGCCCTGCGTAGCGCGGCTCTTTCAGCAATGGGAATCGCTTTTTTGCCCACCTGGATGGTGGGTCAGGATGTGCAGGCAGGTACACTCGTACGCCTGAACATTGAGGGCGAGTGCTGGAATAACACTGCATCATGCATTCATCTTCTTCGTTCACAACCGCAACCAGGGGCAAAAGTTCGTGTCTTTATCGAGGCACTGCGTCAGGCGGTGGGTAGCCCACCTATTTGGGAACCCTGACGCCTTAATTTTGCATTTTTAGCAAAGATGTTGCGCTGAAAACGGCGTTATCACCGCCGCAAGATGCAGATAAAGTGATGACAACCACCTCATACGGGAATGTTGTCATCATGATTATCTCCACACATCAACGCGCCCCGCTCACCTCCACCACAGTATTTCTGATGGCAGTGGCCTGCGCGTTTGCCGTTTCAACCCTTTACTATAATCAACCTTTACTCGCCAGCATTGGCGCGACCTTCGATCGAAGTGATGCTGAAGTGGGGCAGATCGCCATGCTTACCCAGTTAGGATACGCCAGCGGATTACTCTTGCTGGTACCGCTGGGTGACCGGGTCGATCGTAAACAGCTGATCCTCACCCTCCTGTTGCTCAACATGGCGAGCCTACTGGCGGTGGCGCTTGCCCCAGGATTTGGCCCATTAAAACTGGCGAGTTTCGCAGTGGGTATCAGCGCCGTCACCGCGCAAATCATTATTCCGGTCATTTCTGGTCTGGCCTCGCCGCAAACACGTGGGCGGGTTGTGGGCACATTGCTGAGTGGACTCTCCGCGGGGCTGTTATTTGCCCGTACGTTAAGTGGATTTATCGGCACCTGGGGTGGCTGGCGGATGATGTTTTTCCTCGCCGTCGCCATTGATGTCGTGGTAATCGTCGTAGTGATCGCCCGGTTACCCCAGACCGAACGTACGACAACGCTGGCGTATCCGGCATTGCTTACCTCGCTATGGTCACTGATACGCAATGAGCCGGTGCTACGAGCCGCGTGTGTCACCGGTTTTTTAATGTTCGCAGCCTTCTCAGCATTGTGGTCCACCCTTGCGATGCTGATGTCGCGACCGCCTTACCATTTTGGTCCCGATGCGGTGGGTGCTTTTGGCTTCGTGGGTATTGCCGGATTACTCGCTTCGCCGCTGATTGGCCGCCTGGTCGATCGCGTAGGATCAGGCCTCATGCTGCTCGCAGGAGCACTGCTCCTGAGCGTTGCGTTTGTGTTGGTCGGTTTGAGCGCCGTACACCTCGGGTTGCTGATAGCGGCAATGGCCTTAATTGATATTGGCAACCGGGCCGGGCTGGTGGCGAATCAGAGCCGCATCACCGCGCTAAGTGCCACCGCCCGTAGCCGTTTGAATACCTTATTTATGACCAGCTATTTTCTCGGTGGTGCCACGGGTACTGCCGTTGCGGCCAGCATGGGGCTGGCACGGCCTTGCATTAACCGGAGGATTGTTTGCGCTCGCCGCACTCTGCGCCCATCTTTTAATGACGCCTTGCACCGTCATTCCATCGAATACGCATGCCTGACATTTCGGTGCTCGCGTGAAGAACATCAAGACTGGCGACCATGTGGCGGCCTTGATCCCTGGAGGTGGCTACGCACAATATTGTGTAGCCGATGAGAGTAATGCTTTACCACTCCCGCCGGGATTGAGTCTGATTGAAGCCGCCGCCCTGCCCGAAACCTTCATGACCGTCTGGCTGAATATGTTCGAGCGTGGCCTGTTCAAAGCTGGCGACATTATCCTGATTCACGGCGGTGCCTCCGGGATTGGCACCACCGCAACCATGTTGGCAAAAGCTTTCTGCGCGGGGAAAATCATCACAACGGTGGGGTCTGAAGCCCATCAACAGGCCAGCCTGAAGCTGGGGGCTGACGTTGCCATCCTCTATAAAGAGGAGGATTTTGTCGATGCCACGCATCAGGCCACTGACGGTCACGGTGCCGATATTATTCTCGACATTGTTGCCGGGGACTATGTCGCACGGAACTATGCGGCGGCGGCAATGAATGGACGCATTGTGCAGATCGGCGTAATCGGTGGCGTGGCAAAAGAGGTGGATCTGTTCCCGATGCTCAGTAAACGGCTGACCCATATTGGCTCAACCCTGCGCTCCCGCACACCAGCGGAGAAAGCTTCACTGATTAAGTCATTGAATGATAACGTCTGGCCACTGATTGAAACCGGTGCAGTGAAGCCGCAAGTATTTAAAACGTTCCCTTTGGAGAAAGCCAGCGACGCGCATCGATTGATGGATGCCAGTGGGCATATTGGCAAGGTGGTACTCGTTGTCAGCGAAACGATTCGCTGCGCGAACATGAGGTAAGTTTAAGAGGCACAAGGAAATATGCGCACAAAGACACCTGATTTCGAACAAATAATATACTTCGCATTTTCCTTAGGTCTCTAATGCTATAATCATCTAACAGCAAAAACGTTTATCGTCTACATTTCAACCAAACGGCAACATTCGCATAATTCTTATCTACCTGATTTCATTACGCTCTTCTTTTCAAAATTGATCTAAATGTCATGTCATTAAAGACAGTATTGACAGAGTCATAAAAATGACTAAATTAGATATTAACAGCACGTTACTTTAATTCGCTGTTGATACAGAAGATGTTTAAGTTGCTCTTTAATTATTCTGCGATAAAGGCCACGAAGTATTTTTGTATGGGTTAGTTACGTCGAGAAAAAACAGCTTCTCACGCAACAATGCTTTCAGGCCACGTAGTAAATCACGACAATCGCAGAGGGTGTGGACTAACGCGCGATGATGTAAGGCCATGATTTTAAGTTTATTGTTGCGACTGGGTTGAGTTAGCGTCAGGTAATGAACACCGCAACAGCAGTCAGGTTACGCATCAAAGAGTTTATATCGCGCCGGGAGATGTACTTGTTTGTCCGCTGTATTTTCAGCACCAACGAAACCAGCGGAGTGTTTAACGGATAACTAATGGGAGGAATTTTTTTATTTTTTCAGTACCCAATATTATCAGTGATAAACGCGTACATTTAAGGTTGTACAAATAGCAGTACGAACCGATTAAGTGTATTAATGTTAAACAATGTGTTAATCGTAACGTAAAAAGCCCTGACGAATATCGTTGGGGCTTTTTTATTGGTGTAGCAAACGTACTGATATTAAAGGATCTCTTTCTTACTTGCGCGACGTCTGCACGATCCGCTGCTTTATTCTCCTCTTTTGAGGAAGAACTTAGCCCTCGATATAAACCAGCTGATATCCTTCGCCATCCGGGCGTAAATGCGCAAAACCGGGCTTCGCGAAGTGCATACCGGCAACCAGCCATTGCTGCTCGCTTACCTGAGCCATGATGCGCTTGCGCGTCTTCGCGGCCAGCACCGGATCGCAATCAAACTCGATAGAGACAAGGGGCTGTTCCGTCTGGATATGCGGAAAATGCACAATATCGCCCCAAATCATCAGACTGCTTTTAGCAGAATCGATGCGAAACCCAGTGTGCCCGGGTGTATGGCCCGGCAACCATACAGGGGTAATTCCCTCAATAGTTTCATCCTCACGAAGATAATAGAGCCGCTCTTCATACGCTTCCAGCGTGGACCGTGCGAGAAGAAAGTTGCGTTTTCTGCGCTCGATGGCGAGCGCCATCATCGTGTCATCTTTCCAGTACGCAGCCTCCAGAGGATGAATATAGAGCCGTGCATTGTTAAATATCGGGCGTCCGTCGGTGTCCAGTAACCCGCCAAGATGGTCGGGATGGCCGTGCGTGAGAAGTACAGAATCAACCTCTTGCGATTGAACACCAACGGTAGAAAGCGTCTCTCGCAACTGCCCACCTGCGTTATTTAAGCCACCGGTTCCCGCATCAATCAGAATGGTTCGCCCCCGGCCGCGAATCAAATAACCGTGGATATGAATATTACCCGGATCATTGATGCCCGCACGATGCTGAATGTTGTGAGCCTCAGTCATTTCAATACCACTGAGCAGTTCAAGACTGGCGGCCATATTACCGTCGCTAAGGGCTGTAACCTGAAAATCGCCAATCTGGCAGGAAGTAAACGCGGGTAGAGGCATAGGTCGCACCTTATTTAAACAGCGGAACGCTGTGACTTGATGTTTTATCATGCTACCCGCTGTTAAAGCGGCTAAATATCGATATTATTTCATCAATCAGTGATATTTAGTCACTAAATCCAAGACAAATCGCATGTAAGAAGGTATCACAATGCGCAGAAAACTCCCCAGCAGTGCCTCCTTACAAGCCTTCGAAGCCGCGGCAAGACACGGCAATTTTGCCCGAGCAGCGGAGGAGCTTTCGCTGACAGAAGGGGCCATCAGTCGCCAGATTGCACGCCTGGAAGCCCTGCTCAATTGCAAACTGTTTGATCGAACAGGCAGCCGGGTACAGCTCAACCCGAACGGCGCACGTTACGCATACCGGGTTCGCGAAACGCTTGAACGACTTGACCGGGACACCCAGTATCTGACGGGGAGCCCTCAGGGCAGCCGTAGTCTGGAAATTGCTGCGCCGCCAACCTTCGCCAGCCGCTGGCTGATCCCTCGCCTGGTCAGTTTCAGGCAAATACACCCGGATATCATGCTGAACATTGCCGTCCGGACTGATCCGTTCATTTTGACTGGCAGTGGGTTTGATGCCGCCGTCCATTTTGACCACCCGGCCTGGGCGGGTATGCGTATCATTTCCCTTTTCCATGAAAGACTGGTGCCGGTTTGCCATCCGGATCTGCTGAGCAATAACGACACCGCGGCTCTGTTGAACAACCTGCCACGTATTCATCGCCGTCAGACGCCGGAAGCCTGGCATGGCTATGCGCGGGAGACGGGAATCCGGTTGGATAACCCGGCTATGGGTGTACGTTATGACCTTCATGAAATGGCTATTGCGGCCGCCCTGTCAGGGCAAGGTGTGGCCCTCGTACCGCAGGTATATGTCGCCAGCGAACTGCGCAACGGTGCACTGATCGCTCCCTGGCCCGTTGCTAATAGCTTGAATAAACACTTTTGCCTGGTGAAATCCGCACAGACCGGCGTCAACGAAACTGCGTTGACGGTCTTCGAAGACTGGTTAAAGGAAACTGCGAGTTATGAAATATGATTGACCTTCTCTCTGAATACTCATCGCTGGTTGGCAGCAATGGTTTCTCCATCAACCAGTGCGGATCCCGGACTGGCATTCCCGGCAGTCACTTTAGAATCAATTTCAGGTTTAGGGTAACAGCCAGATTTCTCTGGGAGACAGAAGCATCAGCATGTGTCTGAACCACCTTGAGCATCTCATCAAGTCGCTCGGTGCCACATAGAGGACATCAAACAGGGTAAGAACGCCGACTACGTCCAGTTCTACGGCTATGCACTCAGTACTCTTGATCGCACGATGGCTTCATTTGAGGATTAATATTTTAAATAGCGGGATGGTGATATGTTTTTTCATATCATCTTTATGTTAATTTCAAAGATAAAGTTCACAATGGAGAGAGAGAAAATGAGTACTAGCCATGTGCATGCTATATCATCGGTGATCAGAAATCATAATGGATTTGTTAACAGCATCACTGAAAATATCAAAAGCGACATTCCAGCATTCATTAATAACAGCACGATAAATAATGTAATCCATGCTAAATACGATGGCGAATCATTAGAGGTGAAGTTACTGCCTTTTAATTTAACTCTGACGACATCGGATAATTATAAAGCAACTCTGGTTAATGACATTATCAATACTTACAAGGTAATAGAGTTCAACATCTCAGACAGAGATAACTTCAATATTTTTAATTTGTACATCGACATGGAGGGTGGGATTAGTTTTCCAAATCCTGGAGACAATTTCGTCGACTACCATGAGGAAAAAGAACTCCTTGTTCGGCACATCACCGAGTCATTATTTGAACAACTCTTAAACAAAGAGATTATCACACCAAATGTTTTATAACTAACCTGGGTTGAATCTATCAACCCTGTTTGAAGTCTATTGTAATTTCTTACTGTAATGACTATTACTCTTGATAATGCTTGCGACGAAATCAGGATGAAAGTGCCGGTAATTAAGAATATCTTCCGGCATTTTCATGTATTGGTTATTAGAATCCGTTGTGGTTACAAAGCAGCAATGAACGCCGCGTACGACAATCCAAACCATAAAGGCTGCATTACCTTTCGGCTGCGGTCTGTCTGCTTTACTGCTTCAGCAGCTCTTACCGCATGTAAAACAGTCTATTTAAGATTGAGCAACTGCACGGCCTGCAAGCCCATCAGTTGCCAGGTGAAGATATGACTAACATCGCGGTGTGTTAATCAACGATGAGCAACCCAATGGATTTTACTGGTTTTATTTGTCCAACTGAACGATATTAAATATTCACATTGCAGGTAAACGCAAAAGAACATTTCAAGTTTGTCGGTCGTTACCTCAGCATTTCTTAAGGAGAGGTTATGAAATCAGTAGAGGAATCAATTAATGATTTGCAGTGTCGTGCTTTAGCATATGAAATAATTTTTCAGTCCATATGCTCAGATCTGCCTCAATTATTCATAGATAAAGCTATAGAAAACATAGAGTTTAACTTCAAAAAATTTGAATCTAGTACGCAATCAGAATCAGGAAAAGCAAAACTAGAAGCAGCAAAAGCCGTTGCCTCCAGAATTATGGGAGCGAAGATCTAACAATCACTTAAGTTTGATCTTGATGCAGAATTTGGTGACGTTATCTCTTCGCCCTGATGATCATTCTCAAAAGAGTCGATTAGTAGCATTTACAATGCTCTTCTGGGGATGAGAGTCGGTAATGGAGGTGACAGCTTTAATCGTCTCGATTCGTTCGACCGACTGCGTATTGAAGGATACTAAGACGTTTTTCGTCATCTTACCTACAACTGGCTTACACGGGTGTGCTTATCTTTCGAGCATTCGATGCCTGGCGGCGATTGAGCAGCAATACACTGTTTCAACGGTTTGGTGTATAGGGGCTGGGAATCGAAAGAAATGGTACCCTACAGGATTCGAACATAAGCAATAATCACCTGATAAATATGATTTAAAATGTGTTCGATAAAATTTATACCAACGTTTATACCAACATTATGTTTTGTATCATTTATTGCAGGAATGGGGATGGCGGAAAACACATCTGCCAAGTAGCCCCATCCTGCATCCATTTACGTAAAAAACAATCACCAATCGAAATGCTCTACTCCAGGCAACACATCACCAGCCGCATCGAAATGGATGGAGGTGATCGCATACTGATGGCACAGCGCCAGGACCAATCTACGACACGCTTTCGACATACCAAGTCGTTTCAACCGGAGCACCGGGTGTTGCCAGGCGTTGAGCCGAAGTAAATATCCCGTTCCCGTGAAATGTATCCACTCCGCATCACTGTATTCAGACTGATCATGTGACAATTGATAAAACCGTTCGTTGTCCTGGTCCGTTATGTGCGCAGTGCTGCACTGTATGCCGGTAAAGATACAGTGCAGCGGAAGTGCTGGAGTCATTAGCGTCATCCCCTGCCCTCCTTAATGTCTGGTTTTGCATAAGCTACTTTTAGCCCCGTCGCGTAACTTGCCCGCAAAACTTCCAGTGTGGTTAAAAACGGCGACTGTTCCAGCCATGCGAATCTATGCCTGTTGATACGCACCAGTTCATATCGTTCAACCAGAAAATTCACCGCATCGACTAAGGCAACGCCTGCCTCAATATGCTCACTGATAACATTGCCATCATGAAAAGGTGTGTCATCCAGAGTAAGCCCGTAGTGTTTATTCAGCAGATAAGTGAGTAATGTCTGCCATACCTGCTCGGGAGACAGACATGGTGAAACCGGCACCGTAACCGGCGAAGTTAACTGTTTCATACGTGATCCTTAATGAGTAATTTCAGGAGGAATGATGTGTCGGTATGCCGTAAAGCTTTTGGGCAACGATGAACTCGTTATTACTGATTTCGAACCAGATCCAGATATCGGAAACAGGTGTTCCGGCGGGAAAGTGGATAAAAGGCTCACTGATGTTCAGCGTACCTTCTTCTTCGGCTACGGCAATATTTCTCAGCTCGAGCCATAAATCATTCAAGCGTTCAATGGGGACTGGCATATCTGCCACCTTTATTCTGGCTGTGGAGCCGGATAAATTGAGGCGTAGACATAGCCACAACTTCCTAGTGTATCGGCCTCGCAAACAAGACCTTCATTTTCGAGTCTAATGACATGAGCGTTATGCGGGTCCAGGTCGCCAGAACGCAGTGCCGCTTCCATAAGCCCGACAAACATCGGAAAACTGCGATCGAGCATTTGTAACTGAGTTGGTGAGAACGTTCCATAGAGACCGGCACGGTCCCCAAGGTAATGCAGTACATATCCTTCCTGTACCAGACGGGCACCAAAACATGGCGTGACATCACGCCGAAGTCCCCATCGATGGGGAGCGGTTGTAGTCATACTGTTTTCTCTCTTGATAATTGAATGAGGACAGGGGGCTGGCTGTAATGTTGCAAAGGCCAATGGTTATCAGACGTTTACGTGGGATGAGTGAGTGGGATTATCTGTATTCAGGCACGAATACAATGCCTGAATACTTTTATCAGAAAGAAATTAAATCACTGAGACTGCAGAAGTTTCAGTTGGGCTGCATCCGGATTTCCGATTAACAGCTTTTTACCCCCATTACTGTAGAGACCCACGAAGGCTTTCAGGTTGGGTTGGTAAAGATATGCAATATAGTGCTCCCCGCAATTATGCTGTTCGCAGGAAGATGAACGTAACCAGGTCACGCCCGAAATGGTCACTGGCTCCAGAGGTGTCTGGGGCCCACGAAGAATTCCTTCATTTTCCCATAGCTTACCCAGGCCAGCCTTCTCCATTGCATGGCTGACTGTTTTTCTGAATGCCTCATCGGCTTTTTCAACGTCAAATGGATAGGGGCATGCATCACCGGTCCCGGGGGTAGCAGCTGTATTACAGTTCATCGCCTGCTCAGCTGTGACGATATTACTGTCTGCATAGCCATATCCACTGATGAGCAGCAGAGAAAAAATGGTTCTCCTAGTTAAATTATTTATACATAGATTCATAAATTTTCATCCTTAATCAATGAGTTATATTTAACTTGAATAGCAACAACGTAAAAATCCATCACATCAATCCGTGCTCGGCAAAGGATAAAACATCGTGAGTGCCGATAATGAAATGATCAAGCACCCGTATTTCCAGTAGCGCCAGTGCCTGAATGATCTTGCGGGTAATTGCCTTATCAGACTCACTGGGTGCCGTGTATCCGGATGGGTGATTGTGAGCCAGAATGACGGCAGCAGCGTTATGACGTAGAGCTCCTTTAACGATTTCACGTGGGTGAATTTCTGTGTGATTAACCGTTCCCAGAAAAAGTATTTCTTTATCGAGAAACCGGTTCTGGTTGTCGAGGTAAAGCACGGTGAATACCTCACGATCCAGGTTCGCAAACTGCAGACGAACCCAGTCTTTGGCATAATCCGACGTCGTGAATGCCTCTCCTGTTTTCCTTAAATATTTCTCCAGCGTCCGGACTGCACAATCAATAATTCGCCGTTCAGAACTTGTGAACGGCGAAGATGAAGCGAAACAAATATCAGACATAGCAAACTCCCGAAAATAATAAAGAGTCCTGCCAGCGAATGCTGGCAGAACTCTGGTGATATGAATGTGGAAGACATGAGCGAAGTGCTCAGGGACATAAAGACAGACTCAACTTTGACGCGGCAGTCTTGAGGGGAATCTTATGGCTTTATGAAGAGTGTTTATAACGGAAGATTTCCTTTCCTTGGTACAGACCGACGAGATCGTCATAATCGGGATGTGTACTGTTGGGTTGAAACATCACAACCGTGCCGGGACGACATAAGTCCTTAACCGTTACACCAAATTTTTGGTCTGGGGTGATTGTAAAGCCAAGGGATGGTTCATTCCGGTAGATACTGATGAAACCCCAAAATCCCCCTTCACAGTTTTGTGTGGGAGCAGAATGCACAATCACAATCGTACCGGGTTGATCCGCTTCCGTAGCTGCGCATTTGCGTGTCATCTGCAGATGAGCATCGCACCAGAAACGGTTACCGGTCTTGTAATTAACCGCTGCGGGCAGTATTCCGCGAAAAGGCTGAGCCAGAACATTACCTGCATTTATCATTAGTGAACCTGCAGCAAGCAGGATACAAATCATTAATCTCATAAAGTCACCTTTGTAGTTTCCCGCAACGAGAGCGGAAGTAAATGGATACGGGTTGGTCAAGACGATGGTGGAGTGCCTGTAAAAGCTTTTTTGATCGGTAATGAGCAGTTCTATCGCAAGAAATTATTTTAACGAGGGAGTCGGACAGGGTATGGACACTAGAACAAAAATATTTTTAAGCTGAATAATAAAGTAATTACAAGAGGTTATCTTATAAGTAACATATCTGTATTGCGAAGTACTTTGGCAGATTGACAGGTTTTGTCTGCATGAAATAAACACCCCTCTCTATAGGCAATCACGACCATAAATATAGATAGTCACAGCAATAATATATATCCGAGATTATTTTAAAATGAAAACATTACCACTTTAATTGCTCAACTGCAGTATATAAAAAACATTTATTTTATAGATAACTACAGTCTTTTCAGAATGTATTATATTAAACAGCAAGGATAGTGAGTATCTTAGATAATTAATGAATAAAATAACGCGAGCAAAAAATAAAAATGCCAACAATGAAGTACATATAGTTTTAACTGTGATATATCAAGCCACTTTAGGTGCAAATGAGAGCATCAAATAAGGTAAATCTTTCAGGAGAGATAGGTGTAATTGTGAATATATTTATAATTTTTGATGCTAGATCCCTAATTGCAATTCCTATTATAACAACAAGACTTTAATTGCACCATTGATTTACTGAAAGTCACACTGCATTTAATAATTTATTCACTGGAGGTAAATTAGAGGAATAAAAATCAAGCCAACATCTTTTATTGGCATTAATTTAATTAGGAATCAAATCAAATTAATACACACTGTTTACACTATATTCCCAACGATAACACATGCAATAATTTTATTATAAAGTGATAACTTGTTATGGAAATTTTAAGTAAAAGAACATGCTAAATATATATTGCATATTAGCGAAAGATGAGTTTGAATGAGTATAATTTTTCTTCAAGCGGCTAATTTTACTGTAAATTCATACAGGGAAAAGAGTAAAAATGGTAACAATCGAAGCTAGTTCGAAAATCGCAGCTTTCATTTATCAGATAGAACGTGCTCTATACCGCATTTTCGCGAGCGAACACAACCATGTCATGGTTGGTATAGAAACAGCTGATGATGTCGTTGAAGAAATACGTTTTGAAAACGGAAATATTCAGATAAAGTTTGAACAAGATAAACACTCAGTCGATGAAACAGGCCAACCCTACCAAGATAGTAGCAAAAATCTTTGGCATACTTTGCATATCTGGCTTAATTCTATGAATGAAGTAAAATCCCAATATGATGAAATTTTTTATTGCCTCGTCACTAATAAATCTGTTGGTTCTAATACTTTAGCATCATTAATTTCAGGCGCAAAAAACGACCATGAAATAAAAGAAGCCGTCCAGAAACTAAAATCTCATGGCGCAACTATTTCAGGAAAGGTAAAAAAAACCGTTGACATGGTCTTAAATTATTCTGATGAAGATCTTTACTTTCTGATAAAGAGAACTGAGTTATTGGGAGAACATGCAACTAATTCAGGCTTATCTCCGAAGGAAGCAACTATTACATTGATGCACTTACCCACAGAAATATCACATCATTCAGAGCTTATTTACAGCTTGATATTTGGCAATATAGTATCCTATTGTCAAGAGCATTGGAAAGAAAGGAAGCAAGTAGTAATTAAAAAATCAATGATTTCAAAATTACTTTTCGATATAAAAAGAAAGTACATGAATGAAAGGCTGTCTGAGAAATCATTTAGAGAAACATCTTATATAGAGTACATGAAGTTAAATTCATTTAATAATTTTCTATTTATTGGGCAATTAAAAACATTAGGCTTTGATGATGAAGCATGCGAACATGCTTTAAAAAATTATTGGGCATTTTATTCTGAAAAAATTAGACTGCAAGAAATGGGAGAGATTCCACTTAGTGCATGGGAGAATAGAGATAATGCCCTTTATGACCGGTGGAAACAGGTTACTTTTAACACATTATCAAAAGAAAAAAATGATTCATATTATTGTAAAATTTATCAAGACACAGTGGATATTAATTTTCTAGCTCCACTAAACGGATATCCTACAACTCATAACTATTTTACTACTGGTAATTATCATGCGCTTGCTGATGAACCAGACAACGAGAATTTTATTTATTGGCATGATGTTTTCAAGAAATACAGGCCATAAAATTAACGGGGTAATTTATTATGTTTTATGTTGACAAAAACATTATAAACAATAGTGTGTTAGCTTGTTTTTTACTCACAACTTTTATAGCAGAGTTCGAAAAAAATACACTGAACAATAGAAACACTGACATAGCTTTATTATTACTAGTGCTTCCTCTTCTTTGGCACGAGACATCCAGAATCGCAATAAGGAACAAGAAAAAAAACACTCTTCTCAGTACAATAATCGTTGATAATCCTTTAATACAATATTCAATTAAAGACAGAATAACAAATTTTTCAGGCGCAACATTACAAGGTCTCAATCTCGCAGTAGCATCTGGATTGCTTGAAAAATTGGAAATTGATCACAACATTTATTTCAAATGCACTAAGAAGAAAATCCCCAAAGATATAAAAAATGAATTACCTGATGATATGCAAAAATGTATTCCGCGTATTGCTTTTTGGTTTTCTCAGCTAGATACCGCGGAAATATTTAGTTTAATTTTAGGTGAAAAATAATGAAATTTTTAATCGAAAAAATAATTCTCTGGCCTGTAAATTCTAAAAATGCACTAAGAACAATCGAATTTGCACAAGATAAACTCAATATCATTCATGGTATCAGCGGGACAGGGAAATCGTCAATAATATCGATTGTAGACTACTGCTTAGGTTCAAGTAAATGCGCCATCCCCGTAGGTATAATTCGTGAATCGGTTGAATGGTTTGGACTACAAGTCGAAATTAAAGGCACAAAATGCCTTATTTGCAGGAAATCTCCAAATCAAAAAAATGCAGGTAAAGAATTTTATCTATCCCGACTGCAAGGTGAACTACCAGAAATAATTGAAAAAGCGACACATAATTTTTCAAGTTTTAAAGAGACACTAAATCAACTGGTTAAACTAAGCAACTTGGCTATTGATGATGAAAAAGAAAAAATTGGCTTTGATGGCAGAACATCTTATCGGGATATGGCAGCATTCAATTTCCTCCCACAGCATATTGTTGCAAACCCTTATACACTTTTCTTCAAAGCTGATTCTTATCAAAATAAAGAAAGATTAAAGAGGGTAATGCCATTTGCGCTAGGTATAATTGACCGTGAATACATGATAAAAGAAAAAGAATTAATTGACCTTTACAAACGACATGACTCGCTCTTAAGACAACAAGAAATAAATAATAAAGCTCTTTCCGGATGGAAAAATGATATATCGCATTTATGGTATCAAGCAATCGAACTAGGCCTTCTACATGCAAATCAAGAAAATATCAATGAAAGTACGGATAAACTTCTTGACCTACAATTTATAAATAAGAAATACACTGAAGGATCGCTTAGCGATTTATTAGTTAATCCAAATTATACTTACACTAATGAAGCTCTTAAAAAACTAATATTTGAAGGCGAAAAAATTCAAAGAAAAATAGATGATACTCGTTTAAAAATAAGAAATTATGAACAACTTTTTGCCCAAGGGCAGGCTTTTTCAAATGCAATAAAATCAGAGAAAAATCATACAAATGGATTCGAATGGCTGAAGAGAAATCTATCACCAGATGGTAAATGTATTGCCTGCGGTAATAAGACTACGATTACCTCGAATATAATTAATAATCTTGAGAAGAAAATATCAAAGTTAAATTCAATATCTGAAGGATTATTTGACACACCAATTGCAGATAAAGAATTAGATAAACTAAAGAAAACGCTTAGAGATTATCAAGAAACACTGCACTCAATAAGAAAGCAAAAAATTCAACTTGAGAGATTAGACAAATCAACCAGCGACTCATTACAAAAAGTATATGTTTTAATTGGAAGAATTCAAGAAAACCTAGTGTCTTTAGACAAAATTAAAAACACAGGTGATTTAAGTGAGCAAATTAAAGAGCTAAAAAAAACAATCGAACCCTTAAGCGAATACTTTAAAACTACCAATATAAAAAGTAAAGAAAGTGTCACGTATAGTAAAATCAACAGCCTGATAGAGGAATACTCTGACATGCTTAATCTTGAACGTAGAGGCAAGATATTTCTCGACAAAAACGAATTAACACTGAGCTTCAAAGAAAGCGAATATTCAAAAAGTGAATATCTTTGGGAAGTCGGTAGTGGTGCCAACTGGATGGGGTATCATCTTTCAACGTTCCTTGCCCTGCATGAGTTCTTATCTTCGCCGGGAAATGAAAACCTCCCTCCATTTAGTTTCTTAATTATCGATCAACCGAGCCAAGTGTATTTCCCCAGCGCCGCATCCGGGGAAAATATCCTTGATGAAATGAATAGCAACAATCAATTAATGACTGCCAGGGAAAATGACATTTTGGCAACAAAGAAAATATTTGAGATGCTTTCATCAGCAATAGAGTTAAATGCTTTTAAATTTCAGGTGATTGTTCTTGAACATGCAGATCAAACTATTTGGGGTGAGGTTCCTCATACCTATGAAGCAGCACAATGGAAGTCTGAAAAAGATGGCCTAATTCCGAAAGAATGGGTATAACTGACAATTAATACTCGTGCTATTTTTAGAATCTCAGATGCCTATAGAAAAAGCATAAATTACCAATAATTATTAGCAGAGCTATCCCATGGAGGGATAGCTCATAATTTTTATAATATCAAAATAGAACTTTCACACTGGCCTGTCCGTTATACCCCTCAGCACTGTTCCCGCTGATACTGCGGGTATATCCACCCTGAACCCCCAGCGTCACATTTTCCCGAATCTGGGCTGACACACCAGCCAGCAACTCAGCAGACGTACCGTCCTGCGACGGGCTGAACGTGACATTACTGCCCGGAGTTGCGGTACCCATATTCAGGTCGCCCTGTGAGCTGAATGTCCGGACCACCGATGGTCGAATCCACCAGCTTACCGGCAGTTCACTGATGCTGTGCTTCATACCGCGCTCATGGCCCGGGAGTGTGGATGAGCCCTGACCGAAGGCCATTTCAGACTGGTTGCCAAAGCGCAGACCGGCACGGACATGCTGTGCGCTGCCGTGACCAAAATCCACATAGCCGCCATCGTCATGACCGTTATTCAGGCTGAGCCCCTGCCAGACATACTGCAGCTGCGGCTCCAGTACCAGACTGTTGCTGACACTCAGTGGCAGACCGGTTTCCACCGAACCGAGCCAGCCCTGGCCATGGGTATCGAAGCTGTTGTTATCAGACTGTGCTTTCAGGGAATGCCGTGAACCCTGCGCCACCACATCTGCCCACAGGCCTGATGGCTGATGCACGGCAGTCAGGTATCCGCCCAGACTGTATACCGTGTCACGTGCGGTACCGGCAGCAGAGCGGTCATCGTTCTTCACGTCTGAACGGGACTCACCCGCCGCACCGTATATACCCGCCGTCAGTGATAGCGGACCAGTCTGCGCTTTCACCAAGTCGCCCCCGAGCTGCACAAAACCGTAGCTGCCGCTGCTTTCAGGCGTTGCACCCTGTGCAATACCGCTGCGGTCACCGTGACCGGTATGCCCGCCCTGAACACGTCCCCACATCCCTTTTGCTTCCTGCGCCGTGCTGCGCTGGCTGTACGTTCCGGCAAGTGCACGGTCATAGTCCATACTCTGGGCATACAGCGAGGCATAGAGGGCAACTTCGGACCGGTAAACAGATTCACTGCTGAGATACCAGCTTTCATCCGCTGTACCGTGGTTCAGGGTGTAGTTATAGGCCCCAGCCTGCAGCTTATGGCCCAGCGCAAAGGCATCACCGGTGGTCGTCGCCCCGTTCACCGCATCCACCACTTTAATACCGTTGCCGGTGGTGGCCAGGCCCAGTCCGCTGTTCCCGGTGCTGGTGAAGTTCAGCCAGGTTTTCCCGGTCGCCTGACCGCCGTCAATCACCAGCCTGTCGGTCGGGAATGCCGGGTCATCCAGGCGGATAAACATACTGATACTCCCACCGCGACCGGTGAGGTTTTTCACCGTCAGGGTGGCAGGCACAAAGTTATCCTGAGGGGCTGAGAAACTGATGGTCCCAGCGTTGGTGAGCGTGTCGAGCACGGAAGCCACGGTGGAATGACGGTCAATATTCCAGGAGGCACCGTTGTCCAGAATGACATCTGTCGGGTCAATGGCCCCGTTCATCACGGTACTGCCGGTCAGCGTTAGCGAGGTGCCGGACTGTGCGATGATGTCCGTGCTGACCTGCGCATTATCGAGTATCAGTGCTCCCTGATTCAGGTTCACTACAGACTGCGTGAGGGAGCCGTTGCTGACCGTCAGGGTACCGCCACCGTCCTTGAGCAACTGACCACTGCCGCCCAGCGAACCGGAGATAAGTGCCCCTGTTCCCGTCGCGGTAGTGACCTGCACCCTGTCATTGCTGATGGCACTGCCGCTGAGTGTGGCGCTGTCAGTCAGCGTGGTGGTCCCGCTCAGTACACCGCCCTGGCTGACATTCAGTGTGCCGCCACTGCTGACAGTGGTGTTGTCCGCCACACCGTTTGCCCGCACGCTGAACATGCTGCCGTTACCGAGATGCAGGTTACTGGCCATGCCGGTAGCCGCATCAATACCAAAGGTACCCGCAGTGTTCGTCCCGCTGACCGTTGAACCACTGTCCGCAATCAGCACACCGCCCTCATTCATCACGATATGCTGTGCCGCACCGCCGGTGGCCACCGCCAGCACGCCACCATTGCTGACGGTGGTGGAGTCCGCTGAACCACCGGAGAGCACATCGAGGCGACCGCCGTTTTCCAGCAGGACGTTAGTGGCGCTGGCCGTGGCTGCATCCACATTAAAACTGCCGAGACTGTTAATACCGGAGACCGTGGCCGCCGTACTGGTCACCAGTGCACTACCGGCATTCAGGGTGACGTTGCTGGCGGTACCGCCTGCGGCCACACTGAGTTTACCGTCACGGTTCACCGTGGTGGCGTCTGCGGTCCCGGACTGCTGTACCACCTGCCAGCCACCGGCATTCACCGTCGTACCGGTGGCCAGGGCTCCGGCGTGGACATACTGATTACCGCCGTCCAGCGTGGTGCTCTGTGCCTGACCGTGCACGCTCTGGTCGCCACCTGCCTGAATGGTGGTGCCGGTCGATAAGCCACCCGCCGCCACAATCTGCCGTCCGCCTGCATTAATCAGCGTGTCCGTTGCAATGCCGCTGACAAACATCCCGTCGCTGTTCTCCGCATCCGGTCCGCCTTCCGCCCCGGTATTCACCACCGTACCGCTGGTCTGCGCACCGCTTTTCACCAGCTGATATCCCCCGGCATTAATGACGGTACCGGTGGTACTGCCACCGCTCTGTACCCACTGTTCACCGCCGTTCAGTACGCTGTCCGCTGCCTGTCCGTGCACACTCTGACCGCCACCGGCATTAATCGTCGTACGGGCGGCGGAGCCACCGGACAGGACCGCCTGCAGTCCGTTGTGGTTCACCGTAGTGTTGTCTGCCACGCCACCGGACTGCACAAACTGTCCGCCGGTATTGGCATCATCGTTATCACCGTATTCCTGACCGGTATTCACCACCGTGCCGGTGGTGCTGCCCCAGACCTGTTGGGTATCGTGGTTGCTGATAACCGCGCCGTCCACAGTCTGTCCGACGGGAACCGTGGTGCTACCGGCAGCCAGAGCGGCAGTGCTCATCAGCCCGGCCACGGCAATGGCCAGTACGGTGCTGCTGCGTTTACCCCGGGCTGTGACCAGCTCAGAGACCACCACAAATGCACCCAGAACATCATTCCATACCAGCCGGTAGCTGGTGTTCAGGTTTCGTTTCACTGGAGTAACCTTATTGAGTTTTAAGTAAAAAAAGGCCTGCACCCGCAGTACGGGGCAGACCGGTAAGAAACAGAGTTACGGGGAAGAGAGAACATCCAAGGACTGCCGGATACAGCGAAAATGCGGCAGGGCCTGAACGAAGCCGGGGTTTTCCGACAGCCGGTACAGCTGTTCATTCCATCTGAACGTTTCGGCAGTGGGCTGCACGATCTGAATGTCATCGAGCCTGAACACCGCAGGCTGTCCGTTGTGTTCCGCCACCAGATACCAGACACCCTCCTGTGCCACCAGGCGGTAAGGCGACAGGTACTCCGTGCGCTGGCCTTCCGTCTGCAGCCCGACCTGCTGACGTGCTGTTATTGCTTTAATCAGACGGTAAAAGGACAGTGCCAGTGCCGGTGAACTGCCGGAAGGCACCGGCCAGACCAGGCAGGGCGAGGCTTCGCTTTCCAGTAGAGTACTGACCAGACGCCGGTCCAGTCCGGGGAACAGGTCCGCCAGACCGGAACGGTGGGCAAACGTCAGAATGTCCAGCTCACGCTGCGTACCACTGACACCGGAACGCAGACGGCAGATGCCGTTGCGGTACTCCAGGTCCATGTACATCAGCCGCTCGCGGAAATCCCGGCGCAGAGTACGGGGAGAAACGGCAAATTCAGCGGCCAGCTTTTGCACGCTCAGGGTCTCCCCCGCAAGCAGGCGGCTGATGATGATGGAGAGCCGGACAGCCAGCCGGTCATGACGGCGTTCTGTCTGAACCATTGGATACACTCCGTGGCAGTTAACTGACTGAAATGAATGTGATTACTTTAAAGAGGGGGCCGGACAGGGTATGGACACGCCGGGAAATTTTTTTCAGGAAAAGGAAGTGAGTCAGGAAGCGGGCTGACCACGCACCGGGACATTTTCAGGCACCAGGGCGGGCCCCTGACGGACAGGAGATGTCCGTTTACAACATTCCGGTAACAGGCTGAATTTGACTGGAATTTCTCCCTAACCTAAACTGCACCGGCAGGAGCCGCTGTCAGCCCAGTTTTTCCAGCAGTGTTTCCGCCATCACCCACAGTGCCCGGTTGAGCTTCACGTCCCCATCAATACCTTTCACGGCCCGGGTGTGCAGCGGTTCCCCTTCGCATTGAGTCCGTATAATCCGCCCTTAATCAGGTTCTCCTGTACACGCTGGTACGTCGTCCACAAGTCACTGTTTTCATCCTGCCAGCGGCGGGGGGACAGCACCTGCGCTTCGGTCACCGGCTGGTGGTCTTCACCAAAGCGGTAGGTGATGGCCGCCCGGGCAAGGGCTTCCTGTGCCGGAGGTGGCAGCAACAGCGACTGCATCGCCTCGCGCTTTTCTTCCACCCGGTCAAAGATACCCAGCACCTCATACGCCCCTTCAATGACTTTGCCCACCACATCTCCCTTGTGCGGGACTCGAACCTCCCCGAATGACTCACCGCAGATAAGGCCGTTCTGGCAGACGGCACGGAACAGTCCCGGCAGCATCTGATACGAACTGGAGCCGTCGTGGCTGTTGAGCAGAATGATTTCCGGGACCTGATGGCCGGTGATTTGCCCTTCACGACGCAGGCGCAACATATGTTTTGTGTGCTCGCGTTTGCCTTCATCCCGCACCCGCGTCTGGCAGGCAAAGAACGGACGAAAACCTTCCTGCTGCAGGTTATCCAGCAGGGTGATGGTCGGGATGTATGTGTAACGGTCACTGCGTGAAGCGTGTTTGTCTTCGCTGAACACACTCGGTACCGTGCGGAGCAGCTCTTCACGGGTCAGCGGGCGGTCACGGCGGATAAGGTATGTTGCGCCAAAGCGCGAGGCCAGACGGGTCATATTGAACTCCTGGAAATAGTGTGAAAATAAAAAAGCCCCGTCGCGGTGGCGACAGGGCTCAGGTAGAAGTAGCAGATAACGGCTCAGAAGAAAAAATCCCACACGGCGCGGGCAACGGACACGACCGCATCGCGGACACAGCGTATCAGTGTGCTGACAGGAGCAGGAATAAAGGGGCCTTCGGCCACCGTGTCCAGTGAGCGCCCCACTGCCTCACCGAACCCATACCGGGCCCGGGACTTTACCTGCTCAGTGCGAACCTCCTCACGCAGTTGTGTGGATACCGGACTGCCCGCCTGCGCCGGTAAATGCTTCATCATGGCTTCGGCCATCGCGGGCAGTCCCCATCCGGTCCGGGCGGAGATGGCCACCACCGGTGCTGTGTGGGAAAAAAGGTTACCGATATCGATAAGTCTGCTCTGGATATTGAGGTACTGCATCGCGGACGGATTGCCTGTGAGCGCATCCCATTCATGGCAGGGTTCAATTTTATCGGCCTGATTCACCACAAACAGGACCTTATGCCGGTGTGCCTCGCCAATCACCTGCCGGTAAAATTGCTCATCAATGGAGAGCGCCCGGTCATCGGCTTTCATCACCCAGAGGACCAGGTCCAGCCGGGGGAGCCACTCCTGATAGAGAGCCCGGTATTCCTGGTCACGGGCGAGGCTTTCCCCGACACCGGGTAAATCCACCAGCGTCAGGCTGTGCTGTCCGACTGAAATCCGGAGCCGTAACGGTTCACGAGTACAGGCCGAGACATCGCTGACCGCCGACACTTCCCCCTTAAAAAGGGCATTGCACAGGCTGCTCTTTCCCGCACCGGTTTTACCGATGATGCCAATAACGGGTTCGTATTCGGTGATCTTGCGGATATGGTTCAGAATATGTCTGCGTACGGAATCGGGAATGGCGGACAGGGAATGTTCAATAACAGTAAAGCCATTGTTTTCTTGCATGATGGTTTCCTTGAGGGGAAAGAAAGCGGGCTCTGATGAGTCCGCTTTCAGGAATAGTCATGCTGATAACATCTGTCTGATTTTATTTAGAACGAGGGTGTTTTTTATTATGCCATGCAAACTGTATTGCATGCTCAATTACACGGGCATTTGAGATGCCCTCAGATATGGCAATATCTCTCATTTTGTCATAAAACTCTTCTGCTATATGCACATTAAGCTGTTTGGCCCTGGATGCATTTTTCTTTGCTCTTGCCTTTTGGGTACTGAAAGCACTTTTGAACTTATTCTTAAATTTCTCTTCAATTACACCGTCGTGTCTATTTTGCTCACACCAGATAAAATAAGATGCATAACAATACGCGAGTTTTTCGTCGATACTGGAACCACATTGATAGTTCGCAAGAGTAATATTATTATCTTTCAGATAGTCGACCAACCAGTCAATACTTACACCTGATAAACTGTTGACACCTCGAAAAATGTCCCGGCATTCCAGATTACGCTCCCATTCATTATTTAGCTCACGCAAATATTCTCTTGGGGTCAGTATGCCACCCTGATTACGGATTTTGTCCTTTATGTAATCAACCCGAAGCTTATGATTCGGAGGGGTATCATTTTTCTTCGTTCCGAGCTCATCGAGCAAGCTATTACCGGTAGCGATTAGGCCACTCAGAGAATTTATATCATCAGCATGGTCCAGTTTGCACATCAGCCAAAAGCTTGCTCTGGGATCATCATCAAACCAACTGAGTTCGTCCTCGGTGGGCTTCTCTTTTCTGTAGCGTTCCAGGGTATCCGTAAAAAAGGTATCAATACTTACAGCAGAATATCCGTTCCTAATTAAAAAATCTCTGGCCTTGCTTTGATATCGATGAATATTACTTTCAGTTGCTTCCGGAGGGAAATTAACCCCCTTACTTGCCAGATTCATGGACAAAAAAAGAACAGCATCCCTATCCTCAATAAGCCTGACCATAACCCCTCTTGTTAATCACTACGTGATTTTATGTACATAAAGACAAGGCTAACCACAAAAGTCAACAACTTTTCATGTGAATACATGTACAGGATAAAGGTGATTTTATCACCTCAGCCGATAGCAGGCATGCCTGCTATGTACCCTTTTCCCTGAAACAACGAAAGCAGAACCTTGCCCCCTGACGCAAAGACGGGGGCACTACAAAGTTGCTCAGTTTCACCTCGGTGCACTTGTGTAGCGATTTGCGAACTTGCCATTTAACTTCAGAGCAATATCACAGTTTTTATACCGTTATAACCTGCATGAGCTCTGCCTTTCATTAAAAAAAAGCTGTATGTTTTGTATTATATACATCTCATATGTATCTCTTTTTAAATCTTTACAGCTCCATCACCTAACCTCTTACTTAAGTAATGCGAATAAAAAACAGATTTACCTTTTGTTATGGAATATACCACCATGACAGTATCAGAGGCGATAACATGTTTAGTTCATTAAGTCTTAATTATGCTCATGCACCTTTTAATAAGCACTATATTCATCGGATAACGCAAGTCGTAGCCAAATCACTGAGTAATTATCCAAGGACGACTGTGGTGATGCTAATTTTACGACTGCCGGAGTACAGAGATAATGGAGATTCGATTTCCGCATTGGTGAATCTCGATGACGGATTAATGTCGCGATTTATTAACTCCATAAGACAAAAGGTAATAGCTCAAACCAGGCATAAAGAAAAGAATGGTATCAGAGTACATTCCACAACATTGCGTTACCTTTGGGTCAGGGAAGTTTGCAAAAATGGTAAAAAACATTATCACGTTGCTTTACTGGTAAATACTCAGAGATTTCACTCTCTGGGAGGTTTTAATCAGAAGGCCGGTAATCTTGGCTCATTTATTGAAGAAGCGTGG
Source organism: Phytobacter sp. (assembly GCF_059074235.1). Taxonomy (NCBI): domain Bacteria; kingdom Pseudomonadati; phylum Pseudomonadota; class Gammaproteobacteria; order Enterobacterales; family Enterobacteriaceae; genus Phytobacter; species Phytobacter sp. The sequence goes on from NZ_JCACPZ010000004.1 coordinate 1,016,310, forward strand.
CTAAGCGCCTTAGATTTAGGGGGGTATCCAGAATATCGTACGTTAGTGCATTTCCCGAAAGATTCGCTTTATTATATTAATGCAAAAACACCTGATTTCCATGAAAAATTCCAGAGTTTAATGTTTCGCCTTAGTTATTTTGCGAAAGAGCACAGTAAATGTTACTGCAAAGAGGAGAGATCATTTGGTTGCAGCCAGAACTAACGCCGTATTCTCCCTTTTTCACAGCACCGGCAGTAGCTATGGCAGGCCAACATAACCAAAGAGCCGCCTTTTTCTTTCCACTCACAGGCAGTTTACGGAATGCACCGTTGAAAGCGGTGTGCTTCGGCTGCCTATAATCCAGAATTTAAGGTATTCCACAATGATAACGCCCCCCTTACTCAACCATTATCAGGCCTGGCTTGACGACTTTACCCGTATAAATCTTGCCCATGGATTGTGTCAGCCGGAGATCAAGCACTGGCATAAACTGACGATGACAACCTGCAGACCACTTAATGGTCTTGCGTCATCTCTAGTCATTCCCCACTTTCTACTAAGTGTGACGCAAACACCCGTTACGGATAACCCAACTGGGCAGACCCAAATTACAAAATACGCCGATTACCCCCTCCTTCCCGGAATATTACTCAGTGAATGTGCCCGTCAGGGGTTGCTAAGTCTGACGAAACAACTGAAATCTGCATTCTGGCTAAATACTGCTTTCGGTATGCGGGAGTCCCTTACCCTGTTGTGCTGGTGCGAACTGGCGAAAAACAGCGATGCCTCTGAATGGTGTATTCCGTGTCTACAACCTGAAGAGTTGCAACAGTGGATCTGCGACAGCCAGGAAAAACACCCTGGGTTAAGCAGGCTAACAGGTGCGTATCTCCACGCCATCAAACCGTACTGAGGAGGCACCATGTCAGTTTCAAAATGTTATATGGCCCAGGATGAAAAAGCACGATAGTCGCAGCCCGGGACGTCCATTCCACCATGAACCAAAACTGGTCGTGTCACCACTGTAAGTGCCCACTGATATTTCATTTCCCCACCCAGACTTCGCCGCCGTGGTTTGAGCATGACATCATGCACGGAGATCCGGTCAGTTTCCTGCACTGCCCTTACCTGGCCCCGAAATCAGATCGAACCGACAGAGTGGGAAGGTCTAAAAGGCTGTTAAACCAGTTACCAGCAGTACACACGGCAACCCGCTGGCACTGCACGATGTGTGGGCGACACTACGAAGGAACGAAATTCTGCTCTTTCTGTAAAACAGGCATCTACAGCAAAGAGGTTAGATGAAAACAAACAGGGCCAGCCCGTATATAGGCTGGCCTAAACCCAAATAATGGAACAGTCATGCCATCAGGGCATGACTGCAGAGGAGACCCTCTTACATTTTTTACATGACGACCCGTTGCTATGCCGGAGAGGACAGCAACAACCATCAACACAGCTCCGGTTCCCACAACGCAACCGGAGACATTCATGATGACGACCAAACCAACCTTGCTCGAAGACCAATTTGTCAATATGGCTTTTATTACTCGCCTGACGGGATTAACCGATAAATGGTTTTATAAGCTCATCAAGGACGGGGAGTTTCCGAAACCCATTAAACTGGGGCGTAGTTCCCGCTGGCTGCAAAGCGAAGTGGAGGCTTGGTTACGGGAACGTATTGAACGCTCCCGCTCCTAATAACACCACCACCTTTTTACCTCTTACAGACACTCTGGACTGACCCCGCGCCGGTAGACGATACTGCCCTATAGTTGGACTGACCCCGTCTCGGTAGACGATCCTGCCCTATAGTTTGGACTGACCCCGTCTCGGTAGACGATCCTGCCCTATAGTTTGAGCATAGGGGGAGCATATGGGCACACCACGATTTACACCTGAATTTAAGGAAGAAGCCGTCCGTCAGATAACGGAACGCGGTTATTCCGTCGCCGAAGTATCTGACCGTCTGGACGTCTCTGCACACAGCCTCTACAAGTGGCTACGGGCTATCAAACCTGATAACAGCGAGCAGCATGCCCGGGATTTACTGGAAGCTAAAAGCGAGATCCTGAAACTCCGGGCGCAGTTAAAACGCACCGAAGAAGAACGGGATATCCTGAAAAAGGCCGCGCGGTACTTTGCAAGGGAGCCCGACTGAAGTACCGCTTTATCAATGAGCACCGCACTGTATGGGGTGTGATGACGATGTGTCGGGTACTGAATGTCGCCCGGGCCGGGTTCTATGCGTGGTTGCATAACCCTGTCCCGGCGCGTGATAAAGATAACCAGCGCCTGCTGATACTTATCCGCGACTCATATTCCCTGAGCGGAGGCGTATACGGTTACCGGCGGGTTCATGGCGATCTGAACGAAATCGGGGAAACCTGCGGTAAAAACCGGGTGGGTCGGATTATGCAACTGAACCGGATTAAAGCTGTGCGTGGCTATAAAGCGCCACGTCGTATCGCCGGCAGGCCTTCAGTCGTTGCTCCTAATCGCGTGCAGCGGCAGTTCACCGTTGTCCGGGCCAACCAGGTCTGGGTCACCGATATTACTTATATCCGCACCTGGCAGGGATGGTTATATCTGGCGGTGGTTATCGATCTCTTCGCCCGTAATGTGGTCGGCTGGTCGATGAAACCCACTCTCTCACGCGAACTGGCGCTCGACGCGCTGATGATGGCGGTCTGGCGCCGAAAACCGGACGGCGAGGTCATCGTACACAGCGATCAAGGTAGTCAGTACGGCAGTGACGACTGGCAGCGCTTCTGCCGGGCCAATAACCTGACACCGAGCATGAGCCGGCGTGGCAACTGTCTGGATAATGCAGTGGCCGAATCGTTCTTCAGTTCACTGAAAAAAGAACGCATCAGGAAGAGAATATACAAAACCCGGGATCTGGCCCGGGCGGATATCTTCGATTACATTGAAGTGTTCTACAACCGGGCCCGGCGCCAGCAGTCACCTCGGCGGCGTCAGTCCGGAGGCCTTCGAACAGGCCCAATCGTGAGGACAGAATTTGTCTACGGGCGCGGGGTCAGTCCACTACTCATCATCATGACGTTCAAACTGTATCACAACAGATGGTACATCGAGCAATCCACCTAGCCTGATCCCATGTGTTGGAATGACATTGGCACAGTTAACTGGATCAAAAATGAGCCTGATTTCATCAGTCTGACCGGTTTCAAGCCCTGATACGAGGGCGAGAATGAAATTTTTACCCCGTTCTTTTGCTCGCTGATACTCATTGTTAGACATCTCTATTTGACTTTGAGGACCACGACCAGTTGCTTTCATCTCGATGAACAGTTTCCAGTTAATAACGCCATCGGCACCGACGCCATGATTGCGCCGGAAGTCAATAATCCTCTGATCGTTGGCCGTGTCCAGTGCCTGTGAAAGCAGCTCCCAGCCTCTCTGTTCGAGATCCGCATTCGTATAAGCCACCGGGGTGGAAACTGGAGTGTTTGATCCTTGATTAACCCGGGGCGGTGTTTTTTTTAGCCCATGAGCCCCTTTGCTGCTAGTGGTCGGCTTAGCTGCTCCCGTTCCTGTTTTTACAGAGGCACCGACCATGGCACCTACTGATGGTTTCAATGTTCTTGGTTTTATTTGTGCGGAACGACTTTTTGGTGTGGTAACGTTTATTTTGTTTTTTAAAGTGGCATTAATATTCGTAGCGATATCTTCCATGGCTTCAGTACGTGCCTCATCACTTGCCAGACGGATTGGCTCGGCGACTGAATCGAGACTCTTTTTCCATGCAATGGTCCACTCGGCATCAATGCGTCGACGTTCTTTAGACGGAAACAGCGAAGCAATAACCCGGCCACCGAAATCGCGATCGCCAATGGTGTCTTGGTAAAAATGGAAGGCCTGAGAATGATCCAAACTCACGGCTTTTAGGGCGAGTTCAATAAACCCATCCGGAAATTCCGGCGCTAAAGCGCGGATAGTGATTGGGGTATCGTAAATATAGAGCAGTGTATTTTTGAACTTATCCCAGCTGATAGGCAGTTTATCACGCAGCTCAGGTATACTTTTTGCGAGCTCATTTGAAAGATGTTCGATGGCGTATCCAAAACGCAGCCTTTCCTGTTCTCCTCGCTCTTTTGCGTAGGCGTTATTGCCAACACTCTGAAGTTGGGGATCCAGTTCTGCAACGCGTAGTGCTTTAACCAGTCCTGGAAAATACTGAATATCACAAGGAGGCACCCAGCAATGAAGATTGGGAAGTGCTTTGCCTAATTGCTCTCTGAGCTCTGGATTATCTACTGAGTAAATGGGCCGTTGTGTTACCCAACCTGAAGAGCAGAATAGTGGCAACGTGCGCAATTTATCTTTTGGGCCTCGCTCCTCCTTCTCGAGCCGAGTCTCCATGTAACGATAAACGTCCATTAATTGGGATTCTGTTTCGATACCATACCGCTTGTGAGACAGTTCACGGCAGTACTGAATACAGTCATCAAGACTCGGTTCGGGAATATTCAATGCACGCCAAAGGTTCTGACAATGTGGTGTTATGCCTCCAGGCACGAAAGGCCGCTGGCCATGGAAAATATCTGGCCCTCTGAATAATTCATGGGGTCTGAACCATCCTCTGGCAGGAACATAGATTAACCCTTTATCATCAATAAAACGGCTCCTCAGTTCCTGAACAGTAAGTTCGCCGACTCGTGAGACAAATGTCGCAGTAGGAGGGCATCGTTTTGCGATAGCCCGATAAATCTGTTGAGTCTGGCTATGGTCAACCGCCCCAAGGCTGTCACGCAACGCCTCGAGTCGGGTCATCAGGTCCCCAATTCTGACATCAGTAATGACGCCCAAGGCATTTAAAAGTTCGTAGTTAATGTCTTTGGCATTTACTCCGCTGATGAATGTCTGATAAAGCGTCTGAGTCTCAGGGGTTCTCAATACTGCATCATGAGGTAAAACAGTTTCACCCTGGCCGACGGCAACCCAATTTACGTCTCTTAGTGTATTGAGCCATGAAGCAGTAACATTCCCTTTGGGGTGAAAATGTTTAATTGCTTTATGCAGAGCGGGAACCATTAATACAGATGCATACAGTCTCTGCCAGTTTCTTGAAAGTGTGTTGAACAGAGCAGGGCTTCGCCGTTTTGCGCGTTGCTTTGGTGTTGCTTTAAGATTCTGAACGACTCGTTCGAGGTCAGGTGATTCGTAATCGTATTCAACTAGCTCGGCACCACGTGCCCAGAGTTCTTTGTTGCGGCGGTCTGTTCCCCGGTTCTGATATCTGTTCAGTTTATGTATACGGGGTGAGGATTCGACCCCGAGCAGTAGTAGAAATTTTCTGGCACCGCGGGTTTGCGTTCCATCCTCGCGTTTGCGCTTTGCTCCTCTGCTTATATTAGTTTTTAAAATGATGTCGTATTTTGCGCCAACCCACGGAATGCCCGGTGTTTTATCTGCTGCATCAGGCCAAGTTGAGTTTTCGCTATCAAGAGTTTTACACAGGTAGCTTTCAGAGAGTCTCACTTTTTGCCGTATAGCCTTACCGTTTTTATAGACATAACCATCCAGCCTGAGAATAGAGCCTATTTTGGCGCCCAAAGCCTTTGCTTCTGTATCCCGAACTTTATCAAAAACGTCCCTCATTGAGCGGAGATCATCTTCTGTAATTTCGATACTATCTTGTTCAAACTTTTCTGCGAAGGCTTCGAGCTCAACCACTGTGTCGGCTTGACTGACAAAAGCCGCATTAGCATCCAGCCAGGCGATCACCTGTTCGCCGGCGCCCTCATTCGCGTATGCAGAATGTAGGCGCTGTAAAAGTTGCCATCGTTGAGCAAATTCGGAAGGTGAGTTAAGTACCAAGGGGATATCGGTTTCACCGTAAAGGGCACAAGAAATCGGCTCATTAAGATGGGAGAGCAAAAAGGCCCGGTCAAATAATTCTTTCTCTTCATGATGCTCAACAAGGAGTGCACCTGCCCTGACCCACCATATTGCAGGTTTAAAATTGAAGAGCTGGTTTTCCATAGCTTCAAGCAAAGCCCCCGTGCCGACAAGGCATGAGGCGCCCAGTTCATTTATGACCTTGCGCCAACGATCCTGAGTATCCCTAGCATTTCTGTGCAGAGCATGCTGCTCAGGCTGAATACGTTCAATATCTTCTTCACTAAGAAAGCTGTCCAGTGTTTGTGCTTCATAACTCAGCGCGGAAAAAGGGTAATAACCAGAGGGTAACTGGACTACAGCATGCTGAGCCAACCAGATACGGGTTGTCTTCAATGCAGTTGAAAAACACCGATTAAGAACCGATTGCCGACCTGGATCGACAAGTTCGGTGGTGAGCGGTATAAGGCCCCAGGCAGCTTTTGGGGTCGCTGCGAGCATTCCTGCCGCGATATTTCCCACAACTTCGGCGGTTCGCTCAATAAGCCACCGGTTCCAGTCGTTTTCTATAATGGATTCGCGGGAGGTACTAGGGTCGAACTGTGCATCCAGTGAAAAGGGGAGAGTTGAGGGAATGTCAGTGTGAAATCCAATATAGACGCCGGATTGGGTTTGCTTCGACGGAATGGCAATTGAAATATCTGTGACTTCACTGCGCACTTTATGCGCTGGATGTAAATGCTCGGGAACTGCGACTGATGCTCGCCAGATGGTCCAGTCATTCTCTTGTCCTTCGGCAAATCGACACTGAATTTTGTGTATTCCCGGATGGTGTAGTGCATAGCCCGTATCCGTCCAGTTTGAAAAAGTCAGCGCACGTTGGCTTTTTATACTGCCATCGAGCTCACACCATTTCAACTGGCTTACCGACGTCAGAAAAAGTAATCCGTCGTGGCGCCATGAATCAAACCATGCAGCGAGTTCCGACTCATTAAAGGCGGAGTTCAGTTCCACAACAATTAGTGTGTGTTTCGCCGGATCGTAAAACCCGGGAAGGGCGGGTTCTGGTGGCAGGCGATGAAAATCTAACTGGTTACAGGAGAAGTGATAAGGGGCTGAGTGCACCGAAAGCGAGTCGGCAATACGAAGCAGGGTTTTCATGCCGATACCAAAGCGACCGCGTTGATCGGTCCGATTGGTCTTGGACGTCTGATAGGGGAGGACCATGCCGAGCACATTAAGACAGGTAACGGGGGCTCCGTCGTGAACCAGCAAAAGTTGTTTACCTGCTTTCGTCGGCCTGAGTGCAAACCATACCTGCATGGCTCTGACATCATCGGCGTTCTGTATAACTTCAATGATCCCCTGAAAAGCGGCCACGGCAAGATCTTCTGCGCTTGCTGCTGCACGTTCAATCAGGTCTTTAAAAATGCCGGCCGCGCTTTTAAGTTTGCCAGCTGCAGTATCCATCATGGCGTTCGCAAACTCGATGGTTCGGGGATCGTTGATATGTGCAGCTGCAGGATCATTATCAATGATAAGTCGGGCGGCATTTTCCCCTTTAAGGGTATCTGATACGTCGGGTGCAGTGCTGGTGTACTGGGAAAGGGACATAGAGCAAAAGACTCTCTGGAATAGATAACAAAGACTGGAAGCCTGCTATCAGGCATTCGCGGCCATACCCTGTTTGAAGAGAATGATAGCGGCGCGACTTACTTCAGGCGGCACTATCAATGCGGTATTGCGTTTTTATAAGCGAGAGGTTCGCTTGGTACTAGTCACTAGTCAAGAGATCCACTCTGATAGAATTATCCTTAGCATACCATTTTGCAGTTTTCTAAGGGTGTAGTGATGTGACGGACGCCTGTTTTCTGAAACAGGCAGTGCCATACTTTTGCTGTCTTGACCTGCTCCCCGTTGATTAAAACACGCCAATACCAGTAACGCCCACCTTGACAGTGATTACAATTGCCAACATCCGCTACGTGTCAGAAGCGGTCGTTAACAGCAGGAAAGAGTAGGCTCGCAAAAAATGGCTATTTTCTTTACATTGGAATAGGGTCTGTAGCTGCGATCCAGTCAGACGGAATTTCCATTTTTTTGCCAGATTTATCTGTGCCTTCCATAAAAAGATTTAAGTCTTTTTTGTGCTGTTTTATTGCCCATGTCAAGCTCTGGAACTCAAATGCAACCCGTAAAAATGATTGCGTTGATACCCTAAACCCGCCATCCAAAATATTGCCTGTTGCTGATATTTGAGCATACCAATGCTCGTCTTGTAAGAAAGTAATATGTAGACCATTTCTCTTAAATCTTCTCTTTATGACTTGTAAGTCAAGAAGAACCAAAATACTTAAATTTCCATTTATGAAATTATATATATGTTCGGGGGTTAGAGAAAGTTGGAAAGGTGTATAAGGGTGCCAATTCATTTCTCTTTTGTAGTCGTTCAAATTGAGCATATGAATGTACTTTCCAGGTATCTGGTCAAAAATTTCTTGCTTGAATTTTATTATAGCTAGGTAGTGAATTCCACTCTCTGGTGAGACATGGCTAGTGCCTTCTTCATAGGACTTACTTATGCAATCATTAATAGCTTGCAAGTGATACTGTTCTTTTCCTATGTGTTCGCGTCTTATTACAGGCCCTACACCTCGGAAGTTTTCAGCCTCATCTTTGATGAAAAAGTTATTTAGCTCATCTATGTTTCTAAGTTGTTTCTCCCCTCTTTTTTTCAGTTTATTTGATGTTTTTACTTCAATAGAATAGGGATCATTATGACCTAGTAGGCATACATCGCCATGCCTTAGCGTATTTGTAAGATCGCAAAGCACTGCAGGTACATTTTTTTGAGCCGCTGTTTTTAGAAGCATTATTTCTGATTTGATGCCTTCTTTCCCAGAAATGAATCCGGCAGTTTCCTTTACATGATAATGTTCATTGTAAAGAAAGTGTTTTATTGCATATTTATCACAAAAATGGAATGCAATGCTATCTCCATACATCTTCCATATATAGATGATATATCTATAGCCCTCCATTTTTTCATCAAATTTATTTATAAGAGCTGTTATTTCTTTTGACCGTTCTCTGGTTGGTCTATCATTTGCTTTTTCAAGACGTAATTTTTGACTTATTCCTTTTATGCGAATAATAGCTTTCTCTGCCTCTTTAATTTTCTTCAAAAGCAATAATTGGAAGTCTACGATTGCTCCTATCGACAAATTTTTTTGTGTCTTGATAATGTGAAGCATCATCGTCAATTGTTCAAGACTCTTCTTATATCTGGCAACCATTGATTAGCTCCTCCAAAAAAATACGCATGTAAAACATGTCATGAACTTACCACAAAATCCAGCAGTCTTGCGGCAGCCTTTCACAGTTCCACAACAGACAGCGAAATCTCGCAGCCATCCAACGTTCCGCTCGCCTATCAAGTAATTTAATCGAGATCGAAAGATTGCGCAGCGTTACGCTCGAAACGCTGAGCTAGAAAGTGACCTGCTCCCCGTTGATTAAGACACCCCGATTTAAGTATTGCCTTCATCATGACCCTGAATATTATCTCGTCATAATCAGGGATAACCGGCTATGTGAGACAATCTCGAACTTCCGCTTCCCGCTCACAGCGGACCTCCAGCTCAGTCAGCAATGTCCGCTGTGTGCCAGGCGCGGACATTAAACCAATTAATAATCTGTCTCCTTTTCCGCTTTGGCGAAAATTCCTACTTACTCACTAACCAATAGGCTCTTGTTGCACCACCCTGCATGGCGTAAGAGATTCCGAATGACATTAGATCTGCGAGATGTGCATCGATTTCAGCGTTGCTTATCCCTGGTTGCACGCCCACGACAGTGAATCCAAGTTGAGTTGCCCGAGTGGCGTCAAGTCTATCCTTGAGTGTCTGCAGATCACCCACTACAAACTTAGACGGCGACTTAAAACGCTGACCCATTCGATCCGCCATATGCGCAAGAAGCACAGATACATCGCAATAGAAAACGGACTTCACTAGCTGACCAGCGACTTCGTACACATCATCCACTCGCCCCCCGCTGGGATCACCTCCTGCTCCTTTACAGTGGTACAACGAGATGTCCACGTTGCCATTGGCCTCCACGGTTACCGCAATGTAGTCAGCTGCCTCCCCGGGACGGTGGTCGTAAAACAATGCGACTACATTAGGGAGGCCAAGCAGGTACTGTTCGAGGTGTTCCTGTACAGTCCTTTTACCCTGTAGCTCTGCGCGCTGTTCCCGTGCTTTTTCAGTGTCGTTGTCGATGACAAACTCGACCCTGATTTCGCATTCGTCCCAACCAATGACTTGCGTATCGTCCTTTGTGAGCGAAACTGCCTGTAACTGCGGCGCAAGCATTAAATTCAGCCCTTCAAAGGTAGATTTATCGGAGGCATAGAACATCGGCGGGTGTTCACTCAACCAGTCAGCTAACGGCATCCATAGATCGCTAGCTGATTCGATCTCCAAACCCACATTCTGATCGAGCAATGACACCATTCGCCCTTGAGGCGAAAATCGCATATTGGCACTCGCTTCCTCTGAGTGAATGCTGAAGAGCAATTGGTCTTCTAAGGGTCTGCAGTCAAAGTCTGCCAGGTCCCATTCAGTGAGGCGGCTATAGAGCGGGCGTTGATCCTCAGGGCGACGAATCCTAATCCTCGGATTTGTCTTGAATCCTGATCTGGGCCAAGTCCCTGCAATCACTAGGTCTGGTAGCCTTTGCAACGTCGTTGCCGATCGAATAACATCGAGGCGCGTTTCAGAGAAGGGAGCATTGCCAGCGAGTCGACCATCTAATCGAGCGACCCACTGGTAAAATTCTGCTATAGAGAGGCGCTGATTACTCCAAATGCGCGAGCTACTGCTAGCTCCGATGGTCTCTTTTTCTCCGCCGCTCGAGCCGCTTCCAAAGAAGTGCCCTTGAGCATATGCACGGCTATCACCAGCCGTTACCGCACGTTCCGCTGCCGGCCCTGTTAACGTTCGGTATGTTTCGCTTTGTGAGTTGAATGTCGTATTTTTTAGTCCGACATTGAAGAATCGGACACCCTCCAAACCTGCTCTCGCGCGGCTGGTTTCCTCGTAGCTCAATGAGCGATAACTCTGAGGGCAAACCATGTCCATCAGTCCCAAGTAAATCTTTTCTGTTCTTCGGGTAGAGCCGATATAGCAAAGTTGAGAGTCCGCAAAGTATAAAAGCAGGAAAGCATCATGCCGAATGTTGACAAGCACATCGGATGTGGCGAAATTTGGTGGATTTTCGTCTGAGGTCAGGACGAGTGTCAGGGCTCCATCATCTGACGCCCATTGCTTCACTACTCGCAGGTCACGCCCCAGAGTTTCTTTTATCTGAGCGAAGATTGGAGGTGTGGTGCACCGGAACACGCAGACGTGCGCATAGAGCTCGATTGCTAATGGTGACACTGCATCGTAGTTTGACTCGGCAACTCGCCGCAGCCTGAGCCGTTCAACCATTTCTAACTCAGCAACATCGCCTGCCACCTCTGCTTGTGCTGCAGCATCTATCATGCTCGCAAGATCTACCCCCTCCTTCAGAAGAGCGCTAGGCGCTTCCAGAACTCTTGGGAGCGGCGCAATCAATGTCGCTTGGCCGGTTGCTTGATCCACCCTAGCGAAACGCCCAATGAACTGAATTGTCGGTACCAATGAACGATGTGGAGCGTGTAATGCGGCCACTTTCAGTTTCGGAAAGTCGTACCCCTCCCCAAACATATCCACACACACGATCCCCTGCAGATCCCCACTAACCAAACGCTCCTCGCAGCGATCCTGGGTACGCTTCGTGATTTTACTATCCACCGCTTCAACGTTGACCCCAAGCGCTTGATAGATTGGAACCAAAGCCCTAGCTGCATTGATCGTTGCTGCCCTCACAAAGAGGCGATGATCATACCCTGCAGCTAAGTCCTGATGCAGTTGGTTTACAGCAGTCTCTGCAATGACTTGGTCAATGTGATGATCATCAACCGCGTTTTGAATAGGCGCAGCTCGGAAGGCGACGGGATGAAACGCTCCTTCATCTACGGCCTTCATTACTGGGTAGCGGTAGACCAGCTTCCCTGGAATTACTTGACCATCGCGGCGAAAGGGCGTTGCGGTCAGAAATACGAACCGGGCTTCCGTGTAGTGCTCTAAGTACGCAGCCCATGTATTCGCAGGAGCGTGATGGGCTTCATCAAATACGATCAAATCGAACAAATCTGGCGAGGCGCCTGGTGCAACCGCTGGTGATGAACTACCAGGTGTCGAAACCACAACATCGTGGTTCTCTAAGACCTGCCAATCTTCCTCCGATTGAGGTCTCCCTTCATGTCGGAGCACCGATGGGTTAGCAAGATCCGCCGAAATAGCACCAATACGCTTTAGGGTAGAAAGCTCCGCAAAGTGCGATGATACCTGCTTGCGTAGCGCATTAGACGGCTCAACGACGAGCACTCGTTTTGACTGAACCAGAAACGGCAGTGCCATCATTACAGATGTCTTACCGTACCCAGTAGGAAGGCAGATTATCGCTGGGTCGGAATAGACCGAGTAATGCGCCATTGCAGCATGCAGGGCACCAAGCTGACCAGCACGAAAGCCTTGGTTGGGCACTAACTTTTGTGCGGCTAGATTCAGAACTCCATTCAAATCCCTGAAAAAATTTGGCATCTTCCCCTCGCTGGCTGACGAAGTTTTAACGTAAAACGGCTTTACTGGAGGTACGGAAGCGTCGCCATATGCAGTTGCGCGACCTATGACTTCTTACACTAACGCATATCATGGCTTTGTAACACTTCCTAGCACTCGACAGTTTTATATACAAGGTTGTCTGCAGAGCTAGGTCTGATTCAAAGAACCTGGAAAAGCATACGCAGTCCATACACGCTCTGATCTCCAACAATATAGAATTAATCATTGGAACATTGATCGCCCACATTGAAAATTGCCACCGTATCCAATATATCGGTATAGAGGGCTTCCCTCTTAAACCTCTAAAGGATAACTATCATGGGTCTTAAACCTGGTCCTAAACCAATTGCAAAATCAACCGGAAAACCAGATCAACGTCGACGTGATAATAAAGACACCCCGGGAAATACTCCGGGATTAAAGCCTAGCAAATCAACTGGGAAATAAAATCAACAGGGTATAAATACTTTATTTATACCCTGTTTAATAAATTGGATTATTGAAGATTTTTCTGTAACCAGAGCTTCGCACCGTCAATATCATACGCTTTTTCCCCAAATCCTTTCGCGAGCAGGAATTCAGGTAAATACTCATCGTATTTATCCAAGTACTTTTCTGGAACATCTTTGGCAAGATCAAATGCAGATGGTAAGCCTGACAACAGCATTTCTTTAAGCGCGTGTTGTACGTTAGCCACATTAGCTACACTTGAATTGTCGATCTCTATAACACCAGCAAATGAATTAGCTTTAAAGCCACAACGTATGAGCAAGGCTGTAATCGTATTCACAACTTTATCCCCCATCCAGGGGATTACGTAACAGTGTTGCCCACTCGTAATAAAATATTCATTTTGCAGGTTATAACGCTGGAAGTTACTACAGCCTTCTGCAAAGAGGCCTCTGGCTGTAGCATCGGCATAATCTACTCTCTTGCTACCTATCGCTATGCGGTAATCATTTTCCCTATAGATAGCGAGCATCTCCTGACGAACGGCATCATGAACAGACATTCCTCCTCCACTAAATTGTGGTGGCTGACCGCCTTTGGTTGCCTCTACATAGATAATTTTTTTCTCTGTCTCGATCTCTGTCACTTTCCAGCGCCGCCCACCGAAGATTATGTGTTGATCTGGTAGCAGTGGGGAGTCCACAGGAACTGTTCCAAGGGTTCTGTTTCCGGTGACAATGCGGAACTCTTCTGGTGTATTGAACACGGCATAAAACGTGTAATGGTTAGTCAGTTTCTCCCCCTCAGCCCCAACAACCATTTCGCCGCTCGCAAGTTGAGTGAGCAAACCACATGTTCCCATATGCTTAAGCAGACTTTTGAAATCGTTTAAATCTACATTTCTAAACGGCCCTGTCTGGCATAGTTGTGACCAGAGCTGATCGGCACGAACTCCGCCCCATTGTGCGGTAATAGCAAGAATCTGGTGTAGTAGCGTGGAGTAATGCATCTGTCGAGCATCAGCTGGTTCAAACCATTGTTTAGAGATCATCAGTCTGATCATGGCCATCGACTGGACCAACTGCAGCCGTAGATAGTCAACGATGCTGCTAGTCGCAGTAAGCTCATTTTCTGTAATTAGCATTCTCAGCACTGATGGGGAGTCGCGTCGCCCAGAACGCCCCATACGCTGACGCAAACTGGAAACAGAATGCGGAGGCGTAACTTGTATAACCGACTTAACCTTACCGATATCAATACCCAACTCAAGCGTCATTGTACAAATAGCTGTGGTGGGCAAATTTCCTTTCTGAAGACGAGTTTCAAGCGCCTCACGTAATTCCCTGGCAAGGGAACCATGGTGGGGAAAGAATTCATTGGGAACAATATGTTCTTCACACATGTCGCTCAACGTTGCCGCAATACTTTCAGTACGCTTTCGACTGTTTGCAAAAACCAAATGAGAATCGCCACGGCAAAGTCTAAAAATGTCAGCGCAAACGTCATGTTCAGCTGGACTCTGAAGTTCTTCCCCTTTCTGAAGCACTTGCTCCAGATAACCTTTGACCTGTACCTGAAGAGTGGCCGTGCTATTACTATCTGTAACAGTTACGCAGGATAGTCGTTTATCCGGGCGCAACAGTTCGGGCACTTTGTCCAGTTCTCCCAGAGTGGCACTCAACGCTACGCGGGGAATTGGATTTATCTGGCGTCCTAGCACATGGTCAATTCTATTGAGCAGAGAAAGCAGCTGTACGCCACGCTCTGAGCCAATAAAAGCGTGAAACTCATCAATAACAATGTATGCAACTGAAGAAAACGCCTGTTTGAGCCAGCCCATTGAGTTTATGAGCAAAGACTCAAGTGACTCAGGTGTAATAAGTAAAATGCCAGCCGGGTTCGTCCGTACCTTCTTTTTTTTGCTTTGTGGTACATCCCCGTGCCAGGGAGTCACTGGCATTTCCAATACCTCTCCAAGGCTCTCAAGACGACGGTGCTGATCGTTAATCAATGCCTTCAACGGGCTGATATAGACGATACCAAATCCATTGGTGAGATCTGCAACCGCCGAACAGGCAGGAAGAAAGAAAGCCTCTGTTTTACCCGCTGCTGTACCTGCACTAATTAGCACGTCTCGATCACGGGCTAAAATTGCCGGGATGGCACTCTCCTGCAAGGGCCTTAATGTAGACCAACCCTGCTTGTAAACCCACTTACGGACGCGGGGATCGAGACTATCGTAGGCACTGCTCATTGTTTGAAGCTCGCCAGGCCGTCATCATCGTCGCTTTCCTCCACAATGACGTCATCCATGTCGCTGGGTCTGTCCTCTTCAATCGCCACACCCTCGATTAGTGTTTGCCAGTTCATCGTTCTGTTTTGTTCCAGCACGGCCAACATATCCAGGAAACCTTTTATGGTATTACGGGGGGTACGGAAGTAAGCGTCTCCAATAGTTTTACTACAGTGATGCAGAAATCCAGTCAGGGCATCATCTGGTACCAGATAATTCTCTGGCTCTCCGCCTGCATAAACATGGCGAAGATTTTTCAGTAAAATATACAGTTCCTCAGGAGTGAGGCTGGCAAGATGCAAAGTGGGAGACGAGTAGTCAATCACTCCTGCTTTCTGCGCGAACCTATTTTCTGCCAGACGCGATTGGAGCGCCTCATAGCTGTAAAGACCTTTACGCGGATCGAAAAGAAACTCTGGCGTACCCCCGAGGATAAAACCAATGTTCTCGGCTGAGCCTTGCAGGCAGTCGTTCAGTATCCGTAAAATCTGTTCGTAGTTCGCGGTTCTTGCTTGCGTATTATTCAGCTTAAAGAGGTTCACCATTTCGTCGAGGCTGACCAAAAGACCGGCATAGCCTGCCTGGCGGACAAAAAGGCTCATCAGCTTCAAAGAATCATAGAATGAAGCGTCTGAGATAATAGTCCGAACGTCGAGATCATTACGGGCATCAGTTTTGGTGGTGTACTCTCCCCGCAACCAGCGAATGGCATTGGATTTTAGCGTTTCGTTATCCTGCTCGTGCCCGCGCCAGAATGCATCAATGACCTTCGCAAAGTCATATCCGCCCACCATATCTGACAGAGCAGCCAGGCGTTTATGAATAACTGACGAAACCTGGGAGCCATCCATATCAGCTTCCTTTCTTGCCTCAGTAACGAACCTTTCAACCACGCTAAGTAACGCATTACCATCCGGTTTGTTTCTGGTGGACATGTTTTTCATAAGCTCTGAGTAGAGATTACGAGCCTGACCTCCCGATGAATGAATTCGTCTGTCAGGAGAAAGGTCAGCACTGACTGACACCAGTTTCTTCTCCAGCGCAATAGAGCGCACAACACTCAGAAAGAACGTTTTACCTGAACCATACTCACCGATGATAAGTCTGAAGCTTGCGCCACCGTCAGCAATCCTCTCAATATCCTGATGGAGAGCGGTTATCTCATTCACGCGGCCAACCTGGATATGCTGAATGCCTATCCTTGGCGTTACACCTGATTTAAGTGACTGAATAATAGCGTCGCGTTCTTTCACTCTTATACGTGTTACAGACATTCACTATCCCTCTAATTCTTTGGCAATTTCCAGGTCAACCCAGATATCATCATCGGCATCGTCCAATACAGGAGCATCAACCACCGCATAAGACCAGTCATTGATCACCTCCAGCGCACCGCCGAGCATCAAATTCAAATTTACGCACAATTCTGTCGCCTCTTTCCGGGACCACTGTTCTTTCTCCAGCAAACTGCGATAAAGCTGGCTATGTGCGGGGTCAAGGCCTCCCTCCTCTGCTAATGAGGCTGGAGCGCTTTCTGGTTCTTCCGGTTCTTCTTCAGTGAAAATCGTGTTCAGTAATTTACGAACATCATTCGTGGCAGATTCATGGCGGGCAAGTACATTAGCATCCAGTGTGAACCCTGCCGTTGGCTGATCAGTTGGTACAGACGAGACGAGATCATGTTCAGTTGCGGAATGCTGATGGATATTGCTCAAGACAGATGAGGGGTCCAGACCCAAATTTGAATAAATCTTCTCAAGCTGTTTGATTTCGGCAGGCGCTATTGTGCCATCCGAGCAGGCAACATTAACGATAACTTTACCCACCGCTGATTTTTCCGCAGCGCCCAGCAACTCAATCCTGCTTTTCATTCCCGTCATATTGGCTGGGGTATGTAGCTGCCACGTTAAATATGCGTGTAGAGAGCGCTTTTCATCATCAGTGAAGCCAGTATTGTTGTTGATAGCATTCTCAAGCACTTTCTGTTCGGCTTGATCAAGAGAATTATCAATCAAGGCGACCATCGCCCCTAATCTGAGCGTCATTACTGCTGAGATAAATTCAGGAGAAGGTGAGAAGCGTCCATCTTCACCGGCAGGGAACAGAACAAGAGCGCCATCGACGTCTGCCTTCACATGGTGGTAATACGGATCAGGTGCCAGACAGTAACCCATCTTCTGTGCAAAGGCCTGCATCAAGTCGGCCTCTTTTTTATTAATCTTCGCTGGACAGCTGGCATTCATATGGGCCCAAAAATCAGCAACTGAGACTAACCCCTCCTTATTGAGGATCGCCTCATCAGCCCAGAGTTTGAATGAGCTTAATATTTTTTCTGCACTTTCATTAACGATCTCTGAAGGCAGCAACATAATTGCAGCAGTATCATTTACTGAGGTGCCTTTCCTACCAAGGTAGCGACTATATGCATCAAGTTCATCTGTACATATATCGGCAAGGGCAATAATTTTCTGAACCGGGCCCTTCAATGCACTTGGGTCAGGCAAGTCAGGAACAGGAAGACGAATGCCTCGCAAACTGGGGCTTGCAGGTGTGTAATCTAACCGCAGACGTATTTTATTCGCCTTAACGACCATCCCTTCACCATATTTGAGGGTGTAACGCCGTTTGAAAAGCGCAGCAAACTCTTTGGCACATCGGCGAGCGGGGGTACGCAGCGCATATTCGGTATGGTTTATTACCCAGGCCAACGCCAGTTCGGCTGATACAGGCATTCCCTCATGTACAGTTTTAGCCAAAGCCAGCTTAAATTGCATGCCATTACTGAAACCTGATGCACTATCGAGATCTGTGGCTAAATCCATGTCCGGCCGCAGAATAGACATGGCTTCGAGTAATTGGGTCGAATATCCACGGAAGGAACGGTTCTCACTGAATACCGACCTTAACCGACCGACTTCATTGAACAGGTTACGGAATTCAGCATCAGGGAAATTTTGTTCTGTGGAATCTACAAGCGCTTTTCTTTCCAGACCGTAGAGATATATGAAAACATAGCCTATTGGACACGATGGGTCAGACCTGTCACTGGCAATCCAACTGATATACGCACCACGTGCTTCTGGGGAAAGAGAGGAAAAACTTGGCCAGTATCCTAATGAACTGTCTTCGTAAAGATAAGAAGTGGGTTGTATCTTACATGTGTCATCAATTAACGATGCCTCACTTCCATCGTCATAATAGCCGTTTAGCTCCTGTCCAGTGGGCTTCATACGTTGCCCCAGATAAATGTGACCACCGGTAATTGTTACACCAGCTACAGTTATCATCTCATCCGGAAGTACCCATCGAGCTAATGCACCTGCTGACTTTGAGGTATTCCGGTAATGATTGGTTGTCACCCGAAGTTCGACACCCTGACCGCTGCTCAGTGTAAAAGTTGCCAGGTTGTCATCTTCGCTATCATCTTTTTGCACAACCGTCCCTTTTTTCTTGGTGTCAGCGCTCCATTCTGCTGCTTTTGGTGGTGCTTTGACGCTTCTGGAAACAGGAGACCCTGCAGATTTATGCCTTTTCTTTTTGAAAAACAAAAAATAAATGACATAAATCGCTGCTAAAAATATCCATAACTCCATGAGCATAAACCTTAAAAATGACTTTTCACATACACCGACCGAATGGCGAGAGAAAGCAGGACAAGGGGAATATTCTCAAAATAATACTTCTAAACTGCGAGGGTTAAAAGCAAATCGTAATAAAAATCAACTCACTGATTTAAATAATAAAAATCATTGAATAGTGTGCCAACAATCTGCGTGAATGTGGTAAGAGATCCGAAAACCGCAACCAATTAACTTAAAATTAATTGTCGGAAAATCATCTATTTCATGCAAAAGAAATATCAAAAAGAAAACCTGCACACTTTTTTGCGCAGGTTCCTTTTCTTCTACGCCTCTTTTCTGAGAGGCAACGCGGAGCCGTTTGCTAATGATTCTATATAATCTGCATACCACTGCAGCATCCCTCTCCTGCTCTCTAAATGCTGTGCATGATTATAAGTCCCACGGATGGTATTTTTATCCACGTGTGCAAGCTGTAACTCAATCCACGCAGTATTAAATCCTTCCTCATGTAAGATTGTGCTCATGGTGTGACGAAATCCATGTCCAGTCACTTTCCCATGATAGCCAATCCGTTTTAGTACCTGATTTATGCTGGCTTCACTTATTGGCTTAGCAATGTCGTTACGTCCAGGGAAAACCAGATTATACCGGCCAGTTATCATCTGAAGTTCACGCAATGCCTCTGTAACCTGATCAGATAAAGGCACCAAATGAGGACGCCGCATCTTCATCCTTTCGACCGGAACTTCCCAAACGCGCTTGTCAAAATCAAATTCTTTCCATTCAGCCAGACGAAGTTCAATGGTACGAACCCCCGTTAGCATCAAAATGCGCGTCGCAAGCCGTGTTATTGGACTTCCCGAATAAGCCTCTAAGGCCTTCAAGAAATCTGGCAACTGGTCAGACAGTAGATGAGGATAGTGAGTTGATTTCGCCGTAGTCAGGGCGCTGGCAAGTTCGGCAAAGGGATTGTTTTTCGCTCTACCCGTAACGATGGCATAAGTGCAAACCTGTTTGCAGGCCTGACGAACCTTCCTCAATTTATCGAGTACGCCACGCTTTTCAAGTTTGCGTAGTGTGGTGAGAGCCTCTAACGGTTCAATTTCTGCTATTGGTCGTTTGCCGATATCAGGAAATATATCGTTCTCAAATGCCTCAATCAGATCTTCGGCATACCCCTTTGACCAATTGGGGCGCTTGTATTCATGCCATTCCAGTGCAACAGATTTGAACGTATTTTCTACAGCGACTTTACGCGCTTGCTTCTCTACCTTCTTCTTTTCACTGGGATCAATGGAATTGGCCACTTGCCGTTTTGCTTCATCTCTGCGCTGCCGAGCCTCGGACAATGATATTTCCGGGTAAACGCCGAGTGCCAACATCTTTTGTTTCCCATCGAAACGATATTGCAATCGCCAGTATTTAGACCCATTGGGATGGACCAGCAGATGCATCCCTTCCCCATCAGTAAGCTTATAAGGCTTGTCCATTGGCTTCGCACTTCTTACCTTCACATCGGTTAATGCCATTTGAGGCCCCCATGCTGACTGTTGGTACAAGATTTTATCGAACGGGGAGATACCATCACATATACCAACAAATACTACTTGATGTAGGTTGATACGAGTAGAGTTCGGTAGAGTAGCGACGCGCTAAATTCAGTCAATGTATTGAATTTTAGGCATAAAAAAAGACGTCGGTTGACGTCCGTTTACTTGAAAATGGTACGCCCTACAGGGTTCGAACCTGTGACCTACGGCTTAGAAGGCCGTTGCTCTATCCAGCTGAGCTAAGGGCGCATATCGCGGATGCTCCACCTTTGAGGTGGAAGCGCCTGGAATTATACGGTCAGTGCATGATGAGTCAATGACTTTTCCGCCAGTTGCTTGCGAAGTAAACGACTGATGGCATTTTTCCCCCCTTCACGTGGTTTTCAGGCCATTTCTACCGTTGCGGGTTGCGTAACGACCTGTGGCAGAGCATTTTTTGCCGCAGGTAAAACAGCCGTCACCCTTTAAGAACCGGTTTTATCTGCCGCTATTTTCGCGGCAATAAACGCTCGACGGACTCCTGGATATGGTCATCGGGATTTTCCGCAATATCCCCCGCGCCCGCCAGATAACGCGCGAAGTGGTTTTGTGTCGGCTGCACCGAAGGGGGTTGCGCCGTAGCACTGACGGCAAAACTTAACGTTAATAACAAGAAAAACCAGCCGACGATCTTTCGCTTCCTCACCATATCGCACCTTTCACTGTTTAACTTCCCGCTAACATAGTGCGTTATTGCACGTCAAAAACTGTCAACGTTTTTCAAACCTTCCTGTGCAGTTGTAATCAGCTAACTGGCATTCGGGCTGCACGATGCATCTCCCCTTACCCTTACCCTTACCCTTACCCTTACCCTTACCCTATAGCCTCTTATACCTACGCCGATAATCCTAATGTCGGTTAGGGACATCATCGCATCTGGTAGCAGGACCGTCCTTCTCCGCTGCCACACCCGCTCCTTTCCTCACACATTTCCCGTACTCTTCTCGCGACGTCTTTTCGCACGAAACATAAACGGTAACTGACAGCGCGGCACACTTCTGACAAAATATACACATCCCCCTTTCTTTTTAGTTACAGACGGAATCTTCTCTCTGATGGCAGCAAAGATTATTGATGGTAAAACGATTGCGCAGCAGGTGCGCTCTGAGGTTGCTGAAAAGGTGAAAGCCCGAGTTGCAGCCGGTAAACGAGCCCCAGGTCTTGCGGTCGTGCTGGTTGGCAGCAACCCGGCATCGCAAATTTATGTCGGCAGTAAACGTAAAGCGTGTGAAGAAGTGGGTTTCCTCTCCCGCTCCTACGATCTGCCGGAAACCACCACTGAAGCCGAACTGTTGGAGCTTATTGATAAGCTCAATGCAGACGGTACCATCGATGGCATCCTGGTGCAGTTACCGCTGCCAGCGGGCATCGATTATGTGAAAGTGCTGGAGCGCATTTCGCCAGATAAAGACGTGGATGGCTTCCACCCTTACAACGTCGGTCGTCTGTGCCAGCGCGCACCGCGCCTGCGCCCGTGCACCCCACGTGGCATCGTCACGCTGCTTGAGCGTTACAACATCGATACCTATGGCCTGAACGCCGTTGTGATTGGCGCATCCAACATCGTTGGTCGCCCAATGAGCATGGAGCTGCTGCTGGCCGGCTGCACCACCACCGTGACCCACCGCTTCACCAAAAACCTGCGTCATCACGTCGAGAACGCCGATCTGTTGGTGGTTGCTGTGGGCAAACCGGGCTTTATTCCGGGCGAGTGGATCAAAGAGGGTGCAATCGTCATTGATGTCGGCATCAACCGTCTGGAAAGCGGCAAAGTGGTTGGCGATGTGGTTTATGAAGAAGCCGCAGCCCGTGCCTCCTACATTACCCCAGTTCCGGGTGGTGTTGGCCCGATGACCGTGGCAACGTTGATTCAGAATACCTTGCAGGCATGCGAAGAATATCACGACGCGGAGAACGCATAAGATGGCAACCTTTTCCCTGGGTAAACACCCGCACGTAGAGCTGTGCGATCTGCTGAAACTCGAAGGCTGGAGCGAAAGTGGCGCACAGGCCAAGATCGCTATTGATGAAGGCCTGGTGACAGTCGATGGCAACGTTGAAACCCGCAAACGTTGTAAAATCATTGCCGGTCAAACGGTTGTTTTTCAAGGCCAAAGCGTTACCGTAACGGCCTGATTTTGTTGTTCAGCAGGCCCGTACGTCGGGCCTGTCCTTCATCTTAATACCCCTTCTGCTTTCATGGTCACATTTTGATCGTCTTCGCATAATCACAAATTCCTATGCCCGGAATCATTATTTCTGTTGCGCCGGAGAGTTTACTCTTTCACGATAAGTAGAACGTTCTACTAAAACGTTCTACTCACAATAATAGTGCACAATGTGCGCAGAATAATGGTCCGCACTCGGGGGAAAACAGGATGAGACTGTTATCAGGGTTTATAAAATCGTTATCAAAGCTGTCGATGATTGGTCGTGCATTGATGCTGCCAATTTCACTGCTGCCTGCGGCAGGTTTGTTGCTGGCGTTTGGTGATAAGTTCCACTTACCGCTGATGATGAACGCAGGCGGGGTTATTTTCGATAACCTGCCATTGCTGTTCGCTATCGGTTCTGCGGTAGGTCTGGCGTCAGAGTCGGGTATCGCTGCCCTGTCTGCTGCCGTGTCGGTGTTCATCACCAACATCACTATCGGCACCGTGCTGTCGATTACACCAGAAATGGCCTCGCAGGGCGGTAAGTATGCGATGGTCGTCGGCATTCCAACCCTACAGATGGGCGTCTTTGGCGGTCTTATCTGCGGCATTCTCGCCGCCTGGTGCTACAACCGCTTCCACACCTTGCAGTTGCCAGAATTCCTTGGTTTCTTCTCGGGTAAGCGCTTTGTTGCGATTGCCACGGCGTTCATGTCGTTTATTCTGGGTCTGCTGTTGCCGTACATCTGGGAACATATCCAGGCCGGTATCGATGCACTTTCCGTTATCGTTAACGGTGATAACCAGGCGGCGTCGACCTTTATCTTTGGTCTGACGGAACGTGCGCTCATCCCGCTCGGCCTGCACCACATCTGGTATCCATCTTTCTGGTACTCTTTCGGTGACTACACGACTCAGGCCGGTCAGGTGATTCACGGCGACCAGACAATCTGGTTCAAAATGCTGGAAGAAGGCACCAAGTCCTTCAGCAGCGACACCTACCAGAATGCCGGTAAGTTCATGCAGGGCGAGTTCCCGCTGATGCTGTTCGCTCTGCCTGCGGCCTGTCTGGCGATGTACCATGAAGCCCATACCAAAAACAAAAAAATCGCGGCAGGTATTCTGTTCTCCGCTGCACTGACCTGCTTCTTAACAGGCATTACCGAGCCGGTCGAATTCACCTTTATCTTCGTCGCACCGATCCTGTATGTGTTCAACGCCATCATGGCGGGTCTGGCTTACATGAGCATGTATCTGATGCATGCTCATATCGCTAAGTCCTTCTCTGCCGGGCTTATCGACTACATCTCCTTTGGGATCCTGCCATCGTTCAACGGCTACGAGACTAACTTCCTCAGCGCAGTGTTTATCGGCGTGCCGATGGCGCTGATCTACTACTTCACCTTCCGCTTCGTGATCCGTCGTTTTGACGTGAAAACACCGGGCCGTACTGAAGTCTCTGCAGACGCGAGCGATAAAACAGACGAAGAATTGGTCACGGAAATCATTGGCCTGCTGGGCGGGGCGAAAAACATCGATACCGTAGGTTCTTGTATCACCCGTCTGCGTGTCGAAGTACTCAACGGCGACAACGTGGACAAAGAAGGGCTGAATGGCGTCGGCGCTCGTGGCGTGGTCTTCGTGGGCGACAAAGGCGTGCAGGTTATTTTTGGGGCACGTGCACAATTTATCGCACAGTCCATGGCAACAACGCTTGGCAAATAACCTTGTGCTGATAAGGTAAATAAGTCTCCTGTATTTATACAGGAGGCTTTACTATTTCTGACTGATTATTCTGTACTTTCAGGGAGCACGTTTGAAAAAGGTCAGCATCATTGATGTCGCTAAACTGGCGGGCGTTTCCGTCTCAACCGTGTCGCTGGTGTTGCGTCAGAAAGGCAAAATTTCTGACGCGACCATCGAACGCGTCCATTCAGCCATCAACGAGCTGGGCTACGTACACAACGTGGCGGCGGCTAACCTTCGTTCAAATACCTCGAACCTCATTGGCCTGATTTTACGGGATTTCAGCGACAGTTTTTCCATCAAAGTGATGGCGAGTCTTGTTCAGGAACTGGAGCGTAAAGGCTATATGGTCTTCCTTGGGCAACCGCTCGATGATCACGACCATCTCGAACGCTGCCTGCTCTCCTTCAAACAACAGGGGGTGGCAGGGGTGATTTATCTCGCCAGCGATGCCACCACCACGCAGTTGCCAGAAAAAATTCGTCAATGCCCGATGCCGCTCGTCGTCGTGTCTCAGTCGGTAGTGGATGATCCCTGTAACCTGGTGATGCGCGATAACCGTCAGGCCGCAAGCCTGGCGACCCGCTATCTGATTGAACGTGGCCACCGCAACATCGCCTATGTGGGCGGTATGGAGAACGATCGGGTGCGCCATCAGCGCTTGCTCGGTATGCATAGCGCGCTAAAACAGTACGGCATGGCGCTGCGCGATGAGTTCACTCCCGCCTGCTTCGAAAGTACCGATTCGGTGAGTCTGGCGACCCGTCATCTGCTGGAGAAGAACAACACCATTACTGCCCTGCTCTGCCATTCACCGAACGCGATTATCGGTTCAATCAACGGTATTCATCAGGTTGGGCGCACCGTCGGGAAAGACGTATTCCTGACCCAATCGGTCGCGCTCATCGGCTTTGAAGATATGCTGCATGTAAACCTGACCTCACCGTCGTTTACCTACGTCTCCTCCGCCAGTGAAGAGACCGGGCGTCAGGCGGCGGGTTTAATGATGCGTAAGCTGAAAGAACCTGAATTACAGATGCAGCGCATTACCCTCTCAGGGCAGTTGGTTACCCAGGAGTCGGCCTGAATTCTGCCCGGGCTTATCGTGTTCTGAATTATCCGCGACCCACAAGCGGCATCTTATTGGCCATGATCGTCATCTCCAGCACGTTGGTGGTCACTGGCATAGCGGCAATGGTTGCAATGGCTGCGGCCACATCCGCGACGTTCATCATCTCTTCAGGTGCAATAGAACCGTCTGCCTGGTAGACGCCTTTGCGCATACGCCCGGACATTTCCGTTTCGGCATTGCCGATATTAATTTGCCCGCAGGCGATATTGAACTGGCGGCAATCGAGAGAAATAGATTTTGTCAGCCCGGTAATAGCATGTTTTGAAGCGGTATAAGGCGCTGTATATAAACGCGGTGTGATGGCAGAAACAGAGGCATTATTAATAATACGACCGCCCATTGGCTCCTGCGTTTTCATTATTTTGATCGCTTCCTGTGCACACAGGAAACTGGCGTGGACGTTGACGTTAAATACGCGCAGCCACTCTTCATAAGGGATCTCTTCGATCGATTTCGCCGGGCTGTTATTACCTGCATTATTAAAGAGCACATCCAGTCGGCCAAAATCAGTTTTAACCCGGTTGAACAGGGCTTTCACACCATCAGGCGATGAAACATCCGCAGAAACGGGAACAAAGCGTGCCGGATCAAAGCCTTCAGCGCAGGCTTTCAGTCGTTCCTCATCGCGGGCAACCACAATGACTGTGTACCCCATGTCGTACATCGCTTTGGCTGCCGCGTATCCGATGCCTTTGCTGCCACCGGTGACCAGTGCTACTTTGCTCATGCTAACCCCTGAATTATGTGATGTTTAATACGTCTCTTCAGCACGCTACGCCGATCTTTGGCGAAGTGCATTTGTCATTACCCTGAAAAACGACCGCTATATTTATGCAGCAGACCAAATATTCGCGATCGGTGAGGTTAATTATCGTGCCGCATCACAAAACTGAGTTTTTATTTATTCATTAAAAATTCAGATAACAGGTAACGGGCAATCCTGACGTCTCGTTTATACTTTCCTCTTTTGTTCAAGGACTGACGATGCCAACCATTATTACTCACGCCGCCGTACCGCTTTGTCTGGGACTAAGGCTCGGCAACAAAGTGATCCCCAAAGGTTTATTGCTGGCTGGTATGGCGCTGGCGATGCTGCCGGATATTGATGTGCTTTCCTTTAAATTTGGCGTGGCTTACGGCAACGTGTTTGGCCATCGCGGTTTCACCCACTCGCTGTTATTTGCCTTTGTCGTGCCAATACTGGTTCTCTGGCTGGGAAGACGCTGGTTTAAAGCGAGCCTGATAAGCTGCTGGGCGTTTCTGACGGTGTCGCTGCTGTCACACAGTTTGCTGGATTCGGTGACAACGGGCGGGAAAGGGGTCGGTTGGTTATGGCCCCGGTCGGATGAACGTTTCTTTGCCCCGTGGCAGGTAATCAAGGTCGCGCCTTTTGCCCTGTCGAAATACAACACGCCCTATGGGCATCAGGTGATGATTTCAGAACTGTTATGGGTGTGGGTGCCGGGGATTATATTTATGGGCGTGATGTGGCATTTGCGTCGACGCTGAGGAATGCCCTCTCCCCAGGCGGGGAGAGGGCAAAAGATTACTTACGACGCCAGGTCGTCCCCTGCGCACCGTCTTCCAGCACAATACCCATCTCGTTCAGACGATCGCGTGCCGCATCTGCTGCTGCCCAGTCTTTCGCTTTACGCGCGTCCAGACGCTGCTGAATCAGCGCTTCAATCTCCGCCACTTCACCGTCATCCGCCTGCGCACCGCTTTGCAGGAACAGATCCGGCTCCTGCTCCAGCAAGCCCAGCACGCCAGAGAGCTTACGCAGATGAGAGGCCATCGCGTTCGCAGCCTGTGCATCTTCGGTTTTCAGGCGGTTCACTTCACGCGCCATATCAAACAGCACGGAATAGGCTTCTGGCGTATTGAAGTCATCGTCCATCGCTTCAATGAAACGCGCTTCAAAGGCTTCGCCACCTGCCGCAGCCACCGAAGTGTCGGTCCCGCGCAGTGCCGTGTAGAGACGTTCCAGCGCAGAACGCGCCTGCTTGAGGTTCTCTTCGCTGTAATTCAACTGGCTACGATAGTGGCCCGACATCAGGAAGTAACGAATCGTCTCCGCGTCGTAATACTTCAGTACATCGCGCACGGTAAAGAAGTTACCCAGCGATTTAGACATCTTCTCACGGTCAATCATGACCATGCCGGAGTGCATCCAGTAATTCACGTACTCGCCATCATGCGCGCAGGTAGACTGAGCGATTTCGTTTTCATGGTGCGGGAACATCAGGTCAGAACCGCCGCCGTGAATGTCGAAATGGTTGCCCAGCTGTTTGCAGTTCATCGCAGAACATTCAATATGCCAGCCCGGCCGACCTTCGCCCCACGGGGATGTCCAGCTCGGCTCGCCGACTTTGGACATCTTCCACAGCACGAAGTCCATCGGGTTGCGTTTAACATCCACCACGTCAACGCGGGCACCGGCCTGCAACTGATCGAGATCCTGGCGTGAAAGCTGACCGTAGTTCGGATCTGTCGGCACGGAGAACATCACATCACCGTTATCCGCAACATACGCATGCCCACGGGCAATCAACTGTTCAGTGATTTCGATGATTTCATGAATATGGTGCGTCGCACGCGGTTCAAGGTCCGGGCGCAGGATATTAAGTGCATCAAAATCTTTGTGCATTTCGGCGATCATGCGATCCACCAGCGCAACAAAGTTTTCGTCGTTCTCATTAGCACGCTTGATGATTTTGTCGTCAATATCGGTAATGTTGCGCACGTATTTCAGCTTATAGCCGATAAAACGCAGGTAGCGGGCAACAACGTCAAACGCAACGAAAGTACGGCCATGGCCGATATGACAGAGATCGTAAACAGTAATACCACACACGTACATGCCGACTTCCCCGGCATGGATAGGTTTGAATTCCTCTTTTTGGCGCGTCAGTGTATTAAAAATTTTTAACATCGAAGATTCCATGTAGACGTGTGTGAACAGTTTGTTCCGTATGATACCCATAATTCGTAACGGAAGCAGCACCGATTGCAAGGTGATCCCACCTCTCGGTTATGCTATAACAAGCGACTATCTCTGACCCCTATCGGGTTTGCGCACCACACTATCGGAACAGGATGCAAAAATGGTTACTTTCCACACTAATCACGGCGATATCGTAATCAAAACTTTTGATGACAAAGCGCCTGAAACAGTTAAAAACTTCCTGGACTACTGCAGCGAAGGTTTTTACAACAACACCATTTTCCACCGTGTCATTAACGGCTTTATGATTCAGGGCGGCGGCTTCGAGCCGGGCATGAACCAGAAAGAGACCAAAGACCAGATCAAAAACGAAGCCAACAACGGTCTGAAAAACACCCGTGGTACGCTGGCAATGGCCCGTACTCAGGCTCCGCACTCCGCTACCGCGCAGTTCTTCATTAACGTAGCAGACAACGACTTCCTGAACTTCTCCGGCGAAAGCCTGCAGGGTTGGGGCTACTGCGTCTTCGCAGAAGTGGTTGAAGGTATGGACGTGGTCGACAAAATCAAAGCGGTTGCGACCGGTCGCAGCGGCATGCACCAGGACGTGCCGAAAGAAGACGTTGTGATTGAAAGCGTGACCGTTAGCGAGTAATCGTGGCGACACTCTTTATCGCAGACCTTCATCTGCAAACAGAAGAACCGGCGATCACCGCCGGTTTTCTGCATTTTCTGCAAGGCGTTGCCCGTGAGGCCGACGCGCTCTACATCCTGGGCGATCTGTTTGAAGCCTGGATTGGCGACGACGATCCTACCCCGCTTCATCGGGAGATCGCGGCTGCCATCAAAGCAGTCGTCGACAGCGGCGTTCCCTGCTACTTCATTCACGGTAACCGTGACTTCCTGCTCGGCAAACGCTTTGCCCGTGAAAGCGGCATGCAGCTTCTGCCAGAAGAGCAACTGCTCTCTCTCTACGGCCGCAAGGTGCTGATTATGCACGGCGATACGCTTTGTACCGACGACGCAGGTTACCAGGCGTTTCGCGCCAAAGTGCACAAGCCCTGGCTGCAAAGGCTATTTCTTGCCTTACCGTTGTTTGTTCGCCAGCGCATTGCCGCCAAAATGCGCGCCAGTAGTAAAGCCGCCAACAGCCATAAATCTGTGTCGATCATGGATGTGAACCCCGACGCTGTAGCAGCGACTATGGGTAAACATCATGTGCAGTGCCTGATCCACGGCCACACCCACCGCCCGGACGTTCACGAACTTATTGTTAACGACAAGCCCGCCATTCGCGTAGTGCTCGGTGCCTGGCACACCCAGGGCTCAATGGTGAGCGTCACCGCCGACGACGTTGAGCTCAGCCATTTTCCCTTCTGAGAAGCGTCGGACATGCTCCTGCGTCTACCAGGGCCGGTTGTAGAGTCCCTCTTGTTCCCCCCGTTGCTGATGCGCCTGACGGTTAAACAGATGCAGTCTTTTGATACCGCACTCCACCAGCAAGCCAGACGCGAGCATCGTAGTACACCGGGGGGCCAAATTAACGGCACTATTGATACACCAGTGGGGACACTGATGCCGCGCATTTTCTTTTTTTAACGGACAACAGGTTCCACTGCTCATCGCTACGCAACCGTTTTCCTTGCCGATTTTCCATGCTATTCTTTGTGCCCTCAAAAGCTGTTCGTAGTCACCTCCACAGGAGTTTTCTTAACGCATGTCTTCTGCTAACCAACCGGCGCGTATCGCCATTGTCATGGGATCGAAAAGCGATTGGGCGACCATGCAGTTCGCCACCGAAATCCTCGATATCCTGAATGTCCCGCACCACGTTGAAGTCGTCTCCGCGCACCGCACCCCCGACAAGCTGTTCACCTTCGCCGAAAGCGCCGAAGAGAACGGTTTTCAGGTGATCATCGCCGGTGCTGGCGGCGCGGCACATCTGCCGGGCATGATTGCAGCGAAAACACTGGTTCCAGTGCTGGGTGTACCGGTACAAAGTGCTGCGTTAAGCGGTGTCGACAGCCTCTATTCTATCGTCCAGATGCCACGCGGTATTCCGGTTGGCACGCTGGCGATTGGCAAAGCGGGTGCAGCGAACGCCGCCCTGCTGGCCGCGCAAATCCTCGCCCAGCATGATGCTGAACTGCATCAGCGTCTGACCGAATTCCGCCGCTCACAGACCGACGAAGTGCTGGAGAATCCGGACCCACGGGGTGCGGCATGAAACAGGTTTGCATCTTAGGTAACGGTCAACTGGGGCGGATGCTGCGCCAGGCCGGTGAGCCTCTAAGCATTGCCGTCTGGCCGGTCGGGCTGGATGCCGATCCGGAAGCCGTGCCCTTTGCCCAGAGCGTGATTACCGCTGAGATTGAACGCTGGCCGGAAACCGCGCTGACGCGTGAACTGGCGCGCCACCCTGCGTTTGTGAACCGCGACGTGTTCCCGATCATTGCCGACCGCCTGACGCAAAAGCAGTTGTTCGACAAACTCGGGCTTGCCACTGCCCCCTGGCAGTTGCTGGCAGATAAAAGCGAGTGGGCTTCCGTCTTCAATACCTTGGGCGAACTGGCGATTGTGAAACGCCGCGTCGGCGGTTACGACGGTCGCGGTCAATGGCGTCTGCGCGCAGGTGAAACCGACCAGCTGCCGGACGATTGCTACGGTGAATGCATCGTTGAGCAGGGGATTAACTTCTCCGGCGAAGTCTCTCTGGTAGGCGCTCGTGGGCACGACGGCACAACGGTGTTTTATCCGCTAACCCATAACCTGCATCAGGACGGCATTCTGCGCACCAGCGTGGTCTTCCCGAAACCGAATACAGAGCAGCAGAAGCAAGCCGAAAGCATGCTGACGGCCATCATGAACGAACTGAACTACGTGGGCGTGATGGCGATGGAGTGCTTTATTACTCCGGCAGGGCTGCTGATTAACGAACTGGCACCCCGCGTCCACAACAGCGGTCACTGGACGCAAAACGGCGCGTCCATCAGTCAGTTTGAGCTGCACCTGCGCGCAGTGGTGGATTTACCGTTGCCTCAACCGGTGGTCAACAGCCCGTCCGTGATGATCAACCTGATTGGTAGCGGTCTGAATTACGACTGGCTGAAGCTGCCGCTGGTGCATCTGCACTGGTACGACAAAGATGTACGTCCGGGTCGTAAAGTGGGTCACCTGAATCTGAATGATGACGATAACGGTCGTCTGAGCGCGACTCTGGAAGCACTGGTCCCACTGCTGCCGCCGGAATATGCCAGTGGTATTGCCTGGGCCCAGGCGAAACTCGCCTGATTGAGTAAACCCGGCGCTGCCCGGGTTAAACACCCTCACCTCAGCCTTCTCCCTGAGGGATCCCCACAAAAAATGCGAGCACGATCGGTCCCCTCTCCCCGAGGGAGAGGGCCAGGGTGGGGGAAAATGCGGCTCTGAGGTTAATTCCGTTCACCTTACGTGCAACGTTCCCATGAAGCCTCTCCACACGTGAACGTGCAAGGGAGGCTCGCCGTGTACTGAACCCCACAAAAGTCACCACGCCTACCCCTGAATACAGGTTCCCGCCTCTCCGGCCAGTGTCTCTTCAATGCGGGTTAACGACCCAATCCATGCCGGTTTTCCTTTGCGTTGCACATAACCGCTAACCGCCGCCACTTTTGGCCCCATAGAACCATCGGCTTTGGCGAACGGCGCGAGTTCCGCAGGTGTCGCCTGGCGAATTGCCCGCTGCTGTGGCGTGCCCCAGTTTTCATACACTGCGTCGGCATCGGTCAGAATGATCAGTCCATCTGCGTCGATCTGTTCAGCCAGCAGCGCCGCCGCCAGATCTTTATCGATCACCGCTTCTGCCCCTTTCCCGCACTCGGTCACCGGCACCCCACCGCCGCCGCTGCAAATCACCAGGTGTCCCTCTTTAAGCAGCAACTCTATCGCCCCACTCTCCTCAATGCGCCTGGGCTGCGGTGACGGCACGACCCGGCGCAGGTATTTCCCGTCGCGTTTCATCTGCCAGCCGCAACTGGCCTCCAGCTCAGCCTGCTGCTCAGGCTGATACACCGGCCCAATGTATTTTTCCGGGGAGGTAAAAGCCGGGTCATTTTGCGCCACTTCAATGCGCGTCAACACCGTGGTGATGGGCGGCATATCCGGCTCTTTTGCCAGCCGCTGTGCCAGCATATAACCGATCATGCCCTGACTTTCCGCCACCAGCACATCCAGCGGCCAGGGCTCCACATCCTGTAACGCCAGATTTTGCAGCGCCAGTAACCCCACCTGCGGCCCGTTGCCGTGCACAATGGCAAGGCGATACGTGCGTGCCAGTTTTGCCAGCGCCGGAACGGCACTGTCAATATTGCGATATTGGTTTTCTACGGTCAGCGCTTCCCCGCGCTGCAGCAATGCGTTGCCACCGAGGGCAACTACCAGCGTTTTCATGAACATTCCTTTTGATGGCCCGACCGGAGAACCCGGCCGGGTAAGGGGCGATTACTGCACGCCCATGGCTTCTGCGAGAGCTTCCAGCGCCAGCTCAAAACAGGCCAGCGGCGCGCGAACGGTGCCCGCGCCAATCTGCCCGATGCCCGCTTCTTTATGAGCAATTCCGGTGTTGATCAGCGGCGTGATGCCGGTTTCCACCACCCGACGCACGTCCAGTCCTAAACAGGCCCCCTGGAAATCCCAGCCCGGGATCTGCAACTGCATGTTGCGTTCAAGGAAAATCTCCGCCATCTCTTCAGAGACGGATTTCGCCGCTTCCATGCCGCCTGCGCCGACAAAACGCGTAACGCCGGGAGCCGCAATCATCGCCGCACCACCGATACCGAAGGTTTCCGTAATCGCACTGTCGCCCATATCCGGGTTTGCCAGATCCTGGCTAAATCCGGTGAAGAACAACCCCTGCGGTGTATTCACCGGGGCGGTAAACCAGCGCTCACCCAGGCCGCTGACGCGAATACCGAACATGTCACCGTTGCGGGTCATCGCCGTCACAATACTCCCCGCGCGTACCTGAGCCCCAGCGTCCATGGCCGCTTTGCAGGCCGCCATCGCCAGATTGAGGAAGAACTGATCGGTGATGCTGAGAAAATCCATCACCTCTGCCAGCTCTTCTTTGTTGTGCTCAAGGCGGGTAATGTGTGGGGCCAGGGCGCGCATCAACAGCGCCGAGGTGGCGATGTTGCGCTGATGGAACTCATCTCCCATGGTGATGCCCTGGGCCATCATCGCGCTCAGATCGATACCGCGGTCCATCCGGCTCAGTGCCGCACTCAATACTGGCATCAGGACATCACGCATCCAGCGCAGACGCGTCTGCACATCCTCGCCGTACGCACCAAAACGCATGACTTTGCCGATACCTTCATTCAGGTTGCAGTAAGCGCGATTCCCTTCGGTGATGTTTTCCACCACCAGCATCGGCATACTCGCCGAAGTAATGCCGCCCATCGGCCCGACCGCATTGACGTGGTGGCAAGGTACGAAAGTGACCTTTCCCCCTTCCAGCAACGCCAGCGCAGCCTGCTCATCCTGCGCCCAGCCTTCGAAAAGCGCCGCGCCAATACAGGCCCCTTTCATCGGTCCGGTCATCTCCTGCCAGCGCATCGGCGGCCCGGCGTGGAGCAAGGTTTTACCCTGATTCAATACGCTGATTACCGACGCTGCGGGTTTCACATCCAGCCAGTGCGGACGCGCGCCACGGATTTTTTCAATTACTGCGGTGTTGGCTTGAGCCACTGATGTAAACATTGGAACCTCTTATTGCAAACGTTCGAGTAAACGAGCCAGTTTCTTGTTACCACCCGCCACCGGGGCCCACTGGAAATGAACAACCGGCGTGCCGGCAGCCTGAAGATCAACGGCAAAACTGCGCAGCCCGGCATTGACCACCGCCACGCCATTCAGCAATGCAGCCGGTTTGCCTGAAGGCTTAACAGGGGCTGAACGGCTGAGATTAACCGCAAGCAGGGCCGCTTCCGGCAAGGTGCTGACGACCACGATGCCCGCATCTTCGAGGGTGGCAATTTGTGCCGAGCGGCACTGCGGGTCGCGTTCGGTGCCGGTAACAGTGGCAATCGCATGAAGGGGATTGTCCGGATCGCGCCCGGCGCAGGCCTGCTGATACGCCTCGACCAGCGAGGCCGCCGGATCGGCGGTTGCCCCATAGCCAATCACCACATCGAGCAGTAGCACGCGCACGGTTGGCGTGGTAGCAAGCCCGGCAATCAACTGGTTACGTAATGAGGGGTCGATCATCGGGTGCGGTCGACCCACGGTGTAGAAATCATCGCCCAGGTCAATGACCTGGTGCCCCATCGCGTCAAGCATCATGCCGTGATGGTGGGCGGCATCGGGCGCGACACCGAGGTGGCTGGCGAGCAATCCCGCCGCTTCAGCCGCCAGCGTGCCTCCGGTATAGAGGCCGCGGATCGTCCCGCCGGTGCTGGCAGGCAGCATGTTCTGGCGGGAAACCACCCGCGCCAGTAAGCAGGCCAGCCGTGCAGCTTCGTCAATGGTCGCCGCAAACCAGATGTTTTCCTCGCGGGCACGCGGTGCATGGTAGCCAAGAAACAGCGCAACGACCGGTTTGTCGCTGGCCTTCATCACCGAAACAATCTGCTCGCGGACTGCATCGGCAGGCGGTTTAGAGACAAATGCCAGCACCTGACTCGGTGCATCGTTTGTCAGCATCTCCAGCGCCGTTATGGCGCTGATGCCCCCCACTTCGGCACTCAAATCGCGCCCACCCAGACCTATCGCATGAGTGACCCCTTCTCCGCCCAGCGCGATTTGCGAACACAACTCCTGAATGCCGGTACCGGATGCACCCACCACGCCAATGCACCCTTCCGGCATCACGTTGGCGAAGGCCAGCGGCGTGCCCGCAATCATGGTGGTGCCGCAGTCCGGCCCCATCACCAGCAGGCCTTTGTCCCGGGCGCGGCTTTTCAGGGCAATTTCGTCTGCCAGGGTCACATTGTCGGAGAAGATCATCACGTTCTGCTCACGATCCAACGCCTGATGCGCCAGTTCCGCCGCGTATTCGCCAGCGACGGAAATCAAGGTCAGATTGGCATTGGGCAGCTTCTGACAGGCGCTTTCCCAGCGCCGCGCCTGCGGCAGCGCCTGGCTTGATCCCGCCCCCTGAGCCAGCGCCTGCAGCGCATCGTCCAGCTGCTGTAGAATAAGCGCGGTGATGCCATCGTCATCCGCATCGGTTCGAATCGCCACACAGATGTCGTTCGGGGTGGCGGTGTGAAAATCGTCATGCCAGAAACCGGTGGTTTCGAGCAGCGATTTGTTGGCAGGCGTACCCATCATGACTGATACATCATCCACTTTTTCCGCGGCACTGAGTTTGCGCGAAATAAGCATTAAACTGACTGAGTCCTGAAAACATCCTTTTTTTATAAAGGCGTGGATCATAACGTCTCCTCAATAATTGCACCCATTGCAATTTAACGAGCCTTGCTGATTGATATTTACGTTATCCAGCAACGAGGCTTATTTGAGTGACACTCATCACACTTGAATTATTAACAAAAGAATTTAAACAGTACTGGTATGATTGCCAATTATTTCTAAATCCCGTTTATTTAAAACCACCCAATTAATTAATGGCGATTATCAAATAAATTCTAACTATATATTTTCACCGACACAGATCACAAATCAGGTTTATTTTCCCGGTATGTTTAGGGCAGTCATGCTTCACACCGCCGTCAAAAGGAAGACAGATGAGAGTCAGTCGGGAAACACTCCATCAGCTTATCGAGAATAAGCTGCATAAAGCCGGGCTTAATCGTGAGCACGCCGCCACTATTGCAGAAGTATTAGTTTTTGCCGATGCCAGAGGCATTCACTCCCACGGTGCAGTACGCGCTGAATATTACGCCGAGCGTATTGCGAAAGGGGGGACCAATCGTCACCCCGAATTTCGTTTCGAACAGACTGGCCCCTGTACCGCCATCCTCCATGCCGACAATGCTGCCGGCCAGGTGGCGGCAAAAGCGGGGATGGAATTTGCTATCGACATAGCACAAAAACAGGGTGTGGCGGTCGTCGGCATCAGCCGCATGGGCCACAGCGGCGCTATCTCTTTCTTTGTGCAACAGGCCGCACGCGCCGGGCTGATTGGCCTGTCGGTCTGCCAGTCCGACCCGATGGTTGTGCCCTTTGGCGGAGCGGAAATTTACTACGGCACGAACCCGTTAGCCTTTGCCGCACCGGGCGAAAACGACGATATCGTGACCTTTGATATGGCCACCACCGTACAGGCCTGGGGCAAAGTGCTGGACGCCCGTTCACGTAATGAAAGCATTCCGGAAGGTTGGGCGGTCGATAAGCATGGCGCGCCGACCACCGACCCGTTTGCCGTGAACGCGCTGTTACCCGCGGCAGGCCCGAAAGGCTACGGGCTGATGATGATGATCGACGTGCTCTCCGGCATTCTGCTCGGTCTGCCGTTTGGTCGTCAGGTCAGTTCCATGTACGCAGATTTAGGTGCAGGACGTAATCTGGGACAGTTGCACATTGTGATTAACCCGAATTATTTCACCTCGGACACCCTGTTCCGCCAGCATTTAAGCCAGACTCTGCGCGAGCTGAATGATATCCCTCCCGCCCCTGGTTTTAACCAGGTTTATTATCCAGGGCAGAATTTAGATATCAACGAGAAAAACTCAGCGATTAATGGCATCGATATTGTTGATGATATTTACGATTATTTGGTTTCCGATGCGATATATAACCAATCCTATGAAACCAAAAGTCCTTTTGCTCAGTAACTTTTATCCTACAGGAATTGACCATGGTAAATACATTTCGCAGTGCGATTGAAGAAACGCTTCCCTGGCTCTCATCCATTGGTGCTGATCCAACGGGTGGCATGACCCGCTTACTTTATTCTCCGGAGTGGCTGGAAACCCAGCAAAAATTAAAACAGCGAATGACCGATGACGGTTATCAAACCCACTTTGATGACGTCGGCAATTTATATGGCCGTCTCGAAGGAAGTCGCTACCCCAATGAGGTTGTCATTAGCGGTTCGCATATTGATACCGTGGTCAACGGCGGCAATCTCGACGGCCAGTTTGGCGTGCTCGCCGCCTGGCTTGCCACTCGCTGGCTGAAAGAGACCTACGGCGCGCCGCTGCGCAGTGTTGAAGTGCTGTCGATGGCAGAAGAAGAAGGCAGCCGCTTCCCGTATGTCTTCTGGGGCAGTAAGAACATTTTCGGCCTCGCCAGGCCAGAAGAGATGAAAAACATTCAGGACGCCAAAGGGATTAACTTTGTCGATGCCATGAATGCCTGCGGGTTCACTTTGCCAACGGCTCCTCTGGCCCCGCGCCAGGATATTAAAGCCTTTGTCGAACTGCACATCGAACAGGGCAGCGTGTTGGAAGCGAACAAGCAGTCGGTCGGGGTAGTGAATGCGATTGTCGGCCAGCGCCGCTATACCATCACGCTGGAGGGGGAGTCCAACCACGCAGGCACCACGCCGATGAGCTACCGCCGCGATACGGTGCAGGCTTTCAGCCGCATTTGCTGCGAGTCGATTGCCAAAGCCAACGCGCACGGCGACCCGCTGGTGCTGACTTTCGGTAAAGTCGAACCACAGCCGAATACCGTCAACGTGGTACCAGGCAAAACCGTCTTCACCCTCGACTGCCGCCATACCGACGCACTGGCGCTGCGCAATTTCACCGAGCAGTTAGAGCACGACATGCGCGCCATCTGCGCCGGGATGAACATCGGTATCGACATTAACCTGTGGATGGACGAAGCGCCGGTTCCGATGAGCAAAGAACTGGTCGCTACCCTCGCCGCCCTTTGCGAGAAAGAGAAGATTAACTACCGCCTGATGCACAGCGGAGCCGGTCACGATGCGCAGATTTTCGCGCCACGCGTGCCGACCTGCATGATCTTCATGCCGAGCATCAAGGGGATCAGCCATAACCCGGCTGAAGCCACCCACATCGATGACCTTGCCGAAGGGGTCAACACACTGGCGTTAATGCTGCACAAACTTGCCTGGCAGGAATAAGAGGGATTTATGGGATATCTGAATAACGTGACGGGCTACCGTGACGATTTACTGGCGAACCGCGCCATTGTGAAACACGGTAACTATGCGCTGCTGACGCCGGACGGTCTGGTGAAAAACATCATCCCGGGCTTCGACAACTGCGATGTGACTATTCTGTCCACACCGAAGCTGGGCGCAACCTTTGTTGATTATCTGGTGACCTTGCACCAGGGCGGCGGTAACAGCCAGGGCTTTGGCGGCGAAGGCATTGAGACCTTTGTGTATGTGATTTCAGGCAAAATGAAAGCGCAGGCGCAGGATCATACGTTCTCGTTAAGCGAGGGGGGTTATCTGTACTGCCCGCCGGGCGTGGTGATGACGTTCAGCAACGATCAGGCCGCCGACAGCCAGTTGTTCCTGTATAAACGCCGCTATGTGCCGGTTGAAGGGCATGCGCCGTACCTGGTGTCCGGTAACGTCAGCCAGCTTGAGCGCATTCATTATGAAGGCATGGACGATGTCATTCTGATGGATTTCCTGCCCAAAGAGCTGGGTTTCGATATGAATATGCACATTCTGTCGTTCGAACCGGGTGCCAGCCACGGCTACATTGAAACCCACGTGCAGGAGCACGGCGCGTATATTCTTTCCGGCCAGGGGGTATACAACCTCGACAACCACTGGGTGCCGGTGAAAAAAGGTGATTACATCTTTATGGGCGCGTACTCCCTGCAGGCCGGTTATGGCGTCGGGCGCGGCGAGCCGTTCAGCTATATCTATTCGAAAGATTGTAACCGGGACGTAGAGATTTAATACCCTCGCGAACCGTCACAATGTTCAGGTGTACCGGGGGGTAACCCTGAATAACATTAGAAACTGAAGCTTAGCTATGTTGGATTTGCCACGGTGAAAACCGTGGCTTTTTTGTTTGGGGGGTTGGGGCTGGTATGTGCCAGGAGCGGACATAAATAATCGTCAGTGGTAATTGCTGATAATTCCTTGAGTCCAGATGGCAGCCTTAAGAGTTGTGCTCTCATGTTAATGAACGTTAGAGTTGCTCAAAATGATGATGGGTAATATCAGGAAGTAGCTTATGGCACGTCGAAGTGAATTAAAAGGTATCGCGAATGCTATTAATTCAAGTTTTGTTAGCAGAAACAATGACTTTAATGGATACTGGTCGATTGGACAGATTAAATCATTCGCTATAGATAACGGCCTTACCTCAGTGACTTTTCCTCTCACCCTTCCTATGAACAACCCTGCATCCAATCTGCAAAGCTACACGGTTAATCGCTACGCTAAAATGCTCAAAAGCCTAGTAACCAAACAAAAACTACCTAGCCGCTGGGTAAGCAACGTGGTCATTAAGATCGACTTTAACGCTAATGCGAAACATGCAAAATTAAACGAAGACAGTAACTCAGGCGAACCTTACCAATGCACCTGTAAGATAACTGATGATACTGACCGAGATTACTTATCCATAATATATGGACGTTGCTTGCCGCATTCTGTTGTTCGAGAGTTAAAATCGACTCGAAATTCAACATCAGTTTAACTTCCGCAGATCGCTCACAGCAGACCTTCAGCTCAGTTGGCTTATCTGCTCCGAGCCAAAATCTGATGTTGGCATTTATTACAGTGACAAATTACTCAGATAGCTGCTGACCTTAAGGGATTATCTACGGGGGGCAGTCACAGTGATCCTATTCAGCCTGTAGCTGCTTACATAGTGCACTTCCCTTCGCATGACAGACTTATCAGGTTCTCTCTCGTGCCTGGAGGTAAGACATTATCATCCTCGTCGCTTCTCTTTTTATAACGGGCGACATGAGTTCATTTCGGCGAGAGGCGGAATGAACGATGCCCTCCAGCGCATCTGCGAGAATGCGGGCTGCGACTAAGTGATCCGTTCCAGTATCGTCTGACGTGGCTGCCGCCCGGATAAGATCTTCATAGCGACGATGATATTCACGCTCAAAAGCGTCATAAAATTCCCTCGGCGCGAGCGGAACCTCATCGATCAGAACGCGATGCAGATCCTGGTTGGTCGCATGAAGCGCAACAACCGCATCAATCAATCGGCCAATATGTTCCTCGAGCGGAACCCCTTCTCCTTGCCTCTTGATATCAGGAAGCACTTGCAGGATTTCATCGAGATGCCGTTTCCGAATAGCCTCAGCAATCGCCAGATTATTTGGAAAATACTGATACAGCGATCCAATGCTGACGCCGGCAGTGTGCGCCACCTCGTTAGTCGTGAAGTTTGCCCAGCCTTTCTGCGCTAAAACGCGAGCGCCAGCCTCGACAATACTCTCCACCGTGCTCTGGGAACGCTGCTGTTTAGGGCGTTTGCGCATCGCGCGGTGTTCTGTGGGAATGCGAGTAGCCATAAACAACCTCCATTATTAATATGAGTATGTGCTCACATTTTTGTAAATGTACCAGAAAGAGCGAAATGAGTCTTATGGAGCGACCATCATGTCTGCAGGTTCATCAAACAACAGAGAAGTTAAACTTATCCGCCATGTGCAGGGAGAAATTCACCCCGAAGATTTTGCCATCATGGAAACGACCATTCCTGCGCCCGGACCGCATGAAGTCGTCATCCGCAACCGTTGGTTCCGTGTATCCATCTCAACACGGTTGATGGCGCAGGAGGATGCAAAGGCCGCCGAAGGCATTCCGTTCCCACCTCTCAACCCCGGAGATACTCTGGCGGACGGCGCGATCGGAGAAGTCGTCCAGACCGGAGCGGCCTGCGGCCTTCCTGTTGGTAGCCTTGTCATGCATCCGTTCGGTTGGCGGGAATATGCAGTGGTCCGCGAACACGACTGTAAGCTCATCGACTGCCGCGAACCTGACCCAGCGGCTTATCTCGGCCATGGCTGGACGGCATACGCCGCGTTGACCCTGGGCGTTCAGGTCAAGAAAGGTGACACCGTGTTCGTTACCAGCGGCGCGGGGGCCATTGGTTCGATGGCTGGACAAAT
This sequence comes from Phytobacter sp., assembly GCF_059074235.1. NCBI lineage: Bacteria > Pseudomonadati > Pseudomonadota > Gammaproteobacteria > Enterobacterales > Enterobacteriaceae > Phytobacter > Phytobacter sp. Next base: position 1,057,772 of record NZ_JCACPZ010000004.1, read on the forward strand.
CGCGCGGTTCCTCGGCGCGACACGTGTGGTTGGTAGCACGAGCAGTTCCAGCAAAGCTCGCTGGATGCAAGAGGAACTGGGCTATGATGCCGTCGTCACCCGCGACGGCGGCCCAATGATAGAGCAATTGGCGAAAGCCGCACCCGAAGGCATTGATGTCATCGTAGACATGGTGGGTGGTGAACAGCTCGCGGCGGCCATCAAGCTGGCAAGGGATGGTGCCCGTGGCGTTCTGCTCGGAGCACTCACTGCTGAGCTGAACGCAGAAAAGGCGTCCTTACAGGCTCCTGTTACCCTGGACAGCTTTCAAATCATCTTCAAAGGTATGACATTACGCGGCTTCAGCGCGGATCATTCGCCCGATGCGTTTGAATTCTGGCTGCGTGATCTGAAGACATGGAAGCGTGACGGACACATCCATCTTCCGTCTACGACCTTCAAGGGAATTGAAAGCGCGATATCAGCATTGCAGGAAGCCTGTGCCGGTCGCCTCAAAGGCGTGGTCCTGATCAAGCTATAAGACGGAAGTCGCCATCTGGCATAGCCACACGGATGACTCACCCGCCATTCTAAAACCTTACCGATTAAATAGCCGTGTGATCGTCACGCAGGCTAAAGACCACATCCCTTTCTCATTGGAGTCAATATGACTAACACATACCATCGCGTGGGTAACGGTCCCCACCACGTCCTCGTTCTTCACGGCTGGTTCGGTGATGGGCACTCGTTCGAGGAGATCGAACCCTGGTTAAATGGCCACGCGTTTAGTTACGTATTCATGGATTATCGCGGCTATGGAGGCATGCAGGAAACGCGTGGCGCATACACAATCGATGAGATCACCTCCGATGCGCTGGCTCTTGCTGACGCTCTCGGCTTTCACGACTTCAGCCTGATCGGTCATTCGATGGGGGGGATGGCGATAGAGCGGATTGCATCGCGCGCACCCAATCGAGTGCGTGCACTCGTTGCTGTTGCGCCCGTTCCGTGCGGCGGCATTTCGTACGATGCTGCAACGCGCCGCCTGCTTGAAGATGCTGCTGAACAACTGGACAATCGCAGAACCATCATAGACCGCAGTACCGGCGGACGTTTGCCGCTATCCTGGGTCGAATGGAAAGCAGCGTACTCAGTAACGCATTCCTCTCAGGAAGCATTTTCTGCATATTTTCATGCATGGGCAGATACTGATTTCAGCGATGAGATTGCCGGATTGCATCCGGTAAAAGTGCTCGTGGGTGAGCACGATCCAACATTCAATGCCGGGTTAATGGCCAAAACCTATCTTCAACGCTATTCCCGTGCAACGGTTGAGATTCTGGAAAACGCCGGCCATTATCCGATGAACGAGACGCCGCTCGCGCTTGTCAGGGCTATCGAATCCTTCCTTGCCGAAACATCCCCTGTTGGAAATGTACCTTCACCCACCTGGTGACGAGAGTTGGCCTCTAAAATCATCAGCTTTGGACAACGGATATTCCAATCTCTGCTTGAGGCGGGTGCAGCGATCCTGAAAGGATTACTCTTCTTTCTCTGTTGCTACTGGTTCTTTCACTATGAAACCTGGCATGTACCGGAATCCTTGCCCAGGAGCTCATCGGCCAGGAAATGACACTTAACCAGGCGTCTCTCCACACCAGGAGAGACACCCACGCTACAAACTCTGTTCAGCAGCACACCCCAGATACCCTACACCGCCCTCTGCCCTAACTTCAGCGTGCTGGCGATATTGCGGGCGCAGTAGTAGAGGTTGGCCTCGCCTTCGGCCAGCACGTCGGACAATGGCGCGAGACGTGGCAAAATGCTGAACACCACGTCGATACCATGCTGATGCACCACTTCCACGCCCTCCCCCAACACGCCTGCAATGCCAATCACCGGCACGTTGTGCTGCCTGGCAATACTGGCAACGCCGACCGGCGCTTTGCCACCTGCGGTTTGCGAATCAATGCGCCCTTCCCCGGTAATCACAAAAGTGGCGTCTTCCACCGCCTGTTCAAGCTTCACCGCACTCAGCACAATATCGATGCCGGGTTTAAGCTCTGCGCCGAGGAAAACGCCTGCGGCAATGCCCATTCCACCGGCTGCACCACCTCCTGCAAGAGTGGAAAGGTCATCACCGGTCAGCGCCTCTAACACCCTGGCGTAATTGACCAGCCCGCGTTCGAGCGCCTCCACCATTACCGGAGTCGCCCCTTTCTGCGGACCGAATACCGCCGCTGCGCCCCGCGGCCCCGTCAGCGGGTTGTCCACATCGCATGCCACTTCAATCACACATTCATGAAGGCGCGTGTCCAGACCCGCCATATCGATCTGCGCCAGCCGCGCCAGTGCCTCACCACCTGCCATAAGCGTCTCGCCCTGCGCATCAACAAAACGCACACCCAGCGCTTGCGCCATCCCCATGCCACCGTCAACGGTCGCACTGCCGCCAATACCCAGAATAATATGGCGAATACCGGCATCCAGCGCGTGGCGGATAAGCTCTCCGGTACCATAGCTGCTTGCCACCATCGGGTTGCGCGCCTGCGGGGAGACCAGCATTAAACCGCTGGCTGCCGCCATCTCGATAACCGCCGTCTTGCCCTCTCCGGTCAGGCCATAAAAGGCTTTCACGGGTTCGCCCATCGGCCCGGTTACCACCAGGTGAACAATGCGACCACCAGTGGCCGCCACCATCGCCTCGACGGTGCCCTCACCTCCATCGGCAATGGGCAGACAAACGTACTCCGCATCAGGAAAAACATCGACAAACCCGGCTTTGATGGCCTGCGCGCATTTATCGGCACTCAGGCTCTCTTTAAACGAATCCGGCGCAATCACTATTTTCATCATGAATCCTTAAACGCTATGCCTTAGAGACAACAATGCCCGTCCGAAGACGGGCATAACCAGAGGCAAAATTACTGTTTATGTTTGAGAATGAACTGGCCTTTCGGTGTGCGCGGGAAGCCCTGCTCGATGTCGTAAATCACATCGCCACGCAGCAGCGTTTTGGTGATGCGCGCCCCGATGGTGCGACCCACATACGGGCTGACCTTGTGGCGATACTCCAGATCGCTGGCTTTCAGCACATAGCTGCTGTTTGGCTGAATAAAGACGAAATCCGCATCTTTACCCGGTGCGATGCGCCCTTTCTGTTTCAGGCCGAAGATATCCGCGGCGTTGGTCGCCATCAGCTTGCCAAACTGGGTCAGAGACATACCACGTTTCTGCACGGCTTCATCAAACATGATGTCCATGCAGCTTTGCAGCCCGGCAATGCCGCCCCACGCCTGCATGATGTTGCCAGCTTTCATTTCCGGCGGGCACGGTGAATGGTCGGAGACCAGGCAGTCGATTTCGCCGTTGAACAGTTTTTCCCACATCCCTTTCTGGTTTTCGGCATCGCGGATAGGCGGGGAACATTTCGCCAGTGTGCCAATCTCTTCAAACTGGGCAGTATCCAGCGCAAAGTAGTGCGGGCAGGATTCACAGGTCACGTCCTGACCCTCCTGACGCGCACGGGTCACTTCCGCCACACCTTCCGGACTGCTGACGTGGCAAATATGCAGGCGGCAACCGGCCACTTTTGCCAGGTAGAGAATGCGACGAATCGCTTCCACTTCGGTGAAGACCGGACGAGAGGCGACATAATCGTGCGCCGTTACGCGACCTTCACGTTTCGCTTCTTCGCCCATTTCATCGCAGATCAGCGCATTTTCGCAGTGCACCAGTACCACCTGATCCATCTCCGCCAGCTTCTGCACGCCTTTGAAGAACTGCCAGTCGTTCACATCGCGAAAATCATTATCAATGCCGCGATCGCCGCAGGTCGCCACAAAGCATTTGAAGCCAACCACGCCCACTTCATCCAGCTCATGTAAACGATCCAGATTGTAGGAGACCAGCCCACCAAGCTGGGCAGAATCAATGGTCAGTTTGCCTTTCGCCGCATCGAACTTCAGTTCGATGGTTTCGCGGTCAACGGTCGCCGGGAGCTGGTTGAGGGGCATTTCGATCATCGTCGTAATCCCGCCCTTCGCCGCCGCACGGGTACCGGTTTCGTACCCTTCCCAGTGGGTGCGACCCGGCTCTGAAATATGCGTGTGCGCATCGACCATGCCAGGGGAGACCACCAGACCGCTGGCGTCCATCACCTCTTTAGCGTCACCCAGGTTTTCACCAATGGCCGCAATTTTGCCGTCACGTACCGCAATATCCACGATGCGTGCTTCGTTTTCTAAAATAACGGTGCCGTTTTTAATAATTAAATCAAAAGACATAATAAACTCCTTGTAGGGATACAGATATTTTGATCAATGTGTCATTCCTGACAGTACAACTCCGGTGCATACAGGTTTAGCCCGTAATTTTCTGCTCATTTACCACTTCAATAACGCTGCGTTTCTTTAATAGTGCGTAGGCACCAAAAGCAATAATGACGCCCACAAACCAGGAGACGCGGGATAATGGTTCCAGCACGGGTATAAACTTGCCGCCAAGAGAAAAAATAACCGCGACCAGCGTGACTAAAAATGCCGTCAGATTAAAACCGTTATCGAAATACTGATAATCACCACTGGCGGTATATAATTCGTCGAGATTAATTTGCCCGCGCATCACCACAAAATAGTGCGCCAGCATGACGCCAATCACTGGCCCTAACATGCCGCCGATAATATCGAGGAACAGATAAATGCTGTCCTGATTCTCCATCAGCTTCCAGGGGCAAATCAGCAGGCTGATAATGCTGGCAATCAAAACCCCATTTTTGTAAGTCAATTTTGTCGGTGCAATCGCGGCAATCTGGTAGCCCGCCGGAATAATGTTCCCCGTGGCATTGGTCGAAATGGTGGTCATCAGAATAACCAGCACGGCAAAGAACGAGGCAAAAAGGCTGTCCCAGCGCTGAACGATATCCAGCACGTTCCAGGTGTCTGCGCCGTAGTGAATACTCGCACCGGCGATGATGCACACCCCGGCAACGGCAAAGAGTACGTAAGCCACCACTAACCCTAGCGTTTGCCCTAGCGCCTGTTCGCGAAACGAATGGGCGTTTTGGGTAAAGTCAGATGCACTCACCGCCGGGGCGGCCCAGACGGCGACCACTGCGTTGATCACCACCAGGAACAGAAAGCCGCTGTTTTCTGCTTTGGCCACGCCGGTGGGCAGGTAATCGAGGATCGGACCGATGCCAACCAGCATAATGGCCCACACCGCCATGCCGCCGAACACGATGTAAATGCAGGGGTTGAGGATAGCGGTGAATTTGTTCAACACCTTACCGCCGCCAAAACCAATACCTACGTTAATCAGCCAGAAGATGAGAAACGCGATTAACCCCGGCAGGGAAATCCCCAGCAGTTTAAAATCGCCGCCCAGCGCCAGAAAGTCCGGCCATATTTTGCCGATGAGGATCAAAAAGGCCAGCGACCCGGCGTAGCACTGCAAGCCGAACCACATAATGGCCGCAATGCCCCCACGCAATAAGCCGGGAAATAACGCACCGCGCACACCGTATGATGCCCTGAGAATCATCGCAAAAGGTACACCGTATTTACTACCCGCCGCACCGTTCATCACCATCACAAAAGCAATGACCAGTGCACTTAAAATAATGGCGAGCATAATATTAAATGTTGATAACCCCAGGATGAAAAAGCCGCCAACCATAACGTAATTAGGAACGTTATGTACCGACCCCATCCATAAAGTAAAATAATTAAATGTTTTCCAGTTTCTTTGTTTATCTATTTTGGGCAACAGGTCTTCGCTATAACCGCGTTCCTGGTAGAGTTTTCTGTGATGTTCCATAAGTCCCTCTGTGGTTTTAATATAATAATTAATGGGCTTAGCTATGCGGAACAAAAATTTAATTAATAAAATACAATCAAGATGCTATTTTTATATTTAAACAATTAAGCAGAAGCGGTAACGGCTGCTTCTTTTTTTCTACGCAGGGCAACGGCTGCAAAAATAAGGGTTCCGGTAATAACCAGACAGGCTGAGATAACAAAGCTGATCTCTTTGGAACCGGTGATATCAGAAATAAAGCCGGTGAGTGTGGGGGCCACCACCGCAGAGCTCATACCGAAGAAGTTGAACAAACTAAATGCACGTCCGAGGGTTTTGGACGAGGCCTGTTCTGAAACGAAAGAGATTAAAATCGGGTCGACCGCCATTTTGCCCAGTAATCCATACAGCACCAGGCTTATCATCAGCGTGGTGGTGTTGGGCGAGAGCACCGTCAACATCAGCATCACAGCGGCGACAATTTCCAGGCCGAGGATCACTTTCACTTTGCTGTTACGGAATTTATCCGACAGGTTGCTGAAGAAGAGCGCCCCCGGAACCCCGACCACCGCCACCAGTGCCGAGGCAAGACCAATCGCCCCACCGTCAAATCCTCGCTCGGTCTGCAGATATGAAGGCAGCCAGGTAACAATCAGGTAATAGCCGTAGCAGGTACAGAAATAGAGAAAGTAGACGCTGCATAGCAGTGGTGAGAAGAGCGGTGCGTTTTTCTCCTCTACGTCCTGGGCCGCCGCCGCACTTTTTTGAGTGGCAGCAGGCGCGGCTTTTTTGGCTTTCGCCCGGATGATTAACGTGAAGGTCACCAGCATGATAACCAGGATGGCGGCGACGATGTACAGGACCTGCTGCCAGGGCATGTGCATGCTTTTCACCAGAATGCTTGAGCCAATAAGGCCAATCCCCATCCCGATGGCCGAACCACTGTTGATAATGGCATTGGCTAGCGCTCTGCGCTCCTGTGGCACGTTGGCGGAAGAGAGCGAGTAGGCAGAGCTAAAGAAAGAGGCACAGCCTGCACCCGCCATCAGCGAACCGATGTAGATCATCGTCAGGTTACTGGCATGAGCGATACTCAGCGTGCCGAGAATAAAGAGCGAGAAACCACACATCAGCATGATTTTCTGCCCGAGTTTATCGACCAGGATGCCGCAAGGGATCTGCATGCTGCAATACGCTAAGAAATAAAAACTGGCAATCGCACCAATTTCGGCGTTATTCACATTCCCGAGTGATGCCTGTATTTCCGGATAGATAGGCGTTAATACGGTACGATAAATCCATATTGCTACCCAGCCAAGGCTCATCACGACGACAATTTTCTTCCAGTATTCAATACCGGTTTTGTCCGTTGTACTCATAAACATTACCTTTATTCGGATTTAAGCTATAAAAAAGAATCGCTGCATACTGCAGCGATAGAGGTCATTAGCTCACTTTATGATTTGCCATTAATTCCAGCGCCTGAACCAGTGCCGAGTGGTCAAGTTCACTGCCCCCGTTTGCCGCACATGTATTAAACAGTTCCTGGCAGGTCGCCGTATTGGGGAGGTTAATTGACAGTGCTTTAGCACTTTGCAAGGCTAAATTGAGATCTTTTTGGTGCAGCGCAATTTTAAATCCAGGGTTGAATGTGCGCTTAATCATTCTCTCCCCGTGTACTTCAAGAATTCGTGATGACGCAAAGCCGCCCATTAATGCCTGACGCACGCGCACCGGATCGGCTCCTGCTTTAGAGGCGAAAATTAATGCCTCAGAAACCGCTTCGATGTTCAGCGCCACAATAATTTGGTTGGCAACTTTGCACGTTTGTCCGTCGCCATTGCTGCCAACCAGCGTGATATTTTTCCCCATGATGTCAAAGAGCGGTTTAACACGTTCAAAGACTGCCGGTTCCCCGCCGACCATGATGGATAAGGTGCCTTCACGCGCGCCTATTTCTCCACCCGAAACCGGCGCATCCAGATAATCACCACCCTGTTCATTAATCTGACGTGCAAAGCGTTTGGTTTCGATGGGTGAGATTGAACTCATGTCCACCAGCGTTTTGCCCTTAAGCGGCGCGCTGGCACAGCCATTTTCGCCAAACAGCACGGCTTCAACATGGTGAGTATCCGGCACCATGATAAAGACAATGTCAGATTTTTCAGTTACCTGCTGCGCAGTCTCAACGTTTACCGCACCCAGTTTCAGCAGTTCTTCCGCCACCGGTCCGATGGTGGTGACATGTAATGCATGCCCGGCTTTTGCCAGATTGAGCGCCATTGGTGTGCCCATGATCCCAAGACCAATAAATCCCAGTTTCATACTCTTCCTCTTATTCAAACGTGGTTTTCCCGAATTCAGGCAACAGCAGTCCCTTCCACATGACGTGGAGAAAAAGCGTTGCCAGAATGCGTTAAATATTAACGATAGCGATTAAACCAGGTCATTCCTGCTTCCGTGGTGGTTAAGGGCTTATATTCACACCCGACCCAGCCGTTATAAGGCGACTGTTCAATCACGCTAAATAAATAGTCGTAATTAATTTCTCCGGTTCCTGGTTCTCCACGCCGTGGATTATCAGCGATTTGCAAATGACCAATGCTGTCGGCAAAGGTCGTCATGGTCTGGGCTAATTCCCCTTCCATACGTTGCATATGGTAAATATCGTATTGGATCTTGATATTCTTACTGCCCGTGTCCTCAATAAGGGCCAGCGCCTGATGCGTACCGGTAAGGTGGAACCCTGGAATATCAAAATGATTAATCGGCTCAATTAATAACAGGATATTCTCTTTTTCCAGCGCATCAGCCGCAAAGCGTAAATTCGCTACCAGCGTGGCATGGACTTGCTCTGCTGAATACCCCTGCGGCGTTTTACCGACCAGACAGTTGATCTTTTTGTTTCCCAGCGCGCGGGCATAGCGAATGGCTTCTGATACTCCTTCACGAAATTCCGCTTCGCGACCTGGAATACAGGCTATACCCCTTTCACCGGCTGCCCAGTCACCCGCCGGTAAATTATGCAGTGTATGCTCAAGATTATTCTCGCTGAGCTTTTGCTTTAATACGTCAATATCAAAACCGTAGGGAAACATAAACTCGACGCCCTGAAATCCGCACTCCGCTGCTTTTTCAAAGCGATCAAGAAAGTCATATTCCAGAAATAGCATGGAGAGGTTGGCAGAAAAACGTAACATGGTTGCCTCACTTATTCATATTTCATGAAACAGGTTTCGGTTGGCGCGTCGGCGGCGGACTCTGCCACCTCTTCAAATTCGTTGACGTTATCAAGTTCGCTGCCCATCGAAATGTTGGTGACGCGTTCCAGAATCACTTCCACCACCACCGGCACACGATATTGCGCCATCAAGGCTTTGGCTTGTTCGAAGGCCGGGGCGATATCTTCAGGTTTAAACACGCGAATGGCTTTGCAACCTAACCCTTCTGCCACTTTCACGTGATCCACACCGTAGCCATTCACTTCACTGGAGTTGATGTTTTCGAAGGCCAGTTGCACGCAGAAATCCATGTCGAATGCGCGCTGCGACTGACGAATCAGCCCCAGGTAGGCGTTATTCACCAGCACGTGGATGTAAGGAATGTTGAACTGCGCGCCTACGGCGAGCTCTTCAATCATAAACTGGAAGTCGTAGTCGCCGGAGATGGCCACCACGTTGCGCTTCGGATCGGCCACGCATACCCCCAACGCCGCCGGAATGGTCCAGCCAAGCGGGCCGGCCTGTCCGCAGTTGATCCAGTGGCGGTCTTTGAAGACATGTAGCATCTGCGCAGCGGCTATTTGCGACAGGCCAATGGTGGTGACGTAACACACGTCGCGACCAAAGGCTTTATTCATCTCTTCATACACACGCTGCGGCTTCACTGGCACATTATCGAAGTGTGTTTTGCGCAGTAACGTGCGTTTGCGCTGCTGGCACTCAGCCACCCATTCGTTACGACGCGGCAGGCGCCCGGCTTTTTGCATCTCCAGCGCGATCTCGACCAGCAGCTCCAGTGCGGCTTTTGCATCCGAGACAATCCCCAGATCCGGGCATAGCACGCGGCCAATCTGCGTCGGTTCAATATCGATATGGATGATTTTGCGCCCGGCGGTGTATTTCTCAACGGAGCCGGTATGGCGGTTGGCGAAGCGGTTGCCAATCCCGAAAACCATGTCCGACGCCAGCAGCGTGGCATTACCGTAGCGGTGCGCGGTTTGCAGGCCAACCATGCCGGCCATCAACTCATGGTCATCCGGAATGCAGCCCCATCCCATTAATGTGGGGATAACGGGGACATCAGTGATTTCAGCAAAGCGCTGCAACAGGGCTGCGGCATCGGCGTTGATCACCCCACCACCTGCCACTATCACCGGACGTTCGGCTGCCATCAGCATTTCTACTGCCCGCAGAGCCTGCGCACGGGTAGCGGCAGGCTTGTAGGCCGCTAAAGGTTCGTACATGTCCGGGTCGAATTCGATTTCCTCTACCTGAACATCGTACGGCAGATCGACCAGCACGGGGCCTGGACGGCCGGAACGCATCAGATGGAAAGCCTGCTGCAGTACGCGCGGTACCAGCGCCGCTTCACGCACGGTCACCGCCATTTTGCTGACCGGTTTGGCAATAGATTCAATATCCACCGCCTGGAAATCTTCTTTGTGCAGACGGGCACGAGGGGCCTGACCGGTAATACACAAAATGGGAATGGAGTCGGCGGAGGCGGAATAGAGTGCGGTGATCATGTCGGTCCCCGCTGGCCCGGACGTGCCGAGGCAAACACCAATATTGCCTGCCGTGGCCCGGGTGTATCCCTCGGCCATGTGTGATGCGCCCTCAACATGACGAGCCAGAACGTGGCGAATGCCGCCGTGCTTGCGCATGGCAGAATAGAAGGGGTTAATTGCCGCTCCCGGTACGCCAAACGCCGTGGTGACGCCCTCTTTTTCCAGAACATACATTGCCGCATCCACGGCTCTCATTTTTGCCATTTTCGTTTACCTCATATTTATTGGAAAAACTTTCCAACATTAAAATGTGCCAAAAAATTCCCGCTCCGGTGAGCGGGGTGTGGTGCTGGTCAGGCGTCGGGCGTTTTCAAACCCAGCGCTTTACTGATATCTCTGGCGGTATCGCGTACCAGCTCTCCCTGGCTGATAAAACGATCGGCCGTCAAACGTGATGCCGGGCCGGAGATGGAAATCGCCGCAACCGCATTACCGACATCGTCAAAAATAGGGGCGGCAATACAATTCAGCCCTGTCACATGTTCTTCCTGATCAATGACATAACCACGTTCACGGGCAGTATCCAAATCTTTTTGCAGCGTCGGTAAATCAATTAACGTGGTCGGCGTAAAACGTTGCAGCCCCGTTTTGACTATCGCATCCATCCGTTCCTCTTCCGCCAGCGGATAAAGCAGCGCTTTTCCCGCACCGGAGGCGTGTAGTGGAAGGCGACTGCCGAGCGGAGCGCACATCCTGACCATCGATTTGCACTCCTGCTGCCCAATGAGCACCGCTTCATTACCGTTACGGATAGCCACATTGACCGTTTCGCCCGACATCAGCATCAACCGGCGCATAAAGGGGCCCGCCACGGAGAGCACATCACGATTATGGATGTATGCGGCCCCCACGTTGAACACGCCCAGCCCAATATGCCACCAGCCTAACTGACTGTCCTGAGAGACAAAATCGGCCCCCTGTAACACCTTCAGCAAGCGGAACGTGGTCGACAGTGGCAGATCCAGATTGAGTGCAATGTCGCTGACCGACGAACTGCCACCACTCTTTTCCAGATACTGCAGAATCGCGATCCCTCTTTCGAGCGCCTGCGCGCCTTTCTGCGCAGCAGGCTCTGCCTGACCCGGCCTGCCGCGACGCCTAACTTCTGTCATACCTCAATCACTCCGGCTCAAAACTGAGCATAAACAATGAAAAATACGCTCATCTTAAGCAAGAAGATCTGAGGCGTCACGCGTTACCTCATGCAAAACAAAGCTCATGGGTGGGGATACTCTTCACATCACAGTTATCCAGTCCACCGCGATCCACGGTCAGAAAATCAGTGACGTTTTGCCAGGCAAACAGCGGATGATGCCAGACATTGCGATGGTAATTCACCCCCTGGTCGCCGTTCGAAATGAAGGCACGCAGCGTGGTCAGATCCGGGGTTTCTCCCCCTTGCGCCACAATCACCACAAAAGGTTCACGGTTCATGGGAATAAACGCCTGCGTTCCCAGAGGGTGGCGCTCAAGTTCATGAATCACAATCGGCATTGCGGCTGGTTGCGCCCGGTTAATGCTAATGAGCGTGCGATCCTGCGCGAGAATTTCGACCGTCGCCAGGTCGTGATAGCGCTCAACCAGGCCATCATTGATATGGAAAAAGTCATGCCCCTGCGTTTCAATCACGTCGCCATAAGCGCCAAACGTCGCCTGGCTTAACGGTAATACCTGAAGTTTCATTGCAATTTCCTTGTGAAAAAAATCCTCTCACCTGGCCTTTCGGCACGTTGCGGCTTCAATGTGAGCAATCTAAAACCTTCTCCTGGCAACATCAATATAAAAGTTGGAATAATTTTCCAAAATAAGATTCAGACCACATTTCATTTGAAGGGAAAATGCAAAAATACTTGTAAATCAATGGTGAAGACATTCGTTTTGTTGAATCAAAAAGGACGGATAAACAGATGCTTGACCCCGAAACCCTGCGCACGTTCATGAGTGTTGCCGAAAATGGTAGCTTCTCGAAAGCAGCAGAGCGGCTGTGCAAAACCACCGCCACCATCAGTTACCGTATCAAGCTACTGGAAGAGAACACGGGCGTGCCGTTGTTTATCCGCACCACACGCAGCGTTTCGATGACGCCTGCGGGGCAACATTTGCTGGCTCAGGCACGGGAATGGCTGGGCTGGCTCGACAGCATGCCGGGGGAGCTTCAGCAGGTGAACGACGGCGTGGAGCGGCAGGTCAATATTGCGGTGAATAACTTACTTTATAGCCCCGCCGCCGTGGCACGGTTGCTGGCCTGGCTGACGGCACGCTATCCCTTCACGCAGTTTCATTTTTCCCGGCAGATTTATATGGGCGTGTGGGATTCATTGCTGCACGAGGGATTTTCTCTGGCGATTGGCGTTACCGGTACAGAACCGCTGGCTAATAGTTTTGCGCTGGAGCCGCTGGGGGAAATTCAGTGGCTGTTTGTGATGTCACCAGACCACCCACTGTCCCGGATTAAAGAGCCGCTGGGTGAAGCGCAGTTACGCAGATATCCGGCGGTGAACATCGAAGACAGCGCGCGCACCCTGACCAAACGTGTGGCCTGGCGATTACCGGGGCAGAAAGAAATTGTCGTACCGGATATGGAAACCAAGATAGCCGCACATCTGGCGGGGGTCGGCGTGGGCTTTTTACCGAAACAAATTTGCCAGCCACTGATTGAAAGGGGCGAACTGGTGAGCAGCACAATCCCGTCAATGCGCCCGCCTTCGCCGTTAAGCCTGGCCTGGCATAAGTACCATCATGGGAAAGCCGTGGACGACATTGTGGCGTTGTTTACTCAACGGCAGCCGGAAGTCGCTGGGTTTTTGACGGCGTTTGATACTCAGGTAAGGAGGGCCACCGGGGCTCTCCTCACCGCATCATGACAACTCAGTGCCTGTCGCGTTTATCTGCCCGTTGCGCCAGCCAGTCGCCGAGCATCTGCACGACCTGTACCAACACAATCAGCGCGATAACGGTGACAACCATGACCTGGGTTTCGTAGCGGTAGTAACCGTAGCGAATTGCCAGGTCACCGACACCGCCGCCGCCCACAATCCCCGCCATTGCCGAGTAACCAATCAGGCTGACCAGCGTAATAGTCAAACCGCGCAGCAGGCCCGCACTGGCTTCCGGTAGCAGCACGGTGCAGATGATGCGCATCGGGCTGGCACCAAAGGCTTCCGCCGCTTCAATAATCCCCTTGTCCACTTCGCGCAGTGCGCCGTCAACCAGTCGGGCGTAGAAAGCAATCGCCGCCACGGATAACGGTACTGAGGCAGCAATCGGGCCGATGGTATTGCCGAGTAAAAATTGGGTTAAAGGCAACAGCAGTACCAGCAGGATCACAAAGGGCACCGAGCGGATGATGTTCACCAGCACGGAGCTGATGAGATAGACCACGCGGTTCTGCCAGAACAGGTTTCGGTCGGTCACGAAGATGAGGAATCCCAACGGTAGGCCGCCGATGATCGCCAGTACCGTTGAGATGCTCAGCATCTGGAAGGTTTCGCCAAAGGCGAGACTCAGGTCCGCCAGTAAATCATCCACGGATCACCTCCACCTGTGCGGTACGGTTACGAATGTAGTCCACTGCCTGGGTGACCGCTGCCGGGTCGTCGGCGGTCAGTTGCACCACCAGGATGCCCAGCGCACGTTCACCGATGTACTCGATTTTGCCGTGCAGAATGTTCACCGCCACGCCAAAGTTGATGGCCGCGTCGGAGAGAACAGGCTGCTCGGCGGAATCGCCAATAAACAGGATCTTCAGTAACTGGCCTGGCAGATGCTCGCGCAATCTTTCCGGCAGCGTCAGGTTGAGAGTGCGTGAAACCAGCTGTTGGGTAAACGCATGCTGCGGATGAGCAAAAATATCAAACACATCGCCGCTCTCCACCACCTTGCCACCGGACATCACCGCCACGCGATCGCAGATGGATTTGATCACGTTCATCTCGTGGGTGATCAGCACGATCGTGATCCCCAGTTGCGCGTTGATCTGTTTGAGTAGTTCGAGAATGGTGGCCGAGGTTTCCAGATCCAGCGCCGAAGTGGGTTCATCGCACAACAGCACATCCGGGTGGTTGGCAATCGCACGGGCAATGCCGACGCGCTGCTTTTGCCCGCCGCTCAACTGCACCGGGAAGCGATTGGCTTTGTCGCTCAACCCCACCAGCTCAAGAATTTCCGCCACCCGTGGGGCGATTTTCGCCCGCTCCCACCCTGCTGCTTTCAGGCTGAAGGCCACGTTCTGTGCCACGGTGCGGGTATGCATTAAATTGAAGTGCTGGAAGATCATGCCGATGCGCTGGCGCGCTTTGCGCAGCGTCAGCCCTTCCATCTGCGAAATGGCGACACCGTTCACTTTCACGCTGCCTTCACTCGGGCGCTGCAACGCATTCAGGGTGCGCAGCAGGGTACTTTTCCCGGCGCCACTGGTGCCGACAATGCCAAAAATCTCCCCGGCTGCAATACGCAGGCTGACATCATCCACTGCACGCGTCGGCGTGGCCCCGCGTACGGCAGGAAAGTCCACGCAGACCTTGTCTATCTCAATCATGTTTCCCTCAAACGGCAAAAGGCAGGCCGCAGCCTGCCTGTTAACTCAGTCTCCGCGCTTACTTCTTGTCAGCGGCGGTCATCCAGTCTGGTTTCTGGAAGGCGGTATAGACGTGTTGCGGCGAGTCGATCACGGCGCGGTAAGCCGGTGATTTCACGACTTCAACGATATCTTTGGCAAAAGGTTTGTCCGCATCTTCGCTGCGTACGGCGATGATGTTTTTGAGATTTTCGTCCAGGTGTTCCTGCTTGATGGCAGTGGAGAGATCCAACCCGGCGGCAATGGCGAAGTTACCGTTGACCAGCGCGGCGGTGGCGCTATCCAGCGTACGCGGCAGCTGTGCGGCTTCCAGCGGTTTGAACACCAGCCCTTTCGGATTGCTGGCAATATCACGCTCGGAGGCTTTGGTCGGATCGATATTCTCTTTGATGGTGATGAGATCCAGTGACGCCAGGAAACGCAGGCCACGGGCCAGATTGGTCGGATCGTTGGAGAGCGTCACGATGTCGCCTTTTTTCAGCTCATCAAGACTTTTAATTTTATGGGAGTAGAAGCCCATACCCGCTGTCGGCACGCTGATGAGATTGGTCAGCTTCAGCCCTTTATCGGCGGTGAATTTATCGAAATAGAGCGAGTGCTGGAACAGGTTAGCGTCGATGCTGCCGTTAGACAGTGCCATATTCGGCTGCACATAGTCGCTGAATTCGCGCACCACGACTTTGTAGCCTTTCTCTTTTAATGACGGCGCAATGGCCTGTTTGACCATGTCACCGTACGGCCCTGGGGCTACGCCGAAAACAATGGTGTGCGGATCGCTGTTCGCCAGTGCGGAGCTTAAACCGCAGGCCAGAAGCAGTGCCCCAAAAGTGGCGCGTAAACCGAGACGACGTCCCATACATTCTCCCTAACGAAGTGTGTCTGCTGTGTGGCGCACCGTTCCACGCGGCGCGCTCCATTTTCATTTCACGCAATAAGATGGCACAAAGCGAACGCAGCGGTAATTGAAAAAAATTCATGTTGTTGTGAACTATGTCACTGAATGATGTGGAGATTTGGAAGGGTAACGCGATGAAGCATAAAGAAAAGCGAAACACATCCGCCTCTCTTTATGCTTTTTTTAACTTAGCAAAGTCAGATCTTTGCTAATAAGACATCAATATTGGGTCAGTTGGCGTTAACAGCCCGAGTTCAAACGGGCAAGCAAGATAGCCTAATGACCCAGAATGTCAGAAGTCGTAGCGAAGACGCACTAAGTTCATATCGCCCAGATCGTCGGTGCTGGAGGTAAACACGTGTTCGTAATCCACACGGAAACCGTAATCCAACTGGAAGCTCACACCTACACCGTTGTCGATACGCTGGTAGTTACGACCATTGACGTATTCGATACGGTCGCCCATCACGTACGGCTGGACGGATTTCAGCGCGAACTGACCAACAGGGATTTTATAACCTGCAAAGTATTCAACGCCCCACGCATCACCTGCGAAGTAGTTGTTAACAGATACTTTTTTGGTGGTCATAAAGTTCTGGTACCAGCCACCGCCTGCGGAGAAGGTCCAGTTATCCGGCGTCCAGCTCAGTGCCGTACCCAGGATATTCTGGTCGTAGGTTTTGCCTTCGCCATTATTCGGGTTACGCATTTCAGCACGGGTGTAGTTCCATGCAGCACCCCAGGTGAGGTCAGTGGTCAGATGGTAATCCAGACCCAGTGAACCGCCGCCTTTACGTTTGTAACGCAGGCCGTTACCTGGCAGATATTCGCTGTCATCAAACAGGTATGACGCGTAAACATCCGCATCACCGAAGCTGTTTTTGTATTTCAGCATATTGCGGGAACGGTAAGAACCATCGTAGTCACCATTGATACCGTTACCTGGTGCCTGACCGACCATATCGTAGTCCCAGATATCGGTTTTCGCGCCCACTACATCGTAATACACGCTGTTCTGCTGACCGTAGGTCAAGGTACCCCAGGTTTTGCTTTTCAGACCGGTGTAGAGCATACGGCGTGAGGTGTCGTTGGCACCGTCCGCGTGGTGGTTATCCCAGTCGAAAACCGCCGGAATATTGACGCCAAGCTCGTAGTAGTTGATCCAGCTGATGTCATCAAACAGGTAGTAATCGGTCGCGAAGCGGAAACGGGTGCCGCCATCAAAGCCGTTACGTTTGTATGAACCTTTATCGCCATCACCGGTCATCATGTTGAACTGCGGACGAATACTACCGCCCACGGTGAAATTCAGACGGCTCAGTGGGTTGCCCGCCTCAGGATCTTGTTTCAGCAGAGTGATTTCTGCTTGTGATGCAAATGAAGTCAGCGCCAGTGCTGCGCCGATCGTCACCGCCAGCGCTTTAATTTTATGTGCCATGCTTTTTCCTTGGTTAATGAGCAGCCAAATAATTGCCCGCTGAATATTAACGCCGAACAAGCATGCTATGTTGTCGAGTTTTTGGTGGTTTGTGCTGTTAAAAATCAGGCGGTTAGCATTTTGTGCACTTAAAAAAATACACGCCGATGGTTTAACCGGCGTGTAATGAAATCGCCATATTATGAGAGGTTGAATTGCCGGAACAGCGCCTTGCCCTTGAGTAAGCGCGTACCCAGCCAGCCGCCGCAGACCGAAAGCAGCAACGCGCCGCAGACGGGCAACGTTACCCACAAACGCCAGTCCGGTTCCCATGGGAAGTCAAAGACATACGTTTGCAGCACCGCCAGCGCCGTTTCCGCGCCAATCGCCGCGACCAGTCCTGAAACAAACCCGAGCAGGGCGAACTCACACCATAAGGTAGTACGCAGCAGCCGCTTGCCTGCCCCGAGCGTGCGGTAAACCACCAGTTCCTGATGACGCTGACGCATCCCCACCTGCACCTGCGCTAACAACAGCAAAATACCGCAGGCGGTGACCAGTACCACCATCACCTCAAGCGCACGACTGACCTGCTCCAGCACCTGACCGACCTGTTTTAAAATCGCGCCAATGTCGAGCAGGCTAATGGTCGGGAATTCGCGATTAAGCTGGGTGAGCATACCGTTGCCGTTCTGCCAGCGGAAACTGGTCAGCCAGCTTTGCGGCTGCCCGTCCAGTGCGCCCTGCGGGAAGATAAAGAAAAAGTTCGGGCGCAGGCTCTCCCAGTCCACTTTACGCAGGCTGGTGACTTTGGCACTGAACTCCTGGGTATCGCCAGTGAAGGTGACGGAATCTCCGAGCCTGAGTTTGAGGCGTTTTGCCAGCTCTTGCTCAATAGACACTTCCCCGGCTTTCGGCGGCCAGGTGCCCGCGGTCACCGGATTGTGGTTCGCTTCCACTCCCTGCCAGGTCAGGTTCAGCTCGCGGTTAAGCGACTCATCACTGTTACCGTCGGTGGCCTGGCCGTTAATCTGCGTCAACCGGGCACGCACGATAGGCCAGAACGTTTGCGGGATCACGTGATGTTCGGAAAGGAAGGCTTTTACTGGCACCACCTGTTCCGGGGCGATGTTAATAAGAAAATAGTTTGGGCTTTCCGGCGGTAACTGCTGCTGCCAACGATCAAGCAAGTCCCCACGCAGCACCAGCAGCATCGCCAGTAGCATAAAGGAGAGGGAAAACGCCGATAGCTGACTAAACGTCGCCCCCGGCTGGCGCAGGAGACGGTTCACCGCAAGACGCAACGGAAGTGCCTTCAGCGTCAGCTTTTTCATCACCCGCAGCAGCAGCCAGCCCACCACGCCACAGACCAGCGCCAGGACCACTGCGCCCGCCAGTACCGACCACAGCAGCATGCTTGCTCCCATCAGCCAGGCCAGCAGCAATACAGCTACGCCACAAATAACCGGGAGATAAAACTTCAGCGGCCAGACGTCTGCTACCGCATCACGACGCAGCACTCTCAGTGGCTGCGTGGCCAACAGCAGGCGATAGGGGCGCAGCCCCACCAGCAATGAGATCACACACATCGCGCCAATCGACCACACCCACGGCCAGCCGCTGGCAGCCGGCAGTGACACCGGCAGCACGGGTTTGAGCAGCACCATCAGGACTTTTTCAAAGCCAAGGCCAATCACGCCCCCGGTCACAGCCGACAGTACTAGTACCATCAGCCACTGGCCGACAATCAGTTTGCGCAGTTGCGCCCTGCCCGCCCCCAGCGTTTTGAGGATGGCGACCAGATCATAGCGGCTGCGACAGTAATGGCTCATCGCCACGGCAACGGCTGCCACCGCCAGTAAGAGCGTCAATAATGCAGAGAGCAGCAGGAACTGCTGCGAGCGTTGCAATGACTTGCCCAGCGCCCCTTCATCCTGCTCAAGGCCATACCAGCGGTGCTCCGGTTTGAGCTGCGGCAGCAGCCAGCTTTCGTAAGCCTCCAGTTGCGCATGCGTACCGGCAAACTTTACCCGCCAGCTCACGCGACTGCCCGGCTGAACCGCGCCGGTTTTCGCCACATCAGCGGTGTTCATCAGCAGACGCGGTGCCATTTCAAACGGGTTAAACCCGGAATCCGGCTCCTGAATCACCTCCCCGGCAATGCGCAGGGTGGCGTCGCCCACATCAATGGTGTCGCCGGTTTTCAGATTCAGCAGCGCCATCAGGCGTGGGGCCAGCAACACCGTTCCGGCTTTCGGTTTGACCTCAGCAGGCATGGTTTGCAGGTCGCCGTATAATGGGTAGCTATCGTCAACGGCTTTGACGTTTGCCAGTTGCGGCGTGTCACCCGCAAAGGTCATGGTGGCAAAAGAGAGTTGTTCACTGACTTTCAGACCGTTTTTACGCGCTTCATCCAGCCAGGCGTGTGGGATTTCACGGGAGCTGCGTAGCGCCCGATCGCCGGCCAGAAATTCACGGCTCTGCTGGCTTAAGCCCTTTTCCATACGGTCGCTGATATTGCCGAGTGCCAGCACGCAGGCCACGGCCAGACTCAACGCCAGCCAGACAATTAATAATGAGGGGGAACGCCATTCGCGCCAGAACCAGCGGGCTATCATGCTTCCTCCCGCAGTTCACCGTTCACCAGACGCAGGCGTCGATCACAACGCGCTGCCAGCGCCGGATCATGGGTCACCAGGATTAACGTGGTGCCATATTGCTGATTCATGGAGAAAAGCAGGTCGGCAATTTTATCGCCCGTCTGGCGGTCGAGGTTCCCGGTGGGTTCATCGGCAAACAGCAGATCGGGTTGACCATTAAAGGCGCGGGCCAGCGCCACGCGCTGCTGCTCACCGCCGGAAAGCTGTGCCGGAAGGTGATCGAGGCGTTTGCCCAGACCTAATGTTTCCAGTAGCGCTTTTGCGCTCGCCCGGCTTTCGCCGCTGTTTTCTCCGCGCAGCAGCGCCGGAAGCTCGACGTTCTCCAGCGCATTCAGGGTCGGGATCAGCATGAAGGACTGGAAAACGAAGCCGACGCTATCGGCTCGCAGCTTCGCACGTGCCTCTTCATCCATCGCATGCAGCGGCTTGCCAAGCAGGTTCACTTCGCCGCTGCTACCATCATCCAGTCCGGCGAGGATCGCCAGCAATGTCGACTTACCCGAACCGGACTCCCCAATCAGGGCAATGGTCTGCGCCCGTTTGACAACCAGCTCAACTCCGGTAAGGATGGAAAGTTCATGCTCCCCTTGACCGACGGACTTCTTAAGATGATGAACTTCAACAATGTTTTCCGCTGGCATTTGGCCTTCCTGTTTCTGCTTCTGTTTAGCCTGCGCGCCGCCGCGGCGGACACGTTACTGGTTCTTGGAGACAGCCTGAGCGCGGGCTATCGTATGGCGGCTAATACCGCCTGGCCTGCACTGCTCAATGATAAATGGCAGCAAAAGCCACCGGTCATCAACGCCAGTATCAGTGGCGATACCTCCCAACAGGGGCTGGCGCGTTTACCTGCGTTGCTCAAAGAGCATCAGCCACGCTGGGTGCTGGTGGAGCTCGGCGGCAACGACGGTTTGCGTGGCTTTGCACCGCAGCAAACGGAAGCGACGCTGCGTACCATTTTACAGGCGGTGAAAGCGGCAAACGCCGAACCTCTTCTCATGCAAATACGACTGCCCGCTAACTACGGTCGCCGTTATACTGAGTCATTCAGTGCGTTGTATCCTAAGCTCGCTAAAGAGTTTGATATTCCTCTGTTGCCCTTTTTTATGGAAGAGGTCTATCTGAAACCCCAATGGATGCAGGATGACGGTATTCACCCAAACCGTGACGCTCAGCCCTTTATTGCTGACTGGATGGCAACCCGGTTGGCTCCTTTAGTTAATCACGACTCCTGATTTATCAGGGACGCTTTCAGGTAAAGTTATGCAAAAAACGGTCTTAATTACAGGATGTTCCAGCGGAATCGGTCTGGAAAGCGCCCATGAACTCAAACGTCAGGGGTTCCGCATACTGGCTGCTTGCCGGAAAAGCGACGACGTGGAACGCATGAACCAGGCCGGATTTACCGGCGTGCTGCTGGATCTTGACTCCCGCGAGAGCGTGGAGCGCGCCGCCGATGAAGTGATCGCCCTGACGGAAAATCGCCTGTACGGCATCTTTAACAATGCGGGCTTCGGCGTTTATGGTCCACTCACCACCGTGAGTCGCGAAAAGATGGAACAGCAATTTTCTGCCAACTTTTTTGGCGCGCATCAGCTCACCATGCGTCTGCTTCCGGCGATGATCCCGCATGGCGAAGGGCGTATTGTGATGACCTCGTCGGTGATGGGCCTGATTTCCACCCCTGGCCGAGGCGCTTACGCAGCCAGCAAATATGCGCTGGAAGCCTGGTCGGACGCGCTGCGTATGGAACTGCGCCACTCCGGTATCAAAGTGAGCCTGATTGAACCCGGCCCGATCCGCACCCGCTTTACCGAAAACGTCAATCAGACCAGCGATAAAGCAGTGGAAAACCCGGGCATTGCCGCACGTTTTACCCTCGGCCCGGAGGCCGTTGTCGCCAAAGTGCGCCATGCTTTTGAGAGTCCGAAGCCGAAACTGCGCTACCCGGTGACCGTGGTGACCCACGTAGTAAGCCTGCTTAAACGCCTGCTCCCGGCGCGCGCAATGGATAAAATTTTACACGGGTGAGTTGAAGGCGTAGCGCCTGTCCCCCATGTATGTGTAAACACTTAAACAGAGAAAGGCCCATGTCTGTACAGAACATCGTCAACATTAACGAAGCAAACCTACACCCGACGCTTGAGCAGTCAGCCACTGTCCCGGTGCTGTTCTATTTCTGGTCTGAGCGCAGCCAGCACTGTCTGCAACTGACCCCGGTGCTGGAAAGCCTGGCCGCACAATATAACGGTCAGTTTATTCTGGCGAAGGTAGACTGCGATGCTGAACAGATGCTCGCGTCCCAGTTTGGTCTGCGAGCGATCCCGACGGTTTACCTGTTCCAGAACGGCCAGCCTGTCGATGGCTTCCAGGGACCGCAACCAGAAGAGGCGATTCGCGCCCTGCTGGATAAAGTTCTGCCGCGTGAAGAAGAGCTGAAAGCCCAGCAAGCCATGCAGTTGATTCAGGAAGGCAACCACGCCGATGCGCTGCCGCTGTTGAAAGACGCCTGGCAGCTCTCGAATCAAAACAGCGAAATCGGTCTGCTGCTGGCTGAGACCCAGATTGCCCTTAACCGTTCGGAAGATGCCGAAGCCGTGCTGAAAACCATTCCGCTGCAGGATCAGGACACCCGTTATCAGGGGCTGGTCGCGCAGATTGAACTGCTGAAACAAGCCGCCGACACACCAGAAATTCAGCTATTACAACAACAGGTTGAGCAGAACCCGGCGGATGCGCAACTTGCCACGCAACTGGCATTGCAACTGCATCAGGTGGGCCGTAACGAGGAAGCGCTGGAACTGCTGTTCACCCATTTGCGCAAAGATCTGGGTGCCGCCGATGGCCAGGCGCGCAAAATGCTGCAGGAGATTCTGGCGGCTTTAGGGACCGGTGATGCGCTGGCCTCGAAGTACCGTCGCCAGCTCTACTCTCTGCTTTACTGATCCCGCCTGCTAAATTTGGGGATCGCGCTGTTATGATCCCCAAATTTGTTTAGAATGACATCAAATTAAACAGGAGGTTTATTTGATGCTCATCGTTATCCCCATTCTTATCTTCGTCGCGCTGGTTATTGTCGGTGCCGGTGTCAAAATCGTGCCGCAAGGCTATCAGTGGACGGTGGAACGTTTCGGGCGTTATACCCGTTCGCTCCAGCCGGGCCTGAGCCTTGTCGTGCCATTTATGGACAGGATTGGTCGCAAGATCAATATGATGGAGCAGGTGCTCGACATCCCTTCTCAGGAAATCATTTCCAAAGATAACGCCAACGTCTCCATCGACGCCGTCTGCTTTATTCAGGTGATTGACGCGCCCAAAGCCGCCTATGAGGTGAGCAATCTGGAACTGGCCATCATCAACCTGACCATGACCAACATCCGTACCGTTCTCGGCTCCATGGAACTGGATGAAATGCTCTCCCAGCGCGACAACATCAACACCCGTCTCTTGCATATTGTGGATGAAGCCACCAATCCATGGGGCATCAAAATCACCCGTATTGAAATTCGCGACGTCCGCCCACCGGCTGAACTGATTGATGCCATGAATGCGCAGATGAAAGCCGAACGTACAAAACGTGCCTACATTCTGGAAGCGGAAGGGATTCGTCAGGCAGAAATCGTGAAAGCCGAAGGTGAGAAGCAGTCAAAAATCCTCAAGGCAGAAGGTGAGCGTCAGTCTGCCTTCCTCGAAGCAGAAGCCCGTGAACGTTCGGCGGAAGCGGAAGCCCGGGCAACCAAAATGGTTTCTGAGGCGATTGCCGCTGGCGACGTGCAGGCGATCAACTACTTCGTGGCACAGAAATACACCGAAGCGCTGCAAAAAATTGGTTCCGCGAACAACAGCAAAGTGGTGATGATGCCGCTGGATGCGAGCAGCCTGATGGGCTCGATTGCCGGTATTGCTGAACTGGTGAAAGACAGCAGCAGTGAGCGGAAAAAACCATGATTGCCCTGCTCTTTGAACATGCGTATATCTTCTGGCTGAGTCTCGGTGGTCTGTTGCTGGCCGCTGAGATGCTCGGCGGCAATGGTTACCTGCTCTGGAGCGGCGTGGCAGCGGTCATAACCGGCCTGCTGGTATGGGTCGTGCCCTTTGGCTGGGAGTGGCAAGGGGTGCTTTTTGCGGTGCTGACGCTTATCGCAGCCTGGCTCTGGTGGCTGTGGCTGTCGAAGCGTGTGCGAGAGCAGAAACCCGCAGATGCCGCGCTCAATCAGCGTGGTCAGCAGCTGGTTGGCCGTCGCTTTACGCTGGACAACGCGCTGGTCAACGGACGTGGGCATATGCGTGTCGGTGACAGTTCCTGGCCTGTTAGCGCAGATGAGGATTTCCCGGCTGGCGCAAAAGTTGAAGTGGTCGCCGTCGAAGGCATTACGCTTCGCATCAAACTCTTTTCAGAAAAAATCTAAAAATGCCTAAATTGAAAACAGGGAAATGGGTTTTCCTCGCGACGGCTCTCGCCAGCGCAAACGCCTTTGCATCGTCGGATATGGGGAGTTGCCCCTGGGGCGTTGAAGGTTGCTACCTTTCCAGCCCACCCGTGCTGGGAACCGGCAACGATACCCGCGATAACCTGCTGCGTCTGACGGGCGAAAAGCTGTCACTGACTCCACTGCGCCAGCCGGTACCGCAAGATATCACCCGTAGCCGCAACTACTATTTCGGCGAGCATATCGAAGAGTGGTATGCCGCTCCGGCACAAACTGAGACGCCCCCCGTCGAAGACACGACGCTGGATGAACAGCTCAAACAGCTCGCACTGCCACCGGAGCTAATCAAAGAGACTACCCTGAAAGGGAATGATGCCGAAGGGCGCTTTGTCTCCAATAATCGCGATTCGGTCTCCCATTTCTATGCCGCGTTGCTGGCTGAACCGTCATTCACGGCGGAACAGCGAACGACGCTTGCCAAAGCCCGACTCCAGATCCCGGGCGATGAGTCCGATCTTAAAGAACTGACCGCCCTGGCTGCTGATGCTGATTCTGCGGCGGCACATTTTCGTGATTACCTGCTGGCAGCCAACGATTTCTATCTGGGCAATTACGGCGAAGCGGCTGAAACCTTTACCCACCTGAAAACGGTACAACAACCGTGGCTTGCCGAAACGGCGGCCTACATGTTGATGCGCACGTCGCTTAACCAAAGCGCGACCAATGCCAATGGCGAATATGGTGATTTTGACGTTAAAAAGGTCGACAAGGCCGCCGTCGGTCAGGCCCGTGATTTTGCAAAAGCCTATCTCGACCAGTGGCCGAAGGGTGAGTATGCGGAGTCCACTCAGGGGCTACTTCGCAGAATCAACTGGTACCTTGAAGACTGGGATGCGCTGGCTGCACTGTATGAAAAAGCCTTATTGCAGGCCAAAAGCGATGACGCACTGGTGGCGTTGATTGCTGAAAATGACAGCAAAATGCAGAGCAAAGATCTGACGCAGTACGACGGATACTTTGTCAGCGCGCCGGATGCCCCGCTTATTACCTTCACCCAGACGCTGCGCCTGATGCGCCCGACAAAATGCAATGACCGGGCTCCCTGTGTGGACGACGCGTTCCTGCAAAACATCAAGCCCATCTTTGAGAAGAGCAATACCACCGATCTGTGGCGCTATCTGACGCTTAAACTCGACTACGCGCAGGAAAAATTCCCGCAGGTCGTACAGGCGATTAAACCGGCAGACACCCTGCCCGCCAATAATATTCTGTTGTTCAGCGAGCAGTCGCTGTATGGCGAAGCATTGATGGCGCAAAAGCAGTGGCCGCAAGCGCGTGCCCACTGGTTGCATTTGCTGAAGCTGACTACCGACGTTGAGCAACAGCAGTATCTGCAGGCCAAAGTGGCCGCGACGGATGCGCTGAGCGGCAATGCTGATGCCATCTTTGCCGCCGACAGCGCGGTGAAAAACCTCCGTTACCGCTCACTGGTGCTGAAAACACTCGCCACACCGGAGCGTCTGCGCGAGCAGGTCGTGAACGGCCCGAACAACGAAGAACGCACTATCGCCCTGCATACGTTGCTCATCAAAGATTTGATTGGCGGCGAATACAAAAGCTGGCTGGAAGACAAAAAACTCAGCAGCCATATTGCGCAGCCGGTGATTGATAAAGCGTTCGACGATGTGAGTCTGAATGTCTTTGGCTGGGACGGGAGTCAGGCGGATGGCGAATATCAATGCGCATCGCTGGAAAAAACCGTCGGTGTACTGGCACAAAGACCGCAGGACGCCCATGCCCTGAACTGCCTCGGTGAGTTCTTCCGTACCACCAGCGCCAGCGTCTCCACCTGGAAAGAGTCAGAAGGCAACGGCATGCTCGATAGCGCGGTAGAAAAAGCGCTGGAGAGCGGCAAGTCTGACCGTCAGCGCTACTATCAGCAGGTCATCGCGGACAAAAAAGCGGAGCCGGAAGATAAGAGCTTTGCCCTCTACCGTGCCGTGATGTGCTATTCCCCGTCTGGCTATAACGACTGTGGCGGTGAAGAAGTCGATAAGGCGCAGCGCAAAGCCTGGTTCACGCAGCTTAAAAAGCAATATCCGGGCAGCGTGTGGGCACAACAGCTCAAGTACTACTGGTAATTGCCGCGTTGCTACTGCCGCCAGCCACATCGGCGGCAGTCAAGGCGGATGAGCATCGTGCGTTCTGGCTGTGGTCGGGGGTCAAACCGACTTCAGCGCTGAAGGGTGCGCAGACCGTTTATCTGCATCAGGCTGAGATTTTGCTGCGCCCCTCTGGCGTTGTGTTTCAAAAAGTTGGCCTGCCGGTCAGTCACCTCACCTTCCCTCGCATCTGGCTAACAGTGCGTATCGAAACGCTGGACGTGCCGGACGCGTACTTCCGGCGTCTCAACACACTGCTCGATAACTGGCAAAAAGCGGGTAATCAGGTGGTGGGTCTACAAATCGATTTTGATGCGGCGACACGTCGACTGGGTGACTACGGAATGTTCCTCAAGCGCGTAAGGGTGCTGATGCCGCCGCAGTATGCACTCGGCGTCACCGGGTTACTCGACTGGGCGAAAACGGGCAATATCGCGGTACTCAATACGTTGCCCGTTGATGAACTGGTCATTCAGAGCTATCAGGGACGTCATACCGTGCCCAACTACGCCGAGTATCTCCCAGCCCTTACCGGGCTGCATATTCCCTTTAAGCTGGGCCTGGTGCAGGACGGTGAGTGGGACCCGGCCCAGGTACCCCGGTTCTCTGAAGCGTATCGTGGAACGGTTATCTTTATGCTCAACCCCATCAGGCGTTAGCTTTATGGTGGCAGCAGCCGGAGAGGTTCTCGATTATCGGGCAGTCCGCGCTGTCATCCCCCGGACAGGCGTCTGCCAGGGAGAGAAGCTGCTTACGCATCGCTTCCAGTTCCACAATGTGACGCTCAATTTCCGCCACTTTTTGCAACGTACGGGCTTTTACATCCGCGCTGTGGCGAGCCGGATCGTTAAACAGATTCACCAGTTCACCGCACTCTTCGAGATTAAATCCCACCTGGCGCGCCTGGCGTAACAGCGTCAGTTCGTTGATGTGCTGCTGGGTGTAGCTGCGGTAACCGTTGTCCCCGCGCAGTGGCGGTGTTACCAGACCTTTGTCTTCATAAAAGCGAATCGCTTTGCTGGTCAGCCCGGTCTTTTTGGCCACGATACTGATATTCACATTTCCCCCTTGACCTTCCCCTTGATGGAAGGTTTAACCTGTTCCACAGTCAGTACACGTGATTAATCAGGTCAATGTTTATACGACCAATCATACAGGAAATTAATTATGTCTCACATTATAGAGCTGGAACTGGATGGGCTCTCCTGCGGCCACTGCATCAAACGGGTCAAAGAAAGTCTGGAGCAACGTGCCGATGTCGAGCAGGCTGAGGTCACCATTACCCATGCGCAGGTAACCGGCAGCGCAGATGCCTCTGCACTGATCGACACCATCAAACAAGCCGGGTACGACGCGAGCGTCAGCCACCCAAAGGCTAAACCGCTGGCAGAGTCATCAATCCCGTCGGAAGCACTGACAGCGGCCACTCCTGAGCTTCCGGTAGCCGATGACCTTGATGACAGCCAACAGCTTTTAATCAACGGCATGAGCTGCGCCAGCTGTGTCTCCCGGGTGCAGAAAGCCTTACAGGCGGTACCAGGCGTGACGCAGGCACGGGTCAACCTTGCGGAGCGCTCTGCGCTGATCATGGGCAGTGCCTCCGCATCTGATTTAGTCCTCGCCGTCGAAAATGCCGGATACGGCGCGGAAGCGATTGAAGATGATATGAAACGCCGGGCGCGTCAGCAGGAAACGGCGCTCGCCACCATGACGCGTTTCCGCTGGCAGGCGATTGTCGCCCTGCTGCTCGGCGTGCCGGTGATGGTGTGGGGCATGCTCGGTGACAATATGATGGTCACCGCTGACAACCGCACCTTGTGGCTGTGTATTGGCGTACTGACACTGGGCGTGATGATTGTGGCCGGTGGACATTTCTACCGCAGCGCCTGGAAAAGCCTCACCAATGGTACCGCCACTATGGACACGCTGGTGGCGCTGGGTACGGGTGCGGCCTGGCTCTATTCAATGAGCGTCAACGTCTGGCCGCAGTGGTTCCCGATGGAAGCCCGACATCTCTATTACGAAGCCAGCGCGATGATTATTGGTCTGATCAACCTCGGCCATATGCTTGAAGCCCGCGCACGTCAGCGTTCGTCAAAAGCGCTGGAAAAGTTACTCGACTTAACGCCGCCCACCGCACGTGTGGTGACCGAACAGGGTGAAAAAAGCGTACCGCTGGCGGACATTCAGCCGGGAATGACGCTGCGCCTGACCACCGGCGACCGCGTACCGGTCGATGGCAATATCACCCAGGGCGAAGCCTGGTTCGACGAAGCCATGCTGACCGGTGAACCGGTACCGCAGGAAAAAAGCGCAGGCGACGGTATTCACGCAGGGACCGTGGTGCAGGACGGCAGCGTGCTGTTTACTGCTAGCGCCGTCGGCAGCCACACCACGCTGTCGCGCATTATCCGCATGGTGCGTCAGGCCCAGAGCAGCAAACCGGAGATTGGTCAGCTTGCCGATAAGATCTCCGCTGTATTCGTTCCGGTCGTGGTCGCCATTGCCCTGTTGAGTGGGGCTATCTGGTATCTGTTTGGCCCGGCGCCGCAAATTGTTTACACGCTGGTGATCACCACCACGGTGCTCATCATCGCCTGCCCTTGTGCTCTGGGGCTTGCCACACCGATGTCGATTATTTCTGGCGTAGGCCGTGCAGCAGAGTTCGGCGTGCTGGTGCGTGATGCTGATGCGCTGCAACGCGCCAGTACGCTGGACACTTTGGTGTTTGATAAAACCGGTACCCTGACCCGCGGCATGCCGCAGGTGGTAGCGGTTAAAACGATGAACGGTTTTAGCGAAACGCAGGCTATCGCGTTTGCTGCCGCGCTGGAACAAGGCTCCAGCCATCCGCTGGCGAAAGCGATTCTGGAAAAAGCGGGCGACAGCGTGCTGCCTGACGTACAGAACTTCCGAACACTGCGTGGGCTTGGGGTGAGCGGAGAAAGTCAGGGACGTTCGCTGCTGCTGGGCAATCAGGCATTGCTTACCGGGCAGAATATTGCGCTGGATGGCCTCAACGATGAGGTTAACGCGCAGGCATCGCAAGGTGCGACGCCGGTACTGCTGGCGGTGGACGGAAAAACGGCCGCGCTCTTTGCTATTCGCGACCCTTTACGTGATGACAGCGTCAGCGCCCTGCAGCGTCTGCATCGTGCGGGCTATCGTCTGGTGATGCTCACCGGAGATAACCCGGTAACCGCCAACGCCATTGCCAAAGAAGCGGGCATTGATGAGGTCATTGCCGGTGTGCTGCCGGATGGTAAAGCCGATGCGATTAAAAAATTGCAGTCGGAGGGTCGCCGGGTCGCCATGATTGGTGACGGGATAAACGACGCGCCAGCACTGGCTCAGGCGGAGGTGGGTATTGCAATGGGCGGCGGCAGCGATGTCGCTATCGAAACCGCTGCGATTACCCTGATGCGTCATAGCCTGACGGGTGTGGCTGATGCACTGGCGATTTCTAAAGCCACGCTGCGTAATATGAAACAGAACCTGCTGGGTGCATTTGTCTACAACTCGTTGGGTATTCCGATTGCCGCCGGGATTTTGTGGCCACTCACCGGCACTTTGCTGAACCCGGTAGTAGCAGGTGCGGCGATGGCGCTGTCGTCCATAACGGTCGTGAGCAATGCGAACCGGTTGCTGCGTTATACCCCAAAGGAGTGAACACCATCCCCACCACTGCGGTGGGGAATTTGCACCTTTTCCCCCTACGCGCTAGCATGGCTTTTTCATTTCAGGAAGCGCGTATGGGGCTGTTTCAACGGATAAAAAAATTCTTTCGGCGCCGCTATACCTGGCCTGCCATTGATATCACTCTGCCCGGTAATCGCCATCTCCACCTGGTCGGCAGTATTCATATGGGCACCGAGGGCATGTACCCCCTTCCCGTAGGCCTGCTGCGAAAACTGTACAATGCAGATGCACTGCTCGTAGAAGCGGATGTCGCCACCGGCGGTTCCCCTTTTTTAAATCTTCCTGAGTGTCCACCTCTTGCTGAGCGTCTCTCCGCTGAACAGCTTACGGCGCTTGACGACACGCTTAGCGTTCTGGGTCTGACGCGGGAAGAGTTCGATACCCGCCCTGCCTGGCACATTGCACTGGTGTTACAGGCCACGCAGGCGCAACGTCTTGGGCTGCGGCCAGACTTCGGCATCGATTATCAGTTACTGAAATCGGCACATGAACTTTCGACGCCCATCATTGAGCTGGAAGGCACCGAAAGCCAGGTGGAAATTTTGCTGAAGCTTGCCGATGGCGGGAATGAACTGCTACAGGATACGCTCACCCACTGGCATGAGAACGCACGCCTATTACAGGTGATGTTGAGCTGGTGGCTGGAGTCGCCACCGAACGAAGAACCACTGACCCTGCCGACAACCTTTAGCGCCTCGTTGCACGATGTGTTGATGCATCAGCGTAACCAGGCCTGGTGTGAGCGATTGCTGGCGCTGCCTGCGGGGCATTACGTTGTGGCGGCGGGCGCGCTGCATCTGTATGGCGAAGGGAATTTACCGGCACTCTTGCGGCAAAAAAATGGCCAATAATAGTATTGGCCCGTCAAAGAGGAATTTCAGTTTTATTATTATGCCGAAGCTCGCGCTCCGGGTGGCAAGATTGTCGCTCAAACTTTTGCCACTGCCAATACTCTTGCGCAAGAT
Source organism: Phytobacter sp. (assembly GCF_059074235.1). Taxonomy (NCBI): domain Bacteria; kingdom Pseudomonadati; phylum Pseudomonadota; class Gammaproteobacteria; order Enterobacterales; family Enterobacteriaceae; genus Phytobacter; species Phytobacter sp. The sequence continues at coordinate 1,089,140 of NZ_JCACPZ010000004.1, forward strand.
AGTACTATTTTTGCGTCCCCGGACGGGCGTATGCTGATTGCGTGAAATGACTGTGGTTTAAAGGATTGCTATGACTCCCGCCGTTAAGTTACTCGAAAAAAACAAAATCTCTTTCCAGATCCATACTTACGATCATGACCCGAATGAAACCAACTTCGGTGACGAAGTGGTGCGCAAGCTGGGGCTGAACCCCGACCAGGTGTATAAGACGCTGCTGGTCGCAATGAATGGCGACATGAAGCAACTGGCCGTTGCCGTCACGCCGGTCGCCGGGCTGCTGGATCTCAAAAAGGTGGCAAAAGCGCTGGGCGCGAAGAAAGTGGATATGGCCGATCCGATGGTGGCGCAGCGCGTCACTGGCTATCTGGTGGGTGGCATCAGTCCTCTGGGGCAGAAAAAGCGCCTGCCAACGGTGATTGATGCTCCGGCGCAAGAATTTGCCACCGTTTATGTGTCCGGTGGCAAACGCGGCCTGGATATTGAACTGGCGGCAAGCGATCTGGCAAAAATCCTTGATGCGAAATTTGCCGAGATTGCCCGCCGGGATTGAGGTTTTGTGCAGGTTGAGTACCCTAACCCTCTCCCTCAAGGGAGAGGGGACAAGGGAATCTCCGTGTTACTGCCAGCTCACCTCGCCTTTCGGCTCGTAAGCACCCGCATCCAGCGGCGAGTTTTGCTCAATAAACTGCTTGAGCACCTCGGCGTCAATAAAGCCGGTATTCACATAACCCGATTTATCGTCGATATGCGGATAGCCGTCCCCACCGGTGGCATTAAAACTTAACGTCGCCAGACGGTAGGTCTTCGCCGGATCAATGGCTTCACCTTTGATTTTGAGGTCATTGAGCACCCCGTCTTTTGCCACGAAGCTAACGTTCGCGAACTGCGGATAGGCACCCGAGTCGGGCTTCATCTTCGCCACCAGGGTCAGGTAGTCAGCCAGCTCTTTACCGCTCATGTCGGCATAGACCAGCGTGTTACCAAACGGCTGCACTTTAAGCACATCTTTATAGGTGATATCGCCAGCTTCGATAGAGTCACGTACTCCACCGCCGCTCATCACTGCAAGGTCTGCATTGGTACGGGCCATTTGTGCCGCCAGCAGCACACGTGCAAGATTGGTCTGAACAAAACGAACCTTGCTGCGATCCCCTTCCAGATGACCATTGACGTTACCGACTTTGACCTCAAGCTGCGCTTTGCCTTTGTTCTGGAATGGCGTCAGCAGGGAGAGCATTTGCGCGTTTTCCTGAATTTCAGGCGTGTAGAGTACGCGCTCACTTTTTCCGTTGTCGTAAGTGACTTTCTTCTTCAGGTTCACCGGGATGAGCTGGTAACGCACCATCTTCATCTCACCATTGCGGAACTCAAAGTCAGCACGACCGACATATTTGCCCCACTCGTGGGCCTGAACGATCCAGATGCCGTTCTGCTGATCCGGTGCGCAAGGTGTACCCGGTACGTAATCGACCTGCTTTTTATTCTCCGATGCCATGCAGACCGGGTCTTGTGAGTGACCACCCACAATCATCGCCAGCGCCCCTGTTGGCAGGCTGCGCGCCATCTCCACATCACCCGGTGCGTTTGAACCGTGCTCACCGTTATCGTAGTGGCCCATATGGGTCGTGGCGATGATGACGTCCGGTTTCTGATTCTGCTTGAGCTCGTCAATCACCAGCTTCGCTTCCTCAGCCGGTTTGCGAAACTCAATGTCAGTGAAGAACTCCGGGTTACCGATTTTGGCCGTGTCATCAGTGGTTAAACCGATGACCGCAATTTTCAGCCCCTGACGGTCGAAAATCATCCACGGCTTAAACAGGCGCTCGTTGGTGCTTTTCTGATAGATATTGGCGGACAGGAACGGGAATTTGGCCCACTTTTCCTGCTGACGCAGAACGCTCATCGGGTTATCAAACTCATGGTTGCCGACGGCCATCGCATCGTAGCCAATCAGATTCATGCCGCGAAAATCGGGTTCAGCATCCTGCAGATCGGATTCAGGAACGCCGGTGTTGATATCACCGCCAGAAAGCAACAGTACGCTGCCGCCTTCGGCTGCAACCTCTTTGCGAATGCCGTCTACCAGCGTTTTTTGCGCTGACAGACCATATTCGCCGTAATCACTACGCCAGAAGTGACCGTGGTGGTCGTTGGTATGGAGGATGGTGACCTTATAGGTTTTATCCTGCTCATAAGCCTGAACCTGCATGCTGGCCAGTCCCAGAGCGGCCAATATTGCCAGTGCCATGCTCTTTTTTAACAATTTCATGCTTCTCTCCCTGATTCATTAACAACCGCAAAAGTACTGTGCATTGCAAGAATAGACAAATAAGTTTTCAGAATTGCGACTTCCTTCAAACCTTAAGCGCAGGTATGTTAGCCAGATAATTATTACAGTTCCGATACTTTTACATCGCAAACTAAGACAGAGTATTTATGGCAATCAGTGAAAACCCTCAGCCGCTGACCGCACCTTCCGGGTCGGCAGCGAAAGCACGAACCTCGTTTGGTATTCTTGGCGCTATCAGCGTGTCGCATCTGTTAAATGACATGATTCAGTCGCTTATTCTGGCGATTTATCCCATTCTCCAGGGCGAGTTTTCCCTCTCTTTTATGCAGATCGGAATGATTACCCTGACCTTCCAGCTCTCTTCATCCCTGCTTCAACCGATAGTGGGCTACTGGACCGACAAACACCCGATGCCCTGGTCACTGCCAATTGGCATGTGCTTTACCCTCTGCGGGCTGGTGCTGTTGGCAGTGGCGGGCAGTTTTGGCACAGTCTTGATTGCCGCAGCATTGGTGGGAACCGGCTCTTCGGTCTTCCATCCTGAATCCTCCCGCGTGGCGCGTATGGCCTCGGGCGGACGTCATGGCCTTGCACAGTCCATCTTCCAGGTTGGTGGGAATTTTGGCAGCTCATTAGGTCCATTGTTGGCCGCCATCGTCATTGCGCCTTATGGCAAAGGTAACGTGGCCTGGTTTGTGTTGGCGGCATTACTGGCGATTGTTGTGCTGGCACAGGTCAGCCGATGGTATGCGGCTCAGCATCGAGTTAATGCCGGGAAAAAATTCTCCCCGGTTATCAATCCATTGCCGCGTAATAAAGTTATTCTCGCCGTTTGCGTGCTGTTAATCCTTATTTTCTCGAAATACTTCTATATGGCGAGCATCAGTAGCTATTTCACCTTTTATCTGATGCATAAGTTCGATTTATCGGTGCAAAGTGCCCAGGTTCATCTGTTTATCTTCCTGTTCGCTGTTGCCGCCGGAACCGTCATTGGTGGGCCTGTTGGCGATAAGATCGGGCGTAAATATGTCATTTGGGGCTCTATCCTCGGTGTTGCGCCCTTTACCCTGCTTTTACCCTACGCCACGTTGTTCTGGACCGGTGTATTAACGGTGATCATTGGTTTTGTGCTGGCATCAGCCTTCTCCGCCATCCTGGTGTACGCACAGGAGCTGTTACCGGGTCGTATCGGTATGGTTTCTGGACTCTTTTTTGGTTTTGCGTTCGGCATGGGAGGCCTCGGTGCAGCGGTTCTGGGCGTCATTGCCGACCACACCAGTATCGATTTGGTCTATAAAATCTGCGCTTACCTGCCGTTACTGGGAATTCTGACTATATTCCTGCCCGATAACCGCCATAAAGTGTAGTTTCTTCGGGGTCAAAGCCTGGCTTTGGCCCCCAATTTCGCTGACATAAAAGCCTTTACGACACGATCACTGCTTTTGAACTCCCTCATCCCCTCTTTTTTCGCTCAACGTGCCGTTTTCTTCAAAATTCAATAATTATTCATAAACACAATGGTTAAAATTGTCATAAACTGTAACTCGGGTTTTGGCTAATCAGCCAAAATGGATCCACGCATTAACGAAAGGAGACGGAATGCATCACGCCACACCGCTAATCACCACCATTGTGGGCGGGCTTGTTCTCGCTTTTATCCTCGGTATGCTCGCCAACAAACTGCGCATTTCCCCTCTGGTGGGTTATTTGCTTGCGGGCGTACTCGCCGGGCCGTTCACCCCGGGTTTTGTGGCGGACACCAAGCTCGCACCTGAGCTGGCGGAATTAGGCGTGATTTTGTTGATGTTTGGCGTGGGTCTTCATTTCTCGTTAAAGGATTTGATGGCGGTAAAGGCCATCGCCATCCCCGGAGCGATAGCGCAGATAGCTGTTGCGACGCTCCTGGGTATGGCGCTCTCCGCAACGCTGGGCTGGTCGCTGATGACCGGCATCGTGTTTGGGCTCTGTCTTTCAACCGCCAGTACCGTGGTGCTGCTGCGTGCGCTTGAAGAACGACAGTTAATCGACAGCCAGCGCGGGCAAATCGCCATCGGCTGGCTGATTGTTGAAGATTTGGTGATGGTGCTGACACTGGTCCTGCTGCCCGCCGTTGCAGGAATGGTTGAGAAAGGTGATGTCGGCCTGGCAACACTTGCCGTTGATATGGGCATTACCATCGGCAAAGTGGTCGCCTTTATCGCAATTATGATGGTGGTAGGACGCCGCCTGGTGCCGTGGATTATGGCGCGAAGCGCTGCAACCGGCTCGCGTGAGCTCTTTACCCTTTCGGTGCTGGCCCTGGCACTCGGTATCGCTTTCGGTGCCGTCGAACTCTTTGATGTCTCCTTTGCACTCGGTGCTTTCTTCGCCGGGATGGTACTGAACGAATCCGAGCTGAGCCATCGTGCCGCGCATGACACGCTGCCGCTACGCGATGCATTCGCGGTGCTGTTCTTTGTCTCCGTCGGCATGCTGTTTGACCCGCTGGTGCTGATTGAGCAGCCTCTGGCGGTTCTGGGTACGCTGGCGATCATCATCTTTGGTAAATCCGTGGCGGCCTTCCTGCTGGTACGCATGTTTGGTCACTCGCAACGTACGGCGTTGACCATCGCGACCAGTCTGGCGCAGATTGGTGAATTCGCCTTTATACTCGCCGGCCTGGGCATGGCGCTGGACCTGCTACCGCAGGCAGGGCAAAACCTGGTACTGGCAGGAGCTATCCTCTCCATCATGCTGAACCCTATCCTGTTCGCAGTGCTGGAAAAATATCTCGATAAGACCGAAACCCTTGAAGAGCAAACGCTGGAAGAGGCAATTGAAGAAGAGAAGCAGATCCCGGTGGATATCTGCAACCATGCGCTGCTGGTGGGCTTTGGCCGCGTTGGCAGCCTGCTTGGCGAGAAGCTGATGGCGCAGGGTATTCCGCTGGTGGTGATTGAAACCTCGCGAACTCGCGTTGATGAACTACGTGAGCGTGGTATCCGTGCGGTGCTGGGCAATGCCGCCAACGAAGAGATCATGAATCTGGCGCATCTCGACTGCGCCCGCTGGCTGCTACTGACCATCCCGAACGGTTACGAGGCCGGTGAGATTGTTACCACCGCACGCGAGAAATGCCCGAATATCGAGATTATTGCCCGCGCACATTACGATGACGAAGTGGATTACATCATGGAGCGCGGCGCCAATCAGGTCGTGATGGGCGAGCGTGAGATTGCCAATACGATGCTGACGTTACTTGAGAAGCCGCCAATTGAAGAGGCGGTGACGGGCTAAGAGTTGTACAGTCTGATGCCCTCACCCCGGCCCTCTCCCACTGGGAGAGGGAGAAAAACCGAGGGTAGTCGTTTTGGTTTTTAGCGTGCCCAGTAAGACTCTTCCAGACTGTCTTCCCGCTCTGGCAGGCCACGCGATAAACGTGGCGCATGCTGGTTCAACACCTGATAGCTCACGCGGTTCGCGTACTTGCACACCTGTGCCAGAGACGAATAGGTCAGCCAGGTGAAGTTATGCTTGCTGGAGTTCGGCACGTTCAGGCGGTGGTAGTTATTGGCGGTAATATCATGCAGCAGAGCTGCCAGCGCACCGTCGCCTGCTCCGTTGGTATTCATAATTTTTTCCGGACCGCCCATATAAGGCGCGATGTGCGAGAAGATGCGCAGCGGATTAATACAGTCTTTATGGCGCATCGCACGGCTAAATTCATACTGGTTAAACTCGGCAATGGCTCCCGGCAGCAACGGATGCTGAGTTTTCCGTTTGGCTTCGTCTTCCGTAAACCCGGCCATGTAAAGACCAATTGGACCCGCGGTACAGAGCACCAAATCAACCCAGTCTAACGCCTTATCGGATGCCACTAACGGGTCACTTTCCCCGGTCAGCGCATGGGCCTCTTCTTCGTTCATCGCCAGAATCGACACATGCTCTTTGAGGAAGTCACGCCACCATTGCGGGTTGTCAGCAATGACGTATTTAGTGCCCAGCGTCAGTACCACCGGCACGTTGTGTTTTTTGGCGTAGTTAATCGCCTGCATGGTCGCGTCCGGCATCGGTTCGCCAGGGTTACAGCGCACCAGATACGCCGTCAGAACCAATGCTGAAGCACCAGCAATCACTGACTCAGGAATGCTGTCAGCACGCAGTTGATTCATCAGCCCCGGACTGATGGCAAAAGTACGTTCACCGGAGTCGCTGATCAGCGTAAAGCAGCGGCCAATCGCACCATCCACACCCTGCAGATAGTTCAGGTCGGTACGGCTGGAGGTATTGCACAGGTAGCGATAGGCGTAGCTGCCAATCTCGATGTTGTTGCACATCACCCCGAGCAGGACGGAACGGTCATCAGCCAGCACGGAATAGTTGTGCATGGTATTACCGATGGTGCCACCGGCAAACTGATGGGTAATGAGGTTGTCGCGTACCAGCTCCTGATACAGGGCCTCTGCTACGTCGTCGGCAATCACCAGTGAATGACCGGCACTCAATCCATAACGCGCGATAAAGGCGTCATCCACTTTGGCTTCAATGTCCACCAGCGTCTGATCAATGCCTACCACCCAGGTAGCCGTAGTCTCATTTTCAGGCTGGATTTGCTGCAGCAGAGGATCGCGAGCATTAACAGGGAAATAGTGTTTGGATTTGCGTTTACCGGGAAATTTCATGGTCGTCATTACGGCGTGAGGAGTGGGCCGGGAATGGTAGCACATTCCCCGCCCGGCAGGCGATTAGCGATATTTTTCCGTAAGATTGACCATCATCTCGATATGATCGGGGGAATCATTAAGTGCAGGAATGTATTCGTATTTCTGCCCACCTGCTTCGAGGAAGAATTCCCGGTTTTGCACCGCAATTTCCTCCAGCGTCTCCAGGCAATCGGCAGAGAATCCTGGGCTCATCACCTGAATATGTTTCACTCCCTTCTCACCCAGCATTTTCATGGTTTCGTCCGTGTAAGGCGTCAACCAGGGCTCGCGGCCAAAGCGCGACTGGAAGGTCATCATCACTTTTTCCGGCGGTAATTCCAGGGCGGAAACCAGTTCGCGGGTGGTATCACGGCAGCGCTGCGGGTAATCATCCCCTTCATCAGCATAACGCTGGGGAATACCATGATAAGAGAGCAACAGCACGTCTGGTTCGCCGTGAAGGGCAAAGGAGGCCCGCACGCTGTTTGCCAGCGCCGTAATATAAGCCTGCTCGTCAGCATAGTCGCGAATAAACGAAATACCGGGGATCTGGCGTTTCTTCGCCAGAATGCGCCCCAGCTCATCCCACACCGCAGCAACGGTAGAGCAGGAATACTGCGGATAGAGTGGCAGCACGACAATATGATCTACATCCTGGGCCAGTAACTCGTCAACGGCACTTTCCAGCGACGGCGAGCCGTAGCTCATGCCCAGAGCAACGGGCACATCAGGAAGGCGAGCGGCCAACGCCTGCTGCTGTCTGCGGCTGAAGACCATGAGCGGTGAGCCCTCTTCCATCCAGACGGATTGATAGAGTTTGGCAACTCGGGGGGAACGAATCGGCAAAATCACGCCACGCAACAGCGGCCACCACAGCAGACGGGGAGTATCGACAACGCGACGGTCACTTAAGAACTGCCGAAGGTAGCGTTTAACCGCATCGGGAGTGGGTGCTTCGGGGGTACCAAGATTGGCCAGCAGAATACCTGTTTTCGCCTGACTCATTCGCGCCTCTTAACCATTGAACTGGTTAATGATTGTAACTGAAAAGCGCGTAAACGAAACCAATTGCAGCGATTGTTAAAGCATCCCCGGCGGACGCCGGGGACGGTCAGGCTTAGCCGAGGATTTTTTCCAGTTCGGCGCGCACATCGCTCACGGCTTTGGTGCCGTCAACTTTAGCGTATTGGGTGTTGCCGGATTTCGCTTCGTTCTGGTAGTAACCGATCAGCGGTGCAGTCAACTGATGGTATTCCACCAGACGCTTACGCACGGTCTCTTCCTGGTCATCTTTACGGGTGGTCAGCTCTTCGCCGGTCACGTCGTCTTTACCTTCCACTTTCGGCGGATTGAATTTGATGTGGTAAACACGACCGGAAGCCGCGTGCACACGACGACCAATGATACGGTCAACGATCAGTTCGTCCGGTACATCAAATTCCAGAACGAAATCAACATTGATGCCCGCTTCTTTCATGGCATCTGCCTGCGGGATAGTGCGCGGGAAGCCGTCGAGCAGGAAGCCGTTGCGGCAATCTTCCTGGGTAATGCGCTCTTTCACCAGGGCGATAACCAGTTCGTCAGTCACCAGTTTACCGGCATCCATGATGTCTTTTGCTTGTTTGCCCAGCTCGCTGCCAGATTTCACTGCAGCACGGAGCATGTCGCCCGTGGAGATTTGCGGAATACCGTATTTCTCCATAATGAACTGTGCCTGAGTTCCTTTACCCGCGCCCGGAGCGCCAAGCAGAATAATACGCATTGCGGAAATCCCCTCAAATGTCGATTCAAATTTTCAAAAAAGCGCTAAACGATACCACCAGAATGAATATGGCTCAAGGAAGGCGAAACGGCTGAAACGGTTAGTGGCGCAGTTATTGTGGATTTAGGGCGATTTGATGCCCTCACCCCGCCCTTCTCCCCCCTGGAGGGGGAGAAAACCAGCACGGGATGAGGGTTCTGGGAGGATTACGACAGCAGCAGTTGGTTCATACGACGGATGAACTGGTTCGGATCTTCCAGCGTGCCGCGTTCAGCGAACAGCGCCTGATCCATCAGCAGTTCAACCCATTGCGCAAACTGCGCATCATCTTGCGTTTCCGCCGTGCGCTTGACTAACGGGTGATCCGGGTTCAGTTCAAAGAGATATTTCACCTCCGGAACGCTCTGTCCCGCAGCAGCAAACAGTTTTGCCATCTGTGTGCTCATCTCGTCGTTGTCAGTGGTGACAATCGCCGGGGTATCCGTCAGACGATGGGTCAGGCGCACCTCTTTCACACGATCGCCCAGCAGGTTTTTCACGCGCTCAACAAACGGCTCAAGAGCTTTTTCTGCCTCTTTAACGCTTTCATCCACTTCGTCAGCCAGTTTATCCAGTGACTCGTCGGCTTTGGATACGGACTGGAAAGCTTTACCGTCAAACTCGGTCAGGTAGCTCATCATCCATTCGTCGATACGATCGGAGAGCAGCAGAACCTCAATGCCTTTTTTGCGCAGCAGTTCCAGATGCGGGCTGCTCTTCGCGGCGGCATAGCTGTCGGCGGTGATGAAGTAGATTTTCTCCTGGCCTTCTTTCATGCGGGAGAGGTAATCATCCAGCGATACGGTCTGCTCAGAAGAGTCGTTGTGGGTGGAAGCAAAGCGCAGCAGCTTAGCAATCGCCTGCTGGTTGGCATTATCTTCCGCCGGGCCTTCTTTCAGCGCCAGACCAAACTGGGTCCAGAAGCCCTGGTATTTTTCCGCATCATCTTTTGCCAGTTTTTCCAGCATCTGCAATGCACGCTTGGTCAGCGCATTGCGCAGATTGCGGGTCACGGTGCTGTCCTGCAGAATTTCGCGGGAGACGTTCAGAGGCAGATCGTTGGAATCTATCAGGCCACGCACAAAGCGCAGGTAATTCGGCATGAACTGCTCAGCTTCATCCATGATAAACACACGCTGCACATACAGTTTCAGTCCGTGTTTGTGGTCGCGGTTCCACATATCCCACGGCGCCTGCGACGGAATAAACAGCAGGCTGGTGTACTCCTGCTTCCCTTCCACACGGTTGTGGCTCCAGGCCAGCGGGTCAGTAAAGTCATGAGCGATGTGTTTGTAGAACTCTTTATACTCTTCGTCTTTGATTTCAGACTTGCTGCGGGTCCACAGCGCCTGTGCTTTGTTGATTTTTTCCCAGGACAGCACGGTCTCGCCGTCGACTTCTTCCTGTTTTTCAATTTCAACCGGCAGAGCAATGTGGTCAGAGTATTTGCTGATAACGGAACGTACGCGCCAGTCATCGAGGAAATCATCTTCACCTTCACGCAGGTGCAGCGTGATTTCAGTACCACGATCGGCTTTGGTGATGTCGGCTACGGTGTATTCACCTTCACCCTGAGATTCCCAGAACACGCCGTTTTCCGCGCTTTCACCGGCCGCACGGGTACGCACGGAGACTTTATCTGCAACGATAAACGCGGAGTAGAAACCGACGCCAAACTGGCCAATCAACTGGCTGTCTTTAGCCTGATCGGAACCCATGGATTCGAGGAAAGATTTGGTGCCCGACTTAGCAATGGTGCCAAGGTTTTCAATGACTTCATCGCGGCTCATCCCGATACCGTTATCAGCAATGGTCAGCGTGCGGTTCTCTTTGTTGAAAGAGACGCGTACGCGCAGCTCGCCATCACCTTCGTACAGATCCGGTTTAGACAGTGCGCGAAAACGCAGTTTATCCGCCGCATCCGAGGCGTTGGAAATAAGCTCACGCAGGAAGATTTCTTTATTGGAATACAGGGAATGGATCATCAGGTGCAGAAGTTGTTTAACTTCTGACTGGAAACCGCGCGTTTCTTGTCCTTTCATCTGGGTCGACCTCAACAATGCCATTTAATGGATTTAGCCGTCATCGCGAATGACTTAGGCTATTGAAATGATGAAGGGGAGATGGGGACGTAGGGGAGATTTTTCAAGCGGAGGCCGACAGCGCAGCCTCCGTTTGGTCAGAATTTAATCTTGTGGCGACCCGCCAGAGAGTGAGACAGCGTGGTGCCATCCACCATTTCCAGTTCACCGCCGACCGGCACGCCATGGGCGATACGGCTGGCTTCAACACCATATTGCGCGCAAAGCTCAGCAATATAGTTAGCGGTGGCCTCACCTTCGACCGTTGGGTTGGTGGCGAGAATCACTTCGGAGAGCGTTTCCGCTTCCAGACGCTGTTCCAGTCGGTCCAGACCAATATCGTCTGGCCCAATGCCATCCAACGGAGAGAGGTGGCCCATCAGCACAAAATAGCGACCGGAAAACTGCCCGGTCTGCTCAATGGCATAGATGTCTGCCGGGCTTTCCACGATGCAGATTTGGCCATTTTCCTGCCGACGTGGATTACTGCAAATATTGCAGACTTCCTGCTCGGTGAAGGTACGGCAATCTGCACAATGGCCGATTTCCGACATGGCACGGGTCAAGGCCTGTGCCAGGCGCATTCCGCCGCTGCGATCGCGCTGCAAAAGCGTAAACGCCATACGTTGCGCCGACTTCGGGCCGACACCCGGCAGGCAGCGCAGCGCTTCCATTAGCTGCGTTAACAGCGGACTGGTCTGCATCAGAACGGCATCTTAAAGCCTGGCGGCAGCTGCATTCCGGAGGAAACAGAGGCCATTTTCTCTTTCTGAGTTTCGTCAATGCGACGGGCCGCATCGTTGAAGGCTGCAGCGACCAGATCTTCCAGCATCTCTTTGTCGTCTTCCAGCAGACTTGGGTCGATTTCAACGCGACGGCAGTTATGCGCACCGTTGATGGTCACTTTCACCAGGCCCGCACCGGATTCACCGGTCACTTCCAGCTGAGCGATCTCTTCCTGCATCTTCTGCATTTTTTCCTGCATCTGCTGAGCCTGCTTCATCAGGCCACCCAGACCGCCTTTTCCACCGAACATAGGCTTCTCTCTCTTTCACGTTTAAGGATTACAACCGTAAGTCAGACTCACGATCAAAGGGGGCGAATACTCTCTTCATCCAGATCGGCGTCGAAGAAACGACGCAGGGTCTGGATATTGTTATCCGCGATAATCGCCTCACGCGCCTGCGCGAGTTTTTCTTCATAGATGGCCTGTCGCCACTCCAGCGGCGTACGCACCGCCGGATTATCATCTTCAATGATAGTCAATTCAACCGTCACGCCGTGAAGCCCACTCAGCGCATCCGCCAGCGTCTTTTGCGCAGACGGTGAATTCAAATGCCGCTGCGTCGAACGTAAATGCAACGCGATGCGATGTTCATCCTGCTCTTTCCAGGCGTTCAACGCCACCTGCTCAACCAGCTTCGGCAAAGTCAGTTTGTTGACCTCTGCTGCCCAGGCGTCGCGCTCAAGCGACTCTTCCGCCAGTTTTTTTGACAGCTCCGGGGTTTTCTCGTGCTCCAGCGCCTTTTTCAACGCCTTCGGTGTGGCAACAACCTCTTTAACTTCGTCAACAATGGTCGTTGCTTTCCAGCGATACGCTTCTTTCTTGACCGGCACCTCAGCTTTTGCGGCTGCCGGGCGGGATTGCACCCGCTCGGTCACTGACGCCAGTCTTTCCAGGGCGCTATTACTCACCGGCCGCACGCGGGTTGCGGCTGCCGGTTCACTCTTTTTTGCTTTATCCACTCCCTGAGCACGTTGCAACTGACGACGGGCGGCCAGCACCTGGTTGGTCGCTTCAGGAAGCGCGGCATCATGCTGCGGTTGCGGCTGGGCGGCTGGAGCCTGTGGTGCAATCTGCGGCGGCGTTAACACCGCAGTGGGTGCAACAGGGGCAAAAGAGTGCTGCGGGGCATCCGGTACGGTCAGCGGTTCACGCGGGTGAAAGGCCAACGCACGCAGGAGGGTCATTTCCATGCCCATGCGTCTGTCAGGCGCATAGGGCAGCTCTTTGCGACCAATCAACAGCGTCTGATAATAAAGTTGAACATCCGTTGGCGGGATAATCCGTGCCAGTTCACGCATCCGCTGTTCGATAGCGGCCATATCGCTGCCCAGTGCAGCGGGCGTTAACTGCACCATGGCAATGCGGTGGATTAGCGTTTGCATTTCGACCAGCAACGCTTCCCACTCCACGCCACGGGAAGCGGCGTCATTCACCAGCGTCATCGCCCGTTCACCGTCAGCCGCCGCAATGGCTTCTATGAGCGCCAGCGCCTGATCGTCATTAAGGGTGCCGAGCATGGTGCTCACCACCTGCGCAGTGAGATTGCCATCACCGCTGGCAATCGCCTGGTCGGTCAGACTCAGCGCGTCACGCAGGCTGCCATCGGCCGCACGCGCGATAAGCTGAAGCGCCCGGGTCGCATGGGTAATTTTCTCTTCGTCGAGAATATGCTCAAGCTGCTGGCGAATCTGATCAACATCCAGCGCCTTAAGATGGAACTGCAGGCAGCGAGAAAGTATGGTCACCGGCAGTTTTTGCGGATCGGTGGTCGCCAGTAAAAATTTGACGTGCTCTGGCGGCTCTTCAAGCGTCTTTAATAGCGCGTTAAAGCTGTGGCGCGAGAGCATGTGCACTTCATCGATAAGATAGACTTTGAAACGACCACGGGCCGGGGCATATTGCACGTTATCCAGCAGGTCGCGCGTATCTTCGACTTTGGTACGGGAGGCGGCGTCGATTTCAATCAGATCGACAAAACGCCCCTGTTCGATTTCACGACAGCTGTCACACACGCCACACGGCGTCGCAGTGATTCCCGTTTCGCAGTTCAGCCCTTTTGCCAGCAGTCGGGCAATAGAGGTTTTACCGACACCACGCGTACCGGAAAACAGATAGGCATGGTGAATGCGTCCGGAGGTTAAGCCGTTCGCCAGTGCAGTGAGCACATGCTCCTGGCCGACTACGCTCGCGAAAGTTTGGGGTCGCCATTTTCGGGCTAAGACCTGATAACTCATTGGCAGGCTCTGAAACGCTGGAAGGTGAATTTATTGAGGGGAATGCTATCACAACCTCACCCATTGGGCGAGGTTGTGGGGCGGGGATTAATGACCCGGGAACGGTACTAAGCTATAGCTGGTGATACCCTGTTTTTCCAGGCGTTGTTCGCCGCCCAGATCGAACAGGTTAATGATGAATGCTGCGTCGGTCACTTCGCCACCCAGACGGCGGATCAGTTTCACCGTGGCTTCGATAGTGCCACCGGTCGCCAGCAGATCGTCAACCACCAGCACTTTGTCGCCAGCCTGAATCGCATCAACGTGGATCTCTAACTGGTCGGTGCCGTACTCGAGCTCATAGCTTTCCGCGATGGTTTCACGTGGCAGTTTACGTGGCTTGCGTACGGGGACAAAACCGACACCCAGGCCCAATGCAACCGGTGCACCGAACAGGAATCCACGTGCTTCGGTTCCTACTACTTTGGTAATCCCGGCGTCCTTAAAACGCTCAACCAGCAGTTCAATGCTGAGAGCGTAGGCTTTCGGGTCTTCCAGCAAACTGGTGACATCACGGAACAGAATGCCCGGTTTTGGGTAATCCTGAATGCTTTTGATGCTGTTTTTTAGAAATTCAAGCTGCTGCGCAGTCGCTGTCATGGATTTTTGCCTGATAGAAACGGTATTACTCACGGTACGCGTTACGTTTTACTGTAACCGATGGTTAACATTTAACCAGTCGTACCTGTGCTCGAAAACGCCAGAATTTACTGGCTGAGCGCGACAATTGCAACAGCCATTACTGCCCTTTACGGTTTTTGTTGCTTTGCATCAATCACCGGCAGTCGCCACATAAAAATGAGCAGGCAAGTCAGGATCACCAGAAGCAGTATCCGCACCCACATCATCTTGACCAGCCACAATGAGATGGCAAAGGTCACCAGAATAACGGCAATAGCGCGCGGCTTTGCCCCTGGTGGCATCGCCCGGTACGTTTGCCAGTGACGCAAATAGCCACCAAACCAGGAACGGTAGAGCAGCCAGTTATGGAACCTCGGGGAGGAACGTGCGAAACACCACGCCGCCAGCAGAATGAATGGCGTTGTGGGTAACAAGGGTAAAACCACGCCCAGCGTCCCTAACACTACCGCCAGCCAGCCAATGATGATTAAAATAGTTCGTTTCATAATGCGAATAATTATCAGGATGAGCGGCCAATGTAACATAGTCGCAGGTTTTGCAGAGGGGTAAGAAGTGAAAAGCACATTGCTGTTACAGACACTGGAACAAAAATTAGTGCTGCTGGCGAAAGAGATAGAGCCACTGTCTCAACATGCCACGGTAGGCCCCCGCTTCGATCGTCATCTGTTTCGTACACGTAGTACCCTGATGCGCGCATATCTCAACGAAGCACGGGAGAATCTGCACGCACTGCGTCATGCCGTAGAATCCCAGCAACTTCCTCAGGTTGCCTGGCTTGCCGAGCAACTGACTTCCCAGGTTGCTGCCCTGGTTCGCGAGAGTGCAACCTGGTCGCTACGCAGCTGGGACGCGGCAAAGCCGAGTATTAACAAATGGCAGCGCCAGCGGCTTCAGCATCAGGAGTTTGAACAACGTCTGCTTAACATGAAGCGTGAACGTGAAGAACGGGTAACGCAGGTTGCAACCCTGGCCGAGCAACAGCAACTCCATAAAGAAATTATCGCGTTTGAGGAGCGGATACGCCGCTGCCGCCATGCGCTGGACAAAATTGAGCGCGTACTGGCTCACCTGACGCGTTAAGACGAGGAGAAGATATGTCACTGGAAAACGCCCCGGACGAAGTCAAACTGGCGGTCGATCTGATTATGCTGCTCGAAGAGCATGAGGTTGCACCAGACACGGTGCTCAAAGCACTGGAGATGGTGCGCCGGGATTTTGAGAAAAAAATAGCGCAGATGCCATCAATGACAACCCCTCCTTCTCCGTAAGGGAGAAAGAGGGGCAGAGTGTTAATCAATCGAGGGCTGGCGTCGGATCGTCACCTTTGATCTCACGCTTCACTTCCCGATGCTCTTCACCTTTCTCATTGTGCAGGTGCACCTCAAGTTGGTTGAAGGCAATATTGATATCATTCTCACGGCATAATCTGTCGATCGTGCGGTTTAGCTCATCCACCGTGTAACTGCGGTCGCGCAGTTCACGCACGTACAGACGCAGTTCATGGTCAAGCGTACTCGGGCCAAAGGTGGTGAAGAAGACCGACGGTTCCGGATCGTGCATCACTTTCGGATGCTCCATTGCCGCCTGTAGCAAGATCGCTTTCACTTTGTCCAGATCCGAACCGTAAGCCACACCCAAGCGGATCACCACGCGGGTGATGGTGTCGGACAGTGACCAGTTGATCAGACGCTCAGTCACAAACGCCTTGTTCGGGATAATGACCTCTTTACGATCAAAATCGGTGATGGTCGTGGCACGAATGCGAATTTTACTGACCGATCCGGAGAAGGTGCCGATAGTGACGGTATCGCCGATACGCACCGGGCGTTCGAACAGGATAATAAGGCCGGAAACAAAGTTACCGAAAATCTCCTGCAAGCCAAAACCGAGACCGACCGAGAGCGCTGCTGCCAGCCATTGCAGCTTGTCCCATGACACACCCAACGAGCCGAACACCGTCATCGCACCGGCCCCAATAATGACGTAATTGAGAATGGTGGTAATGGCGTACGATGCCCCCTGGCGCATGTTCAGCCGCGAGAGCACCAGCACTTCCAGTAAGCCCGGCAAATTTCGAATCAGCGCCCAGGCAATAACAGAGGCAATAAGCGCAAAGAGCATGCTACCCATGGTGACACTTTTCATCACCGCAGCACCCGCTTCCGTGCCATTGTAGTGCCAGAGCACAACGCTATCCAGATAGGCAAACACGGTGATTAAATCAGACCAGATTGCCCAAAACACCACGGCAAACAGGGAAACCATCAACAGCATCGTAATACGTAGCGTTTGCTGGTTGACCTGCTCAAGTGCGATGGTTGGTTCTTCCTGCGGCTCTGCCCCTTCTGCCCCCTCTTTCACCATGTTCTGGCGACGAGCCAGGGCACGACGGTAGGCAATACGCCTTGCGGCCACGCTCAGACCGCGCAATACCGTCTGATAGAGCAGATTCCAGACAATTACCAGATAGACCGTTTCAATCCAGCGTCCCGACAAACGTAGCGTGGTATAGAAGTAGCCCGTTGCTGTCAGCACCATCAAGGCAACCGGTACAAAGGCCAGCACAGTGATGGTGATGAGTCGGATGCTGTGGGACTCTTTATCACGCCAGCTTTCACGGAACATCGGCCAGACCAGGCCGGAGATGACCAGCAGGTTGAGCAGAATTACCGTCTGCCCTAACACATCGTCCATCAGGTGCAGCGGCGAGAGTTCTGAGACCACCGACCAGAAATGCAGAGGCAGCAACGCAAGGCTGATGCGGACAATCTGACGACGCCAGTGACTGGTCAGTTGCTCCGGCATATTGAAGTGGTTGACCGCTACGCCATCTTTTTCCAGGACTTTCCAGCACAAACCAAATACCAGCCAGAACACGGCCAGTTTTTTACTGAATGCCCACAGCAGTTCACTGATATTAAGCTGCATGGTCAGGAGAATCAGACCTGTTGCCAGAATAATCAGGCACACCGGCAGTGCGCGGATCAGATCGATCAATATGGCTTTCGGCGTGTGCAACTGGCTGTCGTTACGCAACTGACCGACCTGCAATGCCAGCTTCGCCTGATAGCTACGTAGCCAGCTCAAACGCCAGCGAATCAGACCGGCAATCAGCAATAAAGGCAAACCGGTCAGGAAAGCGATGACCACTGCAGGCCAGGCCTTCTCCCAGTTAACGGTGATTTTCATCTTGCCAATCTGATCTTTGAGCGCCTGCGGGAAGGATTTAATCCAGTCCCAGTCCATCGGTTTATTGCTGTTCACCCAGAAAATTTGCTGGGTCAGAATTTCCTGCAAGCTTTTCGACACGCTCATCAACTGCTGCTGATTGACCTGCAGGTTGATCGCCATCATCAGTTGGTTACCCAACTGCTTGTTCAATTGATCCAGCAGCTCACGGCGCATGTCCACGACCTGGAGCAGCGCATCATGCACTTCGTCATTGACGTCACTCTGATGGCCCTCTTCCAGTTTGGCGACGAAGGTATCGCTCTGGAACAAGGCATCGCGCTGTTGGTTGACTTCAAACTGCTCAAGACGCAAATCCGCAATGCGGTTGGTCATGTCTTCAAGTTCATCTGCCGAAGGCAAGGTTTGCTGTTGCTGGTAGAGAATACGCGACAAAAGCAGGCTTCCCTTCAACACCGAAATCTGTTCTTTAATGGTGCGCTCAGATTGCAGGGCACGGTCGAGCCAGTTTTTCACTTTGATATTCTGCTGCACCAGCGCGTTGCCATTCTGGGTAGCGGTGATGAGCTTTTGGCTAAGCTGATGGTTAACATCCAGCTCCTGCTTCACTAACGGTACGGCCTGGATACGCGCTGTCTCATCCGGCGTGACGGCTTCCTGGGCAGTTTTTTCGGTTAATGTCAGACGTTTATTGTTAACCGCTTCCTGTAGAAGCTGTAACTGGTGCTCAAGGCGATTGCTGTTGGCGGTGACATAATCACGCTGTTTTTGCAGCGTATCCTGTAACGTCGTGTTGCCTTCCAGACTCTTACGCAGTTGTTCGATTTGCGCATTCAGCAACGCCTGCTGGGTCAGCAGTAACGTCTGCTGAGTCGGGCGCAGAGCCCCTTCTCCCGCAGCGGTGCCATTTAAGCGATTACGAATCTGCTGCAACTGCTGAGAGGCCGTGTACATCTGATTCTGCACACGTTCCGGCTGCGTCTGCAAAGACACTAACTGGCTGTTGTAATTCGATAAATCGTTTTGCGATGTCTGAAGGTCATCGAGCAACTGAGCCAACCGTGACTCCAGTTGGCGCAGCGATAATGTGGAGAGCGTTTTACGCGTTTCATCATCGTTGTCTTTATCGCTCAAGCCGCTCAGGGCATCCGTCGCCTGGCGCAGTTTGTCCGGTGCCTGCGTCACCTTCTGCTTGAGCAGGGTCGTTTCCTGCTTCACCCGGTCAAGTTTATCCAGGGTATCCAGCGTTGCGGTCAAATCTTCAATAACGAGCTTGTCTACCGCAGAGTGATCTTTTTGCTTATTGAGCGCATCAAGTTGGCTTTGCACATCATTGCGGGAGGGTAAATCGTTACCGGTCGTTGCCCCGACGGCATTTCCGGTGAAGAAGGCGAAAACAATAAACAGCATGACAGCCAAAGCTGACAGCGGGCGGCGCGAGCGAGTGAAATGCAGCATCATTTGCGTGATTAATCTGTGTACAGGGAATATGGCCGAAACTAGCCACTGGCGAAGGATAGCATGCCACGAATGTACAACCTAGTTGTGTACGATTTCGTTCTATAATTTCCGCACGGAAGAAACTTAAGCTGTCAGATTTTCCGCGCTATTATGAAGCGTTGGGCAAAAGCTGCACATTTCGAGTAGAATTGCCACATACTCCCTGGCTTCTTTTTTTAAGTCAAAGGATTGAGGGGCAAAAAGCCAGTTTTCCATAATGCCGGAAATGTAGCCGCGCATCAGTATGGCTGCGCGTCTCGTTAACAGATTTGCTGGCAGTAATTTAGCATCCATACAGTCTTTGAGCGTTTGTTCAATACGGTCGTAACTTTCGAGGCATAAATTACGCTGTGCTTGTTGAACAACAGCCATTTCGCCAACGAACTCACATTTATGAAATATGATCTCCATCATCAGACGTCGGCGTTCTTCAATGACGGTGGCTTCAAGGACATAGACCAAAATTTCCCTTAAAACTGAGAGTGGATCACCAGGGAATTTTGCCCGATACTCAGTTTCAAGATCGCTAATGCTGGATTCTGACAATTCCCAGATTTCACTGAATAATTCCGACTTGTTTTTGAAGTGCCAGTAAATCGCACCACGTGTTACCCCCGCCGCCTGAGCAATATCTGCAAGGGAGGTTGAAGAGACGCCCTGCTCAGAGAAAAGACGCAAAGCCACATCAAGGATGTGTTGACGCGTTTCCAGAGCCTGCTGTTTGGTTTTTCGTGCCATATGTTGGTGAATTGACAGGAGTCAGATTTACATACATTTGTGAATGTTTGTACTATAGCATGACGATAATATAAACGCAGCAATGGGTTTGGGATACGTGATCCATTGATCAATTTGAAATCGGACACTCGAGGTTTACATATGAACAAAAACAGAGGGTTTACGCCTCTGGCGGTCGTTCTGATGCTTTCAGGCAGCTTAGCGCTTACAGGATGTGACGAAAAACCCGCTCAACAACAGGGTGCGGGGCAGATGCCAGAAGTGGGCGTGGTTACGCTCAAAACTGAACCTCTGCAAATCACAACAGAACTTCCAGGCAGGACCAGCGCATTCCGCGTTGCAGAAGTCCGTCCGCAGGTCAGTGGTATTATTTTAAAGCGCAACTTCACTGAAGGCAGCGACATTGAAGCGGGTGTCTCACTTTATCAGATTGATCCGGCCACCTATCAGGCCGCTTATGAAAGTGCAAAAGGTGATTTAGCGAAAGCGCAGGCCGCTGCAAACATCGCGCAAATGACCCTTAACCGCTATCAAAAACTGGTCGGCACGAAGTACATCAGCCAACAGGACTTTGATACCGCACGGGCTGATGCTCAACAGGCATCCGCTGCTGTCGTTGCTGCGAAAGCCGCTGTTGAAACAGCACGTATCAACCTCGCGTATACCAAGGTG
Organism: Phytobacter sp.; assembly: GCF_059074235.1. Classification (NCBI taxonomy): domain Bacteria; kingdom Pseudomonadati; phylum Pseudomonadota; class Gammaproteobacteria; order Enterobacterales; family Enterobacteriaceae; genus Phytobacter; species Phytobacter sp. The sequence goes on from NZ_JCACPZ010000004.1 coordinate 1,109,795, forward strand.
ACGTCGCCAATCAGTGGACGTATCGGCAAATCTTCCGTTACAGAAGGCGCACTGGTGCAAACCGGTCAGACTACCGCGCTGGCGACCGTTCAGCAGCTTGACCCAATCTATGTTGACGTGACCCAATCCAGTAATGATTACCTGCGTCTGAAGCAGGAGCTGGCGAACGGTACGTTGAAACAGGAAAACGGCAAAGCGAAAGTAGAACTGGTGACCAACGACGGCATGAAGTATCCGCAGTCCGGTACGCTGGAATTTTCTGATGTGACCGTCGATCAAACCACCGGTTCAATTACGCTGCGTGCCATTTTCCCGAACAAGGATATGACGCTGCTGCCGGGTCTGTTTGTCCGCGCGAAACTGGAAGAAGGCACCAATCCAAACGCGCTGCTGGTTCCGCAACAGGGGATCACCCGCACACCGCGTGGGGAAGCGACAGCAATGGTTGTCGGTGAAGGCGACAAAGTTGAAGTTCGCAGCCTTACTGCATCGCAGGCTATTGGTGACAAATGGCTGGTAACCGATGGCCTGAAAGCGGGCGACCGCGTCATCATCACCGGTTTGCAGAAAGTAAGGCCAGGCGCGCAGGTTAAAGCTCAGGAAGTGACGGCAGACAATAAAGAGCAAGCCCCGGCAGGTGAGCAGTCCAAGCCGTCTAAGTCTTAACTTAAACAGGAGACGTTAAGACATGCCAAATTTCTTCATTGATCGCCCCATATTTGCGTGGGTGATCGCGATTATCATCATGCTGGCTGGGGGTCTTGCGATCCTGAAGCTGCCTGTTGCGCAATATCCAACGATTGCGCCACCGGCAATTCAGATTAGCGCATCCTATCCAGGTGCTGATGCGAAAACGGTGCAGGATACCGTTACACAGGTTATCGAACAGAACATGAACGGTATCGATGGCCTGCTGTATATGTCCTCCACCAGTGATTCCTCTGGTACGGTGCAGATCACAATTACCTTTGATTCCGGTACTGATGCGGACATCGCGCAGGTTCAGGTGCAAAATAAACTGCAGCTGGCCATGCCGCTGTTACCACAAGAAGTACAGCAACAGGGTGTAAGCGTTGAGAAGTCTTCCAGTAGCTTCCTGATGGTTCTCGGTATGATCAGTACCGATGGTTCAATGACGCAGGAAGATATCGCGGACTACGTCGGCGCAACCATTAAAGACCCGGTCAGCCGTACTACTGGCGTGGGTGACGTGCAGTTGTTTGGTGCGCAGTATGCGATGCGTATCTGGATGGATCCGACCAAACTGAATAACTTCCAGTTGACACCTGTTGACGTCATTGCGGCTATCAAAGCACAGAACGCCCAGGTCGCAGCAGGTCAGTTAGGCGGTACTCCGCCGGTGAAAGGCCAGCAGTTGAACGCCTCCATCATCGCGCAGACTCGCCTGACGTCGACCGAAGAGTTCGGCAAAATCATGCTGAAAGTGAATCAGGATGGTTCACAGGTTCGTCTGCGTGATGTGGCGAAGATCGAACTGGGCGGCGAGAACTATGACGTTATCGCACGCTACAACGGTCAGCCGGCTTCCGGTCTGGGGATTAAACTCGCGACCGGTGCTAATGCCCTGGATACAGCTAATGCGGTACGTGCCACCATTGCCAAGCTGGAGCCGTTCTTCCCGCATGGCCTGAAAGCAGTTTATCCGTACGACACTACCCCATTCGTTAAGATCTCCATTAACGAAGTGGTAAAAACGCTGGTAGAAGCGATCGTACTGGTATTCCTGGTTATGTATCTGTTCTTACAGAACTTCCGTGCCACGTTGATTCCAACCATCGCGGTGCCGGTCGTCTTGTTAGGGACGTTCGCTATCCTCTCTATCTTTGGCTATTCGATAAACACCCTGACCATGTTTGGTATGGTGCTTGCGATAGGCTTGCTGGTGGATGACGCCATCGTCGTGGTAGAGAACGTTGAGCGTGTGATGTCTGAAGAGGGGCTACCGCCAAAAGAAGCCACGCGTAAATCCATGGGCCAGATTCAGGGCGCACTGGTAGGTATCGCGATGGTACTGTCAGCGGTATTTATTCCGATGGCGTTCTTCGGTGGTTCAACAGGTGCGATTTATCGCCAGTTCTCCATCACCATCGTTTCAGCCATGGCACTGTCCGTACTGGTGGCATTGATTCTGACCCCTGCACTTTGTGCCACCATGCTCAAACCGGTCGCCAAAGGCGACCACGGTGAAGGCAAGAAAGGGTTCTTTGGCTGGTTCAACCGCGTATTTGATAAGAGCACACACCACTATACCGATAGCGTTGGCAACATTCTGCGCAGCTCTGGTCGCTATCTGCTGCTCTATGTCATCATCGTTGCGGGTATGGCGGTCCTGTTTATTCGTCTGCCAAGTTCCTTCCTGCCAGATGAAGACCAGGGCGTGTTCCTGACCATGGCGCAGCTTCCAGCAGGTGCGACGCAAGAGCGTACGCAGAAAGTGCTGGATGAAGTGACCAAATACTACCTTGATAACGAAAAAGATAACGTGAACTCCGTGTTTACAGTTAACGGATTCGGCTTCTCAGGTCGTGGGCAGAACACCGGCCTTGCGTTCGTCTCGCTGAAAAACTGGGATGAGCGACCGGGTGAAAACAACAAGGTTCCGGCGATTGCAGGGCGTGCAAGTGCGCACTTCTCGCAGATTAAAGATGCGATGGTGTTCGCCTTTAACCTCCCGGCAATCGTGGAGCTGGGTACGGCGACCGGCTTTGACTTCCAGTTGATTGACCAGGCAAACCTTGGGCATGACAAACTGATGCAGGCACGTAACCAGCTGTTCGGTGAAATTGCCAAGCATCCTGATCTGCTCGTCGGTGTTCGTCCGAACGGTCTGGAAGATACACCGCAATTCAAGATCAATATCGATCAAGAAAAAGCGCAGGCACTGGGCGTTTCTCTTAGCGACATCAACACCACGCTGGGTGCTGCCTGGGGTGGTAGCTACGTGAACGACTTTATTGACCGTGGCCGCGTTAAGAAAGTGTATCTGATGTCTGAAGCGAAATATCGTATGTTGCCAGATGACATCGGTCAGTGGTTCGTTCGTGGGTCCAACGGACAGATGGTACCGTTCTCCGCCTTTGCGACGTCGCATTGGGAGTATGGTTCACCGCGTCTGGAACGTTACAACGGCTTACCGTCCATGGAAATCCTTGGTCAGGCTGCACCGGGTAAGAGTACGGGTGAAGCCATGACGATGATGGAAGAGTTGGCGGGTAAACTGCCAACAGGTATTGGCTATGACTGGACGGGTATGTCCTACCAGGAACGTCTGTCCGGTAACCAGGCTCCCGCCCTGTATGCTATCTCGCTGATCGTGGTATTCCTGTGTCTGGCAGCGTTGTACGAAAGCTGGTCGATTCCGTTCTCGGTCATGCTGGTTGTGCCGCTCGGGGTTGTCGGGGCGCTGTTAGCTGCCACCTTCCGTGGACTGACGAACGACGTGTACTTCCAGGTGGGCCTGCTAACAACCATTGGCTTGTCGGCGAAGAACGCGATACTTATCGTGGAATTCGCCAAAGACCTGATGGATAAAGAAGGCAAAGGACTTATTGAAGCGACGCTGGAAGCTGTACGTATGCGTCTGCGACCTATCCTGATGACCTCTCTGGCGTTCATCCTTGGGGTTCTGCCTCTGGTTATCAGCTCTGGTGCAGGCTCTGGCGCGCAGAACGCCGTAGGTACTGGCGTAATGGGCGGTATGATCACGGCGACCGTTCTGGCTATCTTCTTCGTTCCAGTGTTCTTTGTGGTGGTACGCCGCCGCTTTAGTCGCAAGAGTGAAGATGTAGAGCACAGTCATAAGGTTGAGCAACACTAAGTTTGCTAAATGAAAGGCCGCGCAAGCGGCCTTTTTCATATCTTTACTTCAAAATCATTAAATACACTTATTGTCTGATTGTTTATTTTGTGCCTGATAAATAAGGCTTAGAATTAATACGGCATTGAGAGTACATCTTATATATTGAGGTATAATTCTTAATAAACTGGTACAATCAGTTTAAGTAAGAATATTCCTGGTTATTCTCTGCGCAAGATATTTATATAATCTTAAATAACCGTTGCGGTATGCTAACCTGATGAAGTTTAAGGATTGTTATCACCGTAATTGCTGGAAATTCAATAGTAAAAGCCCTACTTTAGATTCGTGATTTAACCAAACTTGGGTGATAAAACGCAATAATTGTAATTTTTCGTAATAGCGCAATGAAATCTTTTTAAGACTAGCTTATAGTTAAATCAATGAGGAAGGCAGCATATGCTGCTGGTCAGATCAGAAGTTTCCATCCCGAGCAATGTTTGGTTAGTAAAAAAAAGCGACTCAGAAGGGGATGCGTTATGGACGAATACTCGCCAAAAAGGCATGATATCGCGCAGCTTAAATTTCTCTGCGAAACGTTGTACCATGATTGCCTCGTCAATCTTGAAGAAAGCCATCATGGATGGGTTAACGATCCTACTTCCGCAATCAATTTGCAGTTAAATGAGTTGATTGAACATATAGCAACCTTCGCACTTAATTATAAAATTAAGTACAATGAAGATAATAAGTTGATTGAACAGATAGATGAATACCTTGACGATACGTTCATGCTGTTCAGTAGTTATGGTATCAACACACAAGACTTACAGAAATGGCGTAAATCAGGCAACAGCCTTTTCCGTTGTTTCGTCAATGTGAGCAAGGCTAACCCCGTTAGCCATTCCTGTTAAATATTACAACCAGTAAAGGTAAATTTATGTCTGACAAGCCATTAACCAAAGTTGATTATTTGATGCGTTTACGACGCTGTCAGTCAATTGACACCCTGGAACGCGTTATTGAAAAAAATAAATACGAACTACCAGACGATGAACTTACGGTGTTTTATTCAGCAGCCGATCATCGTCTGGCTGAACTGACAATGAATAAACTTTATGACAAAATCCCCTCTTCTGTGTGGAAATTTGTACGCTAGTCTTCAGCCACATTATATGGCTTCAGTTTATCCTTTGCTTTAGCAGGTGCGCGTTATCTTCATGAATGAAGAAAAACAAAAAATGATTTCGGGACTTCCCTACCAGCCTGCTGATGAGACCTTGCGTGCTGACCGTATGCGCGCCAGAGAGTTACTTCACCGCTATAATCACTCAAGTCCATCCGACAAAGCCGAACGTAAGGCGATACTTTCAGAATTATTGGGTCAAGGCACGGGAGCCTATATCGAACCCAGCTTTCGCTGTGACTATGGCTACAATATTTATTTAGGTAAAGAATTCTACGCCAATTTTGATTGCGTGATGCTGGATGTCTGTCCTATTCATATTGGTGACAACTGTATGTTGGCGCCAGGGGTGCATATTTACACAGCTACTCACCCACTGGATGCAACCGAGCGTAATAGCGGTGTCGAATTTGGTAAGCCCGTTCGCATTGGCAATAACGTCTGGATTGGTGGCCGTGCGGTGATTAACCCAGGCATTACCATCGGTGATAATGCCGTTATCGCATCCGGGGCCGTCGTGGTAAAAGATGTCGCAGCGAATACCGTTGTGGGTGGCAACCCGGCGCGTGTCATTAAAACGTTAGTGAAAGGAAACGCATAACTGTTATCATTTTTTGCCGCACAACTGTTACTTTTTTCACACATTGCGGCAACTTAAAATACGCTATTACCTGCATACCACATTATTGAAGGCGTCAGATGACAGAGATCCAGCGGCTGCTCAACGAAACCATTGACGACATTAACCAACGCGAAAAACGTGACAATCGTCCACGTTTTAGCATCAGCTTTATTCGCAAACACCCAGGCCTTTTTGTCGGCATGTACGTCGCTTTTTTTGCGACCCTCGCCGTTATGCTGCAATCCGATACCCTGGCGGGTTCCGTCTGGCTGCTGTTTGTGTTGTTTGCTCTGCTTAACGCGTTCTTTTTCTTTGATGTCTATCCGCGCTATCACTACGACGATATCGACGTGCTGGATTTTCGCGTGTGCTATAACGGCGAATGGTACAACACTCGTTTTGTGCCACAGGAACTGATCAGCGCCATTCTCGCGTCACCCGGGGTGGATATCGACAGCAAATCCCAGTTACAGAAAATGGTTGCCCGCAAAGGTGAACTCTCTTTTTACGATATCTTCACGCTTGCCCGTCCCGTTAGTGTTTAGTAAACCGACCCGGCATCCGCCCCCTGGCGGGAACGGGCTGCCGGCAGGGTAAAAGTAGCTCCGTAGACCTACTCAAAATGGACGATGTGTATCTTTCACCAGACACTCAGATTATTTAAATTTATACGACAGGATAAAAATCCCAAACAATACTCTGCAGAATGATTATCATGCAGCACCTTATTTCAGTGAAGGTATGTAATATCTTTTCTTGCGGAACTATTGTGCGACCATTAGCGAGAATGGTTTAGCAACAGGGATGATATTATGTGGCGTTATCTTTTACTGATTGGCATTGTTTTTTATAGTATCTCGCCTGCGGTCTATGCAGCAGTTGTAACCTGCACGGGTCCAGCGAAAAACAGTACGTTTACCCTTCCTCCTGTGAATGTGGTATTGGGAAGCAACATCCCGGACTACACCGCGCTATATGCCATCCGACGATCTTATAATGTACTTGCTGACCTTCGCTGTGACTCTTCCTGGATCAAATTAGCATTGACGCTAAACGGCACCACTTCAGGGGATAAATTACCAAATGAGCCGAGCTATGACGGCTACACGCATAAAATTTACCCAACGAATATTCAGGGATTGGGTATCTCTGTAATTACTGACGAAATATCTGTAGGCGTACAGCGTGTACCGGTATCCGCATGGCCCGATTTTGCATTTTCATTTGCGCATGCACAACTTTCTACCACTGCGTACGGCAACTGGTTCAGTCTTTATCTGTGGAAGATTCCCGGTAATCTTCCCGCCGGTTCACTGGACTTTACCGGACCAACGGTGGAGTTTTTAATCGCCCCGAATGGTACTGATACGCTCTCGTCTTCCTCAATGGTGGCGAGAGGTACAAACCTCGTTTGGGCCAGTATGGAAACAAAAGGTTCTGCGGCATTGATCAATGGCACCTGCAATATAGTCGGCGGGAGTAAAATCGTTCAGTTGGGCCGCTATGATGGCTCGGGTGGGGGTAAATCGGAGTGGGTGGATTCCAGCTTTAGACTGAGTTGCCCAAATGCAGCGGGTTATGGCGGGGGAGCAAGCTTAACGGCGGGGACATCTTCCGGCTTACCTGCGCTAGTGGCAAACGGCAGTCAAAATGGTCCAGTCCGTATCCAGATTCATCCGCGAACAGGTATTGTTTCTGGCCTTAATGCCCCCGCCAGCACGATTGAACTGGATGGAGCCGGGGCAAGAGGTTACGGCATCCAACTTGCCTGGGGTGATGCTTCGACACTTGGTACAGGAACGCCTGCCAGTCCTGTGATTTTTGACACCTGGATACACGCAAATACCCTCAACCCGACAGCATACCGATCAACTGCTTATCCGATTAACAGTGCGGCTATGACTGGCGATGGCACTATCAAAATGGCAGCACGCTATGTACGGATTCCCGACCGTGATGTTTCCGGCGGCCCCGCTAAAGCTTCGGTGGAAGTGATCGCTAGCTACGAATAACACCTGAACTCAAGGGACGGGAGAATCAACACACCCACCCTGAGAGCACATAATCAGGCGCACGAGCGTACGCACACCACCGCGAAACAGACTGGCAGAGGTATTACCGTAACCCAGCACCAGGCCGCTGACTCCCGGTGTTGGCTGTAAGTAAAAACGACTGAGTGCATGAGGAGCAAGGTTAAATTTTCGCGCCTCACGCACAACCGCCAAATCGTCAATCCCCGGTATAGCCAGCGTCAAATGCATTCCCCCTTCTCCGCCCAGTATCTGGTAAGGAAAGTCGCCCCATTCACCCTTGATGGTTTCCCGTAGCTGCTCCTGCCGTTTACGATAGAGACGCCGCATAGCCGCCAGGTGGCGCGAGTAATGTCCTTCTTCGATAAAGTGCGCTAATACTCGTTGCTCCACGCGATGCCCGCCGCGTAGCAGACTGCTAATCACCGGCGCGGCGACCTGTGCGAGTGAGGGCGGCATCACCATAAAGCCAATACGTAGAGACGGGAATAACGTCTTACTGAACGTCCCCAGATACACCACCGGCGGGTGAGGAAGCATGCCAAGCATTGCCGGAACGGGATCGCCGAGATAGCGAAATTCGCTGTCATAATCATCTTCGATTATCCAGCTCCCGGCGCTTCTCGCCGCCTCCAGTATCTGTAATCGCCTTGCCGCACTCATCACATAGCCCAGTGGGTACTGGTGGGAAGGAGAGGTATACATGATGCGTGGCAAAGGTTCGCCAGTCGGTAATATCATGCCTTCACCATCCAGCGGTATACCGGTGACATTCAGTCCCGCCGCAAGAAATGCACTTTTCGCTCCGTTATACCCCGGCTCTTCAACCCACGCGTTGTCGCCGGGATCGCAGAGCAAATGGATACAGAGCATCAACGCATCCTGTGCACCTTCGGTAATCACAATCTGCTGCGCATCACAGTGAATACCGCGTGCTAAAGCCAGATGGCGGGCAATCGCCACCCGTAAGCGCAATTCCCCAGCAGAATCGCCATATCCCAGCAATGCACTTCCCTCTTCACGCCAGACGCGCTCCGAAAGTCTTCGCCAGGTCGCCATCGGAAAGTAATTCACCGCAGGTAGCCCCGGTGTAAACGTGAAAATAGGGGAGTTACGGGTGACGCCCTGAGGCAGGGTTTTTACCCGCCGGGCCAGCGCGACAGCGGGAGCTTCCTGTACTTCTGGCGCACTGGCTAACATGCGTACACGCGTTCCCTGACGTTCACGCGCCACAAATCCCTCGATGGCTAACTGGTCGAGCGCCGCATTCACCGTATTGCGTGAAACGCCCACATCTTTCGCCAGTATCCGCGAACCGGGTAGCAGACTGTCAGCTTTCAGCCGATCGCTAAGAATCGCGTCCCGCAACGTCAGGTAAAGCACGCGCTGGCGGGTTAAGCCATTGCGCTCATCCAGCGCCGGGCACAGGAGCGCTTTAAGCGCTTCATCGGGGATATTCATCTTCAGGCTCCATAAGTGGTTCCATAAAAATATAGCCTGATGGCACTTCTTATGGAACCAGCGAAGCCCTACGCTGAATCTCACTGCACAAAGGAGCCACTATGAGTCAACTCAATCTTTACGGACAACCCGTGGGCGATGCGCTTCCCGACTGGCAACCGCGCCCTGTTCCACAACGCGTGACGCTGGAAGGCCAGTACTGTCGTCTCGAGCCTCTGCGACTGGAACATGCACCGGCTCTGTTTGCCGCGCACAGCCTGGCGGGCAATGCCAGTAGTTGGACCTGGCTGCTACGTGAGCCGGATAAAGACCTGGAATCCTATACCGCATGGGTCGCCAGCGTCTGCGAATTAAACGATCCGGTTCACTTTGCGGTGATAGATAAGCGCACGCAGTCAGCGGTCGGTTCGCTCTCGTTAATGCGAATTGATGCCAGTAACGGCGTCGTGGAGGTAGGTAGTGTTCATTTCTCACCACTGATGACACGGACTATTGCCGCGACGGAAGCACAGTGGCTGCTGATGCGTTATGCCATGGAGACGCTCGGCTACCGCCGTTATGAGTGGAAATGCAACAGCCTGAACGAGCCGTCACGACGGGCAGCACAGCGGTTAGGATTTCAGTATGAGGGGCGCTTTCGCCAGGCGCTGGTCACGAAAGGGCACAATCGCGATACCGACTGGTTTTCAGTGATTGATAGTGAATGGCCACATCTGGATCGGGCATTTTGCCAGTGGCTTGCCGCCGACAACTTCACGACCGACGGCAAGCAACGGCAAACCCTGGAAGGCTTTCGCGGTTAACGTTTTTTCTTTCTACCCTGCACCGCTTTAAAGCGCGGGTTGGATTTGCAAATCACATAAATACGCCCCTTGCGCCGGACAATCTGGCAGTCAGGGTGGCGTTGTTTCGCACTGCGTAAAGAGTTAAGCACCTGCATAATTTAGTCCCGCTTGGTTCCAATAAAACGGCCATAACGCTGCTGGAAGCGCGCCGCACTCCCTTCTGTTCCCACCACTTTTTGCTTGCCCGTGTAATACGGGTGTGATGCCGAAGAGACATCCAGCGTGACGTACGGGTAGGTTTCGCCTTCCAGTTCAATCTCGCGATCGGTTTTGATCGTCGAGCCAACTTTGAAGTACTGGTTCGCACTGGTGTCATGAAACACCACGGTGCGGTAGTGCGGGTGAATATCGGGTTTCATCTTACTCTCGCGTGTATTGTTATAACATAACAAAAGTCTATCGAATTTATTCGCCCACTGCAACCACCTGGCTTTATCTGTTTTTCGCAAAAGCAACGAACCCCACGCGGACATAAATTAGAAAAGAACGTTATTGGTTGAATTTTTTCGCTTAAGGCAAGCTGCCTTTAAACCACATGTGAGGAAAGCATCATGATGCGCTGCTGTTGTGCCGAACCCCGGACTCTAAAAAGAACGAACACCTGCGAACCTTTATTCGGAGAACACAATGAACGCCACCACCTTACCGATCCTCAACCTCGCGCGGTACTTCAATCCCGCTGAGCGGGATGCCTTTCTCGAACAACTGCGCACCGCCGCGCGCGATATCGGCTTCTTCTACCTCACCCATCACGGTGTTAATGACGACCTGCAACGCGCCGTTCAGCAGGAAGCCCGCCGCTTTTTTGCCTTAAACGATGAACAAAAACAGCAAGTGGCGATGATTCACTCTCCCCATTTTCGTGGCTATAACCGTGCCGCTTCAGAGCTGACCCGCGGCAAGCCGGACTGGCGTGAACAATTTGATATTGGTGCCGAGCGTTCTGCACTGTTGGTGAGCGACAATGACCCGCGCTGGCGTCGACTGCAAGGGCCAAACCTGTGGCCACAAGAACAACCCTCCCTGAAAACCACGCTGTTGGAATGGCAGAAATCAATGACCGAAATGGCCATTGTCCTGTTGCGTGCGTTTGCCGAAGCGCTGGAACTGCCCGCCAATGCGTTTGATACCCTCTATGGTGATAAGCCTAACGAACACATCAAACTGATTCGCTATCCAGGCCAGGAGAATAACCAGAGCAATCAGGGCGTGGGCGCGCACAAAGACTCCGGCTTTTTAAGCTTCCTGTTGCAGGATGAGCAGAAAGGTTTACAGGTCGAAATTTCGCCGGATAACTGGATTGATGCCACCCCGCTGCCGGGCAGCTTTGTTGTCAATATTGGTGAACTGCTGGAACTGGCAACCAACGGCTACCTGCGTGCCACCGTGCACCGCGTGATCTCCCCACCGGCGGGACAAGATCGCTTGTCGATTGCCTTCTTCCTTGGCGCTCAACTGGACGCCGTCGTCCCGGTCTATGCCTTACCTGAATCACTGGCACGTGACGCACTGGGGCCAGAAAGCGATCCACATAACCCCCTTTTACGAGATGTAGGCTGGAACTACCTGAAGGGCCGCTTACGTTCTCACCCGGATGTAGCCGAGCGGTACTACCGCGATGTGCTGCGCGAACGCAGTGAACAATTGATCGTATAAACCATAACAACATAAGGAAAAACATCATGAAATATGCCGCATTTAAACTGGCAGGGGTGGCGTTGTCTCTTTCTCTGGCATGGGGTACTGCTCAGGCTGAAACACTGCGTATTGCAGCGGACCCGGTTCCGCACGCAGAGATCCTCAACTACGTTAAAAAACTGGATCCAAAACTGGATATCAAAATCGTTGAACTGACCAGCGGCGCCAACGCCAATGAACTGCTTGCGAGCGGTGACGTGGATGCGAACTACTTCCAGCACGTGCCGTACCTGAAAAGCCAGGAAAAAGCGCTGGGTAAAACCTTTGCCGTTGCCGCCACAGTACATATCGAACCGCTGGGCATTTACTCGCATAAATACAAAGATTTCAAATCCGTACCGGATGGTTCTACCGTCGCCGTGCCGAACAATGTCACCAACCTGAGCCGTGCGCTGTTCCTGCTGCAAAGCCAGGGCCTCATCAAACTGGACGCGAAATTCACCGACCCGGCGAGCACGCTGGCCACGCCGAAAGATATCGTGGAAAACCCGAAACATCTGAAGATTCTGGAAGTGGAATCGCCACAGATCCCACGCTCACTGGATGATGTCGCCCTGGCGGTGATTAACGGTAACTATGCGCTGGAAGCGGGTCTGTCACCGGCCAAAGATGCTCTGGGCCTGGAAAGTGCTGACCACAACCCGTATGCCAACATTCTGGTGACTAACCCGAATCTTGCCAACGATCCGCGTATCAAAGAGCTGGCAAAAGATCTGACCTCGCCGCAGGTAGCCGAATTTATTCGTAAAACCTACAACGGCTCCGTGATCCCGGTTGCCCCGCAGTCATGATTGACATTGAAGGGCTGAGTAAAACCTATGCCGGAACGGGCCGACCGGCACTGAACAACGTGTCGCTGAGCGTACCGAAAGGAGCCATTTACGGCATCCTGGGGCGCAGCGGCGCGGGGAAAAGCACCCTGATCCGCTGTCTGAACTTGCTGGAGCGGCCCACCACGGGCCGCATCACCATCAACGGCAGTGATATCACGCAACTCGACAAAGCCGGACTGCGCGAGCACCGCCTGCGCACCGGCATGATTTTCCAGCACTTCAATCTGCTCCATGCCCGCACGGTGGCGGACAACGTCGCCGTACCGCTGGAGATTGCCGGTACACCGAAAGCACTGCGCCAGGAGCGAGTGGAAGAACTCCTCTGGCTGGTAGGGCTCAGTGACAAAGCGCAGGCCTTCCCTTCTCAGCTTTCCGGCGGGCAGAAACAGCGTGTAGGTATCGCCCGGGCACTGGCGGCTCGCCCCGATGTGCTGCTTTGCGACGAGGCCACCAGCGCGCTCGACCCGGAAACCACCGCCTCGGTGCTGGAGCTTCTGGCCGACATTAACCAGAAGCTGAAGCTGACCATTGTGCTGATTACCCATGAGCTGGAGGTGGTGAAAACGCTCTGCGATCACGCAGCTCTGCTGGAAAACGGCGAAGTCATTGAGAGTGGAAAAATCGCCGACCTGCTGGTCGCCCCCTGGTCCAGATTGCGCCAGGCGCTACTGCACGATCCGCAGGCTGAACGCGATTTCCTTGCTCGTCACGGTTTTAACGGGAGGCCATTATGCGGGGTAGCATGAGTTGGGAAGACCTCTGGCCGTTGCTGGTCGACGGCACGCTGGATACTCTCTATATGGTGGCGCTGGCGTCACTTTTTACCGTACTGATTGGCTTACCACTTGGCGTGATTCTGTTTATTTCACGCAAAAATGGCCTGGTGCCGATGCCACGGCTCAACGCCCTACTGGGTGCGATAATCAACTTTGGTCGTTCACTGCCGTTTATCGTGTTGCTGATAGCACTGATTCCATTTACCCGCTTGCTGATTGGCACAACGCTGGGCAGCACGGCGGCGATTGTGCCGATTACCATTGGCGCCTTTCCCTTCTTCGCCCGCCTGACGGAAAGCGCGCTGGATGAGGTCGACTACGGGCGTATTGAAGCTATTCTCTCAATGGGTGGTAGCCCGTGGCATGTGATTACCAAAGCACTGTTGCCGGAAGCGCTCCCTACCCTGCTGGCAGGGATCACGCTGACCGTGGTGATGCTGATTGGCTTCTCATCCATGGCGGGGGTTATCGGGGGAGGCGGATTAGGTGATTTGGCGATTCGTTATGGCTATCAACGTTTTAACGATCAGGTGATGCTCGGGACGGTAGTGATTTTACTGGTGATGGTTCAGGGCGTGCAAATGGCCGGAGACCATCTGGTGCGCCGACTGGCGCACCGACGGTAAGTTATTCAGTGGTTTCTTTTCCCACCAGCATGGTGGTTAACACAAAAGAGAGCACCAGGGCCATCACCACGCCGGAGAGGGCATAAACAAAGTACGGACCAATATAGGCTGGCAGACTGAAGATACTCGACAAAATGTAGCCATAGAGCCGGACACCGAAGAAGGCAATAAACGCGGAGGCCAGGGAGCTTGCCACCGTGGCGGCAATAAAGGCCTTTTTATAGCGGGTCAGCACCCCAAACAGCGCCGGTTCAGTGATCCCCAACAGGGCAGAAATCGCCGCTGACAGGGTGACCGTTTTGTCCTGGCGGTTTTTGCTGATACGCCAGATGGCAAAGGTGGATCCAGCAATTGCCATATTCGCCATAAACATCATCGGCATCAGCATGTCGTAGCCACGGTCGCTGAAGTTTTGCAGGGCGATCGGGGTCATGGCATGGTGCATGCCGGTGAGGATCGCCACCGGGCGAATCGCTCCCACCACCAGTCCGGCAAAGCTGGCCGAGACGCCAAATAGCCCTTCGATAAACCACGCCAGCGCTTTGCCGAGATAAATACCGATTGGGCCGATAATAACCAGCGCCGCCAGCGCACCGAGGAACAGAGTCAATGTCGGGGTAAAGACCGTTTTCAGCACGTCCGGCATGAATCTGTCGACCCAGCGGTGGATGTAGCTCAGCGCCAGAATAGAGAAGATGACCGGAATGACGCTGGAGGCATAGTTAAATACCGACACCGGGATCGCATTCAACAACCACAGGGCGCTCACTGCCCCGTCCTGGTGTGTCGCCAGCGCTTTCGCTGCATCAATCAACGACGGATACATCAAACAGGCCGCCACCGCCGCCGCCAGGTATTCGTTGGTTTTAAAGATTTTTGCGGCTGATACGGCAAGGAAAAACGGCAGGAAGTAAAAGACCCCGCTGGCGATCAAATCAATAATCACCACCGTGTCGCTCTTCGCAGAAACCAGCTTCAGGGCAATGAGTCCGGCCAATAGTCCTTTGATCATCCCGGCACCGGCAATGGCGGGTACAATCGGCCCAAATACGCCGGAAACAGTATCCATAAACATTGAGACCAGGCTTTTACGCCCTTTTGCCGGGCTGGCGGCATCCGGTTTATTGCCTAGCACGGTCAGCATTTGCTCGTACCAGCTGTTTACTTTCGGGCCAATAACAATCTGGAACTGGTCGCTCTGCAACTGCGCGCCCATGACACCGGGCAGCGCTTTGATCGCTCCCTGGTCAACTTTGTTATCGTCAATAAGATCAAAGCGTAAGCGCGTCATGCAATGCCAGACATTGTTGATATTATCCTTCCCACCCACCAGACGGATAATATTGTTGATGGCTTCTTGCGTCCCCATAAAAGCTCCTGCAGGAATATTGTCGTTTTAATACTTGTCTTAAAGAGTAAAGAAAGAAAAATGACAAAACAAACCAATAAAAGATGACTCACATCACAATTCGCCACCATAAAGCAGTAAAATCACCTCCATACATGAAATTGGTATGGTTTTTAATTAAAAACAAATCAAATAACTGACCAAAATATTTATATTAAAAAAGGGTTTACCTTGAGCGAAAATTAAGGGGAAGATAATAACCATTCTGGCTATCACCTCGTTGTAAAGGAGTCTCCCCGTGACGCCAACGCTGATTCAAAATGTCGAATGTTTTATCACCCGTCCTGACCGACACAACCTGGTGACCGTGCGCGTCACTACGGACAAAGGCATAACAGGACACGGTTGTGCCACCTTCCAGCAGCGCCCGTTGGCGGTTAAAGCGATGGTGGATGAGTACCTTAAACCGCTGCTGATCGGTCGTGATGCAAACCACATTGAAGATCTGTGGCAGATGATGAACGTCAATGCGTACTGGCGGAATGGCCCGGTGATGAACAACGCAATTTCCGGTGTGGATATGGCACTCTGGGACATCAAAGGACAGCTGGCGGGAATGCCCCTTTACCAGTTGCTCGGCGGGCAATCGCGCAATGCCATCCCGGCCTACAGCCATGCCAGCGGTGAGACCCTGGAGGAACTGTTCGCCAGCGTAGACCGTCTTCGCGAGCAGGGCTACCGCCACATTCGCTGCCAGTTAGGCTTTTACGGCGGTACACCTGAGCAGTTGCATACGCCCGGCAATCCCACGCCAGGTGCGTATTTTGATCAACAGGAATACATGAGCAACACCGTGGCGATGTTCAAAGCGCTGCGGGAAAAATATGGCTACGGCTTGCAGATTTTGCACGACGTGCACGAGCGCCTCTTTCCGCAACAGGCGGTACAACTGGCTAAACTACTGGAGCCATATCAGCCCTATTTTATTGAAGATATTCTGCCGCCTCAGCAGAGCGGCTGGTTTGAGCAAGTCCGCCAGCACAGTAGCGTTCCGCTGGCGATGGGGGAGCTTTTCAATAACCCGGCAGAGTGGCACGAACTGATTGTGAACCGCCGCATCGATTTTATTCGCTGTCATATTTCACAGATTGGCGGCATCACGCCAGCGCTGAAACTGGCGGTGCTATGCCAGGCCTTTGGCGTACGCCTCGCGTGGCACGGTCCTGGCGACATGACGCCGATTGGCGTGGCGGTAAATACACATCTGAATATTCACCTGCACAATGCCGCTATTCAGGAGTACATTCCGCGCTCAGCCACCACCGACGCCGTTTTCCCTGGCGCGCCGGTTGTCAAAGACGGTTTTGTCTATCCGACGCAAACGCCAGGCATTGGCGTCACGTTTAACGAAGAAGAGGGGCTGCGCCACCCGGTACTCTATCGCCCGCATGAATGGACGCAGAGCCGCTTACCGGACGGGACAATTCATACGCCCTGATCACTGCTCGCCTTTGCGGAACGCCAGGTTCTGGCGATTATGGGGGATGACGTAAGTGCAGGTGTAGTTGATGTCGATGATGTCGCTTATTTCGTACACCCGTCCCCCTTCCAGAATACCGCGATTGCTGATGTGCATGGCCGGGCTGCCCTTTTTGCAGCCCAGTAATGCCGCCTGATCTCGGCTAACGGAAACAGCACGGTAGGTCGTCAGCATGTGGGAAATCTGATACCCCTTCCCCAGCACATACTGCTGCAATGAGCTTTCAATCACCTGCTGATTAAGATCGCTAAAATCCTCGACCGGCATACGTGATATCTCAATCTGTACCGCCTCTTCATCGACAAAACGCAGGCGGCAGAACTGCCAGATAAAGCGCTCATCGCTGAGGCCAAAAATCTGCTGTTCGTCTCTGTCCGGGCGTTTTTTATGCAGGCTGACCATGCGAAAGCGAATCTGATCGAAGCGTTTTTCGGTGATCGAGTTGTAGACCAGCGGGTTGTTGCGCGCCTGCTCATTGATCCAGATCCCGGATCCTTGCACGATCCGCACCACGCCAATGCTGGCAAGTTTCTCAATCGCCTGGCGCACGGTAAATCGCGAAACGCCGTACTCTTCGGCAAGCTGTCTTTCAGGGGGGAGTTTTCGCGGACCAGAATCACTAAATTGATAAATTTTGCTAAGGAGATCCTGGGTTACGAATTCTTTTTTCTTCATCCCGCAATTCCTGAAAGAAATCAATCATTGTCGCGTGTTATAACATTTGTGGACTTCAAATACGCATGTTTCTCAGTATCAAACAGGGATTTTTGATCATGACAAACCGACGATTGGTTAGCCTTATTACCGCTGTTCTCCTTTTCGCCGTTCTTGTACCTGTAGCCCTGAGTATCTGGCTTTCGCATCGTCAGGCGGAAGAGACATTTATGCACGAGCTGGACACCTTCTCCCGGCTTGTGAAAATGCGTGCCGAAAAGGTAGTGAATCAAGGAAAAGCAGCTCTTCGTCACCTGGATAGTTTCGAGGGCGTACCCTGTAGCCCGGAACATCTACTGATGATGCGCCGGGTCTCCTATACCTTTCGCTATGTGCAGGAAGTGATTTATCTCGATCACAACATGCCTGAGTGCTCATCGCTGGAAAGTGACAGTGAAGGCACGGCATTTCCTCCCCCGGAAAAAATGACGACTGACGGGTTTCGTGCCTGGCTCACCAGCCATAACGATCTGGGGCTGACGCAGTACATGGTCGCTATCGGGACCGAACGTCATATCATCATGACCGATCCCCAGTCATTTATTGACGTCGTCTCATCCGGCTCCTGGCCGATTAACGTGGCGCTCATTGGTATCAACACCAAACGGGTCATTACCAGCAACAGCAAAGCCCCGACTGCCGAGGTGCTTAATCAGATTAACAGCCAGCATCCGGTTCAGATTCAGGCAAGTAATGCCGCATGGAATATCACACCAGTCCCGGAGATGGGGATCGCCATCATCACATGGGCTTCACTTGCTCCCCTGGAGCAAAGCTGGCTGCGGTTGCTCGCCATCTGGCTACCGGTGGGGTTACTGCTCAGTCTGGCGATCGCTTTCTTATTAATTCGTATTCTTCGCCGCTTGCAGTCCCCCAGTTACCGTTTACTGGATGCCATTCGCGCGCGGGAAATTGAGATGTTTTACCAGCCGATTGTCGCGCTTGAGAGCGGAAGAATCGTCGGCGCAGAAGCGTTAGTTCGCTGGCGGCAACGTGACGGAGGACTGCTTTATCCGGATACCTTTATCCCGCTTGCGGAACAAACTGGGCTGATGCCACAACTGACAAAACTCATCATAGAAAAAGTGTTCGAGGATATGGGGCCCTGGCTAAAAGCCCACCCGGATCAGCATGTCTCCATCAATCTTGAGCCTTCTGATTTGCTCACCTCGACGGTACCGAACCAGATACACGCATTACTCACACAATGGCAGCTCTCTTCCTCGCAAATCGCCCTGGAAGTGACCGAACGCGGTTTTGCCGATCCGGCCACCAGCATGCCGACCATCTCTGCCCTGCGCGCCGCCGGACACGCCATCTTTATCGATGATTTTGGCACGGGGTATTCAAGCCTCAGTTATCTGCAAAATCTGGACGTCGATATCATCAAAATCGATAAATCCTTTGTCGATGCCCTCGAATATAAAAATATGACTACCCATATCGTCGAGATGGCAAAAGCCCTGAAACTGGCAATGGTGGCAGAAGGCATTGAAACCGAAGGTCAGCTATCCTGGCTTTACCAGCATGGCGTACAGTTCGGGCAAGGCTGGCTGTACAGTAAGGCATTGCCGAAAGACGCATTTATAAGCTGGGCAGAAAATAATCTTGGAAACTGCGCGCGAAATGAAAGGTAGCAAAGCCGCAACCGGTGTGGCAGTGCGTTCTGCATAACCGGTTGAGCTTGTGAGCGAAGGGGATACTCACTCATCGAGGATCGGGGCAAAGCCGCCGTAGATCATGCGTTTGCCGTCGAAAGGCATCGCATCGCCCATTTCCCGCATGCGGGGATCGGCCATCATTTTTTGATTGGCGGCATCGCGGACTTCTTTGGAAGGGTACTCAATCCAGCTGAAAACCACCTCTTCATGATCTTCAGCTTTTACCGCCATGCGAAAATCGGTGATATTGCCTGAGGGCACATCGTCTGCCCAACACTCCACCACACGCGTGGCACCAAACTCTTTGAACAGCGGTGCCGCTTTGGCCGCCAGTTGCAGATAGGCCTCCTTCTTATCTGCAGGCACCGCTACCACAAACCCATCAACATACTTCATGAGAACATCTCCGAAGTGAGTTACGCGACGGGTGGATTCCCGCCGCGCCTGACGAGTTAAGTTTAGTCCTGAGACCAGAGGAAGGTGTAACGCACCGCGTTTTCACTCAGTACAAATTCCGGTGACACGCTCGGACTCCAGGAGTCATCGCCCCCCAGCCCCATATGGAACGCATCTAACTGTAACCAGCATCCGGCTTCTTCACGCAGCAAATGGCGATGAGTCGTC
Source organism: Phytobacter sp. (assembly GCF_059074235.1). NCBI lineage: Bacteria > Pseudomonadati > Pseudomonadota > Gammaproteobacteria > Enterobacterales > Enterobacteriaceae > Phytobacter > Phytobacter sp. Next base: position 1,129,576 of record NZ_JCACPZ010000004.1, read on the forward strand.
TCATTCAACTGCTGCTGACTGTAGCGGCTTAACGAGAAATGGAATCGACCATTCAGTTGATGCGCGCCATAACGTAGCGCCCGCGTGTCGCAACGAAGTCCGTTCTCACTGGGGAAAATATAGGGCGTGTGCAACTGCGACAGATCCTGCGTCCACAACCCCTGGCGGGCCGCCAGCTTGCGGTCCGGGTAGTTCTCATAAGGCCCCAGCCCAAGCCAGGTCGCTTGCGGCGGCACTTCTGCAAGCTGACAGTGCAAGCCAATACGCGCCGGCGGTGGAACGTCTTCTGCAACCTGCACATCAACCTCAACCTGCAATGCTCCGTCACCAGCAATGCGCCACCACTTCTGACTGATAAACAGCGTCTTGCCGTTGTGTTGCCAGCCATGACGCGTAATCACTGTAATGTCTCTGGCATTTTCCTGCACTTCGCACTGCAACAGCAGCGGTGTTAGTTCATACATACCTGCGGCTTTCCAGCGCTCCACCCACGCATTCGGATCGATACGCGTCACTTCACTCACGCCAATATCGTTGTCCAGCGGCGCACGGGTAAAGTTGTCGATAACCGGAGAAAGCAGCGTCGGTTGCCCGTTACGCCACCACTGTGTCAGATGCCCACTTTGACGGGAAAATGCCCAACGCTGCTGCGCCCGTTCAACAACAAAGGTGTCGTTACCGATGGTCAATGTTGGGCGTTCAGAAACGTCGGAAACCGGTGCAACAAACAGCGGTGCAGGCAGTGACCACTGATCCCAGGCGCAGAGATGATGCTGCGGCGACCACGGCGTGGCATCTCGCTGATAAACATCGACATTCAGCCAGACTTCACCCGAAGCGGCAGCAAGCGTTGGTACAGACAGTTCAATACGCTGCGTCCCTTCTGCCGGGATCGACAGCACCACGTCACCCTTCGCGAGGGTGTCCCCATCACGCACAATCGACCAGTGCAGGGTTTCGTTATCGGTATCGCGGAACAGGAATTCGCTGGTCACCTCAATCGCCAGTGGCGAGGTGCTGATAAGCGTAAACTGGAAAAATTGCTGCGCACGCTGAGCTTCATACAACGCCGGATGTGGCGTGCGGTCCGGGAAGACCAGACCGTTCATGCAGAACTGACGATCGTTTGGCGTGTCTCCAAAGTCGCCGCCATAGGCCCAGAAGGTCTCACCGTTTTCATCGGTTTTGGTCAGCGCCTGATCGACCCAGTCCCAGACAAAACCGCCCTGCAGGCGGGGGTAAGCACGGAACGCCTCCCAGTATTTAGCGAACCCGCCAAAGCTGTTACCCATTGCATGCGCATATTCACACAGGATCAGCGGACGAGTTTCATCTGGCATGCTGACCCATTTTTTGATCGACCACTTTGGCACCGCCGGGAAAGGCTGATCCTGATCGACTCGGGCATACATCGGGCAAATAATATCGGTTGCCGCCGTGTTCGCACCACCTCCCTCGTACTGCACCGGGCGCGTTGGATCGGTGGTTTTCACCCAACGGTAAAGCGCATCATGGCTGGCTCCGTGGCCCGATTCGTTGCCCAGTGACCAGATGATGATCGACGGGTGGTTGCGGTCACGTTGTACCATGCGGGTAACGCGCTCGCTCATCGCCGGGAGCCATTGAGGATCATCTGACAGACGGCTCATCGGGATCATGCCGTGCGTCTCGATGTTGGCTTCATCTACCACATACAGACCGTACTGGTCACACAGGCGATACCACAACGGATGGTTGGGGTAATGAGAGCAGCGCACCGCGTTAAAATTGTGCTGTTTCATCAGCTCAATGTCGCGACGCATGGTGGCTTCATCCACCACCTGGCCATTTTCCGGGTGGTGCTCATGGCGGTTGGTCCCGCGAATCAGCAGCGGCTTACCATTGAGTTTGAGTAAGCCATTGCTGATTTCCACTTCACGGAAGCCCACATCGCAGGCTTCCACTTCCAGCAACCGGCCGTCAGCGTGATACAGCGCGACCGTTAAGCGGTATAAATTCGGCGTTTCAGCGCTCCACAGCAGCGGATTTTCGACGGGCATTGCCACGCTTAAACGTTCAGCCCAGACGCCTCGTTCATCAATAATCTCGCTGCCAGGCGCCTGTCGCGCCTCAGCAATTTTGTCCTGACCCTGCCACAAGGCAAACGCCACTTCGCAATCGGCGTAATCACCGGCAAGTTCGGCATCCACCTGAAGCAGCGCATGGTTAAACTCCGCGTTCAGGTGGGTCACATGGTGGAAGTCAGCAATGCGCGCCAGAGGTTTATGTAGCAAAGAGACATCACGGAAAATCCCGCTCATACGCCACATATCCTGATCTTCCAGATAGCTACCGTCGCTCCAGCGCAGCACCATCACCGCCAGTCGGTTAGTCCCTGTTTGTAACACCTTGCTGAGGTCGAATTCAGCCGGCAGGCGGCTGTCCTGCGAGTAGCCCACCCACTGGCCGTTACACCACAGGTAGAAGGCCGAATTCACACCATCGAAGATAATTCGTGTCTGTCCACTGGCGAGCCACTTCGCATCCACCTCAAATGTGAGCGAGTAACAACCGGTAGGGTTTTTCTGCGGCACAAACGGTGGATTGACCGGAATCGGGTAAGTCACATTGGTGTAAATAGGAGTGTCAAAACCCTGCATTTGCCAGTTTGATGGTACCGGCATGCTTACTGAATCGGCACAATCATCCTCGATCCAGCTAGTTGGCACCTCTTCTGGCGCATCAAAAAAGCGGAATTGCCACTCGCCATTCAGTAAACGCCGGGAGGTCGCGGTATTGTCGTCACGCGCAGCTTCAATATCCCGCCAGCTTTGCATGGGTGCATGGGCGGCAAGGCGGTGCCAGTGGGTGATGACCGGATTTTCCCAGTCCCGACGGGATAACAGCATACTCAAAGCGTTGGTGGACATATTGACCTCATTTGCGAAGCGCTCACAATTTTAGATAACATGCACGTTTTCAACTGGCGAGTAAAGCAGCACCAGGAGAGAAAGCCGGGAAGATCACAAAACTAATTACGTCGATCGAGCTGAGCCGCCATCCGGGCGAGCTCGTGTAGCTGCCTTGCCAGATTCTCACCGCTAATCTCTGCTTGATTCTCCGGCGAGGTTGATGCGCGTTCGACCAGAGTGACAGGCAGTCGGGTTTGCCACTCGCCCTCTCCTTTCGCGGATTGCTGCGCGAGCAGCCAATCGACGCTCTGCTCTCCGGCATCGCGGAAAGCCTGGCGGATAGTCGTCAGCGGAGGCGAGTACCAGGCGCTGTCGGCGGTATCGTCATAGCCGACGATGGAAATGTGTCCTGGTACGCGCAACCCTTTTTCCGTGCAGGCGCGGATCGCCCCAAGAGCCATTTGATCGTTGGCGACCAGGATGGCCTGCGGCTGTACGCCCGAAGCCAATAACTGGTGCCCTTTCTCATAACCTGATGCAGCACTCCAGTCACCGAACTCACATCCACAGGGTGAAAGCCCTGCCGTATCCAGTGCCGATACCCAACCGGCCATGCGTGCCCGCGCAGAGACAGAGGAGGATGGCCCTCCCAGCAGCGCGATGCGCTGGTGTCCTTGATCAAGAAGATGGGTAACGCCCAGATAAGCCCCCTGCCCGGCATCAAAGACCAGACTGTTTACCGTCGCGGATTGGCTCACATCGAGGAAGAGAGCAGGAACCGGATGGGCCAGCTCGGCCAGCATGCCGGCGGGTTTGTCCTCAAGCGGGACATTAATGACCAGGCCTTCAACCCGCTGAGCCAATAACTCCTGCAATGCCAGCGTGCAGGCAGCATCGTCGTGTTGCTCGAGCATGGAAATGATCACCCCAACGCCAACCTGTCCGGCCCGGGATTTCACCGCTGCGGCAATCTGTGACGGTGCGTGAAGGGCCAGATCTGTGGTCAGTAACCCCAGCGTCCGGGTCCGTTTTCCCGCCAGCTGTTGGGCGCCACGATTGGGGATGTAATGCAGCTCTGTCATTGCCGCCATGACCTTTTCCCGCGTACGGGGCGAGACATGTGCGCCCTGATTAATAACACGGGACACGGTCTGGTAAGAGACACCCGCGTGGCGGGCAACATCATAAAGCGTAATAGGTTTCATGGCGTTCATCGAGGCAACAGAGTTGGCTGAGTGTAACGCATTACGCGCAGCACTGTTATGTGCAGCTGCGGTCGTAGAGTGGAATGAAGGAAGACAAAAGAAAAAACAAATGTCGACGAGCCCGGACAGGCCCGCCGTAAACATCATCCATGATGAATTGAGATGGTTACATATTATATTTTGCGCATATCATCACAAAACTTTGTGCAATTAACATGACAGTTTCATGATGAAAGTATTACTGCTGGCGAGGAATCGGAAAACCTTTTAAGGAAATGATAAAACTGTTCCCTTCTTTTTTAATTTTTGCACCAGCATCGCACCAGTCACTCGCAATACGAAAGAACTCATCCGTTCCAATATTCCAGTTCAGGCGAACCTGCTTAACGAAACCCGAACGCAACAGTTCGCATGCTTCACCGTAGTTACTGGCTATAGATAGCAGTTGTTGGTTCATTTTTTCTTCTTCAGGAGTTTGCGCAGCGCTTTGATTTCTTTAGAACTTAGTGGAGCAGCATTGTCTTCTTCAAGATGCTGATTATCGATTTCATCTTCAGAAACACCGCCCGCTTCATCTGCCTCAAGAGCCAGAAGCAGCAGTTTCTCCGTTGCTGTACTTAGGTTCTCATTATTCACTTCTGCATAATGACGAAGTTTCTCTTTCAACGCCTCATCAATTTTGACGTTTAAAACCGCAGTGGTCATGATTATCCCTTCTCGTGTGAATAAGATGAAATATTAATACACGAAGTTAATACCTTGATCCAGAGTTATATTTAACTGTTATGACAGTTTGAATATTTCCCATCATTATTTTGCAGAGGATTTATGACAGTTATATGAAGGTAATATTTCAAGTGAATGACAAGAGCTAAAAAAAGAATAAATATATTACCAAATACATGGTTATCTGCTACCGCCCACATAAACAAGGAGGCAGGGCCAGCCTGGGCTTTACTTGCCTTAATGGTTGATTAGTATAAACGACTGACAAACAAGAATATACCCACATCAATATAATTACATGACGAAACTGATTCTGGGACTCAGATAACATGAAACTTAAAAAGAGATATGCGCTGGCAGGATTACTCGCTGCATGTTCTACCTCCGTTATAGCAGCGGAAGGTTACCGGGATATGAAATTTGGGGCTTCAACCACCCAAGTGCTCTCCCAGGCAAAGTGCACCATCGGTGAACCGGAAGAAGCACCTATCGGCAAAATGTACGCTTGCGAAGATTTCAACTTCGCAGGCAAACAGACTGAAGCGGTGTTTTTCTTTGCCAACGATAAATTTATCCGAATAGCGATCGCCCTGCCGGATGAAGATATTGTGAAAACCATCGAAACGTTGAAAAGGAAATATGGACTGGCATCACACTCAACGCAGAAAGAGATTGAAAGCGTCGATATGAGTCCGAACAAGACGGCATACATCAATTTTGATAACGACCATATCTCACTGGTACTGACCAGCGATGAAGATGGCGACAGTAGCGCAACCCTGATGTATGACTCTGAAGATATGATGGCATTGCAGAAATCACGCAGTTCCGTTTCCAGCGACGATCTCTAACCTCTCAGGCATGGAGCATACGCTTCATGCCCCAGCCTCTTATTCTTGTTGTGCAAACCACTCATCACGGGTGATTTCCCACAATTCCGTCTCCAGCTCACCGGCAACATATTGCCCTTTTTCACAACGGATCAGCGTCATTCCCGTCTGCACTGAGAGATTTTTTGAGCGCTCGTTTGCCACCGCTTTCGGTGCCCGGAGCGTCGGTTTATTTAATTCCGTAAACCAGAATCGCGTCACGGCCTCACAGGCTTCGCGCATATAACCCTGCCCTTGCCACTCGGGTACCAGCCAGAAACCACGATTATTATCAGGCGTATCCATTAAACAGATGCCCCCCATCAGCTGTTGCGCATCTTCTTTACGACGTAACGTCCAGTACCAACCGGTTCCGGCTTTTGCTGCGGGCAGCGCAACATTATCGACATAATGACGAGCAGCGCCCTCTGGATAGGGCCATGGCACGCTGGCAATCAGGTAGCGCACGATTTCCCAACGTGGAAAAACTCGCTGAATCTGTTCTGCGTCTGCAGAGACCAGGGGTTCGAGAATTAATCGCTCGGTAACAAGTGGTGAAGCATTCACGGCAATAGCATCCTGCGTAAGTGGCGTTTAATTGACCATACGGCAGAAAAGCGGGCGCGATCAAGCAGAGAAATGAAGAAACGGAGGGGCTGAAATGGGTGGAGGCCCTGCCAGCTACATCCCGGCACACGCGTTCTTTGCCTTGGCTGCTTCCTTCCGGACCTGACCTGGTAAACAAAGTAGCATTGCGGGAGAACCAACAGGGCCTCCATTGAGAGCGTTGTTATCCAACGCGCTGGCGCATTATCCCTGTCCATTACTTCAATTGCAAGCTGATGACAAACAGATGCTGTTTTCTTGCACGATTCCCCCTTCACAGACGCTAACACCCTGATATTCTGGAGACTCACGCATCAGGAAGCTTGTATGGATAATCACGATTCTTTCCCACAACGGGTCTGGCAAATCGTCGCCTCAATCCCAGAAGGGTATGTAACGACCTACGGTGATGTCGCCAGACTGGCGGGCACTCCACGCGCGGCGAGACAGGTAGGAGGGGTGCTCAAACGTCTCCCGGAAGGCAGTTCTCTTCCCTGGCATCGGGTGGTTAATCGTCATGGTTGTATTTCGCTAACCGGGCCAGATTTACAACGTCAGCGCCAGGCATTGATGCAAGAAGGTGTGGTGGTGTCAGGAAGTGGGAAAGTCGATTTACAGCAATACAGATGGATGTATTAACGCCCCTTCCCCGTCAGGAGAAGAGGCGTCGTTAAGTTACATTTGTGTCGGAGCCGGGGTTGCCGCCGAAGGGGTGACCTGAGTCGGAGAAGTTGAAGGCACCGTGGTTGCTGCGCCCCCACCTTCCTGCAGCGGAACAGCTGTCTGCTGTACCGGAACCAGCGTCAACTCGGCTTTCGTGCCGCCCTGGTTGATGATTGGCTTAACGGTATCAGTGATAAAGACAATTTTGTCGTTAATCGTGATAGCCGCACTCAGCAGAATACGGGCATTAGGCTGAACGTCCGCAGGGTTGAACGGGAGTACAAAGCTAAACGGTGACTGTTTGCCTTCGGTACGTACCGCTTTTTGCGCAATAATTTTCGATGGCGCATCGGCCATGCTCGCGTCAGAAACCGTCACGGTTAAGACCGCATCAGGTGGAAGCGCAACTTTTTGACGAATCCACACCGTACCCGAAACATTAGGCTGTGTAATTGCGGCCTGATTGACTGCCGCCGGGGCATTAGGATTCGGCGTTGGGGTTGGAATATCCGCACCTTTTTTGGCGCAGCCGGCCAGCGCAACCGCCACGGCCAAACCACTTAACATGTGCACGAGTTTCATGAGTTCTCCTTATCTTCTATGCACCAACAGGACACCGTCCTGCCAGAATGTGTGGTCAAATCCTCGTAACGTGTTCAAGTGTGGCACATATCACTGATTTCTTCCTGCAAACCCCTATCTATTCAGATTATTGCACCCATCGGACCACTTTAATTTCCAGGTTATACTATTCGAAGCATTCGCTTCGGCGGCGTATACATTATTGAGGACACCTATGAGTCAGGCGCTTAACAATCTGCTGTCATTATTGAATCTGGAAAAAATTGAAGAGGGTCTTTTTCGTGGGCAGAGCGAAGATTTAGGGCTGCGCCAGGTCTTCGGAGGCCAGGTCGTCGGGCAGGCATTGTATGCCGCTAAAGAGACCGTTCCGGCCGAACGTCTGGTTCACTCTTTTCACAGCTATTTTCTGCGTCCTGGCGATAGCCAGAAACCGATTATTTATGATGTGGAAGTGTTGCGCGATGGCAATAGCTTCAGCGCCCGTCGTGTCGCCGCCATTCAAAACGGCAAACCCATTTTCTATATGACTGCGTCGTTCCAGGCGCCGGAGCCGGGCTACGAGCATCAAAAAACCATGCCAGAGGCACCGGGTCCGGAGTCGCTGAAATCAGAAACCGAAATTGCCCGCGAGCTGTCGGCCTTCCTACCGCCGCTGGTGAAGGAGAAGTTTCTGGGCGACAAGCCGATTGAAATCCGCCCGGTTGAATTCCATAACCCGCTGAAAGGCCACAAGGCCGAGCCAACCCGTCAGGTCTGGATGCGCGCGAACGGTACACTACCGCAAGATTTGCGCGTGCAGCAATATCTGCTTGGATATGCCTCGGACTTCCACTTCCTGCTGGTTGCGCTTCAGCCACACGGCGTAGGCTTCCTCGAAAAAGGTATGCAGGTGGCAACTATCGATCACTCAATGTGGTTCCATCGACCCTTCGATTTGAACGACTGGCTGCTCTACAGTGTAGAAAGTACATCGGCTTCCAGCGCAAGGGGATTTGTACGCGGTGAGTTTTATAACCGTGACGGTGTACTGGTGGCGTCTACCGTACAGGAAGGCGTGATGCGTAACCGCGGGGCCTGATATCGCGCAGATATGAAAAAGCCTCCCAGCGGGAGGCTTTTTTTGCTTTGGAGATAACTCAGTTCTGTCAGGCGTTGTAGGCGTTTTCGCCGTGGCTGTTGACGTCCAGCCCTTCGCGCTCTTGATCTTCCGGTACACGCAGACCCACGGTCATGTCAGCCAGCTTGTAACCGATAAAGGCAACCACACCTGACCACACGATGGTGATAGCGATACTTTCCAACTGAACCAGAAGCTGATGGCCCATAGTCACGCCTTCCGCATAACCCACGCCACCCAGAGAGGTCGCAGCGAAAATACCGGTCATGATGCAACCAACAATACCGCAGACACCGTGAACACCAAACACATCACACGGATCGTCCACACGCAGCCAGCGTTTCAGGGATGTTACACCCCAGAGACCTGCCAGACCTGCAACGAGACCAACAATCAGCGCACCACCAACCCCCACATAACCACATGCTGGTGTAATACCTACCAGACCTGCAATCGCACCGGAACAGGCGCCCAGAAGAGAAGGTTTACCGCGCAGTGCCCACTCACCAAAGACCCAGGAGAGGATAGCACCCGCTGTCGCAACAACGGTGTTAACGAACGCCAGCGCAGCAATTTCGTTAGCTGCACTTGCAGAACCTGCGTTGAAGCCAAACCAGCCAAAGTAGAGGATCGCAGTACCACTGAAGACCATCGGCAGATTGTGCGGTTTGAATGCTTCTTTACCGAAGCCCACACGTTTGCCAATCAGGTAGGCACCGACCAGCCCTGCGACCGCGGCGTTGATGTGTACGACAGTACCACCCGCGAAGTCCATTGCACCATGCGTTGCCAGCAGACCACCGCCCCAGACCATGTGCGCAATCGGCACATAAGAGAGGGTCAGCCACACCACAACGAAGATCAGGACCGCAGAGAAACGGATACGTTCAGCCAGAGCACCAACGATGAGGCCGACAGTAATACAGGCGAAAGAACCCTGGAATGCGACATGGATGTACTGGTAGAAGCTACCCATCACCGCTTTGAGTTCGATATTTTTCAGCATCGCCCAGTTAAAGCTACCGAAGAAGCTATTGCCTTCACTGAAAGCCAGGGAGTAACCGTAAACCACCCACAAGACACAAACCAGAGCAAAGGTGACCGCCACCTGTGTCAGCATGGAAAGTACGTTTTTGCCGCGGATCAAACCGCCATAGAACAAGGCAATGCCCGGAATTGTCATGAACAGCACCAGCGCGGTGCAGATCATCATAAAGGCGTTATCGGCTTTATCAGCGACCGCCGGAGCGGCCATCGCAAGGCCAGGCAGTAATGCCAGCGAGGCAAGACCTGCTTTCAATGTTGCTTTCTTCATTTTATTCCCCATCCTTCTCACTGTGTGCAGGTATTACAGTGCCGCTTCGTCGGCTTCGCCGGTACGAATACGAATGACACGTTGCAGCTCAGCAACGAAAATTTTGCCGTCGCCAATTTTTCCGGTGTAGGCCGCTTTGCTAATGACATCAATCACTTCATCGAGTTGATCATCAGCGATTGCCACGTCAATCTTCACTTTCGGCAGGAAGTTAACGCTGTACTCAGCACCACGGTAAAGTTCAGCATGCCCTTTCTGACGCCCAAACCCTTTCACTTCAGTAACAGTCAACCCTTGAATACCAATTGAAGACAGCGCTTCACGAACGTCTTCCAGCTTAAATGGCTTAATGACCACGGTAACCAGCTTCATAGATCCCCCTCCAGTCGAAAATCGATAATGGCCGCAGCTAACACGTAGAAGATATTGCAAGGGCTGTGCCAGAAATGAAAAATGAGACATTTTCAGGCTCTTAAGCCTCCGAATGGGGGTGAGGTTATCGGGCGATGAAAACGAGAAGGGTTCAGATTGTTCCTGGAAAAGAAAAACGCACCACGACAGTGCGTGATGCGTTAGTTTTTTGCACCAACAGTGATAGCTGTCAGTAGCGTGCCTGATTATGGTGCATCAGGCGATTAGCGATTCTTCTTGTAAGCTAGCGGCTAGCTCTTCACCCGCCAGTTGGAGCTGGTACATTTGCCAGTAACGTCCTTTTGTTTCAAGGAGTTGCTGGTGCGTCCCTCGTTCAACAGCCTGTCCACGATGGAGCACAAGAATGGTCTGGGCCTCAACAATAGTCGACAATCGATGAGCAATCACTACCAGCGTCGTGTGCTCCCGTACCGCGGTGAGAGCCTGCTGAATCGCCTGCTCGGTGCCTGAATCGATATTAGCGGTAGCTTCATCGAGGATCAGGATTTGCGGCGTATCGACCAACACACGCGCCAGCGCAAGCAGCTGTTTTTGCCCGACCGAAAGATTGTTCCCCTGCTCACCCAGACGCGTATAGATGCCATCACCCATACCGCGCGCCAGATCTGCAAGCTGCACGGTCTCCAAAGCCTGCCAGACCTGCTCCTCAGAAATATCACGACCCAACGTCACGTTAGCGAAGAAACTGTCAGCCATCACGACCGGATCCTGCTGCACCATGGCCACCCCTTTGCGCAGCGAAGCATGGCTCAGTGCCGAGAGCGGACGACCATCAAGGCGGATTTCACCTTTAGTCAGTGGGTAATAGCCCATGAGCAGATTCGCGAGCGTACTTTTACCGCTGCCGGTATGTCCCACCAGCGCCACAAAACTGCGCGGCGGTACGCTCAGGTTGATGTCCTGCAAGACCAGTTGGTCATCCCGGTATGCAAACGACACATTATCGATGTCGATAGCACCGCTTTTCAGCGGCTCATCGTCGTAACCATAAGTCTGGCGCGGGCAGTCCATCAGTTCGAAGACACGCTCCCCCGCTACCACCGCCTGTTGCAGCATGGATTGCTGGGTGGTGAGTTCAATTAACGGTTCGTTCAGTCGCCCCAGATAGCTAATAAAGGCATACAACACCCCGACCTCAACCGAGCCCGTGGCACTAAACCCAAACAGCATCAGCAGGCCGCACAGGATAAGCGTGGTGAATAAGCTCAGTAGCGGACGCAGCAGGAAGCCGTCGAGACGCAGAGTCTGCATACGTGCCAGATAATGTGAGCGACTTGCCTCCCCCATTCTCTCACCAAAGCGCCCCTGCTGACGGAACTGCTGAATAACACTCATCCCGTTGATGACTTCGTTAAAGCCGTCGTTAATGTCTGCCAGATAGGCACGCATCCGGCGCACAATGGGCGTGCTATAACGCTGGTAAATAAGCATCACAATCAGTACCGCCGGGAAGATGGCGATCGCCACCAGTGCCATACGCCAGTCGAGGCTAAACATCGCCACCAGCATCGCGCCAATCAACGCTGCACTGCGCAGGACTGTCGCTACCACGGTAACGTACAGATCGCGGATGACTTCCGTGTCATTGGTGACGCGGGAGATGATCTGCCCCACAGGCTGGGTATCGAACGCGTTAAGCGGTTGGCGTAACGCCGCATCCATCACATCGGTACGTAACTGTTGCACCACGCCAACGGCGGCCTGATTGAAGAGCAACGCCTGGGCGTAGTGGAGTCCCGCCGCCAGGAATTGCAGGCCGACATAAGCCACAACTAACCCGGCCACCAGGCCAAGGGGCAGATAGCTTTTCGCTACCATGTTATCGATGAAATAACTGATGAGCGCCGGGCCAGTCACTTCCGCTGCCGCCGCGATCCACAACATGAATACCGCTTTAATCAGTTGCTTGCGCCAGGGTTTTCCATATTCCAGCAGCCGCTTCAAGGTCGGCCATAACTGTCCAAAATTACGCATTGCTGGCCTCCTCTGGCGCATCATCCAGCGCCGCTTCCAGTTGCTGGTAACGGTGCATATCGCGATACCAGCCCGGTTGGCGGGCGAGCTGCTCGTGCTCACCTCGCTGGACAACGTGTCCGTGCTGCATCACCAGAATTTCGCTGGCTTCGGCCAGGGCCGACAAACGGTGCGCACTGATAATGACCGTGCGGCCCTCCCCCCACTGGCGGAGATTGTGCAGAATCTGATGTTCAGTGCGCCCATCAACGGCAGAGAGGGCATCGTCCAGCAGCAGAATTTCCGCATCCAGCAACAGCGCACGGGCAATAGAAATACGCTGTTTTTGTCCGCCGGAAAGCATCACACCTCGCTCGCCGACTTCCGTCTCATAGCCCTGCGGCAGACGGAGAATGTCTTCATGCACGCTGGCCAGTCTGGCGACATGTTCAATTTCTTCCTGGGTAGCACCTGGTTTGCCCAGCGCAATATTACTGCCGACCGTATCGGAGAAGAGGAACGGTGTCTGATTGACGACCGCAAGGCGGCTGCGCCATTCATCCAGTTTAAGTTTCGTCAACGGAATCGAATGGAATCGAATGTCACCCTGCTCAACGTCAAAGTGGCGCTGAATTAAGGAGAGCAGCGTACTTTTTCCTGAGCCTGTCGGCCCGCAGATGCCGAGCATCTGACCGGGTTCCAGGCTGACGTTGACGTTGCTGAGGACAGGCTGCGCGGTGTGCGGATAGATAAATTCACGGATCGCGACGTCCAGCTTACCGCGCCCCACCGGCACCGATGTGTTGCCGTCGCTGACCACTGGCGCTTCTGCCAGCATGTCACGAATGCGGGTATACGCGGCGCTACCGCGCTCAACGATATTGAACATCCAGGCCAGTGCGAGCATTGGCCAAATCATCAGCCCCAGATACATCATAAAACTGGTCAGTTGCCCCAGCGTCAGTGAGCCTTGCACCACCATCCAGCTCCCGCCGCCGATGGCCAAGAGGTTAGCCATGCCGATGGCGATGTAAATCGTGGGATCAAAACGTGCATCTACGCGCGCGACACGCATATTTTTCGCACCGGTGTCCGCAGCCTCACCGGCAAACAGAGCTGACTGGCGGTCTTCCAGACCAAAGGCTTTGATCATCCTGATGCTGGTCATGCTCTCCTGGGTTCGATCGTTGAGCGCAGAAAAAGCCGCCTGCGCGAGCTTGAAGCGCTGGTGCAACTGATCGCCATAGCGTTTAATGACCAACGCCATGATCGGCATCGGGAGCAGAGAGAGTAAGGTAAGCTGCCAGCTGATTTGCGTCGACATCACAATCAGCACCACACAGCCCATCACCAGCGAATCCACCAGCGTCAGTACCCCTTCTCCGGCGGCAAAGACCACACGGTCAACGTCATTCGTTGCGCGCGCCATTAAGTCCCCGGTGCGATGACGAAGGTAGAACTCCGGATGTTGACGGCTGAGCTGACGATAAAAATCTTCGCGCAGTTCAACTGCCAGTTGATAAGAGGCTCCAAACAACCAGACGCGCCAGACATAACGCAGCAGGTAGGTGACGATGGCTATCAGCACCAGCGAACCAATCCACATCATGATTTGAGAGGTGGTGTAATGCTGTCGGGTTACGCCATCCACCAGCACGCCCACCACTTTTGGAGGAACAAGCTGCAAAATGGCAATGATGATAAGTAAGCCAACAGCACCGAGATAGCGTCGCCATTCCCGGCGAAAATACCAGCTTAACTGAGCAAATAATCGCACGCGGTTACATCCTGAACGTGATTTTTCCGACATAAGCCGGGAGGGTTATTCAATGGGTAAAGCCGTGGTGTATTTAATCTGTTCCATGGCGAAACTCGACGTCACATCCGATAGCCCAGGCACACTGTTGACCAGTTTCTTGTAGAAATCATCGTAACGCTTCATGTCTGCCACCTGCACACGCAGCAGGTAATCATATTCACCTGCCATACGCCAGAAGCCGAGCACTTCGGGCATTTCCGTCACCACAGCGGTGAAACGGGAATACCAATCGCTACTGTGGTGCTGGGTCTTGATCAGCACAAATGCGGTCAGGCTAAGCCCGAGTTTCTCCGCATCCAGCATCGCCACCCGCGCCAGAAGAATACCGTCATCTTCCAGGCGTTTTAATCGTTTCCAGCAGGGTGTGGTGGTCAGATTAACGGCATCCGCGAGTGCCTGCAAAGAGAGGGAACAGTCCTTCTGCAGTAATGAAAGCAACTTACGGTCAATTTTATCTATCATAGCCGCCTCATAGAGAAAATATTTCTCTTCACATTCTATTCCAAAGGCAAAATGGCAACAATTTTTTCTGCGCTTTGCTCTATTCTGGGCACAAAATGATAAACGGAATAGATGAATGAACAGTGACTGGGTAAAACACGCGATCAGCGAAATTAATGCCGACTATCAACGCTCAGCGGACACGCACCTGATTCGCCTGACGCTGCCCGCCTTTGCCGGGATCCAACTCTATTTAAAAGATGAAAGCACACACCCGACCGGCAGTCTTAAACACCGGCTGGCACGTTCGCTGTTCCTGTACGGTCTTTGCAATGGCTGGATTAAAGAAGGCACAACCATTATCGAAGCCTCTTCCGGTTCAACTGCCGTATCGGAAGCCTATTTCGCCCGGTTACTTGGGCTGCCGTTTATTGCGGTTATGCCCCGCTGTACCGCGAAGCGCAAAGTTGAACAGATCGAGTTTTATGGCGGACGCTGCCATTTCGTGGAGAGCGCGTGCGAAATCTACGCCGCATCGGAAATGCTGGCCCGCGAACTGAACGGTCACTACATGGATCAGTTTACCTTTGCCGAACGCGCCACCGACTGGCGGGGTAACAACAATATCGCTGACAGCATTTTCCGGCAGATGAAAAATGAACCCCATCCGGTACCCGAGTGCATTGTCATGAGCGCCGGAACGGGCGGTACGTCTGCAACGATTGGCCGCTATATCCGCTGCCAGGGGTATGACACCAGGCTGATGGTGGTTGACCCGGAAAACTCCGTCTTTATGGATTTCTGGCAGACCCGAGATACCGCACTGCGTGCTTCGGTCGGCAGCAAAATTGAAGGCATCGGGCGACCGCGCGTCGAGCCCTCCTTTATTCCTGATGTGGTCGACGAAATGCTGCGGGTGCCGGATGCAGCAAGCGTGGCGACCGCACTGTGGCTGGAAACCCAACTGGGTCGCAAAGTCGGAGCATCCACCGGTACCAATATGTGGGGGGCGCTGAACATGGCCGTTCGCATGCGTGAAGAGGGCCGCACGGGCTCTATCGTCACCTTATTGTGCGACAGCGGCGAGCGCTATCTGGAAACCTATTACAACCCCCAGTGGGTGGCGAGTAACATTGGCGATATCCGCCCCTGGCAGGCAGAGATAAACCGGTTAGTGAAATAAAAAAAGCCAGACAAAGCGTCTGGCTTGCTGGAAAAATCTCGTCATTCGGGGGAATAAGGAAGATGTGGTGTGTCCAGCCAATGCGTTAAATAGTGGGACACGGCCTGATTACGGCAGTGTCCTATCACCGGTAAATTGGGGAGGGCAGCGCGCAGTTGTGGCATCGCGTTACCCATAATTAATCCGCGCCCGACGCTCGCCAGCATCTCTGCGTCGTTCATGGCATCGCCGAACGCCATGCAATCCTGCATCTGCACATTCAGCAGACCGCTTAGCATGGTGAGCGCAGCGCCTTTGTTACATCCGAGAGGCAAGACTTCAAGACAATAAGCGGCCGAGAAACAGAGCGTCGCCCGCCCATCCAGCACCTCATTCAACTGCACACGCAGACGACAAAGGTCGTCATGTTCGCCAACAAAACAGATCTTGGTGACGTGATGTGCTGGCAGGCGTTTTAAATCCACCAGTTGATAAGTGAACCCGCTATAGAGATGTTCGTTCATCTCGTCCGGAATCGGTTTATTGGTCAGCCAGCCGGAATCATTAAAAGCGTGAATACTGGCCTGGGTATCCCATTTGCTGTGCAGCACCCGCTCCGCAATTTCCGGGTCGAGATCCTGATGATGTAAGAGTTCCCCTTCCAGTGAATGAATACGGGTACCGTTGCCGGTAATGAGAAAAGCATCCAGCGCAATGGTTTTGACGATCTTGCGCATCTCCAGCGCATGTCGACCGGTGGCAAACGCCAGGGTGATGTCGCGTTCACGCAGACGGCGTAGCGTCGCGAGCGTCAGGTCGCCCAATCGGTGATCGGGCATGAGCAAAGTGCCATCCATATCAAAAGCTGCCAGCCGGGCCATATTTCATCTCCAGATTTCAACGCCTCGTATTGCGCAAAAGTATTGCCTGATATATACGGAAGTAATAGTGAGCAGATAGGAAAAATTGTTCCGGGTTTATGCGACAACTTAACCGACTCAACCAATACCAGCGCTTGTGGCAGCTTTCATCAGGGGAAAACCTGCAGGTGAGCGTTGCAGGCCTTGCCGCCGACTGCTTTTGCAGCGAGCGACATATGCGCACGTTGTTACGTCAGATGCAGGCAGCGGGATGGCTATCCTGGCAGTCCCGGTCAGGGCGAGGGAAACGGGGAGATTTGCAGTTTTTACGCACCCCGGAATCATTGCGCCAGGAGATGATGGAAGCTGCCCTGAACACCGGACAGCAGCATAACGCCCTGGCGCTGGCGCAACTCGCTCCGGAAGATTTGCGGACGTTGCTCAATCCTTTCTTAGGCGGTTACTGGCAAAACGACACGCCGACCCTGCGCATCCCCTATTACCGCCCACTGGAACCGCTGTATCCCGGCTTTCTACCCGGCCGCGCGGAGCAGCATCTGGCAAGCCAGGTGTTTTCTGGCCTGACGCGTTTTGCAAGCGACAGTGTTTTGCCGCAGGGAGACCTGGCGCACCACTGGGACATCAGCGAAGACAAGCTTTGCTGGCGTTTTCACATCCGGCCAACCCTGCACTGGCATAACGGTGATGCGGTGGATGCACGTCAGTTGCAACAGCGCTTTATGATGTTGCTGGATCTTCCCGCGCTACGTACCTTGTTTGCCAGCGTGAATACCGTGGAGGCTACGCACTCCCACTGCCTGACGTTCAGACTCCATCACCCGGACTTCTGGCTGGCGCATCGGCTTGCCAGCTACGCCTGTGTACTGGCACACCCGCATTTGCCCATGTCGGGTACCGGACCTTTTCAACTGACCTCCTTCAGTAAGGAACTGGTGCGACTCGAAAGCCATGAGCATTACCATCTCAATCACCCGTTTCTGAAAGCCGTGGAGTACTGGATAACGCC
Source organism: Phytobacter sp. (assembly GCF_059074235.1). NCBI lineage: Bacteria > Pseudomonadati > Pseudomonadota > Gammaproteobacteria > Enterobacterales > Enterobacteriaceae > Phytobacter > Phytobacter sp. Next base: position 1,147,244 of record NZ_JCACPZ010000004.1, read on the forward strand.
GCTGTTGTTCGAGCAGGATCTCGGGACCAGTTGCCGCCATCCGGTGCAAATTGCCATTGGTGAACCGGATGAACTGGTTCATCTCAAGCCCGTAAGCAACAGTACGAGTCTCGGCTTTTGTTATCTCGCCCAGCGCGCCGGATCGACGCTGAGCCCGGCGCAATCCCGCCGACTGGTGCAGATTATTCATCAGACTACCCTGCTACAGACACTACCAGTGGATGAAGATCTTATTACCCCCAGCAAAGCACTCATTCCCGGCTGGGACATGCCACACTGGTCGCAACAAGAGACGGTTGATCTGCCCGCCACCCTGACGCTGGTTTATCACCTGCCAGTGGAGTTGCACACCATGGCGCAGCAGTTGAAACACTACCTGGCAACGCTGGGCTGCGAATTGACCGTTATTTTTCATGATGCCAAAACCTGGGAGGGGTGCGAGGCGCTATCCAGTGCTGACATCATGCTGGGTGACAGGCTGATTGGAGAAGCTCCGGAGTACACGCTTGAACAGTGGCTTCGCTGCGATCCCTTGTGGCCGAACGTGCTCAGCATTTCGCAGTTTGCGCATCTGCAAGTCACCCTGGACGCAGTACAAAGCCTGGCGGATGAACAGACAAGGATCGCCGCGCTCCAGGCCGTATTCAGTCGCCTGATGGACGAGGCCATTCTGACACCGCTGTTTAACTACCAGTATCGTATTAGCGCACCGCCGGGCGTTGAGGGCATTCAGTTAAATACCCGCGGCTGGTTTGATTTCACTCAGGCCTGGCTGCCACCGCCGATGCAGTGAAGAAGCTGGTCGATGCCAGCCGCTCGCGTTACCATATTGCTTTATGAATGAATCCGGGAAGAATTATGAAACGTGCCGTTGTCGTGTTTAGTGGCGGGCAAGATTCCACGACCTGTCTGGTGCAGGCGTTACAACAATACGATGAAGTGCATTGCGTCACCTTCGATTATGGTCAGCGCCATCGTGCCGAAATCGATGTTGCTCGTGAACTGGCACTCTTCCTCGGCGCTCGGGCACATAAAGTGCTGGACGTCACCTTGCTGAATGAACTGGCGGTGAGCAGCCTGACGCGGGACAGCATCCCGGTCCCGGATTATGAGCCTGATGCCAGTGGCATCCCGAACACCTTCGTTCCTGGCCGTAATATCCTGTTCTTAACCCTGACTGCCATTTATGCGTATCAGGTGCAGGCCGAAGCCATCATTACCGGCGTCTGTGAGACCGATTTCTCTGGCTACCCTGACTGCCGTGATGAGTTCGTTAAAGCACTCAACCACGCCGTGAACCTCGGCATGGCAAAAGATATTCGCTTTGAGACGCCGCTGATGTGGCTGGACAAAGCAGAGACCTGGGCACTGGCCGACTACTGGGGCAAACTTGACCTGGTTCGTACCGAGACGCTGACCTGCTACAACGGCATCAAGGGTGATGGCTGTGGGCAGTGCGCAGCCTGTAACTTGCGTGCTAACGGGCTGAACCACTACCTGGCGGACAAACCGGGCGTGACGGCGGTAATGAAACAGAAAACCGGCCTGAAATAAGTTAAATTCCCCGGTGGCGTCTTACCTGCCGGGGATTCTTTTGAAAAATAATCAGATCGCTACATCTCCTCGCGGATCATCTCCTCCAGTTTTGTACGTAACTCACCATCCAACGACAGCGCTTTCTGCGTTTTTAGATCGATGCAAACAAAGGTGACCAGCGCATCCGCAACCACCTCACCTTCAGGATCCAGCGTCACCACCTGACTGAGTACGCCGCTTCTGCCGTTGATCTGCTTAACGTGGCTTGTCACCGTCAGACGATCGCCAAGCACAGCCGGTCGGCGGTAATTAATATTGATGTTGACGACCACGAACGCGATGTTATTCGCCGTCATCCATTGAAAGTTTTCGTTGTTCTCCAGTCCATCCCATCTCGCCTCTTCGAGAAACTCAAGGTAGCGGGCATTGTTGACGTGTTGATAAACATCAAGATGGAAACCACGAACTTTAATCTGAGTCTGCATAGCGCTTTTGCCTTCACTTTTGTTATAGGAACAGAGGTCATCACTGGTATGACCTCTTTAGCATGGCAAAGATTAGCAACTGCGCAAGGGGGAACTTCAGAGAGTGAGATGGTTGAGGTTACGTTCCACCAGCGAATGCCCCATTCCAGGTACCTGTTTCAGATCTTCCAGGGTTTTGAATGGACCGTACTCTTCACGGTAGCTGACAATCGCTTGTGCCTTTTTCATGCCGACACCATTCATGACACGCGCCAGTTCTTCCGCACTCCCCGTATTGATACTGACCTGGGTGCCACCTTCATCATCGGTGCTTTTCACCCCTTCCATTTTTTTGCTTTGTGTGGTGGATGTGTTGTCCGCTTTCGACTGAACAACCGTTGCTTTGGCTCCGGCGTCGGAAGGCGCGGCATAAGCGCTTTGCGCCATACCTGCGCAAGCAAAAGTAAGGGTAATTAAGAGTGCCTTGATTCCATGTTTCATACTGTTTCTCCTTGTTTGTTAACAGTGAGCACACGATAAACAAGGCATGAAATCAGGACAAATGGCAAAACGCAGAAATGGAAAAGGCCGCGAAAGCGGCCTTTGAGTTTGCATTACATTGCAAAATTTGTGGAAGGCATCTCGTTATTGCTGCGGATCGAGTTGGCTACCTAATTTGATTTTGGCTTCTTTACGCAGGTTGTTCATCATCGCTTCGAAAGCGATCTGAGCGTTGTTCTGGGTAATGCCCTGGACCATCGCTTTTTTCTGCGCATCCGGCATGGTACCGGCTTTAACTTCATCCAGCGCCAACACAACTACGTTGCCCTGCATATCATTGGCTACGCCATAGCCCGGCTTATCTTTCGCCGGCAGCGGTAAGGAGAATGCCGCCTGGCTGATAGGATCTTGTCCGGTACGTGCCAGCGTTTTAGCCGCACCAAAGCTCACACCCGCCGCTTTCAGCGCCTCATCGCCTTTACCATCTTTCAGGGCAGCAACCAGCTTCTCTGCATCCAGTTTCGCCTGCTGTTCAGCTTTATTGTGTTTAACAATATCGCTCACCTGGGCTTTTACTTCATTCAGAGGCTTAGTCGCTTCAGGTTTATGCTCGCTGACGCGCAGTACGAACGCACGATCACCATCTACCGTGATGATATCGGAGTTGCTGCCCGGAGCACCGTTTGCCCCCACCAGACCACCGTCAAAAATAGCATTAGTGACCGGTTTAAAGTTCAGCTCTTCTGGCAGGTTGTCACGACCAAACCAGCCCGTCTCAACCGCTTTCACACCCGCCGCTTGTTCTGCACCGGCCAGGGTTTCGTTGTCGTTGCTGGCAGCTTCACTGACTTTCTGTTGCAGCGCATACCACGCATCCAGCGCCTTTTCCTGCTTCACTTTCGCTGCAATTTCATCATGCACGTCGCTCAGCGGTTTGGCTTTCGCTGGCTGAATGTCATCAAGACGGACAACGAGGAAACCGACGGAGGATTTGATCACACCCGAAAGCTGGCCTTTGTCTTTCAGACCAGAATTTTTCAGTTCATCCGGCGTGGTGGAAGGTTCCAGCCACCCCATATCACCGCCGTTACGGGCAGAGATGATATCTGCAGATTTTGCTTTCGCCAGCGCGGCGAAATCGCCACCTTTGTTAAGCTCATCGAGAATCGCTTTCGCTTCATCTTCTGTTTTGGTCTGAATCACGCTGTAGCGGTTACGCTGCGGCTGCGTGAACTGATCCTGATGCTGATCGTAATAGGACTGAATGTCGGTATCGCTGACAGCGGTCTGCATATTAGCGGCATCCAGTTTGATGTAGCTAACGCGGAATTGTTCAGGTGTTACGAAACGGCCTTTGTTTTGCTCATAGAAGCCAGCAATTTCTTCATCGCTAACGGTCTGCGTGGCGGCCAGTTTGTTCACGTCAATAACCGCTTCACGCACGATACGCTGCTGAGCAACCAGTTCAGCTAGCTCATCCGTTTCGCCTTTCAGCATGAAATCTGTACCCGCGACAGCATTAATCAGCTGCTGGGAAATAAGTTGATTGCGCAGAGCCTGTGCATATTGATCGGCACTCATGCCCATCTGATTCACGATGCCGTTGAAGCGGGCGTTATCAAATTTGCCATTCGACTGGAAAGCCTGAGTGGCGAAAATGGCGCTTTTAACCTGCTCATCGCTGATGCCAAGGTGCAGCTGTTTCGCATACTGGTCAAGCAGCGCTTCATCGATAAGACGATTCAGAACCTGCTGACGCATAGATTTAATGTAGTTTTCGTTGGCAGCCAGTTCAGAGTACTGATCGCCAAGTTGCTGCTGCATGCGGTTACGTTCGCTGGCAACGGCATTTTCAAATTGCCCGCGACCAATCTCCTGACCGTTAACTTTTGCGGCATAGGTATCGTTACCGCCGATGAGATAGCTACTGACGCCGGTCAAAATGAACGACACAATAATGATGCCGAATATGATCTTGAGCACGATGCTGTTTGCTGCCGTGCGTAAATTGTCCATCATGGTGTAACAACACTCCGCTGTAGGTGACTGTAGACCTCGCGCAGTCACTCAGTTTCCCGACGCTGCGTACAAAGATGTATTTTGACAAGAAAAGGGGTCGATTGTCAGCCCAGAACACGTAGAAACTCAGATAAAGATGGCTGAACAAATAAAAAAAGGCACATCTCTCGATGCGCCCTTGTTCTTTTTCACCTTCCCTAATGGGAAAGCGATCAGTTTACCGCGTCTTTCAGCGCCTTGCCTGCGCGGAAGCCAGGAACTTTAGCGGCGGCGATGGTGATTTCTTTACCTGTTTGCGGGTTGCGGCCAGTACGCGCAGCACGCTCTTTAACAGCGAAGGTACCAAAACCTACCAGCGCTACGTCATCCCCAGCTTTCAGAGATTCAGTAACCGAAGCAATTAAAGCATCTAACGCACGTCCAGCTGCCGCTTTAGAGATATCGGCCCCTGCGGCAATCTTGTCTATCAGTTGAGATTTATTCACTCTTCTCTTCCTCTCTTTATAATTTATATCGCACCTGCATCCTTCACAGTGCGACCGCGCAGCAGTTATATCAGGCCTGTCATGCCCTTACAACACCAGTTGATGATGACACACCCAACCAGCAATCTAAATTAGCTATACAAAAAAAGGCTGGCAAGTACGAAATGCCTTACCAGCCTTGTTTTTATCAACGCTCTTTGCGCGGTGTCACTATTTTGCCGTTACAACCTGCATACCGAAGGGTTCATTCTGCAATGCAAGCGCCAGAACTTCGTCGATACGTTTAACCGGGTGAATATCCAGATCAGCAATAACGTTTTCCGGAATTTCCTCAAGATCGCGTTTGTTCTCGAAAGGAATCAGGACGGTTTTAATGCCACCACGGTGGGCAGCCAGCAATTTCTCTTTCAGGCCACCAATAGGCAGAACCTGACCACGCAGCGTGATTTCACCGGTCATCGCAACATCGGCACGCACCGGGTTACCTGTCAGACAGGAAACCAGTGCCGTACACATGGCAATACCTGCGCTCGGACCGTCCTTTGGCGTAGCCCCTTCCGGTACGTGAACGTGAATATCACGTTTTTCGTAGAAGTCGCCGTTAATGCCCAATTTCTCAGCACGAGCACGCACAACGGTCAACGCGGCCTGGATAGATTCCTGCATCACTTCACCCAAAGAACCAGTGTAGGTCAGCTTGCCCTTACCCGGCACGCACGCTGTTTCGATGGTCAACAGATCGCCGCCCACTTCTGTCCAGGCGAGACCTGTAACCTGACCAACGCGGTTTTCATCATCCGCACGGCCATAGTCAAAGCGCTGAACACCCAAGTAGTCGTGCAGGTTTTCACCGTTGATCTCGATATGTTTAAGCGCCGGATCCAACAGCAGTTGTTTAACCGCTTTACGGCACAGCTTAGAGATTTCACGCTCAAGGCTACGCACACCCGCTTCGCGAGTGTAATAACGAATGATGCCAACAATAGCGCTGTCATCAACCGTCAATTCACCTTTTTTCAATGCGTTGCGTTCAATCTGTTTCGGCAACAGGTGCTGTCTTGCGATGTTCAGTTTTTCATCTTCGGTATAACCGGACAGACGAATCACCTCCATACGATCGAGCAACGGCGCTGGGATATTCATGGAGTTCGACGTGGCGACAAACATCACGTCGCTCAGGTCGTAATCCACTTCCAGATAGTGGTCGCTGAACGCCACGTTCTGTTCCGGATCCAAGACTTCCAACAGCGCTGAAGCCGGATCGCCACGCATGTCCGAAGACATTTTGTCGATCTCATCAAGCAGGAACAGCGGGTTTTTAACGCCCACTTTGGCCATTTTCTGGATCAGTTTACCCGGCATAGAACCAATGTAGGTACGGCGGTGACCGCGGATTTCCGCTTCATCACGTACACCACCCAGTGCCATACGGATGTACTTGCGCCCGGTGGCTTTCGCAATGGACTGGCCCAGAGAGGTTTTACCCACCCCCGGCGGTCCTACCAGGCACAGAATCGGCCCTTTCAGCTTGTTAACACGGCTTTGAACCGCGAGGTACTCAAGGATGCGATCTTTGACACGCTCAAGACCATAGTGGTCCGTGTCCAGAATCTCTTGCGCCTGACGCAGGTCTTTTTTGACCTTGCTGCGGGCATTCCACGGAACCTGAACCATCCACTCAATGTAGCCACGCACCACTGTCGCTTCCGCAGACATCGGGGACATCATTTTGAGTTTTTGCAGTTCAGCTTCGGCTTTTTCTTTTGCCTCTTTCGGCATTTTCGCCGCGTCGATTTTGCGTTTCAGCGCTTCGTTTTCGTCCGGGGCGTCGTCCATCTCACCCAGTTCTTTCTGAATGGCCTTCATCTGCTCATTCAGATAGTACTCACGCTGAGATTTCTCCATCTGCTTTTTGACGCGATTACGGATGCGTTTCTCAACCTGCAGCAGATCAATTTCCGATTCCATCATCGCCATCAGATATTCCAGACGTTCATTAACGTCGGACATCTCCAAAACAGACTGCTTATCAGCCAGCTTCAGCGGCATGTGTGCTGCGATGGTGTCTGCCAGACGTGCAGGATCGTCAATGCTGTTCAGCGACGTCAGCACTTCCGGTGGGATTTTTTTGTTGAGCTTGATATAGCCTTCGAACTGGCTAATCGCGGTGCGTACCAGCACCTCTTGCTCACGTTCATCAATGGCCGGAGAATCAAGGTACTCCGCCTTCGCCGAGAAGTGTTCACCATTGTCTGATAAAGCGGTAATACGCGCGCGCTGCAAGCCCTCGACCAGCACTTTTACAGTACCGTCCGGTAATTTCAGCATTTGCAGAATAGAGGCCACGGTCCCGACGGTGAAAAGATCGTTTACACCCGGCTCATCCGTTGAGGCTTCTTTCTGCGCAACCAACATGATTTTTTTATCATGATCCATGGCGGCTTCAAGGCAACGGATAGATTTTTCCCGCCCTACGAATAAGGGTATGACCATGTGCGGATAAACCACCACATCGCGCAACGGCAATACGGGGATTTCAATGCGTTCAGAACGCTCAGGATTCATAGAGCTCTCTCTTAGTTTAGTGTCCGCCAGGTAATCCGGTGACGTGACTGTGCAACACGCACCGTTAACATGTAAACCAGTATATGGGGATGTTTCCCACACATTCAACGGCGGGAATAAGGAAAAATAAAAGGGGGGATAAAATCCCCCCTTTTTTATTAACTGACTGTATGGATTGGCGAATTATTCACCAGATGCCTGTTGCGCTTCCGGCTTGCCGTAAATCAACAGTGGTTTACTTTGCCCACCGATGACGGATTCATCGATAACCACTTTTTCGACTTCATCCATAGATGGCAGGTCGTACATGGTGTCCAGCAACGCCGCTTCGACGATGGAACGCAGACCACGAGCACCGGTTTTACGTACCATTGCTTTCTTCGCAATAGCGGTCAGCGCTTCGTCGCGGAATTCCAGATCCACACCTTCAAGGTTAAACAGCGCCTGGTACTGCTTGGTCAGGGCGTTTTTAGGCTCTTTCAGGATTTGGATCAGCGCTTCTTCACTCAACTCATTGAGCGTTGCAACAACCGGCAGACGACCAATGAATTCAGGGATCAGACCAAACTTGATCAGATCTTCTGGTTCCACCTGCGAAAGCAACTGGCCTTCGTTCGGTTTCTCAGCGGTTGATTTCACTGTCGCACCGAAACCGATACCCGATCCGGTTTCAACACGGTGAGAAATCACTTTATCCAGACCGGCAAATGCACCGCCACAGATGAACAGGATCTTCGAGGTATCAACCTGTAAGAACTCCTGCTGCGGATGTTTACGACCACCCTGCGGCGGAACAGCAGCAACGGTCCCTTCGATCAGTTTCAGCAGTGCCTGCTGTACACCTTCACCGGAGACGTCACGAGTAATAGACGGGTTGTCAGATTTACGGGAAATCTTGTCGATTTCATCGATGTAGACAATACCGCGCTGCGCTTTTTGCACATCGTAATCGCACTTCTGCAGCAGCTTCTGGATGATGTTTTCAACATCTTCACCCACATAGCCCGCTTCGGTCAGGGTGGTAGCATCAGCCATGGTAAACGGTACATCCAGCAGACGTGCCAGCGTTTCAGCCAGCAAGGTTTTACCGGAGCCGGTAGGACCGATCAGCAAGATGTTACTTTTGCCCAATTCAACACCGTTACTGGTGTCACCATTGCGCAGACGTTTGTAGTGGTTGTACACCGCCACGGCCAGCACTTTTTTCGCCTGTTCCTGGCCGATAACATAATCGTCCAGATGATGGCGAATTTCGTGCGGGGTCGGCAATGCGCTGCGCTCCCGATGTGGCGCAACTTCTTTAATCTCTTCGCGAATAATGTCGTTACACAGATCAACACATTCGTCGCAGATATACACGGACGGCCCGGCAATCAGTTTGCGCACTTCATGCTGGCTTTTGCCGCAGAAAGAGCAGTACAACAGTTTGCCTGAACCGTCTTTGCGTTTATCTGTCATGAGTCAAAACCTCTTTTCTGTTCTTTGTGCCGCACATGACGACGCAGATGCCATTCCAGGCGCAAAACGCTGCTAAAGCGCATCGCCGCTTTCACTTAGTATAGCGGTACACCTGCTGCCTGGGCATTAATTACGATGGGTCAAAATTGAATCGACCAGTCCGTATTCGACAGCTTCATTTGCATTGAGGAAGCGGTCACGTTCGGTATCGCGTTCAATCTGTTCTAAAGGTTGACCCGTATGGTGCGCCATGAGTTCATTCATACGCCCTTTTACTTTCAGGATTTCGCGAGCATGGATTTCAATATCCGTTGCCTGACCCTGATAGCCGCCCAGCGGCTGGTGAATCATTACACGTGAGTTTGGCAGGCAGAAACGCTTGCCTTTTGCTCCCGCCGTCAGCAGGAATGCGCCCATGGACGCCGCCTGGCCCATACAAATGGTGCTAACGTCAGGCTTAATAAATTGCATGGTGTCATAAATTGACATCCCGGCAGTGATCACGCCACCAGGAGAGTTAATGTACAGGTAGATATCTTTTTCCGGGTTTTCTGCTTCCAGAAACAGCATCTGCGCGACGATCAGGTTAGCCATGTGGTCTTCAACCTGACCCGTCATGAAAATGACACGTTCTTTAAGAAGACGGGAGTAGATATCGAAAGAGCGCTCACCACGCGAGGTCTGTTCAATAACCATTGGCACCAGGGCCATATGGGGTGCAAAGGAATCTCGTTCGCCGCTGTATGACATTTCCGTCTCCTGGGTATAAAAATAAATAACCTGCTGTACTGATTGTACTTGAGTGGGCCTGGTCTGACTATGACCGGCACACAGACGGAGTATCAGTCAGAGTGTTTACATTCATCTTCCCGTTATGGGGATGAGCACACCTTATTTCAAGCATAACAACCTTTTGCTGTTACGCTAACACTGAAACACCCTTTTAGCACACTTCTGATAACGTCAATGCGATAAAAAAAGCCCGCCACCTGACGGTGACGGGCTCATTGTTTACTCTTTGTACGGGAGTAATTAAGCCTGCTGGTTCATCAGTTCCTGGAAGCTGGTTGCTTTCTCAGTCACTTTCGCTTTCGCCAGAACCGCTTCAACCGCTTGTTCTTCCAGAGCAACATTACGCATGTTGTCTGTCAGTTCTTTGTTTTTGCTGTAGAATTCGATAACTTCAGTCGGATCTTCGTAGGCAGAAGCCATCTCTTCGATCAGACCTTTAACGCGCTCTTCGTCAGCTTTCAGCTCGTTGGTACGAATTACTTCGCCCAGCAGCAGGCCAACAACAACGCGACGTTTAGCTTGTTCTTCGAACAGCTCACGCGGCAGTTCAAGCGCTTGTTTCTCGTTACCACCGAAACGCTGAGCAGCCTGGCGACGCAGAACGTCGATTTCGCTGTCGATCAGTGCTGCCGGGATCTCGATGTCATTTGCTTTTACCAGGCCGTCGATAGCCTGAGACTTGATGCGGTTACGCACAGCGCCTTTCAGTTCGCGCTCCATGTTTTTACGCACTTCGCCACGCAGGCCAGCCAGAGAACCATCTTCAACGCCGAAACGTTTGATGAACTCTTCGGTGAATTCCGGCAGTTCACGCTCTTCAACTTTTTTCAGGTTGATAACGAACTTAGCGGCTTTACCTTTCAGGTTTTCAGCGTGGTAGTCTTCCGGGAAGGCCACATCAATAGTGAATTCTTCGCCTGCTTTGTGGCCTTTGATACCGTCTTCAAAACCTGGGATCATACGACCCTGGCCCATTGCCAGTACGAAATCAGTCGCTTTGCCGCCTTCGAATTCTTCGCCGTCTACAGAGCCGGAGAAGTCAACGGTAACACGGTCTTCAGCGTCAACTGCGCCGTCTTTATCTTTCCAGGTCGCCTGCTGCTTACGCAGGGTGTCCAGCATAGTGTCGACGTCTTCGTCGTTCACTTCTACAACTGGTTTTTCAACTTCGATAGTTTCCAGGCCTTTCAGCTCAACTTCTGGATACACTTCGAACTCGACGGAATAGGTAAAGTCTTCACCCAGTTTGTATTCGCCCGGAACGTAGTTCGGTGCGCCAGCTGGGTTGATTTTTTCCTGGATGATCGCATCAATAAAGTTGCGGCTCATCAGTTCGCCCAGCACGTCCTGGCGAACAGAAGCGCCATAACGTTGAGCAACAACGGTCATCGGTACTTTGCCTTTACGGAATCCGTCGATACGTACTTTTTTCGCTACGTTGACCAGTTCGCTCTTAACAGCGGTCTCGATGCTGTCAGCAGCGATAGTAATCGTTACACGGCGCCCAAGGCCCTGAGTGGTTTCAACTGAAACTTGCATCTTGTTACCTCAAAAAATCACGGTGCTCGGTCAACTCTTCACTGGAAGCTGTCGTTGGCTTCACATAACCGGGATGCTTTCTCAAATTAGATAAACATTCCCTGTCGCCAGAATCATCCCGAAGACGTTCATATATAAGACGCGGCATTATAGCGGCATCACTTTAGTGAGTCGAGAACGGTAATGCCGCATTGTTGCGCCATTTTTCACAATTCCGAGGTAATTTTGACCTAAAAATTGCGCTTCTCGCTCAAATCTCAGACAAAACAAAACGGCCCGTAGGCCGTTTTCACATAATCTGTACGCAACATACTGGAAAAGTTCAGGCAGTTGCAAATGCGTTTTACGCGATGGTGCCTGCTCCCTTGCAGGGTGGCGAGGCAAAAATGGTGTCTTGCAGACCTGCCCACTCCTTAATTGTATAGGTATGCAACGCTAGAGCATGGACGGTAGAGGACAACTCCGCCGCCAATGTACCGTAGATCATACGGTGGCGATTAAGAAAACGCTCACCGCTGAAGCGATCGCTCACCAGGACGACTTTAAAGTGGCTTTCGGAACCGGCCGGTACATTGTGACGATAGCTTTCATCAACAACTTCGAGGAACACGGGTTCAAACGCTGCCCTTAACTTATCTTCTATCTGTTCACGTATCATCATGAAATGACTCCTCCGCAACGCTGAGATGCTACCCATCCCTTTAAATGTTAGCCGCTTTTATCCTGTCCATAACAAGAAAACAACAAAAATTTAGCTTTCGTCCTATATTCTCAGCCAAAGGTATGAACTCTACTGAAATAGCCTCATTCGGGGTCATCAGAAGCGGGGAAAATCGTCTTAATGAGTAAATATCATACAAGGCGATGAATTTACATGCGTTGAGCCCTTCCCCTTGTTGACGGCGATGTTATGATGGCGCAAATTTTCCCACTTTACGTTTACGATCTGCAGAGAGCCTGAACATGTTAAAAAAACTTCTTCTCCCGTTGGTCGCTATGTTTATGCTGGCCGGGTGTGCAACACCTCCGACCACTATTGATGTTGCGCCTAAAATGACCCTGCCTCAGCAGGACCCAAGTCTGATGGGCGTAACGGTAAGCATCAACGGTGCAGACCAACGCCAGGACCAGGCTCTGGCAAAAGTAAACCGTGATAACCAACTGGTCACTCTGACCGCGTCACGTGACCTGCGTTTCCTGCTGCAGGAAGTTCTTGAGAAGCAAATGACTGCTCGCGGTTACATGATTGGGCCGAACGGTGCTGCTAACCTACAGATCATCGTTAACCAGCTTTATGCCGATGTTTCTGAAGGCAACCTGCGTTACAAAATCTCCACCAAAGCAGATATCGCCATCATTGCCACCGCAGCTAACGGCAATAAGATGACCAAAAACTATCGTGCGAGCTATAACGTCGAAGGCGCGCTTCAGGCTACGAACAGCAAAATCGCTAACGCGGTTAACAACGTGCTGACCGACACCATCGCCGATATGTCTCAGGACACCGCTATTCATCAGTTCATCAAGCAGAACGCGCACTAAGTTCCGCTCTCTGGCCCGGTTCGCCGGGCCAGTCTTACACCATGTCCAACAACTACTTCCGCATTTTTCAGCAACCTAAGTCAGCCATTTTGCTGATTTTGGGTTTTGCCTCCGGACTTCCTCTGGCCCTGACGTCTGGCACGCTTCAGGCGTGGATGACTGTCGCTAATGTCGATCTGAAAACCATCGGTTTCTTCTCGCTGGTCGGCCAGGCCTATGTCTTTAAATTCCTGTGGTCCCCGGTGATGGATCGCTATACACCCCCTTTCCTTGGGCGTCGACGCGGTTGGTTACTGCTTACTCAGCTCGGCCTTATGGTGGCCATTGCGGGGATGGGATTCCTGGAACCAATGAGTCAGTTGCGCTGGATGGCGGCTCTTGCCGTTGTTATTGCCTTCTGCTCCGCATCACAGGATATCGTGTTCGACGCCTGGAAAACCGATGTGCTGTCGGCTGAAGAGCGTGGAACTGGCGCTGCTATTAGCGTACTGGGCTATCGTCTGGGGATGTTGATTTCCGGCGGACTGGCCTTGTGGCTCGCCGACCGCTGGCTGGGCTGGCAGGGTATGTACTGGCTGATGGCTGCACTGCTCATTCCTTGTATCATCGCAACCTTTCTGGCACCTGAGCCTGATGACGCGATTCCTGCTCCCCGCAGTCTGGAACAAGCTGTTGCCGAACCGCTGCGCGATTTCTTTGGCCGCAACAATGCGTGGCTGATTCTGTTACTGATCGTGCTCTACAAACTCGGCGATGCCTTTGCCATGAGCCTCACCACTACATTTTTAATTCGTGGTGTGGGTTTCGATGCGGGTGAAGTGGGCGTGGTGAATAAAACACTCGGGCTTATCGCAACCATTATTGGCGCATTATGGGGCGGCATGCTGATGCAGCGACTGAGCCTGTTCCGGGCGCTGATGATTTTTGGTGTGCTGCAGGGCATTTCGAATGCAGGGTACTGGCTGTTAGCTGTTACACCGAAAGACATTATCAGCATGGCGTCTGCGGTTTTTCTGGAAAACCTCTGTGGTGGAATGGGCACATCAGCCTTTGTCGCACTGCTGATGACTCTCTGCAACAAGTCATTCTCAGCAACTCAGTTTGCCCTGCTCTCCGCGTTATCTGCGGTAGGACGTGTTTACGTGGGGCCTCTGGCCGGTTGGTTTGTTGAAGCCCACGGCTGGTCAACGTTTTACCTGTTTTCTATTGCCGCTGCCCTGCCGGGCCTGCTGATGCTGATGCTCTGTAAAGACACCCTCGAATTCACGCAGCGCACCGAGCGTTTTATGCCACGCACTGAATTTGCCGCTGCCTACCGTCTGGCGTTACGCATACTGGCTGCGGGTTGCCTGCTGCTGGGCATCTGGCTGGTTACGCTAATGATCAATGCCAGTGGATGGGTGCATATCACCATGGGTAATGCGTTTCTGGAACTCGGCGCATTACTGGCACTTGTTGGTATCCTCTATGGCGGGTTGCTGGATTTTCTGGCGCTACGTAAAACGCGTGTTGCCTGAAAGCGCCAGCATTGCTGGCGCTCAGGGCGGTAATTAATTGAAAAAATAGATCCACTTAATCACGTAGCTATATAAAGGTGGCAGGGTGATGAGCCCCACGACATTGACCATCGGCGGCAGTTGCCTCAGGAACAGAATAGGCAACATGATCAGTTTTACGACACCATTAAATGGCATAGCGTACCACTGATGTAAATTACTGCGCACCAGCCACCAGACCGGGTAAGCAATCACTGCTGTAAACATGCATACCCGCGCAACACCCGATCCCGCAGGCGGATAGTTATAAAGCAACGCATAGATGTGGAACAGAGGTACCGCCATAATCCCCCATGAAAGTAGCCAGAAGAAAATATGGCTTATGCGGGCGAGCAGTTTCTTACGTACATAGTACGACAGCAGTAAAGGCGCCCCCCACAAGTAGACAATCACAATTCCCACCATAGTGACTGCCTGCCAGGCTAAATGTGCAGAATCCCTTACCTGGATATATAGGGCGAATCCCCAAAACCAGATAGCGATCAACGCCCCCCAGGAGAGGGCAAGCGTAGGGGTCGCGATAAGACGGATCAGTTCAGGGTTCACACGTTCAAGCAACTGCGGGTAAGCACGTCTGATTTCCGCAACCTGATTAGCCAACCCAGGAACAAAATCCGGAATAAGTCGCGCCCACCAGGGCACTCGAGGTAGGTCACCACTCAGAATGCGCCACGCCAGCCTGCCTTGCCAGTCTAAGCTACTTTGCCGACACAAATAGTCCCAGTGATGGTCCGCCGCAGTGGTATCAATTTGCGCTTCCAAAGCCTGAATGACCCAATAAGGCAAATGAGAGTCGCGATAGCCACCCAGGTCCCACCCCATGATGTCTGACACATTATTCACCAGGCTACGGGAAATGCCTCGCCGCTGGCTCAGCGCCTGGGCCAGCTCAAGACTGAATACACGCCGGGCTTCCAGCGCATCGGGCAGGCGATGGTCAAGGTAAAATCGCAGCGCATTGAGCGTGTCGCTTTCATCAGCGAGCAACTGGACGGAAAAACGCTCAGCGTCTTCCTCCAGGGTTTCTCGTTGCCACTCTGGCTGCAGAGGAACACCAGACGGTAAGACGTCTGGTGATTTAACTTGCGGTAATTCAGACAGCGCCAGGTCAAGGTTAATCACCGCCTGTACACTGTCATTGTCCCCCCAGATTATCTCGCCTTTAGCGAACTCTTTCGCCGCATCGAACGCTTCACGCAACTGCTGATAGCCTTGTGGATCCTGATCGGGTCGATGCAGTTTAAGCTCACGTGCATACGCCCGGCGAATAACCGACTCATCGGCCGTCGGCTCGATACCCAGTGTTTCCCAAATTGTCGCCATCACTTACATCCCATCATCAAATTGATTGAGTACCTGGCGCAATTCGTCCCGCGCGGCGGCGATCATGCGCACATCCTGGCGATCAAGTGACTGCTCAAACTGACTGGCATAATGATCGATAATTTGCCGGCGTTCACCGAGATGCTGCTCATAACGACGGGAGGCTTCCGCCAGCAGATGACGGTTTTCAGGCACATCTCTGGGGTGCATTTTCAGGCCATCAAGCTGATGCAGACGCTCACGAATCTCCTCTTCGCTTAGCTGGCCTGGCACTTTTTCAATGACTAGCGTGGACGCGGTCTCTTCACCCTGAACCTTACATTCCACTTCCAGGATGCCGTCTAACGTATAGGTAAACCGGATATCCGCGCTCACATCACCCGCTTTGCGGCGCGGCACGTTGAGTTTCATTTTGTCCAGTAGCAGGTTGTCGCTGACACGACGGGCTTCCCCTTGATAAACCTCTATCTCCAGATACTGCTGATTATCAAACAACGTATGCACGGTTTTCACCACGCTCACTGGCACAAAAGCGTTACGCTCAATAATCGGCAGGAAATAGCCGGTATCAATTTTGTCGCCATTTCTTCGGGAGACTTCGATTCCCAGTGAATACGGCATCACATCCGTCAGGACGATATCATCCAGCGCACGCGCCTGGGCAATCAGCCCCGCCTGAACGCCCGCGCCAATTGCTACCACCTCATCAGGGTTTAATTCGTTACGCGGAAAACGCCCGAACATGCGGGTCGCCATCTGGCGAACAACGGGCATACGGGTCGCACCGCCCACCAGAATCACATGGTCGAGATGTTCAGGATCGAAATGTGCGTCTTGCAAGGCCTGAACAACCGGTTTTTTAAGCCGGGTCAGTAACGGCGCGACACGTTCGGCAAAGGTCTCTGCCGTCAGCGTCCAGCTAAACTCCTCGCCTTGCCAGCTTAGCGTTGCACGGGTTTCATCCTGCTGGCTCAGTGTACATTTAAATGTTTCAGCAATTCGAGTTAACTCCGCTGCGCACTCTGCATTCGGATGCGCTAAAGCGGGGTACTGCTCCTGCATCCACTGGCGAATGATATGGGTGAAATCATCGCCACCCAGCCAGGCATCACCGCTGCTGGCGCGTACTTCAATCACACCTTCAAACATATCCACGATGGAGACATCAAAGGTGCCGCCGCCAAGATCGAAAATCAGGAATTTTTGCTCACGATTATCCGCGAGACCGTAGGCCAGGGAAGCCGCAGTGGGTTCGTTGAGTAGGCGCTCGACCTCAAGACCTGCCAGTCGACCGGCCGCTTTGACCGCCTTACGTTGAACATCGTTAAAATACGCAGGTACAGTGATGACCGCGCGAGAAACAGGTCCACCCAGTATCACTTCAGCATCAGTCTTGAGTTTACGCAGTACCAACGCCGACAGCTCTTCCGCCCTGAACTGGCGTGAACCTAAACGCCACGTCTTCTCCGTTCCCATATAGCGTTTGAAACTGGCAACCGTGAGATGGGGGTGGCTCACCAACCGCGATTTTGCCGCTTCACCAACGAGCAAATTACCGCTGTCGTCCAGCCCTACCACTGAGGGCGTTAATCTTTCGCCCTGTGCTCCAACGAGCAACTGCGGGTTTGCGCCATCAAACCACGCAACCGCACTATTAGATGTTCCCAGATCAATACCAATAATTGGCGAGTCGTTTCCTGTTACGGCCATTTCCATCCCTTAGTCAAAGATAAAAAAGCAAAACGAATCACAATATAATAATCAGCAAGTTACGCGGATTCGTTTTTAGATATTAACTTTCAGTTATTATTTCGCTCAATAAACAAGCAAGGATAAAATATTCAGCGTGCGGTTATTTATCGAGAAGTGAAGAAAATTTCTTTAATTATTTTGTGCGGTATAAATTAAGGGCTACTCTTTAACGATTCAGCACCGTTATTAAATTACGCTTTCCAGTAATGTTCAATAAATGCTGAATTGTTGTTAATTAAATGTTTATTAAATTGATTGGTTATACCAATTTACCCACACCCATTATTGTAAGGTAGTGTTTTCGTTATAACCTTGGGAAGAGGTTGCGCGAACGCCCGATTTTACAGATTGTTGCATTCCACGTGACACAATCGGCAGAACTCAGTAACACCATACTGACACTACGCCATTCATGTTTACAGTAATGTAACCTTCCCGTAAAATGCCCGCACACTTTAAACGCCACCAGACCCCCGTGGAATTGAGGTCGTTAAATGAGACTCAGGAAATACAATAAAAGTTTGGGATGGATGTCATTAATCGCAGGTACTGTTTTACTCAGTGGTTGTGATTCTGCGCTCCTTGACCCAAAAGGACAGATTGGACTGGAGCAACGTTCGTTGATACTGACGGCATTTGGCCTGATGTTGATTGTCGTGATTCCCGCCATCTTGATGGCAGTAGGTTTTGCCTGGAAGTACCGTGCAAGCAATAAAGATGCGAAGTATAGCCCTAACTGGTCACACTCCAACAAAGTTGAAGCTGTTGTCTGGACTGTGCCAATTCTGATCATCGTGTTCCTTGCCGTTCTGACATGGAAAACCACTCATGCGCTTGAGCCTAGCAAACCGCTGGTTCACGATGAGAAACCGATTACGATCGAAGTCGTCTCCATGGACTGGAAATGGTTCTTCATCTATCCGGAACAGGGCATTGCTACCGTGAATGAAATCGCCTTCCCGGCGAATACTCCGGTGCAGTTCAAAGTGACCTCAAACTCCGTGATGAACTCCTTCTTTATCCCGCGTCTGGGTAGCCAAATCTACGCGATGGCCGGTATGCAGACTAACCTGCACCTGATCGCTAACGAAGCAGGCACCTACGATGGTATCTCCGCCAGCTACAGTGGCCCTGGCTTCTCTGGTATGAAGTTCAAAGCCATTGCCACCCCTGACCGTGCCGCTTTCGACCAATGGGTCGCTAAAGCCAAGCAGTCAACGAACACCATGTCTGACATGGCTGCGTTCGACAAAGTGGCAACACCTAGCGAATACAACAAGGTGGAGTACTTCTCCGACGTGAAACCTGATTTGTTCAAAGATGTGATCAACAAATTTATGGACCACGGCAAGAGCATGAACATGGCCCAACCAGAAGGTGAGCACGCCTCACACGAAGGAATGGAAGGCATGGACATGAATCACGCGGAAACCTCTCACTAAGGGGCCGAGGAAGAAAATGTTCGGAAAATTGACACTGGATGCAGTGCCCTACCATGAACCCATTATTGTGGTTACGGTGGCTGCGATTATCATCGGTGGCGCGGCCTTAGTCGGCCTGATCACTTACTTTGGTAAGTGGAGCTACCTGTGGAATGAATGGCTGACTTCGGTCGACCACAAAAAACTCGGCATCATGTACTGCATCGTCGGTATCGTCATGTTAATTCGTGGCTTTGCGGATGCGATCATGATGCGTAGCCAGCAGGCGCTTGCTTCGGCAGGTGAAGCCGGCTTCTTGCCACCGCACCACTACGATCAGATATTTACCGCTCACGGCGTTATCATGATCTTCTTCGTGGCGATGCCGCTGGTTATCGGTCTGATGAACGTTGTTGTACCGCTGCAAATCGGTGCTCGCGACGTAGCATTCCCGTTCCTGAACAACCTGAGCTTCTGGTTCACGGTTGTCGGCGTAATCCTGGTTAACCTGTCACTGGGTGTGGGCGAGTTCGCACAGACCGGCTGGCTGGCTTACCCACCGCTATCGGGAATCGAATACAGTCCTGGCGTAGGTGTCGACTACTGGATTTGGGCGATTCAGCTCTCCGGTGTAGGTACTACCCTGACCGGTATTAACTTCTTCGTGACCATTATCAAGATGCGTGCCCCTGGCATGACCATGTTCAAGATGCCAGTATTTACCTGGGCATCTCTGTGCGCCAACATCCTGATTATTGCCTCCTTCCCAATTCTGACCGTCACCGTCGCGCTGCTGACCCTGGACCGCTACCTGGGCACCCATTTCTTCACGAATGATATGGGTGGCAACATGATGATGTACATCAACCTGATTTGGGCCTGGGGTCACCCGGAAGTGTACATCCTGGTTCTGCCGGTCTTCGGTGTGTTCTCCGAAATCGCAGCGACCTTCTCGCGTAAACGTCTGTTTGGTTACACCTCGCTGGTGTGGGCAACCGTCTGTATTACCGTTCTGTCGTTCATCGTTTGGCTGCACCACTTCTTCACCATGGGTGCGGGAGCTAACGTAAACGCCTTCTTCGGTATTACCACGATGATCATCGCTATCCCGACCGGCGTTAAGATCTTCAACTGGCTGTTCACCATGTACCAGGGCCGCATCGTGTTCCACTCAGCAATGCTGTGGACCATCGGCTTTATCGTGACCTTCTCAGTCGGCGGCATGACCGGCGTACTGCTGGCGGTTCCGGGTGCAGACTTCGTCCTGCACAACAGCCTGTTCCTGATTGCGCACTTCCATAACGTTATCATCGGTGGCGTGGTCTTCGGCTGCTTCGCAGGTGTGACCTACTGGTGGCCAAAAGCCTTCGGCTACACGCTGAACGAAACCTGGGGCAAACGCGCATTCTGGCTGTGGATCATCGGCTTCTTCGTTGCGTTTATGCCGCTGTATGTGCTGGGCTTCATGGGTATGACCCGTCGCCTGAGCCAGCAGATTGATCCACAATTCCACCCGATGCTGGTTGTTGCAGCCGGTGGTGCAGTGCTGATTGCCTGTGGTATCGCGTGTCAGCTGATTCAGTTCTACGTCTCTATTCGCGACCGCGAGCAGAACCGTGACCTGACCGGTGACCCGTGGGGTGGCCGTACGCTGGAGTGGGCAACCTCTTCTCCACCTCCGTTCTATAACTTTGCCATTGTGCCGCAGATTCATGAGCGCGACGCATTCTGGGAAATGAAAGAAAAAGGTGAAGCGTACAAACAGCCTGCGCACTATGAAGAAATTCATATGCCGAAAAACAGCGGTGCCGGTATCGTGATTGCCGCCTTCGCGACGGTGTTTGGTTTCGCCATGATCTGGCATATCTGGTGGCTTGCCATCGCGAGCTTCGCGGGCATCGTTATCAGCTGGATCGTGAAGAGCTTTGACGAGGACGTGGATTACTACGTACCGGTTGCGGAAGTCGAAAAACTGGAAAATCAGCATTTCGATGAAATCACTAAAGCAGGGCTGAAAAATGGCAACTGATACTCTGACGCATGACACTGCCCACGCGCACGAGCATGGGCACCATGATACAGGGCCGATGAAAGTCTTCGGTTTCTGGATCTACCTGATGAGCGACTGCATTCTGTTCTGTTGCTTGTTCGCAACCTATGCCGTTCTGGTGAACGGCACTGCAGGCGGCCCGACCGGCAAAGAGATTTTCGAACTGCCGTTCGTGCTGGTAGAAACCGCGCTGCTGTTATTCAGCTCCATCACCTACGGCATGGCGGCTATCGCCATGTACAAAAACAACAAAAGCCAGGTTGTTTCCTGGCTGGCGTTGACCTGGTTGTTTGGTGCGGGCTTCATCGGGATGGAAATCTATGAATTCCATCACCTGATTATGGAAGGTTTTGGTCCTGATCGTAGCGGCTTCCTGTCAGCGTTCTTCGCGCTGGTTGGCACCCACGGTCTGCACGTGACCTCTGGTCTTATCTGGATGGCGGTACTGATGTTCCAGGTATCCCGTCGCGGTCTGACCAGCACTAACCGTACCCGTATCATGTGCCTGAGCCTGTTCTGGCACTTCCTGGACGTAGTATGGATCTGCGTGTTCTCGGTTGTTTATCTGATGGGGGCGATGTAATGAGTCATTCTAACGATCATGGCGCTTCCCACGGCAGCGTAAAAACCTACATGACAGGTTTCATCCTGTCGATCATCCTGACGGTCATTCCGTTCTGGATGGTGATGAACGGGACGGCTTCTCACGGCGTGATTCTGGGTACGATCCTGGTGACTGCGGTGATTCAGATTCTGGTGCATCTGTCTTGCTTCCTGCACATGAACACCAAGTCTGATGAAGGTTGGAACATGACGGCCTTTGTCTTTACCGTGATTATCATCGCTATCCTGGTAGTGGGCTCCATCTGGATTATGTGGAACCTGAACTACAACATGATGGTTCACTAAGAGCGGCGAGTATGTTTAAGCAATACCTGCAAGTAACGAAGCCTGGCATTATTTTTGGCAACTTGATCTCGGTGATCGGTGGATTTCTGTTGGCCTCCAAGGGCCATATTGACTACCCGCTGTTCGCCTGCACGCTGATTGGCGTGTCGCTGGTTGTCGCCTCGGGTTGTGTATTTAACAACTACATTGACCGTGACATCGATAAAAAGATGGAACGGACGAAAAACCGCGTACTGGTTCGGGGTCTGATCTCGCCGAAAGTCTCGCTGGTGTACGCTGCCTTGCTGGGTATTGCTGGCTTTATGCTGCTTTGGTTTGGTGCAAATCCCCTGGCCTGCTGGCTGGGGGTGATGGGCTTCGTGGTGTATGTGGGCGTCTATAGCCTGTATATGAAACGCCACTCGGTCTACGGTACGCTGATCGGCTCGCTTTCTGGCGCAGCACCACCAGTTATCGGCTATTGTGCCGTGACGGGTAACTTCGACAGCGGTGCAGCCATTCTGCTGGCGATTTTCAGCCTCTGGCAGATGCCGCATTCGTACGCCATTGCCATTTTCCGCTTTAAGGATTACCAGGCGGCAAACATTCCGGTTCTGCCGGTAGTTAAAGGCATCTCTGTTGCTAAAAACCATATCACGCTGTACATCATCGCATTTGCGGTGGCGACACTGATGCTCTCCCTCGGCGGCTATGCCGGGTACAAGTATCTGGTGGTTGCAGCGGCGGTGAGCGTCTGGTGGCTGGGTATGGCACTTCGCGGTTACAAAGTGGAAGATGATAAAGTCTGGGCACGTAAACTGTTCGGCTTCTCTATCATCGCCATCACCGCCCTGAGCGTGATGATGTCAGTGGATTTTATGGTACCTGATTCGCATAGCCTGCTGACTTACGTCTGGTAAGACGCATGTTGTGAAAAACCGGGTTTATTAACCCGGTTTTTTTTATGTCTGTCATTCAGAGCCCCTGTCTGACCTCTCCAGCGATTCCCCCTTCCCCTCTCGCCCCTTTCCATCACTTTTTCTTATTTCAACATCACGATTAAACCGTACGGGCTGCGCGACTCATCACACTTTGAGTAAAAAGCCGTTGGTTTACCCCACTGCTTAAAATAGTTTTTCAATATGTTTGCTAATTCGAGTTAGCAAAAACTGTCATAAAAAGGTTACTTTAGATTCAGGCACCTGAAACCTGTCTGATAAGCGCAATCTGACCTGCCGGGCCAAGACGGGCAGATAAGCGAATAAAAAATAATAGTTATAGAAAACAGAGAAATAAAAAGCAGCAAACACGCAAACGCGCTGCACAACACAACAACACCTTAAGACGGCCAGGAATTAAGCGAGGATCCTTATGTCTGTAGCATCAGAACCCATCCAGAAACCCGTTATGAAGCAGCTGGGCCTTCCGGCTTCCTTTCTCTTACTCGGCGTATCATTGCTCTTTATTATCCTCGGCTACACCCTGCTGGAGATAAAACTGGAGGCACTGCTATGCATTACCGCTGTCGCCATCTCCTTTGTTGCGATGTGGCTCGGGCATACCTTTGAAGAAATCATCGACGAGATTGTGCAGAAATTTGCTCAGGCCCTGCCCTCTCTGATGATCGTGATGTGCGTCGGCGGGGTTATCGGCGTCTGGATGAGCTCAGGCACTATCCCTTATCTGATCACCATCGGTCTGAAAATCATTAACCCGCAGTACATCGTGGTGATCGCCTTTATTGTCACCAGTATTGTGGCAACCTGTACCGGCACGTCATGGGGATCTGCAGGAACCATCGGTGTCGCGCTGATGGGTGTCGCTCACGGACTGGATGCGAATCTCGCGGCGGTGGCAGGCGCAATCGTTGGCGGTGCCTATTTTGGCGACAAGATTTCGCCATTAAGTGGATCATCAAACTTTGCTGCCATCGTCAATAATCTCGATCTCTACGAGCACATCAAGCACCTGTCGAAAACCACCATTCCGGCTTACCTCATTTCGGTGGTTATCTACCTGGTAATTGGCCTGAACAACAGCGCGACGGCAGGTAATATTGATTCTGCCCAGCAGACGGTTGATCAGATTAATCAGCTCTATCACACTCACTGGATCCTGGCGGTACCGATCTTTATCGTCTTCGCGGGGGCATTGCTGAAAAAGCCGGTGATTCCCGTTTTGCTTTTTGCCACTGGCATCTCTATTGCTATTTCCTGGTTCACGCAGGGGATCGGCATTATTGAAAACCTCAACGTCTGGGTCTCCGGGTTTAGCGTCAGCGTATTGCCAGGCCAACCGCAAAATGTACCCGAAACCATTCGTAGCCTGCTGGAACGCGGCGGTGTGGCCTCCATGATGCCGCTGATTCTGGTTATCCTCTGCGCCTTCTCCTTTGCTGGCCCGCTTTCGCTGACCCAGGCGCTGGATACCATCATCAACTACTTCACCCGTATCGTAAAAAGCGCTGCCGGGCTTATCTTCTCAACCATTGCTGCCTGCGTGGCCCTGATTGCCGCTACGGGTAACAACAACATAGCCTGCCTGCTGCCGTCAGAATTGTTTCGTAAGGCTTTTGAAAACAATGGCCTGCACCGAAAAAATATCTCCCGCACGGTAGAAGATTCCGCCACCGTTATCGAGCCGCTCATTCCATGGACCGCTGCCGGGGTATTTATGGCTGCCACCCTCGGGATACCGACACTCGATTACGCACTATGGGCAGTGCAGTGTTACGCCGGATTGATCATCGCTGGCTTCTATGCCGTGACCGGAATATGCATCGCAAAAACGGACGCCCATCAACAAACAGGGGACATTATCAATGAGTAACACGACCTACACGCCAGACTGGACAAGCCTCGACAGCCGTAAGATGCCGGAATGGTATAACGACGCAAAATTCGGCATTTTCATCCACTGGGGCGTCTTCTCGGTACCCGCGTGGCGCAAAATTGATAACTCCCTGTTTGGCTCCTACGCCGAGTGGTATTACGCCAGCGTCTATGGTCAATACCGTAACAACGACGATGATTTTCACGAGAAGCACTACGGTAAGGATTTTCTCTACCGCGATTTTGCGCCGCAATTCAAAGCTGAACTCTTCCAGCCGGATGCCTGGGCCGAGTTGTTCAAGGCGTCCGGGGCAAAATATGTGGTATTGACCACCAAACACCACGATGGCTTCTGCCTGTGGCCCACGAAAAATCCGCACAAGACGGGCTGGAACAGCGGTGATGTCGGCCCGCAGCGCGACTTGCTTGGCGATATCACCCACGCCGTGCGTGACAGCGGCCTGAAGATGGGCATCTATTATTCCATCATCGAGTGGGAAACCAACTGGAGTCACCGTCCCGAGGGTGGCTATTTTGTGCCTCAACGTGACCGCGAAAAATTCGGTATTCCGGAGCAAAACTACCCGGGCGAAATTCTTATCCCGCAACTGAAGGAACTGGTGCAAAACTACCAGCCGTGCCTGATTTTCTCTGATGGCGGTGAATGGGATCTCAGTGAAGAGTACAGCCAGACCAAACCGTTCCTCTCCTGGCTTTACAATGAAGCGCCCAACAAAGACGAAGTCGTGGTGAACGACCGTTTTTGTAAAGGCATGCCGGGTGAACACGGTGACTACTACAGCACCGAGTACAACGACAAAGAAGGCTTCGGCGTCCACCATCCGTGGGAAGAGAGCCGGGGTATTGGCAAATCCTACGGCTTTAACCGCGCGGAGCAGCTCGAAGATTACTGCACCTCTCAGGAGCTGATTAACCAGTTGGTGGGGATCGTCTCCAAAGGCGGTAACTTCCTGCTCAACGTTGGCCCCACCGCTGACGGGCGCATCCCAACATTGCAACAAGAGCGGCTGCGGGATATTGGTCGCTGGATGACAGTGAACGGCGACGCGATCTACGGCAGTGATATCTGTACTCGCCTGAAAAGTGACGCTCCGCATTGTGCGTTCACCAGCAAAGGCAGTGATGATTTTCTCATTACCACGCAGTGGCCCACTGAACCGTTGCATATGCAGTGGCTTGAGGGTGACACACCGCGCGCCTGTGCCCTGCTCTGCCTCGGCGAGGAAATTGAGGTTGCCTTTGAGATTAAGGAAGGCGCTCTCATTTTACAGCCCCTGCCCTGGCGGTTCGATCGCGGTCTGGAGTACGCTTACACCTTCAGGCTGAGTCGATAAAGCAGAGGGGTTTCGTCGACAATGTTCTTTTTGGGCTGCAAATGAGGTGCCGGAGATGGCAAAAACCGTTGAACAGATAGCCAACGATCTGAACTTATCCGTCACCACGGTACGTCTGGTACTCAGTGGTAAGGCGCAGAAGTACCGGATCAGCGAGAAAACGCAGACGCGCATCAACGAACATGTTGAGCGTTATGGTTACACGTTGAACCACTCCGCACGCAGCCTCAAATTGAACAAAACGGAGACGCTCGGGCTGATTGTCCCCAACATCTCGAACGTCTTCTTTGCGACCCTGGCGGAAAAACTGGAACTGCGCTGCCGCCGCTCCGGTTATCAATTAACCATCAGTTGTTCTTACGACGATGTGGATTATGAGAACCAGCTCGTCCACGCCCTGATGGCAAGAAATGTCGACGGTCTGTTTATCGTCCCGACCACGCTGGAAAATCAGCAGCACCATTTACGGCAGGTTAAAAAGCCGCTGGTGCTGCTCGACCGGGATTTTCGTTTTACCGATAACGCACTGGTGGAAAGCCACAACGCCGAAGGGGGGGAGATCCTCACCCGCAACCTGCTGGAAGCAGGCAAAACGCCGCTGTGGTTTTTACTGGGCAATACCGTGCTGCCCAGCATCAATGACAGACTTCAGGGCTATCTCACCGCGCTAAAACAACAGGGCATTACGCATCAGGAGTGGGTCTGCGAAGGCCCGGATAACACGCCGGAAGAAGGCCACAATTTGATGACCCGGCTGATTGAATCCCACGGCGTGCCGCAGGCGTTTATTGCCTCGTCATTGCCCGTACTTGAAGGGGCGATTCGCGCGATTCGCGACAAAGCGGGCAGCGTGCCGGTGGATCTCAATATTGGCACCTTTGATGAACACCCCATGCTGGGGTTTCTCGCCAACAACGTCTGGTCAATGCAGCAGGACGAAGACGCCTGGGCCGAAAATGCCTTTCAGATGATGCAATCCGCCATTGAAGGCCATCCGGTAAATGAAACCGTTCGTGTGGATATGCGCCTGAAAAAGCGCACTCGCCAGTAGTGTCTGTTCTCCCCTGACGGCACGTCCTTTCTGACAGAAAATGCCGTTTACAGCCTCGTAATAACTATTAAACAAACATCTGTTTACCCCGCCTGACACCCCGCCTACACTATGGCCTGCTTTCGAATTGAGGTGGTAATGAACGATAATAAAATGACGCCAGGCGAGTTGCGCGCAACCTGGGGTTTAGGGACTGTTTTCTCATTGCGCATGCTTGGCATGTTTATGGTCCTGCCCGTTCTGACCACGTACGGCATGGCATTACAGGGCGCCAGCGAAGCCTTAATTGGCCTGGCTATTGGCATATACGGTCTGGCTCAGGCAGTTTTTCAAATCCCCTTCGGTTTGCTCTCTGACCGTATTGGTCGTAAGCCGCTGATTATTGGTGGTCTGGCTATCTTTGTGCTGGGCAGCGTGATTGCGGCATTGTCCGACTCCATCTGGGGAATCATTCTTGGCCGGGCGCTACAGGGCTCCGGCGCAATTGCCGCCGCCGTCATGGCCCTGCTTTCTGACTTAACCCGCGAACAGAATCGTACCAAAGCGATGGCCTTTATTGGCGTCAGCTTCGGTGTGACCTTTGCTATCGCAATGGTACTGGGGCCGATTATTACCCACCAGCTTGGTCTGCATGCCCTGTTCTGGATGATTGCCGCCCTGGCAATGGCGGGCATTTTGTTGACAATGTGGGTCGTGCCGGACAGCGAAAATCATGTTCTGAACCGCGAGTCCGGCATGGTCAAAGGCTGCTTTAGCCTGGTCATTGCCAGCCCGAGGCTGCTCAAACTGAATTTCGGCATCATGTGTCTGCACATCCTGCTGATGTCGACCTTTGTTGCCCTCCCGGGTCAGCTTGAAGCGGCCGGTTTCGCCGCTGCAAACCACTGGAAGATTTACCTGGTCACCATGCTGGTGTCGTTTGTCTCTGTCGTGCCGTTTATTATCTACGCTGAAGTGAAGCGCAGAATGAAGCGCGTGTTCCTGTTCTGTGTGGCGCTGCTGCTGATTGCTGAAATCGTGCTTTGGGGTGCCGGGCCACATTTCTGGGAGCAGGTACTGGGTGTACAGATTTTCTTTATTGCCTTCAACCTGATGGAAGCGTTACTGCCCTCTCTCATCAGCAAAGAGGCCCCTGCAGGATATAAAGGCACCGCAATGGGCATCTACTCCACCAGCCAGTTTATTGGCGTGGCCATTGGTGGTGCGCTGGGCGGATGGGTGGATGGCTGGTTTGATTCGCAAACCGTCTTCCTCGCAGGCGCGCTGCTGGCGATGGTGTGGTTACTGGTCGCCAGTACCATGCAGGAGCCACCGTATGTCAGTAGCTTGCGTGTAGAGATCCCTGAGGATGTGGTGCTGGACGATGCGCTACAACAGCGGCTACAAGAAAAGCCGGGGATCAGTGATGTGCTGGTCGTTGCCGAAGAGCGCAGCGCCTATGTCAAAATCGACAATAAGCTGACGAACCGATTTGAGGTCGAGCAGGCCATCAAAGGGGTGTAAAAAAAGCGGGGATTACCCCGCTTTTTTCATTCATCTTCCGTTAGTCGCGGAAGTTTTTGAACTGGAACGGCTGCCCCAGATTGCCACCGCGCACCAGCGCCATCGCAGCCTGAAGGTCATCACGGGCTTTGCCAGTCACACGTAGCTCTTCCCCCTGAATCTGGGTCTGCACTTTCAGTTTGCTCTCTTTGATAAGCTTAACGATTTTCTTCGCCACGTCGCTCTCAATACCCTGCTTGAGCTTGGCTTCAACAAACCAGGTTTTGCCACTGTGTACAAACTCTTCAGGAACTTCCAGAGACGTGCCTTCAATGCCGCGTTTCAGCAACTTAGCGCGCAGAATATCCAGTAACTGATTGACCTGGAAATCAGACTCACTGAGTACTTTGATGGTCTTATTCTTCTCGTTCAGCTCAATTGTGGCTTCAACATTACGAAAATCGAAACGGGTTTCAAGTTCGCGAGTCGCATTCTCGATCGCGTTGCGGACTTCCTGAAGTTCAACCTCAGAAACAATATCGAAAGATGGCATCTTTTCTTCTCCCTCAGTGTTTATTGCGATGCATAATACCCGCAACGAAGCATAACTCAACTTGTAATGGCCGGAAGCATCCCCGACGGCGCTATACTGAAAGCAGTAACACCTGGCGCAGTTGCAGGTGAGGAGGAAAAATGAAAATTACCGTACTTGGATGCGGTGCGTTAGGGCAATTGTGGCTGACAGCACTGCACAAGCATGGGCATGAGGTTCAGGGCTGGTTACGTGTTCCTCAGCCCTTTTGCAGTGTGAACGTGGTTGATGAAGATGGCTCTATTTTTAATGAATCCCTGACCGTGAACGATCCGGAATTTCTTGCACATAGTGATTTGCTGCTGGTGACGCTAAAGGCCTGGCAAGTTTCCGACGCCGTTAAAGGCCTCGCAGGCACACTGCCAAAATCCACCCCGATTTTGCTTATCCATAACGGTATGGGCACCGTCGATGAACTGAAAAGTCTTGAACAGCCACTGCTAATTGGTACCACTACCCATGCGGCTCGCCGCGACGGGAACGTCATTGTGCACGTCGCCAGTGGTACCACGCACATTGGCCCGGGCCGCCAACAGGATGGTGATTTCAGCTACCTGGCAGAAATTCTGCAAGAGGTGCTCCCTGACGTCGCGTGGCACAACAATATTCGCCCGGCGCTGTGGCGTAAACTGGCCGTTAACTGCGTAATCAACCCGATTACCGCGCTCCAGGAGTGCAAAAACGGCGAGCTGCGCGACTTCCCTGAAGAAATCAGAAAAGTCACCCACGAAGTTGCCGCCGTCATTGAACGCGAAGGCCACCATATTTCTGCTGATGAACTGCTGGATTACGTCTATCAGATTATCGAAAACACAGCGGAAAATGTCTCATCCATGCTGCAGGATATTCGTGCCATGCGGCATACAGAGTGTGATTACATCACTGGCTATCTGCTGCGTCGCGCCCGGGCGCACGGCATTGCGGTACCGGAAAATGCCCGCTTGTATGATTTAGTGAAACGTAAGGAGAGTGAGTATGAGCGCGTCAGCTCTGGTATGTCTCGCCCCTGGTAGTGAAGAGACCGAAGCGGTCACCACTATCGACCTTCTGGTGCGTGGTGGCATTGCTGTCACCACCGCCAGCGTTGCCAGCGACGGCAGCCTCGCGGTCACCTGCTCGCGCGGTGTCAAACTTCTTGCCGATGCGCCGCTGGTCGCCGTGGCTGACGGGGATTTTGACGTGATAGTGTTACCCGGCGGCATCAAAGGCGCAGAAAATTTCCGCGACAGTCCGCTGCTGGTAGAAACCGTCAGACAATTTCATCTCTCCGGTCGTGTGGTCGCCACCATTTGTGCTACAGCCGCTACGGTACTGGTGCCCCATGATTTGTTCCCGATTGGCAACATGACCGGTTTCCCGGCACTCAAAGAGAAAATCCCGGAAGACCAGTGGCAGGATAAACGCGTCGTCTGGGACCCAAGGGTAAAGCTCATCACCAGTCAGGGACCAGGAACCTCTATCGATTTCGCGTTGAAGATTATTGACGTGCTGGTCGGGCGGGAAAAAGCCCATGAAGTGGCAAAACAGCTGGTGATACCGGCCGGAATTTATAACTACTACGAAGCCTGAAAAAACACTGCCGGATGGCGACTCAACGCCACCCGGCAAAACCACTACGGGCGATAAACTTTCACGTTTTTAAAGCCCTGCTCCAGCAGATAGAGCGCCTGCAGACGGCTCATCACACCGCGCTCACACCACAGCAGCCAGTTTTTGCTCTGGTCGAGGTCGCCAAATTTGGTGCTCAGTTTGTAGAACGGCAGCGAGACCACTTCCACGCCGTCAACCACCAGTGGTTTAGCATCCTGTTCATCAATTGAACGGATATCCAGCAGCATGTCGTTCGGACCGAAACCGCTCACCGTTTCGACTTCAACAACCTCTTGTGTCGTCTGCTCGGCAATCACACGAATGTCGATATTAGAGGCTTCAGCCACGACTTTATCGAGGATGGTGAAATCGAAGTTCCCTTCTTCCGCTTCGATTTTGGCTTTCACAGCTTTCACGGTCGGGCTTTTTGAAATCACGCCGCAATATTCCGGCATGGTACGCGCGAAATCTTCAGTACCAATTTCACGGGCCAGATCGATGATGTGCTCTTTATCGTAAGAAATCAGTGGGCGCAGGATCAGCGTGTCGGAGACGTTATCAATCAAGCGCAGGTTGGTCAGCGTCTGGCTGGAGACCTGCCCCAGTGCTTCGCCGGTGACCAGTGCCTGCACGCCGTAACGTTCGGCAACCTGAGAGGCAGCGCGAACCATCATGCGTTTGAGCACCACGCCCATCTGCCCATCTTCAACTTTTTCGAGAATTTCGCCTACAACCGGTTCAAAGTTGATCGCGACAAAACGCACGCGGTGGGAGCTGCCGAAGCGGTTCCACAAATAGTGCGCCACCTGGCGAACACCGATTTCATGCGCAGCACCACCGAGGTTGAAGAAGCAGTAATGCACGCGGCAGCCGCGACGCATCAGCATGTAGCTGGACACACCGGAGTCGAAACCACCAGAGATCAGCGACAGGACGTCTTCCTGAGTGCCGATTGGGAAACCACCGATACCTTCGTAGCGGCCTTTAACCAGCAGCAGACGATCGTCTTCGATTTCCAGGTTTACGGTGATATCCGGATGGGTCAGCTTCACGCGGGCCGTTTCGATATGCTGGTTCAGCCCACCGCCGACATAGCGCTCGACTTCAATGGAGCTGAATTCGTGTTTACCACGACGTTTTGCACGTACGCAGAAGGTTTTGCCTTCCAGCTTCTCGCGCCAGGCTTCCAGCGTTTTTTCGAAGATGTCATGCATGGAGGTGAAAGGCACATCTTCCACTTCCAGAATATGGTGAATACCCGGAATACGGGTCAGCGCATCGCGAATAACCAGACGCTGGTTTTCATCTTTTGCGCGGACTTCAATGTTATCCCAGTGGCGAACGACCGCGAGGGTCTCGTCGTATTGCTTCAGAACGTTACGAATATTCCCGGTCAGGATCTTAATAAAGCGCAAACGCACAGATTGGCTTTTGATGGTGATTTCCGGGAACAATTTAATGATAAACTTCATGGCGGCAAGGGTTCGTTGGCAAGCCCGGTTGGGCTTCTCAGAAAAAAATACAGCAGCCCACACCTGCGGCTGCATCCAGGCGCAGAAGTATACCACCATCACGGCGCTCCTGTGTATTTTGCATGACCCTTGCGCGTTATTTGCTTAGCCTCGCGACTTCGCTACCATAGTAAAGTCGGAACACAATGAGAGTCAGACAGTCATTATGCCAAAGAAAAAAGACGCACCTGCCAGCTTTGAAACCGCGCTGAGCGAACTGGAACAGATTGTTACTCGTCTTGAAAGCGGCGACCTGCCGCTGGAAGATGCCCTCAATGAATTCGAACGTGGCGTACAACTGGCCCGACAGGGGCAAGTCAAACTCCAGCAGGCGGAGCAGCGTGTGCAAATTTTGCTGTCCGATAACGAGGAAGCGCCCTTAACGCCGTTCACCCCGGATAACGAGTAAATGGACTTTAATCAACAGCTCCAGGCGTGCGTTGAGCACGCCAACGATGCCCTGCGACGCTTTATCGCCCCCCTGCCCTTTCAGAACTCTCCTCTGGTTGAAGCGATGGAGTATGGCGCATTATTAGGTGGCAAACGCCTGCGTCCCTTCCTGGTGTACGCGACGGGCATGATGTTCGGCGTCAGCCGGGAAACGCTGGATGCGCCAGCCGCAGCGGTAGAGTGCATCCACGCTTACTCGCTGATTCATGATGACTTGCCTGCCATGGACGATGACGATCTCCGCCGTGGTCAGCCAACCTGCCATATCAAATTTGGCGAAGCCAATGCGATTCTGGCAGGCGATGCACTGCAAACGCTGGCATTTTCAATTCTCAGCGAGGCCCCGATGTCAGATGTCGCTGCCGAAGATCGCCTGGCGATGGTCCGTGAGCTGGCGTTCGCCAGCGGTGCGGCAGGCATGTGTGCCGGGCAGGCGCTGGATTTAGCGGCGGAAGGAAAATCCGTCGATTTGCAGGCACTTGAACAGATTCATCGTCATAAAACCGGTGCCCTGATTCGTGCTGCCGTGAAAATGGGCGCATTAAGTGCCGGAAAAGCGGGCCGGGAATGGCTGCCAATACTGGATAAATACGCGCAATGTATTGGTCTGGCGTTCCAGGTTCAGGATGACATACTGGATGTTGTCGGCGATACTGCGACCCTTGGAAAACGCCAGGGAGCCGATCAGCAACTCGGTAAAAGTACCTACCCTGCGTTACTGGGCCTTGAGCAAGCCCAGGTAAAAGCCCGTTTGCTGATTGCAGAGGCTCGCCAGTCGTTAGACCTGCTGGCGGCGCAATCACTGGATACAACGGCACTGGAAGCACTGGCTGATTACATAATCCAGCGTGATAAATAATGACAACACGAATGAGTCTCCGATGAGTTTTGATATAGCCAAATACCCGACGCTGGCGCTGGTCGATTCCACTGCGGAATTGCGTTCGCTGCCAAAAGAGAGCCTGCCGAAACTGTGCGATGAACTGCGTCGCTACCTGCTCGACAGCGTGAGCCGCTCCAGCGGGCACTTTGCCTCCGGGCTTGGCACGGTGGAATTAACCGTGGCACTGCACTACGTCTATAACACGCCGTTTGACCAACTCATCTGGGATGTCGGCCATCAGGCATACCCGCATAAAATTCTGACCGGACGCCGTGACCGCATTGGCACGATTCGCCAGAAGAACGGCTTACACCCCTTCCCCTGGCGTGGCGAGAGCGAGTACGACGTCTTGAGCGTTGGCCACTCGTCAACCTCTATCAGCGCGGGCATCGGGATTGCCGTTGCCGCCGCAAAAGAGGGCAAACAGCGTCGCACCGTTTGTGTGATTGGCGATGGCGCGATCACCGCAGGTATGGCGTTTGAAGCGATGAACCACGCGGGCGATATTCGTCCGGATATGCT
The DNA here is from genome assembly GCF_059074235.1 of Phytobacter sp. Lineage (NCBI taxonomy): Bacteria > Pseudomonadati > Pseudomonadota > Gammaproteobacteria > Enterobacterales > Enterobacteriaceae > Phytobacter > Phytobacter sp. The sequence continues at coordinate 1,181,402 of NZ_JCACPZ010000004.1, forward strand.
GGTCGTGCTTAACGATAATGAGATGTCGATTTCCGAGAACGTGGGCGCGCTGAACAACCATCTGGCGCAACTGCTCTCCGGCAAGCTCTACTCCACCCTGCGTGAAGGTGGCAAAAAAGTTCTTTCCGGCGTGCCGCCGATCAAAGAGCTGATTAAACGTACCGAAGAACACATCAAAGGCATGGTCGTGCCGGGAACGCTGTTTGAAGAACTGGGCTTTAACTACATAGGCCCGGTGGACGGGCATGACGTGCTCGGTCTGGTACAAACCCTGAAAAACATGCGTGGTCTGAAAGGCCCGCAGTTCCTGCACATCATGACCAAGAAAGGCCGTGGCTATGAGCCCGCCGAAAAAGATCCGATCACCTTCCATGCGGTGCCGAAGTTCGACCCCACCAGCGGAACGTTGCCGAAAAGCAGCGGCGGCATGCCCAGCTACTCTAAAATCTTTGGTGACTGGCTGTGCGAAATGGCGGCCAAAGACAGCAAATTAATGGCCGTTACCCCCGCAATGCGTGAAGGTTCCGGCATGGTGGAGTTTTCCCGCAAATTCCCGGATCAATACTTTGACGTGGCGATCGCTGAACAGCATGCCGTCACCTTCGCCGCAGGGCTGGCGATCGGTGGCTATAAACCGATCGTAGCGATCTACTCCACCTTCCTGCAGCGCGCTTACGATCAGGTGATCCACGACGTTGCTATTCAAAAACTGCCGGTGCTGTTTGCTATCGACCGTGCGGGGATTGTGGGTGCGGACGGTCAGACCCATCAGGGCGCGTTTGATATCTCTTATCTGCGCTGCATTCCGGATATGGTCATCATGACCCCAAGTGACGAAAACGAATGCCGCCAGATGCTCTTCACCGGCTACCACCACAATGAAGGCCCAAGTGCTGTGCGCTATCCACGCGGGAACGCAGTTGGCGTGACGCTGGAACCGCTGCAGAAATTGCCTCTGGGCAAAGGGGTGGTGAAGCGTGAAGGCGAGAAAATTGCCATTCTCAACTTCGGTACGCTGTTGCCGGAAGCCGAGAAAGCCGCAGAAGCACTGAACGCGACGCTGGTCGACATGCGTTTCGTTAAACCGCTGGATACCACGCTGATTTTGCAAATGGCTGCACGCCATGAGGCATTAATCACCCTGGAAGAGAATGCGATTATCGGTGGTGCTGGCAGCGGGGTGAATGACGTCCTGATGTCCCACCGTAAACCGGTTCCGGTACTGAACCTGGGATTACCGGATTTCTTCATTCCTCAGGGTACCCAAGATGAAGCCCGTGCCGAAGTGGGCCTGGATGCCGCTGGTATAGAATCCCGCATCACGCGCTGGCTCGCATAACCTCCTCTACCGCTCCTGCTATGCTTAACGGTAACGAATTTAATCATAAGCAGGAGTGGACCCATGCAATACAACACGTTAGGAAAAACAGACCTTAAGGTTTCGCGCCTTTGTCTTGGCTGCATGACGTTTGGCGAACCTGACCGGGGTAATCACGCCTGGACGCTGCCGGAAGAGAGCAGCCGTCTTCTTATCCAGCACGCGCTAAATGGCGGCATTAACTTTTTCGATACCGCAAACAGCTACTCCGACGGTAGCAGTGAAGAGATCGTGGGCCGTGCGTTGCGTGATTTTGCCCGCCGTGACGAGGTCGTCGTGGCAACCAAAGTCTATTACCCGTCCGGTACGTTAAGCGAAGGGCTTTCACGCGCACAGATCCTGCGTTCCATTGACGACAGCCTCACGCGCCTGGGCATGGATTACGTGGATTTGCTGCAAATCCACCGCTGGGACTACAACACCCCGATTGAAGAGACGCTCGAAGCACTGAACGACGTGGTGAAGGCCGGGAAAGCACGCTATATCGGAGCGTCTTCCATGCATGCCAGCCAATTTGCCCAGGCTCTTGAGCTACAGAAAAAGCACGGCTGGGCACCGTTTGTCACCATGCAGGACCACTACAACCTGATTTACCGTGAAGAAGAGCGTGACATGCTGCCGCTTTGCTATCAGGAAGGTGTCGCTGTGATTCCGTGGAGCCCCCTGGCACGCGGTCGCCTGACACGCCCCTGGGGCGAAACCACGGCGCGTCTGGTGTCCGATCAGGTAGGGAGAAATCTCTATAACGAAAATGATGAAAACGACGCGCAGATTGCCGAACGTCTGGGCGCTATTGCTGAAGAAACCGGTGCCACGCGCGCGCAGGTCGCACTGGCATGGCTGCTGAGCAAACCCGGCGTTGCCGCACCCATTATTGGTGCATCACGCGAAGAGCAGCTTGAGGAGTTATTGCAGGCGGTGGATCTGACGTTGAAACCTGAGCAAGTTGCCGAAATGGAAACCCCTTACAAACAGCACCCGGTGGTCGGGTTTAAGTAAGAAGCCAGATGCTTCCCTCTCCAGCCGGAGAGGGAATGCTCACATGATGCCAATCGGCCAGTGATGGCCCACTGCATACAGAATGCCTGCGGAGATAATCCCGGCGATAATATCATCCACCATAATCCCCATCCCGCCGTGAACATTGCGGTCAAACCAGCGGATTGGCCAGGGCTTCCACATATCCAGAACGCGAAAAATCACAAACCCTGCGGCGACCCACTGCCAGTCATAAGTCGGTAGTGCCATCAGCGTTATCCACATCCCGATGAACTCATCCCAGACAATGCTGCCGTGGTCATGAACCCCCATGTCTTTTGCGGTGCGATGGCAAAGATAGACACCGAGGCTTATCCCGAGCATCACCAGCAGCGAATAGAGCTGCCAGGGAAGAAAGGTCATCAGATACCAGAACGGAATCGACGCCAGCGACCCCATTGTGCCTGGCATGATGGGACTTAACCCGCTGCCAAATCCTGTAGCCAACAGGTGCCACGGGTTACTCATTTTGAGACGGTTTTTGGCAATATCTTTCTTAAAGAGTGGCAAAATGGTCGTATCCTTTCCAGTCGAGCGTCACTGCCTTGTCGTCACGGGTAAAATGCATGCCTTCAACATCGGCACTCATCTGCCCAATACAGGTTATCGGCGCACCCAGATGGGCAACAGCAACGTCCAGCGCCCCCCGGTTCAGTTCAGGAACGGTAAAGCACAACTCGTAATCCTCACCACCGGAAAGCGCCCAGCGGAGCGCCTGATCCGCATCAACATGGCGTTTAACCGCCTCTGAATACGGCAGCGCGTCCAGGTCAATGCGCGCACCACACTCGCTTGCAGCAAGAATATGGCCGAGGTCAGAAATCAGTCCGTCAGAAAGATCGATAGCCGCATTGGCCAGATTACGCAACGCCTGCCCGTGTAGTACGCGAGGGGTTGGGCGCAGATGACGCTGAATCAGGTAGCGGGAGTCCGTTTCATTACTGACCTGCAATCGGTCCTGCAAAATGGCCAGCCCGGCCGCGCTGTCACCCGGTGTCCCGGTCACATAAATCCAGTCTCCCGGTTTAGCCCCGGAACGCTTAATAGCCCGGCCAACCGGCACATAGCCGTGAATACCCAGCGTCATGGAAAGTGGACCCCGCGTGGTGTCCCCGCCAATAAGCTGCATATCGTAATAACTGAGCTGTTCGAAAAGACTATCGCTGAAAGCCTTAAGCCAGGCTTCGTCAACGTTTGGTAGGGTCAGTGCCAGCGTAAGCCACGCAGGATCGGCGCCCATGGCAGCCAGATCGCTCACGTTTACCGCCAGCGCTTTATAGGCCAGATCGGCAGGATCAATATCAGGAAGAAAATGAATGCCCGACACCAGAGTGTCAGTGCTGATTGCCAGAGTCTGTTTTTCAGGGACGTTGAGCAGTGCACAGTCGTCACCAATGCCCGTTTCGACATCGCGACGCGCGTTTTTTACACGGTCAAAATAACGGGCAATCAGGGAAAATTCGCCGCATGCCATACGTTATGCCTCAGCATAGAAAAGAAAAAAGCCGGATAGAGTGCGGTTAGACATCGCACCCCATTCCGGCTTGAGGATCATTTTTTGTTGGGACGAATCACAGGCGCGGCTTTGTCGAGCACACCATTAACAAACTTATGGCTATCTTCAGCACCGAAGGTTTTCGCCAGTTCGATAGCTTCGTTAATCGCCACTTTGTACGGCACGTCTGAACGTTTGGAGAGCTCAAACAGTGCAATACGCAGTACCGCTTTCTCTACCTGGCCCAGCTCTTCGAGCAGACGGGACAGGTACGGCTTCATCAGGCCGTCGAGATACGCGCTGTTAGTCGCCACCCCGCTTAACAGTTCACGGAAGTACGCGACGTCAACATCTTTAACGTCCTGTTCCGCCAGGAACTGGTATTCGACATCAGCGACGTCGTTTTGGGACAACTGCCAGGAGTAGAGTGCCTGGACAGCACACTCACGGGCGCGGCGACGAGCAGCAGGTTTCACGGATTTCCCCTTACAAAAAATCAGGCCTTAATGGCTTTCAATACATTAATCATTTCAAGCGCGGTCAATGCAGCTTCCGCACCTTTGTTGCCAGCTTTGGTGCCAGCACGCTCAATAGCTTGTTCAATGCTTTCGGTGGTCAACACACCAAAAGCAACCGGGATTTCGCTGTCCTGTGCAACATGCAACAGGCCATTGCTTGCACCACCGGCCACATATTCAAAGTGAGCTGTACCGCCACGAATAACCGTACCCAGCGCAATCACCGCGTCATATTTACCGGTTTTTGCCAGTGCACCTGCCGCCAGTGGCAGCTCGTAAGCACCTGGAACCCATACAACGGTAATATTTTTATCTTTTACCTGGCCGATACGTTTCAGGGCGTCAACCGCACCTTCAAGCAGGCTGTCATTGATAAAGTTGTTGAAACGCGCAATGGTGATGGCGACGCGAGCGTCCGGGGCAGCAACGTTAGCTTCAATAATGTTCATACTCTTCCTTCACAGGTTCAGTTCAGACCCCGCAGGGGGGCGGATTTTATCATAATATTTGACGCGCTGCTTCCCTTTTACAGGAGTGGCTACGCGTGGGTGAGATGCAGGCAGACATCGGGGCCAACCTGGCGTATCTCGTTGAATTTAAAACCAGGTGCATCTGCGAGTGCATCAAGCCCTGGCAGCACACACAATCCTCTGGCATTAGAACCCAGGAGTTTCGGTGCCAGATATACAATCAGTTCATCCACAAGACCCGCCTGCAGCAGCGCGCCTGCCAGATTTGCCCCCGCCTCAACCCAGATGCTGTTGATCTGCTGTTTACCCAGCAACATCATCATTGAGACAAGATCGACGCGCCCGTTGTATTCCGGCACGGAAATATCGCGCACTGACTCAGGCCAGGCGCGGCTGTCAGGCGCGGTGCGCGCAAACCAGGTTTCGCCCGGTTCGTGAACCAGTGCATGCTCCGGCGTCACGCGGTTTTTGCTGTCCACCACAATGCGCAGCGGCTGGCGCACATTTTCTTGCGGATAAAGCGCCTGAATATCGGCACTCAGTTCATCCCAACGCACCGTCAGTTTAGGATTGTCTGCCAGTACAGTCTCGCTGCTGGTGAGGATAGCGTGACTTTGTGCACGCAGGCGCTGAACATCGCGACGGGCTTGTGGTGAAGTGATCCACTGGCTTTCGCCGTTTGCCATCGCGGTTCGACCATCCAGCGAGGCACCCAGTTTTAGCTGTACATAAGGGAAGCCCGTGCGCATACGCTTGAGGAAGCCTTTATTCAACGCTTCAGCATCCGCCATCATCAGGCTATGGCTGACTTCAATACCTTCCTGTTGCAATCGATAGAGACCACGGCCCTGCACCTGAGGGTTAGGATCCTGCATAGCCGCAACGACACGCGTCACGCCGGCATTGATCAAAGCCTCACAACACGGAGGCGTGCGACCATGATGGCTGCAAGGTTCAAGGGTGACATAAGCCGTTGCCCCTTTTGCCTTCTCACCCGCCATGCGCAGTGCGTGGACTTCGGCGTGCGGCTCACCTGCACGATAGTGGAATCCTTCGCCCACGATTTCGTCGTCTTTGACGATAACACACCCGACATTCGGGTTAGGGTGTGTTGTGAAACGCCCGCGTTGCGCTAGTTTCAGCGCCCGCGCCATGTACATTTCGTCCTGCATGATCAGTCCTGTAAGCGGGCGATCTCTTCGCCAAATTCACGAATATCTTCGAAACTGCGATAAACCGAAGCAAAACGGATATAGGCCACTTTATCGAGCTTCTTGAGCTGCTCCATGACCAGATTGCCAATCATCTTACTGGCAATTTCACGTTCACCGGTCGCACGCAATTGTGACTTGATATGATTCAGCGCCATTTCAACGTCATCCGCGCTGACCGGGCGTTTTTCAAGGGCTTTCAGTATGCCACGACGCAATTTGTCTTCATTGAACGGTTCACGAACATCATTACTTTTGATGACCCGCGGCATCACCAGCTCTGCCACCTCAAAGGTAGTGAAACGTTCATTGCATACCAGACACTGACGACGGCGGCGAACAGATGATCCTTCCCCCACAAGGCGAGAATCGATTACTTTGGTATCCACGGCGAAACAGAATGGGCAATGCATACGACGTCCTGACGTGTGAGTTAATTAAAATCTATTTTACCCTGAACTGGCGTGACAACAAAGACGGGCCGATTTTGAGACAATGGATAGATGGCAACACAGCCGTTGCTGGCTACCATTAAGAATATCTTCAATTTCAAGGAAACAGACACAATGACAAGACGTTACCTAAGATCCCTGTTACTGGGAAGCGTTTTTGCCCTCAGCGCCTGCGCGCAGCAAGGTGAAGTACAACAGCTGCATCAGAGCGTGAGTACATTGAATAATGAAATGAGCAAGCTGAACAAGGAAACCGTGAAAATCACCCAACAAAACGCACTGAACGCAAAATCCAGTAGTGGTGTGTATTTGCTTCCTGGTTCCAATACCCCGGCGCGACTGAACAGCCAGGTAGGCATGCTGCGTATGTCACTGAAAAATATCGCCCCTAATGCAGGCGGTACACGCATAACGCTGCGTATCCAGGGTGAATCAAACGATCCACTCCCCGCATTTAACGGTACCGTGGAATGGGGTCAGATTCAGGGAACGACTGAAAACTATCAGGAAGTTAACGTCCAGAATCAGTTGATGAGCGCCCCGGCAAGCACGCTCGCGCCGAGTGATGTTGACGTCTCACTCCAGTTAAATGGCATCACCCCCGATCAGCTAGGCTTTGTTCGCATCCACGACATTCAACCCGCCACGGCTGAATAATTCACAGGGAATTTGTCGCCCTTTTTCATACTTTGTAACCCCTCCTCCGCCGTCTGATCACAATCAGGCGGCTTTCATTTATTGGCAACAATGATGATCCTCAGTACAATCCTCGCTGTTTATTACACGCAAACGTGAACGCAATCGATTACGTATGTGTTAGTAATGTGAAACAACACATATTTTTGTGAGCAAGGATACTTATAATAACCTCGCAGAAACATGAAACATTTAGAAACGCAATGCGTGCATTCTTTCATTCCCGCAAGGGATCTCTTATTAGTGGCATAACTATGAAAAATACATTACTTGCAGCTGGCGCTGCGCTGGCGATTTCAACGTCTTTCTCCGTGAGTGCGGCGGAAACCAACAAACCTGAATATGTCTCCGACTGGTGGCATCAGAGCGTTAACGTTGTGGGCAGCTACCACACCCGCTTCGGACCGCAGATTCGTAACGATACCTACCTGGAATACGAAGCTTTCGCGAAGAAAGACTGGTTCGACTTCTACGGTTATATGGATGCACCGGTATTCTTCGGTGGTAACACTGACGCGAAAGGTATCTGGAACCACGGTTCTCCGCTGTTTATGGAGATCGAACCGCGCTTCTCCATCGACAAGCTGACCGGTGCAGACCTGAGCTTCGGCCCGTTCAAAGAGTGGTACTTCGCGAACAACTACATTTATGACATGGGCCGTAATGAGACTGGTCGCCAGAGCACCTGGTACATGGGTCTGGGTACCGATATCGACACCGGCCTGCCAATGAGCCTGTCTCTGAACGTATACGCGAAATACCAGTGGCAGAACTACAAAGCCGCTAACGAGAACGAGTGGGACGGCTACCGTTTCAAAGTGAAATACTTTGTGCCGATCACCTCCCTGTGGGGCGGTCAGTTGAGCTACATCGGCTTCACTAACTTCGACTGGGGTTCAGATCTGGGTGACAAAGATTTCCGTGACCTGAACGGTAACAAAGCGCGTACCAATAACTCCATCGCATCCAGCCACATCCTGTCTCTGAGCTACGATCACTGGCACTACTCTGCTGTTGCGCGTTACTGGCACAACGGTGGTCAGTGGAATGACGATGCAAGCCTGAACTTCGGCAACGGCGATTTCAGCGTACGTTCTACCGGCTGGGGTGGTTACCTGGTTGTGGGTTACAACTTCTAAGCGAAGTTGTCCCTGTCCTGAAAAGGATGACCAGAAGCGAAAAAGCACCGAACGAGATCTTCGTCGGTGCTTTTTTTATTCATAACTCTCTGTTGGCGCGGTAAGACTGTTTTACTTCTTCTTATTCAACATCGATTTCAGATCGGCGAAGGGATTATAGGTCGCCTCTCCCACATCCTTTTGTGCATCCTCACCCGCAACAACCGTAGAACCATACTGATCCGCTTCGGTATATTTCGAATGTTCATGATCGTGACAGAACAAGCAAAGCAGTTCCCAATTACTGCCGTCTTCAGGGTTGTTGGTATGATCGTGATCCATATGGTGCACGGTTAGTTCACGCAGGTTCGAATACACAAACTCACGTGAACAACGACCGCATACCCACGGAAACAGTTTTAATGCCTTTTCACGATAGCCGCTTTCCAGCCGCGTGTAGTTTTTAGGGATAATTGCCATAAGGATGTCAGTACCTGAGTCAGTATCGGATTAGCGACAGTTTCATGTGCTCCTGCCTTTTTATCAATGATAAAAAAAACCGCAGCACGAAGGCTACGGTTTTTCAAAGCAGAGGCCAGATTAAGGCAGAATTGACGGTTGATCCGCCCCTTCTTTCTCCACTTTCTGCTGGAGCAAGTGCTCACGCTTCATGCCCAGTTTCAGCGCCAGTGCGGAAGCCACGTAAATAGACGAGGCAGTACCGATAGAAACACCGATTAACATGGTCAGTGAGAAGCCAGCCAGAATCGGACCACCAAACAGATACAGCATCAGAATAACCACCAACGTCGTACCGGACGTGATCAACGTACGGTGTAGCGTCTGAGTCAACGACACGTTAAAGATCTCGTATGGCGTGCCGCGGCGGATCTTACGGAAGTTCTCACGAATACGGTCAGATACCACGATACTGTCGTTCAGCGAGTAACCGATAACCGACATTAACGAGGCCACAATGGTCAGGTCAATTTCGATATGGAACAGTGACAGAACGCCCATGGTGATTACCACGTCGTGCGCAAGTGCAATAACCACACCTGCAGCAAGACGCCACTCGAAGCGGAAACCGACATACGTCAGGATACAGAGCAGCGCCACCAACAACGCCATCGCACCGGTCTGGGCCAGATCTGCACCGACGCTAGGGCCAACGAATTCAATACGTTTAACCGTCGCGTGCTGGTTGGTCGATTCGTTGATCACGTTAACGACCTTGCTCCCCAGCTCCTGACTGCCATTGGCATCTTTCACTGGGGGCATACGTACCATGATGTCACGGCTGCTGCCGAAGTTCTGCAGCAGAGGCTCCTCAAAGCCCGCCTTTTCCAGTGACAGGCGCATTTGGTCCATATCAACCGGGTTTTCCAGCGTAATTTCGATAACCGTACCACCGGTAAAATCCAGGCCCCAGTTAAAACCGCGTACACCCATAATGGCGATGGACACGATCAACAGCAGACCTGAGATACCGAACGCCCAGTTATCCCAGCGCATAAAGTCCCAGACTTTACGGCCGTAGTTCAATTGTTCAACAGTATATTCCTGTGCCACAACGCACTCCTCAGATAGACAGCTTTTTAACGCGCTTGCCGCCGTACAGCAGGTTCACGATGGCACGGGTGCCGACGATAGCGGTAAACATTGAGGTCGCCACACCGATACCGGTGGTAATAGCAAAGCCTTTAATGGCACCAGTACCGACTGCGTACAGGATAAGAACTTTGATAAGCGTCGTGATGTTCGCATCGAAAATAGAACTGAACGCCCCACGGTAACCTTCGTCGATCGCCTGTTGTACTGTACGTCCGTTGCTCAACTCTTCTTTGATACGTTCGTTAATCAGTACGTTAGCATCAACCGCCACCGCAAGGGTTAGCACGATCCCCGCAATCCCCGGCATGGTTAGTGTCGCCCCAGGCAGCAGCGACATAATGCCGACAATCAGCACAAGGTTCGCAATCAGCGCGCTTGTCGCAATCAGACCGAACTTCTTATAGAAGAAGATCATGAAGATGATTGAAACGACGAGGCCTGCCAGACACGCTTCGAGACCCTGAGTGATGTTTTGCATCCCAAGGGTTGGACCAATTGTACGTTCTTCAACAATCTGGATTGGGGCAATCAGCGCACCCGCACGCAGCAGCAGAGAAAGCTGGCGCGCTTCATTCGGGTTGTTGATACCGGTGATACGGAAGCTGTTACCCAGACGAGACTGGATGTTGGCGATGTTAATCACCTCTTCCTCTTTCACCAGCACTGAACGACCGTTAGCATCTTTCTTACCGCTGTCTTTGTACTCCACAAACAAGGTCGCCATCGGTTTACCGATATTGTCCTTAGTGAAGTTAGACATGATGTTACCGCCTGCGCTGTCCAGCGAGATGTTAACCTGCGGCTGGTTGTACTCGTCCTGGCTGGAGGTGGAGTCGGTAATATGGTCACCGGTCAGGATCACGCGTTTGTACAGCACAACTGGCTGACCTTCACGGGTCTGTTTGACCTCAGAATCACCCGGCACGCGGCCTGCTGCAGCGGCAGACTGGTCCACATTGCTGTTGACCAGACGGAATTCCAGCGTCGCCGTAGCGCCCAGAATTTCTTTTGCACGTGCGGTGTCCTGGATACCTGGCAATTCGACGACGATACGGTCAGCACCCTGACGTTGCACCAGCGGCTCAGCAACACCCAGTTGGTTAACACGGTTACGCAGAATGTTGATGTTCTGCTGAACCGCATACTCACGCGCTTCGCTCAAACGGGCATCGGTCATGACCGCACGCAGAACGTTATCGCCCTGGTTCGTCAGAACCAGATCGCGGTGGCGGGCAGTGAGGTAGGTGTTTGCCTGATCGCGGGTTGCAGAATCGCGGAACTGAATGCTCAGACCGTAATTATCTTCCTTACGCACATTGGTGTAAGGAATGCCTTTCTCGCGCAGATCGCTACGCAGGCCATCGGTATTTTGTTCCTGAAGCTTGCCGAGCGCGGTATCCATATCGACTTCCATCAGGAAGTGCACACCGCCACGCAGATCGAGACCCAGTTTCATGGGCTCGGCATTGATTTTGGTCAGCCAATATGGGGTCGCAGGAGCAAGGTTGAGCGCCACGACAAATTGATCGCCGAGTTCAGTCACCAGCGCTTCACGAGCGCGTAACTGAATGTCGGTAGTGTCAAAGCGAGCAAGAATAGCGCCGTTTTCCAGTGCCACAGACTTCGCGTTGATTTTTTCTTCTTGTAGAGTTTTCTGGACCTGGATCAGCGTTTGTTCACTGGCGGCGACACCGCGCGCGCCAGTGACCTGAACAGCCGGATCCTCACCATACAGGTTGGGAAGTGCGTACAGCAGGCCGACGATAATAACGACGACCAGCATGATGTACTTCCACAAAGGATAACGGTTTAACACGGCAGTTCCCTTTGGGAAAACAAGAAATTACAGCGCCTTCATTGTGCCTTTCGGCAGAACGGCAGCTACGAAGTCACGTTTGATAACCACTTCAGTGGTATCGTTCAGTGCGATAGCCAGGTAGCCAGTGTCAGCTACTTTGGTTACGCGACCAACCAGACCGCCAGTAGTCAGAACTTCATCGCCTTTAGCAATGGAGCTCATCAGGTTTTTGTGCTCTTTAGTACGCTTCTGCTGAGGGCGCAGGATCATGAAATAGAAAATCAGACCAAACACCGCCAACATCAGGATCAGAGACATCGGGCTACCCTGCGCCGGTGCGCCGCCTGCTGCTACCGCATCAGAAATAAAAAAGCTCATTCAAATTCCCTCATTATTTATATTAATCAACGTTCAAAGCCGGAACATCCCGTCCCTGACGTTGGTAAAAATCGGTCACGAAGCTCTCTAATTTACCCTCTTCAATAGCCTTGCGTAAACCAGCCATTAAACGCTGGTAATATCGCAAGTTATGAATGGTATTGAGTCGCGCGCCCAATATCTCGTTGCAACGGTCAAGGTGATGCAGGTAAGCGAGAGAATAATGGCGACAGGTATAGCAATCGCACTCAGCGTCGAGTGGGCCAGTATCGCTCTTATATTTCGCATTACGGATTTTCACCACACCGTTGGTCACAAACAGATGACCATTACGGGCATTACGGGTTGGCATTACGCAGTCGAACATATCGATGCCACGACGCACACCTTCCACCAGATCTTCTGGCTTCCCGACGCCCATCAGGTAACGCGGTTTATCTGCCGGAATTTGCGGGCAAACATGTTCCAGAATACGGTGCATATCTGCTTTAGGCTCGCCAACAGCCAAACCGCCGACAGCGTAGCCATCAAAGCCAATCTCTACCAGACCTTTGACGGAGATATCACGTAAATCTTCGTAAACACTGCCCTGAATGATACCAAACAGCGCATTGGGGTTTTCCAGCGAATCAAAACGGTCACGGCTGCGTTTTGCCCAGCGCAACGACATTTCCATCGAGCGCTTAGCATAATCCCAATCCGCCGGATATGGCGTACATTCGTCAAAGATCATCACGATATCGGAACCGAGATCGTACTGAATCTCCATCGACTTTTCAGGATCAAGGAAAATCGGATCGCCGTTGATCGGATTACGGAAGTGTACGCCCGCCTCGGTTATCTTACGGATGTCCCCCAGGCTGAAGACCTGGAAGCCACCTGAATCGGTGAGAATCGGCCCTTTCCACTGCATAAAGTCATGCAGATCGCCGTGCAGCTTCATGATCTCCTGACCAGGACGCAGCCATAAATGGAAGGTATTACCGAGGATGATTTGCGCACCGGTCTCTTCAACTTCTTCCGGCGTCATCCCTTTGACGGTGCCGTAGGTGCCGACAGGCATAAATGCAGGCGTTTCCACCACGCCACGGTCAAACACCAGACGGCCGCGGCGTGCGCGACCATCAGTGGTATCCAGTTCAAATTTCATGTTTTCTCCAGCGTCAGAAAAACAGTCTGACGTTTATATCAATGTCGCGGATTTATTCCCCGACACGCTCAGAAATAGCCTGCGGATTGTACGTGATAAACATCGCATCACCGTAACTAAAAAAGCGATATTTGTGCGCAACCGCTTCCTGATAGGCGTGCATGGTGTGCTTATAGCCTGCAAAGGCTGAAACCAGCATGATCAGGGTCGATTCCGGCAGGTGGAAGTTGGTCACCAGCGCATCAATCACTTTGTACTGATAGCCCGGGTAGATAAAGATTTGCGTATCACCAAAGAACGGCTCAATCAGATCCTGTTTTGCAGCCTGAGCAGCGCTTTCCAGCGAACGAACCGAGGTGGTACCGACGGCAATCACTCGGTTTCCACGCGCTTTTGCCGCCAGAACTGCGTCCACCACCTCTTGCGGCACTTCCGCATATTCGGAGTGCATAATGTGATCTTCAATGCTGTCCACGCGTACGGGCTGGAAAGTGCCCGCACCGACGTGCAACGTGACAAACGCCATTTCGATGCCTTTCTCGCGCAGACGCGCTAACAGCGGCTCGTCAAAGTGCAGACCGGCTGTCGGGGCGGCAACCGCACCAGGTTTCTGGCTGTAGACAGTCTGATACAGTTCACGGTCAGCGTCTTCATCCGGGCGGTCGATATATGGCGGCAGCGGCATATGGCCGATGGCATTAAGAATATCCAGCACCGGGCGTACATCATTAAACTCAACTTCGAACAGCGCATCGTGACGCGCCACCATCGTGGCCTGAATGCTTTCATCGTCGCCGAGCAGCAGTTCTGCCCCCGGTTTTGGCGCTTTAGATGCGCGAATATGTGCCAGAATACGTTTATCGTCGAGCATGCGCTCAACCAGCACTTCAATCTTACCGCCGCTGGCTTTACGCCCAAACAGGCGCGCCGGAATCACACGGGTGTTGTTGAAGACCAACAGGTCGCCAGGGTTGAGCTTGTCGAGCAAATCGGTGAAAGTGTCGTGCGACAGCGCGCCCGTCGGCCCCTCCAGTGACAGCAAGCGGCAACCGCTGCGTTCAGGCTGTGGATAGTGGGCAATCAGGGATTCTGGCAACTCAAAGGAAAAATCGGCAACGCGCATGACACTAACTCGAGACATAATTAAGAGGCGGGTAGTCTAGTGCCCACGCTCTCTCGCTGCAACTGATAGCGACTTTTGGAACCCATATAACAATGAATTTTCTGGCTCACCTGCATCTGGCTCATCTCGCGGACAGTTCACTGTCCGGCAATTTACTGGCCGATTTTGTTCGCGGAAACCCGGACTCGCTCTACCCTGCCGACGTGGTCGCGGGGATTCATATGCATCGCCGCATTGATGTGCTGACCGATAATCTGCCGGAAGTGAAGGAAGCACGTCAGTGGTTCCGCCCGGAAACCCGCCGCGTCGCCCCCATTACGCTTGATGTGATGTGGGACCATTTCCTCTCGCGCCACTGGGCAGAAATCGCCCCACAAACCCCGCTCGTCGAGTTTGTCGACTATGCCCAGGCGCAAATAAACACCATCCTTCCTGACGCCCCGCCACGCTTCGTTAACCTCAACGACTATTTGTGGTCGGAACGCTGGCTGGAGCGCTACCGTGAGATGGATTTTATTCAGCGCGTACTCAATGGCATGGCCAGTCGTCGCCCCAAACTCGATGCTTTGCGCGACTCCTGGCAGGATCTGGACCAACATTATGCCGAGCTGGAGCAACTGTTCTGGCAGTTTTACCCGCGCATGATGGCGCAGGCAAAAGCCCGGACGCTCTGAGTCAGGTAGCGTTATTGTCTTTTTGAATATCTCGCCAGATTCGCAGCGCCATCCATGCCAGCGCCAACACTCCGAGAACCAGCACGCCCCAGACTAACAGAGTTTGCCACTGGCTCTGTCTGTCAGCCGGAGAAACCGCACTCAGTCGGGATTCCCCCCCCAGTTTGATGCGCTCATGCGCCACCGCATCCGGCAAATTTTCCGGTGCGTGCTGCGCGCGCAGGCCTGCAGGAATGAGACTGTCGAGCGGAATAGCCGCCTGCGTCGCCGCTTTATTGCCCCAGGCAAGGATAAACGGCCCGCTGCCCTGCGCATTGAAGATAAGGCGCTGGCTTTCACGCAGGCCAGACACCTGCGGCAGCATATCCGGAAGATGCGCATTAACTGTCGTCAAGCGGATCCCCTGAATCAGGTGCCCCGGGATCGCAATGTCATCCGACACCTGATCGTTGAGATGGAACAGCACGTCTTTGGTCAGAGGCTGCCATTTGTCTTCTGCCGTCGCACGCCAGGCCAGTTCAACAGGCAATACGCCCTCGTCCTCCAGCTTGATGGAGAGCGCGCTCAGCGGCTGCGGTTGCGACCATTGATACTGAGCTTCATCCGCAGAAATACGGTTTGCCCAACCGACAAGACTGACATTTTCCGCCACATTTTCCTGAACATTCTCAACAACAGTCGCACGGGTCAGTGTGACGGGCAGTTTCGGCGTATCAAACACCAACAACAAGTAGCGAGGCCCTTCCGTCGACATCGTGAGACTGGCATTGATTTTGTTCAGCGTCAGCCGATCACTTCCGCTGGCAATATCCATTAACGGCGCGTCTTTTTGCAACAGCCCCCACTCGCGCATATCGGTACTGTAATAAAGCGACGCTTTGCCCTGCCAGTTCACCATGGGTTTATCCCAGCCGAGCTGTAGCTGTGAGACGCTCATTGCATCGGATGCTTTTTCCGGCAGTGCCAGTAAGTAACTCTGCCCAATACCCTCGATGCGCTCACCTTCTAGCTTGATTTCATAACCATTCGGCGATCGCAGCCAGACCCGCTCCCCCTGCACATCATCGCTGTTCATCGGCTCAACGGGCGATGCAGAAAGCGGGAAGATACGCAAATCAGTCGTGTTAGCGGTTGTCGGTGCCTGTTTTTGCGCTTCGAGTGAGAATGGGACGCGCTCGCCCTGGTGGTTGAATACCCGCAGGTCACGGAGATCGGGCCACGCGCTCTGCTGGTAAACTTCAGCAGGCAAATTAACGCGATACCAGGGAGAGTCCTCAGTGGTGGCAAGCGCCCGCCCCCAGCCGTAATCTTGCGGCGTTTCGGGCGTGTCGTCACGGGCAAATCCGGTTGATGCTACGCTGAGGAGTGCGCCAATAGCGACGTATCTCATCCATTTCATGATTTTTCTTCCTCGTTGAACGCTTTTGTCTCTTTTGGCGGTAACGGGGAAAAATAGCCCACAATCAGCACCAGCACAGCAACGCCAATAAAGGCTACCGCCCGCGCCAGACCACCGCCACCCGCACTGTCCACCAACATCAATTTGATAATCACCACACCCAGCAGCCCGGCACCGCAGAGCCATTCACGCCTGGAACCACGGCGATTGGCCAACAGCATCACCACCAGCGCACCCAGCATCCAGAACAGGGCAAAGGTCGTCTGGATTAAACGAGAATGCCAAAGAGCATCAACATTCCAGTCCACACCCGCGTAATTTGCCAGGGCGCGCAACAGCACGCCATTTATCCACCAGAAACTCAGTGCCAGTAATAGCATCGGAACCACACGGGGTACCCATGGCAGATAACGCGCTAAGTGAGGCGTACAGTACCGCACCCACGCAAAAAGTCCGAGCAGAGCAAATGCCGCCCCCTCTTCCAGTGGGTTAATCAGCGGCAGATAAAGCATGTGAATAACCCGTGCATCCTGCACATTGGCCATCACCAGCAAAATAACGAGCACGGGTACCAGAGGAGCTAACCCCAGAGTGCCATAGAGTTCAGGCCAGACCCGAAACGGCCAGATGCCACGGCGGATACCCGCAAGAGTGAGCAAAATAACGACGCCGCACGCCGCCATCAGCAGGCCACTACTCCACGCTCCCATTCCCCATGGCAGCGTGTCGACGAACCAGTAAAGTTCCGCGCCAAATGCCAGCAATACCATCCAGGCCAGTGAAAGATGCAAGATACGTGAGAGCAGTGCGACAAGCGCTCCCCCTTCACGATGCAGCAACAACAACGCCGACGGCAAAGCCACACACCAGGCCAGGTTTTGCCAACCCGCAGCAAGCAGATGTGACTCATTTGCCAGTTGCCAGAATAAAACGACCAGCATGGCAGGCCACAGCAGCCACACGGCGAAATGGATCGCCTCCCAGCCCAGTCGCTGGCTGGCAGTGCGCCAGATCCAGACTGACAGGCTCAGCAGGGCAAGCAGACCAAAAGCCTCTTCGACACCAGGTGGTCTGGCAAGCCACGATAATCCCCATAGCGCAACAAGCCAAAAGGCAATGCCTCCGGCAAGCAAGACTTCGCTACCGATACGTTGAATGCCGCGCCAAAGCCAGGCGGCCACCAGCCAGGTAACACTGAGCACGGCAAAAATCACCAGCATGGACAAGGCCGTCAGAGCGTCATTAAGTGCCCAGAGTGCACTGCCCAATGCCAGTACCAGCAATCCGGTACCGCTGTAGCTCATGCGCCGCTGTCCTTGCATCACGCCCAACCAGAGAATACCGAGCCCTTCCAGTGCCCAGGCCATCGCCGTCCAGCGGGCAGAGAGCGCCAGTGGAATCGCCAGCGTGGCGAAGGCACCTCCGAGGGCCAGAGCCGCCAGCACCAGGGGTTTTCCGGCCGCCGGGAAACGCTTCAGTGCACCATAGGCAAGTAGTAGGTAGAACGCACCAAAACCCAGAGAACTCAACGCCGGGCCGTAGGTCAGATGCTGCGTGATGGCGTATTGCATCCCGAACCCAACCAGCGGCGGAGCAAAGAGCAGAACGCCATCCACAATGCGCTCGCCACGTTTTTGTGCGCGCAATGACAGCACGACGCTCAGCACGCCAAAGAGGATCAGGTTCGCCATCAGGAATAGCAGGCAACTCAGATAATAATCCGGACGGTAATCGGCAATGCCCCAGACTCCAGCAACACCAAAGGTGAACAGCATGCCCAGCAGGTTAAGCTCACGCCAGTGCTGCCAGATGCTGATAATCAGAATGCCAGCGGAGAGTAAGAGGTAGAAAGAGAACAGTGCAATATGGCTACCACCGCCGGTCGAGAGCAATAACGGTGCCGCATAACCGCCAAGACTTGCCAGCATCGCCAGACTGAGCGCACGTTGCAGCACGGCAAGCCCAACACTCGCGGCACAAATCATCAGCAACAGGCCAAACGCCAGGGTCATGGGCAGCATTTGCCATAGCCGGAAGGCACCGAACACCGTCATATAGAGCGCGCCCGTTGCACCACCTTGCAGAATGAGCGAAAAGACCGGCTGTTTTCGCCGTAAGCGCCAGCCGATAAACAGCAGCGCGATGGCTCCCAGCGCGGCAACCACCAGACGCAGAGAGAGCGGGAAGAGAGAATTTTCGACACTGTAACGGAACAGGAAGCCCAGTCCGAGGAACAGCAGCACAATACCCAGTTTTGCCAAAGGGTTGCCCTGCATAAACCAGCGAACCAGCGAGGTGGTCATGCCGCCAAACGGACTGGGGGTTTTCGCCGCACTAACAACAGCTGCAGGTGTAGCCGCCATTTTCGCCGCAACAGGCGTCCCCCTTGCCCACACATTAGCAGGCGCGGATTCAGGCTCAACCCTTTTTTCAGGTTCAGGTGCAGGTTCCGGCTCAACGGCTGCGGGAGGAGAAAGAGGCGCGTCTACCTGCGCCTCCGGCGCCAGGCTCACCGGTTGCCCAACGAGGCGTTGTTCGAGCGTCGCCACTCGCTGTCGCAGTTGCGACAGCTCACTTTGCGCGGCGTTACTTCTTCGGAATGCAATAACCGCCAGGGCGGGTACAACCACCACCAGCATAAACAGTACGAGACAGGCTAACAGCACCAGTTCATCCATGATCTCACCTTCATTTCTGAGCGTGAGTATACTGTGGCACAAATCGCTACAATTGCGCTATTCCGCTTCGTTTATCCATACGGGTTAATTCCCCTGCCACACCGTCGCTGAGATCGCCGGGAGCGACAGTACCTCATCCGAAAGCGTGCCTTTGCCCTCTTTGCAGTGCCACACTTTGGCATCCAGCAGCGGGGAATCGGCGAGCACCACTTCGCAGGGTTCTCCCCGGTTAATGGCAACCAACACGCGTTCCTGCTGCCAGACACGCAGGAACACCACCACGTTTTCCTCGGCATAAACAACCTGACAGCCGCCATAGCAGAGCGCCTGGCTACGCCGACGCAACCGGGTCATGCGCTGGTAGAGCGCGAGCAATCCGCTATCCTGCTTAGCTTTATCCCACGGGAAGGGTTTGCGGCAGAAGGGATCGTTAGCCCCGTCCAGCCCCACTTCATCGCCGTAATAAATGCAGGGAACACCGGGCCAGGTAAACAGCCAGATCACCGCCAGCGGCAGCCGTGCGACATCCTTACCCAGAACGGTTTTGAAACGCGGGGTGTCGTGGCTGTCGAGCTGGTTGAACATGCGAATTTGCTGCTGATGAGACAATCCGGCGCGGTAGTTATCCATCCATGCCATACAGGTCTGGGCATCAATACGCTGCGGATCCATAGAGATATCGGTATTCGCCAGGAATGCCCAGACCGGGAAGGTAAAACCACGATAGTTCATAGCCGCATCTTCCACATCTGCCTGTAACCACTGGCGTGCATCACCAAAATGTTCGCCAACGATATAAGCCTGCGGCTGCGTCTCTTTCGCCGCCTTTGCGATACCCGCGACATGCTGCAAGTTATTGCGCGACCCACCCGCTTCACCCAGCATATGCACCACGTCGAGACGCCAGCCGTCCATATTCCATGGGGCTTTCAGCCAATGGCGAACAATGCTGTCCTCACCCTGATAAATCTCTTCGACCAGGGTTTGCGCCTGATAATCAAGTTTTGGCAGGCTGGCATAGCCCAGCCAGTCGCGGGCTTGTCCATCATCGTGAAAACTGTACCACTCGCGCCAGGTCGAGGCGGGGTTGTGACATGCCCCGGTCGTCCCCTGATTATGCCTGTCAAACCAGGCGTGCGAGTCGCCGCTGTGGTTGAACACACCGTCCAGCACCATCCGCATGCCTAATTTATGGGTGTTACGCCGCAGGCGAAACAGCGCCTGATCACCACCGAAACGCGGATCCACCCGGCGGTAATCTTCCGTATCGTATTTGTGCACGCTGGGTGCGACAAAAATAGGGTTCAGGTAGAGCGCCGTTACACCGAGCTTACGCAACCAGGGCAACTTTTCGCTGATGCCATCCAGGCATCCGCCATAAAACGTAGAGCCACCCGCCTCTCCCGTCAGCGGCTCATCCCAGTCACGCAGCACGATCTCCTGCTTTGCCGCATGATGAAAATAGACGTCATTCTGCTGCTCATTGCCCTTCTCACTGCGAGCAAAACGATCCGGGAAGATCTGATAAAACACCTGTTCAGCTACCCATTGCGGCCCGTCGTCAGGGTAATCCACAGCAAACTGCTCCAGACGAGCCGGGGGAAAGCGGCTGAAACCCTGCGGTGTGAACCATAACTGGCGATCTTCCCATAGCAGTTTGAAACTGTAACGACGACGCGGCTGACCGCTCTCCAGCGGGAGCGCTGCTCGCCATGCCGTCACGCCCGGTTTTGGTGACAGACGCACCCGGCGCATCACCAGCGGCGTCTCTTCGTTATCGATATCGACCCGAAGTGTGACGCGGGTTGGGAGCTTATTTCCGGTGAGCCAAAGAGTAATGACCAGTTGGTCATTGTTCTGTTTCACAAATGGCGCAACAGGCAAATGCCAGGCATGCAACATCGACTTTCCCCTCGATCAAAAATGGCGTCACTCTTGCACAAATGTAGTCCCACAAACTCATTCTTTCTGCTTTTTTATGGGGTTGAGAGCCAGGGCGCAGAAATTCCCCCCTCAGCATTTTTTCCCACAGACAGATGTGATCTGGTGGGATTTCCACCGGGCATATGCGCGAGTATTTTCAAGTTGGGTTCGTGCGATTGCCCGAAGTCTCACTCTCGTGCTGTTTTTATACTGTTTCAAACCCCAGCGTGAGAAAGGATTTAGCATGAGCAGCAAACCTGAGATTCTTGTCATCACTGAAATCCCGCAGGCGATGATCGATGTTCTTGAACAGCATTTTGTAGTGCATAAATACTGGTTGCAGGATCCGGAATCATTTCTGCGTGAACATGCGCATTCCATTCGTGGCGCATTGACCCGCGCAGCAAAAGGGATCAAAAAAGAGTTGATTGAAAAACTGCCCGCACTGGAAGTGATCAGCGGATTCGGTGTTGGCGTGGATGCAACCGACCTCGATACCTGCCGTCGCCTCAACATCAACGTCAGCAACACGCCGCGTGTCCTGAACGAATGCGTGGCCGATACCGGCCTTGCGCTGATGCTCGCCGTCTCTCGTAAGATTTGTGCCGCAGACAGCTTTGCCCGCTCCGGCGCATGGGAAAACGCGCAGTTTGAAAGCGCATGGAAAATGACTGGCAAACGCTGCGGTATCGTTGGCATGGGAAACATTGGTCATGAAGTAGCAAACCGCGCGGCGGCGTTCAATATGCCGATTCACTACTTCAGCCCGAATGCCGCGCAGAATACCGCGTGGACGCACCACAATTCACTCATTGAGTTAGCCAAAGCGGTGGATTTTCTCGTCCTGACCCTGCCGGGCGGCGCAGAAACCCACCACATCATTAATCGCGAAGTCCTGGAAGCGCTTGGGCCAGACGGCATCCTGGTGAATATTGCGCGTGGCACGGTCGTCGACACCGAGGCACTGATTGCCGTATTGCAGGAAGGCAAACTGCGCGGTGCAGGTCTGGATGTGTTCGAGAAAGAGCCGCACATTCCAGCAGCCTTAATGAGTCTGAAAAACGTGGTGTTGCTGCCGCATATCGCCAGCAACACCGCGGAAACCCGTCAGGCCATGGCTGACCTGACCATCGAAAACCTCGTTACTTACTTCAATGAAGGAAAACTGATCACGCCGGTTATTTAACGTTTTTCTGGTTCACATTGCCGTACAGAAAACAGGATTCTACTCCCGCTGGCAACAGCGGGAACTGCTACAAGGATCGCATTATGAACCGTTATCTGAAAGTGCTTATCTGCGCCATCGTTGCGCTCGCTATCTGGTTTTTTCCCGTGCCTGAAGGTCTGACGCCCCTGACCTGGCATATTCTCGCCATCTTTATCACCACCGTCGTTGCCTTTATTCTTCAACCGCTGCCGGTTGGCGCAGTGGCGCTTATCGCCATCAGCTTTATTATGCTCACCGGCATGATGACCACCGCTGAAGCACTGAAAGGCTTTAGCAGCACCACCGTCTGGTTGATTGTCGCAGCCTTTCTTTATGCCAAAGGATTTATCAAAACCGGACTCGGGCGGCGCATTGCTTATATGTTGATTCGTAGCTTCGGCGGCAGCTCATTACGTCTTGGCTACACGCTGGCGCTCAGCGACATGATTATCGCCCCGGCTACGCCGTCAAACACGGCTCGTGCGGGCGGCATCCTGTTCCCCATCGTACGCGGTGTCTCCAGCAGCTTTGGTTCCGAGCCGGATCAGAATCCGCGCAAGATCGGCGCTTTCCTGATGCAGACCGTGTTTCACTCCAACTGCCTGTCATCGTCCATGTTTATGACTGCCAGCGCCCCCAATGCGCTGATTGTCTCGCTGGCTGCCAGCACGCTGTTTGTCGATATTTCATGGGGAATGTGGACACTGAGTGCACTGGTACCCGGGGTGATTGCGTTTATCACCCTTCCGCTGGTCATCTACAAACTCTATCCGCCGGAAATCAAAAAGACCCCGCAGGCGAAAGCGCTTGCCCATGAAGAACTGCAAAAAATGGGGCCAGTCACCCGCGACGAGAGGATGACGATTGGCATTTTCCTGCTCTCCCTGCTGGCGTGGAGTACCTCGAAATGGACGGGACTCGATGCCACCGCCGTGGCACTTTCCGGCGTCTGCCTGATGCTCATGACCAACGTTATCAACTGGCAGGACGTGCAGTCGGAGAAGGGGGCATGGGATATTCTGGTCTGGCTGGGCGTGATGATCTGCCTGGCTGACAAGCTCAACCAGCTTGGCTTATTCAAATGGTTTGCCGTCACCACCTCTGCGCTGTTTACCGGCATTCCGTGGGAAATCACCCTCACCGTCCTGCTGATTGTCTACTGCTACTCCCACTACTTTTTTGCGGGGAGCACACCGCATGTCGTGGCGATGTATGCCGCCTTTGGTAGCGTTTCGGTTGCAACAGGGGCTCCACCGATGATGGTTGCGCTCTCTCTGGCGTTCGTAACCAACCTGATGAGCGGAATTTCGCACTACGGCAACGGTCCAGCGGTGATCTACTACGGCGCAGGCTATGTCGCGCAGCGTGACTGGTGGCGTCTGGGCTTTATTGTGATGCTGATTAACATCGTGATTTGGTTCGGGCTGGGTGCAGTGTGGTGGAAGATTTTAGGTTTGTGGTAACAAATCAGCCCGGTGGCGTGAGCGCACACCGGGCTTACACATTTTGCGTTATGCCAGTTTCTTACGGACAAACAGCCAGCCCACCAGCAGCAACAAAATCCACGCACATCCCACATAGAGTGAAATGCGGGTTTCCGGGTGCCAGCCAATCAGCGCAATGATAAATACCAGGAAAAGCAGACCGACAATCGTGGTCGCTACGCCGCCAGGCACTTTAAATTTCAGCGCCTTAACTTCATCTGCGGAGAGACGGCGACGGAAAGCCACCTGTGAGAGCAGGATCATGATCCACACCCAAACCGTGGCAAAGGTCGCCAGTGACGCAATCACCAGGAAGACGTTTTCCGGCATGATGTAGTTGAGATAAACCGCGGACAACAGCGCCAGCGTCATCACCAGTACGGTGACCCACGGGATCCCTTTGCGTGAGGTTTTGGCAAAGATTTTCGGCGCACTGCCCTGCTCCGCCATTCCGTGCAGCATACGGCCCACACCAAAGACATCGCTGTTAATGGCCGAAAGGGACGCGGTCAACACCACAAAGTTCAGAATACTGGCCGCAAAGGTGATACCCAGATGCTGGAAGGTGAGAACAAATGGGCTGCCCTCGGTGCCGACCTGGTTCCACGGATAGATAGACATAATCACGAACAGCGTACCCACGTAGAACACCAGAATACGCATGGGAACGGAGTTAATGGCACGTGGAATGGATTTCTCCGGGTCTTTCGCTTCCCCGGCGGTAATGCCAATGATTTCAATGCCGCCGTAGGCAAACATCACCATTTGCAGCGACATCACCATACCTATCCAGCCGTTACTGAAGAACCCACCGTTGGTCCACAGGTTGTGTATCCCGGTCGGCTGACCGCCGTTTCCAATACCCCAGATGATGATGCCAAACCCGGCTGCAATCATGATGATAATGGTGGCGACTTTGAAGAAGGAGAACCAGAACTCCAGTTCGCCGAACACTTTCACGCTCATCAGGTTAATGGCGCAGATGATCAGCACGACGCTGAGCACCCAAATCCAGTGCGGCACGGTGGGGAACCAGACGCCCATGTAGATACCAAAGGCCGTAACGTCAGCAATGGCAACTATCAGAATCTCAAAACAATAGGTCCAGCCGGTGATGTAACCAGCCAGTGGACCAAGGTTTTCCTGAGCATAACGGGAGAACGAACTGGCGGAGGGGTTGTGCACGGACATCTCGCCCAGCGCACGCATAATGATATAAGCCGCGACGCCGCCGATGATGTAGGCCAGCAGGACGCTCGGCCCCGCCATCTTTATGGCATCTGCGGAGCCGTAAAACAGCCCGGTGCCAATCGCCGACCCAAGGGCCATAAAGCGGATGTGGCGGGTACTCAACCCTCGCTTTAATTTATTCGTACTTTCCATCGTTCCCCGTTCCAGGATTCAAAAAAACAAAAAACCACGGGACCATAAGTCCCGTGGTTAGCAAACCATTTTGCACGACGTCTTAGTGTGCGCTGGAGGCAACCTGACGCCCGGCGACACGGTCCCAGCCTGCAGCCAGAATCACCATCACCAGCGTTGGCATCAACCAGGCAAGACCTTGCTCTGCCATTGGCAGGCGCTGAGTCCAGGCGGGTAACACATCGCTAAATGCAGAGGCTTTAATCCCGTCCAGCACGCCAAACGCGAGGCTGATGAACATCGCTGGCGCGATAACGCGGGACGAATTATGCCACCACGAACGGGTGAAGCTCAACACGACCAGAGCAATACACGGCGGGTAGATCATCGTCAACACCGGAATGGAGATCTGGATCAGGTGGCTCAGCCCCAGATTCGATACTGCCATGGAGAAGATACCGAGGATAAATACCAGCGTGCGATAGGAGAGCGGCAAATACTGCGCAAAAAACTCCGCACAGGCACAGGTCAGGCCAACCGCCGTCACCAGGCAGGCAATGAAAATCAATGCCGCCAGCAGGAAGCTCCCGGCACCACCAAAGGTGTGTGCAACGTAGGCATGCAGAATCGCAGCACCGTTAGCAGACTGATCCACCAGAGAGGAGCTATCTGAACCCAGACGGAACAGCGCCAGATACAGCAGGGTCAGGCCTACACCGGCCATCAGGCCAGCCCAGACGGTGTAACGGGTCAGCAGACGGGCTTCGGTCACACCACGCGAACGGGCGGCGTTCACGATGACGATACCAAACACCATCGCACCGAGGGTATCCATCGTCAGGTAACCATTGACGAAGCCATTAGAGAAGGCGGCGTGCTGGTAAGCGTCCATTGCATGGCTGATCGGACCCGCTGGCCAGACGATCGCCGCAACAGAGAGAATAATCAGCGCAATAATTTTCAGCGGGGCCAGGAAATTGCCGACGGTATCAAGCAATTTGCCAGGATAGAGCGACACCAGAATCACCAATGCGAAATAGATAACGCTGTAGATCAGCAGCGGCAGAGAACCTTCGCCCGTCAGCGGTGCAATACCCACTTCAAACGAAACGGTTGCAGTACGCGGTGTGGCAAACAGCGGTCCAACCGCCAGGTAACAAACCGTCGCCAGTAGAACGCCTGCAATTTTACCGATAGGTGTGCTGAGGCTGTCCACCCCACCACCCACCTTCGCCAGTGCAACAACCGTGAGCACAGGAAGACCGACAGCCGTAATCAAAAAGCCAAGTGATGCAGTCCAGACGTGCTCGCCTGCCTGCAAACCGACCATGGGAGGGAAAATGATATTGCCTGCGCCGACGAACAACGCAAAGGTCATAAAGCCCAGAGCAACGATATCTCGTGGTTTTAAATGATGGGTCATAAACGTTTACTGCCTGTGGATGTGGTGATGCAAATGTTGAAATTTTCGCCTTACCGTGCGGAACATTACAGCAGTAAGAGCCTGAAAATGAAGCGGGAAACACTTCCCACCCTGCGTGACGGAGAATAGTTTTTCGATTTACCACGCAAATACAGTGGGTCTGACGACCTACGGGGCGCAATTTAAACGCTTATAACGTTTAAAGGCAATAAGGGATCGCAAAACCAGATGGATATGCCAGATCTAAAAAAAACACCAGAGAATGATGCTGTATATAAGAAAAACGGATGGCTAATCATGCGAACAAAAAAGCAGCAAAGCCATATTCTGTGGATGAATAGATGTAAAGAGGGGTGAAAAAAGTGAAGTTCTGACACAAGTGGAAAGAAAAGCTGACACCCTGGGTGTCAGCTTGCGTTCTTCACGACCAGTCTTTCAGGCAGAATAAAGCTAAAGCGCGTGCCTTTGCCGGGCGTACTTTCGATTTCAAGCTTGCTGTCATGATGATTAACCGCATGTTTGACGATCGCCAGTCCCAGCCCACTTCCACCCGTTTGACGAGAGCGCGCTTTGTCCACGCGGTAGAAACGTTCTGTCAGACGCGGAATATGCTCCGCCGCAATGCCCGGCCCGTTATCCTCGACGCTGAACTGCACGCCGTGCGCCACGCGCCTCCACTGAACCGTGATGTGCGTACCAGCTGGAGTATGGTTCACCGCGTTATAAACCAGGTTCGAAATCGCACTGCGCAGTTGTTCATCGTTACCCAGCACTTTCACCCCGGCATCGACCACAAATTCCAGCTCATGCTTTTTGTGGCTGAGGGTTTGCGCCTCACGCTCCACAACCCGCAGCATCATCGGTACATCGATGATTTCATTGGGTGGCGTGATGGGCGCTGCTTCGATTTTCGACAGCGTCAGCAGCTGTTTAACCAGCCCTTCCATACGCGAGGTTTGCTCCCGCATGGTGTGCAGCGCTTTCTCACGCGGGAGTCCTTCCAGCGTCTGCTCCTGCATCATCTCCAGATAACCTTGCAATACCGTAAGCGGCGTGCGCAGTTCATGGCTGACGTTGGCAAAGAAGTTGCGTCGCGCCCCTTCAAGCTGGTGCATTTGTGTCACATCGCGCGCCACCATAAGCAACTGGTGCTCGCTGTAGGGCATCATGCGCATTTCGAGGTGACGGCCATTGTTGAGCACCAGATTAAGCGGCCTATCGAACTTTTGTGCTTTGTAGTAGCGGGTAAATTCAGGGTAACGCAGCAGGTTGAGGATGTTTTGTCCGTTATCATCCGGCCAGCGCAAGTTCATAAGCTGCTGAGCCAGACCATTACACCAAAAAATCGCGCCATCTTCGGTCGTCAGCACCACTGCATCCGGTAAGGACTCAGCCCCACTACGGAAGCGCTTGATCAGATTGCCCAGCTCACGGCGACGTTTTTTATTACGCATCTGCATTTGATGCAGGCCATAAAGCAGGGGTTCCCAACTTCCGGTGCCCGGCGGCGGGGTCATACTTTTATCGACCCATAACCACCAGGAAAGACGCATTAAATTCCAGAAATGCCAGGCCAGTAACCCGGTCACTGCCGCCAGTAAAAACCACGGCAAATAACCAAAGAATGCGCCAAGCAGTGCGGCAGGTAGACAACAAAGGATGAGTTCGAGTACCAGCCTTTTCCATGACAGCCGTTCCAGCACGCGTCACACTCCTGTCAGATTTCAGAAACGGGTTGAGAACCGATAACCCGTGCCGCGAACTGTTTGTACCATACGATCGTGGCCGCTGGTTTCCAGTGCTTTACGCAAGCGGCGAATATGCACGTCAACCGTGCGATCTTCTACATAGACATTGGTTCCCCAGACGTGGTTAAGCAGCTGTTCACGGCTGTAGACACGCTCCGGGTGCGTCATGAAGAAGTGCAACAGCTTAAACTCCGTCGGCCCCATGTCCAGGGGATTTTCACCGGTCATGACGCGGTGAGAGCTCGGATCGAGGCTCAGTCCCTGCATTTCGATGACTTCTTCAACCGCCATCGGCGAAATACGACGCATGACCGCTTTAATACGTGCGACCAGCTCTTTTGGGGAGAATGGCTTGGTAATATAATCATCTGCGCCGGTCTCGAGCCCACGCACACGATCTTCTTCTTCACCACGTGCCGTCAGCATCATCACCGGGATTTCACGGGTCATGGCTTCACGTTTAAGGTGTTTAATGAACTGAATACCAGAACCACCCGGCAACATCCAGTCCAGTAAAATCAGGTCGGGCCAGGGTTCATTCAGTTGGTTCACCGCGCTGTCATAATCTTCCGCTTCGACAGGTTGAAAGCCGTTTTGCTCAAGCACGAAACAAACCATCTCACGAATGGGTGCTTCATCTTCTACGACCAGAATGCGTCTTGCCATAATTTGCCCTGTTTAATTAAAGTCATCAGTCAACCGCGGCGCCAGTATGCGTCACTTTTGTGACAGATTTATGAAACAAATGACCGACAGATGACTCATGATTTTACTTTATGACAGCGGCGACGTTGCTTTCGCTGGCGGCTCATATGCCCTTGAATGTTATAATACTGTTTATGCTTTTTTGCCACGGAACCGCTATGCGCATCATTCATACCTCGGACTGGCATCTCGGTCAGAACTTTTACAGCAAGAGTCGGGCCGCAGAACACGACGCCTTCCTTACCTGGCTGCTGGCAACGGCAGAAGAACATCAGGTCGACGCGATCATTGTGGCGGGCGATATCTTCGATACCGGTTCGCCCCCCAGCTATGCTCGTGAGTTATACAACCAGTTTGTGGTGAAGCTACAGAGCACCGGCTGCCATCTGGTCGTACTGGCGGGTAACCACGACTCTGTCGCCACCCTTAATGAGTCGAAAGACATCCTGGCCTGGCTGAAAACCACCGTGGTTGCCAGCGCAGGAAGCCCACCTTTCTTCTTACCGTTGCGCGACGGTTCTCCTGGCGCAGTCTTCTGCCCGGTGCCGTTTTTACGCCCACGCGACATTGTAACCAGCCAGGCCGGACTCTCCGGGCAAGAAAAGCAACAGCATCTGTTAGGTGCTATCACCGACTATTATCAGCAGCAATACGATGCGGCCAGCGCCATGCGCGGCGATAAACCGCTGCCTATTATCGCCAGCGGCCACCTTACTACGGTTGGGGCCAGTAAAAGCGACGCCGTACGCGAGATCTATATCGGCACGCTTGACGCCTTCCCGGCCCAGAACTTCCCGCCTGCCGATTACATTGCGCTTGGCCATATTCATCGCCCACAGAAGATTGGCGGGCAGGAGCACATCCGCTACTGCGGTTCCCCGATTGCCCTGAGCTTTGACGAAACCGGCAAAGGCAAATATGTCAATCTGGTGACATTCGTTGAGGGAAAACTGGCGGATGTGACAGCGCTGGAGGTTCCCGTAACCCAACAGTTAGGGGTGATAAAAGGCGATCTGGAGGCGATCCGCAGCCAGCTTGAACAGTGGCGAGAGCATGATGCAGAACGCCCCGTCTGGCTTGATATTGAGATTGCCACCGACGACTACCTCAGCGACATGCAGCGTAAAATCCAGTTGCTCACCGCCGACCTGCCGGTCGAGGTGCTGCTGGTGCGGCGCAGCCGGGAACAGCGGGAGCGCATTCTTGCCAGTGAGCGCCGGGAAACCCTGAGCGAGCTGAAAGTGGAAGATGTCTTCGCCCGCCGTCTGGCGCAGGAAGAACTGGATGAAGCCCAACAGGCTCGTTTACAGGTCCTGTTTTTAGAAACACTGCACGGATTACATCAGGAGCACGATGCATGAAAATTCTTAGCCTGCGCCTGAGAAATCTCAACTCCCTGAAAGGGGAATGGAAGATTGATTTTACCGCCGAGCCTTTTTCCAGCAACGGTCTGTTCGCCATCACTGGCGCGACCGGGGCGGGTAAAACCACGCTGCTGGATGCCATTTGCCTCGCGCTTTATCACGAAACGCCACGCCTGAATAACGTCTCTCAGTCGCAAAATGATCTGATGACCCGCGACACCGCCGACTGCCTGGCGGAAGTGGAATTTGAAGTCAAAGGCATTGCCTACCGGGCGTTCTGGAGTCAGACCCGCGCCCGCAACCAACCGGACGGCAATTTACAGGTGCCGCGTGTTGAACTCGCGCAATGTGCCGATGGCAAAATCCTCGCCGACAAAGTCAAAGATAAACTGGAACTCACCGCCTCGTTAACGGGTCTCGATTATGGCCGTTTTACCCGTTCGATGCTGCTTTCTCAGGGGCAATTCGCCGCGTTTCTGAATGCCAAACCGAAAGAACGTGCAGAACTGCTGGAAGAGCTCACCGGGACAGAGATTTACGGCCAGATTTCTGCAGACGTCTTTGAAAAACACAAACTCGCCAAAACGGAGCTAGAAAAATGTCAGGCCCAGGCCGAGGGGGTTGTGCTGCTTAATGATGAGCAGCGCGGCGCACTGACATTAAGTTTGCAGGCACTCACTGACGAGGAACAGCGCCTGCTGAAAGGGCAACAAGCCGCACAAACGCAGTTGAACTGGCTCAACCGTAGCCATGAGTTGCAACAGGCTCACCAGCGTGCACAAGTGGCAAACCAGCAAGCGTTGCAAGCTCGCGCCGATGCGCAGCCTGAGTTGGTACGACTCAGCCGTGCACAGCCCGCTATAGTGCTGCGTCCGGTCTGGGAGCGAGTACAAGAGCAGCGCGTACAGTGGAAAAACAGCCACCGTCAGAATGAAGAAGTGAATACTCGCTTACATGCAACTCGTACCCTGCGGGCGCGCATACGCGCCAGTGCTTTGTGTCAACACGAACAACTCACGGTATCGCAAACCACGCTGAAAACCTGGCTGACGGATAACGCCCGTTTTGAGCGCTGGCAAAGCGAACTGGCAGG
The DNA here is from genome assembly GCF_059074235.1 of Phytobacter sp. NCBI lineage: Bacteria > Pseudomonadati > Pseudomonadota > Gammaproteobacteria > Enterobacterales > Enterobacteriaceae > Phytobacter > Phytobacter sp. The sequence goes on from NZ_JCACPZ010000004.1 coordinate 1,212,901, forward strand.
CTGGCGCGCCATGCTCAATCAGCAGGAAGAGGATAAAAAACCCTGGCAGGCTCTGCAGTCACGTATTGAGCAAAATGAACTAAAATTGCGTAGCCTGGCGACCGTTTCGCTGGAGATGACAGCAGATGAGGTCGCTTCAGCGCTGGCGTTAAGTGCGCAACATCGCCCGTTGCGCCAGCAATTGCATACGCTTCACGCCCGTTTTGCCCCTTTGCAAAAGCATCTCGCCCAGCGCCAGCAAAATCTTCTCGAACTGGAATCCGAGCGGAAAAAACGCGAGGAAGAACTGACACAGAAACGCGCCCAGTATAAAGAGAAGAATGCGCTGCTTACGGAAATTCGTACCGTCTGCGAACTCGAAGAGCGTATTCGCAGCCTGGAAAGCGAACGCGCCCGTCTCCAGCCCGACAGCCCCTGTCCACTTTGTGGCTCAACAACTCACCCGGCGATCGCGGAATATCAGGCCATCGTGCCGGGCGTGAATCAGGCACGCCGCGATGCGCTGGATCTTGAAGTCCGTAAGATGAAAGAGGACGGTGTTGCCCTCGGCGAGCGTCTGAAAGGGCTGGCGGAGCAGTATGAAAAAGATGAACGCGAAGCCAAAACCTTGCAGCAGGATGAACAGACGCTGTTGCAGGAGTGGGCGCACGTTTGCAGCGAGCTGGGTATCAGTATGCAGCCACAGCACGATCTCCAGAGCTGGCAGGCCGCGCAGGATGCACACGAACATCAGCTTTACCAGCTCAGCCAGCAGCAGTCGCTACAGACTCAAATCAACGAACTGCGCCAGCAGGTGGAGCAATATCAACAGGCTGCCGACGCCCGTCGCACAAACCTTGCCGCCCTGCTCGAACCACTAGGGCTGATGCTCCCCCCAGAAGGCGAAGAAGCAATCTGGCTGGCAGCCCGCACCCAGGAAGCGGCGCAATGGCAGGAAAAACAGACGGCCTTCACCGCTTTACATGACAACATTGCCCGCCTGTTGCCGGTTATTGATACCTTGCCGGACGAACCCGCGTTTGCCGATGAAGCCCCGGCCCCACTGGATAACTGGCAGCAGGTGCATAACGACTGCGTCTCACTGCAAAGCCAGTGGCAAACGCTGCAACAGCAGCTGAGCCAGGAAGCCGAACGCCTGGCGGCACTGGAGAAGCAGTTTGCCGATGCCCTGGCGGCGAGCGAATTTGCCGACCAGCAGGCGTTTCTCGAAGCACTCCTGGATGAAGCAGAACGTCTGCGGCTGGAGCAGCTCCACCAGCGTCTGGAGAGTGAATGTCAGCAGACGCAGACGCTGGTCGCCAGTGCAGAACAGACGCTGAATGCCCATATCGCTCAGCCGCCCGCGGCGATGGACGACAATGTCACGGCGGAAAAGAGTCAGGAATCTCTGGCCGCAGTGGCAAGCGAGCTTCGCGAAAATACCACCCGCCAGGGGGAATTCCGTCAGCAACTGAAGCAGGATGCTGACAATCGTCAGCGCCTGCAGGCACTGATGCAGGAGATGGAGCGCGTCGCGGTACGCTGCGACGACTGGGGCCATCTTTCACAGCTTATCGGCTCCCGCGATGGCGATAAATTCCGTAAATTCGCCCAGGGCTTAACGCTCGATAACCTGGTGTGGCTGGCGAACAATCAGCTTAACCGCCTGCACGGTCGCTACCTGCTGAAGCGTAAAGCCAGTGAAGCGCTGGAGCTGGAAGTGGTCGATACCTGGCAAGCCGATGCGGTGCGAGATACTCGCACACTTTCCGGCGGCGAAAGTTTCCTCGTCAGTCTGGCGCTGGCCCTGGCGCTGTCGGATCTGGTCAGCCATAAGACACGGATTGACTCGCTGTTCCTTGATGAAGGTTTTGGCACCCTGGACAGTGAAACGCTGGATACCGCCCTTGATGCCCTCGATGCGCTCAATGCCACGGGCAAAACCATAGGTGTTATCAGTCACGTTGAGGCGATGAAAGAACGAATTCCGGTGCAGATTAAGGTCAGGAAGATAAACGGACTGGGCTACAGCAAACTCGATAAAGTCTTTGCGGTGGAATAATGATAAAAACACCCGGCAATCGCCTGATTACCGGGTGTATCAATCGGTTTATTCTTGCGGCCACAACCAGGCAGCGCCGCGAACACCGCTCGAATCTCCGTGCAGTGCTTTGCGAATCGGGGTTTCAAACTCACCGCCGAAGACCCAGTTTTTTACCAGACCTGGCACCGTTTTATAGAGCCGTTCAACGTTACTCATACCGCCGCCGAGCACGATGACATCCGGGTCAAGAATATTCACCACGTGGGCCAGCGATTTTGCCAGACGCAGCTCATAACGGCTCAACGCCAGTTCCGCCAGCGGATCCTGTACTTCCACCAGCCGGATGATTTCGTTTCCTTTAAGCGATTTGCCACTCAGTCGCTGATAGTCCGTGCCAAAGCCAGTGCCGGAAATAAAGGTTTCAATGCAGCCTTGCTTGCCACAATAACAAGGCACTTCAGCACGATAGCGCAGTTCGTCTTCATCCATCCACGGCAGCGGATTGTGGCCCCACTCGCCCGCCGTACCGTTGCCGCCGATAAGTGAGCGACCACCTAATGCCACACCCGCACCGCAACCTGTACCGATGATCACGGCAAAAACGGTTTGTGCCCCTGCCGCTGCGCCGTCCACGGCCTCAGAAACCGCCAGGCAGTTGGCATCGTTGGCAAGCCGGACGTCACGTTTTAAGCGCTGGCTCAAATCTTTATCAAAAGGTTTGCCGTTGAGCCAGGTCGAATTGGCGTTTTTCACCACCCCCGTATAGGGCGAAATCGAACCAGGAATACCCATCCCCACCGTCCCGGTCTGGCCGGTCTCTTTTTCGGTAAGGTCAACAAGAGAAGCAATCAATTCAATGGTTTGATGATAATCACGCGGTGTTGCCTGGCGATGGCGAAACAACTCTTCACCGCCGTCGCTGAGTGCGATTATCTCTGTTTTTGTGCCACCTAAATCAATACCAATACGCACATAATGCTCCTCATAGTTGAACAACGCATTCGCATGCAAGCGCGGCGACAATTGGTTATCATGCCCGCTGCATTTAACGACAAGGCCGTGGAAAAAATCATGCTGTGGTTTAAAAATTTAATGGTATACCGTCTCAGCCGCGATGTAGCGTTGCAGGCGGAAGAGATGGAAAAACAGCTTGCCCCACTATCGTTTACCCCATGCGGTAGTCAGGATATGGCGAAAACCGGGTGGGTTCCACCGATGGGTTCACACAGTGATGCGCTAACGCACACTGCCAACGGCCAGATTATTATTTGCGCCCGCAAAGAAGAGAAAATTCTGCCTTCCCCGGTGATTAAACAGGCGCTGGAAGCCAAAATTTCCCGTCTCGAAGCCGATCAGGGCCGCAAACTGAAAAAAACTGAAAAAGACTCACTGAAAGACGAAGTGCTGCACTCATTGCTGCCGCGTGCGTTCAGCCGCTTCAGCCAGACCATGATGTGGATTGATACGGTCAACGGGCTGATTATGGTCGATTGCGCAAGCGCGAAAAAAGCCGAGGACACCCTGGCACTGCTGCGCAAAAGCCTCGGTTCCCTGCCCGTCGTTCCGCTGACGCTGGAAAATCCGATTGAACTGACGCTGACCGAATGGGTACGCTCCGGGACCGTTGCACAAGGCTTCCAGTTGCTGGATGAAGCAGAACTGAAGGCCATTCTGGAAGACGGCGGCGTAATTCGTTGCAAGAAACAAGAGCTGGTCAGCGACGAAATCGCGGTACACATCGAAGCCGGAAAAGTGGTGACCAAACTGGCCCTCGACTGGCAACAGCGTGTGCAGTTTGTCGTCTGCGACGATGCATCCATCAAGCGTCTGAAATTTGGTGATGAGATTCGTGACCAGAACGAAGACATTGATCGTGACGACGTGGCGCAGCGTTTTGATGCCGACTTTATTCTGATGACGGGTGAGTTGACGACGCTGATTCACAATCTGGTTGAAGGTCTGGGCGGCGAAGCCCAACGCTAATCCTGAAGTATTGCCCAAAAAAACGCCCGGTTAAACCGGGCGTTTTTTATTGAAAAAGGCTTACAGGTAGCGGCAGAGATAAGAAGATGGCTCTGCAACCTGCAGGTGGAATTCACTGTTGCCAGGCACGTTGAACACATCACCGGCAGCATAGGTTTTCCACTCGGTCTCACCTGGCAGCAGAACATGAAGCGAACCGCTGACGACCGTCATCTCTTCAGGCTGCGCCGTACCAAAGGTGTACTCCCCTTCAGCCATTACGCCAACGCTGGCACGGCCAGTGCTGCTGCTGGTAAAACCAATGGATTTCACTTTACCGGAAAAGTATTCGTTACTCTGAAGCATGAACTGGCCCTTTTTGTATTCAGAAAATATATGGAAAACCACTATAGAGGCCAGACTTCGTTCCTGTCACGCGAAATTGGCCTACACCAGCAGTTCTGACGCCAGTCGCGCCACCAGCACGTTAGAGAGTAACACTGGCACATCCAGCGATTTCTGGAGTAAATCCCGGTGCCATTGATGAAAACCAAGGCAATCAAGCATTAATACATCCGCCCCCTGGTCAATCAGCGTTTTTCCCGCCCCCACCAGTTCATATTCCGTCGCCTGGAAGGGGTGTGCCAGTGCGTAGTAGGGTTCGTTCTCCAGCAGATTCCATTTTTGCTGTTGCTGAACCATCAATTCGGGAATCGGTACAATCACGCCAACCTGGTGGCCATCAACAATTGAGGCGACAAGGGGCGGAATAATGCGTTGTGGTTCAATCAGGATGGCGTTTCGCGCATTAAGGCCGCGAATCGGCGCAGTACTCATCAGTAAAATGACGTCGTAGCCTTGATTATCAAGCACTTCAATAACGCTCTGTAAATCACGCTCGACTTTCTCACGTGAAACACTCACGACACTGTCGTCACGCAACCGCGTTGGCATCGGGGTTTGCCCTGGCTCAATAAAGTAATCGTCAAGAACCTCAATGGGGTCCATTTTGCCGAGCAAGCTAACGTGGGTGATCTGCTGTTCAGAAATATGTTCGGTCAGCAACGGTAAGATCTCTTTTACAGGCACCACACCAACAGTGAGGATCGCCAGGGTCGCACTCATTCTTTTTCCGCCTTGCAACACTGCTCATTTATTCACGCTTCGACGAAAGCTGGAGAGCCGCCAAAGCCGCCCCCAGTAACCATTACGTCGGATAACCACATATCATCCAGTTTCCGGTAATTTCCAGAATGAACTAATAACATTTGATTATTATCGGTCATCACCCACTTCGCCAGCGCTAAAAGTGCGATGAAAACCTCTTTTTTTGTTTTTTCAGAACAAGCGAAACGGCAGACCCGGAGGGTCAATTTTTGTCGGGATCCTCGTAGCGACTCTTCGCGTCCAGGGCTTCCTGCTCGGTGGGGTGTTCGCTGATCAACGCATCAGGTTTAGGATGATCGGCTCGAAGTTGATACCAGGTGACAGTTTGCCCGGCAGCGCCTTTTTCAATAGCGACAACACGGGCTTCTCGAGGATACGGAGGTTTACTGGCCATGACTTTTCCTTTTACTTAGGTCAGGCCTTAAGTATAGACCCTAAATAATTCGAGTTGCGGGAAGGCGGCAACGCAGCGAGTCCCCAGGAGCTTACTCTGGTAAGTGACTGGGGTGAGCGAGTATAGCCAACGCACATGCAACTTGAAGTATGACGGGTATAGACAATCGTTTCGCTAACTGGCACAGGCCAGGCGCATAGCATTGCGGATTTCCGCCAGCACCTCGTCAAGGCTTGCTGAAGCGTCAACAACATGGTGCGCTGTTTCACGGTAGAGCGCGTCACGCCCGGCAAGAATTTCCCCCACCTCTTCGCGAATCGGTTTACCGGTCAGGGTCGGACGCTGACTCTCTTTCGGATACGCTTCAAGGCGATCAACCAGCACGGAAACAGGAGCGCACAGGTAAATCACCAGCCCCTGCTCACGCATAAATTTGCGATTATATTCACTCAGAATAATGCCGCCCCCGGTCGCGACGACGTGTGAAGGGGCCGTGACTGCTTCCAATGCCTGAGTTTCACGCTCACGAAAACCGTGCCAGCCTTCTTTGCTGACCAGTTGCGCGACGGTCATTTGCGCTTGTTCCTGCAGCCAATGGTCGGTATCAACAAACTGACGTTCTTGTAACTCAGATAACGCATGGCCGACGGTCGTTTTGCCGCAACCGCGAGCGCCAATTAAAAAGATGGGTAGCGTCATGAACTGGTGTTCCCTCAGATATCGCAAGGTGCAAATGGAAAATGAATGTGTGTGAACTCACCCTGCCAGGTGTCGAGCGGTCGTAAATAAATCATTACACGTGAATAGATAATTCGCATCCCGCTTCGACTAACTCCAGAAACGACGCCCGATTTGAGTGTAAAGATTTTAATGCAACCCGTGTAGCGATAACCTTACTTAAAGTAGTGTTCGTTGACAAGCCCACAGGCGCGGTTAGCGTAACATATTCATATGTCAGTTGATGCATTACTGCTTTGCCTGACGGCGCGCGCGCTCAAGCAGCCACTTATCAAGCTCGGCGGCAAACTGTTGGCGATCGCGCTGGGAGAGGCTGTCAGGGCCGCCGGTTTGAATACCGCTCGCCCGCAGCGTATCCATAAAATCACGCATCGTCAGCCTTTCGCGAATCGTTGCTTCCGTATAGCGCTCACCGCGCGGATTGAGGGCGGCGGCACCTTTGGCGATCACTTCTGCCGCCAGTGGAATATCGGCAGTAATGACGAGATCCCCGTCTTTGCAAAGACGAACAATTTCATTGTCGGCAACATCAAACCCCGCCGCCACCCGCACTGAGCGAATGAATCGTGACGGTGGAACCCGGATGTTCTGGTTTGCCACCAGCGTAACCGACGTTTGCGTGCGATCCGCCGCACGGAACAATATCTCTTTAATAACATTCGGACAGGCGTCCGCATCAACCCAAATTACCATTATTAGCCCTCATTCATGTCCGCGCATTGTCGCGTTAAATCCAGGCTGCGCAAAGCACAACGTTAAGGTTTAGCCCTGCACGACCGTCATGCGTTAAGCTATAGCCCACAACACACTATCAGCAGAGAGACAGACGTGATGGAGAAAAAAATCGGTTTTATCGGCTGTGGCAACATGGGCAAAGCGATTCTGGGCGGACTGATTGCCAGCGGCCAGGTGCAGCCTGGCCAGATCTGGGTCTACACCCCGTCGGCAGATAAAGTCGCCGCACTGCATGATGAATACGGTATCAATGCTGCCCAGAGCGCGCAGGAAGTGGCGCAAGTGGCCGATATCGTCTTCGGCGCGGTCAAACCCAACATTATGATTAAAGTCCTCAGCGATGTGGCATCGAGCCTGAACAAGGATACGCTGGTTGTCTCCATCGCCGCGGGCGTCACGCTGGATCAACTGGCACGCGCACTGGGCCACGATCGCAAAATCATTCGTACCATGCCTAACACCCCTTCTCTGGTGAATGCAGGCATGACCTCCGTCACCGCCAACGCGCTGGTGACGGAAGAGGATATTGCCGATGTCCTGAGCATGTTCCGCAGCTTTGGTGAAGCAGAAGTGGTCTACGAGTCGATGATCCATCCGGTCGTTGGCGTGAGCGGCTCGGCCCCTGCCTATGTATTTATGTTTATTGAAGCGATGGCAGATGCCGCTGTGCTGGGCGGTATGCCACGCGCACAAGCCTACCGCTTCGCCGCGCAGGCGGTGATGGGTTCGGCGAAAATGGTGCTGGAAACCGGCAAACACCCGGGTGAGCTGAAAGACATGGTCTGCTCACCAGGCGGTACCACGATTGAAGCGGTGAAGGTGCTCGAAGAGAAAGGCTTCCGCGCTGCCGTTATCGATGCGATTCAGGCCTGCATGGCGAAATCTGACGCGCTGAGTAAATAAACGCTCTGGCGCCACCGAAGAGATTCAACGGTGGCGCACACGCATCAGGCCAGCATCTCACTGGCCGCCTCGACGCTCAGCGGCTGCTGCATTTTCAGCAGTAATGCCGCAGTTTCGGTGTACTCCCCGGTGCTCAGTACCGCTTTCAACATCCCCTCTTCCCCATACAGCACGGCAAAGCGTTTGCTGTCGAAGGAACCCAGCATCTTCATGCTGTCCCAGTCCGGCGCATAGCCGAGATACTCGAAACGCGTGCCAAAATGGGTCGTCCAGAAAAATGGCACCTGGTTGAACACCCGCTGTTCGCCGAGCATATTAAACGCCGCCAGATGCCCCTGCTGCTGGGCCACACGCCAGTGTTCGATCCGCCGACGCCCTTCCGGCGCAGGGTAGCTGGCAATGTCCCCTACTGCCCACACATCGGGTGCCGCACTTAGCGTCTCATCCACGGTCAGGCTGCCATCTTTCTCACGGTGAAGATCATGGGCAAGCGCAGTGGAAGGATGCACGCCGGTAGCAAACACCACCACGTGCGCAGGGAGCGTACGGCCATTTTTGAGCTGCACACTTTTTACCTGTCCATTCCCCTCCAGGGCGACAGGTTCGCCGGTCACAAATTTCACCCCATTTTGTTTGTGCAATTCGAGAAAACGACGCCCCATTTCTTCACCGAACTGCGGAACAAAAGGCAGTGCATGGCGGGAGACGACGGTGACATCAATATCCTGATTGCGCAGCGCCGCAGCCAGCTCCATTGCAATAAAGCTGTTACCGATAATCACCAGTTGCTGCTCACGCTCAACATCATTCAGCAATTGCTGCGCCTGATGGATATCACGCAACACGTGCACCCCCTTCAGATTATTGCCTTCTATGTCGGGCCAAACCGGCTGCCCGCCGGTGGCCAGCAGCAATTTATCAAAATGTAGCTCTCGTCCACTGGCAAAGGTTATCTGGTGCTCGCGGCTGTTCACATCGGTCACCTCTTCACGCAGACTCTCAACGCCCGGTTGCTGGTAGAAGGCGTCGTCGAGCATGTGAGGGACATCGCTGATTTTCATTTTTCCGGCCGGCACAAATTTGCTCAATGCCGTGCGATCGTAGGGCGCATCATCTTCTTTATCGACCAGCACCAGGCGGCCTTTGTAACCGGCATCCCGCAACGTTATCGCTGCCGCGCTGCCTGCAGCCCCGGTCCCGACAATGACGGTTGTCTGTGCTTTCTCATCGCGAATCTGCGGATTACTCGCCGGTGACATCGGGCGCGGGTTGACCATCACGCGGTTTTGCTCAAGTAGCACCGGGTATTGCTTCAGGCTGGTCAGGGCTAACGGCTCAAGCCACTGTCCATTTTTGATATCGAATTCTGCTTTATGCCACGGGCAGATAAGCCGACCTTCACACACGGCCCCCTGCTCCAACGGTGCGCCCGCATGAGGGCATTTGCTTTGAAACGCCCGCACCTGAGTCAGGGTACGAATGAGGATCATGGCGGTTCCAGCCACTTCAACCTTTACGGGCTGATTTTCTGGTAACTTATTGAGTTCAGTAACAAATTTATAGTTCATAACATTGCTCTCGTGTCAGTGTTGGAGATACGGTCGTAACGCCAGACAGCGCACACCACGAGGAAAAATAAAGGCACACATTTGATAATGATGACTCTTTAAGCCTGGCAGAGAATGCGTTTTGAGCAACAAAGCGGGGGGTTCAGGCAGCAACTTCGGTACGGTTGCGCCCGGCTTTCTTGGCTTTATACAGCGCTAAATCGGCTGCTTTTAACCACTCACGATAGTGGCCCATCTCTTCGGTCAGTGGGGCAACCCCGACGCTAATGTGCAACACCAACTGAGGAGCACTGGTCAGGTGGAACGTCGCAAGGCGATCGTGAACGCGCGTCATTGCCGCAATGGCGCTTTCGGACGACGTTCCCCCCATTATCACCGCAAATTCATCGCCCCCGAAGCGACCAATAATATCGCTGCCGCGCAGGCTCAGTTGAAGGTGACGAGTAATCGCAATGATCGCTTCATCGCCCACATCGTGGCCCCAGGTGTCGTTAATTGTTTTGAAATGATCGACATCAATAAGCAATAACGTGGCCTCTCGCTGATGGCGGCGACAGTTATCGTATTCATCACGGAGGAGAGTTTCCCAATGACGTCGGTTATAGACCCCTGTCATACCGTCACGAATGCTCATCACCTGCAGGCGACGCTGGTACTCCTCCATGTGTTTCGAAGAACGGTAATTGACCCAGGAAAACAGCAGCGGATACATCAGTAATACAGGCACGGTCAGCCAGACTGTGAGCGGTGGGCTGACGAGATCAAAAGTAGTCCCGGTCAACTGAAGTGTGACCAGGCTTGCAACCAGCGTCAGGATTGCACCTGCGATGCAAAGGCGTGGTCCGCCCGCACCCATGGTGGTGATGAAGACCATCATCGCCAGCGCCAGTGACGGCATGAGATTGACCCCTGTAAGAGCAATCCATATACCCGCGAGGATAGCGTCAGCTTTCAGATTATGCGTTTCACTGGCGAGCGGGTCGCTGGACCGTGATGCCAGTTGCCAGGCCAGATGGGGCCAGACGAACGACCAGAGAACCAGCAGCACCCACCAGCCGCCGGCCATCGGTTTCGAGACCATTTCGGCTGCAAGAGGGAAAAATAAGCAGGCAAGCCCAACGGCACGAGGCAGCCTTTCCCGCTGCGCGAATTGAAGACCGTCGTTGTAGTGGTCTTCGTTGCTCAGGGCAGGGTTTCTCTCCTTGCTCGAACTGTCTGAGGTATAAAAATTATTATCATTCATCGTCTTTGGGAACATTCTGAAACATTTTCCCAAATTATAGAGAGGGGACGTGCGGAGAAAGTATGAAATTTCGGGTGAGTCGAGAGCCCCGCTCACCCGTTTGGCTTAGCCTGTTTTTTTCAGGCAGGCACTCATAAATTTACTGCGATCCTCGCCCTTCAACGATTGCTGAGTGGCTTGCGCATTGCACTCACGCATTTTTTGCTGCTGCGGCGACAGGCTCTTTTGACCCGGTTCCGTTTTGGTATTTTTCAGGCAGTCACTCATAAAACTCTTACGGGCATCGCCGGAGAGGGTCTGGGTTTTCGCCTGTTGATTGCAGAGGGTCATACGTTGTTGTTGAGGGGTAAGCGTTTTTTCGGCAGCGCTAAGCGCCGTGACGAACACAAGACCGAACAGGAGCGTTACCAGTAATGTTATTTTCATAGCACCATCCTTCGTGAAGTGTTGCCCCTTAAGGATGGTCGGTACTGGAGAAAAAACCACCCGACGAGAACAATTCCCGCCGGGTGGACTTTATTTCAGGCCAAGCGCTGCTTTCATGGTGAAGAACAGGTCAGTCTGGTCGGTCAGGCCGACAACGTTAGCAGCATGCGGACCATAGGCCGCAATACGAATCTGCGTGCCGGTATGTTCCATAGACTCTTCTTCAGAGTTGCCATAGGTCATCGCCATCACCGTACCATCTTTGGTGTTCAGCAGTTGACTCAGGCCAGGTGCTTTGGTTTCCGGCGGGATGATCTGGCTGGCGTGGGCATGGTCAGCGGTGACGATAACCAGCGTGTTGCCGTCTTTTTTAGCGAAGGCCAGTGCCTTCTGCACAGCTTCATCAAGATCAACGGTTTCGCCGATCTGGCCACAGGGGTTCGCTGCGTGGTCCTGCTTATCAATGGACGCGCCTTCGACCTGCAGGAAGAAGCCCTTCTCATTTTTGCTCAGCAGATCCAGCGCTTTATCCGTCATCTGCGCCAGCGTAGGTACAGTATCGTTACGTTTCGCATTTGGCGTACAGGTCACCGCAGGCTTATCAATGTTGCCATGCAGGGAGGCTTTCGGACCTTCCCAACGCACCGGCATGTTGCCTTCGGAGAACAGACCTAACAGCGGCTTATCCTGGTTTGCCACTGTGATAGCAGCCAGGCTTGAAGCATCGCCCACCATCTGGTAACCGCGTGCAATAGCCTGCTCACGCAGGGTTTTACCTTTCCATTCACCAGCGGTTGCCGCTTCGCTAAAGGTCTTGGCTCCACCGCCCAGGGTAACGTCAGCGCGGGCATTCAGCAACTGCTCAGAGATGGAACCCTTACCGCCTTTTTCCAGAGCATTAGAGGCACATTTTTCTGTAGTGACGCTCGGACCATAGCATTTACGAGAGGTGACGTGAGAGATCAGTGCAGCCGGGGTGGCATCCTGCAACTCAGCAGTAGAGACGTTACCGGTCGCCAGACCAGCAGCCTTTGCCATTTCCAGAATCGTCATGTGATCTTTTTCGTGAATATCGACGCCCAGCGCTCCGTTGTAGGTTTTCACGCCGGTCGACCATGCCGTTGCAGATGCAGCAGAGTCCGTCACATAGTCAGGTTTGCCCGTTTTTTTATCGAGCGCATAGTGCGTGTATTGGCCCGTTAACGGTAAGGCATCAATACCTTTAAAGAATCCACCGGCACCTTCAGCATAATTTCGGGCAGCGGTAATTTCGGAATCGCCCATTCCATCACCAATGAGCAAAATGATATTTTTGGCGGGCTTATCATTCAGTGATGCGCGAATTGCATCTGTCTGATCGCCGCTTAAACGACGTGCACCACCTTGCGTTGTAATATCCCCCTGAGCAGCACGATTTTCGAGTACTGTCGTCGAAGGCGTTTCGGCGTAAATAACGGGGGTAAACAGCATGGGGAATAAAGCGATGAATAATGCGCTCTGTTTCAATTTATTTTCTCCGTGTATAAATACTTAAAAGAAATAAAAAACAGAGCGACTATAGGCACCACGCGTGACAGAGAGATGACAGCATGACTTATCTCAAAAGTCCTAGGTGCGGGGGTGCCTTAAAAGCTTTTTTATGTACTGTTGCAGTAACTCCGTATCCTGGAGTGAGACATCTGAATCCGGAGTCACATCATCCAGCGCACCTTCGATACTTTGAATAAGCGCTTGCTGTTCAGGCTGTGCCATCTGGCGCAACAGCGCGGTAACGACGATCTCCAGCGCTTCCACCTGCGCGACCAGCTCTTTGGATTCCTCTTCCTTTTCCGCAAGTTTTACTAATAGTTCAGCAATGAGGTTTTTCATAGCGCTATTTCCTTATGTAGTATCCGCTGACGTTATCACTCTCATTAGTTGTTGCAAAGTAGATGCATCTATTATTTTTCGCGAAATTTTGACCTGTGCAAAATCGCTATATCAAAACAATTACAACGAAACGTTTCTCTTGACTTAATGCAAACCAATTAAAGAGTTAGAGGTAATGCTAATTAAGGAGAATATATTCTTTATATAAAGAAAACTTATTGAAGAACCGGGGTGAGATACCCCGGTGAACATGCTGTTTTAATTTTTGGCTTTGCGCAATGCTGCCGCCAGTTGCCAGATATTGCAAAGCACGACCAGGGCGGTGGCGACAAAGACCCAGCGGAATCCGGCCATGGCGGAAACCGATGCTCCCATCAGTGGCCCCACGACATTCCCAAGGTACATAAACGATTGGTTATAACCGAAGATACGCCCGGTGACCTGATCGCTGGAGTATTTGAGCAGCAAGGTCTGTACGGCTGGCAGCATTGCACCATCAGCAAAACCGAGCAGGAAACGCAGAATGCCCAACTGCAAAGGCGATGTGACGAACGACATGGCAAAGAATAGCACCACTGCACACACCAGCGTTGCCATCAAAATACGCGCCGTACCAATGCGATCGCCAAGCTTACCGAGTCGGGGGGCAGACATCAGCGCCGAGACACCAGGGATAGCGGCAATCAGACCACTCAAAAACGCGATGTTATTGCTGTCCGGGGTCATCGATTGAATAAAGAGCGCGAGAATCGGCCCAACCGAACCATTGCATAACTGAATCACCATGGTGGTGACAAACAGGCTGATGACCAGTCCAGGGTAAGGCAGCGTAGAGAACACCGCTTTGCCACTTAACCGCTGTGCTTTACTGATTTTCGGGCGTGCGCCCTCTTTAATCAGGAACAGCGTCACCAGGAAACTGACCACCAGCAGAATGGCGGTGATGAAAAAGACCGTGCGCAGACCGAAGTGGTCAGCCAGGAAGCCCCCCATCAGCGGGCCGCCAATCACACCGCTAATCTGCGCGGTAGAAAGCGTGCTGAGCGCCCAGCCGCTGCGCTCCCTTGGGGCTTGTGAAGCCACCAGCGCCATGGCATTGGGAATATATCCCGAGGTCAGCCCCATCACCCCACGCAGGATAAGCAGTTGCCAGACGTTGGTGGCAAAGGCTTGCAGCAGGATAGCAATCGCCATACCGAGCGAGGCACGCAGGAGCATCAGTTTGCGCCCTTTTCGGTCGGCCAGACTTCCCCACAATGGTGACACCACGGCAGAGACCATAAAGGTAATGCTGAACGTAAGCCCAGACCACATCGACAGCGCTTCATGTGAGGTCACACCAAGCTGGGCAACATAGAGCGGTAAGAACGGTAAAATTTGGCTGATCGCAAGGCCAGTGAAAAAGCAGCCGAACCAGACAGAGATAAGATTAACCTTCCAGGATTCCATAAACAGCAACAATAATTCAGTTTTTGGCAAATTAGAAACAGAGTAACAAGAAGCCGCAGAAGAATACGTACCACTAATGCGTTTAAGGGTATTTTAGTGCTTTATCCCCCCGGTTTAACGACAGCCGGGAGGAGAGAGCAACAACCTAAATAATAACGACAGTTTATGCTTTAGCGGCAAATTCCAAAACCACGCATGCCTAAATGGAAATGGTTAGCGTGAGCCGCGTTGTACTCGGGTCCAAGACCGTTGCCGTAATAGCCGCAACTTGCACTTAATATCGCACGCAACCAGGGTTGTGTTGTCGCATCAGGCCACCCTTTTAACACTGTCACGACCTTGCCATTTGAAAGTCGAAACCCGCTGATATCCAGTGCCTCAGCGCTGGCATGTTCGCTGCGTCGCCCCTCTGCCCGGTTATAGATATTGCGACATGCATAGCTGCCAAGATGGTCAACACCTGTCAGCGTGTGCTGCGTAAACTGTTGGGTAAGCGGGCGGGCCTGCTGCGCTACAAACAGCGCGGAACTCAGTGCCAGAGGGCAACTGGCTAAAAAGCTGCTGCTCAGTTTAACCGAGCCAAAATCACGCACCCGCACAACATCCGTGAGCGGACACTCCCCTTTGCTGTCGGCGACAGGCGTGGATGAGATCAGTTGCTGCTGATTAGCCTGTTCAAGTAATGCCTGACACGCTAGCGGATCCAGCCTGCGTAATTTGTACTGCGTGATGCGCCCTGGCGGATCGCTTAATTGAAGCGGCGCAAAGGGGTTGTAATAAGACGGCAAGTAGCGATAACCGACGCCCGCCACCGCCAATAAAATGCAGACCACAATCAGGCGTTTTCCTTTCACGCATCCCCTCCATTTATCACTGAAATCAGTATGGCAGAAGTGATATGGTATGTGCTTTCTGATTGATGTGAGTGAAAGGTGTGATGGCAAAACTGCGGGTAGGTGTCGTGTTTGGCGGTAAGTCGGCTGAGCATGAAGTGTCGCTGCAATCGGCGAAAAATATTGTCGATGCAATGGATAAGTCGCGTTTCGAGGTGTTGCTTTTAGGCATTGATAAACAAGGACAATGGCATATCAATGACGCAAATAATTATCTGCAAAACGCCAGCGATCCGGCCCATATTGCCCTTAATCCTTCGGAAGAAAATGTCTCCCTCGTTCCGGGGCAGTCCGCTCAGCAACTGATTAACGCCCACAACGGCTCGCCGTTTGCCCAGGTTGATGTCATCTTCCCTATCGTTCACGGAACCCAGGGAGAAGATGGCACACTGCAGGGATTGTTGCGTATGGCGAATTTACCCTTTGTCGGTTCAGATGTTCTGGGATCAGCTGCCTGTATGGACAAAGACGTCACCAAGCGCCTGCTGCGTGACGCCGGGCTGGCAATCGCTCCTTTTGTGACACTGACGCGCAACAACCGCGATCGTATCACCTTTGAGGAACTTCAGGCCAAACTGGGATTGCCTTTGTTTGTTAAGCCCGCAAACCAGGGCTCATCCGTGGGCGTCAGTAAGGTCATGAACGAAGCGCAATATGCTGCGGCAGTGCGCCTGGCCTTTGAGTTTGACCACAAAGTCGTGGTCGAAACGGGGATAACAGGTCGTGAGATTGAATGTGCGGTGCTGGGGAACGACGACCCGCAAGCCAGCACCTGCGGCGAAATTGTGCTCAACAGCGAGTTTTACGCCTACGACACCAAATACATCGACGATAACGGCGCACAAGTTGTAGTGCCGGCGAACATCGATCCAGAAGTGAATGACCGTATTCGGGCGATTGCTGTTGAGGCTTATCAGACGCTGGGCTGCGCAGGAATGGCACGTGTTGATGTATTCCTGACGCCGGACAATGAAGTGATCATCAATGAGATCAATACGCTGCCCGGCTTCACCAACATCAGCATGTATCCGAAACTATGGCAGGCTAGCGGTATCGGCTACACCGATTTAATCACCCGCCTGATTGAACTGGCACTGGCGCGCCATCAGGCCGATAGCGCGCTGAAAAGTTCGATGAACAGCTAATCCAGAGATTTATCTTCCTCTTTATTCGCCGCGGCTTCTGCATTGTCTTCAGGACGGCGGCGAATAATTAATCCGGCTAACCAGAAACTAATAACCCAGGTCACAAGGCCAACGGCGTACTCCTGCCAGCCTTTGGCTTCGAACCCCAAAAGCCCGACCACTCCATTCAAAATAAAAATCAAACCAATCGCAAATGCGTAGTAATGCCAGTCACGGCGTATTTTCGCGGGTAGCTTCATGACAACTCCGGCAATAAAAAAAATATCGTCGCACATTCCCGCGTTCCCGTCTGTGGCGTGTACGGAAATTCTGAAATGTTAATTACGTAATAAAAACATTAAGGAAATGTGAGCACTTCCAAAATTTACTCAACTGGAAACCTTCCCGCAATGAAATTATCACCATTCCGATGTTGACAATTTCGATGTGCTGTCAAAATGACAAGGTGTCACAGGCTTCGGGCCAGTAAATTGAATAAAGCGGAGGTCTCTATGGCTGACTTTACATTGTCGAAACCCTTTACGGGGAAGAAAAAACGCGACGCCTCCACGCCAGGTAACATTGCTTATGCGGTTTTTGTGCTGCTCTGTTTTTGGGCAGGTGCGCAACTGCTGAATCTGTTGGTCCATGCACCGGGTGTGTTTGAACATCTGATGCAAGTGCAGGATGCCAGCCGACCTCAGGTTGAAATCGGCTTTGGCGTCGGCACCATCTTTGGCCTGGTGCCGTTTCTGGTCGGAAGCGCAATACTAGGCGTTATCGGTCTGATTCTGCGCTGGCGCCGCCATCACTGATTAGCCATACACTGCGCCCGACGATCGTCGACGCGCTTCGCAAACCAGGCGGTTGTGAGGTTGCGGGTGATTTTCGGGCTCTCTAACTGGATCCCCGGCAACATTTCCCTCGGTAAGGTTTTCCCGGTTTTCTGTTCTGCCAGTCGATAAACGTTCTGATAGAGCGCCGTTTTTTCAAAGGCGATACTGTCTCCCGTGGCGAGCTGTCGGTGGATATCACGATCGCTCATGCCCAGTTTCGCACCCAGTTTTCTGACGGCCAGTTCAGTACTCCCCGCGTCACTACTGTTGTACAGAATCACGTCACCATCCAGCGCCAGCTTAACGCCCGTTGCTTTGCTAACCGCGTTCTGGAATGCCGCATTACGGCTGGCGTACCACCCCGCATTGAAATCAGCAAAGCGGAAGATTGGGGCACTGTAGTTAGCCGGATAGTTGAGCAAATGGTAAGTGCCAAACCACAATCCGCCACGACGGGTAAAGACCTCCTGACGCACAGTGCCAGAGATTGTCCAGGGGTATCCTTTGGTGTGCTTTTCAGAAAAAGCGATGCTGATTTGCATCGGCCCCCCAGTGTGTACCGGGTTGTAAGAACCGAACAACTTCTGCCCCATCGGCACCGTACCGATAAAATCGTCGAAAATTTCGCTCAACTGTTTTTCCGTGCGGACTGTATCGAGGCGCTCGCTGTAACTTTTGCCGTTCGGCGACTCAATCTTCAGCGCGGTATGAACCAACACCTGCGGGATATGTAGCCGCGCTGCCCGGCGATCAATCTCTTTCCAGGCGATCTTATTCAGCCCGGCGACTCCGGGATCGGCCTGATAATTTGACTCTTGCTGTACAACAGCCAACACGGAACAGATATTTTCCAGCGTCGGGTCAATGCCCTGGCTGGAAAAGATAGTCGCCAGATCTGTTGCCCACTCATCTCTGTCTTTCACGCTGGCAGGCATTTTTTGCCTGACAATGCTCGCCACATCCTGCGGTTTTTCAGCTTCACGGGCTTCAGTCGCTGTGGTGCTTTTTGTTGTGTTTGTATTTTTACTGGTGGTACAACCGGCGAGAATACATCCCGCCAGCAGGGTCATTGTGGTCGCGAGAAGACGCGGCGCGCAAACTGACATAGTGTTCCTTGCGTTAGCTAAAGTGGTTGGTCATTTGCGAAACCGGCTGGCCATCCAGCTCATGTTCGAAACTGCGCAAACGTTTATAGATAGACATTAATTCAACCAGCGTGGTCCAGGAGGCAATCAGATACTGGAACGAGCTACGCACCTGCTCAAAGACGTTGGTAATCTGACGCATCAAACCAAAGGTAATTGCACCGGCCGCAATGGTCGGGAACAGCACGATCAGGCCGAAAACCACGTCGACCTGCAGGTATAGAATACGGGCGATATTGAAATACATGTAGTGGAAATAGAGACGAAAATAATTGCGGCGCACGGCAGCAAACAGCTCGCGGACAGTGTTCGGTTTAGCGCGTTCTGCATCATCCTCACCGTAAACCAGTTCTTTACGGTAAGCGGCTTCAACGCGTTGATTTTTAAACTCCAGCCCAGGCAGTTTGATACCCACTGCTGCCAGCAAAAACGTTCCCAGTAGCGACCAGGTAATCGCAGCAATGACCAGGCCATAAGGAATATGCCCCACCAGCGGCAGTTCAGGCACGTGCGACGAGAGCGCAACCAGTACTGGCAGGAACGCGATCAACGTCATGATGGCATTAATGAAACTGACGCCCATATCTTCAAGCGTGGTGGCAAAACGCATGGTGTCTTCCTGCACCCGTTGCGCGGCCCCTTCTATATGGCGCAAATGACCCCAGTGCGCCATATAGAATTCATTCATCGCCGTACGCCAGCGAAAAATATAGTGACTGACAAAGAAATTATTCAACACCGCCACGGTCACGGCAATCAGTGCAATCCACAAGAAGGTGCCGATTTCGCTATACAGTTGGCCGATCTTGACGGTATTGGGCGCACTCAAAGCTTTCTGAATAAGATCGTAAAAAGGGGCGTACCAGGCGTTGATCGCAACATTCACTTCCACCAAAAACCAGGTGACGAAAATAATCAGTGCGGTCCCGAGAATAGACCAGCGCTGCCAACGGTGTGGCGAAAGAAAGAACCAGGCGAACGCAAAAATGCCGGTACAGAGCGCATAGTAAGCATAAAAAAGCAGGAAATTACCTGACCAGAAACGTGCTGCGCTGATGGGCAACTCTGCAGATGCTCCCGTGAGTCGCAATAACCAGGCTTCTCCACCCGCTTGCCAGAACACCACGGCGATCATTGCCCAAATAAAAGCCGAGAGGAAAAACAATTTCGGCGTTGGGAAAAAAGATTTAAACATAATGCTCTCCTGCTCTTTCTTATTTTTGCATTGCTCACACGACGACAACACCCACACCGGATATCAAAGATACCCGGTGTCAGCCTGTTTGAGACGGATAATCAGACCTGAGCGTAACGCCTTAGTTCGTCTGCCACTCGTTAAGAATTGTTTCGACGGATTTCACGTAAACAGGATTACCTGGAACGGTAAGGGTGCGCCAGACGTCATTATAATGAGCGATGAGGGTTTCGGCCTGTGCGGCGGGACGATGGGCGGTGGTATGTGCATCACCAGCAACAGTAATGGCATACCCCCGGCTGGCACCGTTTTTCAGGGTAGTGTCTACACAGTAATCAGTCGCACAACCGCAAATAACAAACTGACCGATGTCATTCTCGCGAAGCGCGTCTGTTAAATGCGTTTTGTAGAAACTGTCACAGGCGGTTTTCGTCACGTAGAGTGCGTTGTCAGGCTGATAGAGTTCAGGAAGTAACTGGAACCCTTCGCTTCCCTCTTCCAGCCCCCCCTCTTCGATATGCTGGATAAAAATCACCGTATCCGCAGCGTGCGTCAGTTTATTGATTTGCTCCACACACTGTTCGCGCTGAACACGCGGGGTCGCAAACACCCCTTGCTGCATATCCACGACCATTACGACTCGCTTACCTGACATGACCCGCCTCTCCTTTGAATAACCGTTTGCAAAGAGCCTACCACAGGCCCCTGCTTCTGTAGCCGTCAGGAAAAAAGTTCATGTTTACGCATCGTTACGTAATTTCCAGAAATTATGCCTTTTTCGGTGCTTTGAAATACGCCGCCAGGTAGTATAAATACGCACTATCCACCTCCTTCTTATACGGATGCTTTCGTTGAAACGTTGTTTGCTTTTCTCCGCTGTGCTGTACGCCTTCACATTGACGCCAACTCATGCTGCGCAGACGTCACCCGACCCGGCTTTTGCGTCCGAGATAGTTGATCGTTACGCTAATCATATTTTTTATGGCAGTGGTGCAACAGGCATGGCCCTGGTTGCCATCGACGGAAATCAGAGAGTGTTCAGAAGCTTTGGCGAAACGCGTCCAGGAACGAACGTGCGTCCGCAACTGGATTCGGTTATCCGCATTGCATCGCTTTCAAAATTAATGACCAGCGAGATGCTGGTCAAAATGTTTGATCAGGGCGTTGTCAAACTTAACGATCCGTTGAGCAAATATGCGCCTCCTGGTGCGGTTGTACCGACCTGGCAGGGTTCGCCTATTACGTTGCTGAATCTGGCGACTCACACCAGTGCCTTACCTCGTGAGCAGCCGGGCGGCGCGGCGCACCGGGATGTTTTTGTCTGGCCCACACAGCAACAGCGCTGGAACTGGCTTTCAACTGCAAAACTAAAAGTCAGTCCGGGTACGCAAGCAGCCTACTCCAACCTGGCTTTTGATTTGCTCGCAGATGCGTTAGCTAAAGCGGCTGGGAAGCCCTATCCACAGCTTTTTGAAGAACAAATTACACGTCCACTCGGTATGAAGGACACGACCTTTACCCCGTCACCAGATCAATGCAAACGTTTGATGATTGCCGAGAAAGGTGCCAGCCCGTGTAACAATACACTGGCGGCTATTGGCAGTGGAGGAGTCTACTCCACACCGGGCGATATGATGCGCTGGATGCAGCAATTCCTTTCATCAGATTTCTATCATCGTAATAATCAGGCGGATCGTATGCAGACCCTGATTTATCAACGCAGCCAGTTAACTCGTGTGATTGGTATGGATGTGCCTGGTAAAGCAGATGCATTAGGGATGGGTTGGGTCTATATGGCACCAAAAGACGGGCACCCAGGTATTATCCAAAAAACGGGCGGTGGTGGCGGTTTTATTACTTATATGGCAATGATTCCGCAGAGTAATGTCGGTGTCTTTGTTGTTGTCACCCGTTCACCATTAACGAAATTTACCAGCATGAGCGATGGGGTGAATGACCTGGTCAGCGAAATGAGTAACAACAAACCTATCGTTGTTCCTGCATCCTGATGCATCGCATCAGAACTAATAGTCAAAAGGCAAGCGGTTAACTTTTAGCAGCTTGCCTTTATACATTACGATGTAATTTCCTTTGCGTAGTGCGGAGAGCACTTCGGCAATGACCGAGCGAGAAATACCCGTCCGCCGCTGAATGTAGTACATGACTCCTACTCGCGAACGTAACGTTTCATCCCAATCAGCCATAGTCAGTAACGTTGAACGTATCTGGTCATAAGTGCTACTGCCAATGAGCTGGATATCACGAGTTTCAGCCAGCCGATGCCACCAGGTTAGCCAGGCAAAGGCTTCTCGCCAGAGTTGATTTTCATCCAGCAATGCCAATACCTTTTCAGAGGGTAAATAATAACCCGTACAAATACTTTGCGTGGTGTAAATATATTCTGTCGGTTGGGCAACCATGCTCGCACTGAGACCATTTATAAAAGGAGCTTGCGCAATTCCTAACAGAACATCATTGTATTTCCGGCTAATCGCTATTTCACCTTGTTCAAAAAATATAGCGACATCACCAGGATTAACGTTATCAAATGTAAGTACCGTATTCTCTGGTAAGTCAAAAAATGAGCCGTGGGGCGAAAGACATTTATCTAATAAATAAAATTCCGCAAGCGGTTTATGCAGTGAAATCATTTACTGTCCTTGTAAGTAAAAAATTCCCGCCAGTCCATAGCGGGAATTTTGTCAAAGTGAAAAATAGCAGGGAAATTAACGTCCCTGCCAGTTTTATTACCAGGTGTATTTCACACCCACTTTAGCACCCCAATCCTGCTCAACGTCACCGCCGCCCAGGTAGGTTGCATCAGTGTAAGCACTGAAGTTTTTGGTGAAGCTGAACTGCGTACCCAGACCAACACGTACCGCAGAACCTTCAACGCCATTGTCGATAGAATCACCGTTCACTTTTGCAGTGTTGTTGGAATCATCATAGACATAAGCCAGTTTGAAGTACGGGGTCAGTGCCTGATCGCTGCCGTAGTTGAAGGTGTACCCTGCATCCACGCCCAGTTCATAACGCAGGCTATCGTAATCCTGATCGCCCGCTTTCATGTTGTTGCTCAGGCGGTAGTTATCGCCTGACTGGAACAGACCAGAAATTGCCGCATACGGGGTAACATAGCCTTTGTCGTTAACTTTCCAGTCATAACCGGCTTTCAGACCGAAGCCCCAAGCATTCGTAGACGAATTACCATCAACATATTGGCCGTTAGACATGGTTGCAGACAGGTCGTTGCTGAAACGGCTGTAGCTTAAGTTGCCGTCAACGAAGACATTGTTGTCAAAACGCGCAGAAGAGTAGATGTAGGCAGACTGGCTATCCTGATCAACTTTACCAGAACGATCATTCATGTCGCCTTTAGCAAAGCCAGCTGCGGCACCGACGGTCCATTTCGCATTGTTGCCATCAACGAAGGTGTCTACGCCGACCATGATACCGCTGACATCTTGATCGTATTCGATAACACCGTTGTCGCCGTTGAAGCTGCCGCCGAAGTAGCTCACCCATGCGCCACCGTTATCAGCCAGGCCATGACGACCATTGGTCAGACGGGTAGACAGGGTATCCTGTTGCAGGTTCCAGACGTTGGTATTTGAAGAAGGAATGCTCAGCGCCATGTTCGCGTAGTCGGTCAACTCACGCTGACGCAGAACAACGGTGTTACCTTTCTGCTGCACGTCATAGGTGTACGCGCCCAGATCGGCTTTGTTGGCTGCGCTGAAGGTTGCTGCGGTATTCTTATCGTTGACATAGATAAGTTCTTTACCTTTGTAGTCAGCGATACGGCCAGCACCAGTGGCGTTGTCGATACGAACTTTGTAGTTGCCTTTGGCAGCAGTTACGTCGTCGCTAGCACTGTTATCCAGTTCATTACCGCCATTGATGTCTCCGTTGCCGTTGATAGTCAGGTGACCATCGGAGTTCATCGCAATAACACCATAGCCATAGTTAGCTTTGGTTTTATCGTTGGTACGGTCGTTGACCAGGTCAGTATTCATAACATAGTTGCTGCTATGAATATCAAACACACCTGCATGGATATTACGATGAGTGTCGGTGGTGCTGGTCAGATTCAGGGTATCAGCCTGGAATGGATATGCATCAAACTCATTAACGTTGACATCCAGGACACCGTGATTTGTTACAGTGATGGTGTTGGCGTACAGAGCCGCAGAATAGTTCCAGCCAGAGGCAATATCATCAGCCAGTTTTACGGTACTGTTATCAATAGACAGGCTATCGGTCGCAACATGACCATCTTCGCCGATGTTCAGCAGAGAGTTATTTGTTAATTTAATGCTATCGGAAACGAGTGAGGAATCACCAACATTAACTTTAGATCCGCTATCGATAGTCAGCGTATCAATATTAGATGCATTGACAGTGTTCCAGGTTGAGCCGTTCTTCAATGCGACATTGAATACGCCGCTCTGGAAGACCTTATTATCAGCCGTACGTCCCCAGGCATTTGCTTCGATAATTGCGCCAGGGTAAAGGCTATTACCTGTA
The DNA here is from genome assembly GCF_059074235.1 of Phytobacter sp. Lineage (NCBI taxonomy): Bacteria > Pseudomonadati > Pseudomonadota > Gammaproteobacteria > Enterobacterales > Enterobacteriaceae > Phytobacter > Phytobacter sp. The sequence continues at coordinate 1,237,098 of NZ_JCACPZ010000004.1, forward strand.
ACATCGTACCAATCAGTTGAAGGCATAGACTCAACATCAACGTTTGTAGAAGTGGTCGCAGAACCCGTCCACTTAGAACCATTGTCCAGAGTAATATTGAGTTCATCAACATTCAGAGCGTCGTCAGCCCAGCCGCCGTTGGTATCTTTAGCGCCATCAGCATTGCTGTCGTGGCCCTGAGGATAGAATCCAGCGTTGAAAGTACTTTCAAAAACAACATCGCCAAGCAGAGTAGAGTTGTTGAAATTAACATTGTTTTTCATTGAATAGTGAGATGCTGAGCTATCGCTGAAATACAGTGCTACGTCATTGGCAGTGCCATTACCAGTATATTCACTCGGTTCAGCAGAATTACCATAGAAACCACGAGTTTCGAGTGAATCAACTGAACCTGAGGTAACAGTAGAGTTGGAGACGTTGATGTTGTTATCCCAGGTATGGGATTCAGTCGTGTAGGTATTGTTAACTGTATTACCTTGAGTCAGGCTGATTCCCGCAACACGAGAATTGTTTGAAATATTGATATTGCTTTCAACATCAAGGTTTACAGCCAGACCGAGGCCAGCACCATCTGTAAACTGGTAGCCTTCACCAGCAGCAGTAGTGAATTTCTCATGAGTAGATTTTGTGACGTCACCATCCAGATAAGAATCGGTGAAGTACAGTGCTTCATAATCGTCGTCAATAGTGGAGTTAGAAATGTTCAGTGTGAACACATCACCATCGTGCCAGTTATTATCGATTACACGGTCGGTGCCATATTCGGAGAATTGATAAGCATAACTACCATCACTACTTACACCAATCGGCAGAAGAGAGGTGATTGAGCCATGAATGACTGAATTGCTAATACTTAATGTGTTATCAACACTATCAGTATAATCATGGTTCAGATAATAGGTAGAGATCGTACCGTTAACAGTGTCACCACTGAAGGTCTGATCAAAATCACCACTCGCATTATTATGGTAAACAAAACCGCTATAATTTACATAATTGCCATCTACGGTACCCGGTGCATCCATATTGCTCCAGTCAAGAGCTGTCAGAGGATTATCGATGTAATTCCAGGTGTCATAAGTAGCCGCATTTGCCTGAGAAGCGATTGCCAAAGTGCAGGCTAATGCCAGTTGAGATACTACAAGTTTCTTTTTCCAGGAGTGCATTTGTCATCCCTCCTCAGGGATATTATCGTTGGTCCATCAATTATTAATGCATCAAATACAATCAAGTTTCGTTGCGGAGAAAATTATGCCGTACATAAACCAAATGGTTCAATTAAACTTCACGTAAAGTCCGAATTCGGACAAATTAACAAGAGCATCAATTTCAATTAGCAGGTAAAAAATAAAAACAATAAAAATCATAACTTTAAAAACAATCACAAAAAAAAATCTTAAAGAATAAAAAATGAAAAACATATTAATAATTAAAAATATCCAAACAAAACATATAAACCACAAAAATAAAATAAAAAGAAAGAATGGGAAGGAATTAAAAATTCAAAACATGAATATAAACAAGGATTGCCTCTACTATTTTTTCGATTCATATAGAAGTCTTCGAGACTGCTCGCATTTAAAGGCGATTTTGGTAAAACACACTCCCCCCTTTTCGGATACACTGTCCCCACTGTTCCTAAGACTTCAGGCAAATCATGACTGACTTAATCACACGCCCGCGCCGCCTGCGCAAATCCGCTTCGCTTCGCGCTATGTTTGAAGAGACAACACTCAGCCTGAACGACCTGGTGTTGCCTATCTTTGTTGAAGAAGATATCGACGATTACAAAGCCATCACCGCCATGCCAGGCGTAATGCGTATTCCTGAAAAGCACCTTGCTCGTGAAATTGAACGTATCGCCAACGCGGGAATCCGCTCAGTCATGACCTTCGGTATTTCCCACCACACGGACGCAACCGGTAGCGATGCCTGGAAGGAAAACGGTCTGGTGGCACGTATGTCGCGCATTGCCAAAGATGCCGTGCCAGAGATGATCGTGATGTCCGACACCTGTTTCTGCGAATATACCTCGCACGGTCACTGCGGTGTGTTGTGCGATCACGGCGTCGATAACGATGCCACCCTGATTAACCTCGGCAAACAGGCCGTTGTGGCTGCTGCCGCAGGTGCCGACTTTATTGCCCCTTCGGCGGCAATGGACGGTCAAGTGCAAGCCATTCGCCAGGCGCTGGACGCGGCAGGCTTTACTGACACGGCCATCATGTCCTACTCAACTAAGTTTGCGTCCTCTTTCTACGGCCCGTTCCGTGAAGCTGCCGGTACCGCACTAAAAGGCGATCGCAAAACCTATCAGATGAACCCGATGAATCGCCGCGAAGCCATCCGTGAATCGCTGATTGATGAAGCCGAAGGCGCTGATTGCCTGATGGTGAAACCTGCTGGTGCATATCTCGATATCCTGCGTGATATCCGTGAACGTACCTCTTTACCGCTGGGGGCTTATCAGGTCAGCGGCGAGTACGCGATGATCAAATTCGCCGCTCAGGCCGGAGCCATTGATGAAGATAAAGTGATCCTCGAAAGCCTTGGCGCAATCAAACGCGCGGGTGCCGATCTCATCTTCAGCTACTTTGCTCTCGACCTCGCAGAACGTAAGATTTTGTAAGCCCTCAGGCCCGGCGGCATCTGCCGGGCCATCTCGTTGTGATTAATGGGATTGTCATTTATTCACAAAGGTGAAATGTAAGTGTCATCTGGAGCTTCTACTGTCATCGCAAGACGGCAGGAGGAGCCACCATGTTTAGTCTCGATAGTGTTCTTGATGACCTCTGGCCACAGGCCAAACCCGCACCCTGGCAAAAAAATCTGCTCAGACGCCTGCTATATGAGAAAGAGTTTCAGCAGTTTGCCGCCAACCACCCGCATCTGAAAGGTCTGGACATGGTTGAGCAGGTTCTGGAGCATTTGCAGATCCGCTGCACCATCCCCGCCTATGACATCGAACAAATCCCCGAACAAGGCCCACTGGTCATTGTCTCCAACCACCCGACAGGTACCCTGGACGGACTGGCATTGCTGTACGCCGTTTCTCGCGTACGCCGCGATGTAAAAGTGGTGACAAACCGGATGCTCAGCCACCTTGAGCCGCTCAGTTCATTGTTCATTCCCGTGGATAATATGGGTGGACGTACACGCAAAGCCTCGCTGCAACAGATGGAAAGTCAACTGCAAAGCGGTGGCGTGTTAATTTTCTTCCCGGCAGGCGAAGTGTCACGTCTCACGCGCAAAGGGATCCGCGACGGCAAATGGCACCCGGGCTTTGTGAAGCTGGCGAAAAAATTCCGCACACCGTTGCTGCCAATGTGGATCAACGCCCGCAACAGCCCACTGTTCTATGGTGCAGCATTGCTTTCCGACACGCTGCCCATGCTGCTGTTAATGCAGCAGATGTTTCGCCGCCAGGGCACGCAGCTTCCTATTACTATCGGCCAACGTATTCCCTGGGACAGCTGGCAATCGCCTTCTCTCTCCGCCCGTGATGTGGCAGATAAATGTCGCAAGCATGTTCGTCGGTTGGGCAAAAAAGTGCCTGGCGTCTTCAAAACCGAGTGTGCTATTGCACGTCCGGAAGACCGGGCAACATTGCGTCGCGAGCTAAACAAGGCTGAGTGCCTTGGGCGCACCGCTGATGGCAAAATGATTTATCTCTGGGAGCGTAAAGGTGAAGAGGATGTACCGCTGCTGCGTGAACTGGGCCGCCTGCGCGAAATCGCCTTCCGTGCTGTCGGAGAAGGCAGCGGCAAACGACGTGACACCGACAAATACGATGACGACTATCTCCATCTGATCCTTTGGGATGAAACCGATCTGGAGATCGTTGGCGCATACCGCTTTATGCCCACCGCTCGTCAGGTTGAAAAACGCGGTCCGGACGGGCTCTACAGTCACAGCCTGTTCCATTACGACCAACGCATGTCAGAAGTGCTGGAGCACGGCATCGAACTGGGGCGCAGCTTTATCCAGCCGCGCTACTGGGGACGTCGCGGCCTCGATTATTTATGGTCCGGCATCGGTGCCTACCTGGCTCGCTATCCAGAATACCGTTACCTGTTTGGCCCGGTGTCGATTTCCGGTGGTTTCCCACCTGCGGCTCGCGATTTATTGGTGGCCTTCTATCGCCTGTGGTTCCCGGCAAGCTGGCCGCTGGCTGAGTCCCGTCGCCCCTGGCCTGCCACGTTACCGGATGTGCTGGCACAATTTACCGGCGACGATTACACCGAAGATTTAACGCGACTGAAATCGATGTTGGGCAACCTTGGCTGCGCAATCCCGCCACTCTATAAGCAATATTCAGAGTTGTGTGAACCTGGCGGTGTGCAGTTTATCGATTTTGGTTGTGACCCGGATTTTAACAACTGCGTAGATGGCCTGGTGCTGGTCGATTTGACCCGCCTGAAAGCCAATCGCTACGAACGTTATATCGGTGTGCATCTGGACAATACGACGGCGGCCTGAGAGCGGCTCTGGTCACATCGTTCCGGGCAGTAAATATTGCAATTTTGTTACATTGATTGCATATCGCTGACCGGAACGTTGCCAGCCCGAAACCAGACGGCATCATAAAGCTTTTCGCTTGCGAGAGTGCGTTATGGTACGTGTGGTTCTGGTGGATGATCATGTGGTGGTGCGTTCCGGGTTCGCTCAGTTACTGGGGCTGGAAGAGGATCTCAGCGTCAGCGGGCAGTACAGTACCGCTGCCGAAGCCTGGCCTGCACTGCTCAAAGATGACGTCGACGTTGCTGTGCTGGATGTCGCCATGCCGGACGAAAACGGCTTAAGCCTGCTTAAGCGCCTGCGCCAACAGCGCCCTGAATTCCGTGCCATTATTCTCAGCATCTATGACACCCCGGCTTTCGTGCAAAGCGCCCTCGACGCGGGTGCCAGCGGTTATCTGACAAAACGTTGTGGCCCGGAAGAGTTGGTGCGCGCGGTTCGCTCCGTTGGCCTGGGTGGTCACTATCTGTGCGCTGATGCCCTTAAAGCGCTGCGTGGTGACGTACAACCGGTCAAAGTCCTCGCCACCCTCACACCGCGTGAACGTGAAATCTTTGATTTGCTGGTGAAAGGCGACAGCGTGAAAGAGATCGCCTTCAAACTGGAACTCAGCCACAAAACCGTCCATGTCCACCGGGCCAACGTCCTGGGTAAACTCAACTGTGCAACCACCATTGATTTGGTGCATTTCGCCCTAAACCACAATTTGCTGGCGAACCACTGATGTCGCGATCGCTGCGCCACGGCATCATATCGCTGTTTATTATTCTGGCCTGGGGGCCGGGCTGGCTGATGCTCTGGACACTGAGCTTTTATCTGACCCACAACGGTCAACAGGCGGTGTTATTCCTGCCCCACGGCGTCTACCTGGCCTTGCTGATTCTGCTTTCCAGGCGATTCTGGCCCGCGCTGCTGTTGCCGCAGCTGGCGATAATTCTCTGGCTCTACAGCGAGCAACTGGTGACTGGCTACAGCATGCTGGCCGCCCCCTTGATCAGCCTGTTACCGGCACTGCTGGCCCAACATTACTGGCACCGTTTCCCCTTATACTGGCAGCGTCTGACGCTACTGTTAGCCGCAATTACCGCGAGCGCGTTGCTTCACACTCTGCTGCTGGCCCCGTTTTTACATAGTCCGGTGCTGCTCGCCGGGTTGGCATCCTTTACCGGCGGCGTGCTGCTCACCCCCTTTACCTATCTGATTTTCGAATTTCTGCGTCAGCAGCATCGCCACCATCTGCTGGGGCTCGATACCATTGCCCCGCCGCTGCGCACTTCACTGATCATCTGGTGCAGCCTCTTTTTTATCATCGGTATCGGCACGCAAATGGTGTTGTCACCGCAGATTGAACGCCTGCTGCTGATCGTGGTGTTCCTGCCCAACGTGGTGATGGCATGGAAGTTTGGCTGGCAGGGCGGCGTGATGTCGGGCCTGCTCGGCAGCATGCTGATTACGATTGCCCGCCAGGTCGGCGTCGGTTTTACCGACCTGCTGGAGCTGGAGATTTTCCTCGCCACGCAGGCACTGCTGGGCATCGGGCTGGGCATCGCCATCAGCCGCCAGCAGCATCTGGCCCTCAATCTGGACCACTATCGCCGTCGGCTGGAAGGAGAACTCCGGGCACGTCAGGCCCTGACGGAAAAGCTGATTCACACGGAAGAGGACACGCGCAAAAGCCTTGCCCGCGAGCTACACGATGAAATCGGCCAGAACATTACCGCCATTCAGATCCAGTCGCAGTTGGTTAAACGGGCTGGCGATACCCCTCAGGCGCTGGAAGCAGCTGAGCAAATCAATGCCCTGGCCCGGCGTATTCACCACTCCACGCGGCAATTGCTTCGCCAGCTACGCCCACCAGTGCTTGATGAGCTCTCACTACAGGAAGCCTTACATCATCTGGTAAACGAATTTGCCTTCACCGAGCGAGGTATTTTCTGCCATTTCGAATACCGACTCAGCACCCCACCCACCAGCGAAACCCTGGTGTTTACGCTCTATCGGTTATTGCAGGAACTGCTTAACAACGTCTGCAAACACGCCAACGCCAGCGAAGTGCGCATCACCCTCAGTGAGCAAGGCGACCGCTTATGCCTGGTCGTTCATGACAACGGGATTGGCATCGCCGCCGAGAAAATGCCCGGTTTTGGCATTCAGGGCATGCGCGAACGTGTCCATGCCCTCGGCGGTGAACTGACCCTCGAATCCCGCCAGGGAACATGCGTAACTGTTAACTTGCCCACATTTTTGCAACAAACACCGCACTGACCAGGAAAAAGTCTTAGTCACCTGGGGAGTTTCTCTCATCCGCTTTCGTCTGCGCTTACCTATAGTCAGCGCAACTGGAGACCGCTATGCACGCCATCTCGCCAACTGACATTGACCACCGTTACAGGACGTTACGTTCACGTCTGTTGCTCTCTATGGTGGTGGGTTACGCCGCGTTTTATTTGACGCGCAAAAGCGTGAACTACGTGCTCCCGGCGCTGCAAAGCGATTTGGGTCTCGATAAGGGCGATATTGGCCTGCTGGGATCGCTGTTTTATCTCAGCTACGGCTTGTCGAAATTCGCCGCCGGACTCTGGCATGACAGTCACGGGCAGCGCGCGTTTATGGGCTGCGGCCTTTTTGCCACCGGGCTTCTGAACGTGGTGTTTGCGTTTGGTGATTCACTGCCGCTACTGCTGGTGGTCTGGACGTTAAACGGCTTTTTCCAGGGCTGGGGCTGGCCGCCCTGTGCACGACTACTGACCCACTGGTACTCGCGCAACGAGCGCGGTTTCTGGTGGGGCTGCTGGAACATGTCTATCAACATCGGCGGGGCGATTATTCCGCTGATTTGCGCCTTCGCCGCCCACTGGTGGGGCTGGCAGGCCGCGATGCTGACGCCAGGGATCATCAGCATGGCATTGGGTGTGTGGTTGACGATGCAACTGCGGGGGACACCGCAGGAAGAAGGCTTACCGAGCGTGGGTGAATGGCGGCACGACCCACTGGAGCTGCGCCAGGAGCAGCAAAGCCCGCCGATGGGCTTATGGCAGATGCTGCGTGAGACGGTGCTGCGCAACCCCATGATTTGGCTGCTGGGCTTCTCCTACGTGCTGGTCTATTTGATCCGCATTGCGCTGAACGACTGGGGCAATCTCTGGCTGTCGGAAAGCCACGGCGTCAACTTACTGAGCGCCAACGCGACAGTAATGCTGTTTGAGATTGGCGGCCTGCTGGGCGCGCTCTTTGCCGGATGGGGCTCAGACCTGCTGTTCAGCGGACAGCGCGCACCGATGATTTTGCTCTTTACGCTAGGGCTAATGGTCTCGGTAGCCGCACTCTGGCTCGCGCCGGTTCATCACTACGCGCTACTGGCAATGTGCTTTTTCACGGTGGGATTTTTTGTCTTTGGTCCGCAGATGTTGATTGGCCTTGCCGCCGTCGAATGTGGGCACAAAGCCGCAGCAGGCTCGATAACCGGTTTTCTCGGCGTCTTCGCCTACCTTGGCGCTGCGCTGGCGGGCTGGCCACTGTCACAAATTATTGAACGCTACGGCTGGCCGGGGATGTTCAGCTTGCTCTCCGTCGCTGCCGTACTGATGGGTTTATTACTGATGCCGCTGTTAATGGCGGGCATTGCAACATCACGCAGTTCTGGTACCTCGTAAGAAGGATAAAATAATGAAAGTGACCCTACTCTCTACCCTGGTAGCAACCGGCCTCGCCCTCGCAGCATTCAGCGGTGTGGCCAAAGCAGAAGGTCGTCTGGTGGTCTATTGCAGTGCCACCAACGAAATGTGTGAAACAGAAACTCAGGCTTTCGGCGAAAAGTACAACGTCAAAACGTCGTTTATTCGTAACGGCTCTGGCAGCACCCTGGCGAAAATCGACGCTGAGAAGAAAAACCCGCAGGCTGACGTCTGGTACGGCGGCACTCTGGATCCGCAGTCTCAGGCCGGGGAAATGGGGCTGTTGCAGGCATACAAATCCCCCAATCTTGAGCAGGTGATGGAGAAATTCCGCGACCCGGCAAAAGTAAAAGGCAACCTCTCCTCCGCAGTCTACGTGGGCATTCTGGGCTTTGGTGTCAACACCCAGCGCCTGAAAGAGAAAAACCTGCCGGTGCCACAATGCTGGAAAGATCTGACCAAACCGGAATACAAAGGCGAGATCCAGATTGCCGATCCGCAAAGCTCCGGCACCGCATACACCGCACTGGCGACCTTCGTCCAGCTGTGGGGTGAAGATCAGGCCTTTGATTACCTGAAACAACTCAACACCAACGTCTCGCAGTACACCAAATCCGGTATTGCCCCGGCGCGTAACGCCGCCCGTGGCGAAACGGCCATTGGAATCGGCTTCCTGCATGACTACTCTCTGGAAAAAGAGCAAGGCGCACCGCTGGAGCTGATCTCCCCTTGCGAAGGCACGGGTTATGAAATCGGCGGCATCAGCATCCTGAAAGGGGCGCGCAACATCGATAACGCCAAACTGTTCGTGGACTGGGCGCTCTCCAAAGAAGCTCAAGAGCTGGCGTGGAAAAAAGGCAAGTCCTACCAAATTTTGACCAACACCACGGCAGAAACGTCACCGAACTCGCTGAAGCTTGATGACCTGAAACTGATCAGCTACGACATGGACAAATACGGCTCAACAGACGTCCGTAAAGCACTGATTAACAAATGGGTTAGCGATGTGAAGATGGGCAAATAAACCCACACCTGCAGCCTTTGCCGGGTGGGGGTATTCACGCCCTACCCGGCCTACAACACCGGAACGCTTATGTCACACACACTCACTCTCCATCCCGCCAAAAAACGGGATGCGGTCTTCCTTTGGGTTTTACTCGGCTGGCTGGCGTTTGCGCTGCTGCCGAGCTGGAGCCTGGATTACGGCCTGACCGACTCAACGTCCGATGAAATCTTCGCGGCCTACGGCTGGTCACACGTCAACGTCAGTTGGCTTTGGTATCTGCTCCCCAGCGTACTGGCATTTCGCCCGCTCAGTGAGGCGAAGCGTGAACAGCGTGGCCGCCACTACTTTGATGCCGCCTGGGCACTGCTGTGTATCGCCTTTGTCGCCATCAGCGCCACGGTTGAAGGCCGCGGCCTGGGCTACGCCAGCATCGTCCTCTTTGTCGCGTTAGGCGCGATTATGACGCTGGCACTGACCCGTCTGGAGTGGCTCGGCGGTGACCGTTTTGTCATTGGTTCACTGATAACCATTGTGGCGGGCATCAGCGTCTTTATTGTCTGGCCAAGCATCGCCATCTTTATTCCGATGTTCACCACCGACAGCGGCGAGTTTGCCCCGCTGGCGTTTATGAGCGTGCTCTCGCAGGCACACATCATTCAGGTGATCCTCAACTCCATCTGGCTGGCCATGGCGGTTGGCGTCGGCTGTACCTTCTTCGGCCTAGTGCTGGCGATTTACACCACGCGCATTGCCAAACGCAGCGCCATTATTGGCCGCGTATTTTCCATTCTGCCCATCGTCACCCCGCCGTTTGTGGTCGGCTTAGGCGTCACCCTGATGATGGGACGCTCTGGCTACGTGACCGAGTTGATGGTCGACTGGTTCGGGCTGACCAACACCAACTGGCTGTACGGGTTCACCGGCATCTGGCTGGCACAGGTACTGGCCTTTACTCCGATGGCTTTTATGATCATCGACGGGGCCATCAAAACCATTCATCCTTCCCTGGAAGAAGCCTCTTACACGCTGCGTGCCAGCCGCTGGCAGACCTTTAACGGTGTCTTTGTACCGCTGCTGAAGCCCGCGCTGGCTAACGCCTTCCTGATCGTGGTCGTGCAGTCGCTGGCTGACTTCAGTAACCCGCTGGTGCTGGGCGGCAACTTTGACGTACTGGCAACGCAGATTTACTTCTACATCACCGGTTCTCAGCTTGATTATCAGGCAGCGAGTACGCTGGGTGCCTTCCTGCTGCTCTTCTCGCTGCTGGTCTTCTGCGTGCAGTACATGTGGATTGGCAAGCGCTCCTACGTGACCGTTTCCGGGAAATCGTACCGCGGCGATGTGCAACCATTGCCGGTCACGCTGGTGTGGGCCGTGATTGCGCTGCTGTCGATTTGGGTCGCCTTCAATGCCCTGCTATACGGCAGCATTTTCTACGGCAGCTTCACCGTCAACTGGGGCGTGGATTACACCCTGACGTTAGATAACTTCATCAAACTGTTCGGCCAGGGGATGAGCGACGGGGCATGGCCTTCACTGCTCGACACGCTGCTTTATGCCGGTATTGCCGCGCCGATCACCGCTGCGTTTGGTCTGCTGATTGCCTGGATTGTGGTGCGCCAGCAGTTCAAAGGCAAAAAGACCATCGAGTTCACCACCATGCTGTGCTTTGCCGTACCGGGCACCGTGGCAGGCGTCTCTTACATTCTCGCCTTTAACAGCGCCCCGGTTTACATCACCGGTACAGCAGCAATTGTCATCATGTCGATGGTCATGCGTAACGTACCGGTCGGTATTCGTGCCGGTATCGCGGGCCTCGGCCAGATAGACAAATCGCTCGATGAAGCCTCGCTCAGCTTGCGCGCCGGGTCACTGCGCACCATCACGCAGATCCTGTTACCGCTGCTGCGTCCGGCTATTTTGTCGGCACTGATTTACAGCTTTGTTCGCGCCATCACCACCGTCAGCGCCATCGTCTTCCTGGTCACCCCGGACACCCGCGTGGCAACGGCCTACATCCTCAACCGTGTGGAAGACGGCGAATACGGCGTAGCGATTGCCTACGGCTCAATTCTTATTGTGGTGATGCTCGCCATCATCTTCATTTTTGACTGGCTGATCGGTGAGGCACGTATCTCCCGTTCTAAAGCCAAAAACCAGGCGTAACGGAGCATGACCATGACACAAAAACATTTCGTTGAATTGCGTAACGTGAACAAGCAGTTCGGCAATAACACGGTGATTGAGAGCATCAACCTCGCCATTCCACAAGGCGAGATGGTCAGTTTGCTGGGACCATCGGGTTGCGGTAAAACCACCGTACTGCGTCTGGTGGCTGGGCTGGAAAAACCTACGGGTGGGCAGATTTTTATCGATGGCGAAGATGTCACGCACCGTTCTATTCAGCAGCGTGACATCTGCATGGTGTTTCAGTCCTACGCCCTCTTCCCGCATATGTCGCTGGGCGAGAACGTCGGTTACGGGTTGAAAATGCTGGGTGTACCGCGTGCAGAGATTAAAACTCGCGTCAAAGAAGCGCTGGCGATGGTCGATCTGGACGGCTTCGAAGACCGCTTTGTGGATCAGATTTCTGGCGGGCAACAGCAGCGTGTGGCGCTGGCCCGCGCCTTGATCCTGAAACCCAAAGTCCTGCTCTTTGATGAGCCGCTGAGTAACCTCGATGCCAACCTGCGCCGCAGCATGCGCGATAAAATTCGCGAGCTGCAAAAGCAGTTCAATATTACCTCTCTGTACGTGACGCACGACCAGAGTGAGGCCTTCGCAGTATCCGACACCGTACTGGTGATGAACAAAGGCAATATTATGCAGATGGGCTCGCCGCAGGATCTCTATCGCCAGCCTGCATCACGCTTTATGGCAAGTTTTATGGGCGATGCCAACCTGTTCCCCGCCACCTTCCAGCAGGACAGTGTGGATATTTACGGCTACCGTTTGCCGGTTCCCGCGCACTTTGCCGCTAAAGGGGCTGGCACGGTGGGCGTGCGCCCGGAGGCGATTACGCTGGGTGAACATGGCGAGGAGAGCCAGCGCTGCGTGATTCAGCACGTGGCCTATATGGGTCCGCAGTATGAAGTGATCGTGGAGTGGCACGGGCAGCGCATTCTCCTGCAGGTGAATGCTACCCGTCTGCAGCCCGACGTGGGAGACAGTTACTACCTGCAAATTCACCCGTACGGAATGTTCGAACTGGCGGAGAGTGCGTAGGGTAATCCCCGCACGGACGGTCCCCTCTCCTCTTTGGGGAGAGGGGACCGTCAGAACTCAGTTTTAAGTGCTCAGAAAGCGATATAGCTCACCCCTGACTGGCTACAAGGCGAAGCCTTGCCCGCCGATGGGTTAACCGTGGATTGGTGGTAAAGATGACATACAGAATTGGACGCCAGGCCATATTCCCCTCCTTAGTTAAATATAATCCTGGATTTGCCTGAAAAATTCACACTCAAACTAAAGTGCGAAATCATTCCGGTCAACTCATTCCCAGTAATTAAATTCAACATCAGGCAGTTATCTTAATAGCGTGTGATTCACACATGCACGACCCAGAGTTATAAAAATAAAAACAATTTTGTAATCAATATGTAAACCAAGAAATCAGAAAACATTAAAGATATAAATAAAATTAAAGCATCCAATAATAAAAACAGGTGTAAGAATAATCGGATTTACCCACCTCTCATTTACTACAATATTTTAATCATCCTCGTTGAGGATGCATATTATGCTACCTGGCGGGACAAAATTTCGCTCTGGTCATTATTTTTGTTTATCTCAACATTCTTATAAAGCGCATGAATTTCATTGGCATAGCTAATAGTTTCACCCTTTTTCACCATGGCGGGGCACACTGCACCAGGTGCTGGTTATCCGCGGTGCATCCTGAACCCATTTTGCATAAAGTCATTCACTCGCACTCAATAACCCAATGAAAAAAGAGGATTTATACAATCTGGCATCACCTTTGCAGTTACGCCACCACTCTGTTTAATGGCGAGGCAGTAGAAGATGACCACAGAATCAACCACACTAAAAAGAACACTTGGCAGCTTTCGTTTATGGGGCATTGCCGTTGGGCTGGTAATTTCAGGGGAATATTTCGGCTGGAGTTACGGCTGGTCTCAGGCCGGTACAATGGGCTTTTTGATTGTCGCCCTGGCGATTGCCGCCATGTACTGCGCTTTTATTTTTAGCTTTACCGAATTGACGACGGCGATCCCGCATGCGGGCGGCCCTTTCGCTTACGCTTATCGGGCGTTTGGTCCAACCGGTGGGTTTATTGCCGGTTTCGCTACCTTAATTGAATTTGTGTTTGCTCCTCCAGCCATTGCAATGGCTATTGGCGCTTATCTTAACGTCCAATTCCCCTCGCTCGATCCTAAATGGGTGGCCTGCGGTGCATACGTTATATTTATGACGTTGAATATTTTGGGTGTCGGTATTGCTGCGACTTTTGAATTAATTGTCACACTGCTCGCGATATTCGAACTGCTGGTCTTTATGGGCATTGTTGCACCCGGTTTCTCCTGGGATAACTTCACCGCCAACGGTTGGGCGGGTGCAGAGAGCTTTAGCGGACTGGCCCTGCCGGGTATGTTTGCCGCCATTCCGTTTGCCATCTGGTTCTTCCTTGCCATTGAAGGTGCGTCTATGGCGGCAGAAGAAGCCAAAGATCCTCAGCGCACCATTCCTCGTGCGCTGGGCGGCGGGATTCTGACCCTCACCGTACTGGCAGTCGGCGTGATGGTATTTGCCGGTGGTGTCGGCGACTGGCGCACACTGTCGAACATCAACGATCCTCTGCCGCAGGCGATGAAGGTGGTAGTAGGCAGCAGCAGCGGCTGGCTGCACATGCTGGTCTGGCTGGGGCTGTTTGGCCTGGTGGCATCTTTCCACGGCATCATCATGGGCTACTCACGCCAGATCTACTCCCTGGCACGTGCAGGCTACCTGCCCGCCAGCCTGGCGAACCTGAACCGCAAAACCCGTACTCCACACCTGGCTATTCTGGCGGGGGGAGTGGTCGGTATTGCCGCTATCTTCTCCGATTCACTTATCACCATCAGCGGCATGCCGCTCACCGCATGCATTGTGACGATGTCGGTATTCGGCGCTATTGTTATGTATATCACCTCAATGGCTGCATTGTTCAAACTGCGTCGTAGTGAACCGAACCTTGAGCGCCCGTTCAAAGCACCGCTGTTCCCGATTGCACCGGCATTCGCTCTTGGCATGGCAGTACTCTGCCTGGTCGCAATGGTTTGGTACAACACGCTGCTGGCGCTTATTTTCGCGCTGATGATGTTGGGCGGTTACATGTGGTTCCGCAAAACAGCATCGGCACGTGAACGTGCTGCGTTGGACCCACAGCTGCGTGCTCTCTCCTGAGGAGACAGAATGTACAAGACCACTCTGGCGCACCGGGTCTACCGGTTCGCCAGCTTAAAAGAACTGATGGCAAAAGCCTCCCCGGCGCGTTCCGGGGATGTGCTGGCCGGTGTGGCGGCGCAGTCGGCAGAAGAGCGGATGGCCGCCAAAATGGCCCTCGCCGATCTTCCTTTGCGTGAGATCCTCGATACCCCGCTTATTCCCTATGAAAGCGATGAGGTCACCCGGCTGATCATCGACACACATGATGCCGAAGCCTTTCGCGCAATCAGCCACCTGACGGTGGGGGATTTTCGTGACTGGCTACTGGCAGATACCACTGACAGTAGCGTTCTGAGTGCAGTGGCCCCGGCAATTACCCCGGAAATGGCGGCGGCGGTCAGTAAACTGATGCGTAACCAGGACCTGATCCTGGCAGCCAGTAAATGCAGTGTAATCACCCGTTTTCGTAACACTATCGGCCTGCCCGGTCACCTCAGCGTGCGCCTGCAACCGAACCATCCGACCGATGATTTAAAAGGCATCGCCGCCAGCATGCTCGATGGCCTGCTCTATGGTGCGGGAGACGCAGTAGTGGGCATTAACCCCGCCAGCGACAGCCTGCCGGTACTGGACAGGCTCAATCATATGATGGACGACATCATCAACCGCTTCAGCATTCCCACTCAGTCCTGCGTGTTGACCCATGTCACCAACACGCTGCAATTGATTGAGCGTGGCTCTCCCGTGGATCTGGTTTTTCAGTCCGTAGCAGGCACCGAGGCAGCAAACAGCGGTTTTGGTATCAACCTCGAGATGCTCAAAGAGGCGCATGAAGCCGCGCTGAGCTTGAAACGCGGCACACTTGGCAACAACGTAATGTATTTCGAAACCGGCCAGGGCAGTTGCCTGTCGGCCAATGCTCATTACGACGTGGACCAGCAAACCTGCGAAGCGCGCGCTTACGCCGTGGCACGCCACTTTAACCCGCTACTGGTCAACACGGTAGTCGGTTTTATCGGGCCGGAATATCTCTACGACGGTAAGCAGATTATCCGCGCCGGGCTGGAGGATCACTTCTGCGGCAAGCTGATGGGACTGCCGATTGGCTGCGATGTCTGTTACACCAATCATGCGGAAGCTGATCAGGATGATATGGACACATTGCTCACGCTACTGTGTAACGCCGGACTGACCTTCCTGATCGGCGTACCGGGTGCAGACGATATCATGCTCAACTACCAGAGCACTTCTTTCCATGACGCACTCTACGCCCGCCGCCTGCTGGGGCTAAAACACGCTCCGGAATTTGCCGAATGGTTAACCCGCATGCAAATTATTGATGTACATGGACAGCTACGCCTGACAGGGGCCAACCATCCCCTGCTCAGCGCCCTGCCACAAGGAGCACATGCATGAACCCACCCGATGCCTGGACGTTACTGCGCGAATTTACCGATGCCCGTATTGCGCTTGGGCGCAGCGGTGCCAGCCTGCCAACGCGTGAAGTGCTGAATTTTGGTCTGGCCCATGCGCAGGCCCGTGATGCTATCCATCAGCCGTTTGACAGCGAAAACCTGGCCCGACAGATCCAGGCGCTGGGTCTGCAAACACTGGAGGCGCACAGTGCCGCGACAGATCGACACATCTACCTCAACCGCCCCGATTTGGGGCGCAAGCTAAGCGATGAGAGCCGTGCAGATCTCGCTACCAGCCGCACCCCGGCGCACGACCTGCTGCTGGTGATTGGCGACGGCTTGTCATCTCACGCGGTGCAGCGTCAGTCTCTGGGCCTGATTACCGCCCTGTTGCCCTATCTGCAAACGCTTGGAATTTCACTGGGTCCCGTGATCCTGGCGCACCAGTCGCGGGTGGCCCTCGGCGATGATATCGGTGAAACCCTCAACAGTAAGGCGGTGGCGATTCTGATTGGTGAGCGACCGGGCTTGTCCTCACCGGACAGTTTAGGCGTGTACCTGACATGGAAGCCCGAGCGCAAGCGGCTGGAGTCAGAGCGTAACTGCATCTCCAACATCCGTCCGGAGGGGCTAAATTTTGAGGCCGCTGCGTTTAAACTCGCCTGGCTGCTGGAGCAGGCATTTTTACGCAGGCTGACGGGCGTCAAACTGAAAGATGAGAGTGATAATCCGGCACTTCACGATCGGGTTAAACCGCGTATCGCCCTGCCTCGGTAACGCCTTCCCTGCCGCGTTTTACCGTCTGACGGAAGAACGCGGTTCTGTGTTTATCCTTATTCGCGCCACCACGCTGCAAGCTCTGGCTTATATCTGCTGCAACGTAAAGTGGATACCGCACGCACTTGCATAGCGTAACAGCGTTTCATAACTCATTTTTATCGCATTTTTTTCCATACGCGATACGGTTGGGGGTTTAACACCCATTCGTTCTGCCACCTGAGCAGAGGTTATCCCGGCACTTTTTCTCCATTCGGCAAGTGTCTTTTGTAGGCGCTCGCGCTCGATTTCTTCATCCCACGCATTACGATAATTCTCGTCTTGCAGGGCGGATGCGTGAATCTGGGCAAGTGTTTTATATGCTTTAGTCATTTTTCTTCATCTCCTCCACTCTGGATCGAGCCAATGCAATGTCCTGAGCCGATGTTTTGGACGTTTTCTTTATGAATATTCTCACTACGTAAATCTTTTTACCTGACTGGTAAACCCATAACCCGCGTGCGATATCACCAGCCTTTGCACGAATCTCAAACAGCCCATCGCCAAGGTATTTAGTATCCGGTTCCCGTAGCTGCTGGGGACATGCCTCCAGCTTCTGGAGCTGTCGGACCATTCTGGCGCGCAATGAAACCGGTAGAGATAACAACTCTTCTTCCGCTTCATTATGAAAAATAACAGTGAACATCCTGTTCTTCCCTTCCCTATCGCCACATTAGCCTAAAAGCTAATTTAGCACAACTTTTGACCATTAAAATCAAGGTCAAATTCCTAATCCTGCCCATTGATGTTAGGTAGCAAAAAAATCCAATTTCCATAAAAAAATTCATAACCATTCTTCATGCTTACCACCGTAATTGTGCTCTCCGCCTTTCATTTTTGATTTTTAACATCACTAATTTTCTTCAAAGAAAAATAAACATGGTCTGTTTAAAAATAATCTCACAATGTTAAATAAATTGTGAGGGAACATGTTAAAAGATTGTAACAACCAACCTAATCTCGAAATTAAGACTCTTCGAAATCGCATTATTTTTTCTGATCATTAAATACTAAACCCCACCTTAATATGGCTTATTTTCTGAAACAAGATCCTGATCACACTTAATTAATTTATTTAAAATCAATGGCATAGATAACATTGATTTTAAATGAGAGCCACATCAACATATTTCACCCTCACATTGATTGACGCCAATGCACACGTGTGCATAAATTAAGTCAATTCAGAAAAGACGTTAAAATCAGATTCGTAAAATGTTATTCATGGTTATTAACATGCCTAACATTTTGAGATTGAGAGATATACCCCGTAGCAGACATGTCACGATTTACGTTACCGCTAGGAAACTGTTTCGCATATTTATGACGTGTTTGAACCGTTTGAGAAAACAAGTTAATTACAGGTGTATGCATGGAAACGTGTTTTAAAGATCTTTCAGCCAATCAGGATGCTATACGTGATGTATTGCACACAATGGGGTTAATCCATGACGATGAAATCTTGCTCGTCAAACCGCTAACAGGCGGCGTCTCCTCCAATATTTTAAAAGTTAGCGTCGGTGAAAAACATTACTGCCTGAAACAGGCGCTGCCAAAACTCAAAGTTGCTAAAGAGTGGCATGCCCCGCTTGAGCGCGTTTTCGCAGAAATTGACTGGATGAAAACCGTCGCCCAAATTGCTCCGAATGCCGTGCCGCGTATTCAGGGTATTGACCGAAGCGCCCTCTGTTTTGTGATGGATTATTTACCCGTTGAGCAATTTGACAACTGGAAATCTCAGCTGTTAAACGGTGACATCGATAGTGAATTTGCAGGATTAATGGGTGACGTATTAGGTCACATTCATCAGCAGACCGCCAAAAATAGCGAGCTGGCGAAAGTGTTCGCTTATGACGAAAATTTCTTCTCGCTGCGCCTTGATCCTTATTTGGGAGAGGTTTCTCGCGTCCATCCAAAATATGCAGGCTTTATCCGGTCAGTATTAGAAAGAACGCAGTCAACAAAGCTGGCACTGGTTCACGGTGATATCAGCCCGAAAAATATCTTACGCGGCCCGAATGGGCCGGTCATTCTGGATGCGGAATGTGCCTGGTACGGTGACCCGGCATTTGATCTCGCTTTCTGCTTAAACCATTTCTTATTAAAAACGCTTGTCGCCAGCACCCGGGAAGCCCAGCAGCAATTAATGCTCTCGTTCGAGAAATTATATCAACGCTATTTCAATTGCATTACCTGGGAATCCGTCGATGCCTTTGAAACCCGCGTCGCCACATTATTACCGTGCCTGGTTCTGGCACGCGTCGACGGAAAATCACCCGTTGAATATTTTACAGAGGATCATGCGCGAAATGTACGCCGTACCAGCTGCGCATTACTGGAGCTTCAATTTACGAAATTGAAAGACATTACATCATTTTGGAGGAAGGAGAACGGGTTATGAGTCGAATTAAAAGTGTGTTGGGTCGTCGCGTGTGGGATTCCCGTGGCTGGCCAACGGTCGAAGTGGAAGTCCATCTGGACAACGGTATTTTTGGCCGCGGCATGGCTCCGGCTGGTGCGTCCTGCGGGATGCATGAAGCGGTGGAACTGCGTGACGGCGGTAAAGCGCTGTCAGGTAAAGATGTGCAGAAAGCGCTGCTCAACATCAAAAATGAAATCGCCCCTGCACTGATTGGCACTGACATTAACGATCAGCAGTTAATCGACAGCATCCTGATTGAACTGGACGGCACGGGTACCTTCTCTCGTCTGGGCGGCAACGCCTCTGTCGCCTGCTCAATGGCGGCGATTTATGCCGCAGCAAACAACGCACATCTGCCGCTGTGGAAGTACCTGGCAGGCGACAAAAAAGTAGCAATGCCACTGCCGCAAATCCAGATTTTCGGCGGGGGTGCCCACGCAGGTCGTCGTATTGATATTCAGGATTTGATGGTCATCGCCAACGGGGCGAAATCCTTCGAAGAAGCGCTGGTGATGACCGCTGAGGTCTACCACAGCGCCGGGCGCATCATGAAACAACGCGGACATTTAAGCGGTGTGGCAGATGAAGGCGGCTGGTGGCCGGAATTCAACAGCAATGAACAGGCGCTGGATACGCTGGTAAAAGCCATTGAAGGCGCGGGTTATATTCCAGGCCAGGATGTCTCCATTGCGCTGGATATTGCCTCTTCTGAATTCGGTAAAGAGGGCCGTTATCGCCTGGCGCTGGAATCGTCAGAATATGATTCTGACGGCATGTGCGATTTACTGCTCGGCTGGCTGGATCGTTATCCGATTCTCTCGATTGAAGATCCGTTAGCAGAAGATGATGAAGCAGGATTAATTGCCTTCACCAAAGCCGCTGGCTCGAAAGTGCAAATCGTAGGTGATGATTATTTCGTTACCAATGGCGACCGCGTAAAAGCGGCCGCGGAATTAGGTGCCTGTAATGCCGTGTTATTAAAAGCCAACCAGGCCGGGACTATTACTCAATTACGTCATGCATTTGCCGAAGCGCAAAAAGCAGGATATGGCTCAATTGTTTCTGCCCGTTCTGGTGAAACCGAAGACAATATTATTGTGCATCTCGCATTAGGGTTAAATGCGGGACAATTGAAAGTGGGTTCTATGACCCGTTCCGAGCGCACGTCAAAATGGAATGAAGCCATTCGTCTGGAAGATTCCAACGCGCTGGAATATTTTGGTGTGACCGCATTGGATCATAAATAACTATTTAAAGATTTGTGTTTTATATCTTAAATACTTCTAGTGGCATGAAGTATGCCAGGTATATCCGCTTAGCGGAACAGGCGTTATCTCCGGGCCCTACACCTGAATTTTAAATGTCTGTTCTGGTTGTATGAGTTTTTCAAAAATTAGCTAATACATAATTGAAGGAGATTCAAATGACCGAGTCCAGTGCCCAGGCTTTGCCTGCGGCCAAACATAAAATGCAGGTGAAGCCCATCGTTCAGGTGGGTGCGGGCAATGCCCTGGAAATATATGACTTTATGGTTTATGGCTATTATGCCCGTTATATTTCTCAGGCTTATTTCCCGTCAGATAATGAGTATGTTTCGTTAATGCTCACCCTGATGACATTCGCCTTAGGCTTCTTCGCCCGTCCATTCGGGGCGATTATTCTGGGGGCTTACACTGACCGCCACGGACGCAGAAAAGGGCTGATTATGGCTCTGGCTCTGATGTCCGTGGGTATTCTCTGCGTGGCGTTGACACCAACCTACGCGTCGATAGGCATGGCGGCACCGGTTATCGTCATACTGGGACGTTTGCTACAAGGCTTCTCGGCGGGTGCTGAACTCGGTGGCGTAGTGGTGTATCTGGCAGAGATTTCGCCGCCAAACCGTCGCGCCTTCTATACCTGCTGGCAGGTGGGCTCGCAGCAGTTCGCGGTAATGGCTGCATCACTCATCGGTCTGGTACTGCTTTACACCCTGAGTACTGAGGAGTTGCACGACTGGGGCTGGCGTATTCCGCTATTGATTGGCTGTGCCGTTATTCCGTTGATGTTCTGGCTGCGTTCTAATCTGCAGGAAACCGAAGTCTTTGCGAAGAAGAAAACCACACCTAGCGTGAAAGAGATCTGCTCAAGCCTCGTCTCCGGCTGGCGCATCATTCTGACCTGTATGGGTATGGTGGCCATGGCGACCGTCACCGCACAGACCGTCACCACTTATGCCCCGACCTTTATCAAGAGCCTGAATCTGGGTGAACACGTTGGCTTTATCACCCTGTTCTTCGTCGGTCTGTCCATCCTGTTGTGGTTACCGATCACGGCAATGATTGCCGACCGTGTAAACAGAAGAACCATGCTGATTGTGGTGACACTGACCGGCGCCATTACCGCCTGGCCGCTGCTCTCCTGGCTGGCAGCAGACCCCACCGTGTTCAAGTTTGTGGTCTTTGAACTGTGGTTCTCGTTTATGTACGCCTGCTATAGCTCCGTTCAGGTGGCTGCGATGGTCGAACTGGTACCGGCACATGCGCGCACAGCAGGGTACTCCTTTGCTCAGGCCGTTGCCGCCGCAGTCCTCGGCGGCCTGACCCCGGCAATTTGTACCTGGTTGAACCACACCTTCAGCAGTAATGCGATGGTCGGTGTGTGGCTTGGCTTTAACGCCGTGCTCAGTTTGCTGGCTGTATTAACCCTCGACCATAAACAAACAGCAATTAACCAGACCAAAGAATTGCATTAATTAATTGCTGACCAAACAGCAGTACATCGATTAAGTTGGTGTACTGCTGCAATAACACTGGAACAGGTAAATTATGAAAATTGTTATTTTAGATGGTGGTGTACTTAATCCTGGCGATCTTTCCTGGGACAAACTTCAGCAACTGGGAGAAATAACCGTTTACGACACATCTGAACCCGCACAGGTTGTTGAAAGAATCGGTGATGCTGATATCGCAATAATTAACAAAGTGGTCTTAACAGAAAAAGAATTCAGCCAGTGCCCGAACCTGAAATTTATTGGTGTGACGGCAACCGGCTATAACGTGATTGATTTAGAGGCGGCGAAAAAACATGGCGTCGTCATTTCCAACGTGCCGACCTATGGCACCTCCACCGTTGCCCAGTTCACCACCTCACTAATGCTGGAACTCTGTAACCAGGTTGGCCTGCATGACACTGATGTCCATGCGGGTGGCTGGGGTAAAAAACCGGACTTCTGCTACTGGCTGAAACCGATGCTGGAAGTGGCGGGCAAAAATGTCGGCATCATCGGTTAC
Organism: Phytobacter sp.; assembly: GCF_059074235.1. Classification (NCBI taxonomy): domain Bacteria; kingdom Pseudomonadati; phylum Pseudomonadota; class Gammaproteobacteria; order Enterobacterales; family Enterobacteriaceae; genus Phytobacter; species Phytobacter sp. The sequence goes on from NZ_JCACPZ010000004.1 coordinate 1,259,606, forward strand.
GGGCGCATCGGTCAGGCATTTGGCGTGGTCGCGCAGGCGCTGGGCATGAACGTGCTGGCCTATGACGAATACCAAAACAAAGCACTGGAAAACGACCGCGTACGCTATGTCGACCTCGACACCCTGTACGCTGAAGCCGATGTCATCAGCCTGCACTGCCTGCTGACACCTAAAACCCAGGGCATGATCAACGCCGATTCCCTGCGCAAAATGAAGAAATCTGCGCTGCTACTGAATGCCTCTCGCGGCGACCTGGTGAATGAAGCTGACCTTGCTGACGCACTGAACAATGGCGTGATTGCCGGTGCTGCGGTTGATGTGCTCTCCAAAGAGCCACCAGTGCCAGACAACCCGATGCTGACCGCGAAGAACTGCATCATTACGCCACACATTGCCTGGGCCTCGGTTGAAGCTCGTGGGCGCATCCTGTCGACCACCGTCGACAATGTTAAAGCGTTTATCGATGGCGAGCCGCAGAACCGGGTCGGCAATTAACAGCTTTCACAAATTTGAAGAGAGAAAAGATGGAAAACAACATCATCAAAGCGGCCGATTTGCTGCGCCAGGCCTGGGATAACAACGAAGCGGGCGAGCCGATTCGTGACATGGTGGACAGCGAAAACCTCACCACCGCTTACATGATTCAGGATTACAACGACAAAATCTGGCAGGCGCAGGGTCGTCGCCTGGTGGGTCGTAAGCTGGGTCTGACCAACAAAGCAGTACAAAAGCAGTTCGGTATTTCTGACCCGTGCTACGGCAACATTTACGCCGACATGGTGCTGGTCGACGGCGCTGAAATCACTAAACCGGTGGTGAGCGACCTGCGTGTCGAGACCGAAATTGCGGTGGTGCTGAAAAAAGACCTGACGCAAACCGAGCACACCATCCTCGATATTATCAATGCCGTCGATTACATCCTGCCAGCTTTCGAAGTCTGCGACAGCCGCGTCACGGGCTGGAACGTAAAATCCTGCGACTTCGTGGCCGACAACGCTGCCGCTTGCTTAGTCGTGCTCGGTACCAAACCGGTTTACCTCTGCGACTGTGATATTACCCGCAGCGAGATGGTCACCAGACGCGGTGAAGAGGTGGTTTCACAAGGTAAAGCCACCGCCATCCTCGGTCATCCGCTGCACGCGCTGAAGTGGCTGGCTGATGACCTGGTGCGTATTGGTAAGCCGCTGCGTGCAGGTGAATTTGTGATTACCGGCGCGATTGGCCCGGCTGTCTCGGCCAAACCGGGTGATGCGTTCGATGCAGAAATCACCGGCGTCGGGCTCATCAGCGCCAGCTTTGCCAAATAAAAGGAGCTCTCCTGTTAAGTCCCCCCACTTAAAGGAACCGTTATGGAACTGCCAAAGAATCATTTTAAACACGCCATAAAAAACAATACCGTACAGCTGGGCCTCTGGACCCAGCTCGGGAGTTACATCGCCGCTGAGATGCTCTCCGGCTGCGGCTATGACTTTATCGGCCTCGACGCTGAGCATGGCCCAAGTGAATACATCGAGATTTACACTCAGTTGCAGGCCTGCGCCGCAGGTGGCCCAACGCAGCCTATCGTGCGCGTGCCTAACCATGATATTTCGCTGATCAAACGTTATCTCGACGCGGGCGTAAACACCCTGATGGTGCCGCAGGTGGACACCGTCGAGCAGGCCAAAGCGCTGGTTTCCGCCGTGCGCTACGCCCCTAACGGCATACGCGGCTACTGCGGTGCGCCACGCGCTTCCGGATTTGGCCGTATCAAGAATTACGCCACCACCTGCGAAGAAGAGATCTGCCTGATTGTGATGCCGGAAACCACCCAGGCGCTGGAAAATATTGAAGCCATGGCGGCCATTGATGGGGTTGATGCGTTCTTTATCGGCCCAGGCGATCTCGCGGCCAGCCTGGGCTACATCGGGCAACCGATGCACCCGGAAGTGATTAAAGTGATTGAAGAAACCGGCAGACGCGTCAAAGCAGCCGGAAAAGCCGTCGGCATTTTGTGTACCGATGAAGTCCAGACTCGCCGCTATATCGAACTGGGCTTCCAGATGGTTGCCATCGGGTCTGACCAGGGATTACTGACGAAAGGCGCGGAGCAGCTGCTGGCAAAATTCAGATAGTTTCTCGAAGCTTGTGTATTGGCATTGGATTTATGTTTCCGGATGCGCCTTACGGCCCATCCGGTTTTTTTCTTACTGCCCGGCGTCGAACGCTTTCGTGGAGCCGCCCAGCACCAGTTGCGGCGTAAAGAGCTGGCTTTCAGTGCTGGCGTAAAACAGCTCTGGCGACAGCGGCGCATCCTGATTCATCAGTCTGTCGATAATGCTAATGCAGGCGTCGGAAATCTGCTTCTCAGGCAAGGAGATAGAGGTCAGTTTTACCTCCAGTAAACTCCCCCAGGACACATCTCCGTAGGCCACCAGTGAGAGGTCATCAGGAATAGAAATATTCAGCTCTTTGGCGGCAAGCAAAATGCTCATGGCGTAGCGTGGGCTACCCAGCACCAGCGCACTGGGCGGTTGGGCAGCACGCATGATCCGCCTGAAGGCATCGCCACCAAACTCAGCCTGCGGCGGACCGACGTAGACAATGTCTTCAAGCGCCTGCTGTTCAGCGGTCGAGAAGTTTTGCAAAAAACCCTGCAGACGTTCAGCCCCGGTGCTTAACTGCTGGGCCGAACCGATGTAGCCAATACGCGTATGGCCCAGTTCACGCAGGTGCTGGACCGCCTGGGTAATGCCGTACCGCTCGTCTATAGCAATCACCGGCGTCGGCAGATTGTCGTGGTGACGTAATAGCTGGACGGCATTGGTGCGCCTCACCAGTTCCTGGGTTTCCGGCAGCGGGTTGGCGGTAGGCGCGAAGATAATGCCATCAACCCGCGCCGTCATCAGACGCAGTAGCGCCGCGTGCTCCATCTCAGGCTTGTCGCCGCTGATGCTAAGCATCATCTGCCAGGAACGTTCCGCCGCCACATGGGCAATCGCGTTGGTGATGGTAATAAAGAAGTCGTTCTGGATATCAGGAATGACCAGACCAAAAGCACCAGTACTGGCATTACGCAACGCACGGGCGGCGCTGTTCGGGATGTAGCCATACTCGCGGGCAGCCTGCAAAACGCTGTCTTTGGTCGCCTGGCTGATGGCTGGATGATCGTTTAATGCACGTGATACCGTGGTGTGTGATAAGCCTAAAATTGCAGCCAATTTTTTTATTGTCACTGCGTCACCTTATTGTCGTCCTGACCTGACCGCCCCTATTTACCAGGGAAGCCGGAAAGTTAATTATAATCCTGAAGTTTTTTATTGTGGGGATGCATGAGATATATTGTGCAGAAGCCATAATAACAGGTTCTTATATCTGGCACTATCGTTTTGCCATGGTAACATTCATTTGAATTAATTAGATAATTAGTTAGACATAGCGCAAATTTATAAATATTTTACCTTGCCTTATATTCTTTTTATTATTAGCGGAGTTTAAGGGTAATCATATTGATTTAATCCGCCCTCTTCTGTTCAATTTTTCTAATTGTGCTGAGACTATTTCCCTTTCCCCACTCCCCCCACCTCTGCGACACTGGTCACATTTTCGTATCAGGGGCTATGCTTTAGGCTGGACCCGATTTTCGTCAGAGGAGTTGTTAATGACCATTTCCCACCCGCTCTTTCCGCGTCGCCAGCCCGACACAAGCCCCTCCGATTCACACGTGCTGAACTGGGCAAAAAATACGACGCTTGCACCGGCAAGCGCGGTGGTTACGCCAGAGACCGAGGAACAGTTGCAGGAAGCAATTGTCCATTGCCGGGGGAAAATCCGCATCATGGGGAGTCGCATGTCACCAGGCCGCATGCTGGCAGTCGCAAATCCGGATGATGTACTGGTCGATCTGTCTCGTCTTCGTGGCCTGCTGGCGGTAGATGACAACAGTGTTACCTTTGCCGGAGGAACGCCGCTGCACGAGGTATATGAACTTCTGACCTCCATGAACCGCATGCTCAACGCCTCACCGGGTGTGATTGCCTCACAAACCCTGGCGGGCGCGATCTCCACCGGCACCCACGGGCAGGGCTTACAGCAGAGCGCGATTGCCGACGAAGCGCTAAGCATCCGCTTTGTCGATGGAACCGGTCATCTGCATAACATGGACTGCAGCCATCCGTGGTTTGGTGCAGTGCAGTTGGGCCTTGGTACATTGGGAGCTATCACCGCCGTCACCCTGCGTACCCGCCCTGCCACGTTATTCACCTGCTTCAAAGATGCCGTCAGCGCCGATACCCTGGAAAACGATTTAATCGAGTGGAATGAGTCGTGGACCTTCAGCAAAGCCTGGTGGTTCCTCGAAGAGAACAAGGTTCACACCTGGAATGCGCGTGAAGCGAATGAAGAGGAACGCCACGCATGGGAGCAGAATCACCGCGATCTGGTCACGCTGGACGACACCCGGGATGAAATGAACAAAGCGGTGGATAAAACATTAGAACATATGCGTAATGACACCCGCATTGTTGATGAGAATGGCAAACCTTTTCGCACGGTGACGCGGTTTAAAGATTTTTCGGATGTGATCGGCGACGTCTACCAGGTGTTTTGCCGGGGCATCGCCACACCGCAGATCAATATCGAAATCGGCGTGCCGCTGGCGAATACCCCTGCGGCCATTTCCCACATCAAAAAGTGGTTTGCGCAGACGCATCCGCATATGCATTACCCGATTATTTTACGCTGCACGGGGCCATCCAATGCCTGGCTCAGCCCGTCATGGCAGGAACCGACCTGTTTCTTTGGCTTCGTGGTCTATTACGCCGAAGACGGTTCATTGTCTGAAGAGGGACTCGAATTTTTACGTGCCGTCGAACCGCTGCTGGCACGTGAAGGTGGCAAACCTCATTGGGGGAAATACTTTGACGCCCGGCTGTATGACTGGTCAACGTGCTACCCGCAATGGGCGGATTTTCAGGCCGTCCGTCAGGCGTTCGATCCGCGTGGCGTGTTCCTGAACGACTTTATGGCGGAGGTGATGTCATGAGCACATCCACTTTCGCGTGGGTCACATTATTAACGCAGCCAGGCTATCTGCCCGGTGTAGAAGCCCTTCATACTTCATTAGTCAGGAGCGGGACAGCCTGGCCGCTGGAGGTGATGGTAACGCCTGAGATTGATGCGCCAACCCGTGAACATTTACAAGGGCTGGGCTGCCGGGTGCGCGAAGTATCGGTGATTGGCCCTAATCCAGAGCTGGCACATCGTTACGCCAACGCACGTTTTGCCGACGTCTGGAGCAAACTGGCGGTGTGGACGATGACCGAATACGCCCGCGTTGCCTTCCTCGACGCCGACATGCTGGTGGTGAAAAATATGGATGAGGTGTTTGAGCTGCCTTTACAGGAAGGCTTTATTGCCGCCTGCCACGCCTGTCGCTGTAACCCAAATCAGATTGAGAGCTACCCCTTAAGCTGGCAGCCGGATAACTGTTACTACAGCTGGTGCGAAGATGAGGAGATGACCGCCCACCCACCGGCCACGCTCGACAACTACTTTAATGCCGGTTTTCTGGTGCTAACGCCCGACCAGGCACTTTACGATCTGATGCTGACAAAAATCGTCGCCATGGCGGACATCAGTAGCTACGTTTTTGCCGAGCAGGATTTCCTCAACGATGTTTTTCACGACCACTGGCTGCCCCTGCACTATGGCTATAATGCGCTGAAAACTCTCGAACTCCAGCACCCCAGAATGTGGGAGATGAAGCGGGTGAAGAACCTTCATTACATTATTGATAAGCCCTGGCAAAAACGGCCGGAGCCCGGTGATAAGTGGTATCAACTTCATCGGGTGTGGTGGGAATATTATCCGCACTGAGCGGTTTGTTCCCCTCACCCCAACATATCAAGGTAAATCTTGCGTAATAACTGGGTGATTTGCCCGGGTTTGCCATCACCAATTTGCTGGCCATCAACATTGACGACCGGCCAAACGAAGGTGGTGGCAGAGCTTATAAAGACCTCGCTCGCCCGTCGAACTTCCTCGGGCGTGAACAACCGCTCCTCAAAAGTCACACCGTGCTCTTCGCCCAGCCGTAGCAGCGCCTTACGGGTGATCCCGTGCAAAATATGGTTACTCAAAGGTCGGGTGACGATGGTTTTATCCGCCAGCACGATGTAGCAGTTGCAGGCGCTCCCTTCGGTAACAAACCCATCCTCAACCAGGAAGGCGTCATCAGCACCGTTCGCCTCAGCCCAGGCTTTTGCCAGACAGGGGGCCAACAGCTGCACGGTTTTGATGTCGCGTCGCTGCCAGCGAATATCCGGACAGGTCACCACCCGAATGCCCTTCACAGCGGCAGGATTTTCAACCACCGCCCGCGCCTGAGTAAAGAGCACCAGCGTGACGGGCGTCTGGGCAGGTGGATAATGGAAGTCCCGATCGCCACTGTTGCCCCGAGTCAGTTGCAGGTAAATTCCCCCTTCAGTAAGACCGTTTTCCACCAGCAGACGCTGATGGATTTCCCGCAGTTCGTTTTCTGACTGCGTCAGACTCAGTCCTAACTCGCGGCAGGAACGTGCCAGACGCGCATAATGACCGGCAAAATCCACCAGCTTGCTGTTCACCACCGCGGTCACTTCATACACCGCATCCGCAAATAAAAAACCCCTGTCGAAAACAGAGATCTTCGCTGCCTCTTCCGGCAGATACTCTCCGTTCAGATATACCGTGCGTGACATATCTATCTCCTCAAATCGGTGCGTCACTAGCCCCACAACGCTGGGACAGGTGGAAAGAGTTCACTGCCGTCATAGTGCAACCCGTGTTCGCGATCCTCTGCCAGCAGCAGCGGGCCATCAAGATCAACCACACTCGCCTGCTGCGCCACCACTACCGCCGGGGCCATCGATAACGACGTACTGACCATACAGCCCACCATCACCTGCAAACCCAGACGCATGGCCTCATCACGCACGCGCAGGGCTTCCGTCAGGCCGCCAGTTTTATCCAGCTTGATATTAACCATCTCATAGCAGCCGGCAATCGCACCCAGCGAGGCAACATCGTGGCACGACTCATCAGCACAGAGCGGCACCGGGTGCGGCAAGGTCGCCAGCACGGCATCCTGACCTGCGGGCAGCGGCTGCTCAATCAGCGAAACGCCCAGACGCGCCAGCTCAGGAGACTGACGCAAATACATCGCTTCGTCCCAACCTTCGTTTGCATCAACAATAATTTTCGCTTTTGGCGCCCCTTCACGCACGGCGGTAACCCGGGCAATATCCTGCGCATCGGCAAGCTTAAGTTTAAGCAATGCACGCCAGCTGTTCTCCTCGGCCATCTGCTGCATCCGCTGCGGGGTATCGAGCGATAACGTGTAAGCGGTCTGCAAATTGCGCGGCATGTCGTGTGCCGCCCGCTGCCAAATGGTCTGCCCGGCGGATTTACACTCCAGATCCCAAAATGCACAATCCAATGCATTACGTGCCGCACCCGCAGGCAGCGCTAGCTGCAACTGCGCACGCGTCATGCCTGCCGTCAGTGCACCACGCAGCGATTCAATGTCGGCCATCACACTGTCAACCGACTCGCCGTAGCGCGCATAGGGTAAACACTCCCCTCTACCGGTAAAGCCGCTTTGCTGCAACGTCACCGTCACCACATCGGCCTGAGTGCGACTGCCTCGCGCGATAGTAAACGCCTGACGTAAAGGCCAGCGTTCGTGAGCGTATGTTATCTCCATTACAGCGCTGCCAGCCTGTCGACAATCGCGCCAACACCCTGACGGAACGGATCAACAACCGGCAAACCGTGACGGTTTTCAAGCTGAGCCATCAGGGTGAGTGCGTCCGATTCACTGAGTGCTGAGGTATTAAGGGAGATCCCCACAAAGCGGGCATTCGGATTGGTGAGTTGTGCCATCTTCAGGTTCAGTGCCATACAGTCAGCAATGTCCGGAATCGGGTAGTCCACACCGCGCATGTGCGTGCGAGTCGGTTCGTGGCAGAGAATAAGCGCGTCAGGTTGCGCTCCGTGAATAAGACCAGTCGTCACCCCGGCAAAGGAGGGGTGAAACAGCGAGCCCTGGCCTTCGATGATGTCCCAGTGGTCAGCATCATTCGCCGGTGCCAGCGTTTCTACCGCACCGGAGACAAAATCCGAGACCACCGCATCCACGCTGACGCCTGCGCCGCTGATCAAAATACCGGTCTGACCGGTAGCACGAAACGTCGCTTTACCACCGCGTAGCAGGATCTCTTTTTCCATTGCCAGCGCGGTGTACATTTTTCCGCAGGAGCAATCGGTCCCGACCGGCAGCACGCGCTTACCGCTGCGTTTACGCCCACTGGCAACCGGGTACTGCTCAACCGGATGGCGCACATCGAACAGGTTACGCCCCAGTCTTTGCGCCAGCGCTTTTAATTCCGGCACATCGGCCAGTTTGTTATGCAGACCCGCCGCCAGATCCAGACCATTTTCCAGTGCCGCACTCAGAATGGAAATCCACTCTTTTGAAATAATACCGCCACGGTTAGCCACGCCAACAACGAGTGTTTTTGCTCCAGCGTTAACCGCAGTTTCAATATCCATATCGGTGAGGTGACAGTCGGCATGGCAATTCGACATGCGATATTGCCCAACACAATATTCGGGGTGCCACTGTTTAATTCCGTCAGCCACTTTTGCCGCAAGCTGATCGTGTGCATCCCCCAAAAAAAGCAGGTAGGGTTTTTGAATATTCATTATTTATCCCCCTCAGGATAAGGACGAAATTAATTAACGAAGAAATAACATTTCAAATAAATTAAATATCGACTGACTGGTTATGCAGAATATCAAGGGTTTTACTCTTGTCAACAGGCGCTTTTACAGGCGCTTTTTACCATGGCAATTGCAATAATCCAGTTTTTTATCCTGTCAGGCGTTTTAAATAAAACGCTTATGAAAATATTAATCTTCAAATCGGCACACCCCCACCAGGTGAGCATAAAAAATAATTATCATAATGTGATCTCACTACTACCTATGCACCACAAGCGAGCAGCGCACTATTCCAGAACACCAAAACGGTGCTATTACCGATGATAAATCTATAAGAATAATGGATGAGAGTATTTTAATTAATGGATGTAAGGTAATTCTTGTTATTGATGAAATATGTGGCTGTAAATAAACAGTTCATGCATAAAAACATCATTCAACATTCCCTATTAATAGCTTTCTTTCATATTGCACTGGAATAACAGGCAAAGGGATGAAGAAGGCTGCAGAACGACGGCAGCACATCGCAAATGCACCGGTCATGTTTATTACGCCGGACGCATCGGTATTCAGTGTTACGCGGTATTTGGTGATTAAAACATTCTCAATTAACTGACGGACGGTGAGGTAACAATGAAGAGTATTTGTGGGAAAGTCTCTTTGCTGGCAGTGCTGGTTTCCGGGCTGGCTGGCGTACACAGCGCAACGGCGGCAGAGATCAAAATCGGCGTCGTGTTGCCCTTAAGTGGTGCACTAAGCGGCTATGGTCAGCCTTCGCAAAAAGGGCTGGAGCTGATCCAGAGCATCACACCAACCCTGAAAAATGGCGACACCATCAAACTTATCGTCATTGATGATAAGAGTGACAAAGTCGAAGCGGCCAACGCCATGCAGCGCCTGGTCTCCAGCGATAAAGTTGATGCCGTAATCGGCGAGGTGACCTCGGGTAACACCCTGGCCATGGTTAAAATTGCCGATGACAGCAAAACCCCGCTGGTCTCCTCTACGGCAACCAATGACCGCGTCACCCGTAACCACCCGTATGTCAGCCGCGTCTGCTTCTCCGACAGCTTCCAGGGTGTGGTGGGCGCCAACCTCGCCTCCCGTGACCTGAAAGCCAAAACGGCGGCCATTGTTTTTGACAGCAGCAACGACTACTCCGTTGGCCTTGCCAAAGCGTTCCGCGCTCAGTTCCTGAAAAACGGTGGCACCATTCCTATCGAAGTACAAGCACCGTCCGGCAGTAAAGACTTTAAAGCCCAACTCTCCAGCGTGAAGGCCAAAAACGTCGACATGATCTACATGCCGATTTACTACACCGAAGGCGCCCTGATTGCCGTACAGGCGAAACAACTGGGCTTAAGCAAACCGGTGGTGGGCGGCGATGGTCTGGCAGCGGATCCCGTGTTCTTTGATGTGGGTAAAGACGCCGTTAACGGCTATATGACCACTGACTACTACTCACCCAATGCTAAAGAGCAGACTCCGGCAGGCGAAACCTTCATCAAAGCCTGGGAAGAGAAATACAAAACGCCAACCCACACCTGGGGTGCCATGGCAGCAGATGCTTACAACGTGATCGTCAACGCCATGAACCAGTGTACCGATGCCAAAGACCGCGTCTGCGTGAATGAGAAGATCCGCGCCACCAAAGACTTTGTGGGCGTGACCGGCACGCTGACCCTGAAAGATGGCGATGCAGTACGCAGTGCGGTAATCAATGAAGTGAAAGATGGACAACTGGCCTTCAAAACCGTGGTCAATCCATAGTCTGTATAAGAGGTTAACGTATTAATGGATGGCGCCATTTTTCTCCAGCAGGTAGTTAACGGCATGAGCCTGGGCGGCATGTACGCCCTGATCGCCATTGGCTACACCATGGTGTATGGGGTCCTGCGCTTGATCAACTTCGCCCACGCGGATGTGATGATGGTCGGCGCCTTTGCGACTCTGTTTTTGTTCTCTTCCATTGGGCTGCCCTTCGGGGCAGCTATTTTGCTCACTCTCGGTTTATGTGGCCTGTTGGGCATGTTTATTGACCGCGTGGCTTATCGCCCCCTGCGTCAGGCATCAAAAATCTCCATGCTGATCACCGCCATCGGCGTCAGCTTCTTTCTGGAAAACCTGTTTAACGTCCTGTTTGGTGGCAGTTCACGCTTCTTTTCCGCACCTGACTGGTTCAACAACACGCTGACCTTCGGTCAGATCATTATTACCAACGTGGCATGGGTCGTCCCGGTGATCACCGTCCTGTTGCTGCTGGCGATCCTCTGGCTGCTCTACCGCACCCGATACGGTATGGCGATCCGCGCCGTGGCTTTCGATGTGAACACCGTGCGGCTGATGGGGATTGATGCCAACCGAATTATCTCGCTGGTCTTTGCCCTGGGCAGCAGCCTGGCGGCACTCGGGGGCGTGTTTTACTCCATCAGCTATCCGACGATTGACCCACTGATGGGCGTGCTGATTGGTCTGAAAGCTTTTGCAGCTGCCGTACTGGGTGGCATTGGCAGCGTCACGGGGGCCGTACTTGGGGGCTTTATCCTTGGCTTTACCGAAGTGGTCGCTGTTGCCCTTTACCCGGAGCTTGGCGGCTATAAAGATGCCTTCGCCTTTATGTTCTTGATTCTGGTCTTGCTGTTCCGCCCGGTGGGCATTATGGGTGACGAACGTCTGGAAAGGAGCCGTTTCTAATGTTTAATGCTTCCACCACCCTCGGCGCTCAGGGGCGAAATCTGGCGATTATTCTTCTCGCTGTGGCGCTACTCGCCGGGATCAACCTGGTCTTCAATGACTACATTATCCGGGTTATCAGCACCGTATTCGTCTTTATGATTCTGGCGGTCAGCTACAACCTGATCAACGGTGTAACCGGGCAACTCTCGCTGGAACCCAACGGCTTTGTGGCCGTGGGGGCATATGTGACGGCAATTTTGATACTCTCCTCCGAGAGCAAAATGGACATGTATGAAATGGCGGCCCCCAGCCCCTTTGTCCTGATGCTGCACGCCAGTTTCCTGCCCGCCCTGTTGATAAGCGGCCTGTGCGCTGCCGTGCTGGCCGTGTGTCTCGCCTTTCCGGTCTTTCGGGTACGCGGCGACTATCTGGCTATCGTCACTCTGGGATTCGGCTTTATCATCAAAATCCTTGCTATCAATAACCCGCAAATTACCAACGGCGCGATTGGGCTTAACGATATTCCCCAGCAGCCTCACCTGCTGTTCTGGTGCGGAATAACTGCGCTCCTGGCAACAGGTATGATCCTGCAACTGGTGTGGTCTAAGTATGGCCGCATGATGAAAGCCATTCGTGATGACGAAGATGCGGCCATTGCCATGGGTGTCAATACGTTCAGAATCAAGACCTGTGCATTTGCCACCAGTGCCTTCTTCGAAGGGATTGGCGGTGGTCTGCTGGCCTCGCTACTGACCACCATTTCCCCCAACCTTTTCGACTTTATGCTCACCTTCCAGCTGCTGATCATTATTGTATTAGGCGGTCTGGGGAGCACTACAGGCGCATTGTTAGGCACTATCGTGGTGGTCGGCAGCGGTGAGTGGTTGCGCTTCCTTGACCAGCCGTTGACGATGTTCGGCTACGGCCTTGGCTCATATCCTGGGCTGCGAATGGTGGTCTTCTCCCTGCTGCTATTGCTGATCATGCTGTTTGCCCGCGAAGGGTTACTGGGTAAGAAAGAGCTCTGGCAGGTACGTTTCAGGAGGCACCGCCATGACGTCAAATAAAGCTATTCTGGAAGTTCAGGATGTGGTGATGCAGTTCGGCGGACTGCGGGCTATTGATAACGTCAGCTTTCATGTTGATGAAGCCGAAATTTTCGGTCTGATTGGCCCCAACGGGGCTGGAAAAACCACACTGTTTAACGTGATTACCGCCAACTACAAACCCACCAGCGGCAACGTGGTGCTGGACGGAAAATCGGTAAAAGGGCTGAAACCCAACAAAGTCGTGAACGCCGGGATCGCACGCACTTTCCAGAACATCCGCCTGTTTAACTCCATGACGGTACTGGAAAACGTGATGGTCGGTCTCGACCACGCCAGCCACTACTCTCTGTTGGAAGCCGCGCTGCATATCGGCCGCTATTATCCTGCAGAGCGAGCGGCCAGGGCCAAAGCTATGGAACTTCTGGAGTACATCGGCATAGCGCAGTTTGCCAACATGCAGGCCACCAACCTCAGCTATGGCAATCAGCGCAAAGTCGAGATCGCCCGTGCGCTGGCGACCGGGCCGAAACTGTTACTTCTCGATGAACCCGCCGCAGGGATGAACCCGAAAGAGACCGAAGATCTGGCAACCCTGATTTTCCGTATGCGTCAGGATCATCAACTCAGTGTGCTGCTGATTGAACACGACATGCCTTTCGTCAATGCCCTGTGCGAACGTGTGATGGTACTGGAGTATGGCAAACCGCTGTTTAGCGGGTTGATGGCCGATGCCATTCAACATCCGGAGGTGATCTCCGCCTACCTGGGAGACGTTAACTATGCTTAGCGCCCGCGAGCTAAAAGTGTTTTATGGCGTCATTCAGGGGCTGAAGGGCGTGGATATTGAAATTAACGATCGGGAGATTGTGACACTGATTGGCAGTAACGGGGCCGGGAAAACCTCAACCCTTAACGGCATCATTAACATGGTGCGTTCGACCGGGACGGTGAATTTTCTCAATGAAGATATCTCCCGTAGCCAGACACACCACATCGTGCGTAAAGGACTGGCGCTGGTACCGGAAGGTCGCAAGATCTTCACCAATCTGACCATCGAAGAGAACCTGCGGATGGGGGCGTACAATAACCTCGCCAACTTTACCCGTTTGCGCGATCGGATGTTCAGTCTGTTCCCGCGTCTTAAAGAGCGGCGCAAGCAGATGGCAGGCACCATGAGCGGTGGCGAACAGCAGATGCTGGCTATCGCCCGTGCGTTGATGAGTGAACCGGTGCTGTTAATGCTCGATGAACCGAGTCTGGGGCTGGCACCGAAAATCGTCGGCGAACTGTTCGGCATTATTCGCCAGCTTCGTGAAGAGAACATCACGATTTTGTTGGTTGAACAGAATGCCACGGCGGCACTGAACATTGCTGACCGGGCGTATGTGCTTGAAAACGGTAAAATTGTGTTATCAGGTGAGGCCCGGGATGTGCTCGTCAACCCGGAAGTGAAGAAAATGTATTTGGGTGGGTAATGCGGTGTGGGGACAGAGGCATTTGCGCTATCTGTTCCCCTCACCCAGCACGCTTCCCAGAGGGGCGATGGCTGATTGTACCCGTCATCAACTGCGTACCCCGTAGGCCGGATAAGGCAATTGAACCGCCATCCGGTATCTTACTTATTCTGCGGCCTGCTTCTGTTCAATCACACCGTACCAACCCAGTCCCTGATAACTCTCATACCCTGGCGTTAAGGCAAAAGAGACCGTGCTGCCATCATTATTCTGATAAAAGCCCGACGTTTTACCGTCGGCACGCAGCGGGAAAAGATCCCCGGTTTTGCCGTCAGAGGAGGCAATCACACGGAAAGTCGAGTCAACGATCATACAACGAGTACGCTGCCACTCTTCTTCGTTCAGGCGCACACTGCTCACTACACCGGACGCCTGCGGTGCCCAATCAAAGAAAATGAGTAACGCACCAGCAGCACGCCCATGCTCTTCGCCCTTTTCTCGGATCGCTGTCGCATAGGTCGCTACCGTAGCGTTATTTAAAAAGGGCACCGTGGCAATATCCGCGGCAACATAGTCGCTGCCACTTTTCGTTGCCATCGCCTGGCGGAATATTTTCATATCGTTGATATTTTTCCCGGCAACGGAATAAGTATCGCCACGCCCGTTTGCCATAATATTCCCGGCACTGTCTACCACCCACAGATCCAGATAAACGGTGTAACTGGCCAGAATCACATTTAAACGTTCCGCAGCGTGCTGACACAATGCCTGATCCGGCAGGGTGGCGCAGTCGACCACCGCCGCGTCCGTTGCCCACCAGCGGACGTCACAGGAACGCTCATAGAGGTTGCGATCAACGATATCAATCATATTCAACGCCAGATCGACATTACGCTGACTTTCATGCTGATGCAGAGTGGTAATCATGATGTCACCAAGCTGCGTCAGCTTTGACAGCGATCCTGCCAACTCTTTATTTAACGAATCCGTTATCTGCCCAATCAGTGCCGAAATATGTTTGACCTGATTAGCCACTACGGCAAATCCTCGCCCTGCATCTCCCGCACGGGCAGCTTCAATCAACGCATTTAATGCCAGAAAAGTAGCTTCACGGTTGATATCATTAATATCAGAGATCTTATTTTCAGCAACCTTTCTAATTTGATAACTTAACTCAACAATTTCAGTTGGATTTGCCATGCTATTTACAACACTCCTGAACATATAAATAAAACATCAATAAATTTAGGCATGCGCAGGCATTACTCCAATTAAAATTAGTAGCAATAATAAATCAGCGACGTATATTCATATTATTTGCATCGATATTAACCACAGCCAACCTCAAATTGCAAGGAGAGCTAATTATCGAGGCTCTATCCTAATAAATAAAAAAATCAAAATGATAAAATAAGACGTGATGACACACTATAAATTTGCGACTGACCAACGTCATATTTCATAAAAATGACAATAATCCTGCATTCTGACCATGAAAGACTGTGTAACCCGCATTCTGCCTGAATATCATCCTTTCATCATCATTAAGTAAAAACGATACCCTAAGTAAAATCCATAAGAAAATGCTATGACAAAGTGCTTTGATATATTGATTGACTTAATCAACCTGGAATCGTAAAGTCTGACGGACGGGATTGATAATGACTCAATGAAACAGTTTCTTTGCTATATTAACATTTCTTTCATTTCAAGTTGTAAAATATTGAAGTAGATCTGGTTTTTTTATTTTTCAATTTCATGAAAACAAAAAACAACCTCATTTAATTCACACCATTGGCACATAGTATTTTCTTAATAAGAACATTAATAAACATCCATTTATTCCCCTTGAAATATTCTTTGCGACGAACTTCAATTTAATTTTTATAAAAATATGCGTTTTGTGCATTAATACAATTATAAATACCCCTTTTTATTAATCACCACAATTCATTACCCCTTTGTGAGGAGTAAGTTCTAATTCCCTCAAATAAAGTGGTTAATAATATGAGCAGGCTTACCAAACTTCTTGTTGTATTCGGTATTGGCATCGTTATTTGGTTTTTACCCATTCCGGGGGGGATTTCACCCGAGGCGTGGCATGTCTTTGCAGTCTTTATCGCGACAGTTTTTGGCTTCATTCTCCAACCGTATCCCTTCAGCGTCGTCTCCCTGTTGGCGCTGGGTGTCGTCGCCGTTCTCAAAGTTATGCCCATTAACGCTGTGCTCCATGGATACCAGTCCACGGTTGCCTGGCTTATCCTGGTGGCATTCCTCTACTCCACCAGCTTCGTAAAAACCGGGCTGGGCAATCGCATCGCCTACCTACTCATCAAATACATGGGTACCAGCTCTCTGCGACTGGCCTATATCCTGGGGTTGGCGGATGTGATCATCGCCCCGGCGACCCCATCCAATACGGCACGCGCGGGTGGGATTATTTACCCTATCGTCAAATCGGTGACCGAAGGCTTTGACTCATACCCGGATAAACAGCCGCAGAAAATCGGCACCTTCCTGATGATGTCGACCTTCTATTCCAACACTATTTCGTCATCGATGTTCATGACGTCCAGCGCATCCAATCCCCTGCTGTGTTCACTGGTGCTTTCCACTGTAGGTATCCATATAGGCTGGGGACTCTGGTCTCTTGCAGCGTTTGTACCCGCATTGGTTTCGTTTATTTTCTTCCCTCTGTATCTTTATTACGTTTGCCCTCCAGAAATAAAAGCCACGCCTGAGGCAAAACTCATGGCAGTCAAAAAACTGGACGAACTGGGCCCAATCAGTCAATCAGAGGGCATCACGATCGCCATTTTCCTGGTCTCTCTGTTAGCCTGGAGCACCTCTACGATCACCGGTATCGACCCTACTGCTATCGCCATTCTTTCTGTCTCGGTGATGTTGCTGACCAAAGTCATCGACTGGGCCGATTGCTTAAAGGAGAAGTCCGCCTTCGATACCTTCGTCTGGCTGGGAGCCATGCTTTCACTCGCGGACCAAATGAGTTCGCTGGGGCTGTTCAAGTGGTTTTCAGAAAACCTGGCAACCGTATTCGCCAATATTCCCTGGCCGCTGACGCTGCTTTTGCTGGCCGTCTTCTATTGTTACACCCACTACTTTTTCACCGGGATGACAACGCACATTGTGGCCATGTTCGTCGCCTTGTTGACCGTTGCCGTGGGGGCGGGGACACCGCCAATGCTGGCTGCATTGGGACTTATCTTCCTCGATAATTTAATGGCGGTCCTGACCCACTATGGTAACGGCCCGGCGGTGGTCTACTTCGGCTCGGGTTACATCAAGCAATCGACATGGTGGAAGCACGGCGTCATCAGTATGGGACTGCTGCTATTTTTCTGGCTTGGGCTGGGTTCCGTCTGGTGGAAAGTACTGGGACTGTGGTGAGTGAAACGGGGAAATGCATCCTGTTATCCCTGAAATAAAATGCGGCAACCCAAACAGAGGGTTGCTGTTTTTTTATTCGAGAGAAATCTTTACGTTAAAGAAAGGTTAAAATTTTTTTGTGACGGATGTTGCAGGCTTAAAAAAGGGTGACTAATTTTATTCAGGGCTTGGCTCTCTCACCCATTACTAAGAGGCCATTTAATCTTTACAGGAATGACTATGCGCACAACAACCGAGGAACAGTTAAACGCACACTTTGAAAGCACCCTGCATGCCTTTGACGTGGAGCTAAAATTGATTGCCGACCTCAAAAAAAGTATCGGTCGCAGAAAACCAGATGTACATAACAAGGATCTTATTCTGGCACTGATACAACTGCTCGAAACGGAAGAAGATGTGGTAAAGCTGGATGTGTACAGAAATGCGCTGGAAATAATTGTTCAGAAAACGCCAGACGATCTTTAAGCCTGCCCGTTAAACGGCATGTCTTGCTTCGGTAATGCCTTCGCCAGGCGGGTAAAGGCATTACGCGATGACGATACGAGAAATATTGCCTTTTTCAGGCTGATTTCACGAGTTTTCGAGCAAGATGCTGCAGCGTCGCCTCCAGCACAACCTTCTGCTTTACGTTAGTGGTAATAATTAATTGTGCACGAAGTACCATCATGATGTTATCTGCCTTCACGGGAAGGCGAGAATTCATAAGGTATGTTGCCGCCTGGCCAATCGTTGCGTGTATTTCTTCAAGCTGAACTTGCTCATCGTCGTTCAATGACACTCCATGCTACAGGGTGAATCTCTTCTGGAGCCCGAGGGCTCAACCAAATTCACATTTAGCATTCTCGGGAACATGCCGGAGTAATTCTGATTGGAAGTTTTTTTGTGGGAGGACAAGATCCTGTTAATCCGACCGATTAAACAGGGGAAACATCGTTAATGCTTTACGGTCTTTTCATTCATCACAAGGCTGGCACACTGCAACCGGCTGTGGCGATGGTTAACTTGCAAACGTTTTGAGGCGCGCGTTTCGACGGGATGCGTGCAAAAATCATGAACGCCGCCAATGGCCGTTCTGATTGCATCCTGCTTTTCACCGTTATCTTCCGCACTAAGACTTTCTTGTAACCGCCTAATCAATGCATCAAAAGACACCTCGTCCCCTGATTCCATAATGGAAAGAATGGCTTCCCCAATAACGGTATCTACCAATTTATCCTTATCATTTTTACTCATTTCGCCTCACGAAGTTTACGGCAGGGGTCTGGATCAGACCTAATCAGTATGCACATATATCCCACGTTTGCCGAATTTTTACTTAGTGTGCCAGGTTATCGACTCAAAGATGCGAAGCCGCCGTGCCGGGAGAGCCACGCAACCATAACGCACAAGGGCGGTGATGATGGAAGGGTATGGCTTACGGCAGTGAAATCCATTTATAGCCCAGGGCGATCGTCGCCAGCACGATGGTCACGGTCGCAGCGAGATGCATGGCAAAATCCGCCACGCTGACGTGTGTTGGATGGCAAAGCGCGAGCAGGGTCAAGGCCATGCAGGCCACACCGGCTCCGGCTGCACCCAGACTGCGGGCCGGAAATAAGCTGCGGGTACGGCGTAAATAGCCAATCACCATTGCCATCATCGGCACGCTGACCACCACCATAAACAGGTAACAGTTTGGCCCTTCCCCGTGGCTGGTCGCCGGAACAGTATGGTGCAGGTGCATATTGGCAAAGGTGATGCCAAACCAGGTGATAATCAGCGGGGCAAATAATTTCCAGCTAAGCGGACGCTGCCCGGCGATACTCAGTAAAAACGCATTACGAATGGCCAGCGCGCCCACCACAAAGGTCAACAGAAGCTGTACCACCGCCCATCCGGCACCGCTTTGGGTCCAGTCGGTGAACGTTCGATGCACCAGCAAACTGGCCATTGCGCCCGCAGGCATCGCCATCGCGACCCATGCCACCACGCGCCAGCCGGGAGAAAAGGGGCGTTTCACCGGGGTCATGGTGCGGCTTAACTGCTCAATTAACAGATCATGATCGGCCATGATGTGCTCCTAACCGACGAAGATTACTTAATGCGCGATGCAGCAATGATTTGACGGCAGAGACCGTCAGATTGTTGCGCGTCGCCGTTTCTGAAAGCGTCATTTCACGCAGATGGATCTGCTCAACGACATCCCGTTGCCGTGGGGGCAACTGGTTGAGCAACATAATCAGTTCCTCGTGAGAACTCTGTATATCCAGGCCGCTCACGAGGGCGTATTCAGGCATCGCGCTATCGTCCACTTCCCGGTGCTGATACCGCCCACGTCGGCGTAGCGCATCGACAGAACGGGCATGGGTTATCGCCATCAGCCACGGTAAAAAAGGCGAGTCCGGGCAGTAGGTATGCCGCACACGGTGCACTGTCAACAGCACATCCTGAATCACATCATCCATCAGCACATCATCAGCAATATGCTTGTACACCAGGGAACGAATGACCGGGACCAGCGCCTTCAGCAACCGCGTATAGGCAGCCTGATCCCCGGCCTGCGCAAGCGCCATTAGTTCTGGCCATTCGTCTCGCGATGCCTCACATTTATCCATATTCCGCCTTTATTTGCGGACTCACGTTTTTTTCCCGCTGGCCTGGGTGAGGGCATTCACCACAATCGAGGGCGTGAGCACCTGCGGCAAAATCTTCGGCGCACTGCCGTCTGCCGGATAGACCACATACAGCGGTAAACTCCCACCGCCCAGCTCACTCATCGCATCATCAATATCGGCGTTAAATTTAGTCGAATCCGCCACCATGTAGAGCGTGTCGGTGCGCGCCAGCGCATCCTTGACCGTTTGAGTAGAGAGCGAGGTACGTTCATTCACCTGACAGGTGATACACCACGACGCCGTGAAATTCACGAAAATCGCTTTGCCATGACCACGATTGTCCGCCACGGTTTGCGGCGACCATTTCATCTCTTCAACTTTCGCCACCGTCGGTTCAGGCGTGGCGTTTTTGATAACAGAAGGCAGCGGAACGATCACCGCCAGAACCAGTGCCGCCGTCACCGCAAACAGCACCACATGCCGCTTCCCGGCAAAACGACGCTGCTGAGCCATACCATAAAGCCAGGCGGCAAAGCTCAGCACCACGGCAGCCGCAAGGATTGCCGCCAGCGCCGTCGTCCCTGCCTGCTGAGCCAGCACCCAGACCAGCCAGCCAAACGCACCAAACATCGGAAATGCCAGACCGTGTTTAAGCGTGCTCATCCATGCACCGGGGCGCGGCAGCCATTTACCGAGTACCGGGAACAGCGAAACTGCGCTAAACGGTGCGGCAAAGCCCAGCGCAAGGGCGAAGAAAATCGCCAGCGCTACCGTGGGTGGCTGCACCAGGGCGTAGCCAATGGCTCCCGCCATAAAGGGTGCGGCACACGGCGTGGCAACAATAATGGAGAGGGCCCCGGTTAGTGCTGCACGCACAAACGCACCACGTTCTACGGAGATCTCCCCTGCCCGCTGCATAGAGAGTCCGACTTCAAATACGCCCAACAGGTTGAGCGCGGCTCCGAGAATTACCAGCGCGAGGAAGGCAATCACCAGCGGTGACTGCAACTGGAATCCCCAACCGACGGCCGTCCCACCTGCACGCAGTGCCAGCAAAACACCCGCCAGCGCCATCATCGTCACGACTGTGCCGAGCAGAAAACCGAGCCCCTCTTTACGGGTCTGTGCCGTACTTTGGGAATGACGGATGAGCCCCAGCGCCTTGAGCGAAATAATCGGAAAAACGCAGGGCATAAAGTTGAGAATAATGCCGCCTGCAAAGGCGGCGAGCATAGCGGTCAACATAGCGATTCTCGGATGACGAGTGAGTGAATGAACAGGCGCGTTTTATGAATGCGAGTTCTTGTATTCTTTCACGGCGTCCATCGTTTTCTGAATATGTGCTTCCGGGTTTCTGTCAGTGTAGCTCAGCAGGATTTTGCCATCCGGGGCGATGACGTAAGAGGTGCGATCAGAAAGCGTTTTGCCCTTCATCTCCATCAGCGTCTTATACTCGCCTGCGATTTTGGCCCCCGGATCGGCAGCGACAGTAAACTTATCGCGGCACTCCAGTTTCGAGAACTCATCCACCTGATCAACGTTCCCGGCGGTCACGCCCACTACCGTGGCCCCGAGTTTTTTGAAATCATCCGTTGCTTCTGCAAAGGCATGGGCTTCGATAGTACAGCCCTGGCTGAAGGCTGCCGGGAAGAAGTAGAGTACGACCGGTCCTTTCTGCAGTTCTTGCTTGAGTGAGAAGGTCAGCGGTTTTCCTGCCAGTGCGCCCTGCAACTGAAAGTCTGGCGCCTGCGCGCCAACGGGCAACGCAGCCAGGGCGCTGGTCGACAGCATCGAGACGCTAAACAGTACGGCAGAGGTGAGGCTCAGAAAGGTCTTTTTCATTGAGATCATGTTGCACTCCACGAAGTGATTTTCGGTTCGAATAAGTTAACGCTCATAGACAGTTCGCTCGGGCGCTTGAGAAAGTTTCGCTCACCGCAAAAAAATTTCCTCCCGTGTCGTCTGCAATGCGCCGTAACGGTTAACTGCGGGCGTACGTGCGTGTTTTCCCCCTATACTGGCGTCGTTAATTCCCTTTACCCTGCACAGTTTCGTTCACTTTTCGGACAATAAGATGAAAACAACGCTCGCCGTGTTACTGACAGCTACCCTGCTGACGCCGATGTTTGCCTCCGCCGACAGCACCTACGTCTTTTTTCGCCACGGGGAAAAGCCGGACAATGAAAGCGGGCAGTTGACCTGCAAGGGTTTAAACCGTGCCCTGAGTCTCCCTTCGGTGCTGCTCGGCCGCTACGGCACGCCGGATGCGCTGTATGCCTCCGCACCGAAAGAGAAAAAGCTCGGCAGTTCTCTACGCCCGCTGACCACCCTCACCCCACTTGCCATTCAGGTATCCAAACCTATCGATCTGCGCTTTCATGCCGACCAGACCGAGAAACTGGTGACGGAGTTACTCGCGTTGAAGCCGGTTCCACTGACCTTCCTCTCCTGGGAACATAAAAACCTGGTCACAGCAGCCAGAGCGCTGGTCAAAAACAGCGGCGGCGATGCCAGCCAGGTTCCGTCGTGGCCATCAGCCGATTTTGATTCGATTTACGTCGTGAAGCTGGATGACCAACAACGCTTTAAATCGTTCAGCCGTGAAAGTGAGGGGTTGAATGGGGTGTCTGATCAGTGTTCAGGGGCAGTGAAGTAACCGCCAGTGCTTGCTCGTTTTCTCGTTCGCCCCAGGGGAATGAGGGATTCCAATGCAAGCACTTAACGGTCCCCTCTCCCTTGAGGGAGAGGGTTAGGGTGAGGGGGAACATGCGGCTCTGATGGTCATTCCGTTCACCTTATGTTCCTTGCTTTTCTGTCACGCCAGAACCTGTGAACGTGCCAGGGCGGCTCATCGCCACCGCCCTGGCGACCCGGGCTCCCGGCCAGGAAAATCGCCGTTGGCGCGGTACATTCGTCTTATGTCGTCTGACTTTCGGGTCGGGGACCAGCCTACATCCTTGTAGGCTATCCCCTCCGCCCGCTTCCCTGCGGGCGGCCCCGGTCAGCCGTCAACGCCTCATCGATTTTCAGCCGGACCCTGTCATCGCGGTGGCTGTTTTATTCTCATGGCGCGGTGTTATCGCTGTAAAACGTAATATTACTGGGGATTCCTCTCCCTCAAGGGAGAGGAGACAGACAGTGCTCGTTTTTTTGTAGGATTTCCTCAGCCCACAACCCCTTCCCTGTCGCAAAAGTGAAATAAAACCACTGCTTTTGCACACTATTTCCGCATTGCATGCGAAACGTATTATTACCACGCTAAGACTGTACAAACCGTTACACGGAAACGCTCATCACCTGTGATGCCCCTGGTATATAGTGTCAGATATAAAGAAGTCGATTTATTGTGAATTTAAAACTCACAAATTTTAAACAAATTAATACCAGGTCGTTTCACATTTATAATGAAAATAAAAAATACACTCTGCCTACATATCTTGATGGCGACGCTCGCCATCTTGTTCCTCTGTATACATCCGGTGGTGACGAGCTTCTCTCCGCCGCTTAAATTTCATCCGTTGATCAAATCAATGGAAGGAACGCAAAAAGAACAGGCCGATAAAATAGCGACGATTTCCCATGCGTTAAAAGGGAATGCTATTTTCTTTATTGGTGCATCTGAAGTAGCAACGTCCGCCAATGAGCATTATGCGATTTATAATTACTTTAATAACCAATTACATAAACCTGTTGTCGCCTATGGTGATGCATTCGTTGATGACATTACGCAGTTCTTAATGTTTTCCCGTTTTAAAGATGATCTGAATGAAAAAAGTAAAGTTGTCTTGCTGTTAGCGCCGGACAGTTTTTATTCCAAGGGCATTCCGCCAGCCATTTTTGCCGACCATTTCCCGTCGCCGATTTTTGATCCACTGATGAAGGATCCACAGGCACGTCCACTACTGGTTAATTACTTAAAAAATATTGATAAAGAAGAAGTCAGCCATTTGACCTTCGCCCAAATGAAAGAATCCGGTTGGGATTTCGACATGGTCTGGAATGAGGTCAGTTTCCAGTTTGCCAATTTCTGCACGCTGGTGAAAAACGACTGGTATGCCCTGCTCAACATTGAGACGAAAACCGCGCCGTCATGGCCGGTACCGCAGACTGCCAGCGCTCAGCCCGACTGGGATCAGGAACTGGCTCATGCACGCGAGCTGAACAAAAGACGCCAGCAAAGTGCCGCCACTATGTGGATGGATAAATCCATTTATGAAGTGGGTGATACAGCGGAACAGTGGGATGACACACCGGTCGTACCGAAGCAAATCGAGGTTTTCCGTCAGACCGTTCAGCTCCTGAAATCACGCCATGTACAGGTGATTGCGATCGTCGATCCGATTAACCCGTGGGCGCTGTACAACACCGATACGTTCCAGTCTACGGATAAACAAATCCAGGCCATTCTCAAAGAAAACCAGGTGCCTTATCTGGATATGTATGCCCAACCTTATCAGAACGGCTGGAACTGGGATCGCCTGCACCCGACTGAACTGGCGTGGGTGCCGATGGACCGTTTTATTGCGGAGAATTTTAAATGATGAAATATGCAATGCGCCTTTTTTTCCTTTATCTCTTTCTGGCAGTGACGGTCGTTGCATGGTCCACCGTGGACGACAGCAAAAATATTAAAGTCCATTTTGAATACCAAAAATTCTGAGGGTGAA
Organism: Phytobacter sp.; assembly: GCF_059074235.1. NCBI lineage: Bacteria > Pseudomonadati > Pseudomonadota > Gammaproteobacteria > Enterobacterales > Enterobacteriaceae > Phytobacter > Phytobacter sp. The sequence goes on from NZ_JCACPZ010000004.1 coordinate 1,284,196, forward strand.
TGATGTATAGCTCTGGCACATTCTTTTTCTGGCTTTTTTCATCCGCGCTGATTTTTGCGCTGGTGAATCGCATCCTCAGTTTTCGCCTGACCTATTTATCGGCATTTTCAGTGCTGGCCGCAGTGGGTTGGGGATATATTTTCCAGGATGACTATCTTATTCCGGTGGCGGTATTTTTCGCTTTTTATGGTCTCGTCACATTAAAAGACAAAGGTTGGTTAAAAACCTGGCAGGCGGTCACTTTAACATTGCTGCCGCTACTGCTGGTAAAACTGCACCTGAACAACCACTGGGGCATGATTGGCCTTTCATTTATGACGTTTCGCGCCATAGATGTACTGCTTTATCGCAACAAGAAAGACGGTCGCAATTTCCTGCACTATTTCTGCTATCTGTTTATGCCCTTTATTATTCTCGCTGGCCCAATGTACCGCTGGCGGACTTGGGTAAATGACATTAATAAACCGGTATTTGCCATCAATCGCGAGCAGTTTTTAACCGCGATGGAACAGATTTTCACCGGAATTATCCAGAAATTCCTGCTGGCGATGCTGATCGACAACCTGGTGATTCAGTCCTGGAGCCATCGCCCGTTTGACTGGACCGTCGGCGTGGTGATGTCGGTGGCCTACAGCACCTATCTCTACTTTGACTTTGCGGGTTACAGCAACATGGCTATTGGGGCTGGTCGCTTGTTTGGTCTGAACATTCCGGCCAACTTCAACCTGCCGATTCTGGCAAAAAACCCACAGGATTTCTGGCGTCGATTCCACGTCAGCCTCTCTGAGTGGCTGCGTGACGTGGTCTTTATGCCAATTTATATGAATCTGATGAAGCTCGACTTTTTCCGTCAGAACAAAACTCTCGCGCAGAATATTGGCATCTTCTGCACCCTGTTTTGTATGGGGGCATGGAACGGGCTGGAACGGCACTACGTCATCAGCGGCGCGCTCTTTGGCGCCATCTCTGTTGCTCACAACATGCTGCTTTGGTCTGCCAAACGCAATCCGGCATTGAGCAACTGGCTTCAGCTACCGGTTATCGCTTTTTTGGGACGAATTCTGACGCTGGGAAGCGCCGCGGCCTCCCTTTACATCTTTAGTGGAATGTCTCCCCTATGAAAAATCAAACTGAACTCGTTGAATTACAAGACTTCCTGCGTGCAGCGTTACGTGCCCCTGCCAACCCGCACCAGCTGGCGATCAGCGGCAGTGATGATGCCCTGACCTGGCTTGAATTGTCCGATGCAGTGGTCGACTGGGCTGAACGTTATAAAGAGTGCCAACAGCCAGCCGGTACGCCGGTGGTGTTGTACGGCCACCAGCAGGCGGAATTTGCCGTCGCCATTTATAGCTGCCTTCTGCACAACATTCCGTACATTCCGGTCGATTGCATCTACCCTCAGGAACGTCTGAGAGAGATCTGCCATCTCGCCAATGCGCCGTACTACTATGATGTGGTGACGAAGCAATTTATTAAAACCGCCGAGGCGGGACAGGTGCTCGCCGAGCAGGATCTGGCGTACATCATGTTCACCTCCGGCAGCACCGGCAAACCCAAAGGGGTGCAGATTGGCCGCGAGAGCGTGTGGCACTTTATGAAATGGGTGCGCGACGACTTTTCTCTGCCTGCCAACCCGGTGCTGATGAACCACGCGGTGTTCAGTTTTGACCTGTCGCTTATCCCGCTGCTGGCCAACCTGGCGACCAGGGGGCACATCGTGCTGAACGCCAAAGAAGACATTGCCGCTGAAAACTGGCTGGATCGTCTGAAAGAGAATGACGTTTCCGTCTGGGTATCGACGCCGTCGTTTGCCTACCAGCGCCTGCTCTCGCCACAGTTCAACAGCGACTATTTGCCGCAGCTTGGGGTGTTTGTGTTTATTGGTGAGGTGCTGAACAAAGCGCTGGTGAAACAGTTACGCCGCCGCTTCCCGCACGCCAAAATCCTCAACTCCTATGGCCCAACGGAAGCGACCATCGCCACCACGGTCATCGAAATCACCGATGAGATCCTCAACAACGACATCGATCTGCTGCCCGTTGGCGCGATGATGCCGGAATCCCATATGGAGATTACCGCCGAAGGCGAGTTGATCATCTGGGGTAAAAACGTGATGCGTGGCTACCTGGGCCTGGCACAGGAGAATGCCGAAAAACTGCTGCACCGCGAGAGCGAACAGTATCGCGGTTACCGCACCGGCGATCTTGGCTACGAAGACGGCCTGCTCTACTGCCAGGGCCGCAACGACAGCCAGATCAAGCTGAACGGCTATCGCATTGAAATTAACGAAATTGAAAACCGCCTGCTGGCGATGTCTGGCATCAACGAAGCCGTGGTGTTACCGCTGATGAAATCCGGCGGTGGTGTTCTGCGTATTGCGGCGTTCTGCGTGACGGATCTTGCCCCCGAGGCGATCAAGTCATCGCTGTCTGAGGTGATACCGCACTACATGGTGCCGTCTCAGATCATCATTAAAGACGCGTTGCCGCTGAACCCTAACGGCAAAATTGATCGTAAGTTGCTGGACACTCACGCCCGCACAAACTAATTATCCAGGAAAAAAAGATGGAACAAGAAATTCTCGCGCTGTTTGAAAAAGTGTTATCCCGCAAAGTGGGTTTCCACGACGAGCTGATTGAGTCCGACATTCTCGACTCCATTCTGGCCGTGGACCTGGTACTGGAAGTGCAGGACGTTTACGGCTGCATGATCCCTCCCACCGAAGTGGCTACCGTGCTGAAAACGCCAGCAGACCTGGCATACTACATTGAAGAGAACCGCGGATAAGTCTCCACGCGGTTGACCGGGTTTGGGAGAGAGTAAAGCCCCCGGGTGCGCTGGCATTCGGGGGCTTTTTTTTACAGGTTAGATTTTTTGTCGGCCGATGCCGGAGCGCTTTGTTTTAACGGCGCGCCGAGAGTCTGTCTGAACCAGTTCACCACATGGTCAATCACCTGCGGCTGATACCAGTTGATATCACCATGTTCTGCACCTTCTATCAGCACATACTCAGCGGTCTCTTTTTTGGCTTTCAGCGCCTGATAAAGCTGCGCACTTTGCTGCGGAGAAACCAGTGAATCTGCGCTGCCGTGCATGATCAAAAACGGCGGTTCGTGCCCGGTAATGTGCCCCATCGGGCTGGCAGCGAGTGCCTTTTTCGGGTCGCTATCGATGGTTGCACCTGCAAAGTTGCGAAACGCCGAGCCGTGAACCAATAGCGCTTCGGTGACCGCTGGCGAACGATGTACCTGCTGTACCTGTTCCGGGAAGCCTTCACCAATATTCAGCAGATTCGAGATGCCATAAAGCGTCGCGACCGCCTGCACGTCGGAAGACTGCTCTGCGTAATCGCCTTTATCAAAGGTTTTGTCACCGTTGGTGGTGCCGAGCATTTGCGCCAGCCATCCGCCCGCAGAGTCCCCCAGAACAGCAATACGGGCCGGATCGATATTGAACTCCTTCGCGTGCGCCCGCAGGTAACGGACGGCGGTTTTGCCGTCCACGACGGGTGCCGGGAATTTATCCGGAACCACACGGTATTCCGCCGCTGCGACCACATAGCCCGCATTCGCCAGCGCCATGCGCATCGCAATGTACTTATCGTGATTAGCGGTCATAAACCCACCGCCAGGGAAGTAAACAATCGCTGGCTTCAGGTCGTTATTACGCGGTACCAGCAGTGACATTTTGAGCTGGCGGAACGCAATGCCCTCTTTCACCTGCGAATAGATAATGTTGCTGAAGAGATCGGTCTGGCCCTGCGACGGGGTGACTTTCATCACCTGCGCACCTTCAGCAAAACCGGGTAGCGTTTCGGTGGCAGCAAACGCCTGCGAAACCGTAGATGACAGTAGCATGCAGCCTGCCAGTACAAGGGAGGTGGATTTCATCATGTCCTTCTTATGTAGGGGTCATTATTCCTGGGCGTGAGGCAGATTATCATTCGGATCTGGCGATGAATAATGCAAGAAGTCGATGTAATTGATTCAAAAATCAGATGGGTTAAGGTTTCTCAAATTCCACGGCATGCCAGTAGCCTTTCCCGGTTTTTGCGGTCACGCTGAACCCGACTTTTTTCAACATCGCCCCCAGCATACGGTTGAAGATCCCGTGCCCCATCAGCACTACGGTTGGGTTATTTTCCGCCAGTTGGATAAGTTTACCTGCCGCTAGCGCAGCACGCTTTTGCGCAAGGGAGCGCGATTCAACCTTTCCGGCAAATCCTGCCAGCCATAATATCCGCAGCCAGAACGCGTAAGTTAAAGGCGATATTTTCAGCCACAGAAGATTGATTAACGGTAATTGCGCTTCCCTGAAGTCGGAATCAATAACCGTAGGTTCAATCCCCAGTTTTTTTATTGAGGTGATGGCTCTGGGTAATGAACTGGCAACAGCAACACGTGGAGGGGTTGAAAGGAAATGTATTAATGCCGCTGGCGGGTTTTCGCTAACTTCGCTGCGATCATAAGCGGCAATCCACTGTGCCATCTCATCTGAGGAGAGCTTCTGATGGGTATCTACATCCGGCTTACCGTGTCTTATCAGCCCGCGCTTCTTTCGCCAGCAGGTCAAAATCACCCCGGTAGTGCCACTGCTCACGCAGCGCCGGGCTGCCGTCCGCGTAGCGCTTTTCACTCGCCGACAGCGCCATACCATGCCACTGATAACGAACCTCACTGACCGGGTGTTGCTGATGCTTCCACGCCGCGCGGATGACGCTGCGCTTCGCCGTTCTGCGCCCGAACGCATCATAGCGGTACTGCCACACCTCCCCGTCCGGCGTCCTCACCTCCCGCAGGCGGTCAAAGTCATCCCAGCGGTAGCGCCACTCCTGCGCCCGGAAGCCCCGCTTCTGTTCGGTGCGTTTTATCACCCGTCCGCAGGCATCGTATTCATAGCGACTGTCCCCCGCCTGCGTCACGCACTCGTTGCGGTAGTCGTGCCGGGAGAGGATGCCGTTCATCCGGCTTTCCGCTATCTGCTCACTGAGCGTATAGCGGTAGCGTTCTTCCACCGCCGGGCCGTCGGCGTTCAGCCGCAGCACGTGCGTGACCTGGTCGCGGCGGTCATAGCTGTAACGCGTTTCCCGTTCCGTGTGCGTTTTTGACCGCACCTCATGGCCCGTCAGGCGGCCCGATTTATCCCACGTATAACGATGCTCACCCAGGGCCCGCCACGGCATCACGCTCTCATGGCTGCCTTCCAGCCGCTCTGCTCCCTGCCGGTGTTCTTCATCCTCTGGACGGTACTGCCAGCTCGTGCTACGCCCCTCGGCGTGAGCATGCAGAAAAATGGACAATGCCAGTACTGAGCTGGAATTTGACATTGTCACAGTTAGCGATTTTTTGGAGGGAGTCTCGATAATTGCGGGCGGAAGTCGTATTTAAAGACAGTACCTTTTATTTTTTACACATTTATTTTTATTGTTTTATAAAATAGCCCAGGTTTCTTTAGTGTATAAATACCCAACATCATCACACCTGGCATCAAGTAACTCATTCAACTCTTTTATACCTATTATTAAATTCAGATCAACGCCAGAATTAACGAGTTTTTTCTTAATCATTCGCAAAACAGCAATCCATTCTCCAATGAAATAATTCCTCCCACATTCTAATGAGCTAACACTATTTAAAACTGACTCAACGCCTCCGCCCACACTTTCCCACACAGTATTACATTGAATACTTTCACTTTTCCAAGAGATACACCAATCACTACTGAATGTGTTGGAAGGCCAAAAAACATTAATCATTCCATTTTGAGACGAACTTATATTTTCAACCATCCTGATTATATCATCAAAAATAACTGGAATATCATACTTATAACTCAGTGAAAAACGAACGCCGCTCCAACAAATTATTAAACCCTCTGTTCCCAAAGGGAATAAATCTTCAATAACCTCAGTTATCCCAACTTCATTTTTTACATTCATGGCATTAATTCTTGGATTGCTTAATTGAATATAGAAACTCATTATTTACTCCATTGGGTATGCATGTACTGTCTTACCATTACTATTATGCCTAACCCAGACTTTTGTGGCGGGAACAGTTTGTCCATATGGCAAATGAAGAACTGATGAATGACCTTCAGGTAGGTCACAAACGCTATATTGTTCTTTATATATTTGTAAAATTTTCAGAGGGGCAGATGTTACCGGAATGTTTTGTTGATAAACTGGCATTTTCAATTTTGCAGAATAAAGCTTACATGACTAATCAAACCGATAAGAAGCCATAATCGTGGCTGTTAGTGAACATTATCAAAACCCAACAGTTTTCATCAATCAAAAAATGGAGGCGCAACCCTATTTGGACACTTGATCTTTCCAATTATAATATCGAATACCTGCTTCCTCACTAATGGAAATAACATATCTTGGTCGCATAGAAAACAGCGGTGATATTATAAATGGTCTGGAGCATCCTTTTTCCGCACTAAACTCCAAACCTAAGAAATGTAACAAGTCATTTTTCAAACATGAAACAAGCGTACCTTTGAAAAACTGTTTCCTCCCTTTTGTTACAATCAGATTAAGTGCAATATAATACTCATCATCAGTCATCACACCTTTTAATTCAGACAGCGAGTCAATCCAAGTAGGCTTGCTATTTTCGCCAATGAAGTTACGCATTGAAAAAAACACTGCATCTTTATCATGCATGCTAAATTCTTTCTTTGTCGCTATTAACCTTTCAAAAGTGAACTTATCTTTCATAACCTACCTTAATCACAATCTAATTGGGGATATTGTAAAAAATATGGCCATCTGTTCCATTGTTATAATATTTAATATGAGAAAGATCCAAAAAGCCCTCTTTCTGAGCTGAACGCATGTGTTGCTCATAACCTTTAGGGTATTTGGGTACGCCATCAGCTCTCCCTGAGTTAGCATTCATTGAATAATGATTCATATTTCCTTGAGCTTCACTCAGAAATGCTTTTGCATCAGTGCTTGACTCAACTCTCACCTGAAATTTTTCACCATTGCTCACAGCTTCTTGCATTGCCTTAACCGCTTCCTTCCATTCCTTTGTTCCCCTCTTCAAAGATTTTAATTGCTCAGATACATTACCATTTTTTTCTAAATCATCTGCTTTGCCTTTATAAAATTTTAAGGGACAATCTAATAACCCCCACGGATCGCACCAGCCCACCGGGTTATGCACATACGACTGCGTATTTAAACCACCCGCCAGCCCTATCGGGTCCTGGCTTACATACTGCCCGGTTCCGGCATCGTAGTAGCGGTGTAAATTATACCACAGCCCGCTTTCCTCATCCTGCCACTGGCCCATAAAACCCGCGTCACAGCTTTCACGCGCGTTATATGGCGAGTCGTTCGCCGCAACCCGTCCCCACAGGCTGCGCTGCCGCGTCCACACCTTTCTTCCGTTCGCACTGTACATCTCCTGCGGCGCACCGTCCGGGCCGCTCACTATCGGGTAGAAGTCACTCCGCTCATCGTTCGCCGCCCGCGCTTCTTTCGCCAGCAGGTCAAAATCACCCCGGTAGTGCCACTGCTCACGCAGCGCCGGGCTGCCGTCCGCGTAGCGCTTTTCACTCGCCGACAGCACCATGCCCTGCCACTGATAACGAACCTCACTGACCGGGTGTTGCTGATGCTTCCACGCCGCGCGGATGACGCTGCGCTTCGCCGTTCTGCGCCCGAACGCATCATAGCGGTACTGCCACACCTCCCCGTCCGGCGTCCTCACCTCCCGCAGGCGGTCAAAGTCATCCCAGCGGTAGCGCCACTCCTGCGCCCGGAAGCCCCGCTTCTGTTCGGTGCGTTTTATCATCCGTCCGCAGGCATCGTATTCATAGCGACTGTCCCCCGCCTGCGTCACACACTCGTTGCGGTAGTCGTGCCGGGAGAGGATGCCGTTTATTCGGCTTTCCGCTATCTGCTCACTGAGCGTATAGCGGTAGCGTTCTTCCACCGCCGGGCCGTCGGCGTTCAGCCGCAGCACGTGCGTGACCTGGTCGCGGCGGTCATAGCTGTAACGCGTTTCCCGTTCCGTGTGCGTTTTTGACCGCACTTCATGGCCCGTCAGGCGGCCCGATTTATCCCACGTATAACGATGCTCACCCAGAGCCCGCCACGGCATCACGCTCTCATGGCTGCCTTCCAGCCGCTCTGCTCCCTGCCGTTGCCACGCTGTACGTCCGCAGGCGTCATAGCCCTGCGACTGGGTATAGACCGCATGGTTCAGCGGCGTCTGCTCCAGCCAGCGTTCTTCATCCTCCGGGCGGTAGCGCCGCTGTTTTTCCTGGCCGGAACGCGTATGCCCAAAATCCACCCGGTGGTTGTTGCTGCGGTACGCCGTCAGTACGCCAGAGGCATCGTATTCCCGGGCCGTTTCGCCGTCGGCGGTTTTTGTTCCCGTCAGCCGTCCCGCCTCATCGTAGCGGTATTCCGTGCGCTGACCGTCCTGCTCCTCCGCCACCAGCCGGTGCTGCGCATCCCACTCCAGCGTGATGCGGCTGGTCAGCGCGAAGTCCTTCAGTGTGGCATCACTGCACTCATACACTTCCGCGCTCACCATCCGGTCATGGCGGTCATAACCGTAGCGCATGTGCTGATGGTCGCTGGTTATCGCCGTCACCCGGCCATACTCATCCCGCGTATAGCGCCACGCGCTGCCGTCCGGGCGGATTTTCTCAGTCAGACGGCCCTGCTCATCACGGTGGTAAACCGTCCGACGCCCTGACCAGTCATCCTCCCCTGCCAGTTGCCCTGCCGCGTCGTAATACAGCCGCCAGCACTGGTTGCCCGGGCGTGTTAGCTGCGTCAGCCTCGCGGCGCCATCGTAGTCGCAAACAATACGCTGCCCCCCCGCGTCCTCCACCTCACGCAGCAGGTCAAATGCCCCGTGCCGGTAGCGTGTGGTCTGGCCCATTGCACCGGTATGGGCGGCGATTTTTCCTTCGCCATCGTAGTGGAATGTCTCTGCGCCGCCGTCAGCACGGATAACCGTGCTGACCTTTTCATGCGGGTTGCCCTCACCCGGACGATACTGCCAGCTCGTGCTGCGCCCTTCGGCATCGGTCATCGCCGTCAGACGCAACCATCGGTCTTCCGCGTAATGTGTCGTCCTGCCTGCCGCGTCGGTATGCGCCGTCAGACTGCCCTGAGCGTTATAGCTCCACTGCTCACAGCTGCCGTCCGGGTGAGTCACTTCCTTAATCTGACCGTCTTCGGTATGGCGATACTGCCATTTCCGGCCATTCACCTCTCGGTAGACCAAATTTCCTTCATTGTTATATCGGTATGCCGCCGTGGTACGGTGGTCGCGGTATGCGGTTATCAGCCCAAATGCATCCCGCTGCCATTCCCGCTTGCGCCCGTCTGCGTCGGTTTCACTCAGAATACGCCCGGCGTAATCGCGTTTGATTTGCGTAACACGCCCGCCCGGTTGTCGGATGCACAGCGGATGGTCGTATTCATCGCGTTCCCACTCGGTGGTGTGTCCCAACGGGTCGAGCTGTTTTATCAGCAGCCAGGTTTCATCAAACCACAGGGTGGTAACCGCGCCCGTCGCGTCGATGTACTCCGTTTTACGTTCTGCCGGAAAATAGCGGAAGGTGTCGTTGTACAACCCCTCTTCGGTACCCGTTGCCACCACCCGTCCTTCGTCGTCATAACGCAGGTGAAAGTGTGTGGGGCCGTTGTCACGCCAGGAATTTAGCCAGCCCTGTTCCGTGTAGGTGTAGTGCAGCGTACCGTTAAACCGTGTTTGCGCATCACGCAGTCGCCATTCATCGGCGTGGTGAACATAGTCGTAGCGCACCAGTTCACTGCCGTCTGCCTCGTCACTGACGCGGTAAATCAGCCCTTCCTGGCCGCACATTACCCGCAGGCGCAGGCCGCCGCTATGTTCGACGTTTGTCAGATGGCCCACACCGTTATAAAGAAAACGGATTTCGTTACGGTTACGATCTTTGATGGCGGAGAGCCGCAGGCGGCGTGCACCGGGTGAAACAGGGGTAAAGATATAACTTTGCTGCGTGTGCTCATCGAAAATGATGGCCCGGTTGCGGCTGCCCATCAGCCGGTAGTGTGGCACCAGCAGATTGCGGCAATTGTACGGCTCCTGCTCCGTGGCATAGGCCGGACATAAGCCTTCGGCATCATACAAAGTGACGCTCTGCCCATCGGAGTCGAACTCCAGGTACTGTGACCAGTTGCACTGCCAGCGACTGCCCAACAGGCCGCTCACAGTGTGACGCCCCGTATAGGCGCGCTTTAGCGTTAATGGCAGAGTATGCGGCCAGTGGAAATCAGTGCGGTAGTCCAGATATTCGCCTGTTCCCGCATCCACCGGGTCGCTGAATCCTTGGTTGATACGCTGATTGGCAGCACGGTTTAACTGTCTTGCACCCCACAGGGCTGAAAGGACCTCTATACCGGATATGATTGATTGTTCTGTAACAGACATATCCGCATTTATCGGCCCATACTGCCCGGTAGTCTTATCCGCAGTGATGGTTTTACACCCGTCCTGAATCACTGCCGAACAGGTGATTTTATGCCCCTTACGCGCCAGTGGCAGACCGTTTACGGAAATGATTTGACTGCCTTCAGCAATCTGCGGCGGCGGTTGGCCCGGATCTTTGCTGCAAATAACCGGATCGGTTACCCGTGCTACTGCTTTTCCTTCAAAGGTAACGTTGGGTGAACCTTCAGCAATTTCTCCGGTATCTGAGGCCCAGCGGGAGCCAATAGCCATAACTGCACCGCCGATAAATCCCCCTGCCAGCCCCCCGGCTCCGGCCGCGACGGTAGCGGCAAGTACGCCAAGTGCTGCTCCCCCAGTCGCAACAACCAGAGCCCCCACCGCAACCCCGACAATAAGTCCGCCGATCAACCCACCAATTGCGCCAAGAAAGGAATTGTTATGAACGATGTGATGCCCCACACACGCCGGAATCTCAGTGGGACCAGAAACGGCGTGATCTTTGCCCCAGGTGTCCATAAACCAGTCACCTGCTTTGGTGCCCAGCCATCCTCCCAACATCCCTCCTGCCATTCCGGCAATCAGAGGGCCGCCAAAACCAGCAACGGCTTTGGCTACGCCAGCTGCACAGGTATTTGCCGCTGCTGCTGCCAGTCCTACTTTTGCCGTTGCCCCCACCATACTGACGACCATTATTCCGGTACTGGCGATATGTCCTGTCGTGGCTATATTTTCTACTGATTCGGCATTACTGCCCCGTTGGTCCAGCTCCGCCAGCTTTTCCTGCGCGCTTTTTTCCGTCATTTATCCGTCCTCCCTGCGGAACCAACAGAACTATTTGCCCTGCGGCATCCCAAAACGAAAATGCAGCAGCGCTCCCTGCATGGCTTTACGGTCTTCCTCTGCCAGCGCCTGCGTTGAGGAATAAGTCAGCGTCAGAACCTGTCGACCGTTGAGCATCACCAGCAGTAGCTGCTGTATCGTTATGCCGTTGTTGTTCCAGCTAAACTCCCAGTATTCCGCAGGACGCTCTTCAACATGGCAGGGCTCTTCTACCGTGAACGTCATCGCTTTCAACTCAGTGCGAAATTTCTTCTTCTGCACGGCCAGGTAGTCGCTGAATTCCGCCCCTTCCGGCAGGTTTTCGCGAGTCACCACCAGATTTGCGCCTGCGACGTCGCTCAGTACTGGCGTTAGGATGTTCATTGTGCTGTCCTGCCAGTTTCCGGGCAGGGAAAAATGACCTTCATTAATAAGGTATTGCATAGGGATATATCCTGTTGAATACAGCGATTTTTACTGTGGATTGAGTGCCAGATGGGTGGGGCCATCCAGTATGATGGTGCCGTCTGAATTCATGGTGAGAGAGCTTTTGCCTACGGTTAGCGTAATTTGTGTTTTAGCTGTCAGATGAATAGCCCCGGAGAGAGAAGTTACTGAGATATCTTTTTCGACCGTTTCAGTACTGGTACCTGTTTTTACGATCACCTCCCGTATCCCTTTTTCCACCGTGAGAAACTGATCTCCTTCCGTCACCTTAATTTCACGCGTTCCTTTAATTGTTTCGGTATGTTTGCCAAAGACATCTTCTGTGCGATCGATATGCACTTTCGTAATTTCGTTATGTATGATGGTCTTTGTCCGGTCGGCATTTACCGTATGTGTTTCATTGTTTTTTACCGTTGTATTCAGGTCTTTTTCGGCATGGAATTTCACTTCCTCCGCGCCTGTTTTGTCATCAAACCTCAGCATGTTCCCGTTCGTTGGTCCGCCATAGAGCGAGTGACTGAATATCCCGCTTTGCGACGCCATTCCTGGCAACCCCCACGGCGGCATAGTGTCCTGGTTATAGGTACGCCCGATAATGATGGGCAGATCCGGGTCGCCATTTTTAAAGTCCACTAACACTTCCTGACCAATACGCGGGATCTGTATCATCCCGAAGCCCTTGCCTGCCCAAGGGTAGCTGACGCGTATCCAGCAGGAGCTGTTTTCATCCATTTTGCCGTAGCGATCCCAGCCAAACTGCACCTTTACCCGCCCGTATTTATCGGTCCAGATCTCCTGCCCCGCCGGGCCGGTAACGATGGCGCTTTGCGGTCCTTTGGTATGCGGTTTGCTTATTGTTCGTTGTGGACGAAACACCTCACGGGTTGGATGCAGTTCAAAGGTGGTCGAATAAGAAAAGTGTTGAGCCTGGCCGCTGTGCTGCGCGTTGTCCTGTAAAAACAACGTGGTCTGTACCAGTAGATATTCCTGATTAACTTCGGCAGTGGGGTGATTTGTTAGCGTAAAAGCGTATCCCGTCATTAGGGTGCGAATGTGTCCACCGCCGTGAACGCGGCTGCCGGGGCTGCGCTGCGCTTCCATACGGATGCGCGTCAGCATTTCGCCTTCGCCTTTATCGAAATAGTCGCCCGGCCATTCATAGTGTTCGTAGCTGGCGTGGCCCGTTTCTCGGGGGTTTGCTACGGTGCTCCCCAGTTGCGATCGTGGCCTGGTAAAATCAAAATCATCCAGCACCCACTGTCCTGCTCGCAGATCCTCCGTAGCTGTGATGGTATCGATAAACTCCTTGTCCAGCTTCAGTCCTTCCTGGTGCCACTCCACTACCGGCGAGTCCGGGCAGGTGTGATGCCCACTGATAGCGTCTGCCAGCACCAGTGTGTGGCTGTTCTCGCTGTGCTCAAACCACCAGTAGATGCCCCACTCCTGCATCAGCCGCTGGAGAAAGGTGAAATCGGTTTCGCCGTACTGGACCTGCCAGGCGCGCACCGGATAAGTCTCCACCAGGCGCTTTTCCACCGGGTAGGGGTATTCGGTCAGGACTTCATCAAGAATGTCCACCACGGTTTTGTTTTGAAATGCTTTGTAGTCGCTGGTGTGAGTCAGCAGTTTAAACCACGGCTCCATACATAATTCATACGTAACCGACCGGCCCTCATGCCCTACTACCCGCGCCGCCGTCACCAGCCCGCTGATATAACGTTTGCCGCCGCCGTCCAGTTCGATGTTGATGCACAGGTCCTTGCCCACCATTGGCTTGAGCGGCAGATTGGCAGCAGGTGAAACGTAACCCATATTCAGGATATCCGGGGTTTTTAGCTCGATGATATAAGTAAATAAACAACTAAGTTTTTCCGAACCATTCAGACCAGCAAACAACAATGCCCCTGGAGGTACAGCACTGCCACTGATCATCACGTTATGCACACCTGCCGCACCTGCCTCACCGGACAACGCCAAATCCTGTATTGCTCCAATCGCACCGGACGTACTGGCAGTTGCCGCCACAGCCGCTTTCACCAATCCAGATAGTTCAGGCAGGTCCCCCATCAGCCATTCCACGACCTGCTCAGCTGCTGTTTCTATAACACCGGACACGCTTCCAGCGGCTGAATTTTCTGTAACTGTACCGCTTTCACCAGCGATGGGCGGTGTGGTGATAGCTGGCACGCCGCCTTGACCGGATTTATTACCTGTATAAACAAAACTCATAATAATCATTCCTTAAATACCGAATTAAAATTGAGCCCCTGGTGGCCAGAAAACATACGCAATAGCTATCCACTTCCCATCTTTGTAATGAAACCAACATGTTAAATTTAAGTCATCATTAAAATTCCAGAATAATTCTTTAATAAGAACCTCCCTAAACTTAGGGTTTGTCGAACGATAAGTATCCTCTATGCCGTTGTAATATATGCCGACAAATTTATAACGTGGCTTTATAAGCTCATGTTTAGGACGACCATACTTACTAATAAAAAAAACATCACTATCTCCGTTTTTTATATTACTTTTTTGCTCATAATACTCTGGGGGTTGAGTTATATCTGCTGCTATCCCAGTACTGATTGCCCAAGCAAAGGTCAAAAACAGGAAGAAACGAATCATTTCGTTACACTCACAAGAGAAAAATAAGTATCCGGGATTATTACATTAAGCATTGTATTGACGCTATTAAGATAACGTTCCCGAAGTTCCATACCAATATTCATTAATGCACTCGCATCATCACCAAAAAGCTTATCTGCTTTATCTGATTCATCATCTTGATAATATTCATCATTTGCCTCAATCAAATGACCCACTTCGTGCTCCACATTTGATTGGTATCTGCAAATAGCCTGTTTTAGCCCCAAGCATTTTCTTACCGCCACTGTATCAGTAGAATAAAGCTGAATGAATTTAGTTCGCCATCGAACAAATGTCATTTTATTTTCTTCATTTAAATCAGGCTTTATTACCGTCACGTTCCAATCTGGATATTTGTCAACCGGAATTATTTCTATGCGGAAAGATAGTTTTTTCCCCTGAAATCTTTTAGCAAAATCCGAAGTTCCTGATGTACAATACAATATCTTCCCATTCCACTGTTTACAAACAGCCATGTAAACGTTAGTTATATATTGAGTCTTCTCTACTAACGTCCAGTTATACTTTACATCCGAATGATTCAACCATGTGTATTTCCATCGAATTCTTAACGAAATATCCCCGGTTACAGCACTAATAACGAATTCTCCGAGACGACACTTATGAATAAAAAACGATCCAACAATTTCCGTTTTGACAAAAAATTCCGCTAATGGACTCTGAGGATCATACTGTAATTTTGTCATTTTATTTCTCACCTTTAATACCGGATTAAAAACGCGCTCCTGGCGGCCAGAAAGCATAGGATATAACTACCCACTGTCCGTCTTTATAATGGAAAAAGCATGTTAAATTCAGGTCGTCATTAAAATGCCAAAACATTTCTTTAATCGGAACATTTCTAAATTCTGGATTGGTTGATCGGTAAGTATTTTCAATGCTGACATAGAACTCACCCACAAATTTATATCGAGGTTCTACGAATGAAAACGTCGGAGAACCGTATTTTTTGATAAAGTAACTCTCATTCTCTCCATCTTTTATATAACTTCTTTGTTCATATACAGGAGGCTTTGCATAAATAATGCAACTCATGAACGTAAGGAACATCAAAAGAAAAAATCCAAACAATAAACGAGTCACCTTTCCGCCCTCACAAGAGAGAAATATGTATCTGGTATTATTACATTTAATTCAACAGGAATAATCTCCAGATGGTTGCTACTTTAATGCCGGATTAAAAAATCGCGCCTGGCTGCCAGAACATTTCTTTAATAAAAAATGTCTAAACTCAGGCGTATTCGAAGGATATACTCTTTCTTTGCCCCTGTAATACACCCCTATAAAATCGTGACGAGAATTAATAAACTCATGCTCAGGTAAACCAAATTTATTAACCAAAAAAAATTTCATCATCTTCTACTAGCACATCAGGCAGTGAGATATCACGGGCGAAGCTGCTGATCGCAAAAAAAAGCAGGAATAATAAAAAAATACTCTTCATTTTTTATACTCGCAAAAATAAATCCAGTTCCTATGCAGGTATTATTGAATCTTTCGTAGTACATTCAGGATATCGAGGGAAAATTCCTATTACAAAATTCATTAATGCAGCAACATCCCATCACCATTTCTCACCCATTATATCTGTACTAAAAAATAATAACCGACAGATTTATAACCTGTACTATCTGATCTTTTTAAAAGCTAGCAATATGAGTGGCACCCCGAGAGAAAAACCAACTAATGAAGCTATTGCTGAATTGTCATAATCTGATAGCAATTCACTGGCAAATCCGATGCACTGAGATTCAGTAAAATCGCCCATATCCATGGTAAAAGAATAAGTTAATGAAAACATCAAACCGAAAAAAAACTGGGCGGCATAATAAATAATAAAAATAAATAAAATAACACCCCAACGTAGCAAAAATTTACCTGCCATCAAACCTCCATTCAATTAAGATATAAATAACACATTATTTGATAATAGCTCCACGTGGCGTTAATTAAACCAGCAGTAATCCAGATTCAAGGCAACGGTGTATATTTGTTATCATCATTCATCTTAAATATTACCCCATTGCTTTTCATTATATTAAAACCATAATATTTCTTCTCACCATTTTTAATGATGACATAGTGCCCAATATAAGTAACACTCTCTAACAGTCCTTTCGAATCTACGCACAGAACGTTACTTTTTCCTGCCATTATAGCCATTTTTATTTTATCCCCCCGAACACCTTCGAATAAGACATAGTTTGAAATTACATTTCCATCATGTGATCTTGCACAAAATTCACTACCCAAACTGTAGATCTCCCCTGACGAAAGAGGAGGAATATAATCACCCATTGTACATCCACACAGGAAAAGCAAAAAAACACTAACTTTTTCTATATTACGCATCGCGAAAATAACCCTACTTTTTTATATTTCGTCTGCAAGGCATTAACTGATTCGGAAGTATCTCCAATATAATATACATTTGATAAATCAGCATTCAGGCCATAGCTCTTTAATAGCCAGTAATCAGAAACAATAGATGTCTGTTGCTCCACCCCATAGAAATAAAGCGATTTAAGATTAAGGTCATAATGATAATCCACTATCCCTGAAGCTAAGCCATGAAGTTTAACAAAATATCCCTTTGATATATTCAGATATGCGTCATTTCATGGATAAACAAATGTAACACCATGGTCACCCCTCACAATACTACGTGGTTTGTATTAATAAAAAAATCGAGACTATATACATCATCAAGACAATATATTTCCCCGCAAGGGGAAACAAAACTCATAGTGTTGACTTCTTTAAGACAGAGCTAAAATATTGCGCCTGGCGGCCAGAATATGTAAGAAATGACTTTCCACTGCCCGTCTTGTTGATGAAACCAGCATGTCAGATTTAAATCATCACGAATGTGCCAAAGCATTTCCTTTATTGGATAATTTTTAAACTTGAGATTCGTAATGGGTAAGTTTGGTTCAAACCAATATTGTACTCCCCAATAAACTTATAGCGCGGCGCTATAAACTCATATGCCGTCACACCGTATTTCTTGATAAAATAGACATCACTATCGCCGTTTTGTATATCATTCTGCTCATAATATTTAGATTCTTGAGAAGTCATTGATGGTTCGAAAAAAGTCATTTTTATTATAAAAATAGCCGAGATGATAATTATAGAAAAAGAGATACACTTCATTTAATTACCCTTCAGACTGACACTTTAATCAGAAAATATTAGAAATCACTTAAAATAAGATGTTCAAAAACCTTTCAGCACTTCTTTAGAGACAAAATACAAACCTGCCCCACTCCCTATATAAACTCCTTCTGATTCCCATCTGATCGCTCCCCACTGCGCAACCACATCAGGAAGATTAATATCATTATTATTAAAATCAGACGTACCGATCACACCAAGATTGTGTGAAAGAAATTTATTTTCATCAGTGTAAACTTTCGCTCTTATTTCAACCTTTCCATTTTTCACATCCCCTGTATAAACATAAACACTATACTTATGATTAGCATCAAAATCCTTTTGGGACCACTTGATAGTGATGATTCTGGTATGGTAAAAATGATCATGGTAAATAAAAAAGATTGAAAACATCAATAAAATAAACAAAAGTAAGAAATAATAAATATTTATTTTCTTTTTCATGATGCCACTTTATATTTTTTCAATTAGCGATGCTCAGCTAAAATCTCTTTTGAAATAAAATACACATTACCAATAGCGACGCCTTCTGGAGTCCAGACAATGTCTCCCCACGCGTCAAAATCATTATTTTCAGCCATACCGATAACACCCAAATCCCTGTAATAAGAAATAAAATAGAAATTCTGGCGACCGATATAAACTATTGCTTTTACCTGAACCTTATTTTCTTTTTCCGCACCTTTATAAACATAGACACCATACATAGCTCTCCCGTACGGCCCATCCCCCCAACTGACAGCGATAAGATTACGGTATATGTAATAATATTGTTTAAAGTAAACCGAACCGATAAACGCCAAAACAATATAAGCCAGAAAATATGTTTTGCATATCCACTTCACTTTAGAGTAAACCATGTTATCGGAGTCTCCTCATCTGTTTTATAGACACCATATATATTAAACTCTTTGGCGAAGCATTGTTGATACCATAATACAAATTCCTTTCATCATTAAAATATCCACGCATGTCTTCGAGGAGATGTTTCACACCATTAATACCGGATTAAAACTTAGCGCCTGGCGGCCAGAATAAGTAGGCGATAACTTTCCATTCTCCATCTTTATAATGAAACCAGCAGGTCAAGTTTAACTTTTCATTAAAATGCCAGAAAATTTCTTTGATGGGGATATCTCTGAATTCCGCTTTTGTGGACGGATAGGTATTCTCAATGGCAACATGGTATTCACCAACAAACTTATAACGAGGATTAATAACTAGCCGTGAGGGCGCTCCATACTTTTTAATAAAAAAAGACTCATTCTCTCCATCTTGTATATAACTTTCTTGCTCATATACAGGATGAGCATTACAAGAGAAGGAACTAATTATAAAAAAAATAAGTACAAAAATAAAACGTATCATTTACTCACACTCGCAAGAGAAAAAAAAGTGTCCGGAATCATTACACTCAAGGTGGCGTCTAGATATTTAACATATCGTTCACGGAGTTCCATTCCCACATTCATTAAACCATCAACATCTCTGCTATAAATACTCCCAACAGTACTTAATGGATCGTCGAAAGAAAGTCCATTGCTGTCTTCAAGATTTAAATAACTAGAATCAAAAACATCAGGAGGTTGAAGATATTCATCATCAGCAAGAATTAAATGCCCTATTTCATGACTCACAGATATCTGATAGCGACAATCGATCTGAAGCATACCCGTGCATTTGTATACGGCTATTACATCATTCGAATCAAGTTGAATGAATTTATCTTTCCAACTAACAAAAGTTACCCGGTCAACATCAGAATTCACTTTTGTCGTATTAACACTCCAGTGAGAATTGTTGTTGACTGGAATGATATTTATACTGAAAGGCAATTTCTGCCCCTGGAATTTTCTGGCAAAATCTGAACTCCCAGAAACAGAAAAAAATATTTTCTTGTTCCATGCAAAACTAACAACTCTGTGGACATTAGCTATAAATAATGATTTTTCCGTCGTCGTCCAGTCAGACATAGCATTACTGGCCTTCAGCCAGGAATATAGCCATCGCATCCTTAATACAATTTCACCAGTTGTACTATTTATTACATACTCTCCCCCTTCAGTATCCTGTTTAATATACCCCCCATCAACTTCAGTTCTGGAATAATACTCAGCCAACGGGCTTTCCGGATCATATTCTATTTTGCTCATTATGTTTACCGTATATTATTTTATGTCAATCATGATAAATACGGACCAGCAAAGACTGCTATAAGTAGAATAATCATGGGATATTTTTCTATGTCGCTTATCTCTATGCACTTTCCCGCTCCGCTCGCCCAATCCTGCTATTCATCTACACACTCAAATCCACCGCATTGAACAATTTAACTTGCAAACAAGCACATATTTCGCTGACTATAGCGTCATGCATGGTATCTTCAATACCAGATATATTTCACATAGAAACAAGACCCATATTAGTTATTATTTTAATACCGAATTAAAATATTGCCCCTGGCGGCCAGAATATGTAAGAAATGACTTTCCACTGTCCATCTTGTTGATGAAACCAGCATGTCAGATTTAAATCATCACGAATGTGCCAAAGCATTTCCTTTATTGGAATGTTGCTAAACTCAGGGTTTGTTGATCGATAGGTTTCTTCTAGACCAATGTAATACTCTCCGACAAAAGCATAACGAGGCCTTACAAACTCGTGTTCAGGAACGCCATATTCACTCAAAAAGAAACTGTCATTCTCTCCGTTGATTATATTATTGCGTTCATAATACTTTAATGCCTGATGGTCATTTTCTTTTTCAATCGACTCATTAACATAATTATTGCTTACATTATCGCCCGTCGACAAAGTGGTCGTATTTATCATTATTCCATACAGTATTACACGCATCGGAATAATAAAAGAATTCATCATTTGCTTACACTCACAAGATAAAATTACGCCCCTGAAAGACCACTAATCATGTTCTATAAAATAACAACCAACATATTTATAACTTGTACTACCTGATCTTTTTAAAGGCTAGCAATATAAATGCCACACTGGCTAAAAAACCAACCAATGAAACTATCATCGTATTGTCATGGTCTGACAGTAATTCCCTTGCAATCGCATGACACTGAGCAGCAGTAAAACCCCCGCCCATACTCATGTTTTCTGAAAAATCCAATTGAAATATAAAATGAAAGAAAAAAAAGACAATGTAGTAAATGATAAAAATAAATAAAATAGCCATCCAACGTAGCAAGAACTTTTTTGTCATCACCTTCCTCTCTAATACTAATCTAAAAAACAGCTCCTGACGGCTAGAACATATACGCTGCAATTGCTCAAGAGAATTACTTAATTACTTAATTACTTAATTAAAATCAAGAATTAACTCATGAAATCAAATGCCAGTACTATCTTATTCTTTTAAATACTAACAATATAAGCGGCACACCGATTGAAAAGCCAACAAATGAAGCCATTGCTGTATTATCATGATCTGCCAGTAATTGACTGGCAATTCCGAAGCACTGATACTCAGTATAATCACCCTCAGCACCTGCGTATTTCGAAAAATTAAATCTAAATATAAAATCAAAGAAAAACATGACAATATAATAAATAAAAAAAACAGATAGAATAACTCTCCAGCGTAGTAAGAATTTATTTTTCATTATATGACCCTCCGAGTAAGCCACCAAATGTACCACCAGAAACTGGAACTGAATGACCTACTGAAGAAACACTTGCTACCCCCAGTTCTATCAGAACAGTGCTCAATCCCTTATCTGGAACACTTTTATTACCAACATTATAGTATTGTTGTCGAAATCGGTCCGTCATATCAATAACAGCCATCGATGAGAAATCTGAGTTTTTCTCAATAAGGAATTTATGTAATGAATAAGGAATTGTAAAATCCACCTCAGTGCCGTCACTTACCTGGTCATTCCAAATGCTGAATGTAGCTTAAATTGGTTTTCAAATATTTTTGAGCCAGAGTACTTAATCCCTTCCACTGAATGTGTCGTACAATTATTTCCTGTAACATCATAAACATCGATGGTACGCCCCCGAGACTTTGTACTGTCCTGCATTAACACTGTAGGAACAGGTGACTTGGCTGCACTCCACATTTCTTCAAAATATTCCCGGACCAGTACAGGATTTGCATCATTTATTTTAAATACACGAGCTCCCAGCTTATAAAGCTCATAACGATAATATGAACGCGCATCCTCACCTTCAAAGAAATTTAAAATACCATCACCGACAGAATCAATGGATCCAGTTCTGCCGTACCGACCATAGGTGTATAAATACACAATATTGTTCATATGCACAGAGACAAAAGCATGGCCATAACGAGTAATTTCAACCCACAAAAAGACGCCATGCAACAATGCATTATCTTCTGGCTTACAGATATCAGGGAAATTACTTCTCCTTTTTTCAGACATTGCAGACTGCAATAAACCTTTCATGTTTTTCACTTATCTCTCCCGGACGGCAACTCTTCTCTATTCACAATGACGTCAAATCGTCTTAATTTAGAGCACAACAGGTGCTTATAAAAATCATTATCACCCATTACCTTATTTTCTTAAAAACAAAAAGTATCAATGACGTACATATCAAAAAACCCAATAATGAGGAAAGAATGGTATTATCAAAATCCGCCTGTAATTGTTCCCCGAACCATAAACATTGAGGAGAAATAAATTCCCCACCCATGTTAGTGATATTGGAATAATTTAGTAAAAATATAAAGCTGGACCATAAAACCACTACGCAGTAAGCAATACCAATCAGGGTAATGCATCCCCAACGTAGCAATAATTTATTTTTCATTACCTCAGCCTCTTTAAATATCTTATTTTTTAATTATATTTTCAGAACCTTAATACAAAACATTGTTATATCCCCAGCCGCAGCGCATCCACGTAGCGTCCTTCGCTGTTTTGCTGCCAGAACCACCCCTGCCCCGTAGTTGACAGCGCAAGCGTTTTACCTGGCCAGCCCGGCCATGGCAGATAGCGTACGCCTGGCAGTTCCCCCAAGGGCGTTGCATCTCCTAAACCCGCAAGTTTCCGGCTACGCTGGGGCGCAAGCTTTCGCCCTCGAAGCCATTGTGTCCACCACGGCCCTGGTTGCCACATCGCCCATAACCTATCCGTCTGCTCTGATAGCCGTCCGCGTTGTATTGTGTCCGGCGTGACATGTTGCGCCGTCAGTTGTGCCAGCCAGTACAACCAGCCCTGCGTTTCCTGCAAACTCTCGTCCAGCCACTCCCGCCCGCAACGCTGGTAAATCACCAGTGGCCAGGGGCGCCCCACGCTGTCGCGTGATGCCGTGAGCACACCGGTCAGCCAGTCATTCGTCCCCTCGGGAGACAAAAAACCCGGAGACATCACAAAGCTCCATGGCAGCGGATGGTGTTGCGGCGTCGGTGTTTCCCGCGGCGTCAAATACATCCAGCCGTCAGGTTCTTTTTTCGTTTCAAGGCTTTCCGGTTGCACAATATGCCGCCCGCACCCCACCCACGTCTGGCGGTTCAGCCAGGCCTGCCATAACTGCCCTTCTTCCGCGCTTACCCGCCAACGCACGTAATCACGCAGGTCCGGCAGCCGGCCAAACATTGCCGGAGAAGAGACTCTCATCGACCGACGCATCACAGCGCTCTCGCCGGGCAACTGAATCCCTGTAATAAGTTCCGGTTAACCGGGTTAAAGTCCCGCCTGGCCGTAATTTCCAACACCACGCGCCGACCATCAAAGTTGTATTCGACCAGTTGCTGACCACGCACGGCTGTTTCCTGCACCTTCCCGGCGTCAAGCAGACGGAAGAGCGCCCAGGGTCCGCCTTCCAGCAACGTGGAGGTGTCCTGACGAATACGTGGGCTGGCGGTGATTTCTGCCATTGAGCCATTGCGCGGCCCCGGCCATCTCACTTGCATCGGTCTGTCCGGGCCGTGGGCGTAACGCAGCACCTGGCCATCAATATCAATCACCAGTTCTGTAATGGCCGGATCCATGTCCACTACGCTTACCTGCATTGACCAGGAAAATTTTTTCCCGCCTTCACCGTTGAAAAACACGCGCCGGATCTGCGCCGCCTGCTGAAAAGGTGTTAAATCCGGCCCCTGCAAAACTCTGTTACCGTCCGTCGGTTTGTAGCGCCACGGCTCGCTGGCGATGTCTGCCAGCGGCGCCAACTGTTTGCTCCAGAATGCATCCAGCACGCCACCAGTGGCGAAAATGCGGTTAAAGTCCTCCGCACTGACCTCCTGCTCGCTGTCGGTAAAAGGGTAGCGTCCGTCAATGGCGTCTCGGCAGTCGTCGCCGATCATCGCTTCCATCTGGGCATTCAGCACGTCGCCCGTTCCGGCATTGATTTTGCGCGTCCCTTGTTTCGTCAGATCCAGCAAAATGTTTTTTAGTGGCGCAGGCAATTTCGCCCCTTCCAGTTGCAACTTGTCGGCGGCGGTAATGCGCTGCGGTAGCGTTCCTGCCGCTAATGCGGTGTCAGCAATGGTCAGTTGGGTGTAATACTCGTTGAGCGTCGTCAGTAGGGAGTTGATCTGCATTGTGCCGCCGCCCTGCGCGCCATCTGCCCGCCCGGAAATGACTTCGCGTAACGCAGCAAAACGGTCATCTACCAACGTTTTTTCCAACCGTTCTTCCGGGTGGATATCCTGGTAGAGTTTCGCCGTTTGTACGGCTTTTCCTGCATTAGCGGACACACGCTCGGCCAGTT
This sequence comes from Phytobacter sp., assembly GCF_059074235.1. Lineage (NCBI taxonomy): Bacteria > Pseudomonadati > Pseudomonadota > Gammaproteobacteria > Enterobacterales > Enterobacteriaceae > Phytobacter > Phytobacter sp. The sequence goes on from NZ_JCACPZ010000004.1 coordinate 1,308,492, forward strand.
GCTTCTGCTTTGCCAGCGGATCGAGCGGCGGCACCAGAGTCGTCTGGTCTACGACGGCTTTTCCCAGCCTCATCAGCGGCGAGTCCGGGGACGCGAAGGTGCGCAGCACCTGTAAGTCATACGCCAGACCGGAACTGCCCTCTTCACCGGCGCTGTTGATACTGTGAATACTTTCCAGAAAGGCTTGCCAGTGGCGTGAGTAGTCCGTGAGATACAGCCGACGAACTTCACGGGCGACAGACTGCTCCTGCCCCGGAAGATGACTTCGCAAACTTGCAGCCCCCTTTTTTGACGCACTTTCCCGGCCCATCACCCAGTCATCATTCACCGTTGCCGAAGCCACAAATTCCGGCAACCGTTTGTCGAACAGCTCGCGGTAGCCTTCACGGGTAAAAATACCCGGCACCCCCCGGTCAAGCGGAGCACCGTTGCTGCGTACAAAGACCGTTCCTGCATCGGCCCCTACGGCGCGGACCAGCGTAAACTCCTGCGGCGCTTCGCTCTCCATTGCCGCCAGTGCTCGCGTATAGATACGCTCGGTGCTGGTATGGCCGTCGAGAAACGCCCGCGCATGGCGGATCAGCGCCTGATCCTTTTCATAAGGCGAATGTACAATTCTGCTGCCGTCAAACAACGCTTCGATATGCGTTAGCAGCGCGGCGCGTCCCCCAAACCCAGCCATGCTGTCACTGTTCCCTAAATCGTTAAGCAACCACGACTGGATCTCCGCGGCGTTATATTTATCCTCATGAGAGGGATCCAGATTTAGCAGCAGGTAAACGCGCAATGCGTTGTACGCCGCTTTGCTGTCCTGACGATTAATAGCGTCTGCCAGCACGTGCTCCATGCGTTTCACTAACGGCGGCAGCAACAACTGATCCAGCAGGCGGTTGTAAAGTGACGCCACACTGTCAGTCACTGGCGGCACGCTGTACAGGCCGTAACGCCAGGTCAGCGGTGGCGCATCGGGGTCGAGTTCCGGCCAGGCGGACAGTTCTCTTGCGCTATCCAGCAGCAAGGGCACCGGAGCCATCGTCGGTTTTGCGGTGTAGGCTTTCACTTCATTTTCAAGATGGGTGGCGCGGGCGCTGATTTCATTCATGTAGTCGCCATTGTTCTGCTGGCTGGTCAGCATTCCCTGCCACAGCCAGAAGGCCAGCACGAGCACCAGCAGGTGTCCACAAAGGCGCAGCAGGCGATAGCGCCAGGCCCACTGCAGATTTGGCTCCACCAGGTGCGCTTCACGGAAAATAAATGTTTTCAGTAGATCGTGCAGGAAGTAGCTGCGGTTGCCATCGGGCAGCGTATGTGCGGGGGAAACAGCACAATCCCCACGGGCCGTTTTTATCGCCCGAACAAAGCGCTGCCAGATACTCATCCTGTCGGCCACCGCATTGGCCTGTGCCTGCGCGGCACTGGTGAAGAATACCCCCCGCAGCATGTTGTTTAACTGTGTGGCATCGAATTTCGAATCGAGGAAAATGTGCTCTATGGCCTCAATTAACGGCGTGCCAAGGGCGGCAAACTCTCGCGGGAAGATGTACAGCCGCTGGCGGCTTTTAAGGTCATACTCTTCCTGTAATCGGGTATCCAGCCCCTGATCCAGTCGCAGCGTCAGGCGCGAGAGTTCCTGAGTGCAGGTAGCGTGCAGCGCTTGCGGATCGTTCGCTTTACGCCCGCGGCTGAAGGGCAAAGTAAAGCCCCAGATTTGTGCACGAAGATGGCTGTTCAGAGTGCGAAAATAGTCGCCGAAACCTGGCAGCAAATCCATTTTGGTGACGACCAGGTACACCGGAAAGCGAATGCCCAGCGTTTCTCGCAGATCGGCAAGCCGGGCACGCAAGGCGGCACACGCCGCCATTCGTTCCGTCGGTGACTGCGCGGTTAAATCCGCTACGTTCAACGTCACAATGACGCCGTTGAGTGGTGCTCCGGGGCGATGTTTGCGCAGTAGCCCGAGAAAACCCTGCCACTCGCCGGCGTTGCGCAGTGCCGCACCCGCTTCGCCGCCGTCATCGTGACGTGCATAGCGTCCGGCGGTATCAATCAGCACCGCTTCATTGGTGAACCACCAATCGCAATGCAGCGTCCCCCCTCCTGGTACCGTGAGAATATGTGAGCTTTGCTCCATCTGTTCTGCCAGGGGGAACTGCAATCCGGTATTCAATAGCGCCGTGGTTTTGCCGTCACCAGGGCTACCGATCACCATGAACCACGGAAGCTCATACAAAAAGCGTTTGCCTTCGAATATTTTTCGCCAGCCGGGTATCTCTACGCGTAATTGTTTCAACTGTCGGATAGCCCGTGTGACGATCTGGCTAACGGTGCGCAGATCGGCTTTGATCTCTCCGGCTACCGGTACCTCTTCCCCCCGCGGATTCAAAAAGCGGCGCAGCAGTTGTTCATCCATACGCAGTGCACGCCATAAGCGATACAGGCCATACAGCGCATAGACCAGCAGGATGAAACCTATCAGGGTCAGGCGAACCCAAAGTGGTGCAAACGGATGAACATCGCCAAAGGCCAGCAGCGGTGTGATAAACCCTATCACCAGGCACAAAACAGTAATGCCGACGATGCTCATCGACCAGTTGACCAGCCACAACACCAGCAGCATCAGCAACAGGGCAATGGTCACCACCCGACTGCCCACGGAGGCGAGCGGGCGCAGGGTATCAAATGACACCAGTGGCCCAACAAACCAAACCAGCAGCGACAGCACTATCACGCCCATAATAGCCAACGCTCGTCGGGAAAAAAGCAGACTAAGAAATTTTTGCATTATATTTCAACTCGCCATCTATTAATCAAAAACTTCGGAACACTAAGAACAAAGAAATACGACCTAAGCATATTAATTTAAAAAGATCCGAGAAAACCTTATTAGACTGACATTAGAACCAAAGCTTATAAATTTAAATTACTCTATGTAAAATTTACACATGCCAATTCTTTCTGATTCAGAGCATTATATTTAATTGATTTTTTATAACGCATAAGAAGCAACCTATATTTTCACTTCAACTCCCAGAACCAAATTTCCTTACAGGTAAAATAGCAATGTGAATGGCATATCACTCCTGCGTTGCCCGGCTCAATTAGATCAATATGACTCCCGCCACCACCATTGTATCCATCAATTTTCCAGAAAAAGACCACACCTCTTTTATTACCAAGGCCTGCCTGAAATTTTTTTGAATCATGCCAGATAATCGGCTTACCAAAAACGATTGGTTGGGAAAGTATATCTGCCAGGTTTTTTGCACCTGTTTCAAGGCGCTGACCTTTCCATTTACCCTCTTTAATGGATAGAAGACGGCCCTTAAATTTAACACTTGATTTAATTAATGCCACACTCATACGAGCAGCACAGGTATTTTCAAATTGAATGCCAAGTTTAACCTGATCGTAACCAATACTTGCATAGAAATCTTTCGACTCAACAAAATCAGGACTTCCAAAATATGATGAGCTATGATTAGCTTTTAGCACTGCGTATGAAGGCTTCATTTTTTAAGTTCTTCCCCACATGGATAATCTATTAATTTATTCATAATAATTTCAGCCGCGCGAGAATTAAGCTCCTCATGCGTTTTATTTTTAAGAAATATATAGACAAGCTCGTTTAATGTTAAAGTTTTGAATGTATCGTATCCGCACCATATTTTCCTCTCCGTTGCATCCTCCACACCAAGCAGATAGATACCTGCCCGAAGTTTATCCAATTGACTACCAGATACCCAAAACCGATAAAAATCATTACCTGAAAGGTTGAGTGAATCTGGCGTCAGATATTGAGCAGGAGATAACTGAGGGGCAATGTGTACGGATGGCTCATTTCCCTGGCAGGGGTAATTTTTAACTAATGCTTCCTCAATGAGTACTGAGGCTCTTATATCATGCTTTGTAATTGCATGTCGTTCAAGCCAGGTCAAAACAATATGGTTGATTGTGATACTGCTAATCTGACCATACCCGCACCAGGTTTTGCTTTCTGTAGCATCCGAAACACCCAGCACATACATCAGCGTATTATCTTTTTCCTGCAAGCTTTCACTGTTATAAAATCTCAGAAAGTCCCGGGTGCTAAGGTTGGTTTTATCGGGGGATATTAATTCTCCATTAACCCATGGACCGGCTAAAACAGCATCGGATAATAAGCAACCTATGACGGTCAAAAAAACGCGGAGAGATCGTTTTATGTTATATTTTGCTGTTGTCAGGTTATGGTCATCAGGCGTACTGCATACTGACGAATAATGGGGCGCGCCACTGGCTGATATTTTCATCATTAACTTATTCCACTACCAGAATTTCCACCCGACGGTTTTTCGCCCGCCCGGCTATACTGCCGTTATCCGCTATTGGCACCGTGTCCCCCTTCCCGACGACGTGTACCCGATCCAGTGGCACCCCACTGGAATTCAGCAAAGCTGCGACTTCCGCCGCCCGTTTTTCTGACAATACCTGGTTGGAACGAAATTCAGCCGAATGAATAGGCTGGCTGTCGGTATGCCCCGTTACGGTCACGGCGCCACCCACGCGGGCGATTTCACGCGCGGCTTTGTTAATCACCGGGCGAAGTGCATCGTTAACCGTTTTCTGCCCTGGTACAAACATCGCATCGCCACTGAAGATGATTCGACTTTTCTGGTCATCTTCATCCACGGTCAGCAGGCCGCGAGCAATTTCGTTTGCCAGCAAACTTTTCAACCGCAGCTTAGGAACTGGCGAGGGGGGTGGCGGCAGTTCTTTTCCGATAGCGTCAATATTCTGTTGTACGGTAGCGGTCCGAACATCCATTCGATGGCTGTATAAACCAAACAGCGTCAGCATCACCAGCATCATAATTCCCGCGCTCAACCAGACGGGTACCCGTCGCATCCGCCGCGATCGTCCCCCCATTGCCCCCTGAAAATCAGGCGAGAGCGCGGGTATTACCGGGTCACGACGCTGTGAAAGTTGAGTAAGGAGTTGCTGGCGAATAGTGTCCAGTTGCTTATGCCCATCGGGCTGTACGCTGTAACGCCCTTCAAACCCCAGCCCCAGCAGGTGATAGAGGACCTCCAGCACATTGCTGTGTTCCTGGAAACTGGTGGCCAGGCGCCCAATAATCTGGAACAGCTTGATACCGCCCTCACTTTCACCGTGAAATGTCACCAACAGGCTTTTCCCGGCCCAGACGCCGTGCCGCCCCCAGGACGTATTGTTTGCGGCTTCGTCCAGCGCAGTACACAAGCAGTAGCGGACCGCCAGCACATGTTCGCGCCGCAGGTTCGCTTGATCGCAGAGAGCCTGATACAACTGCACCTCACGGACCAGCAGCGTCCGGTAAGGCTCTACGAATGCGGCCTCCAGTTTATTGGGCATTTCCGCCAATGCGCACAACAGGGGCCTGGCGGCAGCGAGCAGCGGATTTATCGCTGCACTGATTTCAGCTAATCGGAGCTTGCTGTCGGGACCATCTTCAACAATGACATTACTGTCAGCGCGATACTGATCCTGAACGGTCTGTTGGTTTTCATCGTCGCTGTGCGCTGGCATGGCGGATAAAAAGGCCCTCATATCCCTTGCAGGTGGTGGAAGCGTGTGGTCTGTCATTTATCGCGAACTCCCCACATTTCTATCTCCAGCCCCGGAAATTCTCCGGCGGTATGCATGGCCATTCCACCGTAACGGGCAATATGCTCCCACATCGCCCCCTCGCGGCGGATGTCGTAATAGATGTATCCGGACTGAAACGGAATCTGCCGTGGCGGCACGGGCAATACCTGCAAAGCCAGCCCCGGGAGATGTGAACGAATGAGCTCCGGCAGACGCTCCGATGGCCCAATTTTTGTTTGAGCGGAAAAATATTGCAGCAGGGCATCGGTGGGCATTGATGCCTTTACAGCCAGCACCAGGGTACTGAAATCGGCGAGATCGGAAGGCGCGACGACGGCATTCAGAATGCCATATGTTCCCTCTTTCAGTTCGATACGCTGCGCGCCCCGAATCAGCACTGCATTGAGCAGGTATTGCAATTCATCGACCAGGGATTTCAGACCGGCATAGGGCGTGAGATGTCGATACTCTTTGTATTCAGCAGGCCGCCGCGTTTTGGGACGGACATAGGTCGATAATTCGCCGGCAAGCTCGGACAGGTAGCGATACAGCCTCTCCGGGGCCAGAGGCGTTTTTGCCAGGTGGCTCAGCAACGGCTCAAAACGATTGAGGATTTGCAGCAACAGATAGTCAGAGACCTCTGCGGCTTCATGACCGTGGCTATCACTACCGGTCAATCGTTCCGCCAGTGAATCCGCTCGCATTCGAATCAAATCGTTAATCCATGACAGCCATGTACATATCAGCGAGCTGGCCTGGTAATTATTGACCGGGGGAATAAGGTCATGGTCAATATCGACCCGTCCGTCAGGATTCATCCCGGTAATGCGGGTCAGCGGAAGGCCGATCCAGGCACCCGTCACCGCTTTTTCCGGCAACAGGCGCAGGCGCAAGTGGCTGAGCTGCAAAAGCTGTGCCCCCCTCCCCAGCGAATTGGCATCACGGATGTCGTGCTCATGAATTGAGAACCGCGCGAGTGACTCCGGATTATTGTCAAAAGTGGTCTCTTCGCTGTTCGGCGTGCGTACCGGCACGGCCAGGCAAATCTGCTGATTGAGGTGTTCCGGCAGGATAGTCAGTGGCGGTGGCAACGGAGTATGGTCTGGTGCGTTAAACGGCGTGCCATCAGGAAAAATCCCTGACGCCTCTTTCAATATCAGTTTACCGATGTTCAGCGCCTCGCCATCAATATTGTAATGACTGAAGCCCCAGAAAAAAGGATCCAGTGGCAAGCTGCGGTAATGCATGACATGTTCCAGATAACGCTCCTGCTGCTGAAACATTTGCGGCAGCAGAAATTGTCCTTCACTCCAGACCACCCGGTCATTCCAGCTCATAATTCATTTTCCCGCTCAGTAATCAAAATGGCACTTTGTTGAAGCTCGGCATTCAACTGCACTTTTTTCCCCGGCATCATGCCGCTGAACCAGCTTTTTTCCGGGGGGGTTGGGACTTTGTACGTCGCCTGCCAGACGGATTTCGCCAGATTTCGATAGCTGGCGATCACGCCTATTGCTGTGGTCTGAACATTCAGTGGGCGACGCAGCTTTTTCTCCTCGCCCGGGTGCAAAATAAAGCTGTCGCGATGCAATAAATCGTCGGTAAGAACTGACTTGTCGTTATCGTGGAGAGACCAGTAATCAGCAGCGGTGAATGTGGCATCATTTTTCAGTTCATAAACACGTATCTCAATGGGGGCAGCCTTGTTCTGATGACCAGAATTCACTTTGTCAGAGGCTTTTACGCTCAGGTCGAGTCGTTGCCGCTCAGGGGCAGGTTGCGTGTCGCTGCCGCCGCATCCGTAAAGCAAGAAGAATGCAAAAGGCATAGCTACCGCACATAACCGCCCGCCGGGGTTACGCCATTTATTCACTTGAAATTCCTTTAAAATCATTCAAATAAAAACGGCCAGACAACATTCCTGGCCGAGTTAAGCAGTTAAATTTCTTTGTTAGCCTTGAAGTCGTAGCCTGCGGTGATGGTGCCGCCGCTGCCACCCTGCTGGTTCTGCACCACGTATTCCTGTTTCACAGTGCTGAAGGAGAGCTCTACCGTTTCACGAGAGGCAATCTCGCCGTCACGACTACCACTCGGAGAAACCACAGCAACAATCAGGTCGGTAAAGGTGTACTTGAGATATTCCAGTGGATTGCCGCCGGCTTTACGCATTACCAGAATGGCCTGTGGAATGTGCTTGCCGGAGGAGCAGTATTTGAAAAGGTTTGGGCTGGCGCGATCGATGTAGTGATCAAAGTCCAGATTAGTGACGGAGACCTTACCTGAGCCAAGGCCGCTACCAGCATGCATAGTGGATTCCTGATGGATATTCCAGCGCCAGCTCAGTACCTCGATTTCATTTTTGTGTTTGTCATCCATTGACTCGCCGTCAATGCCATCAATTTTCAGAAAAATGTCATAAGCCATTTTTATATCCTTATTAAAATTTACTTAAAATAAACCTAATTCATCCCGTCACTTGACACGGAGACAAATCATTGCCGTACAGAATCTCCTCTCCAAAATTTTAAGAAGAACTGGAGCCTGTATATTTCCTTCGGTATTGAAAACACCGAGAACACATTTAATTACTGAATGACTTTGCGTTAATCAATCATGTAAATGACACTTTATAACTTCGGTTAATAAATACCATCGCCTGAGCTGAAACATTCACATCTCAAATCACTCATTACAGATAAAAGATACAAATGAGTCTTGTGGCGATCCTTCAAAATCACGGGTCTTACAGCGCGTTGAAGAAGCAGGTATTGATTGCGTCAACCATACCTGTGCGTGACCATAAATACATGAAACCCAATATCGATCGATTTCCTTATCGCTAAGCCGCTCTGTTTCCCATACAGACCAACTTTCACCGTTTACTTTTTTAGTCTCTGGTTTCAGATCCATCAGCTTTTCAGGTTTACCCTGCGTGACCCCAATACCACTTAACCATAAACGTGACATATAGCGAGGAGAAAGCTGCCACGGTTCTGGTACATCAGACTTCAGGCTCACTGTAGATGTCTGGGTATCAATAACAGCCGGGCAACTGACTTCCCAGGCTACGGCATATTGCGAAAAAAGCAGAATAATACCAGGCAACAGGTAAAAAGCTGAGCGTACGGTCATAGTATGTATTCCCTACTCAATGATATAAAAGGACTCAGCATTATTATTGATATCAATAATACATATCCTCCGTATATTTCCACCTTTCTGCTTACTGATGTTTTCCGTCTGATATTCATAAAAAATATATATCAGCTATTACTCTGCTTAATTGAAGGCAGCTTCGTTACCAGACGCAGCGAACCTGTCAGACCTTCAAGTTGGAAATGCGGGCGCAGGAAGAATTTGGCATCGTAATAGCCTGGATTACCTTCAACTTCTTCTACCACAACCTCAGCGGCGGCAAGTGGACGACGCGCTTTGGTTTCCTGGGATGAGTTCACCGGATCGGCATCGACGTAATTCATAATCCACTCATTCAGCCAGCGCTGCATATCCTCGCGCTCTTTAAAGGAGCCGATTTTGTCGCGCACAATGCACTTGAGAAAGTGAGCGAAGCGCGAGCAGGCAAACAGATACGGCAGACGGGCGGACAGGTTGGCATTCGCCGTCGCATCCGGGTCGTAATATTCCTGAGGTTTTTGCAACGACTGTGCGCCGATAAAGGCGGCATAGTCTGAGTTTTTGCGGTGAATTAACGGGATAAAGCCGTTTTTAGCCAATTCGGCCTCGCGACGGTCGGAAATTGCAATTTCCGTCGGGCACTTCATGTCTACGCCACCGTCATCTGTAGGGAAGGTATGGCAAGGGAGGTTTTCAACTGCCCCGCCGGATTCCACACCGCGGATCAACGTACACCAGCCGTAGTGTTTGAATGAACGGTTGATGTTTACGCCCATCGCGTAGGCGGCATTACTCCAGACGTATTTAGAATGATCAGCGCCATCTGCATCTTCCTCAAAGTCGAACTCATCGACCGGATTGGTTTTTGCGCCATAAGGCAGGCGGGAAAGGAAACGCGGCATTGTCAGGCCAATGTAACGGGAGTCTTCGCTGGCGCGCAGCGAGTTCCACGGCGCATATTCCAGATTTTGGGTGACGATTTTGGTCAGATCGCGAGGATTGGCCAGTTCCTGCCACGAATCCATTTGCAGGACGGAAGGCGACGCCCCGGCAATAAATGGCGCATGTGCCGATGCGGCAACTTTGGCAATTGAGCCAAGCAGGTCCACATCTGGCGGTGTATGGTCGAAATAGTAATCCGCAATAATGCAACCATACGGCTCACCACCCAGTTGACCGTACTCGGCCTCATAAAGCTTCTTGAACATCGGGCTTTGATCCCACGCGATGCCTTTGTAACGCTTCATATTGCGCCGCAGCTCATCTTTAGACAGATTCATGAAGCGGATTTTCAGCTTTTCGTCGGTTTCAGTGTTGTAAACCAGATGCTCCATGCCACGCCAGGAAGATTCCAGTTGCTGCCAGTCTGGGTGTTGCAGGATCAGTTTGATCTGTTCCGTCAGTTTAAAATCGATCTGTGCAATGATTGCGCTAATGCTTTTATAAGCATCGTCGCTGACGGTGACAGTGTTCGTCAGCGCTTGCTGTGCCAGGGTCTGCACCGCCGCTTCCACTGCCTTTGCCGCCTGAGTCGTTTTAGGTCGGAAGGCCTGGTTAAGCAATGCATCAAATTCGCCAGATGCTGCAACCGTGGTTGTATCCTGAGCAACCACGTCGGTTGCATGCATGTTACTGTTCGCCATAACAATTCCTTAATAGTCGACGTTATTCCGCTGGTTCAGAATCACCGGCTGACACACTATTCTGCGTAGCGGCAGGTTTGGGCGCATTCGCCAGCGTTTTCAGCAGGGTTGGGTCCTGCAACAGTCTATTGACCAGATTTTCCGCACCGGCTTTACCATCCATATAGGTTTGCAAGTTTGCCAGTTGGGTGCGGGCTTCCAGTAACTGATTAAGCGCGTCGACTTTGCGCGCAATCTGCGCGGGCGAAAAATCGTCCATATTTTCCAGCGTGATATCGACCATCAGTTGGCCCTCACCCGTCAGCGTATTTGGCACTGCGAATGCCACGCGTGGTGCAATGGCTTTCATCCGTTCGTTAAAATTATCAATATCAATATCGAGGAATTTACGATCCGTCACCGACGGTAATTCTTCACGTGGCTTCCCGGCCAAATCTGCCAACACCGCCATAACAAACGGCAACTCGATTTTTTTCTCGGAGCCGTAAATTTCGACGTCATATTCAATCTGCACGCGCGGCGCTCGATTTCGCGCGATAAACTTTTGCGCACTGTTGTTGATTGCCATAATCCTTCATTTCCTTATCAGTCGACCGTCAGCCCTGACAGCAGTGCAACGGTACAGTTTAAAAACCACACAACAAATTCTTTTTATCCGTCTGATTTATTTGATATTTACATGCAGACATCAGCTATTGCGTCTCAAAAACAATCTGCGCCTCGCCATCCATGGTGACAAAAATTTTTCTGATGGCGGTTTTCTCCGTCATGGCCTGCAGCCAGTAGCGAGAGAGAGGTGGCAGAATGTGTTGTTCGATATAGCCAATCAGCAATCGTGCCCCCATTTCATGCATTGGGCAGTGCGCGACAATATGCGCGACCAGCCCCTCGCTGTAGGCCAACGTGACGCCATGTTGTTCACGCATCCGCGCCACAATGCGGTCAAGATGCAAGCGAACAATCACAGCACGTGCTGATTCATCTAATGGGAGGTAAGGGATAACAGTCACGCGGCCTAAAAAAGCAGCCGGAAAGTGTTTACGTAGTTCCTGGGTTAGCGCCTCTTTGAGTCCTGCAGGATCAGGGAGTAGCGCAGGATCTTCACTCATCAGGGTGATAAGCTCAGAGCCGATGTTGGTGGTCAGCAACAGCGTGGTATTTTTAAAATCGACATGCGTCCCCTCACCGTCTTCCATCCCTCCCTTGTCAAAAACCTGGTAGAACAGTTCATGGACGTCGTGATGCGCTTTTTCTATTTCATCAAGCAGTACCACGCTCCAGGGATGGCGGCGCACCGCTTCCGTCAGCACGCCTCCTTCACCATAACCCACATAGCCGGGCGGCGCCCCTTTCAGCGTAGATACCGTGTGGGCTTCCTGAAATTCACTCATATTGATGGTTATCAGGTTTTGCTCACCGCCGTAAATAGCTTCGGCTAATGCCAGCGCAGTTTCTGTCTTACCGACACCTGACGGTCCGGCCAACATAAACACGCCTACTGGCTTACATGGATCGCTTAGCCCCGCCCTGGCGGTCTGGATACGTTCGCCAATTTGCGCCAGTGCACTGTTCTGCCCGACAACACGCTGCGCCAGCCTCGCAGGCAGCTCCAGTACCTGGCTGGCTTCATCTTTGACCATGCGCCCCGCGGGAATGCCGGTCCAGTCAGCGACAATCGCCGCAACGACGGCTGCGTTGACTTCAGGGAATACAACCGGCTCATCGCCCTGCCATTCCCTTAATGCCATTTCAGCCTGTATCAGCAAGGTTTTATTGCCCACAACCGGCTCTACGGCTGGCTGCCCGTCGTCAGACTCAGCATCAGGAGTGGCAACACGCTGCATTTGCAATGTATGCACCAACTCCATTTCACGCTGCCAACGGGCTTCAGATTCACCCCGTTTTTCGTTGAGGGACGCAATCCGCGCCTTCAGGGCATCGCACCGTTCATCAGCTCGGATCCCCATTTGTTCCTGCTTTTGCAACAGAGATTGTTCCATCTCCGCCGCTTTGATTTGCTGACGCAGATACTGAACATGAGCAGGGGGCGTGTGCAACGATAGCGCTACGCGAGCAGCTGCGGTATCAAGCAAACTGATAGCTTTATCCGGCAATTGTCGGGCGGGGATGTATCGGTGAGAAAGTTGTACCGCTGCACGAACAGCCTCATCCAGAATCAGCACGTTATGGTGTTTTTCCAACGTTTCCACCAGGCCACGTACCATCTCCATTGCCGGGATTTCTTGAGGCTCGGCAATCTGCAGAACCTGAAAACGCCGGGTCAACGCCGGATCTTTTTCAATATGGCGTTTGTACTCGCTCCAGGTTGTTGCCCCGATGGTGCGAAGCGTGCCCCGCGCCAACGCCGGTTTAAGCAGGTTTGCGGCATCACCCGTACCGGATGCTCCACCAGCCCCCACCAGAGTATGAACCTCATCCACAAACAGAATAATCGGCTGTAATGAACGCGCGGCCTCTTCCAACAGCGCTTTCAGTCGCGATTCAAACTCTCCTTTTAGCGCAGCGCCCGCCAGTAATGCGCCGACATCCAGAGCCATAAGCCTGACGTTCTGAAGCGCGGGTGGCACTTCGCCCTGCGCAATAGCCAAAGCAAAGCCTTCAACGACCGCCGTTTTACCGACACCCGCTTCACCAGTCAGCAGTGGATTATTCTGGCGACGACGCAGCAGGATATCGGTCATGGTACGGATGTCATGCTCACGCCCGGTTACTGGATCAATTTTGCCTTCACGCGCAAGTGCCGTCATATCCTGACAGTATTTCGCCAGCGCTGACTTATCACCCTGAGCCTCAGCGGGGATAGCACGACAGCTCTCACCGGGGACAGCAGATGCAAAATCAGAACCGTCATACGATGGTTCCTGCGCCTCTGACGAGATTTCAGTCAATGAGGGCAGGATGTCTGCCAGGTTATCAACGGGCAGATCTGCAAGCGGCGTACAAATATTGACCAACACACGCCGCAGTTCTGGTGTGGTCAGCCAGGCCAGTAGCAACCAGCCACTGCGAATTTTGTTATCACCGTAACGGATACTCGCCAGCATCCAGGCCTTCTCAACGCTGAGATCAATATGGTGGGAAAAATCACTGATGGCACTGGCCCCAGAGGGCAAGGTATCCAACTGACGGAGCAATGCTTTTTCCACATCAGAAAAGGGAATCTGGTAATACCGAAGAACATGGATGATATCGTTATTGGGCTGCTGCATTAACTGATAAAGCCAGTGAGTCAATTCAACCCAAGGATTAGCGCGTAACTTGCAAAATGCGGTTGCAGATTCCAGCGACCGAAATAACGAACTGGAAAGCTTTCCATATAATGCACTGCGTGAAACAAGAGTATCCATCTGTTATGCCTTATGACATAAAAATCCATAAAATAGCGCACACAAAAATCTGCGAATGAATAAATCACATTGCATTAACAGCATCGTTAAAATACCGAATAAAAACAATGATGCAGATCACGGATTGATTATTAACAAAACCACTATTATTAATAAAAAATAAAACAAAGAAGTCATGAAAATTTATAAACAAACACCAATAAAACTTAAAATAAAATGCATGGAAAGTTATGAATAACGGAGGTAAATATATTCATGAAAAAAATAACATCAATATCATAAGTAATGAATCGGTAATACATTAAGTTAAGTATATTGAAAATCACAAAACACTCTTTTTCAGAAAATTGAATACACTTAAATAATGTCATGAAAAAAGAAAAAACATGGATACTACAGAAAATTCAGGTACAGGGTATTGTTGATGACAAACAATATCCCGCCGGAACACTGGTGTTCTTCACGGCTTCCGCGCCCTACATTCCAGTGTTTGAGCCGAATGGAAAAAATGACATTGCTCTCAGCTTTGTTCGACATGAGGAGGCCTGGTGGATTGTGAATCACTCGAGCGAACTGTCCTGCGCCGTTAATGATCAGATAATAGAACCTCATCACCGCATGCGACTTAACGATAGTGACAGAGTGGAATGGGGCCTGTCGTCCTGGCTGCTAATCCGTGCCAGTGATGAGTCATATTCCGATGTTCCACAACCTCAAATAGCCCAACCGGCAGAATCGGTGGTTAAATATCTGGATCTGGACTGGTTTAAACAGCAACAACTTAACCCGCAAAACCCGTTTGATATTATTCCCGTGAGGGAGAATGCGAACACTTGTGCAGGACAACAAGCCAATAATCCGCTGTATCAACTCTACCTCGAATATCAGCAAGCATTGCACTCTCCCGAGCAGGAAGCGCCTGCCAGGAATGGGTCGCATCTCCTGAACGAAGACCTTGTCATTCAGGATTTAACATCCCTGTACGAACAGAAAACATATAACAATGCATTGCAAGACATGGTAGCGGGTGTGCCCGGAATTGATGCCATTCTGGATAGTCTGGATATTACTGGTGAAGATGAAATGACCTGGCTGGAGGCAGAATCACTGCCCGATATCCTGCTTTTACTTTCCCCTGAACTCATTCGCAAAACCACACATAGCAACACACTGCCCGACCTGACTCAACGAGAGCACCATATCATCGGCATCGATAGCCACTACCGAATTACCCCTGCACAGAAAAACGGAGATAGCTCACATGAACAAAACTAACAGGCTCCCTGCCACCCTCACTGCTCTGTTGGAGGAACGATCTATTGAAGAGGGAATTATGTTGGCAGAGCAGCAGGTAAGGGAAAATCCGGCGAAGGCACTCTACCGCAACGTTCTGTTCCAGTTATTGTGTGTGGTCGGCAACTGGCCACGAGCACTGCATCAACTTCAACTCGTCGTCAGGCTGGATGCTAGCTACACGCAGGAAGCCAGACTGTATCGAGAGCTTGTACGCTGCGAAATCTTCCGGCACAGCGTCTTTCAGGGTGACCTGCGCCCAGTTTTTCTTCTGCCGCAACCCACCTGGATGGAGCCACTCCTGGCGGCCCTCGCCTGCAAGAATGATGGCAAGAAGATCGATGAATGCCGTAATACCGCATTGAAATTGATAAGAGATACAGGTGGGGAGTGGAGCGGCGGGAGATTTGACTGGGCAAGTGACAGCGATTCCCGTCTTGGCCCCGTGCTGGAACTGGTCACTGGCGGCGTATATGTCTGGCTGCCGTTTTCTCACATTCGCTCACTGGAGTCAGCACCGCCGGAGCGCCTGACTGATTTGCTCTGGGCACCAGCCAACATCACGCTGGTGAGCGGTAAAATATGTAGTGCATGGATGTTTACCCGCTACAACGGTTCGGAAAACGCGTCAGATGCCCTGCGCCAGTGCAAGGAAACCCAGTGGCAAGACGGCCCCGGAGAAACCACCGTACGTGCACAAGGGCAGAAAGTCTGGCTTACCAGTCACGGTGATATAAGCCTGCTGGACATGACTCAGTGCATTTTTCACAACCTGGAAGGTGATTCCCTATGACTGCCCCCCGCATGACATCAGCAGACCCACTGCTGCCCACACTGTTTGACAGGCTTTGTGACAATGCCCCCTATCAGAAAAATGATCGGAGGGTCAACGTCACGCCGGTCCAACTGAAAGAGATTATTCGACGAGATCTCTCTTATCTGCTCAATACCATTAACCATGAGGACGATATTGATGCCGGGCGCTATCCACAGGCGGCGGCGTCAGTCCTCAACTACGGCCTGCCGCCACTCGCAGGTTGCTTCATGTATGAACATAAGTGGGGTGATATCAGTCAGGCAATCCGAAACACCATCATCCGCTTTGAACCACGGTTAATAGCCTCTACGCTCCAGGTGACACCGTTGCTGGATGAAGTCAGGCAGGGCAGCCACAACATCATACAGTTTGAAATTCGCGGACAGATACTGACGCAGCCGTATCCCACCGGGTTTTTAGTTCGAAGCGCGCTGGATATGGAACAGAGCCGCATTACATTTTTTTAATACAAGGCATTATTCATGGATCCACGGCTTCTGGAATATTACAACCGTGAACTAAGCTACCTGCGCGAGACTGGCACTGAGTTCGCCATTCAGCATCCCAAAATTGCCGCCAGGCTAGGTATGCAGGGCACCGATATTGCTGACCCGTATGTGGAACGTATGATCGAGGCATTCAGCTTTCTGACGGCCCGCACCCAGCTAAAAATTGATGCTGAATTTCCCCGCTTCACACAGCGTCTGCTGGAAGTCGTCAGCCCTAACTACGTCACGCCAACACCATCGATGGCGGTAGCAAAGCTGTTCCCGGATAAACAGGAAGGCGATCTGGCGAAAGGTTTCACTGTTCCTCGCGATACTGCGTTCTTTTCTCACATACCGGAAGGCGAAAATACAGCATGCCAATTCCGTAGCAGCCAGGATGTCACACTGTGGCCGATATCCATAGAAGAAGTGAGACTAACAGCAGCACCACCGGACATGCCCGCCCTCCACCGCTATCTGCCACCCAATATCCATGTCGCTGGGGCGCTGCGCATTACCTTGCGAACCTTTGGGGAACTGACATTTAATGAGTTATCTGGGCTCGACAGACTCCCCTTTTACCTCTGTGGTGAAGAGCGTACAGCGTCACATCTTTTTGAACTCCTGCACACCAGCGTAGTCGCTACAGTGGCAGGAGAAGCCGGTCACTTTGAAGATGAACTGGATGTGAATCTGAAACATCCGTTGGAGCATGAAGGGCTGAGGCCGGGTCAGGGGCTTTTGCCGCTCGCCTGGAATGTCTTTCACGGCCACAATCTTTTGCACGAATTTTTCGCTTGTCCGGAGCGGTTTTACTTCTTCACCCCAACCGGATTATCCATTGGGCTGCAAAAAGTGAAGCGCAACATTGCAGAAATCGTTGTGCTGCTTAACCGTCTGCCGCCGGACTGGCTTATTCATCAGACTAATGCGGCGCAGTTCAGCCTCTTTTGTACGCCGGTGATTAATCTGTTTCCGCGTACCACAACCCGGGTCGAAGTCACTCACAGCGTAACCGAACAGCATCTCGTGGTGGATCGCACTCGCCCACTGGATTACGAAGTGTTTTCGGTCCAGGAAGTGGAAGGACTTGAAGCCGACACAACCCAAAAAATACATTTTCGCCCTCTGTACCACACGCGGAATAATGATGAAGGCAACCACGGTCGCTATTTTTCATTACGCCGCGAGCCGCGTCGCCCATCGGAAAACGCACGCCGTTATGGAACCCGTACGTCCTACACAGGTTCAGAAGTTTTTTTGTCACTGGTCGATCAGCATGAAGCACCCTATCCGGAGAACCTGCGTCATATCAGTGTTACGGCCATGGTGACTAACCGCGATCTACCGTGCCTGCTTCCCCGCAATGGTCAAGATGATCTGACCGTAGATGCAGCCATCCCGGTTGCAAGCGTTGGCCTTATCAAGCCGCCACGCCCACCGCAACCGCCACTGGCCGAACGTGAAATGGCCTGGAGATTGATCCGCCAGCTATCGTTCAACTATCTGCCGTTAGCCGATATGGATCACCGTAACGGTGGCCAGGCGCTGCGAGATTTGTTGAAGCTGTTTATTCCGCTCCACGACAGCCCACAATCACGCCAGGTGAGTAGTCTGATTGGCTGCAAGACCACACCAGTAACACGTCGCCTGCCGGGTTCTACTCTTCTGGTATATGGTCGGGGCGTCAGCTGTGAACTCACTGTAGATGAAGAAGGGTTTTCAGGGATTAGCCCTTACCTGTTCGGGCTGGTACTGGAACATTACATTGCCCGGCATGTATCCATTAATACGTTTTCGCAAATGACGCTGATCTCGATCCAACGCGGGCCCATTGTGACCTGGCCTGTAAGAACCGGACAACGGGGTAGCGTATGACAAGCGCACTTGACCAGGTACAAAAAGCCCCCTGGCGCTACGGATTTCTGAACTTAATGAGGCGGGTGGATGCACTGCTCTGTGAGGCATCGCCGGGCAGTAGTTGGCAACCACAAATGGAAAAATTTCGCCTGGGGCAGACACCAACGATGACCTTTGCGCCACGCGAAATCGCCCAGGTCAAATGGCTGGAAGGTCGTCTACACCTGAGTTTGTATAGTCTCGGATTATGGGGGCCAAACGGTCCTTTACCGTTGCACTTTACGGAACTCGCGCTAAATCGCGCCGAGAGCCGTCACGATCCGACACTGGTTGATTTTTCCAATATTTTTCACCATCGATGGTTGACACAGTTCTGGCAGGCATGGCGCTGTGGGCAGTCTGCCGGTGGTGGGCTGGATAAACCAGAACACGATCGTTTTGGATTTTATATCGCCAGCCTCAGTGGGCAGGATTTACAAGAGAGTACCGAAAGCCCGCTTTTGGATCATGTTCGCCTTGCCGCCTCAGCCCACCTGGTTCGAGAATCCCGTAATCCTGATGGACTGACTGCCACACTGGCAAACTATTTCAGCGTCCCTTTTGAGATAGAAGAATTCACTCTGCAATGGATATCAGTGGCAGACGATGAAATCACACGTATTGGTGCGCCAGTCCAGTCCTCGGTTATCGGCAACGGCGCGCTTATCGGCCAAGCGGTACCGGATATGCAGTATAAATTTCGCCTAATCATCGGCCCACTCGAGCTGGAAGAGTACCTGCGCTTTCTCCCTCGTGGCAAAAATTTGCCTGCTTTGACAGAGCTTGTACGCGCATTTATCGGTTTCGAATTTTGCTGGGAAATTGAACTCCAGATGAAATCCTTTTCCGCTCCCTCAGCAGTGCTTGGCGCTACGCAGCGGCTTGGTTGGACGACCTGGGCAGGTAAAGCCATACATAACCATCCGGTTACCGGCATGATTTTTGAACCTGAACACGACTTGACAGATTAAGAGTAACGATATGGAAATGATCCTGACTGAACCGGTAAGTACTGAACAACCCTGCGGTCCCGATCTGGAGTACGATCCGGAGTACCTGCTCCTGTTCAGTCGTGCCGCGCCCCAGCCAGAGGCGCAGTATGGTGATTTTGTCAGCACACCTGAAACCGTGAACTGGGCAGAAATTGAGCGTGATGCACGCCGCCTGCTGGCGAGAAGTAAGGATATTCGCGTGTTGATCTTGCTGTTACGCAGCCGTATCCAGCAGGCTGGTGCTCTGGGGCTGGCGGAAATGCTTACTCAAATTGCGGAACTGAGTGCGATTTGGTCTGACACGCTTCATCCGCAGTTGCTCACCAGCGAAGACAATTCCGTAGAATCCATAGAGGATGCATTACTGGCGCGCAGCAATGCACTGTCGGCGCTTTTGGATCATGAAGGCGTAATGGCAGACATTCGTAGTATCACGCTTTCAAATAGTGCCGCACTACGCCTCCAGGTGCGTGATGTTGAACGTTCAGTATCTATCCCACGCCCAAATGATGCACTTGCTGCTGAATCTGTTCGTCAACAACTGGCCGACCTTGAAGCTCGTGGGGCATTACCACTCACGGCATTTCATCAGGCGCAGGAAAGTACAGAGCGACTACAAATGTGGGCGCGGGGAACATTAAAAGATCTGGCGCCGGATTTTTCGCGTCTGCAAGAGCTGTTAGTACTCCTGCCTGGCATGGTAATGACATCCACAACTCAGAAGTCGCCGCCAGATGCATCAACGCCCATACCAGACATGACCAGTGCCATTATGATTAATCACATTACGACAGAACTTGTTCCACCTGTCTGCGCACTCCCCGACATATCCATCCTACCCCGCCCTGAACCGGTAGCCATTCGCGATCGTAACGATGCACTGGAGCGTTTGAAGGACATTCGTCGCTGGTTTGAGGAAACTGAACCCAGCAGTCCGACCATTCCGCTATTACGCCAGGCTGAGCGACTGGTGGGAAAACGTTTTTCGGAAGTGATTAGCGAAATACCGATTGAGTTGCTGGAAAAATGGGATCGGCCTGAGTGTTAAAATAGATAAAAATTATCTGGCTTAAATCGTAACTGTCTTGAGTTGATAAGATCTACGTAAAAGTGCATTACGCCATGCCAAGGGGAGTAAGATACGGATTTTATTAAGGAAAACTGGTGCCGATAAGAGGAACAAAAACAAGACGTAATGCATTGATTTAATTGATATAAATTAACATAAAGTGAAGGGGTGCCCCCAAAAAGACCCCCTTCATAACTGTATACGAAACTCTGTTCTATTACGTCTTAATCAATCAAAAAATCCCACAATTTCCTCAATGTATGGAAGTTTTGATTTCCACCTTTCATATACTCATCACACATTTTTTCAAGATCATCATCGTCTATTGACAGGATAAAACCTCTTCCATCATTTGCGGTGTCAAGACAACGTTGTCTAAATGTTTTTTTATCTTCAATCTTCCTACATACAAGAATACCTACATTTCCCCTATTCCTTGAGAACCGACCAGATAACTGATCTAACTCAGGATTAGCAATTTCTGACGTGTAGTTTTTACACTCAACATAAATTCTAGGACATGTGTAATGTTGCGAAAGCCAATGAAAGAAACCATATTTAGCTTCATTATTATAAGTAATATCAATCCTCTTTCTACCATCATGAATTTTGTGCTGTTTCGTCGGATAAGATAATGAAGGATAAAATATTGCAGAAAATATTTCCTCAATGAGATCTTCGTACTCCCCAGCTTGTTTTGCCCCAGTCTTTAATAATTTTAATTTTTTGAGGGTTGGATAGATATCAATTTTGTCCTCAATTTCTTCTAACCTATTGAAAACTTCATGTGATAATGGTGCAGATGGATTTTTTTCTTTATGTTGTTTGTAATCTTCAAATACATCAGGTCGTTGTAAGGTTTGATTTATTACAGAGGGCTTATCACTTCCATATCTATTTTTTAAACTTTTTTTAGTTACTCGCCTATCGCCGTTTTTCAAAACTTCAACCAAGGAAGAGTTATTTCTTAAATGTTCATCTTGCATTTCCGGCAATAAATAATGGTTATAAAACTCATCATATTGCAAACATAACCTATGTCTAACCAATAGTTTAGGAACCAATATAACTTTCCCATAACGGGTCATTGGTAAGGATACAAATTCACTATACCACTTACCTTCATGTGGATCCCATATTGGACCGGAATCAATATTAGGTGTTAACTTTACACCATAATACTCACATATTTCCTGAGTATACTTTATTAAAGGCCCCCTTAAGATATTGCTTACTGCATCAGAAATCATGTCAGTACCGATGCCTGATATTAGTAGCGCTGTATCTTCAAGATCTTTTAACAACCCAGTAGTGACGGCTTTACTTTGAGTTAGAGCGTTCCAAACCGAATGAGCTGAACCAGCACCAAAACCATGGCCACGAGATCTTTCGGACGAGTATCCTAAATGAAATTCATTTCTCTCATTCAATGAGGCTAGCAAATTTTGGGCTTCAGTATTTTTGCCATTCTTAATTAATTTTAAAACCTTCTCAAAAAAACTTTGCAAATGAGAAGTCAGCTCTTGTCCCCAATTCGAATCTAAGGATTTAATAGCACCTGGATCTAGAAACACTGGTATATCGGTATCTAGTGGTATATCAACAAAATCCAAATAAGCTTGAGAACGATTGAGTTTGAAATATTCCGAAAAGCGCATAAAGACTCCTAAAATTCGAATGATTTTTCAAAAAAAACCATAAGGCTACAGAGAATCAATTACAAATCAATGAAGTGGGGAACTGCTATAGCTGAGATATTTTATGTTGAACTATCAAACTCATCATCTCAAGTAAAGATAAATATGGCAAGCATGTATCGTGGAAAAACGGTTGAGAAACTATTGCCTCATCTATCAAAACCCCCAGTGAATATCAAGAAAAATAAAAAATATATCATCACTTAAAATCACTTGATGACCAAAATCGCACTACACCGCACCCGCCTGCCACTTTCATATCTAGCATTTTTTTCAGTTTTCTTTTCCTTCAAATCATACGCCCGTAGTGCGCCATTGCTGGCTTCTTCCGTCAAAATACCTACTGAAAAGATTGAAAGAAATTTCAGTTTTTTTCAGTTTTCGGTCCAGTACCGTTAACGCGAAAACTCAATATCAAATTGATTTATAAAGAATTTTTTATTTTTCGTGGAATTTAATAGCAGAGGTGAGAGAATTATTAGTGACAAAAAAAATGGCAACCCATTTAAAAACAACAGGTTGCATAAAGTAGCATTGAAATAAAAACTGTAAACCATTCATAGCATGAATGCTGAAAAAAACGTTTTTATGCCTTTCTTTTATGCCGAGTGACCACAGGTTTCAATAGTTCAAGGGCTGCTTGCTGTCGTTCTTTTTTTTCCTCTTCCTGCGCATTAACGAGAAGGTCAATCATATTCTGGCGATTCTGAGGTAAGGTTCCATCAACAACGATTTTCAGTAACTGACCATGTGTTTTCGCGCTTGGGCTAAGGGTATGTGAAAACGTCAAACTCATTACAAATGTATGGCCACATTCGACAGAACTACACGCGCAATAAAGGTCTGAAACTTTAGGATGTTTACGGTTAGTTTTCGTGATTTTCGCAACTTCACCGCACTCAGGGCACATAATGCGCATTACCCTCATATTGCTGACTCCTAAGTTTTTTAAAAGCTTGCCTGCCAGGGATAAAGCCCCAACGGCCGGATTTGCTTATGCTTTTATGTCCATTACTGGTAACGGAGGTAACACTGGCAACATCATTGTTTTAAAAAGGAAAAATCCGTTACCAGTGCCTGTTTATTAGTGGTAACACGAGGTAACACACTCTGGATTGTTACCAGTGTTACCAGTCATCATTTTTAACTGGTAACACCTGAACACCTTACCGCGTCTGGTTGTTACCTCTGTTACCAGTGTTACCTCATAAAAATAAGACTCACGCGAAATTAGTCTTCTTCCGGATCGCCTAGCACGTTGGTGCTGAACTGATATACCCGCTTGAGGCCTATTTCTGGCAGGCGCATGTTTATCTGGGTGCGGCCGTCCTTACCCGCCTCAAGCCAGCCTGCATTAACACAAAGTCGTGCAACCTTACGGGCATCAAACCCTTTGCAGATTTCCTTCCACCCGGATGGCAAGACATAGAAGGTGGTCACCGTTTCCGTGTTCGCTGAACCTTTATCCACCTTGCGGAACCCCATCATTGCAATCGGGCGGTTTTTATCGTCATGCCAGTCAGCAAAACGGCTGTACTGGTTGCGCGTGAAGAAATCCCTCACCTGCTCCAGCGCCGCCCTGTCCTCCTGGTTTGCCGAGTGCCCGCGGTCTGCCATCCATGCCGCCAGACAACGTTCAGCCGCTGCAAAGGCTTCCCCTTCCGGCCAGCCCGTTATGCCTGCACGTGTGGCCAGCTCTCCGGCCATCGCCACCAGGGCAAAACGGGTCACTGCCCGCCCGACCTGGTTCCCCGCATCCTGAGGCGTCAGCCTGCGCGTGAAATCTTTCAGTATCGCCTTAGCCTGACTGGTCACCTCCGGCAGTGAGGCCGTGATGTGGCGCAGCCAGTCACGGAAAGGTGCACCATGGAACTGCGCCACACTCTGCTCAAGATGTTCAGACAGGGCTTTTCCGCCCGTAAAGCCGTGTAGATCCTCAAACACCCCATACTTACCGGAATCACTGGGGATCTGAATCATCCTCACTTCAACCCCGGCATAGGTACGCTCGCCCGCACTGGCCGCATGCTCCACCAGTGACAGTTCCCCCGTAGACAGGAAAAGCAGATTCCAGCGATTTGTTTCACGGACAGAACCATCCGTTCGTGCCCTGGCTTTCCCCTGTCCGTTGGCCAGCATGTAGGCGATATTCCCGGCTTCTCGCCCGTCGACTTCACGAATCTCATCCAGCATCAGCGTGGCATCATTTCGGCGGCTGGCTGTACCTTCCAGCGCGTTTCCCGTCGCCCTCCATGTATGCCAGAAGTCGGTTCCGCCACAGACTGATGCGGCTACTTTCATGGTCGTGGTTTTCCCATCCGTGGATTCCCCTTTGAGGTGATATCCGCCGCCTCCCATACCCACCAGTTGCAGCAAGGGGGCGGCAAAAGACAGACTCACGCTGAATGCCAGGCGAGCATTGCCCACACAATAGCGCGCAATATGCTCCCGCCAGTCTTCTGACGTTCCACTCACACGGAAATCTCTTCCCTGTACACTTGACGTCTGGAGAATGACTGACCGCGCATCCCGCCCGATTACTTCATCCTGGAGGACATACACACCGCCATGCCACCCGGTTTTATTCACACAGGTGACTTTGTTTTCTGGTTTGCACAGGGAGATGTATTCCATCAGGTGTGCGCGCGCTGCGCCATTAACGTTGATGTATGAAAGGCCGTTAACCAGAAGCACACGGCGCAACTCTTCGCCGCTACCACCCAGCATTTCCATCGGCATAGCCCATTTGCGGCTGCTTCCATTTGTGTCATCCCATTCAAGGAGCC
This sequence comes from Phytobacter sp., assembly GCF_059074235.1. NCBI lineage: Bacteria > Pseudomonadati > Pseudomonadota > Gammaproteobacteria > Enterobacterales > Enterobacteriaceae > Phytobacter > Phytobacter sp. Next base: position 1,333,283 of record NZ_JCACPZ010000004.1, read on the forward strand.
GCCCGTAATTACTACCATCCGCATCACTGGTGATGGCCGTTACCCGGATTGGGCTGCAAATTTTGATGTTACGGATTTCGGTATCGCCGTCTGACTTATTAACCAGTTTGTCGTACCACAGATATTCCTTAGTCAGACGGAAACCTTCCGGCAGTCGGGTCAGACCTTTGCCGTGGAGGGTCATTTCCTCCCTGAATGCCTCACGAGCGCGCTCCAGCCCGACCTCCTGACGGAAATCATCCCAGTCAGCTTTATGCCGTGTCGGCGGTAGTGTTACCCATGCACTCACTGCTTTCGCCGCTTTCTCAGCCCATATACGCCCGGTATTTTCCTTACCATCGAGTAAGTCGTTATCACCCGCTATTACGATCCGGATATCAGGCCATTTTTGCCGGATTCTCTCTGCCACTCTGACCAGATTAGTGGCGGCTACAGCAGCAACCACCCAGCTGGAAGACAGCCGCGATACCGTCAGTGCAGTGGCAAAACCTTCTGTAATGATGACCTGCTCAGGAGGCGCTGAAGGCATCTCAGTCAGAGCAATAAATGCCCCGGTAAGCTGACTCCCCGGCAGAAGATTTTTTTCACCTTCCGGGCTGATGAGCTGGCCACCCGTGATTAGCCCGTCAGTTTCAGCCAGGGCAAGCAAAAGAGAGCCAGCCGGGAACACTGTTCCGGCTACCGTCACAGAATGCCCCAGCAGCGCTGACACATGGCCAAACAATCCACGCCCGGTCAGGTATGGGGTTTCTCCCTGGACAGAGGTTTTCTCTAACTGGTGAAAACGTGCTTTGCCATTCGCTTTCCGCACCGCTTCATTCCTGGCAGGCGCAGCGGGTTTGATGCCAGCCTCCGGCATGGACAACGTTCCGGCGACCAGACCTGAGACTTCCAGTACACTTTTGCCCGTAACAAGACGAATAAGATCCAGCCCGTCACCGTTTCCACACTGGTTACAGAACCAGGTCCCCCGCCCTTCTTTATCATCCAGGCGAAAACGGTCTGTTCCGCCGCATTTCGGGCAGGCTCCGTGTCTGTGTCCTGCCGGAACGGTAATACCGAGCGCTGAAAGGATATATGGCCAGCGACCACGGGCAGCAGTGGATACCTCACTAACAGTTTGCAGTCTCACTGGCTCGTCTCCCTTTCGTCACTCAGCACAAATTCATAACCAGCGGGCAATTCGCCGTCCGGGGCGCCAAAAATAATGTCGCGGTAGACTTCCCGCATTTCGGTGACACCTTCCACGGACAGGCGTAATGCTTCACCCATAAAGCCAGGAACCAGCATTCTTTCAAGCATTTCAGCCGCAAGTCTGTTGCCATCTTCCATCCCGAACTCGTCCATCCAGGGGGCTTCAATGTGGAATAGAATATTCAGCGCAACTTTTTCAGTCGTCAGAAGCACTGTTTCGCCATCCTCAATGTAAACAGGTTTCCCGTTCACACGGGTCATGAGGGAGATAAATGCTTCAGCCACATAACGGCGTAACAGCGCGGTGCGAAATGCCGGGGTCATTACTGTTTCACTGGTCATGATGGCCTCCCTGTAGGGTGCTGGTTTCTTTCACAACGCCATCGAGTAGTTCAGCAAAACAGGCAAACATAGCCGCCACACCCTCAGTGGACACCGTACTTACGCCGGAACTGCCTTTATCTGATAACGCATCTGCCAGAAACTCACTGGCCAGCGCGACTCTCAATAGACGGTTTTCCCCTTCGTCGGACAGGGTGCAAGGCAAGCAATGTTGATTGAGATGTTTCATGCGTTCACCTCCACTGGCAGACGTCCGGCAAAACACAGGATGAAGTCAGCGACAAGACGCAGCCGTGCATCATGTTCATTGCATGCAGTGATACGAACAGGAAAAGGACGCGAGGTGCAGTCAGCACGGCGCACAGCAAGAAAAAGAAAGGTAAATTCAGAGTAAAAATAAGCAGGGATCGAAGCCATAGCGGCAACCTCCTTCAGATAGCGGTTAACGCCACCACCGGAGTTCCTACGCTCATGGGTGGTAGCCCGGACGGGGGTAGGAATACCGGCTCTGAAGGATACCGGCCAGCCCGAAAGCTGCCCCGCCCGGACTACCATAATTTTGACAATGTGGCGTAAGAGGCAGAGAAACGCCATAAAACACCACACCATAAAAAACAGGTGTGTCAGAGCTGCGACATAAAAAAACACGCCAGGCGCGTGTTGTGTCGCCTTCAGATTACACGGGTTCCTACGCCCGGTTGCCGATTTTGCGGCAACGCCGAGACTATAGCCTGCCGAATTGTTGCGGTGCAAGAAATTTATAACCGAATCTGGTCGATTGAATAAAATTAAAAAAGCTGCCATGCTCAAAATCCAATGAAGTTTAACTTATTAATATGTCGTAATTGCCAACCAGACCCGCGTAATGCGGGTCTTTTTGTTTTCTATATTCACTCAACAAGTTCAATTGAATGCTCATCTACTGCGGCATAAAGTTCCGGATTGCCCAGTGCATACCCTTCATTGCGAAGATAGGAATGTACGTATTCGCAGTTATCATCATCAAATTCCGCTCGAAATAACCGAGAATTGGCCTGCGTGTAAATATGCAAATTACTGAGTGTGGTCACGGCTAGTCGCTTACCAGGCATAAACGGCGGGATAAAAGCAAAGCGTCCCGCAATAGAACTGGTGGCCATTTGTGCCGCACTGACATTCGCCGGACGGTCAGCTGCATTAAACAAGCGAAGACGCTGTTGCGCGGCCAGTTCGGCACCAATTAACACAACGAGGCGTGGATCTTCACGGTACGGTTCAGCAATCAGATTGTTAATAAGATGGTTCGCCAGTAAATCGATATTTTTCCATTGCCCCGTTTCACCCAGCGTCAACGGTTCCGAAACAATCTGTTTCCCTTCCATATAATCTTTTGCGAGGGCATGCCAGCCAATATTGACATCCTCACCTTTCTTATTTACTTCCGGATCGGTTGTTTCTGAAATAGATGAACCATTGAAACCAATTCGCAGCATATCCAGTGAATAAGCCTGGCTGAAAAAGGTATCTATGGCATCATCAAAATTACTGGCATGACCAAGGTTGTAAATATCCGACATTTCACCGTAACCGATGGTGGCACTGGTATCCGTTTCCGAAAGCCAAAATTCCGTTCCGTTTATCGATACTTTTTTACGAAAGCGTCCGCCATCAACCCGGCCAGTATGAAGCTCACTGGCTCCAGTATTGATAGCATTGCCGGAAACTGCATTCACATCACGAAGTGTGATTTGCTCCATCATCCAGCCTGATTCCAGTATAGATGCCCGGAGAATATTTTCTTTATTACCATCAAGGGAAAAACGACGCCCCTCATAATAATTACCATTTACAGACTTTTTCTTTTTTTCATGGTAGCGACGTGCCGCATCGGGCTTTTCAACTTTAAAAGCAAACATAAATCACCTTTTTAATTAATTTGAGAAGATTCTTTTTTTCTGTTCAATACGTTTATTTCTTTCTAGAACAGATAAAACGTACTCATCCGCATTCACCTGTGAGCGAAGAAAATCATTCTCAACATGGTAATAATGCTTATATGCCTGCGACTTTAAAACACCGCCATTCGCCAGCTCATAACGATCCATGGGTAGCGTACATTTTTTAGTAATCTCTCGAACGGCTTTTGTAAGTTCATCAAGGGCTTCGCAAGTAAACCTTACAGCATTTACGGCATCACTTTTCTGTAAAGCGCAGATTAACTCTGTTGAAATACGTGTTGCTTTATGAAAAGAATGGAGCAACGGTAAATTAACCCCATTACCAATGTAAGCCGCCTCGTCTACCAACAAACCCGCAATGGATTTGAAGTGAAATAATCGCTCACTGTGTTCAGCAAGGCGACTCTGCGCCATTTTATACTTGTGTTCCGCATCCGCACGTTCTGTTCGTCCGGCTCTACGTGTTTTCACTTCGGAGATGCTTCGACTCACACCAGTGGCCTGATTGACATCGAGTTTCGCTTCATGAACAGCTCTCTGACGGACACTCAACTCCTTATCTTCAATGCTACATAATTTAGTGCAACGGGAGAGCAGCAAGTTAATTTCCTCTGCGGTTGCTTCCGTATCAGGAATATTTAACCCGGTTATAGAAGTGAGTTTTTCACCTTCATAACGAAGTTTATTCAGGGTGAAAATCTCAATAATACGAGATACACAAGCCGCATCCGAATGTAGTTCGTTGAAAGGGATAACGTCATACCCTTGGATATTGCTTACATGGATGTCTTTTTGAAAATGAAAAGAAACACTACAACTTTGATCTAAATCTAAATTCATTACTTAACCCCAGAAAGTTAATTATAAAAATAAGTTATTTAGCCACAGAGTGGCTATCTCTCCATGCATAATAATCTCCAGCACGCCAGCGTGACATCCTGCCTAACTTTATTGGTTTAGGAAATCGTCCCAATGAGATCAATTTATAAATCCATTTATCCGTAAACATACAATCGGAAGTAATGAATTTCATATCAATTAATGCATCTAAATTAGGCCTTACATACTGATTGAATGGATTTGTATTCACAATTCCTCCCATACTGTTCATCATTTATCGTCAACATGGGTAATCTAGTAGGAACAGGAAAACAAATTAAGAGTGAGTAATGAGATATAAACCTTAAATCTATTACTCACCCCTTTTGTTATTAAAATGTTAAATCAAAGACTAAACTTGAGAGCTTTTCTCAATAACTTAACAATCTCATCTTCCGATAAAGGCGCTTCGCCATCTTTCCAAAACTGGGACCTTCTTTCCCAGAGAAGCTCACCCCACTTCGTAGCATTTTTAGAGCATATTTCAGGTGATTGTTTGTAAAGAGAAATAGCTGCCATTAGAACAGACTCTCTTTTTAATGCATGACGTTCTTTCTGGGCAAGGCTTTGTGATGAGTAGCTATACTCTCGTTTCTTAGGTGCTAAATCCCCATCCAGATAAATATCGAAAAGTTTATCAAAACCGTTTTTATCTATGTAAAGCTGCGGAGCATAAGAAATGGTTTTCAGTGACCGGCATCTTATAGGAAGTGATTCACTACCATCACCAAAAGGAATTAATTCATTAATTTTCAGTAAGGGAAGGATATTTTTCCTTAAACAGCTTGCAATATAATGAGAGTTTATACTCCAGAATCCATTCAGTTCATATTCAGTATTTGCAGAGATACCCATCTCATTCCAATAAAAACTTGGTGTAGCGCCACACCATTTACTGAACATAACATAATCACTAAATTCGTTATTGCTCTGATTATATGATTGAATAGCATTACCCAGTTCATTCACTACAAATAACTGAGTAGTAAACCCTTCATTCTCATCTAAATTAATTGTTATTGAAATTTCATATTTTATGCAATCACGAAGTATATCTGATAAGCGCAAATTAACTCGTTTCGCAACATCATCCAAAGGTAAAAATTTATCCATTCTAAATCTCACTTGAATTTAGAAAATCAGAATACCATTGCATCATTTCTCTACGACCTTCGAGATACTGTGCATGGTTGTAAATTCCACGAATTGAATTTTTATCAAGGTGGGCAAGTTGAGTTTCAATCCATGCACTGTTAAATCCTTTTTCGTGCAAAATTGTGCTCATGGTATGCCTAAAACCATGGCCGGTAACCCGCCCCCCATACCCTATGCGCTTAAAAAGCTGATTTATACTGGCTTCACTCATGAACTTACTGGGATCGTTACGACCGGGGAACATCAGCGGATAATTCCCTGTCAATTCTTTCAACCTTTCAAGATGGACTAAGGCTTGTTTTGACAGCGGAACAATATGAGCACGACGCATTTTCATGCGCTCTTTAGGGATTTCCCATACAGCGTTATCGAAATCCACTTCACGCCATTCAGCTGCGCGTAGTTCTCCAGTTCTCAATCCTGTCAGAATAAGCAAATGTGCCCCCAATAAAACGATGGGGCTTCCAGTGTAGGCATTCAGTGCCGTGAAAAATTCAGGCAGTTCGCTGGCTTTAAGGAAAGGATAATGAACGGCCTCATGCCCTTGCATTGCACTAGCGAGATCAGGCGCAGGATTATAGATAGCCCGCCCCGTTACGATGGCGTAGCGGAAAACCTCTCCACAACGCTGGCGAACTTTCTTCGCTTTTTCCATCGCCCCTCTTGCTTCTATCAGCCTCAGGACATCCAGTAGCTCCAAAGGCTGAATGCCAGCTATAGGACGGTGGCCAATATGCGGGAAAATATCTTTATCAAATGCCTCAAGAATGTCGGAAGCGTAGCCCTCTGACCATTTAGGCGACTTCATCTTATGCCACTCTAACGCAACCTCTCTGAACGGGTTGAGGATCTCAGTGGAAGCGGTTAAAGCCAGCTTCTTTGCTTTCTTTACTTCACCGGGGTCTTCACCCGCTGCGAGTAGTTTCTTTGCCTCTTCGCGTTTTTGTCTGGCATCAGCAAGAGAGACGGTGGGATAGACACCAAAGGACAGGCGTTTCTCTTTACCACCAAAACGGTACTTCATACGCCAGTAGCGCGAGCCATTGGGTTCAACTTGGATATACAGACCACCACCATCAGATAGCTTGTAGCTCTTCTCTTTTCCTTTCGCGGCTTCAACCTTTCGGGCATTCAGCATCATTGGGGGCACATTTCCTAGACCGAACAGAACATGCCCCTGATTGTGCCCCCAAAGGCATGTTGATTTCAATAGATAGAGGTTGACGTCAAATGACTAAAAACAGGTAAACCACTATGTTTTTAAAGGGTTTTATTGATGTTAGTTGACTTGAGAAAACTAGGGGATGGTGCCGATAAGAGGAGTCGAACCTCCGACCTTCGCATTACGAATGCGCTGCTCTACCAACTGAGCTATATCGGCCCTGAGAGGGACGGATTCACGTTGTGAACCACGGGGCAAAAGGTTAGATCTAACAGGGTGATGCGTCAATGCCCTTGAGAATCAAACGGCTACTTTTGCATCACCCTGCAGTTATTTAGGCACGAATGGTATCGTCGCCGAAGCCAATCCATTTGTAGGTGGTCAGGGCTTCGAGGCCCATCGGGCCACGTGCGTGCAGCTTCTGCGTGCTCACGGCCACTTCCGCGCCGAGGCCAAACTGGCCGCCGTCGGTGAAGCGTGTGGAGGCGTTAACGTACACGGCAGACGAATCCACCTCGTTAATAAAGCGGTCCGCATTGCGCAGCGTACGCGTCAGGATGGCATCTGAGTGCTGGGTGCCGTGCGCGCGAATGTGGGCGATGGCATCATCAAGATCGGCCACAATCTTCACATTCAAGTCCAGCGACAAAAACTCGTCGTCGTACTCTTCCGCTTTGACCGGCACAACTGCTGCCGGGCCGGATTGCAGCGTCATCAGCGACTGTGCGTCCGCATGCAGCGTCACACCGCTTTCCGCCATCTGCTTACTCAGCGCGGGCAGGAAGGTATCTGCAATGCTCTGATGCACCAGCAGCGTTTCCACGGTGTTACAAGTGCTCGGACGCTGGGTCTTGGCATTGACGATGATTTTCAGCGCCGGGGCGAACTCAGCGGAATCATCCATGAAGATATGACACACGCCGATGCCACCAGTGATCACCGGAATGGTGGACTGTTCGCGGCACAGCTTGTGCAGGCCAGCGCCACCACGCGGGATCAGCATGTCGATGTATTTGTCCATGCGCAGCATTTCGTTGACCAGCGCACGATCCGGGCTTTCAATAGCCTGCACCGCACCGGCTGGCAGGCCGCACTCTTCGAGCGCCTGCTGAATCACTTTCACCGTGGCGGCGTTGGTCCGCCAGGTCTCTTTGCCACCGCGCAGAATCGCGGCGTTGCCGGTTTTCAGGCATAAAGAGGCAACATCTACGGTGACGTTCGGGCGGGCTTCATAAATCACGCCAATCACGCCCAGTGGCACGCGGCGACGTTCGATGCGCAGTCCGCTGTCCAGCAGACCGCCATCCATCACCTGCCCTACCGGGTCAGCGAGTTTACAGACCTGGCGAACGTCGTCCGCAATCGCTTTTAAACGCGCCGGGGTTAGGGCCAGGCGATCGAGCATCGCTTCGCTCAAGCCGTTACGGCGAGCTTCCAGCACGTCCTGCTCGTTCGCCAGCAGGATCTCTTCGGTCTGGGCTTCCAGATAGTCGGCAATTTTTTCCAGCACGCGGTTTTTTTCGCGGCTGGAGAGCAACGCCAGTTTGTACGACGCTGCTTTGGCAGCAATGCCCATTTGTTCCAGCATACTTCTGCTCCTTAACGGATGATCATGTCATCACGGTGCACAGCCACCGGGCCATATTCATAGCCGAGGATGGAATCGATCTGCTGCGAGTGATGACCCGCAATACGGCGCAGCGCGTCACTGTTATAACGGGTGACGCCGTGGGCGATATCGCGACCTTCGAGATTACGAATACGGATAACTTCACCACGGGAGAAGTTGCCTGTCACGTTTTTAATCCCTTTAGGTAACAATGAGCTTCCGCGTTCCAGAATCGCGGCGGTTGCCCCTTCATCCACGGTAATCTCACCTGCTGGCGGCGCACCAAAGATCCAGCGCTTACGATTCTCCAGCGGAGAAGCCTGAGGGTGGAAACGGGTTCCGACGGGCGTGCCTTCCATCACGTCGCCAATCACGCCAGGTTTGCTACCCGCTGCAATCACCGTTTCAATGCCCGCACGACAGGCGACGTCAGCGGCCTGCAGCTTAGTGCCCATTCCGCCCGTGCCGAGGCCAGAGACGCTGTCGCCCGCAATGGCGCGCAGAGCATCGTCGATGCCGTAAACGTCTTTGATCAGTTCAGCGTCTGGATTATTACGCGGATCGGCCGTGAAAAGCCCCGGCTGATCGGTCAGCAACAGCAATTTGTCGGCACCGGCCAGAATCGCGGCCAATGCAGAAAGGTTGTCGTTGTCACCAACTTTGATTTCAGCCGTAGCGACAGCGTCGTTTTCATTGATAACAGGAACAATATTGTTGTCGAGAAGCGCACGTAAGGTGTCGCGGGCGTTGAGGAACCTTTCCCGGTCTTCCATGTCGGCGCGAGTCAGCAGCATTTGCCCAATATGGATGCCGTAAATAGAAAAAAGTTGTTCCCACAGTTGAATCAGGCGGCTTTGCCCAACGGCAGCTAAGAGTTGTTTCGAGGCAATGGTAGCGGGCAGTTCCGGGTAACCCAGGTGCTCGCGCCCGGCAGCAATAGCGCCAGACGTAACGATAACAATGCGGTGCCCTGCGGCGTGTTGTTGTGCGCACTGGCGAACCAGTTCAACAATGTGGGCGCGGTTCAGGCGGCGTGAGCCACCTGTTAACACACTGGTGCCTAATTTCACGACCAGCGTCTGGCTGTCACTCATGATTCTCTGCCGTTCAACGTGTAAGAAAAAAAGTAAACAGCCTTTGTAACAGGATCAGCGTCAACTTCCAACTGTGAGTTTTCACAACTTAAGAAAATCCTTGAAGCCAATCAGAAAGTCTACTTACAAAACTTGACGTTTTTATTACATAAGATGTAAAACACGATTTCTAAAAAATAAATAAGAATTGTCATAAAACTTTAATTCGCAGACGTTACAACCTCACCTGAATTTTTCAAGTGAGCGGTGACGCTCGGTGAATCGAAGCGCGTTAATTAAAAATAAATCAGGAAACATAATGAAAAAAACTACTTTGGCATTAATGATGATTGGCGTTGGCGTTGTTTCTGCATCTTCACACGCAGCGGAAATCTACAACAAAAACGGTAACAAAGTTGACCTGTATGGCAAAATCAAAGCCATGCGTTATATCAGCGAAGATGATTCCAACAACGTCGATAAAACCTACGTTCGTCTGGGCTTCAAAGGTGAAACGCAGATCAACGATCAACTGACCGGTTTCGGTCGTTGGGAAGGCGAATTCGCTGGCAACAATGAAGAAGGTAACGCAAACTCCTTCAAAACGCGTCTGGCGTTCGCTGGCCTGAAAGTGAAAACTTACGGTTCTGTCGACTACGGTCGTAACCTCGGTATTCTGTACGATGCAGAAGCAGCAACCGATATGTTCCCGGAATTCGGTGGTGACTCACTGGGTCGTACCGACAACTTCATGGCCAAGCGTACCACTGGTCTTGCTACTTACCGTAACACTGACTTCTTCGGTGCAGTTGAAGGCCTGAACTTTGCCCTGCAATATCAGGGTAAAAACGAGCAGGGTCGTACCTCTGCCAGCAACATCATGAAACAGAACGGTGACGGTTACGGTACCTCTCTGTCTTACAACTTTGGCGGCAGCCCGGTAACTGTTACCGGCGCTTATGCTAACTCTGACCGTACTGTTGCTCAGGAAGGACTGGCACTGGCTCAGGACAGCAAAAACGCAGAGGCCTGGGCGACCAGCGTTAAATATGATGCAAACAACCTCTACCTTGCTCTGATGTATGCCGAGTCTCTGAACATGACTCCAGTATCCACTCTGGGCTTTGCTAACAAAGCACAGAACTTTGAAGCGGTTGCTCAGTACCAGTTCGACTTCGGTCTGCGTCCGTCCCTCGGCTATGTCATGACCAAAGGTAAAGACCTCGAAGGTTACGGCGACCAGGATCTGGTTAAATACATTGACGTAGGTGCGACTTACTACTTCAACAAAAACTTCTCTGCCATGGTCGATTACAAAATCAACCAGATTGACAAGTCTGACTTCACCACCAAAGCAAAAATCAGCACCGACGACATCGTTGCTGTTGGCGTGACTTACCAGTTCTAAGTCTTGCCTGCATAAAAAAACGCCCTTCATTGAAGGGCGTTTTTGTTTGAATCATCTTGTAACGCGATTCAGGCAGTGAGCTTAATTTCATCAGCGAAGTTATCTGCAGGCTCCAGTTTCAGTTCCAGGGTGGCAAGCAGGTCACGCGCACGGCCATGAAAATCCCGCAGCGTGTATTCCAGTCTGTCAGTCACTTCTGAATCTTTAATCGCCGTTGGCTTCCATTCCCCTTCTTTATCGAACAGTCCAAAATGATAACTGTAGGTAAAGCGGTCTTCCTGTGCTTCCATCTCCATCCACCAGCCCCAAAACTCACGCTTCTCAGGTGCTGGCTTTACATTGACGCATACGGCCAGGCAATCGAAAAAAAAGCGATTGTCTGCACACTGCTCTTCCCGAATATAAGGGCCAAGCGCGGTAAACTTTTTAATGAGTCTGCTCTTCGGATGTCCACTCGGTAACGTCATTGCGATCTCCTTTTGTGATGCAACTGTTTTACCAAACCAATAGAAATTAGCAATCTATTAACCTAATCAATTAACGGAATCTATTACTGATCCACGCCGTGATATCGCGCAACGCTTTATCAAAATTGCGGTAAACCGGATTAAACGGGATCTCCAGCAATTTACCTTCCGAAGATGACGAGGTGATTAATCGCGACTCTTCCTCTGGGCTGAACGGATCATCTTTCCAGAAACCCGAGAGCATAGGAGTGGGACAACGACGGCCCAGTAGCCCCTGAGTTTTCAGCGAGTAACGGTTAAGCTCAACATGCAGTGCTTCATCTGACGCATCGTGCATACCGAGGCGGCTGGCGAGCACATCCATGTACATCTCAGGAATGTGCCCCAGTTGCTGCGGATTCGCCATCAGCGCGTGTACCACCGGCCCCAGACAGGCAACAGCTTTCAGCCTCGGTGATTCGAGGTAGCCCAGGCGCACCGCCACGTTGGCGCCAAAACGGAAACCAAAGGCCGCCACACGGGTATGATCGACCCACGGAATATTGGGCAACGCTTGTAAGACATGTTGATGAAGCAGGCTGGAGTCCTGGGTCAGTTTCCACTTGGAAGAGAATCCCACGGAGGGCATGTCGAGCGTCAGCATCGCAATCCCCTGCGGAGCAAAATAGCGTTCATACAGGGTGTAGTAATCGCTTTGCAGATGATCCAGACCACCACACATCAGAATAGTAGGGAACGGCCCCTCTCCTTCAGGCATATGCAAGAAGCCGACGACCGATGAGCCGCCTGGAATCGCAAATTCCATCTCACGCATTTTTCCCGGCAAACGCTGCGCAGCCTCTTCATAAGCGCGATTTGCCAGCGCCTGAGCCTGATCGGCCAGCACATCGCCCTTTATATGCGGATACGCCGCAATGCTGTAGAGATTAGAAGCATGCAGCCAATGGCGCCCACTCAGCGCTGGGTCTTGTTCCTGGTTCGCTTTTTGCTGCCACAACATGGCCTGGGTAGACCATTCGTAGATCCAGTTGCCACCGCGATACCCCACGACCGTGTCGTAAAGTTCCGGGCTGGTGCGTTCAGCCTCGCTCATCACAATGCGGGATTGCACATCCATGATCTCTCGGGGGTCAACACCACGCCACACCCACATCAAGCGGTTGATCATGCGATACCACTGCGGGGCATTACTGCCATCCAGCGTGGAATCGATGTGTGCTTTTGTACCCGAATTAAAACGGCGCACCAGCGTCGACGTTTCCGGGTGCTTAAAACGCGGTTTAAACAAAGTTTCGCTGAGGTTAGCTTGTGCCATGTACGCAGCCTCCATGATGAACGTCCTGGCAGCTATTGTAACCCGGCATGCGCTAAAAAGAACAACGCCCGGCAAAGCCAGGCGTTGGAGATAACAAAGATGTGATTAGCGTGAGGAAATCGGCGGTACGAAGACGACGCCCATGTCCCACGGTTGCTCAATCCAGGTATCCTGCGGGATATCAATCACATAATCATCAACCAGCGGGCGACCCGCCGGCTTCGCAAAAATGGTCACAAAATGCGCTTTTGGGTACATTTCGCGGATAGCGACTGCAGTACCGCCGGTATCCACCAGGTCGTCAATCACAATAAAGCCTTCACCGTCGCCTTCGGCGCGTTTGAGGACTTTCATCTCACGCTGGTTGTCGTGGTCATAGCTGGAGATGCAAACGGTATCAACATGACGAATACCCAATTCGCGAGCCAGTAACGCCCCCGGTACCAGACCGCCACGGCTGACGGCGATAATGCCTTTCCATTGCTCAGACGGCATCAGGCGATTTGCCAGTTTGCGTGCGTGAATCTGCAACATGTCCCAGGTGACGACGTATTTTTCGCTCATGTGAAGTGTCCCAGCCTGTGTATCTACGGCTTAAAAAGTGTTCTACGGGGAAATAGGTTGCGCGAGATTATAGAGATCTGACGCACTAAAAACCAGTGCTACCCGGTATCTATGGGGCTTTTTACGCGACGCGTACTAACAGGAGGGGAATAAAGTGGTATTCTCAGGGCCATCTCGCAAGCCCGTCTTGTGATGTCCGTTTATTTAACCCCATGACCTGTAAGGTATCTTTCGCAGGTCTCTCGAAGGAGACGCATCGTGTCTGAACTGTCTCAACTGTCGCCACAGCCACTGTGGGACATTTTTGCCAAAATCTGTTCTATCCCCCACCCGTCTTACCATGAAGAGCAGCTTGCTGAGCATGTGATGAGTTGGGCGAAAGAAAAAGGCTTGCATGCAGAGCGCGATCAGGTCGGCAATATTTTGCTGCGCAAAGCCGCAACTGCAGGGATGGAAAACCGCAAACCGGTAGTTCTGCAGGCGCACCTCGACATGGTGCCGCAGAAAAACAACGACACCGTGCATGACTTCACCAAAGACCCGATTCAGCCCTATATTGATGGCGAATGGGTGAAAGCTCGTGGCACCACGCTGGGTGCAGATAACGGCATCGGTATGGCGTCCGCACTGGCGGTTCTGGCTGACGACAGCGTTGAACACGGCCCGCTGGAAGTGCTGCTGACCATGACCGAAGAAGCCGGTATGGACGGCGCATTTGGTCTCCAGGCTAACTGGCTGCAGGCTGATATCCTGATCAATACCGACTCCGAAGAAGAAGGCGAGATCTACATGGGTTGCGCCGGGGGTATCGACTTCATCACCACCCTGCCACTTTCCCGTGAAGCCATTGCGGCAGGCACTCAGACCTTCAAGCTGACGCTGAAAGGGCTGAAAGGCGGCCACTCCGGCGGCGACATTCACTTAGGTCTCGGCAACGCCAACAAACTGCTGGCTCGTTTCCTGGTCGGCCATGCCGCAGAACTGAACCTGCAACTGGTCGATTTCAACGGCGGTACGCTGCGTAACGCCATCCCGCGTGAAGCGTTCGCGACCGTCACCGTTCCGGCTGACAAAGCAGAACAGCTGAAAACGCTGGCAGCGACTTACCAGGGCATCCTGAAAAACGAGCTGGAAATTAAAGAGAAGAACCTGGTGGTCCTGCTGGAGAGCGTGTCCAGTGACAAACAGGCGCTGACCTCTACGTCCCGTGATGCATTCATTCAGTTGCTGAACGCTACCCCGAACGGTGTTATCCGCAATTCTGACGTGGCGAAAGGCGTGGTGGAAACCTCCCTGAACGTTGGCGTGGTCACCATGCAGGACGACAATGTAGAAATCATCTGCCTGATCCGTTCGCTTATCGACAGCGGCAAAGATTACGTGGTGAGCATGCTGGAATCTCTGGGTCACCTGGCGGGCGCGAAAACCGCACCGAAGGGCGGCTATCCAGGCTGGCAGCCGGATGCAAACTCCCCGGTTATGCACCTGGTGCGCGAGACCTATCAGCGTCTGTTTAACAAGACGCCGAACATCCAGATCATTCATGCCGGTCTGGAATGTGGTCTGTTCAAAAAACCGTACCCGGACATGGACATGGTCTCTATTGGGCCGACCATCACCGGTCCACACTCTCCGGATGAACAGGTTCATATCGAAAGCGTAGGACAGTACTGGACGCTGCTGACTGAGCTGCTGAAATCCATTCCGGCGAAGTAATACGCTGAATCGCCGGATGGTGTTGTTAATCACCATCCGGCTTTGTTACCTCTGACTATCTTTCCCTGAACGCCATGCCTGTGAACGTTCGCACCGGATTTCCACGTTCAATCTGATGATGGAACATCCGCCGCTCCGCCTTTGAGGCCGCATCCCCCTCCTGACGCATATGCTCCAGCCGCCAGGCAATCAACAGTTTTGCCAGTCGCTTGTTAGCATGCTGACTACGCTCCGACTGCACTTTTACGCTAATCCCGCTTGCCAGATGGGTCGCACGCACGGCCGAATCCGTTTTATTGACGTGCTGCCCGCCAGGCCCGGAGGATCGCAACGCCTCGAAACGAATCTCCCCGGAGATATCCTGCTCCTGAGCCGCAAAACACCCGATGCCCACATACCAGTTTTTACGCCCATGATTCGCACGCCAGGGGCTGGCACAAATCCACTGCACGGTGCCATTCCAGCGCTCACTCAGCGCCATTGCATGGTTACCTTCGAGTGAGACCAGCGCGGAACGCAATGTGCCAGCACGTGCGCCCTCTTCCGTCTCCACCAGCGTCAACGCCACCTGCATTTTTGCGGCTTCGATGATCAACTGATCCAGCGTTTTTTTCACTGCCAGGCAGCACTCGTCCGGCCCCTGAGCTGCTGAGAGTTGCAATAACATCATGCGGACTTCCCTCCACTGGTTTTGAGCGTTAATACCGGGCGCAGACGCGCAACCGGCATCACCAGCCCGGCGTCCATCAGGCAGTTAAGCACGCTTTCGGCTGACTTATAGGCCTGGGGAGCTTCTTCGTAGATCAGCTGCTTATCACGGCAAATCACCCGACTGCCAAGCTCAGTACGCGCCAGTTGCTGTGGGCTGAACTTGCCAGAAAGCCGCCCTTTGCACTCAGTGCGCATCCATTTTCGCCCTGCGCCGTGCGCCAGCGAATGCAGTGTCTCTTCGCTCACCACCGGCTGCACCAGCCAGCTGTAATCGCCTCTGGAACCAGGGATGACCACCAGGCCACAGCCATCCGGTGTAGCCCCTTTACGGTGTAACCAGCCTGATTCTCCACTGATGTTGCAGGGCTCAACGAAGTTGTGTGCAATGCCCAGTACCGCTTCACCGTCAGCGCGAATCTGCTGCAAAATGCGCATGGCAATCAGTTGTCTGTTCACTCTGGCAAACGCCAGGGCATCGTTATGCTCAGCCAGATAACGCAACGCTTCTTCACTTTCTTCTGCCAGACCCGAGTGGGAAAACGCAGTGATATGCTGTTGCAAAATCGCCTGTCCCAGCCCACGGGAACCGCTGTGAACCAGAAGCTGGAGGCTGTCAGTATTCAGTCCGGCTTGTTGAAAACAAGCGGCATCGAAAACCTCATCAGTCTGCTGTAATTCAGCAAAGTGGTTACCGCCACCTATCGACCCCAGCGCGCTCCGCCAGGCGTGCTGGGCGTGGCTTTCGGGAAGATGCTCCGCCAGCCACACATCGTCAGCATGGTCATCTAACGCCGCCAGCCGCTTTTCGAGCTTATCGGCGTTATATTTGCGGCGCAGGATGTCCGTTTGCCACAGCGCCATACCGCAGCCAATGTCATTGCCGACCAGCGCCGGGTAAAAACGACCGAGTGAGAAAAATGCAGCACCAATGGGGTAACCGCGACCAGGATGTAAATCCGGCATTCCCACGACACGATGCATGCCGGGTAAATTAGCGGTGGTGAGTAATTGTTGAGTCGCTAAACCTTCGACCCATAAATCGTCCGACGCAATATAAGAAACCGCGTCAGAGAGATAATGAACATGAGTGCCCATATACCAATCCATCTTAAAAATTTAAATAAGGATGTGGCAGACACAATCAGAGGAAAAAGAAGTTAATCCTGGAAAGGTCTGCAAATTGAGTTATTAAAATATGTTTTCATGATAAACCCCCTTTGCAGTCAAATATGTGGAAAGTGCGCGTATAGTAATCAGCCACTATTTTCATTGCAAGGTAATTTTGTCGACCTTTTCAGTGCCATGTGATAATTCACAAACCGCACGCCGCGTGACTCAACCGATTGTTGCTGCAAAACCTGAAACCCATGGCGCTCAAAAAAAGGCCTCGCGGTAATACTGGCATCGACGGTTATCATCCCGGCCGGAAGCTGTACAACAAGCGCATCAAATAATGTACTGGCGACACCACGATGGATATATTCCGGCGAGACAAACAGCAAATCGATATACCGTTCAATCGCGGTAATAAACCCCACCGGTTGGTCATTAATGACCGCGACCAAAACCGTTGAATGGGTTAATTTATGCTGCCAGCGCGACGCATCGATTTGCGCCCAGGCGGCAATCTGGCGCGGGGAATAATCCTGACTGGCAGTTTCAATGACCGCGCGCAGAAATATTTCACACAGGTATTCGAAGTCACTCTCTTTATATTTTCTGATTTCCAGCATTTTTATAGTCCCAAAACCAATTGTCGCTCCAGTTGTGGATCGAGCAGCGTCACGTGCAGCCCCACTAAGCGTACCCCACGGCCGCTGCGTCTTTCATCCCAGGCTTTGCGCGCCGTCGCCAGGAGATCGGCTTTGTTCAGACGCGGCCAGATGTGCTCCTGGGTGGTGAGCTGAAAATCAGCAAATTTCAGCTTCACCCCCTGCCGGGCAATCAGCAAATCGGGTTTCACTTTCAGCAGCCGCCGTTCAAGTTCCTCATAGAGATTCTCGATGATCGCTTCACACTCGTCCCACTGGTGAATATCGTCCAGCAAGGTGCGTTCGACACCGACGGATTTACGCAGTCTTTCGCTGCTGATCTGCCGCTCATCAATTCCCTGGCTGCGTTCCCATAACACCCGGCCAAACTTACCAAACCGCTTGAGTAGCATCGCCAGGTCGCTGTTTTGCACATCTTCGCAGGTACGCAGGCCGAGCGTTTCCAGTTTTGCTGCCGACACCTTGCCGACACCCGGAATCTTGCTGAGGGGCAACGTGCGGATAAAGGCCGGAACGTCGGCGGGAGTAATCACATACTGCCCATCAGGCTTGTTCAGATCAGAGGCGATTTTGGCGAGAAACTTGATGGGTGCGATTCCCGCAGAGGCCGTCAGTTGCGTTTCACGGAAAATAGTTGCGCGGATCTCTTCAGCCATCAGGGTGGCGGAGCCGTGGCACTGCGGGCTGTCAGTCACGTCGAGATAGGCTTCATCCAGCGACAGTGGTTCAATAAGGGTGGTGTAGCGGGAAAAGATATCGCGAATCTGGTTAGAGGCTTCTTTATAAGCGTCAAAACGCCCCGGTAACAAGGTGAGGTGCGGGCAGAGTTTTAACGCCATCGCGGTCGGCATGGCACTGCGCACGCCAAATTTTCGTGCCGGATAATTGGCCGTGCTGATCACCCCACGCTTGACCCGACTGCCGCCAATGGCGATAGGAATATCGCGCAGGGCGGGGTTGTCGCGCATCTCTACCGCCGCGAAAAAGCAGTCCATATCGACATGTATGATTTTGCGCATAGGCTCGCCCTCTAAAACACTGGATAAGTATACAGCATCTTTTATTGGAAATGATAAGTTACCGAAAAAACCTGCCACATTCGTGTAAAAAACAGCCAGTAGTGTTGTTATTTCAGGGGTTTTCATCTGACAATCATTAGCGGGGGGATCGTGGCGAAAAAAGTAATGTGAAAACTCCACGTTCCGGGCTTGCGAAAAACTACCGTGATGCTAATGTGGGCGCGCCCAAACCGGATTATTCTGATTTTTGGGGACTCTTTTTGCCGTCCTGGCAATGTGGTATCCGCTTTATCAAGGAAACAAGCAGTATGCGCAAAATCGCATTTTTTCTTGCGATGCTTCTGATGCCGTGCGTCTCGTTTGCTGGTTTATCCAGCAACGGCTCAACAACGCCGATCAGCAAAGAATATAAGCAGCAGTTGATGGGGTCGCCGGTTTACATCCAGATCTTCAAAGAAGAGCGCACCCTTGATCTTTACGTCAAAATGGGCGAGCAGTACCAGCTACTGAACAGCTACAAAATTTGTAATTACTCCGGCGGCCTTGGGCCAAAACAGCGTCAGGGTGATTTCAAAAGTCCGGAAGGGTTCTATTCCGTTCAACGTAGCCAGCTCAAGCCGGACAGCCGTTTCTACAAAGCCATTAATATCGGCTTCCCGAACGCCTTTGACCGTGCTCATGGTTATGAAGGGAAATATCTGATGATCCACGGCGCGTGCGTCTCTATTGGCTGCTACGCGATGACGGATTCACAAATTGATGAGATTTTCCAGTTCGTGACGGCAGCCCTGGTGTTTGGCCAGCCAACGGTTCAGTTAAGCATTTACCCGTTCCGTATGACCGATGCAAATATGCAGCGCCACAAATATTCGACCTTCGCGAACTTCTGGCAGCAGCTTAAGCCGGGATATGACTTCTTCGAACAGACGCGTAAGCCGCCGGTAGTCTCCGTTGTCGACGGGAACTACGTGGTCAGCAAACCGCTGAGCCACGAAGTTGTTCACCCGCAACTGGCGTCAAACTACACGCTCCCCGAGGCAAAATAACGCCCATTCGCCTGGCATGATCTTTTGCCAGGTTTCATTGCCTGTCAGCGGTTGCGTGGCAATCACGGTGACCACATCATTCGGTGTGGTTTCCCGCTGAAAATCAATTTCAACATCCTGATCCAGTAACGTCGCCACGCCAAACGGTGCCCGGCGAGTAATCCAGAACAGGTTGGTCGAGCAGAACGCCATCACGTAGCGCCCGTCCGACAGCAGCATGTTAAACACGCCCTTCTCACGCAACTCCGTCGCCAGTGTCGCAATGTATTTAAACACCGCTTCCATATTGCCTGGCGTGCGTGGATAGCGCGTCGTCAGCTTGTCCAGCAGCCAGCAGAACGCTTTCTCACTGTCGGTTTCGCCAATCGGGCGGAAATTCCCGGTCTGCAGCGTTTTATAGCCCGTCAGTTGTCCGTTATGGGCGTAGGTCCAGTTGCGGCCCCACAGCTCACGGGTAAACGGATGGGTATTTTCCAGCGCCACTTCGCCCCGGTTCGCCTGGCGAATATGAGCGACGACGGAACAGGATTTGATCGGGTATTCCTGCACAAGGCGGGCAATGGGAGAGTTAAAGCTGGGTTGCGGGTCTTTAAACGTACGACAGCCTTTGCCTTCGTAAAAGGTAATTCCCCAGCCGTCTTTATGCGGCCCAGTGCCTCCACCACGCTGAACCAGCCCGGTGAAACTGAAGCAAATATCGGTCGGCACATTGGCGCTCATCCCGAGCAGTTCGCACATACAACACCCCCACAACGCCTGACAAAAAAGAAGGCGTAATTGTTGCAGCCAGCCTGGACACGGACAGCGCGCAAAAACCGGAGCGTACACGGAGTACGTGAGGATTTTGAGCACTGCCCAGGTTCAAAATGGCAAATAAAATAGCCTTCTTAGGCTTTTGCCATCTCTTTTTCGATAAGCAGAATCAAGATATGAATCACTTTGATGTGAATTTCCTGGATACGGTCAGCATAACCGAAATGCGGCACACGGATCTCAACATCCGCAGTCCCGGCCATTTTGCCGCCATCTTTACCGGTCAGGGTGATAACTTTCATGCCCTTAGCGCGCGCAGCTTCAATGGCTTTGATGACGTTCGCCGAGTTGCCGGAAGTGGAAATCCCCAGCACTACGTCACCTTCACGGCCTACTGCTTCGATGTAACGCGAGAAGACGTGATCGTAACCGAAGTCGTTGCTCACACAGGAAAGGTGGCTGACGTCAGAAATCGCAATGCCTGGGTAGCCCGGGCGGTTTTCACGGTAGCGACCAGTTAACTCTTCTGCGAAGTGCATCGCATCGCAATGCGAGCCGCCGTTACCACAAGAGAGCACTTTGCCACCCGCTTTGAAACTGTCTGCCAGCAAGACCGCTGCACGCTGAATGGTATGAATATTGGCGTCGTCTTTGAGGAAGTTAGCCAGCGTCTCTGCGGCTTCGTTTAATTCGTTACGAATCAGATCCTGGTACATGAGGATATCCTTCAGTAAGCAGTATGAATGTAAATTCTCGAGCGCAGTTTACCGGATAGGATCAGCAGGGAGAAGCCAAAGCCATACATATCACCCGGTGTTTTCGTTTTTCGTGCCACAATTCACCCCAACAATGTGAACCAGGTTGTAATTATTTTGTAAACACATTGCTAAAAGAAATGACATCCACTAAAACGATATCATCACAAGTGGTCAGACCTCCTACAAGCCAGGGAGCTTTTCTCTATGATGATTTTGAGTCTTCTCGCAACAATCGTTCTTCTCGGTGTCCTTTTCTACCACCGGGTCAGTCTGCTGCTCAGCAGCGCAATCCTGCTGGCATGGACTGCCCTTCTCGGCGCCTCCGGCCTGTGGTCTATCTGGGTACTGGTGCCGCTGGCCATTATCCTCGTTCCGTTTAACGTCGTACCCATGCGCAAATCGCTGATTTCCGTACCGGTCTTCCGTGGTTTCCGCAAGGTGATGCCGCCAATGTCCCGCACCGAGAAAGAAGCGATCGACGCAGGCACCACCTGGTGGGAAGGCGACCTGTTCCGGGGTAATCCGGACTGGAAAAAACTGCATAACTACCCGCAACCGCGCCTGACGGCTGAAGAGCAGGCCTTTATTGATGGCCCGGTGGAAGAAGCCTGCCGTATGGCAAATGACTTCCAGATCACGCATGAGATGGCCGATTTACCACCGGAACTGTGGGCCTTCCTGAAAGAGCACCGCTTCTTCGCGATGATCATCAAAAAAGAGTACGGCGGCCTGGAATTCTCCGCATATGCCCAGTCTCGCGTACTGCAAAAACTCTCCGGTGTCTCCGGCATTCTGGCGATTACCGTAGGTGTCCCCAACTCCTTAGGGCCGGGCGAATTGCTGCAACACTACGGCACTGAAGAGCAAAAAAACCATTATCTGCCGCGTCTGGCGCGTGGGCTGGAAATCCCTTGCTTTGCCCTGACCAGCCCGGAAGCGGGTTCAGATGCGGGCGCAATTCCGGATACCGGCATCGTCTGCATGGGCGACTGGCAGGGTGAGCAGGTGTTGGGTATGCGCCTGACCTGGAACAAGCGATACATTACGCTTGCCCCAATCGCCACCGTGCTGGGTCTGGCCTTTAAACTCTCCGACCCGGATAACCTGCTGGGCGGTGAAGAAGATCTCGGCATTACCTGCGCGCTCATCCCCACCAGCACACCGGGTGTGGAAATTGGCCGTCGCCACTTCCCGCTTAACGTGCCGTTCCAGAACGGTCCGACGCGCGGTGAAGATATCTTCGTACCGATTGATTACATCATCGGTGGTCCGAAAATGGCCGGTCAGGGCTGGCGCATGCTGGTAGAGTGTCTGTCCGTCGGTCGCGGCATTACATTGCCATCCAACTCAACGGGCGGCCTGAAATCTGTCGCGCTGGGAATTGGTGCTTACGCCCATATCCGTCGCCAGTTCAAAGTAGCTATCGGCAAGATGGAAGGGATTGAAGAGCCACTGGCACGTATCGGCGGTAACGCCTATGTGATGGACGCTGCTGCGGCACTGATCACCTACGGCATCATGCTGGGTGAAAAACCTGCCGTGCTCTCCGCAATCGTGAAATACCACTGTACCCACCGTGGGCAGCAGTCCATCATCGACGCGATGGATATCGCAGGCGGTAAAGGCATTATGCTCGGCGACAGCAACTTCCTCGCCCGTGCGTATCAGGGTTCGCCAATTGCCATCACCGTTGAAGGGGCCAACATCCTGACCCGCAGCATGATGATCTTCGGCCAGGGGGCGATCCGTTGCCATCCGTATGTGCTCGAGGAGATGGCTGCCGCGCAGAACAATGATGCAGATGCTTTCGACAAACTATTGTTCAAACATATCGGTCACGTCGGCAGCAATAAAATGCGCAGCTTCTGGCTTGGCCTGACTCACGGGCTGACCAGCGCGACACCAACGAACGACGCCACCAAACGCTACTACCAGCACCTGAACCGCCTGAGTGCGAACCTTGCGCTGCTGTCAGATGTATCGATGGCGGTACTGGGCGGTAGCCTGAAGCGTCGCGAACGTATCTCAGCGCGCCTGGGCGACATTCTGAGTCAGACCTTCCTCGCCTCCGCAGTGCTGAAACGCTATGACGATGAAGGCCGCAATGAGATGGACCTGCCACTGGTGCACTGGGGCGTGCAGGATGCGCTCTACAAAGCAGAACAGGCAATGGACGACCTGCTGGTGAACTTCCCGAACCGCATCGTAGCAGGCCTGCTGCGGGTGGTGATTTTCCCGACCGGGCGTCACTACTTTGCCCCGTCTGATAACCTGGACCATCAGGTGGCGAAAATTCTGCAAACGCCGTGTGCTACTCGTTCACGTATTGGTCGTGGTCAGTATCTGACGCCGAGCGAACATAACCCGGTTGGCCTGCTGGAAGAGGCGCTGCTGGATGTGATCGCCGCCGACCCGATTCATCAGCGCATTTGTAAAGAGCTGGGTAAAAACCTGCCGTTTACACGCCTGGACGAACTGGCGAAAGAAGCGCTGGCGGGCGGGCTCATTAATCAGGACGAAGCCGACATTCTGCATAAAGCCGAAATCAGCCGCCTGCGTAGCATCAATGTGGATGATTTCGAGCCGGAGGAACTGGCGACACAGCCGGTAAAGCCAGCAGAAAAAGTGCGTAAGCCGCAAGCCGCGTAACGCACACTTCGGGAGACCTTGCCCCGCCTCGTGCGGGGCTTTTTATTCCCACAACATCTCTTTTTCTCGTGCTACAGTGTAAAAATGCTGTTTCAGGAGAGCTTAATCGTGCCGGGTTTAAAATTAACGCTGCTACAACAACCGCTGGTCTGGATGGACGGCCCAGCGAACTTGCGCCACTTCGACCGTCAACTGGAAGAGGTTACCGGGCGTGATGTCATCATCCTGCCGGAAATGTTCACCACTGGCTTTGCCATGGAAGCGGCAAAGCAGTCGCTGCCCCAGCAAGATGTGGTGGCCTGGATGCAGAGCAAAGCCAAACAGACGAACGCGTTGATTGCGGGCAGTGCTGCGCTGCAAACCGAACGCGGCCCGGTCAACCGCTTCCTGCTGGTTGAGCCGGAAGGGCAGGTCCATTTCTACGATAAACGCCATCTGTTCCGCATGGCCGATGAACATCATCACTACGAAGCAGGTCACGAGCGCGTGGTGTTTGAATGGCGCGGCTGGCGAATTTTGCCGCTGGTCTGTTACGACCTGCGCTTCCCGGTCTGGTCACGTAACCGCGATGATTACGATCTGGCGCTGTATGTGGCGAACTGGCCTGCACCGCGTTCGCTGCACTGGCAGTCGCTGCTGGTGGCGCGTGCAATTGAAAACCTGGCCTATGTGGCAGGGTGTAACCGCGTCGGTACCGATGGTAATGGCCATCATTATCGCGGTGACAGCCGGGTGATTAACCCGCAGGGTGAAGTGATTGCGACGGCCGAGCCGCATCAGGCCACGCGCATTGATGCAGAGCTGTCGCTGACCGCGCTAAAAGAGTATCGCGAGAAGTTCCCCGCCTGGCAGGACGCCGATCCGTTTACATTGGATTGAGTGTTTAACGCTGTTCCAGACTGTTCCCCTCACCCTAACCCTCTCCCCAAAAGGGCGAGGGAACCGTTTTGAGCGGTCTGAGGTGAGGGGAACCGCACCCTACTAAATCAGCTTGCGGAGCGCTGCACTGTACGCCCGCAGCGCCTGCGCCACATCCTCCGCCAGCACGCTTTCAGCCGGGTGATGACTGATCCCCCTGTCGCAGCGCACAAACAGCATCGCCGACGGCCAGCGTTCAGCAATCGCAATGGCATCATGACCGGCGCCGCTTGGCAGCAACAGCGCCCTGCCCTGTACTTCGCTGACCGCGTCAGCCAGCACATCGCGCAATGCTGCATCACAGGGTGTCGCCGCAATCGAGTAGAAAATATCATGGCTGAATGACAGCCCGCGCTCAGCAGCAATGCGCCCGGCTTCATCCAGCAACGTTGTCAGCAACGCTTCGCGCTGTTCATCATTGGGACTGCGGATATCCAGCGTCAGTGTCACCGAGCCCGGAATCACGTTCACCGCCCCCGGCTCACACTGCAGTGTCCCGACGGTCGCCACCTGCTCAGGGCCTGACTTATGCGTCTGTTGTTCCACGAAGGTTATCCACTGCGCTGCGGCGGTCAGGGCATCCCGACGATGGCTCATTGGTACCGTACCCGCATGCCCGGCCTCTCCGGTAAAGCGACAGGTCAGCCTGCGCGCACCGTTGATAGCAGTAACCACGCCGAGGGGTAAATCGGCCTGTTCCAGTACCGGCCCCTGTTCAATGTGCAGCTCAAGATAGGCAGAGAAGTCCGCTTTTTTTCGCTCAGCCAGCGCAAGCCGTGCCGGGTCCAGCCCCACATTCACCATCGCCTGCGCCACGCTCACACCCTGCGCATCTTCACACTCCAGCCAGTCTGAAGGCCAGCTGCCGGTTAACCCACGACTCCCCAACAGAGTAATGTTAAAACGCGTGCCTTCTTCATCGGCAAAACCGACGATTTCCACCGCCTGGTCACCTTGTAGCCCCTGACGATGCAAACTGTCGACCACTTCGATGGCGGTCAGTACGCCGAGCATGCCGTCGTAACGCCCGGCATCCCGCACGGTATCGAGGTGCGACCCCAGCAGCACTGCCGGAGCCCCCTCACGGGCGGCTTCATAGCGACCGCAGATATTGCCTACCGCATCCTGCCAGGTGAGCATACCGGCTTCCTGCATCCATTGAGCAACCAGCACGTTGGCACGCATGTGCTCCGGGGAGAGGTACACCCGGGTCAGTTGACCCGGTGTTTCACTGATCTGCGCCAGCGCATCGCAACGCGCCATCACCCGGCGTGCGGCGCGATCAGCCTCATCGGCCGTCATCATCACACCGCCCCTTCATAGACGTTCCACGCCGCCTGCATCCCTTCACCCTGTACGGTACGGAAACCAAGCCGATTGAGCACCGCTTCCAGCGCGGTCAGGGTTTGCAGCACGCAGTCTTTACGGGCGTTATAGCCCATAGTGCCGATACGCCAGATTTTGCCCTGCAGTGGGCCAAAGGAGGTGCCGATCTCGATATGGAAATCATCCAGCAGGCGCTTACGTACCTCTTCGCCGTGAACAACAGACGGGATCACCACGCCGAGCACGTTATTCATTTTGTGGCGAATGTCACCGAACACGTCCAGCCCCATGCCCTGGATGCCCGCCAGCATGGCGCGACCGTGCAGCTCATGACGTGCAATCAGCGCATCCATCCCCTCTTCAAGCATAATGCGGGCGCATTCACGGGCAGCAAACAGCATGCTGGTGGCTTCAGTATGGTGGTTCAGGCGCTCCGGCCCCCAGTAGTCCATCACCATGCCAAGATCGAAATAGTTGGAGTAGATCATCTCGTCATCGCCATCGTGGTGGGTGTCGGTACGGATCCCCTGCTCCACGCATTTACGCGCGCGAATGACCTCTTCCATTTGTGGACTGAGGGTGATGGGGGAACTACCGGAGGGGCCACCGAGGCATTTTTGCAACCCGGCGGAAACGGCATCCAGCCCCCAGGCGTCGGTTTCCAGCACGTTGCCGCCCAGTGACGCGGTGGCATCGGTATAAAACAGCACGCCGTGACGGCGGCAAATCTCACCGAGTTGCTCCAGCGGTTGTAACAACGTCGTGGAGGTGTCGCCCTGTACGGTAAGCAGCAGGCGCGGTTTCACCCGCTTGATGGCATCTTCAATCTGATCCGGGGTAAAAACTTCACCCCAAGGTACTTCAATGGTATGCACTTCGGCGCGGCAACGGCGGGCGATTTCGCACAACAGATGCCCGAAACGACCAAACACCGGCACCAGAACTTTGTCACCCGGACGAATAGCAGAGACCAGCACGGCCTCGATCCCGGCGCGGGAGGTGCCATCCACCAGCATGGTCCAGTGGTTTTCGGTGCGAAACACGCCCCGGTAGAGGGACATCACTTCATTCATGTAGCCGGTCATCACCGGGTCATACTGCCCCACCAGTTGGCTCGCCATAGCACGCAGGACGCGCGGGTCGGCATTAATGGGACCAGGCCCCATCAGCAGGCGGTGTGGCGGATTAATTTGCAAACATTGCTGAGCATCAAACATGGGCGTGTCCTGTGGTAGACAAAAGCGATATTTGTGAAACAAAAGATTCGTTAGTATATTTTCTGCAACTAATGTGCCACACGCTCATGGCTGATGCCAGCACGGCAGCCAGAGGAAATTGCTCTTTTTTCGTACTTATTACGCCACATATTTTGCGCCACCAGTGATCACCACAAGAGTGCAAGAGCACCATTAAGGTGCGCTAGCGCTGTTCCAGTTCATCCAGCTCTGCGTACAACGACGCTATCTGATGAATACGCTGGCGGCCCTCGGTCAACGCGTTATGTAGCAACGCATTCGCCAGCAGATTCACCAGGCTCATTGCCCCGCTATAGCTGTCAAACGCCGAGACGCTATCGAGCGGCACGCCCAGATGCCAGCGACTCAGGGTCGCAATGCCCGCGGCCTGCGGCTCACTGATAGCAACGACCGGAACGCCCTGCTTTTGCAGAGACTCAAGCACCGGGCGGATCACCCGTGGGCGACGACGAAATGCCACCACCACCACCACGTCCGCCGGGGTGATATCCACCAACTCCTCCGCCAGCGTCTGTCCCGGCTGCGGCATCACATACACCTGCCCCCGGCTTTGCATGAGCTGCTGGCGCAGGTGCAGTGCCACAGGTGCGCTGTTACGCAGGCCCAGAATAAATACCCGCCGCGCCTCGCCCAGTGCCTGCACCACCTCACCAAATTGTACGGCATCCAGCGCATTCACCCACTGAGTCAGGTTAGCCATCTCCTGCTTGTAATGGCGTGCCAGCAACGTGTTGCCCTGTACCGCGTCGCGGTTTTCGGTAAGCGGCATTCCACTCTGGCGAAGCGTACGCAGCTCGTCGCGCATCTCCTTGAAACGATCATAACCCAGGCGCTTAAACAAACGGCTGACGGTGGCCTTCGACACGCCGCTCAGGCGCGCCAGTTCAGCGCTGTTATAACTCACCAGATCGTCGAAATGATCCATAATGAATGAAGCAACCCGTTGTTCCTGCGGGGATAATTCACTGTAACACTCACGCAAGCGCGTATCTAACTGCTGCATAGGCCCTCCTGCAACTTTCGTTTCACTCTAAGCTGACACACTGAAACGCTTATCGTCAATCTGGAACAGCTCTTGCTTAGCTCTCTGACTACACCGAAAAAGAGAGCGTGACGATGCAAAGTAATATGGCCCCCTCCGGTATGGCCGTAACGCCCCACCACCTTGCCAGCGAGTCGGCATTGTCGGTACTGCGCCACGGCGGTAACGCCATTGAAGCGATGGTTGCTGCTGCCTCCACCATTGCGGTGGTTTACCCCCATATGAACGGGATTGGCGGCGACGGATTCTGGCTGATTGTGCCTGCGGAGGGAGAACCGCTGGCCATCGATGCCAGCGGTGCTGCCGGACAGAAGGCCACACTGGATTTTTACGCCGGGCATACGCAGATCCCCCATCGTGGTACGCTTGCCGCCCTCACCGTACCGGGCACGCTCAGTGGCTGGGATGAGGCGCTAAAATTTTCTGCCACCCTCGGCGGCGGGCAGTTACCGCTCTCGCGCCTGCTGGCAGATGCCATTCGTTACGCCAGCGACGGAATTCCGGTCACTCAGTCTCAGGCCTGCGCCACCCAAAGCAAATACCCGGAATTGGTCGATGTTCCCGGCTTCGCGGAGACCTTTCTGGTGGAAGACAACGTGCCTCAGGCGGGCAGCCGTTTTTGTCAGCCGCGTCTGGCTCGTACCCTGACACGCCTCGCCACCGATGGGCTGGACAGTTTTTATCGCGGTCCGCTGGCAGAGTTGATGGCTGCTGAGATGCAGACCCTCGGCCTGCCGCTGACCGCCAGCGATTTAGCGTCTCATCGCGCCCATCGCCGGGTACCGCTGCGCCTGGCACACAGTCAGGGCGAGGTGTTCAACATGACGCCGCCGACCCAGGGGCTGGTCTCTCTGGCGATCCTCGGCATCACAGACCATCTGGAGATGGCGCAGGCCAGCGAAGTGCAGACCATCCACCGCATTGTAGAAGCCACCAAAAAAGCCTTTGGCCTGCGCGATCGCTACATTACCGATCCTCGTCATGTCACCCTCCCGGTGCAGAGTCTGCTGGAACAAACCCCACTGGAAACCCTGGCTGCCAGCATTGATGAATCCCGCGCTGCGCCCTGGGGCAAAGGTAAAGGCCCCGGCGATACCGTCTGGATGGGCGTGGTGGACAAAAACGGGCTGGCAGTGTCGTTTATTCAGAGCATTTATCACGAATTTGGCAGCGGTGTGGTGCTGCCGGAGAGCGGCGTTCTCCTGCAAAACCGGGGAGCCGCCTTTAGCCTCGACCCGGACCATCTGCTGGCGTTAATGCCCGGCAAACAGCCGTTCCACACACTCAACCCCGCCGCTGCGCGCCTGAAAGATGGCCGTACGATGGTCTACGGCACCATGGGTGGGGACGGGCAACCGCAGACCCAGGCCGCCATTTTTACCCGCCATGTGATGCAGAACATGCCCTTACAGCAGGCGGTGTGCGCCCCGCGCTGGCTGTTAGGCCGCACCTGGGGCCAGGCTTCTGAAAGCCTGAAACTCGAAGGCGGATTCAGTACAGAAACTTACCAGGCTCTGCGTGACCTGGGGCATGAGGTGGAGTGGCTGCCGGGTCTGAGCGAGGCCACCGGGCACGCAGGGGCGATAGTGCGCCACCCCAACGGGATGCTCGAAGGGGCATTCGATCCACGCAGTAACGGCAGTGCAGCCGGTTTTTAAGGAGCAACCATGACTGACAATACCTTTGACTGGCCGGGCTATATCCGGTTGATGGAGCAGCTACTGGCTGTGCCACTGGACGATGCCCGCCGTGCTGAACTGGAAATACAACTGACCCGTATTGCGGCGATGGCTGAACCACTGATGGCCTTTCCCCTGCCGCAGCGTCAGGAAGGGGCGGGAGAATATCGACTATGAATCTGTCCATTCGGGAAATTCAGCAAGGATTGCGGGCGAAAAGCTTCAGCGCAGGCGAACTGGCACAACAGTCGCTGGCGCACATTGAGCAGGCTAACCCGCTGATTAATGCCTTTACGGGCGTCACCGGCACGCGAATGCTGAGTGAAGCCGCTCGCATCGATGCACATCTGTCTTCCGGTGATGCCCTGCCCCCCCTCGCCGGAGTGCCTTATGCAGTGAAGAATTTGTTCGATGTGGAAGGGGTAACCACGCTTGCCGGGGCGAAACTGTTCAGCACCCAGCCGCCCGCAGTGAAAGATGCCTTTGCGTTACATCAGTTGAGCCAGGCCGGGGCGATGCTGGCAGGGACGCTGAATATGGATGCTTACGCCTACGGTTTTACCACCGAAAACAGCCATTATGGTGCCACGCGCAACCCACGAGATACCTCACGGGTGGCGGGCGGATCGTCCGGGGGATCGGCGGCTGCCGTGGCCGCCGGGATGGTCAATTTTGCCTTGGGTACGGATACCAACGGATCTATTCGCGTTCCCGCCTCTTTGTGTGGCGTGTTGGGACTAAAACCAACCTTTGGGCGCTTGTCCCGTTCCGGCAGTCATCCGTTTGTCGCCAGTCTGGATCACATTGGTCCGCTGGCACGCAGCGTGGAAGATCTGGCCTGTGTGTACGACGCCCTGCAGGGGCAGGATGCTGAAGACCGCTGGCAATCGGAACATGCGAGCACGATGACGTTGCCAGCACTTAGCGCAAACGGGTCGCTACGATGTGCGGTGCTGGAGGGCTATTTCTCCACCTGGTGTGACAACGATGCCCGTGAGGCTGTCGCTGCCGTGGCGCGGGCACTGGGCGCTGAACAGTCGTTGATTCTGCCGGAGGCCGAGCTGGCCCGCAGCGCTGCCTTTTTGCTGTCTGCCGCCGAAGGGGGAAACCACTATCTGCCCGCACTGCGTACCGATGCGCAAGCATTCGAGCTTAACTCCCGCGAGCGTTTACTGGCAGGGGCCATGACGCCTTCCGCCTGGTACACTCAGGCCCAGCGTTTTCGCGCCTGGTTTCGTGATAAAACCTTGCCGCTGTTTGAGGGGATCGATCTGTTGCTGGCTCCCGCAACGCCTTGCAGTGCCACGCCGATCGGTGCCCAGACAATGCGCATCAACAATGCGGATCTTCCGGTTAAAGCCAGTATGGGCATGCTGACCCAGCCAATATCGTTTCTGGGTCTGCCAGTGGTGACCGTGCCCGTCAGGACGGCCTCGGGGCTACCGATTGGTGTCCAAATTATTGCCGCCCCCTGGCAGGAGTCGCGCTGCTTACAGGCCGCGTGGCGACTGGAGCAGACAGGTATTCTTTACTCACAGGAAGCATGATGAACAGAGAAAATATCGATCGCCCCGCCGTGTTGAATGAGGTCACTGCCGCGTTTTACCGCTATGAGCAGGCGCTTATCAGTAATGATGTCGAGGTGCTGGATGAGCTGTTCTGGTCCGATCCCCGCACGGTACGTTATGGCGCAACGGAGAATTTGTACGGCATTGAGGCGATTCGCGAGTTTCGCAATGCCCGTCCATCAGCCGGGCTGGATAGGCTGCTGCGCCATACCACGATTACGGCCTATGGAGAGGATATGGCGGTGGCGAGCACGGAATTTACACGTGAGAACAGCGAGCGGATTGGCCGCCAGATGCAAACCTGGGTGAAATTTCCTTACGGCTGGCGAATTGTGGCAGCACATGTGAGTTTGATGGGGTGAGGTAGATGGTTTGCTCCCTCTCCCTTTCAGGGAGAGGGTAAAAACTCACTCTGGAGTATACGGGTGTGTCTTCATCCAGTGCTCGGCGATCTCCTGGCGGCGGCAGATCCATACCCCTTCATGCCCCTGCACGTAATCAAGAAAACGCTGCAACGCCTTAAAGCGCCCTGGACGTCCCAACAGGCGACAGTGCATACCAATCGACATCATCTTCGGCGCGATCTCCCCCTCTTCATACAACACATCAAAACTGTCTTTCAGGTAGGTATAGAACTGCTCGGCGGTGTTAAAGCCCTGCGCAGTGGCAAAGCGCATATCATTGGCATCAAGCGTGTAGGGCACGATCAGATGCGGCTTCCGATCGACCATTGTCCAGAACGGCAGATCGTCGCCGTAGTAGTCACTGTCATACAACAGGCCCCCCTGCTCCACCACCAGCTTGCGGGTATTCGGGCTGTCGCGCCCGGTGTACCAGCCGATCGGCGTTTTGCCAAACAGCGTGGTCAGGATCTCCAGCGCCTGCTGCATGTGCTGGCGCTCGGTCTGGATATCGAGATCCTGATAGTGGATCCAGCGCCAGCCGTGACTGACCACGTCGTAATCCGCCGCTTTGATCGCTGAGACGATCTCCGGGTTGCGCGCCAGCGCCATCGCCACGCCAAACACCGTGAGCGGCAAACCGCGCTTCTGAAATTCGTTGTGTATACGCCAGAAGCCTGCGCGGGAGCCGTATTCATACAGTGAGTCCATCGACCGATGTACCGCCGGGTAGCTGGCAGCGCCGATGATGTCGGACAGGAACTGCTCGGAGCCCGCGTCACCATGCAGCACGTGGTTTTCTCCGCCCTCTTCAAAATTAAGGACAAACTGCACGGCAATACGCGCACCGCCAGGCCACTGCGCATGGGGAGGGTTTCCGGCGTACCCCGCCATATCGCGCGGGTAGTCGGTGGTAAAGTGCCAGACGGGCTTGTCCATATCTGAATGCATGCTAATTCGACCTCTTTTTGGGGCCACCCTCAGCTCAGCATTTCAAAGCATCCGGAGAGTGGCTTTTTATTGGGATACGCGAGGTCGCCATATTTGCTGGTGCCAAGCCCCAGTCCGATGAGGGCTTCCACCATCTTCACCGCCGCCGTGACGCCATCAATCACCGGAATCCCCAGCTCCTGCGTCAGCTCCTGCGCCAGGTTCGCCATCCCACCGCAACCGAGAACAATCGCACCGCTATTGTCTTCCCGTTTGGCTTGTATACAACGCTCGCGTACTTTCTGCTGAGCAAGACCCGTGCCATCTTCGAGCGCCAGCACCGGTAAATCGATCGCATGCACCGCAGCACAGTGGTGTTCAAAACCGTATTGCTGCAATAAATGGCGGGCAATGATCACCGTGCGCGGCAGCGTGGTGACGATGGAAAAGCGTGTCGCGACAAGCGTTGCCACGTGCATCGCGGCTTCCGCAATACCGACGACCGGCCCGCTTGCCAGCTCGCGCGCAGCCAGCAAACCCGGATCACCAAAGCAGGCAATCACATGCCCCTGCGCCCCCTGCTCTTTACCGTGCTTGATTTGCTCCAGCACGCCGATGGCAGCAATGGCTTCATCAAAGTGACCTTCAATAGACTCTACGCCCTGCGTCGGACAGCTCGCCAGTATGGTGGTGCCCGGTGCGGCAACGCTGCGGGCGGCACTGGCAATGGTATGGGTCATCTCCGGACTGGTGTTGGGATTGATCACTTGTATACAGATTGCTGTCATGACTGTTCTCCTGCTGCGCCAAACAGACGCGCAAAGTCGGGAAGGACCTCGCCACCGCGCTCAAAACTGAGGCTGGAAACGATGTGATCGAAGTGGTGCGACAGCGCGTGACTGAGCGCCTTGAGGTCTTTTTTACGCAGTAATTCGATGAGTTTGTCGTGATCATCGCAGCGGCATCCCTGCTGCCAGGGCGCGCCCCAGGCGGCAATCACCAGCGAAGAGCGCTGGGCAAGCGTAGTGACGATGTCGGTGACTACCGCATTGCCAGAAATGGCCTGCAACTGAATGTGGAAGGCAGCGGAATGGCGAATAGCCGCCGCACCGTCGTGTTGCTGATGCGCCTCTTCTTCCTGGGCGATAATTTTCTCAAGCCCAGCCAGATGCGGCGACTGTAGATGCGCCAGCACCTGCGGCAGGTTGGCGCACTCGATCATTTTACGCGTGGCGAATATCGATTTTGATTCTTCGATGTCAGGTCTTGCGACAAATGCACCACGCCTGGGCGTCATCGTGATCATTTGCACCGTCGCAAGGCGCGTCAGTACTTTACGGATCCCGGTTCGGCTGACACCAAATACGTCAGCCAGCGCTTCTTCCGGCAGTTTGCTGCCCGGCGGCAGTTGATGCTCAACAATGGCGGTCATCAGCGACTGCCAGATGAAATTCTCTTTGTCTTCCAGATCTGCTGGGGTTTGTAGCCCCGTTTGCTGCTTCATTCTGAAATTCCTTTGTTACGTTTTGCTTATCTTTTGTATACATCATTAAAGTATTTTGTATACATAAAATTAAAACCTGGCCTGGTTCGTGCAACTCCTGATGGCAGACACAACGTCGCTATCTGTATTCAGAGGAGCAGATTCCATGCCAAACCTTGAACCAAATTATAAAGACAGTTACAGCCCGAGACTGACCAACAACGACCTCGCCCCAACGCGCGATCAGAACTGGACGTGGTACAACATCTTCTCTTTCTGGATGTCCGACGTGCATAGCATGGGCGGTTACGTGGTAGCCGCGAGTTTCTTTGCCCTCGGTCTTGCCAGTTGGCAGGTGTTGCTCTGTCTGTTGCTGGGTATTTGCATTGTGCAACTGTGCGCCAACCTTGTTGCCAAACCAAGCCAAATGGCTGGCGTGCCCTATGCGGTTATCTGTCGCCAGGCATTTGGCGTGTTCGGTGCCAATATCCCCGCGGTCATTCGTGGCCTTATTGCCTTTGCCTGGTACGGTATTCAAACTTATCTGGCCGCGAACGCCCTGATGCTGGTGGCACTGAAGTTCTGGCCGTCGTTAGCCCCCATGACCGAAGGGCATTTCCTCGGACTGTCGCACTTAGGCTGGGTCTGCTTTGGCATTATGTGGGTACTGCAGGCGCTGGTGTTCTGGCATGGGATGAGCGCAATTAAACGCTTTATTGATGTGGCAGGCCCGGCTGTCTATGTGGTGATGCTCGCACTGGCGGTGTGGATCCTGTCGCAAACCGGCTTTAGCGGCATCTCCTTTACGCTTGCCAGTAAGGAACTCACCGCTGGTGAGCAGACCTGGCAGATGATTACCGCCACCGCGCTGGTGGTCTCCTACTTCTCCGGACCGCTGCTGAACTTTGGCGACTTCTCCCGCTACGGTAAAAGCATGCAAGAAATTCGCCGTGGCAACCGCTGGGGTTTACCGTTTAATTTCCTGCTGTTCTCCATCGTTACCGTAGTGATTGTCTCCGGCACGCAATCCCTGTTCGGCAAGATGATCACTGATCCAATTGAAACGGTCAGCCACGTGGGCAACAGCCTGGCGATGGCAATTGGCCTGCTGACGATGATCATCGCCACTATCGGGATCAACATCGTGGCGAACTTTGTCTCTCCGGCGTTCGACTTCTCTAACTGCTCGCCGCAGAAGATCAGCTTCCGCACCGGTGGGATGATTGCTGCCGTTGGCTCCGTGCTGCTGACGCCGTGGAACCTGTTCCAGTCACCCGAGTTGATCCATTACACACTGGACGTACTGGGCTCCTTTATCGGGCCGCTGTTCGGCATCCTGCTGGCGGACTTCTACCTGATTAAACGTGGGAAAGTGTTTGTCGACGATCTGTTTACCGTCTCCCCGAGCGGGCGCTACTGGTACAAAAACGGCATTAACCCGAAAGCGGTCGCCGCACTCATACCGTCGGTTGCTGTGTGCCTGATCATTAGCTTTATTCCGTCGCTGCATGAAATGGCAAACTTTAGCTGGTTTATTGGCGTCTTCCTGGGCGGTGTCAGCTACCGCTGGATTGCCCGTCATGACCGTGAAGGGGTGAGTGAAGGGTTTGCTCCTCGCCGCGCAACGGCGAAAGAGTGAAGACAAAAAGGCCCGGACTGAGGTGGTCCGGGCCTTCTTTATTGCATCGAAAGATGATTTATAGAAAGTGCACAGACGAAAAAAAACCGCATCCGTTTTGCAACGTTGCGGTTTTCTTACTTATCAGATGTCGCGGACACCTGAACAAAATGTTGGCGGAACGGACGGGACTCGAACCCGCGACCCCCTGCGTGACAGGCAGGTATTCTAACCGACTGAACTACCGCTCCGCGATGTTCCCGTTGGGGAACGAGGCGCATATTACGTATTGTATTCAGGGCCGTCAACGCTTTTTCTGATGATTTGCACCGTTTGCTGCAAAAACCACCCAACGGGCCATTTTATCGACATAAGTGAAGAGGTTACGCGCGCCAGAGGCAGCTTCCGCCCTTCTTCTGCACCAGGTCGAGACGCGATTCGTGGTTCACCAGCTCTTCATCACTCGCTAAAACAACCTTTAACTTACTTGCCTGGCGAACAACGCGCTGAATCCCACCCACATCACCTTGCTGCTGTCCTTCCCCTTCCATAGAAAATGACATCAGGGTTTGCCCGCCGGTCATGAGCAGGTAGACATCGGCCAGGATCTGGGAATCGAGTAATGCGCCGTGCAGCGTACGCTTACTGTTGTCTATATCGTAACGGGAACAGAGCGCGTCAAGGCTGTTACGCTTTCCGGGGAACATTTTACGGGCCAGCGCAAGGCTGTCCGTTACCTTGCAGAAGGTATTGGTCTTAGGGATTTCACGATTTAGCTTGCTGAATTCATAGTCGAGAAAGCCGATATCGAACGATGCGTTATGGATGACCAGCTCTGCGCCGCGAATGTACTCAATAAAGTCATCAGCGATGTCACCGAATTCAGGCTTATCCAGCAAAAATTCATCGGCAATACCGTGTACCCCAAAGGCTTCAGGATCGATAAGACGATCCGGCTTGAGGTAGATATGGAAGTTGTTGCCCGTCAGGCGACGGTTGATCACCTCGACAGCACCAATCTCGATGATTTTGTGCCCTTCGTAATGGGCGCCAAGTTGGTTCATACCGGTGGTTTCGGTATCGAGAACGATCTGGCGTGTAATTGCAGTGCTCATAGCGGTCATTTATGTCAGACTTATCGTTTTACATATCGATTTCTAATACAGGAAGTCTACCAGAGATGCTCAAGCAGGTAGAAATTTTCACCGATGGTTCTTGTCTGGGTAATCCAGGGCCCGGTGGTTATGGCGCAATTTTACGCTATCGCGGTAACGAAAAGCTTTTCAGCACCGGTTATCGCCTGACAACGAATAATCGTATGGAGCTGATGGCGGCCATTGTCGCGCTGGAAGCGCTCAAAGAGCATTGCGAAGTGGTTCTGAGCACCGACAGCCAGTATGTACGACAGGGGATTACCCAGTGGATCCATAACTGGAAAAAACGTGGCTGGAAAACTGCCGACAAAAAGCCTGTTAAAAACGTCGATCTCTGGAAACGTCTTGATGCGGCACTTGGCCAGCACCAAATCAAATGGGAGTGGGTTAAGGGGCATGCGGGTCACCCGGAGAACGAACGTTGCGATGAGCTGGCACGCGCCGCGGCCATGAGTCCGACACGTGATGATGTAGGCTACCAGACTGAAAATCAGGGCTGACGCGTTTGCCGTGTTGCGCCGACGGTCTGCCGCACCTGAGACTTGTTACGGCGCATTTTCATCGGCGTGAGCGTCAGCGGGATTGTGCGTTTACGGGCAACAATTAACTGCATGCAGCCCAGTGCCGGCAGATGTGTACTCAGCAACTTGCCCCCCTGTTTTGTCCAGGGAAGTACATGAAAGCGGCTGTAATGCAGAACTTCAAAATTGAGCAGTGAGAGCCAGTCCATCTGGCGCATCAGGGTAAACATGCGGCTGCTCACCGAGAGCGAACGCCGAATCACGGGTATCATCTTGCCCATGCCCAGCAAGCTCACCGGGTTAAAACCGCTAATGACCAGCCAGCCATCATCAATTAACACCCGATCCACTTCCTGCAGCAGGCGATGGGGATCTGTGCACCAGGGAAGCGTGTGCGCAAGTAAGCAGGCGTCGACAGATTTAGCCGCAAAAGGCAGATGTAACGGATCTGCCCGAACCTGTGCAGGCTCGCCGCCGAGCGAAACATTAACCTGATGGGAGATAGCGCAACTTTCGGCATTGATTTCCGCGCTGAGATTGCCAATCTTAAGCAGATGAAACCCATACATTTTTGCAAACCACGGCTTGAGTTCCTTTTCCAGTGCTTCACGATAATGCCCGTCTCCTGGCAGTTCAGCCCAGTGGGTCGGTGCTATGTATTTTCGGGGAGTCCTTGCCGGTTTCATCACAACCTTCCGCTACGCTTTGAGAGGTATTTATGAATCTTACCAGTATTCCCGCTTTTCAGGACAACTACATCTGGGTGTTGAGTGAAGATGATGGTCGCTGCGTGATCGTCGACCCAGGTGAATCGGCCCCTGTGCTGCAAGCCATTGATGAAAATGGCTGGCAACCGCAGGCCATTCTGTTGACGCACCATCACAACGATCATGTGGGCGGGGTGAAAGATCTGCTGCAGAAATTTCCTCAACTAGTGGTTTACGGCCCGGCTGAAACGCAGAGCAAAGGAGCAAATAAGATTGTGGGCGAAGGGGATCACCTACAGATCCTGGGGCATGAGTTCACCGTATTTCACACACCGGGTCACACTTTAGGACATATCTGTTACTTTAGCACTCCTTATCTTTTCTGTGGCGATACGATGTTTTCTGGTGGATGCGGAAGACTCTTCGAAGGCACGGCAGATCAGATGTTTGCCTCTTTTTGTAAGATTGACGCGCTTCCTGAAGATACGCTTATCTGTTGCGCACATGAGTATACTTTAGGAAATATTAAGTTTTCGTTGAGCCTTTTACCCGAAGATCCTGACCTTAACGAATATTATCGAAAAGTTAAGGAGTTACGTGCAAAAAATGAAAAAACACTCCCCACAAATCTGAAAATTGAACGGCGAATTAATATATTTTTACGCACGCAAGACAATGATTTAATTGAAGTAATAAATAAAGAAACAAAGTTGCAACAACCTAGTGAGCATTTTGCCTGGTTAAGGGCAAAGAAAGATAACTTCTGACAATTGTGGGTTGCCTTTTTAAAACTTCGCCGTTATGATCGCTCGTCTTTTAAGCAACTATTGACACACACATGAAGGCAAAAGCGATATTATTCGCCTCTGTCCTGCTTGTAGGGTGCCAGGCGTCTAAGCACGACGGTACCGTACAACAGCACGCACAGAGCCTTTCTGCAGCTGGTCAAGGGGAAGCAGGGAAGTTTACGAGTCAAGCGCGGTGGATGGACGATGGGACATTCTCCGGGCAGGAACAAGACTTGTGGGCTTCCATAAGCGACGAGCTAAAGATGGGAATTCCGGAAAATGTCCGGATTCGCGAGCAAAAACAGAAGTATTTGAGCAATAAGAGCTATCTCCACGATGTAACTTTACGGGCAGAGCCGTATATGTACTGGATAGCAGGGCAAGTTAAGAAACGTAACATGCCCATGGAACTGGTACTACTACCCATAGTGGAGAGCGCTTTTGACCCACATGCGACGTCTGGTCGTAATGCCGCTGGCATTTGGCAGATCATACCGAGCACGGGTCGTAATTATGGTTTGAAACAGACTCGCAGCTACGATGCGCGTCGTGACGTGGTGGCCTCAACAACCGCCGCGCTCGATATGATGCAGCGTTTGAATCGTATGTTTGATGGCGACTGGTTGTTAACGGTTGCTGCCTATAACAGCGGTGAGGGTCGTGTACTGAAGGCAATGAAAGCGAATAAAGCGCGGGGTAAACCCACGGATTTCTGGTCGCTTTCACTGCCACAGGAAACCAAAATTTACGTGCCAAAAATGCTGGCATTGAGTGACATACTCAAAAACAGCAAACAGTACGGTGTAAGTCTGCCTACGTCAGATGAAAGCCGTGCGTTGGCGCGCGTCAGATTGAGCAGTCCTGTAGAGGTTGATCAACTGGCAGACATGGCCGGTATTTCGGTAAGCAAGCTTAAGACCTTTAACGCAGGCGTTAAGGGATCAACCTTAGGTGCAAGCGGACCGCAATACGTAATGGTGCCGCAGAAACACGCTGACCAATTGCGTGAATCTCTGGCTTCCGGCGAAATTGCTGCCGTTCAGCCAACGTTAGTTGCGGATAACACGCCATTGAGCGGCCGCAGCTATAAAGTACGTTCAGGTGATACGTTATCAGGCATCGCTTCGCGTCTTGGTGTGACAGCGAAAGATCTCCAGCAATGGAACAGCCTGCGTGGCGCAAACCTGAAAGTGGGTCAGAATCTGACAGTAGGAGCAGGTACAAGCGCACAGCGTCTTGCCAGCAATGCTGACAGCATCACCTACCGCGTACGTAAAGGAGATTCGCTCTCCAGCATTGCAAAACGTCACGGCGTTAATATCCGCGACGTCATGCGCTGGAACAGCGATACCGCTAATCTACAGCCGGGCGATCAGCTTACGTTGTTTGTAAACAACAGCAGTTCGCCAGACTCCTGACAGCAGACTAAAAGCAAAAAAGGCACCGTTTCCCCCGGTGCCTTTTTTATTATGCGACTTTCTGCGCTTCCGCCATGATGGTATCACTGGCAAACGATCCGTCCTCCGTCAGCTCAAAATAGCGTTTCACGTCCACAGAGGCACTTTGCTGATACAGTCTGATGGCATCGCTCAATGCCTGAGGCGTACGCATACGCGCAATCCAGGAACTGAACTCCAGCGTCAGGCGATCGGTTAACAGGTTGCGTGTCGTCAGCCCGGCGTCGTTAAACAGCGCCAGCCACTCACCGCTAGAGTAATTTCGTACATGTGAGGTATCGCGCAGCGCTTCAATCGTCTGCAACCAGATATCCCGTACCGGGTGCCCTGGAGACATAATATCCATGATGATAAATGTGCCGCCAGGCTTCAGGACACGTCGTACTTCACGCAAAGCCTGCCCGACGTCATGCCAGTGGTGTGCAGAATAGCGGCTGATCACGACATCAAAGGATTCGTTCTCAAACGGCAGCGCTTCAGCATACCCCTGACGCGTTGCTACGTTATCCAGACCTTTCTCTTTCGCGGCGGCGGTAACAACCTCCAGCATCTGGCTGGAGAGATCATAAGCCGTCACCTGCGCACACTGGCCCGCAGCAACAAAGCTTGCATGCCCTGCTCCACATCCCATATCCAGAACATGTGCCTGCGGGAAGGCGCTGAGACGCTCTGCCAGACGCTGCAAATCGCGCCCGGAGGCATGCACCGCGCTGGTTAAGTAGGCATTGGCCTGGTCGCCAAACTGTTTTTCGACATTGTCATGATGAGAGCCTGTGGTCATTGTGTTGTCCTTAGTGAGTGAAAAGAAAGGGCAGCACCAGTGCATATGGCCTGCCCGACGGCAGACCTGACACACCATTATTTATCAGGCTTGCCGGGACTGAATTCGACGAGTAGAGGATTATGATCGGAGGCGCGGGTCACCAGCACAGACGCTTCGTGCACGTTCAGACCGCGATAGAACACAAAATCCAGAGGACGACCAAATGCCCGGCGTCGATTGTCATCCGTGAAGCGCACCTGCCGCAGAGACATCTCTCTCGAAAAGCGATACAGCGCGTTCATACGAGGACGACTCCAGGCGTTGAAGTCACCCGCCATAATAACCGGGCCATTGTGGTGCATTATCTGGTCACCAATTGGCAGCAACTGTTTACTGTAAACATCCACCCCAATACTGAAATTCACCGCATGCACGTTCACCACCATCAGATTACGCATATCCGGTAACGGGTACACCGTCACCAGCGCAGATTTTGCCAGGCGCAAAATGGGCTCACGCTCTCGCAATGGGCAGCAATACACCGGATGGGCAGATGAGAGCGTCATCACGCCTGAAGGGTGCTGGGGCAGAACAAAAGCGGGAACCTGATCGGCAGCAAGATAGTTAGTGGTCGCAAACCTGACCAGCTCGGGTGTGGTTTGCGCTTCCTGTAAGAGGACAAGGTGCGCATCTTTACCGAAGTTTTGCAGTACCGATAACCACTCCGCACGCTGCTGTTTGAAGATATTCCATACCAGAACGCGGATTTTATCTTCGCTGCTCAGCGGGACACCTGCGGGCAATGCCTTG
This sequence comes from Phytobacter sp., assembly GCF_059074235.1. Taxonomy (NCBI): domain Bacteria; kingdom Pseudomonadati; phylum Pseudomonadota; class Gammaproteobacteria; order Enterobacterales; family Enterobacteriaceae; genus Phytobacter; species Phytobacter sp. Next base: position 1,375,233 of record NZ_JCACPZ010000004.1, read on the forward strand.
CCAATAGTCGCGAAAGACCCAGGCGGCATAATGCGCTCCGCAGGCTGTCCGGCAACGTATCGCATGGCATAAGTATTCTTCGGCACTTTCGGTTTTATACCTCTTCACTTAACCCTCCATCTCATGGAGTGGTCATTCAGTTATAGGGATTTTAGCGCAGAGTTTCAACGGCGAAAGGCAGAAAAGCGCCAGTTTCAAGTTAGTAAGTGCTTAGTAACTTGCATACACAACACGGGTGACATCCCATGATAATGGGTGGTTAAATAGCAGAATCACCATAATATCTGCCAACTATTGCTACAGGTGCAACAATGAAAGCCAGCTCAGAAGAACTCACCATTTTCGTTGCGGTTGTTGAGAGCGGCAGCTTTAGCCGTGCGGCTGAACGCCTCGGTCAGGCAAACTCGGCGGTCAGTCGGGCGGTGAAAAAACTTGAGAGTAAACTGGGCGTTAATCTTCTTAATCGCACTACACGTCAGCTAAGCCTCACCGAGGAAGGCGAACGCTATTTCCGCCGAATTCAAGGGGTGCTGCAGGAAATGGCTGCGGCAGAAACTGAGGTGATGGAGGCGAAACTGACGCCGCGTGGAACGCTGCGCATTGATGCAGCTACCCCTGTCATGCTCCATTTTTTGATGCCAATGATTAAGCCGTTTCGCGAGCGCTATCCGGAAATTTCGCTATCACTGGTCTCCAGTGAGACATTTATCAATCTGATAGAACGCAAAGTCGATGTGGCGATCCGCGTAGGAAAATTGACCGACTCCAGCTTACGCGCACGTCCGCTTTTCAGTAGTTCTCGAAAAATGATTGCCTCCCCGGGATATCTTGCTCGCTACGGTATGCCGGACGCATCCGCCGATCTTAAAAATCACATGTGTCTGGGATTTACTGAACCCGTGTCGTTAAACACCTGGCCGGTCGCTTCCAGTGACGGTCAACTGTATGAGGCAGAGTGTGGGTTAACGTCCAACAGTGGGGAAACCCTCAAACATCTCTGCCTGAGTGGCAACGGTATCGCCTGTCTGTCCGACTACATGATCAACAAAGAGCTGCAAAGCGGGGAGCTAGTTGAGGTTCTCGCCGACAAACGTCTTCCCGTTGAAATGCCTTTTAGCGCTGTCTACTACAGTGACAGAGCAGTCAGCACGCGTATTCGCGCTTTTATCGACTTCGTCAGCGAGCACCTCGCTATCACACCGCTAGCGTAGAAATCCCCTTCCCCGCACGATCAACTTGCTCAAGTAGCTCATGCACCCACATAGTAACTTGCATTTTGATAGTTACTATGTGAATGTGATCCACACAATGGTAATGGAGAGAAAATGAAAAACGAGCCGCTGTGTGAAGCCCCTTGCCCCATCGCCCGAAGCCTCGGCCGTATTGGCGACAGCTGGAGCATGATGATTTTGCGTGACGCCTTCTCAGGTTTTACACGTTTTGATGAGTTTCAGAAAAGCGCAAACGTTGCGCCGAACATTCTTTCGCGACGCCTGAAAGAACTGGTTGAAGAGGGTCTGCTGGAAAAAGTGTGTTACAGCAGCACCCCTCCCCGCTATGAGTATCATCTGACCGAACGCGGACGCGATTTCCGTCCGGTGATCCTGGCGCTGGCTGAATGGGGTAACCGCCATTTCGCTCCGGAAGGTCGACAGATTCAGTTGGTTGAGAAAGCGACTCAACGCTTGGTACATGCCGTTATGGTTGATGAAGCAACCGGCCAGCCTCTCACCCCGGAGAAATATGCCATGGTACCAGGCCCGGCAGCCTCGCCACTTATCCACTATCGCCATGAATATTTGCAACGCAAAAGTGCGGGCGATAGCACTCAGAAATTTAGTCCCGGCGATTTATCCGGCAAAAGCCATCCTGGGGAAGCCTGACCATATCTGGAGATTTTTATGCACGATTTAAAGCAACGTATCGTCATCACAGGGATGGGCATCGTCAGCCCGCTGGGTTGCGGCGTTAAACACGTCTGGCAGTCCCTGCTGGCAGGAAATTCAGGCCTTCGTTCTTTACCTGAAACGCTCGTGGAAGACATTGCTTGTAAGGTTGCGGGCCAGGTGCCTGGCATTGAAGAAGATCCTCAACACGGTTTCGATCCTTTATCCGTCATTCCGGCAAAAGATCGCAAGAAAATGGATCGTTTTATTGAGTTTGCCATGGTTGCAGCCCATGAAGCTCTTGAGCAAGCGAACTGGCATCCTCAGGATCAAGCATCAAGAGACAGAACAGCCACAATCATTGCCACCGGCATCGGCGGTTTTAGCCAAATTGCAGATGCAGTTACGACCACTGAGCACCGCGGTCCACGTAAGCTATCTCCTTTTACGATCCCCTCTTTTCTTGCCAACCTGGCTGCAGGCCATGTCTCTATCGCATACGGTTTCCGCGGTCCGATAGGTGCACCGGTGACAGCTTGCGCAGCAGGGGTACAGGCTATCGGTGATGCAGCCAGATTAATTCGTGCCAGCGAGGCTGATATAGCTTTATGCGGAGGTAGTGAGGCGGCGATTCATCGGGTAAGTCTCGCGGGTTTTGCGGCCGTGAAAGCACTTTCATCCGGGTTTAATGAATGTCCGCAGGAAGCATCACGCCCCTTTGATCAGGACCGAGATGGATTTGTGATGGGTGAAGGTGCAGGGTTGTTGGTGATCGAGTCACTGGAGCATGCGCTTTCACGCGGTGCAACACCATTAGCCGAGCTCGTGGGCTATGGCACAAGTGCAGATGCATACCATCTCACCGCAGGGCCAGAAGATGGCAATGGCGCACGACGAGCAATGGAGGCGGCGTTGAATCAGGCGGGTATCCAGCCAGAAAACGTTCAACACATAAACGCTCACGCAACGTCTACGCAAGTCGGAGATAAAGGGGAGTTAGCAGCAATTCGCGGCCTGTTTGCCGATCATCAGGTTGCGATCACCTCAACGAAATCCGCAACAGGGCACCTACTCGGAGCTGCCGGGGGCATAGAAGCTATATTCACAATTCAGGCTCTCCGCGAGCAAATTGCGCCACCGACGTTGAATCTGCATAAACCTGATGCTGCTGCATCTGGTATGAATCTGGTGAAGTTGACAGCACGTCCACTGGCAATGGAATACGCATTATCTAATGGGTTTGGCTTTGGGGGGGTGAATGCCAGTTTGCTGCTGAAACGGTGGGATAACTGATAAATATAAGGCAAGGGGTGAATGCTCCTTGCTTATTTTTATGGTGAGTTTAAAGAATGACAGGCAAAAAAAACCGCATCTCATATGAGATGCGGCTCTTAATAAGTGGCGGAACGGACGGGACTCGAACCCGCGACCCCCTGCGTGACAGGCAGGTATTCTAACCGACTGAACTACCGCTCCACCGAATTTCGTCACACTCCGGTTTATTGCCCCGGTTTACTGCTAATTTGATGCCTGGCAGTTCCCTACTCTCGCATGGGGAGACCCCACACTACCATCGGCGCTACGGCGTTTCACTTCTGAGTTCGGCATGGGGTCAGGTGGGACCACCGCGCTGTTGCCGCCAGGCAAATTCTGTTATCAACACGTCCTCTGGACCTGTCGATTAATCCGGTTCAAGCTAAAAATTTCGTCTCTTCACGCCAAAACACCTTCGGCGTTGTAAGGTTAAGCCTCACGGTTCATTAGTATCGGTTAGCTCAACGTATCGCTACGCTTACACACCCGACCTATCAACGTCGTCGTCTTCAACGTTCCTTCAGGACTCTCAGGGAGTCAGGGAGAACTCATCTCGGGGCAAGTTTCGTGCTTAGATGCTTTCAGCACTTATCTTTTCCGCATTTAGCTACCGGGCAATGCCATTGGCATGACAACCCGAACACCAGTGATGCGTCCACTCCGGTCCTCTCGTACTAGGAGCAGCCCCCCTCAATTCTCCAGCGCCCACGGCAGATAGGGACCGAACTGTCTCACGACGTTCTAAACCCAGCTCGCGTACCACTTTAAACGGCGAACAGCCGTACCCTTGGGACCTACTTCAGCCCCAGGATGTGATGAGCCGACATCGAGGTGCCAAACACCGCCGTCGATATGAACTCTTGGGCGGTATCAGCCTGTTATCCCCGGAGTACCTTTTATCCGTTGAGCGATGGCCCTTCCATTCAGAACCACCGGATCACTATGACCTGCTTTCGCACCTGCTCGAGCCGTCACTCTCGCAGTCAAGCTAGCTTATGCCATTGCACTAACCTCCTGATGTCCGACCAGGATTAGCTAACCTTCGTGCTCCTCCGTTACACTTTAGGAGGAGACCGCCCCAGTCAAACTACCCACCAGACACTGTCCGCAACCCGGATTACGGGTCTACGTTAGAACATCAAACATTAAAGGGTGGTATTTCAAGGTTGGCTCCACGCAGACTGGCGTCCACGCTTCAAAGCCTCCCACCTATCCTACACATCAAGGCTCAATGTTCAGTGTCAAGCTATAGTAAAGGTTCACGGGGTCTTTCCGTCTTGCCGCGGGTACACTGCATCTTCACAGCGAGTTCAATTTCACTGAGTCTCGGGTGGAGACAGCCTGGCCATCATTACGCCATTCGTGCAGGTCGGAACTTACCCGACAAGGAATTTCGCTACCTTAGGACCGTTATAGTTACGGCCGCCGTTTACCGGGGCTTCGATCAAGAGCTTCTCCTTGCGGATAACCCCATCAATTAACCTTCCGGCACCGGGCAGGCGTCACACCGTATACGTCCACTTTCGTGTTTGCACAGTGCTGTGTTTTTAATAAACAGTTGCAGCCAGCTGGTATCTTCGACTGATTTCAGCTCCACGAGCAAGTCGCTTCACTTACCATCAGCGTGCCTTCTCCCGAAGTTACGGCACCATTTTGCCTAGTTCCTTCACCCGAGTTCTCTCAAGCGCCTTGGTATTCTCTACCTGACCACCTGTGTCGGTTTGGGGTACGATTTTGTGTTACCTGATGCTTAGAGGCTTTTCCTGGAAGCAGGGCATTTGTTACTTCAGCACCGTAGTGCCTCGTCATCACACCTCAGCGTTAAAAAGAGTCCGGATTTACCTAAACTCTCCGCCTACATGCTTAAACCGGGACAACCGTCGCCCGGCTAACATAGCCTTCTCCGTCCCCCCTTCGCAGTAACACCAAGTACAGGAATATTAACCTGTTTCCCATCGACTACGCCTTTCGGCCTCGCCTTAGGGGTCGACTCACCCTGCCCCGATTAACGTTGGACAGGAACCCTTGGTCTTCCGGCGAGCGGGCTTTTCACCCGCTTTATCGTTACTTATGTCAGCATTCGCACTTCTGATACCTCCAGCAACCCTCACAGGCCACCTTCAACGGCTTACAGAACGCTCCCCTACCCAACAACACATAGTGTCGCTGCCGCAGCTTCGGTGCATGGTTTAGCCCCGTTACATCTTCCGCGCAGGCCGACTCGACCAGTGAGCTATTACGCTTTCTTTAAATGATGGCTGCTTCTAAGCCAACATCCTGGCTGTCTGTGCCTTCCCACATCGTTTCCCACTTAACCATGACTTTGGGACCTTAGCTGGCGGTCTGGGTTGTTTCCCTCTTCACGACGGACGTTAGCACCCGCCGTGTGTCTCCCGTGATAACATTCTTCGGTATTCGTAGTTTGCATCGGGTTGGTAAGTCGGGATGACCCCCTAGCCGAAACAGTGCTCTACCCCCGAAGATGAGTTCACGAGGCGCTACCTAAATAGCTTTCGGGGAGAACCAGCTATCTCCCGGTTTGATTGGCCTTTCACCCCCAGCCACAAGTCATCCGCTAATTTTTCAACATTAGTCGGTTCGGTCCTCCAGTTAGTGTTACCCAACCTTCAACCTGCCCATGGCTAGATCACCGGGTTTCGGGTCTATACCCTGCAACTTAACGCCCAGTTAAGACTCGGTTTCCCTGCGGCTCCCCTATACGGTTAACCTTGCTACAGAATATAAGTCGCTGACCCATTATACAAAAGGTACGCAGTCACCCTGATAAATCAAGGCTCCCACTGCTTGTACGTACACGGTTTCAGGTTCTTTTTCACTCCCCTCGCCGGGGTTCTTTTCGCCTTTCCCTCACGGTACTGGTTCACTATCGGTCAGTCAGGAGTATTTAGCCTTGGAGGATGGTCCCCCCATATTCAGACAGGATACCACGTGTCCCGCCCTACTCTTCGAGTTCACAACGTGTGCACTTTCGTGTACGGGGCTATCACCCTGTATCGCCGGACTTTCCAGACCGTTCCACTACCACACGCGCTGATTCAGACTCTGGGCTCCTCCCCGTTCGCTCGCCGCTACTGGGGGAATCTCGGTTGATTTCTTTTCCTCGGGGTACTTAGATGTTTCAGTTCCCCCGGTTCGCCTCATGCCACTATGTATTCATGACATGATAGTGTGTCGAAACACACTGGGTTTCCCCATTCGGGTATCGCCGGGTCAAAGGTTCATATCACCTCGCCGACGCTTATCGCAGATTAGCACGCCCTTCATCGCCTCTGACTGCCAGGGCATCCACCGTGTACGCTTAGTCGCTTAACCTCACAACCCGAAGATGTTTCGTAAAACACCGTCCGATGTCGTGAAAATTTGAGAGACTCGAACACACCGCTATTCTGTTCTTATTACGGAGAACAGACACGATGTGTCGTTTCAATTTTCAGCTTGATCCAGATTTTTAAAGAGCAAAACTTCGCAGTGAACCTTTTCAGGTACACTCTGAAGTTTTCTTATAGTGTGCAGTAAAGGATGGTGGAGCTATGCGGGATCGAACCGCAGACCTCCTGCGTGCAAGGCAGGCGCTCTCCCAGCTGAGCTATAACCCCATCGTAATACTGAATCTCTGTCACCGGAATTTTTCCTGAGGCAAGGCGCGGAACGGCGAAGCATACTGAAGTATGCGAGCTGTTTCGCAACGTAGCATTCAGGGAAAATTTGGTAGGCCTGAGTGGACTTGAACCACCGACCTCACCCTTATCAGGGGTGCGCTCTAACCACCTGAGCTACAAGCCTGCAGAGATTTCTTTACTGCTAATTTTCATCAGACAATCTGTGTGAGCACTACAAAGGCAGGTTCTTTAAGGTAAGGAGGTGATCCAACCGCAGGTTCCCCTACGGTTACCTTGTTACGACTTCACCCCAGTCATGAATCACAAAGTGGTAAGCGCCCTCCCGAAGGTTAAGCTACCTACTTCTTTTGCAACCCACTCCCATGGTGTGACGGGCGGTGTGTACAAGGCCCGGGAACGTATTCACCGTGGCATTCTGATCCACGATTACTAGCGATTCCGACTTCACGGAGTCGAGTTGCAGACTCCGATCCGGACTACGACATACTTTATGAGGTCCGCTTGCTCTCGCGAGGTCGCTTCTCTTTGTATATGCCATTGTAGCACGTGTGTAGCCCTACTCGTAAGGGCCATGATGACTTGACGTCATCCCCACCTTCCTCCAGTTTATCACTGGCAGTCTCCTTTGAGTTCCCGGCCGAACCGCTGGCAACAAAGGATAAGGGTTGCGCTCGTTGCGGGACTTAACCCAACATTTCACAACACGAGCTGACGACAGCCATGCAGCACCTGTCTCAGAGTTCCCGAAGGCACCAAAGCATCTCTGCTAAGTTCTCTGGATGTCAAGAGTAGGTAAGGTTCTTCGCGTTGCATCGAATTAAACCACATGCTCCACCGCTTGTGCGGGCCCCCGTCAATTCATTTGAGTTTTAACCTTGCGGCCGTACTCCCCAGGCGGTCGACTTAACGCGTTAGCTCCGGAAGCCACTCCTCAAGGGAACAACCTCCAAGTCGACATCGTTTACAGCGTGGACTACCAGGGTATCTAATCCTGTTTGCTCCCCACGCTTTCGCACCTGAGCGTCAGTCTTTGTCCAGGGGGCCGCCTTCGCCACCGGTATTCCTCCAGATCTCTACGCATTTCACCGCTACACCTGGAATTCTACCCCCCTCTACAAGACTCAAGCCTGCCAGTTTCGAATGCAGTTCCCAGGTTGAGCCCGGGGATTTCACATCCGACTTGACAGACCGCCTGCGTGCGCTTTACGCCCAGTAATTCCGATTAACGCTTGCACCCTCCGTATTACCGCGGCTGCTGGCACGGAGTTAGCCGGTGCTTCTTCTGCGAGTAACGTCAATCAACACGGTTATTAACCGTATTGCCTTCCTCCTCGCTGAAAGTACTTTACAACCCGAAGGCCTTCTTCATACACGCGGCATGGCTGCATCAGGCTTGCGCCCATTGTGCAATATTCCCCACTGCTGCCTCCCGTAGGAGTCTGGACCGTGTCTCAGTTCCAGTGTGGCTGGTCATCCTCTCAGACCAGCTAGGGATCGTCGCCTAGGTGAGCCATTACCCCACCTACTAGCTAATCCCATCTGGGCACATCTGATGGCAAGAGGCCCGAAGGTCCCCCTCTTTGGTCTTGCGACGTTATGCGGTATTAGCTACCGTTTCCAGTAGTTATCCCCCTCCATCAGGCAGTTTCCCAGACATTACTCACCCGTCCGCCACTCGTCACCCAAGAGCAAGCTCTCTGTGCTACCGTTCGACTTGCATGTGTTAGGCCTGCCGCCAGCGTTCAATCTGAGCCATGATCAAACTCTTCAATTTAAGTTTGATGCTCGTAGAATTAAACTTCGTAATGAATTACGTGTTCACTCTTTGAGACTTGGTATTCATTTATTCGTCCGAGGACGTTAAGAATCCATGTCACTTTGAGTGCCCACACAGATTGTCTGATAAATTGTTAAAGAGCAGTGCAACTGCGGCTTTCGCTCACCGTTGCGAGGTGTGCGTATATTACGCTTTCCCTCTTTCAGAGTCAAGCGCTTATTTTCGCCTTTCTCTTCAACCGAACCGGCTCGTTAGTGTGAAGTGATTCACATCCGCCGTGTCGATGGAGGCGCATTATAGGGAGCTCTCGATGAATGACAAGCGGAAAAATGCATTTTTATTTCAACCGCTCATCTTTTCATCATAACGGTTATTTTTGGTGCTTTTTGATAGCTGCTGGCAGGTCTGCAAGACTATTAATCACCCAATCTGCTGCATTTTCTGCTTCTGGCGTGACAGGCTTCCCGGTACGAACCAGCACACGCGTGCCAACCTGCGCAGCATCAGCTGCCTGCATATCTTCAATTTTGTCGCCAACCATATAAGAAGAAGACATATCAATGTGCAGATGATCGCGAGCAGAGATGAACATCCCCGGATGCGGTTTACGGCAATCACAGGTCTGGCGGAACTCTTCAACGGTCCCCTGCGGATGATGCGGGCAATAATAGATGCCATCCAGTTCAACATCACGATCGGCCAGCGACCAGTCCATCCACTCGGTCAAGGTTTCAAACTGCGCTTCAGTAAACTTGCCGCGCGCAATACCAGACTGGTTAGTCACGACAACCAACGCAAAGCCCATTGCCTTTAATTCACGCATGGCATCTATGACACCATCAATAAACTCAAAATTGTCGATCTCGTGAACATAACCGTGATCGACATTAATAGTCCCATCACGATCGAGAAAAATTGCAGGTACTGATTTCGCCACCGGTTTGCTCCTGAATAAGGCATGTCTCTTCATTATCTCACGTTTCATCATGCAGGAAAGTGCTCATCTCACAGGGCGCGATTGATTTAGACGTCTGGATGCCTTAACATCCGCTCTGTTTACGGCATTGCCCGTAACCGGCAGAAGAAAATGCCACGGCTCACTCTTAATACGATAAAAATAATCTGATGATTAAACTTTCGAATATCACCAAAGTGTTCCAGCAGGGGACGCGATCGATTCAGGCACTGAACAATGTCAGCCTGCACGTCCCTGCCGGGCAAATTTATGGCGTCATTGGCGCATCAGGCGCAGGTAAAAGTACGCTGATTCGCTGCGTCAATTTACTGGAACGCCCAACCCAAGGCAGCGTTCAGGTTGATGGTCAAGAGTTAACTGCACTTTCTGAATCTGAACTGACCAAAGCACGTCGCCAGATTGGCATGATTTTTCAGCATTTTAATCTGCTCGCCTCCCGCACCGTATTCGGCAACATCGCGCTGCCTCTGGAGCTGGATAACACACCGCGCGAAGAAATTAGCCGCCGAGTGAAAGAGCTACTCGATCTGGTTGGCCTGAGCGACAAGCAAGACAGCTACCCGGCAAATCTGTCCGGTGGTCAAAAGCAGCGCGTTGCTATCGCCCGCGCACTCGCCAGCAACCCAAAAGTATTGCTGTGTGACGAAGCCACCAGCGCACTTGATCCTGCCACTACCCGTTCGATTCTCGAACTGCTGAAAGACATTAATCGTCGCCTCGGCCTGACCATTCTGCTGATTACCCATGAGATGGATGTCGTGAAACGCATTTGTGACTGCGTCGCCGTCATCAGCAATGGTGAACTGATTGAGCAGGACACGGTTAGCGAAGTGTTCTCTCATCCGAAAACCCCGCTGGCACAGCAGTTTATCCAGTCGACATTACATCTGGATATTCCGGAAGATTATCTGCAGCGTTTAAAAGCACAGCCGCTGGCTGATAGCGTTCCAATGCTGCGTATGGAATTCACCGGCCAGTCAGTCGACGCACCGTTGCTGTCCGAAACCGCCCGTCGCTTCAATGTAAACAACAACATTATTAGCGCGCAGATGGATTATGCCGGCGGCGTTAAGTTCGGGATTATGCTCACCGAAATGCACGGTACACAGCAGGATACTCAAGCGGCCATCGCCTGGCTTAAAGAACACCATGTAAAAGTAGAGGTACTGGGTTATGTCTGAGCCAATGATGTGGTTACTGGCAAAGGGCGTCTGGGAGACGCTGGCAATGACCTTCGTGTCCGGCTTTTTCGGTTTTGTGCTGGGCTTACCAGTAGGCGTGCTGCTTTATGTTACACGCCCGGGGCAGATTTCTGAAAATGCGAAGCTTTACCGCACAGTATCCGCGCTGGTCAATATCTTCCGTTCTATTCCTTTTATTATCCTGCTGGTCTGGATGATTCCGTTTACCCGTATTGTCGTCGGCACCTCAATCGGTCTTCAGGCCGCGATTGTTCCTTTAACCGTCGGGGCAGCTCCCTTTATTGCCCGTATGGTAGAGAACGCGCTTCTGGAGATCCCAACAGGTCTTATCGAAGCCTCCCGCGCAATGGGTGCTACGCCGATGCAAATCGTACGTAAGGTCCTTCTACCAGAAGCATTACCCGGTCTGGTTAACGCAGCAACCATTACACTGATTACCCTGGTGGGTTATTCAGCCATGGGTGGTGCCGTCGGTGCTGGCGGACTGGGTCAGATTGGCTATCAATACGGTTATATCGGCTATAACGCCGTGGTCATGAATACGGTTCTGGCCCTTCTGGTGATTCTGGTTTACTTAATTCAGTTTGCAGGCGATCGTATCGTTCGCTCTGTTACGCATAAATAACGTTGCTCACAACACAACGACTCTGAAAGAAAGGAAAAACACATGGCGTTTAAATTCAAGACCTTTGCGGCAGTAGGTGCTCTGATTGGCTCCCTGGCCCTGGCGGGTTGCGGTCAGGATGAAAAAAATCCTAACCACATTAAAGTGGGCGTAATTGTTGGTGCAGAACAGCAGGTTGCTGAAGTTGCACAGAAAGTTGCGAAAGAAAAGTATGGCCTGGACGTTGAGCTGGTCACCTTCAACGACTACGTTCTGCCGAACGAAGCGCTGAGCAAAGGCGACATTGATGCTAACGCCTTCCAGCACAAACCGTACCTGGACCAGCAGATCAAAGACCGTGGCTACAAGCTGGTTGCCGTAGGCAATACCTTTGTTTACCCGATTGCGGGCTACTCTAAAAAAATCAAATCCATTGATGAACTGCAGGAAGGCGCACAGATTGCCATTCCAAATGACCCTACTAACCTTGGCCGCTCACTGCTCCTGCTGCAGAAACAGGGTCTGATCAAACTGAAAGATGGCGTTGGTCTGTTGCCAACCGCTCTGGACGTTATCGAGAACCCAAAAAACCTGAAGCTTGTTGAGCTGGAAGCTCCGCAGCTGCCGCGTTCCCTGGACGACGCGCAAATTGCCCTGGCCGTTATCAACACCACTTACGCCAGCCAGATCAACCTGACTCCTGCTAAAGATGGTATCTTCGTTGAAGACAAAGATTCCCCGTACGTAAACCTGATCGTTAGCCGTGAAGATAACAAAGACGCTGAAAACGTGAAGAAATTCGTACAGGCTTATCAATCTGATGAAGTGTACGAAGCCGCGAATAAAGTATTCAATGGTGGTGCGGTTAAAGGCTGGTAATCCCTCTCTTCCGTATTATCCTTCAGGACGGGCGTATGCCCGTCTTGTCATTTGTTCAAGCACCTGATTCAATAAGCGACGTTAAGAAATTTTATTGAGGATATATTATGCGTGCTTTACCGATCTGTTTATTGGCACTCATGCTGAGCGGCTGTTCAATGCTAAGCAGATCCCCCGTCGAACCTGTTAAAAGCACTGCAACGCCTCCGAAAGAGGAACCGGCAAAACCAAAACCGCCGCGTCCAGCCCCGGTCCGAATCATTACCAACGCTGAAGATTTAGTGGGTAAAACATTCCGTGATTTAGGGGAAGTAACGGGAGACTCTTGCCAGGCCAGCACCCAGGACTCTCCGCCGAATATTCCAACTGCGCGCAAACGCCTGCAGATTAACGCCTCTAAAATGAAGGCAAATGCCGTGCTGTTACACAGCTGCGAAATCACCAGCGGCACGCCAGGATGCTATCGTCAGGCCGTTTGTGTCGGTTCCGCCCTTAACGTATCGGCGAAATGACCGCATTTTCCTTTGAACAAATAGGCGTCATCCGCTCCCCATATAAAGAAAAGTTTGCCGTTCCCCGCCAGCCAGGGCTGGTAAAACACGGGAGCGGCGAGCTGCATCTTATCGCCCCTTACAACCATGCTGAAGCCGTACGTGGGCTCGATGCATTTAGCCATCTCTGGGTATTATTCGTTTTTCACCAGACGATGGACGGTGGCTGGCGTCCCACGGTACGCCCTCCTCGTCTGGGTGGTAATGCCAGAATGGGGGTCTTTGCCACACGTTCGACCTTTCGCCCCAACCCTGTAGGTATGTCCCTGGTTGAACTCAAGGATATTCGTTGCGAGAAAGATCAGGTGATATTGCAGCTGGGCAGTCTGGATCTGGTTGATGGCACACCCATTATTGATATCAAACCCTATCTGCCCTTTGCCGAAGCGCTTCCCGATGCCCAGGCCAGCTATGCTCAGCATGCTCCTGCAGCTGACATGCCCGTGAGTTTTAGCCCAGAAGTTGAAGCACTATTACCTGGGCTGGAAAAGCGTTACCCTCACCTGTCCTCCTTTATTTGCGAAGTACTGGCGCAGGATCCTCGTCCGGCCTACCGTAAAGGTGAAGAGTTGGGGAAAACCTATGCCGTCTGGCTGCTGGATTTTAATGTGCGCTGGCGTGTCACCGAAGCGGGTTTTGAAGTGTTTGCACTTGAAGACCGTTAATTTATCCCGCCTCTACTTTTGACATCCCCGTCTCGCTGGTAAACTGAAGCACTTTTTTTAAATCAGGCTCCCTTTGAGCCTGTTCCAATCGTCCAACTGGAAACGTAACAACATGCGTACTAGCCAATACCTGCTCTCCACTCTGAAGGAGACACCTGCCGACGCCGAAGTCATCAGCCATCAGCTGATGCTACGCGCCGGGATGATCCGCAAGCTGGCCTCCGGGTTATACGCCTGGCTGCCAACCGGCCTGCGCGTCCTGAAAAAAGTCGAAAACATCGTACGTGAAGAGATGAACAACGCCGGTGCGATTGAGGTGTCAATGCCAGTGGTCCAGCCTGCAGAACTGTGGCAGGAAAGTGGTCGTTGGGAGCAGTATGGCCCGGAATTGCTGCGTTTTGTTGACCGTGGCGACCGTCCGTTCGTCCTCGGCCCGACGCACGAAGAAGTGATCACCGATCTGATTCGCAACGAGCTGAACTCTTACAAACAGCTGCCGCTGAATTTCTTCCAGATTCAGACCAAATTCCGCGATGAAGTTCGCCCGCGCTTTGGTGTGATGCGTTCCCGCGAGTTTCTGATGAAAGATGCTTATTCATTCCATACATCTCAGGAATCTCTGCAGGAAACCTACGACACGATGTATGCCGCCTACAGCAAAATCTTTACCCGTATGGGGCTGGATTTCCGTGCTGTACAGGCTGACACCGGTTCTATCGGCGGTAGCGCCTCCCATGAATTCCAGGTACTGGCGCTGAGCGGTGAAGATGATGTCATCTTCTCTGACAGCTCCGACTACGCAGCAAACATTGAGTTTGCTGAAGCCGTCGCGCCTAAAGAGCCGCGCGCTGCCGCTACCCAGGAAATGACGCTGGTTGATACGCCAAACGCGAAAACCATCGCCGAGCTGGTCGAGCAGTTCAATCTGCCAATCGAGAAAACCGTGAAAACCCTGCTGGTGCAAGCCGTGGAAGGCAGCACGTATCCGCTGGTTGCTCTGCTGGTTCGCGGCGATCACGAACTGAACGAAGTGAAAGCAGAAAAGCTGCCGCAGGTTGCCAGCCCGCTGACTTTCGCAACTGAAGCTGATATCCGCGCTGTTGTTAACGCCGGTCCTGGCTCACTTGGCCCGGTTAACATGCCGATTCCGGTTGTAATTGACCGCACCGTTGCTGCGATGAGCGATTTCTCTGCAGGCGCCAACATTGATGGTAAACACTACTTCGGCATTAACTGGGATCGCGACCTTGCGACACCAGAAGTGGCAGATATTCGTAACGTCGTTGCCGGTGATGCAAGCCCGGATGGTCAGGGTACTCTGCTGATTAAACGCGGTATTGAAGTGGGCCATATCTTCCAGCTTGGCACCAAATATTCGCAGGCAATGAATGCCGCCGTGCAGGGTGAAGACGGTCGTAACCAGGTTCTGACCATGGGTTGCTACGGCATCGGGGTAACACGTGTGGTTGCCGCGGCTATCGAACAGAACTTTGACGATCGCGGTATCCTGTGGCCGGACAACATCGCACCGTTCCAGGTCGCGATTCTGCCAATGAACATGCACAAATCCTATCGCGTGCAGGAACTGGCTGAGAAGCTCTACAACGAACTGCGTGCGCAGGGCATCGACGTACTGATGGACGACCGTAAAGAGCGTCCGGGCGTGATGTTTGCTGACATGGAACTGATTGGTATCCCGCACACAATCGTCATTGGCGATCGCAACCTGGATAACGACGATATTGAATACAAATACCGTCGCAGCGGCGAGAAGCAGATGATTAAGACCGGTGACATCATGAACTACCTGGTCAGCGCCATTAAGGGCTAATCGCTCTGAGAATAAAAAAGGCCTCGCATGCGAGGCCTTTTTTATTGATGGTTACAGTCTTTTCCGGCGATGAATGTCGCGTTTTTATCCGCCACCAGCGTTTTGGTCATTACGCCGCTGTCCGGGTTAGGCGTCATCGTAAAGTGACCATTCACTTCCAGCAGAACGGGCTGGGCGCTCTTGCCCCCTGCCAGACCAAATTTCTGCTCAAGTTGAGCATTGTTGTTAACCGGGATCCGTTTACCGGTGGCACAGTCCGTAAAGGTCGCGGCATCGGCATAATAGAGGTACATTCCACGCATTGCCATTGGCGTGGTTGGCAAGGACGCTTTCATTGGCTGCAACGTATAATTGAGTTGAGAGTGAATCGGGTTCCCCTCTCTGTCTAACATTTCCAGCGCTTCACCTTTGGCACGGAAATAGAGCTTCTCACCGCTTGCATCCGTCAATACCAGTTTGTCCGCCGTACGCGCCCAGGAGCCATAAGCAGCAAAATCAGAGGCTGCTTTGCCGCCTTTATAACCCTGGTTCATCACCCAAGTGCCATCTTTCTCCAGGAAAAGCGAGGTATCGATGCCTTCACAGTCTGCACAGGGTAAAACCCCACGCCAGCTTTGCTGCATCGGTTTTAGTTCTTGCTGCAACGGTGGCGAGACGGTTTGTACCTCTCCCCGGTTGTTACACCCCATCAACCCAAAGAGTGTCATGACTGCAGCCAGGGACAAAATCGCTTTTTTCACTCTCTTTTCCTTATGAATCATTCTCATGACATCCATCATTCCGGTGGGCGACGGACTTTTCCACGCAGCGCTTTCACCGACGACTTTTGCGACTTCGTCGCCAGGCGCCGCTCTTTCGACGCCCGCGTGGGCCGCGTTGCCTGACGGCTCTTTTGCACCACCGTCAGTTCTTTAATTAACGCCACCAGCCGGGCCACCGCCGCTTCGCGGTTCATTTCCTGACTGCGATACTCTTGCGCTTTGATGATCACCACGCCATCGGCGGTGATGAGATGATGCGAAGCGCCAAGCAGCCGTTCTTTATAAAAATCTGGCAGGCTGGATGCGCGAATATCAAAACGCAGGTGAATCGCCGTCGACGTTTTATTCACATGCTGGCCGCCCGCCCCCTGGGCACGAACAGCTGTTATTTCCAGCTCGTCATCCGCAATGCTGGCATGACGGGATATCTCAATCATTCGTGGTGCTGCCAGGTGGTTAACTGAATTTCCAGATTATTTTGAGTATCGCTGAGCCAGATAGTTCCATCCTGAATGGTCGCTTGCAGCACCATCGTGCGCGTGGCAAATTCGCTCAGTTTCGCCAGTTGCTCATCATCAAGATACCAGATGCTGAGGTTCTTAAATCCGGCGAGTTTTGTCTGGTTCTGCTGCCACCAGATTTGTGCCGCCCTGTCGTTATAAGTAAACAGCGCCACGTCCTGAGACTGACTACAAGCTTTTTTGATTCGCCTCTCATCGGGTAATCCCAACTCAATCCACAAATCGATGCCCAGATGATCGTTACGAAGCCAGGCTTCCGGCTCATCTTCGGCACTGAGGCCACGCGTAAACTGCAGTCGCTCATCAGCATACTTCAGCCATGCCACCAGGCGCAGCATCATGCGTTCCTGCGTCTCGGAAGGATGACGAGCAAGCGTCAGGGTGGTATCGATAAATTTATTCCGATCCAAATCAGCCACATTCACTGTCGCTTTATAAATAGTTGCTTTTAATGCCATACCGCCTCCTGGGCAAAACAGGCGCTATTGTAGCGAATAAAGGTATAACGCGCTGTTATCTCTTTGCCTTAGGGTAATTCATCGCCCTGATAATGATTAGCTGGCTGTGGTATAGTCACCTTGCGAAACAGAGCGTATCTTCGTAGGCTTAATGGTATCTCACAGTAAAGCCAGGGCGCTTACAGGAGGACATGTGGGAAATTATTGTGAATTAATACGCAAGCGGTATGCGGAAATTGCCAGCGGAGATTTGGGGTATATTCCGGATGCATTAGGATGTGTATTGAAAGTGTTGAATGAGATGGCATCGGACGATACCGTTTCAGAGTCGGTCAGGGAAAAGGCGGCGTACGCTGCCGCGAACTTACTGGTGAGCGATTATGTCAATGAATGATACCTATCAACCCATCAATTGTGATGATTATGACAACCTGGAACTCGCCTGTCAGCATCATCTCTTACTGACGCTGACGCTGAAAGATGGCGAAGAGTTGCAGGCGAAAGCCAGCGATTTGGTCTCACGTAAAAACGTGGAGTATCTGGTGGTGGAAATCGCAGGCACTATGCGTGAACTGCGCCTCGACAAGATTGCCAGTTTCAGTCACCCGGAAATCGGCACCGTTGTGGTGAGCGAATCCTGATGTCCTCTTACGGGCAGTGTTACTGCCCGTTACTTCTCCCACTTTAATTGCACACCTTGTTCGCCAGCCCCCACTGCACCTTCCCGGGTCACAAATCGTCCTGAAGCTGCAATCAGCGTTTCTCCGTAGAACAACAGTGGCGTGGTGTCCCGTAGCCAGGGAGGCACGCCCAATTCCTGCCAGATTTTTTTGAGCTTTCGCCCGCCATTGCGCCCGACAATGTGCAATATGCCGCTTGCTGTGAAACGAATCGATACGGTTTCATCGGGTGTCGGAGCACGTAACTCACCACCCACTATTAGCGACAAGACACCGTAATCCTCCGGCAGCCTCAGCGGGGAATAGGGCGAAGGCCAGTTGATAAGGGTGTCACGTACCACTGGTAGCGCCTTAATCAGCCACAATTGCCCCTGATAGCGACGAACGTCCCGGTTTCCCAACCGCAGGCAAGGTATTGCATCTTCCCGGGCAAGTGCCACTTCCTGCCAGAGGCGAGCAAGCATTTCCCGTGATGGCATCGGCGCACGCAGTGATGTCAGCCAGCGGCGTAGAATGGCCCCTCGTCTGGCAGAACTTAGCGGCGCTAATGCGGCAATGATCAAACCGCCGTCTGGGCTCATCGCAGCGGCAAGCTCATCTGCCAAAAGCTCATTCAGCAGTTGTTCTTGCTCACCACATAATGCCGCGCTGCGTGCCACTGCATCAGCAAAATGCGGCCAGCGGTTAGTGAGCTGAGGTAAAACATGCAACCGCAGGAAATTACGGTCATAGCGATCATCGCGATTACTTTCGTCTTCAATCCACTGTAAACCGTGCTGCTGCGCCCAGTTTTCCAGTGAGTCCCTCGTTTCATTCAGTAAGGGGCGTAAGAGCTGTGTTCCTGCAAATGGCATGACTTGCGGCATACCTGCTAACCCTGCCGGGCCACTGCCCCGCTTTAAGGCCAGAAGGAAGGTTTCAGACTGATCGTCCAGATGCTGCGCCGTCAGTAACAGTTCCCCGGGCAGGAGAGCCTGCTCGAACGCGCTATAGCGTGCTTTTCTCGCCTGCGCTTCAATGCCATTACCCTCATCCACAAGATGGACACGACACACTGTCAGAGGAACCTGCCAACTATCACACAACTGCTGGCAATGCGTGACCCAACTGTCTGCATTTGGGCTTAGCCCGTGATGGATGTGGATGGCACGCAGCGAAATTCCGGGTTGCTGATTACGCCAAAGCATCAACTGATGCAAGAGAACCGTAGAATCCAGGCCACCACTGAACGCCAGCAGAAACTGACGCTGAGAAGCGGGAAGATGAGACAGTAATGGCAGGGTCATGGCAGTAACCGAAACAGAGTTCATGCCCGGCACGTTACCGGGCATTGTGAAAACTGGCAAGGCCTACTGCTGGTAGAGCTCCAGCGGCAGGTTATCCGGATCTTTAAAAAAGGTAAAACGTTTGCCGGTGAAGGGATCGACACGGATAGCTTCGCAGGGCACGTCGTGCATCTCAAGGTGAGCAACGGCCTTATCGATATCCTCCACGCTGAACGCCAGGTGACGTAACCCGCAGGACTCCGGCCCACTGGCACGCGCAGGCGGGAACGGAAATGAAAAGAGCTCAATGACATATTGCCCGTTAAGCGCCAAATCCCCTTTCCATGAATCGCGCTCTTCGCGGTAAAACTCGCTTTGCAGCGTAAAACCTAAAATATCGCAGTAGAACGCTTTGCTCTTCCTGTAATCCGTCGCAATGATGGCGATATGGTGTACCTGTTTCAAACCCAGCATAGTGCCTCCTGTTGTCTTTCAGCACGTTACCCTCGCGGCGGATAACCCGCAAGAGGCTACGGTTTTTTTAAGACACGTACCCAATACACGCCGTCCTCGCCCCGCTTCGCGCCGTGGATATCGGTCTCGAAGCCTGGATAATGCCGCCCTATTGCGCAGAGCATTAATAAAAAGTCGAGCACCGAGCGACTCTGCTCCGTGATCATCTCTCCCGGCATCAGCAGGGGTACGCCAGGCGGATACGGCAGAATCATATTGGCAGATATGCGCCCGGTCAGTTTTTCCAGCTCGATGGTTTCCACCTCTCCCCGGATCTGCTTCTGCCATGCCTGATGCGGCGTCATTTTCATTTCAGGCAAAACATCAAAAGCACGGAGCATTAATTGTGGAAGATCGTGCTGACGGATCAGTTTGTGGATCCCCTGCGCCAGATCCTGGATACGCATGTTGCGATAAAAATCGGGATCTTCGGCATAGAGATCCGGCAGCATGTTCTTCACCCGCAGATTCAGATCGTAAGCACGTTTAAACTCCATCAGGCCACGCAGCAATCCCATCGCACGGGTTTTGTCGATGCCAATGCTGAACAAGAACAGCAGGTTATAGGGTCCGGTTTTTTCCACCACCACACCGCGCTCGTCGAGAAACTTCGCCACCAGCGCGGCCGGGATCCCCTCATCACTCATATTGCCCTGCTCGTCCATGCCGGGCGTGAGGATCGTCACCTTCACCGGATCGAGGAACATATGATCCGCATCGGCATCGCGGAATCCGTGCCACCCCTCTCCAGGGGCAACCGGCCAGCAATCAGCTTCGTCAATCTCTTCCGGCTGCCAGATATCAAAGAACCAACTGTCTGCTTCGTCTTTAAGACGTTGCACCTCTTTGCGAAAATGCAGCGCTCGCTCGACCGAGCGGTTAATCAACCGCTTGCCGGGATTTCCGCGCAGCATTGCCGCTGCCGTTTCAATGGAGGCCACCAGCGGATAGCTGGGAGAGGTGGAGGTGTGCATCATAAAGGCTTCGTTAAAGGTATCTTCGTCATAGTCCCCTTTTACGTGAATCAAGGAAGCCTGCGACAGAGCCGCCAGCATCTTGTGCGTCGACTGAGTCTCAAAAATCACTTTGCCCGGCACTCGCTCCCCGCTCATCCCGCTTTTGCCAGCGTAAATGGGGTGAAAATTGGTGTACGGCACCCAGGCAGAATCAAAATGAATGGACGGGACATCCAGCGTTTTCTTAATCCAGTCGGTGTTGTAGAGCAAACCATCATAAGTTGAGTTGGTAATCACCGCATGTGCAGGCCAACTCGCGCCCGGCGTGGTGGCGACCTTCTGCTCAATACTGGCGTGGGTAAATTCGCGACGGGGAATACCGCCCAGAATTCCCAGAGCGTTGCGTCCGGGTTTCAGCCACAACGGCGTAACATCGCTCATCATCAGTAAGTGAGCGAGCGATTTGTGGCAGTTACGGTCAATAAGCAGAGTACTGCCCACCGGCGCGGCATACATTCCTACAATTTTGTTCGAGGTGGAGGTGCCATTGGTAACCATGTAGCTCTGTTCAGCACCAAAGGTACGGGCAATGTACTCTTCAGCTTCAAGATGTGGACCGCTGTGATCCAGTAATGATCCCAGTTCCGTCACCGAAATGGATACGTCAGCTTTAAGCGTATTACTGCCAAAGAAATCGTAAAACAGGCAGCCCACCGGGCTTTTCAGGTACGCGGTGCCACCCATATGCCCTGGTGTGCAAAACGTGTATTTGCCCTCTTTCACATAGGTGAACAGCGCTTTGGTGAACGGTGGCGTGATGTTATCAAGATATTCCCGGGTGTATTGCTCGATACGGGTCGCGATGTCATCTGCCGTCCCCAATGCATATTCGAAGAACCACAACGCCATCCGCATGTCATGGGCACTGACGTCCATCGTCGAGTGGGTATTGATAAAAGCGTACAGCGGCAGATATTCATTGAGCTGATTAATTTCGCTGCACAAATCGAGGTCGTATTCATCCCAGTCAAAGATGACACCGCAGATACGCGGGTTATGCTCAATAAACTTCAGCAGGTCATTGCTGTTCTGCGGCCAGATAAGCTGAAAGCCTTGCGTCTTAAGCGCCTGCTCAAGTTCCTTGATCGGCTCATCTTTATAGAAAACGCCGTGCGGCCCCATGATGGCAATAATATTCACGCTTACCTCCTTAAAAAACATGAGTTAAGCATAGTTGAGGTAAACCGCAGGTATAAAAAAAGCCACACTTGCGTGTGGCTTTTCAGAATGGTCTTTCGCGTGGATTACGCGTAGCCGTAGCTCATCAGACGCTGGTAACGGCGGTTACGCAGATCGTCTTTGCTCAGCACATCGAGATCCGCCAGATCGGCAATCAGCTGTGCTTTCAGTGATGCAGCCATCACTTCGGCATTACGGTGAGCGCCGCCCAACGGTTCCGGGATAATAGAATCGATCAGTTTCAGCTCTTTCAGGCGCGGAGCAATGATACCCATCGCTTCAGCAGCCAGCGGAGCTTTGTCGGCACTTTTCCAAAGAATGGAGGCACAACCTTCAGGGGAGATAACGGAATAGGTGCTGTACTGCAGCATATTCACTTTATCGCCCACGCCAATCGCCAGTGCGCCACCGGAACCGCCTTCGCCGATGACGGTACAGATGACCGGCACATTCAGGCGAGACATTTCGCGCAGGTTGCGGGCAATCGCTTCGGACTGACCACGCTCTTCCGCGCCCACGCCCGGGTAAGCACCCGGGGTATCGATGAAGGTGATGATAGGCATGTTGAAACGATCGGCCATTTCCATCAAACGCAGCGCTTTACGGTAGCCTTCTGGAGCAGGCATACCAAAATTGCGACGAATTTTTTCTTTGGTTTCACGGCCTTTCTGATGACCAATGATCATCACTGGACGACCGTCGAGGCGAGCAATGCCGCCCACGATGGCTTTATCATCGGCATAGGCACGATCACCAGCCAGCTCGTCAAACTCATCAAACGCGAGGCGGACGTAATCCAGGGTGTATGGACGCAGCGGATGGCGAGCCAGCTGGGCTACCTGCCATGCACCGAGATCGGCGAAAATTTTGCGCGTCAGCTCTACGCTTTTTTCACGCAGACGATGCACTTCTTCGTCAATGTTAATATCCAGTTTTTCATCCTGACGGCTCACGGCGGTCAGAGAATCGATTTTCGCTTCCAGCTCAGCAATCGGCTGTTCGAAATCAAGGAAATTCAGACTCATAGTATTCCTGTATTAGTCAAACTCCAGTTCCACCTGCTCCGAACCAATAAGGCCACGGAGATCGTTCAGTAAACGATCGCTCGGAGAGACACGCCACGTCGCGCCAAAACGCAATCGTGCTCGTGCATCCGCCCTCTGATAGTAGAGATGTACTGGAATTGTCCCCGAGCGATGGGGTTCCAGAGACTGGCGGAGTCGGGTCAAAAGCTGGTCATCAATTTGCCTGTCCGTCAGCGAGATAGCAAGCCCGCGAGCATATTTTTCACGGGCTTCGTCAATATCCATCACTTCACGGGCCATCATTTTAAGCCCACCGCTGAAGTCATCAAAGCTGACCTGTCCGCTGACGATAAGTATGCGGTCGTTTTCCAGCAAATGCTGGTACTTTTCCAGAGCTTCAGTGAACAACATCACCTCTAATCGCCCGGAACGGTCATCTAACGTACAGATGCCAATACGATTGCCGCGTTTGGTGACCATAACCCTGGCAGCAATCACGAGCCCCGCCGCCGTGGTGACCTTGCCACGTTCGGTTGGGTGCATGTCTTTTAGCCTAAGGCCGCCGACATAGCGATCGATTTCTTTCAGATACTGGTTGATTGGGTGCCCCGTCAGGTACAACCCTAACGTTTCACGCTCCCCTTCCAGTACCGTATGCTCTGGCCAGGGCAGACAGTTTGCATAGGATTGCTCTATCTGCTCTGGCTCTTCGGCCAGCACGCCAAACATATCTGCCTGCCCAATGGCTTCGGCTTTGGCATGCTGATCGGCGGCTTTCAGCGCGTCACCCAATGAATTCATGAGCGCAGCGCGGTGCGGCCCAAGGCGGTCAAATGCCCCGGACATAATCAATTTTTCCAGCACCCGGCGGTTCAGCTTTTTAGTGTCGGTGCGCGCGCAAAGATCAAACAGCTCGCGGAAATAGCCACCTTCATTACGCGCTTCGATGATGGCTTCGATTGGCCCTTCACCCACACCTTTAATTGCGCCGATACCATACACGATTTCCCCGTCATCGTTGACGTGGAAGTGATACAAACCGGAGTTAATGTCCGGCGGCAGGATTTTAAGCCCCATTCGCCAGCATTCATCCACCAGGCCAACCACTTTTTCTGTGTTATCCATATCGGCGGTCATTACCGCCGCCATAAACTCGGCAGGATAGTGTGCTTTAAGCCATAACGTCTGGTAAGAGACTAAAGCATAGGCAGCAGAGTGCGATTTGTTAAATCCATAGCCAGCGAATTTCTCCACCAGGTCAAAGATTTTCATCGCCAGTTCGCCATCAACGCCGTTTTTCTTCGCCCCTTCTTCAAAGGTGCCGCGCTGCTTAGCCATCTCTTCCGGCTTTTTCTTACCCATCGCACGGCGCAGCATATCCGCACCGCCAAGGGTATAACCGGAAAGCTCCTGGGCAATCTGCATAACCTGTTCCTGGTACAGGATAATGCCGTAGGTCGGCTCCAGTACCGGTTTCAGGCACTCATGCTGCCATTGCACGTCAGGATAAGAGATCTCTTCACGCCCGTGTTTACGGTCGATAAAGTTATCTACCATCCCGGATTGCAACGGGCCCGGACGGAACAGGGCCACCAGTGCGATCATGTCTTCGAAGCAGTCTGGCTGCAGACGTTTAATCAGATCTTTCATGCCGCGGGATTCAAGCTGGAAGACTGCGGTGGTCTCCGAGCGTTGCAGCATATCGAAACTTTTCTTATCGTCCAGCGGGATCGCGGCGATATCGATAGGCTCAAGCCCCTGTTTCGCCCGACGCGGGTTGATCATCTTCAACGCCCAGTCGATGATGGTCAGCGTACGCAACCCCAGGAAGTCAAACTTCACCAGGCCGGCATATTCAACGTCGTTTTTATCGAACTGGGTAACCGGATGATGGCCCGCTTCATCGCAATAAAGCGGTGCAAAATCGGTAATTTTAGTGGGCGCAATAACCACCCCACCTGCGTGCTTACCGGCGTTACGGGTGACACCTTCCAGTTTGCGCGCCATGTCGATAAGCGCTTTAACCTCTTCATCTGCCTCATAGATTTCCGGCAATTGCGGCTCAGCTTCAAAAGCTTTAGCCAGTGTCATGCCCGGATCGGGCGGCACCAGCTTTGAAATCCTGTCAACAAAACCGTACGGGTGCCCCAGCACACGGCCCACATCGCGGATAACCGCTTTCGCTGCCATCGTACCGAAGGTGATGATCTGCGAAACCGCATCACGACCGTACATTTCCGACACGTGCTCAATGACCTGATCGCGTTTCTCCATACAGAAGTCAACGTCAAAGTCAGGCATGGAGACGCGCTCCGGATTAAGGAAACGTTCGAACAGCAGGTCAAATTCCAGCGGATCAAGGTCGGTGATTTTCAGCGCATACGCCACCAGTGAACCGGCACCCGAACCACGCCCAGGCCCAACCGGCACGCCGTTATCTTTAGACCACTGGATAAATTCCATTACGATGAGGAAGTAACCCGGGAACCCCATCTGGTTGATAACCTGCAGTTCGATGTCCAGACGCTCGTCATACTCCGGGCGCTTCTCTTTACGGACTGCTTCATCCGGGAACAAGAACTCCAGACGCTCTTCCAGTCCCTCTTTGGATTTAACCACCAGGAAATCTTCGGTGGTCATCTCCCCCGTCGGGAATTGCGGCAGGAAGTACTCGCCCAGACGCACGGTGACATTACAGCGCTTGGCGATTTCGACACTGTTTTCCAGTGCTTCCGGGATGTCGGCAAACAGCTCGCACATCTCATCTTCGGTGCGCATATATTGCTGCGCCGAATAATTACGCGGGCGCTTGGGATCGTCGAGGGTAAAACCATCATGGATGGCAACGCGGATTTCGTGCGCGTCAAAATCGCCACCGTCAATAAAGCGTACGTCGTTCGTGGCGACAACGGGCAGGCCGCGCTCTTCAGCTAACTCTACTGCGGCATGCAGATAACTCTCTTCATCGGCACGTCCGGTGCGGATCAGCTCCAGAAAGTAGCTGTCGGGGAAATGGGTTTCATAGAAGCTGACACACTGATCGACCAATGGAGCATTGCCACGCAGCAGGCTTCTTCCAACATCGCCCATGCGGCCGCCAGAGAGCAGGATCAGGCCCTCTTTATGCTCAACCAGCCAGTCTCTGTCAATCCACGGCCCCGCCGCACCGTATCCGCGCTGATAGGCTCGCGAGATAAGCAGCGTCAGGTTTTGATAACCCGCATTGTTTGCCGCAAGAACCGTCAGTTGCGTGAGCTCATCGCCAAGGACTTCACTCTGAACGTGAAAATCAGCACCCACGATCGGCTTCATACCCGCACCGTGGGCCGTTCCGTAAAACTTAACCAAACCACAAAGATTGGTAAAATCAGTGATCGCCAGTGCGGGCATGCCAAGCGAGGCCGCCTTTTTCACCAGCGGCCCGGTTTTTGCCAGCCCATCAATCATGGAATAGTCGCTGTGCACCCGCAGGTGTACGAAACGTGGTTCAGCCATTTTCAGATTCCGGTTTTATTGTGTGACAAGAATCAGGACACAAGGCCCAACGCGCGTTTGACCGGAGCAAAACTGCGCCGGTGATGTTCGGTTGCGCCGTGCTCAACCAGTTTTTCCAGATGAAAAGCGGTTGGGTAGCCTTTGTGCTGCGCAAAACCATACTGGGGAAAAGTGAGATCCAATGCTGCCATCTCCGCATCGCGCGAAACTTTGGCAAGAATAGACGCTGCGCTAATTTCCTGCACCCGGCTATCCCCTTTAACGACCGCCAGCGATGGCATCGGTAATTTAGGGCAACGGTTGCCGTCAATCAGCACAAACTCGGGCACAATATGCAGGCCTGCAACCGCACGCTGCATCGCCAGCATTGTGGCGTGCAGAATGTTCAGCTCATCAATTTCATGAGGTTCTGCGCGGCCAAGGCTCCAGGAAAGTGCCTTTTCTTTAATTTCGTCATAAAGCGCCAGGCGGCGCTTTTCTGATAACTTTTTAGAGTCGTTCAACCCCACAATCGGCCGCGCGGGATCTAAAATAACCGCAGCAGTCACCACTGCACCAACCAGCGGCCCACGGCCAACTTCATCCACACCCGCAACCAGATGGGTATGGGGATATTCAAATTCAATCATTTTGCCAACTCCAGTACAGCATCAGCGGCCTGTTCATCGGCATTACAGCGAATCTGCAGGTGCAGTTCGCGGAAAATGTCATGCATGGCATGGTGCGCCTTGCCATTCGCCAGCAACGGAAGCAACGCATCCGCTAATTTTTGCGGCTGGCAGTCATCCTGCAGCAATTCCTTCACCAGTTCGCGACCTGCCAGTAGATTCGGCAGTGAAACGTAATCGGTTTTCACCAGCCGTTTTGCCAGCCAGAAGGTGAAGGGTTTCATGCGATAACCCACCACCATCGGACATTTTGCCAGCATACATTCCAGCGCGGCGGTACCGGAAGCCAGCAGCGCAGCATCACTGGCAATCATGGCATCACGCGCCATGCCATTGAGCATGTGTACCTGCAAATCAGGGGCAACATCGTTCTTGATGCGCTCAAATTGTTCACGTCGTTTGGCGTTAACAAGCGGCACAACAACATGGAGATCGGGGTAATGCTCACGCAAAATTTGCGCCGTTCGCAGGAAATCGGCGCTGAGCATCTCCACTTCAGCACCGCGACTGCCCGGAAGCAATGCAAGACAGTGTGCGTCGTGAGGAATACCTAAGGTATCTCGTGCCGCGTTTTTATCGGGATCCAGTGGCATAGCATCCGCCATTGTATGGCCAATAAAACGGCAAGGGACATTAAATTTGTCGTAAAACGCTTTTTCGAAAGGCAGAAATGCCAGGACCAGATCGGTGGATCTGCCTATTTTGAAAACGCGTTTCTGACGCCAGGCCCAGACTGACGGGCTGACATAGTGAATGGTCTTAATTCCCTGCTTTTTCAAATTACCCTCGAGGGTAATATTGAAATCAGGAGCATCGATACCGACAAAAACATCGGGCTGGAGTTCGGTAAAACGGCGGGTCAGATCGGCGCGAATATGCAGCAGACGACGCAAGCGCCCAAGCACTTCGACAATCCCCATCACTGCCAGTTCTTCCATTTCATACCAGGCTTCACAACCTTCAGCCTGCATCAATGGGCCCGCAACTCCAACAAAACGAGCGTTGGGAACACGCGCTTTCAGGGCACGGATAAGACCTGCACCAAGAATATCGCCGGAGGTTTCTCCGGCGACGAGGGCAATCGTTAACGGGCGATGCTCGACCATTACCGAATCAGACCACGCGTGGAGCGCTCAAAGAATTCGGTGAACGCTTTCACTTCTGGATGCAGCTCTGCAAGTTCGGCAATCTCAGGTTTCGCTTCATCAAACGTTTTTCCGCTACGGTAAAGCAGCTTGTATGCGTTACGAATTGCGTGAATCGCCTCACGGCTAAAGCCGCGGCGTTTCAACCCTTCAATGTTAACGCCGAACGGCGTTGCGTGGTTGCCCTGTGCGATAACGTACGGCGGTACGTCCTGTGCAACACCAGAGCAGCCGCCAACCATGACGTGCGCACCGATGATGCAGAACTGATGAACAGCAGTCATTCCGCCGATGATCGCAAAATCATCAACCGACACATGCCCAGCCAGCGTAGCGTTATTCGCGAGGATGCAGCGATTACCGATAGTACAGTCATGCGCAACGTGCGTATTCACCATCATCAGGTTATCACTGCCCACCTTCGTTAATCCGCCGCCTTGTACCGTGCCACGGTGAATGGTGACGCTTTCGCGAATGCGGTTGCGATCGCCAATTTCCACGCGCGTCGGTTCACCAGCATATTTAAGATCCTGGTTAACTTCCCCGATGGAAGCGAACTGATAAATCTCGTTATCACGACCAATTTTAGTGTGGCCGTTTACGACAACATGAGATTTCAGTACGGTACCTTCGCCGATCTCGACGTTAGCACCAACAATACAAAACGGGCCAATGTGAGCATTAGCACCAATAATGGCACCGTCTTCAACAATGGCAGAAGGATGAATAAAGGCGGTTTTATCAATCACGTATCAGGCCTCCCGGCTACGTGCACACATCATAGTAGCTTCGCAGACAACTTTACCGTCGACCAATGCAACGCCTTTAAAGCGAGTCAGACCACGGCGCGTTTTTTCAAAAGTCACTTCCATGATCATCTGATCGCCAGGCACAACCGGGCGCTTAAAGCGCGCTTCATCGATACCTGCGAAGTAGTAAAGCTCTCCTGGCTCGAGTTTACCGACGCTTTTAAACGCCAGAATGCCAGTAGCCTGCGCCATTGCTTCCAGAATCAAAACACCTGGGAAGATGGGTTTACCAGGGAAATGCCCCTGGAAAAACGGCTCATTTACGGAGACATTTTTCACTGCGCGCAGAAAACGACCTTCTTCAAAATCCAGCACACGGTCTACCAGCAAAAACGGGTAACGGTGCGGCAGAAGCTCCAGAATCTCTTCAATGTGCAGAGTATGAGTGTCAGTAGTCAAAATACTCTTCCTGTCTAAATATACTAAAAGGCAATAATAACACGGCCCGCGGCAATCGTAAGAATGCCTACAGGCCGGGAAGTTTACATGTTAACGAGCGAGCTATTAGTCTTCTTTATTGACCTTGCGCTCAACAGCTTTGAGGCGCTTGCTCATGTCATCAATGTTCATTACGAGAGCAGCGGTTTTACGCCACACTTTATTTGGCTGCAGCGGGATACCGGAGGAATACACGCCAGGCTCAGTGATAGGACGCATCACCATACCCATTCCCGTCACGGTGACCTTATCACAAATTTCCATATGACCATTGATGACGCTGGCGCCACCAATCATACAGTAACGACCAATTTTCAAACTGCCGGCCATGATGACGCCGCCTGCAACGGCAGTATTGTCGCCAATCACGACGTTATGTGCAATCTGACACTGGTTATCAATGATAACGCCGTTACCAATGCAGGTGTCATCCAGTGCCCCGCGATCGATGGTGGTACACGCACCGATCTCGACGCGATCGCCAATAATAACGCGACCGAGCTGAGGGATCTTCACCCAATTGCCGCGATCGTTAGCGTAGCCGAAGCCATCTGCACCGATCACGGTACCAGATTGGATCAGGCAATTTTCACCGATCTCGATCTCATGGTAAATGGTCACATTGGCCCACAAACGCGAACCTGCACCGATTTTCGTCTTTTTCCCAACGAAGCAGCCAGGGCCAATGACCACGTCATCACCTAAAATAACATCAGATTCGATAACGGCATTGGCACCAATGGCAACATTGTTACCCAACGTCGCAGCAGGGTCGATCACTGCACTGGGTGCAATGTTCTGAGCCGGTTGCGGCGTTGTATCAAGAATTTGAGCCATGCGAGCATAGGTGAGATAAGGATTTCTCACCACTAAGGCTGCACTTTTAGCAAAAGGAAGATCGTCCTGCGTCATGACGACAGCTGACGCCTGGCAGTCATTCAGGTTTTCACGGTACTTAGGATTAACCATGAAGGTGATTTGACCTGCTTTAGCAGATTGCATGGACGCAACGCCGGTGATGACGATATCGCCATCACCGTGTAATTCTGCATCCAACTGTTGAGCTAAATCAGACAGTCGAATTGAAGGCATTACTTATTTAACCTGTTTCAGTACATCAGCAGTGATGTCTTTAACGTCATTGCTGTTGTAGATAGCAGCGTTAGCCGGGAGAACCAGGTCTACGCTCTGATCCGCAGCAACTTTCTTCACTGCAGCCTGAATACGCGTCATCATCTTGCCACGTTCTTCGTTAGAACGACGAGCCTGATCCTGCTCGAAGGCCTGGCCTTTCTGTGCCAGATCCTGGCGCTGTGCCTGAATGTCTTTTTCCAGCTTAGTGCGATCCGCCGCTTTCATGGTGGAACCATCACGCTGATAACGCTGCATTTTGGTCTGCAGATCGGATTCCAGACGCTGAAGTTCGCTGGCACGGCCACCGAATTCATTTTTCATTGTCTGAGCAACACCGGAAGTCTGCGCAACCTGTTGGAACAGGCTGTTCATATCCACGATAGCAATTTTGTCAGCTGCCTGAGCAGAAGATACCATTGCCAAACCGAAACCTGCAGCTAATAACAACTTTTTCACAATAAACTCCTCACCATCCCAATTGTACCCTCAGGTACCGTTCTTTGCGTGGGCGGGCGGTGAGTGTCACCGCCACAACCATCACTACATCATGCATTCCATCGCAGTGGCACGTTACCAGGTTTTACCAATGTTAAACTGGAACTGTTCTGCCTTGTCTCCATCGTACTTCTTAAACGGCTGGGCGTAGGAGAAGACCAACGGCCCCAATGGGGACATCCATTGTAGTGCGATACCCGCAGACATACGGATATTGCTTGGATCACTATAGTCAGGAACACCTTCTGCCTTCATCTGTGCAGTATTCTGCCAGTTGGTGTCCCACACCGTACCTGCATCCCAGAAGAAGGATGTGCGTACAGAGTTTGCATACTTATCGCTGATGAATGGCGTTGGCGTAATAAACTCTACGCTGGCCACACCCATGGCGTTACCGCCAACCGCATCGTTCGAGCTACAAATGGAATCAGCTACCGTATTTTTACAGTTAGACTGGTTATTGCCACCATAGTATACGGCCTTCGGACCAATGTTATTGGACTGGAAACCGCGCACGGTGCTGGAACCACCGGCATAGAAGTTCTCATAGAAAGGCAGTTCTTTTCCGCCTAAACCATCACCATAGCCCCAGCGTGTACGCCCCAGAACCACCCATTTGTGATCATCGTCAATTGGGAAGTAGGAAGCCGTGTCGACAGTAATTTTATAGAACTCGTTGTCCGATCCAGGGACCGTGACCTTACCATTCAGGTTGACGCGTGAGCCCTTAGTTGGGAAATAGCCCCGGTCAAGGTTGTTGTACGTCCAACCATAGTTGAAGGTGAAGTCATCTGCAGCAAAACCGTTATTATCACTGTTTTTGCTTGAGCTCTGCCCGACTGAATCCAGATAACGCCACATCGCCACTTGCGGTTCCATATTGGACAGGTCGTTATGAACGTAGCCTAAGCCCAGACGCAGTGTGTTGTATTCGTTAATCGGGAAGCCGAGCGTGCCATCCACACCGTAACTTTTGTTGGTATAGGAGGATAGGTCCGCATTATCCGCTTTGAAATCATTATAGAAGATACGACCGCCGAGGCTCACACCATCAACCGTAAAGTACGGGTTGGTCACGGAGAACTCAGAGTAGGTCTGGTAATCGTTCTTGGTACCATTAATACCAACGGAATACCCTGTACCCAACCAGTTATCCTGCTGGACACCGACCTGGAAGCTTACGCCGCTTTCCGTGCCATAGCCCACACCAAAGTTGAAGCTACCGGTGTTACGCTCTTTCACTTTATAAACGACATCAACCTGGTCCGGGCTGCCCGCAACACGTTGCGTATCAGTGTCTACGGTTTCAAAGTAACCCAGACGATTCAGACGCTCTTTACCCTGATCAACCAAATCGCTGCCCAACCAGGCGCCTTCCATTTGACGCATTTCGCGACGCAATACGGCATCTTTGGAAGTATCGTTACCTTCAAAACGAATTTTACGTACGTAGTAACGGTTACCTGCATCCACGTTCACATGCAGCTTAACGGTTTTATCCGTATCGTTAATTTCTGGCTGCGACTGAACGCGCGGGTAGGCATAGCCATAGCGACCCAGAAGCTTTTTAATGTCATCTTCCATTTTGGTCACTTTGGCGCCGTTATACAGCTCACCCGGTTCAATCTTCGTCAGGCTTTCGATCTCAGCAGAGTGGCCTGCGAGATTACCCGTAACCTGAACGCCGGAGAGTTTGTATTGATCGCCTTCCGTCACGTTGACGGTGATGTAGATGCCTTTTTTGTCAGGCGTCAGACTGACCTGCGTGGAATCAATGTTGAAACGCGCATAGCCACGATCCAGATAGTAGCTGCGCAGGGATTCGAGATCACCTGACAGCTTCTGCTTCTGATATTTACGATCGCCGACTACGTTCCACCATGGCACTTCATCGCGCAGTTGGAATGAAGAGATCAGCTCTTCAGTACTGAACGCATGGTTCCCGACAATATTGATCTGTTGGATCTGCGCAGAAACGCCTTCCTGGAAGACCAGTTTAAGGTCGACACGGTTGCGCGGCAATGGGGTTACAACAGCCTTCACGCTGGCGCTGTATTTACCCACGCTGTAATAGAAATCTTCCAGCCCTTTTTCGATATCGGAGAGCGTGGTGCGATCAAGTGATTCACCGACACGCACGCCAGAAGCCTCGAGGTTCTGCTTAAGCATGTCATCTTTCACCGCTTTATTACCGGAGAAAGTGAT
Source organism: Phytobacter sp. (assembly GCF_059074235.1). NCBI lineage: Bacteria > Pseudomonadati > Pseudomonadota > Gammaproteobacteria > Enterobacterales > Enterobacteriaceae > Phytobacter > Phytobacter sp. The sequence goes on from NZ_JCACPZ010000004.1 coordinate 1,408,366, forward strand.
GCTGGCGATTGTTGGGCGTTCTTTCACTTGAACAAGAAGGGTATCACCGTCGCGTAGTACGCGAACGTCCTCGAAGTTGCCAGTGGCAAACAAGGCACGAATGGTGTTACTGACGTCTTCATCATTCACCGTATCGCCTGGGCGGACCGGCATACTGAGGAGGGCCGCACCAACGGCGACACGCTGCAGGCCTTCGAAATGAATGTCCTTCACTACGAACCCGTCAGCACCGTATACGGTGGCGCTGCTAAACAGCAGCGACGCTATGAGCAACTTTTTCATCGCCATCGTTATTATGCGTTCTTCCTAACAAACTCTCTTACAACCGAGAGAAATCATTGAAAAGTGCAAGCCCCATTAACAACACCAGCAAAATCGAGCCAATGCGGTAGCTAAAGTCTTGAACTCGCTCGGATACCGGTTTACCTTTCAGCTTTTCAAGCGCCAAAAACAACAGATGTCCCCCGTCCAGGACAGGGAGTGGAAACAGGTTGATAATGCCCAGGTTCACGCTGATTAAAGCGAGGAACATCAGGTAGTAAATCACCCCAAACTCTGCTGACATCCCAGCCCCCTGAGCGATCGAAATCGGCCCACTGAGGTTGTTCAGTTTTACGTCACCCGTTATCAATTTCCCCAACATACTGACCGTCAGCTTCATTAACTGCCATGTCTTGTCCGTGGCCTCGACAATGGCGCTGAATGGTCCGTACTGGCGTACTGTCTTGTATTCATCCGGCAGCGGAATAATTTTTGGCACAACGCCAGCAAAACCCTCTGCCTTACTACCGGGCTTTGTATCCGGTATCAACGTTAAAGACAAGGAACTCCCATGCCTTTCGATGTCCAGCGCTAACGGAGTACCCGGATTATCTCTCACCAAAGTGACAAACGTCATCCACTGCGTTAGTTGCTGACCATCGACTTTAACGATCCTATCGCCCGCTTGCAAACCTGCTTTGCTCGCGGCAGACCCTGATTGTATCTCAGCAAGCACCGGTTCAATCTGCGGGCCACGTGGGCGGATCCCAAGTGATGATACCGGGTCTTCCCTGTCAGGTTCAAAGGCCCATTGACGTAAATCAAGCACCTTATCCTGACGGCTGTCGCTGCCAAACGGCGCCACACTGAGGGTAGTTTGTTTGTCACCAATTTTTGACACCAGTTGCAAACGCACTGCATCCCAATCAGGCGTTTCGATACCATCAATTGCTTTAAGTTCCGTGCCGGATGTAATTTGAGCATGTGCAGCGATGGAATCGGGTGTTATTTCACCAATTACCGGGCGAACGCCAGGGACACCGATGATAAACACCAGCCAATAGGCAAAAATAGCAAAGAGGAAATTGGCGATAGGGCCAGCAGCGATCACTGCCGCTCGTTGGCCTACAGATTTGTTGTTGAAAGCGGTATGACGCATTTCCGGCGTAACCGGTTCAACGCGCTCGTCCAACATTTTGACGTAGCCGCCAAGAGGAATGACGGCAATAACGAATTCTGTTCCTTGCTTATCCGTCCGACGCCATAGCGCCTTACCGAAACCAATGGAAAAGCGTTCTACTCTCACGCCGCAACGGCGAGCAACCCAGAAATGGCCAAATTCATGCACTGTGATAAGGATACCAAGCGCAACAATAAATGCCGCCAGATTCCAGAGAATGCTCAGCATAAAACCTTCCGTCAAATCGTCCTGAAAACCAGCAATAACAGGCAAGCAAATACAGGGACTGCCGCTGTAAGGCTGTCGATGCGATCCAGTATACCGCCATGACCCGGAATTAGATGACCACTATCTTTAATTCCTGCTTCACGCTTAAACATACTTTCCGTCAAATCACCTAACACCGATGCCAGTGCAGCCACGACGGAACAGATAAACAATGTTGAGGATGCTACATCCAGGTTTGCCCACGCACCGTATACCCAAGAGATAACGGCAGCAGTAAATAAACCGCCGATAAAACCTTGCCAGGTTTTGCCCGGTGAAACTTTTGGAGCCAGCTTATGCTTCCCAAAAAGTTTACCAAACATATACGCGCCTGAATCTGCACCCCAGACCAGAATCATGACATACAGCAACCACAACGCACCGCTGTAGTGGTTGTCATCATAGTGCCAGGATCGTAATGCCAGCATACCCCAGAAAAAAGGAATGATGGTCAGGATACCGAAGATCAAACGTAAGGTCTTAGACTGTCTCCAGACCCCCGCAGAAGCCGGGTAACCTAACACCAATAACAACGCGACGATCCACCAGACTAATGATGCCCAGAGAGATATCTCAACAACCGGTTGATGAATATTATGATGATATTCCGGTATGGCTAACAGCATCGCGGCCAGTAAGAAGCCACATAGCACGGAAAGCCAGACGCGTTGTGTACGGGAGGTGAAACCACTCAGTTGCCCCCATTCCCATGCAGCCAGCATACAAACGACCAACGTCACAATCGCAAAGCCCATTGGCGGCAGCAAAAACAGCGCTGCGATGACAATAGGTATTAATACAAACGCGGAAATCAGGCGATACTTCAGCAAAAGCTACCCCCATCAGGCATTGTCGCCGCCGGGCTCAGTGCCGCCGAAGCGACGCTCACGATTGGCAAAGGCATGCAGCGCACCTTCAAAGTCTTGTTCATCGAAATCGGGCCAAAGAACATCTGTAAAGTAAAGTTCGGCATACGCAATTTGCCAAAGTAAAAAGTTACTTATGCGATGTTCCCCACCAGTCCTAATCACTAAATCTACGGGGGCCAGTTCATGCATGCAGATTTGCTGACTCAGCGCCTCTTCATCAATTTGGTCGGGACGCAGTAATCCTTCCTGAACCTGAACAGCCAATTGCCGTACTCCCTGTACGATATCCCAGCGCCCACCGTAATTCGCCGCGATATTTAGCGTCAGCCCGGTATTTTGAGCCGTTAACGCTTCCGCTTTACGAATACGCTCCTGCAAGCGCGTGTTGAAACGACTTGTGTCGCCAATTATCCGCAGACGTACATTGTGTCGATGCAGGCTTTTTACTTCGCTATCCAGCGCCCACACAAACAATTCCATTAACGCGGTCACTTCTTGCGCCGGACGATTCCAGTTCTCGCTACTAAACGCATACAGCGTCAGCGCACCGATTCCGCTATTCGCGGCAAAAGAAACCGCGCGGCGAACCGATTTCGCGCCCGCCCTATGCCCAAAGGCACGGATTTTCCCTTGTCTTTTCGCCCAGCGACCATTGCCGTCCATAATTATTGCAACATGACGGCAGCCATGCGCAGGCAAATTTTCGCTTATTGGTTGATTAGCAGACAACATAACGCGTTTTAGTCCCTGAAAAGGATTTAGCGGTACTCAGGAATACAAAAGCCCTTACGCAAAAAAGCCGTGTCAACCACGGCTTCACCTCAGAGCCAGGTATCAACCTGGCAATCGGGTGCGCAGACTATATCACTGAAGCCTAACGCTAACAAATAGCATGACGAAGAGTGGCTGTATTATCACCAGCTTGCGAAGCGCATCACTTGTTTCTGCGCAACGTCGCGAGCCATATGATCCACTGACAAAACATCATCAATACTATGTGGTTCACACAACGTCATCTGTTCAAGAACAGACAAATTAAGGGCAGCAATATCCGTAAAACGAATCTTCGACGCCAGGAACGCTGCAACCGTCACCTCGTTCGCCGCATTTAACGCCGTCGTCGCTGCCTGTCCTTCAGCAAAAGCATCAATCGCCAGCTTCAGACAAGGGTAGCGCTCGTAATCGGGCGCGGCAAAACTCAAGGAGCTGAGTTTACAAAAATCGAGGGTATTCACACCGGAAGGCACGCGACCAGGCCAGGCCATGGTGTGTGCAATTGGTGTGCGCATATCCGGTTCACCCAGTTGTGCCAACACGCTGCCATCCAGATAACGCACCATGGAGTGGATCACCGATTGCGGATGGATCAACACTTCCATCTGGCGGGCAGAGGCATTAAACAGCCAGCGCGCTTCAATGTATTCCAGACCTTTATTCATCATAGTGGCTGAATCAACGGAGATTTTTCTCCCCATCGACCAGTTCGGATGGCGGCAAGCCTGATCCGGCGTCATTGCAGCCAGTTCAGATAATGGCGTCTCACGAAATGGGCCACCAGACCCGGTAAGCAAAATAGACGACACGCCATTTTGCTCTAAATCAGCGTACCCCAGGTTCTGTTGGATTGTTTCCGGTAAACTCTGAAAAATAGCGTTATGTTCACTGTCTACCGGCAGAAGTTGGGCACCACTTTCCTGAACCGCCTCCATGAAAAGACGGCCACAGGTCACCAGGGACTCTTTATTGGCGAGCAGAACGGTTTTGCCAGCACGAATAGCGGCAAGCGTAGGGACCAGACCCGCAGCACCTACAATTGCAGCCATAACCTGGTCTACGTCGTCAAGCGCCGCCATTTCACATGCTGCCTGCTGGCCGCTCATCACTTCGGTACGACTACCGTGCTGCCGCAACGTGACGCGAAGTTCGCGCGCACCTGCTTCATCGTCCATCACAGCAAAACGCGGCATAAACTCCAGGCACTGCTCCACCATGCGAGCCACATTTTTACCTGCGACAAGCGCGGTCACAGAAAAACGATCAGGATTGTGGCGAACCACATCGAGCGTGCTGCAACCTATGGAACCTGTTGAGCCCAGAAGGGTTATATGCTTCATGAAACGCTCACAATGTTGCGCGGATAAAAAGCAAAACGCCGCCAGCAAAGCCGCATGGCAGCTCTCTGTACGGCGTTTTAATGGATGGCAGTATTAGAACTGCATCAGTTCGGCTTCTTTATCTGCCAGCGCCGCATCAATTTTCTTGATGGCTGCGTCAGTCAGTTTCTGAACATCGTCCTGAGAACGACGATCGTCATCTTCACTGATTTCTTTATCTTTCAGCAGAGCTTTAACTTTATCGTTCGCATCACGGCGTACGTTACGCACGGACACACGCCCCTGCTCAGCTTCACCACGGACCACTTTGATCAGGTCCTTACGACGCTCTTCCGTCAGCGCTGGCAGCGGTACACGGATATCCGTGCCCGCAGAGCTTGGGTTCAGACCTAAATCAGACGCCATGATGGCTTTCTCAACAGCCGGGCCCATAGAGCGATCGAATACGTTGATTTTCAGTGTACGGGTATCTTCTACCGTAACCTGCGCCAACTGACGCAGCGGGGTTGGCGTGCCGTAGTATTCCACGACAATGCCATCCAACAGGCTTGGGGAAGCACGGCCAGTACGAATTTTGCTGATTTGGTTTTTGAACGCTTCTACGCATTTATCCATGCGTACTTCAGCATCTTTTCTGATGTCGTTAATCACGTTACGAATCCTTGAAATCTTGTCTCGGGCAAACCATACGCCACAGGTGTGGTTAGTATAGTCTCGTTCGGTACAAGGCATCGCGAAAGATGCCTGCCACAATCGCTAAATAATAAAGCGGAATCTTACCTTTATTTGTTGCCTACGGGAATTATTCCGTAATCAACGTGCCTTCTTTTTCGCCCATAACAACGCGACGCAGCGCACCAGGCTTATTCATATTGAAGACACGGATTGGCAACTTGTGGTCACGCGCCAGCGTAAACGCGGCCAAATCCATGACTTTCAGCTCTTTATCCAGAACTTCGGTATAGGTCAGCTGTTCGTACATGGTAGCCGTTGGATCTTTTGCCGGATCTGCAGTAAACACACCATCGACTTTAGTGGCTTTCAGTACCACGTCGGCTTCGATTTCAATGCCGCGCAGGCACGCTGCGGAATCGGTGGTAAAGAACGGGTTACCCGTACCGGCGCTCAGAATAACCACGCGGTTATTACGCAGCAAGCTGATGGCTTCAGCCCAGCTGTAGTTGTCACACACGCCATTCAGAGGAATAGCGGACATCAGGCGGGCGTTCACATAGGCGCGGTGAAGCGCATCGCGCATGGCCAGGCCGTTCATGACAGTGGCCAGCATGCCCATGTGGTCGCCCACAACGCGGTTCATACCCGCTTTCGCCAGACCAGCACCACGGAACAGGTTACCGCCACCAATCACCACACCAACCTGAATGCCCAGTTCCACCAGTTCTTTGATTTCCTGAGCCATACGATCAAGGATGCTTGCGTCAATACCGAAGCCTTCCGTACCCTGAAGAGCTTCACCACTCAACTTAAGCAGAATACGTTTGTAGACGGGTTTTGCATTGGTAGCCATGTTTCTTTCCTGAGACTGTCAACGATTGAAATGAGTTAATTCCGGCGACATTGTACGTCGCTTTTCAGCGCAACCACTATAAGGGTTAACTGAATTTACAAGAGGGGCGCAAAAAGAAGCCGCCCTCAGGCGGCTTCTTTTTTTAATTAAGACTGTTTGGACATTGCAGCAACTTCTGCTGCGAAGTCAGTCTCAACTTTCTCGATGCCTTCGCCCACTTCAAAGCGGATGAAGTTAGTTACGTCAGCATTGTGCTCTTTCAGCAGCTGAGCAACAGTTTTGCTCGGATCCATAACGAAAGGCTGACCAGTCAGAGAAACTTCGCCGGTGAATTTCTTCATGCGGCCTTCAACCATTTTCTCTGCGATTTCTTTCGGCTTGCCAGACTGCATGGCGATGTCCAGCTGAACCTGGAACTCTTTCTCAACCACTTCAGCAGACACGTCTTCCGGTTTAACGAACTCAGGCTTGCTTGCAGCGATGTGCATTGCCAGCTGTTTAACCAGCTCTTCATCAGCGCCTTTAGCTGCAACCAGAACACCGATACGTGCGCCGTGCAGGTAAGAACCCAGAACTTCGCCTTCCAGAGCAGAAACACGACGGATGTTGATGTTCTCACCGATTTTAGCAACCAGCGCAACACGTTCTTCTTCGAACTGTGCTTTCAGAACTTCAACGTCAGTGATTTTGCCTGCAACAGCTGCGTCCAGAACTTTGTTAGCAAATGCCTGGAAACCGCCATCTTTAGCAACGAAGTCAGTCTGGCAGTTAACTTCCAGAATGATGCCGTAGGTACCGTCGATCTTAGTGATGATCACGCCGTCAGCAGCAACGTTGCCTGCTTTTTTCGCTGCTTTGATAGCACCGGACTTACGCATGTTTTCGATTGCCAGCTCGATGTCGCCGTTAGCTTCAGTCAGTGCTTTTTTGCAATCCATCATGCCTGCGCCAGTACGCTCGCGCAGCTCTTTTACCAGGGATGCGGTAATTTCAGCCATTCTTTAATCCTCGGGAGAGATGACCTGCCCGGCCATTAGCCGAACAGGTTTAAAAGTGAAAAAGGGGCCCAAAAGTGGCCCCTATCCATACTCGGTACTAATAAGGGATGGACCTTATTATTCAGCTTCTACGAAGCTTTCTTCCGCCTGAACAGCCAGATCCTGAGAACGGCCTTCACGTACGGTAGCAGCAACAGCATTCAGATACAGGCTAACTGCACGGATTGCGTCGTCGTTACCCGGGATAACGAAGTCAACACCGTCCGGATCGGAGTTGGTATCAACGATAGCAAATACCGGGATACCCAGGTTGTTTGCTTCTTTGATCGCGATGTGTTCGTGGTCAGCGTCGATAACGAACAGTGCGTCCGGCAGGCCGCCCATGTCTTTGATACCGCCCAGGCTGTTTTCCAGCTTGTCCAGTTCACGAGTACGCATCAGCGCTTCTTTCTTGGTCAGCTTGTCGAAAGTACCGTCCTGAGACTGAGTTTCCAGGTCTTTCAGACGTTTGATTGACTGACGAACGGTTTTCCAGTTAGTCAGCATGCCGCCCAACCAGCGATGGTTCACGAAGAACTGATCGCAGTTGTTAGCTGCTTCTTTCACCGCTTCGCTTGCAGCGCGTTTAGTACCAACGAAAAGGATTTTACCTTTGCGAGAAGAGATCTTGTTCAGTTCAGCCAGAGCTTCGTTGAACATCGGTACAGTTTTCTCAAGGTTGATGATGTGAACTTTGTTACGTGCGCCGAAGATGAAAGGCTTCATTTTCGGGTTCCAGTAACGGGTCTGGTGACCAAAGTGAACACCAGCCTTGAGCATGTCGCGCATGGAAACAGTTGCCATGATTTAGAACCTCTATATAAAAGTTGGGGTTATGCCTCCACGTATCCCATATTACCGACCCCAAAGGGCACCCCGGAATATGTGTCGATACGTGTGTGTTATTTACACAAAGTGAGATTTGTCGACTTCGTTCCGAAGAGGAACGTGAGTCCGGCGCGCTTTATACCACAAACAGCCGCCAGACTCCAATCATTGTTCATGCAGAACCGCCGGCTGAACAGTGAATTTCGTGTGACACACTCACCCCGTACAGCAGACAAGGGTAGCACCTCTCCACAATTGCGGCACAAAAGGCGACACGTCGAATGATTCTCAATTTGGCAGCGGGCGGGCCAGACTGTTACCATTAACAGCACTTGAACTAAATAATGTCGAAAAGTCGGCACTGATGGACAGAATCAATGGCTATCTCAATTAAGACCCCTGAAGAAATCGAAAAAATGCGCGTGGCCGGACGCCTTGCTGCTGAAGTGCTGGAAATGATCGAGCCTTACATCAAACCGGGCGTAAGTACCGGCGAACTGGATCGCATTTGCAACGATTATATCGTTAACGAGCAGCATGCCGTTTCTGCCTGCCTCGGCTATCACGGCTTCCCGAAATCCGTATGCATCTCCATCAACGAAGTGGTTTGCCACGGTATTCCGGATGATGAAAAACAGCTGAAAGATGGCGACATCGTGAACATCGACGTGACCGTCATTAAAGATGAGTACCATGGCGATACGTCCAAAATGTTTATCGTGGGCAAGCCAACCATTCTTGGCGAACGTCTGTGCCGCGTAACCCAGGACAGCCTTTATTTGTCCCTGCGCATGGTTAAGCCAGGTATCCGTCTGCGTACCCTGGGTGCCGCCATTCAGAAGTATGTTGAAGGCGAAGGTTTCTCTGTTGTACGCGAATATTGTGGTCACGGTATTGGCCGTGTTTTCCATGAAGAACCGCAGGTTCTGCACTATGACGCGGATGACGGCGGAGTCGTTCTGCAGGCCGGTATGACCTTTACCATTGAACCAATGGTGAACGCTGGTGATTACCGCATCCGTACCATGAAAGACGGCTGGACGGTGAAAACGAAAGACCGCAGCCTGTCAGCACAGTATGAGCACACGATCGTTGTTACCGAAAATGGCTGTGAGATCCTGACACTGCGCAAAGATGACACCATCCCGGCAGTCCTCACGGCAGAATAATGTCTGACTAATGTCATCACTAAGCGGTCTGCAAGAGGGCCGCTTTCTTTTAATAAATCACCCAGAAAACTTGCTTATTTTTTGAGTAAGAAAACACAGGTTTCCCTTATCCCTCCTGTCATGTTTCATAAACATAAACGTCTTTTCATTTATCATTATCTCTTTTAACTTGTCTGATTAGACGTATGTCTTAACCTTTATTGAATACGCTTTGTCCGCACCGGCATATTTAAGGGCCAGTGAGGCGGTTCGCTGTCCCATTGATTAGGGTGGCCTGTTAATGAGCAATACATTTTCTGAACAATTTGTCAGTACGGTAAAACCAACCCTACCCGGTCAGCCTGAATATCCCGGTGACTGGTCATCAAGTGAGTTGACCGTTGCAAGTATTAAAGCCCGCATAGACAACTTCCAGCAGTGGCTGGGCCATGTCTTTGATGCCGGGCTCTCCGCCGAACAACTTATAGAGGCGCGAACTGAATTTATCGACCAGTTGCTGCAAAGACTGTGGCTGGACTTCGGTTTTGGTGATCAGAGTGATGCTGCTCTGGTCGCGGTTGGAGGCTATGGTCGTGGCGAGTTACATCCTCTTTCTGATATAGACTTGCTCATTCTGAGCCGAGCAAAACTCTCTGATGAACGCGCACAAAAAATTGGCGAGCTACTCACCCTGCTCTGGGATGTGAAGCTGGAAGTCGGTCACAGCGTACGTACACTGGACGAATGCCTTCAGGAAGGGCTGTCTGATTTGACCGTTGCTACCAACCTGATTGAATCGCGCCTGCTTATTGGTGACGTCGCGCTGTTCCTGGAACTGCAAAAACATATCTTCAGCGAGAAGTTTTGGCCGTCAGAGAAATTTTTCCCGGCAAAAGTCGTCGAGCAGAACGAACGTCATCAGCGTTATCACGGCACCAGCTACAATCTGGAGCCGGATATAAAAAGTAGTCCAGGTGGCCTGCGTGACATCCACACATTGCAATGGGTCGCTCGCCGGCATTTCGGTGCAACATCAATGGATGAAATGGTCGGTTTTGGGTTTTTAACCGAGGCTGAACGTAATGAGCTCAATGAATGTCTGCATCTGCTATGGCGAATCCGCTTCGCACTGCATCTTGAAGTGAATCGCTACGACAACCGCTTGTTGTTTGATCGTCAGTTAAGTGTTGCCCAGCGTCTGAACTATGTCGGCGAAGGCAATCAACCCGTTGAACATATGATGAAAGACTTCTATCGGGTCACACGCCGGGTCACTGAGCTGAACCAGATGTTGCTGCAACTATTCGACGAAGCCATTCTGGCGCTGACGACAGATGAAAAACCGCGCGCCATTGATGATGAATTCCAGCTACGTGGCACATTGATTGATCTCCGTGATGAGACGCTGTTCATTCGCGAACCGCAGGCTATTCTGCGCATGTTTTACATCATGGTACGAAACAGCACGATCACCGGGATCTACTCCACCACGCTGCGCCATCTGCGCCATGCGCGCCGTCACCTGACGCAACCCCTGTGTTACATCCCGGAAGCGCGATCGATTTTCCTCAGCCTGTTACGCCATCCGGGTGCAGTGAAACGCGGGCTCCTGCCCATGCATCGTCATAGCGTACTTTGGGCCTATATGCCCCAGTGGTCGCATATTGTTGGTCAGATGCAGTTTGATCTCTTCCACGCTTACACCGTTGATGAACACACCATCCGGGTCATGCTCAAGCTTGAAACATTTGCCAATGAAGAGACCCGTCCGCGCCATCCGCTTTGCGTCGATCTGTGGCCGCGCCTGACCCACCCTGAGCTTATTTTGATTGCCGCACTGTTCCACGATATCGCTAAAGGGCGCGGCGGCGACCACTCGGTGCTTGGTGCGCAGGATGTGCTGAAATTTGCCGAATTGCACGGGCTCAATTCACGCGAAACGCAACTGGTCGCCTGGCTTGTCCGTAATCATTTATTGATGTCGGTTACTGCCCAGCGTCGTGACATCCAGGATCCGGAAGTCATTAAGCAGTTCGCCGAAGAGGTACAAACAGAAAACCGCCTGCGCTTCCTGGTCTGTCTGACCGTCGCCGATATCTGCGCGACCAATGAAACGCTGTGGAATAGCTGGAAGCAAAGCCTGCTGCGCGAACTCTACTTCGCCACCGAAAAACAGTTGCGTCGTGGCATGCAAAATACGCCAGATATGCGCGAGCGCGTCCGCCATCATCAGTTACAGGCGCTGGCGCTGCTGCGCATGGACAACATTGATGAAGAAAAACTGCATCAGATCTGGGCACGTTGTCGCGCCAACTATTTTGTGCGACATAGTCCAAACCAACTGGCCTGGCACGCACGACACCTTCTGGAACACGACCTCAGCAAGCCACTGATTTTGCTTAGTCCCCAGGCAACGCGTGGTGGGACGGAAATCTTTATCTGGAGCCCTGACAGGCCCTATCTGTTCGCTGCAGTGTGCGCAGAGCTGGATCGACGTAATTTGAGCGTACATGATGCGAAAATTTTCACGACCCGCGATGGTATGGCGATGGACACCTTTATTGTGCTGGAACCCGATGGCAGCACGCTCTCTGCCGACCGGCATGAAGCAACCTGTTTTGGCCTGGAACAAGCCATTACGCAGCATTCGTGGCAACCGCCGCAACCGCGTCGCCAGCCAGCGAAATTACGTCACTTTAACGTAGAGACTGAGGTCAATTTCCTGCCGACGCATACAGACAGAAGAACCTTCCTCGAGTTAATTGCGCTCGACCAGCCAGGCCTGCTGGCACGCGTCGGCAAGGTGTTTGCAGACCTGGGCATTTCACTCCACGGGGCGAGAATTACGACAATTGGTGAGCGAGTAGAAGATTTATTTATAATCGCAACAGCCGAGCGGCGTGGCCTTAATAATGAGCTGCAACGCGAGGTGCAACAACGGTTGACAGAGGCCCTCAATCCAAACGATAAAGGGTAACGTTTTTTTTTACATAGATGGAAAGAGTCATAATGCAGCAGTTACAGAACGTTATTGAAGCCGCTTTTGAGCGTCGCGCAGAGATCACCCCGGCAAACGCGGACACCGTTACCCGCGAAGCGGTTAATCAGGTTATCTCCCTGTTGGATTCAGGCGCACTGCGCGTCGCTGAAAAGATTGACGGCCAGTGGGTCACCCACCAGTGGCTCAAAAAGGCAGTTCTGCTCTCCTTCCGCATTAACGATAACCAGGTTATCGACGGTGCTGAAAGCCGCTACTTCGATAAAGTGCCGATGAAATTCGCCAACTACGACGAAGCACGTTTCCAGAAAGAAGGTTTCCGCGTGGTACCACCTGCGGCCGTTCGTCAGGGTGCATTCATTGCACGCAACACCGTACTGATGCCGTCCTATGTCAACATCGGTGCTTATGTTGATGAAGGCACCATGGTCGACACCTGGGCCACCGTTGGTTCATGTGCGCAGATCGGTAAAAACGTTCACCTGTCTGGTGGCGTAGGCATTGGTGGCGTCCTGGAGCCGCTGCAGGCAAACCCGACCATCATTGAAGACAATTGCTTCATTGGCGCACGTTCTGAAGTGGTGGAAGGTGTTATCGTTGAAGAAGGTTCCGTGATCTCCATGGGCGTCTACATCGGTCAGAGCACCCGTATTTACGATCGCGAAACCGGTGAAGTGCACTATGGTCGCGTACCAGCGGGTTCCGTGGTTGTTTCCGGCAACCTGCCTTCTAAAGACGGTAAATACAGCCTGTACTGTGCTGTAATCGTTAAGAAAGTTGACGCGAAAACGCGTGGCAAAGTAGGTATCAACGAACTGCTTCGCACCATCGATTAAGTGATACCCTCTCCCAATTCGGGAGAGGGTGATATATACCGCCTTTTTAGCATTTTGGGGTGGCGAAAATAGATTTTTTCGTTAATTATTCATAGGTTATGTTGAGCTTAAGGGTACCGCTATGTACGATAATCTGAAAAGTTTAGGCATTACCAATCCTGATGAAATTGACCGTTACAGCCTCCGCCAGGAAGCCAATAACGACATCCTGAAAATCTATTTTCACAAGGACAAAGGCGAGTTTTTTGCCAAAAGCGTAAAGTTTAAATACCCTCGTCAGCGTAAGACGGTGGTCGCAGATGGCGTAGGTCAGGGCTATAAGGAAGTGCAGGAAATCAGTCCCAACTTGCGCTACGTTATCGATGAGCTAGACCAGATTTGCCAGCGTGATCGCACCGAAGTCGATCTCAAACGTAAGATCCTTGACGATCTGCGCCACCTCGAAAGTGTCGTAACGAACAAGATCAGCGAAATTGAGGCGGATCTCGAGAAACTGACCCGCACGAAGTAAAAGTAAAACGGTAACCCAAGGGTTACCGTTTTTAGTTTCTGGTCCCTTCCTCATTGGACAGGGTTGGACAAGGGCATCAAGCCACGCTTAATCCAATCATCTCTGTTCATCCAATTGCAGCGCCACATACAGCAGCAACCTGTCGTCAAAATTCCCCAAATCCAGTCCCGTTAACTCAGAAATGCGATTCAGACGATATTCCAGCGTATTACGGTGAATAAAGAGCGCTTTTGACGTCGCCAAAGGCTGCACGTTATGGCGGAACCATGCCGACAGAGTACGACGCAACAGGCCATTGTTATCCATCGCCTTGAGCCGCTGAAGTGGACGAGAAAGTTCGTTGGCCTGCCAGCCGCCACGCAGGCTGTCGAGCAAAACAGGCAGCATCAAATCCTGATAGAAGTAGCTGCGGCTCTCGGGCATGCGCTGCTTACCCACCATCATAGTGGTACGCGCAGTACGGTATGAACGGGCAATACTTCCCGGCCCGGTAAAGTAGTTACCCAGTGCGACACGGAAACGCAGCTGACCATTTTCTTTCATGCGTTGAATGAGTTGTTCAACGCGTTTGCGGTGATCTTCAGCATCCCAACGACCAAACTGATTCAGTGCCGGTTTCAGCACCACCATTTCAGTCAGAGAGACAATGGCAATAAGGTTGTTGCGTTCAGGCGTCGTCAGGGCATTTTGCAGTTGTTGAAGCTCGGCCATCGCGCTGTCGACACCTAACTGGCCGCTATCGACTTCCACCACCGCAACAACACGTGGCTGATTCAGATCGATACCTAAACGCTGGGCCCATTCGGTTAATGCAGGCGTATGCTCTTCTGCCTGAATCAGGTTCATGACCAGTTCTTCGCGCAGACGACTGTCCTGCGCAAGCAGATGCATTAGACGGGATTGCTCAAGCATCATTTCGGCGGTCATACAGACCAACTCACCGTATTTGCGCAGCGACTCAGGTTCACCCGTCAGGCCGATAACGCCCACGATCTCCCCTTCCAGACGCAACGGCAGGTTGATACCCTGGCGTACACCATGCAAATGGCGGGCCACGGCATCATCAATATCGACCACGCGCCCCTGCGCGAGCACAAGCAGCGCACCTTCGTGCAATTCACCAATTCGTTCGCGATCGCCACTGCCAATGATGCGGCCACGTGCATCCATCACGTTAATGTTTGTATCGATGATACGCATTGTGCGTGCCACGATATCCTGTGCCATTTTAGTATCAAGATGCCAGCCAGCCATGTAACCCTCCCGTGAGCAGGGCCCAAGCATATGGCAGAAAACCAGGCCATGCACTGTGCATATGCACAAAGCCTGACTCAGAAGTATGGAGTTGTGGAAGGCCTCACAAAATCTGAGGTAAGCCCCTCTCCTCCCGGATGGGAGAAGAGGGCCAGAGTGGTTACTGCATGAGCAGGTAGAGGGAAGTGTCACCGCGCTGGATGTTCAATGCCAGCACTGAAGGTTTGCTATCGAGGACTTTGCGCAACTCGCCGAGATTTTTAATCGGCTGCTGATTTGCCCCAATCACCACATCGCCTTTCTTAAGACCAATCCGCGCAGCTGGTGTATTAGGCTTAACCTCATTGACCGCCACGCCTTCATCTTTGCCTTTATTACTCATTTCAGCGCCTTCAATGCCGCTGAACACTGTTGCGGTTTCAGCTGGGGTCTGACTCCCTTGCTGCAATTCAATGCTGACGTTCACCGGCTTGCCATCACGCACCAGGCCAAGGGTCACTTTGCTACCAATAGGCATAGAACCCACTTCTGCACGCAGGGCTGCGAAGCTACCAATCGGTTTGCCATTCAACGAGGTAATGACATCACCGGCTTTCACACCCGCTTTCGCCGCCGCAGAATTTGGCATCACCTGGCTGACAAAGGCCCCGCGTTGCGCATCGACTTTCATCGCTTTCGCCAACTCGGAGTTGAGTTCAGTACCCATGATACCCAGCTCACCGCGGCGTACCTGGCCATATTGCACCATTTGCGCCGTCAGGTTTTTCACCATATTGCTTGGAATAGCAAAGCCGATCCCGATATTGCCACCGTCAGGTGCCAGAATCGCGGTGTTGATACCGATCAGTTCGCCGTTCAGGTTGACTAGCGCACCACCGGAGTTGCCACGGTTAATTGCCGCGTCTGTCTGAATAAAGTTCTCGTAGTTCTCGGCGTTCAGGCCGCTACGGCCCAACGCAGAAACAATACCTGAAGTTACGGTTTCACCCAGACCAAATGGGTTACCGATAGCCACGGTGTAGTCGCCGACACGCAGCGCATCAGAATCCGCCAACTGGATAGCGGTCAGGTTTTTAGGTTCCTGAATTTGAATCAGCGCGATATCAGAGCGCGGGTCTTTACCCACCACTTTGGCGTCAAACTTGCGCCCATCGCTCAACTGAACCTTGATAGTCGTGGCGTTATCCACGACGTGGTTGTTAGTCACCACATAACCTTTCGCTGCATCGATAATGACACCAGAGCCCAGTGCCATAAATTTCTGCTGCTGGCCACCGCCCTGGTCACCCTGACCTCCCTGGCAGAATGGGGAGCTCTGGAATGGAGAACCATCCTGACAGAACGGGGAGTTATCACCAAAGAACTGCTGGAAATTACGCGGCATACGCGGAGTATTAACCGTCGTACTACCTTCAACATTGATACTGACTACCGACGGCATGACTTTTTCGAGCATCGGCGCCAGGCTTGGAAGTTGTTGTGACGTCGTAGCCGACGATGCCGTCTCAGCCGCCATGGAAGATACCGGGAACAGCGCCAGACTTAAACTCAGCGCCAGAGCACTCATTGCTAACGTAGTTTTTTTCATGTCTCTCAATCTCTTTACTGATAACGCAAAACGGCTGTGTATGTGCTTCTCAGAGTCGTTTTATAACGTGAAGTTCCGGGATTAATTTTTTGGAAAAAGTAAAAATTTATTGTCCGTCTTTACAATTCCCGACTTATTATTCCACTGCCATCAGGCGGCGGTATTCATCCCACGCATACAAATCTGTCATGCCACTGATGTAGTCCTGGATTAATCGACAACGATGATAATATTCCAGAATTGGATAATCAGTCGCCTCCCGGGATAATTTACTCACCGCTTCAACGTAGGCCAGTCGATGGCGCGTTGAGAGCTTTTGCAATAACCGGGATTCAATCGGTAAACGCCGCACTCTGTCTTTTTCCACCAGCTCTGAAAAATCCGCGAGGGATAACTGTAACAACGGACGATAAATCTCCAGCAGCCCACTAATTACCCGATACCCTTGCAGCTCCAGTTGCTCAACATCAGGATGGCTGAACACCTCTTTAATGGCGACATTTTTATATAATTCAAGTAGCTGGCTATAATCACTGTCATCTTCCAGCAGCGCATGATTAAATTCACCGCTGTAGATTTGTGGCAAATTTTCGATAAATCGCTGGGCGGCATACGGCACCAGTTTATTTAAGGTGTTCACCCGCAAATACATAAAAAATTGATCTTCAGCGCTGCGACTCAGGGTATTTGCACGGGATTTATCCCAGGCATTTTCGACCACCTGTGAAAAAAGTGAGCCTTTTGTATGTTCGCCCCAGGCATCGTAAAGATGCTGATAAAGCTGCTCAGCCGAGAAAATACGCTTCTCGACCGCATCCTCCAGGTCAGCCACGCAATAAGAAATGTCATCCGCCGCTTCCATAATCCAGGTCAATGGGAAGCGACTGTAAGTATCCAGGTTTAATTCTTTACGCAGGCGCTCAACATACGCCTCTTCAGAAAAATAGAAGCCTGGCTTTTTCATTAAATAACTGTGTGACGGGAGCGTTTTCCCCGTCCACCAGGCCGGGCGAGTATATTTTAAGATACAGCCCACCTGCGCCCAGGTGAGGTTCATACGCATCAGCGTATGTACCAAACGAATGCCCTGAGCATTACCTTCAAAATGGCTTAAATCCTGCCGCACCTTACGCCGCAGCGCATTGAGATTGTCTTCGCCCTCCCGCAGACGAAGGGTGACCACCTCACAGCGATCGTCAGTCAGCGGCTGGCTGGTGGCATCGTCAGGTGCAAGACGCTGGCGGAACCAGTCATTGATTGCCGCCTCACCAAAATGGCCGAATGGCGGGTTGCCGATGTCATGCATCAGACACGCCATCTCGACAATGCTTTCAAACGGCCCGGTCAACTCATCCAGCCCATAGGTTTCGAGCAGGCGCATCTCTTTCAGGCGACTGAGGATCTCTTTGGCGATATAGCGACCAACCTGCTGTACTTCCAACGAATGGGTCAGGCGCGTGCGTACCGCCGCGTTACGCTCAAGCGGGAAGACCTGAGTTTTTTGTTGGAGTCGACGAATGGCCGCAGAGTTGACGATCCGCCCACGATCGCTTTCGAAAATGCGCAGGATTTCACGTTCGGTTTTCACTCCCTGGGGAGAACGATAGCGACGGTGCCAGTTTATTTTTTTTCGAAAATCGATCTCAGTCATTTCCTCTCCTGTCAGCGAGGCATCACGGGATGTCATGCAATTCTGTATGCCATGATAGACTATGCCCTGTAAACGTAATCCTGTCTCATCACTTTAGCGAGTATCTCCATGAAAATTGGCATTATTGGTGCAATGGAAGAAGAAGTTACGCTGCTGCGTGACAAAATCGATAATCGTCAGACGCTGACTATTGGCGGCTGTGAAATTTACACCGGTACGCTGAATGGTACAGAAGTCGCTCTGCTGAAATCCGGCATTGGCAAAGTGGCAGCCGCCATGGGCGCGACGCTGCTGCTGGAGCGCTGCAAGCCTGACGTGATTATCAACACCGGTTCCGCAGGTGGCCTGGCATCAACCCTGAAAGTAGGTGATATTGTGGTCTCTGATGAAGCACGCTATCACGATGCCGACGTCACCGCCTTTGGCTACGAGTTCGGACAACTTCCTGGCTGCCCGGCCGGTTTTAAAGCGGATGAAAAACTGGTTGCTGCGGCAGAAGCCTGCATCAATCAACTCAACCTGAATGCTGTTCGCGGCCTGATTGTCAGCGGTGATGCCTTTATCAACGGTTCCGTTGGCCTGGCAAAAATCCGCCATAACTTCCCTCAGGCTGCCGCTGTAGAAATGGAAGCCACGGCTATTGCCCATGTCTGCTATAACTTTGGCGTCCCATTCGTGGTGGTTCGCGCTATCTCTGACGTTGCCGATCAGCAGTCCCACTTGAGCTTTGACGAGTTCCTGGTGGTTGCCGCGAAACAGTCCAGCCTGATGGTTGAGACGCTGGTGCAGAACCTGGCACGTGGCTAAGCATTTTTTCAGGGCGCTGGCCGCCCTGTTTCTCCTTTCTCCTGCATGGCTCAATGCCGCGCCCCGCGTGATTTCTCTCTCTCCGGGTAATACTGAACTGGCCTTCGCCGCAGGCATTACGCCTGTTGGGGTGAGCAGCTATTCTGATTACCCTGCCGAAGCCACCAACATCGAACAGGTCGCCACCTGGCAAGGGATGAACGTTGAGCGGATTGTGGCGTTGAAGCCCGATGTCGTACTTGCCTGGCGCGGTGGTAACGCCGAACGTCAGGTTGAGCAGTTAGGGCGTCTGGGCATTACGGTCAAGTGGATAGACGCAGTGACCATCGAACAGGTTGCAGAATCACTCGATCAACTTGCGCAATATAGTCCACACCCTGAACAGGCCAGACAAGCCTCTGCACAACTTCTCGATCAGTACAACGCACTCAAAAAACAGTATGCCGATCAGACGAAAAAACGCGTTTTCCTGCAATTTGGTGGGGAACCGCTTTTCACCAGCGGCAAAGGCTCTCTACAAAATGAGGTGCTGGAACTGTGCGGAGGTGAAAACATCTTTGCCGCCAGTCGGGTTCCCTGGCCACAGGTCAGTCGTGAGCAGGTGCTGTCACGCAATCCTCAGGCTATTGTCGTAGCAGGCGGGGCGAGCGAGATTCCTAAAATCGAACAATTCTGGCACAGGCAGCTCGATATTCCGGTGATTCCCCTTACCGGAGACTGGTTTGAACGCGCCAGCCCGCGTATTATCCTCGCCGCTCAACAACTCTGCTCTGCCCTTGCGCAGGTGAAATAACCGGGGATTGAACCATGCTTGTCTACTGGCTGGATATTGTCGGCACCGCTGTTTTTGCCATATCAGGTGTGTTACTGGCCGGGAAGCTGCGGATGGATCCCTTTGGCGTGCTGGTGCTTGGCGTAGTCACCGCGGTCGGCGGCGGCACCATCCGTGACATGGCCCTCGCCAACGGGCCGGTATTTTGGGTGAAAGATCCAACTGATCTGGTGGTGGCAATGGTCACCTGTATGCTGACTATTTTGTTAGTCCGTCAGCCGCGACGTTTGCCGAAGTGGATATTACCGGTGCTGGATGCCGTTGGGCTGGCCGTGTTTGTGGGGATCGGCGTAAACAAAGCGTTTCTGGCCGGAACCGGCCCCTTAGTCGCCATTTGCATGGGCGTACTGACCGGCGTCGGCGGCGGGATTATTCGTGATGTCCTCGCCCGCGAGGTGCCGATGATATTGCGTACGGAAATCTACGCCACCGCCTGTATTGCGGGCGGGATTGTTCATGCCACCGCCTGGTATGGCTTTGGTATACCGCTGGATGTCGCCAGTATGATCGGGATGGTCGTGACGCTGGGCATCCGTCTGGCCGCCATTCGCTGGCATTTAAAACTGCCCACCTTTGCACTGGACGAGAATGGCAGATAGCAAAAAGCCGTGTCACTGACACGGCTTTTTTGTCACATCCGGCACATCAGATGCTGAAGGACGAACCACAGCCGCAGGTGCTGGTCGCATTCGGGTTTGTTACCACGAAGCGAGAGCCTTCAAGGCCTTCGGTATAATCAACAGCGCCACCCACCAGATACTGCAGGCTCATCGGGTCGACAACGAGACCAACACCCTGCTTCTCAATGGTCATGTCGCCATCGTTAATTTGGTCATCAAACGTGAAACCATACTGGAAGCCGCTACAACCACCGCCGGTGATGTAGACACGCAGTTTCAGGTTTGGATTCTCTTCATCTGCGATCAGATTCTTTACTTTGCTGGCGGCTGCGTCGGTAAACTGCAGCGGCAGCACTACGTCATCACTCATCTTTTGCTCCCATTCATACTGCGACCTGGGCAAATAATGACCCGATCTTTTCGGCTATTATCCATCACACACACTAATCCTTCAAGTCTTCTCCCCCAGGCTTGTCTATCCTTTCCGTGCGCAAAACTTTTATAACAATCATCGGATCCCTTAGAATGGCCCCCACTTTCGAAAATTCACCAGGAACGATTTCATGAGTAAGTCAGAAAACCTCTACAGCGCCGCTCGCAAGCTTATCCCGGGAGGCGTGAACTCTCCGGTTCGTGCTTTTACAGGTGTGGGTGGTACGCCGCTGTTTATTGAGCGTGCTGACGGCGCTTATCTCTACGACGCCGACGGCAAAGCCTACATTGACTACGTCGGCTCCTGGGGCCCGATGGTGCTGGGTCATAACCACCCGATCATCCGCAACGCGGTCATTGAAGCGGCTGAACGCGGGCTAAGCTTTGGCGCACCGACGGAGATGGAAGTCAAAATGGCGGAGCTGGTGACAGAGCTGGTGCCATCAATGGACATGGTACGTATGGTGAACTCCGGCACCGAAGCCACCATGAGTGCCATCCGCCTGGCACGTGGTTTCACCGGCCGTGACAAAATTATCAAGTTTGAAGGCTGCTACCACGGTCATGCCGACTGCCTGCTGGTGAAAGCCGGCTCCGGCGCACTGACGCTGGGCCAGCCGAACTCACCGGGCGTCCCGGCTGACTTCGCCAAACACACCCTAACCTGCACCTACAACGACCTCTCCTCTGTTCGTGAAGCGTTTGAACAGTATCCACAGGAAATTGCCTGCATCATCGTTGAACCGGTTGCGGGCAACATGAACTGTATCCCGCCGAAAGAGGGCTTCCTGCAGGGCCTTCGCACACTGTGCGATGAGTTTGGCGCGCTGCTAATTATCGATGAAGTGATGACCGGCTTCCGCGTTGCTCTGGGCGGTGCGCAAGCTTATTACGACGTCACGCCGGATCTGACCTGCCTGGGCAAAATTATCGGTGGCGGCATGCCAGTGGGGGCTTTTGGCGGTCGTCGCGACATCATGGACGCACTGGCACCGACCGGCCCGGTTTACCAGGCGGGCACACTTTCGGGTAACCCGATTGCGATGGCGGCGGGCTATGCCTGCTTAACCGAAGTGTCGCAGGTTGGCATTCACGAAACTCTGAATGACTTAACGGCACTGCTGGCAGACGGTTTGCTCGATGCCGCTCGTGGTCAGAATATCCCTCTGGTGGTTAATCACGTAGGCGGTATGTTTGGTCTGTTCTTTACCGATGCACAGGAAGTCACCTGCTATCAGGACGTCATGGCATGTGATGTAGAGCGCTTCAAGCGCTTCTTCCATCTGATGCTCGAAGAAGGGGTCTATCTGGCTCCGTCAGCCTTCGAAGCAGGCTTCATGTCCGTTGCCCACTCCGAAGAAGACATTCGTAACACCGTAGACGCCGCGCGTCGCGTGTTCGCGAAGCTGTAAGTAAGGTGCATCAGGTCAGATTTGTGCGGCCTGGCGCCCTCAGCCCGTCCCTCTCCCACCGGGAGAGGGAGGACGAATTACCGACTCTGCTTTCTCAGCAAATAGATAAAGTACGGTGCACCGATAAAGGTCGACAGTAAGCCTGCCGGAACCTGATACGGGAACATCATCATTCGCCCGCACCAGTCTGCAATTACCAGCAGTAATCCCCCGACCAACGCCGAGATAACGATGTGCGGCATCGTGCGTCGGAACCCCATCATGCGCGCAATATGCGGAGCCATCAGGCCAATAAAGCTCAGCGGGCCGATCGTCATCGTCGCCGTCGCCGTGAGACACGCCGCCAACAGCAGCAGAGCGACACGTGACGAAGTAAGCGCCATCCCCACCGACCGCGCCGTATCGCCACCCAGCGGAAGCACGGTCAGCCAACGACGGCACAGCGGCACAAGTGCCAGCAGCACGATCATCATCAGGCCGGTACGGACAACCTGACCGAAGGTCGCACTATAGGTCGAGCCAGAGATCCAGGTCAGGATCTGCGCCATACGCGGGTCACCGCTCGCCTGCAACATCATCAGCAGCATGGTGAATGCGGTACTGAGTGCCATCCCTGCCAACAACATCCGGTGCGGTGAAAAGCCGCCGCGCCCCGCTGCGATAAGAATGATAAGCAGCGTGCCAGCCGCCCCCAGGCTCCCCGCAGGCATCAACCAACCAAAGGCGTTGCCCGGTACAAAGAACAACATCACCACAACGCCAAATGCGGCACCTGAGCTGATGCCTAATACTTCCGGGCTCGCCATCGGGTTGCCGGTCAGACGCTGGATAATACACCCGGCCACCGCCAGCATGATCCCCGCCGTCATTGCCGCCAGAATACGCGGCATGCGCCACTGCATCACATCATCCAGCATCGCGCCACTTAACCAGCGCCAGCCTTCGGCATCACGCCCGAAGGAGAGTGCCGCCAGCATGCCCAGCAGTAAAACGATCAACCCGACGAGAGCAAACCACTGCACGTTCTGACGCTCCACCGGCACATTGTCGCCTGCGTCCATCGACGGCGCACTCATGCTGCGTAAACGCGGCAGCAGCCACAACAGCAGCGGTGCGCCAATCAGCGCAGTCACTGAACCGGTGGAGACTTCCATCCACACGCGGGTCAGCCACAAAATCAGCTGATCAGAGAGCCACAGAATCAGCGCACCAATCAGCGGAGCCAGCATCAGTCGCGCCAGCAACCGCCGCGCACCGAGCATCCTGGCCAGCAGCGGGGCAAACAGGCCGATAAACCCAATAATCCCCACCGCGTTGACCAGTAACGCACTCAGCACGATCGCCAGCGTTAAGGCCCCCAGACGCGCCAGAGACAACGCGAGCCCCAGGTTACGCGCAACACCATCATCCAGCCCCATCAGGGTCAGTGGACGTAGCAGCAGTAACGTTAACGCCACGCCGCCAAGCAGTTGCGGCCACAGATGCTGCACGCCGCTCCAGTCGGTTTGTGTGAGCGTCCCGGTGCTCCAGAGGAACATGCTTTGCAGTTGATCGTGATGGAAAATCACCAGCAGCTGATTTACCGCGCCGCAATAGAGGCTGACCACCAGGCCCGCCAGAATCAGCGTCACCGGCGAGAGGCGTTTCCCCCAGGCGACACCAAAGACCAGCGCTCCCACTACGCAGGCTCCCGCCAGGGCAGCAAACTGCGTGGTCAGCACGCCAGGCATTGTCCAGAGCGTGGCGATGGTGATGCCAAGCTGCGCACCCGTCGAGACCCCAAGGGTTGTCGGTTCCGCCAATGGATTACGCAGTACCTGTTGAAACAGTACCCCCACCAGCCCCAGACCGGCCCCCACCAACAGCGCAATCGCCAGACGTGGCAACAGGCTGTAGTGGAAAATCATCTGTTCGATGACATCAATGTCCGGCGCCGTAATGGCCTGCGACCACTGCGCACGCGGCAATGCGGCGTTGAAATTAATCCAGGTCAGCCAGACACCAGCAACAAAAAGTAGCGACAGTAAGATCGCCGGAAGGCGTGCAATACGCGTCCTCATGCTTTCCCCCCAAGAGCATTATCCAGAACACGAACAAAATGCATGGCGGAAAGGGTCGCGCCGTAGAACCAGACGGCAGGCACACGCTGAAAACGTCCGCTACGGACGAACGGCATGGACTGCCACAGTGGCGTTGCCATTAGCTTATTCATTTCAGCATCATTGCCATGATCAAAGCACAAAACGTCGACATCTTTGAAGCCCGCCAGTCGGTCAATACCGATGGTCGTACTGCCCCAGAAGGTGGTCTCCCCCTGCCAGGCATTACGAATACCGAACTCATCCATCACTTCCTGGAACAGACAGTTTTGAGTAAAGACCAGCATATGGCGCGCATCCAGCAGCGTTACCATCAGCAGCGGGCGTTCACCACGACCAGCAAAATGGGGCTTTCTGCTTTCAATAAAGTGGTCGAATTCATCCAGATGTTTCTGCGCCGCCGTTTCCATATTTAACAACTGTGCCATCTCGTTCAGGGAACGTCTTGCGGTCGCCAGCGGTTTTTTCCCGTCGCTGAAGCTAAACCCACGCCCCGGTGCGATTTGCGCCAGCACGTCCGCAGAGGGGCCGTATCCTGCTGACCACATAAGGTAAGAGGGCTTCATTTGCGTGAGCAGCTCAAGATTCGGCTCGGTGCGCAGCCCAACGTCAATCACCCCTTCGGGGATCGCGGGCTCATTGACCCACCGGGTGTAATTGGGGATATCAGCAACGCCGTAAGGCTTAATGCCCAGCGCCAGCAGCAGCTCGACCGGTAGCCATTCGAGGCCAACAATGCGCTGCGTGTCGATTGCCGCAGCCTGTGCACTGCGCATCTGCCATAGCAAAGGGGAAAGTGCCATCATCGTCAGCAGACGACGACGGCTAATCTGATTAAAACCATCCATCAGTAAACAAAGCTCACCGGTGCAGCCCCTGACGGGTGAGGCAGTATCCCCATGGGGATACCATAAATTTGTTCGAGGGTTTCGGCGCGCATAAGCTCATCCGGCGTTCCTTCGGCAATCTTCTCGCCACCACGCAGCGCGACCAGATAGTCGCAGTAGCGCGCAGCCATATTAATATCGTGCAGAACGGCAATCACCGTTAGCCCACGCTGTTGGCTTAAGCGGTGCACCAGTGCCAGCACATCCACTTGATGGGCAATATCCAGCGCTGACGTCGGTTCATCCAGCAACAGGCAGCGGCTGTCCTGGGCTACCAGCATCGCAATCCACGCCCGCTGGCGTTCGCCACCGGACAGGCTATCCACCAGACGATGTGCCAGGGGTTTGAGTCCTACCAGCGAAATCGCCTCTTCCACTTTCTCACGGTCAGCCACACCAAAGCGGCCCAACGCACCATGCCACGGGTAACGTCCAATTGCGACCAGTTCACGCACGGTCATGCCTTCAGCCTGGGGTAACTGCTGCGGCAGATAAGCCACTTTCCGGGCAAAGGACTTGCTGTTCCAGCTCGCCAGCGGCTGGCCATCCAACAGCACATCGCCTTCAGAAGGCGGCTGATGACGGCCAAGCATTTTGAGCAAAGTGGATTTACCGGAGCCGTTGTGACCAATCAAGCCCGTCACTTTCCCGACCGGAAAGGTCAGCGAGAGCGGGTGCAGAAGGGTACGACCAGGTACACGGAAGGTGACGTCGGAGAGTTGAAACGTGGTATCGGGAAGCGCGATGTTTTCCTGCATGGGTGCCAACTTATAAAAGGGCACGGCGAACCGTGCCCGAAGAGAGATTAGAAGCGGAAGGTTGCTGTTGCCACCACCTGGCGCTCAGCACCCCAGAAGCAGCCGTAGGAGTTGAAGCAGCTTGCAACGTATTCACGATCGAACAGGTTGTTTACGTGTACCGCAACGTTAGAACCCGCCATACCAACGCGTGCCAGGTCATAACGTACCAGCGCATCAACAACGGTATAGCTACCCACTTTGAACGTGTTACCTGGGTCACCCTGGCTTGAGCCGGTGAAGCGAGCTCCTGTACCCAGCGTCAGGCCAGACAGCGCACCATCAAAGAAGGTGTAATCGCCCCACGCAGACGCCATATGTTTAGGCACTTGCGGCGGTGTATTGCCTTTGTTGTTGGTGTCAGTAGTGTACTCAGCATCCGTATAGGTATAAGAACCGACCACGTTGATGTTGGCAGACAGTGCCGCTTTCGCTTCAACTTCAACGCCGCGCGCACGAATTTCGCCGCCTTCAACAGACCAGACGGAACCCGCAGGGTCAGCCATCAGGTTGTTCGTTTTGGTCAACTGGTAGACAGCACCGGTCAGCACAATCGGACGATCCTGCGGCACGTATTTCACGCCAGCTTCATACTGCTTGCCTTTAGACGGAGCAAAAATCGCGCCATCGGCACCGGTAGTGGAGGCCGGCTCGAAGGATTCGCTGTAGCTAAAGTAAGGCGTTACACCATTATCAAACAGGTAGTTAACACCACCACGCCAGGTGAACTGGTTGTCGTCACGTGCAGCCTTGGTGCCATAGTCACGGTTAAAGGAGCTCTGTTTGGCCCAATCGTAACGGCCCCCCAAAGTCACTAATACCTTATCCCACTGCGCCTGATCCTGCGCATAAACACCGGTCTGTTTCTGTTTGAGCAGAACACGGTAAGGGCCAGAAGGTCCGTCATGCGCACCGAAGTCATAATCGCTGCGGTCAAGATTGTAGATATCAGACGGGGTCACAGAGCCTGCATAACCAAACCAGGAGTCGATATCGTTACGCATGCGCATAAAGTCAACACCGGTCAACAGGGTATGATCGATAGCACCGGTCGCAAATTTGCTCTGCAGTTGGGTATCAACGGTAAAGGTCTGCAGTTTCTCGCGGTCAATCACATACTGACGGGTCAGCGTATGATCCCAGTCAGACTGCGCAACGCTTGCACAAGGACTTGTGGACGGGTTGCTGGAATAGAGCTTATCGGAACACATTCCGTAACCGTAAACGCTGTTCTGCGCGGTTTTGTTCTCCGCAAAACGCAGGTTCTGACGCACGGTGAAGGTGTCATCAAAGCCGTGTTCGAAGCTGTAGCCGACCATTTTCTCGTTACGAGAATAGGAGTTGTTCTCGGCACCCTCGTTGAAATCTCTGGAGAGGCGTTTGCCGTTCGGCAGCGGTTGAACCGTACCCTCTTTTGGCAACCAGCCGTAGTAACCGGTGTCCGGCTCGTTCTGGAAGTAAGAGAGGAAGGTGAAGTTCGTTTTATCATCCGGACGCCAGCTGAAAGATGGCGCAATGGTATAACGCTGCTCTTTCGCGGTCTCTTGCTGTGCATTCGCAGAGCGAGCCAGGCCGGTCAAACGGTAAGAGTAAACGCCATCGTCATCCAGCGCATCGCTGAAGTCAAAACCGGTCTGATAAAGGTTATTGGTGCCCATCTTGAACTGCACTTCATACAGCGGCGTCGTGGTTGGACGCTTGCTGACCATGTTCAGTAATCCGCCTGGGCTGCTTTTTCCGTACAGTACGGAAGCCGGGCCGCGCAGGACTTCCGCACGTTCAAGCATGTAAGGATCAATCACCGCGTCGTTATAGAAGTTGCCCTGCATCTTCATACCGTCGAGGTAGTTGTTCTGGCTCTGCTGATCGGCGGCAAAGCCACGAATGATCAGGTAGTCATAGGTGTTCGACGCACCGCGCGTACCCACGGCAACGCCTGGGGTATAGCTCAATGCTTCTTTAACCGATTTTGGCTGGTGCAGTGCCATCTCTTCACTGGTCACCACGGAAATTGATTGCGGAGACTTCTCAATCGAGGTATCCGTTTTGGTCGCCGTTGCAGAATGTCGAGCAGCTATTGTCGCAGCCGGTCCCCACGCGCTCTCTTGCGGAGCGGCAGCAGCGTTAACAGTGATGGTATCTTCTTTTTGGGTCGTAGCAGCCTGTGCATATACAGACATGCCGCTAACCGCTGTGGCTACAACTACTGCGATTTTACGCAGTGAGATGTTGACTGGCTGAGCAGTTTTTGGACGCGCCATTGTTATTTTCTCTGACAATGAGTGAATGATAACGTAAACGATAATTATTATTATGACGGCAGCATAATATGCGAAGCATTGTCTGCGTAGCAAGCAATATGCATCCCTGAAGGACGAAGGGGATTAAGAAATAACCAGATGAAATGCAGGGCGTTAATAAAGAATTATGTACTCTTTAAAACGAGGTTAGCCGGTTGTTTACGGAACATCAGTTGAGGGAAGAAAAACCCTCAGCCTGACGACTGAGGGTTTGGGGATCAGTTACTACCAAACATGTCTTTAATCCAACCTGCGACGCCATCACTCTTCTCTTGCTGCGGTGGCTGTTGCTGTTGTTGCTGCTGAGGCTGTTGTTGCGGCTGAGCAGACTGATCAAACGGATTGCCCTGCTGCTGTTGCTGCATCATCTGACTTTGCTGACACAACGCATCCGGGTTGGTGGTCCATACCGGTAATGAACGCGTTCCGCCGCCCGCACACATAAAGTTGCCCATGTCATCCACGCTCATGGTGGTGATATCTTCCGGCGGCGTCAGGTCCAACGGGATAGGTGACTGGTTAGCCAGGTAACGCTGATAAATCGCCATAGCCCCGCTGGCTCCGTAGAGCTTGGTAGGCTGGTTGTTATCGCGCCCTACCCAGGTAATGGTCACTTCACGCCCATCAATGCCCGCAAACCAAGTATCCACGTTGTTGTTGGTGGTCCCGGTTTTCCCTGCCAGATGCAGGTTCGGATACTTCGCCCCTAACTGACGCCCCGTACCGCGCTGGATAACCTGCTGCATGGTCCAGAGCGTCATGTACGCCGCCTGGGCAGGCACCGCACGCTCGGACTGCGGGAAGCTCTGATAGAGCACCGTACCGTCTTCTGCAATCACGGATCGCAGCGCAGATAAGGTGGCGCGGTTGCCGCCGCTGGCGATAGTCTGGAACGCCTGCGCCACTTCAATAGGCGTCAGGTTAAGCGCACCGAGCAACATCGACGGATTCGCCGTCAGCTGGTCTTTAGGCGCACCCAGTTTCAACCAGGTATCCGTCACCGCAGGCAGGCCCATTGCCATCCCCAGGTTAACCGTCGGTACGTTCATGGAACGGGTCAGCGCATCCACCAGCATGACCTGGCCGCTGAAGCGATGATCATCGTTCTGCGGTGCCCACGTCTGACCATTCGACAGACGCAGCGAAATCGGCGCATCGGCAATGGAGGTGTTCAGACGGAATTTATCCGGCTGGCTCAACGCTGTCAGATAGGTCGCCGGTTTCGCGAGTGAGCCGATAGAGCGGCGCGCCTGCATCGCACGGTTATAGCCGGCAAACTGCGGCGTTGCACCACCGACCATCGCACGCACTTCACCACTAAAGCGGTCCACCACGACCATCGCAGTTTCAAGATCGTCCAGCTTGCGCTGTTTGATCAGCGCCGGAATCCCTTCGACTGCGGCTTTTTCAGCGGCATCCTGGTCCAGCGAGTCAAAAGTGGTGAAAATCTTCACGCCGGAGAGATCTTTAACTTTATCGCCGAGCTTAGCCTGCAACTCCTGACGCACCATCTGCATGAATGCAGGCTGCGGGGAGATAACCCCACCGCGCGGCTGTACACCAAGCGGACGTGCGCTGAGCATGTCGTACAGTTCCTGATCGATAACCTGCTGCTGCTGCATCAGGCGAAGTACCAGGTTACGGCGCTCGAGGGCCAGTTTCGGGTTGCGCCATGGGTTGTAAATCGATGCGCCTTTCACCATCCCCACCAGCATTGCCTGCTGATCAAGGCTCAACTCTTCCACCGGGCGACCAAAGTAGTACAAACTCGCCAGCGGGAAGCCGCGGATCTCATTGTCACCGCTCTGACCGAGATAGACCTCGTTCATATACAGTTCAAGAATACGATCTTTGCTGTAGCGGGCATCCATAATCAGCGCCATCAAGGCTTCGTTCGCCTTACGCCAGTAGGAACGCTCGCTGCTCAGGAACAGGTTTTTTACCAACTGTTGCGTCAGCGTACTCGCGCCCTGCACAGTGCGCCCGGCAGTCAGGTTTGCCAGCACCGCACGACCAATGGAGTAGAAACTGATGCCGTCGTGCTCATAGAAGTGACGGTCTTCGGTCGCCAGTAAGGTATCCACCAGCAGGTCCGGGAAACCGCTACGCGGCACAAACAGGCGCTGCTCACCGTTAGGTGAAGAGAGCATGGTGATTAAACGCGGATCGAGACGGAAGAAACCAAACTGACGGTTACTGTCCATGTTCTCAATGGTTTCCAGCCTGTCACCGTCAAAGGTCAGACGTGCACGTACCTGCCCTTCTTTACTGTCCGGGAAATCGAACGGGCGACGGATCATCTCAATGCTTTTGCCCTGCACGGTAAATTCACCAGGACGGGTCATCTTCGTCACCTGGCGGTACTGCGTAGATTCCAGCAGTTTTACCATCTCATTTTTGCTGACAGGCATATCCGGCTCAAGGTTGACCATTCGGCCATACACCGCCGCAGGAAGCTGCCAGACTTTGCCATCAATACGTGCGCGGATCTTCTGATCGAGATACACACCGTAAATGGCTAACAGGACTGCGCCAACGAGGCAAATCTTGAACAGCAACCAGAACCAACGGCGTTTACCGCGAGGTTTGCCGCCCCGACCTTTCCCTTTACGCGGGGCTGGCGTTTCATCGCCATCCTCATCGTCGTAGTCGTCGTATTCCTCTTCTGTGGCTCGACGACGACTGATTTTCTCTTTCGCCGGACGCGTCGTTCTACTCTTACGTCCAATTGGCTCGCGGTCATTCCCCGCCATGCTCTCTCTCCGCAACATTCAGGCGCAAAGGCCCGATTCTCAGTTCTTACTCCAGATGGAGGAAGAAGAAATCTCTCAAAATAAACATGTCATTTTCGCCCTCTCCCTGTGGGAGAAGGCCGCACTCACGTAAACACACTCAGGAATACTTTTTCGTCCGCCGCGTCGGTGCCGTATTCGCAGGATCATCAGGCCAGACATGCTTGGGATATCGCCCCTTCATCTCCTTTTGCACCTCCCGATACGCCCCCTGCCAAAACGCCGCTAAATCGCGGGTTATTTGCAGCGGCCTCTGCGCCGGAGACAATAGCTCAAGCACCAGCGCAATCCGCCCTTGCGCAATAGCTGGCGTAGTCGCCTCACCAAACATCTCCTGCATGCGGACTGCCAGTGCCGGAGGATTATCTTCATGATATCGAATGGCAAGGCGGCTTCCCGTGGGCACAGTGTAATGCGCCGGGAGTTCACTATCCAGCCGTTGACGCAAAGGCCAGGGAAGCCAGGACTGTAATGCGTGCTGAAGATCCAGCGCCTTCAGGGCACGCAGCGAATGCACGCCATTCATCTGCGGCAGTAACCAGTTCTCAAGTTCTGCCAGTAGCGAGGCATCATCCACCGCCGGCCATTCTGCTTCAGGCAACCACTTTGCAGCACAATGTAACCGCAAACGCAGCTGGACGGCCTCAGGCGTCCAGTTCAGCACATCAAGGCCCTTCTCGCGAATGCCGTTGAGCATCGCCTGATGCAGTTCCGCTTCTGACGGCTTCGCCAGCGGCTGAACGTTAACCGTGAGCTGACCTATCTGGCTGCGGCGAAACGCTTTTAACGTCCCCAGCGCATCATCCCATTCTACAGTATCGGATTGTCGCAAAATCGCCGGGCACGCCGCTACCAGTGCATCAATATCCAGCGGCAGCGCCAGTAAAATACGCGCATCCGGTGACTGACTGCCTTGTAGCAACAACGGGGCAAGCAGCCATTCATGGCGATTTAATGCATCATCGGCATCAAGCATCGCCCCCATGCCGTTTGCCAGTTGATAGCGTCCGTCCTGTCCACGCCGCCGTGCAATGCGATCGGCAAAGGCGCGGGCCAGCAGTGGCGCCAGTAAATCACTGTCCGGCTCACTGTCGCCACTTTTCAGGCGGCGAGCCAACTGCCGGGCGCGCTGTTGCCACTGCGGCTGATTGCGGGCAAAGGCGGCTCCAAGATCGGCATTGCCCCCACGCGGTGGTTCCTCAAGAATAGCCGCAAGCTTAGCCGCGGTGGCAATCTCATCCGCACTCTTCGCGCCTGCAAGCATTGCGGCAAGCCGGGGATCGTTGCCTGATACCGCCATTTTTTGCCCGAAGGCGGACAAACGCTCGCCGTCCAGTGCACCCAATTGGTTTAACAGTTTACGGGCGGCTGCAAGGTTCGTCGCAGGCGGCACATCGAGCCAGCTTAGCTGAGCAGGATCCTGGCATCCCCACTGTAACAACTCCATCAACAGACCGGATAAATCACTCTGGGTTATTTCCGCATCGCCCTGCGCCGCCGCCCGCTCCGCCTGCTCTTTACCAATCAGGTGCAAACAGATACCGGGTTCAAGGCGTCCGGCGCGGCCCGCACGCTGCGTCATGGAGGCCTGGCTTATGCGCTGGGTGACCAGCCTGGTTAGCCCGGTTCGCGGATCAAAACGCGCGACCCGCTCCTGCGCGCAGTCGACCACCAGACGGATCCCTTCAATGGTCAGGCTGGTTTCTGCAATATTGGTTGCCAGCACCACTTTGCGAAGCCCCGCCGGGGCAGGCAAAATCGCTTTACGCTGTTCAGTAAGCGGCAGTGCGCCATACAGCGGGCAGAGCAACACATCACGGCTCACCCGGCTGGCGAGTTGCTCCTGCACGCGCTGTATTTCGCTTACACCGGGCAAGAACAGCAGCAGGGAACCTGTTTCTGACCGCAGCAATTCCGCGGTCGCCGATGCGACAGCTTCATCAAAACGGGTGTGAGCGCTCAATGTCTGGTAACGGCGATCTACCGGGAACATACGGCCTTCTGAAACAATAAGCGGCGCGTCCGGCAGTAAGGTCTGCAAGCGAGTGTTATCCAGAGTCGCGGACATCACCAGTAGCTTGAGGTCGTCGCGCAGCCCTTGCTGCACATCCAGCAGCAGGGCAAGGGCCAAATCAGCCTGCAGGCTGCGCTCATGGAATTCATCGAGGATCACCAGCCCCACACCGCTCAGTTCTGGATCCTGTTGGATCATGCGGGTAAGAATCCCTTCCGTCACCACTTCAAGCCGGGTCTGGGGCCCTACGCAGGTTTGTGCCCGCATACGGTAGCCCACCGTTTCGCCAGGTTGTTCACCCAACTGTTCTGCCAGGCGCTGCGCGACATTACGTGCCGCCAGTCTTCGCGGTTCAAGCAGTAAAATACGCCCCTGGCCTTCCCTCTGCTGCAAAAGCTGTAACGGCAGCCAGGTGGATTTCCCTGCCCCAGTGGGCGCAATAAGCAGCACCTGCGGCGCATGGTGTAAGGCGTTTAAAAGATCGGGCAGTACGGCGGCAACCGGCAAAGAGGACACGCAAGGCTCCAGAGAGATGACAATGAGTAAAGCAGTGGTCGCAATTGTACATGAACTCTGCGCCTTTGCAGTGTCCTGGAATTTGCGGGTTGCCGCCCGGCGCTGTAGCATCCCTGCACACATTTACGGAGAGCCCGCTATGCCCGAATCGAAAAGGCTGTTTTTTGCCCTCGAATTGCCTGATGAAACCCGTCAGGACGTCGTGCGCTGGCGAGCAGAGCACCTGGCGCAGGATGCGGGCAGGCCTGTCGCCGCCGCCAACCTGCATCTGACGCTAGCCTTTCTCGGCGAGGTCAGTGCTGAAAAGCAAAAAGCGCTGGAAGCCATGGCCGGGCGCATCACACAACCTGGCTTTACGCTACGGCTGGATGATGCCGGACAGTGGCTGCGATCCCGCGTCGTCTGGCTTGGGTGTCGTCAGTCTCCCCGAGGACTGATTCAGTTGGCCGATATGCTGCGCGCGCAAGCATCCCGCAGTGGCTGCTACCAGAGCCCAACGCCTTTTCACCCTCATATCACGTTGTTGCGTGATACCAGCCACGCCGTCGCGCTGCCTCCACCGGGCTTTAGCTGGTCGGTTCCGGTGACCGAGTTTGTACTGTACGAATCACACTTTACCGGTGGTCGCCTGCGCTATACCCCGTTAAACCGTTGGACGCTGAAAACCTGACAAGGATCCTTTATGGAGTTTTCCCCTGCCCTGAAACCCGCCACGCTTATCCAGCGCTATAAACGTTTTCTCGCTGATATCGTTACGCCAGAAGGTGAAACCTTAACAATTCATTGCCCAAATACCGGTGCAATGACCGGTTGTGCGACGCCTGGTGACACCGTCTGGTATTCGACATCAGAAAATACTAAACGCAAATATCCGCACACTTGGGAATTAACTCAAACGCAACTCGGTGAATTTATTTGTGTTAATACGCTCAGAGCAAATAGCCTGACCAAAGAGGCGATACTGGAAAATACCCTGCCCGAGCTTGCCGGGTATAGCACGCTGAAAAGCGAAGTAAAATATGGTTCAGAGGCCAGCAGAATTGATTTCCTGTTACAGGCAGATGACCGCCGCAACTGCTATATTGAAGTGAAATCAGTAACGCTCGCCGAACAAAAGAACGGTTTTTTCCCGGATGCAGTAACTTTGCGTGGTCAGAAGCACCTGCGCGAATTGATGGGCGTAGCGGCTAATGGCGATCGTGCCGTTATCCTCTTTGCTGTACTGCATTCAGCCGTTGAACATTTTTCTCCAGCGCGCCATATTGATGAGCAATACGCACGATTGTTAAATGACGCACAACGTCAGGGCGTAGAAATACTGGCTTATAAAGCGGAACTTTCTGCTAATAATATGACTCTGAGATTGCCGCTGCCTTACACTTTATGAAGGCGGTCAATGATTAAGATGTGTTCTGGTCGCGTGCGCAAATACGCTTTTCCTCACAGGCTTGTCAAGTGTTACGTTTAGATATTTGCCATCCGGAAAAGCATCTGCTATTTATAGCGGCCTGATTTTCCCCCGAACACGGGGATCGATAGTGCGTGTTAAGGAGAAGCAACATGCAAGAAGGGCAAAACCGTAAAACATCGTCCCTGAGTATTCTCGCCATCGCTGGGGTGGAGCCGTATCAAGAGAAACCGGGCGAAGAGTATATGAACGAAGCCCAGCTGGCGCACTTCAGGCGTATTCTTGAAGCGTGGCGTAATCAACTTAGGGATGAAGTCGATCGCACCGTCACCCACATGCAGGATGAAGCGGCAAACTTCCCGGATCCAGTCGATCGCGCGGCCCAGGAAGAAGAGTTTAGCCTCGAACTGCGTAACCGTGACCGCGAGCGTAAACTGATTAAAAAGATCGAAAAAACGCTGAAAAAAGTGGAAGACGAAGATTTCGGCTTCTGCGAATCGTGCGGTGTAGAGATCGGTATTCGTCGCCTGGAAGCGCGTCCAACTGCTGACCTGTGCATCGACTGTAAAACATTGGCTGAAATCCGCGAAAAACAGATGGCGGGTTAAGTTTTCTCCTGACCAACAGCCGGTCAACTCTCTGACGGCGCAGTGCTGATATCAGCCTGCGCCATCAATTCAGGCTGTGCTATAGTCGGGAAAATTTTTTCCCGTATTGGTCCTTTTGCCTGTCAATATGTCAGAACCTCACTATATCGGGCGCTTCGCGCCATCACCCTCCGGTGAACTCCATTTTGGTTCCCTTATTGCCGCACTCGGCAGCTATCTTCAGGCTCGCGCCAGAAACGGCACCTGGCGAGTACGCATCGAAGATATCGATCCCCCACGCGAAGTTCCGGGCGCTGCAGATACCATCCTGAATCAGTTAGAAAACTATGGCCTTCACTGGGACGGCGACGTGCTCTGGCAATCGCAACGCCACGATGCGTACCGCGAGGCACTTGCCTGGCTTAGGGCACAAGACCTGAGCTACTACTGCACCTGCACCCGCGCGCGCATTCAAAGCACCGGCGGCTTCTACGACGGACATTGCCGCACGCTGAATAATGGCCCGGACAATGCCGCCGTCCGCATTCGCCAGCATCATCCGGTGGCTCATTTTCATGACAAACTGCGCGGCGACATTCATGTTGATGAAAATCTGGCCCGTGAAGACTTCATTATCCATCGTCGTGATGGCCTGTTTGCCTATAACCTGGCCGTCGTGGTGGATGACCATTTCCAGGGGGTGACTGAGATTGTGCGCGGCGCGGATTTAATCGACCCTACGGTCAGGCAAATTTCGCTGTATCAACAATTTGGCTGGCAACCACCGGACTACATTCATCTGCCGCTGGCGTTAAATGCGCAGGGGGATAAACTCTCCAAGCAAAACCACGCGCCCGCCTTGCCGAGCGGCGATCCACGCCCCATAATAATCAGGGCTTTACAATTCTTAAACCAGAACGCAACAAACGAATGGCAGGACCTCAGCCTTGACGACTTACTGTCACTGGCAGTGGCAAACTGGACACTTTCCAGCGTGCCTGATGCAGTGGATGTGAATACGTCATTCTCAAACGCTTCGCGCTGAGCTATGATTAGCCGCTATTTTTTTGTCCCGACGTTTGACACTACGAGGTGCACTATTTTTACCCGAGTCGCTAATTTTTGCCGCAAGGTGCTAAGCCGCGAAGAAAGCATGGTCGCTGAGGCAATAGAACAACCTCAGATGACGGTTATTCCGCGTGAGCAGCACGCTATTTCCCGCAAAGATATCAGTGAAAACGCGCTCAAAGTGCTCTATCGGCTGAACAAAGCGGGTTACGACGCCTACCTTGTGGGTGGCGGCGTGCGTGACTTATTGCTGGGCAAAAAACCAAAAGATTTTGACGTGACCACCAGCGCCACACCGGATCAGGTACGTAAACTGTTCCGCAATTGCCGCCTTGTCGGTCGCCGTTTCCGTCTGGCCCACGTGATGTTTGGCCCGGAAATCATTGAAGTCGCCACCTTCCGTGGTCACCATGAAGATACCGAAGCCGATCGTGCCACCTCTCAGCGTGGGCAAAACGGTATGCTGCTGCGTGACAACATCTTCGGGTCCATTGAAGAAGATGCTCAGCGCCGCGACTTCACCATCAACAGCCTTTATTACAGCGTTGCCGATTTTACCGTTCGCGATTATGTCGGCGGTATGCGCGACCTGGAAGATGGCGTGATTCGCCTGATTGGCAACCCGGAAACCCGTTATCGGGAAGATCCGGTACGCATGCTCCGTGCCGTGCGTTTTGCCGCAAAACTGGGTATGAGCATCAGCGCAGAAACAGCCGAACCTATTCCGCGGCTGGCCACTCTGATTAACGATGTGCCACCAGCTCGTCTGTTTGAAGAAGCGCTGAAGCTGCTGCAAGCCGGTTACGGTTTTGACACCTACATGCTGCTGCGCGAATACAATCTGTTCCAGCCTCTTTTCCCGACCCTCTGCCGCTACTTCACTGAAAACGGTGACAGTTCGATGGAGCGCATCATCGCTCAGGTTCTCAAGAATACCGATACCCGCATTCACAATGATATGCGCGTAAACCCGGCATTCCTGTTTGCCGCTATGTTCTGGTACCCGCTGCTGGAAACCGCCCAGCGCATCACTCAGGAGAGCGGGCTGGCCTATTACGATGCGTTCGCGCTGGCGATGAATGACGTGCTGGATGAAGCCTGCCGCACCCTGGCGATTCCGAAACGCATTACCTCGCTGGTGCGTGATATCTGGCAACTGCAGCTACGTATGTCCCGCCGCCAGGGCAAACGTGCCTGGAAGCTGATGGAGCATCCTAAATTCCGCGCCGCTTACGACCTGCTGGCCTTGCGTGCAGAGATCGAACGCAATGTTGAATTGCAGCGTCTGGTGAAATGGTGGGGTGAGTTCCAGGTTTCCGCACCACCGGATCAAAAAGAGATGCTCGACGACCTGGGTGATGAGCCTGCTGCGCGTCGTCGCCACCGCCGTCCGCGAAAACGCGCACCACGTCGTGAAGGCGCATAATACGTTTGATTTTCAGGCCTGCCACGTGCAGGCCTGATGCTTTAGAGAATCCGCCTCAGGAGCCGACATGTCACCGACGCTTTGCTACATCGCCATTGGCAGCAACCTTGCCTCCCCTCTGGAGCAGGTTAAGGCGGCAATTGCCGCTCTGGGTGAAATCCCCCACACCCGTGTAATTGCCGTTTCCTCACTTTACCGTACACCGCCGCTCGGCCCGCAGGATCAGCCTGATTACCTCAACGCCGTTGTCGCGCTGGAAACCACGCTTTCGCCAGAAATGTTGTTGGATAACACGCAACGCATTGAGCTACAGCAGGGTCGTGTACGTAAAGCAGAACGCTGGGGGCCGCGTACCCTGGATCTGGATATCATGCTGTTTGGTGACGACATCATTCAGACGCCGCGCCTGACAGTCCCACATTACGACATGCACAACCGCGGCTTTATGCTGTGGCCGCTCTTTGAGATCGCGCCCAACCTGCGCTTCCCGGATGGCACACTGCTTACTGACGCCCTCACACAATGCGGTGCAGACAAACCCGCCTTATGGTAAAACCCCTTTTCTGCCGATGCAGCTGTGATCCCTGTTGAACGATTGCCTAAAATCATTGTTCACCTGAATCAGACTGCTAGAATGCGCCAGGATTCGTTTTTAGCCATCAGGAAACGTTATGAAACCAACCACCCTCTCCTTGCTGCTTAAATGCAAACAGGAAAAAAAACGCTTCGCCACCATCACTGCCTATGACTACAGCTTTGCAAAGTTGTTTGCTGAAGAGGGCATCAACGTGATGCTGGTTGGCGACTCGTTAGGGATGACGGTACAAGGTCATGATTCCACCCTTCCCGTAACGGTAGACGATATCGCCTATCACACACGTGCCGTACGCCGTGGCGCCCCCTACTGCCTGCTGCTGGCTGACCTGCCTTTTATGGCGTATGCCACACCAGAACAGGCCTTTGAAAACTCGGCGGCGGTAATGCGCGCCGGGGCCAATATGGTCAAAATCGAAGGCGGTCGCTGGCTGAGCGACACGGTGAAAATGCTCACCGAGCGTGCCGTACCAGTATGCGGGCACCTCGGCTTGACCCCGCAGTCCGTCAATATCTTCGGTGGCTACAAAGTTCAGGGTCGTGGCGAGGATGCCGCACAAACGCTGTTGGATGATGCGTTGGCGCTGGAAGCCGCAGGGGCTCAGCTACTGGTACTGGAATGCGTGCCGGTCGAACTGGCAAAACGCATCACTGATGCGCTGACAATTCCGGTTATCGGCATTGGTGCCGGCAATGTGACCGACGGTCAGATTCTGGTGATGCATGATGCCTTCGGCATCACCGGGGGTCATATCCCCAAATTTGCCAAAAACTTCCTCACCGACACTGGCGATATGCGCGCTGCCGTGCGCCAGTATGTGACCGACGTTGAGTCCGGGGTATATCCGGGCGAAGAACACAGTTTCCATTAAGGAGTACCGTTGTGTTGATTATCGAAACGCTGCCGCTGCTGCGTCAGCATATCCGCCGTCTTCGTCAGGAAGGTAAACGCATTGCACTGGTGCCAACCATGGGTAACCTGCACGACGGGCATATGACGCTGGTTGATGAAGCCAAAGCCCGTGCAGACGTCGTGGTCGTCAGTATTTTCGTCAACCCAATGCAGTTCGATCGTGCAGACGATCTGGCGCGCTACCCGCGTACGCTGCAGGAAGATTGCGAAAAGCTGAACAAACGCAAAGTAGATTTCGTTTTTGCGCCGGCTCCGACAGACATTTACCCTGCTGGCACGGATACGCAGACGTTTGTCGATGTGCCAGGCATTTCTACCATGCTCGAAGGGGCCAGCCGTCCGGGTCATTTCCGTGGCGTCTCCACCATCGTCAGTAAGCTGTTCAACCTCGTGCAGCCAGACATCGCCTGCTTTGGGCAAAAAGATTATCAGCAGTTGCAACTCATCAGCAAAATGGTTGCCGACATGGGCTACGATATCGAAATTGTCGGCGTCCCCACCGTGCGCGCCAAAGACGGTCTGGCACTGAGCTCCCGCAATGGCTATCTCACCGCAGATCAACGCAAAATTGCCCCAGGTTTAAGCAAAACCATGAATGCTATGGCAGCCAAACTGCACGCAGGCGATCGTAATCTCGACGAAATCATTGCGCTGGCAGAGCAGGAACTTAATGACGGCGGTTTCCGTGCAGACGATATTCAGATTCGCGATGCGGACACGCTGCTGGCGTTAACCGGAAGCAGTAAACGTGCGGTCATTCTGATGGCGGCATGGCTCGGCCAGGCGCGTTTGATCGACAACATTGTGGTTGATTTGGCGCAGTAGACTTTGGTGAAAAATCGGGCAATACTCCAGCTCTGACATGCCCCACGCCATATACAGCGAGGGGAAAATGCAAGGGTGAATCGCAGGGAGCCGCCCTTTCTTTAGCGTTAATTATCAGTAACAAAGGTTCAATTTATGATTCGCACTATGCTGCAAGGCAAGCTCCACCGCGTCAAAGTGACTCAGGCCGACCTGCACTATGAAGGTTCCTGCGCGATTGACCAGGATTTCCTTGAGGCGGCTGGTATTCTGGAATACGAAGCCATCGATATTTACAACGTGACCAACGGTAAGCGTTTCTCCACTTACGCCATTGCCGGTGAACGTGGCTCACGCATTATTTCGGTCAACGGCGCGGCAGCACACTGTGCCGATGTCGGTGACATTCTGATCATCGCAACCTATGTCACCATGCCCGATGAGCAGGCACGTAGCTGGCAGCCCAAAGTGGCCTATTTTGATGGTGACAATGAGATGAAACGCACCGCAAAAGCCGTACCGGTGCAGGTGGCGTAAGCCATCCGAGAGTAATGCATCGCTGCCCCAATCAGGGGTAGAAGGCAAATAAGATAGCCTTCTACCCCTGATTTTAGCCCTGAGGCTGGTTACTGATAAGCCTCGACATATCTTCCAGCGAATCAGTTCTTAATATATAGAGCCGCTTGAGCAGCATCGGGTTATCTCCCGGTTTAACCTTTCCTCGTACCGTCGTCACTGCCATGTGAAAACCCGCGTCCCCTGCCGCCTGCACCGCTTTGTCGTTATAGCCGCCAAAAGGATAGGAGAGGAACCAGACGTGGGTGTTGAACTGAGACAGTGCCCGACGTGAATGTTTGAAATCCATCAGGATGTTTTCATAGCTGCG
Source organism: Phytobacter sp. (assembly GCF_059074235.1). Taxonomy (NCBI): domain Bacteria; kingdom Pseudomonadati; phylum Pseudomonadota; class Gammaproteobacteria; order Enterobacterales; family Enterobacteriaceae; genus Phytobacter; species Phytobacter sp. The sequence goes on from NZ_JCACPZ010000004.1 coordinate 1,449,630, forward strand.
GCTAAGCAGAATGGGGTGATTCGCATCATCTACCCGGTGTAAAAAGTGGGTGTGTGACTGGAAGTCGAACACGTTGGCTATCTGGTTTAATTCCTGGATGCTCATAAACTGCAGAAATTTCGGGTCCCACGGCTGTGGTCGCAGTTTGATGCGGGATGAAATAATAAAAGCGGTCGCTTTGAAACCGTACTCACGCAGCACCGGCCAGGCATAACGACTGACTGATTTCAGGCCATCATCAAAGGTGATCACAATCGAACGCGCGGGTAAATTCATGCGGTTGCGCACATACCCTTCCAGTTGATACATGCTCAATGTGGTGTAACCCTGGTCACGCAGCCAGGTCATCTGGTTGGTAAAGGCGCGCACCGACGTGGTGGTTGAGGTGTGGCGAAAACGCGTATTCTCTTCATCATGCAGGATATGGTGATAAGTCAGCACCGGAATGCCGTTATCTTCCTGCGCATCCAGGCTGCTTATCCACGCCAGACGGTCGCCAATGCGAATCTGAAACCAGGTCTGGTTCAGTCTGTCTTTGAGCTTACTGATGATGGGATAGCGCAGATTAGAGGCGAGCACCCCGAAAGGTTCGCTTTTTAGATCCGCCGCGTTATACATCGGCGTGTCCTGCCAGGTAATCAGATTCTGATTGCTGAGTGGCTTCTTAAGGTCACCCAGACTGTCTTCCACCCGCTCATTGCCACGTAATGTGCCAAGGTGGCCTTTATCAATCCAGGCTTTACCAAAACCAAAGCGGAATGCGTAATAGTCTTCAACGCCTGGCTCCACGGCAATAATCTGCCCGGCGCGGACATTGCCGACGGTCACAACGTTGTTACCAATTTGCCCCCAGATATCCGCGTCTTCGGTCACCTGCATATAGCGAGCGGGTTCGGGATTATCACTGACCAGACGCGCCGAAGCGGCACAGGAAAAAAACAGCAGGAAAATGATGAGTAAACGAGGCATCAGACCAACCGGATGGTAAAAAACTGGCGGTATTGTAACAAAAGCCTGGTGAATACCAATGACTATTTTTCGTACAAATCATGCAATAAAATAAAGGGAGGATTCTTCTGCTGCTGATGCCACAGGCTGCTCACTGTCGGCCCGCCTACGGACACAATTTCATTGCGAAAGCCACTGCTGTTGAGCTTTTCACGCATGGGATACATAGCCAGTAATAATGAACTATCGACGCCGGATATCACTTCACAATTGTCGTGCTTATGGCTTAAAAGCGCCGCGGCCCGGTAAGGTGGAGCGCCGGTAATATCAGTGAGAAAGACCACTCCGTCGCCGGTATCTGTCTCATGCAACGCGTCGCACATCATGCGGCTGAGCATATTGGTACTCAACCCACGATGAAAGTTAACCGCCCGACATTGCACCAGTGGCGCAAACTGTTCTTCCAGACTGTTCAGCAGTTCCTGTGCGCGCTCATCATGACAGGCAATGACCCATCCCAGCATACGTATCTCCTTAGCAGACTTGCAGTTTAGCTAAGTGACCATCCGACGTCGGTGACAGATATCATAGAATGGTGGAGCTGAAATGCCCGGCGAACATCGCCCGCCGGGTAGAGAGGATTAGCTGCGCAGGCCACGTCCGCGCTGGATTAAGTACCAGCACAAACCATAAAACACGACAATGAAGACCGCCAGTACCGCCACGGTAGTAAACAGTGGCACATCGGTAATTCCGAGGAAACCAAAGCGGAAACCACTGATCATATATACGATGGGGTTAAGGTGTGACAGCGTCTGCCAGATAGGCGGCAGCAGCGTCAGGGAGTAGAACACCCCACCGAGGTAAGTCAGCGGCGTCAGCACAAAGGTCGGGATCAAGCTGATATCGTCAAAAGTGGTCGCAAACACAGCATTCAGCAACCCTGCCAGCGAGAACAGTACCGCGGTTAACAGCAGCGTTAAGCCAACAAACACCCATGAATGCACCTGGAACGGCACGAAAAACAGCGACACGGCGGTCACCAGAATACCGACGCAAATCCCACGCGCGACACCGCCGCCGACGTAGCCAATGATGATGACATGGGTCGGTACCGGGGCAACCAGCAATTCTTCAATATTGCGTTGGAATTTAGCACTGAAGAATGACGAAGCCACGTTGGCGTAAGCGTTGGTGATCACCGCCATCATGATCAGCCCTGGCACGATGAACTGCATGTAGGTAAAGCCGTGCATTTCACCGATTCGTGAACCAATCAGGTTACCGAAGATGATGAAGTAGAGCGTCATGGTGATGACAGGCGGTACCAGGGTCTGGATCCAGATACGCATAAAACGCTGGATCTCTTTGTACCAGATACTTTTCAGCGCGACCCAAAAAAGCTGCATCATGCGCGATCTCCTTTTTTATCGTGAACCAGCGAGACAAACAGCTCTTCCAGACGGTTCGCTTTGTTACGCATACTCAATACCTGAATCCCCTGCGCGCTTAACTGACTGAACACACTATTAATGCCCTGCTCACGCAGCACTTCCACTTCAAGCGTTGAGGTGTCCACCAGTCGGTAGTCATAGCCTTCGAGTTTCGGCAGCGGACTCTTCGCCGCCAGATCGAGAATGAAGGTTTCCGATTTCAGCTTCGCCAGTAGCGATTTCATCGAGGTGTTTTCCACCAGTTCACCGCTCTGAATAATGCCGATGTTACGGCACAGCATCTCAGCCTCTTCCAGATAGTGAGTGGTGAGAATGATGGTGGTGCCTCTGTCATTGAGATCTTTAAGGAATCCCCACATCGAACGACGCAGTTCGATATCCACACCTGCCGTTGGCTCATCAAGAATGAGCAGCTTCGGCTCGTGCATCAGGGCGCGGGCAATCATCAGGCGACGCTTCATACCACCGGATAACATCCTGGCACGTTCGCCGCGTTTTTCCCACAGATCGAGCTGCTTCAGGTATTTTTCGCTACGTTCTACCGCTTCTTTGCGTTCAACACCGTAGTAGCCCGCCTGGTTCACCACGATTTGCTGAACGGTCTCAAACGGGTTGAAGTTGAACTCCTGCGGAACAAGCCCGAGCTGGCGTTTGGCGTTCACGACATCTTTTTCAAGGTCGTAACCAAAGACGCTGACCCGCCCCGACGTTTTATTTACCAGCGAACTGATAATGCCAATGGTGGTGGATTTCCCCGCACCGTTAGGTCCCAGAAGGGCATAGAAATCACCGGCTTCGACTTTAAGATCAATACCGCGCAGCGCCTGGACGCCACCCGGATAGGTTTTTTTAAGCTGCTCAAGCTCCAGTGCAATGGTCATGAATTTTCACTTACCTTTTTTCTTACACTCGAATGTGTGGTTTAAAAAAAAATGGAGTTGACCTATATTAGCGCAACGCACTTCTTTAGTTACAGGTCGTTAACTTCCATGAAAGACATAGATACACTCATCAGCAACAATGCACTATGGTCAAAAATGCTGGTGGAAGAGGATCCTGGATTCTTTGAAACGCTGGCGCAGGCACAAAAGCCGCGCTTTCTATGGATTGGATGTTCTGACAGTCGCGTTCCTGCCGAGCGTCTCACTGGTTTAGAGCCAGGTGAACTTTTTGTACACCGAAATGTTGCAAACCTGGTCATTCACACCGACCTTAACTGCCTTTCCGTTGTTCAGTACGCGGTAGACGTACTGGAAGTCGAACATATCATCATCTGCGGCCACTACGGTTGTGGTGGTGTGCAGGCGGCAGTAGAAAACCCGGAGCTGGGGCTGATTGATAACTGGCTGCTGCACATCCGTGATATCTGGTTCAAACACAGTTCGTTGCTGGGCGAGATGCCGCAGGAACGCCGCCTGGATACCCTTTGCGAGCTTAACGTGATGGAGCAGGTCTATAACCTGGGTCACTCCACGATTATGCAATCCGCCTGGAAACGCGGTCAGAAAGTGACGATTCACGGTTGGGCTTACGGTATTCATGATGGCCTGCTGCGTAACCTGGATGTCACCGCGACAAACCGCGAAACGCTGGAACAGCGCTATCGCCAGGGTGTGTCTAACCTCAGCAAGAAACACGTCAATCATAAGTAATGCTGTGCAAGCCGGTGTTTAGCCGGCCTGAAAAATGAAGCCGGGTAAATCCCGGCTTTTTTGTGCTTACTCGTCCAGCATGACCACTTTGCCCACGTACGGCAGGTGGCGGTAACGCTGGGCATAGTCAATGCCATAGCCGACAACGAATTCGTCAGGAATCGAGAAGCCAACAAACTCCACGTTCACCTGCACTTCGCGGCGATCGGGCTTATCAAGCAGCGTGCAGATGGCGAGGGATTTCGGCTCACGCAGGCTCAGAATTTCACGCACTTTAGAGAGCGTATTGCCGGAGTCGATGATGTCTTCGACGATCAAAACATCTTTACCACGAATGTCTTCATCCAAGTCTTTCAGGATTTTCACATCGCGAGTCGTGGACATGCCGCTACCATAGCTGGAGGCGGTCATAAAATCGACTTCATGAGGAACCTGCACCTCACGACACAAGTCCGCCATAAACATGAATGAACCACGCAGCAGGCCCACCAGCACCATTTCACTGCCGCTGTCTTTGTAATGTTCGGTGATTTGACGACCCAGTTCCGCGATACGCGCTTTGATCTCCGCTTCCGGGATCATCACTTCAACAGTATGTTTCATTTTAACTAACCATCTGATTTAAAAACAAATCATTCAATAACGGTAACAGAGTTTCGGTTATTGAAGCGCAAGGCGAGCAGTATACCAGCAAACGCATTTCTGATGCTTAACTGTCGATAAAGCTCATTTTGTGATGACGATCACACTTGTTAAATCCTATAATTAATTGCTACTAAAAAATTAACAAATTTAATGGTGTCTTTTTATGGCAGAAACAAAATCGCAACAGTCGGGGATCCTCGTGACCCTGACTGCACTGTTCGCTGCGTTTTGCGGACTGTATTTACTCATCGGCGGTGTCTGGCTGGTGTCCATTGGTGGATCCTGGTACTACCCTGTCGCTGGGGTGGTGATGCTGGGCGTGACCGCTCTGCTCTGGCGGCGCAAGCAGTCAGCACTATGGCTTTATGCCGCACTGCTGCTGGCCACCATGATCTGGGGCGTGTGGGAAGTCGGCTTTGACTTCTGGGCGCTGACTCCGCGCAGTGACATCCTGGTCTTCTTCGGCATCTGGCTGATTCTGCCATTTGTCTGGCGTCGACTGTCTGTTCCATCAGGTGGCGCGGTTGCCGCATTGGTGGTGGCGCTGTTAATTAGCGGTGGCATTCTGACCTGGGCCGGATTTAACGATCCGCAGGAAGTCAAAGGCACCCTGAGCGCCGACTCTTCGCCTGCGGCGGCTATCTCTCAGGTCGCTGACGGTGACTGGCCCGCCTATGGCCGTAACCAGGAAGGTCAGCGCTACTCGCCGCTCAAGCAGATTAACGCCGATAACGTCAAAAATCTGAAGGAAGCCTGGGTGTTCCGCACCGGCGACCTGAAGTTGCCGACCGATCCGGGCGAACTGACCAACGAAGTAACGCCAATCAAAGTGGGCGACATGCTCTATCTGTGTACCGCTCACCAGCGCTTGTTTGCACTGGATGCGTCGACCGGTAAAGAGAAGTGGCACTTTGACCCGCAGTTAAATGCTAACCAGTCCTTCCAGCATGTCACCTGCCGTGGTGTCTCTTACCATGAAGCCCGTGCTGACAACGCCAGCCCGGACGTCGTGGCTGACTGCCCGCGCCGCATCATGCTGCCGGTCAACGATGGTCGCCTGTTTGCCATCAACGCTGACAACGGTAAGCTGTGCGAGACCTTTGGCAACAAAGGTATTTTGAATCTGCAGACCAATATGCCGGATACCACGCCGGGTCTGTATGAGCCCACCTCTCCGCCAATCATCACTGACAAGGTGATTGTGATTGCCGGTTCAGTAACCGATAACTTCTCCACCCGCGAAACCTCCGGCGTTATCCGTGGTTTTGACGTCAACACCGGTAAACTGCTGTGGGCCTTCGACCCGGGCGCGAAAGATCCAAACGCTATCCCGACCGACGAGCACACCTTTACCTTTAACTCGCCTAACTCCTGGGCACCGGCTGCGTATGATGCGAAGCTGGATCTGGTCTATCTGCCAATGGGTGTGACCACGCCGGATATCTGGGGTGGCAACCGTACGCCGGAGCAGGAACGTTATGCCAGCTCCATCGTTGCGCTGAACGCCACCACCGGTAAGCTTGCCTGGAGCTACCAGACCGTTCACCACGATCTGTGGGATATGGATATGCCGTCCCAGCCTACGCTGGCAGACATCACCGTTAACGGCAAAACCGTGCCGGTGATTTACGCTCCTGCGAAGACCGGTAACATCTTCGTGCTGGATCGTACTAACGGCAAGCTGGTCGTTCCGGCACCGGAAAAACCGGTTCCTCAGGGTGCAGCCAAAGGCGATTACGTCACCAAAACCCAGCCGTTCTCTGATCTCAGCTTCCGTCCGAAGAAAGATCTGAGCGGTGCGGATATGTGGGGCGCCACCATGTTCGACCAACTGGTGTGCCGCGTAATGTTCCATCAGTTGCGCTATGAAGGCATTTTCACGCCGCCATCAGAGCAGGGTACGCTGGTCTTCCCAGGTAACCTGGGGATGTTCGAGTGGGGCGGGATCTCCGTTGACCCGAACCGTCAGGTGGCGATTGCTAACCCAATGGCCCTGCCGTTTGTTTCGAAACTGATTCCACGCGGTCCGGGTAACCCGATGGAGCAGCCGAAAGACGCCAAAGGCAGCGGTACCGAAGCCGGTATTCAGCCGCAGTACGGCGTGCCGTATGGCGTGACGCTGAACCCGTTCCTGTCACCGTTTGGCCTGCCGTGTAAACAGCCTGCATGGGGTTACATCTCCGCGATGGATCTGAAAACCAACCAGGTTGTGTGGAAGAAACGTATTGGTACGCCGCAGGACAGCATGCCGTTCCCGATGCCCGTTCCGGTGCCGTTCAATATGGGTATGCCAATGCTGGGTGGCCCGATCTCCACCGCCGGTAACGTGCTGTTTATTGCCGCAACCGCAGATAACTACCTGCGTGCGTACAATATGAGCAACGGTGAGAAACTGTGGCAAGGTCGTCTGCCAGCCGGTGGACAGGCCACGCCAATGACCTATGAAGCGAAGGGCAAGCAGTACGTTGTCATCTCCGCAGGCGGTCACGGTTCGTTTGGTACGAAGATGGGTGACTATATCGTTGCCTACGCGCTGCCGGACGAGAAGTAAGGTAAAAGTAAAAAGGCAACGTAAGTTGCCTTTTTTAGTGTTTTCTCCCTCTCCCTCGGGGAGAGGGAGAGGACCGGGGTGAGGGCATCAGGCCTCACCCATTTTAAACAGTAAACCCCAACATCATTCCCGTATCTTCATGCTCAAGCAGATGGCAGTGCGCCATATAGGCAAACTCCTGCGGCGCATGATGATTAAACTTCACCAGCACTTCGCTTCGCGCTCCGTCCACACTCACCATATCTTTCCAGCCGGAACGATGCGCGGCAGGCGGTTTTCCGTTCTCCGATAAAATACGGAACTGCGTGCCATGAATGTGGAACGGGTGCAGCATCATGTCCCCCTCCCCCGAAATGACCCAGCGCTCCCAGGTGCCTTGCTCTGCGGCAAATGCCGGGGTTTCCATATCAAAGGCTTTGCCGTTAACCCGGTTGCCGTTGTGGAAATCGAATCCGCTATCACCGTGGTTCATCTGCCCATGATTCATCTGACCGTGGTTCATTTGTCCATGATTCATTTGCCCGTGGTGCATGCCCATACCGCCCATTGCCGCATCACCGTATTTCTGCTGCAGCGCCTGCATGCCCATCATGTCGAGCATCGGGTCCATAGAGAGTTGCAGCGTACGCTGAGTAATACCATCAAGCCCCGGCAACGCAGGTAGAGTTGCCAGTGTGTCAGGCATCGTTGCAGATGCTGTTACCATCAGCGGCTGAATACGCAGCACGGGGTGCGGTTTATCGAAAGGCGCAACGGCCATGCCCATTTGGGTGACAGGCAAGGTTACAATGTCAAAAGCCTCACGATCGCGGTTCTCCACCAGCACCTCGAAACGCTCACCGGGCAATATCGCCAGTTCAGTGACTTTGACCGGCTCGCCAAGCAACCCGCCGTCGCTGGCAATCACATACAACGGCCGATTATCACTCACTGCAATGTTCATCGAGCGCGCGTTACAGCCATTAAGCAGGCGCAGGCGTAACCAGCCACGCGGTGCCGCATGTTGGGGGTAGACAGCACCGTTAGTCAGCAGCGTGTCACCAAACCAGCCCACTGCAGCACTCATGACATCCAGCTGATAATCAATCTGTCCGTCAGCCGTGAATTTTTTGTCCTGCATGACGACAGGAATGTCGTCAATGCCCCACTGCTGCGGCAAACGCAATGTCTGACTGTAATCATCTTCAATCAGTACCAACCCTGCGAGGCCCATCGCCACCTGACGTCCTGTCTTGCCATGCTGATGGGGATGAAACCAGCAGGTCGCCGCGGGCTGATTAGGGGTAAAACTGACCGTACGACTTGCGCCCGGTTTAATCACACCCTGCGGTCCGCCGTCCACCTCACCGGGGATTTCAAGCCCATGCCAGTGGAGCGTTGTCTCTTCAACAAGTGAGTTAATAATCGACACATTCACGGTTTTCCCACGTCGCAGCTTCAGCGCAGGCCCCAACAGATTGCCGTTATAGCCCCAGGTTGCCGCCTGCTTACCCGCAAAGGTCGACTTGCCTGCCTGAACGCTAAGCTGAATGTTGTTTTGCGCATCGGGCGCTAACAGCGTGGGAATGGGAAGCACTGGTCTGTCCGCCGCCAGCACCGCACGACTCCACAGCGGCAGCACACTGGCTGCCCCCAATGCGGCTGAATATTTCAAAAACTCACGACGTTGCATCTCTATTTCCTTATTCTCTGCAGGCGATGTTTTGAGCATAAACCCTCCCCCTGGCGGAAGGTCAAGCAAAGAGGTTATTCCGGACGATAATAAATATCGTCGCCTCGTCTGCAGTATGCTAACGTTTAATTTCCGTTTTGCCCTGGTAGAAAAGATGAAGACGTTTTTCAGAACAGTTGTGCTTGCCAGCCTGTTGGCTGTCTCCGCGAATAGCTACGCCCTTAATGAATCCGAAGCGGAAGATATGGCCGATCTTACGGCAGTATTTGTCTTTCTGAAAAACGATTGCGGCTACAATAACCTGCCTAATGGTCAAATTCGCCGCGCGCTGGTCTTTTTCGCGCAACAGAACCAGTGGGACCTCGCCAACTACGATACATGGGACATGAAATCCCTGGGCGAAGAGAGCTATCGCGATCTGAGTGGTATCAAAATTCCTACCGCGAAAAAGTGCAAAGCGCTGGCCCGTGACTCGCTGAGCCTGCTCGCTTACGTGAAGTAATCCCTCTCCCTGGTTTACGCTCTGGCCGTGCAACGACGGTCAGAGTTAGCTATGATGTTGCGCTTTGTTTGAGCAGATGTTAACAAAGGAGCAACCGATGGCCGATTCCCCCCTGTGGCATGAAACGCTGCACGACCAGTTTGGACAATACTTTGCTGTAGACCAGGTGCTATATCACGAGAAAACAGAGCACCAGGATCTCATCATCTTCGAAAACGCCGCGTTTGGTCGCGTCATGGCGCTGGATGGCGTGGTGCAAACCACCGAACGCGATGAATTCATCTATCACGAAATGATGACCCACGTCCCGCTGCTGGCCCACGGCCATGCGAAACACGTGCTGATCATCGGCGGTGGCGACGGTGCCATGCTGCGTGAAGTCACCCGGCATAAACATATCGCCTCCATTACCATGGTGGAGATCGATGCGGGCGTAGTCTCCTTCTGCCGCCAGTATCTGCCAAAACACAATGCCGGTGCTTACGACGATCCGCGCTTCCAGCTCGTCATCGACGACGGCGTGAATTTCGTCACTCGCACGACACAAACCTTTGATGTGATCATTTCTGATTGCACCGATCCGGTTGGCCCTGGCGAAAGCCTGTTTACCTCCGCATTTTATGAAGGCTGCAAACGCTGTCTCAATCCGGGGGGAATTTTTGTGGCGCAAAATGGCGTCTGTTTCCTGCAACAGGACGAAGCGCTGGACAGCCATCGTAAGCTGGGCAACTACTTCGCTGACGTGAGCTTTTACCAGGCCGCGATCCCCACCTACTACGGTGGCATCATGACCTTTGCCTGGGCGACGGATAACGAAGCACTGCGCCATCTCTCCACCGAAATTATTCAGGCACGGTTCCACACTGCGGGTTTGACCTGCCGTTACTACACGCCGGCTGTGCACACCGCGGCTTTTGCCTTGCCTCAGTACCTGCAAGATGCGCTTGCGTCATCGTCGTCTTAGGGAGAAGAGAAGAAATTGAAAAAACTGAAACTGCATGGCTTTAACAACCTGACCAAAAGTCTGAGTTTTTGTATTTACGATATCTGTTACGCCAAAACCGACGCCGAGCGTGATGGCTACATTGCCTATATCGACGAACTGTACAATGCCAATCGCCTGACGGAGATCCTGACCGAGACCTGCAATATTATTGGCGCCAATATTCTGAATATCGCCCGTCAGGATTATGAACCTCAGGGGGCAAGCGTGACCATTCTGGTCAGCGAAGAGCCTGTCGATCCAAAGCTTATTGATAATACTGAACATCCTGGTCCACTGCCGGAAGCCGTCGTGGCCCACCTCGATAAAAGCCACATTTGCGTGCATACCTATCCGGAGAGTCACCCTGAAGGGGGCTTGTGTACCTTCCGGGCAGATATTGAAGTCTCGACCTGCGGAGTGATTTCACCTTTAAACGCCCTGAACTACCTGATTCATCAGCTTGAATCGGATATCGTCACGGTCGATTACCGTGTGCGCGGGTTTACGCGTGATGTGAATGGCATGAAGCATTTCATCGATCATGAAATCAATTCGATTCAAAACTTTATGTCTGATGATATGAAGTCGCTGTATGACATGGTGGATGTGAACGTTTACCAGGAGAACATCTTCCATACCAAGATGTTACTCAAAGCGTTCGATTTGAAGCATTACATGTTTAATACCCGCCCGGAAGACCTTACTGCGCAGGAACGAAAAGAGATCACCGAAGCATTGTGGAAAGAGATGCGGGAGATTTACTACGGTCGCAATATTCCCGCCGTGTAACGTCCCCTGGCGCAAGGATGCGCCTGACTGTCAGCCAGAGCGCATCGCTCATTCCAGTACATTTCGCGCGTGAAGCGGTGTTCAGCGTGTTGTTTGGTCATGGAACCACTCCACGTCTACATTGGCGATATCTACACCGTAGAGGCTGGCGACGGCCAGCAGTGACTCCATCACGCGCCGACTATTATGTTCCGCATCATCGCGCTGTTCGCGCGGGGTGTTTCGCAAAAAATAACGAGAAATAAACGCTTTCATGGTCATCTCCGTGAAGTGTCCGGAAGACCATAAAAGCCTAATTAAGCGTCAAAAGGAAATGCGAAAAACGTCTGACGTTTTTCATTCCTCGCATGACGGACGGCAACGAGCACTAACAAACCTCGTTGCCTGACGGTACAGACTAACGCTGACTCAGGAATTTCCGGTAGGCTGCCACAACCTGGAGAAAATCTTCCACGCCGCATAGCGAGAAACTCTCTTCGTCGTAATAGCTCATTCCCTCTTCCATTTCATCACCCGAAATTTCAAGCTGATTGGCGCGAACCATGACTTCTTCGCCATCCAGCCACAGAGTGTATTCATGCCCGGTGCGTTGCCAGGAGCGCTCACTGCCCTTAACGGTTTTCGCCGCCTGTTCCACTTCATCCAGCAGGGCCAGGTTCTCTTTCACTTCTTCATTGAACCAGTGCCCAACTACCTCGTGGCCCATCGACATGCGGACTTTTACCCCACCGGTAATATCACGCAAAAATTCATAATCCATAATCTCTTCCTCATGCAGGCTTAGCGTCAGCCCATGTCTTAATTATCGCAGCACAACGGAAGAAAAAAAGCGTGGCGGTGGGAAGGATGCAATAAAAAAGCGGAGAAGGCTCTCCGCTTTTAGCTTGGGTGCGCTCTGATGCCCTCACCCTGGCACTGAACGGTCCCCTCGCCCCTTTGGGGAGAGGGTTAGGGTGAGGGGAACCCGCTTACACCGCCGTCTGGAAAATAACGCCGTCGGCTTTCTCGGTGTACTGGTTCAACTGGTCAAAGTTCAGATAACGGTAGGTATCCACCGCCGTCTTATCAACCTGAGCAATGAAGGTCTGGTACTCTTCCGGCGTCGGCAGTTTGCCGAGCAGAGAAGCCACCGCCGCCAACTCCGCAGACGCCAGATAGACGTTTGCACCGGTACCTAAACGGTTCGGGAAGTTACGGGTCGAAGTGGAAACCACCGTCGCACCGTCCGCCACACGCGCCTGGTTACCCATACACAGGGAGCAACCCGGGATTTCAATACGCGCACCGCTCTTACCAAACACGCTGTAGTACCCTTCTTCGGTCAACTGGGCCGCATCCATACGCGTTGGCGGCGCAACCCACAAGCGGGTCGGCAGCTGGCCTTTATGGGCATCCAGCAGTTTACCTGCCGCACGGAAGTGACCGATGTTGGTCATGCAGGAACCGATGAACACCTCATCGATCTGCGCACCCTGAACATCAGACAGAAGACGAGCATCGTCCGGATCGTTCGGTGCACACAGAATCGGCTCTTTGATTTCGGCAAGATCGATGTCGATCACCGCAGCGTATTCTGCATCTGCATCGGCTTCGAGCAGTTGTGGATCCGCCAGCCATTTTTCCATGCCCTGAACGCGACGTTCCAGCGTACGACGATCGCCGTAACCTTCTGCGATCATCCATTTGAGCAGGACAATGTTGGAGCTCAGGTATTCGATGATCGGATCTTTGCTCAGCTTGATCGTACAGCCTGCAGCAGAACGCTCAGCGGATGCATCGGTCAGCTCAAAGGCCTGTTCGACTTTCAGATCCGGCAGACCTTCGATTTCGAGGATACGGCCAGAGAAGATGTTTTTCTTGCCTTTCTTCTCAACGGTCAGCAGGCCCTGTTTGATAGCGTACAGCGGGATAGCATGCACGAGATCACGCAGAGTGATACCCGGCTGCATTTCGCCTTTGAAACGCACCAGAACAGATTCCGGCATGTCCAGCGGCATCACGCCGGTCGCAGCAGCAAAGGCCACCAGACCAGAGCCCGCCGGGAAGGAGATACCGATCGGGAAACGGGTATGGGAGTCACCACCGGTACCGACGGTATCCGGCAGCAGCATGCGGTTGAGCCAGGAGTGGATAACACCATCGCCCGGACGCAGTGAAACACCGCCACGGTTCATGATGAAATCTGGCAGCGTATGGTGCGTGGTCACGTCAACCGGCTTCGGATAAGCCGCCGTGTGGCAGAAGGACTGCATCACGAGATCGGCAGAGAAGCCCAGGCACGCCAGGTCTTTCAGTTCATCACGGGTCATTGGACCGGTAGTGTCCTGAGAACCCACAGAGGCCATTTTCGGTTCGCAATAGGCACCCGGACGGATACCTGTCACGCCACATGCGCGACCAACCATTTTCTGCGCCAGTGAGTAGCCACGGCTGCTTTCAGCCACGTCTTTCGCCTGACGGAAGACATCGCTGTGCGGCAGACCCAGCGCTTCACGCGCTTTAGTGGTCAGCCCACGGCCGATGATCAGAGGAATACGGCCACCGGCACGCACTTCGTCGATCAGGACGTCAGTTTTCAGTTCGAAGGTCGCCAGCAGTGCGTTGGTGTCATGGTTGCGTACTTCGCCTTTGAACGGATAAACGTCAATGACGTCGCCCATATTCAGGTCGTTTACGTCCACTTCAATTGGCAGTGCGCCCGCATCTTCCATGGTGTTGAAGAAGATAGGCGCAATTTTGCCACCGAGGCAAAGACCGCCGCCGCGCTTGTTCGGCACATGAGGGATATCATCACCCATGAACCAAAGAACGGAGTTGGTTGCGGATTTACGGGAAGAACCAGTACCCACAACGTCGCCGACGTAGGCCAGCGGGAAACCTTTCTGTTGCAGAGCTTCGATCTGTTTGATCGGACCCACTGAACCCGGTTGATCCGGTTCAATGCCTTCGCGGGCGTTTTTCAGCATCGCCAGGGCATGCAGCGGGATATCCGGGCGGGACCAGGCATCCGGTGCCGGAGAGAGGTCGTCGGTGTTGGTTTCGCCGGTGACTTTGAAGACGGTAACGGTAATTTTATCAGCAAGCTGAGGGCGGCTCAGGAACCACTCGGCATCAGCCCAGGATTTCATTACCTGCTGCGCGTAAGCATTGCCCGCTTTGGCTTTTTCTTCTACGTCGTAGAAGTTATCGAACATCAGCAGGGTGTGGGAAAGCGCTTTAGCAGCAATAGGGGCCAGTTTGGCATCGTCCAGCGCATCAATCAGGGGATGGATGTTGTAACCACCCTGCATCGTACCCAGCAGTTCAACGGCTTTCTCAGCGCTGACCAGTGGAGAGGTCGCTTCACCTTTGGTGACGGCAGCAAGGAAACCCGCTTTGACATAGGCGGCTTCATCAACGCCCGGCGGGACACGGTTGGTTAAGAGGTCTAACAGGAAATCTTCTTCGCCAGCAGGCGGGTTCTTCAGCAGCTCAACGAGCGCTGCCATTTGGGTTGCATCTAATGGTTTTGGCGCAATCCCCTCAGCGGCACGTTCGGCTACGTGCTTACGGTATTCTACTAGCACGACGGTTCTCCTCGCTCTCATTGTCATAGTGCGGCAGGCGATTCTCTTCACGCTCCTGTGAGACAGCAGTTTGTAGGGTAAATCCGCGATACCGCGACGGCAGCATAGCAGGATTTACAGGGGGTGTTAATCTGTTTACAAAAAAGCAACATTAAAAATTGGCTGAATCGTTAAGGGCAGAATAAAGCAGAGGAAATCAGGTTTTGTGGGAACAGATTACACGTTAGAAACCATACTAAATGGCCCCGAAGGACCATTTATCATTAACCTACATGTCATTCAGCAACTTTTTAAGCGTCTCACGATTGTATTTTTCTGGCGTATTGATTTCATCCACCAGATCGCCCATCACGTATTTCTTCATCGTTTCCAGGTTGTTTACCTGAGTCTGATTTTTGATGCTCGCCAGCAACCCCTTAGCGTTGTAATTCAGGGTCGTGGTGTTGATTTCATCATTTTCCAGCGTGTGGTAAATATAGTTTTGCGACGTCTTATCTTTATTCAGCGACAACGGAATGGACGGGTCCAGTTGTTGGTACCAGGACGCGCTTAAGTGGTTGTGCGCCGTCTGTTTCACGCTGCGCGAACCATCATAGCTTCGGCTCTCTTCGGTGGTTTGAGACGCCTGGTAAGAGAAACTCTCTTTTTCATCTGCACGAGCCGGGTTAATTGATTTCGACGTCTGCGTCAACGAAAGAGAGAAATCATTCAGCCCATTAGACGGTGTACTGCTACCACTGTCGGCACGAACTTCAGCACTCTTACCTGTGATATCAATCCCTTCGCTTTGCGGTGTATTCAACGCATGGAACACTGACTTGAGCAGCTCCATCTGGTTCCTGTCACCGTGCCCGTCAAGACGTGCTTTATCAAACTGTTTATCGTAGGCCGCCAGCGCGATTTGCTGCGCAACCCGATCGCCCGGGTCATTACTGGAGCTGCGATCGCTGGTCATTTTCAGAGAGAAGTCGGCGTCCTGATAGGCCACCCAGCTCTCATCACTGTCGGTGTGGAAGTTGAGTGACTGCAGTGAGTCATCACCATTACGAACATCAGTTTTCAGGTCGACGGATTTCAGCACGTTGCTGTTAAACTTTGTCAGTCCAGAAATATCAAGCTCAGGTGGCTGCTTGCTCAGTCCATCCAGAACCGACTGGAACGCTTTGCCCAACGAAGCTACCGCTTCTGCTTCATCATCATTAAGTTGATTGCCCTCCGTTTTAACGGAGACCGCAATACCATCACCCTGTTTCGTCAGAGTAAGATGTAGTGTGGAACCCGAACGGGTCGTGATATCCAGAGAGATAGCGGATTTGCTGCCTGAAGCAGAGCTCATCTCTGTATCTGTTCCCGTCACGGCTTGTGAAAAATCACCCCGATTCTCTTTCAGATTGTCGAGTAGCGCGCGCCCCAGGCTGCTGAATGACGAAACAGAACTCCCACCTAAAGCGGACTGCATCAGATCCTGAATCGCCGAATTAGATTCAGTGGATGCGCTGGCGCTGACTTTTTGTGGCGACAAGCTGTAAATAGCAGCTATGGCCTGCGTCTGGCTGCCAAATGTCACTTTGGTTGAAGCATTTGCCGCAGCGGGCAAAGCGGCAGTATTGGTTACCCGCGGCGTACCCACACGGGTGGAAGACGACATGTTCGATAACATAGTCGACAAAGGCGATTTAATTCCGGTAACCATGACGATAAAACTCCCTATCTCGTCGATATAGATTCAGTGCTATTACATCGGCAGGAGTTGGGTAAATTTTATGCTAAAGGCGAAAAAAAGAGAGATAGATCACGGATTTTGGGCAAAAAAAACGCCTCCGAAGAGGCGCTTGGCATGAAGCGAAATTACTTTTTCTTCGCTTTCGGGTTCGGCAGGTCGGTGATGCTACCTTCGAACACTTCAGCGGCCAGGCCCACGGACTCGTGCAGAGTCGGGTGCGCATGGATGGTCAGTGCGATGTCTTCAGCGTCACAGCCCATTTCGATAGCCAGACCGATTTCACCCAGCAGCTCGCCGCCGTTGGTGCCGACAATAGCGCCACCGATAACACGGTGAGTCTCTTTGTCGAAGATCAGTTTGGTCATACCATCAGCACAGTCGGAAGCGATAGCACGGCCAGAAGCAGCCCACGGGAAGGTGGCGGTTTCGTAGCTGATGCCTTTCTCTTTCGCTTCTTTCTCGGTCAGACCAACCCAGGCAACTTCTGGCTCGGTGTACGCGATGGACGGGATCACTTTCGGATCGAAGTAGTGCTTCTTACCAGAAATGACTTCAGCGGCAACGTGACCTTCGTGAACACCTTTGTGCGCCAGCATCGGCTGACCGACGATATCGCCGATAGCAAAAATGTGCGGTACGTTGGTGCGCAGCTGTTTGTCTACGCGGATGAAGCCACGGTCGTCGACTTCAACGCCAGCTTTGCCTGCGTCGAGGTTCTTACCGTTCGGTACACGACCGATAGCGACCAGTACGGCATCGTAACGCTGTGCTTCAGCAGGTGCTTTTTTGCCTTCCATGGAAACGTAAATACCGTCTTCTTTTGCTTCAACGGCAGTGACTTTGGTTTCCAGCATCAGGTTGAATTTCTTGCTGATGCGTTTGGTGAAGACTTTAACGATGTCTTTGTCTGCAGCCGGGATAACCTGGTCGAACATTTCAACCACGTCAATCTCTGAGCCCAGAGCATGGTATACGGTACCCATTTCCAGGCCGATGATACCGCCACCCATAACCAGCAGGCGTTTAGGAACAGTTTTCAGTTCCAGTGCGTCGGTGGAATCCCAAACGCGCGGATCTTCATGCGGAATGAACGGCAGTTCGATCGGACGGGAACCCGCCGCGATGATTGCGTTGTCGAAGTTGATCACGGTTTTGCCGTTTTCGCCTTCTACTTCCAGAGTGTTGGCACCGGTAAATTTACCCAGACCGTTAACCACTTTCACTTTACGACCTTTCGCCATGCCTGCCAGGCCGCCGGTAAGCTGAGTGATAACTTTCTCTTTCCAGGTACGAATTTTGTCGATATCGGTTTTCGGCTCGCCGAAAACAATACCGTGTTCAGCCAATGCTTTGGCTTCTTCGATAACTTTTGCTACGTGCAGCAGCGCTTTAGAAGGGATACAGCCGACGTTCAGACAAACACCGCCGAGGGTGCTGTAACGTTCTACGATCACGGTTTCCAGACCTAAATCCGCTGCACGGAACGCTGCGGAGTAACCTGCCGGGCCTGCCCCAAGTACTACGACCTGAGTTTTGATTTCTGTGCTCATCATGACCTCTTAATTTATACCCGTCGTCCACCGGGTCGTTCTATCCGCTCGTATTTTACAAAATCGTTAACAATTTTGAAACAACAAACGGCTCACGAATGCTGGTTTCGCTAATAACCTCACAGAGACTGTGAGGTTAAGAGGTAAAAAGCCGGCCGACTGGCCGGCTTTTCGATTACATCACCAGGCGGCGAATATCGCTCAGGGTGTTGTTGATGATGGTGATAAAGCGAGCACCATCAGCACCGTCAATCACGCGGTGGTCGAAGGACAGAGAGATCGGCATCATCAGACGCGGAACGAACTCTTTACCATTCCAGACCGGCTCCATCGCAGACTTGGAGACACCCAGGATTGCCACTTCCGGCGCGTTAACAATCGGTGCGAAGTGGGTAGTACCCAGGCCACCGATGCTGGAGATAGTAAAGCAACCACCCTGCATTTCGCCAGCGGTCAGCTTGCCATCACGCGCTTTCTTGGAGATCACGGTCAGTTCACGAGACAGCTCAGTGATGCTCTTCTTGTTCACATCTTTGAAGACCGGAACAACCAGACCGTTCGGGGTATCAACCGCAACACCGATGTTGATGTATTTCTTCAGCGTCAGACGTTGCGCGTCTTCAGACAGGGAGCTGTTGAAGCGTGGCATCTGCTCAAGTGCAGCGGCAACGGCTTTCATGATGAAGACAACTGGGGTGAATTTCACGTCCAGTTTGCGCTTCTCAGCTTCCGCGTTCTGCTGCTTACGGAACGCTTCCAGGTCAGTGATATCGGTTTTGTCGAAGTGCGTAACATGTGGGATAACGACCCAGTTACGACTCAGGTTCGCACCAGAGATTTTCTGGATACGGCCCAGTTCCACTTCTTCAACTTCACCAAACTTGCTGAAATCAATTTTCGGCCACGGCAGCAGACCAGGCAGAGAACCGCCAGTTGCAGCGCCTGCAGCAGGTGCAGATTCAGCACGTTTGATAGCATCTTTAACGTAAGCCTGAACGTCTTCGCGCAGGATACGGCCTTTACGACCCGTACCTTTCACTTTCGCCAGGTTCACACCGAATTCACGGGACAGACGGCGAATCAGCGGAGTCGCGTGGACGTATGCGTCGTTTTCAGCGAACTCAGATTTGCCTTCTGCTTTAGCAGCAGGGGCAGCAGCAGGTTTAGCTGCCTGAGCCGGTGCAGCAGTAGGTGCCGGAGCGGCGGCAGCCGGGGCCGCAGCAGGCGCAGCGCCTTCCACTTCGAAGACCATGATCAGAGAGCCGGTAGACACTTTGTCGCCGGTGCTGATTTTGATCTCTTTAACGGTACCCGCAAACGGCGCCGGAACTTCCATAGACGCTTTGTCGCCTTCGACGGTGATCAGTGACTGTTCAGCGGCAACTTTATCACCCACTTTCACCATCACTTCGGTCACTTCAACTTCGTCACCGCCGATATCCGGTACGTTAACGTCTTTCGCGCCAGCGGCCGCAGCCGGAGCAGCTGCTGCTGGAGCCGCCGCCTGTGCTGGTGCAGCAGCAGGTGCAGCACCCGCCACTTCGAAGACCATGATCAGGGAGCCAGTAGACACTTTGTCACCGGTGCTGATTTTGATCTCTTTAACGACGCCCGCGAACGGAGCCGGAACTTCCATAGAGGCTTTGTCGCCTTCTACAGTGATCAAAGATTGCTCAGCGGCAACGGTGTCGCCCACTTTAACCATGATTTCAGTGACTTCTACTTCGTCGCCACCGATGTCCGGTACATTAACGTCTTTTGCCGCTGCAGCAGCAGGTGCTGCCGCTGGAGCCGCTTCTTTCTTCTCTTCTGCCTTGGCAGGTGCAGCAGCTGCTGCACCGTCGGCGGAATCGAAAATCATAATCAGTTTGCCAGTCTCAGTTTTGTCGCCGACAGAGACTTTGATCTCTTTTACGACGCCAGCCTGCGGAGAGGGGACTTCCATAGAGGCTTTGTCGCCTTCTACGGTGATCAGCGACTGTTCTGCTTCTACTTTGTCGCCAACTTTGACCAGGATCTCGGTGATTTCAACTTCATCAGCCCCGATGTCCGGTACATTGATTTCGATAGCCATTGTTCTTTTACCTCTTATGCCAGACGCGGGTTAACTTTATCTGCATCGATGTTGAACTTGGTGATTGCTTCTGCCACCACTTTCTTGTCGATTTCGCCACGTTTAGCCAGTTCGCCCAGTGCTGCAACAACCACATAAGAAGCATCAACTTCGAAGTGGTGACGCAGGTTTTCACGGCTGTCAGAACGACCGAAGCCGTCAGTACCCAGTACGCGATAGTCATCAGCCGGTACGTAAGTACGAACCTGCTCAGCGAACAGTTTCATATAGTCAGTAGATGCTACAGCCGGAGCGTCGTTCATCACCTGAGCGATGTACGGAACGCGCGGAGTTTCCAGCGGGTGCAGCATGTTCCAGCGCTCACAATCCTGGCCATCACGTGCCAGTTCAGTGAAGGAAGTGACGCTATAAACGTCAGAGCCTACGCCGTAGTCGTTCGCCAGGATCTGCGCAGCTTCACGAACGTGACGCAGGATAGAACCGGAGCCCAGCAGCTGAACTTTACCTTTGGAACCTGCAACGGTTTCCAGTTTGTAGATACCTTTACGGATACCTTCCTCGGCACCTTCCGGCATCGCAGGCATGTGGTAGTTTTCGTTCAGGGTGGTGATGTAGTAGTAAACGTTCTCTTGCGCTTCACCGTACATACGGGTCAGACCGTCATGCATGATGACCGCAACTTCGTACGCGTAAGACGGATCGTAAGAGATACAGTTCGGGATAGTCAGAGACTGAATGTGGCTGTGACCATCTTCGTGCTGCAGACCTTCACCGTTCAGCGTCGTACGACCAGAAGTACCACCTACCAGGAAGCCGCGAGCCTGTTGGTCGCCAGCCTGCCAGCACAGGTCACCGATACGCTGGAAACCGAACATGGAGTAGTAGATGTAGAACGGAATCATCGGCAGGTTGTTGGTGCTGTAAGAGGTTGCAGCAGCCAGCCAGGATGCGCCTGCGCCCAGCTCGTTGATACCTTCCTGCAGAATCTGACCTTTCTCGTCTTCTTTGTAGTAAGCAACCTGCTCACGGTCCTGCGGGGTGTACTGCTGACCGTTCGGGCTGTAGATACCAATCTGACGGAACAGACCTTCCATACCGAAGGTACGCGCTTCATCGGCAATGATTGGAACCAGACGGTCTTTGATAG
The DNA here is from genome assembly GCF_059074235.1 of Phytobacter sp. Classification (NCBI taxonomy): domain Bacteria; kingdom Pseudomonadati; phylum Pseudomonadota; class Gammaproteobacteria; order Enterobacterales; family Enterobacteriaceae; genus Phytobacter; species Phytobacter sp. The sequence continues at coordinate 1,470,888 of NZ_JCACPZ010000004.1, forward strand.
ACGGGTTCTTCAGCATCACGTTCAGGGCACGAACGAAAGCGATAGTGGTGGAGATCTCTTTGTTCTGCTCTTCCAGCAACTGGTTGAAGTCAGACAGAGCAGGCAGTTCCAGCTTCTCGGAGAAGTTAGGCTGACGAGACGGCAGGTAGCCGTTCAGCTTCTGACGCTGTGCGTGCAGATAGGTGTGCTCTTCAGAACCTTCCGGGAAGGTGATGTAAGACAGTTTTTCAACTTGCTCATCGGTTACCGGAACATTGAAGCGGTCGCGGATATAACGCACGCCGTCCATGTTCATTTTCTTAACCTGGTGCGCGATGTTTTTACCTTCGGCGGTGTCACCCATGCCATAACCTTTAATGGTATGAGCCAGGATTACAGTTGCTTTGCCTTTGGTGTCCTGCGCTTTTTTCAGTGCAGCGTAGACTTTCTTCGGATCGTGACCACCACGGTTCAGGGCCCAGATCTGCTCGTCAGTCCAGTCAGCAACCAGTGCTGCGGTCTCCGGGTATTTACCGAAGAAGTGCTCGCGCACGTATTTGCCGTCTTTGGATTTGAAGGTCTGATAGTCGCCGTCAACGGTTTCGTTCATCAGCTGGATCAGTTTACCGCTGGTGTCTTTACGCAGCAGCTCATCCCAACGACCGCCCCACATCACTTTGATAACGTTCCAGCCAGCACCTGCGAAGATGCCTTCCAGTTCGTTGATGATCTTGCCGTTGCCGGTTACCGGACCATCCAGACGCTGCAGGTTACAGTTGATGATGAAGCACAGGTTGTCCAGTTTCTCACGGGTCGCGATGGTGATCGCACCTTTAGATTCCGGCTCATCCATTTCACCGTCGCCCAGGAAGGCGTAAACGGTCTGCTCAGAGGTATCTTTCAGGCCACGGTGTTCCAGGTATTTCAGGAATTTAGCCTGGTAGATAGCACCGATTGGACCCAGACCCATAGAGACGGTCGGGAACTGCCAGAATTCTGGCATCAGTTTCGGGTGCGGGTAGGAAGACAGGCCTTTGCCATGAACTTCCTGACGGAAGTTGTTCATCTGCTCTTCAGTCAGACGACCTTCCAGGAAAGCACGTGCGTAGACGCCCGGAGAGATGTGGCCCTGGAAGTAAACCAGGTCGCCGCCGTCTTTCTCGGTACGAGCACGGAAGAAGTGGTTGAAGCAAACTTCATACACGGTTGCGGAAGACTGGAAGGACGCCATGTGGCCGCCCAGCTCGAGGTCTTTTTTGGAAGCACGCAGAACCGTCATGATGGCGTTCCAACGAATGGCCGAACGAATACGGCGTTCCAGCTCCAGATTCCCCGGGTATTCCGGTTCGTCTTCAACGGCAATAGTGTTGACGTAGTTGCCAGCTCCGGTACCAGCGGCAACTTTCACGCCGCCTTTGCGGGCTTCGGAAAGCAGCTGGTCAATCAGATACTGAGCACGCTCAACACCTTCTTCACGGATTACCGATTCGATCGCCTGTAGCCAGTCGCGAGTTTCAATCGGATCCACGTCATTTTGGAAACGTTCTGACATGGGGGGTATTCCTTATCTATCTAATACGTTGATTTGTCTGGAACCTGTCCCATTGCACTTTCATGTGTATCTACGCAAAAAAGCACAATAAGACAGGTTCTGCGTTTAGTTGCCGCGCTCTAAATTTGGCGCTCAGGGTTACAACTCTTCCGGCACAAACTCCGCCAGAAAATGCTAATTCTTTCGCTGCTGTTCGAGTCGGCGTAGTGAACGTTCACGACGGCTTTGCTCACGACTGCGATCCAGCAAAATCTCTTCGATAAAGGCCAGGTGGCGATGCGACGCTTCACGCGCTTCTTCCGGCTCGCCGGCCATGATCGCAGCAAAAACGCTACTACGATGTTTGCTCACCAGCGGCAACATTTCGCGGCGCGCGTAGAGCAATTCGAAATTCTCACGAACATTCTGTGCCAACATCGGCTCCATGCAGCGTAGCAAATGCAGTAGCACCACATTATGCGCCGCTTCGGTTACAGCGATTTGATACTGCACGACGGCGCTGGATTCAGCGTCGAGGTCACCAGACTGCTGCGCAAGCTCAATGGCCTGATGCAGTTCGCCGATTCTGACCTTGTCTTCGTCTGTACTGCGCAATGCGGCGTAATAAGCGGCAATGCCTTCCAGCGCGTGACGCGTCTCAAGCAGATCAAATTGGGATTCGGGATGATCGGAGAGCAATTCGACGAGTGGATCGCTGAAGCTCTGCCAGAGGCTACTTTGAACAAAGGTACCGCCACCCTGGCGACGAAGCAGGAGCCCTTTCGCTTCGAGACGCTGGATGGCCTCACGCAATGAAGGACGAGAAACGTCAAACTGTTTAGCCAGTTCGCGTTCTGGAGGAAGTTTTTCACCGGGGCGCAGAGTCCCCTCAAGAATCAAAAACTCCAGTTGCTGCTCAATCACATCGGATAGTTTTGGCTGGCGGATTTTGCTGTAGGCCATTGTTCCCTATCTCTACCATTCGCCCGGAGTAAATTGGTCTTACCAATTTCATATTCGTGACGCTAAAGTAACAAAGTATTCACCTTCTGTCCATACAGGTTTTGATTGAAATCAGGAAACCATGCACATTTTAACAACGTTACAGAAATAACGTTTCAAACATGTAACGTTGCACAAATCTCTCCTTTACTACTTAAGAGGCAATTTTAACGTAATTGAAACGGATTCAAACGAGTTTGAACCGGTTCAGCATGAATAAAATTCGCTTTTTATGTTAAATTAATGAATAAATACTCACCTGTTTATAAAACAGGCAATAAAGCAGCAATTTACAAATGGTTTCTTTTTATTCAAGTCGTCATCTGCCATTCACAAAGCAGGTGCAAACACTGGCGCTTACCACTATTCTGAGCCGTACGAAAGGGATGGGTGAAAATTCACGTCAGCGCTTCGTAAATAAAACAATACAAAAAATGGAATTACTTAATTACACGCAAACGACAGCGTACACATAATAACCACACACGAGGTTTCATGATGGAAGGTCAACAGCACGGCGATCAGCTTAAGCGCGGCCTTAAGAACCGCCATATACAGCTTATCGCGCTGGGTGGTGCTATCGGGACTGGGCTGTTTCTGGGCAGCGCGTCAGTCATCAAATCGGCAGGCCCGGGTATTATTCTGGGTTATGCCATCGCAGGTTTTATTGCTTTTCTGATTATGCGTCAGTTGGGCGAAATGGTTGTTGAGGAACCGGTTGCAGGTTCTTTTAGCCACTTTGCTTATAAATACTGGGGCGGGTTCGCGGGTTTTGCCTCTGGCTGGAACTACTGGGTTTTATACGTTCTGGTGGCGATGGCCGAATTAACGGCTGTCGGCAAATATATCCAGTTCTGGTGGCCTGAAATTCCTACCTGGGTTTCTGCTGCCGTATTCTTTATCGCCATCAATGCCATTAACCTGACCAACGTAAAAGTGTTTGGTGAAATGGAGTTTTGGTTTGCCATTATTAAAGTCGTTGCCGTTGTGGCCATGATCCTGTTCGGCGGCTGGTTGCTGTTCAGCGGAAGTGCAGGCCCGCAGGCAACAGTACGTAACCTGTGGGAACAGGGCGGCTTCCTGCCAAACGGCATGTCGGGGCTGGTGATGATGATGGCGATTATCATGTTCTCCTTCGGCGGTCTGGAGCTCGTCGGTATCACCGCCGCCGAAGCTGATAACCCGCAAGAGAGCATCCCGAAAGCCACCAACCAGGTTATCTATCGCATCCTGATTTTCTATGTGGGTTCCCTGGCTGTCCTGCTCTCTCTGATGCCGTGGACCCGCGTTACCGCTGACACCAGTCCGTTCGTGCTGATTTTCCACGAGCTGGGCGATACCTTCGTGGCAAACGCCCTGAACATTGTGGTACTGACTGCGGCGCTGTCTGTTTATAACAGCTGCGTTTACTGTAACAGCCGTATGCTGTTCGGCCTGGCACAACAGGGCAACGCCCCGAAAGCCCTGCTGAGCGTCGATAAACGCGGCGTGCCTGTTAACACCATCATCGTTTCTGCGCTGGTCACGGCACTCTGTGTGTTGATCAACTACATGGCCCCGGAATCCGCTTTTGGTCTACTGATGGCGCTGGTGGTTTCTGCACTGGTGATCAACTGGGCGATGATTAGCCTCGCGCACATGAAGTTCCGTCGTGCCAAGCAACAGCAGGGTGTGACCACCCGCTTCCCGGCGCTGCTCTACCCGCTGGGTAACTGGATCTGTCTGGTCTTTATGGCGGCTGTTCTGGTTATTATGCTGATGACTGACGGGATGGCGATCTCCGTCTATCTGATCCCGGTCTGGCTGGTGATTCTGGGTATCGGCTACATGTTTAAACAGAAAACGGCAAAAGCGGTGAAAGCCAACTAATTGCCTCTCCTTCCCTCTCCCGCCCGGGAGAGGGTTGTTATCCTAATGTTACCTTCCTCACACTTTCCTTTACATAGCCATTTTGTCCATGTCTCTGCCAACATCCTGTAACGCAAATTATGGGTAGCAGGCGAATAATTATTCCCACATCTCACTGGGAGTATCACCAATGGACACGACTAGACTGTCTGTTAAAGAGAAAATCGGCTATGGCATGGGCGACGCCGGGTGCAACATCATCTTCGGCGCTATCATGTTGTTTGTTAACTATTTCTATACTGATATTTTCGGACTGGCACCGGCACTCGTCGGCGTTTTGCTGCTTTCAATTCGCGTTATCGACGCGATAACCGACCCGATAATGGGCGCAATCGCGGATCGTACCCAGAGTAAGTACGGTCGTTTTCGCCCCTGGCTATTATGGATAGCCTTACCCTATGCGGTCTTCAGCGTGTTGATGTTTACCACCCCTGACTGGACCTACAATAGCAAAGTTATCTATGCCTTTATTACCTACTTCCTGCTCTCTCTGACCTATACCGCCATCAATATTCCATACTGTTCATTGGGCGGCGTGATCACTAATGACCCGAAAGAACGCGTAGCCTGTCAATCCTATCGCTTTGTGATGGTGGGGATTGCCACCCTATTGCTGTCATTGACGCTGCTGCCGATGGCGGAATGGTTCGGCGGCGAAGACAAAGCCAAAGGCTATCAGATGGCGATGACGGTGCTGGCGTTTATCGGCATGTGCATGTTCCTCTTCTGCTTTGCCACGGTGCGTGAACGTGTTCGTCCAGCGGTGCCGACCAATGACGACATGAAGAAAGACATGAAGGACGTGTGGAAAAATGACCAGTGGGTGCGGATTTTGCTGCTCACGCTGTGTAACGTCTGCCCTGGCTTTATTCGCATGGCAGCCACCATGTACTACGTCACCTGGGTAATGGGTGAAAGCACCCATTTCGCCACCATTTTCATTAGCCTGGGCGTGGTGGGAATGATGATCGGCAGCATGCTGGCGAAGGTGCTCACCGACCGCTGGTGCAAACTGAAAGTCTTCTTCTGGACCAATATCGCGCTGGCCATTTTCTCCTGCGCCTTCTATTTCTTCGACCCAAAAGCCACCATGATGATTGTGGCGCTCTACTTCCTGCTTAACATCCTGCATCAGATCCCGTCACCGCTGCACTGGTCACTGATGGCGGACGTCGATGATTACGGCGAGTGGAAAACCGGCAAACGTATTACCGGCATCAGCTTCTCCGGTAACCTGTTCTTCCTGAAAGTGGGCCTCGCGGTGGCCGGTGCGATGGTCGGCTTCCTGCTCTCCTGGTACGGTTATGATGCGGGCGCTAAAGCACAAAGCCCAAGTGCCGTTAATGGCATTGTGCTGCTCTTCACGATCATTCCGGGCGTGGGCTACCTGATTACGGCGGGCGTGGTTCGTCTGCTGAAAGTGGACCGTGAACTGATGAAAACCATTCAGGCGGATCTCGAAAAACGTCGGGTTAACTACCACGAACTGAGTGAAACCCAGACCGTACCGATGAGCGAACAAGCAAGGAAAGCATGATGAACTGGCCAAATCCTTTTATTGAACAGCGCGCCGATCCCTACATCCTCCATCACGAGGGCAGCTACTATTTTGTGGCTTCAGTGCCTGAGTACGACCGGCTTGAAATTCGCCGGGCGACATCATTGGCGGGCCTGCGGGATACCGAGGGGTTGACCGTCTGGCGTAAACCCACAACCGGCCCAATGAGCGAACTCATCTGGGCACCAGAACTGCATCATATTGATGGCAAGTGGTATCTCTACTTTGCTGCCACCTGGACCAAAGCGCTGGATGCATTGAACATGTTCCAGCACCGGATGTTCGTGCTGGAGTGTGCCGATGCCGATCCGTTGAGCGGAAACTGGGTAGAAAAAGGTCAGGTCAAAACGCCTTTCGATACCTTTGCACTCGACGCGACCACCTTCGTTCATCAGGGCAAACGCTGGTATCTGTGGGCACAGAAATCCCCGCACATTGCGGGTAACTCAAACCTCTATCTGGCGGAAATGGAGAATCCCTGGACGCTCAAGGGCGAGCCCGTCATGTTGAGTAAGCCTGAATTTGACTGGGAGTGTCGTGGCTTTCTGGTCAACGAAGGGCCCGCGGTGCTGTCCCACGGCGACAAGCTGTTTATCAGCTACTCTGCCAGCGCCACCGATGAAAACTACTGCATGGGATTGCTGTGGATTGATATCAACGCCAACCCGCAAAACCCGGCAAACTGGCACAAATCAGCAGAGCCGGTGTTCAGAACCAGTTATGAAAATCGCCAGTATGGCCCTGGTCATAACAGCTTTACGCAAACGGAATCAGGTGAAGATGTACTGGTGTATCACGCACGGAATTACACCGAAATTGAAGGTGACCCGCTGTATGACCCGAATCGCCATACCCGGTTGAAGCTTATTCGTTGGCAAGAAAACGGGATGCCCGACTTCGGCATCCCGTCTGCGGATACGCAATAACCTTTATGGCGCGCGGTTAAATCAGCGTACCGTAAATCGTGAGCAGAGCGACCACGACGACCACCACAAACGAGGTCTTTTTCGCCATCGAAACAGCGGCTTTCGGTGTCTCGACCTTATCCATATGAGGTTCACGCGCCAGTGAAAACTGCGCAAGGCGCGTGAGCACCTGATATTGCGAAGAGTGCTTGTCCGCCAAAGAAGCAAACCAGGCGGGTAGCGCTTTTTCACCGTGACCAATCAACGCATAAAACACGCCAGCCAGGCGAACCGGGATCCAGTCCAGTACATGCAAGATGGCATCAACACCGGACTGTTGACGCTCATTGGGCGTTTGATATCGCGCCAGCCAGGATTGTAAGGCTCGCAGGAAACAGTACCCCACCAGCGTTACCGGTGCCCAAACGCCCCCCACGATAAACCAGAACAGCGGGGCAAGGTAATAGCGAAAGTTAATCCACAGCAGCGCGTTTTGCAGCTCACGAAGATATTCACGCTCACTGCATCCTGGCGGTACACCGTGGATCAGCGTCAGTTCGTTCGCCATTGCACTATGCGCATGCTCGTCATTACGTGAGGCAGCTTTCAGATAGGCGTGGTAGTGCATGCGTACTTTGCCAGCCCCGATGCACAACAGGCCGAGCAGGATCCAGACCACCAGTAGCGGCACGTTAAAAAAGAGCCCCGTCAGCGCACGCAGAATAAGGAACGTCACTAACATGGCACCGGCGGTCATCAGTAACGTACGTACGATGGAGTAGTGCTTAATTCTACGGAACAGCACCTCCAGACGGTGGTCCAGGTGCCAGTGCTCACCGAGTTTAAATAGCCGCTCGGCAATCAGTACCAGCAGCATGGTAAACAATGTCATGGCATCTCCTTATCTGATTTATCCGTCACAAGTGCACGAAAACGATCCCAGTCAAATGCCGGGCCGGGGTCGGTCTTACGGACGGGGGCAATGTCGCTATGCCCGGTCATGTTACTGGCGATCATCGGATAAAGACCGATCAGTGCACAGGTCACCTTTGCCAGTTGTGTATATTGCGCATCGGTATAGGCCAGGTTGTCCGTCCCTTCCAGCTCAATACCGATAGAAAAATCATTGCAACGCTCACGTCCTTCATACACCGAAATACCCGCATGCCAGGCGCGCTTATCAAAAGGAACGTACTGAACAATCTCACCATCCCGGCGAATTAAACAGTGTGCGGACACCCGAAGGTGGACAATTTCAGCAAAAAAAGGATGAGCATCAGGATCCAGCGTACCGGTGAAAAGCGCATCAATCCAGGGGCCGCCAAACTCGCCAGGGGGCAAGCTGATATTGTGCACCACCAGCAGCGAGGGGGCTTCGTCATCGGGACGGCAGTCATAGTGAGGAGACGGTACGTGTCGCGCGTCCACCAGCCAGCCCTGTTTTAACAGCATGCAGAATCTCCTTATTTATGGTGCTCATACACGCTCTAGAGTAGCATGTTCATACGCTGTCCTGTCATTGTAAGTTGAGCATATCCTCAATAACAGAACACACGCTAACTTTCTGATTCGCTACCCTTTTTGGAGTTTTATCATGCCGCCTCGCCGTTACAACCCCGATCTTCGACGTGACGCGCTTTTGCAACGCATTGAACTGGACATCCCCGCTGCCGTCGCGCAAGCCCTGCGCGAAGATCTGGGCGGCGAAGTGGATGCCAGTAACGATATTACCGCGCAATTGTTGCCGGCAGACAACCAGTCTCACGCGGTCATCATTACCCGTGAAGAGGGTGTTTTTTGCGGCAAGCGTTGGGTCGAAGAGGTCTTTATCCAGCTTTCGGGCGACGATGTCCAGATTACCTGGCATGTGGCTGATGGCGATGCCGTGACGCCCGATCAGCCACTCTTTGAGCTGCAAGGACCGTCACGGGTCCTGCTGACCGGTGAACGTACCGCGCTCAATTTCGTGCAAACCCTGTCAGGCGTTGCAAGTGAAGTCAGCCGCTATGTTGCACTGTTAGATGGCACGAAAACCCAGCTACTGGATACACGTAAAACTCTGCCGGGCCTGCGCACGGCGCTGAAATATGCCGTTCTCTGCGGTGGCGGCGCCAATCATCGTCTGGGGCTTTCGGACGCATTTTTGATTAAAGAGAACCACATTATCGCTTCCGGTTCTGTTCGTCAGGCGGTCGAAAAGGCCTTCTGGTTGCACCCTGACGTGCCGGTTGAAGTGGAAGTCGAAACGCTGGATGAGCTGGACGATGCACTAAAAGCGGGTGCCGATATCATCATGCTCGACAACTTCAAGACGGAGCAAATGCGCGAAGCCGTAAAACGTACCAATGGGCAGGCACGTCTTGAAGTTTCCGGTAATGTGACGTTTGAGACTATCCGAGAATTCGCTGAAACCGGCGTTGATTTTATCTCCGTCGGCGCACTGACTAAACATGTGCGTGCGCTGGATTTGTCGATGCGTTTTCGTTAATTAGCAGTCAGCCCCTCTCCTGCGGGTGGGGGGTTTTGCGATCCCGCTCGTAAGCGTTCCTCTACCCAATGCAACAGCGTTAAAAACGGCTGAATCTCCGTCCACACTCAGCATTTTCCCCAGTCGTCTGCCTTCTCTTCTGCTGCCAAAGTGGCCTCCATTCATCCAAGGAGCGAAACATGAAGCAGAAAACGGACAGACAACGAGGATTCACCTTAATTGAGCTGATGGTCGTCATCGGCATTATTGCCATACTGAGCGCCATCGGTATTCCCGCCTACCAGAACTACCTGCGCAAAGCCGCGATGACCGACATGTTGCAAACCTTTGTGCCCTACCGCACCGCAGTGGAACTGTGCGCACTCGATCATGGTGGCGTTGACAGTTGCAACAGCGGTACCAACGGCATTCCCAGCCCGGCAACTACTCGCTATGTCTCCGCCATGACCGTGACCAAAGGGGTTATTGCGCTTACTGGCCAGGAGAGCCTTACCGGTATGCGGGTAGTGATGACACCACAATGGAACAACAACAGCGGGATGGCTGGTTGGTCGCGCACTTGCGAAACGACGAACAATGAATCGCTGAAACAAGCCTGTGAAGATGTCTTTCGTGTAAACAGCCAGTAAGGAGACGTGGCTATGCAACAGGATAAACTGAACACCTTGTGTAAGCGGCATCGCGCCATCTTGCTTAACAGCGATACACACATGCTCAATATTGCCGTCGTCGGTGAACCGGCGAATGAATTGCTGGAAGCACTCCGGTTCGCGACTCAAAGACGTGTGGATATCGAGTGCTGGACCCAGGAGCAGATGGACAGCCATCTTCAGCAGGCGAATGACTCCCCAACGCCCGTTGTTCAGGAAGAATCAGGATCAGCGGTGGCATTACTGAATCAGACGCTTGAGCAAGCACTGGCCCAGCGCGCTTCGGATATTCACTTCGAACCCGGTGAACACCGCTACCGCATCCGCCTGCGGGTGGACGGTGTACTGCACCCTCTGCCGCCCATCGCCAGCACCATGGCCAGTACGCTAACAGCCCGTTTAAAAGTACTGGGTAATCTGGATATCGCCGAACGCCGCGTACCGCAGGATGGACAGTTCAGTGTGACACTCGCCGGGCAAGAGGTTTCTTTTCGCATCGCAACCCTCCCCTGTCGCCATGGCGAGAAGGTGGTTCTTCGTCTGTTACATCAGGTCAGCCAGCCCTTAGATCTCATCCAGCTTGGTATGACACAACAACAACTCGCTCAGTTTAAAGCGTCACTCAATAAACCACAGGGGCTGATGCTGGTAACCGGCCCCACGGGCAGCGGAAAAACCGTAACGCTCTACAGTGCCCTCCAGGCACGGAATAATGTGGGGGTGAATATTTGCAGCGTGGAAGACCCGGTGGAGATTCCGTTGACGGGCCTGAACCAGACGCAAATTAACCCCCGTGCCGGGCTGACGTTTCAGGCCGTCCTCAGGGCCCTGCTGCGACAGGATCCAGACATCATCATGATCGGTGAGATCCGCGACGGTGAAACAGCAGAAATTGCGATCAAAGCAGCGCAGACCGGGCATCTTGTCCTCTCTACATTACACACTAACTCCACCACCGAAACGCTGGTGCGTATTCAGCAAATGGGGGTGGCCCGATGGATGATCTCTTCAGCCCTCTCACTGGTGATTGCTCAGCGCCTGGTACGAAAATTGTGTCCTCACTGTCGCCAGCGTATGCCGGAGAACACCCATGTGCCAGCGTCACTTTGGCCGCGTCCTTTACCACAATGGCAGGCGACGGGTTGCAATCGCTGCTATCACGGATTTCATGGCCGCGTGGCACTGTTTGAGGTACTGGAGGTCGATACCCCCCTTCGCCACGCCATTGCCAGCGGTCTGCCTGCAGGGGAAATCGAAGCCCTCTCCAGACAAGCGGGGATGACAACGCTGTTCCAGAATGGGTGCCAGGCTGTCGAGCAGGGCCTGACCTGCATCGAAGAAATTGTTCGCGTACTGGGGATGCCCGATGACCACTAAGGCGCTCTGGAGCTGGACCGGGATCAATGCGGCGGGCGATCTGGTACAAGGATCAAGTTGGGAGGTTCAGCGTCAACGGGTGCTGCTTGCCTTGCACCAGCAGCACATCCACCCAATCTCGCTCAAGCGCCAGAACGTACGCAGCACCCTATGGCGAGGCGAACATAGCAGCGAAATCATCCGTCAACTCGCCACGCTTTTGCAGGCAGGACTCACACTACCCGAAAGCCTGATTTTGCTTTCACAACAGCAATCAACACTACAGTGGCGAGCATTGCTTTACACCCTGGCAGAGAAGCTTGAACAGGGGCAGCCTTTTTCCGATGCCATGGCGCAGTGGCCTGATGTCTTTCCACCGCTTTATCTGGCGATGGTGCATACAGGCGAACTGACCGGTAATCTCGATGAGTGCTGTTTCAAGCTTGCGGATCAACAGAAAAACCAACTGGCACTCGCCCGTAAAGTGAAAAAAGCACTGCGCTATCCGCTGATTATTCTCGCACTGGCATTCGTGGTTGTGCTGGCAATGGTCTATCTGGTGCTCCCGGAATTTGCCACCATCTATCAGACATTTAATACGCCTCTCCCTGCTTTAACGCGCGGTGTTATTGCCTTCGCCGACCTCATGCAGCAGTGCGGCCTCCCACTCCTTTTACTCTGCATCCTGGGCGCAGGAGTGTTAACAGGGCTGAGGCGACATCAGGGATGGTTGCGATATCGGCAGCGCATCCTTCTCGCCTGCCCGCAGATGGGTCAGTTAGTACGCGGTCAACGACTCAGCCAGATTTTCACGGTACTTGCACTTACGCAACGTTCAGGGATTGCCTTTCTGCAAGGTTTGGAAAGCGTGGGTAACACACTGAGCTGCCCCTGGTGGAGGGAGAAAATCCAGGTTATTCAGCATGATATTACTCAAGGCCAGGCTATCTCGGCAGCAATGCATGCCAGTGGCATGTTTACGCCGCTCTGCATTCAACTGGTGAGAACCGGTGAAACATCGGGCGCACTGGATACCATGCTGCAAAACCTGGCGAACCACCATAGCGAGCAAACATCGCACCAGGCTGATAATCTGGCATCGTTACTTGAACCGCTGTTGCTGGTCGTGACAGGAATCATTATTGGAACGTTAGTTGTGGCAATGTATCTGCCGATTTTTCATCTGGGCGACGCGATGAGCGGTGCGGGGTAAAGCAGGCGCAGAAAGCTGCGCCTGCCAACGATCAGAGACTATTGAAAACGCGGTTTTCCTGCTCCTGAACGCGGATAAAAGTCGTACGTTTGGTCAGTTCTTTCAAGCGAGAAGCGCCCACATAGGTGCAAGCAGAGCGCAGGCCACCAAGGATATCGCGGGCGGTATTCTCTACCGGCCCACGCAGAACCAGCTTAACGGTTTTGCCTTCTGCTGCACGGTACCCTGCAACACCACCGACGTGGCGGTTCATTGCTGATTCAGAGCTCATGCCATAGAAGAGCATGACTTTTTCACCATTTTCTTCAACCACCGTGCCGCCGCTCTCTTCGTGCCCTGCCAGCATACCGCCAAGCATCACGAAATCAGCGCCACCGCCGAAAGCTTTGGCAACATCGCCAGGGACAGTACAGCCGCCATCACTGACGATTTGACCACCCAGACCGTGCGCGGCATCCGCACACTCAATAACAGCAGACAACTGCGGGTAACCGACACCGGTTTTCACGCGCGTCGTACAGACGGAGCCTGGGCCGATGCCTACTTTAACAATATCAGCACCAGACAGAATCAGCTCTTCACACATTTCACCGGTCACTACGTTGCCCGCACAAATGGTTTTGTTCGGCCAGGCTTCACGTGCTTTCGCTAAGAACTGCACGAAGTGTTCTGAGTAACCATTCGCTACGTCAATGCAAACGAAGTTCAGCTGCGGGTGCAGGGCAAGGATCTGTTTTGTCTTTTCGAAATCGGTATCAGAGGTACCGGTTGAAACCATCACGTGACGCAGCACGGATTCCGTTTCGCGTTGAACAAAGCCTTTCCAGTCTTCAACGGAGTAATGCTTGTGTACCGCAGTCAGAATATCAAACGAAGCCAGCGCTTTCGCCATTGCAAAGGTGCCTACGGTATCCATATTGGCCGCGATAACCGGTACGCCAGACCAGCGCATGCCTGAATGCTTAAAAGTGAATTCGCGCTCCAGTTCAACATCGGAACGGCTTTTGAGGGTAGAACGTTTAGGGCGGATAAGAACGTCTTTAAAACCTAATTTCAGATCTTCTTCAATACGCATTTCGGATTCCTGGGGTTAATGGCGAACAACACAGACTTGCAAACACACAACTCCAGTGACGTTATCATACGCACTAATAAGGACTCCGCAAGACTGCGAAATTCTCTTTTTTTACGCTACAATCCTATAAATTTACCTGCTGGATGGGTGAGCGATCGGGTTATTACGTGATGTTGTATTGATTAAATTACAACCTATTGATTCAGCATGGAAATACATATTTCATCCCCGCGCTTCGTTTGTTGACGCTGGCTATTTCGCCAACCGGATAACGTAAAAATTGCTGGTTATATTTTCAGGGCAGACATTTTTGAGACAGAATGCTATGGGTTATACGGTCGCCTTAACCGGGGGGATTGGTAGCGGCAAAAGCACAGTGGCGAATGCATTCGCTGTGCATGGCATTGAAGTGGTGGATGCCGATCTTATCGCTCGTCAGGTCGTGGAACCGGGAATGCCGGCATTGGCAGCTATCGAAACACATTTTGGTGCAGATATTCTCAATCAGGATGGCTCACTGAACCGTCGGGCACTTCGGGAGCGTGTGTTTGCGTCCCCGGACGAAAAAATTTGGCTCAACGGTTTGCTGCATCCGCTTATTCATCAGCAGACTCAGCTTCACCTGGCTGAAGCGACTTCTCCCTATGTGCTTTGGGTAGTCCCACTACTGGTTGAAAACCAGTTACAGAGCAAAGCTGACAGAGTGCTGGTTATTGACGTGTCACCCGAGACACAAATTTTACGGACCATGCAGCGTGATGGCGTCAGCCGTGAACATGCTGAACAAATTCTTGCCGCGCAAGCTTCGCGTGAAGCACGTCTTGCGGTCGCGGACGATGTTATTGACAATAATGGCGCACCAGATGCAATTGCATCGGATGTTGCCCGCCTGCATGCTGCCTATCTGGGCTATGCGTCGCAGGCTGTATCACAGGAAACGCCCTAATGCAGACCCACGTATTATTTGAACACCCACTAAACGAAAAGATGCGTACCTGGCTGCGTATCGAGTTTTTACTCCAACAGCTTACTGTCCGCCTGCCTCTCGCCGATCATGCCGATGCACTGCATTTTTTCCGCAACGCAGGGGAATTGCTGGATGTGTTCGAGCGTGGCGATATTCGTACCGAACTGCTGAAAGAACTTGAACGCCAGCAGCGTAAACTGAAAGCCTGGGTCGAAGTCCCGGGTGTGGATATCAGCCGCATTGACGCTATCCGCGAGCAGCTAAAAGAGACCAGTACGATGTTGATGAGTGCGCCGCGCGTCGGCCAACTTGTGCGTGAAGACAGGCTGATTGGCCTTGTTCGCCAACGTCTGAGTATTCCTGGTGGTTGCTGCAGCTTCGACCTGCCGACACTGCATGTCTGGCTACATATGCCGCAAGAACTTCGCGATGCGCAGGTGAAAGTTTGGCTTGATAGTCTGGCTCCGCTTATTCACACCTTGTCGATGATTCTGGATTTAATTCGTAACTCCGCTGAGTTTCGTAAGCAAACCAGTCTCAACGGTTTCTACCAGGATAACGGTGAAGATGCGGATCTCCTGCGCCTGAAACTGACGCTAGCCGATCAGATCTACCCGCAAATCTCAGGTCATAAGAGTCGCTTTGCGATTCGCTTTATGCCTCTGGATAGTGAAAACGGTATTGTTCCTGAGCGTCTGGATTTCGAACTGGCCTGCTGCTAAGGAGCAAAAATGTCAGAAATTATGCACGTAAACTGCCCCAACTGCGGGCAATCCGTCGTCTGGAATGAAACCAGTCCATTCCGTCCTTTTTGTTCGAAACGCTGCCAGCTTATTGATTTAGGCGAATGGGCAGCGGAAGAAAAACGCATCCCAAGTTCAGGGGATCTCACTGATAGTGACGACTGGAGTGAAGAGCAACATTAATATGCTTGTGGTGCGGGACGATGATGTCTCCCGCACTGTTTATACTCAGTTATTGTGACGTTGCTGCATTAATTTCGCGATAACAGGTCCGTTTGCAGGCGGAAACTTATCAGCATCCGCCTCACTCAGCACAACCCAACTGCCAGGCTGCCCTTCTTTTCCCCACGGCTCCCCTTCCCACTGCTCGATAAGATAAAACCACAACGTGATGTGACGATCCGGGAACTGATATTCCAGCGTGTCAAAAAGCTGTGGTAAACGGGCAATGATCCCTACTTCCTCCTCAAGCTCGCGAATAACAGCTTGCTCAGGGGTCTCGCCCTGCTCTATTTTGCCGCCGGGAAATTCCCATTTATTCGCCATATGAGCATCAGCGGCGCGCTGGGTGATAAAGATTTCATGTTGTGGGTTGCGAATAATCCCCACGGCGATTTGCAGTATTTTCATGGTGATAACTCCATAAAAAAGGCGCAGATCTCTGCGCCTTTCTTTGTTATTCGTACCTTTTAGCTCAAGCGGCCATGGCACTGTTTGAATTTCTTACCGGACCCACAAGGGCAGGGATCGTTACGTCCCACTTTGCGGTCGCCCGTCTGGGCGGCCAGATCCGCCGCCGCTTCCGCATTGTCGTCACGATGGCTCAGTTGCTGCATTTGGGCCAGACGCTCCGCTTCTTCACGGCGCTGCTGTTCCATTGCCTCAACTTCTTCCGGCATGCGTACCTGTACTTTGCTCAGCGTGCTGATCACTTCATATTTCAGCGATTCGAGCATGGCTGCGAACATTGAGAAGGACTCACGCTTGTATTCCTGCTTCGGATCTTTCTGCGCATAGCCACGCAGATGAATACCCTGACGCAGGTAATCCATTGCGGCCAGATGCTCTTTCCACAGGGAGTCGAGAGTCTGCAACATGACGCCTTTCTCGAAATGACGCATCATTTCAGCGCCAACTACCTCTTCTTTGCGTTTATAAACTTCAATCGCCTGTTCAAGGATACGCTCACGCAGCGTTTCTTCATGCAGCTCAGGCTCTTTATCCAGCCATTCTGCAATCGGCAGTTCGAGGTCGAAATCGTTTTTCAGACGCTCTTCCAGGCCAGCAATATCCCACATCTCTTCCAGAGATTGCGGTGGAATATGTCCGTCGATAGTCGCTTTAAACACATCTTCACGAATGCTGTTGATGGTTTCGCTGACATCAGAAACGTCCAGTAACTCGTTACGCTGAGTATAGATCGCGCGACGTTGATCGTTCGCCACATCATCGTATTCAAGCAGCTGTTTACGAATATCAAAGTTACGGCTTTCTACTTTGCGCTGTGCATTGGCGATGGCTTTGGTGACCCACGGGTGTTCAATCGCTTCGCCTGGTTTCATCCCGAGTTTACGCATCATGCCCGACACGCGGTCCGAGGCGAAAATACGCATCAGCGCATCTTCCATAGACAGGTAGAAGCGGGAAGAACCAGCATCACCCTGACGACCAGAACGGCCACGCAGCTGGTTATCGATACGACGAGATTCATGGCGCTCAGTACCGATAATATGCAGACCACCCGCAGCAAGGACAGCATCATGGCGAATCTGCCAGTCGGCTTTGATTTGCGCAATTTGTTCAGCCGTTGGATCGGTTAGTTCAGCCACTTCAGACTGCCAGCTACCACCCAGTACGATATCAGTACCACGACCCGCCATGTTGGTAGCGATGGTCACGGCTGCGGTATAACCGGCTTGCGCAACGATGTCCGCTTCTTTCGCATGGAATTTGGCGTTCAGAACATTGTGTTTAATGCCTGCTTTGGTCAGTTCTTCGGAAACCACTTCGGATTTCTCAATGGAAATGGTCCCCACCAGAACCGGCTGGCCCGCCGCTGTGCGTTCACGAATATCTTCGATGATTGCCTGAATTTTTTCCGCTTCGGTCATGTAGACCAGATCCGGCATATCTTTACGGATCATTGGGCGGTTTGTCGGCACCACGACAGTATCGAGTTTGTAGATAGAGCTGAATTCGAAAGCTTCGGTGTCGGCAGTACCGGTCATACCGGCCAGTTTTTCATACAGACGGAAGTAGTTCTGGAAGGTGATGGAAGCCAACGTCTGGTTTTCGTTCTGAATATCCACGCCTTCTTTCGCTTCAACAGCCTGATGCAGGCCATCAGACCAGCGACGACCTTGCATAGTACGGCCGGTGTGCTCATCGACGATGATGACTTCACCATCTTTAACGATGTAGTCAACGTCGCGGGTGAAGAGTGCATGTGCACGTAAAGCCGCCGTCACGTGGTGCATAAGCATAATGTTGGTCGGAGAGTACAAAGACTCACCCTCTTCCATAATGCCCTGGTTCACCAACAGCTCTTCAATCATCACCAGACCACGTTCGGTCAGGTTTACCTGGCGAGATTTCTCATCAACAGAGAAGTGCCCCTCACCCTGGAAGGTGTCGGAATCTTCTTTTTCCTGACGAATCAGGTGAGGAATGATTTTGTTTACTTTACGGTACAGCTCAGAACTGTCTTCAGCCGGGCCGGAGATGATCAGCGGTGTACGTGCTTCGTCAATCAGGATGGAGTCCACCTCATCGACCAGCGCATAATGCAGCTTACGCTGTACGCGGTCTTCCGGGCTGAATGCCATGTTGTCACGCAGGTAGTCAAAGCCGTATTCGTTGTTGGTACCGTAAGTGATGTCAGCAGCATAAGCAGCACGTTTCGCCGGCGCTGGCATTCCTGGTAAGTTGATACCGACGGTTAAGCCGAGGAATTCGAACAGAGGACGGTTGTTTTCCGCATCACGCTGGGCGAGGTAATCGTTCACGGTCACTACATGCACGCCTTTACCGCTCAAGGCGTTGAGGTAAGCAGGCAACGTTGCGGTCAGTGTTTTACCTTCGCCGGTACGCATTTCAGCGATGCAGCGTTCGTTAAGCACCATACCGCCGAGCAACTGCACGTCAAAGTGACGCATGCCAAAGACGCGTTTACTGGCTTCACGGACGACGGCGAAGGCATCCGGGATCAGGCTTTCAACCGTCTCACCTTTCTCAATACGGGCACGAAACTCTACGGTCTTACCTTTCAGCTCATCATCAGTGAGCTTCTCCATCGCAGGTTCCATGGTGTTAATCAGTGCAACCGCTTTGCGCATACGACGCAGTGTACGATCGTTACGGCTACCGAATACTTTTGTTAATAATTTGATAAGCATAATAAAAATCTCAAACGCCCCGCTTTGCGGAGTCAAAAATTAGTTGAAGGTTATTTTTTTCAGCTAAGGCGTTGAGGTCCGGCACGTATGCCCTGAACCTGGCTTACCCAGGTACGGACTGTGAATACAGAATAAGAGGGAAAACCGGCATAGAATGCCTGGTGGATGGTCGTCGACGGTCTCCGCTCCTGGGTCAGCAGTGCGCTGAGCGTGTCCAGTAACGCGAGATGGTGCGCCTGAATCGGTAATGCTTCTTCCACAACCGGCAGCGCTTGAGGCGCCATCGCGAAAGAGAGATGACGAATAACGGTTCGAATGGCATGTTGATGCCAGTAATCAACGGTAAAGTTGGGACGACGTGTCCCTTCGAGCAATGCCAGGTTGGTAAAGTTTACCGTACCTGATCCATCGTGATTACGGGTTGCAGTTCTGACCGGTTCGGTATGTTCGGTGCTGTTGAGCGCAGGCAAGCCGAAACTCGCCGCGACCATCCCCAGCAGGAGATGCGGCCAGAAATAACGTCTGCCAAATTGTCGCCAGCGCGTCAGTAATCCGCTCACTCAATCCACCAAAAAATATTCAAACTTGCCCGTATAGATCCGGAACGCGTTATTTTGCGCACCGATAGTACCATTAATGGGCAAAGACAGCAGCGATAATAAGGCGTCAGGCAGGCGAAATCGACCAGGAAAGCAGCAATCGCACTCGTACGAGCCTTTAAAAGCACTATGGATGTAACAAGGGAAAAATCAGACGGAAATCAAATAAAAAACGACTGGTTTCCTGGCAGGAGAGAGTTTGCCAGAAAGACCAGTCGAATTTGTATCTAACGGGTGAAGTTAGATTTACGCCAGAACCAGTGACGGAGCTTTGAATGCCAGCGGCAGTTCAGCATCGTTTTCGTAAGTCACATATTCCCAGGCTTCCTGTTTCGCCAGGACGGCCTGCAACAGTTTGTTGTTCAATGCATGACCGGATTTAAACGCGGTAAATGCACCGACGATGTTGTGACCACACATGAACAGGTCGCCAATTGCATCCAGCATTTTATGACGCACAAATTCATCTTCGAAGCGCAGGCCGTCTTCGTTCAATACGCGATAATCGTCAACTACGATGGCACAATCGAAGCTACCGCCCAGACACAAACCACGAGACTGGAGGTATTCGATATCACGCATGAAACCGAATGTACGCGCACGACTAATCTGGCGCATGAATGCGTCGGCAGAGAAGTTCATCGCATAACGCTGAGTACTGGCATCAATCGCCGGATGGTTAAAGTCGATGGTGAAGTCCAGAGAGAAACCGTTATATGGTCTGAACTCTGCCCATTTATCACCGTCTTCAACGCGCACCGTCTCTTTGATTCGAACGAATTTCTTCGCGCTACGCAGCTCTTCGACGCCTGCATCCAGCAGAAGATAAACGAACGGTGCAGCACTGCCATCCATAATCGGGATTTCTGGCGCATCGACTTCAACAATAATGTTGTCGATACCCAGACCAGCCAGAGCAGCATTAAGATGCTCAACTGTTGAAATCCGCACGTCATGCTCGTTCACCAGACACGTACAGAGCATGGTATCACGCACAGATTTAGCATCAGCCGGGAAATCTACCGGAGGATTTAAGTCAGTGCGACGATAGATGACCCCGGTATTGGCCGGCGCAGGGCGCAACGTCAGTGTGACTTTTTTGCCGGTATGTAAACCGACGCCAGTCGCCTGAACGATACGTTTTAATGTCCTTTGTTTGATCATCGTATAATCTCGCCTAATTACCTATCCAACCGAAGTGTACTACACAATCGGTGGGCCAGTTTAGCACAAAGAGCGAAGATGCCCAACTTCCAGCGAATTCTTAATCTGCTTGTTTACGCAGGAATGCTGGAATGTCGAGATAATCCGGTTCTTTCGTGGTTTGCGGCGCATTGTCGTTCACCACTTTAGCAGCAGGTTTCTGCTCTTGCTGCATCGCCGGCATACCGTGCTGCTGGTAACGATCCATCACAGGTTGCTGTTGCTGCTTGTTGGTTACCAGCGTAATTTCAGGACGTTTGTCCATGCCGATACCTGTCGCAACGACAGTCACTCGCAATTCGTCGTTCATATCCGGATCCAGAGAAGTACCGATAACCACGGTCGCATTATCCGATGCAAACGCACGAATCGTGTTACCCACAGTTTCGAACTCATCCAGACGCAAGTCAAAGCCAGCTGTAATGTTAACCAATACACCACGCGCACCAGACAGATCGATATCTTCCAGCAGCGGAGAAGAGATCGCCATTTCTGCGGCTTCTTCTGCGCGGTCTTCGCCCTTCGCAACACCTGAGCCCATCATGGCATAGCCCATTTCGGACATCACGGTACGCACGTCAGCAAAGTCAACGTTCATCAGGCCCGGACGGGTGATCAGTTCAGCGATACCTTGCACCGCACCTTTCAATACGTCGTTCGCAGCACCAAATGCATCCAGCAGGGAGATACCGCGACCAAGAACTTTAAGCAACTTATCGTTCGGGATAGTGATCAGCGAATCCACATGTTTGGACAGCTCAGCGATACCCTGTTCCGCAAATGCCATACGCTTCTTGCCTTCAAAATTGAAAGGCTTGGTCACGACAGCAACGGTCAGAATCCCCAAATCTTTTGCAACCTCAGCAACGACAGGTGCGGCACCCGTACCGGTGCCACCGCCCATACCCGCTGCGATAAAGACCATATCCGCACCATCCAGCGCAGCGCGCAGGGCTTCACGGTCTTCTTCTGCTGCATTACGGCCGACCTCTGGGTTTGCCCCAGCGCCCAGACCTTTGGTGATGCCACCACCGATCTGAATGGTCTGACCCACCGCTGTCTTACGCAATGCCTGAGCATCGGTATTCACTGCGAAGAATTCAACACCCTCGATGCGCTCGCGCACCATGTGTTCAACGGCATTACCGCCGCCGCCACCGACGCCGATGACTTTAATCACCGCGTCGTTGGTCAGTTCCATAGGTTCAAACATAATTTCTCTCCGTTTTGTGCCTGTCGCCTGAGACCGTTAATGTGCCCCGGTCTCTGAAAAATTAAAATTCTTTACGTAGCCAGCTGTTAAGTCGCTTAAACCACGAACCGACTGATACGCGTTTTTCCACTTCTGCTTCACCACTTAAATGGGTCTCTTTTCCATAGTGCAGCAGGCCCACCGCCGTCGAGTAGTACGGCTCCTGGGCATAATCTGTTAAGCCAGTAATATTCAGCGGCGCACCAATACGCACCTGCGTATGGAACACGCGTTGAGCGCAGGCCGCAAGACCTTCAATTTGCGCTGCACCGCCGGTCAGAACAATCCCCGCAGCCAGGTGATGTTTCACACCTTGTGTACGCAGCTGTTCCTGCAATTGCAAAATTTCATCGTTGACCAGATTGAGGAGCTCGGTATAACGCGGCTCAATCACGTCCGCCAGCGTTTGACGCTGCAGACTGCGTGGTGGTCTTCCACCCACGCTCGGGACTTCAACGCTCTCGTCCTTACCCACCAGAGAGCCCAGCGCGCAACCATGGCGCACTTTGATCGCTTCGGCATCACTTGGTGGTGTACCAAACGCGTATGCGATATCGCTGGTCACCACGTTCCCTGCATACGGGATCACTTTGGTATGACGCAGTGCACCACCGGTATAAACCGCCATATCCATTGTACCACCGCCGATGTCTACAACGCAGACACCCAGTTCACGTTCGTCTTCCGTCAACACGGAATAGCTGGATGCCAGTCCGGCAAATATCAGTTGGTCAACTTTCAGCCCACATCGTTCCACGGCTTTAACAATGTTTTTAGCCATGTCGTTATGGCAGGTAATCAAATGCACTTTTGCCTGCATACGCACACCGGAAAGACCAACCGGGTTCTTGATTCCTTCCTGGTAATCAATGGCATATTCCTGAGGAATAACATGCAGGACACGATGCTCATCGCGCACACGTACGGATTTGGCGGTGTGCACAACATTCTCGACATCTTCCTGCGTCACTTCCTCTTCTGAAATTGGCACCATACCAATCTCATTCTGGCAGCTAATGTGCTTGCCGGACAGCGCCAGATAAACTGAAGATATCTGGCAATCAGCCATCAATTCAGCCTGATCGATGGCACGTTGAACACACTTCACAACCGATTCAAGGTCGTTCACTCCGCCTTTATCCATACCGCGGGACGGGCAGCTACCCACACCAATGATATTGACCATACCGTCGGGCAGAACTTCCCCTACTAAAGCGGCCACCTTCGCGGTGCCAATCTCCAGTCCAACTACCAGTTTTCTGTCCGTCGCCTTGATCATTATTGCTCTGCCTGTGCCTGATTCTGTTGCTGATTAGGGTCCTGTGCCGGGGCCGGTTTCCAACCTACCGCCGCGCCAGAGTCATAGCGTAAATCCACGTAGCTTATCTCTTTGCCATCAACCTGTGCTTGTTGTTGTAGAACTGGATACAGTTCTACAAAGCGTGCCAGGCGTTTCATGGTGTCGCCCCGGCCCAGATTGAGCTTGATATCGTTGTTGAGCGTCAATTGCCACGAACGTCGTGCTGTCATTGCCGCTTCTTTTAACGTGAATTTATCCTTCGCCAGCACCTGTCCCATGTCACGGAAGCCCTGTAAAACTTCACTTTCACTCCCTTCCGGGCCGTACAGCATGGGTAAAACCTGCTTGCTGGTACGATCGGCGGGAACACTGAACGAATTACCGTCCGTATCCATCATGTGCTGATCATTCCAACGTGCTATGGGCACAAATTCAACCAGATGAATCTTCAATTCATCAGGCCATTGCTTCCTGACGCTGGCCTGTTTTATCCAGGGTAGACGTTCAATCTGGCTCTGGATAATGTTGACATCCTGCGTCATAAAAGTGCCGGGTGCGCCTAACGCCAGTATTGACTGGCGAATATCATCGTTACGGGTGTAATGACGATCGCCTGTTACCACCAGTTTCGACAACGGTAAACGTTGCGCGTCTTCCATCCAGCCCAACACAACCCAACTGCTCACCAACACGGTACATAACACCGTCAGCAGGAAAATAATGCCTGCAAGACGCGTTCCATTACTGCGACGGGAAGCTGGAGCCTCTTCGACATCGCGATTTCTCGTGTTCAGCGCAGCCTGAGACATATCACTCCGCCAGATTCAAAATTCGCACGACGAGTTGGGAGAAACTTAACCCCGCCTGACGTGCTGCCATCGGAACCAGACTATGGCTGGTCATGCCTGGCGATGTATTCGCTTCCAGCAAATAAAACTGACCATCGCTGTCTTTCATTGCATCAATGCGTCCCCATCCGCGACAGCCCAAAACTTGCCAGGCTTTCAACACCAGGGATTGCAATTTCACTTCGTCTTCCGCTTCCAGACCTGCCGGGCAGAAATATTTTGTCTCATCAGAGAGATACTTCGCCTCATAATCATAGAAGGTTCCAGCAGGCTGGATGCGAATTGACGGTAAAATTTCTTCACCGAGTATCGCAACCGTAAATTCCGGCCCACTGAGCCATTTTTCGATTAAAACTTCATCATCGTGTTGAAAAGCAAGGGCGAGTGCCGTGTTTAATGCAGCAAATTCATCCACTTTTGACATGCCGACGCTGGAGCCTTCACGACTGGGCTTGACAATAACGGGTAACCCCAGCAATTCAATGCGTTGAATAGCGTCGTTCTTAAGTCCAATTTCAAATTCTTGCCGCGTAACAGCAACACCTGAAGCAACCGGAAGCCCTGCACCCTGCCAGAGCAACTTGCTGCGCATCTTATCCATGGAAATGGCAGATGCCATCACGCCACTGCCGGTATAGGGCAAACCGATCAGCTCAAGCAGCCCTTGTAACGTTCCATCTTCGCCACCGCGACCGTGAAGCGCGATAAAAACTTTATCGAATCCCATCGCTTTCAAAGCGGTGACATCCACCTCACGCGGATCGACCGGATGTGCGTCAACACCGCCTTCGAGCAAACCTTTCAGCACCGCAGCGCCAGAGTTCAGCGAAACGTCACGTTCAGCAGAAGAGCCGCCCAGAAGGACTGCGACTTTCTCAGCCATGGCGTTCTTCCTCCTGCGGCTTCAGTTTCACGTCTGCCAGGTGGCGAGCGATTTTGCCGATGTTCCCTGCACCCTGGATAAGGATCAGATCGTTGCCGGTCAGCACCGGTGCCAACATAGCGGCGGCCTGTGCAGGATCGGAGACCAGGATCGGATCCACTTTGCCACGGCCACGGATCGTGCGGCACAAGGAGCGACTGTCCGCTCCGGGGATTGCCGTCTCACCCGCTGAATAGACATCCAGCATCAGTAGCGCATCAACCTGCGTCAGCACATTCGCAAAGTCGTCGTACAGGTCGCGCGTACGCGTAAAACGGTGTGGCTGGAACAACATCACCAGATTTTTGTCCGGCCAGCCCGCACGTGCCGCTTTGATCGTTGCATCCACTTCCGTTGGGTGATGACCGTAATCATCAACCAGCATCGCGGTACCGGCTTTACCGTTTACGGTTTCCAGCGGGAACTCGCCGAGGAAATCGAAACGACGGCCCGTGCCCTGGAAATTCTCCAGCGCGCGCAGAATATCTTCGTCATCAATGCCTTCTTCGGTCGCGACAGCCACGGCTGCAGCCGCATTCAACGCATTATGGCGACCGGGGGCATTCAGCATGACCTGCATATCCGGTTTATCCTGACGAATCAGAGTGAAGTGGCCTTGAGCCCCTTTTTGCTGGTAATCCTGTACACGAACATCAGCATCTTCACTAAAACCGTAAGTTGTTATCTGGCGGCCAACGCGCGGCAGCAGCTCACGGATAACCGGATCGTCCACACACATCACCGCACGGCCGTAAAACGGCAAGTTATGCAGGAAGTTGATAAACGTCGTTTTCAGGTTCTCGAAGTCACCCTGATACGTGTCCATGTGGTCCGCTTCGATATTAGTGACAATGGCCACCATCGGCTGCAGATGGAGGAATGACGCATCACTCTCATCCGCTTCCGCAATCAGATAACGGCTGTGACCCAGACGAGCATGCACACCCGCCGCTTTTACGAGACCACCATTGACGAAGGTTGGATCCAGACCACCTTCAGCATAAATACTGGAGACCATCGCCGTGGTCGTGGTTTTACCGTGCGTACCGGCAATCGCAATGCCATGACGAAAACGCATCAACTCAGCCAGCATTTCAGCACGACGGATAACCGGGATACGTGCTTCGTTAGCGGCCACAATTTCCGGGTTATCGGCAGAGATTGCACTCGACACCACCACAACACTGGCGTCACTGACGTTTTCAGGGCGATGGTTGAAATAAATCGTTGCACCCAGCGCAGTCAATTGCTGCGTGACGGGGTTCGGTGCCAGGTCGGAACCGCTAATCTGATAGCCTTCGTTAGCCAAAACTTCGGCAATACCGCCCATGCCAGCACCACCGATGCCAACAAAGTGAATGTGCCGGACGCGACGCATCTCGGGCACGATTGAACGCAGTTTTGCCAGTTGTTGTGTATTCATTCTTTATGCCATCTACCACTTCAAATTCGCGCGACGCAAAAGGCATCGCCAGTATTAAGCCTGAGCTGCCAGACTCACTTCGTTTGCCACTCGTTGGGTGGCGTCCGGGATAGCCGCGGCACGTGCACGCTCTGCCATCGCCAGTAATTCAGTTCGATTCCAGCCCGCCAGTGTCTGCACAACGGCATCGACGGTGAACTGCGGTTGCTCCAGAATCTTCGCCGCACCCGCTTTTTCCAGCGGCAGCGCATTCCAGTATTGCTGCCGATCTTTATGCTGGAACGGCACAAACAGCGCCGGCAAGCCTGCCGCAGCGATTTCACTCACCGTCAGCGCACCAGAACGACACACTACGACATCAGCCCAGGCATAAGCCTTCGCCATATCGTCAATAAACTCTGTCACTTTGTGCTGAGACTGACCGGCATCGACATATGCCTGTTCAACGGTTTGCTGTGCACCTTTGCCGCTCTGATGCCAGATGGTCACCGCATCACCCAGTTTCGCTGCTACCTGCGGCATCGTCTGGTTCAGCACGCGCGCACCTTGCGAACCGCCAACCACCAGCACCCGAACCGGCCCTTCACGACCAGGCAGACGTTCTTGTGGCAGCGGCAGTGCGAGCACGTCGACGCGAACCGGGTTACCCACCACGTCAGCTTTCGGGAATGCGCCCGGGAAAGCCTGCATCACTTTGGTGGCGATTTTCGCCAGCCATTTATTGGTCAGCCCGGCAATCCCGTTTTGCTCATGAAGCACTACCGGGATCCCCAGCGACCAGGCCGCTAAACCGCCAGGACCAGAAACATAGCCGCCCATTCCCAGCACGACATCCGGCTTGTAACGCTGCATGATGGCGCGCGCCTGACGCCAGGCGTTGAAAATACGCAGAGGCGCGAGCAGTAAGGCTTTCACACCTTTGCCACGCAAACCTGAAATACGAATAAAGTCGATCTCGATGCCGTGTTTTGGCACCAGATCGGCTTCCATGCGATCGGCGGTTCCCAGCCAGCGCACTTGCCAGCCCTGATCCATTAAATGGTGCGCAACCGCCAGTCCCGGGAAGACATGTCCACCGGTACCGCCCGCCATCACCATTAACCGCTTCGCTTGACCGCTCATCGTAAACCTCGTGTAAACGCCTGGGCTTTTTCCAGACGCGTCTCATAATCGATACGTAACAACAGCATGATGGCCGTCGACATGATCAATAAACTGGAACCACCGTAGCTGATAAGCGGCAGTGTCAGACCTTTGGTCGGTAACATACCGGCAGCGGCGCCGACGTTGACCAGCGCCTGGAAACTAAACCAGATGCCAATAGAGCAGGCCAGGAAACCAGAAAATCGTTGATCAATTTCCAGCGCTTTACGCCCAATGGACATGGCGCGGAAAGCGACGAAGAATACCATTAAAAGCGCAAGTACCACACCGATATAACCCAGTTCCTCGCCGATAATGGCGAAGATGAAGTCAGTATGCGCTTCAGGTAAATACTCCAGTTTTTGCACCGAGTTCCCAAGTCCTTGTCCCCACAACTCTCCGCGCCCGAAGGCCATCAGGGATTGGGTTAGCTGGTAACCGCTACCGAAAGGATCATCCCACGGGTTCCAGAACGAGGTCACACGGCGAATACGATAAGGCTCTGCGAGGATCAGCAGCACTACAGCTGCAATACCGGAACCGATAATGGCGATGAACTGCCAAAGTTTTGCCCCCGCCAGAAACAGCATCGCCAGGGTGGTAATAAAGAGCACAACGACAGTACCAAGGTCAGGCTGCGCCAGCAGCAACACAGCCAGCACCATGATCACACCCATGGGTTTCAGGAAGCCGCGCAGGTTGTTACGTACTTCATCGACCTTACGTACCAGGTAGTTCGCCAGATAGCAGAACAACGACAGCTTGGTAAATTCCGCTGGCTGGAAACGCATCACCCCTAAATCGATCCAACGCGATGCACCGTTAATGGAGCTACCTACCAGCAACACCACGAGCAGCATCACGATAGCGGCGATTAGCATCGCAGAGCTCCAGCGTTGCCAGAACTCCATCGGTAATCGCAACGTCACCATAGCAAAACAGAACGCCAGGAACAGATAGAGCGCATGGCGCTTGGCGAAGAAAAATGGATCGGCCGTCAAGCGCTGCCCAACAGGCATTGAAGCCGAAGTCACCATGATGAAACCGATAGCCGCAAGACCCAACGTTAGCCATAGCATCGTGCGGTCATACATGACCAGACTGTCATCGTCTTTCACGCGTGAGCCCATCACCCAGCCCTTCAATGCGCCAAACACCCACGCCAGGATTCCAAATCCTGGCAGGCGCGGCATTCTCGGACGAGGGAGCGTTAAGCGCATTAACCTAACTCCTCAGCGAGGCGAGTGAAGACATCGCCACGCTGCTCAAAGTTTTTAAACTGATCCAGGCTGGCACAAGCAGGTGACAGCAGTACCATATCGCCCGGACGAACGCGGGTCGCAATAAGGCGCATCGCCTGCTCCATATCGGCGGTTTGCTCAGCGATTTCCGGGCGCAAAGCGGCAAGTTCAGCACCATCGCGACCAAAACAGTACAGGCGCACATTGTCACCTTCCAGGTAGCGTTTCAGCGGCGTGAAATCGGCTGATTTTCCGTCGCCACCGAGCAGCAGATACAAAGTGCCATCCACATGCAGGCCATTCAGCGCCGCTTCGGTGCTTCCCACATTGGTCGCTTTGGAGTCGTTGATCCAGCGAACACCGTTATGCTCCAGAGCAAGCTGGAAGCGGTGTGCAAGGCCACTGAACGTGGTCAGTGCCTTGAGGCTGCTGGCTCGCGGTAAACCGGCTGCATCGGCCAGTGCCAGTGCCGCCAGGGCATTGGTGTAGTTATGCTGGCCGCTGAGCTTCATCTCTTTGACGTTAAGCACTTTTTCGCCTTTCACGCGCAGCCAGGTTTCCCCTTGCTGACGATTAAGGTGATAGTCACCGACATCTACGCCGAAGCTGACACAGCGTTCATCAGCGCCGCGTACCGGCATCGTTAAACCGTCATCCGCATTCACTACGCATACTTTGGCATTTTCATAAACCCGCAACTTCGCGGCACGGTATTGCTGCAGACCAAACGGATAGCGGTCCATATGATCTTCAGTCACGTTGAGGATCGTCGCCGCCACCGCCTGAAGGCTGGAGGTGGTTTCCAGTTGGAAACTGGAAAGCTCAAGGACATAAAGCTGACGAGCTTCATCCAGCAGCATCAATGCAGGAAGACCGATATTGCCCCCAACGCCGACGTTAACGCCCGCTGAGGCCGCCATCTCACCCACCAGCGTGGTGACCGTGCTTTTACCGTTCGAGCCGGTAATTGCCACAATCGGTGCCTGCGCTTCCCGGCAAAACAGTTCGATATCACCGACAATTTCAACACCTGCGTCTGCCGCCGCACTCAACGAAGGGTGCGCCAGGGCGATGCCCGGGCTTGCAACAATCAGATCAGCAGCAAGCAGCCAGTCATCATTCAGACTACCGAGGTGACGCTCAACCGCTTCGGGTAGCTTATCCAGCCCCGGAGGAGAGGTTCGCGTGTCCATCACTTTTGGCGTGACGCCGCGTGCGAGGAAGAAATCCACGCACGAGAGCCCCGTCAGACCAAGACCAATAATGACGACTTTTTTACCCTGGTAATCTGCCATGATTAACGTACCTTGAGCGTTGCCAGTCCGATCAGGACCAGCATCAGCGAAATAATCCAGAAGCGCACAATGACGCGCGGTTCCGGCCAACCTTTCAGTTCATAATGGTGATGAATCGGTGCCATGCGGAAAATACGCTGCCCGCGCAGCTTGAACGACCCCACCTGCAAAATGACCGACAGGGTTTCAACCACGAACACGCCGCCCATGATCACCAGCAAGAATTCCTGACGC
Organism: Phytobacter sp.; assembly: GCF_059074235.1. Taxonomy (NCBI): domain Bacteria; kingdom Pseudomonadati; phylum Pseudomonadota; class Gammaproteobacteria; order Enterobacterales; family Enterobacteriaceae; genus Phytobacter; species Phytobacter sp. The sequence continues at coordinate 1,501,118 of NZ_JCACPZ010000004.1, forward strand.
AGCAGCACGGCAATAATGCCCAGCGCGCCCCCCAGCGCCAGCGAACCGACATCGCCCATAAAGACCTGCGCCGGGTAAGTGTTGAACCACAGGAAGCCCAGACCCGCACCGACAATCGCCGTACAGACGATCACCAGTTCACCCGCGTGACGCAGGTAAGGAATATGCAGATAGTTGGCAAAGTTCATGTTACCTGTCGCCCAGGCCACCAGTGCAAAGCCACCCGCAACAAAGACGGTAGGCATAATCGCCAGGCCATCAAGACCGTCCGTCAGATTTACGGCATTACCCGTACCGACGATGACGAAGTAAGCGAGCAGAATGTAGAAAATGCCCAGTTGCGGCATCACATCTTTGAAGAATGGCACCACCAATTGGGTCGCAGGCGTGTCGTTACCGGCCAGGTAGAGAGCAAAAGCCACGCCCAGTGCGATCACCGACATCCAGAAATACTTCCAGCGCGCGATAAGTCCTTTGGTGTCTTTACGCACAACTTTGCGGTAGTCATCAACAAAGCCGATAACGCCGTAACCCACCAGCACGACCAGCACGCACCAGACATACGGGTTCGATGGGTAAGCCCACAGCAGCACGGAAACCACAATCGCTGTCAGGATCATGATGCCACCCATGGTCGGTGTGCCGCGCTTACTGAAGTGCGACTCCGGACCATCGTTGCGAACGACCTGACCAAAAGAGAGTTTTTGCAGACGGGCAATCATGCGCGGCCCCATCCACAAAGAGATGAAGAGTGCAGTCAGCAGGCTGACAATGGCGCGAAACGTCAGGTACGAAAAGACGTTAAAGCCGGAATAATATTTGACCAAATGTTCGGCCAGCCAAACTAACATGCCCTATTCTCCTGTAATGCGCGTGCAACCTCTTCCATGGCTGCACTACGTGAACCTTTAATCAAAATGGTAATAATCTGCTTCTCTGCGACCAGCGTTTTTAACCGCGCAATCGCTGACAACTTATCGTCAAAATGCTCGCCAACACCGCTGGCATCGCTAATGGCTTTGCTGAGTTTGCCCACGCTGAGTACCCGATCGATACCCACCGCTTTTGCCGTCTCGCCAACCTGCTTATGGCAGGCTTCGCTCTCGTCGCCTAGCTCTGCCATATCGCCAACAACCATCACCCGATAGCCAGGCATCTCCGACAACACGTGCGCTGCCGCCGTCATCGAACCGACATTTGCGTTATAGGTGTCATCAAGGAGTAACTGGTTTTCACCGAGTTGAATCGGGAACAGGCGGCCAGGCACGGCCTGAAGATGGGCAAGACCAGTTTTCACCGCGTCGTGCGTCGCACCTACTGCCATAGCGAGCGCTGTGGCGGCAAGGGCATTAGCAATATTGTGACGCCCAGGCAATGGCAATACGACATCAATGCCACCTGTAGGCGTTTGCAGCGTGAATTCAGTACCGTGCGAGGTCACATGGATGTTGGTGGCAGTAAAATCACTGTTTGCAGCATTGGGTGAAAAACGCCAGACCTTACGTGCACCAATCGTGTTCTGCCAGTTCAGCCAGTCGTTGTTATCGGCGTTCATAATGGCAATGCCGTTCACCGGCAAACCGGTATAAATTTCGCCTTTGGCTTTCGCCACACCCGCCAGCGATCCAAACCCTTCCAGGTGCGCCGCAGCCAGGTTGTTGACCAGCGCCGCTTCCGGGCGAGTCAGCCCCACGGTCCAGGCAATTTCGCCCTGGTGATTGGCCCCCAGCTCAATCACCGCAAACTGATGCTCGCGCGTCAGTCGCAGTAATGTCATCGGCACGCCAATATCATTATTGAGATTGCCAGCGGTATAAAGCGTATTGCCACATTCGCTAAGAATTGCAGCCGTCATCTCTTTCACCGACGTTTTGCCGGAGGAGCCCGTCAGCGCCACGACGCGGGCAGGTACCTGCTGACGAACCCACGCCCCCAGTTCACCAAACGCAAGGCGCGTATCCTTCACCACCAGTTGCGGCAGGTCGATATCCAGTTTACGGCTGACCAGAAGTGCACCTGCCCCCGCATCTTTCGCTTTATCGGCAAAGTCGTGAGCATCAAAACGCTCACCTTTCAGGGCAACAAACAGACAACCTGGCGTCACTTTACGCGTATCAGACGTAACCGCATCAACGCTAACATCCGCGCCGCACAGTTCACCGTTTAGAACGCTAACGAGTTGACTCAGCGTGACGTTAATCATGCGATAACTCCCAGTAAACGTGCCGCGGTGACACGGTCGGAGTAGTCCAGCCGATGCGTGCCCACAATCTGATAGTCTTCGTGGCCTTTGCCAGCCAGCAATACAACATCGTTTTCTTTGGCCTGCATGATGGCGTTGGTGACGGCTTCCGCACGACCTTCAACGACACGGGCGTGAACGGCATCGACCATCCCTGCCAGGATGTCGTTGATGATGGCGCGTGGCTCTTCGGTACGCGGGTTGTCATCGGTTACTACCGGGATATCAGCAAACTCTTCAGCAATAGCGCCCATCAGCGGACGTTTGCCTTTATCGCGATCGCCGCCGCAGCCAAACACGCACCACAGTTTACCGGTGCAGTGCAGTCTTGCGGCCTGTAACGCTTTTTCCAGCGCATCCGGCGTGTGGGCATAATCCACCACGACCGTCGGTTTGCCTGGGGCACTAAAGACTTCCATTCGGCCGCATACTGGTTGCAGGCGCGCTGCGGTTTTCAGCAAATCAGCAAGCGGGTAGCCCAGCGCCAGCAGCGTTGCCAGAGCCAACAGCAGGTTGCTCACGTTGAACGCGCCCATCAGGCGACTTTCAATTTCACCGTCACCCCAGCTTGAGGAGAAGCGAATCGTTGCACCGCTGTCGTGATAATTGACCTCGACCGCCTTCAGCCAGCGGCCATGGCAGTTCGGGTTAATATGGTCTTCCATGGAGACCGCAACCGCGTCAGGTAAATTCGCCAGCCAACGGCGACCGACTTCATCATCGGCATTCACAATGGCCTGGCCGTAATGATGAGCAGAGAACAGCAGCCATTTCGCCGCTTCGTAGTTGGCCATATCGCCGTGGTAATCGAGATGGTCGCGGCTCAAATTGGTGAACACAGAAGCCGCAAAGGTCAGTGCCGCTACACGGTGCTGCACCAGCCCATGAGAAGAGACTTCCATGCCTGCAAGCGTTGCGCCTTGCTGCGCCAGGGTGGCGATCACATGTTGAACATCAACGGCTGAACCGGTGGTATTTTCTGAGGGAGAGACTTTACCCAACAGACCATTGCCCACCGTCCCCATCACTGCGCTGGTTTCGCCGAGCAGTTGGCTCCATTGCGCCAGCAGTTGCGTGGTGGTGGTTTTTCCGTTCGTGCCGGTCACACCAATCAAGCGCAGTCGCTCAGAGGGCTCACCATAAAAGCGCCCCGCCAGTGCCGAGAGACGTTCGTTGAGCTGGCTCAGGTAAATAACCGGGACGCCGTGCATCTCACGGATTTCGCCATCGGAGGCTTCATCTTTCGCCTCGGCAATAATGGCAGCCACACCTTGCGCAATCGCCTGCGGGATATATCGACGCCCGTCCGCCTGATGACCCACAACTGCCACAAAAAGATCACCCGATGCCGCAGAACGGCTATCGAGTGTCATTTCCCGCAGTGTTCGCTCCGGCGCATTTGGCACCCACGGAGCGAGAAGGTCGCGCAAATTACGATCTGCCACCTGATCCCTCGCCTTGATTAATTACAAATTCATTTTTATCGCCCGTCGCCAGCGCATCCGGCTCGATGTTCATGGTACGCAAAACGCCGCCCATGATGGCACCGAACACCGGCGCAGATACGGCGCCACCGTAGTATTTACCCGCCTGCGGATCGTTAATCACAACCACCAGCGCAAAGCGCGGATTACTCGCAGGCGCAACGCCTGCGGTATAAGCAATGTATTTGTTGATGTAGTGGCCGTCCGGACCAACTTTTTTTGCCGTACCGGTCTTAATCGCAATGCGATAGCCTTTGATTGCGGCTTTCACGCCGCCACCGCCTGGCAGCGCGACACTTTCCATCATGTGCACAACGTTACGCACGATAGATTCAGTGAAGATACGTTCACCCGGAACAGGAGGGTCAACTTTGGTTATCGACAGCGGACGATAAATGCCGTAGCTGCCAATCGTTGCGTAAACTCGCGCTAACTGTAACGGAGTTACCATTAGCCCGTAGCCGAAAGAGAAGGTGGCCCTCTCTATGTCAGACCACCGTTGTTTTTGAGGATATAAGCCACTGCGTTCTCCGACCAACCCCAAATTGGTCGCCTTTCCTAGCCCAAAACGTGAGTAAGTATCTACTAACGCTGAGGACGGCATCGCTAACGCCAGCTTGGAAACGCCGACGTTACTCGACTTCTGTAGCACCCCGGTCAGGGTCAATTCGCTATAGCGCGCCACGTCTTTAATCTCGTGGCCATTAATACGATAAGGAATAGTGTTCAGGACGGTGTTCGGCGTGACCACTCCGCGCTGCAATGCAGTCATCACGACCATCGGTTTAACAGTGGAGCCCGGTTCAAACACGTCGGTGATTGCCCGGTTACGCATAGTGTCTTTTGCCGTACCGGTGAAGTTATTCGGGTTGTAAGAAGGGCTGTTCGCCATCGCCAGCACTTCGCCGGTATTTACATCCACCAGCACGGCGCTGCCGGATTCGGCTTTGTTAAAGGCCACCGCGTTATTCAGCTCACGATAAACCAGCGCCTGCAGACGTTCATCAATACTGAGCGCCAGGTTATGTGCAGCCTGACTGTCTGTTGACGAGATATCTTCAATCACGCGCCCGTAGCGATCTTTACGCACCACACGCTCACCCGGCTGGCCGGTTAGCCATTTATCAAAGCTTTTCTCGACGCCTTCGATACCCTGGCTATCAACGTTAGTAAAACCAATGAGGTGAGCGGTTACTTCGCCTGAAGGATAATAACGGCGGGATTCTTCCCGCAGATGAATACCGGGTAACTTGAGCTTCTTGATGTATTCGCCCAAATCCGGGTTCACCTGGCGTGCCAGATAGATAAAGCGTCCTTTCGGGTTGGCGTTAACGCGGGCAGAAAGCTGGTCGAGCGGCATATTCAGCGCATCGGCAAGCGCTTTCCAGCGGTTATCCAGCGTAACACCGCCAGCATCCTGTAGCTCTTTAGGGTCGGCCCAGATCGCTTTAACGGGCACACTGACAGCCAATGGGCGACCGGAACGATCGGTGATCATCCCGCGAGAGGTTGCCACTTCCTGCACGCGCAGCGAACGCATATCCCCTTCGCGCACCAGCATGTCGGGAGCAATAATTTGCAAAAAGGCCACGCGGCCCAGCAGGAAGCACAGCGCCAGTAAAATACAGCCGCACAGCAAGGCAAAACGCCAGCTCACAAAGCTGGCTTGTTCTTCCTGGCGTTTCGGTTTTGGCGTCTTTACCGCAGCGGCTTTCATGCGTCGCGTGGTTCCTTATTTCTGTACAACGATATTTTCCTGGGATGGATCAACATGCTGCATTTGCAGCTTTTCCGTTGCGATCCTCTCAACCCGGCTATGATCGCCGAGAGCATTTTCTTCAAGAATCAGGTTGCGCCATTCGATATCCAGAGCATCACGTTCCAGCACAAGCTGTTCGCGCTGTGCCGTCAGCAGACGGGTGTGATGCGCTGTTGTGACAACGGTGACAGCGGTCATAATGATGCAAATGAACAGGCAGAGTGGCAGTTTCCCAAATCGCAAAAGATCGTCACCGATCACACCAGGCAAGGCATGGCGCTCGTTGCTTCCTAACGACTCTTTAACTTTGCTGAGGGTCTCTGACACTCTACCGATCATGCGTTCGTCCTCTCTGCAATGCGCAGAACTGAACTACGGGCACGTGGATTCTCTGCCACCTCTTCTTCACCCGGCATCAACTTGCCTAATGCTCGCAACTGACGGCCACCCAGTTTCCTGAGTTGTGCTTCTGTCATGGGTAATCCAGCCGGAACTTGCGGACCGCGGCTTTGCTCACGCATAAAGCGCTTAACAATACGGTCTTCAAGGGAGTGGAAACTGATGACAGAAAGCCGACCTTCCGGGGCCAGCACGCCGATCGAGCTTTTTAGCGCCTGCTCTATCTCCTCCAGTTCACTGTTCACCCAGATGCGCACCGCCTGGAAGGTACGGGTCGCAGGATGTTTGAATTTGTCCTTCACGGGCATCGCCGCCGCAACCACTGTCGCCAGCTCTTTCGTTCTGGTCATCGGCTCAATGCGGTTGCGCTCAACAATGGCGCGCGCAATACGTTTGCCAAAGCGCTCTTCGCCAAAGGTTTTGATCACCCAGGCAATATCAGCTTCATCAGCGGTTTGTAACCACTCAGCCGCAGATTGGCCACGCGTAGGATCCATACGCATATCCAGCGGACCGTCGCGCATGAAGGAGAAGCCGCGTTCAGCATCATCAAGTTGAGGTGAGGAAACGCCAAGATCGAGCAGAATGCCGTCGATCTTACCCGTGAGTCCGAGTTCGTCGACGTAATCGGCGAGCGCAGAGAAAGGACCATGCACGATGGAAAAGCGGGGATCGTTGATTGTTTTCGCGACAGCAATTGCTTCTGGATCGCGATCAATAGCCAGCAAACGTCCTTCCGGTCCCAGTTGGGAAAGGATCAGGCGTGAGTGGCCACCGCGGCCAAAAGTGCCATCAATATAGATGCCGTCAGGACGAATATTCAGGCCGTTAACGGCCTCGTCGAGCAGCACCGTCGTGTGTTTAAAATTTTCCATCATCATTACAGAGACAAATCCTGCAACCGATCCGACAGTACGTCAGAACCCGATTGCTCAGCGTCGATATCTTCCCTGACCTGTTGATACCAGGTCGTTTCATCCCACAGCTCAAACTTGTTGAACTGCCCAACCAGCATCACTTCTTTCGTTAACCCGGCATGTTGCCGTAAAACGGGGGCGATTAATAAGCGCCCTGCATTGTCCATTTGGCATTCGCTGGCATGCCCTAACAACAAGCGTTGTACGCGGCGTTCCAGCGGATTCATGCTTGATAGACGCGACAATTTTTGTTCAATAACTTCCCATTCAGGTAAGGGGTAAAGCAGCAGGCAGGAGTGATGGATGTCAATGGTACACACCATTTGACCGGAAGCATTCTCAAGCAGCAAATCCCGATAACGGGTCGGCACCGCTAAGCGCCCTTTGCTATCCAGATTAACTAATGTTGCTCCACGGAACATACACGCTCCACCCCTGAATGACCTTTTTCACCACTTTCACCCACAAATCCCCACCAAAGGAGTTTACGGAGCGGAGGAAAACCTTGTCAAGCCAGTGCAAAGACTAACCGGAGCAAAAGATCTCTTATTCGCAGCTACATTCCAGATTGATGAAATACCGCTCACCTGACGAAGCAAATTAACGTCATGAATATTTGTAAGAAAAAAAACCAAATATTCAATGGGACGTTAAAGCGCACTCATTAGACGCATATGAAATATAAAATGTCAGTTTGCGACGCGGGCGGCATTTTAAGGCATAACGCGTGCAGATAACAGTACCTGTTGCATACAGTGGCAATTGAAAGCTTAAGGCAGTGAAGGCTACGCAAACCGCTGCGTTCAGACGCAGTGATATTCCAATGAGTGCCTCAATAGATGTAACAAAATAATACAGAGATAATGTTTAGTTACGTCTTATTTGACCTTGAGAAAATAATTAGCGTTCCGAATGAAATTAATTAAGAAGACACCTTAAAAAAAGGGATTTATCCGAAATAATAATATCCTTAATTTATGTATTTGAGATGCAGTAAAAAAGGCAGCCTTCGCTGCCTTAATGTCTGATTAAACCCGACTTAACACCCCACGGCGGTAGAGATTTCTCCGTATACGGCTTAAACCTGCTTTCGGTTTACGGGGTTCATCAAGACTGGCCAGCACGATCTCCAGTACACGCTCTGCTACATCACGGTGGCGCTGCGCAACGGCAAGCACAGGGCATTGCAGAAAATCCAACAGTTCATGGTCACCAAAGGTCGCAATCGCCAGATCGGAAGGCAGTTTCCCATCACGGCGCAACGTCACGTCAAGCACCCCCTGCAATAACGCAAAGGATGTGATGAAGAGTGCCTGCGGCATTTCGTGTGTTTCCAACCATTTTTCAAACAGCTGGGCCGCCGCTTCGCGTTCATAGCTGTTTGCATAAAGGTACTGCACTTCACGTGGATCATCTTTCCATGCAGTACGGAAACCTTGTTCACGTAAAAAACTCACGGATAACTCGGGTAACGCGCCGAGATAAAGTACGCTCTCTGCCGGGAACGTCCGCAGTTCAGCCGCCAGCATCTCTGAATCATCCTGATCGGCACCCACCACACTGGTGAAGTGCTCACGATCAAGCGCCCTGTCCAATGCAACAATCGGGAACGCATCGTTTGCCCAACGCTGATAAAACGGATGCTCAGGTGGTAAAGAGGTGGACACAATAATCGCATCAACCTGCCGCTGTAAGAGATGTTCAATGCAGCGCATTTCGTTATCTGGCTGATCTTCCGAGCAGGCAATCAGCAATTGATAACCACGCTGACGCGCCTGGCGCTCCAGATAATTGGCGATCCGTGTATAACTGGTGTTTTCCAGATCGGGAATAACCAACCCAATGGAGCGAGTACGTCCCGCTCGCAACCCAGCCGCCACCGCATTCGGGTGGTAATTATGCTCACGCACGACCGCCATGACTTTCTCAACGGTTTTGTCACTTACACGATATTGCTTTGCCTTTCCATTAATGACATAGCTTGCCGTGGTGCGTGAGACGCCGGCTAGCCGGGCGATTTCATCCAGTTTCACAATTGCCCCTCAAAAAATAAAAGATACTCCATAACCTTTTTAGGGATATAGGTTAAATTCCATAACATCTAAGCGCAGAATAGTCACTGCGGCAACCGCTTTTATGTTCGCTTCAAGCGGATTTCGCAAAAAAAAGCCCGGCAGAGGATGCCGGGCCAGGAACGAGAGCTAAGCATCTTGCTTAACGCATGATTTTATCACCGCGTGATAAGCCCACTACACCCGATCGTGCCACCTCAACGATTTTAGCCACGTCGCGGATTGTCGCTAAAAATGCATCAAGCTTATCGCTGGTCCCGGCCAACTGGACCGTATAAATAGAAGGTGTCACATCAATGATCTGCCCGCGGAAAATTTCCGCGCTGCGTTTTACCTCTTCGCGACCGTAACCACTGGCCTGTACTTTCACCAGCATGATTTCACGCTCAACGTAAGCACCCTGGCCTAACTCATTCACTCGCAGCACATCAACTAACTTGTGCAACTGCTTTTCGATCTGCTCAAGCACCTTCGCATCACCCACCGTCTGGATGGTCATACGCGAGAGTGTGGGATCGTCAGTCGGCGCAACGGTCAGACTTTCAATGTTGTAGCCACGCTGAGAGAACAAGCCAATCACGCGCGACAGGGCACCTGATTCGTTTTCCAGTAATACAGACAATATCCGGCGCATAATCAGGTCCTCTCCGTTTTGCTAAGCCACATTTCATCCATACCGCCGCCGCGAATATGCATCGGATAAACGTGTTCGCCACCGTCAACACACACATCCACGAATACCAGGCGATTGTTACGCACCTGTTCAATGGCTTCTGCCAGTTTGCTTTCCAGCTCAGCAGGTTGTGTGATGCGCATCCCGACATGTCCGTAAGCTTCTGCCAGACGTACGAAGTCCGGCAACGACGTCATATAGGATTGTGAATGGCGACCGGAATAGATCATATCCTGCCACTGTTTCACCATACCCAAATAGCCATTGTTCAGGTTCAGCACCAGCACCGGTAACTCGTACTGCAGAGCGGTAGAAAGCTCCTGGATATTCATCTGGATACTGCCATCGCCGGTCACACAAATGACCGTTTCATCAGGTAGCGCCATTTTGACGCCTAATGCCGCTGGCAGACCAAAGCCCATCGTCCCCAAACCGCCGGAGTTGATCCAACGTCGGGATTTGTCGAAAGGGTAATAGAGAGCTGCGAACATCTGGTGTTGACCGACATCGGAAGTGACATATGCCTCGCCATTGGTCAGACGCCAGACTGTTTCAATTACCGCCTGCGGCTTGATACTTTCACTTTGGGTATCGTATTTCAGACACTGACGGGCACGCCACTGATCGATACGTAACCACCAGTCACGAAGATCGTCCAGCGGCTGCTGCGTCTCTTCCTGAGCCAGCTGTTCGAGCATTAACTCAAGCACCAGTCGAGCATCACCGACAATGGGTACATCTGCCTGGACGGTCTTCGAAATCGACGTCGGGTCAATATCGATGTGCAGAACGGTCGCGTCCGGGCAGTACTTCGCCAGGTTGTTCGTCGTGCGGTCGTCAAAACGCACACCGACGGCAAAAATCACGTCGGAATTGTGCATGGTCATATTGGCTTCATAGGTCCCATGCATGCCGAGCATCCCCAACGCCTGCCGATGCGTAGCCGGGAATGCACCGAGTCCCATTAAGGACGAGGCGACCGGAATATTCAGCTTTTCAACCAGCGTGCGCAATTGCTCTTCACAGCCGGAAGTAATTGCCCCCCCGCCCACATAGACGACCGGTTTTTTTGCTGAGATGAGCGTCTGAAGAGCACGCTTGATTTGGCCTTTGTGCCCGTGCGTTGTCGGATTGTAAGAACGCATGCTGACCGTTTCGGGCCACACATAAGGAAGCTTGTTTGCCGGGCTGAGAATATCTTTTGGCAGATCCACAACCACCGGCCCAGGACGGCCGCTGGCGGCCAACCAAAAGGCTTTTTTAAGCACGCCAGGGATGTCCTCCGTTTGCTTCACCAGGAAGCTATGTTTCACGACAGGGCGGGAAATCCCCACCATATCGCACTCCTGGAACGCATCATAACCAATCAACGACGTTGCAACCTGCCCGGAAATCACCACCAGCGGAATGGAATCCATATAAGCAGTTGCAATACCCGTGATGGCATTCGTTGCCCCTGGGCCAGAGGTGACCAGCACAACCCCGACTTCACCCGTTGCCCTGGCGAGACCATCCGCCATGTGTACGGCGGCTTGCTCATGGCGCACCAGCACATGGTCGATGCCGCCGACGGTATGTAGCGCATCGTAAATATCGAGGACTGCGCCCCCAGGATAGCCGAACACTTGCTTCACGCCCTGATCGATCAATGACCGGACGACCATCTCGGCTCCAGACAACATCTCCATGGTTTGCCTCCAGGCTATTGTTTGTCGACTGACAGCAGAATTCATTTCCGCCATGTCGCTCTACTCAGAACAGGAAATCCCTGCATTCTGATTATGAATGGCAGTTACCATAACCGCTGAAAATCTGGCAGGCAATTAGCAAACGATTTACCGCCTGCAGCCTGAAAAGTGGAAAGATGACGTTAGTTTACGGGAAATGGTAGAATAGTCTGAGATAAGTAAAGTCGATGATAAATCATCGCTCAAATTGCTTACTGCTCAGTAAATCATGCATTTTTCAGGCACCGAAATCCTCTTCGATAAAGATTTTCAGCATAAAATATTGCGATGATATACATGAGCAGATTAAACATAATGAATTAGTTTCACTGCGTAACTGCGATCAATTTATCGAGAGCATACAGAGACTAACAACTCTTCCATCCATTGATGGCCTTTGTCACGGCCAGCGGCTTCATGCCATGAAAGAAAACAAGTGCGACTGTTCAGTTTCAATGGTAGCGGTAATACCTGAAGCTGTAATTTCTCAGCAAACTCTTCGGCCAGCCAGCGTGGTGCTATCGCAATCAAATGTGTTTGTGAGACCACATTTAATACGCTGGTTAAGGCCATCCCCTGATAGGCAACACTGGCTTGTTTATCAGGAGTGTCATACCAGGGTTGGCTAAATGAAGCATAACGATCCAACGATACAACAGCATGCTGCTCACTATAAATATCACTTTCACGCAAAGGTCCCATAATACGCGGGTGAGATTTACTGGCTACCAATACCATTTCATCTTTAAACAGTGGGATACAACTGAATTCTGGACGATGAAATTCATCATAACCGATAACAAATTCAGTTTCCTGGTAACGTAATTGATGTTCTGTATTTTGATTCAGTGAAGATTTGAAGACCAAATGAATATTCGGTGCAATTTTTTCAACACTATTATAAATAACAGAGGTCAGAAAATTATCCAGTGGACTGCAAACACAGAGATTAAAAATACGTTCACTGGTAACCGGTTCAAAACCTGATCCCGGGAGCTCATTCTGCACTAGTTGTAGCGCCTGACGGACAGAACCAAAAAGCTGATGCGCACGGGCAGTAGGCTGAATCCCCCTGCCATAGCGAACGAAAAGTTCATCATTAAACATCACTTTTAGCCGTGCCAGTGCATTACTTACTGCGGGTTGTGACATCCCCAACGAGTGTGCCGCGCGAGTGATATTTTGTTCCTGCATCACGGCATCAAAAATAGTTAACAAATTTAGATCAACTTTGCGCAATTGAGGTTTAACTATCTCATTTTGCTGAGTGTCTTCAACGTGTTCTTCTGACATATTCATCTCCAGTGTCAAACTACATCCCTTTTCCGGTAGTAATAACCGCTAGAAATATGATTTACCATGCATATAGAAACAGGAAAAGAGGATTCTAAAAAAATAGGAATATATAAAGACGCCCAATGCAATTATGCATTCACAAACTCAAAGTGAATTGAATTTACGCCGGTTAATTACCTATATTAACGAAGTGAAATCAAAACATAAACCAGGTGAATATACAATACGGCCAAAGTGCATAATTAGTACATCTACACTAAAACATTTCAAATGACACAAATAATATAATTTAACCTAATTTTATCATTTGAATTTATCATTTGAAAAAATCGATACAGCTACATTATTAATGATGCAATATCATTAAGATAAGCTAAACGCCTGGAAAATGTATAAATATCTCCAGTTGCAAGGAAATGTGCCCGTAAGGAACAATTCTCACCAAGTATGAAAAAGCACAAATACCTTATTTTGCTTTTACCACTAAATCCAGCACGATTAACTAAATTCATCTACCAACCCTCTTCTGCTTTCTTACTGTTTTCCTTGCCTAAGGGTTGACTTTGAATTCCGTATCCAGTACCACTAATAGCATTACGCATTCATCTGGAGCATGGTCATGATTCGCAATGTTCGCTTCCTCGGTCTACTACTACTAAACGCATCCCATGTGCGCGGTAGACCGGTGGACGACGCTCAGCGTTAATCATCCTCCAGTTAATACTTAAACCCGCGCCTTGGCGCGGGTTTTTTTATGCTCGTAGCAAGGCGACCTGAAAGAGACAAGGACCAATCCATGAGCCAGCAACAACAAGTCATTATTTTCGATACGACCTTACGTGATGGTGAGCAGGCGTTACAGGCAAGCCTGAGCGTGAAAGAGAAACTGCAAATCGCCCTGGCGCTGGAACGTATGGGCGTGGACGTCATGGAGGTCGGTTTCCCGGTCTCCTCTCCAGGCGACTTCGAATCTGTACAGACCATCGCCCGTCAGGTGAAAAACAGCCGCGTATGCGCACTGGCACGTTGCGTTGAGAAAGATATTGATGTCGCTGCCGAGTCACTGAAAGTCGCCGAGGCCTTCCGTATTCATACCTTCATTGCCACTTCCCCGATGCATATTGCCACCAAGTTGCGCAGTACGCTGGATGAAGTGATTGAGCGCGCCATCTATATGATTAAGCGCGCACGCAATTACACTGACGATGTTGAGTTCTCCTGCGAAGATGCAGGCCGTACGCCCATTGCTGACCTGTCTCGCGTGGTGGAAGCGGCCATTAACGCCGGTGCGAAAACCATCAACATTCCAGATACCGTCGGCTACACCATGCCTTTCGAGTTCGCCAATATCATCACTGGTCTGTATGAGCGCGTGCCTAACATTGATCAAGCAATTATCTCTGTTCACACCCATGATGACTTAGGCCTGGCAGTCGGTAACGCTATCGCCGCTGTCCATGCTGGCGCACGTCAAGTTGAAGGCGCTATGAACGGCATCGGTGAGCGTGCAGGTAACTGCTCACTGGAAGAAGTCATCATGGCCATCAAAGTGCGCAAAGACATCATGAACGTGCACACCCGTATTAACCACCACGAAATCTGGCGTACCAGCCAGACCGTCAGCCAGATTTGCAACATGCCTGTTCCAGCGAACAAAGCCATTGTCGGTACCGGCGCGTTCGCTCACTCCTCCGGTATCCACCAGGACGGCGTGCTGAAAAATCGCGAAAACTACGAAATCATGACCCCGGAATCCATCGGTCTGAACCAGGTGCAGTTGAACCTGACCTCCCGTTCAGGCCGTGCGGCAGTGAAACACCGTATGGAAGAGATGGGTTACCAGGACAGCGACTACAACATGGATCACCTGTACGACGCGTTCCTGAAACTGGCAGATAAAAAAGGTCAGGTCTTCGATTACGACCTGGAAGCGCTGGCGTTCATCAACAAACAACAGGAAGAGCCAGAACATTTCCGTCTGGATTACTTCAGCGTGCAGTCCGGCTCCAGCGATATTGCGACCGCCTCCGTGAAACTGGCCTGTGGCGAAGAGACGAAAGCCGAAGCGGCTAACGGCAACGGCCCGGTAGACGCCATTTATCAGGCAATTAATCGCATCACTGGTTATGACATTGAGCTGGTTAAATATGATCTCAATGCCAAAGGCCAGGGCAAAGATGCATTGGGTCAGGTGGATATCGTGGTGACTTACAACGGTCGTCGTTTCCACGGTGTCGGTCTGGCGACGGATATCGTTGAATCCTCAGCCAAAGCAATGGTTCACGTCCTGAACAACATCTGGCGCGCCGCCGAAGTCGAAAAAGAATTGCAACGCAAAGCTCAAAATAAAGAAAACAACAAGGAAACCGTGTGATGTCGAAGAACGCTCATATTGCTGTTTTGCCGGGTGATGGAATTGGCCCGGAAGTGATGGCGCAAGCCCTGAAAGTACTGGAAGCTGTTCGCAACCGTTTCGATATGCGTATCTCCACCAGCCATTATGACGTGGGCGGCATCGCTATCGACCGTCATGGCAACCCTCTGCCGCAGGCCACCGTTGAAGGTTGTGAGCAGGCAGACGCCATCCTGTTTGGCTCCGTTGGTGGTCCGAAATGGGAAAATCTGCCGCCAGCCCAGCAGCCTGAGCGTGGTGCTCTGCTGCCGCTGCGCAAACATTTCAAACTCTTCAGTAACCTGCGTCCGGCTAAACTGTACCAGGGCCTGGAAGGGTTCTGCCCGCTGCGTGCCGACATCGCCGCAAACGGTTTTGATATTCTGTGCGTGCGTGAACTGACTGGCGGTATCTACTTCGGTCAGCCGAAAGGCCGCGAAGGCAGCGGTCAGCATGAGAAGGCGTTTGATACCGAGGTGTATCACCGTTTTGAGATCGAACGTATTGCCCGCATCGCTTTTGAGTCCGCACGCAAGCGCCGCAAGAAAGTACACTCGATTGATAAAGCTAACGTCCTGCAAACCTCCCTGCTGTGGCGTGAAATCGTCAATGAAATCGCGCAGGAGTACCCGGACGTTGAGCTGGCGCATATGTACATCGACAACGCGACCATGCAGTTGATTAAAGATCCGTCCCAGTTCGACGTGCTGCTCTGTTCCAACCTGTTTGGCGATATCCTGTCTGACGAGTGCGCCATGATCACCGGTTCTATGGGCATGCTGCCGTCTGCCAGCCTGAATGAACAAGGCTTTGGTCTTTACGAACCTGCCGGTGGCTCTGCGCCGGATATCGCAGGCAAAAACATTGCTAACCCAATCGCGCAGATCCTCTCTCTGGCGCTGTTACTGCGCTATAGCCTGGATGCAGATGACGCAGCCACCGCGATTGAAAGCGCGATTAACCGCGCATTAGAAGAAGGCGTACGCACCGGTGACTTAGCCCGTGGTGATGCCGCAGTCAGTACCGATGAAATGGGCGATATCATTGCCCGTTATGTCGCCGAAGGGGTGTAATCATGGCCAAAACGTTATACGAAAAATTGTTTGATGCGCACGTTGTTCATGAAGCGCCAAACGAAACCCCACTGTTATATATTGACCGCCACCTGGTGCATGAAGTCACTTCACCTCAGGCCTTCGATGGCCTGCGCGCCCACAATCGTCCGGTGCGCCAGCCAGGCAAAACCTTCGCCACCATGGATCACAACGTCTCCACGCAGACGAAAGACATCAATGCATCCGGCGAAATGGCTCGCATCCAGATGCAGGAGCTGATTAAGAACTGCAAAGAGTTCGGCGTTGAGCTGTATGACCTGAACCACCCGTATCAGGGCATCGTGCATGTGATGGGGCCAGAACAGGGTGTCACCCTGCCGGGCATGACCATCGTCTGCGGCGACTCCCACACCGCAACTCACGGCGCTTTCGGTGCGCTGGCGTTCGGTATCGGCACCTCCGAAGTCGAACACGTTCTGGCAACCCAGACCCTGAAACAGGGCCGCGCCAGAACCATGAAAATTGAAGTCCAGGGCAAAGCAGCCGCGGGCATCACTGCGAAAGACATCGTGCTGGCGATTATCGGCACCACCGGCAGCGCAGGCGGTACAGGTCATGTGGTCGAATTCTGCGGCGACGCCATTCAGGCGTTGAGCATGGAAGGCCGTATGACTCTGTGCAACATGGCTATCGAAATGGGTGCCAAAGCCGGTCTGGTTGCGCCAGATGAAACCACCTTTAACTATGTGAAGGGTCGTCTGCACGCGCCAAAGGGCAAAGATTTCGACGATGCGGTTGAGTACTGGAAAACCCTGAAGACCGACGATGGCGCGACCTTCGACACCATTGTCACTTTGCAAGCCGAAGATATTGCCCCTCAGGTGACCTGGGGTACTAACCCGGGTCAGGTGATCTCCGTGAATGACAACATTCCGGACCCTGCCTCCTTTGCCGATCCGGTTGAGCGGGCTTCAGCAGAAAAAGCACTGGCCTACATGGGCCTGCAGCCTGGCGTCCCGCTGACCTCAGTGACTATTGATAAAGTCTTTATTGGTTCCTGTACCAACTCGCGTATCGAAGATTTGCGTGCGGCAGCAGAAGTGGCCAAAGGCCGTAAAGTGGCCCCTGGCGTTCAGGCGCTGGTGGTTCCAGGCTCCGGCCCGGTGAAAGCGCAGGCGGAAGCCGAAGGTCTGGACAAGATCTTTATCGAAGCGGGCTTCGAATGGCGTCTGCCTGGCTGCTCAATGTGTCTGGCTATGAACAACGACCGCCTGAATCCGGGTGAACGTTGTGCATCCACCAGTAACCGTAACTTTGAAGGCCGTCAGGGCCGTGGTGGTCGTACACATCTGGTGAGCCCGGCAATGGCCGCCGCCGCCGCCGTAAGCGGTCATTTCGCTGACGTTCGTAGCCTGTAAGAGGAGATAATCATGGCAGAGAAATATACACAGCATACCGGCCTGGTTGTCCCTCTGGATGCCGCCAACGTTGATACTGACGCAATCATTCCAAAACAGTTTTTGCAGAAAGTCACTCGTACCGGATTCGGCGCGCACCTGTTCAATGACTGGCGTTTCCTGGATGACAAAGGTGAAGTTCCTAACCCGGAATTCGTCCTGAACTTCCCGGAATACAAAGGTGCCTCCATTTTACTGGCACGTGAAAACTTCGGCTGTGGTTCATCACGTGAACATGCCCCTTGGGCACTGACCGATTACGGCTTTAAAACCGTGATTGCCCCGAGCTTTGCGGACATCTTCTACGGCAACAGCTTTAACAACCAACTGCTGCCGATCAAGCTGAGCGATGAAGAAGTCGATGAAATGTTCAAGCTGGTTCAGGCGAATCCAGGCATCTCTTTTGAGGTGGATCTGGAAGCACAGGTCGTCAAAGCGGGCGATAAGACCTACAGCTTTACTATTGATGCGTTCCGCCGTCACTGCATGCTCAACGGTCTGGACAGCATCGGTCTGACCTTGCAGCACGAAGATGCTATTGCGGCTTACGAAAACAAACAGCCTGCATTTATGAACTGAGTCAGTCAATGTCTCCGATGCCCGGCCAGCGCGCCGGGCATTTTTTTGTTTTTATACCAGTCACAAAAAACGTGACACAAGTCACAATTACCAACATTCACCCATATCATCAGTAAGGTTATTTGATTTTCTAAAATTTTGTTATTCCACTCAGCGTTTACATTCTCGCCCAATATTCCCGCCTTTATGTATAAACTCACCATCACAAGTAAAAATAGATCTCAATTATTTAAGATATAAATACCAGCATGTGAAAAAACGGTTAATTGCATAGAAGTCCCCTATGGTTCCATGCAAAAAAAAACATTATTTTTCCCCCAGCCCGCTCGCTATCTTGCCCACAGAAACATATTAACTTTGGATTTATCAGGAGTACCGCGTAACGGCCTTCTGGATTTCCCGTGGAGAGATCAAATGAGCCACTACCAACACCTTTTTAGCCCGCTAACCATCAACGGGATGACGATTAAAAACCGCATCATCATGCCGCCGATGGGCACCAACATGGCTACGCTCAACGGTGAAGTCTCTCGCGAACAGCTTGAGTACTATGAGTTACGGGCAAAAGGCGGTACGGGTTTAATTACCATCGAGAATATTTGTATCGATTTCCCTTTTGCCTCAAATGGCACAACACAACTGAGAATCGATAACGACCAATATATTCCTGGGTTGTTTAAATTAACGGAAACATTACATAAACACGGGGCATGTGTTTCTATTCAACTTAATCATGCCGGGGCTTCTGCGTATGCATATCGCCTGAACGGCGAGCAGCCATTATCCTCCTCCACGACGCCTTCGAAAAAGAATGGCAATATTCCCCGTGCCATGACGCGTGAGGAAATTTATCATGCTGTGGAGAAATTCGGAGAAGCCGCAGAGCGCGTAAAACGCGCCGGTTTTGACTGCGTGGAAATACATGCAGGCCACTCTTACTTAATCAGCCAGTTCTTATCACCGCTGTTTAATAAGCGTACCGATGAGTTTGGCGGAGATCTGGAAAACCGAGCCAGAATCCTGTGCATGGTGGTCGACAAAGTGCGCGCAAGCGTTGGTCCTCGCTTCCCCATCAGCCTGCGATTTAGCGCCGATGATTTTCTAAAAGGCGGCAACACCCTGGATGACACGCTGCGCATGCTCGAACTCTGCCAGGACAAAGTCGATATCCTCAACGTCTCTGCCGCACAGAACGACAACCTCAATCTGCAAATTGACCAGATGTCGCTGGAAGATGGCTGGAAACGTTACCTCTCCCGTGCCGTGCGTGAGAAGTTTAATAAACCCACCGTCATCGCCGGTAACATCCGCACGCCAAAAGTCGCCGAAGATATTGTCGCCAACGGCGATGCTGACCTGATTGCTATTGGCCGCGGCCTGATTGCCGAGCCTGAATGGGTGCAGAAAGTCCAGCAGGGCAACGAACGCCTGATGCGTAAATGCATCTCCTGCAACATTGGCTGTGCGGATCACCGCATTGCCCGCTCCCGCCCGCTGCGCTGCTCCATTAACCCGGACATTATTCACGGCGATGCCTACAAACAGCGTGCAGTAAACCGAGACACCCGAGTGGTGGTCATTGGCGCGGGTACAGCCGGCATGGAAGCGGCCTGTACCGCAGCTGAAGTGGGTTGCCACACCTGGCTGCTGGAAAAGAAAAACAGTCTGGGTGGACTTGCCAGTGAAATCTCACTGCTGCCGGAGAAAAAGCGTATTGCTGACTTCCCCCAGTTTATGAAAAACCGCATGTCAGGTTTGCATAACCTGATGCTGCAGGTGGGTCATGAAGCCAACGTCAATGCCCTCGCTGAACTTCAGCCAAACCTGATCATTAACGCCACCGGCTCCACACCTTTGCTGCCACCGATTACCGGGCTGAAAGAGTGCATTGATGTCGAAGGCGGCAATGTCTTCTCCATTACTGGCATGATTCACCACCTGGACAAATTTGCTGATGTCGAAGGAAAACGCATCGCAGTGGTTGGCGGGGGAGCCGTCGGCCTCGACGTTATCGAATATTTCTCCGCCCGCGGTGCCCGCACCGTGCTGATTGAAATGCAGGATGGCCCGGGCCGTGACCTGGACATCATCACCAAAAACGCCATGTTGACCATGCTGGACGAGCACCACGTGGAACAGCACATGCAGACACAACTCGTCGCCGTCCACCCGGACCATTTCAGCGTCAGGAAAGCCGACCATGCGTATGACATTCCCTTTGATTACGGCTTTGTGTGCCTGGGAATGCGCGCAAACAGAAACGGCCTTGATGACATCGAACGTTGGGCTAGCACCCAGGCAATTCCCGTCATGAATATCGGCGATAGCGTGATGGCGCGCCGCATCATCGACGGCGTGCGCGAAGGGCGCAACGTGCTGCAGACCCTCGAAGACATGGGTGTACTGGGTTAACGACGACGAAAAACGAATTCTATTTCCAATAATTGAGGACTTTATCATGGCAGAACGTATTACTGGTCACACTGAGCTTATTGGCCTGATTGCGACCCCTATTCGTCACAGCATGTCCCCGACCATGCATAACGAAGCCTTTGCCCATCTGGGTCTGGATTATGTCTATCTGGCCTTTGAAGTGGACAATCAGGAGCTGAAAGATGTCGTGCAGGGTTTCCGGGCCCTGAAACTGCGCGGTTTTAATGTCTCCATGCCCAACAAAACCGCTATTTGCCAGTATCTCGACAAGCTGTCTCCGGCAGCCGAACTGGTCGGCGCGGTCAACACCGTGGTGAACGATAACGGCGTGTTAACGGGCCACATCACCGATGGCACCGGCTATATGCGCGCACTCGCCGAGGAGGGCATCGACATCATCGGTAAGAAAATGACCGTGCTGGGTGCCGGTGGCGCGGCAACGGCGCTCTGCGTACAGGCAGCACTGGACGGCGTGAAAGAGATCTCCATCTTCAATCAGAAAGACAAATTCTTCGCCAATGCAGAACAGACTGTCGCCAAGATCCGCAATAACACAAATTGCGAAATCCACCTGTTTGACATTGCCGACCACGACAAGCTGCGTCAGGAAATCGACAGCAGTGTGATCCTCACCAACGCCACGGGTGTCGGCATGAAACCGTTTGAAGGCCAGATGCTGCTGCCGAACGACAGCTTCCTGCGTCCGGATCTGATCGTGTCTGACGTGATTTACAATCCGCGCAAAACCCACCTGTTACAAGTCGCAGAGAAGAAAGGCTGCCGTACCCTCAATGGCCTGGGCATGATGCTCTGGCAGGGCGCAAAAGCATTCGAAATCTGGACGGGCAAAGAGATGCCGGTTGATTACGTCAAGAATGTCCTTTTCTAAGGGTCGGCATGATGAAAAATAAATATGTCCCGACGGCAGCCGGGCTGTATCTCAACTATCTGATTCACGGTATGGGGGTACTGCTGATTACCCTCAATATGGCGAATTTGCAGGAACAGTGGGGAACAGACAGAGCCGGCGTGTCGATTGTCATCTCGTCTTTGGGTATCGGTAAACTCGCCACCATCGTGACGGGTTTCCTGTCCGATCGTTACGGACGTAAACCCTTTATCTATCTTGGCATAGTGAGCTATCTGATCTTTTTCTTCGGCATTTTGCTGACTAAAAATATCTACATGGCCTACTTCTTTGGCATCCTGGCCGGGATGGCGAACAGCTTCCTCGACTCCGGTACTTATCCGGCGCTGATGGAGTCTTTCCCGAACTCTGCAAGCCGCGCTAACGTGCTGATCAAAGCCTTTGTGTCGGCCGGGCAGTTCCTGTTGCCGTTCATTATCAGTCTGCTTATCTGGGCAAACATGTGGTTTGGCTGGTCATTTATTATCGCAGCGGCGTTGATCGTCATCAGCGGTATCTATCTGATCAAAATGCCCTTCCCCGATCACAGGGCGAAAAAAGAGGTCGCAGAGAAATCCACTGCCCCGACGGCTCAGCAGCCGGACGCCAGCGCAATGGATATGATTATCTTCACGCTGTATGGCTACATCGGTATGGCGACCTTCTATCTGGTGAGCCAGTGGTTGGCGCAATACGGTCAGTTTGTTGCCGGGATCCCTTACGAATCGGCCATTAAATTGCTGAGTATCTACACGGCGGGTTCCTTGACCTGCGTATTCGTCACCGCCACCTTCGTGAAAAACGTCATCAACTCTGCCGTGGCGATGGTGCTCTACACGGCCATTTCGACCATTTCGTTGTTGGTGGTCTGCCTGTTCCCCACCCCGCTTATTGTCACCGGTTTCGCATTCGTGATCGGTTTCTCAGCGGCTGGTGGGGTCTTACAACTGGGTGCGACCATCATGGCCATGAGTTTTCCAAGCGGAAAAGGCAAAGCGACGGGGATCTTCTATACCGCAGGCAGTATCGCCAGTTTCACC
Source organism: Phytobacter sp. (assembly GCF_059074235.1). Classification (NCBI taxonomy): domain Bacteria; kingdom Pseudomonadati; phylum Pseudomonadota; class Gammaproteobacteria; order Enterobacterales; family Enterobacteriaceae; genus Phytobacter; species Phytobacter sp. The sequence continues at coordinate 1,523,550 of NZ_JCACPZ010000004.1, forward strand.
ATCCCACTCATCACGGCAAAACTGTCAAAAATCAGCATCGCCAGCATCATGTGGTTTGATTTAATTATCGCCATCATCGGCTTTGTGATTGCCCTGTACATCGGTTATCGTCAGTTTCAGGTTTATGCGGCTCAGAAAACCGCTCGCGTTACCGCGACGGCCTGATAGCTCAGCGAAAAAGAATAATGGATACCAACATGACTCAAGCTGTAAAGGTTAAAAACATCACCTTCCAGGAAGGGGAAACGTTGATTTGCGTGCCGCTGATTGGCAAAACGCTCGACGAAGTAACAGCCAGTGCCCGCACGCTGGCAAGCGCAGGTGCCGATCTGATTGAATGGCGCGTGGATCACTTTACTCAGGTGCGAGACGTCGAACAGGTGCAAAACGCACTCGCTGAAATCCGCGCCCTGTTAGCGGATATTCCGCTGCTGTTTACCTTCCGTAGCAAACGCGAAGGCGGCGAAACGGAGATCAGCGACGAGGCTTACTTTGAGCTGAACCGCCAGGCGGCAGCAAGCGGGCTGGTCGATCTCATTGATATCGAGCTGTTCAACGACGAAACGCAGATCCGTGCCGTTATTGATGCCGCACATGCGGCGGGTGTCAAAGTTATCATGAGCAACCATGATTTCCACAAAACGCCTGCCCAGGAAGACATCATCTACCGCCTGCGTCGCATGCAGGATCTGGGTGCAGATTTGCCGAAAATTGCCGTAATGCCGCAGACGCCAAAAGATGTACTGACGCTTCTGTCTGCCACGCTTGAGATGAAAGAGAAGTATGCAACACGCCCGATAATCACCATGTCGATGGCAAAAATGGGCGGTGTGAGCCGCGTAACCGGACGTCTTTTTGGATCCGCCATGACGTTCGGCACAGTGGGTCAGGCCTCAGCACCGGGTCAGATTGCCATTGCACAACTGCGTGAAATGATGGGCGTATTGTCCTGATTTTAGCCGTGAAACCGTATCGCCCGGGGTAACACTCCGGGCATACCGCTACCGTTTTTTCTGGCTGTCATCAATGATGAAGTTCTTAAAGGACTGAATCGCAGGGGAAAGCACCCTGTCTTTCATGGTCGCCAGGTAGATAAAGCGTGGGGGAATTTTGTTTTTGATCGCGAGGATATGCACATTGTAATTTGCCAGAGCGGAAATACGCGGCATGATGGCAATCCCATAATCAATACTCACCAATCCCGCCATCGCCGTGTCTTCTTCAACATAGCAGGCAATGTCTGGCACCAGTTTTTGCTGGATAAAAACATTGTCAATAAAAGGTCGAAGCCCGCTATTTTCAGAAAAATAGATGTAGGGGTAATGGATCGTCTCAACCAGGTCTACTTCATCCTGATATAACCTTGCCAGTGGATGATCCTTCGCGGTAACAACAACTAATTCCTGTTGAATAATGGGGATAAAATCAATATCCGGCTCATCAGCAATATAAGAACAAATCGCCAGATCGGTACGCCCCGACTTTAGCTCTTGTAAAAGCGTCAGGGATGTTCCTTGCGTAAAAGAAAACGTTACATTATGGCGTGCGGGGGTGACAGAATATTTATGAATAAGTTGAGGCACAACATATTCACCCATTGTGTAAATAAATGCGATGCGAATATTTTCCTTGCTATCCAGCCCACTCTTTTGCAACGTCAGTCGGCCGTTTTCCAGCGACGTTAGCGCATCCTCTACATAGGGAAGAAAGCGTTTCCCGTTTTGCGTAATCTCGACATTGCGGCCTTTTCTGGCAAACAGCGATACGCCCAGCTCCTTCTCTAACTCAGAGATAGCATGGCTTAGCGACGGTTGCGTGATGAAAAGACTGGAAGCGGCCTCAGTGTAGTGCTCCGTTTCTGATAGTCGCTTAAAATAATAAAGTTGCTTTAGGTTCATTATTTTTAACCGTATAATATAATATAATATAAGATAAATTAACTATCTTAAATATAACACAAAGGGAGTAAACCACGGTTACTAAAGCGCAAATACACGTGTAACATCAAATATTATCACGCGCTGTAACCAGGATGTAAATAAACAGTTCACGAGATGAGAAATAAGATATTCAGATAAAGTATTTCTGCATGCAAAGATATATGCAAAAATATTTTAAACTTTAAAGGATATTCATATGAGGACGATAGCGAATCAGGAGAGCGCCGTGCCATTAGCGGGTACCAGAAAAAGAAGCCGGGCGCGAATTGTAATTTTATTGTTATTATCTATCGGCACCATGATTAATTATCTGGACCGAACGATCCTGGGAGTTGTCGCGCCCGCATTGACCAGCGAACTGCACATCGATCCCGCCATAATGGGCATCGTTTTTTCCGCTTTTGCCTGGACCTACGCACTGGCGCAGATCCCCGGCGGCATGTTTTTGGATCGCTTTGGGAACAAACTCACCTACGCTCTTTCTATTTTTTTCTGGTCAACATTTACGCTTCTGCAAAGTTTTTCACTGGGTCTCAAATCCCTGCTGCTCTTTCGTTTGGGTCTTGGAATCAGCGAAGCCCCCTGCTTTCCGGTGAACAGTCGCGTTGTCGGAACCTGGTTTCCGCAGCACGAACGCGCACGTGCCACCGCAACCTACACGGTTGGGGAATATATTGGCCTTGCCGCCTTCTCACCCCTTTTATTTTTAATTCTTGAGCATCATGGCTGGAGAACGTTATTTTTCATCACTGGTGGATTAGGCATCGCCTTCACCTTTGTGTGGTGGAAATTTTATAAAGAACCACATGAATCCACTACTGCTAATAAAGAAGAGCTGGATTACATTGGCGTTGGAAATAAAGAGAAGGCAAGTGAGAACATTCCTTTCAACTGGGCAGATGCAAAACGACTTCTCTGCTGCCGCCAGGTGATTGGTGCCAGTCTGGGGCAATTTGCAGGCAATACAACTCTGGTCTTTTTTCTGACCTGGTTCCCGACTTACCTGGCCCAGGAACGACAGTTACCGTGGCTTCATGTCGGATTCTTCGCCACCTGGCCGTTTCTCGCGGCGGCAATTGGCATCGTTTTTGGCGGTTGGGTCTCCGACAAACTGTTAAAGAAAACCGCCTCGGTAAACGTCAGCAGAAAATTACCGATCATTACCGGGTTACTGCTCTCCAGCGTTATTATCGCAGCCAACTGGGTGTCAAATAACACAATCGTTATTGTGATAATGTCCATTGCTTTCTTTGGCCAGGGAATGGTCGGTCTGGGCTGGACACTTATTTCAGATATTGCACCCAAAAATATGGCGGGCCTGACCGGGGGGATATTTAACTTCTGCGCCAATATGGCATCCATCATTACCCCGTTAATTATCGGCTTTATCATAGCCGGTACGGGGAATTTCTTCTATGCACTGATCTACATCGGCTTAACGGCCCTGATAGGGCTGGTGGCGTACATCTTCATCATCGGCGACATCAAGAGAATCGAGTTCAATTGACCGAGTGCGCCCGGCGTAAACCTCGCCGGGCGCACTGCTAAGGCATCAGATATCTTTCACTCTGCTGGTCAGGAAAAGTGTGACCAGCGACAGCGCGGCAATCACCCAGTAAACGGAGGCGTGGCCGTAGCTTTGCGCCAGCGCCCCCTGGATTACCCCCGCCAGAATCACCCCCGTCGAGATGCTGTTAGTGAACAGCGTTGTCGCAGAACCTGCGCGGCCCGGCATTAAATCCTGGAACCACAACATGCCAATCCCGGCGATAATACCGATGAAGATGGCGTTGAAAATTTGCAGCCCCATCAATGCTTCGCGGCTGTGGAACATCAGCAACCCCGCATAGAACAGCACACCCGCAGCCACGGCGGTGACCATCATTTTGCGTTTTCCAAAACGCTTCACATAGTAACCCGCCAGGATCATGGCCGGGATCTCAAGCCCTGCGGCGGTGCCCATCAGCACACCGGCCAGACTGTCCGGCAGACCCAGTTCGCTACTGATCCATAAAGGCATGTCGATGATGTACATGGTGTTGCAGGTCCACATGAGAGTGGAAGCAATAAACAGCATGCGGACGTTTTTATCGTTCCATCCGCTCACCTGGGTCACCGGCACATCAGCCGGTTGCTCTACACGAGCAACGGAAGGTAGCCAGAGCGCAATCATCACCAGGCTTATGACAAAAATCCCGGCAGCGATGGCGTACATGGTAGTGAAGCCATAATTCAGCGCCAGCATAAATGCCAGCGGTGGGCCAATCACCCAGGCAACAGAAATCTGCGCACGCATGATGGAGCTGAACATCACTACTTCGCGAGCGGAGCTATCAGCATATTCGCGCGCCAGCGCGAAAAGCTGTGGCATAGCCGTGCTGGCAAGGGAGGCCAGGAAGACACCACAGGTGATGAGCGTCAGGTAATGCCGGTTGAAGGCAAAAAGCAGCGCGTTCCCCACCGCCATCAGGCAGCAGAACATAATCAGTTTGCGGCGATCCCCCTGGCGGTCAGAGCGCTTAGCCAGTGCCAGACTCACCCCAATCCCTGCGATGGCGTTCACCGTATAGAACAGCCCAACCCAGAAGGGCGCAACACCCACTTCACGGCTGAGAAACAGACTGAGCGTAGGCGCCTGTAACGCCCCCGCCACGCCGATCATAAACGCGACCATCATAAAAGCGAGGTATACACCGTTCAGGCGGCGTCCCATCGTCATCAACCAGAGCATAAGGATCCTTGCATGCGTAGAAACGAAAAAAGCCAGCAGATGATACCTGCTGGCGTGGTGATTCGCACCAATACTCAGTCACACATGATGGCTGCGATTCAGGGTTATACCCGTCATACTTCAAGTTGCATGTGCGTTGGCTTTCCTCGCTCACCCTAGTCACTTACCAACGTAAGCTCCTGGGGATTCTCTGCGTTGCCGCCTGCCTGCAACTCGAATTATTTAGGGTATAGAGACCGGGGATGTCACTTCCCACTGCATTAATTCTTCGAGCATTTTCAGTCGTTGAGCCGCGTCAGGACGCGGTAGCCACGACGCTCCCTGCGTCGCACGAAAATACGCTAAGTAAAATTGCCGGGTAAATGATCTCTTCATACTCCCCTCCTCGCTTTCATCGAAGAGAATTATTGGCTTAATATAGGGATTAATAAATTGCTGACTTTTTCTCAGGAGTTCCCCTTTTATGTCTTCTGGTCGCCTGCAACAACAGTTCATCCGCCTCTGGCAATGCTGTGACGGGAAGTCACAAGAGACCACGCTCAATGAGCTGGCGGAATTACTGAGCTGCTCGCGGCGCCATATGCGCACCCTGCTCAACACCATGCAGGAACGGGGCTGGCTGACCTGGGATGCAGAAGCCGGGCGCGGCAAGCGATCGCGCCTCACTTTCCTCTATACAGGCCTCGCTTTACAGCAGCAGCGCGCCGAAGACCTACTCGAACAGGATCGCATCGATCAACTCGTGCAACTGGTGGGCGATAAGAGTGCCGTGCGGCAGATGCTGGTGTCACACCTGGGGCGCAGCTTCCGCCAGGGGCGGCACATTCTGCGCGTCCTCTATTACCGGCCACTGCGCAACCTGCTGCCCGGCACGGCGCTGCGCCGCTCCGAGACCCATATGGCCCGGCAAATCTTCAATGCTCTGACCCGCATAAATGAGGCAAATGGGGAACTGGAAGCGGATATTGCCCACCACTGGAAGGAAATTACCCCCTTGCACTGGCGATTTTATTTGCGCCCTGGCATTCATTTTCATCACGGACGCGAACTGGAGATGAGTGATGTGATTGCTTCTCTTCAGCGTGTCAGCACGTTACCGCTCTATTCCCATCTCACCGATATCGTTTCACCTACGCCCTGGACACTGGATGTTCATTTGAGCCAGCCGGACCAATGGCTGCCCTGGCTGGTCGGGCATATTCCGGCGATGATCCTGCCGCAGGAGTGGAGCACGATGGCGAACTTCTCCAGCCATCCGGTCGGCACCGGACCTTATGCCGTGACGCGTAACAATAACAATCAGCTTAAAATTCATGCCTTTGAGGATTACTTCGGCTTTCGTGCACTGATTGACGAGGTCAACGTCTGGGTATTACCGGAAATTGGTGATGAACCCAACGGCGGCCTGACGATAGATGGCCCTACCGACAGCGAAAAAGCCATCGAGAGCCGACTGGAAGAAGGGTGTTATTACTTGCTCTTTGATGCGCGCTCAAACCGGGGCGCGAATCAGGCGGTACGTGACTGGATAAGTCAGGTCCTCTCCCCGACCAATTTACTCTATCACGCCGAAGAGCACTATCAGCGTTACTGGTTCCCGGCCTATGGTCTCCTGCCACGCTGGCACCATGCTCGCCCTGGCAGCGGTGAAAAACCTGCCGGACTGGAGTCACTGACGCTCACCTTCTATCGCGACCACAACGAACATAAAGCCATTGCGAATACCATGAGCGCACTGCTAGCCAGTCATGGCGTGCACCTGGAAATCCAGGAAGTGGACTACGCGGAGTGGCACGCGGGTGAGATTATTAGCGATATCTGGCTCAACAGCGCCAACTTCACCCTGCCGCTCGATTTTTCCCTCTTTACGCATCTCTATGAAGTGCCGCTCATACAGCACTGTGTACCGCTCAACTGGCAGGAAGATGCAGAAAAGTGGCGCGCCGGTGAGCTGAATCTGGCGGTCTGGTGCCAGCAACTGCTGGAGAGCAAAGCGATGGTGCCGCTGATTCACCACTGGCTGATGATCCAGGGCCAGCGAAGCATGCGCGGGCTGCGAATGAACACCCTGGGCTGGTTTGACTTTAAATCTGCGTGGTTTGCCCCGCCGGATCCATAAGGCTTTCCGAAAACTTACAAAATCATTACAATGCTGCGGTGCTCAACGGGGTGCTGCGCGTAAGCGTGTGCTGAGAAAATACCCGTCGAACCTGATCCGGATAACGCCGGCGAAGGGATTTGAGGCTCTCGCTCAAAATCCTTTGCCACCTACATTTTTTGAGGTGCAAAGTGCTTAAAAAAGTTCTGCCCGTCATGCTGCTGGTTGCAGCCCCCGTGTTTGCCAAACCGACCCTCACTGTTTACACCTACGACTCTTTTGCCGCCGACTGGGGCCCAGGTCCGGTAGTCAAAAAAGCCTTCGAAGCTGACTGCAATTGCGAGCTGAAACTGGTGGCGCTGGAAGATGGCGTGTCTCTGCTCAACCGTCTGCGTATGGAAGGCAAAAACAGCAAAGCGGACGTGGTATTAGGGCTGGACAACAACCTGATTGAAGCGGCATCACAAACCAAGCTGTTCGCCAAAAGCAGCGTAGCGACCGATGCGGTAAACGTACCGGGCGGCTGGAAAAATGACACCTTCGTGCCTTTTGATTACGGCTGGTTCGCCTTCGTCTATGACAAAACTAAACTGCAAAATCCGCCGAAAAGCCTGAAAGAGCTGGTTGAAAGCCCAGAGAAATGGCGCGTGATATACGAAGATCCGCGTACCAGTACGCCGGGCCTGGGCTTGCTGCTGTGGATGCAGAAAGTCTATGGCGACAAATCCCCGGAAGCCTGGAAAAAACTGGCCGCGAAAACTGTGACCGTCACCAAAGGCTGGAGCGAAGCCTACGGTCTGTTCCTCAAAGGGGAAGGCGACCTGGTCCTGAGCTACACCACCTCTCCGGCTTACCACATCATTGAAGAGAAAAAAGAGCAGTATGCCGCCGCGAATTTCAGCGAAGGTCACTATCTGCAAGTTGAAGTGGCGGCTCGCACTGCGGCCAGCAAACAGCCTGAACTGGCAGAGAAATTCCTGAAATTTATGGTCTCCCCGGCATTCCAGAACGCCATCCCAACGGGCAACTGGATGTATCCGGTGACCAATGCAGCACTGCCAGCGGGCTTTGATAGCCTGGTGAAACCGCAAACCTCTCTGCAATACACACCACAAGAGGTTGCCTCCCAGCGCGCCGACTGGATCAGTGCATGGCAACGCGCCGTCAGCCGCTAATTGCAGGCTGGCTGATTCCCGGCCTGACCGCCGCGACCATCATGGTTGCGGTGGCTTTAGCCGCGTTTCTGGCACTCTGGGAACACGCACCCGCAACGGAACTGGCGGACGTATTACAGGACAGTTATCTGTGGCACGTGGTGCGTTTTTCCTTCTGGCAGGCGTTTCTCTCTGCCCTGTTTTCTGTGATTCCGGCCATTTTTCTCGCCCGTGCCTTGTACCGGCGTCGCTTCCCCGGACGGCTCGCACTGCTGCGCTTATGCGCCATGACCCTGATCCTGCCGGTACTGGTGGCGGTCTTTGGCATTCTTAGCGTCTACGGTCATCGCGGCTGGCTGGCATCAGCTTTCACTGCGCTCGGTCTTCAATGGACCTTCTCGCCCTATGGGTTGCAGGGCATCCTGCTGGCGCACGTTTTCTTTAACCTGCCAATGGCCTCGCGCTTACTGCTGCAGGCGCTGGAGCAAATCCCCGGCGAACAGCGTCAGCTCGCAGCCCAACTGGGCATGCGCGGCTGGTCGTTCTTCCGCTACGTGGAGTGGCCGTGGCTGCGTCGGCAGATCCCGCCAGTCGCGGCGTTGATCTTCATGCTCTGCTTTGCGAGCTTTGCCACCGTGCTATCACTGGGCGGCGGGCCTCAGGCCACGACTATCGAGCTCGCCATTTACCAGGCGCTGAGCTACGACTTTGACCCCGGCCGTGCGGCATTGCTGGCGCTGATTCAGATGGTCTGCTGCTTAGGGCTGGTGCTACTCAGCCAACGTCTCAGCAAAGCCTTTGCGGTGGGCAGTCACCAGATTCAGGGCTGGCGCGACCCGCAGGATAGAACCTTTAGTCGCCTCTGTGATTACACCTTGATTGCGCTGGCGTTACTGTTGCTTCTGCCACCGCTGTTGGCAGTCATTATTGATGGATTCAACCTCAGCCTGCTGAACATGCTCTCCCAGCCGGTGCTCTGGCAGGCAGTATGGACATCAGTGCGCATTGCCCTAAGCGCAGGGTTGCTCTGCGTCATATTCACCCTGATGCTCCTCTGGAGTAGCCGTGAGCTGCGCGCCCGCCAACACACTCTGGCAGGCCAGACGCTGGAGATGAGCGGCATGCTGATCCTGGCGATGCCGGGCATCGTGCTGGCGACCGGTTTCTTCCTGCTGCTGAATGACAGCATTGGATTACCTACATCGGCAGATGGCATTGTGATTTTCACCAACGCATTAATGGCTATTCCGTATGCTTTAAAAGTGCTGGAAAACCCGATGCGCGATGTCACCGCACGCTACAGTCTGCTGTGTCAGTCGCTGGGTATGCAGGGCTTCAGCCGCCTGCGCGTAGTAGAACTGCGTGCACTCAAAATCCCGCTGGCACAAGCGCTGGCATTTGCCTGCGTGCTCTCCATTGGCGATTTTGGCGTGGTCGCGCTGTTTGGTAATGACGACTTCCGCACACTGCCCTTCTATCTTTATCAACAGATAGGCTCATACCGTACCCAGGACGGGGCGGTTACGGCATTGATCCTTTTGATATTGTGCTTCTCACTGTTCACGCTTATTGAAAAACTTCCGGGCCGCCATGCTAAAACTGATTGATGTAACCTGGCTGTATCAGCATTTACCCATGCGGTTTTCACTGTCAGTCAAACAGGGAGAGCTGGTCGCCGTGCTCGGACCGAGCGGCGCGGGGAAAAGTACCCTGTTGAGCCTCGTGGCGGGTTTCTTAACCCCCGCAAGCGGCACCATCATGATTGAAAACAGCGAGCATACGCACACCCCACCAGCAAAGCGCCCGGTGTCGATGCTGTTTCAGGAAAACAATCTCTTCACTCACCTGACCGTGCGGCAGAATATTGGGCTGGGACTGGATCCTGGTCTGAAGCTTACCAGCGCGCAGAGCACTAAGCTGGATACCATTGCTACTACGATGGGGCTGGAGACGCTGTTAAATCGGCTGCCGGGGGAGCTGTCTGGTGGGCAACGTCAGCGTGTGGCCCTTGCTCGCTGTCTGGTGCGTGAGCAGCCGGTGCTGCTGCTTGATGAGCCCTTTTCCGCGCTCGACCCGGCGCTGCGTCAGGAGATGCTCACCCTGGTTCAGGACGTGTGTCATCGCCAGCAACTCACGCTGCTGATGGTGTCGCATAGTGTGGAAGATGCCGCGCGCATTGCTCCGAGATCGGTGGTCGTGGCTGACGGGCGTATTGCCTGGGACGGGAAAACCGGCGACCTGTTAAGCGGTGAATCGCCGGTCTCCGCCCTGCTTGGGATCAGGTGATCACTTTACCGAGGATCTCAGCATAAATGGGCATCAGCGGATGGCGCACCAGCACCGTTATCGCAATCACGGCCGCGCAAATCAGTAACGGCGTAAGCCAGAACAGGCGCTGGCGCGGCAGGTAAGCAGAAAGTTTGTCACGGCCACTTTTTTGGCTGCGCCAGAGTCGCCAGCACATCCAGCACGCCAGCCACAACAGCACTGCCGCCAGTACCAGCAGCCATTTAAAACCGCCGCTTTGTTCACCCGCCGGAATGTCGATCGCCGCCCCCGCCAGAATGCCCGGCAGGAAGTAAAACGGTGGCCAGAGCAGACAGCCGATGATATTCGGCACGACAAATTTGGAGACCGGCAGGTCCAGCATCCCCGCAACCATCGGGATCAGCGGACGCGTGGGCCCCACAAAGCGCCCAATAAGAATGGTAAACATGCTGTGCCGATGAAGCGCATGCTCGGTTTTATCCAACAGCGCTTTGTTTTTTTGCAGGAAGGAGAGGCGATGCAGCGGCCCCTTAAAGCGCCAGCCGAGCCAGAAAGAGATCCAGTCCCCCAGAAGACAACCGACGATCCCTGCCAGCCACGCGTGCCAGAAATTCACTTCGCCGCTGCCAATCAGCGCGCCGAGCGCCGCCATCATCACCGTACCGGGAAGGATGAGCCCCACCAGCGCCAGCGATTCGAGAAACGCGACCAGGGCAATCGCAATCAGCGAGTAAATGGCTGACTGCGTAATAAAGTGTTCCAGCAATGCTTGCATAGTCTATCCGGTTGAGTAACGACGCCGGGATTGTCCAGAGCCGAACCACGAGGGTCAATCTTCAATTATCCGAATAGTTTAGCGATTCTGGTATTCACCCGCGTAATTCATTGCGCTTCTTTACCGTTTATTCACATCCTGCACGAAATTCACTGGGGCTGGCCCCGGTGCATTTTTTAAATACCCGCGAGAAGTAGAGCTGATCTTCAAACCCCACGTTGCGCCCGACGCTGGCAATCGGCATACGGGTGGTACTCAGCAGTAATTTGGCCTGACTGATGCGCTGGTCTTCACGCCAGCTCAGGACGCTGACGCCTAATTGCTGGCGGAAAAGATGAGATAAACGTGACGGAGAGAGGCACACGTGCTGCGCCACCCCGGCGATATCAAAGTGGTTGTCCGCCAGATGATCACTGATGTACTGACAGGCGTCACGCACCCGGTTATCCAACGGCGGATGCAGGGATTCGTTGATCGCATCCATACGCCGCAGCAGCAGTTGCTCCAGCAAATTTATCGCCAGCAGCTCCGCATAGCGCCCGCCGCTCTGCCCGGCATCAATAATTTGCCCGAATAGCTCACTAAACTGCGCCAGATGCTGCTCTTCCGGGCGGTAAAAACCGGTTTGCGCGAAAATGGTGGGCCAGCTTAGCCACTCCTGCCAGTAGGCGCGTGGACGGAAGTAGACCCACTGGTGATACCACTCACTGGCATCCGGGTGGCGGCCGTAATGGTGGATTTCGCCCGGCGGGAACAGCAGCATATCGCCAGGACGGCAAACATACTGCTTGCCGTGGTTATCAATCACCCCTTCTCCACGGATGGTGAAGTTCAGGATGTAACCCTTCATACCGAGTGGGCGATCGATAAAAAAATCGAGGTAACCTTCCGACTCAATGGGGGTCAATCCCGCCACCAGATGGGCGTTAAACGAGTAGCCAGGCAGCAGTGGATCGTTTTGAGATTCAGCCATAAACGCAATACTCCGATTGTCAGTCAGGAAACCAATTGTCCATATTGATACGCTTTTCATTTCCCACGCATTTTGACCGGGCACAAGGAAATCGCCGTCACTTTTAACCCCGCCAGATAAAAGCAGTTATGCCAGTTTAGCGCATAATAATGGGATAGAAAGAGGCAACCAAAGTGTCTATAAAGGCGGCAGAAATGTCCACATCGAATTTTTGCACGGCGTCACACTTTGCACTTACATAGCATTTTAGTCCATAAGATTAGCGAATACAGCCTGACGCTTTTTTCAGCCGATCACTATGTTTCTCCATAAGGTAATTCTTCATGGAGCAACACGATGGCAATTGCAATTGGCCTCGATTTTGGTAGCGATTCAGTACGTGCACTGGCAGTGGACTGTGCCTCCGGCGATGAAATCGCCACCAGCGTCGAGTGGTATCCCCGCTGGCAGGAAGGTCGCTACTGCGACGCTGCCCACAACCGCTTTCGCCACCACCCCCGTGACTACATTGAGTCAATGGAAGCGGCCATCAAAGCCGTGCTGGCGCAACTTACCGACGGTCAACGTCAGGATGTGAAAGGCATTGGCGTTGACAGCACCGGTTCAACGCCCGCCCCTATTGACGCCGAAGGTCGCGTTCTGGCGCTGCGCCCTGAGTTCGCGGATAACCCCAACGCCATGTTTGTCTTGTGGAAAGACCATACAGCAGTGGAAGAGGCTGAAGCGATCACCGCGCTCTGCCACGCACCGGGCAAAACGGACTACTCACGCTATATCGGCGGTATTTACTCCAGCGAGTGGTTCTGGGCCAAAATTCTACATGTGACCCGCGCAGACAGCGACGTGGCTCAGGCCGCGGCCTCATGGATTGAGCTGTGTGATTGGGTGCCTGCCCTGCTCTCTGGCACCACTCGTCCGCAGGATATCCGCCGTGGACGCTGCAGCGCCGGGCACAAATCGCTGTGGCATGAAAGCTGGGGCGGTTTGCCACCCGCAAGCTTCTTTGACGACCTCGATCCGCTGCTCAATAAGCATCTCCCGACCCCGCTCTTTACTGAGACGTTCACCGCCGATCTGCCGGTCGGTACGCTGACGGCGGAGTGGGCTCAGCGCCTGGGCTTATCCGAATCTGTTGTGATTTCGGGCGGCGCATTTGACTGCCATATGGGTGCCGTGGGTGCCGGGGCGCAGCCGAATACGCTGGTGAAAGTGATTGGTACCTCGACCTGCGACATCCTGATTGCCGATAAACCGAGCGTGGGCGACCGCGCGGTAAAAGGCATCTGTGGGCAAGTGGATGGCAGCGTGGTGCCGGACTTTATTGGGCTGGAAGCCGGGCAGTCTGCCTTCGGTGACATCTATGCCTGGTTTGGTCGTGTACTCGGCTGGCCGCTGGAGCAACTGGCCTCGCAACATCCGGAACTGAAAACTCAGATTAAAGAGAGTCAGAAACAGCTTCTGCCTGCTCTGACCGCCGCATGGGCGAAAAACCCTTCTCTGGAGCATCTACCGGTTGTGCTGGATTGGTTTAACGGTCGCCGCACACCGAATGCGAACCAGCGCCTGAAAGGGGTGATTACCGATCTTAATCTCGCCACCGACGCACCGGCACTCTTCGGTGGGTTGATTGCCGCCACCGCCTTTGGTGCCCGCGCCATCATGGAGTGCTTCACCGAACAGGGCATTGCTGTCGACAACGTCATGGCCCTGGGCGGTATCGCCCGTAAGAACCCGGTCATCATGCAAGCCTGCTGCGATGTGCTTAATCGCCCGCTGCAAATTGTTGCCTCTGACCAGTGCTGCGCACTCGGTGCGGCCATTTTTGCCGCCGTGGCGGCTGGCGTTCATGCCGACATTCCAGCTGCTCAACAGCAGATGGCCAGCCAGATCGAAAATACGCTGCAACCCGCAGCCGCGCAGGCTCAACGTTTCGAACAACTCTATCGACGCTATCAGCAATGGGCGAAAAGCGCCGAGCTTCACTATCTCCCGGTAGCCGCGCCAGCACCCCAGGCAGCGCTCACTCACTAAGGACACAATAATGACAATTTTTGATAATTATGAAGTTTGGTTTGTGATTGGCAGCCAACACCTGTACGGACCCGAAGCGCTGCGTCAGGTGACGCAGCATGGTGAGCAAGTGGTTAACGCCCTGAATGCCGAAGCGAAATTACCCTGCAAGCTGGTGCTTAAACCGCTTGGCACCTCGCCGGATGAAATCACCAATATCTGCCGTGATGCCAACTATGACGATAAATGTGCGGGTATGGTGGTGTGGCTGCACACCTTCTCCCCGGCCAAAATGTGGATTAACGGCCTGACTATCCTCAACAAACCGTTACTGCAATTCCACACCCAGTTCAATGCAGCCCTGCCGTGGGACAGCATTGATATGGACTTTATGAACCTGAACCAGACCGCGCACGGCGGCCGCGAGTTCGGCTTTATCGGTGCCCGCATGCGTCAGCAGCATGGCGTGATCACCGGCCACTGGCAGGACAAAAAAGCGCATCAGCGTATTGGTGCCTGGATGCGTCAGGCCGTCTCCAAACAGGATACCCGTCACCTGAAAGTGTGCCGCTTTGGCGACAACATGCGTGAAGTGGCAGTGACCGACGGCGACAAAGTGGCTGCACAAATCAAGTTCGGCTTCTCCGTCAATACCTGGCCGGTGGGCGACCTGGTGCAGGTCGTGAACAGCATCAGCGACGGTGATATCAGCGCACTGGTCGACGAGTATGAAAGCAGCTACCGCCTGACCGCCGCCGCGCAGGTTAATGGCGACAAGCGCCAGAATGTGATTGACGCTGCACGTATTGAACTGGGGATGAAACGCTTCCTCGAACAAGGTGGATTCCATGCCTTCACCACCACGTTCGAAGATTTACACGGCCTGAAACAACTGCCAGGCCTGGCAGTACAACGTCTGATGCAGCAGGGCTACGGCTTTGCGGGCGAAGGCGACTGGAAAACTGCCGCTCTGCTTCGCATCATGAAGGTGATGTCGACCGGTCTGCAGGGCGGCACCTCCTTTATGGAGGATTACACCTATCACTTCGAAGAGAACAACGATCTGGCGCTCGGCTCGCACATGCTGGAAGTGTGTCCGACCATCGCGCTGGATGAAAAACCGATCCTCGACGTTCAGTACCTCGGCATTGGCGGCAAAGCCGATCCGGCACGTCTGATCTTCTCCACCAAAACCGGCCCGGCCATTAATGCGAGCCTGATTGATCTGGGGGATCGTTTCCGCCTGCTGGTGAACTGCGTTGATGCCGTTGAAACGCCGCATGCACTGCCAAAACTCCCTGTTGCTAACGCCTTGTGGAAAGCGCAGCCGGATCTGCAAACTGCATCCGAAGCCTGGATCCTCGCAGGCGGCGCACACCACACTGTCTTTAGCCACTCTCTGACCCTGGACGATATGCGTCAGTTCAGCGAACTGCACGGTATCGAGCTTGCTGTTATCGACAACGACACCCGCCTGCCCGCCTTTAAAGACGCGCTGCGCTGGAACGAAGTGTATTACGGCTCCAAACGTTAACAGGGGAACATTTGGCCTGCTCCGGCAGGCCGCTTTTTCCTGGAGGAAAGCATGTTAGAGAATCTCAAACAGCAGGTACTTGAGGCCAACCTCGCCCTGCCAAAACATAATCTGGTGACGCTGACCTGGGGCAACGTAAGTGCCGTGGATCGCGAACGCGGTGTGTTGATTATCAAGCCTTCCGGCGTCGACTACAGCGTGATGACCGCCGAAGATATGGTGGTTGTCAGCCTGGAAACCGGCGAAGTGGTCGAGGGCAAGAAGAAACCCTCTTCAGACACCCCGACCCATCGTCTGCTTTACCAGGCCTTCCCAACCATTGGTGGGATTGTCCATACCCACTCGCGGCACGCCACCATCTGGGCGCAGGCCGGACAATCAATCCCCGCAACGGGCACCACCCATGCGGACTATTTCTATGGTTCCGTTCCCTGTACGCGCAAGATGACCGATGAGGAAATCAACGGCGAGTACGAGTGGGAAACCGGTAACGTGATTGTGGAAGCCTTCAAAACCCAGGGTATCGACCCGGCGCAAATGCCTGGCGTACTGGTGCACTCCCACGGCCCTTTTGCCTGGGGCAAAAATGCTGACGATGCGGTACATAACGCCATCGTACTGGAGGAGGTGGCCTATATGGGTATTTTCTGTCGCCAGCTCGCGCCAGAACTGCCGGATATGCAACAGACTCTGCTCGACAAACACTACCTGCGTAAGCACGGCGCAAAAGCCTATTACGGTCAGTGATCTTCCTTTACAAGCGAAGCGCCAGGCTTCGCTTATCTCTTTGTATGTTCCTAATTTTCATCTCTCATCCCTCCGCATGTTGAATCCGCAGCAATAAAAGGTAACGTTGTCGCCTGACGGGTCTAAAAGGATGTAACCACGATGCGTAAAGGTATATTCAAACTCGCAATATTGAGCGCTCTCACGGCGTTAATCGTCATCTTCTACAACGCGGTGGCTATCTGGCAGTTCAGCAAGCAGGATCAGACACGTCATGCCGACTGCGCTATCGTCGCAGGCGCAGGTATTCAAGGCGACCAACCGAGCGCTGTTTTCAAAGCGCGACTGGATCATGCCGTCTGGCTGTACCACGAGGGATTTGTCGGTTCACTGATTCTGACCGGCGGCATGAGCCCCGGTGCAACACGTTCTGACGCCGCAGTGGCAAAAGAGTATGTGCATGCAAAAGGAGTTCCCGAAGCGGCAATTCTGATTGAAGAGCAATCGACCATCACGCGCGAAAATTTGCGCAATGCCGCAGAGCTCATGCATCTTCATCGCCTGAAAACCGCCCTGCTGGTGAGCGATCCGTTGCATATGCGGCGTATGCAAATTATCGCCTGGGATAATCGCATTGAAAGCTGGTCTTCTCCGGTCACCGCCAGTCGCTACCAAAGCTGGTCGACCCGACTTCCTTTTTTACTCAGCGAGTCATTTTATTACACCGGTTACCGTATCCTGCGCTACGTGCCGCTGATACCTGTACAAAAAATCAGTACTCCCGAGTAATCCAGGCTATAATCTCGCCGATACGAACTGGATGAGAGAATGGTGTGGCGCAAGCGCGAGAAGGCTTTTTACTGACCCGGCACTGGCGAGACACGCCGCAGGGCACCGAAGTGGAATTCTGGCTGGCAACGGACAACGGGCCGTTGCAGGTTTTTCTGCCGCCCCAGGAGTCCGTCGCCTTTATTCCCTCTTCTCAGGTCGCACAAGCCCAGCGTCTGCTCAGCGGTGAACAGCATTTTCGTCTCGCTCCCCTCCAGTTATTAGATTTCCATCGCCAGCCGGTGCATGGCCTTTACTGTCGCGCACATCGCCAGCTAATGCGCTATGAAAAGCTGCTGCGCGATGGCGGCGTGACGGTGTATGAAGCAGATGTGCGACCACCTGAGCGTTTTTTGATGGAACGCTTTATTACTGCGCCAGTGTGGGTCGATGGTGACGAGCAAGCTGGACGTTTACGTAATGCCCGCCTGAAGCCGCACCCGGATTACCGCCCTTCCCTGAAATGGGTGTCGCTGGATATCGAAACCACCCGTAATGGCGAGCTCTATTGCATCGGTCTGGAGGGCTGCGGTCAGCGCACGGTGTATATGCTCGGCCCGGCCAACGGCGATGCCAGTGGGCTCGATTTTCATCTTGAGTACGTGAACAGCCGCCCGCAGTTGCTGGAGAAGCTCAACGCATGGTTTGCCGAGCACGATCCGGATGTGATCATTGGCTGGAACGTGGTGCAGTTCGACCTGCGCGTGCTGCAAAAGAGCGCCGAGCGTTATCGCATCCCCTTGTTGCTTGGCCGGGGGAACTCCGCACTCGAATGGCGTGAGCACGGTTTTAAAAACGGCGTTTTCTTCGCTCAGGCAACGGGCCGGGTGATCATCGACGGGATCGATGCACTGAAATCGGCGTTCTGGAGCTTCTCCTCTTTCTCACTGGAAACCGTCTCGCGAGAGTTACTGGGGGAAGGCAAAGCCATTGATAACCCGTGGGATCGCATGGACGAAATCGATCACCGCTTCGCCGAAAATAAACCGGCCCTCGCCACCTATAACCTGAAAGACTGCGAGCTGGTCACGCGTATTTTCCACAAAACGGAGATCATGCCGTTTTTACTTGAGCGCGCCACGGTTAACGGCCTGGCAATTGACAGGCACGGTGGTTCCGTCGCCGCTTTCGGTCATCTCTATTTCCCGCGAATGCACCGTGCGGGCTACGTCGCCCCTAACCTCGGTGATGTGCCACCGCAGGCAAGCCCTGGCGGTTACGTGATGGACTCGCGTCCCGGTCTCTACGATTCGGTGCTGGTGCTTGACTATAAAAGTCTGTATCCGTCGATCATTCGCACGTTCCTCATCGATCCCGTCGGTCTGGTGGAGGGGATGGCGAAACCAGACACCGAACACAGCACCGAAGGTTTTCTCGGTGCCTGGTTCTCCCGGCAAACCCATTGTCTGCCGGAGATCGTGGGTCAAATCTGGCACGGTCGCGATGAGGCAAAGCGCACCGGTAATAAGCCGCTTTCACAGGCACTGAAGATCATCATGAATGCCTTTTACGGCGTGCTCGGTACCAGCGCCTGCCGCTTTTTCGATCCGCGCCTGGCGTCGTCGATCACCATGCGCGGTCATGAGATCATGCGCCAGACAAAAGCGCTTATCGAACAGCAGGGCTATGACGTTATTTATGGCGATACCGACTCGACCTTCGTCTGGCTGAAAAAGGCCCATAGTGAAGACGACGCAGCCCGTATTGGCCGCGAACTGGTTACACACGTGAACAACTGGTGGACAAACCATCTTCAGGCGCAAAACCTGACCAGCGCGATGGAACTGGAGTTTGAGACCCATTTCTGCCGCTTTTTAATGCCGACCATTCGCGGTACCGACCAGGGGAGTAAAAAGCGCTACGCAGGGTTGATTCAGGAAGGTGACGCGCAGCGGATGGTGTTCAAAGGGCTGGAGACGGTACGCACCGACTGGACTCCCCTGGCACAACAGTTCCAGAAAACGCTTTACCTGCGCATCTTCCGCAATGAGCCCTATCAGGATTATGTGCGCGAGACGATCAAAAGCCTGATGGACGGCGAGCTCGACGATCAGCTGGTTTACCGTAAGCGCCTGCGCAGGCCGCTCGCCGAATATGAACGCAATGTGCCTCCTCATGTACGCGCCGCACGTCTGGCCGATGAAGAGAATCTGAAACGTGGGAGACCTGCACAGTATCAAAACCGGGGAACCATCAAATATGTCTGGACCACGCAAGGGCCTGAGCCGGTCGACTATCAGCACTCTCCGCTGGACTACGATCACTATTTAACCAAACAACTTATGCCGGTCGCCGATGGAATCTTACCCTTCACCGACGATGATTTTGCTACACTACTGACAGGGCAACTGGGTCTGTTTTGACGCAATGCATGATTACGCAAGCCACAGCCAATACATGGTATTAGGCTGTATGTCGAGTAGTGACGAAATCATTGCCATCCAGTACCATAGCGCCCTTTCTATTCCTGGCCCCAACATTAGACGCCCGTCTGCTCCTCAGACGGTGACGAACTATTGCCTGCAATTTGAGATATAGAGTTCATTTTATGCCTTTTAAACTTGGTCAACGCTGGATCAGCGACACGGAAAGCGAACTCGGACTTGGTACCGTCGTTGCGATGGATGCGCGAACTGTCACTCTGCTTTTCCCCGCGACCGGAGAAAACCGTCTTTATGCGCGCAGTGACTCCCCTGTCACACGCGTCATGTTTAATCCTGGCGATACGGTGACCAGCCACGAAGGCTGGCAGATGAGCATCGAAGAAGTATTAGAAGAAAACGGTCTGCTCGCCTATATCGGTACACGTCTGGATACAGAGGAAGCAGGCACTATGCTGCGCGAGGTGATGCTCGACAGCAAACTGGTGTTCAGCAAACCTCAGGACCGACTCTTTGCGGGTCAAATCGACCGTATGGATCGCTTCTCACTGCGTTACCGCGCCCGCAAATACCAAAGCGAGCAGTACCGCATGCCCTGGAGTGGTCTGCGCGGTCAGCGCACCAGCCTGATCCCCCACCAGTTGCATATCGCCCATGATGTTGGTCGTCGCCATGCGCCACGCGTCCTGCTGGCCGATGAAGTGGGCTTAGGGAAAACCATTGAAGCCGGGATGATCCTGCACCAGCAATTGCTGTCAGGGGCCGCAGAACGCGTTCTGATCGTCCTGCCGGAAACACTGCAACACCAATGGCTGGTGGAAATGCTGCGCCGCTTTAACCTGCGCTTTGCGCTGTTTGATGATGAGCGCTATGCCGAAGCCCAGCACGATGCGGATAACCCGTTCGAGACCGAACAGTTGGTCATCTGCTCTCTCGACTTCGTCCGCCGTAACAAGCAGCGTCTTGAGCACTTGTGCGACGCAGAATGGGACCTGATGGTCGTCGATGAAGCGCACCACCTCGTCTGGAGCGAAGATGCGCCGAGCCGCGAGTATATGGCCATTGAGCAACTGGCTGAACGTGTGCCAGGCATCCTGCTGCTGACGGCTACCCCGGAACAGCTGGGGCTGGAGAGCCACTTCGCTCGCCTGCGTCTGCTCGACCCAAGCCGCTTCCACGACTTCGCTCAGTTTGTTGATGAGCAACAGAACTACCGTCCGGTTGCCGATGCCGTCGCCTTGCTGCTCGAAGGCAAACGTCTGAGCGATGCCGACCTGAATATGCTGAGCGATTTGATTGGCGAACAGGACATTGAGCCGCTGCTGCAAACCGCCAACAGCGATCGTGACGGTGCCGACGCGGCGCGTCAGGAACTGATCGCCATGCTGATGGATCGCCACGGCACCAGCCGCGTGCTGTTCCGTAACACCCGTAACGGTGTGAAGGGCTTCCCGAAACGCGAGCTGCACACCATCAAGCTGCCGCTGCCGACCCAGTACCAGACCGCAATCAAGGTGTCTGGCATCATGGGCGCGCGCAAAAGTCAGGAAGACCGTGCGCGTGACATGCTCTATCCGGAACAAATTTACCAGGAGTTTGAAGGTGACACCGGTACCTGGTGGAACTTCGACCCACGTGTTGAATGGCTGATGGGCTATCTGACCAGCCACCGTTCACACAAAGTGCTGGTGATCTGCGCCAAAGCCGCCACCGCGCTGCAACTGGAGCAGGTACTGCGTGAGCGTGAAGGTATCCGTGCAGCCGTCTTCCACGAAGGCATGTCGATTATCGAACGCGACCGTGCAGCGGCCTGGTTCGGTGAAGAAGACAGCGGTGCGCAGGTGCTGTTGTGCTCTGAAATCGGCTCTGAAGGGCGTAACTTCCAGTTTGCCAGCCACCTGGTGATGTTCGATCTGCCGTTTAACCCGGATCTGCTCGAACAGCGTATTGGCCGTCTGGACCGTATCGGTCAGGCACACGATATCCAGATCCACGTGCCGTACCTTGAAAAAACCGCTCAGTCGGTACTGGTGCGCTGGTACCACGAAGGTCTGGATGCGTTTGAGCATACCTGCCCAACCGGTCGCGCGATTTATGACCAGGTCCACACCAGCCTGATCGGTTATCTGGCTTCTCCGGAAGAGAGCGAAGGCTTTGATGACCTGATCAAAACCTGCCGCGAACAGCACGATGCCCTGAAAGCGCAGCTTGAGCAAGGCCGTGACCGCCTGCTGGAAATCCACTCCAACGGCGGTGAAAAAGCGCAGGCACTGGCAGACAGCATTGAGGAGCAGGATGACGACACTGGCCTGATTAACTTTGCGATGAACCTGTTCGATATCGTCGGCATTAACCAGGACGACCGTGGTGAGAACATGATTGTTCTGACCCCGTCGGACCATATGCTGGTACCGGACTTCCCGGGTCTGCCGGAAGATGGCTGCACCATCACCTTTGAACGTGATGTGGCGCTGTCTCGCGAAGATGCACAGTTTATTACCTGGGAGCATCCCCTCATCCGCAACGGTCTGGATCTGATCCTCTCCGGTGACACGGGCAGCAGCACCATTTCACTGCTCAAAAACAAAGCGTTGCCTGTCGGTACCCTGCTGCTTGAACTGATTTACGTGGTCGAAGCCCAGGCACCGAAACAGCTGCAGTTGACCCGCTTCCTGCCGCCGACGCCAATCCGTCTGCTGGTCGATAAAAACGGAACCAACCTCGCAGGTCAGGTGGAGTTTGAAAGCTTTAACCGCCAGCTTAGCGCCGTAAACCGTCATACCGGCAGCAAGCTGGTGAACGCGGTACATCAGGACGTGCATACGATTCTGCAAAAAGGCGAAGCGCAGGTAGAGAAAGCAGCGCTGGCACTGATCGAAGCGGCTAAAAACGAGGCCGATGAGAAGCTGTCTGCGGAACTCTCTCGCCTGGAAGCACTGCGTGCGGTGAACCCGAACATCCGTGACGACGAGCTTTCTGCTATTGAGAGCAATCGTCAGCAGGTGCTCGAAAGCCTGTCGCAGGCAAGCTGGCGTCTTGATGCGCTGCGCCTTATTGTCGTCACGCATCAGTAACGGAGCAGGCTATGTTAATGGAGCCCTACAATCCGCCTCAGGATCCCTGGCTGGTCATTCTGTATCAGGATGAACATATTATGGTGGTCAACAAGCCAAGCGGCTTGTTGTCTGTGCCCGGGCGTCTGGAGGAACACAAAGACAGCGTGATGACGCGTGTGCAGCGTGATTTTCCGCAGGCCGAGTCCGTGCATCGCCTGGATATGGCGACCAGTGGCGTGATTGTGGTGGCACTGACCAAAGCCGCTGAGCGTGAGCTTAAGCGGCAGTTTCGCGAGCGTGAACCAAAGAAACAGTACGTAGCCCGCGTCTGGGGACATCTGGAAAAAGAAGACGGACTGGTGGATTTACCGCTGATTTGCGACTGGCCGAATCGCCCGAAGCAGAAAGTCTGTTTTGAGACCGGTAAGACGGCGCAGACGGAATATGAGGTGCTGGAGTATGCGTCTGATAACTCGACGCGAGTCAGGCTTAAACCGATTACCGGGCGCTCTCACCAGTTGCGCGTACACATGCTGGCGTTAGGTCACCCGATTCTGGGCGACCGCTTTTACGCGACGCCAGAAGCGCTTGCCATGGCACCGCGCCTCCAGTTGCACGCAGAAACGCTCACCATCACCCACCCGACGTTTGGCAACAGCATGACGTTTAAAGCGCCGGTGGATTTTTAGTTTCGTAAAAACGGTTTTGAAAACAGCCCTGAGTGTCAGCGGCGCAGGCAGCTTATTCGCGGCCTGCGCGCAGCCACCGGAGCGTACTCAAAGTACGTGAGGATGGCGAGCACAGCCCGAGGATAAGCTGGCAAGTAAGCTAGCCCGCAGGTTACTTAAATCCTTTTTGCTCTTTAATCAGCTCATACGCCTTCTGAATTTCCTGCGCTTTCTGCTTCGCCATCTCCATCATCTCCGGCGGCAGACCTTTCGCTACCAGTTTATCCGGATGATGTTCACTCATCTGTTTACGATAAGCCCGCTTGATAGTCGTCGCATCGTCCGTCGGCTTAACACCCAGCACATTGCAGGCATCTTCCAGCGTTGGGCCGCGTTGCGCCTGTTGCCAGCCGCCACCGGACTGCTGCTGATGCTGGTAACCGCCACCAAACTGGGCACCACCTTGCATCATGCGCAGGAACTGGTCGAACTGCGTGCGGGAAATGCCAAGCTCTTCGGCGATGACGTACAGCACTTCACGCTCGTTGGGATGCAGAGAACCATCGGCAAACGCTGCCTGAATCTGAATCTCCAGAAACATCCGAATTAAATCAAAACGACCGAAACAGACGCTGCGAAACTGGCGCATCTTGTCGCGTAACGGGTAATTGTCTGCTTTACCGACGCGAAATGCCTGTTGTGCCGCCGTACGAGAATCGCCATGCAGATTCATTCTGTCCATGAACAGGCTGGCAACCTGAATATCTGCCTGAGTGACATGCCCTTTCGATTTGGTCAGATGGCCCATCACCTCAAAGGTGGTGGCGAAAAAGAGCGCCTGGCGTTCACGTTGATTGGCAAACCACGCCATTTTTCGGCTGCGCGCCTTATCAAACATATGTCCGACTAATAGCCCAAGGACCGCGCCCCAAAAGCCTCCGCCCATAATCAGAGCGATGACCAAACCCGCCACTTTTCCCCAATACTGCATATACTCCCCAAATCGTCATGCCGTCGGCTAAAATTTGCTTTATCATACCCGTCATTCTATGCCGTGCACAGGTACAGTCTTCGCTGACCTGGCTCGAAAACGGGCAGGATTAAAACTAGCGCGGCGAAGATGAGTACGTTAGTCTCTGACCGTTTGCCAGCGTAAAGCCACAGATGACGGAACAACAAATACAACGTATGAAAAAACGTATTCCCACCCTCCTGGCCACCATGATTGGTACCGCCCTTTATAGTCAACAAGGGTTGGCAGCCGATCTCGCCTCGCAATGTATGCTGGGCGTACCCAGCTATAACCGCCCTCTTGTCGAAGGCGATACCAATAATCTGCCTGTTACCATCAATGCCGATAATGCAAAAGGCAACTACCCTGACGACGCCGTTTTTAGCGGCAATGTCGATATTAATCAGGGAAATAGCCGTTTACGATCGGATGAGGTTCAACTTCACCAAAAGCTGGCTGAAGGTCAGACCGATCCGGTGCGCACAGTCGATGCGTTGGGTAATGTGCACTACGATGACAACCAGATCATCCTGAAAGGTCCGAAAGCCTGGGCCAATCTGAATACAAAAGATACCAACGTCTGGGAAGGCGACTACCAGATGGTGGATCGCCAGGGACGCGGCAAAGCGGACCTGATGAAACAGCGTGGTGATAATCGCTACACCATTCTGGAAAACGGCAGCTTTACCTCCTGCCTTCCAGGTTCAGACACCTGGAGCGTTGTCGGCAGTGAAGTGATTCACGACCGCCAGGAACAGGTCGCCGAAATTTGGAATGCGCGCTTCAAGCTCGGGCCAGTTCCGGTGTTCTACAGCCCGTATTTGCAATTGCCGATCGGTGACAAACGTCGCTCTGGCTTCCTGATCCCGAATGCGAAATACAGCACCAACAACTCGTTTGAGTTCTACCTGCCGTATTACTGGAACATCGCGCCTAACTTTGATGCCACCATTACGCCGCATTACATCCAAAAGCGTGGCAACATCCAGTGGCAGAACGAATTCCGTTACTTGACACAAGCCGGTGCTGGCCTTGTTGAATTCGATTATCTGCCCTCTGACAGCGTTTATAAAGATGACTACCCGACGGCAACCAATGCTCACCGCTGGTTGGTTTACTGGAACCACTTTGGGGTGATGGATCAGGTGTGGCGTTTTAACGTCGACTACACCAAAGTCAGTGACTCAAACTATTTTAACGATTTCTCGTCAAAATATGGTTCCAGTACCGACGGTTACGCCACGCAAAAATTCAGCGTGGGCTACGCACTCGATAACTTTAACGCAACGGTATCGACCAAGCAGTTCCAGGTGTTTGATCGCACAAACAGCAACTCTTACTCTGCTGAGCCGCAGCTGGATGTCAATTATGCCATGAACGATCTGGGCCCGTTTGATGCCCATATCTATGGCCAGGCAGTGCATTTTGTAAATACCAATGCTAACCGTCCTGAAGCGACGCGTGTTCATCTGGAGCCAACCTTAGACCTGCCGTTATCGAATGCCTGGAGCAGCCTCGACACCGAGGTTAAATTGCTGGCGACGCATTACCAGCAATCGAATCTGAGTGCTTATCGTAACTATGCTCAGGAGCAGTACAGTAGCAGTGCGACAAGTGCTAACGAGACGCTTCTGAATTCAGCCAACGCGCTTAAAGGCTCGGCAAACCGTGTTATGCCGCAGTTCAAAGTCGATGGAAAACTGATCTTCGAACGCGATATGAACCTTGCCAGCGGCTATACCCAGACGCTGGAACCGCGCATGCAGTACCTCTACGTGCCTTATCGCGACCAGAGCGGTATCAATAACTACGACTCTGCCTTGTTACAGTCGGACTATAGTGGCCTGTTCCGTGATCGCGTATATGGCGGTCTGGACCGTATTTCGTCAGCAAACCAGGTCACCTCCGGCGTCACATCTCGTATTTATGATGACGCTGCCGTTGAACGTTTTAACGTTTCTGTTGGTCAAATCTACTATTTCACCGAGTCTCGTACCGGTGATGACAATATCAACTGGGAGAAAGACAACAAAACGGGTTCGTTAGTGTGGGCAGGGGATACCTACTGGCGCATTGCCGATAGCTGGGGCTTAAGAGGTGGCGTGCAGTACGACACGCGCCTGAACAACGTGGCCAATAGCAGTGCAGCGGTTGAATATCGTCGCGATGAAGATCGTATGGTACAGCTGAGTTATCGCTACGCCAGTCCGGAGTACATCCAGGCCACACTGCCAAACTATGCGACCTCAGACCAATATAAAGACGGAGTTTCACAAGTTGGCGTAGCCGCAAGCTGGCCAATCGTCGATCGCTGGTCTGTCGTCGGTGCGTATTACTATGACACCAACACAAGCAAGCCTGCCGACCAGATGCTCGGTCTGCAGTATAACTCCTGCTGTTATGCCCTTCGCGTTGGGTATGAGCGCAAGATCAACGGCTGGGAAAACAATCAAAGCAAGTATGACAACGTCATCGGTTTCAACATTGAGTTGCGTGGTTTGAGTTCTAATTACGGTTTAGGTACGCAAAAAATGCTGCGTTCCAACATTCTGCCGTATCGCAGCTCTCTTTGATGTAGTTGATTTGCAACATAATCCGCATTGCGGTTAATTGAAATGGAAAAGGTATGAAGAACTGGAAAACGCTGCTTCTCGGTATCGCTATGGTTGCGAATACCAGTTTCGCCGCACCACAGGTTGTTGATAAGGTCGCCGCCGTCGTTAATAACGGCGTGGTGCTCGAAAGCGACGTTGATGGTTTGATGCAATCCGTAAAACTCAACGCAGGTCAGGCGGGTCAGCAGTTACCTGATGACGCGACGCTGCGCCATCAGATTCTGGAACGTCTGATTACGGATCAAATCATTCTGCAAATGGCGACCAAAATGGGCGTCAAAATTACGGATGAGCAGCTCGATCAGGCTATCGCAAATATCGCGAAACAGAACAACATGTCGATGGATCAAATGCGCAGCCGTTTGGCCTATGACGGTGTGAACTACAACACCTATCGCTCGCAGATTCGTAAAGAGATGACCATCTCTGAAGTGCGTAACAACGAAGTGCGTCGTCGCATTACCGTTCTTCCGCAGGAAGTGGATGCACTCGCTCAGCAGGTCGGCAATCAGAACGATGCCAGCACCGAGCTGAACCTGAGCCACATCCTGATTCCACTGCCGGAAAACCCAAGCTCTGAGCAGGTCAATGAAGCAGGCCGCCAGGCGACCTCCATTGTTGAAGAAGCGCGTAATGGCGGTGATTTTGGCAAACTGGCTATCACCTATTCAGCCGATCAGCAGGCGCTGAAAGGCGGCCAGATGGGCTGGGGTCGTATTCAGGAACTGCCGTCTATTTTCGCCCAGGCTCTGAGCACCGCGAAGAAAGGTGACGTGATTGGCCCGATTCGTTCCGGTGTGGGCTTCCACGTTCTGAAAGTGAACGATCTGCGCGGTCAGAGCAAAAGTATTTCGGTTACCGAAGTCCACGCCCGCCACATTCTGCTGAAACCATCACCGATCATGAGTGATGACCAGGCACGTGTGAAACTGGAACAAATCGCGGCAGACATTAAGAGTGGTAAAACCACCTTCGCGGCTGCAGCGAAAGAGTTCTCTCAGGATCCAGGTTCTGCAAACCAGGGCGGCGATCTGGGCTGGGCGGCTTCTGATATCTACGATCCTGCCTTCCGTGATGCGCTGATGAAACTGAATCGTGGTCAAATGAGCGCGCCGGTGCACTCCTCATTCGGCTGGCACTTGATTGAACTGCTGGACACCCGCAACGTCGATAAAACCGATGCGGCGCAGAAAGATCGTGCGTACCGCATGCTGATGAACCGTAAGTTCTCTGAAGAAGCAGCCACCTGGATGCAGGAACAACGCGCAAGCGCCTACGTCAAAGTGCTGAGCAATTAATGTCGGTGCAACGTGTCGTTATCACTCCCGGCGAACCCGCCGGGATTGGCCCCGATTTAGTCGTCCAGCTCGCACAGCGCGACTGGCCGGTTGAACTGGTGGTCTGCGCGGATGCCGGATTGCTGACCGAGCGAGCCCGCTTGCTCGGTCTTCCCCTTACCCTGCGCGAATATGCTCCTTCCCTGCCCGCCATTGCTCAGCAAGCGGGCAGTTTGACGTTATTACCTGTCACACTGAAAGCAGCGGTTATGCCGGGTGAGTTGAATGTGGCAAACGGTCCCTACGTGGTCGACACGCTGGCCCGTGCCTGCGACGGCTGCCTGAACGGCGAATTTGCCGCGCTGATTACCGGCCCAGTGCATAAAGGCGTAATCAACGATTCAGGCACACCTTTTACCGGGCATACAGAATTTTTTGAAGAGCGCTCTCACGTTAATAAAGTCGTGATGATGCTGGCAACGGAAGAGTTGCGTGTCGCCCTGGCGACCACACATCTCCCCATCAAAGCAGTGGCGGAGGCCATCACAGCGGATTTGCTGCGTGATGTGATCACCATTCTGCATACGGATTTGCAGCAAAAATTCGGCATTCGCCAGCCACACATCCTGGTGTGCGGCCTCAACCCACATGCCGGTGAAGGCGGGCACATGGGAACAGAAGAGATAGATACCATTATCCCTGTTCTCGACGAAATGCGTGCAACAGGCATGAACCTTAGCGGACCACTGCCTGCAGACACGCTCTTTCAGCCCAAGTATCTGGACAACGCCGACGCGGTACTTGCTATGTACCACGATCAGGGCTTGCCCGTGCTAAAATACCAGGGCTTTGGCCGTGGCGTGAATATCACCCTCGGTTTACCCTTTATTCGTACTTCTGTGGACCACGGCACCGCGCTTGAACTGGCGGGTCAGGGTAAAGCAGATGTCGGCAGTTTTATTACGGCGCTTAATCTCGCCATTACCATGATTGTTAATACTCAATGAATACTAGAGTCCACCAGGGCCACTTAGCCCGTAAACGCTTCGGGCAAAACTTCCTCAACGATCAGTTTGTGATCGACAGCATCGTCTCGGCGATCAATCCGCGTAAAGGTCAGGCTGTGGTCGAAATCGGCCCGGGTCTGGCAGCGTTGACTGAACCGGTTGGCGAGCGTCTGGATGAACTGACCGTTATCGAGCTGGATCGCGATCTGGCTGCACGTCTGCAAACGCACCCGTTCCTCGGGCCGAAGCTGACGATTTATCAGCAAGATGCGATGACCATGAACTTCGGCGAACTGTCGCAGAAGATGGGTCAGCCGCTGCGTGTGTTCGGCAACCTGCCGTACAACATTTCCACCCCGCTGATGTTCCATCTGTTTAGCTATACTGATGCGATTGCAGACATGCACTTTATGCTGCAAAAAGAGGTCGTGAATCGTCTGGTTGCAGGGCCGAACAGTAAAGCGTATGGTCGTTTAAGCGTCATGGCGCAGTACTACTGCCAGGTTATTCCTGTGCTCGAAGTACCGCCAACGGCGTTCACACCGGCACCAAAAGTTGATTCTGCGGTTGTGCGTCTGGTGCCGCACACCACGATGCCGTACCCGGTAAAAGATATCCGCGTGCTGAGCCGTATCACCACGGAAGCCTTTAACCAGCGCCGTAAAACTATCCGTAACAGCCTCGGCAATCTGTTCACTGTCGACGTGCTGACTGAGCTGGGAATTGATCCGGCAAAACGTGCGGAAAATATCTCTGTTGCGCAGTATTGCCAACTGGCGAATTACGTTTCTGATAATGCGCCGCCGAAGGAGAGTTAACTCATGATCAATTCGCCCCGAATCAGTGTCCAGGTGCAAAGTGTCTACATTGAGTCTCAGTCTTCACCCGACGAAGAACGCTATGTATTCGCCTACACCATCACCCTTCGGAATTTGGGGCGAACCCCTGTCCAGTTGCTGAAGCGTTATTGGCTTATCACCAACGGGAATGGCCGTGAAACTGAGGTTCAGGGCGAAGGTGTTGTTGGCGTCCAGCCACACATTGAGCCCGGCGGAGAATATCAGTACACCAGTGGTGCCGTCATCGAAACACCGATGGGCACCATGCAGGGCCATTACGAGATGATCGATGCGCAAGGGAAGGCGTTCCGCGTCGCAATCCCTGTCTTCCGACTTGCCGTCCAAACACTGATCCATTAATCAATGTCTACCTATCTTATTGGCGACGTTCACGGTTGCTATGATGAACTGATCGCATTGTTAAATCAGGTGCAGTTTGTACCTGGGCAGGACACCTTATGGCTGACAGGTGATTTAGTCGCACGCGGTCCCGGTTCACTGGACGTGTTGCGCTACGTTAAATCCCTGGGCGACAGCGTGCGCATGGTTCTCGGTAACCATGATTTGCATCTGCTGGCCGTGTTTGCAGGCATCAGCCGTAATAAGCCGAAGGACAGGCTTAATCCCTTACTCGAAGCACCGGATGCAGACGAGCTGATTAACTGGCTGCGTCGCCAGCCGCTATTGCAAGTTGATGAAGAGAAAAAGCTGGTGATGGCCCACGCTGGTATCACACCGCAATGGGATCTGGAGACCGCTCAGCTTTGTGCGCGTGATGTCGAAGCGATTCTGTCCAGCGACTCTTATCCCTTCTTCCTCGACGGCATGTATGGTGATTATCCGAATAGCTGGTCAGCCGAACTGAGCGGTATGGCACGCCTGCGCTTTATCAGTAATGCCTTAACGCGTATGCGCTACTGTTTCCCGCATGGCGAACTGGATATGTACTGCAAAGATATTCCGGAATGCGCACCAGCACCGCTTAAACCCTGGTTTGTCATTCCTGGCCCGGTTTCTCAAGAGTACAACATCGTATTTGGTCACTGGGCTTCGCTGGAAGGGAAAGGGACACCGGAAGGCATCTATGCGCTGGACACCGGCTGTTGCTGGGGTGGCACATTAACCTGCCTGCGTTGGGAAGATAAGACCTGGTTTGTACAACCTTCAAACCGCCAGATGGATTTAGGCGAAGACGAAGCGGTTGCGTCATAACTGTATAAAAAAAGCCTGACGGCGAGTGCCAGTCAGGCTTTTCAGTTACGCTTTTCAGTCACGCAAACAACCGATTAACGGCGTTCCAGAATCTCGAAGCAGTAGCTGTGCGAGTTTTGCTCATCGGCATCATTAAACTCACTAAACACCGACTCCCAGTCGTCCGGCTCGTAATCCGGGAAATGGGTATCCCCTTCCACTTCTGCATCGATATGTGTCAGATAGAGTTTTTGCGCTTTAGGCAGGAACTGTTCATACACGCGTCCGCCACCAATCACCATAATCTCTTCGACGTCACCACATGCGGCGACGGCCTCTTCCACAGAAGAAACCCACTGCACGCGATCGTCAGTACCGGGTTTGCTACTGATCACGATGTTCTTGCGGCCTGGCAACGGGCGTCCGATCGACTCCCATGTCAGGCGACCCATCACGACAGGTTTGTTTAACGTGTTACGCTTGAACCAGGCGAGATCGGCGGGTAAATTCCATGGCATGGTGTTTTCCATGCCGATCACGCGATCTACTGCCAGCGCCGCAATCAGACTGATCATTGATAATTTCCTGGATGCAAAAAAATTGTCGCCACTATACGGAAAGCATATTCTTTCGTCGACTGGCGGCGCGGTAAAGAATGCGAAAATTTTCGCATTCTGCAAGCGACCCCACGCCGCATGATCGGACATCTTGCTTTCCACATTCGGTTAATCAAAAGCTTACACGTCAATCTTCCGTAACAGCACCGAAGAGCACTACGGCTGCGGTTTTACCTCTGGCTCATCATGAGGATTGCCGGTATGACGACCCTCTTCCGTTCCTTGCCAGCCATGACGTTGAATCACCGATAAATGCGCTTGATCCTCGGTGATGATTTCGGTCAGCATCGCGCTGGTACGTTTGAAGACCGCCGCTCTGGACTGCGGATCGTTTTCCACCTCCGCCATCTCCTCCACCATTTGGGTATTAAACTGGCGGAACAGATCGGCACGCTCACGGGCCTCATAGCGCCCCAGCCCCAACCCTTCGAGCGCCATACGCCCCACTTTCAGCGCCGCCTCGAAGGTTTCACGTTCCGGGTTCTCGACACCCGCCTGCCGCAGTCGGATGTAATGGTCAACGTCGCGGGCACGGGCGATGATCCGTAGCTCAGGGAAGTGCGTCTGCACCAGTTCGGTTAGCTGCAAACTGGCCTGCGGATCGTCAATAGCATTAATGAGCACTTCTGCTTTTCGTGCACCCGCAGACTCAAGCAGATCGGCACGGGTTGCATCGCCGTAAAACACCTTCATGCCGAATTTGCGCAGGGTTTCGATGTGGTCAGGGTCATGATCAAGAACGACCATTTTGACACCGCTGGAGAGCAGCAGACGCCCGGCAATCTGACCAAAGCGACCAAACCCGGCGATAATCACCCGAGGTTCATCTTCGTCAATCTCATCGGCTTCACGCGTCTGCGTACTTCCCGCATTATCAAGACGGGTAAGCAGCACCAACAGTATTGGCGTTGCCGCCATCGAGAGTGCTACGGTCAGCGTCAGGGCTTTGACCCACTCCGGATCCAGCACACCGGCCATTTGAGCTGCCCCAAAGACCACGAAGGCAAATTCACTGCCCTGCCCCAGCAGGGCGGCAAACCAGCGACGCTGACGGGCTGGTACATTCAGCGGACGACCAATCAGCCACAGAACCACCGCTTTAATGACCAGGAACCCGACCAGTAGAATCAGGATCCGCAGCGGGTGGGTGACCAGGGTGCCGAAATCAATCGACATACCGACGCCGATAAAAAACAGCCCCAGCAACAATCCTTTGAAAGGCTCGATATCGCTTTCCAGCGCATGGCGGTACTCGGAACTCGCCAGCAGCACCCCCGCCAGAAATGCCCCCATCGCCATCGACAGCCCGGCCTCTTCCAGCAGCAGACCGAAGCCAAAGACCAGGAACAGGGCCACGGCACTGAAGACTTCACGCAGGCCAGTACGGGCAACAAAGCGCAGCGCCGGGCGAGCGACATAACGCCCGATCAACACCACCAGCGCCAGCGCGCCAATGACTTTCAGTGCCGACAGCGCGAACGCCCCGAATGTTGTGGATGCGCCACTGCTGGCGAGCAGAGGGATCATCGCCACCAGCGGGATAGCCGCAATATCCTGGAACAACAGCACCGAGAAGGCACTGCGCCCCATTTGCGAAACCGTCAGGTTACGCTCGTTCATCGCCTGCATCGCAATCGCGGTCGAAGAGAGCCCCAGCGTCAGACCAATCAACAGGGCGACCGGCCAGGCCAGCCCCAGCGCGATGCAGAAACCACCGAGCAGCAGTCCACAGGTCGCCATTTGCAACGCACCGCCGCCAAACACCGACACGCGCAGTTTCCATAAACGCCGCGGGTCGAGCTCAAGGCCGATGACAAACAGCATCAGTACCACGCCAATTTCCGCAAAATGGAGAATCGACTCGGCGTCCGTCACCAGGCGCAATCCCCAGGGGCCGATGATACAACCGGCAATCAGATACCCCAGAACCGACCCCAGCCCAAGCCTGACGGCAATGGGCACGATCAGCGCCGCAGCGCCCAGGTAAATCAGCGCCTGAATTAAGCTATGGCTATCCACGGGTCGCCTCCTGCCAGTCAACAAGACGCTGTCTGTAACGACGCGCCTGCCCTTCCAGCGTTTCGTCATCACAAATAAAGGTGCAGTGCATCGCAAACGGCGGGAGCCACTTCATGCCGCAATAGAGCGCCGTCGCCTGTAAAGGCTGCGCCAGGACGTCGAACCCAGGGTGAGAGCCAATATCAAAATGCTGATCGCCGCCACCGGTCGTGACCGCCCACAGCAGGCTTTTGCCTTTGAGCGCACGCGCACCATGACCATAGGCCCAACCGTGAGCCAGCACTTTATCGATCCAGAGTTTTAACAACGGCGGGGTACTGTACCACTGCATGGGATGTTGCCAGACCACCAGGTCAGCGCGGTCGAGCGCAGCCTGCTCAGCGGCAATGTCGATATTAAAATCAGGGTAGAGCTCATACAACGAGCGGATTTCAATCCCCTCCAGCGTCCCTATGTGGTCAAGCATCCGCTTATTCGCATGCGAATGCTGCGGATAGGGATGGGCATAAATAATAAGAATCATCGATTAACCTGTTTTCACTCGCCCCTAAATAATTCGAGTTGCAGGAAGGTGGCAACGCAGCGACAAATTCGTCAGGAACGAATTTGAACAGCCAAAGGCTGCCTTGCGTGAGGGACATGGATGTCCCTCATTAGTCCCCAGGAGCTTACTCAAGTAAGTAACTGGGGTGAGCGAGGAAAGCCAACGAACCTGCGACTTGAAGTATGACGGGTATGCACACTTTTTTGTTTGAGTGTAGACACTTAATCGCCCTGCAAACAGTCATAATCTGTAGGGAATTGCAGGTACGGTCCTTGTACCTGCAATTTATTACCTTACATCGGCTCCGGAACCAGCGTCAGTTCGCTTTTCGCAATGCCTGACATAGCCCCCAGGACCTCAAGCACCAGATTGTGATCGTCTCTCTGCGGCGCGCCAGAGACCGTCACGGTGCCTATCTGACAGCCGCTGGTCAGATAGAGCGGATAGCTGCCACCGAACGCCGCGTAATCGCGTAAATCCAGGCCATATCGCTGGGCCAGCGTGGTCTCACGGGACTGCAACATCAGCCCCGCAGCCCATGAGCTGATACCCAGGAAATCAACCATGTTACGTTTACGCCGGACCCAATCGATATTCTCGGCTGTCGCCCCCGGCATTAACGCACTGAACAGGCAAACCTGATTGACGCGAATGTCGATGGCGAGCGCAAATCCTCTGCGTGTCGCTTCTGCATACAGGGCGTTGCCGAGCGCCCATGCATCACTGGCATCAAAGCGCGGAAATTGCAGCAGTGTCCGGTGGCTTTCGCATAAGGCAATCTGTTTTTCCAGCGTCATGCTCTTTCCTCTCACACGCGGTGCGGCTTTTCATCGCCACTCAAGGCAGCAGACTTGTCCGGTACGCGGTCACATTTTTTCGGCAGGAAGAAGGTCATGGTCCCGGCGATAATCAGTGACCCCGCCAGTGCGCATACCGCCACGTTTTGCCCGTAGAAGTAGATCATCACGCCCACCAGATACGGGCCACAGAAGCCGCCCAGATTCCCGAGACCGTTGATCACCCCACGCGCGCTGCCCGCCACTTCCGGTGACGCAATACGACTCGGGATAGACCAGAACGGGCTGGTTGCTGCCTTGAGGAAGAAGCCGCACAGCACCAGCGCGATATAGGCCGCCACGATATGCTCTTTCAGCACCACCGATGCCAGTAAACAGGCCGCAAAGCAGTAAAGAGAGATGCGTACAAGTGCACGCCGTTTACCCGTGCGGTCGCTGAACAGTGAAATCACGTAAATCCCGGCCAGAGTGGCGACAAAGGGTAAAATCGCCAGCACTCCCACGCCCGCCATGTTGGCCCCGGTCAGGTTTTTCAGGATTGTCGGCAGCCAGAGCGTGTAGCCGTAATCACCGGTCTGATAGAAGAAGTTGAGAATGACCAGTTTCATCAACCCTGGGTTACGGAACACGTCTTTCACGGGGGCGTTGCTGACAGGCTCTTCTGCCATGCGCGCCTGACGTTCACGGCTCAGGGTCGTCACCAGATATTCACGCTCGCTGTCCGGAAGCCATTTCGCCTCTTCCGGGCGATCGCTTATCAGGAACCACCACACCAGCAGCACCACGAACGAGAGCAGACCTTCGATGATAAACAGCCAGCGCCAGTCGAATGCCGCAATGATCGCGCCGGAAACCGGTGCCGTCAGCATGCCGCCGAGTGGCGCAAACATCATCACAAAAGCATTGGCCCGACCAACTTCTTTTTCCGGGAACCAGTTGCTGACCATGGTCAGGACCACCGGTAACATCCCCCCTTCGGAGACGCCCAGGATAAAGCGCAGCACTAACAACTGATATTCATGCGTCACAAAGCCGGTCGCGATGGAGACTACCGCCCATGCAATTAATGACCAGGCAATAAAACGTTTACCGCTGCCGTAGACCGCAATACGGCCACCGGGGATTTGCAAAAACAGATAACCGATAAAAAATATGCCACTGGCTACCCCAGCCATCTGGCTGGTAATACCTAAATCCGTTTCCATACCGCCGGGTAAGGCAAAACTAATATTAACCCTGTCCATGAACGAAATAATGCAGGCAATCAGAACCGGGGCAATAATTCGCCACCAGCGGGTGCCGGGAATTTTATTATTCATATTTTTCTCGCTATCGCAGAGGGGATAAATAACCTGTGTGAGAAATTACGCAATCACATTCGGTAACGGCGCTTGGGCAAAATAAGCCTCAACATTGGCATAAACGACATCACTCATTCTTTGGCGTGTTTCATGGGTCGCACTGGCAACGTGCGGTTGCAGTACCACGTTGTCCAGAGCAATCAACTCAGCCGGAACGTGAGGCTCATCTTCGTACACGTCGAGCGCGGCCCCGGCGATAACACCTTTTTGTAACGCGTTAATCAGTGCTTTTTCATCGACCAATGAACCACGTGCCACGTTAATCAACCATGCATGACCGGGCATGACGTTCAGCACTGAGGCATCGATCAGCTTGTGGTTTTCAGGCCCTGCGGAAGCCGCAATCACCAGAAAATCGCTCTCATGGGCGAGGGTGTGGAGGTCTGCACACCACTGGTAGTCCAGCCCGGCAATTTTCTGGCGATCGTTATAAAGAATCTCCATATCAAAGCCACTGGCGCGTCGTGCAATCGCCTGACCAATGTTCCCCATACCAAAGATACCGATGCGCTTGCCGCTCACCTGAGTCGCCAGTGCCGGCGCCGTATTGACCCAACGGCCTTCACGCACAAATCGGTCGCCCTGACAGAGCTGGCGAGCACCTGCCAGCAGCAGTCCCATCGCCAGGTCAGCCACGCCTTGAGTTAGCACGCCGGAGGTGATGGTCACCGCGATATTACGCGAGCGGGTGTAATTCAAGTCGACCGCGTCGGTGCCCACACCAAACACCGCAATCAACCCAACCTGCGGCAGCGCCTCAAGCACCGGATTGGTCACGCCAATATCGCCACGGGTCACCACCGCCTGAACAGACGCCCCGACTTCTTTCAGAAAGGCAGCCGCATCCTGCTGCTCATAAAGACGATGAACCGTAAAGGCCGTGGAGAGTTTATCCAGCAGGCTGTCGACGACGGGGGCAATCAGCAAAACGGTCTGGGGGAGTTGTGTAGTCATAGTGTTACCTGTTTGAAAGTTTTAGTACGTCAGATACGTATTATCAAACGGGTTTTTAGCAGGTAATTTTGCGATCTACGTCACGCTGAATCGTGTTAAAAAAGCGTGTTACCGTCTACGTGATCGGGGCGGACAAATCCCCGCGTCACGCCTGACGGCTTTCGACATAACCTCAACAAAACGCTAACAATTTAAGTTTGCGAACGCAGCGTCAGATGGTTTCACCCATCGACAGGCGGAAGTGAAGATCCACTTTTTCGATGGTCGGCAATCCTTTGATTTTTTTGATGATAATTTCAGTCGCCACTTTCCCCATTTCAAAACGCGGGGTCAGTACACTCGCCAGTCGGGGATTGATAATCTGCCCAATCTCCAGGCCGTGGAATCCGGCAATCGCCATGTCTGCAGGGACTTTTATACCGGACGCGAGGCACTCCTGTAACACCCCAACCGCCAGGTCATCATTGGTGCACAAAATCCCGTCCATATCGGCATACATCTGCCGCGCCAGCGTCATCATGCCGGTACCAATCGAAATAGAAGAGACTTTATTGGGCGCTATGCGCCCAACCGACAATCCCTGCGCTTCCATCGCCTGGCAGTAGCCCGTGTAGCGCTGCTCGTCGCGCACATCCGACATCGAACCGAAATAGATAATGCGCTTCTTGCCGCTTGCCAGCAGCATGTTGGTCATATCGAAGCCGGCCCGT
Source organism: Phytobacter sp. (assembly GCF_059074235.1). NCBI lineage: Bacteria > Pseudomonadati > Pseudomonadota > Gammaproteobacteria > Enterobacterales > Enterobacteriaceae > Phytobacter > Phytobacter sp. The sequence goes on from NZ_JCACPZ010000004.1 coordinate 1,561,635, forward strand.
ACGTTGTCAAAACCGACGTTGATACGATCCGGGTTGTCTGACAGCCCCATCACTTCCGCAATCGGGATTTTAGCGGCTTTCAGGTACTTCTCCGCCCGCAGGCTATGCACGGATTCAGTGAGCAATAACCCCTTCACTTTAAAGGCGAGCACCGTGGCAATTTGCTCTTCCTCGCGCTGGCTGTCGTAATCGTAGTTGACCACCAGCGTCTGATAGCCCTGCGCTGCGGCGACCGACTCAATACCGGCAAGCAGGTCAGCAAAGATCTGATTATTAAAAGAGGGGATCAGGACGCCAATGCGTGGCAGGCCATTGGCGGACATGGCCGGGTTATCCGGGTCAGGCTGGTAGCCCACTTCAGCAATCACGCTGGCTATACGCTCAGCGGTTTCAGGTTTCACCCTTTCCGGGGTGCGGAGATAGCGGCTCACCGTCATTTTGGTTACCCCCGCCAGCGCAGCGATATCATGTAATGTAATTCGTTGTGGTTTCATCGTTGATACCTGTTCTGACGCCTGCGCAAGCCTGCCATTATGCCCCGTGTCACCGGAAAAGAGAATTACCAGAACACGCGTCGCAGCGCGCTTAGCACCTGAAATGCCCCGAAATTTGCCCTCAGGTTCACACTAAAGGTAACCCCTTTTCGTAACATGGATTTGAGTGATCTTCATCACAGTTTACCGGCATTAAAAACCGTGAGATAGACAGCACATCATTTGGGCAGGAAATAACAATGAACGATCTTTTTAGTTTAAATGGCAAACGCATTTTAATTACGGGTTCAGGTCAGGGGATCGGCTTTGTCATGGCCCAGGGTCTGGCGCAATCTGGCGCAGAAATTATCATCAACGATATTTCCGCAGAGCGTGCTGAGCAGGCCGCGATGAAATTACGTGATGAAGGGGCAACGGCCTGGACTTCGGTATTTAATGTTACCGATGCAGAATCCGTAGAAAAAGCCATTGAGGATATTGAAAGCAATATCGGCCCGATCGATGTGTTATTTAATAATGCCGGCATTCAGCGTCGTCATCCTTTTACCGAATTCCCCGTTGAAGAGTGGAATGCAGTCATTGCCGTCAACCAGACCGCCGTGTTTTTAGTCTCTCAGGCCGTCGCAAAACGCATGATGACCCGCAAACAGGGCAAAATTGTCAACATTTGCTCCATGCAGAGCGAGCTTGGTCGCGACACCATCACCCCGTATGCCGCCGCCAAAGGTGCAGTGAAAATGCTCACCCGTGGTATGTGTGTTGAGCTGGCGCGATACAACATCCAGGTCAACGGCATTGCTCCTGGCTATTTCCAGACCGCCATGACGCAAACGCTGGTTGATGACAAAGCCTTCACCGAGTGGCTGTGCAAACGTACTCCGGCCGCCCGCTGGGGCAACCCGGAAGAGTTGGTGGGCGCGGCGGTGTTCCTCTCGTCAAAAGCCTCCAACTTCGTCAATGGCCATCTGCTGTTTGTTGACGGCGGCATGCTGGTCGCGGTGTAAGGAGCGAATCATGGCAGGTCAGTGCGTGATTTTAATGGGGGTTTCCGGTACGGGGAAATCAACAGTGGGCCTGGCGTTAGCGCAGGCAATGCAGGCCAAGTTTATTGATGGGGACGATCTTCATCCCCGGCAGAACATCCGCAAAATGGCCTCGGGCCAGGCACTGAATGATGACGACCGTCTCCCGTGGCTGGAGCGCGTTTCCGACGTCATTTTCAGCCTTGAGCAGAAAAACGAATCCGGTGTATTGGTCTGTTCAGCGTTAAAAAAACGCTATCGAGACCAGTTGCGCCACGGCAACAACAACGTGCGTTTCCTTTGGTTAAAAGGGGATTACGACTGCGTGCTGGACCGCATGCGCCAGCGTCAGGGGCACTTTATGCCGGAGGCGTTGCTAAAAAGTCAGTTCGCAGCACTTGAGCTGCCCACTGAAGACGAAGCGGACATCATCGCCGTCGATATCGCACCTCCGGTCGCCACCCTCGTGTCGCAAAGCCTTTTACTGTTACGAAACCATGTTAAGCAGGATGTTCCCGCATGATAGTTGATACCTTATCCGCAGGCGCGGTAAACCCGATTTATCCGGCCATTATTCGCCAGACGCTACAAGCCATCATCGACAAAGCGCCCCACACGCTGCCCACCGGGAAATACCCGTTGCAGGGGGACAGCGTTTTCTTTTCCGTGGTTGAAGGGCATACCCGTCTGATTGACGAACAACGCCCGGAATTTCACCGTCAGTACATTGATATTCATATCGTACTGACGGGAGAAGAGGTGGTCGGTGCCGGAGTGACGGGTCTGCCGCTGGATCTGAGCGAGCCGTTTAATACCGCTCACGATCTGGGATTTTGTCATCGCATTGACAGTGAAACACTGATTCACCTACAACCTGAAGAGCTGGCCATTATCTTCCCGCTTGAGCTGCATCGCCCAATGTGTGCCCTTGAAACGCCTGCCGCACTGCGCAAAATCGTGGTCAAAATCGACGCGGCACTTCTCACTGCGTAACCCATAAAAAAGTCCCGCATACCGGCGGGACTTTTCTCGCTTAGCGGCTGGTATCAATTATCCAGCTCACTCATGTTTTTCACTTGATCACGGTTAATCTGCTCAGTTTTACCGGTCTCAGCATTTTTGTAAGAGACCAGACCGGTATCCTCATCAACCTCCGGCTTGCCATCGGTCACGATAGTTTTGCCGTCAGTGGTTTTCACTGCCTGGTTAGATGAACAGCCCGCAACGGTAAACAACGTGGCGGCAGCAAAAATGGACGTTAATAGTAGTTTCGATCGCATGGTGTTCTCCCCTGCTTTCAGATGGATTAGATTACATACCTCACTATTTTAGTTTAACGTCCTGAAATTTTATGGAAATACAGAAGGTTCCGAGACCGGGCATTCTGAAGCACAGTTGCCCGGCCAGATGACGTTACGGCTTAAGCTCGAGAATTGAGCTCATCATCGTGTGATTCAGGTTAGTCATAATTTCATAATAACGGGTCAATTCCCCCCCACCCGTTTTAGGATTACGCCATTTCTCGCGGTTCTGTTTTTCAAACTCCTTCAGCAAATCTTTTTGTTCACTTGCCGATTCTGCGTGAATAAAGGCTGTATAAATTTTGCTGGCGGCATCCAGGTTTTGCTGAAGTTCAGAAGAGTTGAAATGCGCAGTTATTTCAGGCGGCTGGTAACGTGACTCGGTGATACGCATATTTTGACTGTAGTCAGCTGACGGAGAAAATTCATTATCATAATAATGTTTAAAATCCTCGCTGCGGAAAATCTTGGTTTTGTAATTATCGTTAGATGTGGATGACATCGATTGTGGGAAAGACTCTGTCGGATTCAGTTCCCACTGATTTGCAAATTTATCAATAAACAGTTCGCTTCCCAGATCGTTGAACGGGCCGGTGACGGTCCGCCCATCAATAGTCAAAGTATGAACATCACTATTTTCACCGGCGGGCTGTACCCCTTGCGCCAGATACTTTTGCACCACATAAATATAGCGGGTACGGGTAGGATTGATGAGACCGCTCTCGCCGGAACCAGGCCAGGCCTCAAACACGCTGAATTTTACCGTTTCACCCTTTTCCAGCGTAAGCGTATGTTGACCCGCATCGAGTTTGATATTTTGCGATTCCTTTGCCGGGATCGTTATTTTCTGATCGTCGATCGCAATAGTTAATGGTTGCCCGGTCGGGTTATCGATAAGAAATTCTTTTTTATCACCAAAGCAGGCGGTCAATGTTATGCAGGCTGCCAACAGCATGATTCTTTTAAACACGTGTTTCTCCTTGAACGTGAAAGACGGACTCATTAAACGACACGATTTAAGGGTAAAGGATGGTCACGCGGGAGTGAAAAAGAAATTGGCTATTAAATTTGGGGGGGCAGGAATAAAAAAAGCCAGCTTACGCTGGCTTTTGGTTAATTCATGACAACTTATTTGGTGATCTGCGCGTGCATTTCCTGAACTGAAATCACTTTCTCAACCGCATTGGCATTCAGGGCCATCGCTGTTGCGAAACCGCCATTCAGGGTGGTGTCGTAATGCACTTTGTACTGCAGTGCGCTGCGGCGAATCAGCTTGGAATCTTCAATCGCCTGACGACCTGCGGTGGTGTTGATGATGTAGGTATACTCGCCATTCTTGATACGGTCCTGAATGTGCGGACGGCCTTCATGCACCTTGTTCACCAGACGCGGGTTGATGCCAGCTTCACCCAGTACAATCGCGGTACCGTGGGTGGCATCCAGCTCAAAACCAAACTTGAGCAGTTTTGCCGCCAGATCCACCACGCGCTCTTTGTCGCCTTCACGAACAGAAAGCAGCGCACGGCCCTGTTTCTTCATCGTGGAGTTGCTGCCCAGTTGCGCCTTGGCAAAGGCTTCTGCGAAGGTGCGACCTACGCCCATCACTTCCCCGGTAGAGCGCATTTCTGGCCCTAACAGCGGGTCAACGCCTGGGAACTTGTTGAACGGCAGCACCACTTCTTTAACAGAGTAGTACGGCGGGATAATCTCTTTGGTCACGCCCTGCTGAGCCAGCGTCTGGCCTGCCATAACGCGTGCAGCCACTTTCGCCAGCGGAACACCGGTGGCTTTGGAGACGAACGGCACGGTACGCGCAGCACGCGGGTTCACTTCAATCAGATAGACCTCGTTGTTTTTCACCGCAAACTGCACGTTCATCAGACCGCGCACCTGCAGCTCGAAGGCAAGTTTCTGCACCTGCTCACGCATCACATCCTGAATCTCTTTGCTCAGCGTGTAGGCTGGCAGAGAACAAGCGGAATCGCCGGAGTGTACGCCAGCCTGCTCGATGTGCTCCATGATACCGCCAATCAGCACCCTTTCGCCGTCGCAGATAGCATCTACGTCCACTTCTACCGCATCGTCAAGGAAGCGGTCCAGCAGCACTGGCGCATCGTTAGACACGCTGACGGCTGTCTGGAAGTAACGACGCAGGTCAACTTCGTCGTAGACAATTTCCATTGCGCGACCACCGAGAACGTAGGACGGGCGAACCACCAGCGGGTAGCCAATCTCTTTCGCTTTTTCGACAGCCATTTCGATCGCGGTGACGGTGGCGTTAGCCGGTTGTTTCAGCTTCAGACGGTCAACCGCCTGCTGGAAACGTTCACGGTCTTCAGCACGGTCAATTGCATCCGGGCTGGTACCGATAACCGGCACACCCGCCGCTTCCAGCGCACGCGCCAGTTTCAGCGGAGTCTGACCACCGTACTGCACGATTACGCCTTTTGGCTTCTCGATGCGCACGATTTCGAGTACGTCTTCAAAGGTCACCGGCTCGAAGTAGAGACGGTCAGAGGTGTCATAGTCCGTCGACACTGTTTCCGGGTTACAGTTGACCATGATGGTCTCATAACCGTCTTCGCGCAGCGCCAGCGAGGCGTGTACGCAGCAGTAGTCGAACTCAATGCCCTGACCGATACGGTTCGGGCCGCCGCCGAGAACCATGATTTTGTCGCGGTCAACGGACGGGTTTGCTTCACACTCATCTTCATAAGTGGAGTACATATACGCGGTGTCGGTCGCAAATTCTGCCGCACAGGTATCCACGCGCTTGTAGACCGGGTGGAGGTCATACTGGTCACGCAGTTTGCGAACTTCCGCTTCACGCACGCCCGCCAGTTTTGCCAGACGCGCATCGGCAAAGCCTTTGCGTTTCAGGTGGCGGAGGAAATCAGCGTCAAGGCCGTTGATGCCCACGTCAGCCACTTTCTCTTCCAGACGTACCAGCTCTTCAATCTGCACCAGGAACCAGCGGTCAATATTGGTCAGGTTGAACACGCCGTCTACGGACAGGCCAGCACGGAAGGCATCCGCGATGTACCAGATACGCTCGGCACCCGCATCTTTCAGCTCGCGGCGGATTTTGGTCAGTGCTTCCGGGTCATCCAGGCTCACTTTCGGGTCAAAACCAGTCGCGCCCACTTCCAGGCCGCGCAGGGCTTTCTGCAAGGATTCCTGCTGAGTACGACCAATTGCCATCACTTCACCGACAGATTTCATCTGGGTGGTCAGACGGTCGTTCGCGCCAACGAATTTTTCAAAGTTAAAGCGAGGAATTTTAGTCACAACGTAGTCGATGGACGGTTCAAACGACGCCGGAGTTCGGCCGCCAGTGATGTCGTTCATCAGCTCGTCGAGGGTGTAACCCACCGCCAGTTTCGCCGCCACTTTAGCAATCGGGAAGCCGGTGGCTTTAGAGGCCAGCGCTGAGGAACGGGAAACACGCGGGTTCATTTCGATGACGATCAGGCGGCCGTTTTTCGGGTTCACCGAGAACTGAACGTTAGAGCCACCGGTTTCAACGCCGATTTCACGCAGTACCGCCATCGAGGCGTTACGCATGATTTGATACTCTTTGTCAGTCAGGGTCTGCGCAGGTGCCACAGTGATGGAGTCACCGGTATGGATACCCATCGCATCGAAGTTTTCGATAGAGCAGACGATGATGCAGTTGTCGTTTTTATCACGCACCACTTCCATCTCGTACTCTTTCCAGCCAATCAGCGACTCATCAATCAGCAGCTCTTTGGTTGGCGAGAGATCCAGACCGCGCTCACAAATCTCTTCGAACTCTTCACGGTTATAGGCGATACCGCCGCCGGTGCCGCCCATGGTGAAGCTGGGACGGATGATGCACGGATAGCCCACGTCAGCGGCAACCGCCAGCGCTTCTTCCATGGTGTGTGCGATACCGGAACGTGCAGTGTCGAGGCCGATTTTCTTCATCGCCACATCGAAACGACGACGGTCTTCGGCTTTATCAATCGCATCGGCGGTAGCACCAATCATGGTCACACCGAACTCTTCGAGTACGCCCTGGCGTTCCAGCTCCAGCGCACAGTTCAGCGCGGTCTGGCCACCCATGGTCGGCAGAACCGCATCCGGGCGCTCTTTTTCGATGATTTTGCGTACCACTTCCCAGTGAATTGGCTCGATGTAGGTTGCATCCGCCATTTCCGGGTCGGTCATGATGGTCGCCGGGTTAGAGTTCACCAGGATGACACGGTAACCCTCTTCGCGCAGCGCTTTACACGCCTGCGCACCGGAGTAGTCAAACTCACACGCCTGGCCGATAACGATCGGGCCGGCGCCAAGGATCAGGATGCTTTTTATGTCTGTACGTTTTGGCATGGCTCTTTTTCGCTCCTGATTATTTAGCAGACTGACGGTAATGCTCGATTAACTCGATAAAATGGTCGAACAACGGTGCGGCATCGTGCGGACCGGGGCTCGCTTCAGGGTGACCCTGGAAGCTGAACGCAGGCTTATCGGTGCGATGAATCCCCTGCAGAGTGTGGTCGAACAGCGATTTGTGCGTAACACGCAGGTTGGCAGGCATTGACGCCTCATCCACTGCAAAACCGTGGTTCTGTGCGGTGATCATCACCGTGTTGTTGTCGATATCTTTTACCGGGTGGTTGCCGCCATGGTGACCAAACTTCATCTTCACGGTTTTCGCGCCACTCGCCAGCGCCAGAAGCTGATGGCCCAGGCAGATACCAAAGACCGGAATCTCAGTTTCGAGGAACGTTTTGATAGCAGCGATCGCGTAGTCACACGGTGCCGGGTCGCCCGGGCCGTTGGAGAGGAAGATGCCGTCAGGATTCATCGCCAGCACTTCATCCGCCGGGGTTTTCGCAGGCACCACCGTCAGGCGGCAGCCACGGTCAACCAGCATGCGCAGGATGTTACGTTTTGCACCGTAGTCGTAGGCCACGACGTGGAATGGCAATTCGCTCTCTTTTTTCGCTTCCGGCAGGTCGCCTTCCAGCGTCCAGCTCCCCTGCGTCCAGCTGTAGGTTTCGGCGGTGGTCACTTCTTTCGCCAGATCCATACCGTTCAGGCCCGGGAAGGCTTTCGCTTTTTCCAGCGCCAGTGCAGCATCCAGGTTATCACCTGCGATGATGCAACCGTTTTGTGCACCCTTCTCACGCAGCAAACGAGTCAGCTTACGGGTATCGATATCAGCAATCGCCACGATGTTATGGCGTTTCAGGTAAGAAGAGAGGTCTTCAGTGTTGCGGTAGTTGCTCGCAATCAGCGGGAGGTCACGGATGATGAGGCCTTGCGCATGAACTTGAGAAGATTCTTCATCAGCGGCGTTGGTGCCGACATTACCAATATGGGGATAAGTAAGAGTGACGATTTGGCGGGAATAGGAAGGATCAGTGAGGATTTCTTGATAACCGGTCATTGAAGTATTGAAAACGACTTCCCCAACCGCCGAACCTGTTGCCCCTATGGCCCGACCGTAAAACTGGGTTCCGTCTTCCAGAACCAATAGCGCTGACTTAATCAAAACACCCTCCAGAGAATATTCACTCACTTTATTTGCATATTAATTCAAATATACGCCTTGAATCAATGCAAATCTGCGTAGCCGCGAATTTTTTGCAAACGGCGGCATTCTGGAGACATGAGGGGTAAAAGTCAACTTATAGCGCATATTTTTCATGTCTTTTTGCGCCCCAGGAAAGAATAGCATGAATTTAAGGACAAAAAGATCATCTTAACCGGCCTACGTAAACGCTTGCGTGGCAATAAAAACGATCTGGGCTACGGCGAAGAGGTAAAAAGTGGACCAAATGGTCAAAATTTACATTTGAGAAACAAAAAAAAGGAGGAAAACGCCAATAAATAAGAGGGATAGAAGAAAATAAACATGAAAGGAACAAAATAAAAGGGCAATAAAATATTGCCCTTGCAATCAATGCATTACGACTGCAATAACCACATCACGATGGGTAATAAACTTTACAAATTGTTGAGATCAAGAACATCTCGCATATCAAAAAGGCCGTTACTCTTCGCTTTCAGCCACAATGCCGAACGAACGGCACCATTCGCGAATGTCATACGGCTTGAAGCCTTATGGCTAATCTCTACGCGCTCGCCAATATCGGCGAACATCGCGGTATGTTCACCGATGATGTCGCCCGCACGGACGGTGGCAAAGCCGATGGTGCCAGGCACACGCTCGCCGGTGTAACCCTCGCGGCTGTAAACGGCGCACTCTTTTAAATCTTTATCCAGCGCATGAGCAATGGCTTCACCCATCGCCAGTGCCGTACCTGATGGCGCATCCACTTTGTGGCGATGGTGGGCTTCAACGATTTCAATATCGGTATAGTTACCCATTACTTTCGCCGCTTTCTCCAGCAGCTTAAGCATCACGTTCACGCCCACGCTGAAGTTAGCTGCAAAGACGATGCCTATCTCTTTCGCGGCATCGCTGATGGCCTGTTTACCTTCATCATCAAAACCGGTAGTACCAATTACCATGCCTTTTTGATGTTTACGGCAGAACGCCAGATGCACGAGGGTGCCTTCCGGACGGGTAAAATCGATAAAGACGTCAAAATCATCTTTTACCGCCTGCAGGTCGCTGCTGACAGTGACACCCGTTTTGCCGACGCCCGCCAGCTCTCCCGCATCACTACCCAACAGGGAAGAGCCTTCACGCTCCAGCGCTGCGCCAAGTTGAACGCCATCCATTTGCAGCGTGGCCTGAATTAACTGACGGCCCATACGACCACCGGCACCCGCGATAGCCACGCGGATTTGTGCATCATGCATAGTTGTACTCTTTTGTTAATAAAATGCTGACAATCGCTTCCAGATTAACCAGCCCACGTTGGGGCTGCCAGCCGAAAACGCCGATAATTAGAATTAAATGATAAACAGCATGGAGTATCAGTAAAAGGCATGAGTGCGCATGTTGCGATTTAAGAGGCAAAACTGGCAGGAGACACTGACCACGAAAGCAAGAAGACGATTATTCGCTTAAGCGGCCCTTAGCCACCCTGCATACCACTGTTTTTCCCGTTCATCACTGACCGGGAAACGTCAGCTTTCTGATTTAATCGACCCTGTAACTCACCACAAGCTGCCCTTTTTTCATTTTCAGGCTGGTGAGCGTGACCAGACCTATCTCCCCGGATGTCTGCGTATGCGTTCCGCCACAGCCATAGGCGGGCAATTCCCCAAAACGCACTTCGCGTTTGCCATCAATAAATTCAATTTTTCTTGGAAGTTTGCCTGCAATCCACGCCGAAATTTGCGCTTCAATCCTGGCAGCATCAGGTACAACACCCGTACTATTTCCTGTAAAGGTAATGCGTCCTTCTCCAGGCCAGTGATGTGCTTTTACAGGCCGCCATTCATGCACTTCACCTGCATAACCAATCAAATGCCCGGCAGAGTGCCAGCGAGCATGCAGGGCGCGCAATTCAGAATCAATCTGAATGATGACCATCCCTGGCTCGACCGCGATGGACGTGCGGTGCCATACGATGTCGCCATCATTAAACACGCTCACTACCGATGCATCGCCAATCCAGCCCTTATCTGCGGGCTGCCCACCGCCCTGGGGGTGAAACAGTGTCGCGTCCAGTTCAATATCAAAAAAACCGTCGCTCGTAGGGATGCAGCGCAGGACATGTGCCTGCCCGGAGGTCTCATCTCGCGTGTAGTAATCTCGTTGTGTCATGGGTTTTCTCCTTTCATCGCAAGCAGTATATTATTTTCCCCGACCGCGATAATCTGCCATTCCTTCAACGCACCTTTGCCTGGTAGACACAAATGAACATCGCCTTACTTCCGGACCTTGCTACCTTCGTCCTGATCGTTGACCAGGGCAGTTTTTCCGCTGCCGCGCGTATGACGGGGGCAACACCATCGGCAATGAGCCGCTGCGTGTCGCGGCTTGAAGAAGCGCTCGGCAACAAATTACTGCATCGCACAACACGTAAATTGCGGCTCAGTGAATCCGGGAATGCCGTCTATGCTCATGCGCAGATCATGCTTGAAGCGGCGAAGCAGGCGATGGATTCCGGCAGCAGTGTCCATAATATCGCCCAGGGAATGCTGACCGTCAGCGTACCAAAAGCGGTAGGTCGCTTTGTTATTCACCCGCTGATGAGTGAATTTCTGGAACGCTATCCCCTGGTCAACGTGCGTCTTCGCCTGGAAGATCGCTATATGGATTTGATTGATGAGAGCATCGATCTGGCGCTACGAATAACTAACTCTCCCTCACCCGGTTTATATGGCAAACCCTTGATGCCTGTCAGCCACCTTATTTGTGCAACACCGGAATACCTGAAGCTACACGGTGCACCAGAAAAACCAGAAGATCTGCGCAACCACTGCTGCATCAGTCTCGGAGAAAACCCCGCTGATTCGCGCTGGAAATTCCGCAAAAACGGCAAGACCGAGACGCTGCAAACCCACGGGCGCTATGCGGCAAACCACACTGGCGTACGACTGGATGCGGTGTTGAATCACTTAGGTATTGGCAGCCTGCCTCTGTTTACGGCCAGGGAGAAACTGGCAAGTGGTGAGATCGTGCAGGTACTGCCGGAGTGGGAATTTATCAGTGCCTATTCAGGGGAACTTTGGCTACTGTGGTCGTCAGGGAAACATATGCCCGCACGCATGCGGGCCATGATCGACTATCTGAGTGAAAAAATGGTATCTAGGGTGCGAGACTAATGACCTCCGCGACCCATGCACGAAACGCCTCAACATCAATTTCCAGCGCCACTTGTGCGTTGGCAGTTTTGCCAAGCTTGCCTTCGATGTCTACTACGGTGGTACCAGCGGTCCAGGTTCCCTGCGTTTCGACCGTCACAAAGCAGGGTTTCAGAGTAAAGAGCGAGGGGCGCGCCAGCCAGGCAATTGCGCATAAATCATGCATACGCAGACCGGTGGTCATACTGCCGCTACGGTAGTGACTGAACAACGCATGCAGCATTTTCCCCGTCTCATTCAGCACAGGTAATGACGCCAGATATTCAGGTGTCAGCGTAGCGTGATTGGTCACATCCAGACCACACATCACAATCTCCAGCCCGCTATTGAACACCCTGGCAGCCGCTTCCGGATCGATGGCAATGTTAAATTCCGCATTGGGCGTGAAGTTACCACGCCCGGCCGATCCACCCATCATCACCAGACGGCGAATATTAAACTGGCACTCCGGGTAGTGGGTCAGCAGCAGCGCAATGTTAGTTAACGGGCCGATAGTGACCAGCGTTACGGGTTCTGGCGAAGCCATCAGCACATCGCGAATCGCTTCAAACGCCGGTTTGGCAAGTGGCTGGCGCTGATGCTCCACGAAGTCATAGCCTTCCATACCCGATTCACCGTGCACATTCGCTGCATCGCGCAGCGGGCGCAGCAACGGGGTCGCCGCCCCCTGAGCTACGGGCACGCTGGCATTCCAGAAATGCAGTAGCTGCAGCACATTGCGGGTGGTTTTTTCCAGTGAGACGTTACCAGCAACCGTGGTCATCAACTTGAGGTCAAGCTCTGGGGCAAACAGCGCAGCAGCGATGGCAGCCGCGTCGTCAATGCCGGGGTCGGTGTCGAGAATAATCGGCAGGCGCATAAATCCTCCATAAAAAATGCCAGACATTAGCCTGGCATCTTCTCATACTTGCAGCGTGAAAAAGTTATTCGACTTCGCGAACATCCACACGCAGCTCTTTTGGCACTTCGAAAACAATGTTCTCTTCACGGCCTTCAAGTGGAATGGCTTCACCGCCGCCCAACTCCTGCAAACGGGTAATGACGTTTTGCACCAGAATATCCGGTGCGGATGCCCCCGCGGTGACGCCGACGCACTTAATGTCTTTGACCCAGGCTTCCTGAATGTCGGAGGCATCGTCAATCAGGTACGCGGATTTGCCCATACGCTGAGCCAATTCCGCCAGACGGTTTGAGTTGGAGGAGTTTTTCGACCCCACAACCAGTACCACTTCAGCCTGTGAGGCCAGCGCACGGACGGCTTCCTGGCGGTTGGTAGTGGCATAGCAGATGTCATCTTTGCGTGGACCAACAATCTTCGGGAAGCGTTTACGCAGCGCGTCAATCACATCAGACGTATCGTCCACGGACAGGGTGGTCTGGGTCATGAACGAGAGTTTGCCGACATCTTTGATGTCCAGCGTCGACACATCTTCCGGTGACTCCACCAGATACATGCCGCCCTTCTCGTTGCTGTACTGCCCCATTGTACCTTCCACTTCCGGATGCCCGGCGTGGCCAATCAGAATAGCCTCTTCACCACGGCGACTGGCGCGTGCCACTTCCATATGCACTTTCGTCACCAACGGACAGGTCGCATCAAAAACGGTTAGATCGCGACTTTTAGCTTCATTACGCACCGCCTGGGAGACACCGTGCGCAGAGAAAATCAGGATCGAGCCATCCGGCACCTCACTGATTTGCTCAATGAAAATCGCCCCGCGTTCGCGCAGGCTGTCGACCACGTAGCGGTTATGCACCACTTCATGGCGGACGTAAATCGGCGCACCGTAAATCTCCAGTGCGTTTTCAACAATGCTGATAGCACGGTCAACCCCGGCGCAAAAACCGCGCGGGTTAGCCAACAGGATCTGCATTCAACCCCTCCAGTACCGGCTCAATCTCCAGTACTTCGACATCAAAGTGAACGGTCTGGCCTGCCAGTGGGTGATTAAAATCAACGGTGATAGAATCACCGTTCACTTCACGGATCACACCCGGCATTTCGCTGCCATCCATGGAGGTAAAGAGCATAATCGCGCCGATTTCTGGTTCACCTGCATCCATAAAATCACGGCGGGAAAAATATTGAATAAGGTCGGGTACAGGCGTACCAAATGCAGCATCGGGCTCCAGCGAAAAGGCTTTTTTCTCGCCCTCTTTCAGCCCCAGCAAATGTTGTTCCAGCCCTTCAGAGAGCGAAGCGTCTCCGAGGCGAAACAGTGCAGGTTTACCGTTATTGCGGGTCGACTCAGCGGTGGAGCCGTCTTCGAGCTTGAGCGTGAAGTGAACCAGCACCGCGCTATTACTCTGTATAGATTTTGACATGCAGGTTTGCTCACTTGTTGGGCCTGATGGCGATGCGCTTATCAGGCCTCGAAAACCTGATAAGCGCCATTAAGCTTTTTTTACGCGGCTTTTTTCTCTCTGGATGGCAAGAAGCCTTCCAGCACAATCAGCGCCGCACCGATACAAATGGCCGTATCAGCAAGATTAAAGGTAGCAAAGTGCCAGTCGCCCATATAAAAATCGATCATATCGACGACAAAGCCATGCCACAGGCGATCGAACAGATTGCCCAAAGCGCCACCAATGATCAGCGCATACGCGATATTGTTCAGCTTCTGCGTCGCCTTCGAGCGGTACATCAGTACCGCCAGAACGACACAGATACCAATAGCAATACCGGCAAAGAACCAGCGCTGCCAGCCACCGCTATCGGCGAGGAAACTGAACGCCGCACCATAGTTACGCGCATAATGCAGATTAAGTGACGGGAACAGTGGAACCGTGTCCCCCAGAGCAAAGTTCTGGAGGATCAGGTACTTACTGCCCAGGTCAATAATCAGCACAGCCACGACCAGCCATAGCCAGCGCAGCCCTGTTGAACAGACAGATTTACTCATCAGGCAAACTTACGTTTTTCGCCGTCACCGGCAACGTTGCTGACACAGCGTCCGCAGATCTCTGCGTGTTCCGCCACCTTGCCGACGTCCTGAGTGTAGTGCCAGCAGCGCGGGCACTTATCCCCTTCGGCTTTGCTTAACGCCACTTTCAGACCTTTGAGCAGTTCACTCTGTTGGGCATCAGCGGAAGCACCCGCATAATCTTCAACTTTCGCCCCCGAGGTCAACAGGACAAATCGTAATTCATCGCCCAGTGCTGTCAGCTTAGCGGCCAGTTCTGGCTCAGCAAACAGCGTCACCGCCGCTTCCAGAGAACCGCCTACTTTCTTGTCGGCACGCGCCTGTTCGATAACCTTGTTCACTTCGCCGCGCACTTTCAGCAGCTCGTCCCAGTAGGCATCGTTCATGGCTTCAGTTTCCGCAAGGCCAAACAGACCTTCGTACCACTCGCCGGTGAAGACGTATTGCTCGCGATCGCCCGGCAGGTAGCCCCAGATTTCATCTGCGGTGAAGGACATGATCGGTGCCATCCAGCGAACCAGCGCTTCTGCGATGTGGAACAGGGCAGTCTGGCAGCTACGGCGCGCCACGCTGTCTGCTTTCGCGGTGTACTGGCGATCTTTGATGATGTCGAGGTAGAACGAGCCCATTTCGATGGAGCAGAAGCGCATCAGGCGTTGCACCACTTCGTGGAAATCGTAAGACTCGTAAGCTTTAACGATGTCTTCCTGCGCGGCTTTAGCACAACCCACCGCCCAGCGGTCCAGAACCACCATCTCTTCCGGGCTCACCATATCTTTTGCCGGATCGAAACCGTTCAGGTTTGCCAGCAGGAAGCGTGCGGTGTTACGGATACGACGATAGCTGTCGGCTGCACGTTTGAGGATCTCGTCGGAGACCGCCATTTCGCCGGTGTAGTCGGTAGAAGCCACCCACAGACGCAGGATATCCGCGCCCAGTTTGTTCATCACTTCCTGCGGCGACACGGTGTTACCGATAGATTTGGACATTTTGCGGCCCTGACCATCCACGGTGAAACCGTGCGTCAGTACCTGGCGATAAGGGGCTTTGCCTTTCATCGCCGTCGAAATCATCAGGGAGGACATGAACCAGCCGCGATGCTGATCGGAACCTTCCAGATACATGTCAGCCGCGTGACCGGCAAATTCCGGACGCACATCAACGACAGAAGAGTGCGTTGAACCGGAGTCAAACCAGACGTCCAGCGTATCCGGCACCTTCTCGTAGTTATCCGCATCGTCACCGAGGATGTCGCGAGAATCCAGATCCCACCAGGCCTGAATACCATCAACTTCGACGCGTTTGGCTACGGCTTCCATCAGCTCCAGCGTGTTCGGGTGCAGTTCCTGCGTCTCTTTGTGAACGAACAGAGACATCGGCACGCCCCAGGTACGTTGGCGGGAAATACACCAGTCAGGACGGTTAGCGACCATGGATTCGATACGCGCCTGGCCCCAGTCAGGGATCCACTGCACGCCTTTGATTTCAGACAGAGACTGCGTGCGCAGGCCTTTCTGATCCATGCTGACGAACCACTGCGGCGTGGCACGGAAGATGATCGGTGACTTGTGACGCCAGCAGCATGGGTAGCTGTGCTGCATTTTTTCAACGTGCAGCAGTGCGCCATTATCACGAAGCAGGTTAACAATGAGGTCGTTGGCCTTGAAGACATTCACACCGTCCAGGAGCGGGTAAGTCCCTGGCAGATAAGCCCCATCCGGGCCAACCGGGTTGGCGATTTCCAGACCGTACTTCTGGCTGATGGTGTAGTCGTCCGGGCCGTGGCCACCGGCGGTATGCACCGCACCGGTACCGGCATCCAGGGTGACATGATCGCCCAGGATCGCTGGCACATCAAAGTCCAGGAACGGGTGCTTAAAGCGCATCAGCTCAAGCTCAGCACCTTTGACGGTACCCAGTACGCTGTATTCACTGATATTGGCGCGTTTCAGAACGCTTTCAACCAGGTCTTTCGCCAGGATAACGGCTTTACCGTCGACCTGCACCAGTGCGTATTCAAACTCTGGAGAGAGGGAGATCGCACGGTTAGCCGGCAGTGTCCACGGGGTGGTGGTCCAGATGACCAGCGCAATCGGGCCATTCACACTGGACGCGCCAAATTTGGCTTTCACTGCATCCTGATCGACGGCGTTAAACGCCACATCGATGGACGGAGAGGTTTTGTCGTAATACTCCACTTCCGCTTCTGCCAGCGCAGAACGGCAGTCGACGCACCAGTGCACCGGCTTCGCACCTTTATGCAGGTGACCGTTACCGATGATTTTACCCAGCGCACGAATGATATTGGCTTCAGTTTTGAAATCCATGGTCAGGTAAGGACGCGACCAGTCACCCAGTACGCCCAGGCGGATAAAGTCCGTACGCTGGCCGTCAACCTGGGTCGCAGCGTATTCACGGCATTTTGCGCGGAATTCAGCGGCGGTAAATTTCTCGCCCGGCTTACCAAATTCTTGCTCAACTTTCAGTTCGATCGGCAGACCGTGGCAGTCCCAGCCAGGAACGTAAGGCGAGTCATATCCTGCGAGTCCTTTGGACTTCACAATAATGTCTTTCAGAATCTTGTTAACAGAGTGACCAATATGAATGCTGCCATTCGCATATGGAGGGCCATCATGCAGAATGAAGGTTTTTTTGCCTTTTTTGGCTGCACGAATGATGCCGTACAGGTCATCATCGGTCCAACGCGCCAGCATTCCCGGTTCGCGTTTGGCGAGATCGCCACGCATCGGGAACCCTGTTTCCGGCAAATTCAGGGTAGATTTATAGTCACTCATCAGATTCTCGGTTCCGTATTTATTACGTGTCAGGCAGTTAAGCCGGTTTTGATAGCCCAAAGAACTCGCGGGCCGTTGACTCATCACGTGCGATTTGCGCTTTCAGTTCATCCAGCGAGCCAAATCGCTGCTCGTTGCGTATTTTCTTACGCAGTATTACATCTATATGGCGTCCGTAAAGGTCCATTGCAACGTCCAGGATATGGACTTCCAGCTGCTGGCGCACGCCTGCAACCGTCGGCCGCGTACCAATGTTGGCCACGCCCGGAAGTAATGTATCGCCTAAACCCGCCACTTCTACCGCATACACCCCTTTAACAGGGGAGACCTGACGACGCAGCGGTAAATTCGCCGTCGGAAAACCTATCGTCCGCCCCAGTTCATCACCATGAACGACGCGTCCGGAAATACTGAACGGATGGCCCAGTAACGCTTCAGCAAGCTGAAGGTCATCGTCGGCCAGCGCCTGGCGTACCGCCGTGCTGCTTACCCGTGAGCCACCGGTGCAAAATGTTTGTGTGCTGGTGACATCAAAGCCGTATTTTTGCCCGGCCTTCTGTAATAACAAGAAATCACCTTGTCGACCAGCGCCAAAGCGGAAGTCATCACCCACGGCAAGAAATTGCACGCCGAGTTTGTCCACCAACAGGTCACTGACGAAGTTTTGCGCCGTTAGTGCCGCAAAACGGCGGTCAAAACGGACACACAGCACGTAGTCCACACCTGATTTTGCAAGCAGGCGCAGTTTTTCACGCAACCGGGTCAGTCGCGCCGGGGCTTTGTCACCGGCAAAAAGCTCAAGCGGCTGCGGTTCGAAAATCATCACCACGACGGGTAAACCGCGCTGGCGACCTTCTTCGCTAAGCCCTTGTAATAGCGCTTGATGACCACGATGCACGCCGTCGAAATTACCAATAGTCAGCACACACTTTTTCGGTGCCTGGCTGAGATTATGTATGCCGCGTATCAGCTTCATGTCTGGCTCAAAACAGTGAAAATCGTCGGATTATACCTTGTACAACGTGCTACGTTAACCGACGATTGCCAGAAGCCGCCAGAAAGGGGAAGGATTTCATTAAGCTGCCCTCTGTTAGTACGAAAAACTGGATGAGTTAACGATTTTTATCGTGGAAAAGCTGTATTCGTCGCCAGCAAGCTGGTAGAATCCTGCGCCATCACTACGTAACGAGCGTTGTATTTAACGGCGCTTATTTGCACAAATCCATTGACAAAAGAAGGCTAAGAGGGCATATTCCTCGGCCTTTGAATTGTCCATATAGATCATATTTGGGAGTTGGACCTTGGCTAATATCAAATCAGCTAAGAAGCGCGCCGTTCAGTCTGAAAAGGCTCGCAAACACAACGCAAGCCGTCGCTCTATGATGCGTACTTTCGTTAAGAAAGTGTACGCTGCGATTGAAGCTGGCGACAAAGCTGCTGCACAGAAAGCATTTGACGATATGCAACCGATCGTGGATCGCCAGGCCGCTAAAGGTCTGATCCACAAAAACAAAGCTGCACGTCATAAAGCTAACCTGACCGCACAGATCAGCAAACTGGCTTAATCGCCCGCTTGTTGTACTTTGTGAAAAGAACCCGCTTAATGCGGGTTTTTTTATGCCTGCTATTCGCTGCCGATAGCGAACAATACCTGTAATCCTCTCAGCCCTTCATAAGAAAACGTCACTTCCCGAAAGCCCGGCGTCCGCTGTATCCATCCTTTCTGTTCAAAATGCAGCAGCAACAGTGCCCCCGCATGTCCACCAAGATGAAAACGTCTTTCGCTCCAGTCAAGACAAGCACAGCACCGCTTGCGGGTGGTTTTTCCTGATAACGGCATGCCGATGCGGGCAAAGAAAGTCATGCCCTCCTCCGTCACTGCGCTGCCATCTTCCGTTATCCAGCCTTTACTCCGCAATGCTTCGAAGATTTTTACCGCCAGTTCCCCCGCAAGATGATCGTAACAGGTTCGCGCCCGCCTTAAGGCCACGGGTGTGCGGGTCGCAGGAGGATTCACCCGTCGCCATGACACGCCCATCATCAGTTCGATGAGCTGGGCAACATCCTGGCCCGCAAGGCGAAAGTAGCGATGACGGCCCTGACTCAGACAGCTAATCAACTGGCTGGACAGGAGCTTATTAAGGTGGGCACTGGTCGTCGAGGCAGACACACCCGCTACAGCACTGAGTTCGGTAGCGGTCCAGGCGCGCCCGTCCATAAGCGCGCAGAGCATTTTTACTCGCGACGGGTCGGACATCGCCGCAGCGACGGCTGAGACGGATTGTTCAAGGGCGTCATCGTCACAAAGCGGTTCAGGATGATGCGCTGTCATGGGCGGTACTCTCCCAGGATTGGGTGGCCTCACTGGCAACAGCCGGATTGTCGGTCACCAGAATGAGCTGATTAGCGTGGTCGCTGTACTGTACCAGGATATTAACACCGCGTTGTGCCAGTGCCATCGCTATCTCGCCCAACTCACCCGGACGTTCCTGTTTCAGTCGACGAATCAGCGGGCGCGACACGTTACTTACCCTGAACCCCGCCGCCTCCAGTACCGCTTTCGCCTCATGCCCCTCTTCAACAAGAAAATGGGCGTGCGCTTCATGACCAGCGGTAAAGACGCCACCGCCTTCCAGGCCAATACCCTCGCTGCCCAGCGTTTTCCCTAGTCTGGCCAGCTCGCCCGGCGCATTTTTCAGAATGACGTGAATATCGTACATCGTCTCACCCCCGCCCTTCTGAAGCATATTCCCGTTCAAGACGGGCGATACGGATGCGGTAATACGAGAAAATGGCGTCCCGACCTTCAGCCTGCGCGGCAAGGTGGAAGTGGTTTGTCTTCCACGTCTGAATAGACGCCTCATCACGCCACCAGGATAACGAAAGGATTTTGCCCGGCGTGGTGAGGCTCTGAAAACGCTCAATGGCAATAAAGCCATCAATGTCGGTCAGCAACGGCTTTAGCTGTGCGGCCAGTTCAAGATAGCGCTCCTGCTTTTCAGCCACCGCTTGCGCTTCAAAAAGTACTGCAATCATGGTTTACCCCCTTTGTATGCTAACGGGGGTAAATGTACGGCACTGGAACCCGGATGCTTCGTCGCTTGGCGAAATGTGCAGTGAAAATCAGTGACCACGAAAAAGCGATGAATAATCACGATTGCAGATGCGCTGCACCGCTGGATGCTGAATCATGCGTTCGGCAAAAATAGCATGATACTCCTCCATCACATTTTCCACCCGGCCAATCTCCAGCATGCTGTCGTCGGCATAAAAATTCTGCGCGTAAATCGTAGGGGCAACGAAAATGGCATTGTGCGCCACGCCAAAAGATTTCATCAGTGCCGCATCATCGAACTCCCCGAGGATCTCAACGTTGAGCCCCTGCGAGTTAAACCAGTTCAGCAACTTACGTCCGAGCATGGAGCGGCGGCCAGGAATCAGCAGCCGACGCTCTTCCAGGCAGGCTGGAAAAGGTTTGCTCAACGCCGGTTTCTGGCACCAGAAACTGACGCTGCACTCACCGATTTTCACGGAAAAAAGCCCTTCCTGATGTGTCGAATCAATCGGACAGTCCGAGATAATCATGTCGAGCTTGTGCTGGCTGAGCTGCTCCAGCAGCATTTCATGCGTGGATTCAAAACAGCGCAGGTGGATGGGCTCTCCTTCCTGCACGGCAGCATCAAGAATACCGCTGACCAGCGTTTTCGATAACGCATCTGCCACGCCGACATCAAAGAGCAGGTGCGACTCTTTGCGATAGTTAACGATGTCGAGCATCTCCTGACTGAGCGTGAACATCTTATCTGCGTAGCGATACACCAGTTCCCCAAGCTCAGTCGGTTCCAGTCCTCGCCCCTTGCGTTTAAAGAGCTTGCCCTGCAACCGCTCTTCCAGCGACTTGATCTGCCCGGTAATGGTCTGCGGCGTAAGAAATAACACGTCCGCCGCGCCCACGACCGATCCTTCCCGGTAAACGTGCCAGAAATAGTACAGGTGGTTGTAATTAATGTTCGACATCGTCTCTTCGCTCCCTGAGTAGATGTAGCGGGAAGGCTGTCACGCGCCTCCCCGCTAAAGGTTAGCGGACGATCCGCGTGCGCAGCAGGCAATAACCAATAATTGCAGAGAGTACTGACCCCGTCAGAATTCCCAGTTTCGCCCAGCTAACGCTATGTGGATCGGCATCGCCAAAGGCCAGCGTGGCAATAAAAATAGACATGGTAAAACCAATGCCGCACAACACCCCCACCGCCATGATCTGCTTAAAGGCCGCACCTTTGGGCAGCTTCGCCAGTCCCAGACGCAATGCCAGCCAACAAAACACGGTGATACCGACCGGCTTACCAATCAGCAGACCAGCAATAACGCCCAGCGGCAAGGCAGACGTCAGGCCACTCAGCGAGACGCCTTCCAGCGATACGCCCGCATTGGCAAAAGCAAACAGCGGCAGGATGAGCCAGGCCACCCACGGATGGATAGCATCAACCAACTGGCGGGCCGGAGAGACGCCGTCCTTCTCCTTGAGCGGTATAAAGAAGCCAAGGATAACGCCCGCCAGCGTGGCGTGGATACCTGACTTGAGCACCGCCGTCCACAGCACCAGCCCCACCAGAATGTAGATACCGGTACGCCGGACATTAAAGATATTCAGTAGAGCCAGCGTAACAATCGCCGCCGCCGCAACCCCCAGCGCCACCATCGACAGGTCGCTGGTGTAAAAGAGAGCAATAATGATGATCGCGCCCAGATCGTCAATGATCGCCAGCGCCATCAGGAACACTTTCAGTACGACGGGAACGCGATCGCCAAGCAGCGCCAGCACGCCAAGGGCAAACGCAATGTCGGTTGCCGTCGGAATAGCCCAACCATGGCTGACCACCGGATCGTTATAATTGAACGCCAGGAAAATCAACGCCGGGGCCACCATGCCACCGAGTGCTGCAATCACCGGGAATATCGCCTGCTGACGTGTCGCCAGCGCCCCCCTCACAAGCTCATATTTCACTTCCAGGCCAACCATCAGGAAAAACACCGCCATCAGCGCATCGTTGATGAATAACAGCATGTTTTTATCAATGCCCAATGTGCCTATTTTCAGTGCGACTGGCGTATCCAGAAAGGCCTGATATGCCGCCTGCGTAACGCTGAGGTTTGCGCAAAGCATCGCCAGCGCAGCGGCAATAATGAGGACAATGCCCCCTGATACATCACTTCCAAAGAAGCGTTGCAAAAATTTCATGATTTTCTCCCGATATACGGCTCCCTGAAGGTGGGCCATATTACCGCGTCAAAATGCTCGATAAAATCAGATAATTTTTGGGGATAAATTCGGTTTAACCGAGCAATAATACCAGAAAAGAAAAACCCGGCATCTGAGCCGGGTTTTATCGTGATGCAGTAGCACGGTTAGCGCGTCAAATCATCAAAGAATTTCTTCACGCCGTCGAAGAAGCTCTTGGAACGCGGGCTGTTATGCTCACCCGTTGGGCCGCCGAAACTTTCCTGCAGCTCTTTAAGCAGCTGTTTCTGCTTGTCGTTCAGGCCGACTGGCGTTTCAACGACGACACGACACAGCAAATCACCCTGTGCGCCGCCACGTACAGACTTCACGCCTTTGCCACGCATGCGGAACAGCTTGCCGGTCTGGGTCTCGCCAGGCACTTTCAGGTTTACGCGGCCATCCAGCGTCGGGACTTCGATTTCACCGCCGAGTGCGGCCATTGCGAAGTTGATCGGCACTTCACAGTACAGGTTATTGCCTTCACGCTCGAAGATGGCGTGCTGCTTCACCTGTACCTGAACGTACAGATCGCCTGCTGGCGCACCGTGCTCACCGGCTTCGCCTTCACCTGCCAGACGGATGCGGTCGCCCGTATCAACGCCTGCCGGGATTTTAACGGACAGGGTTTTGGTTTTCTCAACGCGACCATGACCGTGACATTTGTTGCACGGATCTTTAATCAGCGTACCGCGACCCTGACAGTGTGGACAGGTCTGCTGTACCGCGAAGAAGCCCTGACGCATCTGAACCTGGCCCGCACCATGACAGGTTGGACAGGTCTGCGGCTGCGTACCCGCTTTCGCCCCGCTGCCGTGGCAAACATCACACTCTTCCAGCGTCGGAATACGGATCTCTTTGCTCACGCCGCGTACCGCTTCTTCCAGCGTCAGTTCCATGGTGTAACGTAAGTCAGCGCCACGCGCTGCACGTTGACGACCCCGGCCACCGCCAAAGATATCGCCAAACACGTCACCAAAGATATCGCTGAAGTCAGCACCGCCGCCAAAACCGCCACCACCACCGCCCATGCCACCTTGTTCAAAGGCGGCGTGACCGTACTGATCGTAGGCCGCGCGTTTTTGAGCATCGGTCAGGATTTCGTAGGCTTCTTTAATCTCTTTGAATTTAGCTTCGGCTTCTTTATCACCCTGGTTGCGGTCCGGGTGATATTTCATGGCCAGGCGCTTATACGCCTTTTTGATTTCACGCTCTTCCGCTGTTTTGGAAACGCCTAAAATCTCGTAATAATCTTGCTTAGCCATCTTTTTTATCTGCCCCTAACATGCGTGCACGGGCGGAGAGGAAACCTCTTCGCCCGTGCCAGTAATTACCCGTTCAAAGGGCGATTATTTTTTGTCTTTTACTTCTTCGAACTCAGCGTCAACAACATCGTCGTCTTTCGCGTTGTTCGCAGAAGCATCAGCGCCGCCAGCCTGCTGCTGTGCGTGCTGCTGCTGAGCGATTTCCATCAGTTTCTGGGAAACCTGCGCCAGCGCCTGCATTTTCGCTTCGATATCTTCTTTATCTTCGCCTTTCAGAGACGTTTCCAGCGCGCTCAGTGCAGACTCGATAGCAGTTTTGTCTTCAGCCGGCAGTTTATCGCCTGCTTCTTCAACCTGCTTACGGGTGCTGTGCAGCAGATGGTCACCCTGGTTACGGGTCTGAACCAGCTCTTCGAACTTACGGTCAGATTCAGCGTTCGCTTCTGCTTCGCGAACCATTTTCTGGATTTCTTCTTCGTTCAGACCAGAAGAGGCCTTGATGGTGATCTTCTGCTCTTTACCGCTGTTTTTGTCCTTCGCGGAAACGTGCAGGATACCGTCAGCATCGATATCGAAGGTGACTTCGATCTGCGGCATGCCGCGTGGTGCTGCGTTGATACCATCCAGGTTGAACTGACCCAGAGATTTGTTATCGCCCGCACGTTTACGTTCACCCTGCAGCACATGGATGGTTACCGCAGACTGGTTGTCTTCAGCGGTAGAGAACACCTGGCTGTGCTTGGTCGGGATGGTGGTGTTTTTGGTGATGAGCGCAGTCATCACACCGCCCATGGTTTCGATACCCAGAGACAGCGGGGTAACGTCCAGCAGCAGTACGTCTTTAACATCACCACTCAGAACGCCGCCCTGAACCGCTGCACCGATGGCAACAGCTTCGTCCGGGTTAACGTCTTTACGCGGTTCTTTACCGAAGAACTCAGCAACTTTCTTCTGCACCATTGGCATACGAGTCTGACCGCCGACCAGGATAACGTCCTGTACATCAGAAACAGACAGGCCAGCGTCCTGCAGTGCAACTTTCAGCGGCTCGATAGAACGGTTGACCAGGTCTTCGACCAGGCTTTCCAGTTTTGCGCGAGTCACTTTGATGTTCATGTGTTTCGGACCGGTCGCGTCTGCAGTGATGTACGGCAGATTGACGTCGGTCTGCTGAGCAGAAGACAGTTCGATCTTCGCTTTCTCAGCGGCTTCTTTCAGGCGCTGCATAGCCAGCGGGTCGTTACGCAGGTCAATGCCCTGATCTTTCTTGAACTCTTCAACGAGGTAGTTGATCAGACGGCTATCGAAGTCTTCACCACCCAGGTGAGTATCACCGTTGGTTGCCAGAACTTCGAAGGTTTTTTCGCCATCAACTTCATCGATTTCGATAATAGAGATATCGAAAGTACCACCACCCAGGTCATATACCGCGATAGTACGGTTACCCACTTCTTTGTCCAGGCCGTAAGCCAGGGCAGCAGCAGTCGGTTCGTTGATGATACGTTTGACTTCCAGACCGGCGATACGGCCAGCATCTTTGGTTGCCTGACGCTGAGCATCGTTGAAGTAAGCCGGTACGGTGATAACTGCTTCAGTTACCGGTTCGCCCAGGTAATCTTCAGCCGTTTTCTTCATTTTTTTCAGCACTTCAGCAGAGATCTGCGGTGGTGCAGTGCGAGTACCTTTCACATCAAGCCATGCGTCGCCGTTATCAGCAGCAACAATTTTGTACGGCATGATAGAAACGTCACGCTGAACTTCTTCATCCTGGAAGCGGCGACCGATCAGGCGTTTAATCGCAAACAGGGTGTTTTGCGGGTTTGTCACTGCCTGACGTTTAGCCGGCTGACCAACCAGAGTTTCACCATCCTGGGTATAAGCAATGATAGAAGGCGTGGTGCGATCGCCCTCGGCGTTCTCCAGCACACGTGCAGTAGTGCCATCCATAATCGCTACACAAGAGTTGGTAGTACCCAGGTCGATACCAATAATTTTACCCATCTAAACGTCTCCACTAAAAATTCAGTCAACATGTGGTTGTGAACCTGTAATAAGGGCGAATTGTGGAGTTTCAACTGCTCCCCTTCGCTTTTTTTCAGGCCCACACACTGCGGTTGACTACAAGATGGGGTCGTAAAGGCGCTCATCAAGGGGGAAGGATTAAAAAAATTTTTAATTTCCACCTGTTCAGATCATAGACACAGGGCATGGTGCTATTTATGATGCCGCCGCCCCGCTTCCTCAATACGGATGCTGGGACACCTTTTCATCATTCATATTGATTTATTTTGAGGAATTATGGGCGACTCTAAGTTGGCTAATCCGGCTCCGCTGGGCTTAATGGGCTTCGGCATGACCACTATTCTGCTTAACCTGCACAATATTGGTATGTTCCCGCTGGATGGCATTATCCTGGCTATGGGTATTTTTTATGGTGGTATCGCACAGATTTTCGCTGGCTTGCTGGAATTCAAAAAAGGCAACACCTTCGGCTTAACCGCATTTACCTCTTACGGTTCATTCTGGTTGACGCTGGTTGCTATCCTGCTGCTGCCGAAAATGGGTCTGGCTGATGCAGCAAACGGTCACTTCCTGGGTGTTTATCTGGGTATCTGGGGCGTGTTCACCCTGTTTATGTTCTTCGGCACGCTGAAAGGCGCTCGTATGCTGCAATTCGTGTTCCTGAGCCTGACGGTGCTGTTTGCATTGCTGGCTGTTGGTCACCTGGCAGATAACGAAAGCATCGTTCACATCGCAGGCTGGATTGGCCTGGTGTGTGGCGCAAGCGCAATCTACCTGGCGATGGGTGAAGTCCTCAACGAACAATACGGTCGTACCGTACTGCCGATTGGCGAACAGCACTAATCTGCTTCCTTCGTGCCCGTATCGCGGGCACGAATTCCTCCTCCGTCTTTCCGTTTACGTTTCGATTGATTACCTGTTAAGCCGCTTTATGGGATGATTGACACCCCTTCTCATTATTAAGACGCGGATGATGACCTTATCTCAGGGCAGAACTTACGGGCTTCAACGCTGGGCAGCACTTCTTCTCACCGGTATCCTGGCCGGACTTGGCGGCATGTTGCTTGCCATGCTGCTGCATGAGATCCAACACCTTACCTATGGCTACAGCCAGAACCTGCTTATTGGCCCACACACATTTTTAGAAGGCGTCACCGATGCAAGCGCGCAGCGGCGTTTTATCGTGCTGGTCGCTGCAGGGGTCGTGGCCGGATGCGGATGGTGGTTACTGGCGCGTTATGGCAAAAAGCGAGTCAGCATCGGCGCGGCTGTCGCTGACGCCAGTAAACCCATGCCACCTCTGACAACGCTTGCCCATATTCTTTTGCAAATCATCACCGTGGCGATGGGGTCACCGCTTGGCCGTGAAGTCGCACCGCGCGAGGCCGGGGCACTTTTTGCCGGAAGCGTTGCCCGTCGTTTACGCCTCAAACCTGAGGATATTCAACTCATGACGGCCTGTGGTGCGGGTGCTGGCCTTGCCGCCGTCTACAACGTCCCGCTGGCGGGCGCAATTTTCACCCTCGAGGTGTTGCTGGTGAGTTTCAGCTGGGATGCTGCCATTGCTGCGCTGGCGACGTCCGCACTTGCCGCCTGGGTCGCGTCACTGGGGCTGGGCGATGAACATCAATACCGTTTCACCGCCGAATTCGCGGCGACCTCGTTGGTGTTTTGGGGCGTATTGTGCGGCCCGCTGTTGGGGGCCGCCGCTTACTGTTTCCGTCGCCTGACCCAATATTCGAGCAGTAAAGTGCGGGATAACTGGCAAATGCCCGTGATAAGCCTTGTGGCCTTTACGTTACTCGGCATTGGCGCAATCTGGTTTCCACAATTACCGGGCAACGGCAAAGGTGCGGCGCAGCTGGCCTTAAGTGGTGAGATGACTGCAACGCTTGCTGCGATCCTGCTCGTTCTCAAAGTGTTTCTGATCTGTGCCGTTATCCGGGGCGGAGCGGCCGGCGGGCTGTTGACGCCAGGTCTGGCAGTGGGTGGGCTGTTAGGTTCACTGCTGTTTTTACTTGCCGGACACGCCTTCCCCGGTAGCGATATGGAGAGTTTTGCCCTGCTGGGTGCCGCAGGATTCCTGGCGGCGTCGGCACACATGCCGGTCACCACATTAGCCTTGATAATGGAATCCACGCGTATGGATCATAGCTTCCTGGTGCCGGTAGTCTTGTGCATTGCTGGGGCATATGCCACCTGTCGGGCGCTGGAACGTTGCCAGTGAGTGCGTTTTTTGAACTAAACAATAACAGTTCTTAAACGAAGCCTTAAAAATCCCGCAGTACAATTGATAAGCATTATCATTTTTATTATGTTCGCCGGGAGCATCCCGGTGAATGGAATTCATGCAACAACCCAGACAGGTACGTCGGGTGGGATAACCCCCTTCTGTCGTGTTGCATAAGGTTAGACAATGAGTTCCACCCTTACCGCCAGCGTGAAGTCTGACGAGTCAGCCGTGGCGTCGCATTACAAAAAAGTCCTGTTGCGGCGTTTTATCCTGGCGGGCACCATACTGCTGTTGATCCTGTTCTCGCTGATCCTTGATTTTACTCTTGGCCCTTCCGGCCTGTCCGTTTCCACACTCTGGCAAACCCTGTTCGATGCCTCTTCTGCGGATGCGGGTACCCGAGTCATCGTCTGGGAACTGCGTCTGCCCTTCGCACTGATGGCGATCGTGGTCGGTATGGGACTCGGGCTTGCCGGTGCCGAGATGCAAACTATCCTGAATAACCCGCTGGCCAGCCCGTTCACTCTCGGCGTCTCTTCTGCCGCCTCTTTTGGCGCGGCGCTGGCGATCATTCTGGGGATCGGTATTCCCGGTATTCCCGATCAGTGGTTCATCTCGGTGAATGCTTTTGTTTTTGCGCTGATGGCCTGTTTTGTGCTCGACGGTATCAGCCGCTGGACGCGCGTCGCCACCTCCGGCGTCGTGCTGTTTGGTATTGCGCTGGTGTTTACCTTTAATGCTTTGATTTCCATTCTGCAGTTCGTTGCCAGTGAAGACACGTTGCAAGGGTTGGTTTTCTGGACGATGGGCAGTCTGGCGCGTGCCTCCTGGGATAAGCTCGCCATTTTGGTTATTGCGCTGCTTATCATCGTGCCATTGTCGATGCGGAATGCCTGGAAGCTGACCGCTCTGCGGTTAGGGGAAGATCGTGCCGTCAGTTTCGGTATCAACGTGCGCAAACTGCGCCTTGCTACCCTGCTGCGCATCAGCATCATTTCGGCGCTGACCGTCGCCTTTGTCGGCCCTATCGGATTTATTGGCCTGGTGGCCCCACACATCTCGCGCATGATGTTTGGCGAAGATCATCGTTTCTACTTACCCGGCAGCATGCTGATTGGTGCGCTGGTCCTCTCCCTGGCGTCGGTGCTGTCTAAAAACATTGTCGCGGGCGTCATCATTCCGGTCGGTATCGTCACCTCGCTGGTCGGCGTGCCCTTCTTCCTCAGCATTATCATTCGTCACCGGGGAACGCTATGACCGACGGTCTGAAAATCAGCGACCTGCACACCGGCTATCGCAGAAAGAAAATCATAGATGGGTTGAATACGCCCCTGCTACCGCGCGGCAAAATTACCGCTCTGCTCGGCCCGAACGGTTCCGGTAAATCGACGCTGTTGCGCGCACTGGCCGACCTCAATCCGGCGCAGGGCAAACTCGAACTCAACGGCGAAGACCTGATGTCGCTGTCCTCAACAAAGCGGGCACAGAAAGTGGTCTACCTGCCGCAATCGCTGCCGCAGGGTGTGCACCTGCATGCACTGGAATCGGTGATTGTGGCTCGCCGGGCCAGCGGTTTTGACGCGCAAGATAATGTCGAAAAAGAGGCTTACGACATCCTGCACAAGCTGGGGATCTCGCACCTGGCAATGAGCTTTCTTGACCAGCTTTCCGGCGGGCAAAAACAGTTGATTGGCCTGGCCCAGTCGCTGATTCGCAAACCTGATCTGCTGCTACTTGATGAGCCGCTCAGCGCCCTCGACCTCAACTATCAGTTTCATGTGATGGATATTGTCGCCCGCGAAACGCGTCTGCGTAACATCGTGACGGTGGTGGTTATCCATGACATCAACATTGCCCTGCGCCACGCCGAATATGCGGTGATGCTGAAAAATGGCGCACTGGTCGCCAGCGGCGTACCGGACGACGTCGTGACGCCGGCCAATCTGGCTACCGTTTATGGCGTACAGGGGCGGGTCGAATTTTGTTCACAAGGACTGCCACACGTGGTGGTTGACGGTTTAACAACATAAAAAAGAAGACGGGGAAATCATGAATCTGAAGAAGGCACTCATCGCCGCCGCCAGTGGTGCGGTTCTGCTGCTCTCGCCGTTATTGGCTCAGGCAGCAGACTGGCCGGTCACGGTGAAGGATATGGATAACCGCACGGTCACCATTCCTCAGGAGCCACAGCGCATCATTCTGCAGGACGGCCGCGATATTTTTGCCCTCGCGCTGCTGGAACGCGACAACCCATTCGCCAAAGTCGTGGCGTGGAACAACCTGCCTAAAAAGCAAGATACCCAGACCTGGGACGTGCTGAAGCGTAAGTGGCCAGAAGCGGAAAAGATCCTCGACATGCAATTTTCCGATCAGGGAAACGTGGATCTGGAAACCATTATCTCCCGCCACCCTGACCTGATGATTGCCCAGCTACGCGCCAGGCCATCACTGGTACAAAGCGGTGTGCTCGCGAAACTGGAAGCGCTGCATGTGCCGGTTGTATTTGTTGATTATGAACTGCACCCGGTTGAAAACACCCTGCCAAGCATCACCCTGCTCGGCAAAGTTATGGGACAAAACGAGCGCGCCAAAGCCTATACCGACTTCTATAAACAGCGTCTGGAAACCCTGCATCAACGTCTGGCAACGGCTGCCAAAAAACCGTTGGTCTTTATTGAGCCTATCGCAGGCGTTGCGGGTCTGGACAACGGCTGCTGCTTT
The DNA here is from genome assembly GCF_059074235.1 of Phytobacter sp. Classification (NCBI taxonomy): domain Bacteria; kingdom Pseudomonadati; phylum Pseudomonadota; class Gammaproteobacteria; order Enterobacterales; family Enterobacteriaceae; genus Phytobacter; species Phytobacter sp. The sequence continues at coordinate 1,592,444 of NZ_JCACPZ010000004.1, forward strand.
ACCCATGCACGTAACGGCTGGGGCGGTCTGGTGGAAGCCGCGGGTGGCGAGAACATCGGTTCACAGCTGCTGCCAGGGGCAACCGGTACGGTGTCGGTCGAGAAAATCATCTCTCTGAATCCTGACTATTACCTGATGAGCGGTTCGAAACGTCCGGGCAAAGGTACAGCGATCATTCCGTTTGGCTACAACGTCGATCAGAAAGAGGTTGTTACTGCTTTTAATGCGCTTCTGGCTCGCCAGGGTGTGAGTAGTATTCCTGCGGTCGTTCAGGGGCATACCGGGGCGCTGTATCACCACTTCTACAACAACCCGTACAACATCGTCGCCATTGAGACGCTGAGTAAGATCTTCTACCCGGACCTGTTTAAAGACATCGATCCGCTGGCGGATTATCACGCCATCATTAAGAACTTCACTCAGATCCCAGATGACAATATCGTCCTGAGCTACACCCCTTCGCACTAATCTCCCTCTCGCGCCATCATTCGATGGCGCTTTTTTTATCAACGATAGCTAAACAAGCCGAGCGTAATAATTGTTATCACGCTAACGATCTTCGACACTCGTTATGCAAAAAAATACATAACGAGAGAGCAAAATGATTTCAGGAAAAGTGAAGTTAGGGCTACTGACGGTAGCGCTGTTGCAGTGTGCGTCCATGGCAATGGCGAAAGACATCCGTGTTACCTATGCCGGTTCGATGGGTAAAGTCATGGATCAGGGCATGGGCCCGGCGTTTGCCAAAACAGAAAACGGTGATTATCAAGGGCAAGGACAGGGCGCGTACGGTATGGCACGCCTGCTGGCGAGCCACAAAATCGAAGCTGACGTGTTCGTCTCCATCAACCCTGGCCCCATGCAAATCCTTAAAGATGCCGGCCTGATCGACGATGCGGTACCGGTTGCCAGCACCAGTATGGTCATTGCTTACAGCCCGAAAGGGAAATATGCCGCCCAGTTTGCCCAAGCCAATGAGAAAAAAGATCCGTCATGGCTGAATCTGCTGGCGCAGAAAGACGTTTCCTTTGGCCGCACCGATCCGTATGTCGATCCAAAAGGGCAAAACATCGTCTTCACACTGCTGCTGGCTGAGAAGTATTACAAGATGCCGGGCATTGCCGACAAGATTTTAGGTTCGCTGCAAAACCCGGAGCAAACTCACCAGGAAGGCGGCCTGCTGGCGCGTCTGGAGAGCGGCCAGGTTGATGCTGCCGCCGGGTATGAAAGCGAAGTGCGTTCTGCTCACCTCCCCTACGTTGCCCTGCCGGATGAGATCAACCTGAGTAACCCGGCAATGGCGAAACAGTGGTATGACACCGTCAGCTTCACCATCAAAGACAGCCAGGGTAAAGATCAGGTGCTGCATACTCAGCCGATGGTCTTCTACGCTGCGGTACTGAAAAATGCGCCTAACGGCGTGGATCAAGGGAAGAAATTTGTCTCCTTCCTGCAAAGCCCGGCAGGCCAGGCTCTGTTTAAACAATATGGTTACGCAGAGCCGAAAGGGGATGCGCTATACGCCCGTTAAGACGTCCGGGCTGGGTCGCGGGCTGGCTCTCCCTGCCCGCGCTTTTACTGCTCAGTATCCCCTTCATTACGCTGGTCAGCGTCACCCCCTGGCACCATCTGCAACTGGCCTGGCGTGACGACAACGCCATTGCCGTTTCCATGGGGCTGGGTATGTTGTCGCTTGGCATCATTATCGCACTCGGCGTACCTGCCGCCTGGTGGCTGTCACAGGCTTCCGGGCGTAAGCGACTGATTGGCGAGCTGCTGGTAATGGTTCCGTTGCTTACCCCACCGTTGGCAATGGGCATTCTGCTGGTCTCGGCTTTTGGGCCTTATGGTCTGGTTGGGGAGTGGATTTCACGAATTGGGGTGACGCTGGTCAACAATCCGGCTGCGTTCGTACTGGCGCAGGTTTACGGTGCGTTGCCCTACTTCATAGTGGTGGCGCGCTCGGCCTTCGCGACCGTACCGAAAGATATTCTCGAAGCGGGCCAGACGCTCGGCGCGTCAGGCTGGAATCGTTTTCGCTTTCTCACTTTGCCACTGGCCTTTCCTGGCCTGGCCTCCGCCGTAACGCTGGCCTGGGTGCGGGCAGTCGGCGAATTTGGCATTGTGATGATCTTTGCTTATTTTCCGCAGGGTATCCCGGTCAAACTCTACACCAACCTGCAAAACGACGGTGTCGACGCGATTTATACCCTGCTGTGGATGCTGCTTATCGTGACGTTACCCCTACCGATGACCTGTTTTTTCCTCGGCAGACGGGCAACGTTAAAACAGCGTTAGTGTGTGGATTTGGCAAGCACCGGGTTTTGCGCTGCGACCCAATCCTGACGCAGCCAGATCCCCAGACCCAGACCAATCAGCGCCAACGCCAGCACGTACCAGGCGGGTGCCATTGGGGAAACGCCCATCAGCACCGTGACGGCGATCGGCGTCAGGCCACCGAAAATGGCATAGGAGACGTTGTACGAGAAGGAAATACCGGTGAAACGCACTTCTGCCGGGAAGGCACGCACCATCACGTACGGCACGGCCCCCACAATCCCCACAGACAGTCCGACCAGACCGTAGAGAGCAAACAGCTGCTCCGGATGGCTGCCAACCTGGTGATAGAACAACCAGCTTGAGCAGGCGAGCAGGATCCCACCGACAATAAAGGTCTTACCTGGGCCAACCCGGTCAACTATCAGGCCGGCAATCAGGCAACCGAAACAAAGCATAATTGTGGCGATACTGTTGGCCTGTAAAGTCAGCGCAGGGGCAAAGCCGTACTGTTTTTGCAGCCAGACGGGAGACATCAGGATCACAACGACAATGCATGCCGAAAGCAGCCAGGTCAGCAGCATGGAGACGACCACCGCCTTTTTGTGTTTCAGCACCACAGCTTTAACCGGCAGTTCTTGCGCCAGGGCTTTACGCTGCTGCATTTCAAGGAAGACGGGCGTTTCTTGTAACCAACGACGCAGGTACATGGCCACCAGGCCAAATGCTCCACCGAGCAGGAACGGCACACGCCAGCCGCCATCATGAATCGCCTGTGGCGTCATGCTGGTGTTGATGAGCGTCGCCACAACCGAGCCCAATAGGATCCCGACGGTCAGTCCTGCTGTTAAGGTCCCGCAAGCAATACCAATGCGCCGTTCAGGTACATGCTCAGCCACAAATACCCATGCGCCCGGTACTTCACCGCCGATTGCCGCTCCCTGAAGCACACGCATCAGCAACAACAACAACGGCGCGGCAATGCCCACCGACGCGTAGGTCGGCAGCAGACCAATCGCCAGAGTGGGGATCGCCATCAGCAGGATGCTGAGGGTGAACATCTTTTTACGTCCGACCAGATCGCCAAAGTGCGCCATCACAATGCCGCCCAGCGGACGCGCCAGATAACCTGCGGCAAAAATACCGAAGGTCTGCACCTGACGCAGCCATTCAGGGATATCCGCCGGGAAGAAAAGCTCTCCCACAACGGCCGCAAAGAAAACGAAGATGATGAAGTCGTAAAACTCCAGCGCCCCACCTAATGCGGCAAGCGTGAGAGTTTTGTAATCCTGTTTATTCAGAGGGCGTGTGTGTTTTGACATAACGGACCATTTGTAAAGAGGAGGTGTTGATTTAGGTTTTTACGCTAACTGTAAATTAAAAATTACTATACCGTAAATAAATCAACACTCCAGTGTCCGTGTAACTTAAATCAAAAAACCACTACTTTTAGGAGATTGTTTCGCGCCTTGCGCTTTTTGGACGGAAAGACGCTACCCTCGCCGGGTCAGTCTCCACATAAGGACCATCAAGCAACTGTACACAATACGGTACACTTGCAAAAATCCCCGGCACTTTTACGTTACCCTCGTCATCTTTCAGCCCTTCCAGCGTCTCTTTGATGGACTTAGGTTGGCCTGGTAAATTGAGGATCAGCGCCTGTTTGCGGATCACCCCCACCTGACGGGAGAGGATCGCCGTCGGCACAAAGTTGAGGCTAATCTGGCGCATTTGCTCGCCAAAGCCGGGCATTTCACGATCGGCTACCGCCAGCGTGGCATCGGGGGTCACATCGCGGCGCGCAGGCCCGGTTCCGCCGGTGGTCAGCACCAGGTGACAGCTCATTTCATCCACCAGCTCGCACAGCGTCTGCTCAATGATGCTTTGCTCATCCGGGATTAATCGCGTTTCGATGGAAAAAGGGGTGGTCAGTGTGGCAGCAAGCCACTCTTCAAGCGCCGGGATGCCTTTGTCCTGATAAATACCGCTGGAGGCGCGGTCAGAAACAGAAACTAAACCAATGCGTAATGTGTCCATATTCATTCCGTATAAAAAAGTATGACTTACGGAAATGATACACGCTGAAGGGAGATGCAGACAGAGGGGAAGCGTGACCGGAGGCCCGGTCACGCAGAATGATTACAGCAGGTCGCCGATCATTTTTTCCAGTTTTTCCTGGTCAACAGCAAACTTACGGATACCGTCCGCCAGCTTGTCTACTGCCATCGGATCCTGGTTGTGCTGCCAGAAGAACTGCGCTTCGGTGATACGTTCCGGACGCGCTTTTACTTCGCCAGTGTAAGACAGTTTACGCTCGATAGCGCCTTCGCTCTCAGCCAGCTCTTTCAGCAGGCCCGGGGCGATGGTCAGACGGTCGCAGCCAGCCAGTTCCAGAATTTCGCCGAGGTTACGGAAGCTTGCGCCCATAACAACGGTTTCGTAACCGTGCTGTTTGTAGTACTGGTAGATTTCAGTCACCGACACCACGCCTGGATCTTCAGCCGGTGCGTACTCTTTCTTGTCAGTGTTGGCTTTGTACCAGTCGAGGATACGGCCCACGAACGGAGAAATCAGGAAGACACCTGCTTCTGCACATGCACGCGCCTGAGCGAAGGAGAACAGCAGAGTCAGGTTACAGTTGATGCCTTCTTTTTCCAGCTGCTCTGCAGCACGGATCCCCTGCCAGGTGGAAGCCAGTTTGATCAGAATACGATCGTTGCTGATGCCAGCATCGTTGTACAGTTTGATCAGGTGTTTAGCTTTGGCAATTGAGGCTTCAGTGTCGTAAGACAGACGTGCATCAACTTCAGTAGAGATACGACCTGGGATCAGCTTCAGGATTTCGAGACCGATATTCACTGCCAGTTTGTCTGATGCATCGATAACCTGCTGAGCACGATCGCTGCTCTGGCCTTTAGCCCAGACAATCGCGTCATCAATCAGTTTACGGTATTCAGGAATTTGGGCAGCGCCAAGAATCAGAGAAGGGTTGGTGGTCGCGTCTTGCGGCTGGTACAGCTTCATTGCCGCGATATCTCCGGTGTCAGCCACGACTGTGGTGTATTGACGCAGAGAAGTCAATTTATCCGTCATGATAGTGTTTCTCTTTGAACTTGTTAGGGGGATGTAACCGGTCTTCCCTGATGATAACACGACGCACAGGCAGCGCAACCGCGCAGTGAAGTTGCGTAATTATGATAAACTCGATTTATTAATTGCCTGCAAAGTAGTGCGCTATTAATAATAGCGCCGCTTATTACCCTGCGACCTGGCATAGACAAGAGGGATGTTAATGCCTGAATTTTTCTCCTTTATCAGTGAAATGCTTTGGGGTTCATTGATGCTTTATTTGCTGCTTGCAGCAGGCATCTGGTTCGCCTTTCGCAGCAAATTTATCCCCTTTCGGCTAGTAGGTGACTTCTATCGCAATCTCAAAAGCCGCAGTAGCGCTCAGTCTGGCGGGCTGACCTCTTACCAGGCGCTCTTTCTCAGTCTTGCAGGTCGCGTAGGGAGCGGTAATCTGGCGGGTGTCGCCTTCGCGATTACCTCCGGTGGCCCTGGCGCCATTTTCTGGATGTGGGTCTCCGCATTCATCGGCATGGCAACCTGCTTTGCCGAATGTACACTGGCGCAACTCTACAAAGAACGAGATGCAAACCAACAGTTTCGCGGTGGTCCAGCGTGGTATATGGCCCGTGGACTGGGCATGCGCTGGATGGGCGTTCTGTTCTCCGTATTCCTGCTGCTCGCCTATGGCCTGATTTTTAACACTATCCAGGCCAACTCAGTGGCGCGCGCCGTGCACTACGCCTGGGGCGTGCATCACATCATTACCGGCATTGTGCTTGCCGTTCTCATCCTGCTCCTGATCACCCGAGGTTTGCGTAGCGTTGCTGGCGTGATGCAATGGATGGTCCCAATTATGGCGAGCGCCTGGGTGGTGATGAGCATCGCGGTCAGCATGGGGCACTTTGCCCAGATTCCAGGCATCATCGAGTCGATTTTCAGAAGTGCATTTGGCTGGCAGGAAGCCGCTGCGGGCACCATGGGATATACCATCAGCCAGGCGCTCACCAGTGGTTTTCAGCGCAGCATGTTTTCCAACGAAGCGGGAATGGGATCAGCGCCTAATGCCGCAGCAATGGCCGCTTCTTCTCCCCCTCACCCCGCCGCGCAAGGATTTGTGCAGATGATTGGCGTGGTCGTAGATACTTTTATGGTGTGTACCGCCAGCGCCTTTATTCTGCTGCTGGCCAACGTCACGCCAGCCGAGGGCACCTTCAACGGCACTCAGATGGTACAGGAGGCCATGGTGGCCTTAACCGGTAACTGGGGAGCCAGCTTTGTTGCTTTGATCGTCTTCTTGTTCGCGTTGAGTTCGATTGCCGTTAACTACCTCTACGCAGAGAACAACCTGATTTTTCTGCGCTTAAACAGCCGACGGAATATCTGGTTGTTACGCAGCGGCATACTGCTCATGGTGCTGGTGGGTTCATTGTTACGTTTGCCGTTACTTTGGCATCTGGCCGATGTGATTATGGCATTTATGGCTATCACCAACCTGACGGCTATTCTGCTGCTCTCCCCCGTCGTCAGCATTATTGCAGGTGACTATTTGCGCCAACGAAGGCTTGGCGTTACCCCCGTTTTCAAAGCCAGCCGTTATCCGGAAATCAAGCGGCAACTGGCACCGGGCGCGTGGGACAATGAGACAGAGAAGCCTGCTGACAATCACAACTATTGATCAATCCCTTGGGCTTTTTTGTTAAAATCAGCAACAAATTCCCTGCAAGGACTGAATATGCTGATTCTCATCTCCCCCGCAAAAACGCTGGATTATCAAAGTGAGCTGGCCACAACGCGCTTCACTCAGCCAGAACTGCTCGATCACTCGCAGCAGCTCATCGACGTGGCACGTCAACTGACTGCCCCGCAAATCAAAGCGTTAATGGGGATCAGCGACAAACTTGCCGACCTGAACGCCACCCGCTTCCATGACTGGCAGCCAGACTTCACGCTGAAAAATGCCCGTCAGGCCATTCTGGCGTTCAAGGGGGATGTTTATACCGGCTTACAGGCAGAAACCTTCTCTGAAGCTGATTTCGATTTTGCCCAGCAGCATCTGCGTATGCTCTCTGGTCTCTATGGGGTGTTACGTCCGCTGGATCTGATGCAGCCGTACCGCCTGGAGATGGGCATTCGTCTGGAAAACGCGAAGGGCAAAGATCTCTATCAGTTCTGGGGAGAGACCATAACTCAGAAGCTTAACGACGCCATTAAAGCGCAAGGCGATGATGTGGTGGTCAATCTGGCCTCCGATGAATACTTCAAATCAGTGAAGCCAAAAAGCCTGAATGCGCAAATCATCAAGCCGGTCTTCCTGGATGAGAAAAACGGCAAATTCAAAGTCATTAGCTTCTATGCCAAAAAAGCACGTGGGCTGATGAGCCGTTACATTATCGAAAAACGCCTGACAAAACCTGAGCAGTTAACCGGGTTTAACAGTGAAGGCTATTTCTTTGATGAAGAGCAGTCAGGGAAAGGCGAACTGGTCTTTAAGCGTCACGAGCAGTAATCACACCCCGTCTCCGTACAGTACGGAGACGGGATGAATAGAATTAACGACGCCAGTCCGGCCCCGGACCACGGTCGTCGTGTCGGTCATCATGGCGATCGTCATGATGGTCGCGAAACTCTTCATGATGCGGTCGCCAGTGGTCATCGCGCATCTCATAATGACGGTTCCACCAGTCGTGGTCACGCCAGCGTCCCCCATCCCAGCGATTGCCATAATTATCACTGTCGCCAATTTGCAGTTTCACCGCAGGTACAAGGGTAATTTCAGCAGCTTGTGCCGCCAGCGGAGCCACCATCAACAACGAAAGCGCTAAGAATACAGGTTTCAACATGGGTTACTCCTTTGTTCATCTTGCCCTTTCCGGGCTGATGTAAGGAGCTTATGCAAAGTGATGACGGCTTGTTATTATCTGCAATCCTAATATTTAAGTGCCCGCATTTATTGGGAATTCCTCCATTTTTTCTGCGCAATTGCGTCGCAATTTCTCCGTATTTGCGCGAAAAAAAGCCGGGAAGCAGTGACGCGACCCGGCTTTTTAGATTTTCGTCTGACGCTTACGCTTTACTCATCATCAGTTTGCGTAACTCAGCAAAATCAGCAGGCAGATGGTGAGACAAGAGTTCCAGGTCAGCACGCTCTGCCAGCTCTTTCGGCAGCACCAGCGGTTCACCCAGGATCTCTTCCACGCTCTCTTTGAACTTCGCCGGATGGGCGGTTCCAAGGAACAGACCATACTCGCCCGGATGCAGTTGATCGCGCAGCGCACGGTAGGCGATTGCAGCATGAGGCTCGGAAAGATAACCCTTACCTTTCAGCTCGCGCATAGTCTCTTTGGTGGTTTCATCGTCAACCGCCGCATAGCCCAGCTCGTTCAGACGCCAGATTTTACGACGGAACAGTTCTTCAACACGCGGCCAGTTGTTAGGCTGGCTGACGTCCATCGCGTTCGACAGGGTGGCCTGCGTCGCTTTTGGCTTCCACTCACCTTCCTGCAGGAAACGTGGCACGGTGTCGTTGGCATTGGTAGCAGCGATAAAGCGCTTGATCGGCAGACCCAGAGACTTCGCCAGCAGGCCAGCAGTCAGGTCGCCAAAGTTGCCGCTCGGCACGGAAACCACCAGCTGGTTGCGCGCTTCCTGCGGAAGCTGTGCCACCGCTTCAAAGTAGTAGCAAATCTGTGCCAGCAGGCGGCTGATGTTGATGGAGTTGGCTGAGTTCAGACCCAGCGCCACTTTCAACTCTTCATCATCGAATGCCTGTTTCACCAACGCCTGGCAGGCATCAAAGTCAGCATCAATAGCAACCGTTTCAATGTTGCCACCCAGCGTACAGAACAGTTTCTCCTGAAGCGGGCTGATTTTGCCGTTCGGGTAGAGGATAACCACGCGCACGTTTTTCAGACCGTAAAACGCATGCGCCACCGCAGCACCGGTATCACCGGAAGTGGCGGTGAGGATAGTCACTGGCTTGTCGCCGCTGATGGTGGTCAGCATCTGCGCCATAAAGCGGCCGCCGAAGTCTTTAAAGGCCAGCGTTGGACCGTGGAACAACTCCAGACAGCCGATGTCGCTCTCCACCGGTTTCACCGGCGCCGGGAAGGCAAACGCATCACGAACGCGCGCTTCCAGCACCTCTTGCGGCAGCTCATCACCGATGAACGCACCGAGGATCTTCGCACTGCGAGTGATGAAATCCTGCTCCAGCATTTCATCGATTTCTGTCAGGCTAAATTCCGGCAGATCGTGCGGAAAAAAGAGCCCCTGATTCTTGCCCAGGCCTTGCGTGATGGCCTGCGCGAAACTGACCTGTTCGTTATGATCTTTTAAGTTATAGAGTTTCATTGGTTATCCCACTACTCGTGCACCCGTCGTATCCAGACGGCAAATATGAACAAAGCCTTCCTGATTTTGCAAATAGTGTTTGCTCAGCCAGTCTGCCACACGTTGCGCCGTTTCGGTTTTATCGCACAACGCAAACAGCGTCGGACCAGACCCCGAAATCCCGCAGGAGATTGCGCCGATATCCGCTACCGCCTGACGTGCTTCATTAAAGCCCGGCAGCAGTTTGGTGCGGTACGGCTCAGCAATCACATCTTTCATTAACTTCGCAGCAAGCGCAGGCTGACGCGAATAGCAGGCATGAATAAAGCCTGCCAGATGCCGCCCGTGGGCAATACAATCCTGGCGACGATATTGTGCCGGCAGGATAGCGCGCGCTTCAGCCGTCGATACTTTAATACCCGGATAAGCAAGCACCCATAACCACTCATCAAAGCATGGCACCTGCTGACTGATAATGCCGTTTTCCTCAATCATCAATTGCATGCCGCCGAGGAAGCAAGGCGCGACGTTATCGTAGTGAATGCTGCCTGAGATACGCCCTTCCAGCTCACCCATGATCGCCAACATTTTGCTGTCGTTCAGCGGCTTACCACAGTATTCGTTCATGGCGACCAGTGCGGCAACAACGGAACAGGCGCTCGACCCCAAACCAGAACCAATCGGCATGTTTTTTTCAAGCGTCATCGCTACCGGAACAGTTTTACCGATCTCCTGGCAGAAGCGTTCCCAGCACTGATAGACGATATTCTCTTGCGGATTAGTCGGCAGCTTGCTGGCGAAGCGCCCGACATTTTTCAGGCTGAAGCTGTCAGCCGCCTCAACCGAAACATTGTCCCCGAGCAGCGTCCCATCGACAGGTGTCACTGCAGCGCCCAGTACATCAAAACCCACGCTCATATTGGCACTGGAGGCCGGAGCATATACTTTCACCATCTTAAACTCCCAACTTCCAGGAAAGAGTGCGTAACAGGTCAGCAAACACACCCGCAGCCGTTACGTCATTACCCGCACCGTAACCACGCAGCACCAACGGAATTGGCTGGTAGTAGTGGCTGTAGAATGCGAGGGCGTTTTCGCCATTTTTCACTTTATAAAGCGGATCGTTGCCATCAACTTCGGCGATTTTCACCCGGCAAGAACCGTCTTCTTCGATATTACCGACATAGCGCAACACCTTTCCTTCATCCCGCGCTTTCGCCACGCGAGCAGCAAAGGCATCGTCCAGTTGCGGCAGGCGATCCATAAATTCAGCAACATCACCACCGTCGTCAAAGGTGGACGGCAGGACAGGCTCAATGATGATATCGGAAAGTTCCAGCTCACGTCCGGTTTCACGAGCCAGAATCAACAGCTTACGTGCGACATCCATACCGGAGAGATCATCACGCGGATCTGGCTCAGTAAAGCCGATTTCACGCGCCGCTTTTGTCGCGTCCGACAGACTCATGCCCTCATCCAGTTTCCCGAAAATGAAAGAGAGTGAACCTGACAACACACCGGAGAAGCGCTGTAGCTCATCCCCTGCGTTGAGCAGGTTTTGCAGGTTCTCGATAACCGGCAGCCCCGCACCGACGTTGGTGTCATAGAGGAATTTACGACGCGACTTTGCCGCGGCGTGGCGCAACTGATGGTAGTAATCCATCGATGAAGTGTTGGCCTTTTTGTTCGGCGTGACCACATGGAAACCTTCACGCAGGAAGTCGGCATACTGGTCGGCAACGCTTTGGTTAGAGGTACAGTCGACAATCACCGGGTTAAGCAGATGATACTCTTTCACCAGACGGATCAGACGCCCAAGGTTGAACGGCTCTTTCGCTTCCGCCAGTTCTGCCTGCCAGTTTTCCAGATTCAGGCCGTGCACATTGGTGAGCAGCGCTTTTGAGTTCGCCACGCCGCACACGCGCAAATCGATATGTTTGTTCTTTAGCCACGCCTGCTGACGCTTAAGTTGTTCCAGCAGTGCGCTACCCACACCGCCCACACCGATGACAAACACTTCAATGACCTGATCGGTGTTAAACAACATCTGGTGGGTCACACGCACACCAGTCGTTGCATCATCGTTGCTAACCACCACGGAAATAGAACGCTCAGAGGAACCTTGCGCAATCGCCACAATGTTGATGTTCGCACGCGCCAGCGCAGCAAAGAATTTGGCAGAGATGCCACGCATTGTGCGCATACCATCACCGACAACCGAAATGACGGCCAAACGCTCCATCACGGCGATCGGCTCCAGCAGACCTTCTTTCAGTTCAAGGAAGAATTCATCACTCATCGCTCTCTGGGCGCGGGCACAATCGGACTGCGGCACGCAGAAACTGATGCTGTACTCAGAAGAAGATTGGGTAATAAGTACAACGGAAATACCTGCACGAGACATAGCAGCAAATACGCGAGCCGCCATTCCCACCATGCCTTTCATGCCCGGGCCCGACACGCTGAACATCGCCATGTTGTTCAGATTCGAAATACCTTTCACTGGCAGACCATCTTCATCAGAAGTGGCACCAATCAACGTGCCTGGAGCCTGCGGGTTGCCGGTGTTTTTGATAAGGCAAGGGATCTGGAACTGGGCAATCGGGGTAATCGTACGCGGGTGAAGCACCTTCGCACCAAAGTAAGAAAGCTCCATCGCTTCCTGGTACGACATGGATTTCAGCAGGCGGGCATCCGGTACCTGGCGAGGATCGCAGGTGTAGACGCCATCCACGTCCGTCCAGATTTCACAACAATCCGCACGCAGACACGCTGCCAGTACAGCAGCAGAGTAGTCAGAACCATTACGTCCGAGTACGACCAGCTCGCCCTTCTCATTACCGGCGGTAAAACCGGCCATCAGGATCATGTGGTCAGTAGGTATTCGGCTTGCAGCGATGCGACGCGTAGATTCGGTAATATCGACAGTAGATTCAAGGTAGTGGCCAACAGCGAGTAGCTTTTCGACCGGATCAATCACCGACACATTATGACCACGCGCTTCCAGAAGCCCGGCCATAATGGCGATAGAGAGTTTTTCGCCACGGCAGATCAGCGCCGCATTGATGCTGTCCGGACACTGGCCAAGCAGGCTGATACCGTGCAGAACATGTTTGATCTGGGCAAATTCTTGTTCAACGAAAATTTTAAGCTGAGCGAGTGGGAAGCCGGGTTGGGCGTCTGCGAGTCCTGAGAGAAGCTCCGCAAAAATCCTTTCTGCATCACTGATATTCGGTACGGCGTCCTGACCACCAATGGTTTTTTCAATCATGGCGACCAGATGGTTGGTGATTTTCGCCGGGGCAGATAACACTGTCGCCACCTGCCCCTGCCTGGCATTACTCTCCAGGATGTCGGCAACACGCAGAAACCTTTCCGCATTTGCCACTGATGTACCGCCAAACTTCAACACTCGCATGTTATACCCCTTGATCTTTGATCGAAAAAAAAGCCCGCACTGTTCAGGTGCGGGCTTTTTTCTGTTTTTCCTGTACGCGTCAGCCCGCACCGTTACCTGTGGTAATTGTGGTGGTGGTAATAATCGTGGTGACGATGCTGATGCGTTTCATGGATGTTGTGTGCTCTGTAATTTTTATCTGTCTGTCGCTGTGCCTATATTGGTTAAAGTATCTGCCGCTTTAAGTCAACGAATTTTTAGTTTTTAGCGCTTTTATCTCTTTTTCGTCTGCACTATCACCGATGGAGATAACGATCCGTAAGGACCACAAAGCCAGCCATATAACAGAACCATAAACTATAAAATATACTTATACCCAGATATTACTCGGCAAGTTTTTTTTCGATGTCGTGCAGCAGTCGATGCAACATTGCGGTGTCTCGTTGCCCCAGAACACCAATACGCTGATCGAGCCAGTCCGCCATTTTGATATCATCAGCAACGTCGAGCCTTTCGAGCAAAGCATGGGTACGCATGCGAAGTGCTCGTAACGGGTTATCATCACCTGCCGTAACCGTTTCGGGCATATTTTGTATTAAAGTTGCTAATTGATAGCAGTACACCATCACTGCTTGTCCCAGATTTAACGAGGGATAATCTGCCACCATGGGCACACCCGTTAAAATATCGGCCAGTACCAGTTCATCGTTGGTCAGGCCTGAATCTTCCCGGCCAAAAACCAGCGCGCCGGTATGTAGCCATTCACTTTTTTCCCGCAAAAGAGGCACCAACTCTTCAGGTGTGGCGTAGTAATGAAACTTTGCCCGACTGCGTGCGGTCGTCGCGACCGTGAACTGAACATCCGTCAGCGCGTCCGCGAGATCAGAATAAGTTTTAATATTATCAAGGATATCACCCGCACCATGCGCAACGCGCCGTGCCCCTTCTTCCAGATGCGCAACGCTATCGACAATACGCAAATCTGTGAAACCCATCGTTTTCATGGCGCGTGCAGCAGCGCCAATATTCTCCGCTCTGGCGGGGGAAACAAGTACAACGGCCAGGTGCATTTTTCGCTCTCTTCTTCATCATTTGACGTATTAATTTTCGCCATCGTAATCATTTTACGCGTCGCAAATTTACAATTATGTAACAGATATCACTGATTTTCACCTTCTCAACGGTTAAAAAACGCTAAACTGTTGAATGGGTGAATGACTGGCAAGAATGTTAACAGAACATACTTATCCCTATGTTTATTCATGGCATTTTGATAAGTAATCTTAATCTTCTGTTGGATTCAGTATATTTATCAATTAATATTCGCAACTAGTTGGTTTATTGAAATATTGTGAAATTCGCTAGCATTAAGATACGGATATTTCATCAAACTGTTAACGTGCTACAATTGAACTTGATATATGTCAACGAAGCGTAGTTTTATTGGGTGTCCCTTACGTCTTAGCCTGTTATGTTGCTGTTAAAATGGTTAGGATGACAGCCGTTTTTGACGCTGTCGGGTCCAAAGGGAAAGTACCCACGACCAAGCTAATGATGTTGTTGACGTTGATGGAAAGTGCATCAAGAACGCAATTACGTACTTTAGTCATGTTACGCCGATCATGTTAATTTTCGACATGTATCAGGCAGGTCAGGGACTTTTGTACTTCCTGTTTCGATTTAGTTGGCAATTTAGGTAGCAAACATGCAGACCCCGCACATTCTTATCGTTGAAGACGAGTTGGTAACACGCAACACGTTAAAAAGTATTTTCGAAGCAGAAGGCTACGATGTTTTCGAAGCGACCGATGGCGCGGAAATGCATCAGATCCTGTCTGAAAATGATATCAACCTGGTGATCATGGACATCAACCTGCCGGGTAAAAACGGTCTTTTATTAGCCCGTGAATTACGCGAACAGGCGAATGTCGCACTCATGTTCCTGACCGGCCGTGATAACGAAGTCGATAAAATCCTCGGTCTCGAAATCGGTGCAGACGACTACATCACCAAGCCATTCAACCCGCGTGAACTGACCATTCGTGCACGTAACCTGCTGTCTCGTACCATGAACCTGGGAACGATCAGCGAAGAACGTCGCAGCGTTGATAGCTACAAATTCAACGGTTGGGAACTGGATATCAACAGCCGCTCCCTGGTGAGCCCGAATGGCGAACAGTATAAGCTGCCGCGCAGCGAGTTCCGTGCGATGCTGCACTTCTGTGAAAACCCAGGCAAAATCCAGTCTCGTGCTGAACTGCTGAAAAAAATGACCGGTCGCGAGCTTAAGCCGCATGACCGTACTGTCGACGTGACCATCCGTCGTATTCGTAAACACTTCGAATCTACGCCGGACACACCTGAAATTATCGCGACCATTCACGGTGAAGGTTACCGTTTCTGTGGCGATTTGCAGGAATAACGACAACGCATCCAGACAAAAAGCGGCGCTCAGCGCCGCTTTTTTTATTCCCTCGATCTGCTTACCGCTACTTCCATAACCTTAACGCGTCATCAACCGGCTCCGTTATTTCTGCCTGCACTTTTCGGATACCTGAAATCGAATACCAGTTAAAGCGACGAGTCAGCATCATCACCGTACTCAGTGCTGCAAACAGGACGCCTGTCCCAAGCAACAGAGCACTGTCTTCGGAGTGCAGCAAACTCCACATCACGCCGTACAGTACTAGCAGAGCCCCCGTGAAAGGCAGACTAGCGCGCCAGGTTTTCATGACACCCTGCAAATAGAGGCCATTAATAATGCCGCCAAGCAAACTGGCCGTAACCCACGCCGGTGTGAAACCAATGTGCTCGGACAACGCCAGCAGCACCAGATAAAACATCACCAGAGAGAGGCCCACCAGCAGGTATTCCATGGGGTGCATCTGCCGGGCGGTGAGGCTTTCAAAGACAAAGAACGCCGCGAAGATAAGTGCAATCAACAGGATCGCATACTTAATGGCACGATCCGTCAGTTGGTACTGGTCAGCAGGCGTGGCGATGTTGACGCTAAAGGCTGGCAGCCGCCATGCGTTTTGATCGCTGAGACTTAACATATCGCGAATTTTGCTGTCCAGGTTGTTAGCAAACCAGGTACTTTGCCAGTGCGCCTGAAAACCACTGGTACTGATTTCGCGTTTGGCAGGCAGAAAATCGCCCATAAACCCTGGATGCGGCCAGTCGCTCAGCAGCGTCATTTCGCTATTGCGACCTACGGGGACGACAGAAAGCGAGCCCGTGCCGTTAAGACTGAAGGACATCTCCAGTTTAAGCGGTTTGCGGGTGGCCTCCGCCGATGCTAACGGCACATGCATTCCTTGCATATCACTCATCAGGCCGGAACCTGGCTCAACGGTAAGAGATTCACCGTTGATTTTCATTGTTTGAACCTGCCCGATACCACGTGCATCGCTCAAGGCGAACACGACAAAGGGCTCGCCAATCTGTCGGTTTTCATTGGCTTCAAGGCCAAAACGTTTGGGGTCGAATTCCGCTTTTATAGACAGATCGCCATGCCAGACCTGACCGTTGTAAATACCGATTTGCCGTGATTCAACCTGCTGTTTACCCTCAACCATCAGCGACTCAGGCAACCAGAATCGAATATAGCTTTTGGTCCTATGGATCTCTTTAGGCGGCTCATCATTGGTGGATTCCAGTACTGTCGTGACTTCAGTGACCGGCACGGCAATCAGCGGCCCGATCAGCTTCTGAGACCCCGCACTGCTTTGCCGCAACGCGTCTGATACTTCGTCACGATAATCGCTTCGTTCTTTGATCAAATTGCTGACCATCATCAGCGGCACCAGCAGTAAAAAGATGCACCCAACCAGGGTAAATACTTTCCAGAATAACGGTGATTTCAACATAGCCCCTCCTTTGTATTGCACGCAGGGTAAAGGGGCTATGTGGGGAGAATTTGAAGTGATGTGAAGTGACGGTGAAGTGTCAGACGCGCTTCCACGCCCCCTTCCGGACGATTTGCGATTTCAATGGTCCCTTGATGCAAGCGCGCCACTTCCTGTACAAACGCGAGTCCCAGGCCGCTGCTCTTATGGCCATCTTCACGCGGCAGTGAATAAAAGCGCTCAAAGATACGATCCAGCGCGTAATCCGGAATCCCCTGCCCGTTGTCGGAGACCGCAATCGTAACACTCTCCCCCTCTTCGCTGGCCTGTAAACGGATAACCCCCTGCTCAGGAGTAAAATCTATCGCGTTATCCAGCAAGTTCCCCAGCGCCTGAGTGAGCAGCCCCACATCGGCAGTAGCGACCACTTCTGCCGCATCCCACTCCAGAGTGAGATGTTTGCCCGCCAGTACAACGCTACGTTCATCTGCAAGCTGCGAAAAAATCTCACTGAGGTTCACTTGAGACGGCGCAATCGCCTGGCGATTTTCCAGTTTTGCCTGCGAGAGCAGCTTTTCCACCAGTGCCTGCATACGGGTATTTTGCGCGAGTATATTCCCCGTGAAATGAGCCGCCACATTCGGTGGGGGGTTTTCGTGGAGGATTTCTGCCGCACCGCGAATGGCAGCAAGAGGGCTTTTCAGCTCATGGGTCAATGCATGTACGTAATGCTCAATATAATTTTTCCCCTCGAGTTTCTGCCGCATGCTTTCCAGCGCGTGCGCGAGTTTACGCAGCTCGCTACTACCGAGTGAGGGCAGCGGCAGCGGCGTGCTCTCTGTCACTGCATCGGCATAACGCGTCAGTTTACCGATTGAACGGTTAATCCACAGCGCCACACCCAGACCAATCATCAGTGCGATCCCGAGCAAGGCGGCACTCGCCCAAAGGATCCGTCGCTCGCTGCGTTTAATCACTGGCGCAATGGCGCTGTTGGGTTTGCCCACGCTGAGCACGCCAATGATTTTCCCCTGATCGGTGATGGGAGCCGCCACATACATCACGGTGCTTTCCGGATCGTTTGGATCGGAAGGCGTACTGCGCGCCCCGTATTTCCCGCGCAGCGTCAGCCAGACATCGTTCCAGCGCGAATAATCCTCCCCCAGCGCTTTGCCCGCCGAGTCGAAAACCACTCTGCCAGCGGCGTCGGTCATATAGACATGGTACTCATTACGCACTTTGCGAATGCCGCTGATGTTGGCTCTGAAAGCCCGTTGCGAAAGCGAGGAGAATGCCTGCGCCAGTTGCCCTTTTTGCGCCTCGCCGGAGAGCAAATCGCCACGGGCGATCTCTGCCAGCAGCGTGGCGGTATCAATCAGCGTCCCTTCAGTCGCCCTGCGCACGCCTGGCTTGATCTCTTGAACGAAGATCGACAGCACGAACCACGCGGCCACCGCCACAATCAGGAAATACCCCAGTAACAACCGCATGCCGATGCGCATTAACGAATTCCCAGACTGTAGCCCATCCCGCGATGAGTATTGATGGGGGTCGTGTCAGCATTGATCGCACGCAGTTTGGCACGCAGCGTCTTGATGTGAGTATCAACGGTACGGTCGAAACTCTCTTCGGCATCCACCCAAATAAGATCCATTAATTGCTGGCGGGAGAAAACGCGGCCTGGCGCATGCAGTAACGTTTTCAGCAGCAGGAATTCATAGCGCGTCAACGGTAGCGTCTCACCACACCAGCGAATCAATGCCGCGGGTTCGTCCAGCTCAAATTGTCCAACGCGCACGCTTGTCGACGGCGTTGCCGCTTTCTGAAAACGCCGCAGCACGGTGCGCACCCGGGCGCAGACTTCACGCGGTGAGAAAGGCTTAGCAATATAGTCATCGGCCCCCATCTCCAGGCCCAGCAGCTTATCGATTTCATCGCTGCGGGCGGTAAGAAAGAGCACAGGTAAGCCCGGCGCAACGGCCAGTAAGCGTCGACACAGCTCAAAGCCGCTGATGTCCGGCAGACCCACATCCAGGATTGCCAGATCGGGTAACTGCCGGGTTGCCGCGTCCAGTACCGGCAATCCACGTTCAAAGGCACGGACGTCAAAGCCATCCTGTTGCAGCATGTAGATCAGCGTATCGGCAATGCTTATCTCATCTTCCACCAGCCAGATTTGCGGTTGTGGCATGCCCACTCCTTTTATTTGCCCCAGGGCATGATCGGCACGGCGCTCAGTGCGTTCTTCGGCGACCCTTCAACAACCTTGTCGGAGTAGGTCAGATAAATAAGCGCATTACGTTTGGCATCATAAAAACGGACGACCTGCAGTTTCTTAAACACCAGTGAGGTACGTTTCTGGAACACTACATCGCCCTGCGATTTGCCGTTTTTAATCTTATCGCTGACCTCAATAGGCCCGACCTGCTGGCAGGAGATAGCCGCGTCGGATGTATCTTCCGCCAGTCCCAGTCCGCCTTTGATTCCGCCGGTTTTTGCCCGGCTCAGATAGCAGGTCACGTTCTGCACATCGGGGTCATCAAACGCTTCGACAACAATTTTATGATCCGGTCCGAACATCTTAAAAACGGTGTCCACGGAGCCAATTTGTTCTGCCTGAGCAGCACCACAAAACAGCAGTAATGAGGAAAGGATGAGGCCTGTATATTTCATATTGTTACCATTTTTGAATATAACGTGGAGCAACTATTCATCGTTAAAGACGAAAACGTTTATAGATCACTAATTTACAAAAATCATCATGAAAATCAGTCACAATGCGCATTAATGCACAAAAAAAACACTGAATGCTAAAACAGCAAACGATGGTACTATTTCCTCCTTGTAACAGGCGTTCGCCGTTTTATGGAAGAGGATATTGTATGGATCAGGCTGGGATTATTCGCGATCTGCTTGCATGGCTGGAAGGCCATCTCGATCAGCCGTTATCACTGGACAATGTGGCGGCAAAAGCAGGTTATTCCAAGTGGCATCTGCAAAGGATGTTCAAAGACGTGACGGGTCATGCGATCGGCGCCTATATCCGTGCTCGTCGCCTGTCGAAATCCGCAGTTGCACTGCGTCTCACTTCACGCCCCATTCTGGATATTGCCTTGCAGTATCGTTTTGACTCGCAGCAAACCTTTACGCGCGCCTTCAAGAAGCAGTTTTCGCAAACGCCCGCGTTTTATCGTCGTTCCCCTGACTGGAATGCATTTGGTATTCGTCCGCCGATGCGCTTAGGTGAATTCACAATGCCTAAACACGAGTTTGTGACGTTACCGCAAACGCAACTGGTCGGTATCACCCAAAGTTACACCTGCTCCCTGGAAGAGATTTCCGATTTCCGGAATCAGATGCGTATTCAGTTCTGGCGGGAGTTTTTGGCTAATGCGCCTTCCGTTCCCTCTGAACTGTATGGCTTGCATGAGCCTCGTCCAAGCCTGGAAAAAGATGATGAGCAGGAAGTCTTTTACACCACGGCGCTGACGCCGGAGATCGCGAACGGTCACATGCATAATACTCACCCCGTGTTACTGGAAGGCGGCGAATATGTGATGTTCTCCTACGACGGACTGGCCAGCGGGGTGCAGGACTTTATCCTGACCGTTTACGGTACTTGTATGCCGATGCTGAGTCTGACACGCCGTAAAGGTCAGGATATCGAACGCTTCTATCCGCAGGAAGATGCGCGCACGCAAGAGCCGCCGCGCCATATTCGCTGCGAATATTTAGTGCCTATCCGCCGTTAACGCTGCAATTCATCCAATGCAGGGGCGTCAAGGTGCGACACGTCCCCTGCCGTCTCCACGACCCAGCCAGAAGCCAGCCATGCGCTATCCTGATAATCAACGCGGGAGATGGAGCAGTTGCGCAGTCGCAGACGACGTTCAGCGTAAGCAGGCAGACCGAGAATCGTGCTGACCAGGCAGCCCAGTGCCATGCCATGACTGACAATCATTGGGCGACTGCCTTGAGGCAATTCCAGGCTGGCCGCTAGTGCCGCGTGCATGCGGTCAGCCAGTTCCTGCATGGATTCACCTTCAGGAATACGACCGCCCGCCGTACCATTAACCAGGGTGCGACGCCAGCCTTCTTCTTCATCGGTAAGGGATTCAATACGGCGTTTTTCCAGTACGCCCATATCAAGCTCACGCAGACGTGAATCAAGAGTGATTTCACATCCACATAATTCTGCGATGATTTCAGCCGTGCGGCGCGTCCGTCCAAGGTCGCTGGCGATAATATGGGTGATGCCCAGCGCTTTGGCGCGCTCTGCAACCTGCCATGCCTGCTGTTCACCTTTCTCTGTTAACGGACTGTCTGAATGGCCTTGAATACGACGCTCGGCGTTCCACTGCGTTTCACCGTGGCGAACAAGGTATACCTGTAACATGCTTTTTATCCATTATACTGCGATGAAATTTATTATTTGAGGACGGCATTTCCCGGCATGAGGAACACATCTCATTTCGGGTAACCGACTATAGATTATGCACCATGTTGTCGTTGCTACCACCAATCCCGCCAAAATTCGGGCGATTCTGCACGCTTTTAATGAGATCTATGGCGAAGGATCCTGTGAAGTCGAATCCGTAGACGTTGAAAGTGGCGTACCGGAACAGCCACTTGGTAATGAAGAAACCCGCGCGGGCGCACGTAACCGTGTGGTCAATGCGCGTCTTGCCAGACCCCATGCTGATTTTTGGGTCGCCATTGAAGCCGGTATTGATGAAGGCAGCACCTTTAGCTGGGTGGTTATTGAGAGTATCAACCAGCGCGGGGAATCGCGTTCGGCTACCCTGCCCCTGCCGGAAGTGATTCTGGAAAAAGTCCGTGCCGGTGTGGCCCTTGGCCCGGCGATGTCACGTTACACCGGGATTGATGAAATTGGTCGTAAAGAGGGGGCAATTGGGGTATTCACGGCGGGTAAACTCACCCGTGCCAGCGTTTATCACCAGGCGGTGATCCTGGCCTTAAGCCCCTTTCATAATGCGGTTTACCGCTGAGGGTTCAGTAAGATCTCTTCCAGCCACACGCGCAGGTCGGCCGGTGCTGATTTTAAACTGTTGGAGCCTCGGGTAATGGTGGCAATACCGGCACCCAGCTCCGTTTTCAGCTCACGCTGACTCATCTCCCCGCGTAATAACTCTTCGATGATGCGCACGCGCGTGCCCAGCGCTTCACGTTCATCCGGCGTGAGCATTAAATTGAGCAGGGGAAGGTGTAAATCCTGTTCGTAAGATTGTCTGACGAGTTCAACGAAGCGCAGCCATTCCTGGTTGCGTTGTTCGGCCATGGCCGCTGAATAGGGTGATTGTTGAGTCATAATATTCCGCCATTTTGCTGCGTACTCGTTAAAGAGTACGCAGCATAACACAAACAATGGCGATCAGTAACGACGCTGCCACTCCGCATCCGTCAGCACGGTTGGCTTCGTCCCGTTCATAAAGAAGCGGTAGTACGCGTCGTAAGCCAGGACATTTTTCACATAGCTACGCGTTTCAGAGAACGGAATACTTTCGATAAACGCCACCGCATCAATGCGCCCGGCACTGTTGTTCAACCAGGTGCGCACACGTCCAGGGCCAGCGTTGTAGGCCGCCGAGGAGAAGATACGGTTGTTACCAAACTGCTGATAGACATACTGCAAATAGCTGGTGCCAATGTTGATATTGGTTTCTGGATCCAGCAGCTGCACTGGATTGCTGTAACCCGGAATATTGAACATCTTCACCGTATGCGTTGCCGTGCCCGGCATGATTTGCATCAGCCCGCTGGCCCCCACCGGCGAACGTACTTTCGGATTCCATGCGCTCTCCTGGCGGGAAATCGCCATCGCATAGCTCTGCGGGATGTCTTTACCGCGTGTATAGCGAGCATAAAGATCGTTGTACGCCAGCGGGAAGCGCTCTTCCAGTTGATCCCAAAGTTTACCGGCGATCGTTGCCTGAACGCTCAGATCCCACCAGTGCTGATTAAACGCATAGCGTGCCAGTTGCGCTTGCTCAGAGGCGCTACGGCTGGTGATCAGATTGGCCCATTCGCTGCGCGCCGTATTGTCCTGCTCCCAGTACATCAACTCACGCACGCGAGACATTTCCGGCCCCTGAGCCAGCCCAGGATCGATATTGCCGGGGGCTTTGTCGATCCTCATCGTATAGGCTTCCCCCAGACGCTGCGCTGCCGCCATCGGGTAGAAACCGCGCTGCTGCATCAGCGTGTGCAGGATCTCTTTGGCCTCCGTCTCACGACCGCGCTCCAGCAACAAATCTGCCTGCCAGTAGCGCCATTCGTCTTTCTCTTTCGCGTCCATCGGCAAACGTGACAGCCAGGTGTTCAACCCTGAGCGATCGCCGTTACCGATCGCCATGCGCACCCGACGCTCCACAATGGAGGTCGACTGGGATCGCATGATGGCATCGTCGCGCCAGCGCGCTTGCTCATCGGTCACATCGTTGCCCATCAACCGCCAGGCTACGGTGTCCCGGAGGATCTGGGTTTGATCTTCATTCAACTGCTGCGCCTGCACCAGAGCGGGGATCATCAGCCGCGCATTTTCCACATCCTGGCGCGCCACGCTTTCAAACGCTTCGGCCGCCATCTGGCGTGTAAAGTCCGTCGCCCCGGTCGTACGGGCAAAGTTCATCACGCTATTCGGGTCGTTTGCCAGGGCGATGATCGCCGTCGAGATGGTTTGATAATCCGATGGCATCTGCCCTGCCAGCAAGGTCACCAGCCGGGTATTGCCCGCTTTCATCGCCAGGCGAATACGTTCCAGGAATGCCAGCGGATCCTGTTGACCGGAGGCACGCCACGCGCCAAACAGCTGATCACAGGCGTTCGGCTGGCTGCTGCCGGTGAGCCACAGCTCTTTCGCTCCCTGCCAGGCTTCTTCAGCCTGCCCGGTGCTCCACTTGGCGAAGTAGTAATTACATTGTGCTTCGGTCGATGCCGGTTTTTCCGGGCTGAAGGCCAGCAGACCACGCCAGTCCTGTCGGCGCGCCAGTTCATTGACGAAACGCGTTTTCAGGGTTCGTGCTGGCGGAAGCGTAGGGTTAGCCTGAATAAAATTGCTCACGGTAACCGTGGGCTGGTTCATCAGATCGTCGGTTATCTGGCGATATTCCAGATACGGATAAAGCGGGTAATTTTTCAGTGTCGGCATTAACTGCGACACCACATCCATCTGCTTTTTATCCCACGCCTGTTTGATTTGGGCGTAACGATTACGTTGTTCATCCAGTGAGTCCGCTCGCACTGCATGGCTGAAGGACAGCAAACACATACTGGCCACCAGGTAACGCCAGGCGGCTTGTTTAGCTCTCTGCACTGCGCATTCCTCTTATCAAAACGGTCATTGCAGCCTCATGCCGCATAATTCCTTAATGCTAACCGTGACCGGTGCAACGCGCCACGTAATGCACACTTTTTTACCTTTCTCGTCTGTTTTAACACACCTTTCGGGGCTGACTGGGATTGGACAAAGAAAACGGCTACACTCCGCTGTTGATATTACATAAAAGAGGCGAAGTCCAACGTGGCTCAATTCGTATATACCATGCACCGTGTCGGCAAGGTCGTTCCGCCGAAACGTCATATTCTGAAAAATATCTCGCTGAGTTTCTTCCCTGGCGCAAAAATCGGCGTACTGGGCCTGAACGGCGCCGGTAAATCTACCCTACTGCGCATTATGGCTGGCATTGACACCGACATTGAAGGTGAAGCTCGCCCACAACCGGGTCTTAAAATCGGCTACCTGCCTCAGGAACCGAAGCTAAATCCTGAGCAGACCGTGCGTGAATCCGTTGAAGAAGCGGTTGCCGAAGTGGTTAACGCGCTGAAAGGTCTGGACGAGGTGTATGCGAAATACGCTGAGCCGGATGCTGACTTCGATAAACTCGCCGCACAACAGGGTAAATTTGAAGAAATTATCCAGGCGCACGACGGTCACAACCTGAACGTCCAACTGGAACGTGCCGCTGATGCGCTGCGTCTGCCAGACTGGGATGCAAAAATCGAAAACCTGTCCGGTGGTGAACGCCGCCGCGTGGCGCTGTGCCGCCTGCTGCTCGAAAAACCAGACATGTTGCTGCTCGACGAACCCACTAACCACCTGGATGCAGAATCCGTGGCATGGCTGGAACGCTTCCTGCACGACTTCGAAGGGACCGTTGTGGCGATTACCCACGACCGTTACTTCCTCGATAACGTTGCCGGTTGGATCCTCGAGCTTGATCGCGGTGAAGGTATTCCGTGGGAAGGCAACTACTCCTCCTGGCTGGAACAGAAAGATCAGCGTCTGGCGCAGGAAGCTTCTCAGGAAGCCGCTCGTCGTAAATCGATTGAGAAAGAGCTGGAGTGGGTTCGTCAGGGCGCGAAAGGCCGTCAGTCTAAGGGCAAAGCCCGTCTGGCACGCTTTGAAGAGCTGAACAACGCTGAATACCAGAAGCGTAACGAAACCAACGAGCTGTTTATTCCACCTGGAGCCCGTCTGGGTGACAAAGTGGTTGAAGTCAGCAACCTGCGTAAATCCTACGGCGATCGCCTGCTGATTGACGACCTGAGCTTTGCCGTGCCTAAAGGGGCAATCGTCGGCATTATCGGTCCGAACGGCGCGGGTAAATCGACCCTGTTCCGCATGATGTCCGGTCAGGAATCACCTGACAGCGGCACTATCACCCTGGGTGATACCGTCAAGCTGGCCTCCGTTGACCAGTTCCGTGACGCGATGGACAACAGCAAGACAGTGTGGGAAGAAGTCTCCGGTGGGCAGGATATTATGCGCATCGGCAACACCGAGATGCCAAGCCGCGCCTACGTTGGTCGCTTTAACTTCAAAGGGGTTGATCAGGGCAAACGCGTGGGCGAGCTGTCCGGTGGTGAGCGTGGTCGTCTGCACCTTGCGAAACTGCTGCAGGTTGGCGGTAACGTGCTGCTGCTCGATGAACCAACAAACGACCTGGATATCGAAACCCTGCGCGCGTTAGAAAACGCCCTGCTGGAGTTCCCAGGCTGCGCAATGGTTATCTCGCATGACCGCTGGTTCCTTGACCGTATCGCAACCCACATTCTGGATTACCAGGATGAAGGTAAAGTCGAATTCTTCGAAGGCAACTTTACCGAGTACGAAGAGTACAAGAAACGCACCCTCGGCGCTGACGCGCTGGAGCCGAAGCGTATCAAGTACAAACGTATTTCAAAATAAAAGCAAAAAGGCAGCATAAGCTGCCTTTTTTAATGTTTTCTCCCTCTCCCTATGGGAGAGGGCCGGGGTGAGGGCATCAGACCGCAGAAGACAAAAATTTACCCTTCCTCACCCATCAACTCTTTGACCAGCTCCACGCAATGCAGGAACCGCGAATCGTAATCCGGCTCTTCAACATGCCGCCAGGTGATATTGTTCTCTTTGAGCATATCCACCAGCATGTTCTGGAACTCCCGGCGATCAACCGAACTTCCCAGGCTTCTCAGTCCATCGGCAACCCAGGGAACGTTATTTTCCAGAAGGATCACCAGGTCGAAGCGGTATTCGTCGATCATCGCCTGCACAAAGGGATGTTCGCGCCCTTCATACTTAAGGCAGAACGCCTGAGTGGTCACAAAGTCGGTATCAATAAAGGCGATTTTATTGGCATATTTAACTGCAAAATCAATGTACTGCGCCTGACCCAGAGCAATCTTGTCATAGTCCGAATATTGCAGCGCCATCTCATCGCCGCCTAAGTGCGAGAAGACATAATCACGTCCATATTCCCAGGCACTGGTGGTGTTGAAAATATTGGCGAGCTTGTTCACCAGCGTTGATTTCCCGCTCGACTCGCCGCCAAGAATCGCCACGGTGCGCACAAAGAACGGCTTCACTTCTGTAGGAATGTAGTCCCAGTAGCGGAACGGGTTCGCACGAATCTGGCCACCGCTGATGTTCATAAAGGTACGTTTCGGGTCGATCAGCACCGTCTGCACACCCAGATGTTCCAGATATTGCTCAGCATCCGCTTCTTCGGAAGTGTAAATCCAGTTGGGCTGAATGCCCTTTTCATCCATAAAAGCGTTGATGCCTTTGCTCCACACGTCCCAGCCGTGCGGATACGGCTCCATCCCCTCTTCGTTGAAGGCATGAATACGGATATTTTTCTGATACTTGAAGGTCTGCAGCAACCAGCGCAGGCGATCGCTGATGGTCGGCTGCTGCGACATGGCACTGTTTTCAAAGAGTTCACGATCGCGCTTTTCATCGTAACCCATCACGATATGCAGCTCATCCACCTGGCTACAGGCGCGCTGAATCAGATAAATATGCCCGGTGTGCAAGGGGTAAAATTTGCCGAACACTACACCAATGTTTTTTTGCTGGCGAGGGAATTCCAGGCCGAGAAAACGGTGCAAAGCCTCCAGTTTTTGTGCGCTGGGGCTTTTGATTTTGGCATTCAATAACTGGCTCAGATAACCTTTGGTCATACCGCTGGCATCAGCAACCTGCTGTAATGTACAGCCTTTTTGGCGAATGGCGGTTTTGAGATAGTCGAATGACGACATGAATGCCTCCTGCAAGATCGATTGTACGGACATGGGCTCGACATATAAAAAGGCCCGGTGGCGTTTTGCCTCCCGGGCTGACGATGCCTCAGTGACAGATATGAAGATTATAAGTCGTCAAAGACACTTAGCGCATCTGCGAGTTTCTTCACGCCAAAAATCTGCATCCCTTCTGGCGTTTTTTTCGGTACGTTGGCTGCTGGCACAATGGCCCGGCGGAAGCCGTGTTTTGCCGCTTCAGAAATACGTTCCTGCCCGCTCGGCACTGGACGGATTTCCCCAGACAACCCCACTTCCCCGAAAACAACCAGGTCCTGTGGCAGTGGCCTGTCGCGCAGACTGGACACCATCGCCAGAAGCAGCGCCAAATCGGCACTGGTCTCCGTCACCTTAACGCCGCCGACCACATTGACGAACACATCCTGGTCCGCCATTTGCAGCCCACCATGGCGATGGAGAACCGCCAGTAAAATCGCCAGACGGTTTTGCTCAAGCCCCACCGCCACCCGGCGCGGGTTGCCCATCATCGAGTGATCGACCAGCGCCTGAATCTCAACCAGCAGCGGGCGCGTGCCTTCCCACACCACCATCACCGAGCTACCGGAGGTGACTTCATCGCCCCGACTCAGGAAGATAGCGGACGGGTTACTGATCTCGCGTAACCCTTGTTCGGTCATGGCGAAAACGCCCAGTTCATTGACTGCACCGAAACGGTTCTTGTGGCTGCGCAAGGTACGAAAACGGGAATCAGCGTCGCCGTCGAGGAGCACCGAGCAGTCAATGCAGTGCTCCAGCACCTTCGGGCCTGCCAGTGAACCGTCTTTAGTGACGTGGCCGACCATCACAATCGCCACGCCGCGCGTTTTCGCAAAGCGCGTCAGGTACGCCGCCGTTTCACGCACCTGCGCCACACTGCCTGGCGAGGACTGAATATCGGCCATGTGCATCACCTGAATGGAATCAATAACCATCAGCTTCGGCTGTTCTTCTTCCGCAATCATGCAAATCTGCTCGATGCTGGTTTCAGAAAGCATATTGAGATTATTGGTCGGCAGGCCCAGACGGTGGGCGCGCATCGCCACCTGTTGCAGCGACTCTTCCCCTGTCACGTACAGGGTTTTCATCTGTTCGGAGAGCTTACAGAGCGTTTGCAGCAGCAGCGTCGATTTCCCGGCTCCAGGGTTGCCGCCAATAAGAATGGCACTGCCTGGCACCACGCCGCCACCGAGCACGCGGTCAAACTCTTTAAAGCCAGTAGAGAAGCGCGGTAGCGCCTCGAGGCTAATCTCAGAAAGTTTCTGGACCTTTGAGATACCCGCATTGCCCGCATAACCGCTCAGACGTTCATTGCGAGCAACGGTTGGCGAAGCGGCCACGCCGCGCACTTCGGTAATGGTATTCCAGGCCTGGCAGGCACTGCATTGCCCCTGCCAGCGCGGATAATCGGCACCACATTCATTACAGACAAATGCGCGTTTTGGAGCTTTCGCCACAGAGACCTCGTTTATTTTTTACTGATGCTGGCTGAGAGAATGCAGAACACTCCCATCAGGTCAGCGTGGCGGATTGTCACTTCCGCTTTCTCGTTAACTTTTGGTTTTGCATGATAAGCAATGCCCAGACCCGCTGCTTTGATCATCGGCAGATCGTTAGCGCCATCACCAATGGCAATGGTCTGGGTTAGTGGAATTTCATACTTTTCAGCCAGTTCAGTGAGAGTTTTTGCTTTGTACTGCGCATCGACGATATCGCCCAACACATTGCCGGTAAACTTGCCGTCAAAGGTTTCCAGTTGATTAGCAACGGCGTCAGACAGGCTCAATTTGTCCCGCAGGTGGTCTGCGAAGAAAGTAAAGCCGCCGGAAGCGATAGCCACTTTCCAGCCCAGGGTTTGCATTTTCAGCACCATCTGGGTGAGTCCTGGCATCAATGGCAGCGTTTCCCGCACTTTGTGAAGGATGCTGGCATCGGCGCCTTTCAGCGTCGCGACACGGCTGCGCAGACTGGCGGTAAAGTCCAGTTCGCCGCGCATCGCACGTTCCGTCACTTCCGCAACCAGCTCACCGGTGCCCGCCAGTTTGGCGATTTCATCAATGCATTCGATTTGAATCGCGGTGGAGTCCATATCCATCACCATCAGGCCAGGTGTGCGCAGCGACGGAATTTTACCCAGCGGGGCGACATCCAACCCATTATCATGCGCGAGGCGCGTTGCACGCGGGGTCAGAGAACCCGCCAGGCGAATCACCTGGTAGTCATCCACGCGCCAGGCGGCCACAATAACCATGGCAGCGCCTAATTTGCGCTGCCATGCCGTCAGATGTTCTTTATCCAGTTTGCGTCCATACAGAAGCCATCCGCTGCGTCCTGCGTGATAGTCCAGGGGCATGACCTCATCGCCACTTAAAGAGAGCGGCAACCCAGGCCACTGAGAAACATCGTTGGGCAGGTCGCACCAGGTCAGATTATTCGGCATTACAGCTCCTGTAGGGATATGTGCTGAGGTAAAAATAACGCATGAGGCTACCTTGTAACCAGCGCTTCTGGCAACATTAAGCCGCAAATTTTCAACAGGTGGAATATGGCTCGCGCAAAACTAAAATTCAGGCTTCATCGCGCCGTGATCGTGCTTTTCTGTCTGGCATTGCTGGTCGCCCTGATGCAGGGTGCATCCTGGTTCAGCCAGAATCACCAGCGCCAACGTAATCCACAGCTTGAGGAGCTAGCCCGTACGCTGGCAAAACAGGTGACGCTGAACCTTGCCCCGCTGATGCGCACCGAGACGCCTGACGACAAGCGTATCAGCGTTGTGCTGCGGCAATTGACGGAAGAGAGCCGCATTCTGGACGCCGGGGTTTATGACGAACGCGGCGATCTGGTCGCACGCTCGGGTGAAAGTATCGATGTCCGCGACAGGCTGGCGCTGGACGGCAAAAAAGCCGGTGGTTACTTCAATCAGCAGATCGTCGAACCCATTCAGGGAAAAAGCGGCCCGCTCGGCTACCTGCGCTTAACGCTCGATACCCATACGCTGGCGACCGAGGCCAAACAGGTCGATAACACCACCAATATTCTGCGCCTGATGCTGCTTCTCTCCCTGGCGATCGGTGTGGTGCTGACGCGTACTCTGCTGCAGGGTAAGCGTACCCGATGGCAGCAGTCGCCTTTCTTACTGACGGCCAATAAGCCCGTCGCCGAAGAGGAAGAGAGCGAAAAGAAAGATTAGTGATACAGTGGGCGCCTCAAAATGGAAAAGGAAATCTGCCATGTCAACGCTGCGTCTGCTCATCTCTGATTCTTACGATCCCTGGTTCAATCTGGCGGTGGAAGAGTGTATTTTCCGCCAGATGCCTGCCACTCAGCGTGTGCTCTTCTTGTGGCGCAACGCCGATACGGTGGTCATTGGACGGGCACAGAACCCGTGGAAAGAGTGCAATACGCGGCGCATGGAAGAAGATAATGTCCGCCTGGCACGTCGCAGCAGCGGCGGCGGCGCGGTCTTCCACGATCTCGGTAACACCTGTTTTACCTTTATGGCAGGCAAGCCGGAGTATGACAAAACCATCTCCACTGCGATTGTGTTACAAGCGCTGAATTCGCTGGGCGTAACGGCAGAAGCATCCGGGCGAAATGACCTGGTAGTCAAAACCGCTGAAGGCGATCGCAAAGTCTCAGGTTCAGCCTACCGCGAAACCAAAGATCGCGGTTTCCATCACGGGACGCTGCTGCTGAATGCTGACCTCAGCCGGCTCGCCAACTACCTCAATCCGGACAAGAAAAAGCTGCAGGCCAAAGGCATCACTTCGGTGCGTGGCCGTGTGGCGAATCTGGTGGATTTGCTCCCCGGCGTTAGCCATGAGCGGATCTGTGAAGCTGTTACAGAGGCGTTCTTCGCGCATTATGGCGAGCGAGTGGAAGCCGAGATCATTTCGCCGGACAAAACCCCGGATCTGCCAAACTTCGCCGAAACCTTCGCGCGCCAGAGCAGCTGGGAGTGGAACTTTGGTCAGGCACCTGCGTTTAGCCATTTGCTGGATGAGCGTTTCACCTGGGGTGGCGTGGAGCTGCATTTCGATGTGGAAAAAGGGCATATCACCCGCACGCAGGTCTTTACCGATAGCCTGAACCCCGCACCGCTGGAGGCACTGGCTGCCCGTCTGCAGGGCTGCTTGTATCGCGCGGATGCGCTGGCGCAGGAGTGTGATGCTCTGCTGGGAGATTTCCCGGAGCAGGAAACCGAATTACGGGAGTTGTCCGCGTGGATTGCAGGGGCCGTGCGGTAATATCCTTAAGCCAGACGCTGGATAATTGAGGCGACCAGCGTTAATTCTTCCAGCATCGCGCGGGCGAGATCCTGAAAACCCGCGCTGATGCGTTTGTCATCCAACACCTGTTGCCAGAATTGCCTGGCGAGCGGCAGCGCAAACGCCCATGCTGCTTTACTGACCGTAGAATCCACTTTGATATCAATAGCCTCGTTACGCATCGCACCTGAATTCGCTGGCGCAAACGCCATCGGCAGCATGTCATAGACCGGAGCCATCTTCAGCGGCGCGCCAGACAAATAAAACGAAAGGTTTCCGGCATGCATATCGCTGTTGGCAATCAAACGTCCAAATGCCCATGCTTTTTCAATTTCATGATGAGAACCCTCGTCAATACAATGCATTGCAGCCAACTGGCGTGCAGTGCCAGGCCATGTCCCCGGTGATGAGACATATTCACTTTGCAATGCCTCCAGAGAAACAATTTGCTCCCTTCCTCGTATGCCCACGCAATCAAACCTGACGCTTTCCAGAAAGACCTGCCCCGTGTCGCTACAAAGCGCCGTGGCATGACTCGCATTCAAATTCGCGGCTGACAGCACCGATAGCGCAATAGACTCAGCGACCAGCAGATCGCCCCACCGCTCAGAAACGGCGTTCCTCACCCCTGCGCTGAATTTGACCAGTACGTGTTTGTCCCCCTGGGACGTCTGTGCATAGCAGGCGAATTTAGGTTGTTCACCTCCGGCAGACGATCCCACAATTTCCCCTGCCAGCGCATCCTGAGCAAGCTGCTGATAGCACGGAATTTTATCGGACTGCAAAATGGCAATAGGATCTGGCGAGTTAACCCAGCGTTGATAATTTTCCTCACCGATTATCCATCCCCCTGCATTTTCGCCATGCCAGGCTCGAAGCGCGTAAAGCACCTCATCTTCCTGCCATAAACGAATGTCATCCGGCAAATGCGTATCGGCGGCAATGGCACGTCCCCATGCACGCCCCAGAAACCCCTGTGGTCGGAGATCGGTTAGATACCAGGGCAGGCCGTCAAACCATTGCCATTCCCCACCAGCGCGCTCAACCAGACAGCTTCCCTGCGGCCAACAGGGATATAGCGCGCCAAACTGGCTTGCGCTTCCCTGAGCATTGACCTGCCAGAGAGGAAAAGAGGAGACACCACGAACCGGCCTGAGGAGTGCATAACGTGTTGCCCGGGCTTTACCAAACTGCACCACCTCATCTTGTGCGGACACAAGACGCGAGAACGTTGCCTGGCTGATTGCCAGCGACTGTCGCAGTTCAGGGGCGGAACGCGGCCCTTGCAGAAGTAAATCGGTCAATACGCTCATGAAAGAATAGATTTGTGAATAGATACTTGAATAGATTTATAGCGCTATTCTTCTGAAAGAAAAAGGAGAAAGAAGATAGAAAGGGGAAATAAATGAATAGATAAAACGGGCAGCACTGAGGGCTACCCGTTTTGAAACATGCTTACTCTTTGTCGCCCAGCAGAACGGATTCCAGCGCGATTTTGATCATGTCGTTAAACGTGGTCTGGCGCTCAGCAGAGCTGGTCTGCTCATGGGTACGGATGTGGTCGGATACAGTACAGATGGTCAGCGCTTTCGCACCAAATTCTGCCGCCACGCCATAGATACCCGCAGCTTCCATTTCCACGCCCAGGATGCCGTATTTTTCCATCACGTCGAACATCTCGCCGCCGTCCGGTGCATAGAACAGATCCGCAGAGAAGATGTTGCCGACACGAGCATCAACGCCCAGCGCTTTTGCTGCATCAACCGCGTTACGTACCATGTCGAAGTCAGCAATCGCTGCAAAGTCATGATCTTTGAAACGCATACGGTTAACTTTGGAGTCGGTGCAAGCACCCATACCGATAACGATATCACGCAGTTTCACGTCCATACGTACGGCACCACAGGAGCCCACACGGATGATTTTCTTCACGCCAAAATCGGTGATCAGCTCTTTCGCATAAATGGAGCAGGACGGGATACCCATGCCGTGGCCCATTACGGAGATTTTGCGGCCTTTGTAAGTACCGGTGTAACCCAGCATACCGCGCACGTTGTTCACTTCACGGATATCTTCAAAGAAGGTTTCAGCAATGTGCTTTGCGCGCAGCGGGTCGCCCGGCATCAGAACAACATCAGCGAAATCACCCATTTCTGCATTAATGTGAGGAGTTGCCATCTTCAGTTCCTTTTTATTCGTTGTGTTTTCCCCCTCTCCCGTGGGAGAGGGTTGGGGTGAGGGCAACAAACAGTGCCCATCCCAAAGCGTTTAAAGCATGTTTTTGCCGTAGTCCATCGGCGAGGTGCCGAAGAACGACGCGACGGTCTGACCGATATCCGCGAAGGTGTCACGGTGACCCAGCGAGCCTGGTTTCACTTTCGGGCCGTAGATCAGCACTGGAATGTGCTCACGGGTATGATCGGTACCCTGCCAGGTCGGGTCGCAACCGTGGTCAGCGGTCAGGATCAGGATGTCATCCTCACCCACCAGCTCCATCAGTTCCGGCAAACGGCGATCGAACAGCTCAAGCCCGCCAGCATAGCCAGCGACATCACGGCGATGGCCCCATGATGAGTCGAAATCAACGAAGTTGGTAAAGACGATTGTCTTATCACCCGCGACTTTCATTTCCTGAATGGTGGCGTCAAACAGCGCGTCCAGACCGGTAGCTTTCACTTTTTTGGTGATGCCGCAGTTGGCGTAGATGTCCGCGATTTTACCTACGGAAACGACCTGGCCGTCTTTTTCGTCCACGAATTTCTGCAGCACGGTCGCTGACGGTGGCTCTACAGCCAGGTCATGGCGGTTACCGGTACGCTGGAAGTTACCCGCTTTGTCGCCCACAAATGGACGGGCGATAACGCGACCAATGTTATAACCCCCTTCGGTCAGCTCTTCGCGGGCGATTTCACACAGCTCGTAAAGTTTATCCAGGCCGTAAGTCTCTTCGTGGCAGGCAATCTGGAACACGGAGTCGGCAGAGGTGTAGAAAATCGGCTTACCGGTTTTCATGTGCTCTTCGCCAAGCTGGTCAAGGATAACGGTACCGGAAGAGTGGCAGTTACCGAGGTAACCCGGCAGGTTTGCACGTTTAACCAGTTTATCCAGCAGCTCCTGCGGGAAGCTGTTGTCATGATCGGAGAAGTAACCCCAGTCGAAAAGAACCGGTACACCAGCGATTTCCCAGTGACCAGACGGGGTGTCTTTACCGGAAGAGAGTTCATGTGCCCAGGCGTACGCGCCCACCACTTCCGCGTTACCGTCCATCCCGGCTGCGATTTTACCGGTAGAACCTTCATGCGCTTTAACCAGACCAAGACGAGTCAGGTTTGGCAGATTCAACGGGCCTTTGCGACCGTTATCCGCTTCGCCTTTGGCACAGGCTTCTGCGATGTGACCCATGGTATCGGAACCCACGTCACCAAAACGTTCTGCATCTTCTGTTGCGCCGATGCCGAAGGAGTCCAGCACCATAATAAATGCACGTTTCATATTGTTCTCCGTACTTAGTGCTTCAAAAAATAGCGATCAGATCAGTATACAGTTATTCAGTGATACGACGATAGACCGTTGGTGTGGTTTCTGGTGCTTTGTCACCGAGCGTAATCGCCGCTTTCACGGATTTCGCCGCTTCCTGCCAGCTGTTTTCATCTTTCGCATGGATCACTGCCAGCGGACGCTGTCCGTCTACGCTGTCGCCCAGACGAGCCATTTCTGTAAAGCCAACGCTGTAATCAATGGTGTCAGAGGCCTGACGACGACCGCCGCCCATCGACACGACAGCCATGCCGAGCGCACGGGTATCCATCGCAGACACAAAGCCTTCATGATCCGCGTAGACTGCTTTTGTCAGCATCGCCGTTGGCAGGTACTTCGCGTAGTTTTCGACGAAATCGGTCGGACCCTTCTGAGCTGCAACCATGCGACCGAAGATCTCTGCTGCTTTGCCGTTATCCAGCACCGCCTGCAGCTTCGTACGCGCTTCGGCGTCGTCTTTGGCAAGCTTGCCTGAAATTAACATCTCAACACACAGCGCTATCGTCACATCGAACAGGCGCAGGTTACGGTATTCACCCGTCAGGAACTGTACGGCTTCACGGACTTCAACGGCATTACCTGCGCTGGAAGCCAGCACCTGATTCATGTCGGTAAGCAGCGCGGTTGTGCGCACACCAGCACCGTTGGAGACGCCAACAATGGCTTCGGCCAGCGCTGCAGAAAGCTCAAACGTTGGCATAAAGGCGCCGCTGCCCACTTTGACGTCCATCACCAGCGCATCCAGCCCTTCTGCCAGCTTCTTGGCAAGGATTGAGGCGGTGATCAGTGGAATAGAGTCGACGGTCGCCGTGATATCGCGGGTCGCGTAAAAGCGTTTATCCGCAGGAGCAAGAGAGCTGGTCTGGCCGATAATGGCCACACCCACATCTTTAATAATTTCGCGGAAGCGTTGGTCATCCGGGAAGATATCGAAGCCCGGAATGGCTTCCAGTTTGTCCAGCGTACCGCCGGTATGTCCCAGGCCACGCCCGGAGATCATCGGAATATAGCCACCGCATGCCGCCACCATTGGGCCAAGCATCAGTGAGGTCACATCGCCCACGCCGCCGGTGGAGTGTTTGTCGACAATCGGGCCGTTGAGGCTGAGGCTTTTCCAGTCAAGCACGGTTCCTGAATCTCGCATTGCCATCGTCAACGAAACACGCTCAGGCATCGACATATCGTGGAAGAAAATGGTCATCGCCAGAGCAGCAATCTGCCCTTCGGAAACGGTGTTATCACGGATGCCGTTGATAAAAAAGCGAATCTCTTCGTCGCTTAATGCGTGACCATCACGTTTTTTACGAATAATTTCTTGTGCGAGAAACACGGTAACCCCCGAGAATCAGGTTAAATGCGGCGGAAGAACCGCCGCAATGAATGATTACTCTAAATAATTCAAGTCGCAGGGAGGCAGCAAGGGAGCTCATCCCCAAAAGCTTACTACAGTAAGTGACTGGGGTGAGGGAGTGCAGCTAACGCACCTGCGGCTTGAAGTATGACGAGTAATTAGTAGCTGCTTGCGCTCTTACCGTCGCCATGACCCAGTGCCTTCAGCAGGCTAGCCAGCAGGCTGGATGCCCCGAAGCGGTAGTGACGAGCGTCGGCCCAGTCAGCGCCAAACAGTTCATCCGCAATGGCCAGGAACTGCTGCGCGTCTTCAGCGGTACGTACGCCACCTGCTGGTTTGAAACCAACAGTTTTAGACACGCCCATATCACGAATCACTTCCATCATGATGCGTGCGCTTTCCGGGGTGGCGTTGACCGGCACTTTACCGGTAGAGGTTTTGATGAAGTCCGCACCGGCTTTGATAGAAATTTCAGACGCTTTGCGAATAAGCGCTTCTTCTTTCAGCTCGCCGGTTTCGATGATCACTTTCAGCAGCACGTTTGCCGCAGCACAAGCGTCTTTACAGGCTTTCACCAGGTCAAAACCGACCTGCTCGTTACCTGCGATCAGCGCACGGTACGGGAACACCACGTCCACTTCATCTGCGCCGTAAGCGATAGCCGCGCGAGTTTCAGCCAGTGCAATCTCGATGTCATCGTTGCCGTGCGGGAAGTTGGTCACCGTCGCGATACGCACATCTGGCGTACCCTGGGCATTCAGGGTTTTACGCGCAATCGGGATAAAACGCGGGTAAATGCAAACCGCTGCGGTGTTACCTACCGCTGTTTTCGCCTGATGACACAGCGCGATGACTTTTTCGTTGGTGTCATCGTCGTTCAGGGTGGTCAGGTCCATCAATTTCAGTGCACGCAGGCTGCTTGCAGTTAAATCAGTCATAGCTTTCTCCGTCGGCGACTGCCGATTTAGTCGGGTCTGTTATTATTCTAACATTTACCCATCATCACACTTCGACACTCATCACAGTTAATGAAAACGACATTCATCTTTGCAAAACCATAATGAGACATTCATCAAATTTCTACCCTAAGCAAGGGCGTTTACCGGCCATTTAGCGCATGTGGATCAAGAGGAATGAACAGCCAATTACCTACACTTCGTTCACCACTTAAGGAATAAGAGGAGCGAATATGTCTACATCCATTGATTCATCCCATCAGTCCCGTTGCCGGGAAATTGTCACCAGCAGCGAACTGACGCCAGCGCAAAAACGCCACTTCCTGGCGCTGGAGGCGGAGAACCATCTCCCCTATCCGGATTTACCGGCAGAGGCCCGTGCCGCACTGGAAGAAGGGACTATTTGCGACATGTTCGAAGGCCACGCCCCCTATAAACCGCGCTATGTATTGCCGGACTACGCCAAATTCCTTGCTCATGGATCGCAGTGGCTTGAGCTGGAAGGGGCGACCGACCTCGACGATGCGCTGTCGATGCTCACTATCCTCTACCACCATGTTCCTTCTGTCACATCGATGCCCGTCTATCTGGGGCAGCTCGATGCCATCCTGCAACCATATGTTAGAATTCTAACACAAGAAGAAATCGATATTCGAATAAAACGTTTCTGGCGTTATCTCGACAGAACCCTGCCCGATGCCTTTATGCATGCCAACATTGGCCCAGCGGATACGCCCATCACCCGTGCTATTTTACGTGCGGATGCAGAACTCAAGCAGGTTGCGCCTAATCTGACCTTTATTTATGACCCGGAGATTACGCCGAATGATTTACTGCTTGAGGTGGCGAAAAACATTTGTGAATGCAGTAAGCCCCACATCGCTAACGGCCCGGAAAATGATAAAATTTTCACAAAAGGCGGCTATGGCGTGGTCAGTTGTTACAACTCCCTCCCCCTGGCAGGCGGTGGCAGCACCCTGGTGCGACTGAACCTGAAAGCCATTGCCGAACGCAGCCGCGATGCTGAAGACTTTATCAACAATGTGCTTCCACACTATTGCCGCCAGCAGATGGCAATTATCGATGCCCGTTGTGACTTCCTGTACCAGCGATCCGGCTTCTTTGAGCATAGCTTCCTGGTTAAAGAAGGGTTGATCGACCCACAACGTTTTGCCCCCATGTTTGGCATGTACGGGCTGGCGGAAGCGGTGAATATTCTCTGCGAACGCTCAGGGAGTCAGGCACGCTACGGGAAAGATGAAGAAGCCAACGCGCTGGCTTACCAAATCAGTCAACAACTCGCTGAATTTGTGGGAAAAAATCCGGTAAAACATGGCTGGAATAACAGAGCAATGTTACACGCCCAGTCCGGGATTAGCTCTGATACCGACACCACGCCGGGCGCGCGCCTGCCTTACGGTGATGAGCCAGACCCTATCACACACCTGTTAACGGTCGCCCCGCACCATGCCTGGTACACCTCGGGTATCAGCGACATTCTGACCCTTGATGAAACAGTTAAGCGTAACCCCCTGGCGGTGGTTCAACTCTGTCTCGGCGCGTTTAAAGCCGGGATGCGCGAATTCACCGCTAACGTCAGCGGCAATGATTTGGTGCGCGTCACCGGCTACATGGTACGTCTGTCGGATCTGGAAAAATTCCGTACCGAAGGGTCGCGCACCAACACCACCTGGCTGGGTGAAGAGGCCGCCCGCAATACCCGCATCCTTGAACGACAGCCTCGCGTGGTCAGCCATGAACAGCAGATGCGCTTTAGTCAGTAAAATCATCCCGTTCTCCTGCGTCGATGGGCCCGGCAGCCGCCTGGCCCTGTTTTTACAGGGCTGCAATCTGAACTGTAAAAACTGCCACAACCCGTGGACGATTGGCCGCTGTAACCATTGCGCTGAGTGCGTGCCGACCTGTCCACATGGGGCATTAACGCGGGCAGACGGGCAGGTAAACTGGGTTACCTCAGCATGCCAGCAGTGCGATACCTGCCTGACAGTGTGCCCGCAGCAATCCACGCCCATGGCGCTCACGCTCAGCGTTGACGACGTGCTGGTACAGATCCAAAAAGCGGCACTGTTTATCGAAGGCATTACCGTCAGCGGCGGCGAAGCAACCACTCAGTTGCCGTTTTTACTGGAGCTGTTTAGCACGCTGAAGGCCAGCAAAACGCTGGGGCATCTGACCTGCCTGGTAGACAGCAATGGCATGTTGAGCGAAACCGGCTGGCACCGACTGCTGCCGCTTTGCGATGGAACGATGATTGACCTGAAAGCCTGGGGCAGCGAACGACACCGCTTTCTGACCGGACGGGATAACAGGCCGGTCTTAACCAGCCTGCGTCTGTTGGCTGAAAACCATAAGCTTGCGGAACTGCGGCTGTTGGTGATCCCCGAACATAGCGACTACCTGCAACACATTGACGCGCTGGCGGCATTTATTCATACGCTGGGTGACGTACCGGTGAGGCTTAATGCGTTTCATGCACATGGGGTTTATGGTGAGGCAAAACAGTGGCGAAGCGCCACGGCTCAGGATGT
The DNA here is from genome assembly GCF_059074235.1 of Phytobacter sp. NCBI lineage: Bacteria > Pseudomonadati > Pseudomonadota > Gammaproteobacteria > Enterobacterales > Enterobacteriaceae > Phytobacter > Phytobacter sp. The sequence goes on from NZ_JCACPZ010000004.1 coordinate 1,632,600, forward strand.
CGAACCGCTGGCGCAGGCGCTGGAAATGCGGGGCATAAAAAACGTTATTCTGCCCTCGCTGTACCTCTAGCCACCATCAGGAAAGCGTGAACAGGCGGTGTGTATTCTCGAACAGCGTCTGGGCAATCACATCCGGCGCTTCCGGGCGCAATTCACAAAGCGTTTCAAAGACGCGAGCGGCCTGCTCGGGGCGATTGGGCTGCCCCTGGAAGCCATTCAACGGCATATCCGGCGCGTCGGTTTCCAGCAACAGGGAGCCGAGCGGCAACTGCGCCATCACCTCACGGGTCTTACTGGCCCGCGGATAGGTAATCGTCCCCCCGACGCCAATACAGTAACCCAGACCGATAAAGCGCTCTGCCTGTTGCAAACTCCCGGCAAAGCCGTGCACTACACCCGTTCGCGGTAAGTTATGGCGCTTTAAATGCATGGCCAGCTTATCGTGCGTGCGCCGCGAATGCAGGATAACCGGTAAATCAAAGCGCTTTGCCAGTTTAAGCTGCGCTTCCAGCACGGCTTCCTGCCGTTCGAATTGCGGATTTTCACGGTATAAATCGAGACCAATCTCACCAATGGCCACTATTTTTTCCGGCCTCGTGGCGAGCTGCTGTTCCAGTTTGTCGACGCAATCCGGCGTGTGCTCTTCGATGACGATCGGGTGCAGCCCCAGCGCGCCGTACAACGCAGGCCAGGTGCGGGCAAGATCCACCACGCGGGCAAAATATTGCGAGCCAATCGCCGGAACGATAATCCGCTCAACCCCCGCCTCTGCCGCACGGGCGATGCTGTGCGCTTCATCATCCTTAAAGGGGGGAAAATCAAAGTGACAGTGAGTATCAATAAAACGCCAGGTCACGCACTGTCCTCATTATTGAAAGGTAAATCGTTGGCCTGAACGGCATTGACCAAGGGCGTATCCACCGCATCGTTCGCCACGGCGGCGGGCGGGACCACAATGGTTGGGGAGGACGTCACCACCGGGCGGTGACGCAACAGCGGTGGCGTTGCGGCCAGTATTTTCCCTACTGTGGCGAGGAAATAGCGCCCGCAAAGTCGGCCCAATTTGTAATCATCACGCAGTGCGGGAAGACGGCTACCCAGCGCCATACTGTTTAACAGCTTCGGAGGGTAAATTTCGATAATGCGCAGCTTGCCTGGCGGCGCATCGATAAACTTCTGCGTCGCAGAGTAGGTTTTCTCGTGATGCTGAACCAGGTTGATCAGCGGCTGCAGGCTGCTCTCCCCAAGCCAGCGTTCCATACGCTTAAACCACTGCGGTGTGTAGTACATCTGTGAAGGCACGGTGCGGATCACGACAATGGTTTTCGCTCCGCGCTTCGCCGCTTCTTGAACCGGAATGGCATCACTCACTCCGCCGTCCAGATAATTAACGCCATTGAGCGTGACCCCTGGTCGGTAAAAGCCCGGGATCGCACTGGAAGCACGAATCAAATCAAGCCAGGTGTTGTGCTCAGGGGCGAAGTACTCCGCGGTGTAATCGTCCTGACGACAGGCGGTCATCAGGAAGGATTTTCCAGCATCGAACCCACGTGACGCATAATCCATAGCCAGCGGCATCTGGCTGGCCGTCGATTCCACCAGCCAGTCGAGATCGACCAGATTGCCACCACGTACAAAGCGCACCGGGTCGAAAAATTCACGGGTCGTGGTGTAGCGCATGATGACTTTACGGGCATAACCGGGCTGGTTACACACATATGCCGAGAGATTCTGAGCACCCGCAGAGGTGCCAAGATAAAGGTCGAAAGGGTCAAATTCGGCGCGCATAAATTCGTCCAGCACACCGGCAGTGAAGATGCCACGCTGACCGCCGCCCTCACATACCAATGCGATCCGGCCAGGACGAAATGGTTTTAACGCTAATGGCGCGATGTTGCCAAGCGTAACGGGAATATGCTGCCCCACCCTGCCTTCCTTCAATGCTTATTGATTATCGTTGAGCCAAAGTAACGCATTTTATTATTCATAGAAACTATCCATGCCTTAGCGATCTGTGCCATTCCCTGAAATGATGAAAGCCAGTCACATGGACTGGCTTGGTCATTCATTTACTTACGCGTTAAATCGCTATGGACGCCGGCGTCCCATGAACAGACTGACCAGGAACAGAATAATACCGACGATAAAGACGATTTTCGCAGCGCCAGCTGCCGTACCCGCCAGACCACCAAAGCCCAGAGCGGCGGCAATTAACGCGATAACCAGAAATATAATGCCCCAACGAAACATAAGACTCTCCTTTACCATAGTTAATGTCGACCGCTTATCGTGAGCGCTCAGGATGCTCACGGGCGATACTTCCCAGGTGCGTACTTACTCCACCCGAGTGAATCGGGACTGCACGTTTTCAGGGTTTATTACTTTGCTTTAAGATCGTTTTTCACACTTTTTACGCCATCAACTGCTTTGGCGATACTTTCGGCCCGTTGAATTTGTGCCTGTGAATCAACCGTACCGGATAACTGCACGACGCCATCGGTCGTCTCCACTTTCACCTTGCGGGAAGGGACAATGCTATCGGCGAGTAGTTTTGCTTTGATTTCACTGGTGGTTGCCGTGTCGCCTGCATAACCTTTCGCAGTGGGCGACTTGCTATCGCGCACATGAAGTTTGTCACTCACGGACGCAACACCTTCGACACCTTTCGCAGCGTTAACGGCCAGTTCAGCCTGTGCCTGACTCTCAACAAAGCCGCTCAGGGTGACCACTTTCTTTTCAGTTTTCACGGAGATATCGGTACTTTTGATATCCTGATGATCAACCAATGCTGCTTTGACTTTTGCCGTAATGGCGCTGTCATCCATGAAATTACCGACTTTATTCATAGAGCTATCGATTTTTTGCCCTGCGTTATTGGCCGCGTTTTGCGCTTTGTCGGAAGTGGTGTTTTCCGCCATCGCAGAACCACTTGCCAGGGTCGCGCCTAACATAACAGCCAGCAGAGTTTTAGAAATCTTCAGTCTTGTCATAGTCATCGATCTGTTCCTGTTGTTTGCCCACAATTTGGGCTTTTCACGGCCACTGGCCGCTTTTACTGCCCTGGTGAAATCACCGAGTGTTGAGTCAGTGGCTCAGGCCACAAGTAACGGAGATGCCGTTATCTTCCTTTGCACACGTCTCTTTTCCAGTCATTAATACTAAGTAATGAATTTTTGAATGAATAAGAAACCATTGAACATGCATTGAACAGGATTAACACCCACCAAAAATGTCATTACTTTGTTAAATATAGATCACAATCGTAAAAACGCTTGTGAAGGCGGCTAAAAAGCGAGCAATGAAGGCGAAATCGCGGCTATTTAAGAACTTTCCGCAAGAGGCTAATAAGACAGGTAAAGTGACGGAGCACGGCGTCTGCCGCGCTCCGTAGAGGGGATTAGTGTTCGCGGGTCTGGTGGAACTGAACGTCAGGGTAACGCTCACGCGCCAGGTTCAGGTTCACCATGGTCGGTGCAATGTAGGTCAGGTTATCGCCGCCATCCAGCGCAAGTTGGATCTCGTTCTTGCGTTTGAACTCTTCGAATTTCTTCACATCATTACACTCCACCCAACGCGCGGTGGCGACGTTGACGGATTCGTACACGGCTTCAACGTTGTATTCGCTTTTCAGGCGCGAAACCACCACGTCAAACTGCAGCACACCGACCGCACCAACAATCAGATCGTTGTTGGCGATCGGACGGAAGACCTGCACAGCACCTTCTTCTGAAAGCTGTACCAACCCTTTGAGCAGCTGTTTCTGTTTCAACGGATCTTTCAGACGAATACGACGGAACAGTTCAGGCGCAAAGTTCGGAATACCGGTGAACTTCATCATCTCACCCTGGGTAAAGGTGTCGCCGATCTGGATTGTACCGTGGTTATGCAGACCGATGATGTCACCCGGGAAGGCTTCTTCCACGTGCGAACGGTCGCCAGCCATAAAGGTCAGCGCATCAGAAATCACCACGTCTTTGCCCAGACGAACCTGACGTAGCTTCATGCCTTTTTCATATTTCCCCGACACCACGCGCAGGAAAGCAACGCGGTCACGGTGTTTCGGGTCCATGTTGGCCTGAATTTTAAAGACGAAGCCGGAGAACTTCTCTTCTGCTGCAACCACTTCACGGGTGTCCGTTTTGCGCGGCATCGGCGCAGGCGCCCAGTCCACCAGACCGTCCAGCATGTGGTCAACGCCAAAGTTACCCAGTGCGGTTCCGAAGAACACCGGGGTGATTTCCCCTGCCAGGAACAACTCTTCATCAAATTCGTTTGAAGCGCCCTGTACCAGTTCCAGCTCGTCACGCAGTTGTTGCGCCAGATCTTCACCAACAGCGGCATCCAGCTCCGGACTGTTCAGCCCTTTCACAATGCGTACTTCCTGGATGGTGTGACCTTTACCGGTCTGGTACAGATAGGTTTCATCCTTATAAAGGTGGTAAACCCCTTTGAACAACTTACCGCAACCAATCGGCCAGGTAATCGGCGCGCAGCCAATTTTCAGTTCGTTCTCGACTTCATCCAGCAGCTCCATTGGGTCGCGGATGTCACGGTCGAGTTTGTTCATAAAGGTGATGATCGGCGTATCGCGCAGGCGCGTAACTTCCATCAGCTTACGGGTCCTGTCTTCAACACCTTTTGCGGCGTCGATAACCATCAGACAGCAGTCAACCGCCGTCAGAGTACGGTAGGTATCTTCGGAGAAGTCTTCGTGGCCCGGGGTATCCAGCAGGTTAACCAGGCAGTCGTGATACGGGAACTGCATCACGGAGGTGGTAATCGAGATACCACGCTGCTTTTCCATTTCCATCCAGTCAGATTTTGCATGCTGGTTGGAGCCACGGCCTTTGACCGTACCGGCGGTTTGGATTGCCTGTCCGAACAGCAACACCTTCTCGGTGATGGTGGTTTTACCGGCATCCGGGTGAGAGATAATGGCGAACGTACGGCGCTTCGCTACCTCTTGTAAAAAGGGAGACAACGTCATAATCAATTTCTTCTGTGTAAAGGCGCGGCCACAGCCACGCCAGGAGATACGAAAAATGCGGCTATTGTACTCAACGACTGAGTGCAGACAATCAATGTTTACACAGGAGTTGCTCCAGTTCGGTTAGCGACGTCACGGTCCAGGTTGGGTTGATCCCCTCAGGCAGGGGACGTGCGTGCGCGTTGAGCCAACAGGTAGACAGCCCGGAATTTATGCCGCCCAGGATGTCTGACTCGGCGGTATCACCGACCATCAGCACGCGGGAGCGGTCCGGATTTTGCGCCTGCTCCAGCGCGAAATCGAAAATACGGGGGTCAGGTTTTGCGACGCCCACCTGCTCGGAAATCACCAGTAAATCAAAGTAGTCGCGAAAACCGGTACGTTCCAGACGAGTCTGCTGCAAGGCGGTAAAGCCATTGGTAATGATGCCAAGCTTCACGTTGCCTTTTAATGATTTAAGCAGTGATTCCGCCCCAGGCAGCGGCGAGCAAATCTCGGCCATCGCATTCAGGAAGGCATTGTTTAAATCGCCGGGCGCGACGTTTAAGCGTTCAGCCCATCCCTGAAAACGTTGATGTTGCAACTGCAAGGCAGTGATGGCTCCGTTCTGGTAATCAACCCACAATGGTTTATTAATGGACTGATAATCCTGAAAATCTTCGCTAGTGAATGTGACACTGTAGTCAAGAAACATCCGCTGTAAGCCGCCGAAAGCATCGAACGTAAACAGCGTTTCGTCGGCGTCAAAGAATATCCAGTCCCATCTCATTACATCATCACCTTTCATCTATTAAATTGGCAGCGCCATAATAATGGCGTCTTCACGTCCGTTCGCTGTGGGGTAGTAGTTACGGCGGATTGTCGCCTCGTTGAAGCCCAGACTTTCATATAAAGCGATGGCGGCATGGTTTGATGCCCGCACCTCAAGCCAGAGCGTCAGAACGTCGCGTTTTTCCAGCTCGCTGATTAAATGCTCCAGCAACTGCCGACCAAAGCCTTGTCGCTGCCAGGCCGGATCAACCGCAATATTAAACAGCGTGGCCTCATCTAACACGACCTGCGTAATAGCAAATGCCGCCATCACGTCTCCCGCCATTAAACGAAAGTTGAGGTACCGTTCGCCCTGATTGGTGGCAAAGGTTTTCTCGCTCCAGGGAAACGCATGCGCCCGGGTTTCAATCTCGTAAGCGCGGGCTAAATCAGTCGTGGTGAGGGAAGAAATCGTGTTCATAGTCGCAGATTTGTTGCCATAATGCGGCACGTGCCGCCGGGTTTCCCCGAAGTTCGTCAAAAGCAGGCGATGCCACTTGCGCCCCCGCCAGCGCCAGGGGCGTTTCAATACCCAATCGCCAGCTATTGCAGGTAGACCCTTCAGGCAGCATAACCACGCGGTCTGGTGTCAGTTGTAAAACCTGATCCGCACTCACCGCCAGGGCTCGTAACACATCGCCGACCAGCGGATCGGTTAGCATTGGCAGTTCAGGGGATACCATCACCAGACGAATATGTGCCGGAAGCGAGATAGCGATTTCGCCCTGTAGCACCGTCGGGCGGCGCAGGGACCACTGAGTGATGCCCAGTTGCTCTAATTGCCAGTCGCGTCGGGTAGTCATAGCGAATCACTCCTGTCTGTCAGGCGCGCAAATATACCAAACTCGTCGAAAATGCGCCATCAACCAATAAGTGACGGGGGCCGTCAACAAAGAGGCAGCGTGAAGGATAACGTGTATAATCCCGGGCTGAGTTTAATGAGGAACCCTCCATGTCTGCTTTAACCCCGGCAAGTGAAGTCTTGCTGCGCCACAGTGATGATTTCGAACAAAGCCGTATTCTGTTTGCCGGTGATCTGCAGGACGACCTGCCAGCCAGGCTGGACACGGCATATAGCCGCGCCTGGACCCAACAGTACCATCAGTGGCAAACGCTCAACCGCCAGATGGGCGACGACGCGGTCTTTGCGCTGACGCTTGAGCAAGCTTCGGTTGGCGACAGCGATACGTTGATCTATTACTGGCCGAAAAATAAGCCAGAAGCGCTGTATCAACTGATGAACCTGCTCTCTCTTCTGCCCGTTGGGACAGATATTTTTGTTGTGGGTGAAAACCGCAGCGGCGTTCGCAGTGCAGAACAGATGCTGGCGGACTTCGCCCCGCTGAACAAAGTCGACAGTGCACGCCGTTGTGGGCTGTACCATGGTCGACTGGAAAAGCAGCCGTCCTTCGATGCACAAGGTTTCTGGAACGAGTACGCACTAGATGGCCTGACCATCAAAACCCTGCCAGGTGTCTTCAGTCGTGATGGCCTCGACGTCGGCAGCCAGCTGCTGTTATCCACCTTTACACCACATACTAAAGGTAAGGTGCTGGATGTCGGTTGTGGCGCAGGTGTGCTCTCCACGGTGCTGGCCAGCCATTCACCGAAGGTACGTCTGACGCTGTGCGACGTCTCCGCGCCGGCTATCGAAGCCAGTAAAGCCACCCTCGCCGCTAACGGTCTGGAAGGTGATGTGTTCGCCAGTAACGTCTTCTCTGACGTAACAGGGCGTTTCGATATGATTATCTCGAACCCACCGTTCCACGACGGTCTGCAAACCAGCCTCGAAGCAACACAAGTTCTGATTCGCGGTGCAGTCCGTCACCTGAATAGCGGCGGCGAGTTGCGCATTGTTGCTAACGCCTTCCTACCGTATCCGGCAGTGCTTGATGAGATGTTTGGCTTCCATGAAGTGATCGCGCAAACCGGTCGTTTCAAAGTCTACCGCACCGTCATGACCCGCCAGGCTAAGCGTTAATTTCTCCTGCCCGGTAACGGTTTGTTTACCGGGCATTTACGCCTCAATTCCCGCTGCGTTTTTTTACATCAGTTGAAAAAGCGACCTGCAATTAACTGTTGACGAAAACCAGAAAACATCTAGAATGCGCCTCCGTGGTAACGATACTTATTGTATCGATGGTATGCGAAGGTGGCGGAATTGGTAGACGCGCTAGCTTCAGGTGTTAGTGTCCTTTGGATGTGGGGGTTCGAGTCCCCCCCCTCGCACCATAATCCACAATGATATTGCTCGCACTGGGCGAAGGTGGCGGAATTGGTAGACGCGCTAGCTTCAGGTGTTAGTGTCCTTAGGATGTGGGGGTTCGAGTCCCCCCCCTCGCACCAACGAGGCGATATCAAAAGTTAGACCCAAAGTAAGATAGTTGTGCGAAGGTGGCGGAATTGGTAGACGCGCTAGCTTCAGGTGTTAGTGTCCTTAGGATGTGGGGGTTCGAGTCCCCCCCCTCGCACCAAATATCTTATTACCTTTCCCGCGTGACTTCTCCTTCGTACTTCCCGGCTACATCATCGTCTTAACATTCAGCATAGCCATAATAATTCCGCCCACTAATGCAACGCCCGATGGCAGCAGAATGAAATGGCGCAAACGCTTATGGTAGAGCATGACAGGTGTCAGCAGCAGACCGATAACAATCACTGCGCGCCAGGCATCTAAAGGAAGATCGGCAAACGCCATTACAGCGACGATGAGACCAGGTAACAGGATGGCCCATCCACTCCCCAACGCACGTTGCAACATGGTTTCGACTCTCACACTGATAATGATAACCAATATCATATGATATGTTTTCTCATTTGTCAGCATGTCAGCAAAAACCGGTACGAACTTTACTCATCTACTGGTGACAGGCATTCTTGAAGGTGATAAATTAAGCACTACTTAATTAAATCTAAACAATTTCTTCACCTTTTCGCGGTAACTTTTCCTCGCGTTATTTTTCGTTTTGGCAACCCCTTAAATTATATATTGCAGATTAATAACGATTTTTTAAATATATGACAGCACAATCATGGCAATCACTCTGTAAAAAGAAATATCGATTATCGCTTCGACTTTTCTTGTTACTCAATGTTATTTCAGCTCTGTGTTCTATTGCATTGCCGCTCAGCAATTTGCGTTCTTTGACCCTGCCCTTGGGCCTGATCGCTGGCTTCAGCGGGTTGGCGCTGCTTTGGCAATGGAAATGTCCTAAGAAAAAATTAAATATTACGCTAAGTTCTTTTTTATTTGGCTGCCTGTGGGCCTGGCATATCATTATTAAAACCAGGGCAATGAACGATTATGATTCGACTTATCTCTTGATTGCCCTATTAAGTGTTTTATTTATTGGTGCACTCGCTTTTTCTAATAATATCATCGCCTTTGTGTTGCACTCTGTACCGGCCTTTGCCGCCTGCTTTTGGTTAAGCACGGGTGAAATGTCTCTCAGGTTGATCTACGCACTTGCCCTGCCACTGATAGGTATTTCCATTCAACATGTGATTCAAAAGCGTAACGACAATTTCTCGCAGGCATTGATGTATCGCCTGCTGCAAGAACGTAAAACGCTGAATGACCTGAGTATGCTCGATCCCCTTACCGGGTTGTACAACCGTCGCGGCCTGCAGCACAAACTCGACAATCTGCTGGCTCTGGATGACGGTACGCGATTTGTCCTTCTGCTGGATATCGACCACTTTAAAGCCTACAACGATCACTACGGTCATATGATGGGTGATCAGGCGTTAATCCGGGTTTCAGCCGCGATCCGCGATGCCGTTCGCTCTCGCGATATTGTCGCCCGCTTCGGCGGCGAGGAGTTTATGATTTTGCTCAATAGCGTTGACCTTGACCGCGCGCGCGTTGCCGCAGAACGCATTCGCCAGCATGTCTACGATCTCGACATCCCTCATATGTTCAATGAAAGCGTCGCGACAAATGTAACGGTGAGTATTGGCATTGCGCCACTCGAAGATGGCGATATTGAAGAAGCTCTCAGTAAAGCGGATAAAGCGCTTTATGAAGCGAAGCACCAGGGGCGTAATAACATTCTCGTCAGCGGTGATTTACAGGTCGCCTGAGCCGAACCGCATTTTCTTTACCATAAACATCTTGCTATCGATATTACCCCTGGCTAGGATTGGCAATCATTATCATTTAGATTTCCATCTATCCTGTCATTATGGCTTATCGTTGCGCACCCTTAAATGAATTCGTCATTCGCCGCGTCAGACACGTTAACGACACTGATGTGTTAGCAAATGCCGTACGCGATACGCTGACTCGCCTGCGCCCCCACCTTTTAGATTTCATTAAGTTCAATGAACTCGCCCCGCGCGAGGCCATGACGCTGGCAGAATGGATGAGCCCGGCAAAGCTGAGTGAACTTAAAGAAATCTACGCGAACCATATTTACCAGAAACAGCCAACGCTAACCCATGAAGGCAAACCGCTCCTCTCGCTCTGGGCGCAGTGGTATCTCGGTTTGATGGTTCCTCCGCTATTACTGGCACTGTTAACGCAAAAGCAAGCGCTGGATCTGTCGCCGGAACATCTTCATGTGGAATTTCACGAAACGGGTCGTGCGGCCTGCTTCTGGCTGGACGTCTGGCAGGATCACGATCTGACCGCTCAGGGTGATATTCCGCGTATTGAAGCGCTGATTCGTGACGCCATGCAGCCGGTTGTTGAAGCCCTGGAAGCCACGGGCGAGATAAACGGGAAGCTCATCTGGAGTAATACCGGCTACCTGATTAACTGGTGCCTGGGGGAGATCATTCCGCTGCTAGGCGAGGCACGCGTCAGCGCCCTGCGACAGTTCTGCTTCTTTGAAAAGCAGCTCTCTGATGGCCAGGATAATCCACTCTGGCGGACCGTTGTTACCCGTGAAGGGATCCTGGTCAGGCGCACCTGCTGTCAGCGTTACCGCCTGCCGGATGTCCAGCAGTGCGGCGATTGTACGCTGAAATAACCTGGTGCAACTTGATGCCTTATACCAGCCCTCTCCCACGGGGAGAGGGCACCAACACTAAATGCTTTACTTTTATTTAGGCTACCTGCTGTTTCTCTTCTTCCATACGTTGTGCTTCTTCAGCTTCCTGTTCCAGCAATTGTTTCTCATACACCTTGAAGAACGGGTAGTAAATGATCGCTGAAATCACCGCCAGGATGATCACCAGAACCGCGGCACGGAAATCCCAGCCTAGTGCCCAGGCACCACCGATAGGTGCAGGCGCAGTCCATGGCACAACAGAGATCACCCTGCCAATCAGATCCATTTTCATCGCTGCCCAGGCCACAATGGCGTTAATCATCGGAGCCAACAGGAACGGAATAAAGAACACCGGGTTCATCACAATCGGCGTACCAAAAATGACCGGTTCGTTGATGTTGAACATGCTCGGCACCACGCTCAGACGGCCGATGGAACGCAGATGCACGGACTTACTACGCAGGTAGCAGAACACCAGTCCCATGGTCGCACCCGATCCCCCAATAACAATAAAGAAGGTCCAGAACGCTTCCATAAAGATGTGTGGCAGGGGGGCACTTTGCGCCAGCGCCGTCTGGTTCAGCCCCAGGTTGGTCAGCCAGAACATTTGTAACATCCCGGAGACAATGGCTGCACCGTGGATCCCCGCAAACCACAGTAAATGAGCAATCAGCACCGCCAGCAGAATAGCAGGCAGGGAGTCAGCAGCGGAAACCAGTGGTTTGAACAGCGCCATGATGGCCTGCGGGATCAACATATCGAATTGAGTCTGAATAAACAGGCTCAGTGGATAGAGCGTCAGCACTACAACCAGAACAGGGATCAGTAAGTCGAAGGAGTTTTTGATCATCGGCGGCACCTGCTCTGGCAAGCGAATACCGATGTTCCAGGTTTTCAACAGGCGCATCATTTCAACGCAATAGAGGGCAACCAGAATCGCGGTGAAAATACCGACGCCACCGAGGCTGTCTACTGGCAGCGTACCGTTGGTTTTCGGGGCGGCAACCAGCAAGAAGGCCATCAGGGAGAGCATGGCACACATGAAGGGATCGAGCTGGTGCGATTTCACGTAGTGCTTACCAAGATTATAAGCAATAGCGGCGCACACGTAGATGGACATGATGCCCATCGTCATATCAAACGGCGTAAGAATCCGGCCTTCATACTGCTTCGCCAGATCCAGCCAGGCGCGGGCAAAACCCCATGTGGTATCGGGGGAGAATGGCGGATAGGCAAAGACCAGTAAGAATGAACCGACAATCATAAATGGCATGGCCGAGATAAAACCATCGCGGATGGCCATGACATGACGTTGGGAAGAAATCCGCCCGGCTATCGGGCTGACGTAGTTTTCGATGAAGCGAAAAATCACGTTAAACACAGCATGGTTGGCAGACATAGCGGCTCTCCTGTCAGTCTAAATAATTCAGCGCAGCAGCGAGTACTTTGCCGTGCAGCAATCCATTTTTAGGGTTTAAGACCATGCTGGCTAACGAACCAGCATTACAACAAAGCAGGATACGTTTCATAGACGGCTCTTATTAATTATCAGAACAGAGGAAGTGACGGAGTCAGTATTAACTCCGGTTTGAAACACTGCAACCGGTTACTGTAACCGGTTTCCGCGATTGTGAAGGCGATCCAGAAATGCGCCGTAACGAGTTTGTTATGACAAAATATTTACAGGGATCACAGGCTTGTGACAGATTATTGGAGGTTACGTTCAGGAGAAGAAAATGAGTTTGCAGTCTGTGCGGCAGTTCTTTGCCGACAACGCCCCCGAAATTGACATCATCGAGATGAATCAAAGCACGGCAACAGTGGCCCTCGCAGCCGCGGCGCATAACGTTGAGCCGGGCCAGATAGCCAAAACGCTGTCACTGAAAATTAAAGATGAGGTCGTGCTTGTTGTTGCCAAAGGCGACGCCCGCCTGGATAACAAAAAGCTCAAGTCGACATTCGGCGCAAAAGCCCGAATGCTCAGCAGCGACGAAGTAGTCACCATCACGGGCCACCCGGTCGGAGGTGTATGCCCTTTTGGGCTGGAAAATCCACTGGCCATCTATTGTGATGTTTCGTTGAAACATTATGAGGAAGTCCTGCCTGCCGCCGGTGCAATTCACAGTGCGGTCCGTATTTCACCGCAGCGCATGGCGGAATTGACTCAGGCAAAATGGATTGATGTTTGTTTATAAAAAACCAGGTCACCTAAATGACCTGGCGTACGGATGATACTTATCAGGCCACTGCCGTGCGGGTATTTTGCAAGACAGTGGTCACTGGTAACCACGATATAATATCCGCAGCATGAAGCAGGGCGACTTCCGAGCGAATGCCGAGCTTTGCCATCGCGTTAAACTTATGTGCCCGGATAGTTTTGATGTTTCTGTCAAGCGCAACTGCGATTTCCGGAATCGACAACCCGCGCGTCATGTGCGTTAAGATTGCTCGTTCGGTTGGGCTCAGCATCCGGGTATGGCTGACGTACCAATGGTTGATAATATTGTCGTTCAGACGCCGGGTTTCCGCCAACAATGTGACTAACTGGCTTAACAGAGCTGACAGCGTATCTGATTTACTCAGAATACCATGTAACTCTGCGGGATAGAGGCGACTGACTAATCGGGCTTCACGGTCGTCTTCCGCCAGAATAATTCGCTGTATTCGGGGCCTGGACGCCGAAAGCATGTGCATACACATCAGACACTCTCGCCGGGGGCCTCGCAAACCTGAAAGCGAAAAAATAACGGAAAAAAAATCCGTCTTGCGCATTGCGTCAATAAAATCCTGGTGATCTCTAAAAAAATGAAAGCAGTACTTACTGGTAGCAGGCGACGAAAGAAGATGACGAAGGCCCGCCTCGCTCATCATGCACTTCTCGATGATGGCAACATGCTTCTGTGCTTCGTTGCGTTCCATTCTGTTTGTTCTCCATAGGCTGAAATAAGATTCAGCTCTTTCGTGCCTTCAGCACTGTTTATCCATGCGTAAAGTTCTGCGTTGCTACGCAGTGATAAACGGCGCATTGCGCTATTTTTCTGCGCACTCACCGTTTTATTGCTTTTGTTAAGCAACATCGCGATTTGATTAATGCCCCAACCTTTTCCAAGAAGCCGCATCACTTTTCGCTCAGAAAGCGTTAAGCGTTCTATTTTTTCACTCGCTTCTTCATTCTGCAGATAATCAGATGACAACAACGTCTGACTGATTTTCTCCGCATTATCATTTCCGTGACGAATGGCTCCAATGATATATTCAATGGGTTCCATATCAGAAAGCAGCGTACAACCCGGCCCCATTAACAATTCAACCGCGGTGGGGTAAAAAACACGAGGAACAAAGAATATCCAATGAATATTAGAATGCTGCGAAACAATAGAGTAATACTGCTCACACACATTTCTTGTATGCCGTTGATCAGCCGACAGATCGGCAATAATTAAATTAGCCCGGCGTAGTTGTAGCAGCGTAACCTCTTCCAGAGTACGAAAATAGGTCATCTCATAGTCGGGAAAGTGACGTTCCATAATGTCACCTAAACCCACTTTTAATACGGGCACTTTACTGATAACTATTCCGTACTTGCACATTCTTGATAACATATAACCTCCGCATCCATTCGCGAGTCTTATCAAATAAACAACATGAATAATTAAAGAAATGCCAACCATCCTGTCAGCAGGGAAAATGAATTATATTCGCGACATAATAAATTGGCTCAAGTCATGTCTTTCGCAATATAAAGACAATAGGTGATTATAAAAACCGCTGGTAATAGTGTCAATCTATTGCTAACCGTCAAAACAACAATTCTCATTCACAATATATATAATTCCGATCTTTAAATTTACTTTTTTTATATATCCGATCTGTAAATACAGCGATCTGAGGGCATCAACAATGCCACTCTGCCCGGAATAGTTTCCAAAGAGAATGCCATTCTCTCTCGTCACTGCAGCATTTTGTGATTTATTGCACGAATCTTGATCTACCTCCGCGCCATCATCGGGACAACCTGTGCTAAAAATTAGCGATTCGTGCCACATCTTGTGGGACTTGAGCAACGTCACCAGGACTATCATGCAGATGCAAGAAGACCAGTCATCCCAACGGGCCATCACACGTCTGTGTATCCAGTGCGGCCTTTATTTATTGCAACATGGTGCTGAAAGTGCACTGGTTGAAGAATTATCAACGCGCCTCGGACTGGCCCTCGGGATGGACAGCGTCGAGAGTTCGATTTCATCGAACGCGATTGTGCTCACTACCATCAAAGATGCGCAGTGCCTGACGTCCACACGTAAAAACAGCGATCGTGGGATCAATATGCACGTGGTGACCGAAGTTCAACACATTGTCATCATGACAGAACATAAACTGCTTGATGCAGCAGACGTCGAAAAACGCTTCTCTCAGGTGAAACCATTACGTTACCCGCGCTGGTTGGTGACGGTGATGGTCGGGCTTTCCTGCGCCTGCTTCTGCCGTCTGAACAATGGCGGTTGGGATGGCGCATTCATCACATTTTGTGCCAGCAGTGTGGCGATGTATGTCCGACTGGTGCTGGCTAATCGCCACATGCATCCACAAATCAACTTTTGCATCACCGCCTTTGTCGCCACAACCGTCTCGGGGTTAATGCTGACGATGCCCATTTTCATCCATACCCCCACCGTTGCGATGGCGGCAAGTGTGTTGCTGCTCGTTCCCGGTTTTCCACTGATCAACGCCGTCGCGGATATGTTCAAAGGCCACATCAATACTGGCCTTGCTCGTTGGGCGATTGCCAGCCTGTTAACGCTTGCCACCTGTATTGGCGTGGTGATGTCGATGACCTTATGGGGGCTACGCGGATGGATGTGATCTGGTTTCTGCTCGCACTCGTTCAGGACATGCTGCTGGCGGCCATTCCGGCGGTTGGTTTTGCAATGGTATTTAACGTACCGCATCGTGCCCTGCCCTGGTGTGCGCTGCTCGGGGCGATAGGTCACGGCACGCGTTTTGCCATGGTCTACTGGGGATTCAATATTGAGTGGTCCACCTTTGTCGCCTCAATGCTGGTCGGCAGCATCGGCATTCGCTGGTCGCGCTGGTACCTGGCCCATCCCAAAGTCTTCACCGTCGCGGCGGTCATTCCCATGTTCCCCGGAATTTCAGCCTATACCGCAATGATTTCCGCCGTAAAAATTGGCCATATCGGCTATAGCGAAGATTTGATGATTCTGCTGTTAACCAACTTCCTGAAGGCGTCGTCCATTGTCGGAGCCTTGTCTATTGGCTTGTCGATTCCGGGATTATGGATCTACCGCAAACGCCCGCGTGTGTGAAATTTGAGTTATTGTGGCACCGTGGTAATAATCCTTATCCCCTATACGGCTGATAAGGAACAGATGTGGAACAGCAGGGTATTTATGCACCCGGCGATTTTGATGAATCCCGGGTGAAAGACAAAATCTTCCTCAGCGCCATTACTCTGTTTGCAGAATATGGACTCAATGGCGCGCGTATGGAGCAGATAGCAGAGAAAGCAGGCACCACCAAGCGCATGGTGGTTTACCACTATAAAACCAAAGAGAATCTCTACTTACAGGTACTTGAATACGTCTATGCCGCTATCCGTGCCAGCGAGAAAGCACTGAATCTGGCCGCACTCCCCCCGGTAGAAGCCCTGGTGCATCTGGTTGAAAACACGTTTGATTACCACGCCGATCACCCTGATTTCATTCGCATTATCTGTATGGAAAACATGCAACGTGGCCGCTATATCCAGCAATCCGCCTGGTTGCGTGATGTTAACCGCAGCGCACTGACGTTACTGGAAGATATTTTAATTCGTGGTCAACAAAAGCATCTGTTCAACCAGAGTGTATGCGCCCGCGACCTGCACCGGGTCATCAGCAGTTTTAGCTTCCACTACGTTGCCAACAGTTATTCATTCTCCATGCTGTTTGAAGCCGATGAAGATCAACGGCAGCAGCGCCAGCACTACCGTCAGATGGCCGTTCAGGTGGTACTGCGTTATATTTGCGCATAAATAACTTGCAATTAAATCGTGCACTATCTATATTCACAACCATGAAAACAAAACACACCCCGAACGCGCAGCTTGAACTTGATAACCAGTTTTGTTTTGCACTCTACTCAACAAATCTGGCGCTGCACAAACTGTACCGACAGTTATTGACGCCGTTGAATCTGACCTACCCTCAGTATCTGGTGATGCTGGTATTGTGGGAAAAGGACGACGTCACAGTGTCGGATATTGGCGAACGCTTGTTTCTTGATTCGGCAACACTGACACCATTGCTCAAGCGCCTGGAAAGCGCGGGGCTGATCAGTCGCCAACGCTCTCGCCAGGATGAACGTCAGGTGGTCATTACCCTGAGCGACTCTGGTCGTGAGTTACAACTGCAGGCACAATCTATTCCGAACGCCGTGATGTGTTCTTTCGATTGTGACCACACACAATTAATGGCGCTTAAACAACAGCTTGAAACGCTGCGCCAACAGTTTCAACGCGCATAAATACCCCTTGCATGGGGATTTATGGCGATAATTAAATAGCACACTATATTATAGCAACCGACAAATACGATAAGGAACCTGTTATGTCTTTAGAAAAAGTGATTTACACCGCGAATGCAAAAGCCACCGGTGGCCGTGATGGCCGCGCGACCTCTTCTGATGGCGTGCTGGATGTCAAACTTGGCGTACCTAAAGAAATGGGTGGCATGGGCGGTGCAGTCACCAACCCGGAACAACTTTTTGCCGCTGGCTACTCTGCCTGTTTCCTTGGCGCAATGAAGTTCGTTGCTGGTCGCGACAAATTCGCCATGCCGAAAGAGGCGTTTACTGAAGCCAGCGTCGGTATTGGCCCACTGCCAACCGGTTTTGGGATCGAAGTAGAAATGAAGATCCACCTGGAAGGTATGGATCCTGCTGAAGCGAAGAAACTGGTTGATGCTGCACATATCGTTTGCCCTTATTCCAACGCCACTCGTGGCAACGTTGATGTGACCTTAACGATCATCGCGTAATACTAAACCGGACAGGCTCAGGCCAAAGATCCGGTAGCCAACACCAATGTGAAACACACAAGCCGGGGCAACCCGGCTTTTTCGTCTCCATCCCCCTTCTCCCGCTCTGTGTTACTATGTGTCGATATGCCTGCGGATCCGCAACGCAGTGCGCCCATACTGTTTTTCCTGTTTGAGAATGCGTTATGTCTTCCAGAATTCTGACGTCCACCGTTATCGGTGTTGATGAGTTTATCCGCGATCACGCAAGCGTACTGGCGCGAACGGAAGGTGGCGCGGTTGCCGTCTTTGCCAACAACGCTCCGGCGTTTTATGCCGTCACACCTGCTCGTCTGGAACAACTTCTGGCGCTGGAAGCCCGTCTTGCCCGGCCTGCAAGCGATGTCGCGCTGGATACGCAATTTTTTAATGAACCCTCAGCGGCGCCAGTCAGTGTGCCGATGGGGAAATTTCCCATGTATGCAGACTGGCAACCGGATGCCGACTTTCAGCGCATGGCAGGACTTTGGGGGATCGCGCTCACCCAACCTGTCACCCCTGAAGAGCTGGCTGCTTTTGTTGCCTACTGGCAGGCAGAAGGGAAAGTGTTCCACCACGTACAGTGGCAGCAGAAACTGGCGCGCAGCGTGCAAATGAATCGCAGCAGCCAGGGCGGTTCGGCGAAGCGTGACGTCAACGCCATTTCCCAACCAGATAATCACATTCCACCGGGTTTTAGAGGTTAACGATGAAAAACGTCGGCGAATTGATGAAACGACTGCAAAAAATGATGCCCGCAAATACGCAACCCGCCTTCAAAACAGGCGAAGAGCTGATGGCCTGGCAAAAAGAGCAAGGTGAGATTCGTGCTGCGGCTCTGGCACGTGAAAATCGGGCAATGAAAATGCAGCGCACATTTAACCGTTCTGGTATTCGCCCGCTTCATCAAAACTGCTCTTTCGAAAACTACAAAGTGGAATGTGACGGACAGATGCGTGCGCTGGGCCAGGCTCGACAATATGTTTCTGAATTTGAAGGGAATATCGCCAGTTTTATATTCGCAGGCAAGCCCGGCACTGGCAAAAATCATCTGGCCGCTGCCATCTGCAACGAACTACTGCTGCGTGGAAAATCGGTATTGATCATCACCGTGGCCGACATTATGTCCGCGATGAAAGAGACGTTCAGCAGTCGGGAAAATACGGAAGAACAGCTTCTCAGCGATCTGAGCGGCGTGGATTTGCTGGTGATTGACGAAATCGGTATGCAAACCGAATCACGCTACGAAAAGGTCATCATTAACCAGATCGTCGACCGCCGTTCCTCTTCCAAACGCCCCACTGGCATGCTTACCAACAGCACGCTGGATGAGATGAACAAGTTGCTGGGCGAACGCGTAATGGACAGGATGCGCTTAGGCAATAGCCTATGGGTCAATTTTAACTGGGACAGCTACCGTAGCCGTGTAACCGGCAAAGAGTATTGAGAATTTTCCCCTGCTGAACGCTCAATACGCGGGGTGTATAATGTGGCCTTTCCAGCCACATCCAGGGTTCAACATTATGTCATTTGCCAAACGCCTTCTTTGCACCGCCGCCATCAGCGGTGCCCTGCTCTCCAGCACCACCTTTGCTGCGTCCTGGCAGGACAGCCTCTCCAGCGCCGCCAGTCAACTTAGCCAAAATAACGGTAGCAGCAGCCAACAGGGCGGGATGTCGCTCTCTTCACTGACGGGTTTGCTCAACGGGGGCAGCCAGTCTCTGAGTGCGGGCACCATGAACAACGCTGCGGGTATTATGTCCTACTGCGCGAAGAACAAACTGGCCTCGCTGACCAACACTAACAACATCAAAAACCAGGTGATGGACAAGCTGGGACTGGGTCAGACGGAGCAAAAGCAGGATACCAACTACCTTGAAGGTTTACAGGGGTTGCTGAATACCAAAAACGGCGAGCAGCTCAACCTGAACTCCATCGGCAGCACGCCGCTGGCGGAAAAAGTGAAAACCAAAGCCTGCGATATCGTGCTCAAACAGGGCGTAAATTTCCTGTCATAAGTTCATCTTCTCGCGTTTGCCTGAGTTCAGGGCAAGCGCGTTCTCTTCAAAATGCCTTAAATGCCCCACCTGCATGCCCTTCCCCCAGATGCGACGGCGATCAAACTTCACCTTATCTAAACCGATTCCTAATAACTTGCGAAAAACGTGACACTACAATTGCAGCTGTGTTACATCGAAATTAAATTGTATCCCCTTGTAAAAAAGTAAGTGCCAGCAGCGAGCTGGCATCGCTGAGGAAAAACGGTTGGCCGAGTTACTTTCGATTTCCCTGTTTCTCGCATCCGTGGTGATTTACGCATGGAAAGCGGGTCGTAATACCTGGTGGTTCACAGCAACGCTGCTGGTCCTGGGCTTCTTTGTCGTGCTGAACATCACCTTGTATGCCAGTAACTATTTCACGGGTGACGGGATCACCGATGCCGTCATTTACACGCTAACAAACAGTCTGACCGGCGCGGGTGTCGGCAAATATCTTCTGCCGGGCGCGGGAATTGCTATGGCGCTGGTTGCGGTTTTTTGCGCACTGGGGTGGGTTTTACGTCGCCGCCGCCATCGCCCTCATCACTTTGGTTACAGCTTGCTGGCCCTTGCGCTTGCGCTAGGTTCTGTTGATGCCAGCCCAGCCTTCCGGCAGATAACCGAACTGGTGAAATCCCAGTCGCGTGAAGGCGATCCGGATTTCGCGACATACTACAAAGAGCCCGCGAAAAAGATCCCCAATCCCAGGCTCAACCTGGTCTATATCTATGGGGAAAGCCTGGAGCGCACCTATTTCGATAATGACGCCTTCCCCGACCTCGCACCAGAGCTTGGTGCGTTAAAAGGCGAAGGACTCGATTTCTCCCAAACGGAACAGCTGCCGGGAACGGATTACACCATCGCCGGAATGGTCGCTTCCCAGTGCGGTATTCCGCTGTTCGCCCCGTTTGAGGGTAACGCGTCTGCGTCTGTATCCAGCTTCTTCCCACAAAACCTGTGCCTCGGCGATATCCTGAAAAACTCCGGCTATGAGAACCACTTCATCCAGGGGGCAAATCTCCGCTTCGCAGGCAAGGATGTATTCCTCAAATCCCACGGTTTCGATCACCTGGTGGGGGCAGAAGAGTTAAAAGGGTTGGTTGACGACCCCACCTACCGCAATGACTGGGGCTTTTATGACGACACAGTACTCGACGAAGTGTGGCAAAAATACGAAGAGCTGGCCCGCTCCGGCAAGCGTTTCTCGCTGTTCGCGCTGACCGTCGACACACACCATCCTGACGGTTTTATTTCCCGCACCTGTGACCGCAGAAGCTACACCTTTGACGGGAAGCCTAACCAATCCTTTAGCGCCGTAACCTGTAGCCAGCAGCACATTGCAGCGCTGATCAATAAGATCAAAGCATCGCCATGGTTTAAGGATACGGTGATCGTGGTCTCCTCCGATCATCTGGCCATGAACAACACCGCGTGGAAATACCTGAACAAAGAGGATCGCAAGAACCTGTTCTTCGTGCTTCGTGGTGACCAGCCTCAGCAGGACATCCTGGCGGTGAAGCGTAATACGATGGATAACGGTGCTACGGTGCTTGATATGCTTGGCGGCGATAATTTTATCGGCCTGGGTCGAAGCAGCCTCTCCGGGCAGTCGCTTTCCGGCGTATTCCTTAATATGAAAGAAAAAGCGCTGGCCTGGAAACCGGATATCATTCGGCTGTGGAACTTCCCGCGGCAAATGAAGGATTTCACGATCGACAAAGACAAGCAGATGATCGCCTTCTCTGGCAGCAAATTCCGTCTGCCATTGCTGGTGCGGGTCTCGGACAAACGGGTGGAGCCTTTACCTGAAAGTGAGTATTCGGCACCGCTGCGTTATCAGCTTGCTGATTTCGCGCCCCGCGATAAGTTTGTCTGGGTTGATCAGTGCTACAAAATGGCACGGTTGTGGGCACCGGAACTGGTGCTTTCCACTGACTGGTGCGTCTCCCAGGGCCAACTTGGCGGCCAGCAAAGTGTCCAGCACGTAGACAAAGCGCAGTGGAAAGGCAAAACGGCGTTGAAAGAGACGGTGATCAGTACCGAGCGCTATCAGCAAAATATCGATATGCTCAAAATTGGCGATGATGATATCCGTTATAAGGCAGACAGCTTTGTCTTTAACGTGGCGGGAGCACCGGAAGAGGTAAAACAGTTCAGTGGGATCTCGCGCCCGGAAAGCTGGGGCCGCTGGTCCAATGCTCAACTGAGCAATGAGGTGTCTATTGAGTTTAACGATCCGCTCCCGGAAAGCTTTGATCTGGTGATCACCGCCAAGGCCTTTGGAGCCAATGCCAACAAACCCATCCCCGTGCGCGTGGGCAATGAAGAGCAAGAATTAACGCTTGGGAATGACGTCTCTACCACTACGCTGCGTTTCTCCAACCCAACGCGCAGCAGCACGCTGGTGATTGTTCCTCCGGATCCGGTCTCGACCAACGAGGGCAATATCCTCGGTCACTCTCCTCGCAAGCTCGGGATTGGGATGGTGGAAATCAAAGTGGTGAAGAGTAACGGATAAAAAAATGCGCCCAAAACACCCCGGGCGCTGAATAGCAATCTGTCACACTTCTTACCCCGCTGGCGCAGACCAAACCGGTAGCGCCAGTGTCTTTACTCTTTTCCGCACTGCACCTTTCAGAACGTAATCACACCTTTAATCAACTCGCGGTTATTGATCACCTGCTGCTCGTAGATCTCAGCCAGAGCCGTGAAGTCATAACGATGGGTCAGCATCATTGCGGCAGTGATCTTGCCTTCCCCCATCAAGCGCCCCACTTTTTCGAAGTCCTCTTCCGTGGCGTTACGGCTGCCCATCATGGTGGTCTCTTTCTTGTGGAATTCCGGATCGGAAAACTGTAAATCCCCTTTAAACAGGCCCACGAAGGTAATACTGCCGCCGTGGCGAATCAGGTTAACCGTGTTGTTCATGGCATGCTGATTCCCTGTTGCATCAATGACCTTCTGCGCCAATGAACCGCCAAAAGCCGCACGCAATTGCGCGTCAAATTCGGTGTCAGAGGGGTTAAGTGTTACCAACTCAAGGTGTTTGGCAACATGCTCACGTCGCGCCGGACTGGTATCAGCCACAATAACATGTGCTCCGTCCGCTTTCGCAATCGCCGCTGCGCCCAGGCCAATAGGCCCTGCGCCAACAACCAGTACCTGCTCGCCCGGCTGAACCGCCGCACGGCGTACCGCATGGGCACTGATGGCAAAAGGTTCAATCAGAGCAGCCGCCTCAGGGTCGATGCCATCAACCACCAGCAGGTTGCTCACCGGTACACTCAGGAACTCACTGAAGCCACCATCCTGATGCACGCCAATGACCGAGATATTCTCGCAACAGTTTGTGCGCCCACTTTTGCACGCCGGGCATTTACGGCAAGAGACGTAAGGAATAACAGAAACCTGCTGCCCGTTATGCAGATTATTGATATTTTTACCCAACCCAACAATCTCACCACATATTTCATGACCTAACACCCGAGGATAACTAAAGAAAGGTTGATTACCCGCCCAGGCATGAATATCCGTTCCACAAATGCCGACATTTTTTATTTTCACCAACGCTTCATCATCGCCAGGAATAGGCACTTCACGTTTTTTCCACAGCATTTTCTTAGGTTCCTGACATACCAGGGTATTCATTGTTGTCATCGATTTCTCTCCCATATTTCCGATGCAACAGATATCGTGGAAAAGTCATCACAAAACGAAATGGGCCATCTGAATTGTGAAACCCTACACACAAAAATGTTTTAAATACGTTTTTAATAAAAAAAACAGGAGCCAAAGATGAGCCGTTCACAAAATTTACGTCACAACGTCATTAACCAGGTTATCGACGATATGGCCCAGGGTCATATTCCGTCCCCCCTGCCAACGCAAAATGCCCTCGCGGAGATGTACAACATCAGCCGCACCACCGTCAGACATTTGCTGTCTCACCTGTGTGAATGTGGGGTGCTGGCGCAATCAGGTAGCACCTGGTGCATCGTCAGAAAACCCACGCTGGAAGATGGCTTCAACTGTGTGAGCGCTCCCCTGGCCGAGCAAAACCGTATCTTTGAGCAGGCATTTTTTTCAATGATCAATCAGCGTCAGCTGCGGCCAGGAGAGTCATTTTCTGAGCTCCAGCTCGCCCGTGCCGCAGGTGTCAGCCCGGTTGTCGTCCGTGAATATCTGCTTAAGTTTGGTCGTTACAACCTGATTGAAAATGACAAACGCGGGCAGTGGAGCATGAAGCAGTTCGACCAGCGCTACGCTGAACAACTCTTTGAACTGCGTGAAATGCTGGAGACTCACGCCCTGCAGCATTTTCTCAATCTGCCTGCCGACGATCCCCGCTGGTTAAATGCCAAAACCCTGCTGGAGCGTCACCGCCTGCTGCGCGATAGCATTGGCGATAGCTTCCGAATGTTCTCCCAACTGGATCGGGACTTTCATGCCCTACTGCTTTCTGCAGCCGATAATATCTTTTTTAATCAGTCTCTTGAGATAATTTCGGTGATCTTCCATTTCCACTATCAATGGGATGAAGGCGATCTGAAGCAGCGCAATATCATCGCTATCGATGAGCACATGACGATTTTAAGTGCCCTCCTCTGCCGCAGTGACCTGGATGCCACCCGCGCCCTGCGTGACCACCTGCATACTGCGAAAGCATCCATGGTCCGCTCTATCAAACAATCTCTTGCCGCCAGCCATTAAGTACCAATTAAAAACAGCAAATGTCTATCGAGAGCACGATTCAGATACAAGGCGGAGAAAGAAAAATATTCCCACTCCTATGCTCCAGTTAAGTCGACTGAATTAAATAGCACTACGTGAGCGGTGCTGGATTTAAAAATCCGGCACCAGGATTTTAATTTTCAATTTTCTTTATATAAGAAAATCGATCAGCACCATTTTTTGGAGTCAGGCGTGGAAAAAAACGATATTACACTCGACCCACGAACAAAATTCGATAAAACAGTGGAAGCAGACATTCCTGTTCCACCAGCGGGTTCATTACAGCGCAGCGCCAGAATTAAGAAAATACAAACCACTGCAATGATTTTATTATTCTTTGCAGCGGTGATTAATTATCTCGACAGAAGTTCACTGTCGGTGGCCAATTTAACTATTCGCCAGGAGCTGGGATTAAGTGCAACAGAAATCGGCGCACTGCTCTCCGTTTTCTCCTTGGCCTACGGTATCGGTCAATTACCCTGCGGGCCGCTGCTGGACCGCAAAGGGCCCAGGATCATGCTCGGTTTAGGTATGTTCTTCTGGTCGTTGTTCCAGGCGCTATCGGGCATGGTACATAGTTTCACGCAGTTTGTGCTGGTCCGTATTGGTATGGGCCTGGGCGAAGCGCCGATGAACCCGTGTGGCGTGAAGGTCATCAACGACTGGTTCAACATCAAAGAGCGCGGCCGTCCGATGGGCTTTTTCAACGCTGCCTCGACTATCGGCGTTGCTATCAGCCCACCTATTCTCGCCGCCATGATGATGATGATCGGCTGGCGCGGCATGTTTATCACCATTGGTGTGTTGGGGATCTTTCTCGCCATTGGCTGGTACATGCTCTACCGCAACCGTGAGGATCTTAACCTGACCGCCGTCGAACAGAGCTACCTCAACGCAGGCAGCGTAAACGCCCGGCGCGATCCGCTCAGCTTTGCGGAGTGGCGTAGCCTGTTTCGTAACCGCACTATGTGGGGCATGATGCTCGGCTTTAGTGGCATCAACTACACCGCCTGGCTCTATCTCGCATGGCTGCCGGGCTACCTGCAAACGTCCTACAACCTGGATTTGAAAAGCACCGGGATAATGGCAGCAATACCGTTCCTGTTTGGTGCGGCAGGTATGCTCACGAACGGCTATGTGACCGACTGGCTGGTTAACCGAGGGATGGCTCCGATCAAGAGTCGTAAGATCAGCATTATTACCGGGATGCTCTGCTCTGCCGCTTTCACCTTCGTGGTACCCCAGGCAACAACATCCATGGCCGCCGTACTGCTGATTGGGATGGCGCTGTTTTGCATCCACTTTGCCGGTACGTCCTGCTGGGGCTTGATTCATGTTGCAGTGGCGTCACGAATGACCGCATCTGTAGGCAGTATTCAGAACTTTGCGAGCTTTATCTGTGCCTCATTTGCCCCGATCGTGACCGGTTTTATTGTCGATACCACCCAGTCCTTCCGCCTGGCCTTGATCATCTGCGGCTGCGTTACCGTTCTGGGGGCCATCGCTTATGTGGTGCTGGTCCGTCAGCCCATCAGCGATCCGAAGCAAAACTAACGTAAGAGGGGAGCGTCACAGCACCGCCCGCATTTCCAACTGGCTGAGTTCCATCGTGGCATACCCCGCTGACACAAACAGCGGGGTAAAAACGTCTGGTACCGCCACGCTGGTGTTCAGCCCCGGAAAATGGTGATTTAGCGTCATCAACATTTCCCGGGCAAACCCTTTATGCCGGTATTCTGGATCGACATAAAGAAAGCGCAATTGAGGCACATCCAGCAACGTTGAGATGGCGGCATAAGCATGTTTGCGGTACTCAAAAACCCGACAAGGAAGCGTGATCACAGAGAGAGGATCGAGCTGCCAGGGCAGCGTGCTTTTCACTTCATTGACCGAACGCCAGACCAGCTCAAGGGGATTGATCTCACGCAGCAGATTATCTCCCACACCGGAATACGCATCGCCCTGAAATCCTCTCAGTACCTGCCGTGGCTCAAAACCCAGCGACTGATACAGAGCAATGCCTGCCTGGTTATCCGCTATCACCTCCAGCATCATCTGGCGGATACCTTTCGCCCGTAGCCCTTTAACCAAGGGCTCAAGCAGTTTTTTACCTATGCCTTTCCCTCTGTAAGCCGGTCGCAGAGCAAAGGCTGCCAGCCTTGCTGTTTCAGCTCGACGCGTAATGATAGCCACTGCAACAAGCATCTCGCCGTTCAGCCAGACGCAGGAATCAGACAAGCTGATATCTTCCGCGCCAAAGCGCTGGGCGAAACGCTCGGAAGATAAGGAAACGGGGATGCTATAACCTTCGAAACACTCACCTAAAAAGTCGGAGAGCTGCTCGCTACTGTAGTGAAGGGCAGAAATGGGGGTCAGGTTCATAATGCGTCTCCATGGTTAACCTAAGGATAGCATGATGAAAAAGAGTAAAACGCGCCCTGCATCAGCAGGGCGCATGGGGGCTTAGAACGTTTCCCAGTTATCTTCACCACCGCTGACTTTCGCCGCGACAGGTTTAGATAAATTCGGTCGCACCAGTGCCGGAGCAGCTGGCGCTTCACGGTTCACGCGACGGGTGCGGAACACGGCAACGGCCTGCGTCAGACGGCTGGCCTGCTCTTCCAGTGCTGCAGCCGCAGCTGCGGATTCTTCCACCAGCGAGGCGTTCTGCTGAGTTACACGGTCCATCTCTGCTACCGCCAGACCCACCTGGTCGATACCGCGGCTCTGCTCATCGGATGCAGAAGCGATTTCGCCCATGATGTCGGTCACACGGGTCACCGCGCTGACGATTTCGTCCATGGTTTCACCGGCGCTTTCAACCAGGGTGGACCCCAGTTCAACGCGGCTCACGGAGTCTTCAATCAGCCCTTTGATTTCACGTGCAGCCTGCGCACTGCGCTGAGCCAGGTTACGTACTTCACCCGCAACCACCGCAAAGCCACGACCCTGCTCACCCGCACGGGCAGCTTCCACCGCGGCGTTCAGCGCCAGGATGTTGGTCTGGAAGGCAATCCCATCAATCACACTGATGATGTCAGCAATTTTCTGCGAGCTGGCGGTAATGTCACGCATGGTCTGCACGACGTTATCCACCACCTTGCCGCCTTTCTGAGCGGTGCCAGAGGCACTGAGCGCCAGATGGCTTGCCTGACGGGCGTTTTCGGCGTTCTGTTTCACCGTCGCGGTCAGCTCTTCCATGCTGGCAGCGGTCTCTTCCAAAGAAGCAGCCTGCTGTTCAGTACGGGAAGAAAGATCGTTGTTGCCCGCAGAGATTTCGCTCGCGCCGCTGTAAATCGCATCGGCACCGTTACGCACATCACCCACGGTACGCACCAGCTCGCTCTGCATGTGACGCAGGCTTTCTGCCAGTTGCCCCATTTCGTTGGAGCCGTGAACATTGATGTTCTGCTCCAGATCGCCACCGGCAATATGGCGGATGTTTTCGATCAGGTGGTTCATTGGACCAATCACGCCACGCTTGATGCCTGCCCATGCCGCCAGAATCACCAGCAGGACGACCAACAGAACAGTGATGATTATCCATACGGCAGTTGAGTAAGAGCTGTTGCTCTCTTCTACCGCAGTGGCATACAGACGATCGTTTTGCTGCAGGTAATCGAGATACGGTTTCTCAAACGCATCCTGATAGCCCTGAGTCGGTTGATCGAAGAACTCATTGATCTTACCGGCACCCAGAAGCTGAATCAGCTCAGCCAGTGCATTGTGGTAGATGTCATAAGTGCGGTTGATTTCCGCTGCCGCAGCGTCGCTCTGACGCGGGTCGCGAGGGGTCGCCTGGTACTCTTTCCAGTGTGCTTCTGCCGCTTTCAGAGAAGTGCTGGCAATCTGCATCAGGTCGTTAACGGTTGCACCGCTACCAATCTGATTCTGATCCATCATATAACGGATCCCGGCGCGGTTGAGGGTATTACGCGTTTGCAACAGCGCTACCCAGCTGGCGTTCAGCGTGGACTGCTGTTGACGAATGGTTTGTAAAACAGTGAAGTTTTCTTTGTCGTGCTTGAGTGCATTAAAGAACAAGCCGCCAGAGGTGAGCTGCAATAGGCCAAAGAGTCCCAGTACCAAAAGTAGACTGGTGACAAGTTTCATACGGTTTAACATGTTTTTTCATCCCTTATCCAGACATCGAATTTTCGGCCTGGAAATCGAAAACTTTATAGTCATATCTGCTAAAACCCGATTGTTTACATTAACATTTTGGCAACGCGCTGTTTTATAACCGCATAATGACAGTGGGTAATACGCCCAACGCCTAGTGATCATCGTCACACATTTTTAACCGCTTAAACCCGTATAAAACCGCTTACGTCATTTCATGACCGCTTACCCCCGTTTTCCTGCCTCTTAACTAAATCGCGCCCTTTTTACGCTTGTAATTTGTCATGATCGCTACCAGCAAAAATTGACTTTCAACACATCAACTCTCATTCCATTTTTCCGTTAATCAGGTCTGATATGGATACTAAAAAGCTATTCAAACATATACCCTGGGTGCTCGTTGGCATCCTCGGCGCGTTCTGTTTATCTGTGGTCGCGTTACGCCGTGGTGAGCACGTAAGCGCGCTGTGGATTGTCGTTGCCTCCGTTTCTGTTTACCTCGTGGCGTACCGTTATTACAGCCTCTACATCGCTCAGAAAGTGATGAAGCTGGACCCTACGCGTTCCACTCCGGCAGTCATCAACAATGACGGCCTGAACTATGTACCGACCAACCGCTACGTGCTCTTCGGTCACCACTTTGCCGCTATCGCTGGTGCAGGCCCGCTTGTTGGTCCGGTTCTGGCAGCACAAATGGGTTACCTGCCGGGTACCCTGTGGCTGCTGGCGGGCGTTGTGCTGGCCGGTGCGGTGCAAGACTTCATGGTGCTCTTTATCTCTTCTCGCCGTAACGGCGCGTCTCTGGGTGAGATGATCAAAGAAGAGATGGGCCGCGTACCAGGCACCATCGCCCTGTTCGGCTGCTTCTTAATCATGATCATCATCCTCGCCGTACTGGCGCTGATCGTGGTAAAAGCGCTGGCTGAAAGCCCGTGGGGTGTATTCACCGTTTGCTCCACCGTACCGATTGCCCTGTTTATGGGTATCTACATGCGCTTCCTGCGCCCGGGTCGTGTGGGCGAAGTCTCAGTGATTGGTATCGTGCTGCTGGTTGCGTCGATTTACTTCGGCGGCATCATCGCCCATGACCCGTACTGGGGCCCGGCGCTGACCTTCAAAGACACCACCATCACCTTCGCGCTGATTGGTTATGCCTTTATCTCCGCGCTGCTGCCTGTTTGGCTGATCCTCGCACCGCGTGATTACCTGGCAACCTTCCTGAAAATCGGCGTGATCGTCGGTCTGGCGCTGGGTATCGTTATCCTGAACCCGGAACTGAAAATGCCTGCGGTCACGCAGTACATCGACGGCACC
The DNA here is from genome assembly GCF_059074235.1 of Phytobacter sp. Lineage (NCBI taxonomy): Bacteria > Pseudomonadati > Pseudomonadota > Gammaproteobacteria > Enterobacterales > Enterobacteriaceae > Phytobacter > Phytobacter sp. Next base: position 1,662,652 of record NZ_JCACPZ010000004.1, read on the forward strand.
GGTCCGCTGTGGAAAGGGGCAATGTTCCCGTTCCTGTTTATCACCATCGCCTGTGGCGCCGTGTCTGGCTTCCATGCGCTGATTGCTTCCGGTACAACACCGAAACTGCTCGCGAACGAAACCGACGCACGCTTTATCGGTTATGGCGCAATGCTAATGGAGTCCTTCGTGGCGGTGATGGCGCTGGTTGCGGCATCTATCATCGAGCCGGGTCTCTATTTCGCGATGAACACCCCGCCAGCTGGCCTTGGTATCACCATGCCAAATCTGCATGAAATGGGTGGTGACAATGCGGCCATGATTATGGCGCAACTGAAAGACGTCAGTGCACATGCAGCGGCAACCGTCAGCTCCTGGGGCTTCGTGATCTCTCCTGAGCAGATCATGCAGACCGCGAAGGACATCGGTGAACCGTCTGTTCTGAACCGTGCTGGTGGCGCACCAACCCTGGCGGTAGGTATCGCTCATGTGTTCCACAAAATCATGCCGATGGCAGACATGGGCTTCTGGTACCACTTCGGTATCCTGTTCGAAGCACTGTTTATCCTGACCGCGCTGGATGCCGGTACCCGTGCTGGCCGCTTTATGTTGCAGGACCTGCTGGGTAACTTCGTACCGTTCCTGAAGAAAACCGACTCACTGGTGGCGGGCGTTATTGGCACCGCTGGTTGCGTAGGCCTCTGGGGCTACCTGCTGTATCAGGGCGTGGTTGACCCGCTGGGCGGCGTGAAAAGCTTGTGGCCGCTGTTCGGTATCTCTAACCAGATGCTGGCAGCCGTAGCGCTGGTACTGGGTACCGTTGTACTGATCAAAATGCAGCGCACCAAATACATCTGGGTCACCGTGGTTCCGGCTCTGTGGCTGCTGCTTTGCACCACCTGGGCGCTGGGTCTGAAACTGTTCAGCACCAACCCGCAGCTGGAAGGCTTCTTCTTCATGGCTAACCAGTACAAAGAGAAAATTGCCGCAGGCGGTGCTGACCTGACTGCCCAGCAGATTGCCAACATGAACCATATCGTGGTGAACAACTACACCAACGCCGGTTTGAGCATTCTGTTCCTGGTCGTGGTTTACAGCATCATCTTCTATGGCATCAAAACCTGGTTGCAGGTACGTAACAACACCGTGCGTACCGACAAAGAAACCCCGTACGTTCCGGTTCCGGAAGGCGGCGTGAAGACCTCTTCACATCACTAAATCGGCAACCCTAAAACCCCGCTTCGGCGGGGTTTTTAAGTGAGCCACGCAGGCGTAATTGGCGCAGGCAGTTTGAACGCGGACAGCGCGGAAAAACCGGAGCGTACACGTAGTACGTGAGGATTTTGAGCACTGCCCAGGTTCAAAATGGCAAGTAAAATAGCCTGCATCCCCGGGCTTTATTCATATCTGGATAGTGCAATGTTTGGTAACTTAGGCGAAGCAAAAAAGTACCTCGGCCAGGCGGCGAAAATGCTGATTGGCATCCCGGATTACGACAACTACGTCGAGCACATGAAAACCAATCATCCGGATAAGCCGTATATGACCTATAACGAATTCTTCCGTGAACGCCAGGAAGCACGCTACGGTGGAAGTGGCGAAGGCGGCGTGCGCTGTTGCTAATGGAGGCAAAATGACACCGATTGCAGTCACCCTACTTACCGGTTTTCTCGGCGCGGGTAAAACCACCCTGCTGCGCCACATTCTCAATGAGCAACACGGTTTTAAAATCGCCGTTATCGAAAACGAATTCGGTGAAGTCTCCGTCGACGATCAACTGATTGGCGATCGTGCCACACAAATCAAAACCCTGACCAACGGCTGCATCTGCTGCACTCGCTCTAACGAACTCGAAGACGCACTGTTAGACCTGCTCGACAGCCTTGACCATGGCGACATCGCGTTTGACCGCCTGGTGATTGAGTGCACCGGCATGGCCGATCCTGGCCCGATTATTCAGACCTTTTTCTCCCACGAGATCCTCTGCCAACGCTATCTGCTGGACGGCGTGATTGCGCTGGTGGATGCGGTACATGCCGACAAGCAAATGAACGAGTTCACCATTGCTCAGTCCCAGGTGGGCTACGCCGACCGCATTCTGCTGACCAAAACCGATGTCGCGGGCGACAGTGAAAAACTGCGTGAACGCCTTGGCCGCATCAATGCCCGCGCCCCGGTGTACACCGTGACCCACGGGGATATCGATCTGGCCTCCCTGTTCAATACCAGCGGCTTTATGCTCGAAGAGAACGTCCTGCCCGGTAAACCACGCTTCCATTTTATTGCCGACAAGCAAAACGATGTCTCATCGATTGTCGTGGAGCTGGATTATCCGGTTGATATCAGTGACGTGTCCCGGGTGATGGAAAACCTGCTGCTCTCGTTTGCCGACAAGCTGCTGCGCTACAAAGGCATGCTGTGGATTGATGGTGAACCAAACCGCCTGCTGTTCCAGGGCGTGCAGCGCCTTTACAGCGCCGACTGGGACCGCCCGTGGGGCGACGAGCCGCCGCACAGCACGCTGGTGTTTATCGGCATTCAGTTGCCCGAGCAGGAGATTCGCGATGCCTTTGCGGGTCTGAAAGGCACGGCGTCTGAGGCGTGATGGCCCTTTCGCTTTTAAAACACTCAGCGTGAACAGGCCCGGTATGCAGGTGCTACCGGGATGTTTGCAAGCAATCAGATTAAGATTCAGGTAAAGCGGGAGCGTCAGGGAGCGCTGTATCAGGCTCAGTCAGCGCTTCGGCAATCAGCGTCAGGCGCTCATGTTCGAAATCCCGGTGCGACAGCTCCAGCTTCGGCAGCTCTTTGTTGACCTTCTCGGAGAGTTTGCCAAAACGTTCCACTTTGCCGTACAGCCCCTGGTTGCCCACCAGCGCAGTGATGGTGGCGTTGTACTGATTGCTGGCGGTAGAGAGCGTGCCGCCAAGTTTGCCTAATCGATCCGCGACCAGACAGACGTTATTGAAGATTTCCCCGGCCCGTTCGCTGATTTCCCGCGCTTCGCTGTTACTGCGCTCAATCATCCACAGATTGGAGACAGTGCGCAGAATCGGGATAAGCGTTGTGTGGGAGACCAGCACAATCCCTTTGCGATAGCCGTATTCAAACAGTCCTTTGTTGGTTTTCAGCGCCTCGATATAGGCCGCTTCGATAGGCATAAACATCAGTACAAAACTGGGGCTACGGATGCCCGCCAGATTGGTGTAGTCCTTCGAGGCAAGGTCATCAATGTGGCGGCGTACCGCCATGATATGGTCGTCCATCGCCCGTTTCTGCTCGTCCGGCGTTTCGGCAGAACAGGCGCGATCGTAGGCATTAAGAGACACTTTACTGTCGATGATGATGTGTTTGTTGCCCGGCAGACGAATCAGGTAATCGGTCTGCTTGCGCTTGCCCTCTTCGTCACGGAACGCACTCTGAACTTCATAATGCTCTTCTTCAACCAGCCCGCTCATTTCAAGGGTGCGACGTAACTGTGCCTCACCCCAGGCCCCGCGCTGCTGAGAATCCCCCTTCAGGGCAGAGGTCAGGTTGGTGGCCTCGGCGCTCATCTGCAGACCAATTTCCAGCACCTTTTTAATCTCAGCATTGAGGTCAGCGTTACCGCGAATCGAGGCATCATGCACCTCGTTCACCCGCTTCTGGAAACCTTCAATTTGCTCACGGAACGGCTTGAGCATGTCGTCCAGACTGGTTTTGCTGGTAGTAGTAAAGGTTTTGCCCTTCTCCTCAAAAATCTTGTTGGCGATATTTTCGAACTCACGCGAAAGAGACTTTTTGGTCTCATCCAGACTGGCAAACTGCTCGCGGAAGTGCTGCTCACGCTGGTCCAGTGTGGTTTTCAACTCGGTGTAGTCGTGGTCAAGCTGCGCAGACAGACGGCGCTCATCCGTAAGCTGATCCTCGGTTTTTCCCAGTCGCTGGAGCAGCTCTGCGGCCCGTCCTTTCAGGTCGTTAATCTGCTGGCGCAGCACGCTGGTATCAATATCCAGTTGATGCTTTTCGTTACGCAGCGCTTCCGCTTTTGCTTCCTGCTCGCGAAGCACTTTTTTCGTCGCGGCCAGTTCGTCTTCCGCCTGGTCGTGGTCATGCTCCAGCGTCGCCACTTTTTGTGCAAAGGCCTGCTTAGTCAAAAACCAGCCAAATGCGCCCCCCAGCAGGGCAGCCAGCACGGCAGCAATAATCGTGAGCGTCATGTCGGTCATTCTTTTCTCCCTCTTTTCTGCGACTACCATACCCGTGGTGCATCAGGATGCAATCATTAAACGCTGAGTCCTTAGTTCCCCCTCACCCCGGCCCTCTCCCTCAAGGGAGAGGGAGTAAACCACTCCGCTCAACCTTGAAAATTCAGCGAAATTCGCCGCCTGGCTCTATGCTTAAAACCATGAACAAAATCACAGAACTTAAACGCGCCAAGCGTCTGGCGCTCTCATTACTGCTGATAGCCGCAGCGGTCTTTGTTGCCACCCTGTTTCTGCCACCCAACTTCTGGGTGAGTGGCGTAAAGGCCATTGCCGAAGCAGCGATGGTCGGTGCGCTGGCGGACTGGTTTGCCGTAGTCGCGCTGTTCCACCGCGTGCCGATTCCGTTTATCTCGCGTCATACAGCGATCATCCCGCGTAATAAAGACCGGATTGGCGACAATCTCGGCCAATTCGTGCAGGAAAAATTCCTCGATACCCAGTCACTGGTAGAACTGATCCACCGTCATCAGCCCGCCCAGATGATTGGTGCCTGGTTTAGTCAACCGGATAACGCCCGTCGCGTGGGCCAGCATCTGCTGCAGGTGATGAGCGGGTTTATGGAACTGGCTGACGATACGCGAATCAAAAATTTGCTCAAACGCGCCGTGCACCGGGCGATCGACAAGGTGGATCTGACCCAGACCAGCGCCTCAATGCTGGAGAGCATGACCAAAAATCAGCGCCACCAGGTGCTGCTTGATGCCCTGATAGGCCAGGTCGTGCAACTGCTGCAAAAAGAGAGCAGCCGGGAATTTATTGCCAACCAGATAGTGCGTTGGCTGAAGACCGAACATCCGCGTAAAGCGAAAATCTTGCCCACTGAATGGCTGGGTGAGCAGAGTGCGGAGATGGTGACCCGTGCGGTGAACACCCTGCTGGATGATGTCAGCCATGATAGTGCCCACCAGATCCGCCGCGCCTTTGACCGCGCCGCCCTGAAGCTTATCGACAACCTGAAACACGACCCGGAGATGGCCGCCCGCGCTGATAACATCAAAGAATATTTGAAAGAAGATGAAGCCTTTAATCGCTATCTGGGTGAGATGTGGGGCGATCTTCGTAGCTGGATCAAAACCGACATGCAGTCCGATGACTCACGCATCAAACTGCGCATTACTGAGGCGGGCCTGTGGTTTGGTGAAACCCTGCTGGCCGATAACGCCCTGCGCACGTCGCTCAATGAGCACCTGGAACAGGCGGCTTACAGCATTGCACCGGACTTCGCCAGTTTCCTCACCCGCCATATCAGCGATACGGTAAAAAGCTGGGATGCACGGGATATGTCACATCAGGTAGAGCTTAATATCGGTAAAGATCTGCAGTTTATCCGCATCAACGGCACTCTGGTCGGCGGTTCCATTGGCCTGGTGCTCTATCTGCTGTCGCAAATTCCGGCGTTGCTTGCATAATAAGCGTTCGACAGAGCCGTATAAGGAGTGCGTTATGTCATGGAAGTCAGCCTTTTTCGCCCGCTACGGTGGGACCTTTATCTTCCCGATGGCGCTGGTGCTGTATGACTTCGCCGCCTACCTGACCACCGATATGATCCAGCCGGGCATCATTCAGGTGGTACGTGATTTTGACGGCGACGTCAGCCTCGCACCGCTGTCGGTGAGTCTCTATATGGCGGGCGGCATGGCGCTGCAATGGCTGCTCGGGCCGCTGTCTGACAGAATTGGCCGCCGCCCGGTTCTGCTCGCTGGCGCACTGATCTTCACTTTGGCCTGCATCGCCACCCTGTTCACCACCAGCTTTGAGCAGTTCCTGGTAGCACGTTTTGTGCAGGGCACCAGCATCTGTTTTATCTCCACGGTGGGTTACGTCACCATCCAGGAAGCCTTTGAGCCAACAAAGGCTATCAAGCTGATGTCGATGATCACCTCGGTGGTGCTGCTCGCACCGGTGATCGGCCCCCTGAGCGGCGCGGCGCTGATGCACTTCGTGCACTGGAAGGTGATCTTCGGTGTGATCGGCGCGATCGGCTTTATTGCCTGGCTCAGCCTTATGCTGGCGATGCCAGAGACCATCACAAAACAGAGCGAGCCCCTGAGGGCAAAAGATGTGGTGCGGGACTTCGCTGCCGTCTTTCGCAATCGTGTATTCCTCAACGGGGCCGCCACGCTGGCGCTCTACTACATCCCGCTGATGACCTGGGTGGCCGTTTCGCCGGTGATCCTGATCGACGCGGGCGGCATGACCACCGCCGAATTTGCCTGGGCGCAGATCCCGGTATTTGGAGCCCTGATCGCCGCCAATATCGTCATGATGCGCTTTGTTGAAGATCCAACCGATCCGCGCTACATCCGTCGTTCGGTGCCGATCCAGCTTGGTGGTCTGGTGCTGCTGATTGCCGGTAACCTGCTCTACCCGCACGTCTGGCTGTGGTCGGTGCTGGGCACCAGCATTTATGCGTTTGGTATCGGGCTGATTTTCTCCACGCTCTACCGCTTCACACTCTTTTCTAATGACCTGCCAAAAGGCACCGTCTCCGCGTCACTCAACATCGTGGTACTCAGTACTGTCGCGATTGCCATCGAAGGCGCACGCTGGTTGTGGTTCTCTGCCGGGGGGCGAATTCCGTTCCATATGCTGGCGCTGGTCACCGGTGGCCTGGCCGTCATTTGCCTACTGAGCCTGATACGCCGGGTTCGGCAATATGACCACGCCAGCGAATGCCGCTAATCTCGCGGCAGATCAACAAAGCCACATATTTACAAAGGTTATAATCCTTCCCTCGGCGGCATCAAGACCGCCTCGTTTTTCATGGTCTCCCGTGTGACGGGGAAGGAAAAATCATGTCTCTTATTACAGAACTTCCGGAAGTTTTTGAGCAATTCTCCGAAGCCCGACAAAAAGGTTTTCTCACCGTGATGGAACTGAAGGAGCAAGGTATCCCGCTGGTCGGCACCTATTGCACCTTCATGCCACAAGAGATCGCGATGGCGGCGGGTGCTGTCGTTGTCTCACTCTGTTCCACCAATGACGAAACTATCGAAGAGGCGGAGAAAGATCTGCCGCGCAACCTCTGCCCGTTGATTAAGAGCAGCTACGGTTTCGGTAAAACCGACAAATGTCCGTACTTCTACTTTTCCGATCTGGTGGTGGGCGAAACCACCTGCGACGGGAAGAAAAAAATGTACGAGTACATGGCCGATTTTAAAGCCGTACACGTCATGCAACTCCCCAACAGCGCCACCGATGCGGCGTCCCGTGCGTTGTGGAAATCTGAAATCCTGCGCCTGCAAAAACAAATAGAAGAACGCTTTGGTCAGCCCATCAGTGAAGCCGCGCTTCGCGAGGCCATTGTGCTGAAAAACCGTGAGCGCCAGGCGACGGTTGATTTTTACCGCCTCGGGCAGCTTAACCCGCCTGCGCTAAGTGGTACCGACATCCTCAAAGTGGTCTACGGTGCCACCTTCCGTTTCGATAAAAACGCGCTGATTAGCGAACTGAATGAGATGACCGCCCGCGTGAAAGCGGAGTGGCAGGAAGGCAAACGGCTGGAATCGCGCCCTCGCATCCTCATCACCGGTTGCCCGATTGGCGGCGCGGCAGAAAAAGTGGTGCGCGCCATCGAAGAGAACGGCGGTTGGGTGGTGGGCTACGAGAACTGCACCGGGGCCAAAGCCACCGAGCGCAACGTGGCAGAAGACGGGGATGTGTATGACGCCCTGACAGACAAATACCTGGCGATTGGCTGCTCCTGTATTTCACCGAACACCGAGCGTTTACGCCTGCTCAGCCAGATGGTGGAAGAGTACCAGGTAGACGGGGTGGTGGATGTGATTTTGCAGGCCTGCCACACCTACGCGGTGGAGTCACTGTCCATCAAGCACCACGTGCGCCAACAGCACGACATTCCCTATATGGCGATTGAGACAGACTACTCCACGTCAGACATCGGGCAGTTGAGTACCCGCGTCGCCGCCTTTATTGAGATGCTGTAAGGAGTTGCCGTGACGTTCACTATCGGAATTGATTCCGGCTCAACCACCACTAAAGGGATTTTGCTCGACGGCACCACCATTGTGCGTCGTTTTCTCTGCCCCACTTCGTTTCGCCCGGCGGACAGTATTCATGATGCCTGGGAAATGCTGCGGGACGGGCTGAACAACAACCCTTTCCTGACGCTGACCGGTTATGGGCGACAACTGGTGGATTATGCCGACAAACAGGTCACCGAAATCTCCTGTCACGGCCTCGGTGCACGGCTGCTGCTGCCCGAGGCACGCACGGTGATAGATATCGGCGGGCAGGACAGCAAAGTTATCCAGCTTGATGAGCAGGGCAATCTCACCGATTTTCTGATGAACGACAAATGCGCCGCCGGGACGGGGCGCTTTTTAGAGGTGATTTCACGCACCCTGGGTACACGCGTAGAGGCGCTGGACGGCATCACCGATGGCGTGGAGCCGCACCCGTTGACCAGCATGTGCACGGTGTTCGCAGAATCTGAGGTGATCAGCCTGCGTTCGGCGGGCATCGCGCCCGAAGCCATTCTGGCGGGTGTGATTAACGCGATGGCGCGGCGCAGCGGCCATTTTATCTCGCGACTTTCAACCCAGGGGCCGCTGCTGTTTACCGGTGGCGTGAGTCACTGCGCGAGCTTCCGTCAGATGCTGAGCACACATTTGAAAATGCCGGTACACACCCATGATGATGCGCAGTACGCTGGCGCGATTGGTGCGGCACTGGTGGGTCAGCGACAGAGGAAGCGTTGATGGCGGAGTACCTGTATTTGTTCCACTCCACCGTGGGGGTCATGCAAACCCGCAAACTGTTGCAGAGCGCAAAGATAGGCTTTCGGGTAGCGGATATTCCCCGCACGTTACGCGGTGGCTGCGGCTTGTGCATTCGGCTTCACTGCGCGCCAGGAGAAGAGACGCAGTGGGTAATACCCGGGGCAACCCAGGCCATTTACCGCTGCGTGGATGAGGTGTTTGAGCAGGTGGCAGAGTTTTAGCGCATGCCCCTGCCCTGACAATCTACGACTCCTCAATCACGAACCGCGTTGCCTCAAAGCGATTTAAGATCAAGTGCACCAGGAAGACCATGGTCAGCGTACCCAGTAGTGCCACGGTGACCGACACAATACGGTAGAGATCGCTGAACACCAGGTCCGTGTCCGGGTGGAGGTTCTGTCCAAACATGATGCCGATGGTCGTCACACTGGCAAAGCCCACGCCCGCGCCAACCTTTTCCATTACGTGCAGCCGCGCGCTAAATGCCAGCCCAAGGCCGATCAGCGGCATCATCAGCAGCATATGGCTGCTGTGGTTATAGAGCACCAGTTGCACCAGCAAAATGTAGAGACAGGCGAGCATCACCCCTACCACACGCCAGATTGAGCTCATCACCGCACCGCGATAATGCATCGGGAAGAGGATCAAAATGCCCGCCATTAACGCCGACAAAGAATCACTGAGATCGCTGAGCTGGAATACCACGAAGATCATCGTCGCCACGGTGCCTGAGAGCAGCGATTCGTGGCGCACGCGGGCGTCACTTTTTTCGATCCTCGGCGGTGGGTTACGGGGATCGACATCGGGGATCAGGTAATTCATCAGCGCGCTGAGCATCACCGCCATCACGCTGGCTTCAATATTGGAGAAGATCAGCGTATGCCAGTCACTGGTCGGGTAGCTCATGAAGTTGAGCATCGTGCTCTGACACACCACCCCGGCGGAGCCGAAGAGAAACAGCGGCCCTTTGCTCATAAAACGAAAACGCATGACATACAGGCCGAACACCACCAGCGTCATCATCACCGGCCATTTCGCCAGATAGCCGATGATCAGCACCATCTCAACACAGTTAATCACCGCACTGAAGATGAACTGCTTTGCCACGTGGCGGTTAAAAACCGGCACCAGCGAAAGCAGCATCACCGGGTAGACGACGTAGAAAACGCCGTAGCTGGTGTTATAGAAACTCGAAATACTGAGCGCGATCATCCCGGCGAACACAATGCGCAAAGTCTGGCGAAAATCGTTCGCTGTGTAGACGATGTTGCCGTGCGGCGTGAAGACACGCGCCAGGGTATTAATAGACATAGTGCAGCCAGCTCACGAGATGAATTTGCAGCCCGGAGAAGAAGCGGGCAAAGGCCCCTTCGCTGTTGTAAAGCTGGACGGTGGCGCGTGCGCCGGTCGGCAGATTTTTTGGCATCTCGTCATCAAGCGCAACGTGAATACGCATACGCTGCGCATCACGTACCCAGCGGTTGGAGGTTTCCGGTTCAGACAACGATCCGTTTACCGCTTCCTGGCCTGCCAGCACACCGGCATCGCTGCTGGTGACGTGGGCGCGGAACACCTGACCCGGCAGAGCATCAAAGACCACGGCGGCATCGGTACCCGGATGGGTATGACGCAAACTTTTCTCGCGGAAATCCGCCACGATATCGGCATTGTCATGCACCAGCGCCAGTGCGGCACTGCCGGCAGCGGCGTAAAAACCCGGACTGAGCTGTAGGTTACTTACCTTGCCATCCATCTCCGCACGAACCTGCGTCCAGCCGAGGTTAAGCTGCGCCTGTTCGAGACTATTCTGGTACTTTTGCAGCGTCACGTTACGGCTGTCGTCACGTTCGCCACGCTCAATGGTGAGGGCGTGGATACTGGCATTGAGGTTGTTAACTGACTGCACGCTGCTCTGCCAGGTCGTGCGCACTTTATCCAGATCGGACTGGGAAACGTTCTGCATCGTGCCCAGGCGCTGGTAGCGATCAAAGGTCACTTTGTCGTTCTGCGCGGTGAGCTGGGCCGTTTTCAGATTCGCCTGGGCCGCCGCAATTTGTGCATCCAGCTGTTGATTGGTCAACCTGGCCTGCGCGAGAGCGATTTTTGCCGCATCGACTTGATTATTAAATGGCGTGGCATCTAACTCGAACAGCAGATCACCCTTCTTCACCAGGCTGTTGTTTTGCACGTGCACCTGGGCGACATAGCCCGCTACGCGTGAAGAAACCGGCGTCACTACGCGCATCACCGTGGAGTCAGGCGTCAGCGGGATCCAGATATCCGCAACGATAAAATAGACAAACATCAGCAGGAAAGAGGCAATACTGACCCTTACCCAGCGGGCAAATTTTTGTTCTGGCGTCATCATGATTTATTGAGTCTTATTATCTTCACTACGCATTACGCGTAAATTGCAGGCGATTTGATTCAGGGTGGCGCTAAAAATCTCAAGATTCTCAGCCGCGATATTTTGTGCAGCCCGTTCCTGGCAAGCTTCAATCACGCTGGTGATTTTCTCCAGCATGACGCGTCCTTCAGGCGTCAACGCGAGCAGGCGGATGCGCTTGTCATACGGCGATATCGTACGTGCGATCAGCCCCTGAGCCTCGAGTTGGGTGAGAGTCCGCATCAGCGGCGGCAGTTCGATGCCCTGCACCTCTGCCAGTTCACTCACCGAGACGTTATCCCCTAACTGACGAAGCTGCATCAGCACCGTCCAGCCGGACTGCGTCAGCCTCGTATCTGCCAGCGCGTGATCGATAGTCGCACGCCACTGGCGCACAATCATCGCCATACGCATCCCTAAAGGTCGGCGGGCAAACAGTTCATCTTCAGTCACGGGAGGCTCCTCATTTAACGCTGAGGAGGATAATAGTTACCAGGGTAACTATCAAGAAACGAGTGTGAGAAAAAGCATGGAATGCGAAAGGCCACATGACCGTGGCCAGGATTATTTCTTGTTCAGATCGCGCAGCATGGCATCGCGCAGAATGGCATTAAGGCGGGTCTGATAGCCTTTACCGGGCCGTTTCAGCCACTCCATAACATCAGCATCAATTCTGACGGATGCCTGAGTTTTTAGTGGCCGATAAAATTTGCCACGTGCGGCTTCAGACCACTGCAGATCATCTGTTGCAGGAATGTCGCTGTAATCAATGTCATCATCGACTTTGGCGGATAACACGTTCAATTCTGCCCGATGCTCAGCACTCAGAACCGGTGCCTCGCCACGTTTATGCTTAACCATGCTCATATCGATTTCTCTCCTTACGATCTGCCTTACGCGCACTGATTATCCGAATAACTTCATTCCCACTTTCAAACAAAACAGTATGTGCAACGAGGATGACAACAATACCGTGTACAAGACCAATGGACTGCCAGCGGTATTCACCATTTTCATAGCGCTCCTGCATCGATAAACGCCAGGGATCATCAAATACTAAGACCGCATCCTCAAAACGCACCCCATGCTTGCGCCAGTTACTCTCTGCCTTGTCTGAGTGCCATTCAAACTCCATTGGCATAGTGTACCCTCCCTTATTGTATATACAAAAAAGAATATACAACAAGGTTAACGTACGCACGAAAATGGCGTTTTGATGATGCAAAAATGGAAGGGTGCTTCAGGAATGCATGACATCCGTAACGGTCACACCATCCCCCACATCTCTCTTTGCCACCCTGCCCGTTCCACGATCGATGGAATACCTTCTTGTTCCCAGAAACGCAGTGAGATATGACCACTGCTCATGCCACCACGACTGAAGCGGGCGATGTAAACGGAGTCCCCATCCAGCATGGTGGTGTTGGTGCGGGCGAGAACCAGATTGCGCAGCAGGGTCGTCAGCTCTTTTTTGGTGCCTGGCAGCGGAATGCGCGACGTGGATTTGCGCAGTTCCATCCACAGCCAGGGATCACCGCGCAGCCCCCACCCCTCTTTTTCCAGCACCAGCAGATCGCCAATGGTGGCCCAGCTACGGCCAAGCGGGATTCGCGATTTTTGTTTCTCTAGCTCAAGTAGCGCAGGCAAAAAGGTATCGCGCCAATAGTCAGTGTTCACCCACCAGTGTGGCGGAATCGAGGCATGGGGTGTAAAAGGCGCAGAAAGATCGGTGCCCGTCAGCGCCAGGAAAGCAGCTTTAAAACGGACTTCGGCAGGGGTATTGGGGGCGACGCACTCTTCATCACTAAAGAGCATCACCAGATTGTCCATCAACAACAGATCGGGGTAACCCATGCCTTCAGGCAACCCCTGAGCAAAAATGATACGCATCAACTGGGCAAGCGTGCGAGAAGCCGGAGAAAGGGCGAAACCCAGATCCGGGCGATCCTTATGTTTCTTGCGCGCAATGTCATACGCAGTCTGGCGGGCGCCTTTGGTTTTCAGTTGTATATCTGCGCCAAATTGCAGTAAGCGACCAATCGTTTCCAGACCCGCCCCATGCCAGGCCGCCTGGTGCAGTGCAGTAAATCCTTTGCCGGGTGACGCATGATTGATCAGTGCCGGAAATCGTTCGAGGAGAGCAAGGACAGCATCCCATTCCCCGTGAAAAGCCTTATCAGAAAGCTGCTGCGAAGCTAGCGCGAGCGTGTCATCCATACTGCCTCCTTTGTCCATCATCGCGACCGATTTTGGCGATTTTATCCCCACTTTTTATAAAAGGTACAGTTTTCCTATAAGAGATATTTATCAATGTGGTGTGAAGCTGTTCACGCCCTGAATCTTTCCCCAAACCGGACAAAAGATATATCAGGAGAAAACGAGTCTGGAGCGTGAGAGGGGGTGTGGAAGTTATGAATACAAAAATGGCACCTCAGCTTACCAAAACCGCCTAAAAGGTAAGCAGAGATGCCATTAACGAAAAATCAGTCTTACTCAGGCTCTTTCACTTGTGCCACAAATGACGGGAGATCCCAGGTGCCGCCAGCGCGAATATAACGGCACATACCGGTGGTAGACTGGCTGCTCTGGGCAAAGGCTTTGCCGTCCCATACCCATTCCGATGATGCCCAGCAATCGCCAATACCACGGCCACGCTGGCCCAGTGAAATCAGGCCATCGCTGTAGTCTGATGCCGAATCCGTCACCAGGACGGGTGTGCCCTGCATTTTGCTGTCGGTGACCCAGAAGCCGTAGCCTTCGTTATAGGCCGCGCGCCAGCAGAGTGCAGAAATCAGCACCTGATTGTTACTCAGCGGCGTCAAAGTGACGTCATTCTCACCCTCTTCCGCCTTCTCATCCGGGTTTTGCAGACGATCGCAACTGTTGTCTTTGGTCAGCGTGGCCATCAGTTTAGGCTTCAGGGCCGTGACTTCCGCGACGGTCAGCGTACGCTCAGGCGCTTCGCTGATTTTCGCCGCATTAATCACTGGTGCTGCCACCGCCGCAGTGACGCCACTTTCGGGTTTGTCACCTTTCTTGATCAGTGCACCAGGGGTGTCAACGCGCCCCTGAACGTCGTCCATTTTCAGCAATACCGCCGTCGCCCCGTCACCGGAAAGAATGAACGGTTTTGCTCCGCCCCTGAACTCCACCTTACCGCTGCCTTTCACGGCGGTGATCAACGCGGCGGTCTGAGCATCAGAGAGACGCCAGGTATCGCTGTCCTGCGCTTCCACTTCGCCAAGCTCAGCGCCATCAATCCACAAGGTCAGTTTCGGCTGCTGGACAGTTTCGTCCGATTCCATTTCTGCCAGCACTACATCCACCGTAACCGGCGTATCTGCGCCCGCTTTACGCGTCAGCAGTACCGAACCACTGGCCTCTTCTTCCGGGCTGTATCCGGCGGCGCGACAGGTCAATGTGTTATCACATACCACTTCCCAGTCTTTATGGTTAAAGGAGGTTCCATTGTTGTCCGCCAGGACAGGCGCACTGAGCGTCGCCATCATCACAAAAGCGGCTTTATAACTGTTATTCATGCCGTTTCTCCGTAATCAGAATCACCGACAGTGTGAAGAAATTCGGGCGTTCGGAGAAGTGAATTTTTGAGGTCAGAGAGAGGAAAAAACGTTGCTTTTTGCCCCCGCCATTGCGACAGGGGCACAGACGAGATAAATCAGTCCAGATTCAGCTCTTCGTAGCTTTTCACCACGCGGGAAACAATCCCATAATCAATGGCTTCCTGCGGGTTCATCCAGTAGTTGCGATCGGTATCTTGTTTCACTTTTTCCACCGTCTGGCCGGTAGCGTCCGCGATAAGACGGTTCACGCGATCCAGCATGCGAATGATCTCTTTTGCTTCGATCTCAATATCGCTCGCCTGACCACGCACGCCGCCCAGCGGCTGGTGAATCATAAAACGGGTATTTGGCAGCGCATAGCGGTGCTCTTTCTTCGCCGCGAGGAAAATAGTGATCCCGGCGCTGGCTACCCAGCCGGTACCAATAACATGCACTTCCGGCTTAATGAATTTGATGATGTCGTGAATGGTGTCCGCCGCTTCAACGTGACCGCCCTGGCTGTTGATGTAGATTTTGATCGGCGCATCGCTAATGCCCTGCAACAGCAGCAGTTGGGTGACCACTTTCTCGGTCAGCGTCTGGTTGATTTCACCGGAGATGATAATGGAGCGTGAATCCAGCAATTTCTGCTGCATCAGTTGCGTCACATTGCCGCCTTCGGTCTCTTTTTTCTCGTCGTCCTTACCGCCCATAAAATGCATGTTGTGTCCCCCGTAATGGTGATGGCATTAAGCATAGTCTACGCCAGAAAAGGCGGAAATTAACAAGATGTTATCTCCGCCTTTTGGGGGGATCAATAACCAAGGTCGTGGCGGCTTAATCCTAAGTCTTTCAATTGCTCATCACTTAACCGACTCAGTACCTTACGGGTGTGGTGGCGCTGCCACTTTTTCACCAGCCAGTTCCAGGTGTGGGTGAACAATAAAAACGGCCGTTTTGATCGATTTTCAAAGAATTCCATCGCGTCTCTCCTCACTCTCGCAGAGCCATATCTTCGCTGGAATTGACCATAACAATACAGATTCAGAAATCACTTTTCTTTAACATACAGATCCACTAAAACTGTATCTGCACGGCAAAATCAGCGCCGTTCTGTACTGGTTTAAAAATCTGTATGGTGAGAATTGGGGATACAGCATGACGCGTTATGAAAATCTGGCCACGCTGCTGGCTGAACGTATTGAACAAGGGTTGTACCGCCACGGCGAGAAGCTGCCCTCGGTACGTAATCTGAGCCAGGAGCATGGGGTGAGCATCAGTACCGTGCAGCAGGCTTATCAGGTACTGGAAAATCTGCAGCTTATTCGCCCCCAGCCGCGTTCAGGCTATTTTGTCGCGCCACGCAAGGCTCAACCTCCGGTTCCCGCCATGTCGCGCCCGGTACAGCGCCCGGTGGAAGTCACCCAGTGGGACGAAGTGCTGACGCTGCTGGAAGCGCGTAGCGATCGTGAAATAGTCAACTTTGGTGGCGGCTCGCCGGATGTGACCCAGCCGAGCTTAAAGCCGCTCTGGCGTGAGATGAGCCGCCTGGCACAGCACAATGTCCATGACGTGCTGAGCTACGATCCGCTGGCGGGACAACATGAACTGCGCACTCAGATTTCCCGCCTGATGCTCGACAGCGGATCGTCAGTCGATCCAGACGATATTGTGATCACCAATGGCTGTCATGGTGCGCTGGCCCTGGCGTTACTGGCGGTCTGTAAACCCGGTGATATTGTCGCCGTCGAATCCCCTTCGTTTTACGGCACCATGCAGTTGCTACGCGGGTTTGATATTAAAGCCATTGAGATCCCAACCGATCCGGAAACCGGTATCAGCATTGAAGCGCTGGAAATGGCGCTGGAACAGTGGCCGATCAAAGGGGTGATCCTCGTCCCCAACTGCAATAATCCGCTGGGCTTTATCATGCCGGAAGCACGTAAAAAGGCAGTACTGGCGCTGGCTCAGCGCCACGACATCGTCATTTTTGAGGACGATATTTATGGCGAACTGGCAACGGAGTACCCTCGCCCACGCACCATAAAATCGTTCGACATCGACGGGCGAGTACTGCTGTGTAGCTCGTTTACCAAGTCTGTCGCGCCGGGTCTGCGGGTCGGCTGGATCATTCCAGGCCGCTATCGCGACCGCGTGTTGCATATGAAGTATGCCGCAATTGGCACCAACGTCCCCTCCACGCAACTGGCGATGGCGGCGTTTATCCGCGATGGTCACTATCACCGCCACGTTCGGCGGATGCGCCAGATTTACCAGCAGCATCTGGAAACCTATACCTGCTGGGTGCGTCAGTATTTCCCCTGTGAGATCTGCGTTACGCGCCCGCAGGGGGGCTATATGTTATGGATTGAGCTGCCGGAAACGGTCGATATGCTGTGTGTGTCACGCCAGCTCTGCCGCCTGAAGCTGCAAATCGCGCCCGGCTCGCTGTTTTCTGCGTCCGGTAAGTACCGCAACTGCCTGCGTATTAACTGCGCGATGCCGCTGAGCGATAAGAATCGAGAGTCGATTCAGAAGGTAGGGGAAGCGGTGCATATTGCGATGGAGGAGGGTTGAGGTGTGAGGGAGAAAACATGCCCGGCACACTGCCGGGCATCTCTATCAGAACGAATATGACACGCTGCCCACAATGCTGCGCTCAGCACCAAAGTAGCAATAAGACAAGGAGTTACAGGCTGCCACGTAGCTCTTATCCGTCACGTTATTGACGTTAACCTGCGCGCTCAGCCCCTTCAGACCGACATTGCTCAGGTCGTAGCCCACCACCATATCCATCAGCGTATAAGACGGCAGCGTATGGGTGTTCTGGCGATCGGAGGTAATCCCGTTCACATAACGCACACCGGAACCGACGGTCAGACCGTTGAGCGGGCCGCTCTTCACATCGTAACTCAGCCAGGCGCTGGCCTGATTACGCGGCGCATAGACGGCACGTTTGCCCTGCTCTTCCGGGCTGCTCTTCTTGTAGCGAATATCGGTGTAGGTATAGGCCGCCTGCAGACGAATGTTCTCCGTCAACTGACCGACCGCTTCCAGTTCCACACCTTCAGATTCAATTTCGCCAATGGAGCGGTACGGGTCGGTCGGCTCCTCTTTAGTGGCGATATTTTCCTGATTGATGCGGAACACCGACGCGCTGTACATCGCCTGCATCCCTTCCGGCTCATACTTCAGCCCGGCTTCCCATTGTTTGCCTTTCATTGGCTTAAGGATTTTGCCGTATTCATCGGTAAAGCTGGTTGGCGTAAAGGCAGTTGAGTAGCTCACGTACGGGGCAATCCCGTTATCGAACAGGTACAGCAACGCCGCACGGCTGCTGAAGTGGCCTTCGTCCAGCGTGTCGCTGGTATCATTCAGCTTGTTGACGTTGGTGACTTTCACCTGGTCATGACGACCGCCGAGGGTCAGACGCCAGTTATTAAGCGACATCTGATCCTGCACGTAGATACCGGTCTGCTCCAGCTTATGCTTCTCGCGGCTGTACATAGTGATGTAGTCCGGATCGGCACCATAGACCGGGTGGAAAGCATCAATCGCCGGGAAGCCACCGTAGTATCCGGTGGTATTGTTGCTGCGACGCTGATAATCCACGCCCAGCAGCACACGGTGGTTCACAATGCCGGTTTCGATGTTGCCATCGACCTGGTTATCCAGGGTCAGCGCATTCATCTTCTCATCGGAGCCGGAATAGCCGCGGTTCAGTTCAGTATCGTTCAGCCAGCCCGCCGCATATACCTGATTCAGGTTCACTTTGGTCTGCAGGTAGCGCAGCTTCTGGCGAACGGACCAGCCACTTTCGAAGGCGTGCTCAAAGTTGTAGCCGACCATGTTTTCGCGACGATCGTAGTTGTCGTAATCGTCTTCGCCTTCAAAGAAGGTATTGGAGATTTTCTTGCCCGCGTGCGGCACAACGGTGCCTTCATATGGCAAACCGGAGTGGCTGCCGCCTTCCGGATCGCGGTGCAGATAAGCCATCACATCCAGACGCGTCCTGTCGGTAATGCGCCAGGTCAGGCTCGGCATGATCGCATAACGTTCTTCTTTCAGATGGTCAAATTGAGAGTCAGCGTAACGGGTCATCCCACTCAGGCGCACGGCGACACGATCGTTATCATCCACCGGGCCCGTCACATCAAACGCAGCACCGCGCTGGTTATTGTTACCAGCAAACAGCTTGACCTGACCGCCTGCGTCGAAGGAGGGCTTACGCGAATTCAGCGCCACAATCCCTCCTGGGGAAGAGCGACCATAGAGTACCGACGCAGGGCCACGGACCACTTCCACGCTGTCGAGGAACCAGGGGTCAACCACCAGCGAACTATGCGAGTTGGTGTCGCCCATCATTTTCAGGCCGTCGAGATAGATGTTATCCAGACTGCCATCGGAGAAGCCGCGCATTACGATGTAATCAAAGCGGTTGGACGCACCAATCTGGTTGGCGTAGACACCTGGCGTATAGGTCACGGCCTGGCGGACGCTGGTCGCGCCCTGCTCTTCAAACTGCTGGCGCGTCACAATGGAAACAGACTGCGGCGTTTCAATATCCGGCGTCTCCAGCTTGGTTGCACCACTCTGCATTTGCGAGGTCACCACCAGCGTGTCGCTCTTTGTCGACGAGGTTGCGGACTCTTCTGCATAAGCCATCAGGCTCATCCCACCGGTAATACAACCAATCATCAGCGCCAGCCGCGTTTTTGCGAACATGAAAATCTCCAGAAGCCGTTATTATTGTAAATAAGAATTATTACCCTTTTGAACGCAGCAATAGCTATGCGCAGTGCCAGAACGCGTATGCGTGGTGCCAAAGTGCATTACAGATGCGGAACTTTGGGCTATATAGCGGGTAAAAGCGGCGATATCCCGGAGAAAATGCCGGGTTAATTGGATTGTCGGGCATCACCTGGTGCAATACCGTAGTGGCGGCGAAACGCGGTTGAAAAGTTAGTGGCATGCTGATAGCCCGACATCCAGGCCGCCTGCTGCACACTGTAGCCCTGTGCGAGGTAGCGCCGCGCCTGCTCCAGCCGACATTCACGCAAGTAATCAAACACCGTGTGTCCGTAGGCCTGGCGGAACTTCACCCGCAGACTGCTGCTGCTCATCGCCGCCAGTTGGGCAAGTTCAGTGAGGGTGTACTCTTTTTCAGGCTGCTGCTCCAGCATGCGTCGAATCGTCTCCAGACGATGGTGTTCACTGACCGGAGAGGTATGGCGGGGCGCATGATTTTCCAGACGGTGGGCCAGGCCGTGACCCAGAAGTTGTAGCATCACCCCTTCGAGCATCAACTGGCGCGATAATCCGGACATGCCAGATTGCTGGGTATGTTGTAATCCGGAAAGCAGAAAGCCCGGTACCTGCCACAAAAACGTCGGCGCGCCGCTGCTTTCCCACTGCTGTAACAGCGCCGAAAGTAACGGCGATTGCCAGCAGTTTTGCGGATCCACGCCCAACGAAAAGGTGCGCAAATGATGGTCTGCAAGATGGCTGGCATTCATCACCTGCTGCTCGCTCAACCGGGAGGTAAAGGCCATACCGGAACGCACCACAAATTCCTGGCCGCCTAACCGCAGCATCACGCTACCTTCCAGTACCACCAGCATATAGAGCGGGCAGCTATGCAGTGACGTGGTCTCATAGGGTTGCAGCACCCGGATGTCAGAACTGGTCAGATTGAGGCCGGACGAGAGCGCGATCTCTTCCACATCGCCTTTAATGACAATGTGTTTTTCTTTGGTGATATCACGCGTTTGAGACAGTGAAGGGAAGCGATAGTCGATGCCGTAACGCTCGCCAAACACGATAAAGTCTTCTACGGAAAAGTGTTTTTTTTGCATAGCGGGCAACCGTGGCAATCCTGTTCTGCGTCCCGGCCGGAACGCACTGTAAAGCGCGTTACACCTTACCATTGGCGCGAAAGCGCAGCAATAATACTGAGAACTATTCTCACTATCACATACTGCACAATCGGTCCTTTCACCCCATTTATAAATGCAGAATAATATTGTGGGTATTAATACTAAGCCCCCCAATAATATTTCCCACACGACCAGAAATATATTTCCTCTATTCCCACGCAACCTTCTTCACTATTTCTCCACAATATGGACTTTTGTAAATCCATATTATCTCCTCAGAAAAAGATTCCCTCTTGCGGCAAAATTCATATATTCTTACCGGAAATGAGAATGATCACTCTCAAAACTTATTCACCCGGAGCCGACATGCAACCCAAAGCCTCGCAGCAAGAACGCCATCAGATCCGTCAGGACGAAATCATCACTGCCGCCCGGCACTGCTTTCGCGCCAGCGGCTTCCATGCGGCCAGCATGTCGCAAATCGCCCTTGAGGCGCAGCTCAGTGTCGGGCAAATCTACCGTTACTTCACCAGTAAAGACGCCATTATCGAAGAGATGATCCGCCGTATCATCGACTACCGCATCGCCGAGATGGAAGGCAAAACTCAGACGCAACACCTCGCACAGGTGCTTGCCTGGCGGCAAACGTTAAGCCATGACGATGACGCGCTAATGCTGGAAGTGGCCGCCGAAGCGACCCGCAATCCCCGTGTTGCGGTGATGATGGAAGAAGCAGACACCCGTATGTATGAAACCGCCTGCGCCCACCTGAAAAAGACGCACCCGCATCTTGATGATGAGCGCGTGCGCTGCGGGGTGGAGATCATGGCATCACTGATGGAAGGCACCATGTTTCGCAGCCTGACGCCGCAGAAATGCGACCCGGCACAATTACACCAGATGTATCAGGACATAATGCAAATGTTGTTTGCTGAAAAATAACCTTAATTAAATAAATTACAGGCGGTGTTTAACACCGCTCGTCATCATTTCCGCACACGCGGAAGTGGCGTCATGCTATTGCCAAAATAAAACGTCATCCGCCTTTGATTTATCAACGGGCAGGCCTTTTACACGCCGGGAAAAATATAATGAAGTTAATAAAAACTACCGTTGTGGCTTTATTCGCGCTGACCGGTTGCGACAATGCCACACCACCTGCACAACCACATGCGACCCCGGAAGTCGGTGTCGTTACGCTCCAGAGCCAACCGCTTTCCATCGTCAGCACTCTGACAGGACGCACAGCAGCCTCTCTCACAGCTGAAGTTCGTCCTCAGGTCGGCGGCATTATTCAAAAACGCCTGTTTACCGAGGGCGATACGGTCAAAGCCGGACAGGCTCTCTACCAGATTGACCCTGCCAGCTACCGCGCCACCTTCGATGAAGCTGACGCCTCGCTGAAACAGGCGCAGTCCCTGGTGGAGTCCGACTGCCAGAAAGCCCGCCGTTACGCGCTGCTGGTGAAAGACAACGGCGTATCGCAACAGGATGCCGACGATGCGAAATCCACGTGTGCACAGGATCGCGCCAGCGTTAGCGCCAAACAGGCCGCACGTGAAAGCGCCCGCATCAACCTCAACTGGACCACCGTAACCTCGCCGATTGCCGGACGCATTGGCATTTCGTCCGTCACCCCAGGGGCGCTGGTCACTGCGGAGCAAACCACGGCGCTGGCGACCGTGCGCGGCCTCGACACCATGTATGTCGACCTGACCCGCACCAGCGCTGACCTGCTGCGTCTGCGCAAACAGGCGCTTGCCAGTAACGACAGCACTCTGGGCGTCACCCTGACGCTGGAAGATGGCAGTACCTACAGCGAAACCGGCAAACTGGCCCTCACTGAAGTATCCGTGGATGAAGCTACCGGCTCCGTTACCCTGCGCGCCGTCTTCCCGAACCCACATCAGCAGTTGCTGCCGGGCATGTTTGTCCGCGCCCGCGTCAATGAAGGTGTGATGGACGATGCCATTCTCGCCCCGCAGCAGGGCATCACCCGCGACAACAAAGGCAACGCGACGGCGCTGGTTGTGACGAAAGAGAACAAAGTCGAGCAGCGCAGTGTGGAGACCAGCGACACCTACGGTGACAAATGGCTGGTGCTTAAGGGCCTGCAAAATGGCGATAAACTGATTGTGGAAGGCACCGATAAGGTCGCGCCGGGCACACAGGTTAATGCCGTAGAAGTGCAGAAAAATGGAGGCAACGCCTGATGTTCTCCAGCTTCTTCGTGCGTCGCCCGGTCTTTGCCTGGGTGATCGCCATTCTGATCATGATGGCCGGGGTGCTGGCTATCCGCACGCTGCCCATCGCCCAGTACCCGGACGTCGCCCCGCCGTCGGTCAAAATCAGCGCCACCTACACCGGTGCCTCGGCACAAACGCTGGAAAACAGCGTAACCCAGGTGATTGAGCAACAGCTTACCGGTCTTGATAACCTGCTGTACTTCACCTCCACCAGCAGTTCCGACGGCCAGGTGAACATCACCGTGACCTTCGCCCAGGGAACCGACCCTGACACCGCCCAGGTTCAGGTGCAGAACAAAGTGCAGCAGGCGGAATCCCGTCTGCCCACTGAAGTAACGCAATCCGGCGTGACGGTGGTGAAATCCCAGAGCAACTTCCTGCTGATCATGGCGCTGTATGACACCACCGATCGCGCCAGTAGCTCTGACATTGCCGACTGGCTGGTCAGTAATGTGCAGGACCCGCTTGCCCGCGTGAGCGGTGTGGGTAGCTTGCAGGTGTTCGGTGCCGAATACGCGATGCGCATCTGGATGGACCCGGACAAGCTGGCCTCGTTCTCTTTAATGCCCTCAGACGTGCAGTCGGCCATTGAAGCGCAGAACGTGCAGGTTTCAGCCGGTAAAATCGGTGCGTTGCCCGCGTCCAACAGCCAGCAACTGACCGCCACGGTGCGCGCCCAGTCGCGCCTGCAAACCGTAGAGCAGTTCCGCAATATCATCATCAAAAGCGAAACCAACGGTGCCGTGGTGCGCGTGGGCGACGTCGCTCGCGTAGAGATGGGCAGCGAAGATTATTCGGCAATGGCGAAGCTGAACGGCCACCCGGCGGCAGGTCTTGCCGTGATGCTGGCACCCGGTGCAAACGCGCTGGATACCGCCACCCTGGTGAAGGACAAAATCGCCGAGTTCCGCCACAGCATGCCGCAGGGCTATGACATCGCTTACCCGAAAGACAGCACCGACTTCATCAAGATCTCCATTGAAGACGTGGTACAGACGCTGATCGAAGCCATCGTGCTGGTGGTCTGCGTGATGTATCTGTTCCTGCAAAACGTCCGTGCGACGTTGATTCCGGCGATGGCCGTGCCGGTGGTGTTGCTCGGAACCTTTGGCGTGCTGGCACTGTTTGGTTATTCCATCAATACCCTGACGCTGTTTGCAATGGTACTGGCAATCGGCCTGCTGGTGGATGACGCCATCGTAGTGGTGGAAAACGTCGAGCGTATTATGCGCGACGAAGGGCTCCCCGCCCGCGAAGCCACCGAGAAATCGATGGGGGAAATCTCCGGCGCGCTGGTGGCAATTGCGTTGGTACTCTCCGCCGTGTTCCTGCCGATGGCCTTCTTCGGCGGTTCGACCGGGGTGATTTACCGTCAGTTCTCGGTCACCATCATCTCCGCGATGGCCCTCTCCGTGTTGGTTGCCCTGACGCTGACCCCGGCGCTGTGTGGCACTGTGATGCAGCACAGCAAGCCGCATAAAAAAGGCTTCTTTGGTGCGTTTAACCGCTTTTACGCCCGTACCGAAAACAAATACGAGCACCGGGTTCTGCGCGTGCTGCGCCGCTCCTTTACGGTGATGGCGACCTACGGCGTGCTATGCGCGGCGATGGCCTTTGTGATGTGGCGACTGCCCGGCAGCTTCCTGCCGACCGAAGACCAGGGGTCAGTCATGGTGCAGTTCACCCTGCCTGCCGGGGCAACCGCACCGCGCACCGACGCTGTTGCCAGCAAAGTAACCGACTGGTTCCTCAACAAAGAAAAAGCCAACACCGACGCTATCTTTACCGTCACCGGTTTTAGCTTTAGCGGCAGCGGGCAGAACGCCGGGATGGCCTTCGTCTCCCTGAAAAACTGGTCCGAACGTAAGGGGGATGAGAACACCGCGCAGGCCATTGCACTCAGAGCCACTCAGCAGCTCAGTACCATTCGCGACGCCAGCATTTTTGCCATGACGCCGCCGTCGGTGGACGGTCTGGGGCAGAGCAACGGCTTTACCTTCGAGCTGCTGGCAAGCGGCGGCACCGATCGCGATGCCCTGCTCAAGCTGCGTAACCAGTTGATTGGTGAAGCAACCAAGAGCACCGAGTTGCAGGCAGTGCGCGCCAACGACCTGCCACAAATGCCACAGTTGCAGGTGGATATCGACAGCAATAAAGCCGTCGCACTCGGCCTCTCGCTGAGCGATGTCAGCGACACCCTCTCCAGCGCCTGGGGCGGCACCTACGTGAACGACTTTATCGACAGAGGGCGTGTGAAAAAGGTCTATATCCAGGGCGACAGCGAGTTCCGTGCATCCCCGTCTGACCTGAAGAAATGGTACGTACGCGGCAGCAATGACAGCATGACGCCGTTCTCGTCCTTTGCGACCACTCACTGGGAGTACGGCCCGGAAAGTCTGGTGCGTTACAACGGCTCCGCCGCGTATGAGATTCAGGGTGAAAATGCCAGCGGCTTCAGCTCCGGTGTGGCAATGACCAAAATGGAAAGCCTCGCCGATAACCTGCCAGCCGGGAGCACCTGGGCCTGGAGCGGTCTGTCACTTCAGGAAAAACTCGCCAGCGGTCAGGCCATGAGCCTGTATGCTCTGTCGATCATGGTGGTGTTCCTCTGTCTCGCCGCCCTCTATGAAAGCTGGTCAGTGCCGCTGTCGGTGATTCTGGTTATCCCGCTGGGTCTGCTCGGTGCCGCACTGGCAGCGTGGATGCGAGACCTCAACAACGACGTCTACTTCCAGGTGGCGCTGCTGACCACCATCGGGCTGTCGTCGAAAAACGCCATCCTGATTGTCGAGTTTGCCGAAGCCGCCGTGGAAGAGGGCTACTCGCTGGGCCGCGCCGCGCTGCGTGCCGCCCGAACCCGTTTGCGCCCGATCATGATGACCTCGCTGGCGTTTATCGCCGGGGTACTGCCGCTGGCGGTCGCGACTGGCGCAGGGGCCAACAGCCGCGTCGCTATCGGCACCGGCATCATCGGCGGAACGCTGGCCGCCACCGTGCTCGCCATCTTCTTTGTGCCACTTTTCTTCGTGCTGGTGAAACGTCTGTTCGCCGGTAAACGCCAACGCCAGGGGTAATTATGTTTCGTATTAGTGTGTTAGTGCTTGCTCTCCTGAGTGCGGGCTGTGTTTCTCTCGACCCGGCATATCAACGCCCGGCGGCCCCGATTCCTGCCACCCTGCCCGGCAGCAGTGGCCAGGCGCAGGCGGTGGCAACTGACTGGAAGCAGGTAGTCAACGACAGCCGCCTGCAGCAGGTGGTGAGCCTGTCGCTCAAGCAGAACCGAGATGTGCAAAAGGCGATTGCGGATATCGATTCTGCCAGAGCGCTTTATGGCGAGCAGCGCGCGGCGCTGTTCCCGACGCTGAATGCGGAGCTGAGTAGCACCCGCAGCCGGACGGTCGCCAGCGGGATTACCTCCAGCGCCGAGGCCAGCGGGGCGGTATCAAGCTTTGAGCTGGATCTGTTTGGTCATAACCAGAGTTTGACCCGTGCCGAGCGGGAAACCTGGCTTGCCAGTGAATATACCGCCCAGAACACCCGTCTGACGCTGGTCGGGGAAATCACCACCGCGTGGTTAACCCTGGCGGCGGATAACAGCAATCTGGCGCTGGCGCAGCAAACCCAGGCCAGCGCACAGAATTCGCTGAAGATTGTGCAACGCCGTCAGGAGATTGGCGTCGCGGCTGCAACGGACGTCAGCGAAGCGATGGCAGTGTATCAGCAGGCCCGCGCCAGCGTTGCCAGTTACCAGACCCAGGTGGCGCAGGATATCAACGCGCTTAACCTGCTGGCAGGCGACACCGTGGCACAAAACCTGCTGCCCGGTACGCTGGAGAGCCTCGGTAACGACAGCATCAAGCTGACCCCGGCAGGAGTCTCCTCCTCCGTGCTGTTGCGTCGCCCGGATATCCAGGAGGCGGAACATAATCTGTTAAGCGCCAACGCCGATATTGGCGCGGCGCGGGCGAATTTCTTCCCGTCGATTTCGCTGACCACCAGCGCAGGCGTCGGCAGCAGCGCCCTGTCGTCGCTGTTCGACCACGGCATGAAGGTCTGGTCATTTGCGCCGTCCATCTCACTGCCGCTGTTTACCGGCGGCAGTAATCTGGCGCAGTTGCGTTACGCAGAGGCGCAGAAAAAAGGGCTGATTGCGACCTACGAGAAGACGATTCAGAGCGCGTTTAAGGATGTTGCCAATGCGCTTGCCCGCCGCCAGACGCTGGATGAGCAACTGGATGCCCAGCGCGAGTATGTCGCCGCCGAGCAGAAAACGCTGGATATCGCTCAGCGCCAGTATCAGGCCGGTACCGGCGATTATCTGTCGGTGCTGACCGCACAGCGTTCGCTGTGGTCGGCGCAGGAGGGGCTGATTTCCTTGCAACAGACGGACCTGGAAAACCGCGTCACCCTGTGGCAGTCACTCGGCGGCGGCGTGGGCTAAAGCCCGCTTTTCCCCCTCTCCCTCTCCCTTGAGGGAGAGGGAGAGGGGGGAGCAGCCAGCGCTAAATCCGTCACTTATAACAACGAGAACAACCATGCAAAAACTGCCGATTTCTTATGTACTGGTGCTCGGCCTCCTGACAGCAATGGGCCCGATCTGCACCGATCTTTATCTGCCCGCGCTGCCCGATATGACCCAGCAGATGAGCACCACGACCTCATTGACTCAGCTCTCCCTGACCGCGTCGCTCATCGGCCTTGGACTGGGGCAGTTGTTCTTCGGTCCGCTGAGCGACAAGCTCGGGCGCAAACTCCCCCTGCTGCTGTCGCTGGTGCTGTTTATCGCCTCCTCGGTGCTCTGCGCCACCACCAACGATATCTACCTGCTGATTTTATGGCGCTTTATTCAGGGCTTTGCCGGTGCAGGCGGCTCGGTGCTGTCGCGATCCATCGCCAGAGATAAATACTCCGGTACCCAACTCACCCGTTTTTTTGCCCTGTTAATGACGGTTAACGGTATCGCCCCGGTTATCTCACCGGTGCTGGGTGGCTACATCGCCCAGACGCTGCACTGGCGCGCACTTTTCTGGACGATGGCGCTGGCAGGGGTCATCTTACTGCTGCTGAGCCTGACGCTGATTAAAGAGACGCGCCAGCCGCAAAGCACGCCGCAGAGCCTGCTCAGTACCACCCGCGCGGTGTTTAAAAACCGGGCATTTCTGGGATTCTGTTTCGTGCAGGCGTTTATGCTGGCAGGGTTGTTCTCGTACATCGGCGCATCGTCGTACGTGTTGCAGAACGAATACGGCATGAGCCCGATGCAGTTCAGCCTGCTGTTCGGCATCAACGGCACGGGGCTCATCATCTCTGCGCTGATTTTCTCGTCCCTCGCCCGCCGCATCCCGCAGGAGGTACTGCTCAAACGCGGCCTGATCCTGGCACTGCTGACCGCGCTCGCGACCTTTGGTTTTGCCGAAGCAGGCTATGAAACGCTCGCTCTGGTGGGGCTGTTCTTCACCGTCGCCTTCAACAGCGGCGTCTGCACGCTGTCTGGCTCGGCGGCAATGAACTGCGTGGAATCCCGCTATTCCGGTACCGCCTCGGCCCTGCTTGGCATGCTGATGTTTGTGTTCGGTGGGATTGCTACCCCGCTGTCGGGGCTCGGCGGCGAAGCTATGTGGAAAATGACCCTCGCCATTGTGATGGCCTACGGCGCTGCACTGGCGGTTTACGCCCTCGCCCGCCGGAAAGCTTAAACCTTTTTCCCGCCCGGTTTCAGGCCACGGTGGAACTCGTTAATGCGTTTCACCGTTTTGATCGCCCGCTGAGAGGTGGCAGAGGCGACAGACAGCACGATCATCTCCAGGCACAGCAGTACCGTCCCGTGCAGCGGGATTTTGCCTTTCTCACCGCCGCGCGGGACGTGGATCACCACGTCTGCCTCTTTACTGAAGCGGGAGTCGAGCGCGTTGGTGAGAAGAATGGCAGGAATGCCCAGCCGTTTGGTCTCTTTTAAGGTGGTCAGCCCTTCCCGGTGGGCCGATTTTTGCGCCATCATCACCAGCACATCGCCGCGTTGCAGGCTCACAAGCTGCTCGGCAAGCCCGATACCGGTGCGATTGAGCGCCACCGAGGGCAGCCCAACGCGGCTGAACAACCGCGCCGTGTAATCTGCCAGAATCCCGGATGCGCCAATACCAAAAATCGCCACCTGACGCGCCTCCACCAGCAGGGCCACCGCCTGGGCGATGGCGTAGCGATTGTCCGGCTCAGACAAAATCTCGCAGGTGTACTGATGCCCCTCCAGCACAAAATCGATGCCAGAATTCACATCACAGGAGAGCGCCCCCACCGTGGTGCTCATCTTCTCCGCCGAGCTAACCGACGGACCGAACCAGTGCTCCATGGTCTGTTTCAGGTCGCGCAATCCGGCAAAGCCTAACGCCTGAATCGCCCGCACCACGGTAGCATCGGAGGTCTGAGTAGCGGCGGCTATCTCAATGGCTGTGTGCTCCAGCACCACTTCCCGATTCTCATGAATGTAACGCGCCACCGCCTGCAAACGCGGTGACAGCGACGGCGCCCGCGCCCGGTAGCGCTCACCGTACACATCCACACGGCTTTTCGTTTTCTTCGCTGCCAGCATCTCAGCCTCTTATTTCTGCGCGGGCAGTGGACGCCCGGCGACTTGTGACTGCACCTGCGCCACCATCAGGCTTAGTGCCGCAAACGAGTTGGAAATCGCCTCTTCGCGGGAGATCAGTACATAGTGTCCGGTACGGCAGGCGGTGAGGAAATCGCACCAGCCGGGCATCACCGCATCCATCGCTTTCATCTCATCCTGCGGCTTGCCGCCAGTGTCGCCGCGCCAGGTGGCAAAGACGAAATCCGCGTCCAGTTCCGGCAGACGCTCTGCGCTCACATCGATGCGCCCGCCGTCAGGAATGCTGTCAATCAGCGGCGGGAAGCTGAACCCCGCATCGCGCAATACACGCCCGAGGGAGTGATAAGTATGCAGCGCGTTGATTTTTCCCTGATTAGCCTGAATCACCGACACACGGATCTTGCTGGTGTCCACCGTGCTTTTCAGCGCCGCAATTTGTGCCTGGTAACGGCGCTCAAGAATGGCGAGCTGCGCCTGGGTGCCGGTCAGTTGCGCCAGCTTGCTGTAAATGCGCGGTGCCCCCCCGTCGAGGTGATCGATGCTGACGGTCGGAGCAATTTTTTCCAGTTGCTCCACCGGCGTGTTACGGCTCGGTTCGGTGATGATCAGATCCGGTTTCGCCGCCGCGACGGCTTCAATGTCGATGGTTGCGGTGCCAATAAACACAATGTGGCTGTTATCGAAATCGACCCCGGTGAGCATGGCGCTGGATCGCAGAACGTGGCTGCCATCCGGGCGGGTACGCCCGTGACTGGCAACCGGCAGCACGCCCAGCTCAATCAACGGAATGGTGATGTCGAGATCGTGCAGCGAGACAATGCGCTGCGGGTGCAGCGGCACGATCACCGAACGTCCGAGATCATCTTTAAAAACCTGGGTGGCAGGTGCGGCGTACGCCGTGCTCACTGCCAGAGCGAAGAAAGCAAAAAGTAAGCGCATACGGCTCCCTGAAGTTACAGCCGGTCCCGACGCTGCCAGAGCAGCAGCAGGAAGAACGGCCCGCCAATCAATGAAATCACAATGCCCGCCGGGATCTGCAATGGCGCAAAGGCCAGTCGTCCCAGGGTATCTGCCACCAGCACCAGCAAGGCACCGAGCAACGCACTCCCTGACAGCAGTGCTACCTGACCGCCGCGTAGCAGGAAGCGCGCCATGTGTGGCGCAATCAGTCCGACAAATCCGATACTCCCGGCGCAGGAGACGCAGGCCGCCGTCAGTAAAACAGGGGCAATAAAGCGCACGCGCATCAGCCAGCCCAGGCGCACTCCCAATCCAACCGCCGCCTGATTTCCTAACAGCGCCACATCTGACGCCCTGGCGGTGAGAAACAGAATGAGCGCTGCGGGCATCGCCCAACCGCTCGCCACCAGCAGTAAAGGCCAGGTCGCTGCATGCAGGCTGCCCGCCATCCACACCAGCGCGGTCTGCACATCACGCACATCGGCGGTGGTCATAAACACCCCGATACCCGCCGCGAAAGTCCAGGAGACGCCAATGCCCAGCAGAATAAAGCGCGGGCGGGAGAAGTCCCTTGCCAGCAACAGCACAATCAGCGCCGCCAGCAGTCCCCCTGCCATTCCTACTAACGGTCGCCAGACCACGCCCAGAGCAGGGAAAAGCAGAATCAGCGTCAGCACCGCCACGCTACTCCCCTCTTTCACGCCGAGCAGACCCGGATCGGCGAGTCCATTGCGGGTAATGGACTGCATCGCCGCCCCCGCCATGCCGAGCATACCGCCGCACAGCAACGCCATCAGCAGGCGTGGCAGACGAATGTCCCAGACCACATACTGCTGCTCAGCGCTCAATGCTTCAGGGGAGAAAATGGCGCGTCCGATGGCAGAAACCGGTACCGGGAGCGAGCCTTGCATCAGTCCGCAGAGCAGCAAACCAATAGCAACAGCCACCAGCACCAGCCCCCAGCAGGCGGTTTGCGGTCGCCATAAGCGGGAGAAGCGCCCCGCACGGAATGCACAGAATCCGGCACGTTGCAGAATCGGGCTCATTTAAACAACCTCGATGCCAGCAGGATGAACAGCGGCGCGCCGACCAGGGCCGTCATCACGCCCGTCGCCAGTTCCTGAGGCGCAATCAGCGTACGGGCGGCAATGTCCGCCAGCGTCAACAGCAGTGCCCCGGTCAGGGCGCACAACGGGATGCCAATACGCAGATCATCGGTCGCCACGCGGCGCACCACGTGCGGCACCACCAGGCCAATAAAACCAATCGGCCCGGCCAGCGACACCGCCGCGCCGCAAAGCAGCGCAATCGCTGCCAGTCCGAGCAACCGGGTACGCACCAGCGATACGCCGAGCCCGGTCGCCACCTGGTCACCGAGCGCCAGCATATTCAGCGCCGGTGAAAGCCACAGCGCGAGTACCAATCCGCCGCACGCCACACTGGCGGCCCCGCGCAGCGTCTCCCAACTTAAGCCTGCCAGGTCGCCTGCCAGCCAGATACGCATCGCCGCAAGGGTTTGTTCATCAAGGATTAAAATGGCCGCGGTGATGGAGGACGTGAAGGCGGTCAGCGCCACGCCGCAGAGAGTGACTTTCATTGGCGTCAGGCCCACGCGCCCGGCGCTGGAGAGCCCCATCACCAGTGCAAACAGCGCTCCGGCACCACCGGCCGCAATCAGCGGTCTGCCTGGGCCAAAAGAGAGGCCCAGTGCCGTGGTGGCAACCACCGCCAGCGCCGCCCCCGCATTGAGTCCGAGGATATGCGGCTCGCCCAGTGGGTTGCGGATAACCGACTGGAGCAACGCGCCCGCCACGCCCAGCGCCGCCCCCACCAGCAGTGCTGCGACAAGGCGTAACAGACGCAGGTTAACGATAATCTGGTGTTCAAAATTACGCGGGTCAAACGCCAGCAACGCCGCCACAACGGTGCGTGGCGCAACCAGGCGCGCGCCCAGCCCGAGATGAATCACCGCACTCACCATAAGCAGGAGCAGAATGCCTCCCGTCGCCCAGACGATGCGCCCGGTCTGACGGCGCAGTGCCAGCGGTTGCGTCGTCACACACCCTCCCCGTTCGGGCGGCGAAACGGCATAAAGAACGGTTTGCCGGTCATCGGGTTGGTGGAGACATGCACGTCCACGTCGAACACGGCTTTAATGAGTTCTGCCGGACATGGATCGCCTTCGTGCAACACGCCCTGCACTTTGCCCTGGCGCAGAAACACTAAGGTGTCGCCATAATTGACCGCAAAATTAAGATCGTGCAGGACCACCACCACAGTACGCCCGTGACGGCGAGTGAGGTCGTGCAGCAGTTCGAGGATCTCCACCTGGTAGCGAAGATCGAGATAGGTGGTGGGTTCGTCGAGCAGAATCACCGGGGTCTGTTGCGCCAGCGCCATGGCAATCCAGCAGCGCTGACGCTGACCACCGGAGAGGCTGTCGACCGGGAGATGGGCAAATTCGGTGGTGCCGGTGACCTCCAGCGCTTCTTCGACCGCCCGTTGATCCTCCTGCGACCACTGACGCATAAAAGTCTGCCAGGGAAAACGCCCACGGGAGACCAGCTCAAAAACGGTCAATCCTTCCGGCACCAGCGGCGATTGCGGAAGAATACCTAACTGGCGCGAGACGGCTTTCGTGGGTTGCTGGTGAAGGACTTTGCCATCCAGCAATACATTGCCGCCAAGCGGTTTAAGCAGGCGCGCAATGGTGCTGAGTAAGGTGGATTTTCCGCTACCGTTGGCGCCAACCAGCACCGTCATTTTTCCAGGTGGAATAGCAAGGCTGATGTTGTCAACAATCACCTGCTGTTGATACCCCGCCGAGAGGTTTTCCAGCACAATTCCCGGCGGCAGAGCCGCATTTTCCACCTGCTGTGGCATCTTCACTCCTGCGCCGCAACCACGTGGTAAACTCCGCGCGCGTCAGCCCAATAAATAAAAATAAATATCATTCTCTTTTAGATTTTGCCGCCGCACCCTGTAGTAGTCAAGAGATTCAAACCCGTAATTATTCACGGGATATTTGTCGCTATTACAGAAACTTCACTGGGTTTTCAGAAAACAAAAACATTTACATTTCAATAAATTAAAAACCATAAAACCGTAATTCAGCTAAGACTGTTTCAGCCCATTTGCAATGTAGTGTTTTTATCACTTTTTTCATTTACTACTACATTTCGTCATGTTTGAATGATTCTCAATAACATATCCGGCGCGAATATTTCAGGCCAACGGATAGATTGCAGCATCGGGCAATGAACAAAGAAACGTTCCCCCTCATGGGTGACTGGCAGGGGCATTTTGGAAAAACAACAACATGGCTGAGTTAACTTCTTATATCTCCGGGAAAAAAGGGCGCGCACTGTTTTCAGCGCTGTTTCTGGGCGCAGCATTTTCACCTCTGGCAGCAGCGGCAGAAAATACCAAACAAGACAAAGAGACCGACACGATAACGGTACTGGCAGGGGCGTCCTCTGCGGACCAGGCAGCGACATCAGGCTATCAGCCGCTGACCTCCTCCTCCGCAACGCTGACCACCATGCCGCTGCTGGATATTCCACAGGTGGTGAACACCGTCAGCGATAAAGTGCTGGAAGATCAGCACGCCACCACGCTTGATGAAGCGCTGTATAACGTCAGCAACGTGGTGCAGACCAACACGCTGGGCGGCACCCAGGACGCTTTCGTGCGCCGTGGATTTGGTGCCAACCGTGACGGTTCTATCATGACCAACGGCCTGAAAACCGTGCTGCCACGTAGTTTCAACGCCGCCACCTCGCGGGTCGAAGTGCTGAAAGGCCCGGCCTCTACGCTGTACGGCATTCTGGATCCCGGTGGGCTTATCAATGTTGTAACGAAGCGCCCGCAAACTACCTTTGGCGGTTCCATTTCCGCCACCTCTTCCAGCTTTGGCGGCGGCACGGGCGATTTTGACGTCACCGGGCCAATTGAAGGTACCCGTCTGGCCTACCGCTTAATTGGCGAGTACCAGAATGAGGATTACTGGCGCAATTTCGGCAAAGAGAGAAGCACCTTTATTTCTCCGTCGCTGACCTGGTTTGGCGATGATGCGACGGTGAGCGTGCTCTACTCCCACCGCGACTACAAAACCCCGTTCGATCGCGGCACCATCTTCGATCTCAACACCAAAAAAGCGGTCAATGTCAGCCGTGAAACCCGCTTCGATGAGCCGTTCAACATCACTGATGGTGAGTCCGATCTGGCGCAGTTGAACGCCGAATACCGCCTGAACAGCGCCTGGACGGCGAAGTTTGATTACAGCTTCAGCCAGGACAAATACAGCGATAACCAGTCCCGCGTGATGGCGTATGACGCCGCTACCGGCAACCTGACCCGCCGTGTGGATGCCACCCAGGGATCAACCCAGCGTATGCACAGCACCCGTGCCGATCTGCAAGGGAATGTGGACATCGGCGGGTTCTACAACGAGATCCTGACCGGCGTGTCGTATGAGAATTACGATCTGCTGCGCACCGACATGATCCGCTGTAAGAACGTGAAAGATTTCAATATCTATAACCCGTCTTACGGCAATGCCAGCAAATGTACCTCGGTCTCTGCGTCCGATAGCGACCAGACCATCAAGCAGGAGAGCTACTCCGCGTACGTGCAGGATGCGCTCTATCTGACGGATAAATGGATCGTGGTCGCGGGCGTGCGCTACCAGTACTACACCGAATACGCCGGGAAAGGTCGTCCGTTTAACGAGAACACCGACAGCAGTGACGAGCAGTGGACGCCGAAATTCGGCATGGTCTACAAGCTGACCCCGTCCATCTCACTGTTCGGTAACGTGGCGCAGTCGTTTATGCCGCAATACTCCATCGCCAGCTACATCGGCGACCTGCCGCCAGAGACTTCAACGGCCTGGGAAGTGGGGGCGAAGTTCGATCTCTTTGATGGCGTAACCGCCAACATCTCGCTGTTCGATATTCATAAACGCAACGTGATGTACAGCGAGATCGTCGGCGACGAAACCGTGGCGAAAACCGCAGGTCGCGTGCGTTCGCAGGGTGTTGAGATGGATATCGCCGGTGCGCTGACCAGCAACATGAACGTCATCGCCAGCTACAGCTACACCGATGCCAAAGTACTGGAAGACCCGGCTTATGCAGGCAAACCGATGCCTAACGTGCCGCGCCACACCGGTTCCGTGTTCCTGACCTATGACATCCGCAACATGCCGGGCGGTAACACGCTGACGCTGGGCGGCGGCGGTCACGGGGTGAACCGTCGTTCTGCAACCAACGGTGCAGATTACTATCTGCCAGGCTACTTCGTGGCGGATGCCTTTGCAGCATACAAAATGAAGCTGCAGTACCCGGTGACGCTGCAACTGAACGTGAAAAACCTGTTCGATAAGACCTATTACACCTCGTCTATCGGCACCAATAACCTGGGTAACCAGATTGGCGATCCGCGCGAAGTGCAGTTCACGGTCAAAATGGATTTCTAAGGCTTTATGCTCGTGTGTTTTGCCCTGCTTATTGCAGGGCTTTTTTTTGCAATCGTCTTCATTGAAAGCGTGTCCGTCTTCAAACTTTCCTGTCCCACTTGATCCCCAATAAACTATTTGTGAGTTTAATCGCGGTTATTATTTCATTTCTCTCTATTTTTATTACACCCGTAACGTCTGAGGACGATGTAATGAAATACAGATTGATTTACCGCCTCATTGCCCAGGGCGGTCTCAACGCCTGGTATAATCTTGACCCTCGAATTACTGACGACTTCCCACGTTAATTCTCCGCTGCCCGAAACCCATTAAAAAAATCTAACTCAACACGACGTTGAGCGATATTTTTCTGCGTGCTTTATTCCGCCAAAAATATCGTGACGTCGCACGGCACGCTATTGGAGAAATTATTATGAAACGCATCCCTGAACCTTTCCGCATTAAGATGGTTGAGAATATCCGAATGACCACCTGGGACGATCGCGTGAAAGCGCTGGCCGAGGCCGGATATAACCCCTTCCTGCTCAACAGCGAAGATGTCTATATCGACCTGCTGACCGACTCCGGTACCGGGGCCATGAGCGACCGCCAGTGGGCCGGGCTGATGATGGGCGATGAAGCCTACGCAGGCTCACGCAACTATCAGAATTTATGTGCAAAAGTGAAAGAGATCATCGGTTATCCGTTCACCATTCCGACCCACCAGGGGCGTGGCGCTGAGCAGATCCTTTTCCCTTCGCTGATTGCCCGCTGCAAATCGAAAAAGCCGGTGTTTATCTCTAACTTCCACTTCGACACCACCGCCGCCCACGTTGAGCTGAACGGGGCGAAGGCCATCAACGTGGTGACGCCAAAAGCGTTCGACACCACCTCGTGGTACGACTGGAAAGGCAACTTTGATATCGACCAGTTGAAAGCGACCATTGCCGAGCATGGCGCAGAGAACGTGGCGGCGATTGTCACCACCGTGACCTGCAACAGTTCAGGCGGTCAGCCGATTTCGCTGGCGAACATGCGCGAAGTGTACCAGATCGCAAAAAGCCATAAGATTCCGGTGGTTATCGACTCCGCTCGCTTCTGCGAAAACGCCTGGTTTATCAAGCAGCGTGAAGAGGGCTGTGCGGATCGTTCCGTCAAAGAGATCATCCGCGAGATGTACACCTACGGCGACATGCTCACCATGTCGGCGAAAAAAGATCCGCTGGTGAACATTGGCGGGCTGTGCTGCTTCCGCGAAGATGAAGACCTGTTTAACGAAGTACGCATCCGCTGCGTGCCAATGGAAGGCTTCGTCACCTATGGCGGCCTGGCGGGGCGCGATATGGAAGCGATGGCTATTGGCCTGGAAGAAGGCACCAACGAAGATTACCTGACCTACCGTATTGCGCAGGTCGAGTATCTGGGTGAGCGTCTGCGTGAAGGCGGCATTCCGATTCAGTACCCGACCGGCGGCCACGCGGTGTTCGTGGATGCGAAACTGCTGCTGCCGCATATTCCGGCTGAACAATTCCCCGCGCATGCGCTGAATAACGAACTCTATCTGGAAGCAGGGATTCGTAGCGTGGAGATTGGCTCTCTGCTGCTGGGCCGTGACCCGGCAACCGGGCTGCAAAAACCGTCACCGATGGAGCTGCTGCGCCTGACCATTCCGCGCCGTGTCTACACCAACGACCATATGGACTATATCGCTGACTCGCTGATTGCCGTGAAGAAACGCGCTTCGTCCATTAAAGGGCTGACGTTTACCTACGAGCCGCCGGTGCTGCGCCACTTTGTGGCCCGCCTGAAACCGGTGGTATAACGCCCCTTCTGACGCGCCCGCAATGGGCGCGTCTTTCCGATATCACGCCTGAATAAATACACGTTGCCCGATAAGGGCGATGCGGAATATGACGTCTATAGCCACGCGAGGAAAACGCATTATGGCTACTCTATCGGTAACAAATAAAGCACCGTCGCTCGTCGGTGGCGCGATGATTATTGGTGGCACCATTATTGGCGCAGGCATGTTTTCATTACCGGTTGTTATGTCTGGCTCCTGGTTTTTTTGGTCTTTGCTCGCATTAGTTTTCACCTGGTTTTGTATGTTGCATTCAGGATTAATGATCCTCGAAGCCAACCTGAATTATCATATTGGTGCCAGTTTCGACACCATCACAAAAGACTTACTCGGCAACCGCTGGAATATTATTAATGGTCTGACGGTCGCCTTCGTCCTCTATATTTTGACTTACGCTTATATTTCCGCCAGCGGCTCCGTTATTCATCACACCTTTTCGCAAATGAATATTAATTTCCCGGCTCGAATCGGCGGGGTGTTATTTGCGTTAGTGGTCGCGTTTATTGTCTGGTTGAGTACCCGGGCGGTCAGTCGCATGACCACCATTGTGCTCGGTGCGAAGATCCTTACTTTCTTTATGAGCTTTGGTGGGTTGATCTGGCACGTGCAGCCTGCGGTGTTATTCAACACTGCCGAAGTCAACCCCAGCTATCTGCCCTACATCATCATGACCCTGCCGTTCTGCCTGGCCTCCTTTGGCTACCACGGTAACGTACCGAGCCTGATGAAGTACTACGGTAAAGATCCGCAGACCATTCGCCGCTGCCTGCTGCTCGGCACGCTGATGGCGCTGATCCTTTACATCTTCTGGCTGGTCGGAACGATGGGCAATATTCCGCGCCCGGCGTTTGTCGATATCGCAGAGAAAGGCGGCAATATTGACGTGCTGGTGCAGGCGCTCAGCGGGGTGCTGAACAGTCGTGGTCTGGATCTGCTGCTGACGGTGTTCTCGAACTTTGCGGTCGCCAGTTCGTTCCTTGGCGTCACCCTGGGGTTGTTTGACTATCTGGCGGATCTGTTCAAATTTGACGACAGCCCGCAGGGGCGCTTTAAGACCGCGCTGGTCACCTTCCTGCCACCGATGGTCGGCGGACTTTTGTGGCCCAACGGCTTTATCTATGCGATTGGTTTTGCCGGACTGGCAGCCACCGTGTGGGCCGCGATTGTGCCCGCGCTTTTAGCGAGTGCATCACGTAAACATTTTGGGAGTCCGCACTATCGGGTGTGGGGCGGCAAGGCGATGATCATTTTGATTCTGTGTTTCGGGGCGGGCAACGCGCTGATTCATGTGCTGTCGAGCTTTAACCTGCTGCCGGTTTACCGGTAGGCTCTGGTGGTGATCCCCTCTCCTCTTTGGGGAGAGGGGACCGTTCGTGCTCGCATTTTTGTGGGGATTTCACCGCCTGATCGAGCACATGTTCTTACTCGTCGAAATACCAGTAGCCCTGGTTAACCAGCCCGGTAAGCTCGGCAACGAAGGTCGGGTTGTTTAACGCTTCACCCAGTTCGTCCTTACCGATCAGCAAATGCTGGCACAGTGCTTCTGCCGCCTTCGGTGCAACGGTCTCAAAAGGCTCGCTGTTGACGAAGAAGCCGTCGCTGACATGCAGCACGCGCAGGCCTCCAAGACGGGTCAGCACCTGGTCGTCCATCAATGCATCCAGCACTTCCTGCGGCTCATACGGCGGCTCTGCCGGGGCAATGTCCAGCTCGTGGCGCGGTGTGGTGATAAAGCGGCCAAACCACTGTTTGAACTCTTCCGGCTGGCTGATCATCTCGATCATCATGCCGCGCACGCGTTCCAGCTCGTAATCTTCTATCCGGCCTGGGTTTTCGCGGCTAACCAGATCCGGATCGGTGTAGTGATCGCCACCCAGATCGTTATCAACGGCATAATCGGCAAAGCTGCTGATCAGGTCACGACCGTTTGGCCCACGGAAACCGATGGAGTAGTTAAAGGCAGTTTCATGGGTGATGCCGTCATGCGGGAATCCTGGTGGGATATAGAGAATGTCGCCCGGTTCCAGATCTTCATCAATGATCGGCGTGAACGGCTCAACGTGCAGCAGCGCCGGATGCGGACAGAACTCTTTCAGTGGCAGTTTATCGCCTACGCGCCAGCGACGGCTGCCCATCCCCTGAATGATGAAAACGTCATACCAGTCGATGTGTGGACCGACACCACCGCCCGGTACGGAGAAGGAGATCATCAGGTCATCAAAGCGCCATTCCGGGATCGCCCTGAACGGCTTCACCAGCTCAGCAGACGGCGCATGCCAGTGGTTTACCGCCTGCGCCAGCAGTGACCAGCCGGTTTCACCGAGCCCGTCAAAATGCTCGAACGGACCGTTGCTGGCCTGCCATTCGCCATTGAAATGGCTGACGAGGCGGCTGTCGACTTCCGCTTCCATCGCCAGGCCTGCCAGTTCATCTGGCGTAATCGGATCAACGAAGTTCGCGAACGCGTTTTTCAATACAACCGGCTTTTTCTGCCAGTATTTCTCTAAAAATTCAGGCCAGTTAAGGTTTAGTTGGTAAGCCATGTGGTCACACCCGTGGAAAGATAAGCGGGCGTGATTATGCGAGGGATTAGGCAGCGTTACTTTGTCGGCGGTCAAGGGTGGGGTGTGCGCTACACTCTTTCTACCACTCCCGGTGTCACTGACAAGGAAAGATCAATGCAGCCTGTTTTTAAATGGATCAACGAGCCCACCACCTGGCAGTTTGAAAACGGTGAGCTTTCGGTAGTGACGGATGCGCACACCGATTTCTGGCGCAAAACCTGGTACGGCTTCGAACGGTTTTCCGGTCATATCTTTGCGACTGAAACGACTGAAGACTTTACCTTTCAGGTCAAAGTCTGCGCGGATTTTACGACGTTGTATGACCAGGCTGGCATTATGCTGGTGAAAGACGACCAGCACTGGCTGAAAGCGGGCATTGAATTCAATGATGGTTCGCCCGCCATCGGCAGCGTACTCACCCTGACCCATTCCGATTGGGCCACTGGATTGTTTCAGGGGAATCCCCGTGAGTTCTGGTTACGGCTGACGCGTAAGGGGGGTGCCTTACGTCTGCAATATTCCGCCGATCGCAAACGCTGGCCGCTGCTTCGTCTCTGCCCATTCCCTGAAGGTGCAGTGCAAGTGGGCGTGATGTGCTGCACGCCGGAGCGGCAGGGGCTGAAGGTCATATTCCCTGACATGTCGCTTACACCTGCTCTGGAAAAAGATTTGCACGATTTAAGCTAAGCCGGCTCGTCTTAATGGGACTCAATGCGAAGGCCCCCATCTTCTTTCGCTGACACGCTGAACTCCGCAGTAATTAAGTGATAATTCTCGGGGTTTGGCGCTTCCACATCCCAGGCCAGCGCGTAGTGTTTGTCAGGCACAAAAGCATAGCCAAACAGCGGTAAACACTCACCGCTCGCGGCATAAACCGGTTGTTTGTGGAACATACGCACCAGTTTCTCGCCCGTGTTGCTGTAAAACTGAATGCCGGTAATTTTCTCGTCCGGCTTAATGGGCGAGACCACGCAAACCGCGTTGTTCTTGATGACCACCAGCGCAGGTACGCGTGATACCACCCTGTCGCCCGGCCCCGGACATCCCGTTAATAAAAATGCTGCCAGTACCACTCCGTGTCTCAACATATTCCCTCCCGGCCCTTAATGAGTTTTTGATAAAGGGCAGGTATGTCGTTCAGATTATCTTTCCCGCGATATCTCCCCGGCTTCCCCGCCATCTGATAAAACTGCCAGGTACTGATGCCATAGGTCACTATTAACCAGTAATCCGCCAGAATAGAGGCCTGCTGCTCAAGGGAATAATCGGTGAGTTTTTGCTTATCCAGTTGGTAATCGTAATCCGCCGCCCAGCTAAATAGCCCTCGGGTCCTGACCCATTGCCCGTGCTGGTGCTGCCACACATGCCCCAATTCATGGATGAACAGATGCTTGTCCTGAATAAAGACGTGGGTCGCGGCAAAGTCCTCTTTATAGTGTTGCTCCCGAAACCACATTTCGCCATTCGGCGTCATCGCGTAGCAGCTGCACTGCATGCCAAACGGTAAATAGCTGTCGCAGTGGATCCAGACGTGACCATACTGAATGGACTCGCCATAGACCCGCCGCGCCATGGCGATTTCCCCTAGCGTCAAAAGGCGCAGTCTGCCTTCCTGACCGTGTGCGCTCATCGTTCATCCGTTGCGTTTATTTTTTGCCATCATGAAACCATTCACATGATGAATCCATTCGGGAAAGTCCTGGTTTTTACAGGGATTTGTGCGGTAAGACCGATGACTGACACCTGGCGTCAGTGAACAACCCTACTCTGCCCCGTAAGGTAGGCGGCCCGGCCTTTTTTTTGTATCATCGCCCCTGGCTTTTTTGACCCTCAATGGAACGTCGTCGGAGTAAACGTGAATGCTTAAAGATTTACAGAAACATAATGAATCCATTACTCCCAACAGCGCCTTTCTGAATGAGTTGCACGCCAAGCTGCCTGAGTTTTTCACCCCGGATGAATATGATGAAAATGGCAACCTGCTTGCCAAAGGCACCTTTGATCTGGCGAAGTTTCAGAACGCGCTCAGAGAACGCAACATTGAGGAGTTAAGCAGCGGTTACCAGCTTGATTTCATTGGCAAAGACTACGCAAAAAAACAGGCCGGTGAAAAATCCGCCACGGTGATTGTGCCGGACAGCGAGCACAACGCGCAGCCGGAACACAGCGCCAGCCAGAATCTGTTCCTCACTGGCGACAATCTTGAGGTGCTGCGCCACCTGCAGAACAACTACCACAATGCCGTCGACATCATCTATATCGACCCGCCGTACAACACCGGCTCCGACGGCTTTGTCTACCCGGACACCTTCGAGTACAGCGACCAGGCATTACAAACGATGTTTGGCTTGAACGATCAGGAACTGGCCCGGCTGAAATCCATCCAGGGCAAGGCAACCCACGCCGCCTGGCTGACCTTTATGTACCCGCGCCTGTGGCTGGCAAAACGGGTACTGCGTGAATCCGGCGTCATCTTTATTCATATCGATGAGAACGAGCACGCCAACCTCAAGCTGCTGTGCAATGAGATCTTTGGCGAGGCCAACGATTTAGGCGAAATCATCTGGGATAAACGCAACCCCAAAGGCGACGCCACGGGGGTTTCTCAGCAGCATGAAGTGATTCTGGCGTACTGCAAAAACAGCGAAGCCTTTAAAGAGGTCAACAGCCTGAAGCGGCCGAAAGAGAATGCCGCCCGGATGCTGGAGAAGGTCGACGCCTTAATTAAAAAACATAAAGGCATCACTGACGCCGTTCGCAAAGAATATAAAGAGTGGATTTCTCAACAGAACTTCAGCGGCGGCGAAAAGGCCTATAACCAGATTGACGATAACGGCGATATTTTCCGTCCTGTCTCCATGGCGTGGCCGAATAAGAAAAAAGCGCCGGATGATTATTTCATTCCGTTGATCCACCCGGTCACTGGTAAGCCCTGCCCGCTGCCTGAACGCGGCTGGCGTAATCCGTCCGCCACCATGAAAGATCTGCAGGAAAAAGGGCTGATTCTGTTTGGCAAAGATGACACCACGCAGCCGAACCGTAAGTACATTCTCAAAGAGAATATGTACGAGAACGTGCCGTCACTGTTCTATTTTGGCGGCAGCGACGACACCCTGCTCTCCGCGCTGGATATCCACTTCGACAACCCGAAACCGGTGAGTCTGGTAAAACGAATGCTCAACTCTATTCAGGGTATTGAGAACGCCGTGGTGCTGGACTTCTTCGCCGGTTCCGGCACCACCGCACATGCGGTCATGGAACTGAATGCCGAAACCGGCAGCACGCACAGCTTTATTACCGTGCAGCTGGCGGAGCCTATTCGCGAAGATAACGCCGCCCGCGCGCTGGGCTTCACCTCGATTGACCAGATGAGCCGCGAACGTATTAAGCGCGCGGCCCGCTACATCCGCACGGAAATACCGGGCACCGATGCCGATCTTGGTTTTAAACATTACCGTTTCGTCACGCCGGTGCAGCAGACGCTGGATGATTTAGACAGCTTCGATATTGCCACCGGCAATTTCATGACCACCAGCGGCCAGTTGACGGCATTCAGCGAGTCCGGTTTCGACAATATGATTACGCCGTTCTCCGCGCAGGGGCTGGGACTTTCCGGTAACACCTCCGGCGAAGAGACAATTCTCACCACCTGGCTGGTCTCCGACGGCTACAAGCTGGACGTTGATGCGC
Organism: Phytobacter sp.; assembly: GCF_059074235.1. Taxonomy (NCBI): domain Bacteria; kingdom Pseudomonadati; phylum Pseudomonadota; class Gammaproteobacteria; order Enterobacterales; family Enterobacteriaceae; genus Phytobacter; species Phytobacter sp. Next base: position 1,706,825 of record NZ_JCACPZ010000004.1, read on the forward strand.
AAAAACTGGCGTTCGCGGGCTACACCGCCACGTATGTGGACGGCACGCGCCTCTATTTGATCGAAGAGAAATGGCGTGCGGCGCAAACCCGCGAGCTGCTCAACCAGATTGGTACCCATCAACTGGCGGTGCAGACGGTGGTGGTTTACGGCTATTCGTTTGACCTCGAATCCCTTCGCGAACTGGAGCTGGGCTTAAAACAGCTCGACCAGAAAGTGAACCTGGTGAAGCGTTACTGAGGCGGGCGAGATGAAAATTTTATTAGAAGAACTGCCGCACCAGGAACAGGCGCTTGAGGCGATACTCCACCACTTTTCGGGTATTGATGGCTCGGTTGCGGACCACGCTAATTTCGCCAATCCGCTGATCAACGGTCGCTATGAAGATAACACCCATATCGACGTGAAAATGGAAACCGGCACCGGGAAAACTTACGTTTATACCCGCCTGATGTATGAACTGCATCGCCGCTATGGCCTGTTTAAATTCGTGCTCGTCGTGCCGACGCCCGCCATCAAGGAAGGGGCGCGCAACTTTATTACCAGCGACTATGCCCGTCAGCACTTTTCGCAGTTTTATGAAAACACGCGCATTGAGCTTTCCACCATTAACGCCGGGGATTTCAAAGCCAAATCAGGCCGCAAAAACTTTCCGGTGCAGTTGCTCAATTTCACCGACGCCAGCCGCAGCAACAGCCACACCATTCAGGTGCTGCTGATTAACGCCCAGATGCTGAACTCCGCCAGCATGACCCGCAGCGACTATGACCAGACCTTAATTGGCGGGCTGACCTCGCCCATCGAAGGCCTGCAAATGACCCGCCCGGTGGTGATTATGGATGAGCCGCACCGCTTCGCCCGTGATAACAAATTCTACAAAGCCGTCGAGTCGATTAAGCCGCAGATGATCGTGCGCTTTGGTGCCACCTTCCCGGAAATCGAAGAAGGGAAAGGCAAAAATAAGGTGGTGCGTAAAGACTATTACCGCCGCCAGCCGCAGTTCGACCTCAACGCGGTAGACAGCTTCAACGGCGGGCTGGTGAAAGGCATCGATATTTATTACCCGAACCTGAGCGAAGAGCAGGCGCAGAACCGTTATATCGTTGACAGCCTCAGCGCTAAAAAGCTGACCCTCAAACAGGGTAGCCGTTATTTTGAGGTGGGCGTGGGGGATAATCTGGCCGACGTGGACGCCGGATTTGAAGGCAATATTGAATATGCCGGCAGCAAAATGCTCTCCAACGATCTGGAACTGGAAACCGGTATGGCGCTGGTGCCCGGCACCTTTAACGCCAGCTACCAGGCGCTGATTATTCAGGATGCCATCGACAAACATTTCACTACCGAGCAGGCCAACTTCCTGCGCGGTAACGAACGCGACAACAACGCGCCGCGTATTAAATCTCTCAGCCTGTTCTTTATCGACAGTATTAAGAGCTACCGCGACGGCGAAGGCTGGTTAAAGCTGACCTTCGAGCGGCTACTGCGTAATAAGCTGACGATACTTATCAGCGAATATGAGCCGAAGACGTTGCCGCGCGAAGGGGAGTATTTGTCCTTCCTGCGCGCCACCCTTGCGAGTCTTAATTCGGATGAGCAGAACGTTCACGCCGGATATTTTGGCGAGGACCGGGGCAGCGGCGACGAGGCGATTCAGGCAGAAGTCGACGACATTCTCAAAAATAAAGAGAAGCTGCTCAGCTTTAAAGATTCGCACGGTAACTGGGAGACCCGCCGTTTCCTGTTCTCCAAATGGACGCTGCGTGAAGGCTGGGATAACCCGAACGTCTTTGTCATCGCCAAACTGCGCACCTCCGGCAGCGAGGCGAGCAAAATCCAGGAAGTGGGCCGCGGCCTGCGTCTGCCAGTGGATGAAAACGGCCACCGCGTGCAGCAGGAAGAGTGGCCTTCGCGGCTGGCATTCCTGATCGGCTATGACGAAAAAGCCTTTGCCCGCACCCTGGTCGACGAAATTAACCGCGACAGTAAGATTCAGCTTAACGAGCACAAACTCGACGAGGCGATGATTAAGCTGATTGTCACCGAACGCCAGAAGGTGAACCCGGCATATAACGAAGAGACCTTGCTGGCCGAGCTGGATGAGAAAGGCCTCATCAAACGAAATAATGATTTCCACGCCGAAGTGACCATCGATGGCGTCACCCAAAGCGGCTTTGCGTGGCTGCTGCACTATTATTCCGAACTGGATCAGGCACGCGTGCGCGCGGACCGCATTCAGGAGAATAAACCGGCATCCAAACTGCGCGTGAAGCTGCGCAAAGAGAACTGGGAGCAACTGAAGGACGTCTGGCTACACTTCTCCCGCCGCTATATGCTGCAGTTCGAGCGCATCCCGGATTCGCTGTCGCACATTGCGGAAGCGGTGATGGGCAACGAAGCCCTGTACACCCGTGAAAAGCCTAACCAGACGCAGCAGACGTTGCGCATGGGGGACGGTAATAAGATGGTGGTGGCGGAGCGCGAAGGCGACTACGATGCGCGCCAGTTCCTGCCGGGCCTGCCGTACGGTCAGTTCCTCAAGCAACTGGTGCTGCACACCAGCCTGCCGGTGAAGATGCTTCATCCGCTGCTGCTCACTATGCTGCGCGACACCTTTAAGGGCGATGCCCGCTACCTGAGCCAGCCGACGCTGGACAACCTGGTGCGCGAGTTTAAGCAGCGCTTCGACGAACGCTTTGCCCAGAGTTACGTGTACGAGCCGCTGGCATTCCAGGCCTCTACGTCGATTTTCGACAGTGAACGTCAGGCGTTTAAAGAAGATGTGACGGCGGAGATCCTCGGTAAATCCACTGACCCTGCCGCCATCGACGATGCGCGTTACCTCTACGAGATGCCGCCGCTGCGCTACGACAGCGCCGACCCGGAACTGGCGCTGCTTAAGCACAACTACCCGGCGAAGGTGACCGTGTTTGGCAAGCTGCCTAAGCGGGCGATTCAGGTGCCGAAATACACCGGCGGCACCACGACGCCTGACTTCGTTTACCTGATTGAGCGCGAGGATGCGACCAGCGTTTACCTGCTGGTCGAGACCAAGGCGGAGAACATGCGCGTTGGCGACCAGGCGATTGTCGAGGTGCAGCGTAAGTTCTTCGAGATGCTGAAACAGCAGGCGGTAAACGTGGAGTTTGCGGAAGCGACCAGCGCGCAGGCGGTGTATGAGAAGATTAATGGGTTGATGGGGGAGTAAGTCGTTCGGTGGAATCGTTCCGTTCACCTTGCGTGCAATACTCCCATGAAGCCTCTCCACACGTGAACGTGCAAGGGAGGCTCGCCGCCACCTCCCTTGCAACCCAGGCTCCCGGCTAAGAAAATCGCCGCTGGCGCGGTCCATTTGCCTTATGTCGTCTGACTTTCGGGTCGGGGACCAGCCTGCGTCCTTGCAGGGTATCCCCTCCGCCCGCTTCCCTGCGGGCGGTCCCGGTCAGACGCCAACGCCTCATCGATTTTCAGCCGGACCAGAACCCCCCCGCTGTAAGCATCTGCATTTCAGGAATAGCGGAGTAGCGGTAGGTGCAGCCTATCCCCCTTCAGCATCAGTAATTCGAGCTCTGGAAATCTGCCAGCGACACGATTTTTGTCTGCGTGACGTTAAAGTTCGCGTCGTACCAGAAGAGTTTGATTTGCGACGGATCGTCGAAAAATGCGGGTTTGGTGTGACGCACGTTATAAGCAATCATAAAACCCAGCCCCGCTCTGACGCAGACGTTATTAATCAGCCGGAAGTTGGGGTAATCAACCGGGTATGGATTCCAGTCATTCAGCGATTTGAACGAGCGTTTGAGTTCAAGAATGGCAACCATCTTGCGATTGTCGATACGCACCAGGTCTATATCGCTTACCGTAATATTGCCCAGCGATGCGCGTTGCCACTTATGGTACGCACTGCTCTCTTTATCGTTAATGGCTTTGGCAAAGTTGTCTGAATTCACCGGCACACCACGTTCGGCAAAGAGCGCTTTGAGCTGCGGCAACGTAATGTCCTGCTGAGTTTGAGCATCGAGGTGAAGCCTGACTCTCTCAATCTCATCAACACTGTCGTCAAACTCAATACGCACGCTGGGAAGGTTTGCCCAGCGGGAGAGGACCGCCACTACCGCCAGCACTCTGTCATCCTCCAGCCAGGACTTACCGTGGGCAAAAATGATTAATTTAGGATCGGAGTTGTGATCGCCATACACCAGAATCCAGGCATTCCCCACCGTCCAGCAGTAGTGCGGCGTGTGGCCAAGATGGTCATAGATAGCGTTCGAATTGTAATAGCTCATTCTCCATTCCTTTCCAAAACGAGGACTTACGCAGTATAACGCCCTCACCTTGTGAATAAACCCCTTCCTGCCCCCACCTGATTTAGTTGGGAAGAGGGCCGCAGAATGGGTGGATTTGTTTCTCCAGCGGACACTTCCTGTTTAAATATGGCAGTCCGACAATCTCCCCGAATGGAAAACAATGGAGCAAATTATTATGTCGTGGAGTAAATCACTGCTGCTCGTGAGTGCCCTGACCCTGTTCTCCGGCATGGCGAATGCTGAAAAAATTACCTGCCCTGATTCCTTCCAGGTTAAAAGCAAGCCACACCGACTGAACGATGTAAGCCTGTTTCAGGGACCACCTCAACAACTTGGGGAACTGATGCCTGACACGCAGAATAAAACGGAGTGGACGCTCAAGGATTACCAGGATTATGCCCGCGAGAAGGACATGCCGTTATTTCTGGTCTGCCGTTACAACGGCACCGATAAGGCGGTCACGATAAAAGTCCCTGACACTGCAAAAGTCTGCTCAGCATGGTATGGGAATGGCAAAGAGGATTTCCACGCCTCCTGTGAATAAAGGTACATATTTGTAGTGGCATAGTAAATTCTGCCGCCTGACATAAGTGATATCATCATCAAACCTGATATGGTGATGTAGCTTTTATCTGAGTGGCTAAACGTTACATTTATTTCGCTATACAGCATGGATGCCGGATATACGCTAACTTTAGAGAACTCAGCGCAAAGATAATAAATTGCACAACTGGATATTACAGTCAACTCAGACCTCATCACTGTAATAGTATTTTGACACTGAATGAATCAGAATGATTTTTGGGGAATCTCTAAAGTTGTAGCTAATTTTTGTTGACTGCTATAGTTGCAATTATTTCTCCGAGCAATAACTTCGCCTTTGGTACCCTCAACACATTAGATATATCAATATATCCTCTTATGAAATGACATGCTTCACTTTATTTACCCTCTTAAAATCAAAGTTTGTATAGATTGCCTGACAATTCCTGTCCAACTGGAGTATTCTATTTGCATTCAACTTACAAATGCGAATAAAGAACTAAGATGGCTACTACTTCTCCGCAAGACATATTAAAAACCTGGCAACGGATGGAATTTTTTCAACCATATTCTCTTGAAAAAAAAGATGACAGCCTGGTAATTTCCCTCAGAGAGCTTAAGGAAGCAGGGGATAGTGCCCTTCCCTGGCTATCTGAACAACTTCGCATGGAACATGATATTCCGCATAAAGCTACATATGGTATACACATCGGCTTATTCGAAAAGTCGATGTCCAATATCATTAGCCAAAGTATCTTTGGGCCAGATGCAGACGATACCAAAGAAGAACTTGATCAACGCCTTGATCAGGAAGGTACGACGTGTTTTGCAAAGGTATTGTTAAACCACGAAGGCGCACCTGCATTAGATAAATTGTCAGTTAGCTCTCTTCCATGGGCTTTAGGTCATTTGAAAAAGGGACGATTCTCCCATCTACGCTCTGATATTTTTACGTCTGATTGCGCTCAACTTGCTGATGCATTAAGTAATTTTCAACACAAACTAAAACCGGCACATGAGAAAGGCCCCGGAATTTTACGATCTGAAGATATTTTAAATTTATTAAATGATTATCTGACAAAATGGGCTGATTTTGTTCCGTCCTGGAAATATGCACTGCAAATAGACTGGTCAGAACGAAATAGTGATATTTCGCAACCAGCCACAGAAGAAGAAAACGAAAATGATGTAGAACTCAGTCTCAATGACCAAGCCTTAAAATTACCCATTTTGAATAGCTTCTATTTTGATGATCTGGAGCTTGTCATTACCGGGCTTCTTAATAAGGATAAATGCAAAGCACTCAGGACATATCTTACCGACCAGGCAATAAGGAAACCTTCTCTCTATTCAAAAGAGGGATTGTCAGAAATTATTAATAATTTACACCCTGCTAAAATGCCTGCCGGAAGATGGCCTTCCGATCCGGAACATGCGATGTCATTGATGCAGCAATTTGCCATTAACACTGCAATTGAAGAGCTGGATGAAGGGGGAATGCTATCAGTTAATGGCCCTCCAGGCACTGGAAAAACGACAATGCTGCGTGATCTTGTTGCACATAACATCGTTGAACGTGGACGCAAGCTTTCAAGCTTCAATAGCGTTAGTGAAACGTTGGATAAAGAGGGGTTCGTTGTACCTGAATTGACCGGTTTTGAAATGGTCATTGCGTCATCAAACAATGCCGCGGTAGAGAACATCTCAAAGGAGCTTCCACAGTTAAAATCGCTTGCTCAGGAGTTTTATTCACTCGAATATTTAGCCCCTACAGCAAACCAACTCGCAGCGGAAAATCGTCCCAAACGAGAGCATAAAAAAGGAAAGAATGGAGAGGGTAAAGAGCGCGAATATCATCTATTTCGGCCTCTCGAAAAGGAAAAACAGTGCTGGGGAATGATCTCTGCGGCACTCGGAAAAAAAGCCAATCGAACAAAATTCGGGCAACGTTTATTTATTAATGAACATTTCCTGCGAGAAACGCCATCTGAAACATCTCGTCCTGAGGATGAAAACTTCCTCAGCTTATGGCGCTGGAAACGGCTGCAAAGCAAATTAACATTTGCTGATGCCCATGTTCATTTTCAGAAATGTTTAAAGCAGACCGAAGCAATGCAACAGGAGTTGATAAGTTATGCTGCCCTACTGACTAAAAGCACTCTTCCAGCAGATAAACATTTGGTGTCAGATCTACAGATGCTCGTGCAACAATGTAAGAAGCACACCTACAGACTGAATGAGATAAGCATTAAAATAAAAGAAAACGATGATGCTATTCTTCAAGCTCAACATATTGAATCCAAACTCGAAGAACAAAAAACCAGATGGATCGCATCGATTTTTCACTGGAATAAATCCCGGGAACAAAAACGATTAAAGTCTCAAAATACATTGATATTGAAAAACCTTAACGAATTGAAGCAGAGGTTCAAAGAGAATTATGCAGAGGAAGACTATCACTATAATGTTGCTATTAAGAGAAAACAAGTCTTGCAAGATGAAATTGATAACATCCGGCAGCAGCAGGAACATGACCGAATAGAATTGCAACGATTACAACAACGCTACCCTGGTATTAACTTGCCTGATAATCAGTTGGATATTTCAGATGTAACTTTACAACGCATTGCGCTTTGGCAGAATGCAACAATCAATCATTTACGGTCGACATTATTTGTCGCCGCGATTGATTTACATAAAGCGTGGCTTTATGAAGCATTGAACAAAAAAGAGTTCCGCCGAAATTTGATGTCACTTAAGTCTTTTCTTGAAAAACCTTATTCTGAGAGCCACCCATTACGGTGGTGGCAGTTACTTTTTATGTTTGTTCCCGTTGTCTCAACCACCTTTGCATCAGTAGGACGAATGTTTCATAACGTTAAAAGTGATGAATTAGGTTGGTTAATGATCGATGAAGCGGGCCAGGCATCACCACAACAGGCTGTTGGTGCTATCTGGCGCTCCCGGCGAGTGTTAGTCGTGGGAGATCCCCTTCAGATAGAGCCAGTGTTTACGACATCCCCGGCACTTGTAGAACGCATCTGTCTGGATGTACTTGGAGATGACGCAAGTGACTGGAATCCTGGTAAGATATCCGTTCAGCAAATTGCAGATCGTGCAAATCATTGGGGCTGTGAATTAGAAGTTATGAACAATAAGGAATGGATTGGCATTCCTTTATGGGTTCATCGTCGTTGTAACGAACCGATGTTCAGCCTGGCAAACAAAATGGCTTACAACGACAGAATGATACATGGATTAAATGCTGAAAAAATCCGTAGCAAATCTATTAATAATGTCCTCGGTAATAAGTGGATTGTTTCAGCGGGTGGGCTTGCAAAAAAACAATACCGTGATAGCCATGGTAAAAATTTAGTGCTTCTTTTAGACCATTTGCTGGCAGAAAATGTATCTCTGAACAGTATATATGTCATCACACCTTTTAAAGCCGTTAAAGCCGCGCTTGTTGAATTACTTGAAAAACGTGATCTTAAAATCTGGCAAAAACATACCCCTTCATTAAAACGCAGCGAAATTAGTAAATGGCAGCAACAATGTATTGGTACTGTTCATACCTTTCAGGGAAAAGAAAATGATATCGTCATTTTTGTATTGGGGTGTGATGAAGATAATAGCGGTGGTGCAAATTGGGCAGCCAGCAAACCTAATTTAATAAATGTGGCATTAACCAGGGCCAAGAAAAATATATTTGTGATTGGTGATCCAAAAGTGTGGGAAACACTCCCCTGGTTTTCAGATGTTGCGGATACACTTCCATTTAGTTTGCCTGAGGCTCTTCCTCAATCCGTGCCCGAAGACTCAAAACTCCTTTAAGTATGACGGATACCCGAGACGCCGTATCCGCTATAAGGGTTAAATTGCATTCATCCTTTATAGCGGATAATCTTGTTTTATCCCCTACAGGGGTTTTTCTTTAAATATCCGCTAAAGGGGCTAATAATGAAAGTGACCTCTCCGGCCTCACTGGCTAGTGCAGTCAAAGACCAACGCAAACTGAGCAAGCTGACCCAGACTCATACCGCTGAGCTTATCGGGATCAAACAGACCACAGTTTCTGATTTCGAAAACAGACCAGAATCCACCAAGCTGGAAACGCTGTTCAAGATCCTTTCAGCCCTGGACCTGGAGCTGCATGTGGTCAAAAAAGGCGACACGCTGGACGAGAAAAAAGTCTGGACGAAGGAGTGGTAAAGAATGAGAACACAAACACTGACTGTCGCAATGAACGGCGATGTGGTGGGTACATTGTACCGGGATGGCAGCGGTGCGATGTCATTTCAGTACATACCTGAATGGCTGTCTGAGCCCGGTTCACGTGCCATTTCATTATCACTTCCTCTCCAGCACAGCCGAATCAAGGGCAAGGAAGTTTTCAATTTCTTCAGCAACCTGTTGCCCGATTCCGAGGCGATAATTGCCAGAATGCAGGCCCGCTTTCAGGTAGAAACCGCGCATCCTTTTGACTTACTGGCGAGTGTCGGGCGCGACTGTGTCGGCGCCATCCAGCTTTATCCGCCGGGAAACGACATCCCCTTAGTGCTAGAAATACAGGCAGAACCGCTTGATGAGTTGCAGATAGCCGCGTTGCTTGAGGGTTATCAAACGGCCCCGTTGGGTATGGAAGAAGGCGCAGATTTTCGCATCTCTCTCGCTGGCGCTCAGGAAAAAACGGCGCTGCTCTGGTACCAGGACCGCTGGCAAAGGCCGCTGGGCAGCACGCCGACAAGTCACATTTTTAAACTGCCGATTGGCCGTATAGAACAGAACAATATCGATCTCAGTGAGAGCTGTGAAAACGAATGGCTGTGCCTGCGCATTACGAAAGCCTTTGGATTCCCGGTTGCTGATGCTGAACTGGCGATATTTGGCAAAAAAAAGGTGCTGATTGTCGAGCGTTTTGACCGCAGATGGTCCCGCGATGGCTGGCTGATGCGCTTGCCACAGGAGGATTTTTGCCAGGCATTAGGAGTTGCTCCGGCGCTAAAATATGAGTCACACGGAGGACCAGGTATCGCCGATGCCATGACGTTGCTGCTAGGTTCACGCCTTGCCACACCGGACCGAGAAATGTTCTTTAAATCGCAGATCCTCTTCTGGATGCTGGCGGCAATCGACGGTCACGGGAAAAATTTCAGCGTGTTCATCGAACCTGAATCCTCATTCCGCCTGACCCCTTTATATGATGTGATGTCCGCATTTCCAATTTTTGGCGCGGCGAGCATCCCACGCAAAAAAGCCAAAATGGCGATGGCGCTACAGGGGAAGAATCGGCAGTACCACTTCTCATTGATTCAGCCACGGCATTTTATCAGTACGGCTGCTCATGTTGGCTTTTCACCCGATATGGCACGCAGACTCATGCAGGAGATGGCCAATCAAACGGAGGACGTTATCGCCACTGTGACGGCAGAACTGCCAGTGGATTTCCCCGAACACATCAGTAAAGCCATTTTTGAGGGGTTATCCGGCCAGGCTGCGAAAATCATCAAAGATGATAAGCATGATTAACCCGATCGCGATCACACGCCTTAAGCCAAATCATTCCCACATGAACTTCACGTGTTAACATTCACCACGTAAATACCTACCTACTCTTACTGAGGCTTCGATGCTGGAGAATGTAATCATCTGATAATCAGTTAGCCGACCTCTTCAGGCCGGGCTGATTATCACTGCGCTGAAATGGAATGCGGGCACCGCCGGGTGTTTGCACGTTTTGCACATGATGATTAACAGGTTTCAGTATGAATTTATCCCGTCAGGAACAACGTACCTTACACGTACTCGCCAAAGGTGGACGCATCGCCCACACCCGCGACGCCTCTGGCCGCGTCACCACCGTTGAGTGTTTTACCCGCGAGGGGCTGCTGCTCAGCGACTGTACGCTCGCCGTCTTCAAAAAACTCAAAACCAAAAAGCTGATCAAGTCCGTGAAGGGTCAGCCGTACCGCATCAACACCACCGGGCTGAACAACGTTCGCGCCCAGTTGGATAATCGCTAAGGAGCAGTGATGGCCATGACAACCACTACACCCTTTACTGACGCTTATGACCGCGCGTTTCTGCGCGAGGCCATGATGGGCCCGAACGCGATGCGCATTACCGAGGAGCTGGCGAGTTCGCTGCCCCTGCGGCCCGGCATGCGCGTTCTGGACCTCGGCTGTGGGAAGGGAATCTCTTCCATTTTGCTCGCCCGAAAGTTCGATGTGACGGTCTTCGCCGCCGATTTGTGGATCTCCCCCACCGAGAACGCGCAGCGCTTTGCCGCACTGGGGCTGGATGACCGCATCTTCCCCCTGCGCCTCGATGCCACGAAAGAGATCCCGTTCGCGCACGATTACTTCGACGCCATCATCAGCGTGGATGCGTATCAGTATTTTGGCAGCAACGACACCATGCTGCCTGAGCTGCTGCCCTACCTGAAACCCGGCGGGCACATCGCCGTGGCCGTGCCGGGATTCATCGGCGATTACTCCGAGGGCAACCTGCCGGAGGTGGTGAAGCCCTTCTGGACGCCGGAGTGGTACTTTTTCTCCCGTGCCTGGTGGAAGGCGTTGTGGGAGAAAGCGCCCGGCATGGCGCTGAGCGAGCCACGTGAGATGGACTGCTGCACCAAAGCCTGGGATGAGTTTATGGAATGCCCGATGGCGCAGGAGATGATGGTGCCGATTATGGATGCCGGTGCGGGGGCGTTTTTTAATATGATTGAGCTGGTGGGGAGGCGGGTTTAGGCGTTAATCCTCGGAGGCGGTACTCTGCGTGCTGCCTCTTTCAAAGCTACGTTTGGCGTAGTATCCAGCCCTCTCCGTTGCGTTTAAATTACCTCTCAGCTTTAAAACATTCGCTATCAACCGAGTTGAGGAAACTATGCAAAAGGACTGGCATACCGCAGATATCATCGCGGGTTTACGCAAGAAAGGGACATCGCTAGCAGCGGTTTCACGCGCGGCTGGGTTGAGTTCATCGACGCTCGCTAATGCGCTGACGAGGCCCTGGCCCAAGGGAGAGTATTTGATTGCCGAGGCGCTGGGTGTGCATCCGTCGGTGGTTTGGCCGAGTCGGTATTTTAAAGATGGGGTGATGGTGGAGAGGAAGGGGTTGATGAGGGGGAAGCGGATTGATCCTACCCGCGTAATGTGGACACGGCCCTAAGCGAGGTTCTGGTTTTCAAATTGTTCCGGACTGAGACCGCCACAGGCACTGTTTCGGTGCCACCGGTTGTAATCGCACTCAATATAATTAAACACTGCTGTTCGCATTATTTCTCGGCTGGCAAACTCCTCTCCGTGAATACATTCCACTTTAAGTGAGTGGAAGAAGCTTTCCGCACAGGCATTGTCGTAACAACAGCCTCTGGCACTCATGCTGCCCTGCAGATTATGGCGTTTCAGTAAACTCTGGTAATCCGTTGAACAGTACTGACCACCTCTGTCTGTATGTACAATGACATTTTCTGGATGTTCACGCCGCCAGAGCGCCATCTGTAGTGCATCGCAGGCAAGCTGTGCTGTCATTCGCGATGACATTGACCAGCCAATGACTGAGGTCGATAACCACGGCCAGGTAAAGCCAGCCTTCACCGGTGCGAAGATACGTGATGTCACCCACCCACTTCTGATTCGGGCCACTGGCGTAAAAGTCCTGCTTCAGCAGATTCTCTGATTCTGGCAGACCATGCTCACGGTAACTGACCGGCCTGAACCGCCGCGAAGCTTTCGTCCGCAGTCCTGCCGACGCAGGCTGGCCGCCACGGTTTTTATGTTATACACCCGTCCCTGAGCACGAAGCTCATCCGTCAGGCGTGGCGCACCATAGCGTTGTTATGGAAAATTATTATTAAATCAATAGATTATTTAACAATCAATTCGTAAAAACTTGAGTCCACATAGTGAACTAATTATAAACATCTCTACAAGCAACAACCTGAACAAAATCAGGTTTTAAGGTATCATAACGCCCAAGTTTAACAGAAGGACAAGACACCACTATGCCATTTCTGGACTGGGTAAACAAAAATCAAGCCAAAGCCGTAAGCATTTCAGTGCCTTACCATTTGCTGCAAAAAGAAGCAGAATTCGGTTCGCCGTCCAGAGACAATATGGTCATACAAGGGGATAATCTCCTAGCATTACGCGCCTTAATGCCCCTTTATGCGAGTCAAGTGAAGTGCATTTTTATTGATCCTCCTTACAACACTCAATCCGCTTTTGAGCACTATGACGATAAACTGGAACATAGTCAGTGGCTATCGATGATGTATCCTCGGTTAGTTCTTTTACGAGATCTTCTGGCTGAAGACGGAAGTATTTGGGTTACATTGGATGATAATGAAGCCCACTATATGAAAGTAATGATGGATGAGATTTTTGGCCGAACTAATTTTGTTGCAAACGTAATTTGGCAGAAGAAATACGCGGTTGCTAATGATCATAAAACAATTGCCCCCATGCATGACCATATATTAGTTTATAGAAAATCGCCCTTATGGAAAAGGAATTTGCTTCCACGGACGAATGAAAAAGATAGACAATACAAATATGAAGATGCCCGTGGAATATTTAGACCAGATAATTACACATGTAGTAAGAGTGCCGATGAGCGCCCTAATCTTTACTATCCAATAAAAAATCCGAATACGGGGGAGGAAATATGGCCCAAGAAAACCAGAGTCTGGTCTTATTCGCGTGAAGAGCATCTCCGCCATGTCCAAGAGGATTTTATATATTGGGGGAAAGATGGCAAAAGCAAAACCCCATCTTTTAAGAGATACAAGCATCTATTAAAGAACGACGGAGTAGTACCTCATAGCCTCTGGGCTCATGACTTTGCTGGTCATACTGATGGTTCACGGAAAGAGGTTCGAGCAGTTCTAGATAGCAATTCATTGCTCGATGATTTTATTACCCCAAAACCGGAGCTACTTATTTCAAGGGTATTTGAAATATCAACTCACGCTGGTGATTTGGTACTTGATTCATTCCTTGGTTCCGGCACCTCAGCCGCTGTCGCACACAAAATGAACCGACGTTATATTGGTATTGAAATGGGTGAACATGCCAAAACACACTGTATCCCACGCCTACAAAAAGTGATTAATGGGGAACAGGGGGGGATTTCTCAACGTGTTGAATGGCAAGGAGGCGGTGGTTTTAGTTTTTACACATTAAACCCAGAACCTGTATTTCAACCAAATGGTCAGATTCGCCCCGATATCAAATTTGCACCTTTGGCTGCATATATCTGGCATCACGAAACTGGTATGGGCGCTCTCCAAGCTATGAATATACCATATCTTGGTTCTCATAATGAGACAGCTTATTACTTACTTTATAACGGTATACTTGGCGACCGTCGTCCCAATAGTGGGAACGTTTTAACTCGCTCCTTACTTGCTTGGCTGCTCGAAACTTTCCCTCATGAAGGACCAAAAGTAATATATGGCGAAACGAGCCGCATTGGCCCAGAACGACTGGCACAAGCCAACGTAACATTTAAACAAATTCCTTATGACATTGTCTTGCGCTAACGGAGTGACCAATGAGTTTTAGTCTCAAACATTATCAAGCTCGTGCACTCGAAGCTTTAGTAAAATTTTTCAGCCAGTTAAACACACAAGCAGATTTACATAAAGTATGGCGGGAACAACCTCTTCAAGAGCAATACCAGAACCGTGGTGAACCCTTAATCCCCTATCAGGATACTGCATTCGGTGAAATACCTTGTGTATGTTTACGGCTACCTACTGGAGGGGGTAAAACCCTCCTTGCCGCCCATGTGATTGGTGAAATTGCCCAGCACTATACATTCACAAATGCACCGGTTGCACTGTGGCTGGTTCCATCTGATGCCATTCGCGAACAAACACTGAAGGCATTGATGAATAAGCAACACCCTTATCGTCAATCATTAGATCAACGTTTTAACGATAAAGTCAGAATCTGTGATCTGGAAAGTCTGGTTACAGTTGGTCCGCATGAAGTTGGTATTCATGCGATTATCATCGTCGCGACAATACAGGCATTTCGTGTCGCGGATACCACCCAGCGCAATGTTTATTCTTTTGATGAATCACTAATTCATCATTTTGATGGTGTCACGACAACTCAATTTCCTACATTAGATATCATCAAAGAATCTGACCTGATTGCTCAGTCGTTCCTGACCCAAGCAGATCTTGGAAAAATTAAAGCGTCTCTGGCTAACTGGCTACATCTGCATAACCCGATAATCATCGTTGATGAAGCACATAATAGCCGGACACAAAACAGTTTTGAAACTCTCAAACGCTTCAATCCTTCAGCTATTGTTGAGCTAACAGCAACCCCGATTAAGGGTTCCAATGTGCTCTACCACGTCAGTGCGCAAGAGCTGAAAAATGAAGAGATGATTAAGCTGCCTATTATGCTCATGGAGCATGTTACCGGGTGGCAAGATGCGGTACGTGATGCCATTCTCACCCAGAGAAAATTGGAATTACTCGCTCAAAAAGAACCTGATTACTTACGGCCCATTGTGTTATTTCAGGCAGAACCTAGAGGTAAACAAATCACTGTTGAAATATTAGCTACCTACCTGGAAGAAGTGGAAAAAATCCCTAAAGAACAGATTGCAATTGCTACTGGCTCACAGAAAGAACTGGATGGAGTCAACTTATTCGATCCTGCATGTCCAGTACGCTATGTCGTTACTGTTGAAGCGCTTAAGGAAGGATGGGATTGCTCGTTTGCCTATGTGCTATGTAGTATGCAAGAGTCACGCAGCGCAAAAGATGTGGAACAGTTGCTTGGGCGAGTTTTACGAATGCCTTACGCTAAATCCCGCCAGAATCCAGAACTCAATCAAGCATACGCTCATATTACAGCTCATAGCTTTGGTGAAGCATTACACCGGATCCAGGACAATCTGGTCAACAATATGGGCTTTGATCCCCTAGAAGCAGCAATGGTACTACAATCAAGAACACCTGCTGTACCAGAGCTCTTTAATCAGGATCAAACAGGAAGTGGTAGGGTTCCAGCACTTAAACCAACAAGCAGCGTTCCGGTTCCTGTTCTGCCAGACACGCCAATACCCGTTTCGCTCCAGCAGAAAATTGAAATACGCCCAACTCAGGCTGGGGCAACAATATTAGTAGATGGCGAGATAACCCAAGAAATTGAAGATTTCATATTGACGGGTGTGCCCAAAAAGCACCAAGCATTGGTCAAACAAAAAATTGAACAAGAAAAAGCACGCTTTGATGCTGAAACCAGCCCAAGTGCAAGAGGTATCCCTTTTGGCCAATTACCCCTGTTATGCTGGCGAGATCATGACGATACTTGTATTGTCGATGCTGCTTTGCTTGAAGAGATCAGCCAATTCAGCTTGCTAACTGATGCAATCGAGCTTCCTTACTTCTCGATTAATGAACAAGCAAGATCATGGCTACTTGATATGGAAAAAGGAAAGCTGGCATCTGCGTTTGTAGCTGTTTCACAAATGGCTCTTGATGGTGTCAATTCAAAAATAACAGAAGCCGATCTGATCGGGTGGTTAGATTCTCAGTTACGCCAACCCAATATTTTTCAGAGAGATATGCAAGCATATTTATCCAAAATGCTGGACTATTTAATTAACACGTCAAAAATATCACTTACGGCATTAATCCGTGGTAAATATCAGCTTGTTGATGCTTTGTATAATGATATTATTGCACGTAAAAAACGTGCTGGAGAAAAAGGTTTTCAACAACTTTTACCTGATATGATTACAGCAGAACATCAGGATGGGATGGATTATTTTTTTACTTTCAAACCAAACTATTATGCTGGCCGACCGCCGTTCTATCAGGGTACTTATCGCTTTCAAAAGCACTATTATGGTAGTGCTCAAATCCATGACCTCCGCGAAAAAACAGCCGCTGGTAAACCAACCGAAGAATTTCTTTGTGCTCAGGCCATTGATATTCACCCTAAAATTAAACATTGGGTGCGTAACGTCGAGAAAGAACCTCGTTTGTCGTTTAAATTACCCATCGCAGGGGGCTATTTCTACCCTGACTTTGTTTGTGAACTAGAAGATAATCGGTTACTCGTTGTAGAATATAAAGGACAACATTTGCAGGATAGTGCAGATACCAGAGAGAAAGCTGCCGTCGGGGCGCAATGGGAATTAACAAGCCAAGGCAGATGCCTGTTCCTGATGGCAACACTTGATGACAAAGGTGCTGATGTTTCCACTCAGATAGATCGAAAAATAAAACAATAATGACTTACCGCCCCGTCAATATGTTTACTTGACGGGGCATGCTCAACATCATGTATTTTTGCAACTTATTATAATAACAGTAAATTATCTTACAAAATATCCCACAACCACATGTTAAAAAGATCACACTGTTTGAAGTGGATTATTTAATTGAGATCAGTTTTACCATTAGAAAAGTTTCTTAAAATTATTGGTGCTGAAGCACCAATATGGATTGCAATAATTTCGTTAAGTTTAAGATTTAATATATTTTCGTAAAAAAATACTAATGTAACACCAATAAGTATCATAACCAGTGTACTTATCCAATAGAATCTAGATGTTAGCCAAGCAGGTCTGCTTTTTTTCGACACATCTTAAATTATATATCCCTACCATCTCAGGGATAAGGCCGCCAATAAGGCCATATATAAGTAGTGACATATTATAATTCCTAATTATGCATTATTTTTATCGTGATTTAGTGCTTTGAAAGCAACCCATATGTCGCCAAGAAATGATTTCCTTTTCTTTAACACATAAAGATCAGAGCCATCAGGCACTGGAATAACTGACTTTCTTACTTTAACCGAATGTGCTAAGATTTTATTTACATCAGATTCAGATAGTTTTGTTTGTTTCGCTACACCTTTAGCACTTCTATATAGCCATTTCGGATTTCCCATTTCGTTGATAACTAACTCTTCGATATCAGAATTTTTATTATGCATTATTACTAATTTATTTGATGTATCTTTAATATTCATTATCCGTGTTCAACTCTGACATTGTAGTTCACAAATACCTTTATTATTTTTAACCAAAGTGTTCTTGCCTATGGCAATTAGGGCAAACAGCAATAGCGTTTTCAATTGTATCTTCTCCACCTTTAGACAAAGGAACTACGTGATGAACTTCAAGGTAAGGTGTATTATCTTTAACTCTTTGAAATGGTGCCGGTTTGTGGCACTTCTCGCAATTCCCCATTGCCCGATGAAGCACTTCAGCCACCACATCAGGGCTTCTAACAAATACAATAGATAGGACTCTTCTAGTTACTGGTATAGTACTGTTAATTTCTTTTAGACGTTTTTTGCGTTCTTCTGGGGCTAGATTAAACGACTCTCTAATAGCTTCATCAAATTCGCCCTGAAGTCGTTGCGATTCATCTTGTATTATTTCCCGTGTAAGCCATTTTATTTTCCCACTTATTACCACTGAATATATTTTCCATATTCCATGTTCCTTTTGATTATATGACACATAATACTCATTATTTATTTTATAGAGTTTATCGGCTTTATTACTTTCATTAGTTAATCGTTCATTCCAGTTTAAGGAGTAATTAATCCTTCTGTCATGGTTTACTGTCAGTTTATCAATCGTTTTGCTAATAGTCTCATTTTTAACATTGGTAACAATCTTGGATACATAATCAACAATTTGTTTTTTCGTACAAACCCCATTTGCTTCAACAAATCTTGAAACTTGAATGTTTGTTTCTTCACTTGCCATTTTAATAACCATTTTTACGCCGTACTAATATTGTATCTCACAAGATGCACTTATCCCATTGTTCTGTACACAACATTAGATACAGCTACCAGTTAGCAATTGTTGGTTTATGGATTCAGCCCCGAATATGCTCAGAAAGCTCCCCTTAATAGTCCATGCAAAAATCGAGAATCTCATCCCACCCTAAACCTCTCAGATTCGAACAGTATCTTCACGACAAATAGCTGTGGCCCACTGCACAATACGTTGGCTGGCACCGTAAGCAGATCTTCAAATCCTGAGATCATAAGCTTCCTGATGTGCTCCGCAGGTACTATCGATTATATTGTCCAATATACTTTATCTCCTAAAGACGATAAATTGCCTTACCCCCTATAGCGGATAAATACCCCCCCCAGATTAGCTCTTGATTATTATTGATACCGTATCAATCTGTACGAATTTTGACCCACAACCAGAGCCTTCAGGTTGCCACCCCACCCGGTGAGGCTCGCCTTTTCGTCCGCTCCGTATCATCCTCGCGGACAGCGCTTAGCGCCTGATACATCCTCTACCCCACCATGCAGGGAATCACTCCCTGCCGGGCGGTGTTTCTCTGCTTTCATCACTGGAGAAATGCTATGCCTACTTCATCTTGCCCTGAAGCAAAATCCTTATCGCTGTCTGTCTCAACTGAGGCCTGGGAAAAGGTAGTCAGTTTTCCACCCGATCCCTCTCAGGAAGACGACCGTCTCGAAAACCTGATTGTCGCGACCATACTGACATTCAAAAGCGCAGGCCCGGACCGTAAGAGTATTAATTTCGGTCTGTACTGTTTTCCCGCTGACAGCAGCAGCAATGTACCGCTGATGACGCCGCTGCGCTTAACCCTTGAAGATGATCACTTGTTGGTTACTGCCCTTCACACCAGCTGATTACCTCAGCATCCTCTACTCCCCGTGCCGGGCGACTCCCGACCGGGAGCGCTGTACCCGGCTTCTTTATCATGAGGTTACGCTTATGAACAGAAGCAACGATCTTTATCAGAAAGTCACCGATGAAATTATCGCCGCGCTGGAAAAAGGCATGATCCCCTGGGTTCGCCCATGGCGGAAAGGGGAACCGGTGGTGCCGATGAATGCCCTGTCCGGGCGGTTTTATCACGGCATCAATATTCCTCTGCTCTGAAACAGCGCAGAACGACAGGGGTATGAAAGCGATCGCTGGCTGACCTTCACGCAAATTCGCAATGCGGGCGGTAACATCCGCAAAGGCTAAAAATCTACACTGGCCGTGTTCTATCTGCCGCAGCAGCGCGAAGTAGTGGACAGCAATGGGAACATGGTTCTTGATGCTGACGGCAACCCTAAATTGACGTCCTACACCCTGGTACGCGAGTTCCAGCTGTTCAACATTCAGCAATGCGAAGATCTGCCGGAGGCGTTTTCACAACCTGTCGTGATGGTCAATGACCCCATCGCCGCTGCCGAGCAGGTTGCCCGGCAAAGCTCGGTAATGATCACTCACCGACGCCAGAATCGGGCGTATTACTCGCCAGGACGCGACTGCATCATCATGCCGCATCCTGAGCAATTCGCTTCACGTGAGGATTACTACGGCACGCTGCTGCATGAACTGACGCACGCTACCGGACACGCTTCACGGCTGAACCGGGATGGCATCACTGCCGGCAAGCATACCTTCGGCGATCCGACGTACAGTTTTGAAGAGCTCGTCGCCGAAATGGGAGCGGCTTTCCTGTGTGCTCACGTTGGCATCCAGTCGAAGCTACATCATGACAGTTACATCGCATCGTGGCTGAAGGTGTTGCAGCAGGACAAAAAAGCTATTTTCCGCGCCAGCGGATTAGCGCGTAATGCCTGTGAATATCTGCTTGAACAGGCACAGCAGCCGTTAGCGCTGAGCGCATGACCTTCACATCAACGGCGGAGCATCCTGCTCTGCCGTTTTTATCCACTCCAATAAATTTGCGCAACCCAATAAACAGTTTCGCCCCAAATCTGACGGCACCAAAAGGCAAAATCCAAACGGTTAAGGGGAAGAGAGTGAGGGGGGAACGGGCTTACCCGAAAAAGGGGCTTCCCTTCGTCTTTCGAGTTGCAGGTGCGTTGGCTTTCCTCGCTCACCCCAGTTACTTACTTATGTAAGCTCCTAGGGATTCACTGCGTCGCCGCCTTCCTGCACCTCAAAATCCATTGGGAATAAAAGGCCATTATGCAGATATGGCTGACGCGCAAAAAGCAAAACACCACACCATCCACTGGCGAACCCGACGTCACGGAGGGATGGCTGCATCCTGAAGCTGACCTGAAAGCGCGAGGACTGCTGTCATGATGCATTGTCCGTTCTGCAAAAAGGCCGCGCATACACGAACGAGCCGGTATCTGTCGGAAAACGTCAAGCAACGCTATCACCAGTGCACCAATATCGAATGTTCGTCGACGTTCCGCACCATCGAATCAATTGATGAGGTGATACGCCCCCCGGCTGAGACAGCGAAACCTGAGCCAGAAACGGCCACCCTGCCACCGCGTAACGTGAAGGGCTGTTACAGCTCGCCGTTTCGTCATTAATCCGGAGAGACACCGTGACCACTCTGACGCTACAGCAGGCTTTTGAAGCCTGCCAGAACAGTAAAACCGCATGGCTGACCCGCAAGCAGGAGCTGACCGACACCGAACAGAAATACCGCGCACACATCGCCACCGCTGATGACGGTGGCCCTCGGAGTCTGCAAACCCTGCGCGACATCATCGACGTGAAAAAATGGGAAATTAATCAGGCTGCCGGTCGCTATATTCGCGCACATGAGAACGTGCAGCGCATCAGCATCCGCAACCGCCTGAATGATTTTATGCAGGCGCACGGCGCAGAGCTAGCCGCCGCACTTGTGCCGGAATTAATGGGCTATAACAGCCAGCCTCCCGCCGTCGCACGCTGCGCAATGCAGCATTCAGTCGATTATCTGCGTGAGGCGCTGTCGGTGTGGCTGTCAACCGGTGAAAAAATTAATTATTCCGCACAGGATAACGACATTTTAACGGCCATCGAATTCAGGCCTGACGCGGCTTCGCGGGATGATAATCGTGAAAAATATACACCCGCACAAAACCAGAATTACGTGAATAAACGCGCAGAACTGGCCGCGCAGTAGCCCGTCAAAAAATCCCCGCAAATCCCACTTTTTTCCCGAATTAAGCCATGCATGCATAAGGTGCATGGTTTTGCATGCGTTTTTCACCCCGCAAAACTCTCCTCCACGCCAGTCAGGTTGCGGCCTGACGCCGTTCATGCAGTTGCATTAAAAGCGGCCCCTTAAGCGGGCAGGCGTGGCGGGGAGAGCATTGCGCGCCACCTCAGAAAAAGATGCTTGGAGTGCAAAGACGAAAAAAGTATATTGAACACTCTACGCACAGCCCCCTTTTCAAAAAACTCAGGACAAATGTATGCAAATTGAAGTTGCGACAGAAAACACTGATACGACAAAACAAAAAGGCGATCTTTTCGAAGGGCTTATAAAGGATCTGCTTTCGGCACAAAATTACGAAGTCGCACAAGAATTAAGAGTGACAGGTGCCGAATTAGATTTATTATGTAAACACAAAGTTAACTCAAAAGAAATTTATGTTGAATGCAAGGCTCAAAAAGAAAAAATTAGCGCACCGATTCTAAATAAACTTATGGGTGTAGTCGATTTACATGATTATTCTGAAGGCTGGATAATTTCAACATCAGAGTTCGGCAAGGATGCACTAGGAATAGTTGATATAATATCAAAAAAGCCTAAAGAAAAATCCTCTAAATTCAGCTTCTACACACCTCAACGAGTAATTGAATCACTTACTTCCGCAGGCGTAATTAAAAACACTCCAACTGACAAAGCTATTGATTTCATAGGATCAGAAGACAATTTAGGTAGTTGGACACTTTTAATAAGCAAATTCGGAAGGTTTTGGGCTGTTTATACATTAAAAGGCGGCGTCCCTGAAGGAGTATTATTATTTAATGCTACTTCTGGTAATTTAGTTAATGATGGTGCTACTTTAGAAAACATATCTAAACTTGAAGCGACAATCACAGGCTACGATTTATCCGTAGGAAAAAAAGATGATGACCTATCAATTCTACCTGACAAAACTGAAGGTGTTACAAATGTAGTTGAAGTCCAAATAGGCGATTCCTGGGATGATTATCGACCTGCAAGACCAAAGGATTTTGTTGGTCGGGACGATATGCAAAAAGAAATCCTTGGTTTTTTAGCAAATGTAAAAGAAGGGAAAACTAATACTAGAATATTTGCAATAACCGGGAACTCGGGTTTAGGGAAAAGCTCTTTAATCGCTAAAATCAGAGACAGGTCAAAAAACAAACATTACCATAAAAAATATTTTGTTTATGCTGTAGATATTCGCGGGGCAAAATCACCCTCATATATTACATCCGCACTATTGCAAGCTCTAAAGCTGGCACAAGAAAATGGATTTGGCAAAAAAATTGATTTATCTCTCACCGATCCAACAAACCATTTTTCATCAGAATCTATAGCTGAATATCTTGAAAGCATCAAATCCGAAGATAAAGTCATATGTATTATCTTTGATCAGTTCGAAGAGCTTTATTCAAAACCTGAATTGTTTAGTGTATTTAACTCTGCGAATAGCTTAATGCTTGAGGTGGCTGGTTATAAAGGGAATTTAACTCTTGGTTTTGCATGGAAGACTGACAGCACCACTCAGCAAGATCATCCAGCGTATCATATGTGGCATAACCTGTCTGACTTAAGAAAAGAATTTAAATTAAGTTTATTCGATGGTGGTGAAATATCGAAATCCATTACCACGTTTGAAAAAGAATTTAATCACAAGTTAACGCCCGCTATCAGGAATCAGATAACATACAGTTGCCAGGGTTTTCCATGGCTTCTGAAAAAGCTTTGCATTAATTTGAGGGAAAACTTTAAAAAAGCAGGAAATAATGAAGTTACTACAGTTGAGCTTGATGTAGAGAAGTTATTTACCAACGATCTTGACTTACTGACTCCATCAGAAAAAACCTGCCTTGATTTAATTGCTAGTAAAGCCCCAGCCGACTGGAGCGAAATAATAGAACTATCAAGTGCCGCAGATGTAAGTAATTTAGTCAATAAAAGAATGGTGATTAAAAGTGGCGATAGACTCAATATATACTGGGATATATTCAAAGATTATTTAGTCACAAGGAAATTACCTGTAATCCCTTATAACTATGTTCCAACCTCTGATTATCGAACTATCGTTAACATTGCTAATGAACTAGATAATAAAAATTATCTTTCATCGCATGAAATATCACTGAAGGCTGGAATAAAAGAATCAACAATGTTAAACATTGGAGCGGACTTAGTAATGTTTAACATAGCTGAGCGAAATGGTTCTAGTTTTAAGTTAAATGCTGCTATTTCGTCTAAAAGTGAAGATGAATTTCTAAAAAAAATACGCGAGCGACTTGGAAAGCATTCATTCAAAATAGAATTGTACAAAAAATATCTTGGCAAAGTCATTGATATTGACACATTAATTGAAGTTTTGAAAGAAAGCCTGCCAAAAGCGCACCACAGCCAACCAACTTGGGGTGTTTATGCTCGAAGGCTATCTCGCTATTTGCATATGACAGGATACATATCTCAGCAAAAAAATATCTATATCGTTCAAGATAAAGGAGCAATACAACAGGCTGTTGCTTCCTGGCAAAAAAGAACCAAGGGGCATAAGAGTGAGATATTCGCTCCTAATGCTTCACCGCTTTTAGTTTATGAGTGTTACAAACTAATCCAAGAAGGTAAAACTTATGAACAAATACAAGATGATGGCTGCAAAAACGCGCTCACTGTATTATTAAGATTTAATTTAATTTCGATTGTAAAGAAAGAAATTCATATAGAACATGAATTGATGTCGAAATATAACTCACCACTAGAAGCTATATGGGTAAATGCATCCAATGAAATATGCATGAAAACCTGCATTGAAAAAATCAATAGCGAACCGCATATAAACAATATTAGTCTTGCTAGTTACATTGCTAAAAGACATGGGGCTAATTGGAGCGATTCCAGTCTAAAACGATTCGGAAACAGTTTAAAACAGTGGTCGAATTGGCTCAACTCGAGAAAGTCGGGCGATGCCATCCCCACACCACCGGGAAGAAAAGCACAAGCTTAAATATTAAGTAAAGAAAATGATGCAGTGGGAATAAATAATCACTGCATCATTTATGATAACAACAGCCAGAGGGTTAGCTGCTTTTAGCAAAATCGAATAGTGACACGTCAATTATTTTATTTGCATCAAGATAATCTGCCCACCACTGCACCATTAACCTCCGTTCATCCAAATGCTCAGAAGTGTGAATATAAGCTGCACGCACATTATTACGCTCTGAATGGCTCAACTGCCGCTCTATAGCGTCATCACTCCATAACCCTGATTCACCCAACGCGCCACGCGCCATCGTCCTGAATCCATGCCCGCAGACCTCAGTTTTCGTGTCATAGCCCACCGTACGCAATGCGCTATTTACCGTATTTTCACTCATAACCTTGGTTGGGTTATGATCTCCCGGAAAAAGCAGCTCTTTATCACCACTTATCTGCTTAAGCAGCTCTAACAAAGTCATCGCCTGTCGGCTAAGAGGAACAATGTGCTCCTCTTTCATCTTCATGCCACGGTACGAGTAGCGCACACCTTTAATTTCTTCTCGTTTTGCTGGTACACGCCAAAGAGATTTATCGAAGTCGAACTCATCCCATCACGCGAAACGTAACTCACTGGAACGCACAAAAGTGAGTAAGGAAAGCTCGACCGCGATCCACGTCATTACACGGCCACGATATGCAGCAAGACGAACAAGAAACTCAGGGAAGCGGTTGGAGGGTAATGCCGGACAGTGTCGTGCTTTAGTTGTCAATAACGCACCGGCCATGTTACTGGCTGGATTAGAGTCGATGTAATCGTTTTGTACGGCATAACGCATAATGGCCGTGACACGCTGTTGCAGACGCAGAGCAACTTTGTGTTTACCACTGACATCAATTTTTTTAATCGGGGCTAACAGGTGATTGGTTTTGAGCTGGCGAATGTCGGACAAATCGATATGAGGGAAAATATAAAGTTCAAGATAGCGAAGAACGCGTAATCGATGGTCTTCTCTCCAGCGCTTGTTGTTGGCATCCCGCTCTATGACGACGACGTCAAAAGTTATCGATTCCTGCTCTTGTTCTACTTTAACGGCTTTCTTACTCTCAATTGAGAGCGGCACCATCAGCTTATTGATTCCGGCCGTCGTTCCGCAAAACTCAGCCACCCGTCAGCGAAACTTCAGGATATTTACCTAAACCAGCGCTTCTCTTTGCACCCAAAGCGATGACGTAGCCGTCAGTAAGTTTGTGAGCTTTTAGTTGGCGAAGCCCAAACCGGGTTGAATTAAGTTGAGTCAGAAAGTTACGAAGGTATTCAAATCACTAAATTCCAGACACAAAAAAAGCCGCCCTTGGGCGACTTCTTTGTTGCATCTTATGGTGCCGAAGGCCGGACTCGAACCGGCACGTATCTCTACGGTTGATTTTGAATCAACTGCGTCTACCGATTTCGCCACTTCGGCACTGAAGGGGATGCTGATAGCGGGTTGCATTATACCTGTTGCTGACCCCTGCGCAAGCATTCCCCCGCCTTGTCGCGTCTGAGTGCCGAAAAAATCGACATATCTCCCATTCACTTAGCCTTTCTCTGGAAGGCGGCTCGCAAAACGCTGCAACGTGACGGCGATGGTTTACATTTTCCCCGTCTTGTTATCTGATCCTGTTACAGGTTGTTGGCATTCACCACATCCATAACTCAGGACAAGATATGCGTTTCTATCAGGTCGAGCCCACGCTGGAGAACTACTGGCGCGGCATAATCCTCTTTGGCAAAAATGTCGCTTCCTACAAGTTCGCGCTGGCGCATGCGATGTATGACGTAAAGCGCGACGGCAGTGACCTCATCCTGCTTGAAGACCTCGCCGTGCCGTTCAGCCAGCATCTTTGCCATCACCTGGCGCAGGCCCCCAAACAAATCACCTCTGCCAGAAGTCAATACCTCGATGCCTGTCGCCAGTTTAATGCCGGGGAGATCGACCAGAACACCCTCACCGCCGCCACCGTGCGCTTCGGCTTTAACAACGTGATTGATGCCTTCCACAATGTGAATCAGGGCGAGATTGAGAAACGCTTTTTCATAGATGAGCGCAAAAGCCATAAAGGCATTCGTCTGACGACAAACTTCCATCAGCTCACCGAGCGTCAGCAGTTCCAGAACCTGAAGTGTGAGACCGACGCGCGCTGGAACCTGGTCGAACAGGGTTGGGCGATGGGCGTGTCGCGCAATCTCATCGCCGTGGAGCATGACGAGCAGGACAACATGCTGTTCAGCATTCAGAATAACCGCCGCATCACCATCACCAGCTGTCGCGACAGCCTCAACGGCTACCAGAAAGGACGCTGCTTTTACTGCTTCGCGCCCATCAGCGTGG
Source organism: Phytobacter sp. (assembly GCF_059074235.1). Lineage (NCBI taxonomy): Bacteria > Pseudomonadati > Pseudomonadota > Gammaproteobacteria > Enterobacterales > Enterobacteriaceae > Phytobacter > Phytobacter sp. Next base: position 1,733,982 of record NZ_JCACPZ010000004.1, read on the forward strand.
AGCCGGGCGACGCGAACCTGGCCGATGTCGATCACTTTATTCCGTGGATGCTCAAAGACCAGGTGGGGAATGTGAACGGCGTCTGGAACCTGGTGCTGGCCTGTAAATGTTGTAACCGGGGTAAGCAGGGAAAATTTGCTCACATCCCGTCGTTGAAACTGCTTCAGCGCCTGCACGATCGCAACGAATACTTCATTACCAGCCACCTCCCACTGCGCGAAACCCTGATCCGTCAGACCGGCGCGAACACCGTAAAACGGCATGATTTTCTGTCAAATGTCTGGAACACTGCGCGGGTAAACTTATTCCACGAGTGGGAGCCAAAGGCCGCCGGGCCGGATACCTTCTAATGACCATCAACTATTATCAACACCATGCGCAGGCGTTTTTCTCCGACACCATCGGCGTCGATATGTCGTCGCTTTACGCCCCCTTTGTTGCCCACCTTGCGCCCGGTGCCCGCGTGCTGGATGCCGGGTGCGGTTCCGGTCGCGATGCCCGTGCCTTTGTGGAGATGGGCTATGCGGTCGAGGCCTTCGATGCCTCGTCGGAAATGGTGCGCCTGGCAACGGAGCACAGCGGTCTGCCCGTCAAACAGATGACCTTTAGCGAGGTGCAGGCCAGTCATCATTACGATGGCATCTGGTGCTGCGCGTCGTTGTTGCACGTACCCGCGCAGGATCTGCCGCAGGCGATGAGCAACCTGGCGCAGGCGCTGAAGCCGGGTGGCATCTGGTACGTCTCGTTCAAATACGGCGACAGCGAGCGCGAAAAAGGCGGCCGTCATTTCAGTGATTTAACCGAAGCGGGGCTGAACGCGCTGGTCGCGCAGCTTGCGGGCATCCGGGTGCAGTCGATGTGGACGACGCAGGACAAACGCCCCGATCGCGATGAAACCTGGCTTAACGCCTTGTTACGCAAAGATTAGATCCATCAATCACTCTATCCTCTACACTCAATTCTCAACCATCATGAGGGAAAGGCGATGTCGATTATCAAAAGCTATGCCGCTAAAGAAGCCGGGGCTGACCTGGAGCTGTTCGAGTATGACGCGGGAGAGTTAAGTCAGGAAGACGTTGAAGTCCAGGTGGATTACTGCGGGATTTGCCACTCCGATTTGTCGATGATCGACAACGAATGGGGCTTCTCACAATATCCGCTGGTCGCCGGGCATGAAGTCATTGGCCGCGTGGTGGCGCTGGGTAGCACGGCGCAGAGCAAAGGGCTGAAGGTTGGTCAGCGCGTGGGTATCGGCTGGACGGCGAAAAGCTGCGGCCACTGCGACGCCTGTATCGACGGCGACCAGATCAACTGCCACGAAGGCGCGGTACCGACCATCCTTAATCGCGGTGGCTTTGCCGACAAAATTCGTGCGGGTTGGCAATGGGTCATCCCCCTGCCGGACAGCATCGACATTGAAACCGCGGGTCCGCTGCTGTGCGGCGGCATCACCGTGTTCAAACCGCTGCTGATGCACCATATCACCGCCACCAGCCGCGTCGGGGTGATTGGTATTGGCGGGCTGGGGCATATCGCCATCAAGCTGCTGCATGCGATGGGCTGCGAGGTGACGGCGTTCAGTTCGAACCCGGCGAAGGAAGCGGAAGTGCGCCTGATGGGTGCGGACAATGTGGTCAACAGCCGCGACCCGGAGGCACTGAAAGCGCTGGCGGGTCAGTTTGACCTCATCATCAACACCGTGAACGTCGATTTGCAGTGGCAGCCGTACTTTGAAGCGCTGGCCCACGGCGGTGCGTTCCACACGGTGGGCGCGGTGCTGAAGCCGCTGGAAGTGCCTGCGTTTACGCTGATTGCGGGCGACAGAAGCATCTCCGGTTCCGCGACCGGTACGCCGTTCGAGCTGCGTAAGCTGATGAAGTTTGCCGGCCGTGCGAAAGTTGCGCCGACGACCGAGATGTTCCCGATGTCGCAGATCAACGAGGCGTTACAGCACGTGCGTGATGGGAAAGCGCGTTACCGCGTGGTGCTGAAAGCGGATTTCTGATGCCACTCGCCCCTCGTCCTCGTTTGAGGAAGAGGGGCGTTTTTTTACCCCTTACTCAGCGCTGCAAACACTTCTGCAATCGCCACGGCACCGGGGTCTTGTACTCCTTCAAGATTCTGACTGTTCACGTATGACGAGCGGCCTGCACCGGCTTTTTGCATGGTCGCCGTTTTCTCGGAACCGGTCTTCGCGGCAGCAGCAGCGGCATCCAGCCCGCTGTCACGCAGGACCTCCAGCGCAGGTTGCAGCGCATCAATCAGCGTGCGGTCGCCCAGGTCGGCACCACCATAATGTTTCATCTGCTTTAAGCCACGCAGCAGCGCCTCGGGCAGCGGTTTCTCATCGTGCACCGCCTGACCCGCAGCGGTGAAGAAGATAGACATCAGCACGCCGCTGGAGCCGCCCATCACCGTGGCGAGGCGTTCACCCACCAGTTGCAGCAGTTGCGCAGTGTTGTTCAGCGGCAGCTTGCCCTGCTCAAGCAGGCTGGCGATTTCCCGCGCTCCTTCGGCAAAGGTGGAACCGGTATCCCCATCCCCCACTTTGGCGTCCAGCGCGTTCAGGCGGTTTTCCAGCCCAATCAGCGTCTGTGTAGCGGCAGAAACCAGCGCGTTGACCTGCGCGTTCTCAGAGGGGTCAATCTCCAGTTGGTTGTAGACCGGGCTATGGCGCTGGGTTTTCATCGGCGCGAACGGCACCGGTTTTTGCCAGCCGACGGTCTGCACATCGGCGCACAAGGCCTTCTCAAAGGTCTCGTTCAGGCGCAGAACAGAGAGCGAAAAGCCTTTCATGTCGAGCGAACTGACCAGCGGTGCGGGGCCAATCAGGTACGCAATCTGGTCTTTCAGCGACGAGTGCGCCAGCTCTTTGGTGAGTAGCGCCATCTCTAGCGCAGATACACCGCCAAGGTTATTGATCAGCACCGCCACACGGTCTTCGTCCGCCAGCTCTTTCAGCGGTTTCACCAGCGTGTCGATAAGCTGTTTGCTGTTGTGACTGTCGACGGTGCTGGCACCCGGCTCACCATGAATGCCCAGCCCCAGTTCGACCTGGCCTCGCTGGATGCGGTCATCCTCTTCGCTGCCCGGCAGGTTGCAGCTCTCCATTGCCAGCCCCAGGCTCCAGACGTTGTCGCAGGCCTGTTGGGCAATATGGAGCACTTCACTTAACGAGCGGCCTTGCTCCGCCGCGTAACCCGCAATTTTGTGCACCAGCGCGGTACCGGCGATGCCACGCGGTTGCTTGTTGTCCGGCAGCGCGATGTCGTCGGCGACAATCACCATCTCGACTTTCAGGCCGTAGCGTTTGGCTTTCTCGGCGGCAAGACCGAAGTTCAGGCGGTCGCCGGTGTAGTTTTTGACGATCAGCAGGCAGCCGCGATCGCCGGTCACCGCGACAATGGCGTTCAGCACCGCATCCACGCTTGGGGAAGCAAAGAGATCGCCGCACACGGCGGCAGTGAGCATTCCCTTACCCACGAAGCCTGCATGCGCGGGTTCGTGGCCAGAGCCACCGCCGGAGATCACCGCCACGCGGGATTTATCCCAGTCGGCACGGGCAACAATACGAATAGCGGGGTCGATATCGAGGCGAACCAGGTTGCCATGGGGGGCGGAAATCACCATGCCTTCAATGGCGTCATTGACCAGTTGCTTACGGTCATTAAAAAAGAATCTGGACATAGCTTCCTGAATTTTTTGCGAACCATAAGCCAAGCATAGTCTGCGCAACGTATTACGTTTTCAAGAACGGATTTTACTGAGGGGGGATGATGGGCTGTTAGTGCGGTCTGATGCCCTCACCCCAGCCCTCTCCCACGGGGAGAGGGAGAAAGGCTGGAGGAGGTCTGAAAATTAATTCTTACGCAGCAGCAGCCAGAGGCTGATCAGGAAGAACGAGGCGCTCGGCAGCAGCGCACCGATAATCGGTGGAATGCCGTAGACCAGCGTCAGCGGGCCGAAAATCTGGTCCAGCACGTAGAAGACAAAGCCGAAGCTGATGCCCGTTACCACGCGCACGCCCATCGCCACACTGCGCAGCGGGCCGAAGATAAACGACAGCGCCATCAGCATCATCACCGCCACCGACATCGGCTGGAAGATTTTGCTCCACATATTGAGCTGGTAGCGCCCGGCATCCTGGCCGCTCGACTTGAGGTATTTCACGTAGTTGTGCAGGCCGCTGATGGAGAGCGCATCCGGGTCCAGTGCCACTACGCCCAGCTTGTCTGGCGTGAGGTTAGTCTTCCAGGTGCCGTTCAGGGTCTGCGCGCCCGTCACCTGTTTCGGGTTGGATAAATTAGACTCATCCACCTGCGAGAGCTGCCAGACCTTACGGTCCTTGTCGAATTTAGCAGACGCGGCGTAGCGCACGGACTGCAAACGACGCTGGTCGTTGAAGGCATAAATGCTCACGCCGCCCAGTTCGTCATCGCCCTTAACACGCTCGATATAGACAAAGTTATTACCGTCTTTCGCCCACAACCCTTGTTGTGTGGAGAGCAGCGAGCCGCCGTACATAGATTGCGCACGCTGGTTACGCGCCATCTGCTCGCCCTGCGGTGCCACCCATTCGCCAATCGCCATGGTCAACAGCACCAGCGGAATCGCGGTTTTCATGACCGAGAGCGCGACCTGCATACGGGTGTAGCCAGAAGCCTGCATCACCACCAGTTCACTGCGCTGGGCCAGCATACCGAGGCCCAGAAGCGCACCCAGCAGTGCGGCCATCGGGAAGAAAATCTGAATATCTTTCGGCACACTGAGGATAGTGTAAAGACCAGCGCCCAGTGCGTCGTAACTCCCCTGCCCGGCTTTCTTCAGCTGGTCGACAAACTTGATGATGCCGGAGAGGGACACCAGCATGAACAACGTCATCATGATGGTGGTGAAAATGGTTTTACCGATATAGCGGTCGAGTACGCCAAACGCCTGCATTATACCGCTCCTCTGCCCATCACACGGGCGCGAATCCGACGCATCGGCACCGTATCCCACAGGTTCAGGGCAATCGCCAGCGCGAGGTACGCGAGGTTCACCGCCCACATCCAAATCAACGGATCAATCTTTCCTTTCGCGGCATTGGATCTCAGGGAGGTCTGCAGCAGGAAGAATACCAGGTAGAGCAACATGGCTGGCAACATTGACAACACACGGCCCTGACGCGGGTTCACCACGCTCAACGGCACGACCATCAGCGCCATCATAAACACGGTGAAGATGAGCGTCAGACGCCAGTGGAACTCAGCCTGGGCGCGCGGGTTATCGGTGCGCCACAAGGTGCCAAGTTTCATCTGTTCGGTATCGTCCGGGTCCAGCGTAACGGCCTGGTGACCGATAATCGCCTGGTAATCTTTGAAGTCAGTAATGCGGAAATCTCGCAGCAATGCGGTGCCTTCAAAGCGCGTGCCCTGATTTAAGGTCACCACCTGTGAGCCATCTTTAAGCTGCGAAAGATGACCGGAATCCGCCACCACGACAGACGGGCGCGCATTACCTTTCGGGCGCAACTGAGCGAGGAACACCTCGTGGAACTGGCTGCCCGCCACGTTCTCAATAAACATCACCGAGTTGCCGTCAGAGGCCTGCTGGAACTGGCCTTGTGCCAGCGCCGCCATGCCAGGGTTGGCTTTGGCATCCGCCAGGACCACTTCCTGATGGCGAGACGACCAGGGGCTCAGCCACATAACATTGACTGCCGCCACTGCACCGGTCAGCAGCGCAAGCAGCATCGCCGCCTTCACCAGTACCGCACGGCTCAGGCCGCAGGCGTGCATGACGGTAATTTCACTCTCAGTATAAAGTTTGCCCAGCGTCATCAGCAGGCCAAGGAACAGACTGAGAGGCAGGATAAGTTGCGCCATTTCAGGCACGCCGAGACCCAGTAGCGAGAGCACCAGATTCGTAGGTATTTCGCCGTCGACCGCAGCGCCAAGGATCCTGACCAGTTTCTGACAAAAGAAGATCAGAAGCAGGATGAAGAGGATCGCAAGCTGGCTTTTAAGCGTCTCCCGCGCAAGATATCTTATGATTATCACTTTACATTACGCCCGTAAAAACCAGTCTTTTTACTGGAAAATCGCTTGTTTCGTGGCTTAAACGTCATTTATTCTCTTGAGTCGTCGAAATCATCGCTAAGATTATTATACTCAGCGGTTAAAAGTATCCGACCCCGATCTGACGTGCCGAAACCTAAGTAACGTTAAGATTAACACGAAGTCACCGCAACAGCGGAACCGAGTTACGAAAGCTTGCAATTCTATCCGTAGCCGCCGCTGTTGTCTTTAAGATTCAGGAGCGTAGTGCATGGAGTTCAGTGTAAAAAGCGGTAGCCCGGAGAAACAGCGGAGTGCCTGCATCGTTGTGGGTGTTTTTGAGCCGCGCCGCCTCTCTCCAATTGCCGAGCAACTCGACAAAATCAGCGACGGTTACATCAGCGCACTGCTGCGCCGCGGCGAACTGGAAGGCAAGCCGGGGCAAACCCTGCTGCTGCACCACGTGCCGAATGTCCTTTCTGAGCGCATTTTGTTGATTGGTTGCGGCAAAGAACGCGAGCTGGATGAACGCCAGTACAAGCAGGTCATCCAGAAAACCATTAACACCCTGAATGACACCGGTTCGATGGAAGCAGTCTGCTTCCTGACTGAGCTGCACGTTAAAGGTCGCAACACTTACTGGAAAGTACGCCAGGCGGTAGAGACAGCAAAAGAATCCCTCTACAGCTTTGACCAGTTGAAAACCAATAAGAGCGAACCGCGTCGTCCGCTGCGTAAAATGGTCTTCAACGTACCGACCCGTCGTGAGCTGACCAGCGGTGAGCGCGCCATTCAGCACGGTCTGGCGATCGCGGCAGGCATCAAAGCAGCGAAAGATCTCGGCAACATGCCGCCGAACATCTGTAACGCGGCTTACCTGGCTTCTCAGGCGCGCCAGCTGGCTGACTCTTACAGCAAGAATGTCATAACCCGCGTGATTGGCGAGCAGCAGATGAAAGAGCTGGGGATGCACTCCTACCTGGCGGTCGGCAACGGTTCGCAGAACGAATCGCTGATGTCGGTGATTGAGTACAAAGGCAACCCGTCTGAAGATGCGCGCCCGATTGTGCTGGTCGGCAAAGGCCTCACCTTTGACTCAGGCGGTATCTCCATCAAGCCTGCCGAAGGCATGGACGAGATGAAGTACGACATGTGCGGCGCAGCGGCGGTGTACGGCGTGATGCGTATGGTCGCAGAGCTGCAGTTACCGATTAACGTGGTGGGCGTGCTGGCAGGATGTGAAAACATGCCTGGCGGTCGCGCTTATCGCCCGGGCGACGTGCTGACCACCATGTCCGGCCAGACCGTTGAGGTGCTGAACACCGATGCCGAAGGTCGTCTGGTGCTGTGCGATGTGCTGACCTACGTTGAGCGTTTCGAGCCGGAAGCGGTTATCGATGTGGCGACCCTGACCGGCGCGTGCGTGATTGCCCTGGGCCATCACATCACCGGGCTGATGTCGAACCACAATCCGCTGGCGCATGAGCTTATTGGTGCTTCTGAGCAGGCCGGCGACCGCGCATGGCGTCTGCCGCTTGGCGATGAGTACTACGAGCAACTGGACTCCAATTTTGCTGATATGGCAAACATTGGCGGACGTCCTGGCGGTGCAATTACCGCGGGCTGCTTCCTGTCGCGCTTTACCCGTAAGTACAACTGGGCCCACCTGGACATCGCCGGTACCGCCTGGCGTTCAGGGAAAGCCAAAGGCGCAACCGGTCGTCCGGTCGCCATGCTGTCGCAGTTCCTGCTGAACCGCGCAGGTTTTAACGGCGAAGAGTAAGCAAAATCCCCCTCACCCTAACCCTCTCCCCAAGGGGCGAGGGAACGGTTTTCTCCCTCTCCCTTGAGGGAGAGGGCCGGGGTGAGGGTGTACGGTTTAAATCCACCACAAGAAGCCCCATATCATGAAGAACGCCACGTTTTATCTTCTGGACAACGACACGCAGCAAGATGGCCTGAGCGCCGTGGAGCAACTGGTGTGTGAGATTGCCGCAGAACGTTGGCGCAATGGCAAACGTGTATTGATTGCCTGCGAAGATGAGCAACAGGCTATTCGCCTCGATGAAGCGCTGTGGGCAAGACCCGCTGAAAGTTTTGTGCCGCACAACCTGGCGGGCGAAGGTCCTCGGGGCGGGGCTCCGGTCGAAGTCGCCTGGCCGCAAAAACGTAACAGCAGCCCACGCGACATTCTCATCAGCTTACGCACAAACTTTGCAGATTTTGCCACCGCTTTCACAGAAGTGATAGACTTTGTCCCTTACGAAGACTCTCTGAAACAACTGGCACGCGAGCGCTATAAAGCCTATCGCATGGCTGGTTTCAACCTGAACACGGCAACCTGGAAATAATGGAAAAGACATACAACCCACAAGATATCGAACAGCCGCTTTACGAGCACTGGGAAAAGCAGGGCTACTTCAAACCGAATGGCGACGAAAGCCAGGAAAGCTTCTGCATCATGATCCCGCCGCCGAACGTCACCGGCAGTTTGCATATGGGTCATGCCTTCCAGCAAACCATCATGGATACCATGATTCGCTACCAGCGCATGCAGGGTAAAAACACCCTGTGGCAGGCCGGTACCGACCATGCGGGTATCGCTACCCAGATGGTGGTTGAACGTAAGATTGCCGCTGAAGAAGGGAAAACCCGCCACGATTACGGTCGTGACGCCTTTATCGATAAAATCTGGCAGTGGAAGGCAGAATCCGGCGGCACCATTACCCGTCAGATGCGCCGTCTGGGCAACTCCGTGGACTGGGAGCGTGAGCGCTTCACCATGGACGAAGGCCTGTCCAATGCCGTGAAAGAAGTCTTTGTCCGCCTGTACAAAGAAGACCTGATTTACCGTGGCAAGCGCCTGGTAAACTGGGACCCGAAACTGCGCACCGCGATTTCCGACCTCGAAGTGGAAAACCGCGAGTCCAAAGGGTCCATGTGGCACATCCGCTACCCGCTGGCTGACGGCGCAAAAACCGCTGACGGTAAAGATTACCTGGTGGTCGCCACCACCCGTCCGGAAACCCTGCTGGGCGATACCGGTGTGGCCGTTAACCCGGAAGATCCGCGTTATAAAGACCTGATTGGCAAATTTGTGGTTCTGCCGCTGGTGAACCGCCGTATTCCTGTCGTGGGCGACGAACACGCCGACATGGAAAAAGGCACTGGCTGCGTGAAAATCACCCCGGCGCACGACTTTAACGACTATGAAGTGGGTCGTCGTCATGCCCTGCCGATGATCAACATCCTGACCTTTGACGGCGATATCCGTGAAAGTGCAGAAGTGTATGACACCAAAGGCGAAGAATCTGACGCCTATTCCAGCGACATCCCGGCTGAGTTCCAGAAGCTGGAACGCTTTGCTGCGCGTAAAGCCATCGTGGCGGCGGTAGACGCCCTGGGCCTGCTGGAAGAGATTAAACCGCACGACCTGACCGTCCCTTACGGCGACCGTGGCGGCGTGGTTATCGAACCGATGCTGACCGACCAGTGGTACGTGCGTGCTGACGTGCTGGCAAAACCGGCGGTTGAAGCGGTTGAGAACGGCGACATCCAGTTCGTGCCGAAACAGTACGAAAACATGTACTTCTCATGGATGCGTGATATTCAGGACTGGTGTATCTCCCGTCAGCTGTGGTGGGGTCACCGTATCCCGGCCTGGTACGACAACGAAGGCAACGTCTACGTTGGCCGCACCGAAGACGAAGTGCGTCAGGAAAACAACCTTGGCGCTGACGTTGCGCTGCGCCAGGACGATGACGTACTGGACACCTGGTTCTCCTCCGCCCTGTGGACCTTCTCTACCCTCGGCTGGCCGGAAAACACCGACGCCCTGCGTCAGTTCCACCCGAGCACCGTGATGGTCTCTGGCTTCGACATCATCTTCTTCTGGATTGCCCGCATGATCATGATGACCATGCACTTCATCAAAGATGAAAACGGCAAGCCGCAGGTTCCGTTCCATACCGTCTATATGACCGGTCTGATTCGTGACGACGAAGGCCAGAAGATGTCCAAATCCAAGGGTAACGTCATTGACCCGCTGGATATGGTCGACGGCATTTCCCTGGCAGACCTGCTGGAGAAACGTACTGGCAACATGATGCAGCCGCAGCTCGCTGAGAAAATTGCCAAACGTACCGAGAAGCAGTTCCCGAACGGCATCGAGCCGCACGGCACTGACGCCCTGCGCTTCACCCTGGCCGCTCTGGCGTCTACCGGTCGCGACATCAACTGGGACATGAAGCGCCTGGAAGGTTACCGTAACTTCTGTAACAAGCTGTGGAACGCCAGTCGCTTCGTGCTGATGAACACCGAAGACCAGGATTGCGGCTTCAACGGCGGCGAAATGGTGCTCTCTCTGGCTGACCGTTGGATCCTCGCGGAATTCAACCAGACCGTGAAAGCGTACCGCGAAGCGCTGGATAACTTCCGCTTCGATATCGCGGCAGGCATTCTGTACGAATTCACCTGGAACCAGTTCTGTGACTGGTATCTGGAGCTGACCAAGCCGGTAATGAACGGCGGTTCTGAAGCAGAACTGCGCGGCACCCGCAATACGCTGGTAAACGTGCTGGAAGCGCTGCTGCGTCTGGCGCACCCGATCATTCCGTTTATCACTGAAACCATCTGGCAACGCGTGAAAGTGCTGAAAGGCATTACCGATGACACCATCATGCTGCAACCTATCCCGCAGTACGATGCGTCTCAGGTGGATGAAGCTGCCGCAGCCGATACCGAATGGCTGAAGCAGGCGATCGTTGCCGTGCGTAACATCCGTGCTGAAATGAACATCTCTCCGGGCAAACCGCTTGAACTGCTGCTGCGCGGTTGCAGCAAAGATGCTGAGCGTCGTGTGAACGACAACCGCAGCTTCCTGCTGAACCTGGCGCGCCTGGAAAGCATCACCGTGCTGCCTGCTGACGATAAAGGTCCGGTTTCCGTGACCAAGATTGTTGACGGCGCAGAGCTGCTGATCCCGATGGCAGGTCTTATCAACAAAGAAGATGAGCTGGCGCGTCTGGCGAAAGAAGTGGCGAAAATCGAAGGCGAGATTGGTCGCATCGAAAGCAAACTGTCTAACGAAGGCTTTGTGGCACGTGCACCGGAAGCGGTGATTGCCAAAGAGCGCGAGAAGCTGGACGGTTACGCCGAAGCAAAAGCGAAACTGATTGAGCAGCAGGCGGTTATCGCCGCGCTGTAATCAGAGTGCACATGAAAAAGCCGGGCTTCGATAGCCCGGCTTTTTTTATGGCTGAATGTCCGAAGAAGGCGTTTATGCCCTCACCCGGCCTGGCGACTTAGAACACCGCCGGGAAGAACGACAGCCCACGCGCCAGCAGGTTAGCCGGATCTTTAGCTGGCGTCTGACCATGGTTTTCCAGCGTCAGGCTCTGCAACTCACCGTGTACATGGGTATTTTCCAGCACATAGCGAGTGAAGCGGACTTTCGCCCACGGCCAGGCGAGGAACAGCGTGATCATGCACACCAGTACGTTGGTGATCGACAGCCACATCACACGGCTAATGGTCACGGTGGAAGAGAAACGAATGTTTTCCGCCAGGCTCACCTGCGCATAAATGTAGTTACGCATTTTCACGAAGGCGTAAATGAAGCAGAAAATCGCGCCGAAAATGTAGATGAAGTACGCCAGTACCATCTTGCCGTAGAACGGCCCGGCCAGCATCGCCAGTTGCTCAGGGTTGTCACCCACCATCGCAGAGTACTGCATCAGGGTCATGAACGCCGGAACCACGATAAACAGCGCCAGTGCGAGGAACGGGAACAGCAGCAGCATGGAGAACAGCGCAATCAGGATGCATTTCTTGATGGAGAAAGTACCTGCAAATTTCTGCGTACCGTATTGCAGGTTATTCACCAGCATGCCGTACCACTGCGCGGTGTAGACACCCTGCATAATGGCCGTGCCCACCAGTAACCCCAGCGAACCGATACCAATACCTGCGAAAATCGCCGTATACGAACCCGAGCTAATCGTACTGGTCATCAGGGTAGAGAAAATAAGAATCGACACCACCATGATTAACAGCGGGCAACCCAGCATCACCCACCACGCACGTAGCGGGCTGGCATAAAAACTGAAGCGGACATTATTAATTTCCGTCATCAGCATTTGATAACGCAGACCTTGCGTCACCAGCCACGGGAAGAAAATCAAGAATAACCCTATCATGCAAAGGGATAACATGACGTTATTATGGACCATGTTAACCAGAAATATGACATAGAGGACGATCAGACACAGCCAGCCAACAAATACGGAACTGCCGGTCGCGTGATAAGAAAAACGCGCCCCTTCCAGCTCAGTATTCGCATAAAAATAACGGCGGGCGCGTACTAATGCCCAGGGTAAAAACAGCCCTAGCGTAACAATAGTCAGTAAGATATTGACCAACCAGATCCAGAAATATCCTGCACCGCTCCCCTGGAATGCGAAATTCCGGGAAGGGGTAGCCGCAGCACCTTGAGTTTCGAAAGACATAACAATCCTTATCGTAAAAAGAACAACACCAAATAGACCATAGAAATATTGCGGTATTTTTATTGCCGTTATTAATTTTAGTAAACTTTGTACCAAAAATGTAGCGCCCAATATTACTGGTCTTGTCAGCCCTGCCAGGAGATGGTATGGCGGCGAGACGAAGAAAGGGGAAATAAAGGCCGGCTTGAACACCGGCCAGGAATGATTAAATAAAGGGAACGACAGGCATTACGCCACGAGAAACAGCGGCAACAAAGCCTGTTTCAGGCAGCTCTTTATGGTCAGTGAGTTCAATGCTATTCAGATCACCGTCAACATGAGAATGGCTGGCCTGGTAACGAATGAAGCGCATCTTCATCCACGGATAAGCTAACCCACATGTGATCATTGAAACAAAGACCAGCAGGAGCAACTGCACCACGACGCCATGAAACGTCAGGGTGGATGCAAAACGGATGCGCCCGTCAGCCAGGGTCAGGCCATTCATAAAGTGGTTGCGGAAGGCCTGCCAGATCCAGGCAGAAGAGAGAAGGACTGCGCCAAAATAGAGCATATAGCACAACAGAACCTGCCCAGGATACTGAGAAATGACGTCATCGCCGGTGCCATTCATCACACGCAGCATCCCCATGCTGCTAAACGAGGTCGAGAGTAAATAAAACATCAAACCGAAAAAGGGAATCAAAATGCACAGAGAGAACAAGCAGGCTTTAATGCAGTATCGGGTGCTAACGCGAATATCAAATTTATGTACCCCAAACTGCCCGCCTTTGCCGGTCAGCGATATCCATTTGGCATACACATAGCCATTGGTGACGCTCATGCCGACAATACCAATAACTACCAGAATAATAACTTTCACCAGCAAATTATTTAAGTCAAATCCACTAAACATCATATACCCAAGAAAATATATGATTAGGCCGAGCGCAATTACCAATAATGTAGGCAACCCCATCATTATCCACCATGCGCTTTTCATTGAGCAATGAAAGGCAAAGCGGATATTATTGAGAGTGGTCATCAGCGCATTATATTGCAGACTTTTCACCATTAAGAACGGCATGACCAGCATCAGCAGAAATATCACCACTGAGCCTAAAAACGGATGTAACATCTCTGCGACGAAGAGGATGACAAAAATCAGTACCGACATAAGCAGCCAGCTCAGAAACAGCGCACCGCCCTTTGCGTGGTAGCCAAAGCGCGCACCGTTAAGTTCCAGATTTTCGTAGACGTAACGGCGCGAACGCACCATTGCCCAGGGAACGTAAATACCGAGAGTAATAATAGATAGCAAAATATTGACTAAAGAGATCAAGAAATAGTCGAGGCCTTTACCATGAAATATAAAGCTTTGCCTCGGAATATTCTTCGAGTAGATATTACCGTACATAAACCTTTCATCCTTAAATATAAGCATTGATTTGATAAATAATGATTATCACTTCCGTGAGCGCGCTACGATAACGTATCACCGATTAAATAACATCTGTATTAAACAACTTGCACCCACTTTCAGAGAGTGCTATTAAATATGGCAATAAATAAGTCTGTATTATTGAGTGTATGTATGAATGTAGTCGTTAAACAGAACGCGACATTACGCCGGATGACTGCCGGAGATAATGCCGCTATCGCTGCCGTTATCCGTCAGGTTTCCGCCGAATACGGTCTTACCGCCGACAAAGGCTATACCGTGGCCGATCCTAATCTCGATGAGCTGTATCAGCTCTACAGCCAGCCAGGCCACGCCTATTGGGTGGTTGAGCAGGATGGTGTGGTAGTGGGCGGTGGTGGCGTTGCGCCATTAAGCTGTAGCGATCCGGGTATCTGTGAACTGCAGAAGATGTATTTCCTCCCTTCCGTTCGTGGTCAGGGGCTGGCAAAGAAACTGGCGCTGCTCGCGCTGGATCACGCCCGCGCACAAGGTTTTACTCGCTGTTATCTGGAAACAACAGAATTCTTAAAAGAGGCGATAGGCCTGTACGAACACCTTGGTTTTGAACACATTAACGAACCGCTCGGCTGTACCGGGCATGTGGATTGCGAAGTGCGGATGTTAAAAACGCTCTAGTCTTTATGCCCTCTCCCACATTGCGCAGGAGAGGGAAAATCTTACTGATTCTCTGCCGCCGTCATCATGCGAATGATGCCTGCCGCTTTGTCCTGCGGCAACGTCAGGACGTTATTCCACAGATCCTGCACCATCTCGCAGGCGATTTTTTCTTTGCCAATCGCTTTGTTCGGTTCGGACATAATTTCAATATCCTGCCCGTATTTTTTGACCAGCGTCGCCACGATCGGCTGAATGTTCTGCTGCGCGTCCTGCCGCTCTTTATCGGTGATCGTGTGGCGGCCAGTACCGTATGCCGAACGCATCATCGCGGCATCAATATTCATACGATTCATCAGGAATTCGCGGGGCAACATTCTCGCCGGGTTAATTCCCCCCTTGACTGAGGGGAATAAAAAGCGAAAACAGTTATCGTCACTGACTTTCTGAATAGCCGCCGTTTGTTCCATATTGATTCGCATATATGCCAGCACGTTTTCATCCGGGGCATTTTGTATCCGTGCCATCTGGATGCCGAGGATTTGCGGCTGAATATAATCAATAATCTGCTGCTGGGTTTTCCCCTCTTTTTGCATCTTCTGCGCCGTCGTGCGGATGGTCTCCATCAACTGCGGCTCCTGGTCGCGCATGACCTGGTAGGTTGGCATCGTACTCAATGCACGAAATGCCGCTTCCATTTCCGAGTCACTGGCTGATGCACTTTGGCTGACTCGCGGCGCTAAGTAAAAGATATCAAACGTATTCCAGGCAAAAATGGCGACCACAACCAGGGCGGCAGAGGCTATCTTCCCCACCTTGCCTTTGCGGCGATAAAGCACCACGACCAGTGCCACAATGATGCCGATATACGCGCCAAGTAACGCATGCGTCCAGTTCATGTCCATGTCCTTGTCAAAAGAGTGCCGCCTGTTGTACCAGCCTGACGGTAAATATCTAACTACCTATTTTTGCAGGTCTTCGGGTACGCCGCTGTGAAAACGGAATTCGCTGTCCGGCGTGCCTATCAATGCCGCTTCTACTTCACCGAAATGACGTACCCGTGGCGCAATGTCGGTCTTTGAAATCTGCTGAGCCAGCGTGAGGTAATCCTGAAAATGACGGGCTTCAGAGCGCAGCAACGACAGGTAGAACTTTTGCAGTTCATCATCCAGATACGGCGCCAGCGCAGCAAAACGTTCACAAGAGCGCGCTTCGATATACGCCCCACAAATCAATTTGTCGATGAGGGTGAGCGGCTCATGGGTACGTACCTCTTTGAGCATTCCTTTGGCGTAGCGACTGGCGGTGGTTTTCACATACGGAATGTTGCGGGCAATCATGGCCTCGCGCACCTGCCAGAAATGGTGCAGCTCCTCTTTAATCAACAGCACCATGCTGTCGATAAGCAACTGTCCCCACGGATCATCTGTTTTTGGCATCGCCCCTTTAACGACCTGCTTTTGCAGCGCAACAAAATCAGGTTCCGGCGCGTCGCGAAACGCGAAAGCTTCGTAGGGTTTAAGCCACTCCAGCAGCGCATCCGCACCTTCTTTACCCGCGACGTATTTACGCACCAGAAACATGCCTGTTTGCGCGGCTTTTAACTCGCAGATCAGGTGGTCGGTGAGTAACAGAGGAAGGTTTGCCGGGTCACGGGCTTTGTCTATCCAGGCTTGCGGTGTTGTGCAGTGGAGAAAGTGTAAAACCGGGGAGAGTATCTGGGGGTAATCCATGCCTGTTCCTTGCAATGCGGCAGCCGAAGCTGCCGCAGGGGGGACTTAGTGACGCACGCCGTCGTCGTCTTCATCCTCATAATCTTCATCATCTTCGTCGCCGTCTTCGCCATTCGGGTCTTCGTAGTAAGTACCCCAACCGTCGTATTCGACTTCAAATTTTTCTGCCAGATCCATCAGTTGCACAACCTGCGCATCGATCAGATCCGCATTCAGTGCGCTTTCGGAAAGCAGGTCGCAGCAGATAACCACTTCGCCTTCTTCCAGCTCCAGCTCTTCTGGCTCAGTCACTTCGTAGCCCATCTTAAAGGCTTCAACCGCCACTTTTTCCAGGGTTTCGAAGTCATCTGCCGACAGGTGATGTTCAATGGTGTACAGCGCATCAGGATCGCTGCCGTCATCCAGCAATTCTTCAATAATCAAACGCGTCTCTTCGCGCTGCTCTTCCAGTTGTTCCGGGTTCGCCATGGCTCATTCCTCATAATGTGGCAGATAGACTTATTGTCACATACCGCCGCCAATGCCTCCACTCCTGGGAGAAAAGATTTATTCATAGCGCTTGCAAATGAATATTCATACATATAAATTGAATTTTAATTCAATAAGTGGCCTTAGCCAGGTGAGGGAACCATGACGACGTTTTACCAGAAGCATTTTTTAAAATTACTCGATTTTACCCCTGCTGAAATCAATACCCTGCTGCAACTTGCCGCCCAATTAAAATCTGATAAGAAAAAAGGCAAAGAAGTACAGAAACTTACCGGCAAAAACATCGCGCTCATCTTCGAAAAAGACTCCACTCGCACCCGGTGCTCTTTCGAAGTTGCCGCTTTTGACCAGGGCGCTCGCGTCACTTATCTCGGCCCAAGCGGCAGTCAGATTGGGCATAAAGAATCAATTAAAGATACCGCGCGCGTACTGGGCAGAATGTACGACGGTATTCAGTACCGCGGTTACGGTCAGGAAATCGTCGAAACCCTGGCGCAATTTGCCGGTGTTCCGGTGTGGAATGGCCTGACCAACGAGTTCCACCCGACGCAGTTGCTGGCGGATTTACTGACCATGCAGGAACACCTGCCGGGCAAAGCGTTTAATGAAATGACGCTGGTGTATGCCGGTGATGCGCGCAATAACATGGGTAACTCCATGCTCGAAGCCGCAGCCCTGGTGGGTCTGGATCTGCGTCTTGTTGCACCGATAGCTTGCTGGCCGGAAGAGAGCCTGGTGGCAGAGTGTAAGGCGCTGGCAATCAAGAACGGCGGCAATATCACGCTGACCGAAGATGTCGCTGCGGGCGTAAAAGGCGCGGACTTTATCTACACCGACGTGTGGGTGTCGATGGGTGAAGCCAAGGAGAAATGGGCGGAGCGTATCAACCTGCTGCGTGCTTACCAGGTGAACAGCCAGATGCTGAGCCTGACCGGCAATCAAGAGGTGAAATTCCTCCACTGCCTGCCTGCATTCCATGACGACCAGACCACCCTTGGCAAGAAAATGGCCGAAGAGTTTGGTCTGCACGGTGGGATGGAAGTGACGGATGAGGTGTTTGAGTCGGCAGCCAGCATTGTGTTTGACCAGGCTGAAAACCGGATGCATACGATTAAAGCGGTGATGGTGGCGACGCTGGCGCAAGCATAGTGCGGCCTGCCCTCTCCCTAAGGGAGAGGGCGCAAAACATCCCCTCGCCCCTTTGGATGAGGGGAAACAAGCAGCGCTTTACGCCACCTGCAATTTCACGACAACCTTACGCACCTGCGCTGGCGCACCGACGGCACACAGCGGTTTATGCACTTCACCCGGATAGAACACCACGAAATCCCCTTCGCTCAGCGTGAAGGTTTTTTCCTCGCCGCCTTCCGGCAGGAAAGCGATGTCTTTATCCGCCAGCCAGTCGGTATCCGGCGCGCCCGCAGGCAGGGTGCTGAACGTCATCCCTTCCTGACCTTTCAACACAATCTGAATGTCCAGATAGCGCGCATGATACTCCGCACGACGCTCGGCGAAAGGCTGAGTCATATCTTCTGATACCAGGAAAAACAGGCGGCTGCCGTCAATGTCGTGCTTACCGGTCGGGGTCGCGTCAGTGACATGCGCTTTGATATGTTCAATGGCCTGGCGCAGCTCCTGCGGCAACCAGCTCTGAAGGTGGTGGATGTTGCCAACGATCATGGTTCACTCCTTAATATAAAACAATGTTTCATTTTTATCTTTTATACGGAAAATCCCTTTTTCCTACCACCTCTTTCTGACGAAGATTTGCGGTAACGCATGTTTATTCTTTCAGGAAACGAGCCTCGGACCGCCCTCAAACACAAATTAATTAGTTATTTATAAATTATGCATTTATATGCAAATAAACCGATTGCTTGCGGCAAATGTTGCATTAATCGCTTGATAGATAAAAACAGCTGAGTATAATCGCGGACAATTTGCCGGGAGGAAGCATGGTCCAGTGTGTTCGACATAGTGTCCCTGGGCGTCTGAAAAAGGACGCAGGCCTGCCGTTTTTCTTCCCATTGCTCACCCCATTCCACAGCCCCTCTATTGAGGGGCTTTTTTTTGCGCAGTCGTCAGGAGATAACCATGGCTAATCCGCTGTATCAAAAACATATCATTTCCATAAACGATCTCAGCCGCGAAGAACTTGAACTGGTGCTGAACACTGCCGCCCGACTGAAAGCCAATCCACAGCCGGAGTTACTCAAGCACAAAGTGATCGCCAGCTGCTTCTTTGAAGCCTCAACCCGTACCCGCTTGTCATTTGAGACCTCCATTCATCGCCTGGGGGCGAGTGTGGTGGGCTTCTCAGACAGCAGCAACACCTCGCTGGGCAAGAAAGGGGAAACCCTGGCGGACACCATTTCCGTCATCAGCACCTACGTGGACGCCATTGTGATGCGCCACCCGCAGGAAGGGGCGGCGCGCCTGGCGACCGAATTCTCCGGCGGTATTCCGATTCTCAATGCCGGTGACGGCGCGAATCAGCACCCCACGCAAACCCTGCTCGATCTCTTCACCATTCAGGAGACGCAGGGCCGTCTGGAAAACCTCAATATCGCGATGGTCGGTGACCTGAAATATGGCCGCACCGTGCACTCACTGGCACAGGCGCTGGCGAAGTTCAACGGCAACCGCTTCTACTTCATCGCCCCGGATGCGCTGGCAATGCCGCAGTACATTCTCGATATGCTGGATGAGAAAGGACTGGCCTGGAGCATTCACGCCAGCATCGAAGAGGTGATGGCCGAGGTCGACATTCTCTACATGACCCGCGTGCAGAAAGAGCGTCTGGACCCGTCCGAGTACGCCAACGTGAAGGCGCAGTTCATCCTGCGAGCCAGCGACCTGACCGGGGCGCGTAGCAATATGAAGGTCCTGCATCCGCTGCCGCGCGTCGATGAAATCACCACCGATGTGGATAAGACGCCGCACGCCTGGTACTTCCAGCAGGCAGGCAACGGCATCTTCGCACGCCAGGCGTTACTGGCACTGGTTCTGAATAGTGATTTGGCTCTGTAGGAGAAAAAAAGATGACACACGATAACAAACTCCAGGTTGAAGCCATCAAGCGTGGCACCGTAATTGACCATATCCCGGCGCAGATTGGCTTCAAACTGCTGACACTGTTCAAGCTGACCGAAACCGACCAGCGCATCACCATCGGCCTGAACCTGCCATCCGGCGAAATGGGCCGCAAAGATCTGATCAAAATTGAAAACACCTTCCTGACCGATGAGCAGGTCGATCAGTTGGCCCTGTATGCACCGCTGGCGACAGTGAATCGCATCGACAATTACGACGTGGTCAGCAAATCCCATCCGAAATTGCCGGACCGTATCGACAGCGTGCTGGTCTGCCCGAACAGCAACTGCATCAGCCACGCCGAGCCGGTCGCCTCCAGCTTTGCGGTGAAAAAACGGGTGAAAGATATCGCCCTGAAGTGCAAATACTGTGAGAAAGAGTTCGCTCATTCCGTGGTGCTGCGCGGCTAACACATGCCGGTGCGCGCGCAGGTGGTGCGACACACCGGTCACTCGTGTATATAATGGCCCCGACCTTTTTACCGCTGTTCTTCAGGAGATAACATGACCAAAACTATCGCGACGGAAAATGCACCAGCAGCAATCGGCCCTTATGTTCAGGGTGTTGATCTTGGCAGCATGATCATCACTTCCGGTCAGATCCCGGTCGATCCGAAAACCGGAAGCGTGCCGGAAGACGTTTCCGCTCAGGCGCGCCAGTCGCTGGAAAACGTGAAAGCCATCGTCGAAGCCGCAGGTCTGAAAGTGGGTGACATTGTTAAAACGACGGTATTCGTGAAAGATCTGAATGACTTCGCCACCGTTAACGCCACTTACGAAGCCTTTTTCACCGAGCATAACGCCACCTTCCCGGCGCGTTCCTGCGTTGAAGTTGCCCGCCTGCCGAAAGATGTGAAAATCGAGATCGAAGCCATCGCTGTTCGCCGCTAATCTCTGTCAGAAAGATAATCCGGGTGGATGCCTGGATTATCTTTTCTCCGTACTACCCTTACTTAACTCAGTAAACCGATCTCGCCATGGAGGGTTGTTAATGGCAAAAGCACGCTTTACTGAAGAACAAATCACCACCTTCCTTCAGCAGATGAAAAAGGGCGTCCCGGCCAAAGAACTGTGCGAAACGCATGGCTTTAGCATAAGCACGCTTCGCCGCTGGCAGGAACTTCATGCCCAGCACATCCGTGGTGAATTAAAAAAAATGGAAACCACCGCGTCGTACATCTATCTGGGCTTCCTGATTGTCTCCGTATCGCTGGCGCTTATTTTCTCCAAGACCGTAGCGATGTGGACGCTGCCCCTCTTCCTGCTCTACTGCGTGAACTACATCCGCCGCTATCGCGCAGTGTCCGCAAAGCACATTAAAGAAGAGAATACGTCCCTCGCCCGTTCCGGCATCGGCGCGAGCAATGCGTTTTACCTGTTTAGCTGGACCATCCTGCTTCTGGTTCTCGGCTCACTGGGATATGGGTTGATTCTGCTTGTTTTTAAATAATTAGCCTGAACAGTCAGTAAAGGAATAAACCAATACTTTTCCATTGTTATTTAAAGTCACCTCTCCCATTGCAAACGCATCAATCGTCCAGTTATACAGCTCCATTGGGTTTGTAGTTTGAGATTCAATATATTTAGAGAGGCAAACTCGACCTACAATCCAATTTAGTCTGGAGCGATAAACATTCATCTTCAGCACATCAGCATCTTCATTTCGCACTCTTTCCAGTGTGAAAATAATTTCATTATCGATTCTAAAGCTGACAATATCGTTATACCGCTGGGCTGAACCAATAAAATAAAGACAAACCAAAATAACCAGCAGTAAAAAAATAAAGCTTCCACTGAATTGCCGTAGAAAATAACTCACTGCTTATGCTCCCCATGAGAAAACATAACCCGATGTACCGATAAGGGCTTTATTGTGCTCCAGACATTTAATGGTGCCCCATTTCTCTCTGACTGTCTGAATGTTACTTTCGTACCCAATAGTCTGGTAACGATATCTGTAAGACTGAAAGGGGCTGGCAAGGGCGATGCTCATTTCTCTTACCCTGATTTTCCCTGATGATTTTTCCAGATAAACGTATAGTCCATGCCTGGAGAGCTCATCTGCGTATCGGAAACGTGATTGATCATTAGGGCACCATTGCACGGCCACCAGTTCACTGCTTTCACGTACAAAATCCCAGCAAGCGCAAATCGCATAGAGCATATAAAAAAAAGCAGCAACCGTAACGATGCGGATTATTTTCGACAGAAAAACGGCGAACCCGCGTTTAGTCATGCCATTTAACCTCGGTCTCAATCGTGCCAAATATGTTAAACTCTCTGGCCAGAAACAGTTGACACCACAATATTAAAAACACGACTGAAATAATATTAACCATGTAAACACCAGGAACGGTAATAGTTATTCCTTTACGTTACCATCAATATATTATCTATTCTGATACGTGATTTTAAAAATTAATTATTTCAGAAAATATTTAGTCCAGCGCAGCGAGTAATAAGACGTAAAAAAAGTAAAGCGTTATGGCTGCCGCAGCAGCCATAACGTGAGATTACTGCCAACCGTAACGGCGGCTGTAGAACCCTTTGACCAGTTGGGTCAGCGTCATATATCCCGCCAGAATGGCAATCAGCCACGGGAAGTATGAGAGCGGTAACGCCTGTAGTTGCAGGTAGCTCGCCAGCGGCGAGAACGGCAGCGCAATACCCACCACAATGACCATCAGCGTCATGATGATCAGCGGCCAGGCGGCGCGGCTCTGGATAAACGGCACGCGACGGGTACGGATCATATGCACAATCAGCGTTTGCGACAGCAGTCCGACCACAAACCAGCCCGACTGGAACAGGGTCTGCGCTTCCGGCACGTTCGCTTTAAACACCCACCACATCACGCAGAAGGTGAGGATGTCGAAAATCGAGCTGATCGGGCCGAAGAAGATCATAAAGCGCCCCAGATCCGCCGGGTTCCAGCGCTGCGGTTTTTGGATCTGCTCTTCATCCACGTTATCGAACGGGATCGCCACCTGGGATACATCGTACAGCAGGTTCTGAATCAACAGATGCAGCGGCAGCATCGGCAGGAACGGCAGGAAGGCGCTCGCCACCAGCACGCTAAAGACGTTACCGAAGTTCGAACTTGCGGTCATTTTGATGTATTTCAGCATGTTGGCGAAGGTTTTACGTCCTTCGATAACCCCCTCTTCCAGCACCATCAGGCTCTTTTCCAGCAGGATGATGTCAGCCGCTTCACGGGCGATATCCACCGCCCCATCAACGGAAATACCGATGTCCGCTGCACGCAGCGCAGGCGCATCGTTAATGCCGTCGCCCATAAAGCCGACTACATGCCCTTCCCGGCGCAGCAGGGTGACAATGCGTTCTTTGTGCATCGGAGTCAGGCGCGCAAACAAGGTGGTGTGTTTGGCAAGCGTTGCCAGTTCGTCATCACCCATTTTCTCAATCTGATTACCCGTGACCAGTTCCCCCACGTCCAGCCCCACTTCACGGCACACTTTCGCCGCCACCAGTTCGCTGTCACCGGTGAGAATTTTCACCGTCACACCGCTGGCTTTCAGCGCTTTCAGAGCCGGAGCCGTGGTCTCTTTCGGCGGATCAAGGAATGCAATGTAGCCTTCGAGGATCAGATCCGATTCATCCACGCGATGATAGTCGCCCGTCCGCGCTGGCAGATATTTGGTCGCTACCGCGACCACCCGCAGCCCCTGACGGTTTTGCGTTTCAGTCACGCGCTGAATGCGTTTCAGCATCCCCTCATCCAGCGGCACAATTTCGCCGTTGTAGCGTACCTGAGTACAGACGTTGAGGATCTCCTGCAGCGCACCTTTGCAGATCAGCTGATGGGCATCGGCCTGCTCGGCCACCACGACTGACATGCGGCGGCGTTCGAAATCAAACGGGATCTCATCAATTTTCTGCCAGCGTGAAGAGAGTGCATGCGCCGATTCGGCTTCCACCCCTTCCAGCACCGCCACATCGAGCAGGTTTTTTAACCCGGTCTGGTAATGGCTGTTCAGCCAGGCCGTGTGCAGCACGCGCTCACTGACTTTTCCGGCGATGTCCGTATGGTTCTCCAGCACAATTTTATCCTGGGTCAGGGTGCCGGTTTTATCGGTACACAGGATGTCCATCGCGCCAAAGTTTTGAATCGCGTCCAGATGTTTGACGATCACTTTCTGTTTTGACAGTTTCACCGCCCCACGCGCCAGGGTCGAGGTGACGATCATTGGCAGCATTTCTGGCGTCAGCCCGACCGCGACAGAAAGAGAGAAGAGCGCCGCTTCCCACCAGTCGCCTTTGGTAAACCCGTTGATCAGCAGCACAATGGGGGTCATTACCATCATAAAGCGGATCAACAACATGCTGACGCGACCAATGCCTTTCTGGAAGGCGTTCGGCTCGCTCTCCTGCTCGCTCACGCGCCCGGCCAGTTGACCAAACCAGGTGTTGCCACCCGTCGCAATCACGATAGCCAGCGCCGTGCCGCTTACAACGTTGGTGCCCATGAAGCAGAGCGTGTCGCTTTCCAGCGGGTTGCTTTGCTCAGGGTGACGGGTTTTTGCCACTTTTTCGACAGGCAGGGATTCGCCGGTCAACGAGGCCTGGGCCACGAAAAGATCGCGCGCCTGCACCACACGCAGGTCGGCGGGGATCATATCTCCGGCCGCCAGCTTGACGATATCGCCCGGCACCAGTTGATCGAGTGGGATCTCCACCCAGCCGTTTTCTCCCAGCTCATTGACCACACGCTGAACGGTCGCGGTGTTGCTGACCATCGCCTTGAGCGCATCCGCCGCTTTGGTTGAGCGCGCTTCCTGAATAAAGTTCAGGCAGGTCGAGATGACCACCATCAGGCCAATCACGCCCGCTGCAAACAAGTCTTCGGAGGCGTAGGAAAAGAGCCCCAGGCAGGTCAGTAACAGGTTGAACGGGTTGCGGTAGCAGGTCCACAGATGGCGCCACCAGGGCGTCGGGCGCTGGCCAGGGATCTGGTTAATCCCATGCGTTTCCCGCGCGTCCTGCACCTCTTTGTCGTTGAGTCCTTCCGGGTGCCCTTTAAGCTCTTCCCAAAGTTCAGCCAGTTCCAGCTTTGCGAGCGTCAGGCAACGTTCACTTAAAGAAGCGGGAACCTCGACATGCTGAATGTTTGCCGCATCAGGCAGCGGATCGCGCTGCACCAGACGACGGGGTAGATGGCGGTTGAGCCGTGCCAGAATCCGGGTGATATTTTTGAACATGATAGTCGTCCTTGCCCCCGCATCACGCGGGTGCCTATCTCTTGCAGGCACGGAAAAACCGCGTCCTGAAGACGAAATAAATTGTGCAGGGACGTGTGACGTCGCTGCCTTACGTTTCCGGTAAGGCAGCAGAGGCGGGCTTACCGGAAAGAGTGTCTCCGTCGAGGGAGAGGTGCGGGATCAGGGTCCATATAACCTCCGGTAAGCGTGAAAAGAGTGTGCGTTTATGCCACGCAATAATAACCCCGGTGAATTAAACCGAACATAAACCAGACTTTACTCATTGCCGCCTGGTTGAGTCCTTACCAAACTTTCTTTATTCTGCAATCCGCCTTGATAAGGAACAGGACAGAGCGAATGCAAAACCGGCTGACGATCAAAGACATTGCGCGTTTAAGTGGCGTGGGGAAATCGACTGTCTCCCGCGTGCTTAATAATGAGAGCGGCGTGAGTGAACGCACCCGTGAGCGCGTGGAAGCGGTGGTCAATCAGCATGGTTTTTCCCCTTCCCGCTCCGCACGTGCCATGCGCGGTCAGAGCGACAAAGTGGTTGCCATTATTGTCTCTCGCCTTGATTCGCTGTCTGAAAACCTCGCTGTTCAGACCATGCTCCCGGCATTTTATGAGCAGGGCTATGACCCCATCATGATGGAGAGCCAGTTCTCCCCGGACCTGGTGGAAGAACATCTGCAGATGCTGAGCCGCCGCAATATCGATGGCGTGGTGCTGTTTGGTTTTACCGGCGTGACGGAAAAACTGCTCTCCTCCTGGCGTGCCTCTCTGGTGCTACTGGCGCGGGATGCCAAAGGGTTCGCCTCGGTCTGCTATGACGATGAAGGGGCGATTAATCTGCTGATGCAAAACCTTTTCGACCAGGGCCACCGCGAGATAAGTTTTATCGGCGTGCCTCATAGCGATGTCACCACCGGCAAACGTCGCCACGATGCCTACATGGCGTATTGCCAGCAGCATCAACTCACGCCCCACTTCATTTTGCCGGGGCTGGCAATGAAGCACGGTTATGACAACGTCGCCAAAGTGCTAACGCCGCACACCACCGCGCTGCTCTGCGCGACCGACACCCTCGCACTCGGAGCCAGTAAATACCTGCAAGAGCAACGCATTGAAAACCTGCAACTCGCCAGCGTCGGCAACACACCGCTGATGAAATTCCTCCACCCGGAAATTGTCACCGTCGATCCCGGCTATGCCGAAGCGGGCCGCCAGGCCGCCGCACAGTTGATCGATCAGATCAATGGTCGCACCGATCCGCGCCAGATAGTGATCCCCGCCAGCCTCGTTTGATCCCTTCGCCATACGGTTTATTGTGATCTTCGCTTGGTTTCGGGAACGTTCCCATTTTCAGTTATTCAGTCAATGGATATGCTGCGCTCATTCATCAGCAGTCATTATTTTCTCTCAGCGGGACACTACGATGAGCAAAGTCAGACAAGAAGATATTACCCGGCTTATTGAGCTGGTCGGCGGGCGCGAGAACATCGCTACAGTGAGCCATTGCCTTACTCGCTTGCGCTTCGTCCTCAATTCACCGGCCAAGGCTGACCCGAAAACCATCGACACGCTGCCGATGGTCAAAGGCAGCTTTACCAATGCCGGACAGTTCCAGGTGGTGATCGGCACCGATGTCGGCGACTGGTATCAGGCATTGATTGCCGCCACCGGTCAGGCGTCTGCCGATAAAGAGCAGGCGAAACGCGCGGCGCGCCAAAACATGAAATGGCACGAGCAGCTGATCTCGCATTTCGCAGAGATCTTCTTCCCTCTGCTCCCGGCGCTCATCAGCGGCGGTCTGATCCTCGGTTTCCGTAACGTCATTGGCGACCTGCCGATGAGCAACGGCGAAACGCTGGCACAGATGTACCCTGGTCTGAAAACCGTTTACGACTTCCTCTGGCTGATTGGCGAAGCGATCTTCTTCTATCTGCCGGTGGGCATCTGCTGGTCGGCGGTGCGCAAGATGGGCGGCACGCCGATCCTCGGCATCGTGCTGGGCGTGACACTGGTTTCGCCGCAGCTTATGAACGCCTATTTGCTCGGCACACAGGTACCAGAAGTGTGGGACTTCGGCCTGTTTAGCATCGCCAAAGTGGGCTACCAGGCACAGGTCATCCCTGCCCTGCTGGCGGGTCTGGCACTGGGGATCATTGAAACGCGCCTCAAAAAATGGGTACCGGATTACCTTTATCTGGTGGTCGTGCCGGTCTGCTCCCTGCTGCTGGCAGTCTTCCTCGCCCATGCCTTTATCGGTCCGTTTGGCCGCATGATCGGTGACGGCGTGGCCTTCGCGGTCCGCCACCTGATGACCGGCAGCTTTGCGCCTATTGGTGCCGCCCTGTTTGGCTTCCTCTACGCGCCACTGGTGATTACCGGCGTGCACCAGACCACACTTGCCATCGACATGCAGATGATTCAGAGCATGGGCGGTACCCCGGTCTGGCCGCTGATTGCGTTGTCTAACATTGCTCAGGCGTCGGCGGTAACGGGGATCATTATTGTCAGCCGTAAACAGAACGAGCGTGAAATCTCTGTTCCGGCCGCCATTGCCGCGTACCTCGGCGTGACCGAACCAGCGATGTACGGCATCAACCTGAAATACCGTTTCCCGATGCTCTGCGCGATGATCGGCTCCGGCCTCGCCGGCCTGTTGTGTGGCCTGAACGGCGTGCTGGCGAACGGCATTGGCGTCGGCGGCCTGCCGGGCATCCTCTCCATCCAGCCAACTTACTGGCAGGTCTTCTCGCTGGCGATGGCGGTAGCGATTATCGTGCCGATGGCGCTGACCACGGTGGTGTACCAGCGTAAGTTCCGCCAGGGCTCGCTGCAGATTATTTAACTCTTTTGGGGCGCAATTGCGCCCCTTCGCTTTGACCAGGAAATCGCTATGAATACCCTTCCCCAATGGTGGCAAAACGGCGTCATCTACCAGATCTACCCAAAAAGTTTTCAGGACACGACCGGCAGCGGTACCGGAGATTTGCGCGGCGTCATCCAGCGCCTGGATTATCTGAAAACGCTGGGTGTGGATGCTATCTGGCTGACCCCGTTCTATATCTCTCCGCAGATCGATAACGGTTATGACGTGGCGGACTACACCGCCATCGACCCGGCGTATGGCACGCTGGCCGACTTTGACGAGCTGGTCGCACAGGCGAAAGCCCGCGGCATTCGTCTGGTGCTCGACATGGTGCTGAACCATACCTCGACCGCACACCCGTGGTTTCGCGAATCGCTGCACCCCACCAGCCCGTATCGCCAGTACTACATCTGGCGCGATGGCGAACCGAGCACCCCGCCGAACAACTGGCTGTCTAAGTTTGGCGGCAACGCCTGGCAGTGGCATGCCGAAAGCGAGCAGTACTATTTGCACCTTTTTGCCCCGGAGCAGGCGGATCTGAACTGGGAAAACCCGGCAGTTCGCGACGATCTGAAAAAAGTCTGCGAATTCTGGGCCGATCGCGGCGTTGATGGTCTGCGTCTGGACGTGGTCAACCTGATTTCCAAAGATCAGACCTTCCCGTTCGATACGGATGGCGACGGCCGCCGCTTTTATACCGACGGCCCACGGGTGCACGAGTTCTTACAGGAGATGAGCCGCGACGTGTTTGTGCCGCGCGGGCTGATGACCGTAGGCGAGATGTCCTCCACCGCTCTGGAACACTGCCAGCAGTATGGCAACCTCGACGGGCGTGAGCTGTCGATGACCTTCAACTTCCATCACCTGAAAGTAGACTATCCTGGCGGTGAAAAATGGACGCTGGCGGCACCGGATTATGTCGAGCTTAAATCCCTCTTCAGGCACTGGCAGCAAGGCATGCATAACCAGGCGTGGAATGCCCTGTTCTGGTGTAACCACGACCAGCCGCGCATTGTGTCACGCTTTGGTGACGAGGGTGAATTCCGCGTTCCGGCGGCGAAGATGCTGGCGATGGTGCTACACGGCATGCAGGGTACGCCTTACATCTACCAGGGCGAAGAGATTGGCATGACCAACCCGCACTTCACGCAAATCACCGATTATCGTGACGTGGAGAGCCACAATATGTTTGCCGCCCAGCGGGCCGCTGGGTGTGACGCCGATGAACTACTGGCGATTCTTGCCAGTAAATCCCGCGACAACAGCCGCACGCCGATGCAGTGGTCCGCAGAAGAGAACGGCGGGTTTACCACCGGAACACCGTGGATTTCACAGTGCGACAACGCTCGCGAGGTTAACGTCGAGGCTGCACTTAACGATCCCGATTCCGTGTTCTACACCTATCAGCAACTGATTGCGCTGCGTAAAACCCAGTCCGTGCTGACCTGGGGTGACTATCAGGATCTGCTGCCGGAACATCCACATTTATGGTGTTACCGCCGTCAGTACAACGGACAGACGCTGGTAGTGGCCGCTAATCTCAGTCGCGAATTCCAGCACTGGCAGCCAGGTAGCCAGCCCGGCCACTGGCAGGTGCTGATGAGCAACTACGCGGAAATGTCCCTTGCCCATGGCGATATGACCTTGCGTCCGTTTGAAGCCGTCTGGTGGTTGCTGAGCGACGCATAATCCCC
The DNA here is from genome assembly GCF_059074235.1 of Phytobacter sp. Lineage (NCBI taxonomy): Bacteria > Pseudomonadati > Pseudomonadota > Gammaproteobacteria > Enterobacterales > Enterobacteriaceae > Phytobacter > Phytobacter sp. The sequence goes on from NZ_JCACPZ010000004.1 coordinate 1,763,684, forward strand.
CTGCCCGGCAGGTCTCAGTCTGTCGGGCAATCCACTATTACCACACTGTTTTTGCTGAATAATTAATCAGAATTTTCTGCCGACAATTTACAATCCCCGCCAGCGCCCGTCCTTTGTACTCTCTCTTTTTTACTTTGTTCTGAATCAAAAAAATCGCAAACATGTTTGATGCAAATCACTATATATAGAACTTAGAATGCACGCCGACCCAACATATTGTATTAATCGTCTATTATTCCAACAAGGTAACGGCAACGACGCTGGCCGGAATTGTGGATAACAAGGGTCGGGATTCGGGGAACTCACTGTCGCGGCAACAAATAGCGCTTGTGAATACTTCCTCACCTCTGTGGATAACCTGTTTTTAAAATGGAGTGATCATGACACCGCATGTGATGAAACGTGATGGCAAGAAAGTGCCGTTCAAGTCAGAGCGCATTCAAGAAGCAATTTTGCGTGCAGCTAAAGCAGCGGGAGTCGATGACGCAGACTATTGCGCCACCGTCGCAGAAGTTGTCAGTCAGCAGATGCACAACCGTACTCAGGTTGATATTGGCGAGATCCAGACTGCGGTCGAAAACCAGCTGATGTCTGGTCCACACAAGCAACTGGCTCGAGCCTATATCGAATACCGTCACGACCGCGATATCGCGCGTGAAAAACGGGGTCGTCTGAACCAGGAAATTCGCGGTCTGGTTGAGCAGACCAACTCTGCACTGCTGAATGAAAATGCCAACAAAGACAGTAAAGTGATCCCGACCCAGCGCGACCTGCTGGCCGGTATCGTTGCCAAGCATTACGCCCGCCAGCACCTGCTGCCGCGTGATGTGGTACTGGCGCACGAGCGTGGTGACATTCACTATCACGATCTCGATTACTCGCCGTTCTTCCCGATGTTCAACTGTATGCTGATCGACCTGAAAGGCATGCTGACCCACGGGTTTAAAATGGGTAACGCGGAAATTGAGCCGCCAAAATCCATCTCCACCGCCACCGCTGTCACCGCACAGATCATCGCTCAGGTGGCGAGCCATATTTATGGCGGCACCACCATCAACCGCATCGACGAAGTGCTTGCACCGTTCGTAACCGAGAGCTTCGAAAAACACCGTAAGATTGCCGTTGAGTGGCAGATTCCGGATGCCGACGGCTATGCCCGTAGTCGCACGGAAAAAGAGTGCTATGACGCTTTCCAGTCGCTGGAGTATGAAGTTAACACCCTGCATACCGCCAACGGTCAAACCCCGTTCGTGACCTTCGGTTTTGGCCTCGGCACCAGTTGGGAATCCCGTCTGATTCAGCAGTCCATTCTGCGTAATCGCATTGCGGGCCTGGGCAAAAACCGTAAAACCGCCGTGTTCCCGAAACTGGTGTTCGCCATTAAAGATGGTCTGAACCATAAATTCGACGATCCGAACTACGACATCAAACAGCTGGCGCTGGAGTGTGCGAGCAAGCGCATGTACCCGGACATTCTCAACTACGACCAGGTGGTCAAAGTGACCGGCTCGTTCAAAACGCCAATGGGCTGCCGCAGCTTCCTGGGTGTGTATGAAGAGAATGGCGAACAGATCCATGACGGGCGTAATAACCTCGGCGTGATCAGCCTGAACCTGCCGCGTATTGCGCTGGAGGCGAAAGGCAACGAAGCTGCATTCTGGACACTGCTGGATGAACGTCTGGTACTGGCGCGTAAAGCGCTGATGACTCGTATCGCCCGTCTGGAAGGGGTAAAAGCGCGTGTGGCACCGATTCTCTATATGGAAGGGGCCTGCGGCGTGCGTCTGAAAGCGGACGACGACGTGTCTGAAATCTTCAAAAATGGTCGTGCCTCTATTTCTCTGGGCTATATCGGTATCCACGAGACCATCAATGCCCTGTTTGGCAAAGAGCATATGTTCGACAGCGAAGCGCTGCGTGCCAAAGGCGTGGCGATCGTGGAACGCCTGCGTCAGGCCGTTGATATGTGGAAAGACGAGACCGGTTACGGTTTCAGCCTCTACAGCACCCCGAGCGAAAACCTGTGCGACCGCTTCTGCCGTCTTGATACCGCTGAGTTTGGCGTAGTGGATGGCGTGACCGACAAAGGTTACTACACCAACAGCTTCCACCTCGACGTTGAGAAAAAGGTTAACCCGTACGACAAGATTGATTTCGAAGCGCCTTATCCTCCGGTTGCCAGTGGCGGGTTCATTTGCTACGGCGAATACCCGAACATCCAGCACAACCTGCGCGCGCTGGAAGATGTCTGGGACTACAGCTATCAGCATGTGCCTTACTACGGGACGAACACGCCAATCGATGAGTGCTACGAGTGCGGGTTCACCGGTGAGTTCGAGTGCACCAGCAAAGGCTTTACCTGCCCGAAATGCGGTAACCACGATGCCGCCCGCGTCTCTGTAACCCGCCGCGTTTGCGGTTACCTGGGCAGCCCGGATGCCCGTCCGTTTAACGCCGGGAAGCAGGAAGAAGTGAAGCGCCGCGTGAAGCACCTGGGGAATGGGCAGATCGGCTGAGTTTTTTTACCGGCCTTTCCCCCTCACCCTAACCCTCTTCCCGTGGAAGAGGGCCGGGGTGAGGGCATCAGCGCGCACGACTTTCTGGACGACTTCTATGCGATATCACCAATACTACCCTGTCGACATCGTCAACGGCACCGGCACACGCTGCACCCTCTTCGTCTCAGGGTGCGTCCATGAATGCCCGGGCTGTTACAACAAAAGCACCTGGCGATTAAACTCCGGCAAGCCGTTTACGCAGGAAATGGAAGACCAGATCATCGCCGATCTCAATGACACCCGCGTCAAGCGCCAGGGAATCTCACTGTCAGGCGGCGATCCGCTGCATCCGCAGAACGTGCCGGATATCCTTAAGCTGGTAAAACGCATTCGCAAAGAGTGTGTAGGCAAAGATATCTGGGTCTGGACGGGCTACAAAATGGATGAGCTGAACGACGCGCAAATGGCGGTGGTCGATTTAATTAACGTGTTGATCGACGGGAAGTTTGTGCAGGACCTGAAAGATCCGATGCTGATCTGGCGGGGGAGCAGCAATCAGGTGGTACATCACCTGCGCTGACAAAAAAGCCGCCTAAGGGCGGCTTTCTCATTTATTTGGCAACGATAAAACGTTTGTCATCGTCCATAAAGGCTTTATCACCAGCCTGCGCATTGATCGAACCAAAGTTCATGTGTGCACGTAATTTCCAGCTTGCCGGGATATTCCAGGTCTGCTGTACATCGGCATCCACCAGCGGATTATAGTGCTGGAGGTTGGCTCCAATGCCTTTCTCGGCCAGCGCCAGCCACACAGCGTACTGGGCAATACCGGAGCTATGCTCAGACCAAATCGGGAAGTTATCAGCATACGCGGCGAACTGCTCCTGCAAGCCGGTCACAACATCCTGGTCTTCAAAGAACAGGACAGAACCGGCAGCAGCGGCAAAGCCGTCGAGTTTATCGGAGGTAGCATGGAAGCTTTCTGCAGGAACGATCTTTCTTAACTGTTCGCGAACCAGTTCCCAGAATTTGTTGTGCTCGTTCCCCAACAGAATCAGCGCACGGGAGCTCTGTGAGTTGAAGGCAGAAGGCGCTTGCTTAATAGCATCCTGAATTGTCTGCACAACGTCATCTTCTGGCAGCGGCAGGTCTTTGCCCAGTGCATAAATGGTTCTGCGTTGTTTCGCTAAAGCAAGGTAGTTCTCTGGCATAACGCCTCCTGAAAGGGTCGTGAATTCCAACGGGGTTGTGGTCTGCGCGACAGGTTGTTCACGGGATAATAATGTGTTCAAAATTCGCTGAAACGAGTTCATGATGCGTTGCTTCCTGTCTGTCCCTTAAACGAGAGCAAACAACCCGCTGGAAGTTTGCCCTGACTGTGAAAAGAGTAATCTCAACAGCCATTTAGTGAAAGCATAACTATTTGTCCCTATCGTTCAAAAAAAGTGAAAGAGCAGCTGGTGTGATTATTTACTAAACAATTTTTTTGCCCTGCCGATAATGACGTAGTCTCGTTTTGTCCAACGCAGATTCATCACTCCAACGAGGCGTTAACGCTCCTGGCGTCAGGTACTACGTTGTATTTTTTCGGAGATGATAATGAACGGTATTGATAAAATTACCGCCGTTAGTGCTGGCGCACACGGCGATTCTCATTTATCGGATAATGAAAGCGCGTCAGCTCTGCGAAATAAACCTAAATCCGCAGAGATAAATGCTGATAATAAAAAAAGTGACTCGGAGGAAAGTAGTACCAAACTTTCTCTCGCGTCAAAATCAGCAGACGAAATCAAAAAAGAGCAGCAATTAAAGCAGGAGGAAGTAAAGAAAACTGATTATACGCTGGAGATGACCGGAATCCCGCTGTACCACGGCCGTCTGGTCTCAGTTGTGAAGTACCCAAACGGAGAAAAGGTCACCGTTGACGCCTTCTCCGGGCAAAGGGTCAGTGCGCCTGAGCTGTCATTTAACGCCAGCCAACCCGCAACGGTTATTAAGGGAATATTAAATGACAAAATGACAAACATTGCGGCTAAGGAAGGAGAATCTATAAAATCCCGCAATGAAGAAAAGGAATAATTATTAATAAAAAATAATCATTCTTCCTTGCACATTTCCTATTTATTGACTACGCAAGAAGAAAAAAGATAAGAAACGCTTATTCCCAAAACGGGAATAAAGAAATAGCAGTAACCTTTTTATATTATCTGGTCAACGGTGGGGCGCGTTGATTCAACGCGCAGCCACATTAAAAACGGCTGACACACTCCATCGCCACCGCTTTGAAGGAAGCAAAATCCGGACAGTGGCTCAGCCTGGAGGATGCTCTCTCGCGCAAAAAAGTGACAAAAATATCGTATATTGCCATCGCTTCTTCATATTCACGCTTGCTAATAGCCAGCAGGAAAATAACGTGCGCCGTCTCTTCTCCCCACTGAATGCCCTGCGGTGCCAGCACGGTGTAGACCACCGTCTTTTTCGCCAGCAATCCTAATGAGTGCGGCAGTGCAATCCCTTCACCAAACATGGTGCTGACAATCGCCTCACGCTCAACAACCGAGTCGACAAATTCCGCATCGACAAAGCCCTCTTCGCATAACTGCCCGCAGAGGGTGGTAAACAACGTCTGCTGATCCATCGTGCCATGAACAATGCGAAAGTGGCTCTCGTCAAAATACTTTTCCAGCATCCACGGGCGCGTACGATCAACCAGCACCAGTTTGCCGATCTGCTCAAGCTGATAATCGGTGGGGAACGGCGCGATGGTCACCACCGGTTTGCCCTTCTCACTGATGCGGGCGGTGGAGATAACAAAATCCTCGCTGAGGGTTTCACACTGTTCGTAGTCACGCAGCGTCACCGTGCGGGTGACCTCAATCTGCGGGTATTTACGCTGCAATACCGCTTCAATCATCCGCGCCATCGCGTTACCGGCATCGCACACCAGCATCACTCTCGGCTGGCGCTGATAGCCGATGTTATAGTGCCGCTCAAGACCCACACCCACATGCAGCACCAGGAAGCCCACTTCGTTTTCGCTGATCACATAAGGGGTGTATTTGCCCCAACTGGAGACCGCCGCCAGAGTCATGTCCCATGCCATCGGATAGTGTTGCTTGATATTATCCAGCAACGGATTGGGGATCATTATCTGGTAGCGCACCCGGGTGATCATGGTTTTGATATGCGTCAGCAGGTCCGCATGCAACTGGGCGTCGTTTTGCAGGTTGTAGTTATAGTGGGTGTTGATGTAGCTCAGCAGGTAATTAACCAGCGCTTCATCGTCGTCAGCGCTGATGGCACTCGGCGTAATGTCCTGCATCTGCCGTCCGGCAATATGCACCCGCAGCCAGTGTTCTTCTGCCGAAGCCAGCGGTTTGCCCGCCAGTTGTTGTAACATAGAGGCTATTTCACGCGCCGCATCGCGCACGTTTTCGTCTCCATCCTCGGCGCTAAACTCTGACAGCGGAAAACCCTCACTGATACGGCGCACGGCCACCGCACAGTAGAGACGGATAAACAGTTCGCCTTCATCGGTCAGGCGAATGCGATGACGGGTGAACACTTCGTGCAGAATCCGCGCCAGTTGCTCCGGCACGCCAGGGTAGAGCGCCTCTTCGGTCACCAGCGGGTTCTGTGCATTCTGTTGCGCCAGTTCCCACAGCAAATCGGTCAGGCACGCACGCAGCGCCATCTCACTACCAAACAACTTCATACCGTGACGCGGGCGTGTCTCCAGCGTCAGGCGGTAGCGGGAAAACCACTCCCGCACTTCAGCCATGTCGTTTTGCAGCGTGGCACGACTGACAAACCACTCATCCGCGAGGTCTTCCAGCTTCAGTGAAAACGCCGAGGTGAGAAAACGCAGCAGCAGATAATGCACCCGCTCCGGCCCACTGCGCGGAATACGCAGCGTGCGCGGGCGCTCAGCCTGCAAGGTTTCGTAGCGTGTGGCATCGTCAATTTTCAATTGATAGCCGTTGCCACGGCTGAGAATAAACTGCGCCCCGTGGCTTTCCAGTAATGCATTCAGCGCAGTGATATCAGCCCGAACGGTACGCGTCGACACCGACAGCCGCTGCGCCAGCTCATCCTGCGGCAGCGTCTCGTTCTGCAACATCATGAACAGTTGCGCTAAACGTTGGTTGGGGAATCGCACGTCGGTGTCCTCTTGGCATGGCTTTTCTCCCTCTCCCTAAGGGAGAGGGTCGGGGTGAGGGTGTTTTAACCCACGCGCTGTTTGGTCATCACCAGCAACTGGCGGACGTCTTCAGGGCGGGTATCACCGCTTACCTTATCAATAATAGAACTATAAATATGAGGAATGATTTTACGCACACCGGCGTCCAGTGCGATCTGCAGGATCTCGCCATAGTTTTCCAGATCGATACCGCCCGTCGGCTCCAGCCAGAAGTCGTGGCGAGCACAGGCTTCTGCGACAGCCTGGTACTCTTCACGGCATTTCAGGCCGCCCATCGGGAAATATTTAATCGAGCTGCCGCCAAAATCTTTCAGCAGCGCAATCGCAGTCTCGACCGGCACAATGCCGTCCGCCGCCTGGCTGCTGAGCGGCCCGGTGGAGATTTTGACCAGACCCGGCGTGCCCGTTGGCGACACCAGACCATTGACCACCGATTCATTCTGCCCCAGCAGCGCGCGGCTGGTTGCCACCCCAGTAAAGACCTGGTTGACGTGCTGCGGCTGAACCTGACGGGAGATTTCGCTCACCATCGCTGACTGGTTCGGGTCGCCCGCTCCCAGACCTACTGACAGCGCGTTATCGATAAGCGCCGCATATTCGCGCATATCCGCCACCGCACTGGTCACGTCCGGGTAGTTTTTGGAGAGCACACCCACCAGCACATGACCTTCCGCCGCCTCATAAATCGCGCTGGCGTTGGCTTTGGAGCCGGCCAGTACGTTCAGGCAGACGCGGTCACGGTAAAAGTTGGGGGTCAGTTTCATGCGGTTTTCTCCTTGTTCAGTTCTTCGGCAATGCGGGTTGCCACGATGTCCAGTTGCTCAGCGCTGACGCTGCGCACATCGGCTTCGATAATCCCTTCGTTGGCTTTGTAGCCACGGAAGTAAATGGCGTATTCACCCTGTTTGAGCGCGCTGACCAGCTCACCGGTGGCGATACCGGTGACGGCTTCATTAAACTTTATTTCACTGCGGGCAATGTCGCGCCCGGCGCTATCCCACACCACGCGGGCGCTGACGCCATTGAGCGTATTAAGCGTGTCGATAAACGGCGTCATTTTGGCGACCATTTCCGCCCCACTCTCTTTGCGGGCGTTGAGATAATGCTCAATGGCGCAGGTCAGACCGAGGATGCCTTCTTTGCCCACTTTCATGGCGCGCCCGATACCTGCGGTCTGGCGCTTCACCCACTCCACATACTGGGTTTTGCCAATCACCAGCCCACTGGTTGGCCCTTCAATGGCCTTCGCGCCGCTGTAAATCACCAGGTCCGCCCCGGAGCGGTAATAGCACTGCAGATCTTCTTCCGCAGCCGCATCCACAATCAGTGGCAGATTATGCTTACGTGCCACCACGACTGCCTGCTCCACGCTGAGCATGCTTTTCTGCACGCAGTGGTGTGATTTGATGAAGAGGATCGCCGCCGTGCGCGGAGAAATCGCTGCCGCCAGTTGGTCAGCAGAGCATTCATTGGCATAACCCGCTTCCACTACCTTGCCGCCGCCCAACGCCACCATAGTGCCTACCGGCGCGCCGAAGTTAACGTTGTGCCCACGCGGCAGGACGATTTCGTTGTTCTCAATCGGCGTGCTGTGCAGATTTTCCAGCAGCCAGTCACTGTCTTTCACCAGCACCGCTGCCACGGACTGGGCAATGCCCGCCGAGGCGCAGGAGACGACCGTCGCCCCTTCCACGTCCAACAATTTCGCAATGTAGTCGCCGGTTTTGTTCACCAGATCTTTCATTTCGAAGTAGTGATTCATACCGCTCAGCACGGCCTCGACCACTTCCGGGCGTGGCGTGGAAACACCGAGCGCCGTCATACGCCCGGAGGCGTTAATCACTTGCTTTAACTGATATTTCTCATAAATCGAAGGCATGCTCTGCACTCCCTTGTTCGGTCATATAGCCCTTGCCCGCCCGAATAGCGGCCAGCGGCGTCAGTAACTGGTCAGCCTGCAGGCTGTCGTTTTCCGCATCGCGGAAGAGAACCGGCTGGCTACGGAGATCAAAAATGGTCAGGTCGGCGTCAAAGCCCACTGCCAGACGCCCTTTTTGGCTCAGGCGTAAGCCGTCGGCGGCGTGGTCGGTGACGCAGGCAATCACCTGCGGCAGTGACATGCCGATGGCGAGGAATTTGGACATCACTTTGGCCAGCGACCAGACCGGGCCATTGATGCGGTTACGGCAATAAATATCAGAGCTGATAGTCTGCGGCAGAATGCCAAGACCAATGGCCAGCTTTGCCACCGCAAAGCTGAAACTGGCGCTGCCATGGCCGACGTCGAGACGCACGCCGCGCGCAATCGCTCGGCTGACGGAAGCCCGCAGTTCGCCGGACGGGGTCAGAATACGGTTGGGTTTGCCGTTGTAGCAGTGAGTAATGATGTCGCCGGAAGTCAGCAGCTCGGCAATTTCATCGAGGTTCGGCGGGTTGTTACCGATGTGTACCATCAACGGCAGGTCGCCGTTCTCTTTCTGAATCGCCTTGGCGCGTTCCAGCGGCGTAATGCCGTTTTCGCCGACCACGCTGCTGCTCATGCGCGCTTTGAGGCCAACAATAAAGTTCGGGTGGCGCTTCACCGCCGCGCGCGCGGCGTCGGCGTCAATGTTCGCCATGTTCGCCAGCTCGTTTTGCGCGATAAGCCCCACGCGGGAGATGTTCAGCAGCGCATAAACGTCGGTCACGGCTTCACGGGTGATGGCGTAGAAGTCATCCACATCGTCGGCACCGGTACTGCCCGCGTCAATCACCGTGGTCACGCCGGTGGCAATGCCAATGCTGTCCGGCTGGTCGTTATAAATCGGTGAGTTTGGGTAGCAGTGGACGTGGGAGTCAATCCAGCCTGCGCTGACGTAGTGATCGCCCCCTAAATCCACGGTTTTGGCCGCTGGCACATCGATGTCGCCCAGCGCCGCGATTTTGCCGTCTTTGATGGCGATGTCCGTCACCGTGTCATCCACCAGTCGAGCCTGGCGCAGGAGTAAATCAAACATGCGTCTCTCCAGTGATAACGGGCGCTTTCGCGCCCGGTCAGATCAAAGTGCAATCGGGAAGATGGAGCCCAGCAGCATCGCCCCGAGGATCGCGCCACCGGTAATCGGCTTCTGCCAGATGTAAAACAGCAGTGCGCCAATCAGGGAGCCGACACCGATAGGAATCGATGCAGTCATCGCGCTGAGGATAATCAACGGCCCGAGGAAACGGCCGGAGGCATTACCTGCCCCCATCATCACGTCCGCCCCGTAGGTCGAATCGCTCTGATTGATGGTGAACTTACGCGCCAGGATGATGATGTAGCCAATCGCCAGACCAATCACCAGACCCGTCGCCAGGGAGGCCATAAAGTTGGTCACCGGGAACATGATCCCTGCGCCCAGTAGCAGCGCCGGAACCCCAAGGCCCACGCCGGTCTGGATGGCGCCGCCGATGTCGAGGATCCCCACCAGCGATCCTTCGATAATGCGGGCAAACAGGAAGCTCGCGCCAAACGCCGCCACCGCGCCGTAAGCCCCGGTATCAATTCCGGCCTTCAGCATCGCCACGAAGGCCACTTCGTTAAACGCACCAATGCCGTAGAGGTAGTACATGTGCGTCCCGGCAAAGACGCCGGAAGAAAGCAAGCCAACGAAGATCGGGAATGACCAGTCGGCGTACCAAAAACCTTTATTCTGTTCCATGGTCATTCCTTACTTGCCGCTGAGCGAGTTATGGATGAGCTCCAGCCAGTTCGGCGCGCTCAGGTGGAAGGACTCGATCATCTTCAGATCGAAGCCGCGGAAGAAGGCACTCAGGACAAACAGAGCCACAATGGCGCTCATCATCACTTTGGTGACGCGGTGCCAGCCGCTCTCTTCCACACCTTTACCAATCAGAATGCCCAGCACCAGACCCGGTACGGCGTTTCCCATGATGAGCTGTGCTGCACCACCAAAAACGGTGGCCCAGAAGCCGGATTTTTTACCCGCGTCGATGGCCGCCAGCCAGAAAATCACCGGCATCACGGTGTTGACCAGCAGGTTGGCCGCAGGCACCAGTACCTTCACCGCCGTCACCTGTAGAGCCGCCGGAACGGAGGAGGCCGTCAGGTTAAGGAAGGTCACGACCAGCATGCCGATCAGGCCGCAGGCGATAGCCATCTTTTTCGGATCGTGCAGGGTTTCGCCGACGTTGCGGTTTTTCACCATCAAAGCCGCCGCGCCCCAGTTCGGGATGATGCGATGGTCAACGTCCTGGGTGAAGGAACCCGCCGCCACGGACGAGGCCCAGGCGTTGAAGAAGAATCCTAAACCAAAGGAGAAGTGTGAAGCCGGATCCCCTTCGCAGGAGTTCAGCTCGCCGAGTGTACGAAATGCGCCCATCCCTTGCGTGGTCGGCGCATGAAACATGCGTGCAGCCCCAGCGCCCACGCCGACGCCCACGAGGCCACCGATGATGAGCGATTTTATTAGTATGATTAAGAACATCAGTCTGCCCTTTCAGTAAAAATCAGCGTTGCGTGACAAAATCCACCTTGTCGAGATTGATGGCGGTCACGTTGACGGTCACGTCCAGCTCCACGCTGTACGCACGTCTTTCCCGACGCAGAAAGATGAACAAAAACGCCTCTTTCCGCGCCGTTTCCTGCGCATGAACAACCTGCACATCCTGTGGCTCAATACGCAGTAAAATATGCGGCGACGCTTTCATCACCGCGGCCTGAACGTGGTTCAGCGCATCGGAGAAGGCGCGTGCTTTCGACTCGCCTTTACCTTTAACCCTGACCGTGGTGGTGAACTGTTCTTTCATGGTTATGCGCCGTATTTTTTCTGCCACGCCTGCACCAGGCGCTCGCCCAGCTCTTCTTTGTCCATAAAGCCGAAGCCCAGCACCGTGCAGCCTTCGTTAATGGCGGTCACTCCCTCTTCCACTGAGCGCATGCCGTATTTGGCTTTGTAGCCATATTTGGTCTGTGCGGTGATCGCACCCGCACCACCGCTGCCACAGAAGGAGATGCCAAAGGTGGCATTTTCTGCTTTCATCATGTCGCCAAGCTTCATATCCGCCGCCACACCCGGTACTACCACGGCACGGCCACCTGCTTTTTCCACACCTGCTGCCACTTTCTGGCCTTTACCCAGGCGGTCGCCAATCACGACAGTAATCTGTTCCATTGTTCGCTCCTTAAAGGTTGTCTTTTGCCACTTCGAAGTGCACCGACAGCAGCCAGGCTTCTTCTTCCGGGAGGTTGCCGAATTCCGCCACCACATCACGTGCGAGGCTCATGGACTCCGGTGAAATTTCATCAAACAGGCTGGCATCCACTTCCGGCAAGGGCTCGCCAGTCACCGATCGGTGCGCCATGGCACGAACGTGAGAAGTCAGCATCTGTTGCTGCACCGCGTTAGGCACGATGCCGTGGTGGCTCAGCAGGGTGTAGACCTGCGTCAGCATGCGTTCGGCCAGGGTTGCCGTTTGCTCAGCCCAGTCTCCAGCATCGTTCATTACCGCTCCGTTATTCACTCGTCTTACCCCGTTAATGGCCTGGGATAAAACTAACGTTGCAGGTTAATAGTTTGTAGCGAGGAGTTTTCCACTTTGAAGTGGAAAGGTGGAAGGCTTTAGTGATCTGCGCCACATAAATTCATGGTCTGGGGATATTTGACTGTACGTGGGTCACATCCTTGCCCAAAAGATGCGGAAATCCCCCCGGTTAAAAGCATAAAAAAATGCCGAAGCGTGGGAGGAAAGTGTGAAGTGATAAGGGTTTCTTATATGAAAATCGCAGCCGGATGACTGATATTTCCTAAAACGTGCCGGGTTCCGGGCGTAATGCGTTAAGAAAGAAGTCGATAAAAGAAGACACCGCTGGCAGCGGCGGCCTGACCGGTAAGCGCAGCAGGTGCATTGGCCGTTCAGGCGGCAAATAATCCGGCAGCACCGGGCAGAGCCGGCCTTCGTCGATATCACGCTGTAGCGTCAGCGTGGAGTGCAGCACAATCCCCAGGCCGGAGAGCGCGGCCTGGCGAATGGCCTCACCGGAATCAACCATCAAACGGGGCGTGATCGGAATGTCATGCTTACCATCCGGCCCTTCCAGATGCCAGCGGTGATCCGATCGCCACTGGCTGAAGCTGATGCAGTGGTGCTGTTTTAAATCATCAGGCGTGGACGGCGAACCGTGGCGCTGAAGATACTCAGGCGAGGCCGCCAGCAACATGCGGTACGGCGGGAGTGGCAGCGCGATAATTCCGTCATCGTTGATGTTGCCAATCCTCACGGCCAGTTGAAAGCGCTCTTCAATCAGGTCCACCTTGCGGTCGCTGAGGACCATTTCGGCATCCACGCCGGGGTGCAGTTGCAGAAAGCGGGAAAGGATCGGGGTCAGAACATGGTGACCATACGTGACGGGGGCGCTGATACGCAGTATGCCCGTCACGCTATCGTTGAGGTGATTTGCCAGCCCGTCCGCCTCGCGCACGGTCGCCAGTATTTGCAGTCCGTACTGGTAAAAGCGCTGGCCTGCATCCGTTAAGCCCTGCCGACGCGTGGTGCGATGAATCAGCTGGCAACCGGTGCGTTTTTCCAGTTCGCGGACGTGCTTACCGACCATCGCCGGGGTGATGCCCAGTTCATCTGCCGCCGCCGTAAAACTGCCCGTCGTGACCGTGCGAACGAAGGATTCCACGCATTTAATGTAGTCCATGCCACCTTCCATTCTAAATTCTGGTTATCAAATCATAATACCAAAGAGCGCTTTATCCGCACCTTCGCCGCAAGAATAATGACGTTATTCTTGGTTATCAGGTCATTTTATTATGCAATCTTTGGTTTTCGATGATTTTGGCTCTGCTGATGTGCTCTACCTGCGGGACAGCGCCACGCCCGTGCCAGGAGAAGGTGAGATTCTGGTTGAAGTCTCTGCCGCCGGGCTGAACTTTGCTGATGTCTACCGCCGACAGGGGCGCTATCCGCTTGCCGGGGAAGCCCCGTGGACTGCGGGCTATGAAGGTGCCGGACGTGTGGTACAGGTGGGCGCTGGTGTGAGTGACTGGCAGCCAGACGATCGTATCGGCTTTACCGATGTACCGCTGGCACATGCCAGCCACGTTGTCGTCCCGCAAACCCACGCGATTCGTCTGCCTGACTGGCTCACCAGTACGCAGACCGCCGCCGTGCTGCTGCAGGGGCTGACCGCAGATTACCTGCTTCATGACGTGCTACCGGTGTTGCCTGGCATGCGCGTTGCGGTACTGGCGGCAGCCGGGGGCGTTGGGCGTCTGCTGACCCGAATGCTTGTCCACCGGGGAGTGGAGGTGATTGCCGTGGCATCAAGCAAGGCAAAGCAGGACATCTGCCTCGCTCACGGCGCGAAAACGGCAGTGGGCTACGAGGCCTGGCAAACCCATGCCGATGGCTGCGATATCGTCTTTGACTCTGTCGGCAGCACCTTGCTGCAAAGCCTGGAGGCAGTGAAAGAAGGCGGTCGGGTGGTGCTGTTTGGCATGTCGGGCGGGAAGATTCCGGCGGTGGATCCTGCAGATTTCTTACTGAAATCCTCCGGGATTCTGGGTGCGGATCTCTGGACTTATTTAACGTCACGGGAAGAACGGCAGTTACGTGCGGATCGCCTGTTAGGGCTTATCAAATCGGGGCATGTTTCCCTGCCAGATATCACCGAATGCCCATTGGCTGAAGGGGCGAAAGCGCATCGCTTGCTGGAAAACCGGGAATTTAGCGGAAAAATTGTGCTGATCCCGTAAGACGAGAAAAGCGGGGCAAGCGCCCCGCTTCGGGATACTTAGCGGAACTTCTTGTGGTTACTGTTGCGGGTGGCTTTTAACTCTTCAGCCGCCGCTTTCGCTTCTTTCACTTTACCTTCATTGGCGAGCTTCAGCGCGCCATCAATCTGACCAATCAGCGTGTCCATGCCCTGACGATAATCTTTCATCTCAGGGCTGTCCGGCGCTTTGCCTTCCAGCTTCGATGGGGTCGCCTTCTGCGCATCCTGTGCGGCGGTGCGCATTTTGGTTAAGGCATCCTTGATCGTTGCCACATCATTAGACTTTTCGACAACCTGAAGGTTTTTATTAAGGGTGTCCATGTCCTCACCAAGGTCGGCGGCGAAGACATGTGCCGAACTCAGGACAAGGGTAGAGACAGCTAACATCGCCAGCAGTTTTTTCCGCATTGCTCACTTCCTTTTTTTTTATTGAAGTGAGGCGCCTTAGCTAGCAGCGCCCCAGGTATTACTGGCCGGCGATTTTCATCTCCGGCAACAACACTGAACCACACTGAATGTTGCTACGTGTTTCGATATCGTCAGCAATCGTAACGATATTACGCCACATATCTTTCAGATTTCCTGCAATGGTAATCTCGCTCACGGGATACTGAATCTCGCCGTTTTCGACCCAGAAACCGGCCGCACCACGTGAATAATCGCCGGTAATTCCACTAACGCCCTGGCCCATCAGTTCAGTGACTACAAGGCCAGTGCCCATCTGTTTGAGCAGTTGATCAAAGCCTAAACCACGTCCGGCAATTCGCCAGTTATGAATGCCGCCCGCATGCCCGGTGCTTTTCAGCCCCAGTTTGCGTGCAGAGTAGTTGGTCAGCAGCCACTGGGTCAGCACACCGTCTTTGATGATGTCACGACGCTCGGTACGCACCCCTTCGCTGTCGAACGGCGTGGACGCCAGGCCTTTCAGCAAATGCGGATGTTCTTCAATGGTCAGCCACTCTGGCAGAATCTGTTGGCCCAGTGAATCCAGCAGGAAGGTGGATTTGCGGTACACCGAACCGCCCGCAATCGCGCCGACCAGATGACCAAAGAGGCCTGTCGCCACTTCATTGGCGAAAATCACCGGGGCTTTCATGGTAGATAATTTACGCGGTGCCAGACGAGACAAGGTGCGGCGTGCACACTCTTCCCCAACCCACTCCGCACTTTTCAGGTCGCGAATATCACGGCCAATGGTGTAGGCGTAATCGCGTTCCATATCGCCATTTTCTTCGGCAATCACGCAGCTTGAAAGGGAGTGACGCGTCGAGGCATAACCTTGCAGCATGCCGTGGCTGTTACCGAAAACTTTAATACCGTAGTGGCTGTTAAAGCTGCCGCCTTCGGTATTGTTGATGCGCTTATCAGCTTTAAGCGCCGCCTGTTCGGCGCGTGCGGCCAGCTCAATGGCTTCATCCGGGGAGACTTCCGCAGGGTGGAAGAGATCCAGGTCAGGTGCGTCAAAGGCCAGCAGCTCTTTGTCCGCGACGCCCGCGCACGGATCTGGCGAGGTATAGCGCGCAATATCCAGCGCGGCCTGCACCGTACGGGCAATGGCCTCTGGACTTAAATCGGTCGATGAAGCACTGCCTTTACGGTTTTGATGATAGACCGTGATGCCCAGCGCGCCGTCACTGTTGAACTCGACGTTCTCCACTTCACCGTAACGCGTACTGACGCTAATCCCGGTGGTTTTGCTGACGGCCACTTCCGCACCGTCTGATTTTCCAGACGCCAGTTCCAGCGCGGTAGAGACAGCCTCTTCCAGTGCTTTACGTTGTTGTGCAACTTGTGTGATTACTTTCATCGCCAATGCCATAATTAAAGGAGAGATAATTTGAAGTCTAACAGAGAACCGTTTTTCAGTGCGCACCTTAACTGGTAACATTAGCCTCTTTTTTAAGGAGCCATAGATGACAAAGCAGCCCGAAGACTGGCTCGACGACGTTCCCGGTGACGACATCGAGGACGAAGATGATGAGATAATCTGGGTCAGTAAGAGTGAAATTAAGCGCGACGCCGAAGAGTTAAAACAACTTGGCCTGGAAATGGTTGAGCTTGGCAAAAACGCGCTCGATAAAATTCCGCTGGACCCGGATCTGCGCGCCGCGATTGAACTCGCCCAGCGTATCAAGAAAGAAGGCCGCCGCCGCCAGCTGCAGCTGATTGGTAAAATGTTGCGCCAGCGCGACGTTGATCCGATTCGCCAGGCGCTGGACAAGCTGAAAAACCGCCATAACCAACAGGTGGCGCTTTTCCACAAACTGGAACAGATCCGCGATCGTCTGATTGAAAATGGCGACGACGCGCTGGCAGAAGTGATGAACCTGTGGCCTGACGCGGATCGTCAGCAGCTGCGTTCGCTTATCCGCAATGCCAAGAAAGAGAAAGAAGGCAATAAGCCGCCGAAGTCTTCTCGTTTGATTTTCCAGTATCTGCGCGAGCTGGCAGAAGGTCAGGAATAATCCCCTTCTCAGATGTGCGGACTCGCCTCCGCACATCGCTTTTCTCTTCAGTCACTTATCCCTATTTCAAAAAACTGCGCATCGCCAGAATGATGTCGTCGGCATTGTGGGCGGCTTCCTGCCGGGCAAGACAGGCCACTTCACTGCGCACGCTCAGTTCAAGAATCTCACGCATCATGGCTTTCAGAGCACCGTTCACCGCGGAGAGCTGTTGCAAGGTTCCCGCATAAGGCATCGGGCTGACAAGCAGACCCTCGACTGACGCCAGTTGCCCCTTGAGTTTATTGAACCTGACCTGGAGTTTGTGCTGCTCCGACGGCGTGAGATTCACCACTTTTTCTTTCATCACCCCCTCCTGAATGATTCCCCGTGTTGCTCCCTGACGCATAATATGTATTATGTTATAACATAACAATTTCAGGATCGAGAACGTGTTCATCAGAAAAATAGTGTTGCTGTCTGCCCTAATGGGCTTTGCGCAGGCCGGTCTGGCCGCTCAGGTTTATCCGCTCACCGTGGAAAACTGCGGAGTCAAAGAAACCTTTAACCAGGCCCCCCAGCGGGTGGTGACGGTTGGGCAGCATGAGACGGAACTGCTGCTGGCGCTGGGGCTGGAGAAGAACATCAGCGCCACCTCCGTGTGGTTTGGCCCCTTACCAGCGCCACTGGCGGAACAGGGCAAGGGTCTGAAGAAACTGGCGGATAACGCCCCTTCTTTTGAAGCGGTCACCGCGCAGAATCCGGACCTGGTGCTGGCGCAGTATCACTGGCATATCGGGCCGCAGGGTGAAACCGCCACCCGCGAACAGTTTGCTTCGCTGGGTATCCCGACCTGGATCTCCCCTGCCGACTGCATCGGTAAAAGCGTCACCGACACCTCTAACAGCGACGGTGCGCGCAGCACGCCCTTTACGATTGCGGAAATAGAACGTGAAGTCACTGAACTGGCTGCCCTTTTTGACGTGCAGCAGCAGGGTGAAAAACTCAACCAGGCGCTGGCGCAACGAATTAAGAAAGCGCAGGAACGCGCGGCAGCGCAGCGTAGCAAGCCGCTGAAAGTAGTGTTCTGGTTCTCCAGCAGCCGTCTGAAAGGTGATCCCTGGGTGGCGGGCGATTATGGCGCGCCGGGCTGGATCAGCCATACCCTTGGGCTGAAAAACATCATCGATTCGCATGACGAATGGCCTGCCGTCACATGGGAGCATATCGCCCAGGCGCAGCCGGACATCATCGTGATCGCCGAGATGTCGCGTCGGCTCTATCCTGCTGATGATGTGGCAGTGAAGACCGCATTTTTGCACGACGATCCGGTAACCAAAGATATTCCGGCGGTGAAAAACGGCCACATTATTGTCGTACCTGCCATGTCGCTGAACCCTTCACTGCGTAACGTCGATGCCGTCGAAACGATCAGTGAAAAACTCGCCGCGTTCCAGGCTGCGCCATGAGTCTTCTCTCTGCCCGCTTTCCCTTCGCTCTGCCGCACTGGCGGCAGCGCAGCCTGCTGGCACTCGGGTTACTGGCATTACCACTGATGCTGGTTTTCGCCGCGACCGTCGGCGATATGCCGGTGTCGTACGCCAATGCAGGTAAAGCCATTCTCAATGGGCTCGGGCTGGGAACCTATGCCCTGCCGCAGGTTGAAGAGGGGATTGTCTGGCAGTACCGCATGAGCCGCGCACTGATGGCGGCATGTAGCGGAGGGGGACTGGCACTTTGCGGCCTGGTGATGCAGGCGATTCTGCGCAACCCGCTGGCGGAGCCGTATCTGCTGGGGATCTCTTCCGGGGCCTCGCTGGGCGCGGTCTGTGTGATGTTGTTAGGGATAGGCGGCAGCACGCTGGGCATCAGTAGCGGTGCGTTTATTGGTGCCTGCTGCGCCTTTGTCCTGATCATGCTCATCACACACGGCATGACCGAAAGCCCGCCCCGGATACTGCTGGCGGGCATTGCCGGTACGCAGCTTTTTAACGCCATGACCGCGTACATTGTCAGCACATCGGCCAATGCCGAACAGTCACGCAGTGTGATGTTCTGGCTGCTGGGAAGCCTGAGCGGCGTACGTTGGCCGGATGCCATTCTGGCCCTGGCGGTCGTGATTGCCGGCTTTCTGGTGATCTTCGCCTTTTCGCGTTCGCTGGATACCTTCACCTTTGGCGACGAGGTTTCCACCACCCTGGGCGTGCCGGTGCCGCTGGTGCGCATGGTTTTATTGCTCACCTGCGCACTGGTGACGGCGGTGATGGTCAGCACCATTGGCGCAGTGGGATTTGTCGGACTGGTTATCCCCCATGTCACCCGTATGCTGTGCGGCCCCGGTCATCGCCAGTCCATTCCGCTGACCTTCCTGGTCGGCAGCCACTTTATGATCCTCGCCGATGTGGTTTCCCGCACGATAATTACCCACCAGGTGCTGCCCATTGGGGTCGTCACTGCACTCGTGGGCGCACCGGCTTTTGTGATCCTGCTCTATCGCAGTCGGGAGAAGAGAGAATGAATATTTCAGTCAGTGGATTACAAATGGCCCTGCAATCGCAGAAGGTGCTTCAGGGCATCGACCTTGAACTGGGAACCGGCGAAATCGTCGGCCTGCTGGGGCCAAACGGTTCAGGAAAATCGACACTGCTACGTTGCATGGCCGGATTGTTCCCGCGCTATGCCCATCATGTCTGCTTTGATGGCACCCCGCTCAATGAGATGCCTCTGCGCAGTCGGGCAAAACAGCTGGCATTTGTTCCTCAGCACGCCGAGGTCGACGGCGATCTTTGCGTCGAGCAGATCGTCCGCCTGGGGCGCACGCCACACCGTCGGGGGCTTTTCGCCTGGAACGGCGCCGATGATAAAGCCGTTGAGGACGCCATTCGTCTGATGACCCTCTCTGCTTTGCGTCACCGCCGCTGGCGACAGCTTTCTGGCGGTGAACGCCAGCGCACGCAGATAGCCCGCGCGCTGGCTCAGCAGCCGCAGCTACTGATTCTGGATGAACCGACCAACCATCTTGATATCGAGTTCCAACTGGAACTGATGACGCTGATTGCGAAACTGCCGATCACGGTGGTGGTCGCGCTGCATGATCTTAATCTCGCCGCCAACTACTGCCAGAGGCTGGTTTTGCTGAAGTCCGGCAAAGTGATCGCCAATGGCCCGCCTGAAGCGGTACTGACCCCAGATTTGATTGAACAAACCTGGCGGGTGAAAGCAAACGTCCTGAGGGAAGAAGCGTCCTTGAACATCCGCTATGCCATGAGGTAAGCCCCTCCTCCCGCGCTGAATATGCCAGCTCAGGCTGTTCAGCGCTTGTTCTTATCCCTCTGATTTCCCGGTCACAAACAAGCTGAATCGTTAAGGCAAATACCGATTAATATCACAACTTTTTTGTATATAACTCACTAATTACATTTACAAAGGCGATCAAAAGCTAATTTTTGATCACTTTATGACGCTTTATTACACCAGATGAAATCGATCACATTTTTTGGCGTCAGCAATTATTAGATTTCAGAGGTCATACACATAATCGATTCAGCAAAAAGGAACGAACAATGAAGAAGACTCTGGTGTTCTCTACCCTCGCCCTGCTTATCTCCGGTAACGTCTGCGCCAAAACCTGGTTGCTGACGAGTGCTGAAAGCGGTGTAGAACAAGGAAACTGGCAGGTCACCAGCCAGCAGCTGAAAATTAAAGATCAGACTTTCAGCATTGAGCAGAAGGTCCTGCACGGCGGTAAGCAGGAAGGCAGTAAAATCATCGTTCTGACCAGCCAGAATGGCCTCACCATTACCCTGAGCCCGACCCGTGGCATGAATCTACTGCGCGTGGAAGGTTTTGGCGTCCGTATGGGGTGGGATTCACCGGTCAAAGAGGTGGTGAACCCGGCGTATATCAACCTCGAAAGCCGCAACGGCCTGGGTTGGCTGGATGGATTCAACGAGATGTTAGTACGCTGCGGCTATGAGTGGACCGGTCACCCGGTGACCGCAGACGGGCAGATTTACACGCTGCATGGCAAAGTCGGCAACACCCCGGCGTCGCAGGTTTCGGTCGATGTCAGCGAAAAAGCGCCATATGAAATCCGCATTCGTGGTCTGGTCAAAGAGAGCACCTTCAAGAAGGCCGATCTGCAAACCTCAATGGAGCTGAGCTACATCCCTGGCAGCAACAGCTTCACGCTGCACGACGTGCTGACCAACCATGCTGACTATGCGCATGACTATCAGATTATCTATCACAGCAACTTCGGCACTCCGATTCTGGAAGAAGGTGCGCACTTTATCGCTCCGGTCGAAAGTATCAGTCCGTTTAACGATTACGCCAAAGCGGGCCTGAAAGAGTGGCAAACCTACAGCGGCCCGACCAAAGGCTTCGATGAGATGGTCTTTAACCTCAAGCCGCTGGCGGATGCCACTAAGCAGACCGTCGCTGCGGTGATCAACAAAGCAGGCGATAAAGGCGCGGCTATTAGCTTTAACACCCAGCAACTGCCGGTCCTGACGCTGTGGAAAAACACCGACACCCTGAAACAAGGCTATGTCACCGGGATTGAACCCGGTACCAGCTACGCCTACCCGGTGACCATTGAACGCGAACAGAAACGCGTGAAGAAACTGGAACCCGGCCAGAGCACCCGTTTCGATCTGACCTACACCCTGTTGCATAACGCCAGCCAGGTGAAAGAGGTAGAAAAACGGGTAGCGGACATTCAGGGCAACAAAACGCAGCAGGTGATTGAGACACCTATCGCGAAAGAGTAAGCATAAAAAAACCGCGCCATTCCCATCAGATGGCGCGGTTTTCTGTCAGTGTCTTTAACGGCTGACTTATTCGGCCGCTGCCGCTTCGGCTTTCTTCGCCAGACCGTCCAGCAGTTTCTGATGAATGCCACCAAAACCACCGTTACTCATCACCAGAATATGATCGCCCGGCAGTGCGGTTTTGAGGATCATATCAGTCAGCACGTCGACGTCGCCGCTCCAGTGTGCAGGCTGCACACAGGCGTCAGCCACTTCTGCAACCTGCCACGGAATGTGCTGCGGCTGAAGCAGGAAGACTTCATCAGCGCGGCCCAGAGAGGGTGCCAGATCGTCTTTGCTGTGCCCCATTTTCATGGTGTTAGAGCGAGGTTCGAGCACGGCGATAATACGTGCCGTTCCACCCACTTTACTGCGCAGTGCAGCAAGCGTCGCCAGAATGGCCGTCGGGTGGTGGGCAAAATCGTCGTAAACTTTTACGCCATTGGCTTCGCCACGCAGCTCAAGGCGGCGGCGTGCATTGATGAACGTACCCAGCGCATCGGCAGCATCTTTAGGTGCCACACCGACATGACGCGCCGCGGCAATCGCCATCAGACCGTTATGCATGTTGTGTTCACCGACGAGGCCCCATTTCACCTGACCAACCACTTCACCGTCCAGTAGCACTTCCCACTCGGAAGCATCGGTGGTCAGTTTCTTCGCCAGCCAGTGACCCTGCTCGCCCACCAGCTCCTGCTCGCTCCAGCAACCCATCGCCAGCGTTTGCTTCAGATTGATGTCGTTTTCCGGCCAGATGATTTTACCTTGCCCCGGCACGATGCGGACGAGGTGGTGGAACTGTTTCTGGATTGCTTTCAGATCGTCGAAAATATCCGCGTGATCAAACTCAAGGTTATTGAGGATCAGCGTGCGCGGGCAGTAATGCACGAATTTGGAGCGTTTATCGAAGAACGCACAATCATATTCGTCCGCTTCAATAACAAAGAACGGGCTGTCACCCAGACGAGCGGAAACCTCGAAGTTACCCGGTACGCCGCCAATCACGAAGCCAGGCTTATAACCGCAAACTTCAAGAATCCAGGTCGCCATCCCGGCCGTAGTGGTTTTGCCGTGTGTACCGGCAACAGCCAGCACCCAGCGGTCGCGCAGCACAAAATCATGCAGCCATTGCGGGCCAGACATGAACGGAATGTTTTTTTCCAGGACGGCTTCAACACACGGGTTTCCGCGCGTCATGGCATTACCGATGATGACCAGGTCCGGCGCGTTATCGAGCTGGCTGGCGTCATAACCCTGAATAAGTTCAATACCTTGCTTCTCAAGCAAGGTGCTCATCGGCGGATACACATTGGCGTCCGAACCCGTTACTTCGTGACCGAGCGTGCGGGCCAGCATTGCCAGACCGCCCATGAAAGTGCCACAAATCCCCAATATATGAATGCGCATTCGTCTCTTTCCTTCTTATCTTCGGCGCACATTTTACCCACATGTTCCGCGTGACGGAAATGCATTTCAGGATAATCCGTATCCTGCTGGCGCGATTCACCTGTGCGCGAACATTTGAATCTTTGTTAATATTGTTGAGGTCACATTACTCCTCATAAAATGTAGGGACAGGGTATGAAAACGTTAGGTGAATTTATTGTTGAGAAACAGCATGAGTTTTCTCACGCTACCGGTGAGTTAACCGCACTGCTGTCAGCAATAAAACTGGGTGCCAAGATCATCCATCGTGATATCAACAAAGCGGGTCTGGTTGATATCCTGGGTGCCAGCGGTGCTGAGAACGTCCAGGGCGAGGTGCAGCAAAAACTCGACCTGTTCGCCAATGAAAAATTAAAAGCCGCACTGCGTGCACGCGATATCGTCGCCGGGATCGCCTCTGAAGAAGAAGATGAAATCGTCGTCTTCGAAGGCTGTGAACATGCGAAGTATGTCGTGCTGATGGACCCTTTGGATGGCTCCAGCAACATCGATGTTAACGTTTCTGTCGGGACTATCTTCTCTATCTACCGCCGTGTGACCCCTGTCGGCACGCCAGTGACTGAAGAAGACTTCCTGCAACCGGGCAGCCAGCAGGTCGCTGCAGGTTATGTGGTTTACGGTTCGTCCACCATGCTGGTTTACACCACTGGCTGTGGCGTTCACGCCTTCACTTACGATCCGTCTCTGGGCGTGTTCTGCCTGTGTCAGGAACGTATGCGCTTCCCGGAAAAGGGGACGACCTATTCCATTAACGAAGGCAACTACATCAAGTTCCCGCTGGGCGTGAAGAAGTACCTCAAGTTCTGTCAGGAAGAAGACAAATCAACCCAGCGTCCGTACACCACGCGCTACATTGGTTCTCTGGTGGCTGACTTCCATCGTAACCTGCTGAAAGGTGGGATTTATCTCTATCCAAGCACCGCAAGCCACCCGGAAGGGAAACTGCGTCTGCTGTATGAGTGCAACCCGATGGCGTTCCTGGCGGAACAAGCTGGCGGTAAAGCGAGTGACGGTAAAGACCGTATTCTGGATATCGTCCCACAGAGTCTGCACCAGCGCCGCCCGTTCTTCGTGGGTAACGAGCACATGGTGAATGATGTAGAACGTCTTATGCGTGAATTCCCAGACGCATAATCGTATGACAAAGCGTGCCGCGTATGCGGCACGCCATCGGTATCAGTTCACAAAGGTCCGTTTTACACGTTCAGACACCCGGAAATAGGGTATCCAGATACAGCAAGCGAAAAGGGTACGAATCACCGAACGTACCGCATCAGAGCCAAACGGAATTCCCATCAGCGCGTTCGCCAGCCATAAATCCACGCCCACGAATACCACGCCATAAAGCAGAAAAATGATATACGCCTTCGGTAACTGCCGCTTTTTATGGGGAGGTGATCGTTTCTGCATAGTGAGATCGAGTCGAGAAAAAAGAGGGAAGCCTTGAGCGACGAGGGATGCGAGGCACAACGCGGATTTCGCACGGCTCGCTGAGAAATGAAATTTTATGGCTAATTTTGCGCTTAATTTTGCACTAATTTGAAATCAGTTTGTTAGCTATTAAACAGCTTTTAAGAGTTCTTAAATAACCCTTCCGTACCAGACAACTTTCCCCACTACATCGAAATCATTGGGTACGTTTTCCAAATCAACGACGAACGGCTCAAATACAGGATTGGTGCTACTGATGCGAAGTTGAGAGCCAGGCAAGCGCTGGACCAGCTTAACGAGGAGCTGACTGTCTAATCGAATCACATAGATACCTTCTTTAGGGTCTCGATCGTCATGATTTACAAGAATTATATCTTTGTCATTGAGTACGCCCATCATCGAATCCCCAGCAACACTGATAACAGATAGCTTTTTTGGATCCGCCTTTAGATGGTTCACAATCCAGTATCTACGGAAGCTAACAGTGAACATAGGACTTTCGTCGTCATTCCAGGCACCATAGCCTGCTGATGCAGAGACGTTATATCTCGGCACAAAAACGAAATCGTCTAAGTCGACATTGTTGCCTTGGACATCTAAAGCAGTACCTGCTGGAGCCCTTTCAGCTAGGGTCAATGCAGTAGCCGCTTTTTCCCCTCCAGTGACTAGCCATTCAACCGACACTTTCAGTAAGTCTGCTAAACGTAGAATGTGAGTGGCACTCGGCTCTCTTTCTTCGTTCTCCCATGCCTGCAAGGTAGAAAGTGCAACACCTAACATGTCGGCAACATGATTCCTAGACAATTTCAGAATTGATCTCTGAGCTTTTATCCGCGTTCCGATTTCGCTCTTCAATTCGTTTACAGGTTTATTTGTCATATCTCGCAAATCTCCACAACTAATTTTCAAGTTTTTCAGGTTCTATTCAACCCATTGAAAGCAAACGCAATAAGCTTTAAATCGGCTTTTCGAGGCACAAAAAGAACCTGAAAACGAAAAAAATAAATCATTTTCAGGTTTACATAACTCGAATTCGATCTTAATGTACTTATGAGTTGAATCACGGAGATTAACTAATGAGTACATTAGAGAGCGCAAAAAAAAGCCAGAAGTTATCTGACTGGCATAGGGCCGATATCGTTGCTGCTCTGCATAAGCAAGGGTGGTCATTACGTCGTTTATCTTTGCATCATGGCTACAAAAGCTCAGGAGCACTGAAAAACGCGTTAGACAGACCGTGGCCTAAAGGCCAGAAAATCATCGCAGATGCAATTGGCATCTCACCAGATGAAATATGGCCTACTCGTTATCATAAATCATTTTCAGGTGAATGGAATTAATCATATGAGCCAGATTAGCCTGAAAACACACTATACCGCTCAAGAACTTGCAGAAATGCGGTTGCCCGGCGTACCGGAAACGCGCCCCGGTGTAGCCGCAAGAGCTAAAAAACAGGCATGGGATTTCCGTGCGCGTTCAGGTCGAGGCGGTGGTAACGAGTACTCAATTGAAAGTCTCCCTAAAGAGGCTCAGGAAGCTATTCGTTCCAGGATGTATCAAGCGATTCTGGAAACAAAATCCAATGTGGATGCAGTTAGTCCCCGGAAAAAAGTTCGTGCCACATCACGTAAGGAATTGGATCTCATCAGACAGTGCCCGGCATTGCTTGAGAGAGAAGTCGGCTCTCTCACGGGTAAACAAAAGGAAATTGCAGATGCCCGCGCCACGTTGGCCATGGAAGTCCAAAAGCTACGTGATGCAGGTATGTCCCGTTCAGATGCAGTGAAATATGTTTCCTTAGAATCGCGTAAAGGAACTTTGCCTGGGCATCTTCTCAGTGCTGCCGAGCTTGCGAATGCCCGCAAAGGGGCAAACCGTTCCGGTGTTGGTACGCGGGCACTGCAGGAGTGGTTGAGCATTTTTGAAACCACTAAACCTGGCGTTGAGCGTATGGCCATGTTGGCACCCGGTCATCTAAAAGCGAAAAAGCCTGAACAGATTAAGTGGCTTCCGGACTTTCTGGCGCACTGGCGCAGCCGTAAGGGTCCCAACTTGCGCGAGGCATATCGGGATTTTCAGGCTGAATGGTCTCGGGTCTATTCAGATCAGCCCGCCATGGCCTCTGCCTGTCCTTCTTATGATGCCGTTCGCCGCGCAATGGAGAAGCTGCCCCGTCGTGAGAAAGCGCGTGGCCGGGTCAGCGGGTCTGAAGCGCTTGCCTATGAATGCTTCCAGAAGCGTGACTGGTCTTTAATGCCCGTCAATGGTTGCTGGATTGCGGATGGTAAGTCGCTGGAAATGAAGGTTGCGCATCCCGACCATGGTCGCCCGTTTACGCCTGAACTGACGCTGATCATCGACGGACGTACACGCTTCGTGACGGGCTGGAGTCTGGCTCTTTCTGAAAGCGTTATCGCGGTGGCAGATGCATATCGCTACGCCATGAAGCACTGCGGCAAACCGTTATTTGTTTATTCAGATAACGGTGGCGGCGAAACCAACAAAACCCTTGATGCAGATGTGACGGGTATTTTCAGTCGCCTGGGCATTGAGCACCCGACCAGTATTCCGGGCCGTCCTCAGTCTCGCGGCATCATCGAACGTCTTAACAAGGGCATCCCTCGCCGCGTTGCGATGCAGTTTGAGACCTTCAGTGGCGACAGCGCAGACCGTGAACACGCCCGCATCACCTCCCGTGCGATCCAGTCTGCAGTAAAAGCACAGGAAAACGGGCGCGAGCTGACGCCGGTACAGCGCAATGCTTTGGGAAAACTCCCGTCATGGCAGCAGCTGCTTGACGCCATCGCTGCTGAGGTCGACGCCTATAACAACAATCACGAACACCGCGAACTGCCAAAGCGTAACGGGCGACATATGACACCCGCCGCTTTTCGCCGCGCAGTACTTGAAGCTGAAGGCGACGATATTGAGTACCTGACGGATGTTGAGCTGAGAGAAGCCTTCATGCCTGAAATGGTCCGCACCGCCCAGCGTGGCTGGTTGCGTCTGTTTAACAACGATTACTTTTCTGAAGAACTTATCCAGGTCGACAGCGAAGAGGTTCGTGTTGCCTTCGATATCCATGACCCGAAATCAGTCATCGTGCGCCGTATGGATGGTTCTTATGTGTGCTCAGCTATCTGGAACGGCAACAAACGGGCCGCTATTCCGGTTAGTGCGATGGATGTGGCCATAGAAAAACGTCGCGATCGCCGCCTGAGTAGAGTTGAAGACAAACGTAAGGAAATTGAAGCCGAAGGCCGTTCCGTTCTGCCGGGCCAGCGTTTCGATGACCTGACCAGTTTTATCCCTGCGGAATACAGCCGTATCACCGAGGAAGAACACTATTTCTTCCTTGAAACAGACCGCGATGAATACCTGAAAAAAACCGGTAACACCCGGTAAGTGAGGATTGAATGAGTTTAACCAAAGAACTATCAGAGCTGATGGACCGTAAAGGTTACAACATGACGCACGTTTCACGCGCCATCGGCATGAGCGCTGCCACTGTCAGTACCTACCTAAGAGGCATTTATGCCGGTGACGTAAGTAAAGTTGACGAACTGGTGCAGAACTTCATCGCCCGTGAAACGGAAAAGGAGAAATCCCGCCGTATCAAGCCGCGCTATATCCCGACTGTCACATCCCGTAAAGGGTTCGAAGTTATCCGGCTTGCGCATCTGGATGGTGATCTGAATGTCATTTATGGCGCGGCAGGGTTGGGTAAGACGATGATTCTGCGTGAATACGCTTCCCAGCATCATGATGCGCTGCTGATTGAGGCTGACCCGGGTTACACCGCCCGAGTGGTGCTGGAAGAGCTCTGTGGCCTGCTGGGTCTGAGCAAACGCGGCAACATGCACGAACTCAGTGAGGCCTGTATTTCTGCACTGCGTAATTCAGGTCGTTTGCTGATGGTCGATGAGGCTGAAAACCTCCCTTATCGTGCGCTGGAAACCCTGCGCCGTATCCACGACAAGTCCGGTATCGGTCTCGTTCTGGCGGGTATGCCTCGCCTCATCATCAACCTGAAGGGGAAGCGCGGCGAATACCAGCAGTTATATAGCCGCGTGGGTCTGGCATTCAATATCGGGGATTCGCTGCCGCAGACTGATATCTGTGATATCGCCGCCAGTATGCTGCCTGATGCCGCCAGTCAGGACGTCAGTGAGGCGCTGTTTAAGGCCTGCAATGGTAACGCTCGCCGCCTCTTCAAACTGGTTCGTGGTGTCAGTCGTCACAGCGAAATCAGCGGTAATGCGGTCAGCGCAGGTGCGGTCCGTAGCTTTGCTCAAATGCTCATTAACTGAGGATACAGCGATGGTCAGTCTTTCCCAACAAACCGGCAACGCAGCCATTATTTCAGCGCTTGTCCAGGCTGAGACGCTAATTATGTTTTTGACCTCTAAGGGGGTTCAGGTCAAGGCGGTTTCACTCAGACATTCGCAGCCGATCATCCGTATTGCACGTCATGCCTGGTGCGAAGAGATGAAAGCCCAGGGACTGGCCCGGTTTGATCTTACTGGCAATGACCGTTGCGGTCGTTTCCGCCAGGGGGTTTACCAGGATGAAAGCGGCTGTCGCGTGGTCTGGTCTGAGTCAATTCATTAGGAAGGAGAGTTCAATGGCAAAAGTAATTATTAGTTTAAACGATACACCGCGCGGGCTGGATGTTCAGTGTCGCGTTGAATCTGAAGCAACTGACAGTGACCGCATCCAGTCTGTTGCGGCCGCTGTAGGGTTTGGCCTTGCTGGCCATGTAAATGAAAAAATTCGTCAAGCGTTATCCAAAACCAACAAGGGGAAATCCAATGTCCACTGAAAAAGCAGCAATCACCGCTAAACAATACACCACCACTGCCGCGCCAGAGGGCTACTGGACTGATGCTCGTGGCGTTCTGACCCCTGTCAGCCTGGTTAAAGAGATTGACCTCGATCGTGACCATCTCGTTGGCGAGCTGGTAGAGCAGGCCATCGTGGTGTCTTCTGCCCTGCAGGAACTGAAGTCCCGTGCCTTTGCTGACATTCAGGCCTTCGTGGACCTTTCAGCGGAGAAATACGGGGCCATGAAAGGCGGAAAAAAAGGCAACGTCACGCTCTACAGCTTTGATGGGCGCTACAAAATCCAGCGGGCCATGCAGGACCGTATCGCCCTCAATGAGCGTATTCAGTCTGCTAAAGCGCTGATTGATGCCTGCCTGGCCGACTGGACAGAAGGTGCCCGCCCTGAGCTGAAAGCGCTCATTAACGAGGCTTTCGATACGGATAAAGAGGGAAATATCAATACCGGCCGCGTTCTGGCGCTGCGCCGCTACGACATTGAAGACGAACGCTGGCAGCAGGCGATGCTGGCAATTGGCGAAGCCGTACAGGTTGTCAGCAGCAAGTCTTATATCCGTGTTTATGAACGTGTGGGCGATACCGACGAATACCGTCCTATCGGTCTCGATATTTCCTCCGTGGGGGTGTGAGATGGCGATTCTGGTTAACACTGCGATTATTGGCAAACCCTGCAGCCCTTTCATGTCTTATGCGTCCAGCGCTGTTATTGCCGAACAAAACGGCGAATTTCAGAAAGCTGCAGAAGTCTGGGGAAAGGCGCTTTTCCTCTCCAGCCAGCCTGTTAATCGTGAATGGGTCGGAAGTCGAATTGAGTTTTGTGCTAACGCCGCCCGACGCGGTTGGGGAGTAAACAGTGAAAGCGAAGGAATTTAACGGCAAACACGATGTCGGCAGCACCTTCATGTACCAGCCATCACCGCTTCTTCGCGGTGGGCGCCTGGTGAAAACGGTGGATGCAGCGCGTGATATGAAGTCGGTAACGGTGGTTGAAATTAATCAGGAGCCATATTTCGCGAATATTAAATCGCTGAAGTCTGTTAACTGAATTAACCCGTAATTAAAACCAATTTAAAAATGGCGTAAACCCGCAGGGGCTGGCTTACGCCAAATTCAGGAGATTCTATGTCTGGATTTATTAGAAAAATGACGGCAGAGCAGTTTAATGCGAGCTATCCGCATGGTTCTGCATTTATGTATCACTCCCGTAAAGATGGCGCTGGCGTTGCCGTCACCACCCGTTCAGAGGCATGGGCGCTGGGACATCGTGCTGCTGTTGTTTCGGTTACTGGCATTTCTGGCGGTGTGGATATTACCCACCTCAAACCGGCAATTAATTAAGGGCCATAAAATGGAAAATAAAGAGAAATATCTCCAGAGAATTAAAAAATTGCTGGCAATGGCCCGTAATAACTCCAGCGCTGAAGAGGCCGCACTGGCCATGAGCCGCGCTCAGAAATTGATGTCCGAACATAAGCTGAATGAGCACGACGTCGATGTAATGGATATCAACGAAGCCGCTACTCAGAAGGCCCCTTCCCATGCCGAAAAAATGCCGGAATACATGGCATTCCTGGCTGATATGGTCGCCCGCGTGTTTGGCGTGAAGTTCTACACCAGCTATGGCAGTGACAACTGGAACAAGCCAGCAAAACGCACCATCCACTATTACGGACCCGACGAACGCCCACAGATTGCGGCGTATTCCTTCGAGGTGCTGGGAAAACAGCTTGCTAAAGCCCGTCGTGAATACATCGCCACGATGCGTAAAAACATCAAGCCAGCCACCAAAATTGCCCGCGCTGATACGTTCTGTTCTGCATGGGTCAACGGGGCTTACGCCGTGGTCAGTGATTTTGTCGTGACTGAGGCTGAGACCACCCTGATTGAAGCGTATCGCGAAAGAAAGCTCAGTAAAGGGATGAAAACCCTGGAGCCTCGTAAACCCGGTAAAGCCCGGGGGACCGACGATGCAGAAATCCAGGGATATAGCGCCGGCCGCAACGCGCAGCTGCATCACGCAGTGAGTGGGTCCACTTCGCAGACAATTCACATCGGAGCCGCAAAATGAAAGATGAAAAAAAGGTTTTAAATCAGTTCATCCGTAACGTAGTGGCGCATCGTCTGAGCGTCATTCGTGACGATGGCGTCTACCGTCACCTTCGGTTTCAGCGCCCCGGAACAAACTCATACTATTTCGACCTCGTCACCTGGCCTGGTTATCTGACCGTCACCGGCGACATGGGTACATGGACGTTCAGCCGTATCGAAGACATGTTCGAGTTCTTTACCAGCGCTCATTTCGGAAAGCGGGAAAGCTTCCAGATTAACCCCGGCTACTGGTCTGAAAAATTCGAAGCCGGCACCGGCCACGGCCGCCACGAAACACCCTGCTATGAGTTCGACGCTGACGCGTTCGATAAGAGCCTACGGGAGTGGCTGGTTAGCTATCTGGATAACGGTATTGATGAGGACGCCGCCGCCGAGGCAAACGAGGCTATTAACGAACTCACCGGCCGTGACTTCCCTAATGAAACAGAGGCGTTTTGCGCCCTTAATGAGGCCTGGTTACCCAGAGGTGTAAGCACCTTCGACATCACTGAAGGTATGGGGGCAACGATGACCTACAGCTATCACTACCTTTGGATTTGCTACGCCATCGTCTGGGGCATCGAACGTTACCGCACTGAAAGCATAGTTGAAAAAGCAATGTCGACTTTTCTGGCCTTCAGCGCTCTGGGGGGGAAATCGTGAAAAATCGTCAAGCACGCCAGCTTCTTAAGGTGGCAAATTTCACCATCGGTCGCGATTTCTGCACCATTCGCATCAGCAACCGACGTCGTGCTGTTTGCACCAGTACCGGTGGATTCCTGTATGCCGAGCAGTCAAAACCCAGCGCACGTCAGAACCGCTGGAACAATCACTGCCATTTAGTGGAGGCGCGGCCATGAGCAACCCTCGTAAAGCAGTTGTTTTTATCGCTGGACCGATGACGGGGTATCCAAACTTCAACCGAGACGAGTTCAATACCGAAGCTGGAATTCTTGAAGAACATGGCTTTACAGTGCTCAATCCGGCCATTCTCCCTGATGGCCTGCAGCATGGTCAGTACCTCGATATCACGCTGGCCATGCTGGCACAGGCTGATGCGATCTTCCTCCTTGATGGTTGGGAGAAAAGTAAAGGTGCTACGCGTGAGTGTGACGAAGCCAGTCGTCTCGGGTTGCTTGTCATTTACCAATCCTGGGTAAGTCTGCAGAAATTCATAGAACGCAAGACAGGTGACGTGCTGGAGGTGCTCAGTGATTAATGTGACGGGTTGCCAAATTCAGGACGGTGGTGCCCGCCGTGTCTGGTTCTTCAACGATAACAGCCAGGTTGTAGAGCTGATGAACGTGCCGCTAAAACTGCGCCTCAAGTTCTATAACGCCAGCAATAACTCCATTCGGACGAAGGATGTTCAGGCCGAAATGAAGCGTGCTATCGAGCGATTCAAAAAACTGAGAGGTATTAAGTGATGAACACCTTTCAGATTGTTTCGTGGCTGGTTATTTACCTGTTCATGGGGTGGTGCTGGGCAGA
The DNA here is from genome assembly GCF_059074235.1 of Phytobacter sp. Classification (NCBI taxonomy): domain Bacteria; kingdom Pseudomonadati; phylum Pseudomonadota; class Gammaproteobacteria; order Enterobacterales; family Enterobacteriaceae; genus Phytobacter; species Phytobacter sp. The sequence continues at coordinate 1,796,698 of NZ_JCACPZ010000004.1, forward strand.
CATTCTTTCACATTTTGCTGCACCAAAGCTCAATCGCTCCCGGTTCTTAGTGGCCCTGATTTTTTGGCCATTAAGTCTCATTCTGACTGATGCTGAACTTGAGGATGAATATGAAAAACATTAATCAAATCAGTGACACCGAAATTGATGAAATCATCAATGGGTGTATCGAAGGTGTTTATCCGACCAGTCATGAAGTTGCTATGGCTCTGGAGCTAAAAAACCTTCGCTCAGTGGCGGCATACGAGCAAGAGCCGGATTATGTCCGTTACGACTGCGGGTGCTGCGGGTTCGAAACAATCGAAGAGTGGCGAGATAATGATGTTTGCCCGAAATGTAACCATAAACCAATGGGACAAACGGAACTATTCACCCACCCTGCGCCATCAATCCCGGGAGAATGGCTTAATGACCTAAATCGGCTGCGTCAGTGGTTCAATTCGATGGAGGATACAAACCCTAATTATGTTGAAGAAGCTGACCGGGAACTGAATGAACGCATCATGAAAGCACTGCGTGTGATGAACACTGGTGAAAGCGATGAAAAATCTTCTGCGTAACACGTCAGCCAAAGCATTCAACCAGCGCTATCCGGTGGGTACGCAGTTTCATTATTACCTCACGCCAGGGGTATCAGAGCGGGAAACGGTAGTCACCCGTTCTGAGGCCTGGCATATGCGCAGCGGCCGTCTGGTTGTGCGTGTAGAGGGGAAAATGGGCGGTATCTCAGTCAATCATCTGGAACCTATCGTTTGAGTCATTACAGCAGGCACTTTGTCGAGTGCCTGCGATAATGACAACCAACAGGAGGCATTATGTCTACTCCGGCAAAACGCGGCCTTATCGGGGCCATCAAAGCAGGTCAGGCCTTTTTGGGCTGGGATGACGTAACCTATCGCAGTGCGCTGGCGCGGATGTGTGGCGGCAAAACCTCATCAACAAAATGCACCCTTGAAGAGCTGCAGGTCGTTAGAGAGTACATGCATGGTCAGGGGTTCCCTCGGCAGTCAGCTAAGCATGGGAGAACACCTAAAGTGGCAAAAGGTAATGCTGCTACTCTGTCAAAAATTAAGGCATTGCTGGCTGACGCAAAACGTCCCTGGAATTATGCTGAGAAAATGTGCGAGCATATGTTTAAAGTAAAGCGTGTTGAGTGGTTAACCCCTGTTCAGTTAACCAAACTGATGCAGGCTTTAGCCATTGATGCCAGCCGCCGAAAAAAACGGGAGAATAACGATGAATCTGCAACAGGTAACGGAGCTGCTGCCCCCGGCAGTAATTCAGATCGCTGACCTGATTGGTTTCCCGGCCACCGAGCAGTTGCTTAAAGCATTTGGTGGCACCACTTTCCCAGTAGGAAAAGGGCTCCGCGCTCTCGGCGCTAATCGTGCCGCACTGCTTCGCGATACGATTGGAGACCATAATACCCAGCTACTCATTAAGAATTTTGGCGGCGAGGCTCTGTATCTTCCTCGCTGCGATCGTGCTTTGCGTGAGCTTCGCAACCGTAGATTTCTGGCAGAATTCGATGCCGTTCGTCAGGATGGCACCTCGTCACTGATGGCCATGACGTTGCTTTGCCCTCGCTATGGATTCAGTGACCGGTTTGGGTGGCAGTTGCTGGCGCAGGATAAGAATCAAAACTCACATCGACAGGAGTCATTATTTTGAAAAAATACTTAGCAGTAGTTTTTTTAATGGTTAGTTCTTCCGTTTTGGCGGCATCTCCTTATGAAGCGAAATTAACGCAGTCAGCATTGAAAGGTGATTACCAGTCTCAAAGGAACTTGGCATATGCTTTCAGTGCAGGTAGTTCAGTCAGCAATCCAGCGGGTGAAGATTTTGTGCCACAGGACAGCACCAGAGCTTGTGCATGGCGTAAGGTGATTTTACTTTCACAACAATCTAAAGCTGATTTTACAGATTATTCAAATGAATCGATTGATTGCCAAAAAGTACATGCTGTAGATAATCAAAACGTCTGGACCGAAGTCCGCAAGACGATGAACATAATTAATAAAAAAACCCACTGAACCCCTTCACCTGATTCCCTGAACGTCCCCTCGCGATACTGACATCACCTTATTTTTTGTGGTGTCAGTTCATGAATCTCAATGACTTCCAGCGTGCTGCCAGCATTTCGAATGCGCTGGCGCAAAAATGGTTTTCCCCAATAACGTCGGCCATGCAGGAGTTTGGCATTGACTCGCCATTACGCATGGCTGGCTTTATCGCCCAGACAGGCCATGAGAGTCAGGGTTTCTCTGTTCTTACCGAAAGCCTTTTCTATCGTGATGCTGAGCGTGTAGCCCGAATTTTCCGCACGGCTTTTGATCTCAATAATGACAAGGTGCTCCAGCCTTCCGAGATTGAGTACGCCCGTCAATACACCTGCCAGCCCGTTAAGCTCGCTAACCGCGCATACGCGAACCGGGGCGGCAATGGCTCTGAGTCTACAGCCGATGGCTGGCGCTATCGTGGACGCGGTCTCATTCAGGTCACGTTCAGGGATAACTACCGCGATTGCGGTAAAGCGCTCGGGCTTGACTTGTTATCCACACCTGACCTCTTGCTAGAACCTCTCGCCGCTGCACGTTCTGCTGCATGGTTCTGGCAGTCCCGCAACTGTAACAGCAGTGCTGACCGTGCTGATGTGGTGGGTATGACCAAAAAGATTAACCCAGCACTGGCTGGACTTGACGATCGCACCCGTCGCTTTCAGGTAGCTACGGGGGTGTTATGTCGTTGAAAGACCTCATCACCAATCCCTCCGGGCGTCTCAGCACATCGGACACCATGACATTCAGCACGTTCGTGGTTACGACGGGCGTTGTCGGCTGGTATGCCTGGAACCTGCAGCTTCCAGAGTGGATGTTTACGGCATACCTCCTGGCATGGGCAGGCCACAACGTTGCATCTAAGTTTGTGGCCATGAAGCGAGATCAGTCTGTCAGCCCGAACGGAGGTACTGCCGATGGTCAGTAAAGTCTGGACGCTTGTTAAGCCGCTGCTCCCCTGGATTATTGCTGTGGCTGTCGTTCTTAGTGTCGGTGCATGGCTTGGTAGCCTCTACACCTCCAGCCAGATGCGTGATGACGTTCAGGCAGCTAAGGATGAGACAGCGACAGTTCAACGCAAGTTTGATGCCTTCAAAACCAATGTTGCCGATGAGAAGGCTGAGCGGGAAAAACAGAATCAGCAGCAACTCAGGCAGCAGGTCGTGCTAGCTGAGCAGTATCGCAGCCAGGCTAATGAGCTGGATGAAAAGCTGCTCGCGGTAAATAAAAAACTGACCCAGACCCAGGGACTACTCCATGAAAAAATCTTCCTGCTCACGCTCAGCGATGGTGCCGGTTTTACTGGCATTGGTCCTCGCGCTCTGTGCCTGTACAACGCAAACCTCGGCTATCCAGCCGGACCTGAGTGCAATCAATATCTGTCCGCTGCCCACGGCGGAAATGCTGGATATTCCGGCGAAACCGCCAGCACCGGTGCCGGACTCTCACCTGCAGGCATCCTCCGCCACAGCAACGAATACGGCGAATGGTGTCAGGTCCTCTACAACAAACTGAACACCCTCCGCCAGTTCTATGGCAAGGAGCCGCAATGAGCCCTGATCAGATTTATCAGTTACTTCTTGGCCTTGTCACTCTGTTTGGGGGCATCTGGATTCGCCGTCTGCAGTCAGACATCCGTGACCTTGAAGAAGATGTCGATCGCATACGTGATGAGTACCAGCGCCGTGATGATGCCCAGCGCGATTACACGTTGATCTCCGACAACATCAAAGACATCAAAAACACCCTTAACCGTATTCTCGACAAACTGGACAAAAAGGCAGACAGGACATGAAGGCCAGACAGAAGCGGCGTCAGCGCCGGGTTACAGCCGTGCCGGCATCAACGATTTGGACATCGCCACAGGACCCTTTGCTGTCCATTCAGCAGACGCTGCAGCAATTGCAGGGGCAACGAAATCCGGACATACAGCCACAGCTTCAGGACATTTCTGTTGCTGTCATGCGCATCGAGAGACGCATGGACACGATGGAAACCCGGGTTGTTCGCCAGGGTGCTATCGCTGGCGCATTGTCAGGCGGTGTTGTGGCTGCGGCCATCGCGCTGATTAAAGCCAGATTCGAGGGACTCTGATGGCACATCCGGCCGAGACGAGGGAAAAACTGCGCAGGCTTTACATACAGAGCCAGCTGTCACTACAGATTGTGTCATCACAATGCGGCGTCAGCTTTGCCGCGGCCGCACGCTGGAAAAAAGATGCGCAGGATGCCGGCGACGACTGGGAGAAGCTCAGGTCAGCAAACATTCTGGCCAGTGGTGGGATGGAAGACGTCGGGCGGGCAATTCTGATGGGCTTGCTGGTGCAGTATCAGTCAACCATTGACCAGTTAAATGTGAATGCGGAGATGCCTCCAGCCCAGAGAATTGAGCTGCTGGCAAGCCTCAGCGATGCCTTTAACAAGGCGGTGTCATCCAGCAAACGCATCCTGCCAGAAACGTCCCAACTCGCGACGGCTATGGAAGTGCTGACTCTGTTATCAACCTTTATCAGCGAACACTACCCAAAGCATATGGAGGCGTTCGTCCAGGTACTTGAACCCTTTGGTAATGAGGTGCAAAGGCACTATGGCTGACAAATTGATCCGCGTTAATAGCCGGGTGAGTGTGATGGCAAGTCAGATTGCGTATGTCGAAGCGCCTGAGTTCCGCGATGAAGTACGGGTACATCTGCTCGATGGTCGCGTGGAAGAGCTTGAGTTTTCCATGCGTAACGACAGATGGCGTGCAAAAGACAGGTTTGAACAGGCTGTTAACGATGCTTTAAATGGGTTTAATGGAGATACGCCGCGATGAAATTTTTAGTTAGTCTTTTACTCGATACCGTTGTCATTCTGTCGCTTTTTTTCGGCGTTTATCTGGCCGATGAACGACTGATAAACATCGGCTACTTTGCTATCTGGTTCTTTGGCGTGTTGAACCTCATCGGCCTGCTTATTCCAGCTGCAATGGAAACAGCAGCACAGGAATACAGACATCGTACATTACTGCGCCGTGCTTACGATCTGCTTACTGATATCGCCGTGGTGATTTTTGCTGCCTGGTCAGGTTGGTTAGTACTTGCGGCAGTCTATGGTCTGATGACTGTCATGAAGGCTGAGTTTGTTGCAAAGCAGGAAAAGAAAATCCGTAACCCGGCTGCACAGGGGTAACGCTGTGGCCAGAAAAAAGAATGTCAGCCTGAATAAAAAGGAGTTTGAAGCCCAGCTCAACGAGCTGGCTTCATCACTGCGTCGGTCTATTGAGGCCGAGCAGGTAGGTTTTGATCCTTCTCAGGATGCCGTTAATGCGCGGCGTGATGCGGTGCGTGACCCGGTTTCCGGGTTCCGTTATTTCGTGCAGAACTACTTCCCTCACTACGTTCGTCACAAAGATGAGTCAGAACTGCATAAGTATCTGTTTCAGCGACTGCCTGAAATCGTCACCTCGACGGTCAGCCAGCAGGACGCCATCGCCGCACCCCGTGGTGAGGCAAAGTCCACGATAGTCACCCAGCTCTTTACGCTGTGGAATATCGTGCTGGAGCTGAAAAAATACCCGGTCATCATCATGGACAGTATCGACCAGGCTTATCCCATGCTGGAGGCCATCAAGGCAGAACTTTGCTGGAACCCCCGTCTTAAGATGGATTTTCCCGAGGCGTGTGGCGCAGGGCGTGTGTGGCAGATGGGCACGATCCTTACCGCCACCGATATCAAAGTGCAGGTCGCCGGCAGCGGTAAAAAACTGCGTGGCCTGCGTCATGGCCCGTACCGGCCTGACCTCGCCATCCTCGACGATATCGAAAACGACGAGTTGGTCCGCAACCCTGACCAGCGTGACAAGCTGGATAACTGGCTGAAGAAAACCGTGCTGCCGCTGGGCGGTGCCGGTGCCAAGTTCGACGTTATCTACATCGGGACCATCCTGCATTACGACAGTGTGCTTTCCCGCACCCTGAAAAACCCGCTATGGCGTAAAAAGCGGTTTAAAGCGCTGATTACCTGGCCGTCTGACATGACGTTATGGGAGCGCTGGGAAGAGATCCTGCGTAACAACGAGGAAGATGGCGAGCTGCTGGCCCGGGCGTTCTACGACGAGCACCGCGACGCGATGGAAGCCGGCGCGGTGGTTTCATGGACTGCTCGCCCCCTCTATGCCCTGATGTTGATCCGTGCCCGTGATGGCCACAGCACCTTTGACAGTGAGTATCAGAATGACCCCGTGAGTGGGGATGATGCGCCGTTTGCCACCTGTATCACCTTCTGGGTGAACCGCCTTAGTGAATGGAGTTTTTTCGGCAGCATTGACCCGAGTCTGGGTAAGAACGGTAACGGCCGTGACCCGTCTGCCATTCTGGTGGGCGGCTTTAACCGTATGACCGGGATACTGGATGTGGTGGAGGCGCGTATCAAAAAGCGCCTGCCGTCGGTCATTATCAGCGATGCGATTGAGATGCAGCGCCAGTACGGTTGCCTGTGCTGGTCTGTCGAAGCCGTCCAGTTTCAGGAGTTTCTGCGTACTGAGCTGGTTCGTCAGTCGGCAGAGCTGGGGGTTCCAGTTCCAGCGATGCCGGTCACGCCACATGCGGACAAGATCCTTCGTATTGAGTCACTGCAACCCTGGGTTTTCAACAGTCTGATCCGTATGCACCCCAGCCAGACAACGTTGATTGAACAGTTGCGCCACTTTCCCAAAGCCGACCATGACGATGGTCCTGATGCGCTGCACATGCTGTGGGCGCTGTGTAATTCCTTTGGCTCCCGCGATGGTTTCCGTAGTGTGCCGCGCCGTTCGGATGCCAGAAATGATGATGACGATAACAGACATTCAGGCCGGATGCGGAGTGGTTCGCAGTTCGGTGACGGAGGATGGTAATGAGCCAGATAGTTGACCAGTGGGGTCGCCCCTTTAATAAAGCCGTGACCAAAGAGCCGCAGACCACGCGGCTTGTTCAGCTTAACAGCCGGTATCCTGAACATCCTTCCCGGGGGCTGACCATTCGCCGGCTTCCCCGCATCCTGCAGGAAGCTGAGCAGGGCTATCTTTCTGCCCAGGCTGACCTGTTTGAAGACATGGTGGAGAAAGATGGCCACATCTTTTCTGAGATGGCCAAACGCAAAAATGCGCTGTTGGGTCTGGACTGGAGCATAGAACCGCGACGTAACGCGACGGCAGAAGAGAAGAACATCGCAGCCATGCTGCAGGAGTGGTTCGATACGCTCGACAATCTGGAAGACATTATCCTGCAGGCCGCTGATGCCATTGGCCATGGGTTTAGCTGTCAGGAGCTGGAATGGGAGCGTGAAGAGGATGTCTGGCTTCCGACAGAGGCGCATCTGCGCCCGCACCGCTGGTTCCAGGCACGTCCCGATCGTGGCGATGAAATTCGCTTATCTGACGGTAGCATTGATGGTGCCGAGCTCTGGCCGTTCGGCTGGATGGTGCATCGTCATGCCGCCAAAACAGGCTTCACCGGGCAGTCCGGTCTTTATCGCGTACTCGTCTGGCCCTATCTCTTTAAAAACTACGCCACGCGAGACCTGGCTGAATTTCTCGAAATTTATGGTCTGCCGGCGCGTGTTGGCACCTACATGGCCGGGGCGACAGATGCCGACAAAAATGCGCTGTTTGAGGCGCTGGTCATGCTGGGTCATAACGCTGCCGGCATCATTCCCCAGGGAACCAACATTGATTTTAAAACGGCGGCATCCGGTCAGGCCGATCCCTTTGTGGCGATGATGGACTGGTGCGAGCGAACTGTCTCGAAGGTCATTCTGGGCGCAACCCTGACCAGTCAGGCAGATGGCAAGACCTCAACCAATGCGCTCGGCAATGTCCATAACGACGTCCGACACGACATTCTGGTAGCGGATGCCCGTCAACTTGAGGGCTTCTTCCGCAACATGATTGATATGCTGCTGCGGATTAATGGCTATGACGTTTCCCGCCGTCGCCTGCCCAAACTGGTCTTTGACACCCGCGATCTTGAAGACATTGCGTCATTCTCCACTGGCGTGAAAAACCTGGTCGAGTCCGGCATGAACAGTATCCCGTCCTCCTGGGTGCATAAAAAAGTCGGCATCCCCGTTCCCCAGAAAGGCGAAGCCGTCTTACAGACTCCCGCGCCGACGCCGGCACAACCGCCTGTTGCGCTAAGCCAGCGTTTCCGCCGTATCGCCGCACTCAGCACAGCAGCCGAACTTTCAGACCCGGCGCAGGACGCGATTGATAATGGTCGCCCGGTGCCGGAAGCGATCGCCAGCGGGATGGAAAAGCTGGTCGCCCCTCTGGTGGCAGCGCTGCAGGATGGCCAGTCGCCTGACGAGGCCATGAATATTATTGCGGCCAGTTATCCCGACCTTGACGACAGTGAACTGGTGACACTGCTGGAACAAGCCATCTTTGTGGCTGATGTATGGGGGCGACTGAACGCGGATGCCTGACAGCGTTGATCTGAGTTTTGCCATCGGCCTGAAACCGGAAAAGGCCATCGAGTATTTTCAGTCAAAGGGCTATACCGTTGGCTTTAACTGGCATGACGTGGAGGCCCGGGCCCACGCCACGGCGTTTACGGTCGCGGGCGTCCTGCGTCAGGACGTTCTGCAGGACATTCGTGGCGGTCTGCAGAATGCCCTCGACAACGGACTTACCCTTGAGCAGTTCCGCCGACAGCTTACTCCGACGCTTGTTCAGAAAGGCTGGCTTGCGGACCGGGCAAAACTGGTGGCCGATGAGGACGGTGTGCTGGAGGGTAAGCAACTGACCCCACGCCGCCTGCGAACCATTTTTGAAACCAATATGCAGTCCGCCTACGGTGCCGGTCGCTATGCCGAGCAAATGGCGAACGCCGGCGATCGTCCTTACTGGACGCGCATCGCCGTCATGGATATGCGCACCCGGCCCACTCATGCGGCCCTTAATGGACTCACCGCCCGCTTTGATGATCCTGTCTGGCAATTTGCCTATCCGCCCGATGGTTGGGGGTGCCGTTGCCGCGTTCGTGCCAGAACCCAGAAAGATATCGACACCAAAGACATCACCGTCTGGTCCAGCGAAGGCAACATGGAAACCGTGCAACAGGCATGGGGACCGAAGGATACACGTGAGGTCCAGGCATTCCGCTACAACGGTCAGTTGTATGCTCCCGATGCCGGCTTTGGTCACAACCCGGGACAAGGCTGGCTGTCGGGGATGGGACAACGCCTCATGGATAAGTCGGTAGCCGCACCGCCACAGATGGCTGCACTTGCCGTACAACACACGCTTTCGGAGCCGCAGCTGCTTGACGCAATGACGGGTGATATCCGCCGTTTCGTCAATCAGTCACTTCTGCGCGAACCTTCCGGGGCGTTCCGTCACGCAGGTGCGCTTAGCCCGAAAGCCGTCGATGCGCTGGCTCTGCGAGGTGCATCACCGTCATCCGCTGTCATGACCATCACGGACGATGCTGTCATCGCGGCTCCCGGGCCCGTCTGGGAAATACTGCCGGCACAGTTGCGCCAGCCCGTTGCGGTGGTTTCTGATGGTGCTGACCTGGTCTATGTCATTCGCCAGGGTGAAACACTCCACCAGGTGCGAGCTGTGGCTGATGCAGGTGTCCCGGGATTTGCCCTGCAGTTGCCTGATGCCGGCGACGTTCTGACGGCCTCATCACTGCAGCAGCTGTCGCAGCTTCCACTTATTGAGGGTTCACTGAATGGCTTATAACATCGTCTTTGACACTACGGACTTCGAACGGTCTCTGGCTGAACTCATCAGCAAATTTGAGCATCGCGCACCGCTGATGAGGATACTGGCGAATGATATGGAAGATGCTGTCCAGGAAAACTTCGCCCAGCAGGGCCGGCCGGAATGGATGGGCTGGAGTCCGCGTTATGCAAAACGTCGTGGGCCCGGCCAGATACTGCAGCGTTCCGGGCGACTGGCATCGAGCATTGTTTCATACAGTGATAACGATACGGCGATGGCCGGGACCAATGTGATTTACGCAGCGGTCCATCAGTCGGGGGGCAAAATCAGTATTCCGGCCCGCAGTCAGCAGGCCTACTACAAACAGGGCAAGGATGGCTCAGTAGGTAATCTGTTCGTGAAGAAGAGCAAGTCCAACTACAGTGAGTGGAATACGATCCCCTCGTACACCATCAATATGCCGGCGCGGCCCTTCCTTCATCTCACTGAGTCCGATGTGGAAAGCATGGAAGAAAAAATCACGGACTTCTTCAGCCAGATTTACGGTTGATGCCATTTTTGAGAAAACGCGCTGTAACGCCGCTCACGGCGTTTTATCTCTCAGGGTGAGGCGGAGTTACCTTAACAGGGCGTTCCGCCGTTTTTAAAAGGGGTTTAAAAGCGTTTTAGGGTATTGCCCTTTGCCGTGACTGAGTGCCATCATGATCCTGTGTTCTCTTCCTTTATATACCCACTGAAGTCCTTCATCTGATTCCTGCGCTGACCTCCCCGTAATGTCAGCGTCATGAAAACACGTATCGCTTCTCTCTCTCAGGCCATCAGTACCGCAAATCGCGGGGTCATCCAGTTGCTGCCTGCTGGCACGTTCCGTGCCGGTGACGGTCGGCCAGTTGAATGCCCCGCTGGCTGGTTTATTGACGGCAACATTGCTGCCTCGCTCATTGCCGCAGCAGACGCGAAACAGACCCCCTACGTCATCGACTACGAGCACCAGACGCTGCGCAGTGCGAAGAACGGCCTGCCGGCACCGGCTTCAGGCTGGTTCGGAAAGCTGGAATGGCGCGAAGGTGAAGGCCTGTTTGCCGTCGACGTTGACTGGACTGAAGCCGCTGCGGCCGCGATTGAAGCGGGAGAGTACCGCTTTATTTCCCCTGTTTTTCTGTACGACGCTGACGGTCGGGTCACCACGCTGATAAACGCGGCCCTGACCAACACCCCCGCACTGGACGGAATGGACGAGGCAATGCTTGCCGCTGCCTCGCTCCTTGCTGCCACTTCAACTGAGGACACAACAATGGATGAACTCCTGGAACAGCTGCGCTGGTTTCTGGGGCTCCCGCTTTCGGCAACCCAGGAAGATATCCTGGCCGAACTGCAAAAGCTCATTAACAAGATTAAGGCGGCGGACAGTCAGGCTGCTGCGGGCCTTGTCTGGATTAACGGCCTGGAAACCAGTATTGCCGCGCTGACTGCGCAGGTCGCCAAACCTGACCCTGCACTCTGGGTTTCCGTAGAGGTGATGAATCAGGCCATCAGCCAGGCGCGTGCCACCGGTGATGAGCAGATTGCTCAACTGACGCTGCAGCAGTCCACCGACCTCATCGAAGCTGCACTGTCTGACGGCCGTCTGTTGCCGGCGCAAAAAGACTGGGCGAATGCGCTGGCTAAATCCAGCCCCGAAAAGCTTCGTGATCATCTGGGTAAACAACAACCAGTGGCAGCGCTGACCCATACCCAGACGGGTGGTCGCCAGCCCGCAAATATTCCTGTCCGTAGCTCTCATGAGCCTGAAGACGACCTGAACCAGGCCGTACTCAGTCTGATGGGTATTGATCCAACCACGATTAAGAAGGATGCCAGCAATGCCTGATCGCAATACACCCTGGCGTAACGGCGACATCGTCGCCGTGCCTGTGGCAGCGGCCACGATGATTTATGGGGGCCATATGGTCGCCCTCTCTGCAGCCGGTCTGGCTGTGCCTGCTTCAGCCGTGGCTGCACAGGTCACGATGGGCGTGTCTGATGAGTACGCAGATAACACGGCCGGTGCCGCAGCGGCCACATCCGTCAATGTGCGTCGAAAAAAATGCTGGAAGCTTGCGAACTTGTCCGGCGACGCCGTCACTCAGGCCGATGTGGGCAAGTCCTGTTACGTGGCCGACAGCATTACCGTTGCCAAAACCAGCAACAGCGCAGCCCGTCCCGTTGCCGGCACGGTGATTGCCGTCGATGCAGACGGCGTTTGGGTCGAAATTTAAGGAGAAAATCCGTGTTAGTGAATAAACAGAACCTGAAAACCATTTTTATCGGTCTTAAGTCGACGTTCCAGAACGCCTTCGACCAGACCCCCAACGACTGGCAGAAGATTGCCATGGTCGTTCCGTCCACCACCAAAGAAGAAAACTATGCCTGGCTGTCACGCTTCCCGAAAATGCGTGAATGGATTGGCGAGAAGGTGGTGAAAGCCCTGGAGGGGTTCAATTACTCCATTCGCAACAAAGACTGGGAAGCCACCATCGAAGTCGATCGCAACGACATCGAAGATGACACCATGCTGGGTTATGCGCAGCAGGCGCAGGGTGCAGGCCAGTCAGCTGCAGAACTGCCGGCTGACATCATCGGGCGACTGATGAGCCTCGGATTCACCACGCTGTGCTACGACGGCCAGTATTTCTTCGATACGGATCACCCTGTCGGTAAAGGTGTCGCCTCTAACAAGGGCACCAAAAAACTGTCGGTGGCTTCCCTGGCTGCAGCGCAGGCGTCCTATGGTGCAGCGCGTTCTGCCATGCGTGATTTTAAAGACGATGAAGGTGAAAACCTGCGCATTCGCCCGGGTGTACTTGTGGTGCCTCCGGCACTGGAAGACACCGCGAATTACCTCATGACGGCCGATCGTTTCCCGGACAACACGCCGAATACCTACAAAGGTACGGCTGAAGTACTGGTGTGGCCGGGGCTGGCAACGGATAGCGAATGGTATCTGTTTGACACGACGAAACCGGTTAAGCCTCTGGTCTATCAGGAGCGCAAAAAACCCGTGTTTGTGGAGCAGACAAACATGGACGCCGACGACGTCTTCACGCTCAAGAAGTACAAATTTGGTGCCGAAGCCCGCTCCAATGGCGGTTATGGCTTCTGGCAAATGGCGTATGGCTCAACTGGGGTGGATGCATAAATGCCTGAAATTACAATCACAGCGAAACGCGACGGTTTCCGTCGCTGCGGCGTAGAGCACCGCGATTATCCCGTGGTCTGGCCTGAAGGCTCATTCACGGAAGAGCAGCTCAACATCCTTAAAAACGAACCGCAGCTGGTTGTGTATCAGGGCAGCGCGGTCAGTGACGATGTCCATAGCGAGCTGCTGCGTTCCCGGACACTCATCATTGAGCTGGAAGAAACCATCGACCAGTTGCGTGGTGACCAGAGTGAACTGGAAAAAGCGAAGGCGCGTATCACTGAGCTTGAAGCATCGAATGCAGACCTTAAGCAAAAGCTCGATGCGGCCATTCAGTCCGGTAATGAACTTACCACTGAACGCGATCGTCTGCAGGCGGAGTTGCTGGAAAAGGCAGCAGCCACCGATTCTGCCCCTGAGACTGAAGGTGGCGAATCGCCATCCAAAGCGGCGAAGAAATAAGGGGCAAACGCCATGTACGCAACCCGGGAAGATATGGTTCTTCAGTTCGGTGAGACAGAGTGCATTGCTCTTACCGATCGTGAATACACGGGCGAGATAAATGACGGTGTCCTGAGCGGAGGCCTTGAACGGGCCTCCGCCACCATCGACAGCTATCTGGCGGGTCGTTATCCGTTGCCGTGGAACGATACGCCCGGGATTTTGGTTGGGAAGTGCTGCGACATCGCCCGTTACGAGATGACGGGTGCTCAGACGCAGAACACGGAGGAAATCAGGCAACGATATGAAGACGCGATTCGTTATCTGGAGCGGGTGGCTGATGGTCGTATCACACTCGGTCGCCTGCCGGATGGACAGGTGGCTCAGGGCGGCAGCATGTCCCGTTTTTCATCAAATGGCCGTGTTTTCGGGCGGGGCGAAACGGACGGGGGTGCATTTTGATTATCACGCAAATCGAATCCGCCATTATCGACAGGCTCACCCTGGGGCTCGGCAAACTGGTCCGCGAGGTACGCTCCTACAGTGGCGAACTCGATGGCGAACCTGCTGAAGTCGTCCGTCAGCTGCCTGGGATGTGGGTCACGTTCGGCGGTATTCAGGGCACAGAGCTGCTGAGTACCGCCCGAAATAAGTGGCGGGACACCGGGCGTTTCGTCGTCATCGCCGGCACGCGAAGTGTCCGCGGTGACGAAGCTGCCCGACGCGGTGGTGCGGCAAAAGATGAGGTGGGTTCATACGCACTCATTTACGCCGTTCGTCGACTGCTGGCCCGTCAGGACCTCGGTCTGCCCATTGACCATCTGATGCCGGGCAAGGTGCGACCGCTGTTTAACACCAGGTTTGAAAAAATGGCGATGTCTGTTTTCGCCTGTGAATTTGATACCCGGTTTGACAATGAAGCGCTGACGAACGGGCGATTTCCCCTCGTGCCGGCAGAACTGCCTGATAACCATCCGGACAAGATTTTTGGTGAGTATGAAGGTACCGCCAGTGAAGACGATCCTGTCTGGCTGCAGACCGACCTTAAATATTTCCTGGACGGCAAAGACCCGTTCGCAGCTGAGGACCTGATTGACCATGAAAGTTAAAGCCCGTGATGGGGTTCGCGTACCCCGGGAAGAGAACGCGCGGCGCTACATCGAGCAGGAGCCGGTGGATGTACCGCAGAGCCCTTACTACCTGCGCCGGTTAAACGACGGTGACCTGGTGGAAGTTAGCGCAACAGACGTTGCAGTCGTGACGACATCGAAAGGAACAAAATAATGTCCAGTCCTAATATCGCTTTCGACAGTATCCCGTCGAGCATCCGTAAGCCGGGACAGTATTTTGAATTTAATCTCAAGCTGGCCGTGCGTACTTTGCCTGCAAACGCTCAAAAGGTGTTAATCCTGGGTCAGATGCTGGATTCTGGCACTCAGCCACCACTGAAACCGATGAGTGTCTTCAGTGCGGATGAGGCCGCGATCTGTTTTGGTTATGGTTCGATCGCGCATCTGATGGTCACGACGGCCATTAAGACCTATGCCTATCTGGATTTAACCGTCATTGGCATCAGCGATGCTGCTGCAGGTCAAGCCGCCTCAGGCACACTGACCATCACGGGTCCCGCCAGTGCTCAGGGTGTGGTCAGTTTGTGGGTCGGTGATACGCGTGTAGACGTGGCGGTCAGCGCCGCTGATACCGCCACGGTGATTGCGGCAGCACTGAAAGCGGCCATTGATAATCAACCCGAGCTCCCGGTAAAAGCGACAGTGAGTGACGGTGTACTGACCCTGACAGCGAAAAATAAAGGTGCTGCCGGCAATGACATTCACCTGAAAGCGCAGACCACCGCCAGCGGAACCACTGCAGTGGTCGTGGCGATGACAGGTGGCGAGATTGACCCGGACATTACGCCGGCACTGGCCGCTGTGATTGCCGCTGGCCATAATGTCATTATTTGCCCTTTCTCCACGCAGTCAGCGCTGACGGCGTTACGCACACACCTGGATTTTGTCTCCGGCCCCATGGAGCAACGTGGTGCTGTTGCGGCTGCAGGCTGGCCTGGAACGCTCGCCGCAGGCACGACACTGGCATCATCCATCAACAGTGGTCGCATCACGCTGGGGTGGCATAAAGGCTCCATCAGACTGCCGGCAGAACTTGCCGCCGCGTATGGGGCTTGTATCGCCAGCGAAGAAGATCCGGCCAGACCACTCAACACCTTAACGCTTGCACTGGATGTGACCGATATCGAGAACCGTCCAGGTCGTACCGAACAGCAGAGCGCTTTATATAACGGCCTGGCACCGTTTGAAGTGGGTGCCGGTGATACGGTCCAGATTGTACGCGCCATCACGACTTACACCCGCAATGCCAGTGGTGTGGATGATGTGTCTTTGCTGGACCTTACGACCATTCGCACGCTGGATTATGTGCGTAAGGCCTGTCGCGAACGCATTGCGTTGCGGTTCCCGCGTGAAAAACTGTCCACCCGGACACCCCCCCTGGTTGAGAGCGAACTCTACGACGTTCTGCTCAAACTGGAAGAGCTGGAAATCGTTGAAGAGGTTGAGGCGAATAAAGCCGCGCTGATTGTTGAGCGCGACAGCCAGGACAGTAACCGACTCAATGCCCGCATTCCGACTGACGTTGTCAACGGTCTGCATGTCTTCGCCGGTCGCATCGACCTGTACTTATAAGGAGCAATTAAATGGCGCTTGAAGAATACGTCGGCTCGATTGTCCTGTACGTCGATGGCCAGGAAATCGAAGTGACTGACGTTCGTCCCCAGACGAACACCGGCCGCAAGCTGGTAAAAACGATGAACCGCACTGGCCGCGCTAAGGGATATTCAAAAGGCATCGCTGAATTCAGCCTGTCTATCACTGTTGTACTCCCGAAAAACGTCGCGCAACCGGACTGGGATGAACTGGTGGGAGCCAAACTGACCATCATGGATATGGATGGGAACCCGCTGTACAGCTATCTCGACTGCTTCTCCACCCAGACAGGTGAGCAGTATACGGTCGATAACGAGGCTCGCCGCGATATTACGGTCCAGTCTCTGCGTAAGGTGCAAGGATGATGAAAGCGTCAGGAAAACTGATTTACGGCGTTCAGGTCGGTGATGAAATTCACTATGACTACACCGTCACACTGCCGGTGATTCGCCACACGGTGAACGCGCTGGCCGCGACGGGTGACGCTTTCGAAGACCCGGACTCTGCCGCCGCTCGCATGTACTACCGTGTGGCGGTTATCGCTGAAGTCTTTGAGTCACTGGGCACGCTGGCTAAAGAGGATATCACCCCGGAAATTCTGCTGGACGGTCTGACCGACGATGATATGGACATCATCGATGCGGAGCTGGCAGGTCTTAAAAAAAAGCGGATGCAGGCATTGCCCGACTTGAAGGACTCCGCAGAGCAACCCTCATCCTCGGCAAGTTCGGAATCAGCCCCGACAGAGTCGAAGGCATGACGGTAGCCGGGCTCACTGCCTGGCTTGATACCCTTGACGGGCTGCACGGCAAAAAACCGTCAGCCCGCGAACCCCGCATCAAATCCCGCCGCACGCGTAACAAGAAGGGGAAACGGTAAATGCGTGACCTTAAGCTGGCACTCAGTCTTATCGCCAAAGATACCGGCTCTAAGGCCTTACGCCAGGCACTTGTCGGTATTCAACAGCAGACAACGGCGAACAAAAAAGCCGAAGATGAAGCCGCCCGTTCCCGTGAGCAGTCGGCGCAAAGCGGTATCCGAGCTGCCCGCTCACTGCAGCAGGAATACCAGCGCTCAGCCAGTGCCCGTTCGACGCTGGGCATTCGTTCTGAGCGGGAGATCCAACGAGAAATCGCTCAGACTCAGGCCGCCTATAACCGTCTTTTGCGCACTGGCACCATGACCGTCAACGAACAGACCCGTGCGTTCAGGGCAATGACCAGTCAGGTGTCGCAGCTGCGTGGCGAACTGAATGGCGCGGGTCAGTCTATGGGACGTCTGGAACGTGGCCGTATGTGGGGTGGTAATGCTACGGCCGTTGTTGGTGGACTCACCGCTGCAGGTGCCGTTGTCGCACCATCTGTCAGAAATCAGATGAACTACGATGAACGGCTTGCAAATATGAGCAACACTGCTTTTGATAGCCGCAATGCCAGTGGGCGTATTGGCGGCATCAAAGAGCTAGATAAACTTGTACGTAGAGCTGTTTCAGTAGGTGGAGGAAATAAAGATACTGCCGCAGAATCCCTGAGTGAATTACTCGCATCCGGGAATATTAGCTTTGATTCAGCTTCATCGTTTCTTCCTTTAATTCAAAAGTATGCAACTGCATCGGATTCAAGCCCAGTCCAACTGTCAAGAATGGCAATTGCATTGAAGAGAAATTTTGGTATTTCAGACGAGCAAATTCCAACTGCGCTCAATATGGCTATTAAATCTGGTCAGATGGGCTCATTTGAAATGAGGGATATGGCGAAATGGTTTCCACAGCAATTAGCTGCTGGCGGCAGTATCGGAATGAAGGGTCTTTCGGATTTTGCTTCGCTTCTTGGTTTAAATCAGGCCTCAGCTACTTCTGCTGGTTCGGCTGATGAAGCCGGAAATAACGTTGTAAACCTTCTCGCCAAGATAACTAGTGCAGATGCGGCAAATGCTGCAGCAAGAATCAAAATCAATGGGAAAGGCATTGACCTACCGGGGACATTAGCACGCGCTCGCGGAAAAGGAATGAACTCTCTGGAAGCTTTTGATGGTCTGGTTAATAAAATCGTTAGCAACGATACCCAGTATAAAAGCTTAGAGAAAAAACTTAATTCAACCTCGGCTGAACCAGAGCGTAGAGAAATTATGGAGTCTCAGGCAAAAATTCTTGAGGCTTCAGCTGTTGGTCAAATCATTGCAGACCGTCAAGCCTTAATGGCTTTGATCGCATATCGTGCAAACCGTCAATATGTTAATGAAGTTACTGCCGGTGCTAATGAGCAACGAAACTTGCCTGAGGGACAAACGGCTGGAGATATTAATTTTTCTGTAATGTCCAGTCGCCCTGGTTATCAGGTGAACCAATTAAACAATACCCGCGACTTTGCGCAGATGGACGCTGTGCAACCCCTGTCGGATATTCTCGGCAAATTATCCGGCGAGTTAACCGATTATGCTGGCGCGTATCCTGGCCTGACTAAAGCGATGGCCAGCGCCGAAATGGCCATCAAAGCCATGACGGCCGCAGCCTGGGTTTTTGCTGGTCTGCAGTTCCTGTCTAAAAGTGGTTCAGTTATGCCTTCTAAGGCCCCCGTTCCTGCAGGGGGAACGCCCCCAGTTGGCGGTGGAATCTGGGGCGGTTTGACAAAACTGTTTGGTGCGGGCATGTCTGCCACTGCGATCGCCACCTTCACCACTAACGAAGAAGACGATGAGGTTGCCAATGGTCCGGCGAAATGGGCGGCTCTGCGGGCAAGATACAGTCAGGACCGTATCGATCGCGCCCGCAAGATTTATCAACCCTGGTATCAGTTTGGTCAAGGCTACGCCAACGAGAATGAAACCTGGCTTGCTCAGCTGGACAAGGACGAAATAGCGGGCACTGTGCCTGCTGAGCGCGATTCCTGGTGGGCGTCTCCGGAGGCGATCAATATCCCGCAGAGTGCGGGTGGTTATGCCATTCCTCCTTTTATGCAAAATGCGCCGGCTGCATCGCCAGTGCTACCGCCAATTAATGCGACCCTGAAAGTGGAGTTAGACGGCCGCGTAATCGCAGAGACGGTTAATGAGATTAACGGGCAGTCAGCAACCCGTGGCCCGCAGGGAGGACCATACTGATGTCATGGGAAACAGACCTTCAGGATGCCTCATTCAGAGGCGTCCCGTTCGATATCATCAACGCCCGGGACAGTGTGCAACGTGACATTGCACAGCATGAATATCCGTATAAAAACGGTGCGAACATTGAAGACCTGGGCGAGAAGCCGCGCAGTCTTCAGTGTCAGGCCGTTTTCTTCGGGGACGATTACGAAACTCGCCTGCAGGCCTTTATCGCCGCGATAGATAAACGCGGTCAGGGTGAGTTGATCCATCCGGTTTTTGGTTCGATGCCGGACATGCAGTGTTATGTATACCAGATCAACCATGACGCAGAGAGTCCGGACTATTGCACGGTCGACGTCCAGTTCCTGCAGTCAGGACTCGATGTTAAGTTTTATGCCCGGGACTGGCCACTGAGTCAGGCGGATGCCATTTTTAACCAGGCACAGAGCATCCTGGATAATGCCTCTGCATTGCTTGAAAGCGCAATGCAACCCCTGCGAACCGCCCGGCGCTACATGGCCAGAGTCAAAGCGCTGGGGGTGACAGCGTTGAATATGGTTTCATCTTTACGCGGTGAAATCACCGGCTTCATCAGCAGCACCACGGATTTTGTTAACTTCCCCTCTGCTTTCATGACCGATATTCAGTCCGCACTGGGCCTGCAGAGTTCGGCGGCGTCGTCTTCTGTCAGCAGTGATTCGACCGTTTATGCATCCACGCCGGCAGTGGTGATGGCGGACTGGTCAGCAGTCAAAACGCAGTCTGATGGTGTGGCAAAATTACCTGAATCCCTGGTCAATGGAGAGCAGGCTGTAACTGTTGAGATGCCGGCGAACGTCAGCACCAGCGACGTGCGCGAACTGATAGCGATGACGTACACCGCCGTTGCTATCGAACTGGCTCAACAGGCAGCGGATTTGCTTAGTGATGAAGTTATCACGGCAGCACTCAGTCCGGATGATATCAGTCTGATTACGGCGGATGCACGCCAGTCCGTCCAGAACGCTATCGATGTGGTCAGAAGCACATGGGCATCTGAAATGGCCAGTGTCAGCAGTGCGCAAACCAGTATTGCCCTGAAGTATCAGCCGGTGGTTAATGGCCTGCGGGATATGGCACTTTCGCTGCAGGTCATGGGACTGGCGTTAGTGAACGCACGTCCGCCACTCATCCAGCGTACTGTAGCCAGTGACACGAACCTGCACCTTCTGGCCCACCTCTGGTACGGCGATTACACCCGCGCAGGCGAACTGAAATTGCTTAATCCGGCGTTGCGTGATCCTAACAACATCATCCAGGGAGATGTGATCAATGGCTACGCAGAATAAGCAAGCCGCTCAGGACGTTGACCTGGATAAAGTGTCGGTCATTGTGGGCGGTAAAGTCTTTTCAGACTGGTCAGGCTACGGTATCGACAGTGACTTCCTTATCCCGGCCGATGCCTGGTCGATGCGTCTGGGCCTGCCATCGGGGATTTTCCCGAAAGAGGTTATCAGGGGTGCACCGGTTCAGGTGCGTGTCGGTCCGGATGTGGTCATGAATGGCCGTATTGATCGTGTGTCCCGTTCCGTCAGTCGTGACCAGGTGTCACTGTCTGTCGCTGGCCGTGATGGTGCGGCCATTCTGGTTGATTGCTCTGCACCCGTATTCACCAGCCGACAGGTCAGCCTGGAAGAAGTGATCGCCCAGGTCGTGCGGCCGCTGGGTATCAAAAACATCGAGCTCCATGCTGAGAGCTCTATCCGCAACGACAAGGTCACTATCGAGCCAGGTGAGCGGGCATGGGAGACACTGTTGAGAGCGTGCGCTGGTCGTGGTCTCTGGCCCTGGTTTAATCCTGACGGCACGCTGGTTATTGGTGGTCCCGACTATACAGCCGAACCCGTAGCCACGCTCATCATGCGCCGCAGCGGCGAAGGCAATAACCTGCTCTCTCTCTCGGATGAGAGCAGCATTGAGCGCAGTTATTCACGCCTCACGGTGCTGGCCCAGAGCCACGCACATTCCACGAACAAGAAGAAAGACCTCGGTATTGTCGACCTCGATGACAACAGCGTTTCAGTGTCGGATGAAGAGATGGATACCGGGCTGGCAGAGACTGGCCAGCATGGTCTTCAGTTCGCAGTTGAGGACCCGACTGTCAATTTCTATCGCCCTCTGGTGGTGGTGATGCACGACGCTGACGACCAGGAACAGGTCCGCTATAGGGCGCGTAAGCTGATGGCTGATGCGCGACTGGAGGGATACAGCCTGATTGCCCGTGTTCAGGGGCATCGCACGAGTAACGGCACCTTATGGCAACCCGGTCAGCGTATTCATGTCATCAGCGAACCTCACGGCATTGATGCCGTATATTTTTTGATGGGGCGTGAGTTCACGGGCGGTCGACCGGGAGGGAAAGTGACCACGCTGCGACTTAAAGAAGACGGCGTCTGGATTCCGGATGCCTGGCCGAAGAAGAAAAAAGGCCGCAAAAAACGTCAAAAACCAGAACTGGGGATAGTCGATGTGGGGTGAAGTTGACAGGCGTGTCCGCGCCGCAATGCGAGGCATACGAAGCGCTTTTCGTGGGCGTTTAACCCGCGTTAAAACTGATTTAAAAATCCAGCAGGTTCAGCTCAAAGGGCTTGCCGGCGAGCAGCTGCAGGACGCAGAATTTTTCCAGCACTTCGGTTTCACCAGTTGCCCGCCTGCCGGAACGCAGTGTATTGTGCTGCCCATGGGCGGACAGACCTCTCACGCCATTATTATCGCCACTGAGAATGGTGCATATCGCATTCAGGGGCTGGCCAGTGGTGAGGTGGCCATCTACTCTTCTGAAGGTGCGTATGTACACATCAAGAAGGGGCGCATCGTTGAGACTGAGTGCGACGAATATCGCGTTAAAACGAAGAAGTATATTGTTGAATCTGAGCAATACACTGTCGGTGCGACAGATAAAGCCAGCTTCACCACGCCTGAACTGGAGACCAGCGAAAACTTCAAAGCTGGGGGCGAAATTGAAGATGGCAAATCGACCATGGATGCCATGCGTCAGACCTACGACGACCACGACCATGAGCACGGCGGCGATGCCGGCACTACCGAAAAACCCAACCAAAAAATGTAGTTCTCCAAACCCACTGAACCCCTTCACCTGATTCTCTCTCATCCACGCTGACACTATGCCAGCGTGGACAATCTATTAGACCCGACAACCGGTGATTACACCGGCACAAACACTTCATCTCTGGCAAACGCAGTGTATCTCCGCCTGATGATTCCGCTCGGCTCCTGGTGGGCTCAGCCGGATGTCGGTTCGAAATTGCATTTGTTGAGGAGAGAGAAAGATGTAACTCGCGTACATAAGCTGGCCCGCCAATGGGCTGAAGAGGCGCTGGCTCCCCTGACTGCGGATACAGACGGGCGAGCCAGCAGCATCACTGTTGAGACATTCCAGGAACGAGACGGCTGGTTGCTGTTATTAATTACCGTTATTCAGGCTGATGGCGTCACCGTGCCTTTAAGCCATCAAGTGAGGGTTGCGTAATGCCGTTTATCACCCCGACATTCGAGGAGATTCGCAGTGATATCTTGCGGGATATCAGCAACCTCAATACTAAAGCGGATACCGGCGTTGACAGTGATTACTACGTCAGGGCCAGCTCGGTTGCCAGTGTCGCCGTGGGACTTTATCAATATCACGGCTGGACTGTCAGGCAGATTTTTGCTGACACTGCAGATACTGAATTTCTGGAATGGCATGCCCGAACCCGTAAGGTGTTACGCAAAAAACCGACGAACGCAAGCGGTCCGGCAGCCGTCACCGGCGAGCCTAATGCTCAGGCTGATGCAGGGCAGACAATCAACCGTGGCACACTCTCATGGATAACGACGGAAGCGGTAGTCCTGGACTCTGAAGGGAATGGCTCGGTGCAGGTTCGTTCTTTGACTGCCGGTGCTTCAGGTAATTCAGCCGCTGTCCAGTCAGCGACCTTCGCCAGCACTCCCGTGGGTTTAGACAGCACGGTAATCATTGGCGTCCTCTCCGGGGGAACCGATGAAGAAACTGACACGGAACTGCTGGCCCGATATTTAGATATCCTCCGTCGTCCTCCAGCAGGGGGAAATAAATACGATTACAAGCGGTGGGCGATGTCAGTTGATGGTGTCACGGGCGCGTATGTCTATCCTCTGCGTCGTGGTTTAGGCACCGTCGATGTCGTTATTACCTCGGCCAATGGAACACCCTCAACGGAAATTATCCAGGCTACACAAGACTACATTGACGATGTTCGTCCGGTGACGGCCAAAAATACGCTGGTATTAGCACCAACTTTCAAAATCATTGATCTGGATATTAAGGTCGCGCTACAGGGTATAACTCTTGCTGCCGCCACTGTATCTATCAATGACGTTCTCGCAGATTATGTCGGTTCCCTGCTTCCGGGTGAGACCTTTATTCGTTCCCAGTCAGAGATGCTGGTTTCCTCGATAACGGGCGTAACAGACCGTTTAATTGTTTCACCCGCAGCGAACGTTGTTCCCGTTGTTGATGCCACTATGGTCGAGTGGATCAGGCTGGGCGTTGTCACGGTAGGTACGTTATGACAGCTAGCTCAAAACTGCTGGCATTGCTTCTGCCACCCGTTGCCTATGACACGAAAAAACCAAACCTGAAAGCGGAACTACAGGCTGAGGGCAATGTTTTCGACAAGGTTAAACAGAGCTCTGAAACCGTCGTCAGGTCAGTCACTCCCTTTTATGCCACTTCGCTGTTACCCGACTGGGAGCGCGTTTTTGCGCTGACTCCACCTGCTGGGGCGACTTACCAGCAACGTCAGCAGCGTGTGCTGGCAAAGCTTGCTGAAGTCGGTGGCCTCAGTATTCCGTACTTTATTCAGCTCGCCAGCACCCTTGGCTACACCATCACCATTGACGAACCGCAGCCATTTCGCGCGGGAGTGAATCGGGCAGGTGATCGTCTCTGGGTTGCAGATATTATCTGGGTATGGCGCGTCAATGTTCAGAATTCAGGTACTCAGGTTTACCACTTCCGCGCAGGTAGTTCTGCGGCCGGAGAGCGTCTTACCTCTTTTGGCGACCCCGTCATAGAAGAAGTTTTCAATGACCTTAAACCCGCCTTTACGTTTTGCTACTTCTCATATCAGGAGAATGAATAATGCGCCCCTTAATGCCACCGGTGCAGACGCCGGATAACCTTTTTCACGACGGTGACCCATCTACAGGGGACCTGGGAACTATCGTGGAAGCAGAACACCTGAATAATGTACAGGCAGCGCTCAGGGACGTTCAGGCGGAGCTGATTTCAGTTCTTACTGCTGCTGGTGTGGAACCAAACCCGAATACGTTCCAGTTAGTTTTAGCACTTGAAGCACTCTTTGCCGCTAAATCTGACACGCTGGGAGCGCTGTCCTCCTTGGTCGGTGCTGCAGACAAACTCCCGTACTTCACCGGACCCGGTGAGGCAACCCTCACTAATTTGACGTCAGTGGGCCGCAATGTCATCAGTCAAACCTCGATTGCAAACCTTCTCTCATACCTTGGTTTGGGAGGATTGGGGCTCGGGAGCGCTTTACCTGTCGGTGTACCCGTGCCGTGGCCAACAGCAACGCCGCCGACTGGCTGGATAAAATGCAACGGCGCATCGTTCTCCGCATCCACATATCCGCAACTGGCCGTGATTTTCCCGGCGCTTGTTTTACCAGACCTGCGCGGCGAATTTATTCGTGGGTGGGATGACGGGAGAGGAATTGACTCGGGGCGCACGTTGCTTAGTGATCAGCTGGGTACGTTCGTCTCCGTTGACATCAACTACGCTGACAGTGGTTTGGTTGGCGCTATCGGCACAACCGATCCCACTGGCGGTATAGCTAACGTGAACGGCGATACTATCACTACGCCACTCACGAAAACTGCGTTTCAGTACGCAAACGTTTCAGGTCTGGCTGCGACAACGTCACTACCCGGGAACACCGTCGCGACCAGGCCGCGCAACATTGCATTCAACTATATTGTGAGGGCTGCATAATGACGATTGCAGTGTTAGATAAAGAAAAAATGGCGGCAGAAGCTGGTTTCATCACTGTTTATAACTACTCTGCGCAAACGGGTGAGTATACCGGTTCGGCAGAAGAGTACCTTGCAATCGGAGTGGGTCTTCCTGCCTTTTCAACCGAAATCCAGCCCGCAGTTACCCAGGCTGGTTTTGTCGCGGTCTTTAATGGTAGCGGCTGGGTTCTGCGTGAGGATTACCGCGGCGCAACGGTATATTCGACGGCAGACCGCTCCGCCGTTGTAGTTGATTATATCGGTGCCGTTAAAGACGGTTATGTCACCATCGCCCCCACAACACAATTTTCCGCATGGAATGGCACTGTCTGGGTAATCGATACAGCAGCGCAGCAAGCCAGCGCGGTCACGGCTGCTGAGCAGGAAAAAGAGAAGCGACTTACCACGGCACAACAGTCTATTTCACTGCTACAGACAAAGTTATTGTTAGGTCGAAAATTAACTGATACCGAAACAGCCAGGTTAAATTCATGGTTGGACTACATCGACGCGGTGACAGCAATAAACGCTAGCTCCGCGCCTGATATTAACTGGCCTAAACTTCCGGCTGAATAGGCCAGATGATTTCCGGTGCTGTTGACGTATCAATTCTGTTCAGCAGCACCCGGTACTGCCTCCACAATTTGAGTAAAGCAACATCGTCAGGCTGAAGTTTGTCACCCATGACATCTGGATCAGTCGCATCCTGGAGGATATTAACTTTCTCAGTTGCGATTGCCAGTAGATGGACTTTTCGCGCAGCTGCCTGGGCAACGATCTGTTCATAAGTTGGCTCGGGTTCATCAACCCATACAGGACGCCCGCCAACTGCACCCAGCAATTTCCCTGCTGGGGGTGTCTGCTTCCAAAATGTCGCAGCTTCTTCATCAGTTGCCAGAACGGCATCGGAGGGCCAGTTCTCAGGGGGGTACGTGCCGTCTTCTTTCCACTCAACCGGGATGAAGGAATTAAGAGTCGGTGAGAAATAAGCTGTAGTCATGGTTAATACCCTATAGCAAAAACAAATGCTGTTAATCCGGCACCACCGGTACCGCTGATACGCAACATGAAGTTGCTGAAAGTTTTGGGTGTTGGATCAGATATGTTGTTAAAAGTTAGGGTCGGGTAATCAGCTCCTGACGTACCCTGTCGGTGAAATGTCCCCCATACCCCCAATCTGGCATTAGGAAATGGCGTTGGGTATATCCATGCCGTATCGCCGCCAGCGCCAGATAAAACAGTCCCCCACTGAACAATCAATCCACCAGGAACATCTGGTATGCGGATGAAATCATTAGCTGAGAATGTTCGCTTGTTGAATAGGCTCATCACGGCCGCAACGCTCGGTAAAAGATTTGTGGCCGTTCCCGTAGCCATTTGCGAGTTTGTCGCAACACCCTGTTTTGCGGCATCTCCTAAACCAACGTTTTTGAAAATGCCAAACCACCCTTTAACTGGCTCTATTTCTTCCTTTTAAAGGGGTTTAAATCGTGCTTATTGGCTACGTCAGAGTGTCAACAAATGACCAGATTATGGTTCTTTAACTTGCGGTATCGGATTGCGCAGCATGTGAACTAATTTTCGAAGATAAAATGTCCGGGAAAGTTGCGCGGCGTTCATTTTTGCACAATGTAAAATCTATGTTTTTATGCATTTAAATCAGTGCAGAATAAATTGCGTTTTCGTGCGAAAAAATTCGCCGCGCTACACTTTTTGCGCAGAAAAAGAGTGCCCACATAGACGGTCAGCAGGAACTGGCCAATAAAACCGAGGAGCTCAAAAGTCACAACCCAAAGCCCTCTGGAAGGAAAGTTGCTGCCGAACATCAAAAGGACGCGCGTCGTGTTATTGATGGATAAAATACTCAGCGCTAAGGTTACAAGCAGCCCTATCGCGGGAAGGTACAACCAGCCGCCGATCTTCCTGAACTCTTTGGTCTCACAGGCTTCGCAGTAGTCGCTGTCTTTCAGCGCTTCGCTATCACATTGAATGCAAATATTTTTTCTGACTTCGATCGGATTTTCCATCTGTCCCTGCTTTCCTGTTAAAACGCCCTGCGCCTGGCACGCAGGGCCTGATATTACGCCGTCGCCTGCAAACGGAATGAAGCCATCGCCTCCAGCAATTCACGGGACTGCTCTTCCAGCGAGCGCGTCGCCGCAGAGGACTGCTGTACCAGCGCAGCATTCTGCTGCGCGGTCTCATCCATTTGGCTGACAGCAATGTTGACTTGCTCAATGCCCCGACTCTGTTCCTGCGAGGCGCTGGCGATCTCACGCATCAGTTTAGTCATTCTCATGACTTCGGAGGCAATTTCGTCCATGGTTTCACCGGCCTGCATCGCCAGATCACTCCCTTCCGAAACCTGAGCCTGGGAACTGCTGATAAGCTGACGAATCTCTTTAGCCGCATCACCGCTGCGGCTCGCCAGGTTACGCACTTCGCCGGCAACGACCGCAAATCCACGGCCCTGCTCACCTGCACGTGCGGCTTCAACGGCAGCATTAAGCGCCAGGATATTGGTCTGGAAAGCAATGCTGTCGATCATGCTGAGGATGTCTGCAATGCGGCTGGAACTCTCAGAAATATCCTGCATCTTCTCAATGACGTAGCAGACCATTTCGCTGCCACGATCGGCGGTATCCGAAACCGTTTTCGCCAGTTGGTGCGCCTGGTCGGCGTTATCGGCGTTCTGTTTTACGGTTGCAGTAATTTCTTCCATGCTCGCAGCGGTTTGCTCCAGCGACGTCGCCGTAGATTCAGTACGCTGCGCCAGATCGACGTTACCTAATGTCAATTCACGGCTGCCGGTGTCAATTTGCGAACTGGCGTCACGCACGCGAGTCACCGAAGTGATGAGCGAATAGCGCATGTTCTCAATCGCCGTGTTGAGGCGGTTAAACTCTTTACTTGCAGTGTGAGCACTGACTTCGGTCAGATTACCCGCCGCGACATGCTCCAGTTGGCTAATTGACGCCTCCAGTGGTTTGAGCAGCATATGGCGCAGTGAGAGCCAGGCCAGCACAATCACCCCGGCAGCCGCCAGCGCGACAACCATAATCAGCATCATCACGAAGTTCTTGCTCGACTGCACTGAATCCACTTCCGCCTTACCACGTGCTTCGCCCCATGCCTGGAATGCCTGCATGTCATTATCGAACTGACGAGAGATAGGGATAAGTTTGTTTTCCAGCAGATCGTAATAATCATCGGCGCTCTGTGCTTTTAACGCCGCCTGCATCGGTTTGATCCCCTGCGCGACATAATCTGCGTAGCTTTTAGAAACCTGAGCCAGTAACGCGGTGCCTTTTTCATCATCCACGCCCGCCTTGAACACGCTATCCAGCGCCTTCTGACCTTTGTCGATCTCGCCGTTAATGTTTATAACCGACTTCTCCGCGTCGGCCAGCAGGCCGACTTCCATCATGCGCACCGCCTGACCCGACTCGTTACGCGCACGCAAAATTCGCGTGTAACCTTCATTCAGGCGCGCCATTTTCTCGCCTTGCAGAACGCTGATGCGCTCCAGTGAAGAGGAACTTTTAGTGAGAGCATAAACCCCCATGCCGCTGACCAGCAGCAGGAGGAAAGTCATAACGGCAAGGAGCGAAAGCAAGCCGGTGCGGAGCGAGAGCGTTCTGAGCATGATAGTTTTTCCGGTAACAGGGATTCTTTCAGGCGTAAATTAAGCCTCATTGGCAGGTTATCGTCCGCCACCGGAAAAACTTTAGCTGTTTTTAATAATTTCAAGGTGTTACTGCTTTGTTGCCGCCGTGCTAACGCGCGTAACAGGTGAGCTTTGGCGGTTCTCCCAGAGCACCGTAAGGCCACGTTGTAACGCGATAAAAATAAACAACAAAATGCCGATGGCGATTTTGGTCCACCAGGAACTGAGCGTACCGTCAAAGTTGATATAGGTCTGAATCAGCCCCTGAATAGCGACACCGAACAACGTGCCGAGTACCGTACCGACGCCGCCGCTGAGCAGCGTGCCGCCAATCACCACCGAGGCAATCGCATCCAGTTCGACACCCACTCCCGCCAGCGCGTATCCCGCCTGGGTATAGACCGAGAAGACAATGCCCGCCAGCGTTGCAAGACCCGTAGAGAGCATGTAGATACGAATGGTGGTACTGCGGGTAGAAATCCCCATCAGATTCGCAGAAGTGGCGCTGCCACCAATGGCATAAACTTCATTGCCGAAGCGAGTGCGGTGCGCGAGGAAAATGCCAATCACCACCACACCCAGCATTAGCAGCCCCATTGCGCTCAGACGCCCGCCACCGGGAATCAGCCAGGAGAGGCTGGACAAGCTATCGTAGACTGGGTGGTTAATCGGAATCGACTCTTCAGAGAGCAGGTAGCTCACCCCACGCAGGAAGAACATTCCGGCCAGCGTGATGATGAAAGCAGGGATTTTCAGCGCGTCGATCAGCAGCCCCATAAATGCCCCGAATGCGCAGCCCATCACCAGCACCAGAGGAAAGGCTAACAGGGGAGAGATGCCCCAGAAGCCGATCGCTTTGGCTAAAAACACCCCGGTGAAGGCAATAACAGAGCCGACGGAGAGATCAATCCCGCCAGAGAGAATCACAAAGGTCATGCCGACGGCGATAATGCCTAAAAAGGCATTATCGGTCAGGATATTACAAATCACGCGCGTCGACGCAAAACCAGGAAACTGCGTCAGGCAGTAGAGATACCCCAGCACAAAAACGCCGAGGGTGATCATCAGCGGCAGGTTACGTTTGATCATGTCCGCTCTCTCCTTTTAATCAGTGCGATAAAGCGCGGCGACTGAACAATCAGTACGCACAACACCACCACCGCTTTTACCACCTGGTTAAGCTCCGGCTGGAAGCCTGAGAGCAAAATCCCCGTGTTCATGCCCTGAATAATCAGTGCACCGATGACCGACAGCACCAGGTTAAAACGCCCGCCCATCAGCGATGCGCCACCGATCACGACGGCCAGAATGGCATCCAGCTCCAGCCATAATCCGGCGTTATTGGCATCTGCGCCGCGAATATCCGCCGCAACAATCACCCCGGCAATCGCCGCACAGACACCGCTCAGCACGTAGGTGAGCATGACCACCACGCGGGTATTTACCCCGGCATTTTTGGCGGCACGAATGTTGATGCCGACGGCTTCAATGAACATGCCGAGCGCCGTTTTACGGGTGAACAGCCAGAAGATGACCAGCGTCACCACCGCAATAATGACCGGCGTCGGGAACAGCAGCAGCTTGCCGCTGCCGATCCACGCCAGATCCGGGGCGTTAAAAGTGACGATTTGCCCGGAGGTAATCAGCTGTGCCACCCCTCGCCCGGCCACCATCAGAATCAGCGTGGCGACAAAAGGCTGGATTTTGAGGATTGCGACCAGCACCCCGTTCCATAACCCGGCTAATATACCGGTCCCAAGTGCCGCCAGCAGTACCACCGGGAGGCTATGCCCGGCGACGGTCATGGAGGCGGCTGTGGCCCCGGCAATCGCCATGATTGCCCCGACTGACAGGTCAATGCCGCCGGTGGCAATCACCAGCGTCATACCAATCGCCAGCAGTGCAACGGGTGCCGCGCGGTTGAGGATATCGATAGGGCTACCGAAGAGGCGTCCGTCCTGTAACACCACTTGCAGGAAATGGGGGGCGACCATACTGTCGACCAACAGCACCAGCAACAGCGCCAGAATTTGTGGTGTGCCTGTCGGCCATTTAAAGCGCCGTTTTGCCGACCCGGTTTGTGGAAGTGATTGAGGCATCACACATTACTCCTTATGCCGCGATGGCATTCATGATCGCCGGAACCGACAGCTCAGCGAGCGGGATCTCCGCTACCTGTTTGCGATCGCGCATGATAATCACCCGGTCGGCATAGCCCACCAGCTCCTCCAGTTCTGAGGAGATAACCAACAGCGCCAGGCCATCGGCGCAGAGGGTTTCAATCAGACGAATGATTTCCGCATGGGCCCCAACGTCAATGCCACGCGTAGGCTCATCGAGGATCAGGAACTGCGGTTTGGTCAGCAACCAGCGTGAAAGCAGGACTTTTTGCTGGTTTCCCCCTGAGAGAAATTCAATCGGCTGCTCGGCGCTCGGCGTGCGGATGCCCAACTGGCGGATGAACCGCTCGGCAATCGTATTCTGCTCACGGCGTGGTATTGGACGCAGCCAGCCTCGCTGGGCCTGGAGTGCGAGCACGATATTTTCCCGCACCGAAGCGGCGGCAATGATCCCGTCTGTTTTCCTGTCTTCCGGGCAAAAACCGATACCCAGGCAGGAAGCCTGATGGGGTGAACGCAGCGTCTGCGGCTTGCCTTTAATTAACGCGCTGCCGCTGTCGGCAGGCTTGATACCAAAAATGACTTCGGCCGTTTCGGTACGCCCGGACCCCAGAAGGCCAGCCAATCCGACAATTTCACCGGGGCGGACCTCGAGATCAAACGGGTTAATGATCCCTTTCTTGCCGAAATCTTTAAAAGCGGCGACGGGTTTGTCGCTCAGTAAGGTGCGTCCCGCACGTTGCAGGGCATTGTTGTCGAGTTCGCGACCGAGCATCATCTTCACCAGCTCAATTTGCGGCAGTTCCCGGGTCTCGCGACAGCCCACAAAACCACCGTTACGCAGCACAGTGATGCGGTCACTGACTTCGTACACCTGGTCAAGAAAGTGGGTCACAAAAATGAGTGCCACACCCTGGGCGCGAAGCTGGCGCATCAGAGTAAAGAGCATCTCTACTTCCTGGGTATCCAGGCTGGCGGTGGGTTCGTCGAGGATGAGCACTTTGGCTGAAAGATCGATAGCCCGGCAGATCGCCACGATTTGTTGCATGGCGACGGAATAGCGGTTGAGTGGCTCGCGTACATCCAGCGAGAAACCGTAGGACTCCATCAGCTCGGTGGCACGTCTCTCCATCTCTTTGCGGCGTAACAAACCGAAACGGCGAGGCTCGCGACCAATAAACAGATTATCTGCCACCGACATATTCGGCAGCAGGTTCACTTCCTGGTAAACCGTCCCGATACCCAGTTGCTGTGCATGGGCAGTATTTTTGGGGTTGATGGCATTACCTTCCAGCCAGATAGTTCCCTTTTCGGCGTGGTAAACCCCGGTCAGCGCTTTGATGAGCGTCGATTTTCCGGCACCGTTTTCCCCCAGCAGCGCCATGATTTCACCTTTACGCAGGCTGAAATCGACGTTATCGAGCGCTTTGACGCCGGGAAAGAATTTACTTAAGCCCTCGGTACGGAGGATTTCCTGGTGTTGATCGGTGGTCATTGTGTTCTCCCCCTCACCCTGACCCTCTCCCCGGAGGGGAGAGGGAACATATCGTGCCAGCAGATAGACTCTGCCAGGACGCTTAATAGCCCATATTTTTCTTCTTCTCTAACTCTTCTTTCGCCGTATCCGGCAGGTAGAGCGTCGATTTGGTGATAGTGACTTTCTCAGGCTTGGTGCCGTCTTTTTTGAATTTTTCCAGCGCATCGAAAGCCGGGCCAGCCATGTTCGGGGTCAGCTCAACGCTGGCGTTGGCTTCACCGTCGATCATCGCTTTGTAGATGTCCGGTACGCCGTCAATAGAGCCGGTGAGGATATCTTTGCCCGGTTTCAGACCCGCTTCTTTGATGGCCTGAATGGCACCGATCACCATGTCATCGTTATGGGCATAAACCATGCAGATGTTTTTGCCGTTGTTCTCTGCCTTGATAAAGCTTTCCATGACCTCTTTCCCTTTACTGCGGGTGAAGTCGCCAGACTGAGAACGGATGATTTTGATGTTGGAGGCTTTGGAGATAGCTTCAGCGAAGCCTTTCTTACGATCGATGGCCACGCTCGCACCGACAGTGCCCTGCAGCTCAACCACATTACATGGCTTGCCATCGACTTGTTTAATCAGCCAGTCACCAATCAGTTTGCCTTCCAGCACGTTGTCAGCGGTAACAGTGGTCATGTAGAGATCTTTGTCTTTCACATCAATAGAACGGTCAAGCAGGAAGACCGGGATTTTGGCGTCTTTGGCTTCTTTCAGCACCGGTTCCCAGCCTGTTGCCACGACAGGCGCAATAAAAATAGCGTCCACACCCTGCGCGATGAAGGAACGTACCGCCTTGATCTGGTTTTCCTGTTTTTGTTGTGCATCCGCGATTTTCAGCGTGATACCGCGTTTTTGAGCTTCGCTCTTCGCGACGTTGGTTTCAGCGGCTCGCCAGCCAGATTCAGAACCAACCTGAGAAAATCCCACCGTGAGCGGGGCGGCCATCGCCATAGACGACATGGCTGCTGAAACTGCTGTGACAAGAAGTAAGCGCTTCCACATATGCGTATCCTCGTAGGGTTATTGTTGGCTACAACTTCGCCTGCGGGAAAACTATAGACAATAAGAGATGTAACAGAATGCGTTACATCACAAATCAGAAAAGTGAATGAATTGTTGGCTTCCAGTTGCGATCTGGCGCTCGAAATGACCTGGTGCGATCGGCCCTGCAACACGCTTTGAAATTACAGTCTTTTTCAGGTGAAACTGGCCTGAAGATCATTAGTGTAATCGCTTCCACAAATTTATTGATGATGCGGCTGTCTTTATGGATTATCCGGTCATATTTTTACGCAAAAAAATCTACCGGACGCGAAGCGAAGCCTAAAACAAGCGGAGACATTCGCAATGAGTTGGCTATAATACCCGGCACTTGTTTGCCACACATTTTAAAGGAAACAAACATGAGCTTACTCAACGTCCCGGCGGGTAAAGATCTGCCAGAAGACATCTACGTTGTTATTGAAATTCCGGCTAACGCTGACCCGATCAAATATGAAGTCGATAAAGACAGCGGCGCGCTGTTCGTTGACCGCTTCATGTCCACCGCGATGTTCTATCCGTGCAACTACGGCTACATCAACCACACCCTGTCTCTGGACGGTGACCCGGTAGACGTGCTCGTCCCAACTCCATACCCGCTGGAACCAGGCTCCGTGATTCGCTGCCGTCCGGTTGGCGTGCTGAAAATGACCGACGAGTCTGGTGAAGATGCCAAACTGGTTGCGGTTCCGCACACCAAACTGAGCAAAGAATACGATCACATTAAAGATGTGAACGACCTGCCAGAACTGCTGAAAGCACAGATCACTCACTTCTTCGAGCACTACAAAGATCTCGAAAAAGGCAAATGGGTGAAAGTTGACGGTTGGGACAACGCTGAAGCGGCTAAAGCTGAAATCGTTGCTTCCTTCGAGCGCGCAGCGAAGAAGTAATCCGTTTTATCTGAAAAACCCTGAGCGCTGGTCACAGTGGGTCAGGGTTTTTTTATGCCCCGTATTTGTCCTCCGCTGCACTGCTGGCGGGTTTCTCACCCATTTCCGCCCGTTTATTACGCTGTCACAAAAGTGCCATAAAATTCTTTTCCCATGCTTATTAAAGGCATAAGCTAAATCAGCATCACCACCCTGTTTTTGCCCCCATAAAGTCCCCTGCCCGTTGGTCGATACCCCTGTCTGTGATCAATGTCTCCCATTCCCAACGGAAGCTGTATGAAACTCAATCAATTCACCATCGGACAACGTCTTGGCCTGATGGCTACCCTACTGCTGCTGGCGACGCTGTTTATCGGATTGCGCGGCCTGGCCATTAACAGCGCCAGTTACGACCAAAACCAGAAAATGATGAACACCGAAAAGGTGCTGGCCGACAGTATCGACACCGCGCGTAATGCCCAGGTGCAGTTCAAGATTCAGGTTCAGGAGTGGAAAAACACGCTGCTGCGTGGCACGCAAGGGCAGGACACCTTCGATAAATATAAAAATGCCTTTGTCTCCCAAAGCCAGACGACCCAGCAACTGCTGCAAAAACTGAGCGGTCTGCTGCCACAGCTGGGCATGGATAACGATCAGGTCGAGAAGACCCGTCAGCTGCACGCCGAGCTTGAGCAGCACTACCTGAGCGCCTTACAGCAGTATGTGCTGACCGACCCCACCAGCGCCGCACGCGTGGACAAACTGGTAACCGGTATCGACCGCGAACCCACAAAGATGATTGACGACGTAGTGGCGCACACGCTGGAACACGCGAGCAAAATCCACACCGAGACGGATGCCCGCAATCTGGCGCAGTTTGAGCAAACGCGTCTGATGTTGGTTATCGCCATGGCACTGACCATGCTGGTCGGTGCACTTATCACCTGGTGGCTGGTTCGTAGCATTACCCATCCGCTGGCGCAGGCCGTGGCCGTTGCCCGCACGGTGGCGTCCGGCGATTTAAAAACCGCGTTTATCATATCTGGCCGCGATGAGACGGCAGAACTGATGCAGGCGCTGAAGGAGATGAATGGCAACCTGACCCGCATTGTTCATGGCGTTCGTCATAGCACCGAATCCATCGCCTCTGCCTCGGTGCAAATCGCCACTGGCAGCCGTGAACTCTCTTCACGTAATGAAGCGCAGGCCAGCGCGCTGGAGCAAACCGCCGCGTCAATGGAAGAGCTCACCTCAGTGGTGAAGAGCAATGCGGAGAACTCCCACTTTGCCAGCACCATCGCCCGCGACGCGTTCACCATCGCAGGCCAGGGGGGTCAGGCCGTGAAACGTGTAGTGCAAACCATGAGCGACATCCACCAGCTTTCCAGTGAAATCAACAACATCATTGGTGTGATTGACAGCATCGCCTTCCAGACCAACATTCTGGCTCTGAATGCGGCGGTTGAAGCGGCTCGTGCCGGCCCGGAAGGTCGCGGCTTCGCTGTGGTTGCAGCAGAAGTCCGAGCCCTGGCGCAGCGCTCTTCCTCTGCCGCACGGGATATCCGCAATCTTATCGACAATTCCGTTAGCCGCATCGCCGAAGGTAACTCGCAGGTACAGAACGCAGGCTCCGCGATGAACGAAATCCTGCGCAGCGTGCAGCAGGTCAGCGAACTGGTGGAAACCATCTCGGCCGCCAGTAAAGAGCAGAGCACCGGCATTGACCAGGTGAATGTGGCAGTCACCCATATGGATACGGCGACCCAACAGAACGCCACCCTGTCGCAGGAATCGTCCGCTGCGGCCCACGAAATGCAACGCCAGGCAGAAGAACTGTTAGAAGCCGTCAGCCTGTTTAAACTGCATCAGAACGCCGCGTAATACCGAGTGCCATCTGGCTTGACTGCCGGATGGCACTGCTCTTCTCTCTGCTTTGATTTCCCCACCTCGCATCCAATCAAGCGCGCACTGAAAGCCATCTGCACCTACAATGCATCACTGTCATAAACCCGATCCCAAGGAAGAGTATCGCTATGCAACGATTTCGCCTGCCCCTTATCCCCTTGTTAGCCGCCTTTTGCCTGCCCGCGTGGGCTCACCCAGAAACACTTAACACCGTCAAAGCAGCAGAAAAGCAGCTTGATGCCCGCGTGGGCTATGCCGAAATCTCTCTGACTGACGGCAAAATCCTGGAGAGCTATCGCCCCCAGGAACGTTTCCCGATGATGAGTACCTTTAAAGTGCTGCTGTGCGGCGCAGTACTAGCACGCGTCGACGCCGGGCAGGAGCAACTGACTAATCGCCTTCATTATCGTAAGCAGGATCTCATCGAATACTCGCCCGTCACCGAAAAACACCTTGCCGACGGCATGACCGTGGCTGAACTCTGCGATGCCGCCATCACCATGAGTGATAACACGGCGGCGAATGTGCTGCTTTCGACCATCGGCGGGCCGCAGGCGTTAACTGCGTTTTTACGCAAAGCGGGAGACCGTGTCACCCGCCTCGACAGGTGGGAGCCCGCATTGAATGAGGCATTGCCGGGTGACGAACGTGATACCACGACACCTGAAAGCATGGCACTGACACTGCGCCAGTTGCTCACTGGCAAGGTACTGACACCCGCTTCACGTCAGCAGTTAATGGACTGGATGGAGGCGGATAAGGTCGGTGGACCGCTTATTCGCTCGGTCACACCGGCAGGCTGGTTTATTGCTGATAAGACGGGAGCAGGCGAACGAGGTTCGCGCGGGATCGTTGCCGCACTGGGGCCGGATGGCAAACCGACGCGCATTGTCGTTATCTATATCACCGGGACCCAGGCCGCCATGGAGGAGCGCAACAAAAAGATCGCGGAAATAGGCGCCTCGCTGATTACGCACTGGTAGCAGGCATACAAAAACAACGCCACCCGAAGGTGGCGTTGTCTCGTTTTAAGCCTGGTCTCTGTCCAACCAGTTGCCGGTCTCGATGTGCTTTCGCCCATCAACCGAGCGCTGATACACGTACATCCAGGCGCTGCCATAGGGCGTCTGGATGAGCTGGCGTTTGTATTCACCACCTGCGGTACGCAGTGCGTCCAGTTCGCTCAGGGTCGACGCGTCGATGCGATACACTTCACCTTTCACACATCCATCACCCGGCACAGCGCCAGGGTAGTGCCCCAGACTGTAGAGTTGATAATGTTCAACGTTGTGATCGCCAAGCCACTGGGCATTGGTCATCCAATGACTGTTGCCTTGCTTGCGTCGTAAACTGCCGTAGACAAATATTCGCATTGCTAGAACTCAAACTGATAGAGCAAATCAAGTGCCTGATCTATGCCAGACACCGCTTCCAGATACAGCTTAGGCATCAGGCGATAACGTAACGTAAGTGTTGCCAGTGAGTCAAAAATTCCCACGCCATATTTTACCTGTAGACCTGGCAGTACATAACCGCTGACCACCACCTGGGAGGAATCTCCGACCCCTTCGGTATCCAGCGCCAGATTACTTACGCCAAACGTCTCGCCGATCTTGCCCACCACCTGGCCACTTTGTGCAATCCCCAGCCCCACCAGTGCAGAGGTCATCGCCGCACTGTCGCTTTGACCACTCTCCAGACCTTGCCCACGCAGCAGGTACGATAACGCTTCCTGTTGCGACATGGCCGGGTCAGAGAAGATTTCTGCCTTAGGTTCATCCGCCGTACCGGTAATACGCACCCCGGCGGTGACGTCGTTTTCGGTCGAATCCGGGTTACGGATCGCCTCAATATTTAATAACGGTTGGTCTGGTGGACCGGAGAACAATAACTCACCTTTACGCACAATCAAATCCTGACCGTACGCATGATAACGACCTTCCGGAATATTGATCTGTCCGTTAAGTCCAAGCCCTTGTTTATCTTGAACAACTTTTAAATCGCCGGTTAAGCGTGCTTTCAGACCAAACGCGTCCAGACGCACGTTGTTGCCGACATGAACAGTCAGGTTGCTATTGATCGGAATAGAGGCAGTTTTCGGCTCTTCCGGTTTCAGGTCTGAATTGAGCATCACTTCATCGCTGGACGTGCCTACGGCGCTCTCCGGCACGTCGTGCATCGTAATGCGCGCCCAGGGCACATCCACATTACCGTCGAGGGTGAAGAGATTCGGCGTCGCTTCAAACACCAGGTCCGGCGACACATCGAGACGCACCATCGGTGGCACCGTGATACGCACTTTGCTGCCTTTCGCTGCCACACGGGCGCGCCAGTTGTTAATCTGACTCCAGTCCGCATCACCGCTCAGGTTAATCTGCCCCTGCCGGGTGCGTACCACGCCCTGTAGCGTAGAGCTGGTACCGTTAAAGTTCATCGCCAGTTGGCTTGGCTGCATGTCGAACGGCATAAAGTTACCTTCAACATCCACATCATTAACCTGCATCTGTCCGAACATCTGCGGGCTTTGCAGATTGCCGCCAAGACGCAGGTTTGCATTCAAGGTCCCTGCCGCTTTCTCGCCACGGGTGAAGATGGCGTTTGCCATCGCCAGCGAGAAGTTGCGGATGTTGACGTTGCCGCCGAGGTTACGCCGCCCCTGCGGATCGGTAATCTGCACCTGGCCGTCAAACTGCCCGTTGTTAGTCAAGCGGATGAGCCAGCCCAAATCGGCACGGTTGTTTTGCAGCTTCGCATTGAGATTTAGCGTCTCGAAGGCCACCGGCAGCGGCGCATCGTTAACCACTTGCGTCACTTTGACGTTACGGCCAACCAGCGTCACCTCACCTTGCGGCAGCCCCTCTTTGGTGGTGTCCCAGCTCACATCCGCTTTACCACTGAAGGTCCCGCTGGCCTGTGTGGTGTCAGGCATAAAGGGCTTGAGCATCGCCAGATCGAAGCGATTGAGATTGACGACTGCCCGCCCCTGCGCGCCCGCATCGATGGTCTGCGGTACGCACAATTCGGCATTCGGGTTGGTCCAGCAGTGTGGCCCGATACTGATTTTCTGCTCCTGATTGCGATAATCCAGCGCAATGGGGCGACTCAACGCCAATGGACCCACCGGCGTCGTGAAACGGGTATCGCTGAGTGTCCCTTTCCAGCGCTGTTCGTTACGATCAAAACTGCCCGCCAGCTTCAGTTGCCCGGCAACCGGCTCGCCCTGAACGCGCAGTTCCAGCTCATGCTGTTTTTCACTGCCTTTCGCCGCCAGCGTGACCAGACTGAGATTCACATTCGGCTGAGAAATACGTTCAACCCGCACATTCAACGACCCGGCAATCTGGTCGCTGGATTTGATATCGCCTTTGACCAGCACTTTGGCAACGCGCAGCTCCTGCCAGCGCAGGTTGTTGGCGGTGATATCGGCCAGCACCTGCGGCGCTTCTACCGTACCGCGAATGTTGACCAGCCCTTTTGCCGTTCCGCCGAGGCCCGGCAACGCGTTATC
The DNA here is from genome assembly GCF_059074235.1 of Phytobacter sp. Lineage (NCBI taxonomy): Bacteria > Pseudomonadati > Pseudomonadota > Gammaproteobacteria > Enterobacterales > Enterobacteriaceae > Phytobacter > Phytobacter sp. Next base: position 1,836,566 of record NZ_JCACPZ010000004.1, read on the forward strand.
CAGCCCCGGCGCATCAATGGTGGCGTCGAGGTTAAGATCTTTCACCCCCAGCTCGCCTTTCACGTCGGCTTTGTTGCGCCCCAGTTCCAGATGCAGGCCAGGAATGACCCACTGCATGTAGCTGTTGCCCTTCAGTTGACCGTCAACGCTCACTTTGTTCTGCTTCACGTTCCCGGCCAGCTTCAGCTCAGGAATATCGACCTGCCAGGTGCCGCCGTACAGGCTACCGCGCATTTTCGCCAGCCCGTTCAGCTTCGCCGGCCAGTCCGGGAAAGTTTTGGCCGTGTTAATGCCGTCCAGTGTCAGTTCACCGCGCCAGCTGATAGCCTGCTGCCAGTCGAGCAGCGCTTTCAGTTCGGTCTTCCCTTCCAGCGCCGCCACGGTCAGCTTGTCGATGTTAATCTGCTGCTCGTTGCCTTTGCCGTCCAGCGTAATGGTGGCTGGAGGCACATCCTGACCTTTCACCGCCGTGCGGAATGACAGCGTGTAGTCGGTCATTTTCCCGGTCAGTTTGAGTTTGAGGTCATCGGCCTGGTACTGCTTCTCGCCGGTAAACGGCCAGTAAAGTTGCTCACTGGTGATATCCAGATTAAGCGGTAATCCGGCTTCCGCGAGCTGGGTTTGCCCGCGCAGTACCACATCAACCGGCCCGGAGAGATTCACACCAAATTCCAGTTGCTTACGCACTTCGCCGCCGACCTTGACCTTCACCTTCTCACCCTTGACAGGATCCACATTGAGCGTGGTGTTCAGGGTAAGATCCACCGGCCAGTTATCCTGCAATTTGGCCGTACCCGTGGCGTTCAGCGTGCCCTGGTTCGAGTCGATATCCAGCGCATCCAGTTTCATGTTGCCATCGATGCTGCTGACCTTAAGCAGCATATTGCTGACGGTAATGTCCGTGTCGCCGGTCAGTCGCAGTTGCTCCCCGCGGAACTCTTCGATATTGAGGTTGAGCGGCAGATGCACATCGGTCATCTCCGGCAGTACCGGTTTGGAGAAAAGCTGTTTGAGCGACTCACCGAGCGGCAGTTCGTCCGGCTTCGGGTTCTGAATCTTCGGCTCGACCACCTCTTCCTGTGCCACTTTCGCCACCTTCGGCAGCGCAATGAGCAGGCCGCGCAGCGAAGTCGGTTTCAGGGTCAGGTTTTTGTCTTCCCAACTGAGCGCAGAGGAGAAATCCATCACCGACACCGTGGTGTCATCAATCTTGATATTGACGTTGTTCAGCGCCACCCGGCTCAGCGTAATGGGGTAAGGCGTGGAGAGATTAAGCGGCCCGGAGTCTTCTTCTTTGACCGGTGCTGCGGGCGGCATCTTTTTGGTATCAATCACCACATTGATGTCTTTGAGGGAAATGTCGTTCACGCACAGGCTGCTGTCACGCAGACAGCCCAGCTTGACGCCCAGGTGAAGTTCTCCGGCGTTAACCGCGACACCCGGCTGGTCAAAACGGACATTTTTCAGCGACAGGTCACGCCAGCCGCCGGTCACCTGACCAATATGCAGCCCCGGCACCCAGCGATTCGCCGCGTTGAATAACAGATGCAGACCACTCGTCGTCCCGACCAGAAAGGCCACCGTCCCCAGTACCAGCAGAATAAATACCAGTACCCCGAGGCTTATCTTCTTCCATAAACTCATAATTCAGGCCCCAGACCGATGTAGAACTGTAAACCGTGTTCGTCTTTGTCCCCAACCGGCACCGCAAAATCGAGCTTAATCGGGCCGACTGGCGACTGCCAGCGAACGCCCACACCTGCACCGGTTTTGAAATCACTGCGACGAATGTCGCTCACCGCCTCACCGCTATCGACGAAGACCGCACCCCACCATTTACCGGTGACGTTGTACTGGTACTCCAGCGATCCGGTCGCCATTTTAGAGGCACCGATCAGTTTGCCGTCGTCGTTTTTCGGGGCGATCGATTTGTATTTGTAGCCACGAATGCTGCGATCGCCCCCGGCGAAGAAGCGCAGATCCGGCGGAACGCGATCAAAATCATCAGTTTCGATCCAGCCGACATTGCCGCGAGCGACGAAACGGTGACGATCGTAGAGTGTACGGATCCAGACGTTCTGCGCCTGCATCACGATAAACTCCACGTCTGAACCCCAGGCCGTACTTGAGTAATCCACCGAGTAACGCTGTGAATCGCCCCAGGTTGGCATCAGGCCGCCACGCGAACGGGTACGGCTGATCATCACACCAGGGTAGAGCAGCATGGTAGTGTTGGTGACATTGGCCTGGGTAAAGTGGTCGAGGCTCCAGCGAAGGTTGATGGCGCGCTGCCAGCCGCTGGAAAGATCCCAATAACGGGAGACGGCAAGGGTGGTGGAATCCGATTCCGTATCGTTCAGATCGGTACGCTTAAAGCCGCCCTGCACGAGGTAATACTGCTCCAACGGATTTTTCAGCAACGGCATTTTATAGCTGAAATCCAGCTGTTGCTCAGGTGCCGAGACGCTGGCGGTGGTCGAGAAACTGTGTCCGTAAGAGTTAACCCAGGGCTTACGCCAGGTCGCTTTCACGCGAGGGCCTACGTCAGTGGAATAGCCCACACCCGTTTCAATAGTGTTTTCAATGCGAGGTGAGACGACCCCCTTGAGCGGCAAAACTTTGGTTTGTCGGGCTTTGTCGAATTCAGGTGCCACGACTACCGAGTTAAACCAACCCGTCGCGGACAAACGGCGGTTCAGCTCCGCCAGATCTTTGGTCTGGTAGTAATCCCCTTCTTTAAAGGGAACCAGGTTTTGCAGATACTCTTCGCGGATTTGCGATCCTTCAAAGGTGACATCGCCGAAACGGTAGCGCTGCCCACTGTCGTAATCGATATCCCAGAACGCTTCACGTCTGTCCAGAGCAATACCGAGCTGGCTGCGGTTAAACTGACTGTCGAAGTAACCTTTACGCAGCGCCACACGGGTCAGTGACTTTTTGAATCCCTCGTAATCACCATGATTCAGGATAGTGCCCTTCTTCGGGCGATCGCCCAGCAGCGCGAGGTAATCTTCGTCGGTACACGCCCCGCCGCGCAGAATCACGTCCGTGCCGCCAATCAGCACGGGCTCACCCGCCTTCACGTGAGCAATCAGCACCTGACGACCTTTAGCCGGAGGCGGACGCAGCTCAAACGTGATGGTCGGTTCGTAATAGCCGAGTGCTTTTAACCCTTCGCGGATAGCATCATCGACGCGTGCCTGAAACCGCTTGTCCGGCGTCACTTCATCACTCTGGATAGTTGATAATTGAGCACGCACATTCTTTTGTAATGCCCCGGTCAACCCTTCTAGTTGTAATCGCACGTTCGCCGCGATAGCGCTATCGCTTGCCAGCAACAAACCGGCAAAACATAAAAAACGGATTTTTGGCACGTTCTCTCCTGAATATCCCTTGTTCCCGCCCCTGGAAGGAAACGTTAACGCCGCTCCGCGGCCTGTAAAAAATCCAAAATGTGGATTGAAAAACGGACGACACCCCAAATATTTCTTATGTTTAAATCTAGTCTCATTTAGCGTGTTTATTGTGTTAAAAGAGAGGCTTCGTTACAACCTTAACCGCAATTTGCGTTCCTGGGAGGACTCCTCATGAGTCTGTTTGATAAAAAAACGCTTGTTACTCAGTCGGATGCGCTACCCGGACGAAACACCCCGATGCCTGTCGCAACCTTACATGCTGTTAACGAGCACTCCATGACTAACGTACCCGATGGGATGGAAATCGCCTATTTCGCCATGGGCTGCTTCTGGGGCGTTGAGCGCTTGTTCTGGCAGCTACCCGGTGTTTACAGCACGGCAGCAGGCTATATGGGCGGCTACACGCCGAACCCGACCTATCGGGAAGTGTGCAGCGGGCAGACGGGCCACACCGAAGCCGTTCGCGTCGTCTATGACCCGGCCGTTATCAGTTACGACCAGTTGCTGCATACCTTCTGGGAGAACCACGACCCGGCACAAGGCATGCAGCAGGGCAACGATCACGGTACGCAATACCGCTCAGCCATCTTCCCGCTGACGCCGGAACAAGACGCCGCTGCACATGCCAGCCTTGAGCGCTTCCAGTCCGCGATGCGTGCCGCCAACGACGAGCGCACCATCACCACGGAAATCGCCACCGCGCCACCGTTCTATTATGCCGAAGATGACCACCAGCAGTATCTGCACAAAAACCCCTATGGTTACTGCGGGATCGGTGGTATTGGGGTTTGTCTGCCACCACAGCTGGCGTAATTCACCCACCTCAACCTCAGACAACCGGTCTGCCTTTTGGGCCGGTTCTGGCTAACGATTCATCCATTTCAGGGGAAAATCACGCCAGACTGATGCGAAAACGACCCATCGTGTTACGTAACAAACTGCTTACACTGCTGGCGAGCGGTTGTCCGCTTACGCTATACTAGCCAGCGAAATTGTCGGTCCACCGCTTCGGACCGGCTTTTAATGTGCTTTGCCACATGGATTATTCAATTTCCCCTTCCGAGGATCCGGTCACAGGCTGGATAAATTATGTTAAACAGCATCTTAGTCATACTCTGTCTGATAGTTGTAAGTGCATTCTTCTCGCTATCTGAGATCTCGCTTGCCGCTTCCAGAAAAATCAAACTGAAACTGCTTGCCGACGATGGCAACGTCAACGCACAGCGCATTTTAAAAATGCAGGAAAACCCCGGCACCTTCTTCACCGTGGTGCAAATCGGCCTGAACGCCGTCGCCATTTTGGGTGGTATCGTCGGTGACGCCGCCTTCTCCCCCGCGTTTTACAGCATGTTAATTGGCGTGGTATCGCCAGAACTGGCAGAACGCCTGAGCTTTATTATTTCCTTCTCGTTAGTGACGGGTTTGTTCATCCTGTTCGCCGACCTGACCCCGAAACGCATCGGTATGATCGCGCCTGAAGTTGTGGCTTTGCGCATTATCAACCCGATGCGCTTCTGCCTGTTTATCTTCCGCCCGCTGGTGTGGTTCTTTAACGGCATGGCTAACAACATCTTCCGTCTGTTTAAACTGCCGATGGTGCGTAAAGATGACATCACCTCTGACGACGTTTACGCCGTATTTGAAGCCGGTGCGCTGGCCGGTGTGCTGCGTAAACAAGAGCATGAGTTGATTGAAAACGTGTTTGAGCTGGAATCACGTACCGTTCCCTCTTCCATGACCTCACGTGAAAACATCGTCTGGTTCGATCTCCATGAAGATGAACAAAGCCTGAAGAATAAAGTCGCGGAGCACCCGCACTCAAAGTTCCTGGTCTGTAACGGCGATATCGACCATATCGTTGGTTACGTGGACTCCAAAGACCTGCTGAACCGCGTACTGGGCAATCAGAGCCTGGCGCTGGTCAGTGGCGTCCAGATCCGCAATACCCTGATTGTGCCTGATACCCTGACCCTCTCCGAAGCGCTGGAAAGTTTCAAAACCGCCGGGGAAGACTTCGCGGTGATCATGAACGAATACGCGCTGGTCGTCGGCATCATCACCCTGAACGACGTGATGACCACCCTGATGGGCGACCTGGTCGGCCAGGGGCTGGAAGAACAAATCGTCGCGCGTGATGAGAATTCCTGGCTGGTAGACGGCGGTACGCCCATTGATGACGTGATGCGCGTGCTGGATATCGATGAATTCCCACAATCCGGAAACTACGAAACCATCGGCGGCTTTATGATGTTTATGCTGCGTAAAATCCCGAAACGTACCGATGCGGTGAAGTTCTCCGGCTACAAATTCGAAGTGGTGGACATCGATAACTACCGTATCGACCAACTGCTGGTGACGCGTATCGACAGCAAGGCCACCGTATTAACGCCGAAGCTGCCGGATGCGGAAGAAAAAGCGGCAAGCGAAGCGTAAGAATAAAATCAGATAAAAAGGGCGGAATCATTTCCGCCCTTTTTTTATTTCCATAATAACATCGCGCCTATTTTCTCTCTGCAAAGCAGAATGTGAGTTGCCTCACGCCCGTCAGCAGATAGCAGATTTTTACTGGTCGGTAGCGAGACATTCATGACCATGCCGAAGGCGAAACGGTAACGTTGCTCGCGTCAAAACGATCATATTCCTGATACAGGAAAGCGAGGGCATCATGATAGATTCAAATAAAAATTATTATATGAGCTGTCTGTTTTTTCTTTTCTTCTTTGTTGGCTGGGGGTGTTGTTACCCTTATCTCTCTTTATGGCTTACCGAAACCATTGGCATCAGTTATGGTGATGTTGGACTGGTTTATTCCTTCACCGCAATCATTGCCGTTTGCGTACAACCTTTATTTGGCTTCATTTCTGATAAATTAATTTATCGTAAAAATCTAATGTGGATGCTGGCGTTAATTATTACACTTTTCGCCCCTTATTGGATTTATGTTTTTGCGCCGCTATTAAAAATTAACGTCATCCTCGGTGCACTGGCTGGGGGGATTTATATCGGTATGGCCTACGGCGCAGGTTGTGGCATTTGCGAGGCCTACATCGACAAAGTGAGCCGCGCCTCCGGCTTTGAATTTGGCCGCGCCAGAATGTTTGGTGGTATCGGTGCCGCCATCGGTACCTTTGCAGCGGGTAAACTCTACGGCATCGACCAGAACCTGATCTTCTGGACCGCAAGCGCCGCCGGGGTCTGCCTGCTATTTGTGGTCTGGAAAACAAAGGTACAAACCCATCAGCAGCAAAATGTTCAGCTTGCCACGGCAAAACCGGTCACCCTGGCAGACGCAACCGCACTGTTAAAACTGAAAAAGTTCTGGTTCTTTGCCGCATACATGGTCGGGGTCGGTGCCGTATACGAAACCTACGATCAGCAGTTTGCTATTTACTACAGCCACTTCTTTGAAAGCAAAGCACGCGGTGCGGAAGTGTTCGGTTATTTAACCACCGGGCAGATCTTCCTTGATGCCATCGTAATGTTTTTTGCTCCGTGGTTTGTGAATAAAATCGGGCCAAAAAATGCGCTGCTTTATTGTGGCCTGATCATGAGCCTGCGTATTATCGGTTCTGCCTGGGCGATAGGTCCGGTTTCTATTAGCTTAATTAAACTACTGCATGGCTTTGAAAGTTCCGTATTACTGGTCGCCGCTCTCAAATACATTACCGCCAATTTTAACCCACTGCTGTCGGCAACGGTTTATTTGATTGGTTTCCAGTTCTCAAAAAGCTTTAGCTCGATATTCTTGTCTACGGGTATCGGTCATATGTACCAAAATATGGGCTTTACCAGTAGTTATATTGTGCTGGGAAGTATTGCGCTGTTCTTTACCCTGATTTCATTTATCACACTGGATAAAGCCAGAGCCTTTATTACACAACCCATGCCCGCACATTAATACCAGGAGATGAACGTGTCCAAATTATATTATGGTGTCGCATATTACGATGAGTACATGCCGGAAGAGCGACTGGAAAAAGATATCGCCCTGATGCTGGAAACCGGTATTAACGTGGTACGTATTGCGGAATCCACCTGGAGCACGCTGGAGCCCAAAGAGGGGGAGTACAATTTTCACCACATTGACCGGGTACTGAATGCCATGCACCGGGCAGGCATCGCGGTGATTATCGGCACGCCAACTTATGCTATCCCGGCCTGGCTGGCAGCAAAATACCCTGAAGTGATGGTTACCACGGCAGAAGGCCAGCAGAAGTACGGACCACGGCAGATCATGGATATCGTCAGCCCCGTTTTCCGCCGCTATGCGGAGAAAATTATTCGCGTGCTGATGGCACATGTGCAGCACCACCCGGCGATCATTGGCTATCAACTGGACAATGAAACCAAGCATTACGACAACACCGGGCGCTACATGCAGGAAGGCTTTGTGCGCCATCTGAAGGAAAAGTACACCAGTATTGCCGCGCTGAACCAGGATTTCGGCCTCGATTACTGGAGTAACCGTATTGACCGCTGGGAAGATTTCCCGCCGGTTGAAAACACGATCAATGCCAGTCTGGCCTGCGCCTTTAGCCAGTATCAGCGCCAGCAGGTCACTGATTATCTTGCCTGGCAGGCTGAAATTGTGCGGGAGTACGCCAAACCAGAGCAGTTCGTGACCCACAACTTTGACTTTGAGTGGCGCGGCTACTCGTTTGGCGTGCAGCCACGCGTCGACCATTTTGCTGCATCGAAGTGCCTGAGCGTGGCCGGTGTCGATATTTATCACCCCAGCCAGGATCATCTGACCGGGCGAGAAATTGCCTTCGGCGGCGCAGTCACCCGTAGCCTTAAAGACGGGCAGAACTACTTTGTGCTGGAAACCCAGGCGCAGGGCTTCCCACAGTGGACGCCTTACCCCGGCCAGTTGCGGCTACAGGCATTCAGTCACCTTGCCGCCGGGGCGGCGATGGTCTCCTACTGGCACTGGCACTCTATCCACAACTCGTTTGAGACCTACTGGAAAGGGTTGCTGAGCCACGACTTTTCCCGCAACCCGACCTGGCAGGAAGCGACCACTATCGGGGCCGATTTCGCCCGGCTGTCACCCCAACTGGAAAACCTGCGGGCAGAGCACGACGTCGCCCTTCTGGTGAGCAATGAGGCCATGGATGCCCTCAATCAGTTCAAACCCGGTACGGCACAAACCAATGTCTATAACGACATCGTGCGCCGCTTCTATGACGCGCTGTACAACAGCAATATCGCGGTCGATATCATCAACGATGTTGGTGAAGACGCGGCACGCTACAAGGCGATTGTCATCCCGGCGCTCTACGCCGTGGATGATGCCCTGCTGGCGCGTATCAACGGCTATATTGCTGACGGTGGACGTGCGCTGATTGGCTTTAAATCTGGCTTTAGCGATGAAAACGTCAAGGTCAGACGCGACGCCCAGCCTGGAGGCCTGAGTGAGAGCTGCGGGGTCAGCTACAGCCAGTTTACGCTGCCGGAAAACGTCAGGGTGGTCGCCTGTTCTTCTGCAATTGATTGCGCCCAGGATAACCGAGCAGAACTCTGGATGGAACTGCTCACCCCCGCTCCACAAACGCGTACCCTGCTGCGCTACCAGCATCCGGTATGGGCGCAGTACGCGGCAGCAACCGAGGCAGACTTCGGCAAGGGGCTTGCCATGTACGTGGGCTTCCTGCCGCAGCAGACGTTGATTACGCAGCTGTTTGACCACCTGACACGTGAGCTGACGTTGCGCTCGCGCACCACAGATGCCCGCTTCCCGCTCATCATCCGGGAGATGACCAATCGGCAGGGCAAGACGGTCACCTTCATGTTTAACTACTCCGGTGACGCGCAAGACGCCGTGTGCGATCAGGGGGGCGTGTCGCTGATTAACGCGGCAACCGTCGCCAGCGGTGCGACCGTGCAGCTTGCCCCGTGGGGTTTTGCTATTATCGAGCGGTAAACCCGAAGCTGGAGACAACAATGGAACCGGATATCAATGAGCTACTCAACTTCTCGCCATTGATCAAAACCTTTACGTTCAATGCCTGGATTGTCTCCGGCTTTACCCCGATTTCACGCGGATCGGCGCTCGATTATTACATCAACCGTCCGCAGGGCATGAAAGGCTACATCATCAACCTGACCCTGCGCGGTCAGGGCCGGGCAAAGGTGGGTGACAATTCACTGGTTTACCGTGAAAACGAACTGCTGCTGTTCCCGCCTGGCGTGCCGCACCACTATGGACGCAATGAGCATAGCGAGCACTGGGATCACGTCTGGATCTACTTTATCCCACGCCCCTACTGGATCGACTGGCTGAAGTGGGACGTCAATACGCTGGGGATCGGTAAAACGGCGGTCAGCGATCCCGTACAGTTGAAAACGCTGCGCGATCTGTTTTATGAAGTGATCCGCTATAACTCCGACAATGCCCCTTTGTCAGAGGCCTTAGCCATGAACGCGCTGGAACGGCTGATCCTCAACTGTTTCCTGCTCCAGCCAATCAGCAACCGCCATGCGCACGATCCCCGCATTAATGCAGTCTGCGACTACCTGAACGAGCACATCGCTGAAGAGCTAAAAATTGAAACGCTGGCACGGATGGTTTTCCTCTCCCCCTCCCGTCTTGCCCATCTGTTTAAAACGGAGCTGGGGCAGACGATTTACGCCTGGCGTGAAGTCCAGCGGATCAACCGCGCACGTCTGTTGATCCAGTCAACGCCGCTACCGGTGTTTAAAGTGGCTCAGTCGGTGGGGTATGGCGATCCAGTCTACTTCACGCGGATCTTTCGTAAACACAATGGCATCCCGCCGATGGAATACAAAAAACGTTATGAAGGGATGAACAGTTTGCGCGAGATGTGAAGGCAGGGTCTGAAAACATCAACGGCTCCATTTCGGAGCCGTTTTTTGTACCGCGGTTACTGCATAGCATGGGTCGTTAAGCCATCTCCGCCTGGAGACGCAAAACCTGACGGTTGATCTCTGACATAACAGCAAGGTGCTGCTTGTCCTTCACTTTCGGGATCAAAATTTTGCCCTTATCGAACTCGAAAGCGCCAACGTCCTTGATATACAACCGTCCACGGAACAGGATTTTCACGTACTTCGCCACCTGAAGTGGGTTGTAACGTTGGAAAATTTTCATTTTTGTATCTCCTGTTGAGTATTACGCCCTTGCGGAGCCACACTTGGCCCGACTGTTGATGAGCGCAAATTTTGTTGCCCAGTGACTATAGTCCAGAACATTCAGGACACATAGTGTGTATAAGTTTATTTACCTTTTGATGACAGTTATTCAGAATTTTCTTTGCAGTCCTTTAGGGAAGGCAGTATAAGCCATCGTTTTTTCGCGGTTATGTGCGTTAACCCGCAAACTGGCATCCTGATTGCGGGAAAACCTCATTGATCGCACTTATGATTAAAAGGTTCATTAAGTGGTCGGATCACCTGCAAACAATCAGTGCAAAACAATAAAGGAAACACCATGACCCTACGCAAAATCCTGGCAGCGACCTGCCTGCTACTGCCGCTTATGGCGCAAGCTCACAACTTTGAGACTGGCCAGCGAGTGGCACCGGTCGGCGTCGCTGACAGAGGAGAGTTAATTCTCGATAACAGTAAGTTTAGCTACAAAGCATGGAATAGCGCGCAACTTCCAGGCAAAGTGCGAGTGGTGCAACATATTGCCGGTCGGACCTCTGCCAAAGAGAAAAATGCCGGGCTGATTGAAGCGATCAAGTCCGCAAATTTACCTCACGACCGCTATCAGACCACCACCATTATCAACACCGATGACGCCATTCCTGGCTCGGCGATGTTTGTGCGCAGCAGCATCGAGAGCAACAAAGAACTCTACCCGTGGTCGCAGTTTGTGGTGGACAGCGATGGTGTGGTGCGTAAGGCCTGGCAACTGGAAGAGAAAGGCTCCGCCATTGTGGTGCTCGATAAAGACGGACGGGTGGAATATGCCAAAGATGGCAGCCTGACGCAGGCAGAAGTGCAGCAGGTTATCGCCCTGCTGCAGAAATTACTCAGTAAATAGAGACGCGGAAGCCGGGGTTGAGGAACGATTCACGCGGCGTGTAATCCAGGGTTTTACCCTGCCAGTCGTGAACGTGCGCCCCGGCAGCGACTGCCACCGCGTGTCCTGCCGCCGTATCCCAGGAGTTCGTTGGCCCAAATCGTGGGTAGAGCTGCGCCTGCCCTTCCGCCACCAGGCAGAACTTCAGTGAGGAACCAATGGCGGTGGTTTGGTGCTCACCCAATTGGGTCAAATATTCCTGCAGTTCACTGTCTGCCGCAGCATGAGAACGGCTGATCACCACCAGCGGTGGGCGTGCGTCACGCACCTGGATCGGCTGACGGTTGCCGTTTTCCTCTTTCCACGCCTTACCTTCGGCCGCCGCGTACATCACCTTCAGCACCGGCGCGTAGACCACACCCAGTACCGGTTTACCTTTTTCAATCAGGGCGATATTCACGGTGAACTCACCGTTGCGCTTGATGAACTCTTTGGTGCCGTCCAGCGGGTCAACCAGCCAGTAACGCTGCCAGTGCTGGCGAACATCCCAGCCCGGCGGATCTTCTTCGGAGAGGACCGGAATCTCCGGGGTCAGCGCCTGCAACCCGCGTGCAATCACGCCGTGGGCGGCAATATCTGCTGCCGTGACAGGAGAATCATCAGATTTACTGGTCACGTCCATCGGCTGGTGACCGTCGTATACGTCCATGATGGCATCACCCGCTTCCCGTGCGAGCTGACAAATCGCTTCTAACATCGTCCACCTCTTCTTTATGGCAGTGGGGTATAACTCATTGTTTTACTTATATCGCATTCAGCCAGAATCCGCCAGGTGTGATAGTTGTTGCATTCATGTGGCGGAAATCATGGCAGTATTCACAATTCTGTAAGCAACAAAATGTACATATCACTTTCTTTTGTGGCTCAGATCTAAAAAAGGACACCTCTGATGATTAAGTTTAGCGCAACGCTCCTGGCAACGTTGATTGCCGCCAGCGTGCAGGCCGCAACAGTGGATTTACGCATAATGGAAACCACTGATTTGCATAGCAACATGATGGACTTTGATTACTACAAAGATTCTGCGACGGAAAAATTCGGCCTTGTGCGAACTGCCAGCCTGATCAATGCCGCCAGAAACGAAGTCAAAAACAGCGTGCTGGTGGACAACGGCGACTTAATTCAGGGCAGCCCGCTGGGTGATTACATGGCGGCCAAGGGACTGAAAAAGGGTGATATTCACCCGGTCTATAAAGCGCTCAATACGCTGGATTACGCCGTTGGTAACCTCGGCAACCACGAATTTAACTACGGTCTGGATTACCTGCATCGGGCACTGGAAGGGGCTAAATTCCCCTACGTTAACGCCAACATTATTGATGCCAAAACCAAAAAGCCGCTCTTTACGCCCTACCTGATCAAAGAGACGAAGGTGACCGACAAAGACGGAAAACCGCAGACGCTGAAAATCGGCTATATCGGCTTTGTGCCACCGCAGATTATGGTCTGGGATAAGGCTAATCTGACGGGCAAAGTGACCGTCGACGACATCACTGAAACAGCGAAGAAATATGTCCCGGAGATGCGCGAGAAAGGGGCAGACCTGGTGGTTCTGGTGGCCCACTCCGGCCTCTCCTCTGAGCCTTATCAGGCGATGGCAGAAAACTCGGTCTACTACTTAAGTGAAATTCCGGGCGTCGACACCATTCTGTTTGGCCACGCCCATGCCGTCTTCCCATCGAAAGATTTCGCCGCCATTAAAGGGGCCGATATCGCTAAAGGCACATTGAACGGAGTGCCGTCAGTGATGCCTGGCATGTGGGGCGATCACCTTGGCGTGGTGGACCTGGTGCTGAACAATGATGGCGGGAAATGGCAGGTCACCTCATCCAAAGCCGAAGCGCGCCCGATTTATGATGCCGCCGCCAAAAAAGCACTGGTGAAAGAAGACAGCAAGCTGGTGGACATTCTTAAGCACGATCACGATGCCACTCGTGAGTTTGTCGGCAAGCCTATCGGCAAATCCGCGGACAACATGTACAGCTACCTGTCGCTGGTGCAGGACGACCCAACCGTACAGGTGGTCAACAACGCTCAGACGGCCTATGTGAAGCACTTTATTCAGGGCGATCCGGATCTGGCGAACCTGCCGGTGCTCTCTGCCGCCGCACCGTTCAAAGCGGGTGGGCGTAAAAACGATCCGGCCAGTTTTGTTGAGGTGGAAAAAGGCCAGCTCACCTTCCGTAACGCGGCGGACCTCTATCTCTACCCCAACACCCTGGTGGTGGTCAAAGCGACCGGCAAAGAGGTGAAAGAGTGGCTGGAGTGCTCCGCGGGGCAGTTTAACCAGGTAGATCCTAACAGCAGCAAGCCGCAGGCGCTTATCAACTGGGAGACGTTCCGCACCTATAACTTCGATGTGATTGATGGGGTGAAATACCAGATTGATGTGTCGCAACCGGCACGTTACGACGGTGAGTGCCAGAGCGTGAACCCGCAGGCGGAGCGTATTAAGGATCTTACCTTTAACGGTAAACCGATCGATCCGAACCAGGTGTTCCTGGTCGCCACCAACAACTACCGCGCCTACGGCGGCAAGTTCGCAGGAACCGGCGACAGCCATATCGCCTTTGCCTCACCGGATGAAAACCGTGCAGTGCTGGCGAAGTGGATCAGCGACGAGTCAGCACGAGCGGGCGAAATTCACCCGGCGGCGGATAACAACTGGCGCCTGGCGCCGATTCATAGCACAACCCCGCTGGATATCCGTTTCGAAACCTCACCTTCAGAAAAGGCCGCTGCGTTCATTAAAGAAAAAGCGCAGTACCCGATGAAGAAAGTGGGCGATGACGAGATTGGCTTTGCGTTGTATCAGGTGGATTTGAGTAAGTAAGACGTGAACAGCCCCTCACCCTAAAGGGCGAGGGGATCAAAAACGTAGGCCGGATAAGGCGTTCACGCCGCCATCCGGCGGTTTATCAGGCGGCGCGATCCTCTCGCGTCGCCAACACCTGTGGCAAATTCAGCTCAATCCAGTCAGCCAAATCAGCCACTTTCTCACTGACCTGCTCACCGAGCGGCGTCAGACTATACTCCACATGCGGCGGCACTACCGGGTAAGAGATACGGTTGAGAAAACCATCCTGCTCCAGAGCCTGGAGCGATTGTGCCAGCATCTTCTCACTAACACCGCCCATCTTGCGGCGTAAATCGCTGAAACGGTGAGTACCGTGACGCAGCGCCACCAGAATCAACACGCCCCAACGGCTGGTGACATGCTTGAGGACATCCCGCGAAGGACACTCCTCGGCAAACAGATTACCGTCACGCATCTGCTCGCTCAGGGTCGGATTTGTGTTTTTCATACTTACCTTTTTGTACGTACTTACTAAAAGTTAGTTATGGTGATAGTGTGCCACAACACAAGACAAACACGAAGGAGATTCCTCATGATCGCAATTACCGGCGCCACCGGCCAACTCGGTGCACTGGCTGTTGAAGCCCTACTGAAAACCGTTCCAGCAAAAGATATCGTGGCCATCGTGCGTAACCCGGCGAAGGCCGAAGCCTTGACCCAAAAAGGCGTTGTTGTCCGTCAGGGCGATTACAACGACGAAGCCGCGCTGACGGCAGCACTGGCTGGCGTAGACAAACTGCTGCTGGTCTCCTCCAGCGAAGTGGGCCAGCGGGCCGTTCAGCATCGCAACGTAATCAATGCAGCCAAAGCGGCGGGCGTGAAATTCATTGCCTACACCAGCCTGCTGCATGCAGATAAATCCCCGCTCGGCCTGCACGTTGAGCATGTTGAAACCGAAAAAATGCTCGCTGAGTCCGGCATTCCTTTCGCGCTGCTGCGTAACGGCTGGTACAGCGAAAACTATCTCGCCAGCGCACCAGCAGCCCTCGCACACGGCGTGTTTATTGGCGCGGCGGGCGAAGGCAAAATCGCCTCTGCAACCCGTGAAGATTATGCCGCGGCAGCGGCTCGCGTTATCAGTGAAGACGGTCACGCAGGCAAAGTCTATGAACTGGCGGGCGATAATGCCTGGACACTGAGCGAACTGGCGGCAGAACTGAGCAAACAGAGCGGGAAAACCGTGGTGTATCAGAACCTGAGCGAAGCCGATTTTGCCGCTGCACTGAAAGGCGTAGGCCTGCCAGAGGTGTTTGCCAACCTGCTTGCTGACTCTGATATCGGTGCCTCAAAAGGCGGTCTGTTCGACGACAGCCACACGCTCAGTAAGCTGATTGGTCGCCCGACGACTCCGCTTGCCGAGAGCGTCAAAGGCATCCTGTAACTGTTACATTCTGGTTAATTTTTGTGGCATGCCGCCGGACCATCCTTAATAATGACAGGATGGTCATGGCGGAGAACAAGAGTGCAAGGCGTACCTGAGCAGTTTGACGATGAGAGAGACAGCGCGCGTTTTCGCCACCTGGCCCAGGTGCCGGGCGTCGAGCTTTACCACGCGCATATCTCCCGCTACGCCTTTGAACCCCATACCCATGAAGCCTTCGGCATTGGTGCAATAGAAGCCGGTGCCGAGCGCTTTCGCTACCGCGGCACCCAGTACGTAGCGCCCGCCAATTCCGTTGTAACCATGAATCCGGACGAGCTGCACACCGGCGAAGCCGATAGTGCTGACGGCTGGCGCTACCGGATGGTTTATCTCGACCCCTCGTTGCTGGAAGAAGTGACCGGCATCCGTCACTGGTGGTTCAGTGACGTGATGCGTCACGACCCACTGCGCACGCAGCAAATCTGCGGTTTGATCCATGGGCTCTGGCATACAGAGGATCCGTTAGCGCAAAAAGGGCTACTGCTCGATCTCATCGACAGCTTCAGTCCGCTGGCTCGCCATGCGCCGGTTTATCAGGAAGGCACTCACCGCTTTGAGCGCATACGCGAGTTCCTGCATGATAACTACATGCACACCCTGACGCTGGATGAGCTGGCACAGGTCGCTTCACTCAGCCCATACCATTTTCAGCGCCAGTTTAAAGCCCATTATCACGTCACCCCGCATCAGATGCTGATGGCTATCCGCCTCTGGCGTGCGAAAAACTTTCTCACCCTCGGCATGCCCGCGGCCGAAGTGGCGGCGGCGACCGGCCTGACGGATCAATCACATCTTACCCGCGCCTTTACCCACCGCTATGGCATTACCCCGGTACGCTATCAAAAGCAGGTCGCCCGGCGCTAATGCGCAATCTCATACAATATTCCGCGCTTGGTGATTTCTACACTGGTGGCGTTAACCGTCAAAGTGGATGGAAGTATGATTAGTGGTGTGTTGTATGCCCTGCTCGCGGGCATGTTGTGGGGGCTGATTTTTGTAGGCCCGTTGTTGCTTCCTGAATACCCTGCAGCGTTGCAGTCCACCGGGCGTTACCTTGCACTGGGGTTGATTGCGCTGCCGCTCGCCTGGTTGGGCCGTCAGCGCCTGCGCCAGCTCACGCGTTCTGACTGGTCTACCGCGCTGGCGCTGACCATGATGGGCAATCTGATTTATTACGTCTGCCTCGCCAGTGCCATTCAGCGCACCGGTGCGCCGGTCTCAACCATGATCATCGGTACGCTGCCGGTAGTGATCCCGGTCTGCGCCAATCTGCTCTACAGCCAGCGCGATGGCAAACTCGCCTGGGCAAGCCTCGCCCCTGCACTGCTCTGTATTGCCGTTGGGCTTGTGTGCGTCAACATTGCTGAGTTGCAAGACGGGCTTCCCAATTTCACCTGGTGGCGCTATGGCTCCGGTGTGGTACTGGCAATGGTATCGGTGGGCTGCTGGGCCTGGTATGCCCTGCGTAACGCACAGTGGCTGCGGGAAAACCCGGACAAAAATCCGATGATGTGGGCCACTGCGCAGGCGCTGGTGACGCTCCCGGTTTCCCTATTAGGTTATGCCGCCGCCTGCCTGTGGCTGAACGTTCAGCAGCCGGACTTTGCCCTGCCTTTCGGCCCAAGCCCCTGGGTATTTATCGGCTTGATGGTGGCGATTGCGGTGCTGTGCTCCTGGGTGGGCGCAATGTGCTGGAACGTCGCCAGTCAACGCCTGCCGACGGTTATCCTCGGGCCGCTCATCGTTTTTGAAACCCTCGCCGGGCTGCTTTATACCTTTGTGTTGCGCCAGACAATGCCCGCGTGGCTGACGCTTTGCGGCATTGCGCTGCTGGTCATCGGTGTGGTGATGGCGGTACGGGCTAAGCCTGAAAAACCGTCTGTCGTCTCGCTCTCAGAACCCTCTTCTTAACATCACCGCTCCCGTTCGGAGCGGTAAAACCATTCCCTCTTCTCCAAAAGGGGTATATCATCGACTTAAAGATGCATTTAAAATACAACTTATAAATTCGATGATGAGGTAACTGCTATGGCCTTCCGTGACCAACCCCTGGGTGAACTGGCGCTTTCCATTCCGCGTGCATCTGCGCTGTTCCGTAAATACGATATGGATTACTGCTGCGGCGGCAAGCAGACACTGGATCGTGCGGCAACGCGGAAAGAGCTGGATGTGAGTGTGATTGAAGCGGAGCTGGCAAAACTGGCTGAGCAGCCTATCGAGAAAGACTGGCGCGTGACTGCGCTGGGCGAAATCATCGACCACATCATTGTGCGCTACCACGACCGTCACCGTGAACAACTGCCAGAGCTGATTCTGCAGGCCACCAAAGTGGAACGTGTTCATGCTGACAAACCGAACGTGCCCAAAGGGCTGACAAAATATCTGACCATGCTGCATGACGAGCTTTCCAGCCACATGATGAAAGAAGAGCGCATTCTGTTCCCGATGATAAAACAGGGAATGGGAAGTCAGGCCTCAGGCCCAATCAGCGTGATGGAAAGTGAACATGATGAAGCGGGTGAACTGCTGGAAGTGATCAAGCACATCACCAATAACGTGACGTCGCCGCCGGAAGCCTGCACCACCTGGAAAGCGATGTATAACGGCATTAACGAATTGATTGATGACCTGATGGAGCACATCAGTCTGGAAAACAATGTTCTGTTTCCGCGTGCCCTCGCTGGAAATTAATTAAAGGCGCCCGAGAGCGCCCTGTTTCATGGAAGTCATTTAGAGCCGCCGAAGCGGCTCTTTTTTATTGCCCGTAATGCGGGTTTATTTATTCAGGTTTTGCAGACGCTTCTTGCCAACAATCATCCAGCCCAGGCCCAGCACGACAAACCACAATGGCGTGATGATCAGCGCTTCACGGGTATCCTGCTCCAGGGTCAGGAGCGCCACCACAAACACGAAGAACGCCATGCATACCCAGCACATCAGCTTACCCAAAGGCATCTTATAAATAGACGCTTCGTGCAGATGTGGGCGTTGTTTACGGTAGACAAGGTATGAGCACAGGATAATCGTCCAGACGAACATAAACAGAATCGCCGACACGGTGGTGATCATGGTGAACGCGGCAATCGCGCTTGGGTTCACGTACAGCATCACAACGCCGCCGAGCAGGCAGATACAGGAGAAGGTCAGCCCTTTTGCCGGTACGGCACGTTTAGAGAGTTTACCAAAAGCTTTCGGTGCTACGCCGTCCTGCGCCAGGCCGAACAGCATGCGGCTGGTAGAGAACACGCCGCTGTTTGCGGAAGAGGCAGCAGAGGTCAGCACCACAAAGTTAATGATGCTCGCCGCAGCAGGCAGACCCACCAGCACGAACAACTCAACAAACGGGCTCTTATCCGGCACGACGGAGCTCCACGGCGTCACGGACATAATCACAATCAGCGCGAAGACGTAGAACATGATGATACGAATCGGGATGGAGTTAATCGCACGCGGCAGGGATTTCTCCGGGTCTTTGGTTTCCGCAGCAGTGGTGCCCACCAGCTCAATCCCCACGAAGGCGAAGACCGCAATCTGGAAGCCAGCAAAGAAACCGCTGATACCTTTCGGGAACCAACCGCCGTCGTTCCAAAGGTGCGCAACAGACGCTTCCACCCCGGTCGGTGATTTGAAATGCGTCAGCACCATCACCAGGCCCACGACAATCAGCGCCACAATGGCGACAATTTTGATCATCGCAAACCAGAATTCCATCTCACCAAACATTTTCACGGTGGCAAGGTTGAGACTCAGCAGCACGACAACAATAGTCAGCGCCACGATCCAATCGGACAGTCCTGGGAACCAGAACTGCGCGTAGGCGGTGATAGCCACCACGTCCGCCATTCCGGTCACCACCCAGCAGAACCAGTAGGTCCAGCCGGTGAAGTACCCCGCCCACGGCCCGAGCAGGTCGGCGGCGAAGTCACTGAAAGATTTATATTCGAGATTCGACAGCAGCAATTCGCCCATCGCCCGCATGACGAAAAACAGCATAAAGCCGATAATCATATAAACGAAAATGATCGACGGGCCGGCAAGACTGATTGTTTTCCCCGATCCCATAAACAGCCCGGTACCAATGGCGCCACCAATAGCAATAAGCTGAATATGTCGGTTTGTTAGATTGCGCCGTAGCGACTGTTCAGTCGAAGCCTCTTCATCGGCCGCGACTTTTACCTGATCTACCATGTTTATTTCCTGTCTGTGTTGTTGAGGCTCTTCTGGCCTTTAATTACGTCATTCGCCCTTTTGCGGACGGAACGATATTAGGTAAGAATTGGCGGGATGAATACTCTGAATTCAAGACGATGTTAAATATTTGTTTAAAGTGAGCAGCATATCACTCGAATTAGGGGATGGAGTTCACAAAAATACACCGCATTTCGCGCATGGCAAGATAAAGTATCGAAATTAATTCATTTAATGAATGATTAGCGTAGCTTCGTCTTCCTCTCCCCCTGGGAGGAGAGGAAAGCGTCGTGAAGATTACAGGATTTCCAGTAATTCCACTTCAAACACCAGGGTGCTGAATGGCGGGATGGACGCACCAGCGCCACGTTCGCCATAGGCCAGGTTGTGCGGAATGGTCAGTTCCCATTTGGAGCCAACCGGCATCAGGGTCAGAGCTTCGATCCAGCCACCAATCACGCCATTTACCGGGAATTCAGCCGGCTCGCCACGTGCAACAGAGCTGTCGAACACGGTGCCGTCGGTAAGTTTACCGGTGTAATGTACGCGAACACGGTCAGTGCGCGCCGGGATAGCGCCTTCGCCTTGAGTGATAACGCGGAATTGCAGCCCGGATTCGGTGCTGCTCACGCCTTCTTTCTCACGGTTTTCGTCCAGGTATTTCACGCCTTCGGCTGCCATCTCTTCGAAGCGAGCACGGCGCACAGCGTCCGCACGTTCGTGAATTTCACGCAGCGCACGATGAACAACGTCCACCGGTACAGCTGGCTGTTTGCCTGCCAGTGCATCTGCCAGACCGGCAACGAGTGCTTCCGGTAACAGCCCCTGTAAGCCGGATTCGCTAAGCTGCTGTCCTACCTGCAAACCAATGCCATAGCTGGCCTGTGCTTCAATCGTGTCAAACGTTGGGGTTGTCATGGGTCTTCCTTTCATCACTTTTTAAGGTAGCGCGCAGCATAACAGCCACGCTGCAGCGGGTAAAACTTTGTCGCAGTAAAGATGACAAATCGCAGAGAAACAGAAAGAATACTCCCGGTAAGATTAATCCCAATGTCACGGCGGGAGATATCACATTACGCAGCCGATCAGAGAGTTAGCCATCTATACTCAATATCACAGGATAATAAATGACGCGGAGCAGGAGGAAAGCCATGCCCGGGCGATTTGAACTGAAACCTACCCTGGCGAAAATCTGGCACGCCCCGGACCATTTTCGCATTCTGGACCCGCTTCCGTCATTGCACCGCAAGGGGCTTATCCTTGCTTTCGCCATGGTGGTAATAGGAATTCTGCTCCCTTCCGGAAGTAATACGCCAACACCGTCCTCAACAGGCCGAGAAGCCCAACTGGATATCCAGTCACAATCCCAGCCCAACGCCCCTGTCCTGACCGCGCCATCGGGACAAAATCAACCGTCTGCGCCGCTGGTGAATGAGCCACAGCAAAGCGTACCGCTAGAGCCTGAACCGGTACAGGAGCAACCTCAGGAAGAAGTACAAGCGCCACAACATACCAATACCAATGCACCATCCGCAGGTGGCATTGAGCAACAGTGGCGTACGTATCGGATAGAACAGGGTAAAACGCTGGCGCAGGTCTTCCGTGACCACAATCTGCCACCGACTGACGTGTATGCGATGGCGAAAGTGGAAGGAGACGGGAAACCGTTGAGCACACTGCAAAGTGGTCAGATGGTGAAGGTTCGCCAGAATGCCAACGGCGTGGTGACAGGGCTGACGATTGAAGGTGGTAATGGCCAATCCGTACTCTTCACCCGCCAGCAGGATGGTAGCTTTATTCGCGCGCGATAGGCACTGACAGACAAATTCCCGGCGGGACAATGGCCTGCCGGGAATAGCTCAATAATTATCGACTTTTCGCGACCTTATTGACCCACCAGATGCCAGAACAGACCAGCACCAGTGCCACGGCATATTTCCATTCGAAGATATTCTCGCCGAGGAATATGGCGGACAACAGCGCGCCTGAGACCGGGATCAAGAAGTTAAACGGCGCAATCATGCCGACGCGGTTGTACTTAAGCAGCACACTCCACAGCGCAAAAGCAACGGACGAGAGCAGCGTCAGGTAGCCAAGAATCATCACCGATGAAAGGCCATGCACGGTGAGTGAACCGCCACAAACATAACCGCCGAACATCAGCACCAGGCCACCAAAGGCCAGCTGATAACCCGTCATCACCATTGGGTCCACCGTCTGCGAGATGCGTTTACCGTACAGCGTGGCCGCTGACAGGATGAACGCTGCCAGCACCACGAAGCCATCGCCCATCAGACTGAAACTGAAATCCAGTGAGCCGCTGCTGAGGTTAACGACCATGACGCCGGTAAAGCCCAGGACACAGCCGAGGCTCTTGTTAAAACTGAGTTTGTCATTCTGATAGATGAAGTGCGCCAGCAGTACACTAAAGAAGGTCCCCGTCGCGTTCATGATCGACCCTTTCACCCCGGAGGTGAAGGCCAGACCGACGTAGAAGAAGATGTATTGAAGAGAGGTTTGCGTCACACCAAGCAATGCAACCTGACCAAACTGACGGGGTGAGAGGCGACCGGGCGGCTTGCCCTGCGCCAGCATGAACAGCAGTAGCAGAAGCCCGGCAAAGAAGAAGCGGTAGCCTGCAAAAACCACCTTGGACGGGATATCATCCACCGAAATCTGGAAAATCTCGTACCCGCTTTTTATTGCCGGGTAGGCACTTCCCCAGAGTAAACAACAGAACGCTGCACCTGCATATGCCGCATTTTTGCGAGCAAACAGCGGCGCAGGGAGTACCGTTTCCATTTCGTCCCCATTTTTAAAATCACGTTTTAAATCTGATTATCGCGGATTAGCACAGGAATGGAAATAGAGGGGGGGTGCATGAGCGCAGGAAAGCAAAACGCCGGCACAAGGCCGGCGTTTTTACGCAACGTCAGAAACTGAATTACTCAGCAACAACGGTTACGGTCAGTTTAGCAAACACTTCGCTGTGAACCTGGAAGTCCACTTCGTGTTCGCCAGTGGTACGCAGAACGCCGTTCGGCAGACGAACTTCGCTCTTAGCAACGTTCACGCCAGCTGCAGTTACAGCGTCAGCGATGTCGCGAGTACCGATAGAACCGAACAGTTTACCTTCGTCGCCAGATTTAGACGCGATGGTTACAGTGCCCAGTGCTTTGATTGCTTCAGCACGTGCGTTAGCAGCGGCCAGAACGTCAGCCAGTTTGGCTTCCAGTTCAGCACGACGTGCTTCGAAAAACTCAACGTTTTTCTTAGTAGCAGGAACAGCTTTACCCTGTGGGACCAGGAAGTTACGAGCGTAGCCCGCTTTAACATTGACCTGATCACCCAGGCTGCCCAGGTTTGCTACTTTATCAAGCAGAATAACTTGCATTACCTTATCCTCTTAAAGTCGTATAAATGGACTGTGCCCGATTACTGATGACGATCAGTGTACGGCAGCAGGGACAGGTAGCGAGCGCGTTTGATAGCGCGAGCCAGCTGACGCTGATATTTTGCACGAGTACCGGTGATACGGCTTGGGACAATCTTACCGCTTTCGGTGATGTAGTTTTTCAGCGTTGCGATATCTTTATAGTCGATCTCTTGAACGCCTTCCGCGGTGAAACGGCAGAACTTGCGACGACGGAAATAACGTGCCATATGGCTAGTCTCCAGAATCTATCAATTCAATCTGCTCGGCATGCAGAACCATTTTGCTCAGGCCGTTCTTTGCCTTGTGGCAAGAAATGAACCCCTGAACGATTACTGCGCTACCGACCGTTATACTGTGAGTAATGGCCTGGTTTTCGTGTCCGCTAATAATAACGGGCATTTGGCACCACGCCTGCCGGTGAAAACCGGCTTCCTCTTGCACAGAGCGATGCTCAAGCACGAACTGGCAATGAGGAATTCCTGATGGGCTGACCTTTCGAAGGGGCATCCTGCACACGGTGCCGGATAACACCAGACGGTTGGTCATCAGAAATTACTCTTCAGAATCCCCAGCATCTGCATCATCTGCGGTTTCGTTTGCGAAATCATCGCGACGCTCACGGCGCTCGTCTTTCGCTTTAACCATCGGAGATGCTTCGGTAACAGCGTGCTTAGTACGCATTACCATGCTACGGATAACGGCATCGTTGAAGCGGAAGTTTGTTTCCAGCTCATCGATAACTTCCTGCGGTGCTTCAACGTTCAGCAGAACGTAGTGCGCTTTGTGCAGTTTGTTGATCGGGTAAGCCAGCTGACGGCGGCCCCAGTCTTCCAGACGATGGATCGTACCTTCTGCTGCAGTGATTGCACCAGTGTAACGTTCGATCATACCCGGAACCTGTTCGCTCTGGTCAGGATGGACCATAAAAACGATTTCGTAATGACGCATCGAATTGCTCCTTACGGATTATTCAGCCTCCTGTCTGGGTCAGCCGAGGCCCATGGAGGCAAGGAACGTGTTAAAGGTCGGCTGAAAAATGACGCGTCATAATACTTATCTCGCCCCCCAAACTCAAGCTGATTGCGCAAATAATTCGCACTAACCGCAAAGCCGCCTCACACCACCGAATTAAACTTAAGACAAACCGCATCACGGCAAATTTTTGAACGACTGCATCAGAAATGGTCGCGATACGTTTTGGCGGGAAAGCGTAGACTTTATGCATACCCAAACACAGGGACGAACGCATGACCTGACGGTGACAAAGTCAGTTGTTGTGGAGCGTAACATCATGAAAAAAATCGCAATCTTATTAGCTATGCTGTTGCTGAGTACCAGCGCGACGGCCGCCATCAAAATTAATAGTCAACAGGCCCGCAACATGGACGATGTACAGAGCCTAGGCGTGGTCTACATAAACCATAACTTCGCTCAGGAAAATGAAGCGGAGAAAGCGTTGAACGACGAGGCCAATGCACGCGGGGCGAAATATTTCCACACCCTGATAATGCATGAGCCAGGCAGCAATAACAGCCTGCATGCCAGCGCAGAAATCTACCGTTGATTCACGCCATCGTGCCACAGAGAAAAATGGCCCCGGACGACCAGACACCTTCACCCCAAGGTGAGGTTGCCCGGGGCACCGTTTTTACTTCTGCCCATAATAGGCATCAGGGCCATGCTTGCGCATAAAATGCTTATTCATCAGATAGTCATCAATCGGCTTTAACCCGGGGTTAATCCCACGAGCAATCCAGGCCATTCGCGCTACCTCTTCCATCACTACCGCATTGTGCACTGCTTCAGCGGCATCCTTTCCCCAGGCAAAAGGTCCATGCTGGTAGACCGCAATACCCGGTGTATGCAGCGGGTTGCTGTTCCCCAGGGTTTCGACAATCACCTTGCCTGTATTGCGTTCGTACTCATCCTCTACCTCTTCTTTCGTCAGTCCACGGGTACAGGGGATATTGCCAAAGAAATAATCCGCATGCGTAGTGCCCATCGCGGGGATCGGCAGTCCAGCCTGCGCCCAAGCCGTGGCATGTGTGGAGTGAGTATGGACAATTCCGCCCAATTGAGGGTAGCGCTTGTAGAGTTCCAGATGCGTCGCCGTATCTGAGGAGGGGCGGTATTGGCCTTCGACTACATTCCCCTCCAGATCCACGACCACCATGTCATCTGCTTTCATGACCTCATAGGCCACCCCACTCGGCTTGATCACGATGACACCGCACTCCCGGTCTATGGCACTGACGTTTCCCCAGGTAAAGGTCACCAGTCCGAAGCGCGGCAGATCCATATTGGCTTCAAACACCTGCTTTTTGAGCGTTTGCATCAGGCTGCCTCCGTAATCCCGGCGCGCGACATCCGCGTTTTCACCCAGTCCCTCGCCTTCGCCACTTCTTCTACCGGGTTATCTGCCGTTTCGCTCCACATTTCAATCAGATAGGGGCCGCGATAACCGCTTTCCTCAAGGGTGCGAAAACAACGTTCAAAATCCACCACACCGGCACCGAAGGGAACGTTTTTAAAGACTCCCGGGCGCGTATCCTTTATATGTACGGCAACGATATGCCCGATGCCGGCCTGCAGCTCCATCTGTACGTCGTTGTCCCAGGCAGACAGGTTGCCGATATCCGGATAAAGCTGGAACCACGGATTGTTCAGGTAATGCGCGTATCCCAGTGCTTTGCTGATAGAGTTCATGAGCGGATAATCCATGATCTCCATCGCCAGCGTCACCTGCGCCCGGCTGGCCATATCAACGCTCTCTTTTAATCCGTCACGAAAACGACGGCGGGTCTCATCGTTCGCCTGCTGGTAGTAAACGTCGTATCCGGCAAGCTGAATCACACGAATGCCGGTGTCCTGGGCAAACTGAATAGCTTTACTCATGATCGCCAATCCCTCGGCACGGGTGGCATTGTCTTCGCTGCCTAACGGAAAACGCCGATGAGCACTCAGGCACATCGACGGTACACGAACGCCTGTTTCGGCTACCGCGCTCACCAATGCCAGCCGTTGTTCAGCACACCAGTCGAGACGTGCCAGACGCGCATCCGTTTCATCTACCGACATTTCGACAAAATCAAAGCCCAGCTCTTTTGCCAGTTGCAACCTTTCCCGCCAGCACACCCCGGCGGGGAGTGCTTTCTCATAAATACCCAGCGGATTGTGTTTCGATAACATCGCCACTCCTTAACCCCAGAGCTGAGCAATCGAGCGCTTGAACTGACGAGCAGCTTCTACCGGATCAGTGGCATCGCGGATGCTGCGCCCCGCAATAAAGACGTGAATAGGAATACCTTTGAACAGCGGCAGATCTTCCAGCGCCAGCCCGCCAGTGACCGTCACTTTGAACCCCATTTCAGCCAGCTTTGTCACCGCATTGATGTCGGCCTCGCCCCAGGCAACACCCGCAGCCTGGGCATCACGGCTGCGGTGGTAGACAACCTGTTGGATGCCCGCATCACGCCATTGTTGCGCCTGCTGCCAGGTCCAGTAACCGGTTAATTCAATCTGCACATCGCCATTAAACTCTTTAGCAACGTCCAGTGCGCCTTTGGCGGTGTTGATATCCGCACAGCAGATCACTGTTACCCAGTCAGCATTGGCTTCAAAACACATCCGTGAGAGGATTTTCCCGGCGTCAGCAATTTTGGCGTCTGCCAGCACAATTTTGTGCGGGTACAACGCCTTCAGATCGCGCACCGCGCGGACACCTTCGCCCACGCATAAAATGGTACCGACTTCGATAATGTCCACCTCTTCGGCAATCAGACGGGTGGTTTCATAGGCATGGGACAGCGTCTGGTTATCCAGGGCTACCTGTAACATCGGTAAATCAGACATGATTATTGCTCCTTTACACTGACGCCGCCGTGGCGCTATCAATTAAGTCGAGGACGTCCTGCGCCGTTTGGCAGGTACGTAAACGGTCGAAGTTGTCTTCATCTTCAAACAGATTGACGATTTGCATGATGCCGTCTTCCTGATGCGTCCGGGCATCAACGGCCGCAAGGGTGATGAGGATATCCACCGGATCGTTATCTTCATGGTTAAACACCAGAGGTGTTTTTAATGTCACCAGCGCGAAACCGTTTTTCAGGACACCTTCTTCCGGACGACCATGAGGCATCGCCAGACCAGGCGCGATAACGAAATAGGGCCCAAAGCGCGCAACACCATCCAGAATGGCCTGGAAGTAACGCGGTTCAACAACGCCCGCCGCCTCCAGGAGATCAACACCAATTTTCACTGCCTCCTGCCAGGTACTGGCCTCAGCCTGCAAGCGAATTGCATTGTTCTGCACCAGCGAGTCACGTAATTTCATGGCGAATCCTTATTTCACATCCTGCGCGAAATGCGCGTTGATCACTTCCATCAACTTCGGACCAAAATCCGCGGCAGAAAGCATATTGCGAACGCCCACAACGTGCTTATTGCCGGAGACCTCTATCTCCCCCGCGACATGGGTCGAGGCGATAATGATGTCGGCGCCTGAGAGCTCGCTTTTGTACTCCCCTACTGCACAGCTGTTCACCGTGTGGTCGACGCCCTGCTGAGTCAGAAACTGGTCAACTTTCATTTTCATGATCATCGAGCTACCTTGCCCACAACCACATACAGCCAGAATACGAACGGTCATTTTCAAACTCCTTCTTAAGCAGAGTGTTCTGTCAGTTGTTTTTCCGCGTCTTCTTCAGCACGGAGCGTACGTCCAGCGAAGAACATATAGATCAGGGCAATCACGATAATCACGCCCATAAACCACAGACCCAGGGTCATCCCTTGCATCATGGGCGGTGCCAGAATTGACCAGTCAGCCATCCCCATCCAGGCGCTCATGCCGGTCAGTTTCACCGCCCATACGCAGCCAAAGATCTCAATCATGCCCATCACCAGACAAATTTTGAGCGCAGCGCGCCAGCCGCCAAAGTGGTTAGCAAATACACCAATAGTGGCGTTGGAGAAGAACATCGGGATAAAGCCAGGAATAATCAGAATGGAGGAGCCGCAGGCAATCAGAATGCCGACCGCAATCAGCTGGCCGATGGTGCCCCACATGAAGCCCCAGACCACAGCGTTTGGTGCGAAGCTATAGATCGCCGCACAATCGATCGCCAAAACGGCGCCAGGGATTAAGCGTTGAGAGATCCCATTAAAGGCTTCGGACAGCTCAGCCACAAACATGCGCACACCCTGAACGATGATGAAAATCGCCACGGCAAACTGGAAACCGGTTTGCAGGATGTAGACCGTCCAGTGCACTTTCCCCGCCATTACCTGCACGGTGCTGATACCAAAAGAGAGCAGGATTGCGCCGAAGAACACCGTCATGACAATGGCAGTGGAAACAATGTTGTCATGGAAGATATTCAACCAGCCGGGTAGTTTCAGATCTTCAACGCTTTCCTCTTTTTTCCCCAGATAAGGGGCAATTTTGTACGCAATCCAGGAGGCAAACTGCTGCTGATGCCCGATAGAGAACCCGCAGTTATCCGTAACCGCCTGCGTCGGCTTGTACATCATGTTGGACGTGATCCCCCAATAGAGCGACACCAGCACGGCAGAGCAAATAATGGTGGTCCACATCGGGTAGCCGAGAATAAAGAAGAACACCAGCAATCAGCCCAGCCTGCTGGAACATGATGTGCCCGGTCAGCATGATGGTACGTATACCGGTAATGCGCCGCAGCAACACATAAAGAATGTTCAGCGCCAGAGCGAGCAGTACGGCATAGCCGACCCAGCTGTAGGCGTCCCCCATCCGTTCGATAGTGGCCATCATTGAGGCGTAGGTATCTGAAATAGCACCGTTAATGCCATAAACCTCGGACATTTTGGCGACAACCGGTTTGAACGTGCTGGTCAGGATCCCCGAACCGGCCTGCAATAACATGAAACCGATAATGGTTTTGATGGTCCCTTTGACGATAACGCTGACACTTTTCCTCAACAGGATGTAGCCAATACAGGTCACGATGCCCAGCAGCAGGGGGGCGTTAGTCATGACCTGATTAAAAAAGATGGTGAAGACGTTGTAGAGGATCTCCATAACTTGCTCCAGTCAGAAAGGTGCTTCATCTCCACGACGTAGCACAAGGTGTAAATTCACTCTACCAATCAAAATAAATCACAAAAAGATTGCTTTTGATTATTTGTGATGCATCACGCAATTTATTTGTTCAATCCTGAAACTTATCTTCTGGCATTACGAGGAGATACGTAAAAATCATTTACTTTCAATAAAATAAATAAAAAATCCTTTAATTTCCGGCTTAAAAACGCATACTTTCAGGAAAATAACCCCTTTATATATTCTGATTTAATCTCTTGCGGCCATGAAAAAACTGTGAAAACATAAATCACAAGTCATCATTAAATGATTATTTTTGATAAAAAACGGTAAGGAGTGGCACGATGAGCAAGATTGAAACCATTACTCGCGAATCATGGATCCTGAGCACCTTTCCTGAGTGGGGCAGCTGGCTGAATGAAGAAATTGAACAGGAGCGCGTTGCACCAGGGACCTTCGCCATGTGGTGGCTCGGGTGTACAGGCATTTGGTTAAAATCCGAGGGTGGTGCAAATGTCTGCGTCGACTTCTGGTGCGGAACGGGTAAACAAAGCCACGGCAACCCATTAATGAAAAAAGGCCACCAGATGATGCGCATGGCCGGGGTAGAAAAACTGCAGCCCAACCTGCGCACTACACCATTTGTGTTGGATCCTTTTGCCATTCGTCAGGTGGATGCGATCCTCGCCACTCACGATCACAACGATCATATTGATGTGAATGTCGCCGCTGCCGTTATGAAAAACTGTGCCGACGATGTGCCCTTTATTGGTCCGCAAACCTGTGTTGACTTATGGGTGGGCTGGGGAGTACCAAAATCACGCTGCATCGTCGTGAAACCGGGCGATGTGGTGCGTATTAAAGATATTGAAATTCATGCACTTGATGCTTTCGATCGTACAGCTCTGATCACACTCCCCGTTGAACAAAAAGCGGCAGGCGTACTTCCGGATGGTATGGATCAGCGTGCGGTGAACTATGTCTTTAAAACCCCTGCCGGCACGCTATATCACAGCGGGGATTCCCACTACTCCAACTACTACGCCAAACATGGCAATGAGTATCACATCGACGTGGCATTAGGTTCATACGGTGAAAACCCACGCGGTATCACCGATAAAATGACCAGTGCTGATATGCTGCGCATGGCTGAAGCGCTCAACACCAAAGTGGTTATCCCTTTCCACCACGATATCTGGTCAAATTTCCAGGCCGACCCACAGGAAATCCGCGTGTTGTGGGAGATGAAAAAAGACCGCCTGCAATATGGCTTCAAGCCTTATATCTGGCAGGTCGGTGGCAAATTTACCTGGCCGCAGGATAAAGACAATTTCGAATACCATTACCCGCGCGGTTTCGACGATTGCTTTACGCATGAGCCGGATCTGCCATTTAAATCTTTTCTCTAAAAGTCATAGCGGGATGCAGCAATGCACCCGCTTTTCTTTCAGGAAATGCACATGAATATTTAGTAATTTCAGGCTATTTCAAATATCATCTTTTCACATCATTTCTCATCGGAATAGCTCATGACGGAAGCGCAACGACATCAAATATTGCTGGATAAACTGGCGCAGACGGGCTTTATTACGGTTGAGCAGGTTATAGCCAGCCTGGGCGTTTCACCGGCCACCGCGCGACGTGATATCAACAAACTTGATGAGACTGGCAAGCTCAAGAAAGTGCGCAACGGCGCTGAAGCCATCAGTCAGCAGCGCGCACGCTGGTCGCCTATGAATATCCACGAAGCGGTGCATCACGATGAAAAAGTGCGTATTGCCAGAGCCGCGTCGCACCTGGTCAATGCCGGAGAGAGCGTAGTTATTAACTGCGGCTCCACTGCCTTTCTACTGGGCCGTGAGATGTGTGGTAAGCAGGTGCAAATCATCACCAATTACCTGCCGCTCGCCAATTACCTGATTGAGCAGGAACATGACAGCGTAGTGATCATGGGCGGGCAGTACAACAAGACGCAATCCATAACCCTTGGCCCGCAGAGCAGTGAAAATAGCCTTTATGCCGGGCACTGGATGTTCACCAGCGGCAAGGGATTAACCGCCGAAGGGTTGTACAAGACCGATATGCTGACCGCGATGGCCGAGCAGAAGATGCTCAATATGGTCGGTAAACTGGTGGTGCTGGTCGATAGCAGCAAAGTCGGCGAACGTGCCGGCATGCTGTTTAGTAGTGCCGATCAAATCGATATGGTCATTACCGGCAAGCAGGCTAACCCGGAGATCCTCAAGAAGCTTGAGGATCAGGGGGTCAACGTGCTGCGGGTGTAATCAAAGAGTACGCGTGAAGAAATCGACAGTCGCTTCCAGTGCCGTTGGCGTAATACGGTGCTTCACGCCAGGCTCTGTGAGAAACGTAAGCTGACTGTCCCGACCTTCCTGCACCAGCGCCTGCTGCAAACGAACGGTTTCGGCAACAGGCACCACATCATCCGCCTCACCATGCCACAACAGCAATGGACGATCTGCCAGTTGCTGTAAATGCGTAGTGGCATCCCATTGTGCCAGTGGCGCAATCAGCGCTTCCAGGTCCGTTATCTGATGGGGCTGAGTCGTATCAAGTGGCGGGAAAAGTGAACGCGAGAGCGTGGAGAAGTAACCTGACCCCATCAGACAAGCCACACTGCGTACATCCGGGAACTGAGTCATGATACCAAGCGCCGTCATCCCCCCCATTGATGCCCCTCCTACAGCCAGCCGATTCCCCTCAATCAAATCAGCCTGAGAAAGCGCATCCCGCAGTGCGGGAAATTCCGTAAAATTGCCCTGCAGGATTTGCCAGAAATGCAGTAAACGGGCGGATTCATCACCGTTATACCGCGCACCGTGTTCCGGCGCATCCGGCATAATGACCCGAAATCCGGCCTGTGCCAGCGCCACGGCGAAGTAGCTGTAAACCAGCTTTGACGAGGTAAATCCGTGGTAAAAAACAATCGTGGGCAGTGGCTGCGATGCATTTCCCCTCGGGAAAGCATGGAGTGTTTCAATACCTGCAAATTGCCGTACTTCGAGTTCAATCATGACGCCTCCTTGTTTTATAGTGCTGGTATGCCACTGCCCTGTAACAGGTGCAAGTCAGAGTTAGCATATAGACCTCAAACATTGAGATATAGATTACGCTTTCACCGAATTTTCATTCGAAAATAACGGCAGGGATAACAATTTGGGAACATTCCCCTGAGAGGGAATTATCGAGGAACTACACTATGGCAATCAGGAGACATGAAAACATGATGCGCATGTTTAGCGCTATTCTGCTGACGTTGGTATTAAGCAGTTGTAGCGTGCTGGAAGGTAAACCACAGCCGGCTCCCCCGGTGAGCGATCATCCTCAGGAAATCAGTCGAAATCAGACGCAAAACCTGCAGGAAATCGGGTCGGTCAGTGTGACGGTGTTAGGTTCACCGATGGATGTAGAAGACGCAATCAAAGTTAAAGCGACTGAGGCCAGAGCGGATTATTACGTCATTTTGCTGATAGATGACACCGTATTCCCAGGACGTTTGTACTCAAGTGCTCTTTTGTATCGTCAGTAAAAGCGCGTTGTTTAAGGAAGATTTACACTGATTTTCATCCGTTTATGTTCGCCTGTGCACAATGGATTGTATGGATTCTCTCGCGACGGAATGCCCTGTCATTGATCGGGGTAACGTGAAATGGAGCTGATATGAAACGATCTCTTGCCTTAACCTCACTGTTGCTTTCTGTGGGCATGATAAGCACCACAGCGCAGTCCGCAGAGTTCGCGAGTGCTGACTGCGTCACCGGGCTGAATGAAATTGGCCTGATTTCTGTCAACAATGTTTCCGGAAGTCCACAAGAAGTCGAGCGTGTTATCGCGTTGAAGGCAGATGAACAAGGTGCATCCTGGTATCGCATCATTCAAATGCAGGAAGAACAACGGGTAGACAACTGGCGGGTAAAGGCCATTCTTTATGCCTGACAAACCGATCGCCTAAAAGCCACTTTTTAATAGTGGCTTTTTTGTTTACGCTACTGTTAACAATGGGTTACCTTGAAGATATATTTATGTAACATTTAGTTACATTGACAAATTAAATGTTATCGAATTATTGCCGTTGAAGGTGCTGACATTCTTTTCAGCGGATATTTTATGAGCACCTCTTTTAGTCGCATTGGACTCGGTACCAAGCTTTCCCTTCTGACGGGAACAAGCGTAGCCGTGCTGTTCCTGGTTTTTACTTTTCTGTTAAGCAATAAAGCCAGTCAGCAACTGGAAACCCTTGCGATGGAAGATCTCCATAACCAATCCAGCGGTGTGCAGGATATGGTGGAGATGTTCAACAGCAGCCTGAGTGAAGAGGTTGAAAGTTATACCCGCCTCTTCAGCAGCTTCCTACCCCAGCCTATA
The DNA here is from genome assembly GCF_059074235.1 of Phytobacter sp. NCBI lineage: Bacteria > Pseudomonadati > Pseudomonadota > Gammaproteobacteria > Enterobacterales > Enterobacteriaceae > Phytobacter > Phytobacter sp. The sequence continues at coordinate 1,870,398 of NZ_JCACPZ010000004.1, forward strand.
ACTATTGATCAATCGCAGGGTCGTGAAATAAATGGCATCAGCGTTCCCTTACTGAAAGGGGGCGACAGCGACCTTCATGAAAACAACGCCACTGTTGATGATTTTCTTACCCGCACCGGCGCTATCGCCACGCTATTTGTTCGCAGCGGCGATGACTTTGTGCGTGTTGCTACCTCATTACGCAAAGAAAATGGCGATCGTGCGATAGGGACGCGTCTGGACAAAGCCAGCCCGGCTTTTGCCCCGGTATTAAAAGGTGAAGTCTACCGTGGGCTGGCGCTGCTATTCGGCAAGCGCTACATCACGCAGTACCAGCCGGTAAAAGATGCCAGCGGCAACACCATTGCTATTTTGTTTGTCGGTGTGGATATCACCCACTCGTGGGAGGTCATGCGCGGCAAGATCCTCGGACGCCAGTTGGGTGAAAGCGGTCATTTCTACGTTATCGATCGCAATAGTGGCAAAAACTATGGCAACTACCTCTTCCATCCCAGTGAAGAGGGTAAGCACCCACAATGGAATGACGCCGATCTGCGCACCGTTCTACAAGAAACAACCGGTACGCTTGAGCATCAAAGCCCCGATGGTCGTACGCAGATGCTCTCCTGGATAACCGTACCGGGCTGGAACTGGACGGTTGTGGGAGAAGTCGATAAAGCGGTATTACTGAGCGACGTGAACACGTTACGTAATCAATTCCTGATTGCGGGGCTGGTCCTTTCTCTGCTGTTTGCGGCGTTGTTTGTGGTGATTGTCCGCCGCTGGCTGACCCGTCCACTGCGTGATGCTATTGGACTGGCGAGCCGTTATGCATCAGGCGATCTGCGGGCCAGCCTGGAGGTCAAACGTCAGGATGAAGTGGGCCAGCTTATTGATGCCATTAATGGTATCGGAAATGGGTTGCATGCCATTGTCATTCAGGTGCGTGAGTCAGCTGGCGAAATTCATCTCGGTACTAACGCACTGGCCGCCGACAGCAGCGAGATTAGCGAGCAAATTAACAAACAGGCAAGCAGCGTCGAAGAGACCTCAGCCAGCATGGAGCAGCTTACCGCCACCGTGCAACAAAACGCCGCCAACATGGAAGAAATGCAGTCGCTGGTGAATGAAACCTCCCTGGAAGTCCAAAAGGGTGGAACCACCGTCGGAGAAGCCGTGGCAACCATGGACGCGATTCGTACCGCCTCTCAGCGTATTGCCGATATCACCCATGTGATTGAATCTATCTCCTTCCAGACCAATATCCTGGCACTGAACGCGGCAGTTGAAGCCGCGCGAGCCGGGGAACATGGTAAAGGGTTTGCCGTCGTAGCCCAGGAAGTGCGTGCGCTGGCTGCGCGCAGCGCCAATGCCGTAAAAGAGATCGATGAACTGACCAGCGATACGCTCAAAAAAGTGCGTGAAGGACATACCTTGTCCGACAACACCCGCCATGCGATGGAATCCATCACGAAGCATATGAGCCATATCAACCAACTGGTGAAAGAGATCAACCACGCTTCTCACGAACAGTCAGCAGGTATTAATCAGGTCAATATTGCGATGACACACATTGGTGAAGCCACGCATATTAACGCCGGGCGGGTTTCGCGCAGCGAGCAAACAGCCGCTACCCTGCGCGAAAAAGGGGCACACCTGACCGAGGTTGTCCGCCTGTTCAGTCTGAAATCGGACTAACCGACACCACCGGTGGCACGCAGCAGCAGGTCATTTTGCGCCTGTTCTGCCACCACCGGAGTCCCTCGTGCATCCAGCATCATCCGGCACCAGGCTTGTGCCACCAACGGAGGGGCGTATTGCAGCATCTGCGCCCCTGTCGCTAACAGGTACAACTGTTGCGTGATTCCCCTTCCTTGCGCTTCCTGCGGTTTATGTAACTGCTGCTGCAACTGCCGCCAGGCGCGATCAAAATGCCTGTCCTGACCTTTGACAGCCCCGAACGCCTCATGCAACAACTCGTTGATACCCGGTTGCTTGGTCAGTACTCGCAAGACATCAAGACACATAATATTGCCTGAGCCTTCCCAGATACTGTTGACCGGCATTTCCCGGTACAGGCGGGGAAGCTCGCTCTCTTCGCAGTACCCCGCGCCACCGAGCACCTCCATCGCTTCCGCGACAAACGGTATCCCCGCCTTACAGACGGTGAATTTCGCGACCGGTGTAAACAATCGTGCCCAGAGTGTCTCTTCCGGTGTAGCCCGGTTATCCCAGGCACGGGCAAGACGGAACAAAAACGCTGTCTGCCCTTCCAGTTGCAGCGCCATACGGCTAAGGACTTCACGCATCATGGGCTGGTCGACAAGATTTTTCCCGAAGGCCTGCCGTTGATGTGCATGATAAAGGGCAACGGAGAACGCCCGGCGCATCAGTCCATGACTCCCCAGCGCACAATCAAAACGCGTCAGGCCGCCCATTTTGAGGATTTGGCGCACGCCATCTCCCTCTTCACCTAACAGCCAGCCGTTGGCCTCACAGAACTCCGCTTCGCTGCTGGCATTGGAGCGGTTACCGAGCTTGTCTTTCAGCCGTTCCAGTCGCACTCCGTTCCGTTGTCCGCCGGGTAAAAAACGCGGAACAAAAAAGCAGGAGAGCCCGCCGTCAGCCTGTGCCAGCACCAGGTGAGCATCGCTTTGCGGTACCGAGAAAAACCATTTGTGCCCCACCAGCCGGTAACTGTCGCCACTGCGTTGCGCTCGCGTGGTATTACTGAGCACGTCCGATCCGCCCTGTTTTTCCGTCATCCCCATGCCAATCAGCAGACCCCGTTTTTGGTTTCCCGGCGCAAGATGCGGATCGTAACGATCGCTCATCAGCGGCTTAACCCAGTCGTGAAACGGTTTAGGCAGCGCGTGCTGCAGTAGAGGCGTGGCGGCAAAGGTCATGGTAACAGGGCATAAGGATCCGGCTTCTACCTGCGCATGAAGCACGAACCGGGCAGCACGGGCAACAAAGGAACCACTGCGGGCATCTTCTTCCCACGCCAGGTTATGAACGCGATTAGCACAAAGTCCCTGCATCAGTAAATGCCAGGCGGGGTGAAAGCGTACGTCATCAAGCCGTGCGCCTGTCGGGTCGTAGCGCAGCAATTCAGGCGGGTTTACGTTGGCTAGCCTGCCCAGCTCCAGTGATTCCGCCGTCCCTAACTGCTGGCCGATACTGGCAAGCAAGTCAGCATCCCAGCCTGCGCCTTCGCGCAATACGGCGTCATACAAGGCACGATCGGAAAGGAAAAGATTACTGTTATTCAAAGGGATAGGTTGATTAAAAACGGTATGCGTTTGCCATTGCATCTGCTCGCCCTCCATCAATGACTATGGAGATAAGTATGGTCAGACGCGGGGCGTCTCGCCCGCGATAACGGTCACAAAACCGTATGTGCAGTCGCTTTCTGTTTGCGTTACGGACACTTAGCGACAAGGCTTAAGAGCATGAAACCAGGAACGGTGATACCCATGACAACAACTGATGCACAACGCAGAGCGCTGGTCGCAGGCTCTATCGGTAACTTCATTGAGTGGTACGAATTCGCGGTCTATGGCTTTCTCGCCACCGTGATTGCGAAGAACTTCTTCACTCTCGAAGGCGAATCGGCGATTACCAGTTTGATCCTCACCTATGCGGCGTTTGCCGTGGCTTTTTTCTTCCGCCCGTTAGGTGCGGTGGTGTTTGGTCGCATAGGTGACCGGATAGGCCGCAAACCGACGCTGATTATCGTCCTCATCCTGATGACCCTGGCGACGGCAGCCATTGGTCTGGTGCCGGTTTACGCCAGTATCGGCGTTGCCGCCCCGCTGTTGATTACCGGGCTGCGCATTTTGCAGGGGCTGTTTGCCGGTGGGGAATACGGCGGAGCCGTCTCGTTGATGACTGAATTTGCCCCAAAGGGTAAACGCGGTTTGTACGGCGCATGGCAGTCCCTGACCGTTGCCCTTGGGCTGCTGGCGGGTGCTGGGGTCGTGGCGCTGCTGTCGGCACTGCTTAGCCCGGAAGCCCTGCATGACTGGGGCTGGCGCATTCCGTTCTTCATTGCTATCCCAATGGGGGCCGTGGCGCTGTGGCTTCGCGTGAGCATGGAAGAGACGCCGAGTTTTGTTCGCCAGCAAACGCAGGCCGTTGCCCCTCAGGCCGCCAGTTTTGGCGGTACGTTCAAAGCCATTATCACCGGAATTGGCCGCCTGATGGTCTGGTCAGCGGCAGGCTATACCTATCTGGTGATTATGCCGACCTACCTTCAGTCGGCGTTGCATACGGGTTTTAACCAGGCGCTACTGATTGCAGTGATTTCAAACGCCGGATTCGCTCTGACCATTATCCCCTCTGGCATGCTGAGCGATCGCATTGGGCGACGGGCAGTAATGGTCACTGCCGCGGTGCTGTTACTTATCCTGGCGTTGCCGCTGCTTAAAATATTGCAGGCTGAATCGAGCACCATATTGATTAAAGCATTGGTGGTGTTTATTGCCGGTGGGCTGGTAGGAATGCTGGCAGGTCCGGGTCCGGCCATGCTGGCGGAGATGTTCCCGACAAGGGTGCGTTACACTGGGTTGGGGCTGGCCTATTCGTTATCGAATGCGATTTTTTCAGGTTGTGCGGGGCTGATTATCACCGGGTTGATTAAGCAGACGGGGAATCTGGATATTCCGGCGTATTACGTGATGGCGACAGCGGTGGTCAGTGTGATTGCGTTGATGACGCTCCGCAAGGATGATCATCAGCGATCGCTGGAGGAATAGTTCGGCCTGATGCGAGCACAATCGGTTCCCTCTCCCTTGAGGGAGAGGGTGCAAACACTAAAAACCTTCCGGGGGAAGGTTTTACTGTTTATTTCGTGCGCTGGCGAACAGCTTCAAACAGGCAGATACCGGTGGCGACAGATACGTTCAGTGATGACACGCTGCCCGCCATCGGAATGCTGATCAGCTCGTCACAATGCTCACGCGTCAGGCGGCGCATGCCCTCGCCTTCTGCGCCCATCACCAGCGCCATTGGGCCGGTCATCTTGCTCTGGAACAGGGTGTGATCTGCTTCACCGGCGGTGCCGACAATCCAGATGTTCTCTTCCTGCAGCAAACGCATGGTGCGCGCCAGGTTGGTCACGCGGATCAGCGGTACGTTTTCCGCCGCACCACAGGCCACTTTTTTCGCCGTCGCATTCAATTGGGCGGATTTGTCTTTCGGGACGATCACGGCATGCACGCCCGCCGCATCAGCGCTACGCAAGCAGGCACCGAGGTTATGCGGATCGGTAACGCCATCAAGGATCAGGAAGAACGGTTGATCGAGGCTGGCAATCAGATCCGGCAGATCGTTTTCCTGGTACTGACGACCCGGCTTCACGCGGGCAATAATGCCCTGATGCACCGCGCCTTCACTTTTCTCATCCAGATATTGACGGTTAGCGACCTGAATCACGACACCCTGCGCTTCCAGCGCATGGATCAGGGGCATCAGGCGTTTATCTTCGCGACCCTTAAGAATAAATACTTCCTGAAAACGCTCCGGAGCGCGTTCCAGCAGGGCCTGCACCGCATGGATGCCGTAAATCATTTCACTCATCAATGGTACTCATTTGAGGCGATATCGCCGGGTTGAATGGGCTGTGAGACATTCACATCGCCACATTATAACCGACATAGCCTTCAAATCGACTCCTGAACGTTCAACCGTTCGCTACCGCACGTCTTTCGTCGTGCGTGACCGGGTATTCAGGCAGTCTTGCATCCAGCAAATAGCGTGTGTATTCCTGCGCGGGCTGGGTGAAGATGCGCTCGCTCTCCCCCTGCTCCACCAGCTTGCCGCGGTACATCACCCCCACGTGGTCGGCAATATGGCGCACCACGTTTAAGTCATGGGAGATAAACAGATAGGCCAGGCCGTATTCGCGCTGAAGCGACATAAGCAGGTTAAGGATTTGCGACTGAATCGACACATCCAGCGCCGACACCGGTTCATCGCAGATGATCAGCTTCGGTTTGAGGATCAGCGCTCTGGCAATACCGATTCGCTGGCGTTGTCCGCCGGAAAATTCATGCGGATAGCGGGCAGCATCCTGCGGTCGCAGTCCGACATGTTCCAGCATTTCTGCGACCTGCACTTTGCGGTCTTTGACACCGTGGATGATCAGCGGCTCCTCCAGGCTGTAGCCAATGCTGCGCTTCGGGTCGAGGGAGGAGAGCGGGTCCTGAAATATCATCTGCATCTCCCGACGCACGCACTGCCACTGCGCTGCACTTTGCCCCAGTAGCGACTGCCCTTCAAAATGCACTTCACCGCCTGAAGCCGGCGTCAGCCCCAAAATCAGCCGTCCGGTGGTACTTTTACCGCTGCCGGATTCTCCCACCAGCGCCCAGGTTTCCCCGGAGTTAATCGAGAAGCTCACGTCGTCCACCGCCTGTACCGTCTGCCCTCGACGGTGAAAGGTTCTGGATAAGTTGTTCACCTGCAAAAGTGCCGTCATCCCGGTAACCCCTCCGTTTCGTCGGCGCGCCAGCAGCGCACATTGTGATGTTCACCGTTAATCCTTCTCAGCTCCGGCTGTTGCGCACGACAGCGCGGCTGCGCCAGCGGGCAGCGATCGGCATAGATACAGCCGCCCGGTAAATCATGCAGGGAAGGAACCTGACCGCGAATTTCTGCCAGCGGTGTTTTGGGCTGATTCTCCACCGACGGGCGGGCAGCCAGTAGCGCCCGGGTATAAGGGTGACGTGGGCGGAAAAACAGCGTCTGTACGTCGGTCTCCTCTACCACCTGCCCGGCATACAGCACCACCACACGCTGGCACAAACGCGCAACTACGCTCAGATCGTGGGTAATAAACACGATGCCCATCCCCGTTTGCTGCTTAATGTCATCCAGCAGGTCGAGGATTTGCGCCTGGATGGTGGCATCCAGCGCGGTGGTGGGCTCGTCGGCAATCAACAGCGACGGTGAGGTGGCAATCGCCATCGCAATCATCACCCGCTGGCGCATCCCGCCGGAGAGTTCATGGGGCCAGGCGCTGGCGCAACGGGCAGGATCGGGAATGCCAACCTGTTCGAGCAGACTGAGGATTTTTTCCTGCCGCTGGCGGCGCGTCAGCGTCGTGTGCAGCCGCAAACTTTCCGCAATTTGAAAGCCGACGGTCATCACCGGGTTCAGACTGGCAAGCGGGTCCTGGAAAATCATCGCCATCTCGCGACCGCTGCGCTGGCGGCGGGCTTTTGCAGAGAGCGTATGCAGCGCTTTACCTGCCAGCACGATCTCCCCTTCGATGCGTGTCGTGCGGGGCGAGAGCAACCCCATCAACGCCTGGGCGGTCACGCTTTTACCGCAGCCTGACTCGCCAATAATCCCCAGCGTTTCGTGGGCGTTAACCTCAAAGGAGACGCCACGCACCGGGGATATCACCCCCTGACGGGTGGCGAAATTGACCTCAAGTTGCTTGACCTGTAGCAATGTTTCAGCCATGACGCCCTCCCTGTTTGAGCAGTCGCAGAACGCGGCGCGGCAGTGGCTTTAAGCCAGGATCGGCGCTATCACGGAGATCGTCGCCAATAATATTCAGCCCGAGGATCAGCAGTACGATGGCCACGCCGGGGAAGAAGGTCATCCACCAGGCGGTAAAGATCACCGCTTTCCCCTCCAACAACAGGTTGCCGAGACTGGGCATCGGCGGGGGTACGCCAGAGCCGAGAAAGCTGAGCGCCGCCTCGGTGAGAATGGCAACTGAGAAGACCCAGCTCACCTGGACGATAAACGGCGATATCACATTGGGCAGCAGGTGTAGCCAGATAATGCGCGAAGCCGATGCCCCTTGCGCCCGCAGCGCTTCGATAAAGTTCTTTTCTTTAATAACCATCGCCGCCCCACGGATCACTCGGGCAATCGACGGCACGTAGACCAGCGACAGCGCCAGCACCACATTGCTGATTTTTGGCCCCAGCACGCCAACGATCGCTATCGCCAGCAGCAGCGACGGGAAGGCAAACAGTCCGTCGCAGACGCGCATCAGAATGCGATCCACCGGGCGATACCAGGCGCACAGCAAGCCGATGGCAAGGCCCGTTACGCCTGCAATCACTGCCACCGCCGCGCCGACCGACAGCGAAACGCGCACGGCCAGCGCAACACGCACAAAGAGGTCACGGCCGAAGTTGTCGGTACCGAACCAATGTTGTAACGAAGGTGGCTTGAGGCGACTCAACGGGTCGATACTGTAAGGATCGTAGGAGCTAATGGCGCTGGCAAAAAACGACAACAGCACAATCGCCAGCAACAGCGCGGGCCAGATCCAGATGCCAGGATTTTTACCGATCATCAGCGGTTTTCTCCCTCAACGGACAGGCGCGGATCGGCAACATAGCTCAGCAGATCCACCACCAGATTGACCAGCACATAGCAGACGGTAATCAGCAGCACCACGCCCTGAATCACCGTCACATCGCGTCGCTCGATCGAATCGACAATCAGCGATCCCACCCCAGGAATGCCGAACACACTTTCGATAACAATCGTCCCGGTGACTAACGACGCGAAGGATTCACCGCAGATTGTCAGAATGGGGATCAGGGCATTGCGTAATGTATGCCGCAGCAGCACCAGCCGCTCCGGCACCCCTTTCGCCCGCGCTGTGCTGATGAAATGCTCCTGCATCACATCGAGCATCACCGCCCGGGTCATGCGGGCAATGAGCGCCGCAATACGCAACCCCAACGCGAATGCCGGAAGGGTGAGATACCAGACGTTCAGCAGCAGTGAGTCGTTGGTCGAGCGATACCCCACCACCGGGAACCAGCGCAACTGCACGGCAAAAAAGAAGATCAAAAACAGCCCCAGCAGAAAGCCCGGAACCGACATGCCTAAGGTCGCCAGCGCACGAATGGTTTTGTCGACTACCCCACCGTGCTGCCAGGCGCTCACCACGCCGCCGAGCAGTCCGAGCACCAGCGCAATGGCCTGGGCATAGAACGCCAGCGCAAGCGTTGGGGTCAGGTGCTGTAAAAAGAGGGTCATCACGCTGGTATTGAGAAACAGCGAATGCCCGAGATCGCCTGTTAAGATGCCGCCAAACCAGCTAACAAACTGGACCAGCAGCGGCCGGTCCAGCCCCATTTGCTGGCGCATGGCGGCGATGTCAGCAGGACTTGCGTCATTACCGAGAATCACCAGCGCCGGGTCTCCCGGCGCCAGATGAATAAGACAGAACACCACCACCGAGACCACCAGCAGTACCGGCAGCAGCGCCAGCAGGCGGTGAAAGAGATATCGTTTCATCGCCTTCTCCCGTCAGGGCTGAGTGACGCTCAGGTTCCACAGAATCGGACCACTCAGATCCTGATAACCTTTGACGTTGTTTTTGATCGCCACCGCATCCGGCGTGGTGCGTCCCAGCACAATCACCGGCAGATACTGCCAGAGCAGGACGTTGAGTTTATCCACCAGCGGACGCGTCTCTTTCAGGGTTGCGGCCTGTTTAATCTCATCAAGCACGCCGTCAATCTCCGGGCTGTCGCTCAGGCCCGGGAATTTGGCCCGCGAGTCAAGGAACGGATACTGATGCAGCACCTGACGCATGGTGAATTCCAGCGCGCAGAGATCGAAGTTTTTCGGGTCCTGGCGGCGTTGCAAAACCGTTGGCCAGTCGTAGACATCAAGACGGGATTTCACGCCAATCTGCTTGAGCACCTGCTGGGCGACAATCGCCAGGTTATACAGCTCGGCATACTCTTTGGTGGCGATGATCACCACCTCTTCGCCTTTGTAGCCCGACTCCTGCACCAGCTTGCGTGCTTCCTCCAGTTTGTGCTGATTCCAGTAAGGCTTACCGGCATCGCTGTACCAGTCCACCTGATCCGGGAAGCCCAGCGACGGCCCTTCTTTGAAGAAACGCGGGTCGCTGTAGCCCGCCAGCAGGGTCTGGTGCACATCCAGCGCCAGGTTAAACGCCTGACGCAGCTTCACGTTGGCAAACGGCCCCTGGTGTTTATTGAACAGATAAGTGATCAGCGAACCGCCGCTCTGGGGCTCAAACAGTGAGATGTCCGGCGCGCTGGCGAGGGTGTCGATATTGTCCTTCGGCAACTGGAACACCAGGTCATACTCCCCGGTCATCGCCCCTGCCAGACGGGTAGATTCATCGGTGATATAGCGGAACCAGATGTCTTTGACGTCCGCTTTTTTCTGCCCGGACAGCCCGCTGGCCGGTTCAGAGCGCGACACATACTGGTCGTAACGGGTCAGGTGCAGGTAATCCCCGGCTTTAAACTCCGCCAGTTTGTACGGCCCGGTGCCAATCAGCTCGGTAACCGGTTTTTTGCTGCTGTTCGCCTCATCAATAATGCGTTTGGGCATAATCGCGGCGATGTTTTTCACATCCGCCAGCACGTTGAGGGTAATCAGTGACGGGGCTGGCAGGGTAAAGCTGACGGTCTTGTCGTCCACTTTGCTGAACTGAACACCTGGCAGGTTAGCCTTGCCCTGGGTCGACACGGTGAGCCAACGATTCATCGATGCCACCACGTCGTCGGCGGTAAGCAACTGCCCGTCGTGGAAATGAATGCCGTCACGCAACACGAAGGTGTAGGTTTTGCGATCGTCACTCAGGGTGTAGCTCTGCACCAGCTCCGGCACCGGCTCATAGCGGGCGTTGATGGTAAACAGCGTCTCAAAGATATGGCGATCCACATCCGAGGTGGCGTTGTTGGTGGTCAGGTACGGGTCCAGCGTTCCCGGACGGTTGCCATAGGCGATATTGAGCGTGGCGTTGCGGTTAACGGTTTCCGCCTGCGCATTCCCCAGAGGTAAAACCGCCGCCAGCAGTAACGCGGCGGCAGAAAACAGCATTTTCATTATGTCGTTGCTCCAGTCGGGTATCAGGCGGCCTGGGTCGCAGTGCTGCGCCCGGCAAATTCATCTTTGGTTTCCTGCAACAGTGCAGCGTCCGTCAGCAAACGCAGGCCGGTGCGAGCCAGCACCTGCGCACCGGTGACCAGCGCTTCGTAGCCTTTTACCGAGTTCGCCGCTTCACGGAATTCAACGGTATGACCAATCAGATCGTCCGGGCCGATTTTGATGTAAGGATGCCCGGTCGGTACCGCATGGCTGATATCGCCCGCATCGGTTGAACCCAGACCCTCTTTCTCTTTCAGTTCAACCTTTTCACCCGCAGCAGTGAACTCGTCGAGCAGCACGCTGTTCAGGGTGTGGTTGATGTTGAAATCTCGCGGGCCGACCTGGTGTTCAATTTTCACCGTGGTGCCGGTTGCCAGGGCAACGCCTTCGGCAATGGCGCGAATGCGCGGCTCCAGCGCCAGCACCTCTTCGCGGGTGTGGGCGCGGATGTAGTAGTGGGCGGAAGCGTATTCCGGGATCACGTTGGGGGCCTGACCGCCGTTAGTGATAATGCCGTGAACGCGAATACCGTCCGGCAACTGCTGACGCAGTACGCTGATGCCGTTGTAGAGCAGCACCAGGGCATCGAGCGCGTTAACACCTTTGTGCGGCGAACTGCCCGCGTGCGACGGCTTGCCGTAGAAATGGAAATAGAGATGGTTATTGGCAAGCGACGGACCGGAAAGGCGAGTTTTGCCCGCCGGGTGGACCATCAGCGCCACATCGACATCATCCAGAAAACCGTGCTCTACAAAGCGGGCTTTGACGTTGCCGTTCGGCCCGCCTTTACCGCGCAGTCCGCCCTCTTCCGCCGGGGTGCCGAGCACCACGACTTTGCCGCCGGTTTGATCCAGCACCTGGCTTAAGGCGATCGCTGCCGCAATGCTGGTGACGCCAATGATGTTGTGTCCGCAGGCGTGACCGATATCGATCAGCGCATCGTATTCCGCCAGATAGGCGATGGTCGGGCCGGGTTTACCGCTCTCTTTGACCGCGTAGAACGCCGTCTCGTGCCCGGCCACATTGGAAGTGACGGTAAAGCCGTGCTTCTCAAGCAACTGAGTCAGCACACCATTGGCGTAGTACTCGTTATTCCCGGTTTCGGGATGGGCATGAATATCTTTGGCGATAGCCACGTATTCGTCGCGGTGCTGATGAATGCTCTCTTCCAGACGGTCTCGTAATTCGCTCGTGCTCATTGCTTCCACCTCAGTGATGACAGTTGATTCATTCCCGACACCGGGAACTGGGAGTTAACCTAAATGGCGTTTCGCCTCCTGGCGGACGCGGTGTAAAACGTGTTGCTTGATTTCGCCGTAACGCGGGTGCTCCGCCAGCGTTTCGATGTCGCGTTCACGGCCAAAGGGCAGGACAATCTCTTCGACGATTTTTCCCGGCTTGGCCGACATCACCAGAATGCGGTCGGCGAGAAACAGCGCCTCTTCCACATCGTGGGTCACAAACAGCAGCGTGGTCTGCGTCGTCAGCCAGGCCTCGCGCAGCAGCTCCTGCATCATCAGGCGGGTTTGTGCATCCAGCGCACCGAAGGGTTCATCCAGCAGCAGCACTTCCGGCCCTGGCAGCCAGGCGCGGGCCAGTGCCACACGCTGCTTCATGCCGCCGGAAAGCTGCCACGGCGCATGCTGCTCAAAGCCTTTCAGGCCAACACGGTTAAGCCAGTCCAGCGCCCGTGCGTTGACCTCTTCTTTTTGATAGCGACCCAGACGCGGGCCAAAGGTGACGTTATCCAGCACCGACAGCCACGGGAACAGGTTCGGCTGCTGGAAGATCATGCCGCGCTCCGGGCCCGGCTGCTGCACGGGTTTTCCGGTCGCCAGCACGCGGCCGCTGTCGGGTTTGGTAAACCCGGCGACCAGATTGAGGATGGTGGATTTGCCGCAGCCCGACGGCCCCAGCAGCACCACAAACTCCCCTTTATCGAGGGTGAGATCTATCCCCTCCAGCACCGTAAACGGCTGCGGTTTTGCCGCAAACGAAAGGGAGACATTTTCCAGCTGGATAGCACTCATTATTCTTTCCCCGCCCACGGGACAAACAGGCGTTGCAGTCCCAGCAGTAATAAATCCAACAGATACCCCGTCCCGCCGAGCAGCAGAATGCCGAGCATGACGATATCGGTGCGTAAATAAGAGCTGGCGTTAATCACCATCCAGCCGAGGCCGGAACTGGCCGCCACCATCTCGGCGGCAATCAACGACGTCCAGCCGATACCAATCGACAGCCTGACGGTGGTAAAGAGATCCGGCAGCGCATCTGGTAACACGACTCGCAGGAAAATCTGCCCTTTGGTTGCCCCCAGCGTTTGCGCCACACGAATACGCGCGCGGCCAATGCGTTCCACCGCCGCCGACGCCCCCACCACTACGCTCAGGAAGGTGGCAATAAAGATCAGGAAGAATTTCGAAGCCTCGCCAATCCCCAGCCAGACCACTGCGAGCGGGATCAGCGCGATTTTCGGTAACGGGCGCAGAAACTGCACAAACGGGTTAAGCACCGCGGACAAACCGGGGGAAAGCCCCATCAGCAGCCCCAGCGGGATCCCCAGAATAATCGCCACCGAGAAGGCGCTCAGAGCACGGGCCAGACTGACCGCCACATGCTGCCAGAGCGGAACCTGGCGGTAGCCGTCTGCCAGCAGTTCCTCAGCCGTCAGGCCAATGTCGGTGAGTGATGGCAGCAACAGCGGGTCCACCCATTGCCGGGTGGCCGCCAGTTGCCAGAGTGCAAAGAAAACCGCCACCGACAGCACGCTGATGGCGATATGCTGACCTAATTTCATTTTGTTGCCGCTTCGCGGATATAACGGGAATCGATCGCCGAATCCCAGTTGTCCGGGATATCCTGCTTACGAATTTCGCCAATGCCGGCGAGGAAGTTCGAGGTTTTGGTCAGCGCCTTGCCGATGCCGCTGTGGGTGGTGTCCGTGCCGTTGCCCAGCCAGGCCGCAGTCCCCTGCTCAGCAAGCGTTGGGTATTCCAGCCCGCCCAGCGTGTTGGCGGCGGTGGTAACCGGTGCCCCCACCTCTTTCGCCACAATGGCGGCAGCGCTTTCCGGGTCTTTCTTAAACTCGTCGACTTTCTGCTGGTGCACGCGCAGGAAGGCGCTGACCGCTTCCGGATACTGCTCAGCAAAGGCTTTACGCACCACGTAGTTGTTGTAGATCAGGTAACCATCTTTCTGCAGGTCTTTGGTGGCGAAGACCTGGTGACCGCCGGAGGACTCCAGCTCCTGAGCAAAGGGGGCCCAGACGTAGCCCGCGTCAATGTCGCCCCGTTTCCAGGCCGCAACCATCTCTGCCGGACGCAGTGGCAGCAGCGTTATTTTGCTGCGATCCAGTTTATTGACGCTGATTGCCGCTTCCAGCGCATAGGCTGCCGTGGAATTTGGCGGATAAGCCACGCGTTTGCCTTCAATATCTTTAATATTGTTGATGCCCTCTTTGCCAATTAAACGTTCATAACTGGCAATCACGCCTGAGACACCAATAATCTCCACGGGCAATTTGCGGACAATACCTGCCGTTGCCGGACTGGAGCCGAAATTAGCAATATCAATTGCGTTGCTGGCGAAATAATTAAGCGCGTCAGCACCCGAGGCAAATTGCACCCATTTCACCTGGGCGTTTAAGGCTTTATCTAAAGAGCCGTCGGCTTTCGCCAGCATTAATACCTGCGAACCGCCGCTATATGCGACGCGAACTTCAGACGGCGTGGCGGCCATACTGATATTGGCCCACAGGCTGCCTGCTGCGAGTAATACTCCGAGCGTTTTTTTCATTTCTTTTTCCTTGCGGTGAATGCGAGTCATATCTCCCACAGAGCAGGAGAAAATGCTTAATCAGAACGTGTTGATTTATGCCTGGTGAGTGAGGCGATAGTCCTGCCATAGGCGGGAACATCGTTCAGCCAGGGATTGTGCGGGGTCGTGAGTGAGCGACAGGAAGGGGGCCCTCACAGCGTGCAGCGCCACCGGGACTTCCGTGCAGGCCAGCACCAGTTGCTGTGCACCACGCGCCATCAGCGCCTGCGCCTGCAGGGAGAGCAGCTCGCCGCCTTCAGCCAGTTTGCCGCGCTTAACGGCATAGCAGCCGGGCACGAACCACTCCGCCAGTTCGTCTTCATTCGGGGTGATGGATTCAATGCCCTGCTCTGCCAGACGCTGCTGAAACCAGCCGGCGTCCAGCGTCCCTTTGGTGGCGATAATGCCGACACGCAGGGGCTTTTTCGCCACCCTGAGCAGCATCTCTAACGTGGCATCGACAATATGCAGAACCGGCGCATCGCTGGCTTCGCTCAGTTGCGGATACCAGTGGTGCGCGGTGTTGCAGGGAATGGCAATATGGCTAGCCCCCGCCTGATTCAGTTTTGCAATACCCTCAAGCAACTGAGGCAATGGCGACGGGCCCAACCCTGCCAGCGCTTTTTGTCGGTCGGCGACTTGTGGCACATTCCACACCACCGACGGCAGGTGCTGCTGGTCGCTCTGCGCCGGGGTGGCGTCGAGTAACTTGTGCTGAAAATCGAGGGTGGCAAGCGGCCCCATGCCGCCCAACACGCCGAGTAAAAAGGGCTTAGCCATGGCGGGCATGCGCCTCCAGCACCTGGCGATAGCCGAACAGGCCAACAGAACCCCCGGTGTGGATAAACACCACGTTATCATCCTTACGGAAGTGGCCTTTACGAATTAGGTCGATAAGCCCGGCGGCCCCCTTCCCGGAATAGACCGGGTCGAGCAGAATGCCTTCGTGGCGGGCAAACAGGGTCAGGGCTTCCAGCATGCTTTCAGTCGGCAGGCCGTAACCGTCGCCAACGTAGTCGCTGTTCGCCACCACTGCCTCGCGTGGTAATTCACCCGGCACACCGAGCAGCGAAAGGGTGCGCGAAGCCAGGTTCCAGACATTTTCTTCCTGCTTCGCTTTTGGCGCACGAACACTGATCCCCAGTACCGGAACCTGGCTGTTCGTCGCGGTGAACCCGGCAACCAGCCCGGCTTGCGTCCCGGTGCTACCGGTGGCGTGAACCACATGATCGATGCGCAAACGCTGTTGCGAAGACTGGTATAACAGTTCTTCTGCACAGGCGACATAGCCCAGTGCACCAATCGGGTTAGAGCCGCCGCCGGGGATCACATAAGGGTTGTGCCCTTTCTCACGCAGCTCTGCGGCGTACTCTTCCATCGCCTGCTGCATATCGGTGCCACCCGGCAGATGCGCGACAATTTCACCGCCCAGTAGGTCGTCCAGCAACACGTTGCCCGAGCGCTGATAATCTTCGCCAAAATCGGTGACGCGTTTTTCCAGCAGCACTTTGGCAGCAAGGCCGAGTTTTGCCGCACCGGCAATGGTCTGGCGCACGTGGTTAGATTGGGTCGCGCCCTGAGTAATAATCACATCGGCTTTTTTCTCCAGCGCATCGGCCAGCAGAAATTCCAGTTTGCGGGTTTTATTTCCGCCGCTGGCAAGCCCGGTTGCATCATCGCGCTTAATCCATATTTGCGGACCACCGAGCAGTGTAGTGAGATTATTTAACGGCTCCAGTGGAGTGGGAAAATGGCCGAGTGACAGTCGGGGAAAACGCGCCAGGTGCATGATGACTCCTTGCTAAATAAGCGAATAGCTGATGGGAGTCACTATACACATCTGATTCTGGCGGCTAATCACCAATAATAAATATCGATTTTCACAATTTTGCTAAGCAGGAAAATAAACGTCCGGAGGGCTATTTCTATTACAGGAAGGAATATAATACGTTAAAAAAGAATAACCCCTCTGCCAGGAGAGGGGTTATTAGTCGGTATTTCAGGTCTGGTTATTCAGCGACTTTCTTTTTCACCGCGCGTTTTGCTTTTGTCGCCGCAGCGATTTTTTGCGTTTTTGCCGACGGTTTTTTCACGCTTTTTTCTTTCTTCGGTTTCGCAGGACCTTTCGCTTTACGAAATTCACTGTCGGGCTCGAAGTTCACTTTTTTACCGGTCTGACGACGTTTACCCGCTGGTTTCGCCCCGCCGCCTTTTTTCGCATTTTCACGGGCGGTTTTACCCACATTACGCGGGCCGCGCTCGCTGGAGATCAGAGAGAAGTCGATTTTACGCTCGTCCATGTTGACGGCTTCAACGCGAACTTCCACTTTGTCGCCCAGACGGTAAGTCTGGCCGCCCGATTCGCCAATCAGGCGCTGGCCAATCTGGTCGAAGCGGTAGTAGTCGTTATCCAGCGTCGAGACGTGTACCAGACCGTCGATGAACAGATCGGTCAGACGCACGAAGAAGCCAAAGCCGGTCACGCTGGCAATCACGCCAGGGAAGGTGTTGCCCACCTGGTCCTGCATAAAGTCGCACTTCAGCCAGTCGGAGACTTCACGGGTCGCTTCGTCGGCGCGGCGTTCGGTCATTGAACAGTGCTGACCCAGTTGCAGCATCTCTTCCAGGCTGTAATGCCAGCCGCCTGTCTCGGTACTGTTGCCAACATGGCCTTCATCTTTCGCCAGCAAATACTTGATAGCACGGTGCAGCGACAGGTCAGGATAACGACGGATCGGCGACGTGAAGTGTGCATAAGATTGCAGCGCCAGTCCAAAGTGACCGCGGTTTTCTGGATCGTAAACCGCCTGTTTCATAGAACGCAGCAGCATGGTTTGCAGCATCTCATGATCCGGACGATCGGCGATGGACTCCAGCAACGCCGCGTAATCCGCAGGCTCAGGCTTATTGCCGCCGGGCAGTTCGAGGCCCAGTTCCGCCAGTACGGTACGGAAGGAAGTGATGGCTTCGGTGGTTGGCTTGTCGTGGATACGGAACAGTGCGGGCTCTTTTTCCTTCTCAACGAAACGCGCCGCCGAGATATTGGCAAGGATCATGCACTCTTCAATCAGCTTATGGGCATCATTGCGCTGAGTTTGCTCAATGCGCTCAATACGACGCTCGGCGTTGAAGATAAATTTGGCTTCCTCACTCTCAAAGGAGATCCCGCCACGTTCGGCACGGGAGGCATCAAGTACTTTGTAGAGGTTGTGCAGCTCTTCGATATGCTTAACCAGTGGCGCGTACTGCTCGCGTAGATCCTGATCGCCCTGCAGTATATGCCAGACCTTGTTGTAGGTCAGACGGGCATGGGAGCTCATTACCGCTTCGTAGAATGTATAGCTCGTCAGGCGGCCCTTGGCCGAAATGGTCATCTCGCAGACCATACACAGACGGTCAACCTGCGGGTTGAGCGAACACAGGCCGTTGGAGAGCACTTCCGGCAGCATTGGCACGACCTGAGACGGGAAATAGACCGAGGTCCCGCGACCACGTGCTTCATCATCCAGCGGCGTGCCCGGACGGACGTAGTAGCTGACGTCGGCAATCGCCACCCATAAGCGCCAGCCACCGCCGCGTTTCTTCTCGCAGTGAACGGCGTCATCGAAGTCACGTGCATCTTCACCGTCAATCGTGACCAGCGGCAGGGAACGCAGATCGATGCGGCCGATTTTGGCTTCTTCCGGCACCTGTTCTTTCAGCCCGGAAATCTGTTGTTCAACCGCTGGCGGCCAGACATACGGGATTTCATGGGTGCGCAGCGCCATATCCACGGCCATGCCGGTACCCATATTGTCGCCCAGCACTTCAACGATTTTACCGATGGCTTTGGTGCGACGGGTCGGGCGCTGGGTCAGTTCAACCACCACCACAAAGCCCATGCGCGCGCCCATTGCCTCTTCCGGTGGAATCAGGATGTCAAAACTTAAGCGGCTGTCATCAGGGACCACAAAGCCGACACCGGCATCGGTAAAGTAACGACCAACTATCTGACCCTTTTTCGGCTCAAGGATGCGCACGACACGCGCTTCGCGGCGGCCTTTACGGTCGGCACCCAGCGGCTGGGCCAGAATCTGGTCGCCGTGCATGCACATTTTCATCTGCTCGCTGGAGAGGTACAGATCGTCTTTGCGGCCTTCGACGCGCAGGAAACCAAATCCATCGCGGTGGCCAATCACCATGCCTTTCAGTAGGTCGAGCCGTTCTGGCAGGGCGTAGCATTGACGGCGGGTGAAGACCAGTTGGCCATCACGCTCCATAGCGCGCAGGCGGCGGCGCAGGGCTTCTTGTTGTTCTTCGCCTTCAATATTGAGTTCAACCGCCAGTTCTTCGCGATTGGCGGGTTTTTCACGTTTGGTGAGGTGTTCGAGGATAAATTCGCGGCTGGGGATAGGATTTGAATATTTTTCAGCTTCGCGTTCCAGGAAAGGATCGTGTGACATAGCGGTTCCTCCGTTGTCATCTCTGGTGGCGATTTTTTCAGTCCACCAGCAATAATTTGTAAAGCGGTTGATTCTCTTCAACCAATTCGGCCAGCGTGTAGTTATCCAGTTCCTTAAGGAAACTTTGCACAGCCTTAGAAAGCGCCTGCTTGAGGCGGCAGGCGGAAGTTATATGGCAAAATTCACTGCTGCAGTTCACAAGCGTTAGCGGCTCCAGGTCACGCACGACATCACCAATACGAATGTCTTTTGCTGCCCTGCCCAGCCTGATCCCCCCGTTTTTTCCCCTGACGGCCATCACATAGCCTTCACGACTAAGTTGATTGATTATTTTGACCATATGATTACGGGACACACCATAAATCTCAGTGACTTCGGTGATATTCGTCATTTTCCCTTCTGGCAATGACGCCATATAAATCAACGCACGTAATCCGTAATCGGTGAAACTCGTTAACTGCACATCAACCTCAGAAACAGGGGGAAAAATGAGATACCCGCAGGTATTGACTCTATTGATGATAAACCAGCCAGCAGGAATGCCGCTAATTTATTTGAACGGGAGGGGGAAAAAGCAGGAAGAAGGGGCCTGCCAGGCAAGCCCCGTTGATGATTATGCGTCGAACGGGTCGCGCAGAATCATGGTCTCAGAACGGTCCGGACCGGTAGAGATAATGTCGATCGGTACACCAGTCAGTTCTTCAATACGTTTGATGTAGTCCAGCGCAGCTTGCGGCAGACCATCACGCGTTTTCACACCAAAGGTGGTTTCAGACCAGCCCGGCATTGATTCATAAATCGGCTCAATACCTTCCCAGTTGTCAGCAGCCAGCGGAGTAGTCGTCACTTCGCGACCATCCGGCATGCGGTACCCGATACAGATCTTAACTTCTTTCAGACCGTCCAGCACATCCAGTTTGGTCAGGCAGAAACCAGACAGGGAGTTAATCTGTACGGCGCGACGGATAGCAACGATATCCAGCCAGCCAGTGCGGCGGCGACGGCCAGTAGTGGCACCGAATTCGTTGCCCTGCTTGCACAGGAACTCACCGATGTCATCGAACAGTTCTGTCGGGAACGGACCTGCACCCACGCGAGTAGAGTAGGCTTTGATGATACCCAGTACATAATCCACATAACGCGGGCCCAGGCCGGAGCCGGTCGCCACGCCACCAGCAGTGGTGTTGGAGGAAGTTACGTACGGATAAGTACCGTGGTCGATATCCAGCAGCGTACCCTGTGCACCTTCGAACATCACGAAGTCGCCACGTTGACGCGCTTGATCCAGCAGATCGGACACATCAACAACCATCGCGGTGAGGATGTCGGCAATCGCCATCACATCATCCAGCACTTTCTGATAGTCAACGGCTTCTGCTTTATAGAAATTCACCAGCTGGAAGTTGTGATATTCCATCACTTCTTTCAGTTTGTCAGCAAAGGTCGCTTTGTCGAACAGGTCGCCAACGCGCAGACCACGGCGAGCCACTTTATCTTCATAAGCAGGCCCGATACCACGACCGGTGGTGCCGATAGCTTTAGAACCGCGCGCTTTTTCGCGTGCTACGTCCAGCGCCACATGATAATCGAGGATCAGCGGGCACGCTTCGGACAACAGCAGGCGTTCACGAACCGGGATACCACGGTCTTCCAGACCTTTCATCTCTTTCATCAGCGCAGCCGGAGACAGCACAACACCGTTGCCGATGATGCTGGTTACGTTTTCGCGGAGAATGCCTGATGGAATCAGATGGAGGACGGTTTTTTCACCGTTGATTACGAGAGTATGGCCTGCGTTGTGACCGCCCTGGTAGCGTACAACATATTTAGCCCGTTCAGTCAGAAGATCAACAATCTTCCCTTTACCTTCGTCACCCCATTGGGTGCCCAGTACGACGACGTTGTTACCCATTTTTCAAAATCACCGTTTGCTTAAAAATGGATTCTACCATCGGATTTTCAGATATACAGCACTTTTTGTACCCAAATTAAGGCAAATCAGACCACTTTTTGATCAGCCAATCGTTTTCCTCAACATGTAGTAGATCACAATGCCAGCGACCACAAGACCGCCGCCAAAGCGACGCAATACATTATCCGGAAGGTTACTCATTGTGGCGATCATACGACGCCATGCACGGGGGTAGAGCATTGGACCTAATCCCTCCAGGACCAAAACGAGAGCCAATGCCAACCAGATTGTTGCGTTCATTTTTATCCTTATAAAAAGAAAACCACCGCTCCTGGAGGAGCCGGTGGTTTTTACGTCTTACCGTTTAAGTGAACTTAACGCGTCACTGGCGTCGGTGACTTCATATAACGGAAGAAGTCGCTGTCCGGGCTGAGCACCATCACATCCTGGTTGCTCTGGAAGCTGCTTTCATAAGCACGCAGGCTACGAATAAAGGCGTAGAAGTCTGGATCCTGGCTAAAGGCATCAGCAAACAGCTTAGCGGCTTCTGCATCACCTTCACCGCGCAGGATACGTCCCTGACGCTCAGATTCCGCCAGCGTTTTTGTCACTTCGTAATCCGCTGTAGCACGCAGCTTTTCAGCCTCTTCCTGACCCTGAGAACGGTGGCGACGAGCAACCGCTTCACGCTCAGCGCGCATACGGTTAAAGATCGCTTCCGAAACTTCAGTTGGCAGGTTGATCTGCTTAATACGCACATCCACCACTTCGATACCTAACGCCGCCATGCTGTTTGGGTTAATGACCGGCACTTTGCCATTCGTTTCAACAGCCACGCGCTGTGCCGCTTTAGCGATAGCATCATCAGCAGCAGGCGTTGCGACTTCATCTTCGGCGCCAGAAGAACCGGAGTTCAGCGCATCACGCACTTCCAGGGTCAGACGACCACGGGAATCGGTCACGATGTCTTTCACATCCAGACGACCAATTTCAGAACGCAGACGGTCAGAGAATTTACGTTTCAGCAGCACTTCTGCCTGAGAAACATCACCACCACCGGTTGCCAGGTAGTAGCGGCTGAAGTCGCTGATTCGCCACTTGATGTAGGAATCAACAATCAGGTCTTTCTTCTCTTTCGTTACAAAGCGATCTGCCTGGTTGTCCATGGTTTGAATACGGGCATCAAGCGTTTTAACGGATTCAATAAACGGCAGTTTGAAATGCAAACCCGGCTCGAAAACCAGCGGTTTGTTTTCATCGTCACGCAACACTTTACCGAAGCGCATAGAAATACCGCGCTCACCCTCTTTCACGACAAACAGCGAGGTGTAAAGCACTACCAGCACGATGATGATAATCGCGATTACTGACTTACGCATCGTTATTCCCCCTGACGCTGGTAGTCGTTACGCTGCGCGTTAGCACGGCGTTGGTCCATGATGTCGCCCTGGTTAGAGGACGATGTGTTGCTTGCGCCACTTGAGCCAGATGAGGACGCAGGCGGCAGGCGCAGAAGATTGTTCGCGCCACTGCTATCACTCTTTGCCCCGGTGGCGTTACCGCCTTTCAGCATCTGATCGAGTGGCAGAACCATCAGGTTGCCATTCTTGTTGTCACTGACCAGCACTTTGCGGGTATGACTCAGTACTTTTTCCATGGTCTCAATATAGAGACGTTCACGGGTGATCTGCGGTGCAGCTTTATATTCAGGTAGAATTTTTGCGAAACGAGCCACTTCACCCTGTGCTTCCAGGATGGTCTGAGTCTTGTATGCACGCGCTTCTTCCAGAATACGCTGCGCCTGACCGTTGGCACGTGGCTGCACTTCGTTGGTGTAGGCTTCTGCCTCACGGATGTATTGCTGTTCGTTCTCACGTGCAGCAATGGCATCATCAAATGCGGCTTTTACTTCTTCAGGTGGACGAGCCGCCTGGAAGTTCACGTCCAGCAGAGTGATCCCCATGTTGTACGGACGCACGGTCTCTTCCAGCTCACGTTGGGTATCGCTACGAATAACGGTACGGCCTTCGGTGAGGATACGGTCCATAGAGTACTTACCGATAACGCCACGCAGTGCGCTGTCCGTCGCCTGACGCAGGCTGTCATCAGCACTGGTCACGCTAAAGAGGTAGCGCTCAGGATCGGTCACACGGTACTGCACGTTCATTTCAACGCGCACAACGTTTTCGTCGGAGGTCAGCATGACGCCGGAAGCCGCCAGTTCACGAACGGATTCGACGTTAACCGCCGTCACGTTATCAATGAAGGTCGGTTTCCAGTTCAGACCCGGCTCAACCAGATGGCTGAACTTACCAAAGCGCGTAACCACACCACGCTCTGCTTCTTTAATGGTGTAGAACCCCGTGGCCGCCCAGATAATCACGGCTGCTGCCGCAACAATACTGACGATACGTCCGCCAATGTGACCACGCGGGCCAGAAGGTTGTTGGCTTCCACCGCCGGAACCGGTGCCTTTGCCACCGCCCAGGCCGCCGAGTTTTTTGCTCAGCTTACGGAAGATATCATCCAGATCAGGTGGCCCCTGATCGCGACCGCCTTTGTTTCCATTTCCCTCAGAGTTGCCGCCTGGTTTGCTGCTTCCCCACGGGTCGCGGTCTTGTCCGTTATTACCGGGCTGATTCCACGCCATGTATGTGCTCCATATTTGTTATGCGGTTATACCTTCATGCTCCAGGCTGCCACGTTGCAACCCGAATCAGTTTGGGTATCCCCCAAAGGGGAAAATCCCTCAGGCCCGTTCCGGTCAGACGACGTAGTCTTCCAGTGCCGGTTCTTGTTTACAGAGGCGACGCCAGTCCACAATCGGCATGCGCACCTGCATACCCAGACTCCCGTCGTCCTCCATCCACTCTTTTTCGATGGCCTGAAGCTGATAAAAACGACTTCTCAGGCGCCCTTCTTTTGCCGGTAAGCGCAACGTATGTTGTGCCACCTCACCAGACAGACGCTCCGTTAAAGCCTGGAATAACAGTGGTACACCCACTCCGGTCTGGGCAGATAACCAGACCCGAATCGGTTTGTTCTCTTCATCCCGGTCAATACGTGGCTCAAAATCATCCAGCATATCGATCTTGTTCATGACGAGCAGTGTCGGGATTTCATGTGCATCGATTTCCTCGAGCACAATGTTTACGGCTTCAATGTTGTCCTGCAACCGCACATCGGCGGCGTCAATGACATGCAAAAGCAACGTAGCCTGCCGGGTTTCCTGCAGCGTCGCTTTAAACGCGGCCACGAGATCATGTGGCAAATGGCGGATAAAACCAACGGTATCCGCCAACACGGTTTCGCCTACGTCAGCCACATCAATGCGACGCAGGGTCGGGTCCAGTGTGGCGAACAATTGATCCGCCGCGTACACCTGGGCCTCGGTTATCTGATTAAACAGGGAGGATTTGCCGGCGTTGGTATAACCCACCAGCGACACCGTTGGAATATCCGCTTTCATGCGCGAGCGGCGTCCCTGTTCACGCTGCTTTTCCACTTTCTCAAGCCGCGAGAGGATTTGCATAATACGATTACGCAGTAAACGACGGTCAGTTTCGAGCTGGGTTTCACCCGGGCCACGCAAACCAATCCCGCCCTTTTGTCTTTCAAGGTGGGTCCAGCCACGCACTAAACGCGTCGCTAAATGGCGCAACTGCGCCAGCTCAACCTGCAACTTACCTTCATGGGTACGTGCGCGTTGGGCAAAAATATCGAGAATCAGACCTGTACGGTCAATAACCCGGCATTCACATAACGCTTCAAGATTACGTTCCTGGGCCGGACTCAATGCGTGATCAAATAAAACAACAGAAGCCCCTGTCGCTTTTACGGCTTCCGCAATTTCGACAGCCTTACCTTCACCTACAAAATACTTAGGGTGCGGTGCTTTACGGCTACCAGTAATCACCTGCATTGCTTCGACACCGGCAGAAGAGACCAGGGATTCAAATTCCTGGAGGTCTTCTATATCTTTGTCTTGCGAAAAATAGATGTGTACCAGCACCGCCTGCTCACCGGCTTCATAACGGTCAAACAAGCGTAAACTCTCCTAAAATACCAGCGGGGAACTCAGAATCCTGGCTCCCCGACATGGAAAAACAGCCAGCAACCTTATTCGGTTTCTTCGCTGTCCTGCTGCGCAGAGGACTGAGCATTGCTACCATGATGGTAGTTACTGCCAGTGCCGCCACCCGCGTTGTTGCTATGATGAGAAACCGGGCGAGACGGAACAACAGTAGAAATAGCATGCTTATAGACCATCTGGCTGACCGTGTTTTTCAACAGGATCACGAACTGATCGAAAGACTCAATTTGCCCTTGCAGCTTGATACCATTCACCAAATAAATTGAAACTGGAACACGTTCCCGACGCAGTGCGTTCAGGAACGGATCTTGTAAAGATTGCCCCTTAGCCATTCTATCTTTTCCTTATATGCTTGTTTTGTACTTAGAACCCGGGAGTTCTGAAAACTGCGTAAAATTTTGCGCACGATACAACGTAATTGTACACACTCAACCCGCTATAGCACCAATAACCTGTAACACATCGTTGTACGATTGTTGCGGCTTTTCACTGTCTAACCAATGAACACCGTCCCATCCGCGCAACCAGGTTATCTGCCGCTTGGCTAACTGCCTCGTGGCGCAAACACCTCTGTAAACCATTTCATCGTATGAAATTTCGCCTTCAATGTATGACCACATCTGGCGGTATCCCACGCAACGAATGGAAGGCATGTCCGTATGCAAATCACCGCGAGCAAATAAAGCCCGCACTTCTGCTTCAAAACCTGAAGCCAACATCTGATGAAAACGCTGCTCAATTCGCTGATGGAGCAGTTCACGGCTCGCCGGGGCGATGGCGAACTGATGCACCTGATACGGCAGAGCGTCTCCTGACGTTTGCGTCAGATCCGTTAAAGTTTTACCCGAAATGAAAAAAACTTCCAGTGCCCGGGAAAGCCTTTGCGGATCATTTGGATGGATTCGCGCAGCCGCTACAGGATCAATGGCCTGCAACTGCTGATGTAACGCATCCCAACCACGCTCTGCTGCTTGTTTCTCAATTTCAGCTCTCACTGCCGGGTCTGCGGAAGGTAAAGGAGAGAGTCCTTCCAGTAACGCCTTAAAGTAGAGCATCGTGCCACCCACCAGCAGAGGAATTCGCCCTGCGGCAGTAATCTCATTCATCTCAGCCAGTGCATCACGACGGAAATCCGCCGCTGAATAAGCCTGAGAAGGATCACGAATATCCAGTAATCGATGTGGGGCAGCACGTAATTCGTCGGCATTCGGTTTCGCCGTGCCGATATCCATCCCTTGATAGATAAGGGCGGAATCCACGCTTATCAACTCAACTGGCAAAACTTTACGTAACTCAATGGCTAACGCCGTTTTACCGGAGGCAGTCGGCCCCATCAAAAAAATCGCCTTTGGCAGGCCAGCCTTACTCATATCACTCATGTTTCAGGGCGTTCATCGCCTTAGATAAATCAACAGGTTGCATTAAACCATCCGGTGGATTTTTTACCAGATGCGGACAAAGACGTTCGACGTCGGTTAACAAAGTAATAGCTTGCGCCATGTTCCACTGGCTGTGCTCGCTGGCCAGATGACGGGCAATCCATTGAGCAGTATTCACCACATCAATCGTTGTCTGTTGAGCCAGGTAGCCTATCAGTTCAGGAATCAAGTTTTGTAAATTTTGTTGGCGTAAGGGTAAAGGCACCGCCCGTAGCGTGACGTGTTGCCCATCAGGGACAAATTCGACGCCCATTTGCGCCAGCACGGCCTGCGCTTCTTTTAATGTAGTGCTCTCTTGCGGTGAGACTTTGAGGCGCACCGGAATCAGCAGAGGCTGCCCACACACAGGTCCGTTATCAGCCGAAAGCTGTCGATAGCGCAGCCAGCGTTCCGCGACAGGCAGCGACAGCAACCTGAGGCTGCCATCACGTTCGAGCAGGGCAAAGTCGGGCGGAACAATCGTCAGCACACGGCCAAAACTCTGGCTATGGGCATCCAGCGCCGGCGCACTCTTGTTCACGTTAGGTTCAGGGCTACGTTCGACTTCGGGCGTGTTCAGCAACTGGCGGTAGAGCGCCCCCTGCTGTTTCTGATATCCGGGCTGCGCATTCGGCCAGGCAGGAGCACGCGCAGAGGACGATCCTGAATATCCCCCCGCGGCAGGCGGTTCACGCAGAACAGAAGGTTCACGGGGCGCAGCAGGTTCCGCAAACTGATTGCGCCCCGCCGCCACCCGGTTTTCCGGAACGATGCGCGGCGCGGGAACACTCTCTTCCGCCAACGGCAGCAGATTCTCTGCCTGCTGTTGAAGGACGCTTAACACGCCCTGATAGATGAAGTCATGGACCAGCCGCGACTGATGAAAACGCACTTCGTGTTTGGCCGGGTGCACATTCACGTCAACCTGGTGCGGATCGATTTCGAGATAGAGAACAAAAGCGGGCTGCTGGTCGGCCCCCAGTTTGTCTTCACAGGCCTGGCGGATAGCGTGGTTAATAAGTCGGTCACGCATCATGCGACCATTTACGTAACAGTACTGGATCTCGGCAAAGGCAGAGGTCGTCGCCCCTGGCTCAGCGACCCAGCCACGCAAAGCAAGATCGCCATGCTGCCACTCAATGGCCAGAGCTTTTTCAAGAAACGCCGTGCCGCAAATCGCCCCCAAACGGCGCTCGTTTTGACCGCCCTGCGCAACAGCCCGGTACTGGCGCACCATTTTGCCGTTATGGCTGAGATTGATAGTGACATCAAAACGGGCCAGCGCAATCCGACGCACCACTTCATCAATGTGAGCAAATTCGGTTTTTTCAGTGCGCATGAACTTGCGGCGAGCAGGCGTGTTGTAAAAGAGATCCAACACTTCGAGCGTAGTACCCACCGGGTGCGCCGCAGGTTTGACGGTCACATCCATGTCACGCCCCTCGGCGTAGGCCTGCCAGGCTTCCTGCTGTTCAGCGGTCCGCGAAGTGAGCATCAGACGAGAGACAGAACTGATACTGGCGAGCGCCTCACCACGAAAGCCGAGACTGATAATCGCTTCCAGATCGTCCAGCGAGGCAATTTTGCTGGTGGCATGACGCGCCAGCGCCAGCGCCAGCTCGTCCTTTTTAATGCCACAACCGTTATCGCGAATGCGGATGAGCTTCGCCCCGCCGCGTTCAATATCGATGTCGATGCGGGTCGCGCCCGCATCCAGGCTGTTTTCAACCAGCTCTTTCACCACCGACGCAGGGCGTTCCACCACTTCGCCAGCGGCGATCTGGTTCGCAAGCTGTGGCGGCAGAACCTGAATCGGCATGAATGCTCCTTAGTTAAACAGTCCGTGTGAAGCGGTTTCCGCGCTGGCGGTTTGCCCGGTGCCACCCTGCGGGGCAGACTGAAGCGGGTGCGCCAGGAAGTAATTGCGTAAACCACTATAAATAGCGTCAGCCAGCTGTTGCTGATAGTCACTGCTCGCCAGCAGACGTTCTTCACTGTTATTACTGATAAACCCGGTCTCAACCAGTACGGACGGGATATCCGGCGAACGCAGCACACCAAGGCTGGCATGCTCAGGCCGACGCTTGTGCAGCGCACCAATGCGAGAAAGTTGGGTAATCATACTTGTGGCGACATCATACCCGACACGTTGGGAATGGCCGAATTGTAAATCCAGCACCGCCTGGCTCAGGTATGGGTCAGACTGACTGTTTGCCAGCACATCCCCTGCGCCACCCAGCAGTTCAGATTGCTTCTCGTGCTGCTCAAGCCAACCGGCCATTTCACTGTTTGCACGGCGGTTGGAGAGCACCCAAACAGAGGCTCCCGTGGCATCGCGGTTCGGCGCGGCATCAGCATGAATAGACACCAGAAAGTTCGCATTCTGCTTACGGGCAACGTCCGAACGGCCCATCACCGAAATAAAATAATCTCCATCGCGTGTCAGCACCGCTTTAAACATCGGGTCATCATTTAATAAGGTACGCAGTTTGCGCGCCACGGAGATGGTGATGTTTTTCTCCTGGGTACCGCCAGGGCCAATCGCACCAGGATCCTGACCGCCGTGCCCGGCATCAATAGCGATAATGACTTTGTCACCCGTTGCCGCCCGGGATTGAGCAGCAGGACGGACAGCCGTGTTGCTGTTGGTCACGCTAGTAATACGGTCGTTGTCTGATTTAAACGGATTGCGCGCCGGTTCAACGGGACGCGGGGCAACAGCCGGCGTTTCAACACGCTGGACCACAGCTTTTGGTGGTGGCGGTGGTGGAACGTCCGCATCAATAGTGAAGACGACAGAATACCCGGCACCGTTCTGCTGTTTCACCGCACGGGTTTTGCCATTCTCGGTGAGATCGACCACCAGACGCAGCGACTGGTTATCTTTTGGCGTGCCGGAACGAATGCTTTTTACCAGGTTGTTACCGCTGAACTGCAACGGCAGGCCCTGAATCACGCCGGTTTGTTTGATATCGAGCGCCACGCTGCGTTTCCCTTCCTGCGAAAACGCATACTCCGGGTCCCCCATAAAACTGAAGGTAATACGGGCCTGTGTGTCACCATTGGAGACCTGAATATCTGACAGGCTCGCCGCACTCACATGCGCGCTGAGTAAAACCAGCGCCGCCACCAGCCAACTTTTCACGCGATAAATCATCCCGTCATCCCTAAGATTAACTGGCCAAACGCGCCAGCAACGAAACGCCAGATGAGGATACAGCAGTAATGCGTGCCTCACGCCCCTGAGCCTGGTAATCAATATGGATTTCGACATCCGGGTCAGGCAGTACACCCGCACCTTGTTGCGGCCACTCGACCAGGCAAATTGCGTCGTTGGCAAAATAGTCGCGTATCCCCATAAATTCCAGCTCCTCAGGATCCGCAAGACGATACAGGTCGAAGTGGTACACGTTTAAGCCATCCAGCGTGTAGGGTTCGACAAGCGTATAGGTCGGGCTTTTCACATTCCCGTTATGACCGAGCGCCTGTAAAAAGCCCCGGCTAAAGGTGGTTTTACCTGCTCCCAGGTCACCGTACAGATAAATCACCGTGGCACCATCGCACGCCAGGGCCATACGTTGACCAAAATCCAGAGTCGCTTGCTCATCAGGTAAAGGAATTACTTGGTTCATCATTCTGTATCACTAACATCCGGGTTAACTACACGCACGAGCGTGGAAAAAAGATCGGTCGCCAGCATGCCACGCATGCCTTGCCTGGCCGCCAGAACATCGGCCGCCGCACCATGCGCCAGACAGCCCGCACAGGCCGCGTCGTATAATCCGTGTTTCTGCCCCAACAGGGCGCCAATAATGCCGGACAGGACATCGCCCATTCCGCCACTGGCCATACCGGCATTGCCCGCATCAATGATGCTGGTCGTGCCATTTTCAGCACTCACGACTGTCCCTGCGCCTTTCAGAACCACCACACCTGCGTAACGTTTTAGCAGACGTTGCGCAGAAAGTAAGCGATCGCTTTCAATTTCTGCTACGGAACAGTTCAGCAGGCGGGCAGCTTCGCCGGGATGCGGCGTCAGAATGCGATTGTGACGTTTATCGGGGTTGATTGCCAGAAGGTTAAGTGCGTCGGCATCCCAGAGCATGGGTTTACGAAAATTCTCAACTTTTTGCAGCGCCTTTTTACCCCACTCCTGCTGACCGAGACCCGGTCCAATGACCACCACATCAGCCCATTCCAGACTTTCATCCAGCGATTCAGGTGTAAGCTCATGCACCATCAATTCCGGGCGGGCAGTGATGATCGGCGCGATGTTTTCCAGCCGGGTCAAAACACGCACCAGACCCGCCCCGGCGCGCAGTGCCGCCTCTGCCGCCATACGAATAGCACCGGCGGTACCGTGGTCACCGCCAATCATCACCAGCCGACCATGGGAGCCTTTGTGTGATGTCGGGCGGCGCGGAGGGAACCAGTGCGGAAGCAACGACGCATCCACACGCGAGAGTGGGGTTTCCTGCCCGGCAAGCCAGGCATCCAGACCCAGCGTGTTGTGATGAAGAAGCCCCACTACGTCACGTGCTTTGCCGGTTAACAGACCCGGTTTAAGCGCGATGAAGGTGACGGTGTGGTCGGCATCAATGACCGCTCCAGGGGTCGCACCGGTTTGCGCTATCAGGCCGGAGGGAATATCCAGCGCCAGCACCGGGGCAGAATGCGCATTCGCTCGATGAATCAACGTCGCAATGGGATCTTTCGGCGCACTGTTCAGCCCCGTCCCCAGCAAGCCATCAATAATCAGGTCGATATCTTCAGGCCAGAGAATGTCCGATGCATGAATAACACCGCCGGCCTCAAGCCAGGCTTCACGTGCAGCATGCGCCTCTTCCGGCAGCGGTTTCTCGTTTTCAATTGCCAGTAACGTAACCTGGATGCCCGCAGCCGCAGCCAGCCTGGCGACCACATAACCATCACCGCCGTTGTTACCGTGACCACACAGAATCAGCCAATATTGCGTCTGCGGATAGTAAGACCGGGCAATGTCGAAGGCTGCCAGACCCGCCCGCTGCATCAGCTCAAAGAGCGTAATGCCGAGGCTGTCGGCAGCCTCTTTTTCTGCCCGTCGCAGTTCATCCGCAGGCCAGATGGAGTGTGGTATACTTGCTGCGTTTTTCTTCATTGTATGGTCCGTCATGTCAGAGCCCCTCGATCTCAATCAATTAGCGCAGAACATCAAACACTGGGGCACTGAACTGGGGTTTCAGCAGGTCGGGATCACTGACACCGATCTGTCGGCCAGCGAGCCTAAACTACAGGCCTGGCTGGATAAGCAATATCATGGCGAAATGGAGTGGATGGCGCGCCACGGAATGATGCGCGCCCGCCCACACGAACTTCTGCCCGGCACGTTACGGGTAATAAGCGTCAGGATGAACTACCTCCCCGCGAATGCCGCTTTCGCCAGCACGCTCAAAAACCCAGCGCTGGGCTACGTCAGCCGCTACGCGCTGGGCCGCGATTATCATAAGCTGCTGCGTAACCGATTAAAGCAACTCGGCGAAAAAATTCAGCAGCAATGCGTCTCGCTGAATTTTAGACCTTTTGTTGACTCTGCGCCCATTCTTGAGCGTCCACTGGCTGAAAAAGCCGGACTTGGCTGGACAGGTAAGCACTCACTTATCCTTAATCGCGACGCCGGATCGTTTTTTTTCCTCGGCGAATTGCTGATTGATTTGCCCCTGCCCATTGATAAGCCCGTGGAAGAAGGCTGCGGCCGCTGTGTGGCATGTCTCACCATTTGCCCGACGGGGGCCATCGTCGAGCCCTACACGGTGGATGCCCGCCGTTGTATTTCTTATCTGACCATTGAGCTGGAAGGGGCTATTCCTGAAGAATTTCGCCCACTGATCGGTAACCGCATTTACGGCTGCGACGACTGCCAGCTTATCTGCCCGTGGAACCGTTTCTCGCAATTAACGGATGAAACAGACTTCAGTCCACGTAAAGCACTGCATGCCCCAAAGCTGATTGAATTGTTTGCCTGGAGTGAGAACTGGTTTTTAAAAGTGACGGAAGGTTCTGCGATACGCCGAATCGGCCATTTGCGCTGGCTGAGAAATATTGCCGTCGCACTGGGAAATGCCCCCTGGGATGAGGCCAACATTCTGGCACTGGAACAACGCCGAGGTGAGCACCCACTTCTCGATGAACATATAGAATGGGCGGTTACGCAGCAGATTGAAAAGCGAAATGCCTGTGTCGTTGAGGTACAAACACCCAAGAAACAACGGCTGGTAAGAGTGATTGAAAAAGGACTAGCACGTGATGCCTGAGTCGTCCACAGCATGTGAATAAAATTAAAAAAACATTGCTATTCAACGCCAACAAAATCGTCAAGAGATCACATTAACAATTTGAAATCATATTTTTGTTATTAATTTCAAATGGTTATGGAGATATTATTCATCAAGCGAAGTAATTCAGGTTTTACCGTGACTTACACAATCTGTGGATAACTCTGTTCACAATAATTTTGACAGATGAATAAAATCGTCCCCAGCCTGATATTTCGCTGTGGATAATTTGAAGGGTAAGTAAATTTTGGAGCGGGAAACGAGACTCGAACTCGCGACCCCGACCTTGGCAAGGTCGTGCTCTACCAACTGAGCTATTCCCGCTTGGGTGGTGCGTATCTTGCGATACTTTTCAAATTTTGGAGCGGGAAACGAGACTCGAACTCGCGACCCCGACCTTGGCAAGGTCGTGCTCTACCAACTGAGCTATTCCCGCATAATCCTGGGTTCCACTGCGCTGCGCTTTCGCGAGTCAGGAATCCTTCGATTAGGATGGTGCATTCAAATTTTGGAGCGGGAAACGAGACTCGAACTCGCGACCCCGACCTTGGCAAGGTCGTGCTCTACCAACTGAGCTATTCCCGCAAACAACATTTTTCTTGCTATCGTGCTTTCACATTTCTGTGTCTTCACGGGAGGCGCATTATACGAGAATTCCTTTCTCCTGCAAGCCCCCTAAAACCGTTTTTTTTGAATTTTGGTTCAAGTGCTCGATTATTCGTCACATTGCCTGTTTTTACGCCGGAAGCGGGTGTTTTTTCGCCAGAATATCTGACAACGCCCTAAACACCGCGCAGCCAGCATAATGTTTAAAGTTTAATAAAATGCTCGCGATAGTAAGAAAGCTCTGCCACCGACTCACGAATATCGTCCATTGCCTGATGGGTACCCTGTTTTTTAAAGCCGTCGAGAATTTCCGGTTTCCAGCGACGCGCCAGTTCTTTCAGCGTGCTCACATCCAGGTAGCGGTAATGGAAGTACGCTTCCAGCTCCGGCATATACTTAAACAGAAAACGGCGATCCTGCCCGATGCTGTTCCCACAAATCGGCGACTTGCCCGCCGGAACCCACTCTTTAAGGAATTCGAGAGTTGCCAGCTCAGCAGTACGGTCGTCCTGCTGACTTGCCTTCACGCGGTCCACAAGGCCACTGCCGGTATGGGTACGCACGTTCCAGTCATCCATTAGCGCCAGCTGTGCGTCAGATTGATGCACGGCAATGGTCGGTCCTTCCGCCAGGATATTCAGATTCGCATCGGTCACCAGCGTCGCTATCTCAATAATGCGATCGCGCTCGGGATCTAAGCCGGTCATCTCCAGATCGATCCAAATGAGGTTGTTTTCATTTGCACTCATGCTATTTTCCACCCTTCTCGCGTCATACCAGCGTGACTATATTCATCTAAAATAGCGTGTATCATAAAGGTTTTGCCCATCCGGGGCGACCAGGAGCCAGCTCGATTGAGTAAAAATAAACTCTCCAAAGGCCAGCAGCGCCGCGTTAATGCAAACCATGATCGTAGGTTAAAAACGTCTGCGGAGAAAAAAGACTTCGATGACAACCTGTTTGGCGAAACCGCTGAAGGCACTGTAATCAGCCGCTTTGGCATGCATGCCGATGTGGAATCTGCCGAAGGGACCGTTCACCGCTGCAATATTCGCCGCACCATTCGTTCACTGGTTACCGGCGATCGCGTCGTATGGCGCCCAGGTAAAGAAGCCGCTGAAGGCGTGACGGTAAAAGGTATCGTTGAAGCAGTACATGAACGCACATCCGTTCTGACCCGCCCGGATTTCTACGACGGCGTGAAGCCCATTGCTGCGAACATCAATCAGATTGTCATTGTTTCCGCAATCCTGCCGGAGCTGTCGCTAAATATTATCGACCGCTACCTCGTCGCCTGCGAAACCTTAGAAGTTGACCCTCTTATTGTGCTGAACAAAATCGACCTGCTGGATGAAGCAGGTATGGATTTCGTGAATGAACAGATGGATATCTACCGCCATATTGGCTATCGCGTATTAATGGTATCCAGCCACAAGAAAGATGGCCTGAAGCCACTTGAAGAGGCATTAACCGGCCGCATCAGCATCTTTGCCGGACAGTCTGGTGTTGGCAAATCCAGCCTTCTGAACAACCTTCTTGGTTTGCAGGATGAGATCCTCACCAATGAGGTTTCCGATAACTCCGGTCTCGGCCAGCACACCACAACAGCCTCGCGCCTGTATCATTTCCCCCACGGCGGTGATGTGATTGACTCGCCCGGCGTGCGCGAATTTGGCCTCTGGCACCTTGAGCCGGAACAAATCTTTAATGGTTTTGTCGAATTTCATGACTATCTGGGCCATTGCAAATATCGCGACTGCAAACACGATACCGATCCTGGCTGCGCCATTCGTGAAGCAGTCGACAAAGGTGAAATTGCCGAGACGCGTTTTGAAAATTATCACCGTATTTTAGAAAGCATGGCGCAGGTAAAAACGCGTAAAAACTTTTCTGAATCCGAAGACTGACAACTAAGCTAAGCGTCGCTAGAATCGTCCCCTTTTTTATAGATCCGGTGAATATGCCCGGATCAGGAACGACAAAAACAATGGCCTGGAGGCTACCTTGTTAAACTCATTTAAACTTTCGCTTCAATACATTCTGCCTAAACTGTGGCTCACTCGCCTGGCGGGTTGGGGCGCAAGCAAACGAGCAGGCTGGCTGACCAAACTGGTCATCGACCTGTTCGTGAAATATTACAAGGTCGACATGAAAGAGGCGCAGAAGCCGGACACGGCAAGCTATCGCACTTTCAACGACTTTTTCGTTCGCCCACTGCGCGATGACGTTCGCCCGCTGAACACCGATCCTGGCGTGCTGGTGATGCCTGCCGATGGGGTGATCAGCCAGTTGGGTAAAATCGACAATGACAAACTGCTGCAAGCCAAAGGCCACTATTTCAGCCTTGAAGCGTTGCTGGCGGGCAACTACCTGATGGCGGATCTGTTCCGCGACGGTTCTTTCGCCACCACCTATTTGTCGCCACGCGACTACCACCGTGTGCACATGCCGTGTAACGGTATTTTGCGTGAAATGATTTACGTGCCGGGTGACCTGTTCTCCGTAAACCACCTGACCGCGCAAAACGTGCCGAACCTGTTTGCCCGTAACGAACGCGTCATTTGCCTGTTCGATACTGAATTTGGTCCGATGGCGCAGATTCTGGTGGGTGCGACCATCGTCGGCAGCATTGAAACCGTCTGGGCAGGCACGGTCACTCCTCCGCGCGAAGGCATCATTAAACGCTGGACCTGGCCGGCGGGTGAAAGCGAAGGCGCTGTTGCCTTGCTGAAAGGTCAGGAGATGGGTCGCTTCAAACTCGGCTCTACCGTTATTAACCTGTTTGCACCGGGTAAAGTCGAGCTGGCTCAGCACCTGCAAAACTTATCGGTGACTAAAATCGGTGAGCCTCTGGCCGCATCGACTGAAACACTGGTTACGCCAGATGTGGAACCAACACCGCTGGCGGAAGAAGAGATCGCCGCAGAACACGACGCCAGCCCTCTGGTTGACGACAAGAAAGACGAAGTTTAACGAAAAGGTATGCTGCTGTGCGCCTGATTATCATTTTTCTGATGGCCTGGTGCCTCAGCCTGGGGGCTTACGCGGCAACCGCCCCCGATGCCAAACAAATCTCGCAAGAACTGGAGCAAGCCAAAGCGGCGAAAGCGACACCGGACCAAACCGAAACGGTAGAGCTGCTTCAGGGTGCACTCAACGCGCTTGAGGAGCGCAAAGGCTCCCTCGAGCGCGCGTCGCAATATCAAGACGTCATCGATAATTTCCCCAAACTTTCCCGCACATTGCGCTCGCAGTTGGATAATCTGCGCGACGAGCCAAAGTCAGTGCCTGCCAATATGAGTACCGACGCGCTGAACCAGGAAATTCTGCAGGTCAGCAGCCAGTTACTGGATAAAACCCGCCAGGCACAACAGGAGCAGGAACGCGCACGCGAAATCAACGACTCCCTGAGCCAACTGCCACAACAGCAAACGGACGCCCGCCGTCAGGTCAGCGAAGTCGAACGCCGCATCGGCGCGCAGTCTGCAGCCACGCCGCTTGTTCAGGCACAGAATCTCAGTGCGCAGGCCGAATCCGCCAAGCTACGGGCGCTGGTCGATGAA
This sequence comes from Phytobacter sp., assembly GCF_059074235.1. Taxonomy (NCBI): domain Bacteria; kingdom Pseudomonadati; phylum Pseudomonadota; class Gammaproteobacteria; order Enterobacterales; family Enterobacteriaceae; genus Phytobacter; species Phytobacter sp. Next base: position 1,907,434 of record NZ_JCACPZ010000004.1, read on the forward strand.
CTGGAGCTGGCACAACTGTCAGCGAATAATCGCCAGGAGCTGGCGCGTATGCGCTCTGAGCTTGCCCAAAAGCAGGCTCAGCAACTCGATGCCTATCTGCAGAATTTAAGAAATCAGCTGAACAGCCAGCGCCAGCGTGAAGCAGAGCAGGCGCTGGAGAGTACGGAATTACTGGCAGAGAACAGCGATAACCTGCCACCAGGCATTGTTGAACAGTTCAAAATTAACCGTGAGCTCTCGCAGGCGCTGAATCAGCAGGCGCAGCGTATGGATCTTGTCGCTTCACAACAGCGTCAGGCTACCAATCAGACGCTACAGGTTCGCCAGGCGCTGAATACGCTGCGAGAACAGTCGCAGTGGCTGGGTGCATCAAATATGCTGGGTGAAGCGCTACGCGCCCAGGTTGCCCGATTACCGGAAATGCCCAAACCTCAGCAACTGGATACCGAAATGGCCCAGTTGCGCGTTCACCGAATGCGGTATGAGGATCTAGTCAACAAACAGCCGCAGCTGAGGCAAATTCGCCAGGCTGACGGTGAACAGCTCACCAGCGAGCAGAATCGTATCCTCGAAGCGCAACTGCGCACCCAGCGCGAGCTGCTCTCTTCCCTGCTCCAGGGCGGCGATACGCTGATCCTGGAACTGACGAAGCTAAAAGTGTCCAACAGCCAGTTGGAAGATGCCCTGCGCGAAGTCAACGAAGCCACACACCGCTATCTCTTCTGGACCGCCGACGTCAGCCCAATGACCTTCGCCTGGCCGATTGAAATCGTGCAGGATTTGCAGCGCCTGATCTCACTCGACACCTTTAGCCAGTTGGGTAAAGCCGGGGTGATGATGGTCACCAGCAAAGAGACGCTCTTCCCGCTGTTTGGTGCCCTGGTGCTGGTCGGGTTTAGCCTTTACTCACGCAAACATTTCACGAGCTTCCTGGAGCGCTCCAGCGCCAAAGTCGGCAAAGTGACCCAGGACCATTTCTGGCTCACCTTGCGCACGGTGTTCTGGTCAATCCTGGTCGCCCTGCCGCTGCCGGTATTGTGGGCAACGCTCGGTTATGGGCTGCGCGAAGCCTGGCCCTATCCGCTGGCAGTAGCGATTGGTGATGGCGTGACCGCCACGGTGCCGCTGTTGTGGGTGGTGATGATTTGCGCCACCTTTGCCCGCCCGACCGGCCTTTTTGTCGCTCACTTTGGCTGGCCCCGCAATCGGGTCGCACGCGGCATGCGTTATTACCTGATGAGCATCAGCTTAATTGTGCCGCTGATCATGGCACTTATCATGTTTGATAATCTCAATGACCGGGAGTTTTCCGGCTCACTGGGACGCTTGTGCTTTATCCTGATTTGCGGCGCATTAACCGTGGTCACTCTCAGCCTGAAACGTGCAGGCATCCCGCTGTATGTCGACAAAACCGGCAGCGGTGACAATATGGCCAACCACCTGCTGTGGAATCTGCTGCTCAGCGCACCGCTGGCTGCGATTCTGGCGGCGGCCGTCGGTTATCTGGCAACGTCTCAGGCGTTGTTAGCGCGTCTTGAAACCTCGGTCGCCATCTGGTTCCTGTTGCTGGTGGTATACCACGTGATACGCCGCTGGATGCTGATCCAGCGGCGTAAACTTGCTTTCGACCGTGCCCGCCACCGCCGTGCCGAGATTCTGGCTCAGCGCGCAAAAGGAGAAGATGACGCAGCCCATGCCACCAGCACCGAAGGCTCGGTTGAAATTGATGAGAAAGAGCTCGATCTCGACGCCATCAGCGTGCAGTCATTGCGCCTTGTGCGTTCTATTTTGATGCTAATCGCCCTGCTATCGGTGATTGTGCTGTGGTCAGAAATTCACTCCGCGTTTGGTTTCCTGGAGAACATCTCGCTCTGGGATGTCACCTCCACCGTACAGGGTGTCGAAAGCCTTGAGCCGATCACGCTGGGTGCGGTGCTGATCGCCATTCTCGTCTTCATCATCACCACTCAACTGGTGCGTAACTTCCCCGCCCTGCTGGAACTGGCACTGTTACAGCACCTGGATTTAACCCCAGGCACCGGTTATGCCATCACCACCATCACCAAATACCTGTTGATGCTGTTTGGTGGACTGGTGGGCTTCTCGATGATCGGTATCGAGTGGGCAAAACTGCAGTGGCTGGTCGCCGCACTGGGTGTCGGTTTAGGCTTTGGTTTGCAGGAAATCTTTGCCAACTTTATCTCCGGCTTGATCATTCTGTTTGAGAAACCGATCCGCATTGGCGATACCGTGACGATCCGCGATCTGACGGGGAGCATCACGAAGATCAACACCCGCGCGACGACAATCAGCGACTGGGATCGCAAAGAGATCATCGTGCCAAACAAGGCATTTATCACCGAGCAGTTTATCAACTGGTCACTTTCGGATTCGGTTACGCGTGTGGTGCTGACGGTGCCTGCGCCGGGCGATGCCAACAGTGAAGAGGTGACACAAATTCTGCAGACTGCTGCAGAGCGTTGCTCACTGGTGATTGATAACCCGGCACCGGAAGTGTTCCTGGTGGATCTTCAGCAGGGTATTCAATTGTTTGAATTGCGTATTTATGCCGCAGAGATGGGGCACCGTATGCCGCTGCGCCACGAAATTCATCAGCTGATTCTGGCGGGCTTCCGCGAACACGGTATTGAACTGCCCTTCCCGCCGTTCCAGATGCGACTGGAAAGTCTGGATGGTCGCAAAACAGCACGTACCTTAACATCGACAGGTAATAATAAGCGTCCGGCGGGAAGTTTGTAGACGTTGGGAATATTGGGGGTTAGAGCGGTCTGATGCCCTCACCCCGGCCCTCTCCCACGGGGAGAGGAAGAAAACCTATTAAGCCCGGTCGACGGTAAACGCCATGACCTCTGCCAGGCTTTCAGCGCCCAGCGCCAGCATCACCAGGCGATCCACGCCCAGCGCTACGCCGGAGGAATCCGGCATTCCGGCTTTCAGAGCTTCCAGCAGATTATTATCCACCGGTTGCTGCACCAGACCGCGAGCTGCACGCTTACGGTTGTCCTGATCGAAACGCTGCTGCTGCTCGCGGGCATCCGTCAGCTCGTGGAAACCATTCGCCAGTTCAATACCTTTGAAGTAGACCTCAAAACGCTCCGCCACGCGGTGATCTTCGGTGCTGATTTGCGCCAGTGAAGCCTGGCTTGCCGGGAAGTGATAGACAAATGCCGGGCGGTCTTTACCGATATGCGGCTCAACGCCCATCGTAAAGAGCAGTTGCAACAGGGTGTCACGGTCTTCTTCGGTGTCGGCAATATTGCTCAGATCGAGCTTCGCCGCGGCTTCACGCAATGCGGTTTTGTCCGCGGAAAGCGGGTCGATTTCCAGATGACGCTGGAACGCCTGCTGATACGAGAGCGACTCCGCAGCCGGACATTCAAGAACCTGCTGCAGAAGATCATCCACTTCGTTCATCAAACGGTACATGTCGTAGTGTGGTCGGTACCACTCCAGCATGGTGAACTCTGGGTTGTGATGACGCCCCATCTCTTCATTACGGAAACTGCGACACAGCTGGAATACCGGGCCACATCCAGCCGCCAGCAGGCGTTTCATGTGGTACTCCGGGCTGGTCATCAGATACAGGTTCATTCCCTGAGAATGACCCGGTCCCACGAAGCGAGTTTCAAACGGGAACAGGTGAATATCTGTTACCGTGGCCTGGCTCATACAAGGCGTTTCCACTTCCAGCACACCGCGATCGGCAAAGAAGCGACGAACTTCTGCCATGATAGCCGCGCGTTTCAACAAGTTAGGAATGGATGCGCTCGGCTGCCAGGTTGCCGTCTCGCTCATGGTACTCTCTCCAAATTCTGATAAGGGCACGAAGTCTACCCGCATCGGCTGAGAGAGACAAATTTTGCGCAATACATTTACCCGGCGATAGAAACGTAAGCCAGATCACGGTCTCAGACTGACATTAATCAACCTGAGTGATTAATCACGGGTGAGAACGGCAAAAAAATCGAACACATCAAATTTCCCTTTTTCTCCTAAGGTTATACTGCCCCCGACAAAAAGGAGCAGTAAACACGTTCGTCTTCGGCCCGTGCCGCTGTGCGAAATAACAAAACCTGGAGGAATGTCGTGCATACCTTTCAAGCCGATCTTGCTGTGATAGGCGCAGGCGGAGCCGGACTCCGCGCCGCTATCGCTGCCGCCCAAGCGAATCCTGATGCCAAAATCGCCCTCATCTCAAAAGTCTACCCAATGCGAAGCCACACGGTGGCTGCTGAAGGTGGCTCCGCCGCCGTGGCGCAGGATCATGACAGCTTTGAGTACCATTTCCACGACACGGTCGCCGGTGGCGATTGGTTGTGTGAGCAGGATGTTGTCGATTATTTTGTGCATCAATGCCCGACAGAGATGACCCAACTGGAACAGTGGGGTTGTCCCTGGAGCCGTCGACCGGATGGCTCGGTGAACGTCCGCCGCTTTGGCGGCATGAAGATCGAGCGCACCTGGTTTGCCGCTGATAAGACCGGCTTCCACATGCTGCACACGCTCTTCCAGGCCTCACTTCAGTTCCCACAAATTCAACGTTTCGACGAACATTTCGTTCTGGATATCCTCGTCGATGACGGCCAGGCTCGCGGCCTTGTCGCCATGAACATGATGGAAGGCACACTGGTGCAGATTCGCGCCAACGCCGTCATCATGGCAACCGGCGGTGCGGGTCGTGTCTACCGTTTCAACACTAACGGCGGCATCGTTACCGGCGATGGTATGGGCATGGCACTGGCTCACGGCGTACCGCTGCGTGACATGGAGTTTGTTCAGTATCACCCGACCGGATTGCCCGGTTCCGGAATCCTGATGACGGAAGGTTGTCGCGGTGAAGGCGGTATTCTGGTGAATAAAAATGGCTACCGTTATCTGCAGGATTACGGCATGGGCCCGGAAACCCCGCTGGGCGAGCCGAAGAACAAATACATGGAACTGGGTCCACGCGACAAAGTCTCCCAGGCATTCTGGCACGAGTGGCGCAAGGGCAACACTATCCCAACGCCACGTGGCGACGTGGTCCACCTCGACCTGCGTCATCTGGGCGAGAAAAAACTGCTCGAGCGCTTACCCTTTATCTGCGAGCTGGCGAAAGCCTATGTCGGCGTCGATCCGGTAAAAGAACCGATCCCGGTCCGCCCTACCGCGCACTACACGATGGGCGGCATCGAAACCAACCAGCAGTGTGAAACCCAGATTCAGGGCCTGTTCGCCGTCGGCGAATGTTCCTCTGTTGGGCTGCATGGCGCGAACCGCCTTGGTTCCAATTCACTGGCGGAACTGGTGGTGTTTGGTCGACTGGCCGGTGAACAGGCCATGGCGCGCGCGAGCTCAGCGACGTCAGCAAATGATGCTGCTCTCAACGCGCAGGCTGCTGATATTGAACAGCGCCTCAAAAAGCTGGTTAACCAGGAAGGCACGGAAAGCTGGGCGAAAATCCGCGACGAAATGGGTGAGTCGATGGAAGAAGGCTGCGGCATTTACCGTACGCCGGAGCTGATGCAGAAAACGGTCGATAAGCTGGCTGAGCTGCAAGAGCGCTTTAAACGCGTCCGCATTACCGATACTTCAAGCGTGTTCAATACAGACATCCTCTACACCATCGAACTCGGGCATGGCCTGAACGTTGCAGAATGTATGGCGCATTCCGCGCTGGCACGCAAAGAGTCACGCGGCGCGCATCAGCGTCTGGATGAGGGGTGTACCGAACGCGATGACGTGAACTTCCTGAAACATACGCTGGCGTACCGTGATGCAGACGGCACCACGCGTCTCGACTACAGCGACGTGAAGATCACGACGTTGCCGCCTGCAAAACGTGTGTACGGCGCAGAAGCGGAAGCCGCTGAGAAGAAGGAATCGACCCATGGCTGAAATGAAGACTCTGAAAGTTGAGGTAGTGCGATACAACCCGGAAGCGGATGTCGCGCCCCACAGCGCCTTTTACGATGTGCCTTACGATGAGCAAACCTCTCTGCTGGATGCACTTGGGTACATTAAAGATAACCTGGCTCCCGACCTCAGCTACCGCTGGTCCTGTCGTATGGCGATTTGCGGTTCCTGCGGCATGATGGTCAACAAGGTGCCAAAGCTCGCCTGTAAGACATTTTTACGCGAATACAGCAAAGGGATGAAAATCGAGGCGCTGGCAAACTTCCCAATTGAGCGCGATCTGGTGGTCGACATGACCCACTTTATCGAAAGCCTGGAAGCCATTAAGCCGTACATCATTGGCAACACGCGCACACCGGATCAGGGGCCGAACAAGCAAACCCCGGCGCAGATGGCGAAATATCACCAGTTCTCTGGCTGTATCAATTGCGGCCTGTGCTACGCCGCCTGCCCACAATTCGGGCTCAATCCGGAGTTTATTGGCCCGGCTGCAATCACCCTTGCGCACCGCTACAACCTCGACAGCCGTGACAAAGGCCAGCAGCAACGCATGGCACAACTGAACAGCCCTAATGGGGTCTGGAGTTGCACGTTCGTCGGTTACTGCTCGGAAGTCTGTCCGAAACACGTTGATCCGGCAGCCGCTATCCAACAGGGCAAAGTAGAAAGTTCGAAAGACTTTCTTATCGCCACCCTGAAACCACGCTAAGGAGCGCACAATGACGACTAAACGCAAACCCTATGTCCGGCCAGTGCCGTCGACCTGGTGGAAATCGCTGCCGTTTTATCGCTTCTATATGCTGCGTGAAGGCACGGCTCTCCCCACCGTCTGGTTCAGTATTCTCCTGATTTTCGGTCTTTTTGCGCTCAAGCACGGTCCAGAATCCTGGGCAGGTTATGTCAATTTTCTGCAAAACCCGATTGTGGTCATTCTGAATCTGATAACCCTGGCGGCGGCGCTTTTGCATACCAAAACCTGGTTTGAACTGGCACCGAAGGCGGCGAACGTCATCATCAAAGACGAGAAACTCAAGCCCGCACCCATTATTAAAGGGCTTTGGGCGGTAACCGTGTTGGTGACGCTGTTCATCCTCTTCATCGCACTGTTCTGGTAAGGAGACCAAGATGATTAATCCAAATCCAAAACGTTCTGACGAACCCGTCTTCTGGGGATTATTTGGTGCAGGAGGCATGTGGGGAGCGATCATTGCCCCGGTGATGGTGCTCCTGATCGGCGTGCTGTTGCCGCTCGGGCTCTACCCTGGCGAGGCGCTCGGCTATGAACGCGTCCTGGCTTTCGCCCAGAGTTTTATTGGCCGCACTTTCCTGTTCCTGATGATTGTCCTGCCGCTGTGGTGTGGACTGCATCGCTTGCACCATGCAATGCACGACATCAAAGTCCATGTGCCTAACGGTAAATGGGTCTTCTACGGCCTCGCCGCCATTCTGACTGTGGTGACGCTGGTCGGTGTGATTTTTCTTTGATATGCCCCGCTCTCCTGCATCAGCAGGAGAGCAATTTCCCCGCCAGGTTCTACACTTAGCTAAAAAACCTGGAAGGAAAAAACCATGCGTTTGCTGCCTATCATCGCGACTGTTGCCGCTGCGTTTCTGGTTGTAGCCTGTAGTACCCCCACTCCCCCCTCTGGCGTGAAGGTTGTCGAAAATTTTGACGCGCAGCGCTACCTGGGCCGCTGGTATGAAATCGCCCGTTTTGACCACCGCTTTGAACGCGGGCTCGAAAAAGTCACTGCCACCTATAGCACGATGGATGACGGCGGCATTCAGGTGATTAACCGGGGATACAATCGTGATCGGGCTAAATGGCAACAATCAGTGGGTAAAGCCTATTTTACCGGCGATAGCCACCGCGCGGCCCTGAAGGTCTCTTTCTTCGGGCCATTCTATGGCGGCTATAACATTATTGCGCTGGATAAAGATTACCAGCATGCGTTGGTGTGCGGGCCGGATCGCGACTACCTGTGGATTTTGTCCCGCACCCCAACGCTACCGGATGCGGTGAAAAAGCAGATGGTCGATATTGCCGCCCGCGAAGGGTTTGCAGTGGAAAAACTGATGTGGATTAATCAGACCTACTAGTGTGTGCTAAGTTTTAGGCCGATGATCCCGGCAACAATCAGCCCGAGGCTAAGCAATCGGGCCGGGCTCGCTGACTCACCGAGCAGCACCATACCTGTTATTGCTGCACCTACCGCACCAATGCCGGTCCAGATAGCGTAAGCCGTGCCGACCGGCAGACTTTTCATCGCCCATGAGAGCAGGACAACACTCGCAATCATTGCTGCGACGGTGATAATGCTGGGTGTTAAGCGGGTAAATCCCTGCGTGTACTTCAGGCCTATCGCCCAAACCACTTCCAGAAGACCCGCAATCAGAAGAATTAACCAGGACATTATTGGCTCCAGTGTGGGGCCGTCCCCGTTGAGAGTTGCGCAATCAGGTCGTCCCGACAGGCTGGTGGCAGAGAGTAAATTTTGGCTTAGTAACAGTCGCAATGCAATATTTTCGCAATTGCATCGATTTAAGTGACTTAAAGCAAGAAATAGCCACAGATAGCAGCGTAGTTCAGGCATTTACTCACCATATGTACCCCCTATGATGAGGTGCTATCCGGGAAAAGGAAGCCGTGCGCCAATATTCTACTGCGAAGAAAAAAATGTTCAAAATCCTCTTGATTGACCGTTGTTATTTCACCCGGACGGGGCTGGAAACCTGGCTCAATCAAACCGATCTTTTCCCCGCCTCATTCCTCGTGACGGCACTAAATAACCTGATGCTCGCAAAAGAACACATTACGCAATGGCAGCCCGATCTGATCATTGCCGATCTGTTTGGTTTCAAAAACGATCTACATAATATTCAGCAACTCTCCTCCTTATTCTCCGCGTGTGGCGAAGAGAATCGACTGATTCTGCTGGACTCAGGAAAAGATGCGCAACTGGCGCAATATTGTGCGCAGTATGCTATTCATGCCAGCCTGTTAAAAACAGCTCCGCTGGAGACGCTGGCCTATGCGATTGATGCTGCGGTACTGGCGAGGCCTACCCGGATTATGCCGCAAATTGCGACGCCGCTACTCACGCGCCAGGAAGAAAAGGTGTTGTCGTTATGGATGGAAGGCAGAAGTAACCAGTCAATTGCCAGTAAGCTCAGTATTAATGGCAAAACGGTGTATACCTACAAACGTAATATCAGAATGAAACTGGGAATGGGCAACCGTTTTACGCCATTCCTGTCGCTGCCAGAAGTGCACGACACGGTAGAATCGTTACCAGGAAGCTTAAATTGACGGTACGGCATACGCCGTACCGACGAGCATCACTGCTGGGCTTTGGTCGCCGCGCCAGAGATAGCACTGCCACCCTCAGAGATATCCTGACCCACACCACGCGTGGTGTTACAAGCGGTCAGTACTGAAGTCAGTACCAGTACAGAAAATATCGCAGCAATTGTCTTCTTAACCATAATATCTTCCTTTTATAACCAATATTGTTTGTGCATAGCCACTTAAGCATAGACAAGATTGCGTAACATGCCGGAAGAGGAATAGTTTTTAGGATGATGTGAAGTTTAGCTGGCAGCGTGAGAAATAGAGTTGCCGAGGTGCTTAATGTCTTCACCAAAACCACGCGTGGTATTACACCCCGACAGCAGGGCAGTGGTGATAAGGATAAGTGTTACAAGACCGAGAAGACGTTTCATCATTCCTGCCCTGGAAAATTATGGCGCAACGGGGTTGCTGCGCCATGGGATAACATTAAGTGGATTACTTAACGCGGGATACGTATTCGCCGGAGCGGGTATCCACTTTAATCACTTCGCCAATCTGAACGAACAGCGGAACTTTAACCACTGCGCCAGTGCTCAGCGTTGCAGGTTTGCCGCCGGTACCCGCGGTGTCGCCTTTCAGGCCTGGATCGGTTTCAATGATTTCCAGTTCAACGAAGTTCGGTGGCAGGACAGCAATCGGACGACCGTTCCACAGAGTAACGATACATTCAGCCTGGTCCAGCAGCCATTTAGCGTTATCGCCAACTGCTTTCTCATCAGCAGCCAGCTGCTCGAAGGTCTCGTTGTTCATGAAGTGGTAGAACTCACCGTCGTTGTACAGGTAAGTCAGGTTCATATCTACAACGTCTGCACCTTCAGCAGAGTCAGTAGATTTGAAGGTTTTCTCAACACGAGTACCGGTCAGCAGGCGGCGCAGTTTAACGCGTGCGAATGCCTGGCCTTTACCCGGTTTAACAAATTCACTGGCTTCAACCGCGTACGGTTCGCCGTCCATCATGATTTTAAGACCGGCACGAAAATCGTTGCTATAGTAAGTCGCCATAAAGGCCCTCTAAAATTGTTAACTGGTAGCTAAGCCACAAAATGGCGCATATTGTAACCCTAAATACCCCATCCAGAGAAGATTGGTTAGTACAACTTGCCGATGTAATAACCGATCCCGATGAACTTCTGCGTGTTTTAAATATAGACGCTGACGAAAACCTGCTTGCCGGACGCGAGGCGAAGCGCCTGTTTGCGCTGCGTGTGCCCCGTGCTTTTGTGGCGCGCATGCAAAAAGGTGATCCCAACGATCCACTTTTGCGGCAGGTTTTAACCTCCCGCGAAGAATTTCTTGCGGCTCCCGGTTTTAGCACTGATCCACTGGAAGAGCAGCACAATGCAGTCCCAGGTTTGCTGCACAAATACCGTAACCGAGCCTTGCTGCTGGTGAAAGGCGGCTGCGCAGTGAACTGCCGCTACTGCTTCCGCCGCCATTTCCCGTACGCAGAAAACCAGGGCAACAAGCGCAACTGGCAGGTTGCGCTGGACTACATTGCCGCGCACCCGGAGCTGGATGAGATCATTTTCTCCGGTGGCGATCCGCTGATGGCAAAAGATCATGAACTCGACTGGCTACTTGATCAGCTTGAGGGGATTGCGCACATCAAGCGTCTGCGCATCCATAGCCGTCTGCCGATTGTGATCCCTGCGCGTATCACCGATACCCTGGTTACGCGTTTCGCCCGTTCCAGGCTGCAAATCTTGCTGGTGAACCATATCAATCACGCCAGAGAGATTGATGAAGAATTCCGCATGGCCATGACAAAGTTACGTCAGGCAGGCGTACGCTTACTCAATCAGAGTGTCTTGCTCCGCGATGTCAACGACAATGCCCGGACGTTGGCCGACCTCAGCAATGCGTTGTTTGACGCAGGTGTGATGCCTTATTACCTGCATGTGCTGGATAAAGTGCAGGGAGCGGCTCACTTTATGGTGAGCGATGAAGAGGCCCGCGCCATTATGCGTGAATTACTCACTCTGGTATCCGGTTATATGGTACCGAAGCTGGCACGTGAAATTGGCGGTGAACCGAGTAAAACCCCACTGGATTTACAATTACGCCAGTCGTAATAACCTGAATATTTCCATCGGTTGGTTTCTCCGGATGAATAATGAATTCATCCGGAGATCACAGTGCTTTATTTTTTGTTATGATAACGCACTGCACTCGCACATAAATATAAAATATGAATGGTTAAGGAGAACCAAATGACATTCACCGTTATGGGTGTGAATACTGGCGTCATCCGTCAAAATGAGAAATTTGCCGCATTAGCATTAAAAATAAAGCACCCTAAAAATAAACAATCATTGTTTTTTTTCCCGTTAGTGGCTCTGAAAGACCTGCTGCTGGCACTGGAGCACCGTCTGGCACTGCAGGCAAAGTCAGCCGGTAAAGCAAAGGTACAGCAACGAAAAGCCATTGATTCTGCATCTAAAAAAATGCATGACCATATTCCAGACATTGAAATAGTTGAGTTACAAAATGCGGATATTGGTCAGCGGGTCAATAAAGTAGAGCTGCTTCAGCTTACTAAAACCGATCTTATTTTCATGCTCAGACTACACAGCGGTAAAGACATAAAGTTATGCATAAACGAAAATCAGATTGAATTACTCGTAACAGCAATCATTCATGCCATAAATAATGCAGACTTACGTAATATTACATTTAGCCTCTCGTCATTCTTAGATTTCTTACCATTATATGATGTTGAGTTTTTAGCCGATGGCAATATTGCTTATGACACCTACACTCAGGATGGGTGGAAATTAGCGCTGTTCGGCCAGCATCAGGCTCTCATTTATCACTACACGGATGAAAGTGGTCAGCAGCAATATGCAGGTACGGTGATCAAAACCCGTAGCGCATCAAATAGTGATGAAATGGCCTCTATTTCCCGTCGAGTGCTGGATTACAGCCATCGATTGAATAAGTTAAAGGGGAAACCTTGCCAGGTGACTGTAACAACCCTCACGTCTGACAAATCGCAACCTCTTTCTCTTGAGCAAAGCATGCGTAGCCTGCAACGTTTACAGCAGAAGAGCGTGCAAGAGAAAGCCACCCACGATTGATCACAGCACGCCCCTGATGACATATCAGGGGCAGTACCGCATCGCGTTAAATCAATTCGGGCACTTATAAACCTGACCGTTCATTTCACTGGATGTCGGTACGAAGCTGGAAAGGAAACCTTGCGTCGGACTGGTAACACTGAAAATAACGTTGCCACCCATTGCGGCAGCCTGATTACGTAATGCATTCGCTGCACCGCGCATAGAGCCACCTTCCTCACCATGCTGCCCGGACAACCAGTTGCTTTGTGTTCCGGTCGCCGTACCCAAATACTGGCAATTTGCCGCAGGTTTTTCTTCGACAAAGCGTACGTTCTGCCCACTTGAAGAAAGCTCATTACCGGAACTACACCCTGCCAGCAATAAGGCTGCGCCAACAATCCCTGCTAAATATTTCACGTGCATGTTATTCCCCATTATCAATGAGCTGGACACAGTCGTCCGTGTGTAAACCTTATACTAAAAAGATGACCAAAAGAAAAACCCCCGAGCATTTCTGCCCGGGGGTTTCTCATTTTTTGCGAGATGTTTCTTTAATCGAATCATTCAGGTTGCAGGCAGGAGACCATTTCATGAACCCCGGAAGCTTACATAAGTAAGTGACTGGGGTGGACGAACACAGCCGACGCACCTGCACCTGAAGTATGATGATTAAATTACATCATACCGCCCATACCGCCCATGCCGCCCATACCAGCAGCGCCTAAATCAGGGCCGTCGCCTTTCGGCAGGTCGGTTACCATGCACTCGGTGGTGATCATCAGACCAGCCACAGATGCCGCGTACTGCAGAGCAGAACGGGTCACTTTGGTTGGGTCCAGGATACCCATCTCGATCATGTTGCCGTATTCTTCGGTCGCAGCGTTGTAACCGTAGTTACCGTCACCCGCTTTCACGGTGTTAGCAACAACAGACGGCTCTTCACCGCAGTTCAGCACGATCTGACGCAGCGGGGATTCCATTGCGCGCAGCGCAACTTTGATACCCACGTTCTGGTCTTCGTTCTGGCCACGCAGTTCGCCCAGTTTGCTTGCAACGCGAATCAGCGCAACGCCGCCGCCTGCAACCACACCTTCTTCAACCGCAGCACGGGTAGCGTGCAGGGCATCTTCAACGCGTGCTTTTTTCTCTTTCATTTCAACTTCGGTAGCTGCACCGACTTTGATTACCGCAACGCCGCCAGCCAGTTTCGCTACGCGCTCTTGCAGTTTTTCACGGTCGTAATCAGAAGTCGCTTCTTCGATCTGCTGACGAATCTGAGTCACACGACCCTGAATCGCAGTTTCGTCGCCCACGCCATCGATGATGGTGGTGGTGTCTTTGTTGATCACAACACGTTTAGCCTGACCCAGGTCTTCCAGGGTTGCTTTTTCCAGCTCCATACCGATCTCTTCAGAGATAACGGTACCGCCAGTCAGGGTAGCGATGTCCTGCAACATAGCTTTACGACGGTCGCCGAAGCCCGGTGCTTTAACCGCAGCCACTTTCACAATGCCGCGCATGGTGTTAACCACCAGGGTAGCCAGCGCTTCGCCTTCAACGTCTTCAGCGATGATAACCAGCGGTTTGCCTGCTTTCGCAACGGCTTCCAGAACTGGCAGCATTTCGCGGATGTTGGAGATTTTTTTGTCAGCCAGCAGAATGAACGGGCTTTCCAGCTCAACAGCACCGGTTTCCGGTTTGTTGATGAAGTACGGGGACAGGTAGCCACGGTCGAACTGCATACCTTCAACCACGTCCAGCTCGTCCTGCAGACCAGTACCGTCTTCAACGGTGATCACGCCTTCTTTACCGACTTTATCCATCGCTTCAGCGATCAGTTTACCTACGGTTTCGTCGGAGTTAGCGGAGATGGTACCAACCTGAGCAATCGCTTTAGAGTCAGAGCACGGTACGGACAGTGCTTTCAGCTCTTCAACCGCAGCAGCGACAGCTTTGTCGATACCACGTTTCAGGTCCATCGGGTTCATGCCGGCAGCAACAGCTTTCAGGCCTTCGGTGATGATAGACTGTGCCAGTACGGTCGCAGTAGTGGTACCGTCGCCTGCAGCGTCGTTCGCTTTAGAGGCAACTTCTTTCACCATCTGCGCGCCCATGTTTTCGAACTTGTCTTCCAGCTCGATTTCACGTGCTACAGAAACGCCATCTTTGGTGATGGTCGGTGCACCGAAAGATTTATCCAGAACCACGTTACGGCCTTTCGGGCCCAGGGTCACTTTCACTGCATCTGCCAGTACGTTTACGCCGCGCAGCATTTTCACACGAGCGTCGTTACCGAATTTTACGTCTTTAGCTGCCATTTTTTCTTTCCCTTAAATTCGTATGTTCAGTGTCGTTCGCGGATTACGCTTCAACGATTGCCAGAATGTCGCTTTCGGACATGATCAACACTTCTTCATTGTCGATCTTCTCAGATTTCACGCCGTAGCCGTCGTTGAAAATCACGATGTCGCCTACTTTAACGTCCAGCGGTTGCACTGTACCGTTTTCCAGAATGCGGCCCTTACCGACAGCGATGATTTCGCCACGAGTTGATTTGCCTGCTGCTGAACCGGTCAGAACGATGCCGCCAGCGGATTTGGATTCAACTTCTTTACGTTTGACGATCACACGATCATGTAACGGACGAATACTCATTGATAGCTCTCCTTTGAGAAAGTCTTTATCAGTTATGGATGGCGCCGGTCCGCACTGGCTTCTCCGGCTGGTGACCTGAGAGATGGGGATCGGTTTTTCCCCCTTCAAGGGGGATCCTAAAAAAAATTCGCATAAATGCGTCCCGATGCGAAAAAAGCAGGGGGGGCAAGCCACTGTTTCAGGCAGGCAGGCCAACAGCCATAAGTAAAATCTATTGTGATAGCATGACCGCTCAATGAATAAAGATGACAAAGTCCAGGATCAAAAGCATGAGCGGATTGAAACAAGAGCTGGGATTAGCACAAGGGATTGGGCTACTTTCCACCTCCCTGCTGGGAACGGGCGTCTTCGCCGTTCCCGCACTGGCGGCACTGGCCGCAGGTGATGATAGCCTGTGGGCCTGGCCAGTTTTAATTGCCCTCGTCTTTCCGGTCGCGATTGTCTTTGCCGTTCTGGGGCGACATTTCCCTAGCGCGGGCGGCGTCGCACACTTTGTCGGCATGGCATTTGGCCCCCGCCTGGAGCGCGTGACCGGCTGGTTGTTCCTGTCGGTAATTCCGGTCGGCCTTCCCGCAGCGTTGCACATTGCAGCAGGCTTCTGGCAGGGCATGTTCGGCTGGCAGGGCTGGCAGCTGTTGGTGGCTGAACTGGTAACGCTGGGATTGATCTGGCTGGTTGGCACACGTGGCGCAGGCTCCAGCGCCAATTTGCAGATGATCATTGCCGGGCTAATCGTCGCGCTGATTGCGGCTATCTGGTGGAAAGGCGATTTATCCCTCTCCAGCATCCCTTTCCCTGCGCCAGCGGATGTCTCCCTGTCAGGCATGACTGGCGCGCTGGCGGTCATGTTCTGGTGTTTTGTCGGGCTGGAAGCCTTCGCCCATCTGGCCTCGGAATTTAAACATCCGGAGCGGGATTTCCCCCGTGCCTTGATGATTGGTCTGATTCTGGCCGGTTCCGTCTATTGGGCCTGTACCGTGGTGGTCCTGCATTTTGATCTCTGGCGTACCCAGGGGGCGGCGGCCTCTCTGCCGATTATTGTGGTTAACCTCTTCGGCAAAGAGACGCTGTGGATAGCCTGCATCATTGGCTACCTCGCCTGTTTCGCCAGCCTCAACATCTATATTCAGAGCTTCGCCCGGCTGGTCTGGTCGCAGGCACAATATAAGCCACAAAGCCCGCTGGCCCGTCTTTCTCCCCGGCAGATTCCACTCAGCGCGCTCAATGCCGTGCTGGCCTGCTGTGTCATCTGTACGCTGGGCATTTATGCCTTTTCCATCAACCTCGACACCTTAATCATTTATGCCAATGGTATCTTCATCCTGATCTACCTGCTTTGCATGATGGCAGGGTGCCGCTTGCTGAAGGGGCGCTATAAAGCGCTGGCATGGGTGGGGAGCATTTTGTGTCTGCTTTTGCTGGCCATTCCCGGATGGAAGAGCCTTTACGCAATTGTAATGCTGGCAGGGCTGTGGATGTTGCTGCCTAAACGCAGCCTGGTGGCGCAATAAAAAAGCCCGCACGGAGGCGGGCTTCGTTCTCAACACAACGGTTAACGATCGTCTTTATTATCCAGGCGATCGTGCTGTTCGTCTTTGCGCTGGAATTCACCTTCAAATGTGTTACCCGCGCCAGGGCCCGCGCTAAAACCACCGCCCGGCATACGGGCAAAACGCAGATGCGGCATCAGTTTCAGCGTCAGTAGTTTTTGTACCGGTGGTAACAGCAGTAACAAGCCCAACAGGTCAGTGAAGAACCCTGGCAACACCAGCAGCAGACCGGCAATGATCAGCGAGACGCTTTTGATCATCTCTGCTGCCGGACTTTCCCCTTCCGCCAGCTTCTGCTGCATCAGCAGGAAGTTTTTGAACCCCTGATTACGCACCAGCGACATACCAATGACCGAGGTGAAAATCACCAGAATCAGAGTCATCAGGACGCCAAAGACATGGGCGACCTGAATAAAAATCGAAATCTCAATGTAAACGTACAAAAAAATAGCTATTAGCGGTATCCAGCGCACTGGCATCTCCTGTTAACGGACGGTCGCCTCTGGCAGCCGTCGAATATGGTTTGCGATTCGCATACAGATGAGATGGTGATGACCTGGGCAAAATTCAATTTTTTCACCAACTATTTTTTCAAGCGATACGCTGGGGTGACTCATTTCACAGATTAATGATTCTGCTAAAGCAGCTAAGATAATAAGTGATCCAGATTACGGCAATTCGCCGTAATCAGAATATGATCGCGAGTATCTGGTCGATAAAGGAGATAATCGTCGGTCAGTAATAACACATAACCACATATCTACTGTGTGTTTGGTGCATTCATTCGTAGCTTGAAAAAGAAGGTTCACATGTTAAACAACATTCGTATCGAAGAAGATTTGTTGGGTACAAGGGAAGTTCCAGCGGATGCCTACTATGGTGTACATACTCTTAGAGCGATTGAAAACTTCTACATAAGTAATAGCAAAATCAGCGACATCCCGGAATTTGTCCGTGGCATGGTGATGGTAAAAAAAGCGGCTGCTCTGGCAAACAAAGAGCTGCAAACCATCCCGAAGAGCATTGCGAATACCATCGTGGCAGCATGTGATGAAGTCCTTAACAACGGCAAATGTATGGACCAGTTCCCGGTCGACGTCTATCAGGGCGGAGCAGGAACCTCGGTGAATATGAACACCAATGAAGTGCTGGCGAACATTGGCCTTGAGTTGATGGGCCACCAGAAGGGTGAGTACCAGTACCTCAATCCGAACGACCACGTAAACAAGTGCCAGTCCACCAACGACGCCTACCCGACCGGTTTCCGTATTGCGGTTTACACCTCTGTGCTGAAACTGATTGATGCAATAAATCAATTGGGTGATGGCTTTGAACATAAAGCTGATGAGTTCCGTGAAATCCTGAAAATGGGCCGCACTCAGTTGCAGGATGCTGTCCCCATGACCCTCGGTCAGGAATTCCACGCGTTCAATGTATTACTCAAAGAAGAGACCAAAAACCTGCTGCGCACCTCCGAATTGCTGCTGGAAGTGAACCTCGGCGCGACGGCGATCGGTACGCGTCTGAATACCCCAGACGGCTACCAGCAACTGGCTGTTCAGAAACTGGCTGAAGTCAGCAACCTGCCCGTCGTACCAGCAGAAGATCTGATTGAAGCCACCTCCGACTGCGGCGCTTACGTGATGGTGCACAGTGCACTTAAACGTCTCGCCGTGAAGATGTCCAAAATCTGTAACGACCTGCGCCTGCTCTCCTCTGGTCCACGTGCCGGGCTGAACGAGATTAACCTGCCGGAATTGCAGGCGGGCTCGTCCATCATGCCGGCCAAAGTTAACCCGGTAGTGCCAGAAGTGGTGAACCAGGTCTGCTTCAAGGTCATCGGCAATGACATTACCGTCACCATGGCTTCCGAAGCCGGTCAGTTGCAGTTGAACGTCATGGAGCCAGTGATTGGCCAGGCGATGTTTGAGTCAATCCATATTCTGACCAACGCCTGCTACAACCTGCTGGAAAAATGCGTGAACGGCATTACCGCCAACAAGTCGGTCTGTGAGGGATATGTCTATAACTCCATCGGCATCGTCACTTACCTCAACCCGTTTATTGGTCACCATAATGGCGACATCGTCGGCAAAATTTGCGCCGAAACGGGCAAGAGCGTACGTGAAGTGGTACTGGAGCGTGGCCTGCTGACCGAAGCAGAACTGGACGACATCTTCTCCGCCCAGAACCTGATGCATCCGGCGTACAAAGCCAAGCGTTACACCGATGAAAGCGAACAGTAACACTGGCGGCTAAAACAGGAAGGCGCGTCAGTTGACGTGCCTTTTTTTTGGCCTTCAGTAGAAAAAATTCAATCTCACTTCATCAACAAGGAAGGCAATTATGTTTGCTGCAGAACTCGTACTCGTCCTGCTTGCTATTTACCTGGGGGCCAGACTCGGCGGCATCGGCATTGGTTTTGCCGGTGGTTTCGGGGTGCTTGTACTCACCCTCTTTTTCCAAATCAAACCTGGGGCAATACCCTTCGACGTTATTGAAATCATCATGGCAGTTATCGCCTCCATTGCCGCGATGCAAGTGGCGGGAGGGATGGATTACCTGGTGAGTCTGGCGGAACGAATGCTGCGCCGCCATCCGAAATATATTACTTTTCTCGCCCCGCTGGTCACCTGGTTTATGACCATTCTGGCAGGCACAGGGCACACGGCGTTCTCCACGCTGCCGGTGATTACGGAAGTGGCAAAAGAGCAGGGTATTCGCCCGTCACGTCCGCTCTCCATCGCCGTTGTGGCCTCGCAAATTGCCATTACCGCCTCGCCTATCTCCGCCGCTGTGGTCTTCTTTGCCGGAATTCTGGAGCCGCTGGGGGTGAGCTACCTGACGCTGCTGGCTATCTGTATTCCGGTCACGCTGATTGCTGTCATGCTGACTGCTGTGGTCTGTAACTTCCTGGGTGCCGAACTGAAAAACGATCCGGTTTATCAGGAGCGTCTGGCGAAGGGCGAAGTGAAACTGCGTGGTAGCCAGGTGTTCGAGCTCAAACCACATGCCAAACGCTCGGTTATGCTGTTTTTAATCGGGATTATTGCCGTGATGCTCTACGCGACGGCAATCAGCCCGAACGTTGGCCTGATTGCCAACCCGGTTCTGCCGCGTAACGAAGCCATTGTGGTGTTTATGCTGACCATTGCCACGCTGATTTGCCTGACCTGTAAAATTGATACCGGTGAGATCCTCAATGCCAGCACCTTTAAATCCGGCATGAGCGCCTGTATCTGCGTACTCGGCGTTGCCTGGTTGGGTGATACCTTCGTCAAAAACCACATTCAGGATATCCAGACCGTAGCGGGCAATCTGTTGAACAGCTATCCGTGGCTGTTGGCGGTAGTGCTCTTTTTCGCTTCAACGCTACTTTATTCGCAGGCTGCTACCACCAAAGCGCTGATGCCTGCGGCTCTGCTACTGGGCGTCAGCCCATTGACAGCCGTTGCCTCTTTTGCGGCAGTCTCGGCACTGTTTGTTCTGCCAACCTACCCCACGCTGCTGGCGGCGGTAGAAATGGATGACACAGGTTCAACACGCATTGGTAAGTATGTCTTTAACCATGCATTTTTGGTCCCTGGGGTGATCGCCATTTCGCTCTGCGTGCTGCTAGGCTTCGTAATTGGCGGCATTCTGATGTAAAACTTGTTAAAACCGGGCCGCACGGCGGCCCGATTTTATTGCGCGTGGTATAGTCCCCTTTTCGCTGAGAAGAGGTTAACGATGAACACGCCTGACGCTGTTGTTGTACTCTGCACCGCCCCGGATGAAGCCACCGCTCAGGAGCTGGCGGCAAAAGTGCTCGCCGATAAGCTCGCAGCCTGTGTGACGATTCTCCCTGGTGCAACCTCAATGTATTACTGGGAAGGGAAGCTGGAGCAGGAATACGAAGTGCAATTGCTGCTCAAAACCGATGTCGCCCATCTGGAAGATCTCTTCGCCTGTATCAAATCGCATCACCCTTACCAGACCCCGGAATTGCTCGCTTTACCGGTCACTCACGGAGACTTTGACTACCTCTCATGGCTCAACGCATCTTTACGCTGATTCTGCTGTTATGCAGTACACCTGCCCTTGCCGGGCTGTTTGACGCGCCCGGACGCTCGGATTTTGTGCCTGCGGATCGGGCATTTATGTTCGATTTCCAGCAGCAGAAGAGCGACCTCAACCTCAACTGGCAGATAAAAGAGGGCTACTACCTCTATCGTCAGCAAATCAAGGTGACCCCCACGCAGGCGGACGTTGGTCCGTTGCCGTTACCAACGGGAGAGTCCCATGAGGATGAGTTTTTCGGCAAGAGTGAGATTTACCGCCAACGGTTAAACCTGCCGGTTGCGATTAGCCAGGCGGCAAAAGGCGCGACGCTGACGATCACCTACCAGGGCTGTGCCGACGCCGGGTTCTGCTACCCGCCAGAAACGAAAGTGATCCCGTTGAGTGAGGTGAAAGCCAGCGCCCAATCTGTTCCCCCTCTCCCCTTGGGGGAGAGGGCTGGGGTGAGGAGCGATAGCGACCCCGACTCCACTGCCCTGCCATTCTCTGCGCTCTGGGCGCTGCTCATCGGCATAGGTGTCGCCTTCACGCCGTGCGTGCTGCCGATGTACCCGCTGATTTCCGGCATCGTGCTTGGCGGTAAGCAGCGCCTCTCAACAGCGCGTGCGCTCGGGCTTGCCTTTATCTACGTCCAGGGTATGGCGCTGACCTACACTGCACTTGGCCTTGTGGTTGCCGCTGCTGGGTTACAGTTCCAGGCAGCACTCCAGCACCCCTACGTGCTTATCGGCCTGTCAGTCGTCTTTATCCTGCTGGCCCTGTCAATGTTCGGCCTGTTCACCCTGCAACTGCCCTCTTCCCTACAAACCCGCCTGACGCTCATGAGCAATCGCCAGCAAGGCGGTTCCGCAGTCGGTGTCTTTGCCATGGGAGCCATCGCCGGGCTTATCTGCTCCCCCTGCACCACCGCGCCGCTGAGCGCCATCCTGCTCTACATCGCCCAGAGCGGTAATCTGTGGCTTGGTGGCGGCACGCTTTATTTGTATGCGCTGGGGATGGGACTGCCGCTGATTCTGGTGACAGTGTTTGGCAATCGGCTATTGCCAAAGAGCGGCCCGTGGATGGCGCAGGTCAAAATCGCCTTTGGCTTCGTGATCCTCGCCCTGCCGGTGTTCCTGCTTGAGCGTGTTCTGGGTGACGACTGGGGACTGCGTCTCTGGTCGCTGCTCGGCGTAGCGTTCTTCGGCTGGGCGTTTATCGCCAGTCTCGGCACAACCCGTCCGGTGATGCGCATCCTGCAAATCATCCTGCTCGGTGCTGCGCTGGTCAGCGCGCGTCCGTTACAGGACTGGGCGTTCGGACAGCCTGTAGCGGAAAGCCAGGCCCATCTGCCGTTTACCACCATCAAAACCGTGGATGACCTGAATCAGGCACTGGCGCAGGCGAATGGCCGCCCGGTCATGCTCGATCTCTATGCCGACTGGTGCGTGGCCTGCAAAGAGTTCGAGAAATACACCTTTAGCGATAAACAGGTACAAGCAGCCCTGCAAAACACGCTTTTACTGCAGGCGGACGTGACACGTAATGACGCGCAGGATCAAGCCCTGCTGCAACATTTACAGGTTCTGGGTTTGCCCACCATTGTGTTTTTCAACGCCCTAGGCCAGCAGCATCCGGTTGAGCGGGTGACCGGCTTTATGGACGCCAGCGCCTTTGCCACGCATTTGCGCAATCTGGCACCATAAACAACACTTGGTGGGGAAGCGGATTTATCAAGACGGAGGAGTTCACCGTGCAACGTGAAGATGTTTTAAATCAGACGCTTCAATTATTTGAATTGAAAGGGATTGCTGATACCACGCCGGAAATGGTCGCCGAACGTATTAATTATCCGCTGGATGAGTTCCAGCGCTTCTGGCCGGATAAAGAGGCCCTGTTTTATGACGCACTGCGCCATCTCAGCCAACAGGTCGACATCTGGCGCAGGCAGTTGTTGCTCAATGAAGAGCTGACTAAAGAGCAAAAACTGCTGGCCCGTTATGGCGCATTGACCGAATGCGTGAGCAACAATCGTTACCCTGGTTGCTTGTTCATTGCCGCCTGTACGTTCTACCCGGATCGCGATCACCCGGTGCATCAACTGGCTGAGCAGCAAAAACAAGCCGCTTTTGCCTTCACCCACGAACTGCTGACTCAACTGGAAGTGGATGACCCCACGATGGTTGCTAAGCAGATGGAACTGGTGCTGGAAGGCTGCCTGAGCCGGATGCTGGTCAATCGCAGCCAGGCCGATGTCGATACGGCCCAGCGGCTGGCGGAAGATATTCTGCGATTCGCCTGCTGCCGCCAGGGCGGCGCACTAACCTGATCAGCTGATAAAGCCCATCCAGGCAGACAACAGCAGACAGAGCGCCATCACCCGTTGAAAGATAACCAGTGATGCAGCAGTACGAAACAGTCGATTGACCGCTTTGCCGAGCAGCGTCCAGGCGCAAAGACAAAGAATGGAGATCAGCAGAAAGCTCAGCGACAGCAGCGAGACATCCCGCAGCGGGTGTGCGCCTGCTGGCGCGAACAGGCTGACAATCGCCAGCGCCATCATCCAGGTCTTTGAATTGATGAGTTGCAACATGGCGGCCGATTTACCGCTGAACGGCTCTCCGGCGCTGCCGTGCAGATTGGCGGCCGGGGCGATAAACAGTTGCCAGCTCATCCAGCTTAACCACAGCGCACCCGTCCAGCTCATCGCCTCACGTACCAACGGGTAATCGCGCAGAATTTCGCCTGCCCCCGCACCAGAAATAAAGACAATCAGGCTCGCCGCCACGCAGGCCCCCATTACCGCAGGAAAGGTTGCCTTTACGCCATAGCGCTGACTGCTGGCGAGGATCAGGATGTTAGTCGGGCCGGGGGTTATCGACGCCACAAAGGCAAAAAGCAGGAACGGCAGGTAAGTGTAGAGGGTATGCACAGTCGGGACTCCTTATTCTCCGTGCTGTGACTTTCGCTCTATTTACTGACGTCGTCTGGAAGATTTGTGCAAAGTTTCCGGTAATGGGCCGGAGAGAGTCGATAAGCGCGCTGGAACCAGCGCCCAAGGTGACTCTGGTCAGCAAAACCCAATGCGGCCGCCACGCTCGCAGGCTGCTCTCCTCGCGCCAGCCGACTGCGGGCACTGGCAAGGCGAAGCTGAATAAGCCAGGCATGCGGGGAGAGGTGAAACTCGCGCTTAAAGCAGCGCGTCAGCGTGAAGCGGTCGGTGCCCGTTTCCCGCGCCAGATCCGACAGGCCAATATTCTCTCCTATATACGCGTGCAAATAATCACGTGCACGATGAGCCACCGCAGCACTTTGCAACTGTGACGGCAGGCGCTTTCGCCATTGCGTGTGCTGCGTCAGTTGCCCAAGTAGATTGTCCATCGCGCTCTGCTGCACGATGCGCATCTCTTCACCATGCAGGGAATGAAACGTTTGTGAAATGGCGCCGGCAAGCAATGGTTCACGCGCCATCGTACGGGAAAAATGCAATGAATAACTCGAAGGCACCGAATCATATAATCCACGCAAGGTGGTGTTCAGCCAGTTTTCATCGAGGTAGAACGTCAGATAGGTAAAGCCCCCTTCTACGGGTGCGTCACCATCATGAATTTCACCGGGTTCCAGCAAGAAAGCATCACCCGGCACGCTGCGGTGGCGTTCGCGGCGGCAATGAAACTCCTGGGTACCACTCAGAGTGATACCGACCAGATAGCTGTCGTGCCAGTGCGGATCGTAGGCATGCCCCTCAAAGTGGGCGCGTATTGTTTCGATGCCGGTATCTGCGTGTTGTCGCAACTCCAGCCAGTCATTTGCCATATTGCCTCCGAAATCCACCGAAAACAGCTTTACCTTCATGCGGGGAAAAAATCTGGAAGATTTGTGCAATACGCCGCTATATGGCGCAGAATCGCTCAGACTGCCGCAAAGTTGAGCAACTGAACAGCATTTTTTGAAATAAAGTTGACGCCTTACAGCGATTAAGGTTTAATGCGCCCCGTTGCCCGGATAGCTCAGTCGGTAGAGCAGGGGATTGAAAATCCCCGTGTCCTTGGTTCGATTCCGAGTCCGGGCACCACTCATTTAAAGAAACCCGCCTATGGCGGGTTTTTTGCTTTTGGAGAATCCACTCCACCATTTGCCCAAATCTTATCCCTGATACCTGGTTAACCCTTCCTGCTCCCTGCCCTCGCTTGCCTTCACGTAATCACCTGACGTATACATAAAAGCCTGCTTAATACAGGGAAATCCCATGCCAAATATTCTCATGCACTACACCGCCAACCTGCCCGCACAGGACAAACTCGAAGCCTTCGCACAGAAAATCCATACCCTGCTGGCTCCCGTGGTTATCACCGACGTCGGCAATTTCAAAACCTTCTTTGTTCCCGTGGCTCGCTACGTTTCGGGTGCCGGCAATGCCGACAAAGCCTTCCTGCAAATCGATTTCCGCATGCTGCCAGGGCGCAGCCCGGAAGTGAAGAAAGCCGCTGCCGATATTGTGCTGGCGCAGGCGGCTGAACACTTCTCCGTTGAGGACGGCTTAGAAACCAGCATCACCGTTGAGATTGGCGATATTGATAAAGAGAACTACCACAAAGTGATCGTTAACCCGTAATCACTGACACTGTGGCAGCGTAGCGAGCAACGTCGGCCAGCGCGCTGCCCAGTCTGAGCCATGTTCCATCCCCGCCACTTCCACCACCTGCGCGCAACGGCTGCCCACAGCTTGCTGAAAGCGTCTCGTCACGGATGTGGGCACGGTGGTGTCTTTCGTACCGCTAAAATGCACTTGCGGCAACGCAGACAACTCTGTTGCCACATCTATTGCGCTGAGCGACTCAGGCATCGGTGTGACATGATGCAACTCATTGACGTAAGCCACATCCAGATTCCCGGCCACGGTGCGTAACGAACGCACATCGTGACGGCGTGCCGCCAGCTGTGCCGCAATCGTGGCCCCACCCGAATACCCCACCAGCTCTAACTGCACACCCGGATAGCGACTGACAAACTTTGTGAGCGCTTCATTCATCGCATCCACCACTTCAGGTGCGAAGCGTTTGCTCGTCCATAAAGGAGTGGTACAGGCTGCGGACATGGGAAGATCGGTAAACTGGCAGGGGCGCGCCAGATAAAGCACGTTGGCAGAAGAGTCGGCCGCCGCAAGTTTGAGTCCTACCGGATTACGCGGTGTCGGGTCACTTGAAGGGGTCGTTCTGTTAACCCAGGCAAACCCATCACCCTCGATGTAAACCCGCAGAATATTAACGGGCGCTGCAGTTTTACTTAAGGCGCGTAGCACAAAGGTCTTAGTTTGTAAATTTTCACTGGTAAGACCAGTTATTTTTGTGAGCGCATCTACATCTGCCTGCCGATTGGTAGTACCACATCCGCTTAAAAGAAAAGCTATAGCAATCAATAAAAGACTTACTCTTTCTCCAGGTTTATTACGCATTACGCCCTCTCTTTGCAGGGTTTTATTATGGGAAAAAAGACAATTTTAGCGCTTGTAGTAGTGCTAAAGCATCATGTAGCACTGATTGTGTTTTTTGCAAGCAAATGTATATTCTGGACCCGGATAAAAATCAGACGAATCTGAGATCCAAATTCACCAGCACCAGGAACTTTTTCTAAAATAATATCGCAACGGTACATCATGAAGAAATTACGAATTGGCCAGCATGGTTCTTTGCTGGTGGCACTAACCTCTGCGCAAGGATTGCTGGCGACATATGCTCACGCCATTCCAACAAGCGAAACCATTAGCACAGCCGTTGGTACCAGTCGTGAGATTTCTTATTCATTTGATAATTTAAATATTACCAACCAGGGTTCATTGATTGCCCCAGGATTTGCTGCCGTAGAAGTGACTTACGATGGAAATCTACGCGAATTAAATAACGCTGGCACCATTTCTGGCACCAACGGATATTCGGTATATAACACCGGAACAATTGGTACTATCGATAACAGCGGGACTATCGCCAACGCCACGACCACGGGTGCAATCTACCTTGAAAGCGGCAGCCAGACTGATCTCATCAGCAATAGCGGTGTCATTGGTGACGCCAATAGCAGCAACTATGGCTACGCCATTTATAATTATGGAAGCCTCACCACGCTGAAGAACAAAACCAATGGCACTATTATTGGTGCTATCGGCATGTATAATAACGGATATATTTCATCTCTTGAAAACGATGGTACCATTTCTAATAACAGTAATGGTCAGTCAGGTGATGGCGCTATTTATAACTCTGGCACAATTGATTCCATCGTAAACACAGGAACTATTTCTTCCACTTATAGCAGCGGTGTGATTGGCGGAAGTGTTGCCATTCGAAATTTCGGAACGATTAGCTCAATAACAAATAGTGGCACAATTAGCAGTAATAACTTTGCTATTTTAAGTGATAGCACAAGACTAAACGCAATTGGCGAGATCATTAATAGCGGCCTAATTAAAGCGCCACAAGCTATCTATCTTTATAATAACAATAGATTTAGTAATCCACTTAAGATTACAAACAGCGGTACTATTGCCGGAAATATCTCTAACTATGGTTCAACGGCGATCATCATCTCCGGTGGAACCAATACTCAGGGCGTGCTGACGGGCTACACCCCAGACACCACAGGTTATATCTTCGCCAATGGTGCCAATGTCACCTTCAGCTCCGGCTCCTTACTGCTTAATGATCACATTTATGCCAACGGCGCCACTGTGCTCAATGACGCGGCGAAACTTCAGGTTAATGCGCCACTGATCATCTTCGGTAACTACCACCAGAACGCAGGTGCTTCGCTGCTCCTGGGCGTGAACGATGGCGCTGCCGCCTCTGATAATACAGCGACTGCGGCAGGTTACGGGCGTCTGACAGTGAACGGTTCTGCGACGATCGACCCGGGCTCACGTATCTCCCTGGCACGTTCAGGCAATACCTACCAGTTTGCTACCGGTCAGCGTTACGTCGTCATCAGCGCCAATAGCGCCGACACTCAGTACAACGCCAGCACGCTGAAATACCGTGCCGAAGGTTACAACGGTGCAGTAAAGGGAACCGAATATAACGATGGTACACACAACGCCCTGGTGTTAAGCCTGACAGAAGCCCCAGTGGTCTCGCAGGAAGTTAGCACACCAGTACAGCCTCCTAAACAGTCAGCCCTGCGCAACCTGGCCAACAAACAGGGTGCAGCAGCCACACTGAGCGGGCTGACGCAGTACTCCGGCATATCGCCGCAACTGCTGGAGCTCTACAACGCATCGCTGGCTATCGATAGCACAACGGAAGCGAACCGCGCCGGTGAGCAGTTGTCCTCAAGCCAGAACATCAACGCCAGCGCTGCAACCGGTACCGCAGTGACCAAAGCCATGACGGTCGTTGGCAACCGCATGAACTCCGTACGCAGTAGCCAAACAACGGCAACCAGCGGTGTAGCAACAGGTGATGCATACGATGAGTGGGCATTCTGGGGCCAACCGTTTGGTGGTTTCGCGCGTCAGGACAGTAGCAGCAATGTCAGTGGCTATAAAGCGAAGTTCGGTGGCCTCATGCTCGGTGTCGATCGTGCGCTGGGCGACAACTGGCGCGCAGGCACGGCATTCAACTACAGCAACACTTCTGTTCGTGGCACTGACAACCTGAGTAACGATCGTTCGACCGCCGATAACTATGGTGTGATTGGTTACGCAGGCTATACCGGTAATCCGTGGTACCTGAACCTGTCTGCCGGGGTGAACCGCCAAAGCTATAATTCAACGCGTAATGCTGAATTTACCGGCTTCTCCGGTCGCGCTAACGGCAAGTACAACGGTCAGTCAGTCACGTTGCAGACGGAAGTGGGCTACCCGCTCACGCTGCCTGCTGATGTCATCCTGACCCCGATGGCGACACTCGCTTACGGTTATCAGCACATTGATAGCTACAAAGAGACCGGCGGAAACGGCATGGCACTGAATGTCGGCAGCAGCCACAGCCAGTCGGTGACCAGCGACATTGGCGCTCGCGTGGAAAAAACCTTTAACACGCGCCTTGGCAATCTGACGCCGTTCGTGCAGGCATCGTGGATTCATCAGTATGATGACCGCCAGATGAGCAGTACCGCGACCTTTGGTGCCGACTCTATTGGCGAAACGCAGTTCACCACCAAGGGCGCGGCTCCGGTGAAAGATATGGCCGGGATTGCAATCGGGAGTACCTTGTATAACGCACAGGATCTGACCCTCGACGCACGTTATGACGTGCAGGCCGGAGAGCGTTATCAGGCCCATACCTTCAGTGTTCGTCTGCGCAAAACCTTCTGATACCTCCCCAACGGGAGCCAATATGGCTCCCGTTTTTTTATGCCCCACGCACACATTTCGTCATAACCGGTTCTCTGGAGCTAACCCAAACCGGCACCTATACTGCGCTTATGGTTCTCCCATTCAGTCTGGATCTATGACGACGCAAACCCTGACCCGCCACTGGCGAGTACCGGGCGCTATCGCGCTGGTACTGCTCATCGTCAGCACCGCCCTCACTCTTCATACCCATTGGGGTGATTTTTTACAGTGGTGCCTGAACACACAGATCACGCTACATCGCTATCTGGTGATGTACCTGCTCCAGCTCAATAACCATCAATACAGCGGCGGGCTTTGGCTCATCACTGGCGCCTTTTTTTATGGCGTACTGCACGCCATCGGACCAGGGCACGGTAAATTCATCGTGGCGACTTATCTTACGACCAACAAAGAGAGCCAGACCGCCGCGCGCGTCATTCCCTTCCTGGGGAGCCTGATGCAAGGGGTTAGCGCCATCCTGTTCGTCTTTATTCTGGCAGTGGGGTTCAATCTCGCCTCGGGCGATCTCAGCGAAAGTCGTTGGTACGTGGAGAAAATCAGTGCAGTGATGATTGGCGGCTTCGGCTGCTGGCTAATCTGGCAGACCGCCAAAGCCTTAAAACCGCAAAAGCTGAAGATAACGGGTCTACGCCCGCTCGGGCATGAACATAGCCATACAGAAGATTGTGGCTGCGGGCATCATGGTGTGGGCGTCAGTGCTCAAGGTGACTGGAAAACGCGCCTCGGTGTCATTCTGGCTATCGGTGCACGCCCGTGCAGCGGAGCCATCATGATCCTTTTGTTCTCTAACGCGCTGGGGATTGTGACTTGGGGAATGGCGGCGGTGATGACCATGTCGTTGGGCACCGCGCTGTCGATTATGGGGCTGTCGCTGGCGGTGCGCTATGCCCGCAACAGCACCGCAACCTTCTTTAATCAGGAGTCAGGGCAATTCCCCTGGCTGCTTCCGGCGTTTCGCATTGCCGGAGGCGTGGCACTTATCCTCTTCGCCGTAGTGCTGTTTTTAACCGTGATCCCGGTCAGCGCCAACGGCGACTATATTGCGGCTGGCTGCTAGTGCATAAAGAAGCCCGGTTCTCACCGGGCTTCTTCATTTACTCATCAATCTTCGGATGCTGCTGAACAAGCCGTGTACGCTTCTCCTGCAGGTCCGCTATCTCTTTGTCGATATCTTCGATTTTCTGCTCAATGTTGTCGTGATGCTCACGCAGAATCTCTTTCGCTTCCTGAATATCCGATGCCGCAGGCGTTGCCCCTTTCAACGGCTTGTTCGCCGTCTCTTTCATCGTGATACCGGTAATCAGGCCAATGACCGCCACAACCATCAGATAATAAGCTGGCATCATCAGGTCAGACGTGGTCTCAACCATCCAGGCGGTTAGCGTTGGCGTCAGACCCGCAACAAGGATGGAGATGTTAAAGGCACTGGCCAGCGCACTGTAACGAATGTGCGTTGGGAACATCGCCGGAAGCGTAGATGCCATCACGCCGGTGAAGCAGTTAAGTACCACTGCCAGCATCAGCAGCCCCGCAAAAATGAGTCCAATGACGTTACTGTTGATTAACAGGAATGCCGGAATGGCTAGTACAAAGAGCGCCACACTGCCAAAAAGGACAAAAGGACGACGGCCAAAGCGGTCACTCAGTAGCCCCATTACCGGTTGGACAAACAGCATCCCGATCATAATAGCGATGATAATCAACACGCCATGGTCTTCAGAATAGTGCAGGTTGTGCGACAGATAGCTCGGCATGTAGGTCAGAAGCATGTAATAGGTGACGTTAGTCGCAATCACCAGACCAATACAGGTTAACAGGCTACGCCAGTGCTTGGTGGCAATCTCTTTGAAAGAGACTTTCGGGCCTTCCTGCAAACCTTCACGGTCGCCCTGCTCCAGCTTATCAACGTGCTGCTGGAACGCTGGGGTCTCTTCAAGTGCATGACGCAGATAGAGGCCAATCAGACCCAACGGCAGCGCCAGGAAGAACGGAATACGCCAGCCCCAGTCGAGGAAGTTCTCTTCACCGACAATCGTGGAGAGGAGCACAACAACACCCGCACCCAATACGAAGCCTGCGATAGAGCCAAAGTCCAGCCAGCTACCTAAGAAGCCACGTCGTCTGTCCGGTGAGTATTCCGCAACGAAGATGGACGCGCCCGTATATTCCCCACCAACAGAGAACCCCTGCGCCATTTTACAAATCAGCAGCAGAATCGGAGCCCAAATACCTATTGAGGCATACGAGGGAATAAGGCCAATACAGAATGTACTGACGGACATGATAACAATGGTGATAGCGAGGATTTTCTGACGGCCATATTTATCGCCGAGCATCCCGAAGAATAATCCGCCAAGGGGACGAATAAGGAAGGGAACGGAGAACGTACCCAAAGCAGCAATCATCTGTACGCTGGGGTCGGCATCAGGGAAAAACACCTTGCCGAGTGCGTAGGCCACAAAACCATATACCCCAAAATCAAACCATTCCATCGCATTGCCCAGCGACGCTGCGGTAATCGCCTTACGCAATTTCCCGTCATCAATAATGGTCACATCGCGCAGCGTGATGGGTTTAATTCTTTTCCTTTTTAACATAGTTTCCTCTTTTGACTTTCGCCCAAAACCGCCTGGCATAATTCCACATCATCGCCAGGCGTATTACGCTGCATCTTGCAGCGTCCTTATTCAAGCGTAGCAGGTTTACTTCCACGGGCTGGTTACAGCCTGTACAACCGAACCTGTTGACGCCTGTTGGGGCAGTGAACGACTCCTTTTTACCCTAACAGGGTTTAAAAATGTGATCAACTTCACACTAAATAACGATGTGATACCTGGCACAGTTTCCATAACGTAAATGCTTTTTTCCCGAAACCGCGTTTTATCTAACGGGAAATCCTGTTCAAAAAATATAAGATCATCTCAGTTCATATCAAAAATCATCATCAGATAACGGCTGTTACTATTACTTTGCTAGCCGTATTTAACTCCTGGTTTTTCACAACCTCTTCACAACAATTTTAATAACCGGAAGTCTTTATAAATCTTTACACGGAATATGTGATGAAGATAACTAAAACACTGTTTTATTTTCATTGAATCAATATTCCAAAGATCGCATCATACGCCCATGCACAACGCCGCTAAGGATAACGAGATTCATAGCCGACCCTATTCCTCGCCTCTATGGTGCAGGCCAGTGTCAATGGCAAAAAGACTTTAGCGACTTAACCATTTGAATATCTGAAAGTTAACTTCTGGTTTTTCTCGGTCATTCCACATGATGAGAAGTGAGGATTTATAATGAAAATCAAAGCTACTATTGAGCGTATCCCTGGCGGGATGATGTTGATACCGCTTCTGCTCGGGGCAGTATTAAATACCTTTGCACCTAATACAGGTGCTTATTTTGGTTCCTTCACTAAAGGGATGATCGGCGGTACCGTTCCAATTCTGGCGGTATGGTTCTTCTGTATCGGTGCCTCTATTGACTTACGTGCAACCGGTACTGTGTTACGCAAATCCGGTACTCTGGTGGTCACAAAAATTGCCGTGGCCTGGGTGGTTGCAATGATTGCCGCGTCGTTTATCCCTGAAGGCGGCATTCAAACCGGCTTCTTCGCTGGCATCTCGGTACTGGCTATCGTTTCGGCTATGGATATGACGAATGGCGGTCTCTACGCCAGCCTGATGAACCAGTACGGTTCCAAAGAAGAATCCGGCGCATTCGTTTTGATGTCCCTGGAATCCGGTCCATTAATGACGATGGTCATTCTGGGTTCGGCCGGTCTGGCATCCTTTGAACCTCATCACTTTGTCGGTGCAGTACTGCCTTTCCTGATCGGTTTCGCACTGGGTAACCTTGATCACGATCTGCGCGCCTTCTTCAGCAAAGCCACACCGGTTCTGATCCCGTTCTTCGGTTTTGCGCTGGGTAATACCATTAACCTGGGCGTTATCCTCGACACTGGTTTACTCGGTATCTTCCTGGGTGTTGCAGTCATCATCATCACGGGTATTCCGCTGATTATTGCTGACAAAGTTATCGGTGGGGGTAACGGTACAGCCGGTGTTGCAGCCTCCTCAGCGGCAGGTGCGGCAGTCGCTAACCCGGTGATCATTGCCCAGATCAACCCGGCGTTTGAACCGGTTGCTGCATCCGCAACAGCACTGGTAGCCGCGAGCGTGATTGTTACCGCAATTCTGGTGCCAATTATCACAGCACTTTATGCAAAACGGTTTGGCAATATTCCGGTTGCAGAGAAAGCAGCTGAAAAGCCGGTAGAATCCGTGGGGCACTAACAAGCGGGTTTAATGCAGGGCATGTAATGTAATACGAAGAACCTTTTCACTCAGTGGAAAGGTTCTTTTTGCTTTGAGGGAATATTGCCGGAGGGCGGACATCAAATCGCAGCTATGTCCTGCAATTAGCCATCAACATGGGTTAATTGCAGGGCACATCTTTTTACTCACCAAACATCTCATCCACCATCGCACTGGCCAGACGCGTAGCCGAGCACAAACGCGGCATGCCTAATGCGACGGTTTGCCAGCTCTGCGTCACCGACCAGCAAACAGGATGGCGCTCTGCATCACACCAGTCCCCCAACCACCCCAACAGATCTTTGTAATCCATCAGTCCTGGTGTTGCAGGCGTGGTCAGCCACTGGTGATAAAAATGCCGCGTAGAAGGAGAGGCATTAATACCCTGCGCCAAAAATTCTGCGGCCATCGTACGCAGATTATCTTTCAGCATGGAAGCGACTTCACTGCTTGCCAAACGACAAGCATCACCAAATGCGCCCCAGCGTAACTCTTCCAACGCAACATAACAGCGGCCCGCCATTGACCAGCCACCATAATTACCCGCACGCCAGCGGGTAAAGATTTGCTCGCTGTGGTGCCCGGCCTGAACCGTAAGCCCACGCTGCGTCAGCGCTTTCTCTTTCCAGCTAGCACGTTGACTAAAATGTTCAATCATCTCGTCATACTGCTGCTGATTATTGCCCGCACCGTTCACCGGGCGACGCTCCGCCAGTTGTAATGCCATTAAACGTTGAGTGATGCGCGTCAGTGCCAGATGGCCGGGATCGAGCATACTGGCCAGTTTTTCCGCCAGCCCTAAGCGCAAGGTATCGTTATCATTCAACACACCCGACATCGCCCATGGGCGCAATTGGGTTTGCGCCATCACTTCCTGGGTCAACCGCTCACGAAACAACTGCTGTTGGGGCACAATCTGGCTTTGGCGAGGTGCGTCAACCCCCTGCACCAGGTCCACGATGAACTTGGGGTGGATACATTCCAGTGTCCGCCCAGGCCCTTCCAGTAGTCGATTTTTCATGGTTGTTCTGCCGCGAATAGTGTTTGAATATCATCGCGTAACAGACGTGCATCTTCCTGAATCCAGTGGGCAGTCTTGATGCAATGTCGCAGGTGCTGTCGCAACGCCTGCACTGAAGATTCGTTTTGTTGACGTATCGCCAGACTGTCACGCAAACTTTCTTGTAATCCCGCGAGACTTAACGAGAACTCGGCGAAGAAAGTTGCCATTCCTGCCGTAACAGAAACATCGACCTGGGCAGCTAAAGCTTTACGAATTTGTTCACAAAAATGAGCAACATGCTGCGTGAGTTTCTGCTGCAGAGAGGCCACGTCGATGACATAACGCGTACGCGTCACCACGTAATCGTCCCACCCCCAACTCGGATTATTCAGCCAACGCGATACCGTCTCACGCACACTTCCGGAACGGGGAACCTGGCCTGCGGGGGTATCTTCGGACGCAATCGCATTACTGAAAAGCTGGCGTGTGTTGAAATTCAACGCACTCGACTGAAACGCCGGGAAGCTGATGCGTGCCCGGAAGCCTGCATGACTTAGCTCTTCTTTAATACGTATTTCAATAGGACGCATAGCATCGTTCAACGAGCGAGTCAGCGTATTTTCCAGTTGATCAAAGCGCATCGCCAGCTCACGGCTGATCTTTTCCTGTGCAGCCAGCAAAATAGACTCGCAGGAAGAACGCATTTTGCTCAGCACACTTTGCGCCTGCCCTTCGTCATCCAGCACCAGTTGGCCTGGCGAAAACTCGGCATCAAGACGCAGATTCACCTGACTTTCGTTAAGCATATCCATCAGATTGCCATCACGGAACCAGGCATCAATAGCCGCAATAATGTCGGTCTGCTGGTTGTGAATAAAGAGATTTGCCGCCGCCAGTGCTTCATCAACCTCATGATCGATTTCGTCGCTGACGCTGACCTGGCAGGTTTGCAGTAGCGACATATCCTCTTCAAGGCGGGCGATGTTGTGTTCCAGGTTTTCAAAGGCAACGGTTAGCCCCTGATAACGGAAATCAAGATATTCACGCGCACTCTGGGCGTAGTTAAGCAACTTGTGGGATGCTGAACGCAGCGCATACAGCGAAGCATTCGCATGTGCAGCATGCAGCAATTTACGGATCGGCTGTTCAAACAACGAATCCTCCCATAGCAGTTCAGCCGCATGGTGAATATGCTCGACGTCATCAAGGTCAGCGGTACGCCAGCGCCTTCCCAACGCGGCTTCGGCAAAATCCTGAACCCAGCGCTGATCTTCCGGGTCCGGCAATTTACCGCGATGTTTGATCTCATGTCGGGCACGGTTCGCCAGGTAGCCCCACATAGAGGAGACAGGGAAGATCTGCGTTGGGTTAATGTACCCTTTCATTAAGGTGCCAGAGATCAGCGCCCGAACCTGCTCCTCATCATCGCTGTTGCGATCTTTCTGATCGAATTTATTCACCAGCGCATACAGCGGCACCGAGCGGCCCACGGCTGACACTGCGCGGCGAACTTCCTCATCAGAGATCGACTTAAGCTGGGTATAGTCCATTACGGCCAGCACGGCTGAAGCCCGAGCCAACTGTTCGTTAAGCATTTTTTGCAGGTGCGGTTGCCCCGCTTCATTTGGCCCGGGAGTGTCCAGTAATGTCAGTTGCCCGACATCATTTTCCAGACCCGCAAGGTGAACAAACTCCACTTCAATAACAGGGATATTCTCCACCGAAGCATAAGCTGAAAAAGGAAAATCGACGTCCAGCGCTTTCGATAAGCGCACCAAATCATTAAGACTTTTTAAACAATGAAAAATGGGTTGTGCACCCAAATAATGTTTATCAAATGCATCGCCCTGCGTAATACGATCGAGCAGTGCACTCATGTCTTTGTCCACTTCCAGTCTTTGCGACAACTTTTCACGATCGAAATTAAACAGGCGAGTCTGCAATTGTTGCGTTAACGCATCAATGGGGCCGACGTGAGAAAAATGCAAAACAGGTTCTTTTTGACCAGGCGTATGACGAATCAAGGTCGGTAAAGCGGTCATCGGACGATTACGGTTCGGCAGCACTTCCGTCCCGACAATGGCATTAATGGTGGTCGACTTCCCCGCTTTCATAGTCCCTACAATCGCTAACACCATTTCCAGACGGGTAATTTTACGCAGCTCATTGTGCAGTGTGGCCTGTTGAGTCTCAATGCCACGCGCGCTGAAATGTAGGGGCAGTACATTTGCGTTTTCTGCTTTCTTGCCAGGATTCACTTCATCAAGCGTTGCGAGCGGCAGCGTCTTCAGTGCATGCAGGTTATGCAATGAAAGCTGCAACAGCCTCTCCGCTTCCTGGCTTAATTCGAAAATTGTCTGTGTGTGCATATAAAAGTCTTTCCTTAACGCAAATTTCTTACTTTTATTAAGCCGTAATGTTTTATTTGTGAAGTTTCGGCTTTTATAATTACGTGTGGAAAATATCTTATAAAAGATAAACGCCTGATGATTATCAGGAAATTATATTTTTCTCGTGAATCTGACAGAGTACACCCCCCTGGACAATAAAGACCGGGGCGATACTGAGCGTAGCTCATTTTCAGGAACTACCAGAATATATCGTCATTTATTTACCCCCCCAATTTGCGAGGTAATTAACCGCCTTCAATTGAAGGCTTAGCAAGGATGAATGCATGTGAGTAATTAACATCGAATGCTTCATCCCACCATATCTGAATTGGCAATGAGTGGCAATTTCAAGGAGAAAATATTCCAAATATCATGCATAAGTGATTCCCTTACCCTGATGAGGGTTAGCATCACTCAAGTGAATGACAGGTTATGTCACCTCCCTCACTTTTTTATCTTTTTGATCAAAAAAAGAATAGCAACAGGAAATGTGCGGACTTGTTGTATAATCGCACTCCTTTTTGGCGAAACGCCCCCTTTTTGCTGGCCTGTTTCCAGCACTGTATGTACTTTCTGAGGATATCCGCATGCAACTCCCTAACTGCCCGAAATGTAATTCCGAATACGCTTATGAAGATAATGGCATGTTCATCTGCCCGGAATGCGCCCACGAGTGGAACGACAACGAGGTCTCGCAGGACAGCGATGCGCTGATCGTTAAGGATGCCAACGGCAACTTGCTGGTCGACGGCGACAGTGTCACCGTGATTAAAGATCTTAAAGTAAAAGGCAGCTCGTCGATGCTGAAGATCGGAACGAAGGTGAAAAACATTCGCCTGGTTGAAGGCGATCATAATATCGACTGCAAAATCGATGGCTTTGGCCCGATGAAGCTGAAGTCAGAATTTGTTAAAAAGAACTAACAGCCTGTCGGCGTCAGAACTGCTCTTCCAGTTGGCGCTCTTCATCGTCTAACTGGCGACGCTCCCGGTCAAGCTGGCGCTGCCTTTCGTCAAGCCGGGCACGTCGGTCTTCAAGCTGTCTACGCCGCTCTTCATATCGTCTGCTCTGATCGTCGCTACGGCGACGATCCTCTTCATAACGACGGTCATCATCGTCACTACTTTTGCCATTCTGGCTATAGGCATCATTGATTGCATGCTGAATGTTACCGATAGCATCATCAACAATATCGGCATGGGCGAAAGTGCTGGAGAGGGAGAGTGCGCTGATCAACAGCAGGGTTGCGACGTGTTTCATAAGCCAGCCTCAAAAATAGACTGGCTCTACCTTAATGAGGGCACCGTGCCGCGAGTAGCGGAGGAATCTCAAACTCAGGTTGCCTTACGGCTTATGCTGCTCCGCTTCGATTTGCGCGATAGCCGCCACACGTGTTTGATGCCGCCCGCCTTCAAACTCAGCAGCCAGCCAGCTATCAACGATCATTTTAGCCAGTTCCAGCCCAACCACACGGGAGCCAAACGCCAGAACGTTGGTGTTGTTATGTTGACGTGATAATTGCGCAGAATAGGGTTCGCTACATACCACCGCGCGGATGCCAGTGAATTTATTAGCGGTAATCGAGATCCCAACACCGGTACCGCAAATCAGGATCCCACCCTCAACCTCACCCGCCACCACCGCTTCAGCGACAGCACTGGCATAACGTGGGTAGTCAGTACGTTCACCGGACCACGTCCCTTTATCAATGACTTCAATCCCTTTTGCCGCCAGGTGCGCCAGAATATCTTCTTTAAGGATAAAACCAACGTGGTCACAGCCGAATGCAATCTTCTTCATCTCTTCCGCCTTGTGGGTGAGCAAACTTTACGGACCCGGTAGATTTTGTGATTTGAGACCGGTCTGAAGCGTAATAAAACCCCAAAATCTCCGGGTCCAGCGCCCTTTCTACACAGCTCCAGTTTACAAATCAACTCTATTTTGTGTGCAAACAGGCTGTTAAAAATATTCACCCTCGCAAGATAAAACACGTAATTATATGTTTACAAAAGATTTAATAAAAACGCACGCCCAACAGAAACCACCAATACTTCACAAAAATATAAACTTTATGAATTTTACTATTGTGTGAAGTTATCGACATATTTATGATGCGTCTTGTGGTGATATAGTGACGTCTTCACTACAAGGACAAGAGAAAGCAATGAGTCAGTCAGAGTTTGATCAAGGACTCCCCAATGGCATCGGCCTCGCTCCCTGGCTGCGAATGAAGCAGGAAGGGATGACCGATAACGAGAGCCGCATTGTGGACTGGTTATTAACGCCGGGTCATCTCAGCGACGCACCAGCCATCAAAGATGTCGCGGAAGCGTTAGCCGTATCAGAGGCGATGATCGTCAAGGTCTCGAAGTTGCTGGGGTTCAGCGGTTTTCGTAACCTGCGCAGCGCCCTGGTCGACTACTTTTCTCAGTCCGAGCAGGTTCTACCCGCTGAGCTTGCCTTTGATGAAGCACCACTGGATGTGGTGAACAAAGTTTTTAACATCACACTGCGCACTATCATGGAAGGCCAGTCGATTGTGAATGTGGAAGAGATTCATCGCGCGGCGCGCTTTTTCTACCAGGCGAAGCAGCGAGACTTATATGGTGCAGGCGGTTCAAACGCTATCTGCGCGGACGTACAGCATAAGTTTTTACGTATTGGCGTGCGCTGCCAGGCTCATCAGGACGCGCACATCATGATGATGTCTGCCGCGTTGCTGCAGGAAGGCGACGTCGTCCTGGTGGTCTCCCACTCGGGCCGGACAAACGATGTAAAAGCAGCAGTAGAACTGGCGAAAAGAAATGGGGCAAAAATAATTTGCATCACACATAGCTACCATTCGCCAATTGCCAAAATGGCCGACTTTATTATTTGCTCGCCAGCACCAGAGACCCCTTTATTGGGGAGAAACGCATCCGCACGGATATTACAATTAACCTTACTGGATGCATTCTTTGTATCGGTTGCCCAACAAAATATCGAACAAGCAACCAAAAATATGGAAAAGACCGGTGCAATAGTCGATTTCTTTTCACCGGGTGCATTGAAGTAAAAAAATTATCGTAAAAAATTGCAGTACCATTACTTAAAGTTTGAGAACGCGAAGTAAACAAAAAAGGTTAATCCCATGTGCTATGTGGGATTAACCACAACAATTCCCTACAATGAGAATATTGCTATGAATAAATACCTGAAAATATTCAGCGGCGCAGCTATGGGTTTAATGTTGTCCACCAGCGCTTTTGCCGCCGCCGACTATGCCGTCGTATTAAAGACTCTGTCTAACCCATTCTGGGTGGATATGAAAAAAGGCATCGAAGACGAAGCAAAAACACTGGGTGTCAGTGTGGATATTTTCGCATCTCCCTCTGAAGGTGATTTCCAGTCCCAATTGCAATTATTCGAAGATCTGAGTAATAAGAATTACAAAGGTATCGCATTTGCCCCCCTCTCATCCGTTAACCTGGTAATGCCAGTTGCCCGTGCATGGAAAAAAGGTATTTATCTGGTTAACCTCGATGAAAAAATCGATATGGATAACCTGAAAAAAGCAGGCGGTAACGTCGAAGGCTTTATTACCACCGATAACGTCGCTGTTGGTGCGAAAGGTGCAGACTTTATCGTTGAAAAGCTGGGTGCACAGGGCGGCGAAGTCGCCATTATCGAAGGTAAAGCCGGTAATGCCTCTGGTGAAGCTCGCCGTAACGGTGCCACCGAAGCGTTCAAAAAAGCCAGCCAGATTAAACTGGTTGCCAGCCAGCCTGCTGACTGGGACCGTATCAAAGCGCTGGACGTTGCTACCAACGTGCTGCAACGAAACCCGGATCTGAAAGCCTTCTATTGCGCCAACGACACCATGGCAATGGGTGTGGCCCAGGCCGTCGCAAACGCAGGTAAAACCGGTAAAGTGCTGGTTGTTGGCACCGACGGTATTCCGGAAGCACGTAAAATGGTTGATGCCGGTCAGATGACCGCTACCGTTGCTCAGAACCCGGCTAATATTGGTGCAACAGGCCTGAAAATGATGGTTGATGCAGCCAAAACCGGCAAAGTTATCCCACTGGATAAAACCCCGGAATTCAAACTGGTTGATTCGATTCTGGTCACGAAGTAACGACATTATGCAGGTGAGTGCGGCCTGATGCCCCCACCCCGGCCCTCTCCCACAGGGAGAGGGTGAAAACAAAAGGTAATCTACTATGGTCACGCCATATATTTCGATGGCGGGTATCGGCAAATCCTTTGGTCCGGTTCACGCATTAAAATCCGTTGATTTAACTGTTTATACCCATGAGATACATGCGTTATTGGGCGAGAATGGTGCCGGTAAATCAACGCTGATGAAAGTATTATCGGGCATTCACGACCCGACCAAAGGCACCATCACCATTAATGATATTAACTACGACAAACTCGACCATAAACTGGCAGCACAACTGGGCATCGGCATTATTTATCAGGAACTCAGCGTCATTGATGAATTAACCGTGCTGGAAAATTTATACATTGGTCGTCATATCACTAAGAAAGTTTGTGGCGTCAATATTATCGACTGGCGAGAAATGCGCGTCCGCGCCGCAATGATGTTATTGCGCGTTGGCCTGAAAGTAGACCTTGACGAAAAAGTGGCGAACTTATCTATCAGCCACAAACAAATGCTCGAAATTGCCAAAACATTAATGCTCGATGCCAAAGTTATTATTATGGACGAGCCAACTTCTTCGCTGACAAATAAAGAGGTTGATTATCTTTTTTTGATAATGAACCAACTGCGAAAAGAAGGGACGGCAATTGTTTATATTTCACATAAGTTGGCCGAAATTCGCCGTATTTGCGACCGTTATACCGTCATGAAAGACGGCAGCAGCGTATGCAGCGGCATGGTCAGCGACGTCTCCAATGACGACATTGTCAGATTGATGGTCGGGCGTGAGCTGCAAAACCGCTTTAACGCCATGAAAGAGAGCACTGGTAACGTCGAACGCGACACGGTCTTTGAAGTGAAAAACGTCACCAGCCGCGACAAGAAAAAGGTCCGTGATATCTCCTTTAGCGTTAACCGGGGCGAGATCCTCGGTTTCGCCGGGCTGGTCGGTTCTGGCCGAACCGAACTGATGAACTGCCTGTTTGGCGTCGATAAACGCGCCAGCGGGGAAATTCGACTCAATGGCAAGGTGATCTCTCCTCGCTCGCCGCTGGATGCGCTGAAAAAAGGGATGGCTTACATCACCGAAAGCCGCCGTGAGAATGGCTTCTTCGGCAATTTCTCTATCGCCCAGAACATGGCTGTCAGTAAAAGCCTGAAGAAGGGTGGCTACAAAGGGGCGATGGGGCTGTTTAACGAAGCGGAAGAACACAAGATAGCCCAAACACAGCGCGAGCTGCTGGGGCTGAAGTGCCACTCCGTGGATCAGAACATCACCGAGCTTTCCGGCGGAAATCAGCAAAAAGTATTGATTTCCAAGTGGTTATGTTGTGAACCGGACGTGGTCATTTTTGATGAACCCACACGCGGT
This sequence comes from Phytobacter sp., assembly GCF_059074235.1. Classification (NCBI taxonomy): domain Bacteria; kingdom Pseudomonadati; phylum Pseudomonadota; class Gammaproteobacteria; order Enterobacterales; family Enterobacteriaceae; genus Phytobacter; species Phytobacter sp. The sequence goes on from NZ_JCACPZ010000004.1 coordinate 1,949,588, forward strand.
ATCGACGTGGGCGCAAAAGCCGAAATCTACAAAGTGATGCGCCAGCTCGCGGATGAGGGAAAAGTCATCCTGATGGTGTCATCTGAACTTCCTGAAATTATCGCCGTCTGCGACCGCATCGCCGTGTTCTGCGAAGGACGACTGACGCAAATCCTGACCAATCGCGACGATATGAGCGAAGAGGAGATTATGGCATGGGCACTTCCACAAGAGTAAAAAGCGAAATGAGCGAGAAAAAGTCATTCAACTTCGCGCTGTTCTGGGACAAGTACGGCACGTTCTTTATCCTGGCGATTATCGTCGCCATCTTCGGCTCTCTGTCGCCGCAGTACTTCCTGACGACCAACAACATCACCCAGATCTTTGTCCAAAGTTCGGTGACGGTGCTGATCGGTATGGGCGAATTCTTTGCCATCCTGATTGCCGGTATCGACCTGTCCGTCGGTGCTATTCTGGCGCTCTCGGGGATGGTGACCGCCAAACTGATGCTGGCAGGCGTTGATCCCTTCCTCGCAGCCGTTATCGGCGGTGTGGTCGTCGGTGGCTTGCTCGGGGCGATTAACGGCTGTCTGGTGAACTGGACCGGTCTGCACCCGTTCATTATCACTCTCGGCACCAACGCCATTTTCCGTGGAATAACGCTGGTTATCTCCGACGCCAACTCGGTCTACGGCTTCTCCTTCGACTTCGTGAACTTCTTTGCCGCAAGCGTAGTGGGCATTCCGGTACCGGTGCTCTTCTCGCTGGCCATCGCCATCGTGCTCTGGTTCCTGACCACCCGAATGCGCCTTGGCCGTAACATCTTCGCCCTCGGCGGCAACAAGAATTCTGCGTTCTACTCCGGCATCGACGTGAAGTTCCACGTGCTGGTGGTGTTCATCATCTCCGGTATATGCGCCGGGCTGGCAGGCGTGGTCTCCACAGCACGTCTGGGTGCGGCTGAACCGCTGGCCGGCATGGGCTTTGAAACCTACGCCATTGCGAGTGCCATTATCGGCGGTACCAGCTTCTTTGGTGGCAAGGGACGCATCTTCTCCGTGGTGATTGGCGGGCTGATTATCGGCACCATCAACAACGGTCTGAATATTTTGCAGGTTCAAACGTATTACCAACTGGTGGTAATGGGCGGGTTGATTATCGCCGCCGTTGCCCTGGACAGACTGATCAGTAAATAACCTTTTCGTAAAAGCCGCAGGAGTTCTGCTCTGTCGGTTCGCGCCTCACCAGGGAAAACGCGAACTGACGGGCTTCCTGCTGCCCAAAAACACTAAAGATTCAGGAGCTAGCATGAAAATTTCCCCCTCTTTGATGTGTATGGATCTGCTGAAATTTAAAGAACAGATCGAATTTATCGACACCCATGCAGACTATTTCCACATTGACATCATGGACGGCCATTTTGTGCCGAACCTGACGCTCTCCCCGTTCTTCGTCAGCCAGGTGAAGAAGCTGGCGAGCAAACCGCTGGATTGCCACCTGATGGTAACCCGTCCGCAGGATTACATCAGTCAACTGGCAAGCGCCGGAGCCGACATCATCACCCTGCACCCGGAAACCATTAACGGCCAGGCCTTCCGCCTGATCGACGAAATTCGCCGCCTGGGCATGAAAGTGGGTCTGATCCTGAACCCGGAAACCACTGTCGATGCGATGAAGTACTACATCCACAAAGCCGACAAAGTCACGGTAATGACCGTGGACCCGGGCTTTGCTGGTCAGCCGTTTATTCCTGAAATGCTGGATAAAATTGCCGAACTGAAAGCCTGGCGCGAGCGTGAAGGTCTAAGCTTTGAAATAGAGATCGACGGTTCCTGTAACAAAGCGACTTACAAGCGCCTGATGGAAGCCGGGGCGGATGTATTTATCGTTGGCACCTCCGGCCTGTTCAACCATGCAGAACATATTGGCGACGCGTGGGCCGTTCTGGAAGAGCAAGTTCTGGCCGCGAAGAACGAGGTACACCCTCATGCACCAACAGCATAATGTGGTCGCAGGCGTGGATATGGGGGCAACCCATATCCGTCTTTGCCTGCAAACCGCAGCGGGTGAGATCCTGCACTGCGAGAAACGTCGCACGGCAGAAACCATTGAAAGCGGCGTCGTAGCGGGCATTACTGGTCTGCTCCAGCAGCTTTTCGAGCAACACAACGCCCGCTGCTACGGCCTGGTAATGGGGTTCCCGGCGCTGGTCGGTAAAGACAAGCGCACGATTATCTCCACGCCGAACCTGCCACTGACGCCCGAATCCCTGGTGGGACTGGCGGAACAACTGGAAAGCGCGCTGGGCATCCCGGTAGAGTTTTCCCGCGACGTAAACCTGCAACTGTCGTTTGATGTGCAGGAAAACGTTCTGGCCGACAAAGAGGTGTTGGGTGCATATCTGGGTACCGGAATGGGCTTCGCCATCTGGCTGAACGGTGCCCCCTGGACCGGTGCGCACGGCGTGGCGGGTGAACTGGGCCATATTCCGCAGGGCGATATGCAGCAACATTGCGGCTGCGGTAACCCTGGCTGTCTGGAGACCGTCTGCTCCGGATTGGCACTGCGCCGCTGGTACGAACAACAGCCGCGTGACTATGAACTCGGTGACCTGTTTATCCACGCCCAGGAAGAGCCTTTTGTGCAGGCTTTGCTGGATCATGCCGCCAGGGCGATTGCCACCAGCATCAACCTGTTTGACCCGGATGCGGTGATTCTCGGCGGTGGCGTGATGGATATGCCGTCCTTCCCGCGCGATGCGTTAATTGCCGCCACTCGCAGGCACATTCGTCGCCCGTTACCCTGGGAAGCGGTGCGATTCCTCGCCGCCTCCTCCTCGGCGTTTAACGGTGCACAAGGGGCCGCAGCCCTTGCCCGCAATCGTTTTACGCCGCAATCCGTCGCAGCGCCTGGGCCAGTTGTACACGGGTAAAAGGTTTACGCAGTAGCTCCACGTCCGGCAGCGCAGGGTTGTGCGCCGGACGTAAATCTTGCCCGCTGATCAGCAACAGCGGCAGATGCGGGTAGTGCAGGCGGGCAAAGTTAATCACCTCCGCACCGCTAAGCCGGCCGGGCAGCATTAAATCGCTGATCACCATGCCAATCTCCTGCGATGCAGCCAGCAGTTGTAACGCCTGCTCTCCACACTCGGCTTCAAGGGTCAGATAACCCAGTTCATGCAGCTGTTCGCACAGGGTCTGGCGCACATCGGCTTCATCCTCCAGCACCAGAATCAGCTTCTCCGAACGGTCCTGTTCCTGAGCGGTATCCTGTTCTATCGGAGCAGCAACCTGTACTGACGCGCGAGGAAGCTGTAACCGGACGGTCGTTCCCTGCCCCGGCGCACTTTCAATTTCCACCCGGCCACCTGACTGACGCACAAAGCCATACACCATCGACAGGCCAAGACCGCTGCCGCTGCCCGTCTGTTTAGTGGTGAAGAAGGGTTCAAAAACCTGCGCTTTCACCTCCTGCGACATGCCACAGCCCAGGTCGATAACCTCCAGCGCCACCATGTCCTGCTTACGCCCGTCGGTACGGGTCACCCGTTGATTCCAGGTGCGGATCTTAATCACCCCGCTCTGGCCTTCCATCGCATCACGGGCGTTCATCACCAGATTGATAATGGCGTTTTCAAGCTGGCCGACGTCAATCCATGCTGGCCAGGCGGGCTGCTGGGCTTCGATTTCCAGGGTCAACGCCGTCGGCAGCGAGTGGCGCATCAGTTCACTCAGGTTCTCCAGCAACGGCTGCATCTCAACCGGGTGCGGGTGCAGCGACTGCTTGCGGGAGAAAGCCAGCAAGCGCTGGGTCAGCATCGCCCCACGTTCTGCCGCTTTCAACGCACGGGAGATACGGGCGGCATCCGGCGACTGAGGATTCACCAGTTCAAGACTGCCGATGATGACCGCCAGCAGGTTGTTAAAGTCATGGGCCAGTCCGCCGGTCAGTTGCCCGACAGCTTTCATTTTCTGACTATGCAGCAGCGCTTCTTCCAGCCCTTTACGCTCGGTTCTGTCCAGCACCACATTGACCATGCCACGACCCGGCACCGGGCTAAAACGCAGTTCGATGGTGCGATTATCGGCCAGTCTTAGCTCCTGGGCTTTGGGCATCATGCGCGATAAATTCTCCTGCACGTGGCCCGGCAAATCGCCCACCTGTCGCAGCAGACTCTGGTAATGCAGACCACGCTGTAGCGCATCGGCCGCTAATCCCAGCAGCAGCGGATACTGCGGGTTCCAGACCACCAGGCAGCCGAGATTATCAAACAGGGCAAAGCCGTCGCGCATGGCATGAAAGGTCGTCTCCAGTTGGGTACTTTTCTCTTTCAGCAGTCGGGAGGTGTGCTCCAGCGAGGCGGTATTGCGGGCGAAGACGTTAAAGGCACGCGCCAGCTCACCCAGCTCATCGCGCCGTTGTAGCGCGGGTACGGAGACATCCGCTTCGCCCCGGGCCAGTTGCGTCATCGCCCGGGAAATCGCCGTCAGGTTAGACCCAAGATTGCGATAGATATACCAGCCCGCGCAGCCGGTAATGATCAGCGCCAGCAGGGCAAAGGCGCTGATAAAGATGATAATCGAGCGCATCTCGTAGTGGCTCTGGTTGGTACGCTGCTCTGAGGCACGCGCGACCTGCTCAACGTACTGATTGATATCGGTGTTGAGGATCGCCACCAGCGCCTTGATATGAAACATCCACCAGTTGATCGCCAGATCACTCTCTTCCAGTTGCACGGAGAGCGGGCCGAGTTTGCCCAGTTCGGTTTTGAAATCCTGCATGATACCGCTGACTACCGGGCTGGTGGTTTGCCCCGGCAATTGCGCCATGATGTCCGTCAGTTGCTGTACCGTAGCTTTGGGTGAAGGGGTGCGAATGGCAGCGTCGAGTAATCTGTCCATTTCGCTGAGCAAGCGCGGGTCAGGCAGCGCACCACCTTCACGTTGGTTGATATTCTGCACATGGCGCAGATAGCTTTGATTTTGATAAAGCGAACTGAGCAGCGTGTTGCGCTCAATGTGTCTACGCTGACCACGCTCCAGCATCAGGGTTACGCTCTGTTCCAGCTCATTGCTGCGCTGAGTAATGCGTTCGACAAGTTGGGGTTCCAGTTGCGCAAGCGGCGCCTGGGCTAGCTGTTCCAGTGAATGCTGGAGCGCCGTTTGTGTCGCCTTTAGCCGCTCCGCCTCCCCTTTATACTCCAGCGCGCCCACCACTTGCGACAACCGCACCGCCGCCGTGGCGACATTTGCCGTGTCCCGTGCCAGGTTCATGCTGCCGGTCATGTCGTCGAGGGTTTGTTGCTGCACCTGTTCCTGGATTTGGCTGGCGTGGCGAAAGCCCAGTACGGCCACACCGCAGACCATCAGAGTGACAGCCATGACCAGCAGGTTGAAGAACAGTAGCCGCCCACGGGCGCTGGCGAAGAACGAGTGTTGCCGATAGGGCATAGCGGGCTCCGGTGTCAGTGTTCCCCTCACCCTGGTCCTCTCCCCAAAGGGGCGAGGGGACTGTTCGGTGCGGGCTGGAATGAGGGTGCCATTGGTAACGTTAATAAATTGTGATCTTCGTTAACTATTCAACACTATGACAAATATGAACGGCTCCTGACATTTTGCATTTATTTCATTGTGGTGGACTGCAAGCATTGATAACCCTTGCAGGAGCAAGCGATGAGCGAAACGCCGGTTCTGGAAATGCGCGACATTGCCAAAGTGTTTGGCAAGTTTTACGCGCTAAAAGGGGTCAGTCTGACGGTCTACACGGGTGAAATCCACGCGTTAATGGGTGAGAACGGCGCGGGCAAAAGCACGCTAATGAAGATCCTCGCTGGGGCGTACACCGCCACCAGCGGCGAGATCCTGATCGACGGGCAACCGTTTCATATCAAAGGGCCAAAAGACGCGCTGGCGGCAGGCATCACCTTGATTTACCAGGAGATGCAGCTCGCCCCCAACCTCACCGTCGCGGAAAATATCTTCCTGGGGAGCGAAATTGCCCGTGGCGGCCTGGTACAACGCCGGGAAATGCTTGCTCAGGCACAGACCGTTATTGACCGACTCGGGGCGCAATTCAAAGCCAGCGATTTGGTGATGAAACTGACCATTGCCGAGCAGCAGCAGGTAGAAATCGCCCGTGCACTGCACCGTAACAGCCGTATCCTGGTAATGGATGAACCCACCGCTGCTCTCTCTTCACGTGAAACACACCGTCTTTTTGAGCTAATCATGCGCCTGCGTGACGAAGGGATGGCGATTATCTACATCAGCCACCGCATGGCAGAAGTGTATGAACTCTCTGACCGGGTAAGCGTGCTACGCGACGGGCAGTACGTCGGTAGCCTGACCCGCGACAAACTTAATGCTTCTGAGCTGGTACGGATGATGGTCGGCCGGCCGTTAAGCGATCTCTTCAATAAAGAGCGGGATATCCCCAAAGGCGACGTGCGCCTCAACGTTCATCACCTCACTGACGGCGGAAAAATTCAGCCGGTCAGTTTACAGGTACGCGCAGGTGAAATCGTCGGCCTTGCCGGGCTGGTGGGCGCAGGCCGTTCGGAACTGGCTCAGTTAATTTTTGGCGTACGTAAAGCCACCGCCGGGGTGATTGAAATCGACGGCGAGCCGGTGGTGATTCATTCGCCGCGTACGGCCATTGATTTAGGTATTGGATTCCTCACAGAAAACCGTAAAGAGCAAGGGCTGTTTCTGGAACTGGCGGCGCAGGAAAACATCACCATGGCGACCATCGAGCGCGATGCAAACTACGGCATGCTCGACCGCAAAAAAGCGCAGTCCATCTCCGATGACGCTATCAAGCTACTCAACATTCGCGTGCCCCACTCCCAGGTCAGAGCGGGTGGGCTTTCAGGGGGCAACCAACAAAAGCTGCTGATCTCCCGCTGGGTCGCCATTGGCCCGCGCATCCTGATCCTCGATGAACCGACGCGCGGCGTGGACGTCGGGGCCAAGAGCGAGATCTATCGCATCATGAGCCAGATGGCACACAAGGGCGTCGCTATCCTGATGATTTCCAGCGAACTGCCGGAAGTGGTTGGAATGAGCGATCGCGTGTATGTGATGCATGAAGGCAGCATTGCAGGCGAACTGGAAGGCGCACGTATCACTCAGGAAAATATTATGACGCTGGCGACCGGCGTAAACGAATCCCATCACCAGGCGGTACACCATGACTGAACCCAAAGAGACTTCAGCTACCCCTTCGCAGCAGGTGGCAAAATCGGCCTCGGCGAAAAAAATGCTGATGGGCGATCTGATGCAAACGGTCGGCATCTTACCGATTCTGATCCTGATTGTGGCGGTATTTGGTTTTATCGCCCCCAACTTCTTCACAGAAAGTAACCTGCTCAACATTACCCGCCAGGCGTCGATCAACATCGTGCTGGCAGCGGGGATGACCTTCATTATTTTGACTGGCGGTATCGATCTTTCCGTGGGGTCGATTCTTGGCACCACGGCAGTGGCGGCGATGGTGGTGTCACTGATGCCCGAGCTGTCCATGCTCTCGGTGCCCGCTGCGCTCATGCTGGGTATGGCGCTAGGTCTGTTTAACGGTGCGCTGGTGGCCTTTGCCGGATTACCGCCCTTTATCGTCACCCTTGGCACTTATACGGCCCTGCGCGGTGCGGCCTACCTACTGGCGGATGGCACCACGGTCATTAACTCGAGCATTGGATTTGAGTGGATTGGCAATAACTACTTAGGGCCGGTGCCGTGGCTGGTCGTGATTGCGCTGGCGGTGATTGTTATTTGCTGGTTCATTCTGCGTCGCACCACGCTCGGCGTTCATATTTACGCGGTCGGCGGCAACATGCAGGCTGCCCGTCTGACCGGTATCAAAGTGTGGATGGTGCTGCTGTTTGTCTATGGCATGAGCGGCTTGCTCTCCGGCCTCGGCGGGGTCATGAGCGCTTCACGTCTTTACAGTGCCAACGGCAACCTCGGGGCGGGTTATGAGCTGGACGCCATCGCGGCGGTCATCCTCGGTGGCACCAGCTTCGTCGGCGGTATCGGCACCATCACCGGTACCCTGGTCGGCGCATTAATCATCGCCACACTGAACAATGGCATGACACTGATGGGCGTTTCCTACTTCTGGCAACTGGTGATCAAAGGGGCGGTGATCATCATTGCAGTGCTGATAGACAAATACCGTACCCGACATCATCAAAGTGCATAACAACAATATTTCCCTGAAAACCCTACGTGAGGAAAGAACATGCGTTTGAAACCCTTAGTCACCGCGCTCTGTGCTGGCGCACTGCTTGCTGCAACGCCGTTTGCGCAGGCAAAAGATCTGAAATCTATCGGGGTAACGGTGGGCGATCTTGCTAACCCGTTCTTCGTGCAAATCACCAAAGGGGCTGAGCTTGAGGCACGCAAACTGGCGGGCGATAACGTCAAAGTGACGCTGGTCTCCAGCGGCTATGATCTCGGCCAGCAAGTAGCGCAAATCGATAACTTCATTGCCGCGAAAGTGGACATGATTATCCTCAACGCCGCAGATTCTAAAGGTATCGGCCCTGCGGTTAAACGCGCCAAAGATGCGGGAATCGTAGTGGTCGCAGTTGACGTGGCCGCAGAAGGGGCAGATGCCACCATCACCTCCGATAACACCCAGGCCGGGGAGATCGCCTGTAAGTACATTACCGATCACCTGAAAGGCAAAGGCAATGTGGTCATCATCAACGGGCCGCCGGTATCTGCGGTACAGAACCGTGTGGAAGGCTGCCAGACCGAATTCAAGCGCCACCCGGATATCAAAGTGCTGTCATATAACCAGAACGCCAAAGGGAGCCGTGAAGGGGGCCTGGAGATCATGACCTCACTGCTGGCCGCTAATCCGAAGATTGACGGCGTGTTCGCGATTAACGATCCGACAGCGATCGGCGCAGATCTGGCAGCAAAACAGGCACAACGTAGCGAGTTCTTTATCGTTGGCGTCGATGGTTCCCCGGACGGTGAAGAAGCGCTGAAGCGTGAAAACTCCCTGTTCGTGGCAACCCCTGCGCAGGACCCACAGGTGATGGCGGCAAAAGCGGTAGAGATCGGTTACGGCATTTTGCAGGGTAAAGCCGCACCGAAAGAGCCCGTGCTGATCCCGGTGACCATGATCGATAAGAAAAACGTCAGCACCTATAAGGGCTGGACGGTTAAGTAAGTGCGGATTTTTCCCCTCACTCCTGCCCTCTCCCCATAGGGGAGAGGGTTAGGGTGAGGGGCATCGATGTGCACAACACCATAAGGAGATCGCCATGAAACGCTCCGAAATCAATGAAATTCTCGGCCATACCCGCCAGTTTTTTTCCATGCATGACGTGCACTTACCCCCGTTTGCCAGTTTTCCACCCACCAGATGGCGGCAGCTCGATAAAGAGGCCTGGCGCGAAGTCTTCGACCTGAAACTCGGCTGGGATGTAACCGACTTTGGCAGCCCCGATTTTTACACTCAGGGACTGACGCTTTTTACCCTGCGTAACGGTTCACCCAACGGCACTCCTTACACCAAATGCTATGCCGAAAAAATCATGCACGTGCGCGACGGTCAGGTGACGCCGATGCATTTTCACTGGCGCAAGCGTGAAGACATTATCAATCGCGGTGGTGGCAATCTGATCATTGAGCTGTGGAATGCCGGTGCCAGAGAAGAGACGCTAAACAATGATGTCACCGTGGTCATTGATGGCTGCATTCAGACCCACGCAGCGGGCAGCCAGTTGCGCCTCTCACCAGGGGAAAGTATCTGCCTGACGCCGGGTCTGTACCACAGCTTCTGGGGCGAAACGGGCTTTGGTGATGTGCTGGTCGGCGAGGTCTCATCGGTGAACGACGACGACCACGATAACCATTTCCTGATCCCCGTCGATCGCTATAACAACATTCTGGAAGACGAAACCGCGCAACTGGTGTTGTGCAACGAATACCGTCTTTTCCTGGACTAAAGGAGATTCTCATGCCACTGATTTCCCTTGCTGAAGGTTTAACGCACGCCCGTGAGCACCGCTATGCGCTCGGTGCCTTTAACGTGCTCGACTCCCATTTCCTGCGTGCTCTGTTCGCTGCGGCAAAACAGGAGCGCTCACCGTTTATTATCAATATCGCCGAAGTGCATTTTAAGTATGTGTCCCTGGACTCACTGGTCGAAGCGGTGAAGTTTGAGGCTATGCGCAGTGATATTCCGGTGGTGCTCAACCTCGATCACGGCCTGCACTTTGAGTCGGTGGTGCGCGCGCTCCGCCTCGGCTTTAGCTCGGTGATGTTTGACGGCTCAACGCTGGAATATGAAGAAAACATTCGCCAGACGCGGGAAGTAGTGAAAATGTGCCACGCAGTGGGTGTGTCGGTGGAGGCCGAATTGGGCGCCGTCGGCGGCGATGAAGGTGGCGCACTATACGGTCATGCAGATGAAGCTTACTTTACCGACCCTGCCCTCGCCCGCGACTTTGTTGACCGCACCGGCATTGATGCGCTGGCGGTGGCTATTGGCAATTCACACGGCAAATACAAAGGTGAACCGAAACTCGACTTCACGCGGCTGGATGTGATTCGTCAGCAAACCGGCCTGCCGCTGGTGCTACATGGCGGGTCCGGGATCAGCGATGCCGATTTTCGCCGCGCCATTTCACTGGGTATTCACAAAATCAATTTCTACACTGGCATGTCCCAGGCGGCCCTCGACACCGTCGAAGCGCGTATGGCCGATCGCCAGCCGGTTTATGACGAGTTCGCCCAGCTATTGCTGAGCATTGAAGAGGCCATTACCGATACCGTTGCCACACAAATGCGTATCTTTGGCAGTGCGGGGCAACTCTAATGGAACGCAAAGGGATTATTGCCGCCGGAAATATGCTCGTCGATCACGTGCATCAGATTGTGCAGTGGCCGGAGCGGGGCTGGCTGGCAGAGATCACGCAGAGTGAACGCTCCACCGGTGGTGCACCGCTCAACGTGCTGCTGACACTGGCCAAGATGCGCACCGGAATGCCCTTGCAGGCCGTGGGGCTGGTCGGCGAAGATAGCGACGGGGATTACATCATGGCGATGCTTGAGCAGTATCACGTCAATCGTCAACATGTGCAGCGCACCAACTTTGCCCCCACCTCCATGTCTCAGGTGATGACCGACCCTACCGGGCAACGCACCTTCTTCCACTCCCCAGGTGCCAACCGGCTGCTGGATCTGCCCGCGTTTGACCGTCTGGATACCACGATGAAAATCTTCCACCTCGGCTACCTGCTGCTGCTCGACAGCCTGGACATGCCGGATGAGGAATTTGGTACCCGCAGCGCGCGACTGCTGGCACTGATGCGCGGGCAGGGTTATGAAACCTCTCTCGATCTGGTCTCCCGTAAAGGCGATCCACGCTATCAGCCGCTGGTCCTCCCCTGCCTGCCGCACCTTGATTATCTGGTGATTAATGAACTGGAAGCCGGAGAGTTCAGTGGCCTGGATATGCGCACGAGGGATGATGCCCCCTATATCGACAATATCGCCACCGCCGCAAGCCAGTTGATGCAGGCTGGCGTGAAACAGCGTGTGGTCATTCACTGCCCGGAAGGGGCATGGGGTCTTCAGTCAGGAAGCGAGGGGCAGTGGGTGGCGTCTCGTATGCTTAAACAGGAAGAGATCGTCGGTAGCGTCGGTGCCGGAGATGCCTTCTGCGCAGGTCTGTTGTACGGCTGCCATGAACGCTGGTCGTTATCCCGGAGTATTCATTTAGCCCACGCCTGTGCCCGCGCCAGCCTGCTTTGTGCAAACGCTATCGACGGGGCAAAGTCGCTGGAAGAGCTACTCACTGAGCTGCCGGATGCGGCGTAAGCGATTACGCCGCTTTATCGCTGTGGGACACATCGGCGGCGAAGACGTAGCCGAGGCCGCGAAGGGTTTTGATCAGTGCTGGCTGATGTGGATTCACTTCGATCTTACGCCTCAGACGCATGATCAACACATCGATGGTGCGATCGAACACTTCGGTGCTTTCGCTGTGTGTCAGCTCCAGCAACTGTTCACGATTTAAGACCCGCCGCGCATTTTGCACCAGCGCCAACAGCAAGCTGTACTCACCCTGCGTTAACGCTACGGTCTGCTGCTGCGGATTCATCAATGCACAACGTGCCGGATCGAGGTGCCAGCCATTAAAACTGAAGCCGGGCATTTTCACGGCGGGGGATTCTGCAGCCAACACTCCTGTACGACGCATAACGGCTTTGACCCGCGCCACCAGCACCCGGGCGTTAAAGGGTTTACCGATATAATCATCCGCTCCCATTTCCAGCCCCACCACCACATCGGACTCGCTGCCCAGCCCCGTCAGCATAATCACCGGCAGTTCGGGACGCTGTTTCTGCAACTGTTTGAGCACCATCAGGCCATTGATGTCCGGTAGCACCATGTCGAGTAAGACCAGCGCAATCTCCGGGTGCTGCGCGGCAGTGGCGATAGCATCCAGCCCGTTATGACACACGTGCACGGTGAAGACGTGCTCACTCAGCACATCCCTGAGCAGTTCACAGACTGCAAGATCGTCATCCACTACCAGAATTGCAGGTTTCATCGTCCACATCCGTCAGGAAAGGTTACGCATTCTGCTTTATTTTATTTGGCTGATGCATAAAGGCGGTGAATTAATGCCGTTTTTATAATCACGGTCACATCTGCTCGCCTTCGTCACGTCAAATCTGACGACACTCTGCCCTTCGTCAGTATTTTGAACAAAAATAGGCCTCAAAATCAGGGAATACCCACAAAAGAAGCATGGCATAGAAGATGCATAATGGGTTCGATGGCGCGAGAGCGCACTCTTTATTAACTGGAGCGATAGCGATGAAAAAAGTCGTCACGGTTTGCCCCTATTGTGCCTCAGGTTGCAAGATAAACCTGGTGGTCGATAACGGCAAAATCGTTCGGGCGGAGGCTGCGCAAGGAAAGACCAACCAGGGTACGCTGTGCCTGAAGGGCTACTATGGCTGGGATTTTATTAACGATACTCAAATCCTCACACCTCGTCTGAAAACCCCTATGATCCGCCGTGAGCGCGGTGGAAAACTAGAGTCCGTCTCCTGGGAAGAAGCCCTGGATTACGTTGCGACCCGTCTTAGCGTCATTAAAGAGAAGTATGGCCCGGATGCGATTCAGACCACCGGCTCTTCTCGTGGTACAGGTAACGAAACCAACTACATCATGCAAAAATTCGCGCGCGCCGTTATTGGAACCAATAACGTCGACTGCTGCGCACGTGTCTGACACGGCCCCTCGGTTGCAGGTCTGCACCAATCGGTCGGTAATGGCGCGATGAGTAATGCGATTAATGAAATTGATAACACGGATCTGGTGTTTATCTTTGGCTACAACCCGGCGGATTCTCACCCCATCGTCGCCAATCATGTGATTCGGGCGAAACAGAACGGGGCGAAAATCATCGTCTGCGATCCGCGTAAAATTGAAACCGCGCGTATTGCTGATATGCACGTGGCGCTGAAAAACGGCTCGAACATCGCGCTGTTGAATGCGCTTGGGCACGTCATCATTGAAGAAAATCTGTACGACCAGGCGTTTGTCGCCTCCCGTACCCAGGGATTTGAAGAGTATAAAAAAATCGTCGAAGGCTATACGCCGGAATCCGTCGAAGACATTACGGGCGTGAGCGCGGCGGATATCCGCAAAGCAGCGCGGATGTATGCGGGGGCGAAGAATGCCACCATCCTGTGGGGCATGGGCGTGACTCAGTTCTATCAGGGTGTGGAGACCGTGCGTTCGCTGACCAGTCTCGCCATCATGACGGGTAATCTGGGTAAACCACACGTTGGGGTTAACCCGGTACGTGGGCAGAACAACGTTCAGGGTGCCTGCGATATGGGTGCATTGCCGGATACCTTCCCCGGCTACCAGTTCGTTAAAGAGCAGGCCAACCGCGATAAATTTGCCAAAGCCTGGGGCGTCACCGATCTGCCTGCTCATACCGGTTATCGCATCAGTGAGCTACCGCACCGGGCGGCACATGGTGAAGTGCGCGCCGCTTACATTATGGGGGAAGATCCGCTGCAGACCGACGCAGAACTCTCCGCCGTGCGTAAGGCGTTTGAGGATCTGGAACTGGTCATCGTACAGGATATCTTCATGACCAAAACCGCGTCGGCGGCGGATGTCATTCTACCCTCCACTTCCTGGGGCGAACATGAAGGGGTCTACACGGCGGCTGACCGTGGCTTCCAGCGCTTCTTTAAAGCAGTTGAACCAAAGTGGGACCTGAAAACGGACTGGCAGATCATCAGTGAAATCGCCACCCGCATGGGTTATCCGATGCATTACAACAACACGCAGGAAATCTGGGACGAATTGCGTCACCTCTGCCCGGAATTCTACGGTGCCACCTATGAAAAAATGGGGGAACTGGGCTACATCCAGTGGCCGTGTCGTGACACATCGGATGCCGACCAGGGCACCTCGTATCTCTTTAAAGAGAAGTTCGATACCGATACGGGGCTGGCGAAGTTCTTCACCTGCGACTGGGTCGCGCCGATGGATAAACTCACCGATGAGTTCCCAATGGTGCTCTCCACCGTGCGTGAAGTGGGCCACTACTCCTGTCGTTCAATGACCGGTAACTGTGCGGCACTCTCGGCCCTGGCGGACGAGCCTGGCTATGCGCAAATCAACGCTGCCGATGCCACGCGCCTGGGTATCGAAGATGAAGCACTAGTGTGGGTGAATTCACGTAAAGGCCGAATCATCACCCGTGCACAGGTCAGCGAGCGCCCGAACATTGGCGCGGTATATATGACCTACCAGTGGTGGATTGGGGCCTGTAACGAACTGGTGACGGAGAACCTGAGCCCGATTACTAAAACACCGGAGTACAAGTACTGCGCCGTCAACGTTGAACGTATTACCGATCAGCATGCCGCAGAGCAGTATGTGATTGACGAATATAACAAGCTGAAATCCCGTTTGCGTGAAAGCGCAATGGGATAATAGAGCGAGGCAATAAATAAAGGCGCAGAGGATTTATTCCCTGCGCCTTTTTATTTATGTTGGTAATTAATTCAAGAAATAAATATTTAGCGCCCAATTTTTCTCCGCCCTCATCATCTGACGAGGGAGGAGCAAAAATTACTGGTCGGCTGTTTTTTCAAACTTACCGAGCATTTCACGCTCGTAGGCCTGCGCTTTTTTGGTATCGAAGCGGTGTTCCCACTTCGCGATAACCAATACGGCCAGCGCATTACCCACCACGTTCAACGCGGTACGAGCCATATCAAGAATACGGTCAACACCGGCAATAAATGCCAGACCCTCCAGCGGAATTCCCACGCTTCCCAGCGTTGCCAGCAGCACCACAAAGGAAACGCCCGGTACGCCCGCAATACCTTTAGATGTCACCATCAGCGTCAGTACCAGGATAATTTCCTGGCTCAGCGACAGCTCAATGCCATACAACTGGGCAATAAAGATAGCCGCAATACTCTGGTACAGCGTAGAGCCATCGAGGTTGAAGGAGTAACCAGTCGGGACCACAAAACTGGTGATTGATGCCGGAGCACCGTAGGCTTCCATCTTCTCGATAATACGCGGCAGGACGCTTTCAGAGCTCGCCGTGGAGTATGCCAGGATCAACTCTTCCTTCAGGATGCGGATAAGCGTCCAGATGCTGAGTTTGCAGATACGTGCCACGATCCCCAGCACCACCAGCGCGAAGAACAGAATCGCGAAGTAAACCAGGATAACCAGCTTCGCCAGCGGCCACAGGGAGGCAAAACCAAAGTTCGCCACCGTTACAGAGATCAACGCAAACACGCCAATTGGCGCATAACGCATCACCATATGGGTGACTTTAAACATGGTTTCGGAAATGGAACGGAACACCGTGACCAGCGGCTCACGGTGGGTCGCAGGCAAGGAGGAGAGACCCAGACCAAACAGCACCGAGAAGAAGATGATCGGCAGCATTTCGCCTTTCGCCATGGAGGAGACAATATTGGTCGGCACCAGTGACAGAATCGTCCCCATCAGGCCATGAGCATGACTTTGCACCTCCGCCGTCGTGCTCTGATATTTCGAAATATCCACCGACGCCAGTTGCGTCATATCAATGCCTGTACCCGGCTGGAAGACATTCGCCAGCGTAATACCCAACACAATAGCAACCGTGGTGATCACTTCGAAATACAGGATGGTTTTCAGGCCAATTCGACCCAATTGTTTTGCATCACCCACACCGGCAATACCGACTACCAAGGTAGAAATAACAATTGGTACTACAATCATTTTAATCAAATGAATAAAGATATCTCCTGCCGGAGACAGAAGATTCGCGATAAGCCATTCGCGGCTGTCGCTCTGGTAATGCAGATAGCTGCCCAGAAGAATACCCAGCACCAGGGCCAGCAGAATCTGCCAGGCCAGGCTGATTTTAAATGTTTTCATAACTACAGAGATCCTCAATAAAGCGACCTTCCCGGTAGGGAACGACTCATACGGAAAGGGTATGGTAAGCGTCACGCGCTCTTGCGGGGTTTTTTAACGCGCATTATCAGTATCATTTGCGGGGTATAACGCGCAACCCTTTACCAGAAGGGGTATTGACTGATTTTTTACATAAAAGCGCTTTTTTATGCCATTTATCGTGCATAACTATATGTTATGAAAACGCTTTTTTTCAGCCTATTTCAGATAATACATACCCGTAATTATTTCTCTCCAAAGTGTCATTTGTCCATTTTTCATACTGTTCATTAATGCGTGATCTATAGCGCAAATAATAAACAAAGCAGGCAAAGCCCCTACAATTAACGTTTATGTGACATATCATTAACATCCTACAAGGAGAGCAAAAGCCATGAGCCAAATCCACAAACACGATATTCCCGCAAATATTGCGGAGCGTTGCCTGATTAATCCGGAGCAGTATCAAGCGAAATATCAGCAATCGATCACCGATCCGGATGTATTCTGGGGCGAGCAAGGCAAAATTCTTGACTGGATTACGCCTTATCAGAAGGTAAAAAATACCTCCTTCGCGCCAGGTAATATTTCAATTAAATGGTACGAAGACGGCACCCTGAATCTGGCGGCTAACTGCCTCGATCGCCACCTTGCAACACGAGGCGATCAGACAGCGATCATCTGGGAGGGTGACGACGCAAGCCAGAGCAAAAACATTACCTATCGTGAGCTGCATCGTGACGTTTGCCGTTTTGCCAACGTGCTGGTGGATCTCGGCATTAAAAAAGGTGATGTGGTCGCCATTTATATGCCGATGGTGCCGGAAGCCGCCGTTGCCATGTTGGCCTGCGCGCGTATTGGTGCCGTTCACTCGGTCATCTTCGGCGGGTTTTCGCCGGAAGCCGTCGCCGGGCGCATCGTGGACTCCAGTTCGCGACTGGTGATCACCGCCGATGAAGGCGTCCGCGCCGGGCGCAGCATCCCATTGAAAAAGAACGTGGATGACGCGCTAAAAAACCCGAACGTCAAAACCGTCGAACACGTGGTCGTACTCAAGCGCACCGGCGGTAAAACCGAATGGACCGAAGGTCGCGACCTTTGGTGGGATGCGCTGACGTCCAATGCCAGCGATGAGCACCAGCCTGTCGAGGTCAATGCGGAAGATCCCCTGTTTATCCTTTATACCTCTGGTTCAACCGGTAAACCCAAAGGTGTGCTGCACACCACTGGCGGTTACCTGGTTTACGCTGCCAGCACCTTTAAATATGTCTTCGATTACCACGATGGTGATGTCTACTGGTGTACCGCCGACGTAGGCTGGGTTACCGGGCACAGCTACCTGCTGTACGGGCCACTGGCCTGTGGTGCGATCACGTTGATGTTTGAGGGCGTGCCAAACTGGCCGACCCCGGCGCGCATGAGCCAGGTCGTTGATAAGCATAAAGTGAATATTCTCTACACTGCGCCGACCGCAATTCGTGCCCTGATGGCAGAGGGTGATAAAGCAATTGAAGGGACCGATCGTTCTTCACTGCGTATTCTGGGATCGGTGGGCGAGCCCATTAACCCGGAAGCCTGGGAATGGTACTGGAAAAAAATCGGTAACGAAAAATGCCCGGTAATGGACACCTGGTGGCAGACAGAAACCGGCGGTTTCATGATCACCCCGCTACCGGGTGCCACACAACTGAAAGCCGGGTCCGCAACCCGTCCGTTCTTTGGTGTGCAACCTGCGCTGGTGGATAACGAAGGTAATCCGCAGGAAGGGGCGACTGAAGGCAACCTGGTGATTATTGACTCCTGGCCGGGTCAGGCACGCACGCTATTTGGCGACCATGACCGCTTCGAACAAACCTACTTCTCGACCTTTAAAAACATGTACTTCAGTGGTGACGGCGCACGTCGCGACGAAGACGGTTATTACTGGATTACTGGCCGTGTGGATGACGTACTGAACGTCTCCGGGCACCGTCTGGGGACCGCAGAGATTGAATCGGCGCTGGTCTCCCACCCGAAAATCGCCGAAGCCGCGGTGGTGGGCATCCCGCACAACATCAAAGGTCAGGCAATTTATGCCTATGTCACCCTGAACCACGGGGAAGAGCCAACCCCTGCGCTCTACACCGAGGTGCGTAACTGGGTGCGTAAAGAGATTGGCCCACTGGCGACCCCAGACGTCCTGCACTGGACCGACTCGTTACCCAAAACCCGTTCAGGCAAGATTATGCGGCGCATTCTGCGCAAGATTGCCGCCGGAGATACCAGTAACCTGGGCGATACCTCAACCCTCGCCGATCCTGGCGTGGTGGACAAACTGCTCGAAGAGAAGCAGGCCATTACCATGCCATCGTAACCACGTATCCTCCCTCTCCCCGTGGGAGAGGGCCGGGGTGAGGGCATCAGTCCGGCATATCACCCCCTCACCCTCTCCTTCCAGGGTGAGGGAATAATAAAACAACCCCCTACCTTACTTCTGTGGAGACTCTGTGATGAATGACACCATTTATCAACGGATAGAGAACAACGCGCATTTCAGGGAGTTAGTCGAAAAAAGGCAACGGTTTGCCACCATATTGTCGCTTGTGGTACTGGTGATTTACGTCAGCTTTATCCTGCTTATCGCCTTCGCGCCGGGCTGGCTTGGCACCCCTATTGCCGTCGGCAGTAGCATTACGCGTGGGATTCCGATTGGTGTCGGTGTGATCGTCATTTCGTTTCTCCTGACCGGAGTTTATGTCTGGCGCGCCAACGGTGAATTTGACCGTCTGAACAAGGCTGTTCTGGAAGAGGTAAAAGCACCATGAAACGTTTGTTAATGGCGCTCGCCGCCCCTTTACTCGCCACCTCCTTCGCCTCCCATGCTGCGGACGCGATTACCGGAGCCGTCCAGCGCCAGCCAACCAACTGGCAGGCGATCATTATGTTCGTGATTTTCGTGGCGTTAACCCTCGTCATCACGTACTGGGCCTCCAAACGTACCCGTACACGTAGCGATTACTACACGGCGGGCGGCAACATTACCGGCTTCCAGAACGGTCTGGCGATTGCCGGGGACTACATGTCGGCAGCGTCGTTTCTCGGCATCTCTGCGCTGGTGTTTACCTCGGGCTACGACGGGCTGATTTACTCACTGGGTTTCCTGGTGGGCTGGCCGATTATTCTGTTCCTTATTGCCGAACGTCTGCGTAACCTGGGGCGCTACACCTTTGCAGACGTGGCGTCTTACCGCCTGAAGCAAGGGCCGATTCGCACTCTCTCCGCCTGCGGCTCGCTGGTGGTGGTGGCGCTGTACCTGATCGCACAGATGGTGGGTGCCGGTAAGCTTATCCAGTTGCTCTTTGGGCTGAACTACCACATCGCCGTGGTGCTGGTAGGCGTGTTAATGGTGATGTACGTGCTGTTCGGCGGCATGCTCGCCACCACATGGGTGCAGATCATCAAAGCCGTGCTGCTCTTGTTCGGTGCCAGCTTTATGGCCTTTATGGTCATGAAACACGTCGGCTTCAGCTTCAATAACCTGTTTACCGAAGCCATGGCGGTTCACCCGAAAGGCGAAGCCATTATGCGCCCCGGTGGGCTGGTGAAAGATCCGATATCCGCGCTGTCGTTAGGACTGGGCCTGATGTTCGGTACCGCAGGTCTGCCACACATCCTGATGCGCTTCTTCACGGTAAGCGATGCCCGCGAAGCACGTAAGAGCGTGTTCTACGCCACCGGTTTTATGGGCTACTTCTACATCCTGACCTTTATTATCGGCTTCGGCGCGATCATGCTGGTGGGGGCAAACCCGGCCTTTAAAGATGCGGCAGGTGCATTGATTGGCGGCAATAACATGGCGGCAGTCCATCTGGCGAATGCCGTGGGCGGTAACCTGTTCCTCGGCTTTATCTCGGCCGTGGCCTTTGCCACCATCCTGGCTGTGGTCGCCGGATTGACGCTGGCTGGAGCATCGGCAGTCTCCCATGACCTCTATGCCAATGTGTTCCGCAAAGGGGCGACAGAGCGTCAGGAATTGAAAGTCTCTAAAATTACCGTACTGGTGTTGGGTGTTGTCGCCATTCTGCTGGGGATTCTGTTCGAAAATCAGAACATAGCCTTCATGGTAGGACTGGCCTTCTCCATTGCCGCCAGCTGTAATTTCCCGATTATCCTGCTCTCCATGTACTGGTCGAAACTGACCACCCGTGGCGCAATGATTGGCGGCTGGTTGGGGCTGTTGACGGCGGTAATTCTGATGGTGCTGGGCCCGACTATTTGGGTACAAATCCTCGGTCATGCCGCACCGGTGTTCCCGTATGAATACCCAGCACTGTTCTCCATCGCCGTGGCGTTTATCGGTATCTGGATCTTCTCAGCCACCGATAATTCAGCTCAGGGTGTGCTGGAGCGCGAGCAATTCCGTGCCCAATTCATCCGTTCGCAAACGGGTATTGGTATCGATCAAGGTCGTGCTCATTAATCAAACCTCCCCGGTCATTCTGGCCGGGGATCACATTTTTTTCCCCTCACAGTACCCATCCTCAGCCACAGCGCTACAGTGGATAAGCAAAGTGAAACACTGTTTTTATTACTTCAATATGCTTATTCATTTATGTCAAAGAGGATGCTATGAAAAAGTATGCCCTTGTAGGAACAGGTGGTCGAGCCGGGCTTTATATTTCGGCGATTGGCAGTCAATGGAAAGAGAATGCGCAGATGGTCGCTTTCTGCGACACCAACCAAACGCGCATGGATTACGCCAATACGTTATTAAAAAATGAAGGTGCGGAGCCGGTCTCTACCTGGCCTGCGTCGCAGTTCGAAGCGATGATTCATGAGACACACCCGGACATTATTATCGTCACTACCATGGACCGTACCCACGATGACTATATTGTGCGGGCCCTGAAAGCGGGTTGTGACGTCATTACCGAAAAACCCATGACCATTGACGAGAAACGTGCGCTGCGGATCCTCGATGCCATTGAAGAAACGGGGCATACGGTACGCGTGGCCTTCAACTATCGCTATGCCCCTCACCACAGCAAAGTGCGTGAGCTGTTAATGAATGGCACGATTGGCGAGGTCTATTCGGTTCACTTCGAATGGTTGCTCAACACCGAACACGGCGCGGATTACTTCCGCCGCTGGCATCGGGAAAAACGTAACAGCGGCGGCCTGCTGGTACACAAATCCACCCACCATTTCGACCTGATGAACTTCTGGCTCAACAGCTACCCGGAACGGGTTTATGCGGAAGGCGCGCTGCGTTTTTACGGTAAAGAGAATGCAGAAAAACGCGGCGTCACCCAATTCTACCCACGTGCCCATGGCTATGCGGCTGCCAAAGAAGATCCCTTCGCGCTGCACATGGAAGAGAACCCGCAACTGAAAGCGATTTATCTTGATGCGGAACATGAGGACAACTACTGGCGCGATCAGAGCGTCTTTAGCGATGGGATTACCATCGAAGATACACTCTCTGTGCTGGTGAAATACCAAAACCAGTGCCAGCTCAGCTATTCATTGAACACGTACCTGCCCTGGGAAGGGCTGAACGTAGTATTTAACGGAAGCCAGGGTCGACTGGAGATGAAAATCGTCGAGAAATCCTACGTCAATGCAGGCGGTGAGCGCGAGAACGAAGGCAGCCTGAAATCCTGCAACATCACCGTGTTTCCAATGTTTGCGGAACCCTGGCAGGCAGACTTTACGTTGGGAGAAGGTGGGCACGGCGGTGGCGACAACGCCATGCTGGCTGACCTGTTCGGTACGCCGGGTAACGACCCACTAAAACGCGCTGCCGACCACCGCGCAGGGGCGATGTCGATCCTCACCGGCATTGCAGGCAATATCTCCATGCAGCAGCAACGACCGGTGAATTTTAGCGAGTTTGAACTGGTTAACCGGCTGAAGAGACTGAATTAAAACAGCAGCCGCGCCACCAGAGGCGCGGCTAATACCGTCACCACACCGGAGAGCATCATCACCAGGCTTGCCACCACACCTTCCTGCTGACCCAGTTCATAGGAGCGTGCCGTTCCTGCCCCGTGCGACGCCGCGCCAAAGCCCGCGCCTTTTGCCATGCCCTCACGAATGGACAGGCGTAGAAAAAGCATATCGCCCACCGCCATGCCAAACACGCCGGTAATCACCACAAACAGGGCTACCAGGTCGGGCTGCCCGCCAAGAGGTTTAGCTGCCGCCAGTGCAAAGGGCGTGGTGATCGAACGTACTGCCAGACTGCGCTGGACTTCATCAGACAGCGTAAAAAGACGTGCCAGCCAGACTGAACTGGTCACGGCAACTACCGTTGCGGTGATGACACCTGCCGAAAGGGACATCCAGTGGCGGCGAATGACCGCAAGATTGTCATAGACCGGCACGGCAAAGGCGATGGTCGCCGGGCCCAACAGCCAAAGTAGCCAGTGGGATTCACCGATATAACGCTGCCAGGAGATATGCCCGAAGATCAATATCAGCACCAGCAATAACGGTGTAAATACCAGTGGCATCAACGGGAGTTTGTGGAATCGTCGATACAGACGCTTATTCAGGAAATAGATAATTAGCGTCATGACCAGACACAATAAACTCAGGATGAAATCACTCATTTTTCAGCCTGCTGATTTCGAAACGATAAACTTTGTCCACCACCCAGGCCGTCGCCCCCAGTACCATGAGTGTACTGATGGCAATAACTGCAAAAATAAGCCAGCCTTCAACCATTAATAGCTGGGCATAATTCACCACCGCCACCACCGCTGGCACAAAAAACAGCAGCATCTCAGCCAATAACCAACGCGCTCCTGCCCGCACCCAGTTAAGGGGGATCACCCGGCACAAAATAAGTGCCAGCATCAATATCATGCCAACTAAATTAGCGGGCAGAGGTAAATGCAACCACTGGACAAGATACCCGGCAACAATAAATAGCCCAATATAGAGAATGACCTGAACCGGGACCTGCAGTCGACGCACAATGGCAGGCGTAATACGACGTAACGCCATATCCATACATATTTCTCGCACAAATGAGACAGAGGCCCAGTATAGATAGCCACCGTTACGTTCAGAAATGAATTAAACTCATCGCATGTATAGGTTAAAGGAATAATTATGGACATCAGAACGCTGCGTTATTTCGTGGAAGTGGTGCGCCAGCAAAGTTTCACGCGCGCAGCGGAGCGCTTATTTGTTACGCAACCGACCATCAGCAAGATGCTTAAAAATCTTGAGGATGAACTCAATTGCACACTGCTTATTCGCGATGGCCGTAAATTATTACTGACCGACACCGGGCGCGTGGTTTTCGAGCGCGGGCTGGCCATTCTGGCCGAATTTCGCCAACTGGAAGCCGAACTGGGTGACATTAATCATCTGAACAAAGGGGTGCTGCGCCTCGGCATCCCGCCAATGGTCGGCATGTTGATGGCAGGCCCCATCAGCCTGTTTCGCCAGCGCTACCCCGGCGTGGAGCTGAAAATCTCTGAATTTGGCGGGCTAACGGTGCAACAGGCCGTCACCAACGGTGAGCTGGATTTGGCGATGACCGCACTGCCAGTAGAAGCCGACAGCGGTCTTGCCACCCTGCCCCTCTTCAGCCACCCGCTCTGCGTGCTGGTCCCGCGTTCAGGGGAATGGCACAACATGAAATCCATCACGCCGGAGCAGCTCGCCGCGCATCCCCTGCTGATTTACAACGAGGATTTCGCGTTAAGCCGACAGCTCAATCAACTCTTCAGCCAGCACGGGGTCAAACCACGGATTGCGGTGCGCAGCGGGCAGTGGGATTTTCTTGCCGCTATGGTGCAGGCGGGGGTGGGCATCGCGATTTTACCCGAGCCGATTTGTCAGCGGCTGGATAAGCAGACCCTCAACTGGATACCGCTGGAGAGCGATTTGCGCTGGCTGCTAGGGATGATCTGGCGTGACGGCGTTTATTTGTCCCGCAGCGCTCAGGCGTGGCTGAAATGTTGTGAAGGGTTCTG
The DNA here is from genome assembly GCF_059074235.1 of Phytobacter sp. Classification (NCBI taxonomy): domain Bacteria; kingdom Pseudomonadati; phylum Pseudomonadota; class Gammaproteobacteria; order Enterobacterales; family Enterobacteriaceae; genus Phytobacter; species Phytobacter sp. The sequence goes on from NZ_JCACPZ010000004.1 coordinate 1,973,997, forward strand.
GTTGCCGGAAACCACGGGCCCGGTCAGCGAACTGCCGCCGGGCCAGTAGCAAAGTTACTTATGCTCGATTAATAACGATTCCAGCAAATCGAGATCGTGCAGCATCTTTTGCAGTGTCTCATTGCTGATCTGCCGGGTCGCGCGCAGATGGTAAAGCTCCGCACGTTCTGAACGCAGGGCCGCCAGGCGGAAACGACGTTCAAGATTCTCCTCCAGCAGCGAGCTTTCAACGTTGTTGCGCCCGTCAGCGCGGCGACGCAAGTTGCCGATAACCCTGGAACTGACCTCGGTCAGCAACTGGTTATCGATGTTCTCTTCTGCATCCGCCGCCATGCGCTCTTCCATTTTTTGAATAGCGACAATAGCGACTTCGGCGGTGGCGGCACGCGCCATTCGTTCTTCTTTAAACTGCTGAGAATGGTCACGTACTTCAATATGCTGAAGCAGTTGTGGCAGAGCAATGACGCCGACAAACAGCGAGAAGAGGATCACCCCGGCAGCGAGGAACACCAGCTCATAACGCGCCGGGAAGTCCAGACCGTTAGGCAGGAACAGCGGAATCGATAACACACCCGCCAGGGTAATCGCCCCGCGCACACCGGCAAAGGTGGCAATCAGCAGTTCACGCGTGCTCCAGGAACCAAACTCCATCGGTTTCTTGTGCAAAAAGCGTTTGCTGAAGTTTTTCATGGTCCACAGCCAGCCAAAACGGACCAGCATCAACGCCAGGTAAATTAGAATAATGTCGGTGAACAGCATCCAGGTTTCGACATTCGGATCGGCTTCTGCTGCCACCAGGGAGGATTCCAGAATCCCTGGCAGTTGCAGACCCAACAGCAGGAACACCATGCCGTTAAAGACAAACTCCAGCATTGCCCAGGTGCTGTTGGCACGCAGGCGCATCGCCAGCGGCGCGGTACGCATCATGCCAGAACGGGTGATGGTCATCCCTGCCGCTACCGCCGCCAGAATGCCAGAGAAGCCAATATGTTCTGCAATCAGATAAGAGGCGAACGGTAACAGGAACAGCAGCACAATCTGGGTAGCGGGTTCATCACCGCCCCAGCGGCTAAGAAAACGCAGCGAACGCCCGTACAGCCAGCTCACCACAAACCCGGCCAGAATGCCGCCGATAGCCACTTTGAAAAACTCGACGGTCGCGCCACCGATGGTAAAGACCATCGTCCCCATCGCCACGGCAACCGCAAACTTCAACGAAACCAGGCCCGAGGCATCGTTCATCAACGCCTCGCCCTGCAAAATGCCCATGATTTTTTTCGGGATGCGGCCCTCACCGACAATCCCCGAAAGCGCGACCGCATCGGTAGGTGACAACACCGCAGCCAGCGCAAATGCCGGTACTAGTGGAATACCCGGTACCAGCAAATAAATTAAGAAACCGATGCCGACGACGGTGACCACCACCAGTGCCAGTGCGAGGCCGAAGATCTCTCGCCCGTGTTCGAGAAACTCACGAGTAGGCGTTTTCCAGCCATCGGCAAACAGCAGCGGCGGGATGAAGAGCACTAAAAACAGCTCCGGGTCGAACTCCACATGCAGGCCAAACGTGGGAAAAGCCAGCAGTGCGCCGATGGCGATTTGCATAAGCGGGAGGGGGATCTGAAAGGGTAATACGCGTGTAACGACCCCCGAGAGTGAGACCACAAGGGTCATGATGAGAATGGTAAAAAAGAGTTCCATGCGTTCCCTGTTTGCGATGTTTTTATTAAGGCGTCATGCCTTGATGATAGAACATTCAGCTTAACGCAAAGGTAACGGGATGTGCGCAAAAAATGAAAACGGGCGGCCTGAGCCACCCGTTTTGGGAGCAATCGTCAGACTTAGATAGCCCAACCGCCCGCATAGAAGGCAACCAGTGCGACGGCAATCACAACGGTACCGATGTTCAGCTTACGCCACTCACCGGAAACCACGCGACCAATCACCAAAGAAGCGAAACCGATCATGATGCCGGTAACAATGTTACAGGTCAGCACGATGAATACCGCCGTGATCAGGCCAGCCATTGCATCAACAAAGTCAGCAAAGTCGATTTTTGCCACGTTGCTCAGCATCAGCAGGCCTACGTACATCAGCGCAGGCGCGGTAGCATAGGCCGGTACCAGATAAGAGAGCGGGGAGAGGAACAGGATCAGCAGGAACAACACGCCGACGGTCAGTGCCGTCAGGCCGGTTTTACCGCCCGCCGCAGTACCTGCCGCAGATTCGATGTATACCGCTGCAGGTGCTGCACCCACCAGACCAGAGAAGACGCTGCTCAGGGAGTCGGTGGTCAGCGCTTTACCGCCATCGATGATCTGACCGTCTTTATCCAGCAGGTTTGCCTGACCGGCAACCGCACGGATAGTCCCGGTAGCATCAAACACCGCGGTCATCACCAGCGCCAGAACGCTTGGCAGAACAACTGGGTTAAGCGCGCCAACAATGTCCAGGCTGCCAATCAGAGAGTTACCCTGATCGTCGCTCAGCGATGGCATGGCAAAGATACCGGAGAAGTGAACGTTCGGATCAAAGATCAAACCGACAACGGAAACGCCGATGATGGTCAGCAGAATACCGCCTGGCACTTTCAGTTTTTCCAGACCAATGATCACCGCAAGGCCAATCAGGGACATGATAACCGGGAAGCTGGCGAAGTGGCCCAGCGCAACCGGCAGACCGTCCAGCGGGTTCTTGATGACCAGACCCACGCCGTTTGCAGCAATCAGCAGCAGGAACAGGCCGATACCGATACCGGTGCCGTGCGCAACACCTTGTGGCAGATTGCGCAGGATCCAGCTACGGATACCGGTGGCAGAGATCACGGTAAACAGCACCCCCATCAGGAACACTGCGCCGAGTGCGACCGGAACACTGATGTGTTGACCCAGCACCAGACTAAACGCAGTGAAAGCGGTCAGAGAGATAGCACAACCGATGGCCAGCGGCAGGTTAGCCCACAGACCCATAACGATGGAGCCTACACCGGCAACCAGACAGGTCGCGACGAAGACCGCTGCCGGTGGGAAACCGGCTTTACCCAGCATGCTCGGAACAACAATGACGGAATAGACCATTGCCAAAAAGGTGGTTAAACCGGCAACGACTTCCTGACGAACCGTGCTACCACGGCTGGAAATTTTAAAGAAAGCGTCAAGCGAACCGCCGGTACGCGCTGAAGGCGTAGACATAGAAAACATCCCCTGAGTATTTTTATCGTTCGTTGGTATACGCGGCGGACAGTCCACTGCATGTTAAACGTCGTCTCCCTGTGCTGCGTTGTGACAAAGGGGTGTCACAAAAAGCAAACGTTTAACTCCGCGCATACAAAACGGTTGGAAGAAAAAGGCAAACGATTATCCAGCGTTTAGATACCGCTTTTCAACTTAACTTTGCCCCTTTTTGCTAATTTTCACTTATGGCGGCGAAGAAATAACCGCCGCGTGCGCAAACGTTATCGTCGGTGCGCAACTTTGCAACATTTACGGATCATTTTTAGCTGCCAGGAAGATCAAAAGGTCCGCCCTGTTGTATAGCCCGTTGCCAGGCCGGACGCATTTCTACCCTTTTCTTCCAGGCTCTGGTATTAGGAAGGTCATCAACCCCACCTCTGGCGAGTAAGGCAAAAATCGGGAAGCTCATCTGCACATCCGCCATGCTGAGAGCCTCGCCCGCAAACCAGGGGCGATGGGCAAGTTCAGACTCAATAAAGTGCGCATGGGTGGCAATTTGCTTATTCAGCCAGGCTTTTTGGATGCCGCTGCCTAACGCTTTCCCTATCGTACGTACGCCAAACGGTACCGGCGGTTTACCCAGACTGCTAAAAACCAGCTTCATCAGTAACAGAGGCATCAGCGAACCTTCCGCATAATGCAGCCAAAAGCGGTATTGCTGTCGCATCGATACGTCCTGCGCCTGCGGCTTAAAGCGCTCTTCAGGGTCGTAAGTTTCCTGCAGGTATTCGAGAATAGCCCCCGACTCAGCAATCACCAGCCCACCATCTTCCAGCACCGGGGATTTACCCAATGGATGGACCTTTTTGAGCGAATCCGGGGCAAGCATAGTCTTTTCACGCTGATAACGAACAATCTGGTAAGGCAGATCCAGCTCTTCCAGCGCCCAAAGTACACGCTGAGAACGCGATTGATTGAGATGATGCACCGTGAGCATGGCTTTCTCCCGTGATTGATATGAATTTACTGTTTATTCTAATTAACTATAGAAAAGCCTTGGCTATGGATGAAAATTTTCCTAAAAAACCCCGCATGCAAATTGGCTATTTTTTAATCAAAAACTACAATAAAAGTGTCAGCACAATCCGGAACCTCCAATACAAATGAGGGGTGCTGATGTCGGGGGAAACCCTCCCATACGTGAATGGGATAGAGAGAAAGGCAAAGACCGGACCGACTAAAGCGCCTCAGTTGGGCGCTTTAGTTTTTTGTCGCTTCCCTGCACGCATTAATCCTCTTCCAACAAACGCGCACCCGTACCTTGCTGACCCAACTGATCACCAGGGTTACGTAACGGGCAGTCACTGCGTGACAGGCAGCCACAGCCGATGCAACCATCCAGTTCATCACGTAACGCCACCAGAGTATGAATACGCCTGTCGAGTTCCTCTCGCCACTGGGATGAGAGCTGCTTCCACTCTTTCGCACTCAGCGTATGCCCTTCCGGTAATACACCGAACGCATCGTGAATAGTTGCCAGAGGAATACCGATCCGTTGAGCAATTTTTATGATCGCCACATAGCGCAGCACATCACGCGCATAACGCCGCTGATTACCGCTGTTACGCGTGCTTTTAATCAGCCCTTTGCTTTCATAAAAGTGCAACGCAGAGACTGCAACCCCGCTTCGCTTCGCCACTTCTCCGGGGGTGAGCAGCGCTTTAATTCGTGGTGATTTTATTGCCATAAAAGCCCTTTACCTCAAGTTAACTTGAGGAATTATACTCCACTGCAGACAAAACGACGAATCGAGAAAGAGGCAGCAATATGTCCCATCAGCAGATTATTCAGACCCTGACGGAATGGATTGATGAACATATCGACCAACCGTTAAACATTGATGTTGTCGCCAGAAAGTCTGGTTATTCAAAGTGGTATCTGCAGAGAATGTTCCGCACGATTACGCATCAGACTTTGGGGGATTATATTCGCCAGCGTCGGTTGCTGTTGGCGGCAGAAGCGCTGCGAACTACGCAGCGTCCGATTTTTGATATTGCAATGGATCTGGGATATGTCTCGCAGCAGACATTTTCGAGAGTGTTTCGTCGTGAATTCGATCGTACCCCCAGCGACTATCGCCATCACGCATAGCTGCCGCCGGGAAAATTACTTTAGTGGAGGTGGCTGCTTAACCCAGGCCATAAAGTCCTGCGGTGGTAGCGCCTTCGCAAAATGCCAGCCCTGACAGAACTGCACGCCGCGTTTCAACAGCCAGGTGACTTGTTCACTCGTTTCCACCCCTTCAGCAATAATTTTCAGACGCAGACTGTGGGCCATCTCGATAATGTGCTCTGCAATCAGGTGGCTGGTGCTGTTGGTCGTCAGGGTGTCGATAAAGGATTTATCAATCTTCAGAATATCGACATTTAATGAGTACAAGTTATGCAGGTTGGAATATCCGGTGCCAAAATCATCGATCGCCACCTCATAACCGGCCTGGCGAAATGCCTGAATAACAGGCGTTGTTTTGGGCACATCAATAAATCCACGTTCAGTTACTTCGATTTTAATTTGTTCAGCGCGAACAGAATATTCCCGAGCTTTATTTGAGATAAGAGCAATAAGACGAGAAGAGTGGAAGTCCACCGCTGATAAATTGATCGAAATATAAAGATCAGGCCATTTTGCCAGGAATTCACCTAAATCCTGAAAAACTTCATCTACTACATAATCGGTCACACGTTCGATCATGCCTTCTTTTTCGGCCAACGGAATAAACTCTGCCGGGCTCATTACCGGACCGTTAAAACCTGGCCAGCGTAATAATGCTTCTGCGCCGACGCATTGTCCGTTTTTAATATCAATGATGGGTTGGTAGTGAAGTTTGAGTTGATGCTTAATTAATGCTCTGTGGAGCAGGCGACGTGGGGAGTTAAACTCCTGCCGTGTTCGGGACCACATCAATAAAACAATAATGCTGCAAATCATCCCCAGCGGAAGGGTCAATGTGGCCTGGTGATAGAGAGACTGGAAGTAGCTATCGCTGGAGGTCGAAACGATAATGGCAATTGGACGTTTATCAGAGTGGGCAATGGTATAAACGCGCTTATTTTTTTGGAAAGTCAGGTCACTCTTTCGGACCAGAGACTCCATCGTTTTTAAGTCGGCTTGCGGACTAACGGAGAAAAACATACCGGTCACGGTATCGTATACACCGAAAGCCAAAGAACGATCATCTGACATCACTTCACTAAAGGAGAGTGGATTCACCAGCGCCACATAATGACCCTGCTGCAGATAGACCATCTTATAACCTGGATAAAATGGGGTATCACGATAGTAATAAATAGAGATATCGGGCTTGCGTTTATACTCAGGTGGCGAAATAGCATACGATTGCGCGGGTAGCATTGCGGTTGAACAAATGAACTGTTCGCCACGCGCATAAATTAAATCGGCGACATAAAGACTACCGCGAATGATATTAAGCATGTAATCGCGATGTTCAGGAGCGCAGATGCGACCTTGATATTTTTCAGCCTCATTAAAAGCCGAATCTACTTGCCCAATAACAATTTCAGTTTTATCTAAAGCCAGTTGTGCAAATGAACGTAACTGCGCACCTGTTTCCTTTACTGCACGGACGTGCGCAAACCATAGCGACAGCATCACCGGCAGGAGCACTACCACGATGATCCCGACAAGTCTCAGCATCTTGCGACGCACGCTATGATTCATTTCCGCCTATATCCCTGCATTTAGTGTGCCTGCATGTAATGAAGGCAGGATGCTTTGATAAACAGGTGATTACGTTGCATGAATCATACGACATTAGCAACTTACTTTTTTCATTAAAAACCTAATATTTGGTTATGACGATAATATTCGCCCGTAAGGCAAACTAAGAGTATGCGTCGTGTTTATATAAGGGAAAATATTTGTCCAGAGGGTACAGGCGGTTTTTAGTTTGCGCAACAGACTATCTTTGATTAAGTCAAACTGCCCACAGGATAAAAAAAAGTCGCGTCACCAGGGTAATTTTTCATCTATTGGGTACTCTGGGATAAGGGTACTCAAAATACTTAGAATACGGGTTCAGAGATGACGGTTTTGCTGCGCCCCGTACGCTTTGCATCGTACAACGCATTGTCGGCAAGCGTAAGCAAAACTGAAGTATCTGAGACCCCACCCGTCACGAACACCACACCAGCGCTGAACGATAAGGTTATCTTTTCACCACTGTTGTAAAGTGGCCTCTCTGTCAGAGCCAAACGGATTTTTTGACTAAAGCGCAACGCCGTATCAGCATCAGCCCTCGGCATCAAAATCAGAAATTCCTCACCCCCAAGTCGGCCTAATGCACAATCCTGCGGACTGAGTTCGCGAATTTTCTCACAAAAATGAAGCAATGCCGCATCACCGGTAAGATGCCCCCAGTGGTCATTGATATTTTTAAAATGATCCAGATCGAGCATCAATATGCTGAAATGGCTGTATGGATCACCCGGAACACACGCAACCAGCGCCTCTTTGAACTGTCTCAAAATGGAGAAACGGTTAAAGCAGCCGGTCAAATCATCGGTGGTGGCTTTCACCGCCAGTTGATGCTCAGCTTTTTTGCGTTCGGTGATATCCAGGCCAATACTCAGAATAGACTTGTCTGGCAGCAAAATGTTTGACCAAAGAACGGTCAAAACATCACCGTTACGTTTAACGGGGTGCCATTCATGCATGTCGACAGTCACAGACGAGCTTACGGTCGCCCGAACCCGATGACGAATTTCTGCGTCAGGGAAAAACAACGCTAATGGATCGGTGCGTTGGTTTAGCTCCTCAATCGTCCAGCCAAACAGGCGTTCGCACTCACCATTCCACAGGACGCAGCGATTATTTTTATCGAAGGAGTTCATTAATACGGGTGCGCGATCAAATAACACTTTATATTGCGCAACAATGCGTTGCATCTCCCTCGCCATGCGTTCTTTAGCGACAATTTCAGCTAAATAATCTTTTAATTTCTCGACCAGAATAACAACAACATTCTTTATTATATCCATTGATGTTAAAGACCGAGGAAAAGCCAAAAAGAAAAAACCTTCCAGCCCTGGTGTCGTCGAATTTAATTTACATAAAATACCGCTCTGGAATTTATCTGCAGTATCATGCTCTGGTGGAAATAATAATGAACCGACTTGTCTGCGCCAGCATATAACCCGCCATGCATGTTGATGTCGGCGTAGCTGCGAATGTTCAAGAAAAGCCTGGGCGTCTTTCAGGGTGCAGGGTATCGGCCCCGCGCTGGCATACTGTATCTCGCCTTCCTCTTCAATGACCATCCAGGATAACGTAGAGCCGACCGCAGCGTTAATGGCTTCCAGGATTTCGCCAAGCGAACGCTGTTCAGTCAACCAGGGCATCAATTTTGCCAGGATACCAAGTGCCACTGCACCGTCATCCAAGGGAATGGCGGAAATTTCTGTTTTCATTTTTTCTATCACCGATGATTAAACACACCGGACCATACCCACAATGAGCAACGTTAAAAAAATAAAAAGCCATAGAGTCACACACGCAGCGCCTGCATTAAAAAATGCGGCGTAATGCAAACAACGTCTGTTGAGGATATATCCATCAGGATCAAAAAACCTGAAAGTCAGCATTCAGGTATATATAACTATTGGATCAAGAATAATAGATGAACAGCGAACTGTAAATATCACCTAAAACACATGTAAAATCACTGGGTTACTAAGCAAATGAATTTGAAAGTATTATTTTTATTCATAGCAAAATCTTATCATTCCAATTCAACAGCACTTTTATCCATATCGAAAGCCCATTTTTCTATAAAAATCCGGCTGGTCAGACTGGCTAATAAAAGAACAAATGTGATATAGTTCACAAAAATCGAAACAGGAACACTGTTTCACCTGATGTAACCCCCGCGGACTCCAGCATAGCCAGCGCATCGCGCATGTGGCTTCAGCACGTCCGCCTGAAATTTGTTTATTTTTGAGGACGGTTCCATGGCAACCCTAACCACCAGCGTCGTACTGTTACGTTGGCAGATATTGAGTGCAGTGCTGATGTTTATGGCCAGCACACTGAATATTCAATTTCGTAAAGCGGATTATGTTGGACTGGCGGTGATCAGTAGCGGTCTTGGTCTGGTGGCAGCCTGCTGGTTCGCGACCGGTTTGCTCGGAATCACTCTGCTGGATGCGGCCAACGTCTGGCACAATGTAGTGAATATCATGGTGGAAATGTCAGCGAAAGCGCCACCAGAATGGCCAATGGTTATTACCTGATTAAAAAGCTCCCATGTGGAGCTTTTTAATACCCGCAAACCACGGATACAAAAAACCCTCGTCATCACGAGGGCTTATCATCACAGGCTTAACGCTAAATATCCGGTAATTATCAGAACGGGATATCGTCGTCGAAATCCATCGGTGGTTCGTTAGACGGCGCCGGCGCGGACTGCTGTGGGCGAGACTGCGCGCCGCCGCTGAACTGGTTACCACCCTGCGGCTGCTGAGGTTGGCCCCAACCCCCCTGCTGGCCCTGACCACCGCCCATGTTGCCACCAGCCGGAGCGCCGCCGCCCTGACGGCCACCGAGCATCTGCATGGTGCCGCCGACGTTGACCACAACTTCAGTGGTGTATTTTTCTGAGCCGGACTGATCGGTCCATTTGCGAGTACGCAGCTGACCTTCGATGTAGACCTGAGAGCCTTTACGCAGGTATTCGCCCGCGACTTCTGCCAGTTTGCCGAACAGCACAACACGGTGCCACTCAGTCTGCTCTTTCATCTCACCGGTTGCTTTATCGCGCCAGGATTCGGAGGTCGCCAGCGTAATGTTGGCAACTGCGCCACCACTCGGCATGTAGCGTACTTCCGGGTCCTGCCCCAGATTACCGACGAGAATCACCTTGTTTACGCCTCTGCTGGCCATGATCGAGTCTCCTGAATACGTTTCTATATAGTGTAAACGCGAGAGTGTACCATTTCCACGTGGTCTTCCGATAGTTTCGAAGCATCTTCCAGCGTTCTCGCGAACTGTACATTTTTGCACATTTTAGCGGAAGATGCATTCCAATACTGTATATTCAAACAGGTTAAATTGTGTCATAATTAGCCGTTTCTGCCGGTTGTCCTTCAAACAAATCAGGCATTCCGAGTCATTACCGGGAAAGGTGAATGGATAAGATCGAAGTACGGGGCGCACGCACCCACAATCTCAAAAACATCAACCTCGTCATCCCCCGCGACAAGCTGATTGTCGTGACCGGGCTGTCAGGTTCAGGTAAATCTTCACTGGCTTTCGACACCCTGTACGCCGAAGGGCAGCGCCGCTATGTAGAGTCACTCTCCGCCTACGCCCGTCAGTTTCTGTCGCTGATGGAAAAACCGGACGTTGACCATATCGAAGGGCTTTCGCCAGCGATTTCTATTGAGCAGAAATCCACCTCGCACAACCCGCGTTCCACAGTCGGTACCATCACCGAAATTCACGATTATCTGCGTCTGCTGTATGCCCGCGTCGGCGAACCGCGCTGCCCGGACCATGACGTACCGCTGGCGGCGCAAACCGTCAGCCAGATGGTCGATAACGTACTGGCCCTGCCGGAAGGCAAACGTCTGATGCTGCTGGCCCCAATCATTAAAGAACGTAAGGGCGAGCACACCAAAACGCTGGAAAACCTGGCAAGCCAGGGCTACATCCGCGCCCGTATCGATGGTGAAGTCTGCGACCTTTCCGATCCGCCGTCGCTGGAACTGCAAAAGAAACACACCATTGAAGTGGTTATCGATCGTTTCAAAGTGCGTGAGGACCTGGCTCAGCGTCTGGCTGAATCATTCGAAACCGCGCTGGAGTTATCCGGTGGTACGGCGATCGTCGCCGATATGGATGATACCAAAGCAGAAGAGATGCTGTTCTCCGCCAACTTTGCCTGCCCGATTTGTGGCTACAGTATGCGTGAGCTGGAACCGCGTCTGTTCTCGTTCAACAACCCGGCAGGCGCCTGCCCGACCTGCGACGGTCTGGGCGTACAGCAGTATTTCGATCCTGACCGCGTCATTCAGAACCCTGAGCTGTCGCTGGCTGGCGGGGCAATCCGTGGCTGGGATCGCCGTAATTTCTACTACTTCCAGATGCTTAAATCTCTGGCAGATCACTACAAGTTTGATGTCGACGCCCCTTGGGCGAGTCTGAGCGCAAACGTACACAAAGTCGTGCTGTTCGGTTCCGGTAAAGAGAACATCGAATTCAAATATATGAACGATCGTGGCGACACCTCCGTGCGCCGCCATCCGTTCGAAGGCGTTTTGCATAATATGGAGCGCCGCTACAAAGAGACGGAATCATCAGCGGTACGTGAAGAGCTGGCAAAATTTATCAGCAACCGTTCATGCGCAAGCTGCGAAGGAACACGTCTGCGCCGTGAAGCACGCCACGTCTATGTTGAAAACACGCCGTTGCCTACCATTTCGGACATGAGCATCGGCCACGCGATGGACTTCTTCACCAACCTGAAGCTCTCCGGCCAGCGCGCCCAAATCGCCGAAAAAGTACTGAAAGAGATTGGCGATCGCCTGAAATTCCTCGTGAACGTCGGCCTGAACTACCTGACGCTTTCCCGCTCGGCAGAAACTCTTTCAGGTGGAGAAGCGCAGCGCATTCGTCTGGCAAGTCAGATTGGTGCGGGTCTGGTAGGTGTCATGTATGTTCTGGATGAGCCGTCTATCGGCCTCCACCAGCGCGATAACGAGCGCCTGCTAGGCACGCTGGTTCATCTGCGTAATCTGGGCAATACCGTGATTGTGGTGGAACACGATGAAGACGCGATTCGTGCAGCCGATCATGTGATCGACATCGGTCCGGGAGCAGGTATCCACGGCGGTCAGGTGGTAGCAGAAGGCACGCTGGATGACATTATGGCGGTGCCGGAATCCCTTACCGGCCAGTACATGAGTGGTAAGCGGAAGATAGCGATACCCAAATCACGCGTCAAAGCCGACCCGGAGAAGGTGCTGAAACTGACCGGTGCACGAGGCAACAACTTGAAAGACGTCACGTTGACACTGCCGGTTGGCCTGTTTACCTGTATCACTGGGGTGTCGGGTTCAGGTAAATCCACGCTGATTAACGATACTCTGTTCCCTCTCGCGCAAACCCAGTTGAACGGGGCCACGCTCGCGGAACCTGCACCTTATCGTGATATTCAGGGGCTGGAACATTTCGATAAAGTTATCGACATCGACCAAAGCCCGATTGGTCGTACACCGCGTTCAAACCCGGCGACCTATACCGGCGTATTTACGCCCGTACGCGAACTGTTTGCTGGTGTACCGGAATCCCGTTCACGTGGTTACACGCCAGGACGTTTCAGTTTTAACGTACGCGGTGGGCGTTGCGAAGCCTGTCAGGGTGATGGCGTCATCAAAGTTGAAATGCACTTCCTGCCGGATGTGTACGTTCCGTGCGACCAGTGCAAAGGCAAACGCTATAACCGCGAAACGCTGGAGATTAAGTACAAGGGCAAGAGCATTCACGAAGTGCTGGATATGACCATTGAAGAAGCCCGTGAGTTCTTTGATGCCGTACCTGCGCTGGCGCGTAAGCTGCAAACCCTGATGGACGTAGGCCTGACCTATATTCGTCTGGGTCAGTCCGCAACGACCCTTTCTGGCGGCGAAGCCCAACGTGTAAAACTGGCGCGTGAGTTGTCGAAACGTGGCACCGGCCAGACGCTCTACATTCTGGATGAGCCGACCACCGGTCTGCACTTCGCGGATATCCAGCAATTGCTTGAAGTGCTGCATCAGTTACGCGATCAGGGCAACACGATTGTGGTCATTGAGCACAACCTGGACGTCATTAAAACCGCAGACTGGATTGTCGACCTGGGGCCGGAAGGCGGTAGCGGCGGCGGGGAAATTCTCGTCTCGGGGACACCGGAAACCGTCGCCGAATGCGAAGCCTCGCACACAGCGCGATTCCTGAAACCCATGCTCAAATAGTCAGACAGAAAGCTGTTGCCTGACGGGCTCAGGTAACAGTGACATGGCCTGTTTATACGACGCGTCCACCAGATAGTAGATTTGCGAGTCGGGTAGCGATCCATCAAGATAGACCGTGCTCCAGTGGGCTTTATTCAGATGCCTGCTGGGGCGCACATCATCGTGTTGTTGCCGCAGAAGATCGGCCAGCTCCGGGCTGCTTTTCAGTGAAGCCGCCGGACGCCCTTCCACCTCTTTCACCATAGCAAAGAGTACGTCAGACACCTTAATCTGTGTGGCTTTCCAGTCGCTATGCACGCTCTGTTCTGCCCCCGGTTTTGCCATGCAGTACTGCAGTAACTCCGAAATGGTCATCTTTATTCCCCTTGTCGGCGAGCGATAAATAATCTTCTGGATTGAAGGGTAGTTGAGAAGGTATCACCTGTCATTGAAGCCATCCTGCCAGTACGCTTTTGTCCACACTAATGTCAATGACGTCAGCCTCCGTGAGGCTCATTCACGGCTACCCTGTTTCATCATAATTTCCTATCCATGTTTTTCATGCAGGTCAGGCTGCAAATATCGTCATGTTTAAGCAGAAAGTCGGCTTTTATACTGGCTACCACATTCCAGCCTGAGGGTAAGCAGATGGCAAAATTTCTTTCTTCTCTGATCGTACTAACAGTGGCATGGGGCACCACCTCCATCGCGCAGGCCAAAGAGACCTATAAAATCGCGTGGACAATTTATGCGGGCAGTATGCCCCTGAGCTACGCACAGGATCACGGCATACTGAAAAAATGGGGCGATAAGTACGGCCTGGATATTAAGGCTGTTCAGATGAATGACTATATCGAAGCACAAACCCAATTCAGATTGGGGGCTTTTGCTGGCTCCATCGCCATGTCACTGGATGCATTAACAATACCTGCCGCTGGAGGTCTCGACACGACCGTCGTGATGCCGTTAAGTGCGTCCAACGGAAGCGATGGCATCGTGATGCGCGGGAAGAACAAGGCGCTAACCGATTTAAAAGGCAAACGAATCAACTTAGTTGAGCTCTCGGGCTTCCACTATATGCTTGCACGCGCACTGGACAGTGCCGGAATGAGCGAATCTGATATCACCGTCGTCAATACATCTGACAGCGACATAGGCGCAGCCTTCGCCGACCCATCAACCGTCGCCGTTGCCTCGTGGAAACCTCAGCTAAGCCAGATTCTGCATCAATTTCCTGATACCACTGTGGTTTTTGACTCCTCAAAAATACCCAATGAGTTGGTCGATGTGTTGATGGTTAACACTGAATTACTGAAGAAAGAGCCGAATCTGGGCAAAGCGCTTACCGGAGCCTGGTACGAAGCGGCAGCAATGCTGAATCCGGAGAACCCAAAACATGGGGAATTCATCAAGTACAGTGCGGCTATCTTAGGTACCGACCCGACAAGTGTGGAAGACCAGTTCTCCACCATCAAATTCTTCACACCGGTCACTGCGAAAGAGTATGTCGTCTCTCAGGACTTCAAATCAAAAATCAGCGAAATGGCCGCATTCTCGTTTAAACATGGTCTGTTCGAAAGCGCCAGCGAGCCTGGCTACGTCGGTATAGAAGCTGGCGATGGTACCATCATCGGCTCTGCTCAAAACGTCAAACTTCGCTTCCCAACCACCTGGATTGGGGAGACGAAATAATGGTGAAGGCCTGGCGCAGTATCGAGAGCGCAACACCCTATGCATGGCCGCTTGAGGGTACATGGAATACCCAGAACACCGCGGTTATTGTCATCGACATGCAGCGTGACTTTATCGACCCCAACGGCTATTTCAGCTCTCTGGGTGAAAGCAACGCGCATTTGTTGTTGGCGGTTGAGCCTTGCCGGAGATTCCTGCAATTTGCTCGCGAAAAGGGATTCTTTATCCTGCATACACGCGAGTCTCACCGCCCCGAACTGGTGGATCTGAACGCCAACAAGCGGATCAAAGCGGAACGCAACGGATCGGCAATAGGCAGCCAGGGTCCTCTCGGACGTCTGCTGGTGCGAGGCGAATTCGGCTGTGATTTCTTCACCGGGTTCGAGCCCGTCAGTGGGGAAATCGTCGTGGATAAGCCGGGAAATAGCGCCTTTTATGCAACAGATCTGGAACACATCCTGCGGGTGAAAGGAATCCGCCATCTGATCCTGATGGGCGTCACCACGGACGTCTGCGTTTCGTCGACAATGCGTGAGGGGAATGATCGAGGGTATGACTGTTTACTGATTGAAGACTGCTGCGGCGCTGCCACCAGGCAGCTTCACCATGCCGTCCTGGAGAGTATCGGTCGTGAAGGGGGGATCTTTGGCGCGCACATCGGCAGCCAGCCACTCATCGATTTCCTCAGTTCGACATGATTAGCCTGCACCTTTTATTGGCTGTAGTCAGGCTGGCGGATACAGCCATGGATACTCTCCAGCGAGTACCTGACCACGTTTCTGACGTGGTCGTCTCCTTTACGAAACACCAGTTGCATGAGTGATGCCCGTCGTATGCTGTCGGGAAAGACAGCAATGAGTGCCCCTTCATCCACCATCCTTCGGGCATAGTGGCAAGGAAGAAATCCCAGATACTTACCCGACATGACCATCAGCGCAATAGCTTCAACATTCGAGGTATAAGCCACATCACCGGCCACTGGAAACCCGAGACATTGCAGGTCTGACTCATTGAGGAAATTGCGTGCCACAAAGTTCTGCAATGAGAGCACCCCCCTGGCTTCTGCCATCGTAAGATCAGGAGTCAGCAGCAGGCCAATAGCACTTTGGGGAGCACAATAGAGCCGGTCTTCCTCCAGGTAGAGATCCTGATAAACCAGCGCTTCATGGTGGCGGTCAAAAATACCGATAGCGATATCAAGATCTTTACGCAACAACTGTCGTTCGAGTTCATAGGGGGATTCGACGTAGACAGATAACTCAACCTGATCATTGAATCGGCTTGAAATATCCCTGATGGCTTCATGAAGTGGGAATGCACTGTCACCGACAATGTTATCAATGATCCCAATGGCGACTCGCCCGCCGCCTTCATTTTTCAGACTGTCGAGTTTATGTTCAAAAGCGCGGAGGGATAAGAGAATTTTTCGTCCCTCTTCCTGAACAGCGCGGCCGGCATCCGTTAAGGCAAATCCCTGGCGACCTCGAGTACAAAGCGTCAGTCCCAGGCGAGATTCCAGAGTAGCGACGGCACGGCTAATCGTCGATGCATCTTTATTGAGTATGAACTGGGCATTGGCGAAACCGCTGGATTCGGCAACCAGGAGAAAAATTCGCAGATTTTTGAGATCGCTGGCATCAAGATTCATCGTGGACGTCTTTACCTTCACCGTTACCTATTTCAGGGCAGACGGAAACTGAGTCTGCCACTGAAAATCATCATAACGTACCGCACTGCAGCACCCGCGCCTTTTCCAGCAATCATACATATTTCATATAAATAGGCTCTTCTGGGAAGCAGAAAAACCATCAATATTCAGAGTTCACAATGACCTCTTCACCATACACACCCGCTTGCGGCAACGGTCGATAGGTAGAGTTTGAGGCGCGAAGAATACGCACCGGGCGTGCCTGAGCCTCTTTAGCTGCGGTGATGTCATTGTTCGAATCACCGTAAAAAATTTTGATCTGCTTATCTATCAGCCACTGGGTTTTGGTGTTCTGCCCTTCTTTGTCACCGGCGAAAATCACCGGATTCATATTGGCGGCAGGGATCAAGAAATCGTCCTGCAAGGTTTTGGATACGGTTTCAGTCGCCGTCTGGCTACGCCCGGTCACAAAATAAATGCTGTCACCACGTTTCACATGCATCGCAATCAGCGCGCGCGCAACTTCTTTTGGAATGCTGAACTCGTCCCAGCCGTTATTCATCTTTTCCCAGAACTCGGGGTTCTGCAGGTAGGCTTCGCTGTCCGGGGAGTACGTTTTCTTGCCGCGCCAGAAGCCAGGGCTTGAGAAGAGCACTGTGTCGTCGATATCAAACCCTACCGCCATCGGCGGACGATCCACGAGGCTATTCTCAATCTGGGCCACGGAAACCCAATGAATAGGCGCTTGCTCGGCCAGTTTGGCGACGTTAGTTCCAACAGCACTGTCCGGCGTTGGCGTGGAAGCTAGAGCAGAAACAGTGCTGAATAGCGAAAACGACAAGCAGAGAGCTAATGTTACCTTTCGCATATTTATCCCTAAATTTTCAGTTTGTTATGCTTAGAATTTGCGCAATTGGTCAAAAAGCTCTTCGACCATACCGCCTGAAGGGGGGTAAGGAAAGACGTTTCTACGAAGCGAGGGGCTTTTCCTCCCTTGCGGGAGGAAAATATAAGGCAATTACATGACGGCGGCGAAGGCCTGTGCCACGCGATGTACATTGCGGCTGTTAAGCCCGGCCACACACATACGCCCGCTGGCGATAAGGTAAACGCCAAACTCTTCACGCAGACGATCGACCTGCGCAGCGCTCAGTCCGGTGTAGCTGAACATGCCGCGCTGCTTCAGCAGGTAATCAAAGTTACGCCCCGGTACTGCTTCTTTGAGCACGTTAACCAGTTCCTGACGCATGGACAAAATGCGGGTACGCATGGTTTCCACTTCCGCCAGCCAGGAAGCTTTCAGCACGGTATCACCCAACACGGTCGCGACAAGCTGAGCACCAAAATTCGGTGGGCTGGAGTAGTTACGTCGCACCGTCGCTTTCAGTTGTCCCAGTACGCGGGATGCCGCATCGGCGTCTTCACAGACAATCGACAGGCCGCCAACACGCTCACCGTAAAGAGAGAAAATTTTGGAGAACGAATTGCTCACCAGCGCAGGCAGGCCAGAGTCCGCAATAGCACGGATAGCGTAGGCATCTTCTTCCATACCAGCACCAAAACCCTGATACGCGATATCAAGGAACGGGATTAGATTACGTGCTTTCAGCACGGTCACCACGGCATCCCATTGTTCGTTGGTCAGGTCTGAGCCGGTCGGGTTATGGCAGCACGGATGCAGTAGAACGATGCTCTGCTCCGGAAGCGTCTCCAGTTTTTCCAGCAGCGCACTGAAGCGCACGCCGTTGGTCTCACTGTCAAACCACGGGTAAGTGCTGACGTTAAAACCTGCACCTTCAAAGATGGCAACATGGTTTTCCCACGTTGGATCGCTAACCCAGACACCGGAATTCGGGAAGTAGCGTTTGAGGAAATCGGCCCCGACTTTCAGCGCGCCGGAACCGCCCAGCGTCTGGATGGTGGCCACGCGTTTTTGCGTCAGTACCGGGTGTTCGGCACCAAACAGCAGTGGCGCAATGGTGTTGCGGTAGGTATTCAGCCCTTCCATCGGTAAATAGAGAGAAGCGCCATGCGGCTGGGCATTCAGACGGGCTTCTGCTTCGGCAACGGCCTGCAGACGCGGAATAATACCGTCTTCGTTGTAATAGAGCCCGATGCTGAGATTTACTTTGTCGCTACGGGGATCTTCTTTGAAACGCTCCATCAGCGTCAGGATGGGGTCGCCCGCATAGGCGTCAACTTTCTGAAACACGAGGTGGTTCTCCAGGTTTACAGTGGCAAGATGAACACAATAAACCGGAAGCGAGGGAAGATCGAGCGGGAGATGGGGGTGAAAGCGGGTTCACTGCTTTCACCCCACGGAAAATCAGTCGACGTATTTCAGGACTGCGCGTGAGGTCAGACGCGTTATCAGCTCATAGGCGCTGATGCCGGTGATTTCCGCGATACGCTCGACGGGTAAACCTACGCCCCAGAAGATGACCGGATCGCCGACCTGCTCCTGGCTTTCTGGTCCTAAATCAACGCAGATCATGTCCATCGCCACGCGCCCAACGATCGGCACTTCACGCCCATTCACCAGCACCGGAGTGCCAGACGGCGCAGCGCGCGGATAACCATCTCCGTAGCCCATTGCCACCACACCGAGTCGCGTATCGCGTTCACTTATCCATGTACCGCCATAGCCCACGGGTTCACCGGCTTTATGCTCGCGTACGGCGATCAGGCTGGATGTGAGGGTCATCGCAGGCTGGAAACCAAAATCCTCGCCCCACGGATGGCGATCAAGCGGTGAAACACCGTAAAGAATGATACCCGGACGCACCCAGTCAAAATGCGCCTGCGGCCATAACAGCGTACCGCCGGATGCCGCAATCGAACGCTGGCCTGGTTTGCCGTCACTAAAGGTGGTGAAGATATCAAGCTGACGCTCGGTGGCCCCACAGTCGGGTTCATCAGCGCGGGCAAAGTGGCTGACAATGTTCACCGGCTGACGCACATTTTTACACTGCGTCAGGCGCTGATAGAAGGCTTCAGCCTCATCCGGCCTGACACCGAGGCGATGCATGCCAGTGTCGAGCTTCATCCAGACGGTGACAGGTTCCGTCAGTTCAGCCGTCTCCAGCGCAGCCAGTTGTTCGACGCTGTGCACGACGGTATCAAGGTGCAAGGCGGAAACCTGCGGTAACTCGTCGGCGCTGAAGAAGCCCTCAAGCAGCAGAATAGGTTGGGTGATGCCTCCTTCACGCAAGCGAAGGGCCTCTTCAAAACGGGCGACGCCAAAAGCGTCAGCATCGGGGAGCGTTCGCGCGGTCTCAAGAAGACCGTGTCCGTAGGCGTTCGCTTTCACAACCGCCACCAGGCGACTGGCGGGAGCCAGTTCACGCAGGCGTTGCAGGTTATGTCGCAGAGCGCGGCGGTTGACTACAACAGTTGCCGCTTGCATTTGAATTCCTTAGAAATTACTCATCATCATATTGAGGACCGGCATAGTTGTCGAAGCGCGACCACTGTCCGTTAAAGGTCAAACGCACCGTACCGATCGGACCGTTACGTTGCTTACCAATAATGATTTCCGCGATCCCTTTCAGGTCGCTGTTCTCGTGATAAACCTCATCACGATAGATAAACATGATTAAGTCGGCATCCTGCTCGATGGAGCCAGATTCACGCAGGTCGGAGTTAACCGGGCGTTTATCAGCACGTTGTTCCAGCGAGCGGTTAAGCTGCGACAGCGCCACCACCGGCACCTGGAGCTCTTTGGCCAGCGCTTTCAGCGAGCGGGAGATTTCAGCGATTTCCAGCGTACGGTTGTCGGAGAGCGACGGTACGCGCATCAGCTGGAGGTAGTCGATCATGATGAGGCCGATACCGCCATGTTCGCGGGCGATACGTCGTGCGCGAGAGCGCACTTCCGTCGGCGTCAGGCCAGAGGAATCATCAATATAGATGTTACGTTTTTCCAGCAAGATGCCCATGGTGCCGGAAATACGCGCCCAGTCTTCATCATCAAGCTGGCCGGTACGAATACGGGTCTGGTCGACACGCGACAACGAGGCCAGAGAACGCATCATGATCTGCTCGGAGGGCATCTCAAGACTGAAGATCAGTACCGGTTTGTCCTGCAGCATCGCCGCATTTTCCACGAGGTTCATCGCAAAGGTGGTTTTACCCATCGACGGACGTGCGGCGACGATAATCAGATCCGACGGCTGCAAGCCTGCGGTTTTCTTATTGAGATCGTCATACCCCGTGTTGACCCCAGTTACACCATCGTGCGGCTGCTGAAAGAGCTGTTCGATACGCGCAACGGTTGCCTCAAGCACATCGGCGATGTTTTTCGGCCCTTCATCTTTGTTGGCGCGGCTTTCAGCAATTTTAAAAACCCGCGATTCAGCAAGGTCGAGCAGGTCTTCACTGGAGCGTCCCTGCGGGTCAAAACCGGCACTGGCGATTTCATTAGCAACGGAGATCATCTCACGCACAACTGCACGTTCGCGCACGATGTCTGCATAAGCGCTGATGTTCGCCGCACTTGGGGTGTTTTTGGACAACTCGGCCAGATAAGCGAAGCCGCCGACGTTGTCCAGTTGCCCCTGTAATTCCAGCGATTCTGCCAGCGTAATCAGGTCGATAGGCTTGCCCATCTCCTGCAAACGATGCATCTCAGTAAAGATATGGCGGTGCGGGCGAGTATAGAAATCCTCAGAGACAACGCGTTCTGCCACGTCGTCCCAACGCTCGTTATCCAGCATTAAACCGCCCAACACTGACTGCTCCGCTTCAATAGAATGAGGCGGCACTTTCATCCCTTCGAGCTGTCTGTCGCGGGGTTCAGTCTGTTTGTTGAAGGGTTTATTTCCTGCCATAGTGAATGGAGTTACCGAGATAGAGAATGGGTCGAAAGATTATCACATTCAGGAGGGAGCATGGCGACAAGAATTGAATTTCACAAGCACGGTGGCCCGGATGTCCTGCAAGCCGTTGAGTTTACCCCCGCCGACCCGGCGGCGAACGACGTACAGGTAGAAAACAAAGCGATTGGCATTAACTACATTGATACTTACATCCGTAGCGGTCTCTATCCGCCGCCGTCTCTACCGAGCGGCCTGGGTACTGAAGCCGCGGGCGTGGTGAGCAAAGTGGGCAGTGCGGTGAGCCACATAAAAGTGGGCGATCGCGTGGTCTATGCGCAGTCTGGTCTCGGCGCGTACAGCTCAGTGCACAATGTGCCGGCAGACAAAGTCGCTATTCTGCCAAACGCGATCTCTTTTGAGCAGGCAGCGGCCTCCTTCCTGAAAGGACTGACGGTCTTTTATCTGCTGCGTAAAACCTACGAGATCAAACCTGACGAACCCTTCCTGTTCCATGCCGCAGCAGGCGGCGTTGGTCTGATTGCCTGCCAGTGGGCGAAAGCGCTGGGCGCGAAACTTATCGGCACCGTCGGCTCAGCCCAAAAAGCGCAGCGTGCGTTGCAGGCGGGAGCCTGGCAGGTAATTAACTATCGCGAAGAGAACATCGTTGAGCGAGTAAAAGCGATTACCGGCGGCAAAAAAGTGCGCGTCGTATATGACTCCGTGGGTAAAGACACCTGGGAAGACTCTCTCGACTGCCTGCAACGTCAGGGGCTGATGGTGAGCTTCGGCAACGCGTCCGGCCCGGTGACCGGGGTGAATCTCGGCATTCTGAATCAGAAGGGTTCTCTGTACGCCACCCGTCCGTCACTCAACGGTTATGTGACCAATCGTGAAGAGCTGGAAGAGGCAAGCAACGAACTGTTTTCACTGATTGCCAGCGGCGTGATTAAAGTTGATGTGGCTGAAGCGCAGAAGTTTGCGCTGAAAGATGCACAGCGGGCACATGAAGCGCTGGAGAGTCGCGCAACGCAGGGATCGAGTTTGCTGATACCTTCATCCTCTAAATAATTCATGAGGAAGAAAGAATTAGGGCTTCCCGAAGGAAGCCCATTCTTTTTTTAGTTCGGCTGTATGTAGGGTACAGCTCGATGAATTCTTTGACGGCGCGATAGTGACAGATTTGATATATAAATCCTATTCGGTTCTTAGCAATGCGCCTGGAAAAGTGTCGAGGTTGTGATCTAACACTCAAACCTTTAGTAACGTCTGCCGTTATTGCGCTGATATTGAGGCACTTTTGGTGCTTTGATGGCGCGAATCACCCAGACGACCGCGACCGCCAGCAATAACCACGGCAGCAACTTAATCATCATGGCGAACAGCCCGCCTAAAAACATCAATGCGGTTGCCGCTAAAATGGCGGCCAGGATGCCCAACAACGATACTCCTGTTGCCAGCAACACGATAAAAAAGCCGATAATAAACAGTAATTCCAACATGGCGCGCTCCCGATAAATGAGTCATGACGTGGACTCTCATGCCAGTGTTATTTCAAGAAGCGTGCCAATCTATTTCCCTTTGATTTATCAGTAAAAAGCCCTGCAACGACGTGCAGGGCTTAGTGAAATTGACGAACATTTAGTGAAACTTTAACGATTTGCCACCAGGCTTAACGCATGCTCCAGCACCGCCACATCGGCCCCTGGCTTATGCGCGTTTTCACTGAGGTAACGACGCCACTGACGTGCCCCCGGAATACCCTGGAACAATCCCAGCATGTGACGCGTAATGTGGCCCAGATAGGTGCCTTGTTGCAGCTCATTCTCAATATATGGATACATGGCACGCACAACCGCAACCGGGTCCGCATCCGGAGCATCAACGCCGAAAATCTCCCTGTCGACACGCGCCAGAATCCCAGGGTTTTGATACGCCTCGCGCCCAACCATCACGCCATCCATATGCTCAAGATGAGATAGTGCTTCTTCCAGCGATTTAATGCCGCCGTTGATGGACATGGTCAGGTGCGGGAAATCGCGTTTGAGTTGATAGACTCGCGGGTAATCCAGCGGTGGAATTTCACGGTTCTCTTTCGGACTCAGGCCGGACAGCCAGGCTTTACGCGCATGGATGATAAACATCTCACATTCGCCTTTGCCCGACACCGTATTGATGAAATCGCAGAGGAATTCGTAGCTGTCCTGATCGTCAATCCCGATACGGGTTTTCACTGTCACCGGAATCGACACCACATCGCGCATCGCTTTGATGCAGTCCGCGACCAGTTGCGCATTGCCCATCAGGCAGGCACCGAACATGCCGTTCTGCACGCGATCGGACGGGCAACCTACGTTCAGGTTAATCTCATCATAACCGCGTTGTTCAGCCAGTTTTGCACACTGCGCCAGCGCAGCAGGGTCGCTGCCACCAAGCTGTAATGCCACCGGATGCTCTTCTTCGCTGTAGGCCAGATAGTCACCCTTACCGTGAATAATGGCCCCTGTCGTCACCATTTCGGTGTAGAGCAGCGTATGGCGGGAAAGCTGGCGCAGGAAGTAACGGCAATGCCTGTCCGTCCAGTCGAGCATCGGCGCGATGGAAAAGCGGTGGGCAGGGTAAGCAGCGGGCTGAATTTCTGGCGACATGGCGAATAAATAAGCTTTACGGAAAAATGGGGCGCTACTATAGCACAAAGAAAAACCGGAGGCGCGAGGCCTCCGGTGAGGGATCAGAACGTCACGCTAAGCTGTGCGCCTGCACCCCAGGTTTGGTCCTCGCCCACAAGACCCATCAGGTCGACATGTACTTTATTGAACGGTGCGAAACCGACACCGCCTGTGAAGACATTTTTGTCATCCCCTTTGACATCCGCACGGTAACCCGCACGAACAGCCAGCCAGCTAAGCGGACGAACTTCGGCACCCACTCCAACGTATTGGGAATTTTTTTCGCTCTTAAAGCCTTTGGTTTCCGTCAGGTCGCCATCGGCACTCAGGGTCAGCAGTTCGTTCTGCCAGGCGACCCCTGCAGTGACAAGTGGGCTTATCTGATAGGTGTCTTTGTAGTTTCTGACTTCACCCGTCATGCCGTTTTCGATACGGATATCTTTGGTATCGATATTACGTGAGACCAGGTTTTGGCCGGTCAAGCCTACGGTGATGTTTTCGGTCAGATCTGCTGCCAGGCCGACGTCTACGTTGAAACCGGAGTCATCGGTACGATAGCGATCGTTGTTCCAGTCATCACTGTTGTAATCATAAATGGAGGTCGTGTAATTGTAGACCCAGGTTTTTTGCAGTTTAGGTGTCACGCCAACCGACAGCGGTATGCCTCCCACGTCGAACTGATGCGCAAGGGCAATACCGTAATCCCAGACAATCGCCGCGCGCCCGGAAGCGGTTGAATTCAGATGACGTGTAATCTCATCGCTGCCTAACAGTGCGGCACTGCCTGCCTCTGTCAGCGCAGTGGTATCACTCCTCTGGATACCACGCAGGTAATTAATATCGTTTTGATCAACCGATGTGCTGACGCGTGCATGAGCATGCGCTTTGGTCACAAAGGCCATGGAAACCACATCGGTTGGAATGCTGACCGCAATACCCGCACTGGCTTTTGCCTGCGCCGTTTTGCCTTTAAGGAATTGCAGTTCATCCGCCAGATCCCCGGCAGCATTCTGGAATTCATCAACAACCGCAGCAGGATTCAACAGCACCTGTGCGGGTGTCAGGTTATCGACAAAATCTTTATAACCGTCGATTTTGTCGTTGATATCGTCAATCTCGTTACGCAGATCGTCTTTGTCAGTCACCTGCACACCGATACTCGGCAAGATGACGGTGACAGAATCATCAGGTTTTGCTTTTGCCAGAAGCGCAGGGTTGATCAGCGCCCCACTGCCATAACTTGCCGAAGCGACGCCGGTACCACCCATAGCATCACTACGTGCCTCCGCCCAGGTATTGGCTGCCCCCGCTTGATTTGCCACGCAAAAGGAGACAGCGATAGCGACCACTGAAAGTTTGAGTTTGTTTTTCACAATTATGTGTCTCGTAGTCAGATGAGTTTTTCTATGCCCCGTTCTTTTTTACATCAACGGGAATGCTCTATTGCTGCGAATAACATTGGAAAAATGGCTATTTCTGCCAAATACGCAAAAGTCGGCAGAAATTTATAGTTATAAGAAATGACCTTCATTATTTATAGAAGACGTACCGCGAATGTGAAAGTGAGCGGCATCTGCGCGCGATCTCGGCGTTTAGAGCAGAACATGGTAAAGTGAGAGATTATGCCGCCGGGAAATGAGAGGACGACAATGGAAAAGACCACTTCGCAAGAGATGCTAGCGCAGGCCGAAAAACTGTGCGTGCAGCGCAATGTGCGCCTGACTCCTCAGCGCCTCGAGGTTCTGCGGTTAATGAGTTTGCAGGAAGGGGCAATCAGTGCCTACGACTTGCTGGACCTGCTGCGCGAGAGTGAACCCCAGGCAAAACCACCCACCGTTTATCGTGCGCTGGACTTCCTGCTGGAGCAGGGGTTTGTGCACAAAGTGGAGTCTACTAACAGCTATGTGTTGTGCCATCTTTTTGATCAGCCAACTCATACATCGGCCATGTTTATTTGCGATCGCTGCGGCGTCGTGAAAGAAGAACAAGCGGAAGGGGTGGAAGATATTATGCATTCACTGGCTGCAAAATTAGGATTTGCCTTACGCCATAATGTCATTGAAGCACATGGTCTGTGTTCCAAATGTGCGGAAGTGGAAGCTTGTCGTCACCAGGGCGAATGTCACCACGATCACTCGATTCTGGTTAAGAAAAAACCGCGCTAGTGGCGGTTGAGAGTGCATTCAATTCGTTGTGTTAAGAGGGTGGTACGTCCATGTACCGTCGGGCAGGGTAGTCACTTCAATGCATATTCAGAGGGTTTGAAGGCTACCAGCGGTATTCGTTGCGGGTTTCCCAGTCAACAACTTCTTTTTCCGCCTGATCTTTTGCGTAGCCGTATCTTTCCTGAATTTTACCTACCAGTTGGTCACGTTTACCCTCGATGACGGTCATGTCATCATCAGTGAGTTTCCCCCACTTCTCTTTCGCTTTACCTTTGAACTGTTTCCAGTTACCGCCGATTTCGTCTTTATTCATAGTCATGTCCTCATCGTTCGGTTGTGAATAGCGAATCATCGTCCGTCGTTACGTTCTGAATATCCTGAACGTGAGAATAATTGTAGTCAGGGATCATACTGCAGAGGATTTATTCGGAATTTTTAACCATTCAAAAGACAATTATAAGAAGGTAAATCGAACAGATTGGGAGAGGCGCTGAGGATGAAGGTTATTTAAGATTTTGTTTTATAAAACAAAACCGTGGCAGCGGGACGCTGAACCACGGTTATGAAGAGGAATTACAACCACTCACCGTTGCGAATCACACCAACAGCCAGACCTTCAATCGTAAAGTTCTGCTCGCGCAGATTCACAACAATCGGGGAAAATTCGCTGTTTTCAGGCAGTAACTGAACGGTATTACCTTGTTTTTTCAGTCGTTTGACGGTGACTTCATCATCAATACGTGCAACAACCACCTGGCCGTTACGCACATCCTGAGTTTTATGCACTGCCAGCAGATCGCCATCCATAATACCAATGTCTTTCATTGACATGCCGCTAACGCGCAGCAGGAAATCGGCATTTGGCTTGAACAAGGACGGATCAACCTGATAGTGACCTTCGATATGCTGCTGCGCCAACAACGGCTCACCTGCCGCTACACGCCCAACCAGCGGCAAACCATTGTCTTCTGCGACGTCCAACAGCAAACGAATGCCGCGGGACGCACCAGAAACAATCTCAAGTACACCTTTACGCGCTAACGCTTTCAGGTGCTCTTCAGCTGCGTTTGGGGAACGGAACCCCAACTGTTGCGCGATCTCCGCACGCGTCGGCGGCATGCCCGTTTGGTTGATTCGATCACGAATGAGATCGAACACCTCTTGCTGCCTGGCCGTTAATGCTTTCATTCCGCCCCCTGGGTGTATATACAGTTATGCTGTGAGTATATACAGCTAAAGGCGATTTTGAAACCAAAATTACGCAAAAAACCAGCAGTTAGCGCAATTCTGGAAGGCTTATCGAAAATGGCCCCACAACAGTGAAACCCAGGTAAAGAGTGCAACCAGAATGGTCATCAGTACCGCCGCTGAGCCCATGTCCTTCGCGCGCCCGGACAACTCATGCAATTCCGAACCAATCCGGTCAACGACCGCTTCAATCGCGCTGTTAAGAATTTCAACGATCATGACCA
The DNA here is from genome assembly GCF_059074235.1 of Phytobacter sp. Taxonomy (NCBI): domain Bacteria; kingdom Pseudomonadati; phylum Pseudomonadota; class Gammaproteobacteria; order Enterobacterales; family Enterobacteriaceae; genus Phytobacter; species Phytobacter sp. Next base: position 2,001,637 of record NZ_JCACPZ010000004.1, read on the forward strand.
GTGCCACCGAACCGATCAGCAATACGCGGGTGATGGCGTCGACATCAAGGAAACAAGCGATAATAATTGCCAGAATGACCGCAACGGACTCCTGACGAAAGGCAGCTTCGTTTATCCAGGCTGCGCGGACGCCTTTCCATGAATAACCGGCCGCTTTAATGATGCGGGTAATGCCAGTGGTGTTATTGGCCATTAAAAGAACCTTTTTATGTAATGAGCATCAATCTCTATGTAAGGTTATAGAGGTACAAAAGAATTTGTGCGCGCTTTCTGATATTCTTGCGGCGCATTGGCATTATTAACCAGAGGCTTTACATCGTTTATGTCCGGCTGGCCACGAATTTACTACAAATTACTTAATTTACCATTAAGCGTGCTGGTAAAAAGTAAGTCTATCCCTGCGGAACCCGCACAGGAACTGGGGCTCGATACCTCACGCCCTATTATGTACGTTTTGCCTTATAACTCGAAGGCTGACTTACTCACGTTACGCGCTCAATGTCTGGCACACGACTTGCCCGACCCGCTGGAGCCGCTTGAGATCGACGGCGTGGAGTTGCCGCGGTATATCTTCATTCACGGTGGACCACGCGTATTTACCTGGTATACACCGAAAGAAGAGTCCATCAAGCTGTTCCATGATTATCTCGACCTGCATCGCAGCCATCCTGACCTGGATGTGCAAATGGTGCCGGTTTCGATGATGTTCGGTCGTTCGCCGGGTCGCGAGAAAGGCGAGATGAATCCGCCGCTGCGTATGCTTAACGGCATTCAGAAATTCTTTGCGATCTCCTGGCTCGGGCGCGACAGCTTTGTGCGTTTCTCTCCGCCGGTCTCACTGCGCCGCATGGCCACTGAGCATGGTACGGATAAAATTATCGCCCAGAAATTGGCGCGAGTTGCACGCATGCACTTTGCCCGCCAGCGTCTTGCGGCGGTCGGTCCGCGTCTGCCTGCCCGTCAGGACTTGTTTAACAAGCTACTGGCGTCCAAAGCGATTGCCCGCGCTGTTGAAGACGAAGCACGCAGCAAAAAAATCTCCCATGACAAGGCGCAGCAAAACGCGATTGCCCTGATGGAAGAGATTGCGGCGAACTTCTCTTACGAGATGATCCGTCTCTCCGACCGTATTCTGAGCTTTACCTGGAACCGCCTGTATCAGGGCATCAACGTGCACAACGCCGAGCGCGTGCGCCAGTTGGCTCATGACGGCCATGAAATTGTCTATGTGCCCTGCCACCGCAGTCATATGGACTACCTGCTGCTCTCTTACGTGCTGTATCACCAGGGACTGGTGCCACCGCATATCGCCGCCGGTATCAACCTGAACTTCTGGCCAGCAGGTCCGATTTTCCGCCGTCTGGGCGCGTTCTTCATTCGCCGCTCTTTCAAAGGCAACAAGCTCTATTCCACCGTGTTCCGCGAATATCTGGGCGAGCTGTTCCAGCGCGGCTATTCGGTTGAGTACTTTGTCGAGGGTGGGCGCTCACGTACTGGCCGTCTGCTGGATCCGAAAACAGGTACCCTGTCGATGACCATCCAGGCGATGCTGCGCGGCGGCACCCGTCCGATCACGCTGGTGCCAATCTACATTGGCTATGAGCACGTGATGGAAGTCGGTACCTACGCTAAAGAGCTGCGTGGGGCGACGAAAGAGAAAGAAGGCTTTATGCAGATGGTGCGTGGCTTAAGCAAGCTACGTAACCTCGGTCAGGGTTACGTGAACTTCGGCGAACCTATTTCGCTGACGAACTACCTTAACCAGCGCGTGCCGGAATGGCGCGAGTCTATCGATCCTATCGAAGCCGTGCGCCCGGCCTGGCTGACGCCGGCGGTCAATGCTATCGCGGCTGACCTGATGGTGCGCATTAACAACGCAGGGGCGGCAAACGCCATGAACCTGTGCTGTACCGCTCTGCTCGCTTCACGCCAGCGTTCGCTGACCCGTGAACAACTTACGGAACAGCTGGATTGCTACCTGAACCTGATGCGTAACGTGCCTTACGCTGATGACTCTACGGTGCCGACTGCCAGCGCCGCTGAGCTTATCGCGCACGCATTGCAGATGAACAAGTTCGAGGTAGAGAAAGACACCATCGGCGACATCATCATTCTGCCGCGCGAGCAGGCTGTACTGATGACCTACTACCGCAACAACATCGCCCATATGTTGATGCTGCCGTCGCTGATGGCCGCCATCATCACTCAGCATCGTCATATTTCTCAGGACGAGATGCTGCGCCATGTTGAGCTGCTCTACCCGATGCTGAAAGCAGAGCTGTTCCTGCGGTGGGAGAAAGAGGAACTGGCGGGCGTGCTGGATAGCCTGGCTCAGGAGATGCTGCGCCAGGGCCTGGTGACCATCAAAGACGGGCAGTTGAACATCAACCCGGCCCATTCCCGCACCCTGCAACTGCTGGCGGCAGGTGCACGTGAAACGCTGCAACGTTATGCCATTACCTTCTGGCTGCTTAGCGCGAACCCGTCGTTCAACCGCAGCACGCTCGAGAAAGAGAGCCGCACGCTGGCTCAGCGTCTCTCCGTTCTGCACGGCATTAACGCACCGGAATTCTTCGACAAAGCGGTGTTCAGTACCCTGGTGCTGACCCTGCGTGATGAAGGCTTTATCAGTGATACGGGCGATGCGGAACCCGCGCAGACACTGGCGATTTATCAGTTGCTGGCAGAGTTGATTACGTCGGATGTGCGTTTGACGATTGAGAGTGCAACGCAGAGCGAGTAAGGGTTTGCGGTCTGATGCCCTCTCCCACGGGGAGAGGGAACAAACACTAAAAAAGGCAACTTACGTTGCCTTTTTGCTTTTATATCCAGTAGCTTGAAGCCAGCCCTAAAAACAGCACCAGCCCCACATAGTTATTGTTCATAAAAGCTTTAAAGCAGGCATCACGATCGCGCCCGGCAATCAGCTTTTGCTGATAGACAAAGAGCGCGCCCGCCACCAGCACCGCCCAGTAAAAATGCCAGCCCAGGCCGTTAAGTTTGCCGACAAACGCCATCAACGCCAGCACGGCAATCTGCAAAATGCCAATGATCAGCTTGTCCTGACGACCAAACAGAATTGCCGTCGATTTGATACCGATTTTCAGGTCATCGTCCCGGTCAACCATTGCATACTGGGTGTCATAGGCGACGGCCCACAGAATGTTGGCGAGGAACAACATCCAGCAGCTTAACGGAACGGATTCGCTCACGGCCGCAAAGGCCATCGGAATTGACCAGCCAAACGCTGCCCCCAGCACCACCTGCGGCAGATGGGTATAGCGCTTCATGAAGGGATAAACCCAGGCCAGCGCCAGGGCGGCAACCGAGAGCAGGATAGTCATGGTATTGAGCGTCAACACCAGCACAAACGCCAGCAGGACCAGAACTACAAACAGGACCCGCGCTTCATTTTCCGTCACGGCGCCACTTGGCAGCGGGCGGTTCGCTGTACGCTTAACATGCCCGTCAAACTTGCGGTCAGCGTAGTCGTTGACCACACACCCTGCTGCACGCATCAGCCAGACACCGGCCACGAAGACCAGCAGGATCCATAGCGGCGGTACGCCCGGTGTCGCGACCCACAGCGCCCAAAGAGTCGGCCAGAGCAGCAGCAATGCGCCAATGGGCTTATCCGTTCGCATGAGTCGGTGAAAGGCCAGCAGCTTATTCTGCGTGAGACTCCACTCCATTCTTCTTTCCTCTTAATACAACGGTGATGCAGGCAAAAACAGTTCGGTCAACAGAAGCGGCTTTCCGCCCAGACGCAAACGAGAACGACGTCCCCATAGCGACTCGACCTGACCGACTTCAATAAAATCTCGTGTTAGCGTAGATGATGTGAAGAGATAGCGCCCGAGCGGTGTCGTGCCGAGTTTCTGCAACGCCAGTTCCGGGCCGGTTAACGTGGTTTCCGGTACGACGGTACGACCAGCCAGCCAGGGTTCGCCGTCGGCACACAGCAGAATTTCTCGCAGCCAGTAGCGGGTATCCGCAGGTAACAGATGGCGCTCATTTTCAAGGGACTCAGCCGTCACAAACGCTTCCTGAATAACGGTAACGGTGACCTTTTTATCCAGCTGTTCAAAGCGTTTAGTCATGGAATCTTCGAGCAACAGCCAGTCGAGCCGTTGCGGATCAAGCGCGGGAAGTGCGTCAAAATAGCGCAGCGCACGCAATTGCGTAAGCGCGGGGTGTGACATGCCTGACTCTCCAATACATTACGTCACAACATTGTATCGCAGAACAGACTGCCTCGGCGGGGAAACTTCATTCAGTTTTCATAAGCGCAACAGCTGTGCAACAGCGCCCGTTGCGCCGGGAAAAAAGGGTGCGTCAGGCGACGCACCAGTTGTTGCAAACATCAGCATTGCGGGGAGAGAGTTACCCCTTGCCTTTTACACTGCTGATAAAAGTACTTCGGGCGGATGATGACCCGAGACGTTCAGCTTCATTCAATAACTTCAGTGCCTTATCAACATCACCTTTCGCTACGGCCTCTTTAATTGCGCGATTGAAGTAGCTTTCGGTGTCATTCAACATCGGCTCACTCTTCGCCGCAGGTGCAGCAGCAGGCGTTGTGGTCGCAACAGCAGGTGCTGCGGCCGGGGCGCTGTAGGCGGTCGCCGGGGCAGCCGTATTACCTACGGTCACTGGCCCCGGACCAGAGGAGCCAAACAGTGGCCCCACCAGCACGCTGGATCCGCTGTTGGTTTTCACTTTCAGCTTCAACGTGCCATCCGTAACATGGCGAGCGATAGGATCAGGGATATCCGGTACCGCGTTACCTGCGCCTTTGGCAAAAGATTTAGCCGGATCCATCAACTGTGTGGTCTGCTGTAAATCTCTGTCCGTGGTAAAGACCAGCACATAAATTTTTTGCTGACCGAGAGCTGGCGTCAGGCGCATCACGCCTTCCAGCCGGTCAGCGCTCATCACACCCGGTTCCTGGTAGGTAAAGTAACTGCTCGGGAAGTAGGCCGCCGGTGCAAGGTTCTGGTCGAGGATCAAGACGTTAGGGGCAAACACGCTGGTCTGCTTGTTCACTTCACTGGTGAGCGTCAGGGTGAGCTCACCGATATTGGCCGGAACGCTATAAGCGGCAACCGGGCCGCTGACTCCCGCCACGTTCAGGCGCTGACCTGCAGTGGCAAGAGAGGTGGATTGGGTATTGCTTTGATCGACCGGCGTCCAGCTCAGTTGCTGGAGGGCAGAAGCCGGAATAGACGGCGCAGCCGTTGTATTTTGTGGAACGATGTTAACATCTGCGACGCTCACCCCAGGGGCGGCAGCGAATAACCCCGCTGACAGACACAGGGCGACAAGACTTTTTTTCATTTTCATTGTTATCACCTTCTTTACAGGAGCCAGCGTCCGCCAGGCAATAGCGCGCAGACTCTAAGGATTGAGGGGCTTGCGCCCCTCTTGTTCGTTACATCAACGTCTGTGCATTACCACCAGATTTCCATCTGGGCACCGAAGCTCCACTCGTCGTTATCACCGCGGCTGAAGGTTTTCGCGCTGGTGTCACGGTAAGCAACGCCAGAGGTGTAAGCTGCGCCGGAGTCACTGTTGGCATAGCCCCATTTCTCATCCCATTTTGCATAGGTTGCGAAGACACGGATTGCCGGACGAGACCAGATGCTGTCGCCTGCCTGCCACTGTTGAGCAAGAGTGATTTTGTACTGGTTGTTGGTGTCGTTGGTTTTCTGGGATTTGACGTTGTCATAGCCCACTTCCAACAGGGTGCTCATGATTGGCGTCCATTTGTACATAGGACGTACGCCGACGGTCCACCATTTGGTACCGTTGTTATCATCACGGTTGATGTCCTGGTACATACCGACATACATCAGGTCCCAGTTATCAGCCAGAGTGACTGCACCGTGATCGATAACGCGCCACAGTGAGCCGTTATTGTTGATGCTGCCGCCCTGCGGAATACCCTTACCGTTAGAGGTCATAGAGTCAGTTGCGTACTGCAGAACAAACTTGTTGTAGCCTTTCAGCATGCTCTGGGTATGTTCAGCGGTGAACATCCAGCCATCTTTCGATGCATCCGGTGCCAGGCTGTATTTATCCGGCAGGTTGGTATGACCGTAGTCCACACCGAACTCCAGCATGCCACCTGGGTTAATCGCCATCTGACCTAAACGCACATCGAAGACGTCGTTTGGCACGATGTTGTCATAAACACGGTTACCTAACGCATCACGATCGGCGAAGGTGCCGGAGCCGCCTGATTCAGACGAGCGGGTCGCTGCTAGAGAGAGTTTACCGATGCCAACGTCGATGTTTTCAAGGCCAGCACCAGGACCGGAGATGTCCCAGTAGTAGAAGTCGATCATGTGAACGTCATGACGTTGGTAGAAGCGTTTACCGGCCCAGATGGTGGATCCCGGCAGCGCATCAATCAGGTTTTTACCCTGAACGTTGGCTTCACGGAACGCCGGGCTGGTGGCTTCCCAGTCATTCTGTTGCGAAACGGAGTAGGCTACGTTGGTGTCGAAGTAGAAGCTCTTATCGCCTTCTTTCCACACTTCCTGACCCAGCTTAATTTCCGCGTAGGTTTCACATTCGTTACCAAGACGATATTTACTTTGAGCACCGGTGGCCTGGAAGCATTGCTGCTCGCCGCCGCTACCGGTCCAGCCGATGCCGGAACGTGCGTAACCTTTGAAGTCAACGGCGCCCGCCTGCGCAGACAAAATGCCTGCGGTAATGGCGATAGCCAGTGGAAGTTTGCGCAGAGTAGTCATCATTCTATCTCCTGAGATCATTGCTTTTCTTTAAACGCGTCACCCTTCGGACTGCCTCTTCGTTGGCTGCACTCCTTCACCTCAGTCACGTACTTTCTGTACGCTCCCGGGGATTCATTCGCTTGCCGCCTTGATGCCGACACGAATGGTTTAGCGTTTTGCTTTTTTAATGGGGGACCTTAAACGCCCGGCTCTTTGTGCAACCGACGACAAGCGGTGCCATCTTCACGGAAAAGATGACAGCGCTCCGGTGGCAGACCGATAGCGAATGTGGCCCCCTCTTCTACCAACACCACGTCATTCTGGCGGTAGACCAGGTTTTGACGGATGGCGGGGATCTGGATATGAATTTGCGTTTCGTGACCGAGTTGTTCGACGACCTGAACAATCCCTTCCAGCGTGACATCTGCGATGTCGCTGGGCAGCAGATGCTCCGGGCGAATACCCAGTGACATATTGCTGCCGACCTGCACGTTGGCACTGTCGACGGGAAGCCAGACCTGCTGGCGGTTTGGTAATTCAACCTGCACCTGTTCAATGGCGGTTGCAGTCACTTTGACTGGCAGGAAATTCATTTTGGGTGAGCCAATAAAGCCAGCAACAAAGCGGTCAGACGGGTAGTGATAAAGCTCAAGCGGCTTACCGACCTGGGCCACGCGTCCGGCGTCCAGCACCACAATTTTGTCGGCCAGCGTCATCGCTTCGACCTGATCGTGGGTGACGTAAATCATCGTGCGCCCCAGGCGCTTATGCAGACGCGAAATCTCAATGCGCATCTGCACACGCAGAGCAGCATCCAGGTTGGAGAGCGGTTCATCGAGCAGGAAGACGCGCGGTTCAGCAACCAGCGTACGGCCTATCGCCACACGCTGACGTTGCCCACCGGAAAGCGCCTTTGGCTTACGCTCCAGCAAATGCGCCAGTTGCAGGACTTCCGAAACCTGCGTCACCTTCTGCTGAATCACCTCTTTTTTGGCACCCGCCAGCTTGAGGCCAAACGACATGTTTTCCGACACGGAAAGGTGCGGATAGAGTGCGTAAGACTGAAAGACCATCCCCACGCCGCGTTCGGCCGGGGGCACGTCGTTCATCCGCACGTCACCAATAAAGAGATCGCCGCTGGTGATGGTTTCCAGACCGGCAATCATGCGCAGCAGCGTTGACTTACCGCAGCCAGATGGACCGACAAACACCACGAATTCCCCTTCGTGGATGTCGAGATCAATGTCTTTTGATACGACAACGTCGCCCCAGGCTTTCGTTACATTACGCAGCTGTACGTTCGCCATGCCCTCTCCCTTCGTTACAACTTGTCACTTACGGATACATTCAAGATTTGGCTGACTATGGGCTATCCATAAACGTGGCGAATCCTCCACCCCCCTTGTTTTTTATGGGGGAGGAGACGGGAGGATGAGAGGGACGAGTCTGACCCCAGCTCGCAGGGGCTGAGGCTATTTTCGTGATGCAGACTGCAAAAAACGGCACTTTTTTGTGTGCGCTGACACACATAAAGAAAGTTTATGTAACAAGGATCACACATTTGACCCCAGGGGCGTAGGGGCAAGGAGGATGAGAAGCGCTTGCCAAAAAAGGAGACTACTTCCCGTCAGACCACTCAACATATCCACGAGCACATCACCTAAAGGACGGGATATATGAAATTCAAAACAGGCGCACGCATCCTCGCATTGTCCGCACTGACGACGATGATGTTCTCCGCTTCTGCCCTCGCAAAGATTGAAGAAGGTAAGCTGGTCATCTGGATCAACGGCGACAAAGGCTATAACGGCCTGGCCGAAGTGGGTAAGAAATTCGAGAAAGATACCGGCATTAAAGTGACCGTTGAACACCCGGACAAGCTGGAAGAGAAATTCCCGCAGGTTGCGGCAACTGGCGACGGCCCTGACATTATCTTCTGGGCGCATGACCGTTTCGGCGGCTACGCGCAATCTGGCCTGCTGGCGGAAGTCGCGCCGGATAAAGCGTTCCAGGACAAATTATTCCCGTTCACCTGGGATGCCGTGCGTTACAACGGCAAGCTGATTGCCTACCCGGTAGCCGTGGAATCCCTCTCGCTGATTTATAACAAAGACCTCGTACCGAACCCGCCAAAAACCTGGGAAGAGATCCCGGCGCTGGATAAAACCCTGAAGGCGAAAGGTAAGAGTGCGTTGATGTTCAACCTGCAAGAACCGTACTTCACCTGGCCGCTGATTGCCGCTGACGGTGGCTACGCGTTCAAATATGCCGACGGCAAGTATGACGTGAAAGACGTGGGCGTCGACAACGCAGGGGCAAAAGCGGGCTTAAGCTTCCTTGTGAAGCTGATTAAAGACAAGCACATGAACGCGGACACGGATTACTCCATCGCCGAAGCGGCGTTCAACAAAGGCGAAACTGCGCTGACCATTAACGGTCCGTGGGCATGGGCCAACATTGATAAGAGCAAAATCAATTACGGCGTAGCGCCACTGCCGACTTTCAAAGGCAAAGCCTCTAAACCCTTCGTCGGCGTGCTGAGTGCCGGTATTAACGCGGCCAGCCCGAACAAAGAGCTGGCGAAAGAGTTCCTCGAAAACTACCTGCTGACCGATCAGGGTCTGGATGAAATGAACAAGGACAAACCGCTCGGCGCGGTGGCTCTGAAATCCTTCCAGGATCAGTTAGCCAAAGACCCGCGTATTGCGGCAACGATGGATAACGCCAAGTCCGGCGAAATCATGCCGAATATCCCGCAGATGGCTGCTTTCTGGTACGCCACCCGCACCGCGGTCATCAACGCAGTGAGCGGTCGTCAGACCGTCGATGCAGCCCTGAAAGATGCTCAGGGTCGTATCACGAAGTAAGACAGGCTGTTACCCCCTCATCCCGGCCTTCTCCCTCAAGGGAGAAGGAGAAAGCCGCCCCCTCTCCCTCAGGGAGAGGGTTGGGGTGAGGGTTGCTTAATTGTTGTAGAGGAAATTTCCCATGGATGTCATTAAAAAGAAGCACTGGTGGCAAAGCGACACGCTGAAATGGTCAGTGACAGGTCTGCTGGGCTTACTGGTGGGATACCTTGTTGTTTTAATGTACGCGCAAGGGGAATACCTGTTTGCCATCACGACGCTGATTTTAAGCTCTGTTGGTCTGTATATTTTCGCCAACCGTAAAGCCTACGCCTGGCGCTATGTTTACCCAGGGCTTGCCGGTATGGGGCTGTTCGTTCTGTTCCCGCTGATATGTACCATCGCCATTGCCTTCACCAACTACAGCAGCACCCACCAGTTGACTCAGGAACGTGCTCAGCAAGTACTGATGGACCGTTCTTATCAGGCGGGTAAAACCTATAACTTCACCCTGTTCCCGACTGAGGGAAGCTGGAAACTTGCGCTGACCGACGGTGAAAGCGGCAAAAATTATCTCTCGGACACCTTCAAGCTGGGCGGCGAGCAAAAAATCACCTTAAAAGAGACAGATGCCTTGCCTGCGGGCGAACGTGGCACCTTGCGAGACGTCACGCAAAATCGCGCGGCCTTAAACCAGCTCACCGCCGTATTACCGGACAACAGCAACGTTGTCATGAGTTCGCTGCGTCAGTTCTCAGGCACCACGCCGCTCTATGCGCTGGCAGAAGATGGCACCCTCACCAATAAGCAGAGCGGTGCAAAATACCGTCCTAACAACAGTCTCGGTTTTTATCAGGTCGTTAATGCCGATAACAGCTGGGGCGATGAGAAGCTCAGTCCCGGTTATACCGTGACCATCGGCTGGGATAACTTCACACGCGTCTTTACCGATGAAGGTATCCAGAAGCCCTTCTTCGCTATTTTCATCTGGACTATCGTCTTCTCGTTGTTGACCGTGGTGCTCACCGTGGCGGTCGGGATGGTGCTGGCCTGCCTCGTACAGTGGGAGGCGCTCAAAGGCAAAGCGGTTTACCGCGTGCTGCTGATCCTGCCTTACGCCGTGCCGTCGTTTATCTCTATCCTGATCTTCAAGGGTCTGTTTAACCAGAGCTTTGGTGAGATCAATATGATGTTAAGCGCGCTGTTTGGTGTGAAACCGGCCTGGTTTAGCGACCCGACCACTGCGCGGTCAATGATCATCATCGTCAACACCTGGCTGGGTTATCCATACATGATGATCCTGTGCATGGGCCTGCTCAAAGCCATTCCGGACGATTTGTATGAAGCCTCGGCAATGGATGGCGCCAGTGCATTCCAGAACTTTTTCCGTATCACTTTCCCGCTGCTGATTAAGCCGCTGACGCCGCTGATGATCGCCAGTTTCGCCTTTAACTTTAATAACTTCGTGTTGATTCAGTTGTTGACCAACGGTGGCCCGGACCGCATCGGTACTACCACGCCAGCGGGCTATACCGATCTGTTGGTCAGCTACACCTACCGTATCGCCTTTGAAGGCGGCGGTGGGCAAGATTTTGGCCTCGCCGCCGCCATTGCCACGCTGATATTCCTGCTGGTCGGTGCGCTTGCCATCATCAATCTGAAAGCCACACGCATGAAATTTGACTAAGGAGGGCGATGAACATGGCTATGGTCCAGGCAAAATCGCAAAAGTTAAGATTACTGATTACCCATCTGCTGCTGCTGGCGTTTATCGCCGCCATCATGTTCCCGCTGCTGATGGTCATTGCCATCTCCCTGCGTGAGGGTAATTTCGCCACAGGTAGCCTGATCCCGGACACCATCTCCTGGGAACACTGGAAGCTGGCACTGGGCTTTAGCGTCGAGCACGCCGATGGTCGCGTCACGCCACCGCCGTTCCCGGTGCTGTTGTGGTTGTGGAACTCCATCAAGATTGCGGTGATCACCGCCATTGGCGTGGTCGCCCTCTCCACCACCTGCGCTTATGCCTTTGCCCGTATGCGTTTTCCCGGCAAAGCCACGTTGCTCAAAGGGATGCTGATTTTCCAGATGTTCCCGGCGGTATTGTCGCTGGTTGCCCTGTATGCCTTGTTTGACCGTCTGGGCCAGTACATTCCGTTTATCGGCCTGAACACCCACGGCGGGGTCATCTTCGCCTATATGGGCGGTATCGCCCTGCATGTCTGGACGATCAAAGGCTATTTCGAAACCATCGACGGGTCGCTGGAAGAAGCGGCAGCGCTGGATGGTGCCACCCCGTGGCAGGCGTTCCGTCTGGTGCTGTTGCCCTTGTCAGTACCGATTCTGGCGGTGGTGTTTATTCTGTCGTTTATCGCTGCAATCACCGAAGTGCCGGTCGCCTCGCTGTTACTGCGCGACGTCAACAGCTACACCCTGGCAGTGGGCATGCAGCAATATCTCAACCCACAAAACTATCTGTGGGGCGATTTCGCCGCAGCCGCCGTGCTGTCAGCCATTCCGATCACCGCCGTCTTCCTGCTCGCCCAGCGCTGGCTGGTTAACGGCCTGACCGCGGGTGGTGTGAAAGGTTAAGTTTCATCGTCATACTCTAAATAATTCGCGTGGCAGGAAGGCGGCAAATGAGAGAGTCCCGGGAGCTTACTGGAGTAAGTGACCGGGTGAACGAGTGTAGCCAACGCATCTGCAACGTGAAGTATGACGAGTATATATGCCACTGTAGTCCTCATTGGAATATTGACCCTAACTTGTGACTGTTATTCCTTATTCGGCGCTCTTCGGAGCGCCCTTTTTTTATTCGCGTTTCAGACGTTTGGAATTACACAACCACAGGGTGATCACCAGAAGCAGGATCGCGCCGGAATAGATCAACACATCCATCGGCGCTTTGTGATCGACGATGATCAGTCGCACGATGGCCGTGATCCCGATGTAGATAAAGTAGCGTAGCGGGAAGTGAAAACCGGACTGAAAGTACTTCACAATCAGGGCGATAAATTCGAAGTACAGAAAGTAGACTACCAGCCCTTCCACCAGTGCGTACTTGCTGGTTTGTTCAGGAGCAAACAGAACGTCTGCCAGATGCAGTGTCTCTTTGCCAAGAAAGACAACCAGGATCAGCCCCAGACTCAACAGGCCCAGATTTAATACGGTCTGCAGAACGGTAGAGATAAACTCAACGCGCGGGCGAACAGTTAGCGATGGCATGGTCATACTGGCACCTCATTCTCAGTGGCGAGCCTTCTGTATAGCGCAAAAATGTGATCCAGATCTAGATTTTTTGCTTATATTTTGTGCCGTACCATGATGACATAGCGTCCTGTACTGATAAGAACACGGAGAAAAAAACAGAGTGCTTACAATCAATAAAGCGCAAATTAACGACGCGCCATTACTGCACGAAATGGGCTGCACAAGTTACCACTATCATTTCGCTCATTTGTGGCAGGAAAAAGACGAGCTGACGAATTTTCTCGAACAGGAATACTCCCTGAAAGCTTTGCAGGAGAGCTTACAGAACGACAATTGTTGCTGGCTTATCGCCACGGATGGCAGCGAGCCTGTCGGCTTTGCCAAATTCAGCTGGCACCACCCTGTTAATCCTCAAGGCCCCGCTGGCACCCTGCTGAATAAACTCTATTTTCTGCCACACGCGACCGGCAAAGGCTATGGTGAGGTGGTTTTCAACGACGTTATTCAGCGAGCCAAAGCACATGGCGAAACATTTTTCTGGCTGGAAGTTCTGGACGCAAATACGCAGGCCCGCCGCTTTTATGAACGCCAGGGATTGAGCCATCTGCACGATACAGTGTTCAGCAGCCCTTCACAGCAGAGCACGGTGCATATTTTGGGAAAATCAATTTAAGGTGCGCGATGAATCCAAATATACGGCAGGTAGCGATACGCAATGTGGCACGCGGTAAAAATGTGGTGATTTACGAACCGGTGAATCTCTATGACTGCGAGCTGGAAGATGAGGTTTTCATTGGGCCGTTCGTGGAAATTCAGGGCTATACACGTATTGGCAAGGGCAGCAAAATTCAGTCGCACACCTTTATTTGTGAATATGTAACAGTCGGCGAACGCTGCTTTATCGGTCACGGGGTGATGTTCGCCAACGATATGTTTCGTCAGGGAAAACCCAATCCAGACCGCGAAAGCTGGGGGCGAATAGTGGTAGGTAACGATGTGTCGATTGGCAGCGGTGCGACCATTCTGGCGGTGACCATTGCCGATGGCGTAGTGATTGGCGCGGGAAGCGTGGTGACAAAGTCGCTAACGGAGAAAGGGGTATATGCGGGGAATCCGGCGCGGCTGCTGCGGCGGCTGTAGACCCTCTCCCTAAAAGGGAGAGGGGAACGCACGCCAAATCAGCGGAAATTCACACTCTTATCACTGGTCAAACCGTACAGGTCAAACTTACGACCCAGCTGCTGACCACCGTCACGCGTCAGTGGCGTCCAGCCGATGGCCGCACGGCTGCGGGTCGTGCCGGTAGAGAAGAGATCCAACGGTATCGACACATACACGCCTTTGGTGAAATCCCCTTCGCCGTATTCTTGTGGCGACACGTTAGTGATGGTGGCATAAGCACCAATCACCACGCCGCTATCAAAGTGTTTCGCCACTTCCAGGGTACCGCCTTTATCCCCCGCCAGGTACTGTCCGACGCTGGCTTTGATCAGTACATCCTGCGCAAACGGTGGTGTCCAGTAAGCGGTCAGATGCCCGGTTTTCACGCTGTAATCGGTAAATTTCATCAGGTCCTGCGCACTGCGCCAGTCACGCTGTTTCACGTAGTTGGCATCGACGCCAAAGGCCCAGTTGCTGTCGACCGGACGCCAGAGCACTTCCGCACCGGCGCCACCGTACATGGTTTCCAGATAACCGGCATACACCTGCCCGTAGAAGTTATTGCCAAGGTACTGGAAGTAGTTGGCCTGCAGGTTGTTCACATAGACATCATTCTGCACATATTCACGTACACGGGTACGCACGCGCGGCAGTTGCGAATCCTTCGGCGGGTTGGTGTAGTTAAACTTGTCGTAGTTGTTGTCGATGTTGGCGAACAGGCTGCCGGTGGTCAGCAGGTGATCGGTAAGCCACCAGTCGGCGGTCGCCATCACCCCAAGCTGATACATGTAGAACCCTTCCGGGCCACCGAGCGACTGATTCAGAACCGGATCGAGGTGGAAATCAAAGCTCGACTTCTCGATATACCAGCCCTGCTCAGTGCTTTCCGGCACAATCGGCGTCATGCGTTTTTGCACCAGCTCCGTCTCTTGTCCCAGCGGCTCACCTTCCAGATGGCGTTGCAGGCTGGCGACATCTGTCTCCGTCGTCACCTGCGGCATATTCAGACGATTTTCCGTCACGCGGATGGTGCGAATCCCTTCCGGCAGATCATTCATCACGATGCGGTTCGCACGCTCAATCCCTTCCTGAGAGTCGCGATATTTCACCTGCTCACCGGTCACATACAGCGTGTCGCCCTGCACCTGAATTTTCGGATCCGCCAGACCCGCGTTGTATTTGAGCAAAGTCAGCTGATTCGCCACCACCGAGTGCTGGATGATGGCATCCTGCGGCTGCGGCCGGTACTGCGGACGGGCGTTGTCATTGTAGGATGGACGCAGGTCATTGAAGTTATTACGCAGGGTGAAACCAAACATCCAGGTATTGCCGCGCTCATAGCTGAGGTTAACGTCGGCCCAGTCGGCTACACGGTAAATAGCGCCTACGTTAACCTTGCTCCTCTGTGGCAATTTGCCCGCAAAATCCTGCTGATAGTTGTTGCCTTCGTATTCCAGCTTCAGGCGCAGAGGCTGCCACGGCGTCTGGTATTCCACCCCGCCAAACAGCGCCGTCGGGCCACGGAACATCTGACTGGCGTCGACGGAACCCGCCTGGTTATAGCTGTTATCGCGATAGCAGTACTTTTGCTCATAGGAACAAAGTGGGTTTTTGATGTTACCGGACGTGCCGAGATAGCCCCAGCCCAGGCCGAGGGAGAAATCGAACGGCCCCCAGGCTTTGTTAGCCACCACGTATTCGCCATCAAACAGACCTGTCCCGCCAATATCACGCGCACCGACCGACACCTGCGGGAGCCAGTAACTCTCTTCCCACAGACGTAATTTCAAATCGAAGGCTTTATCTTTGTAGGACTGATCGCCAGAGAAGGCATCCACGCTGCTGTAGCGCCGGGTACGGACATCGGTATAGCGCAAGGTGGTTTCCAGCCACGGGAAAAGCTGAATTGAACCGGAGTAGTAGCGGTACTGATCGTTATCACGGTAGTTGAGGCTGATCTCCCCTTCCCGCGCCATACGCGCCGTCGGGGTTTGCAGCAGGCCCACGCCACCGAAGTCGGACTGCGAGGGGCCTACCGGTGCCGGGTAGCTTTCCGCGTGACAGGCGGCGCTGATCCCCAGCGCTAGCACACTGATGACAAAGGATTTTTTCATTATTGTTCCGGTATCCTGTGCGTCAGAGAAAAGAGAATATCGGCGTTCAGCGTCTCATAACGATCTCCCCATAACGCCGGGGAAAAGCCGACAAAAATCGTACTGCCAGGCATGGGCTCAACGTGACGTCGGTTCCAGTAGGCCACCGGCACTTTCTGCGCTTTCCCATTCGGGTAAATCAGCCAGGCGTCGCTTTTTTCCGCCCCGCTCAACCGATCCATCTCGTCGAGATAACTCACCACGTCGCGCCCTGGTGTGAAGGGTTTTTTACCCGGCCGGCTGACGAGGCCAAAGACGGTAATAGTGCTCGGCTGCGATCCAACCCACAGGGTGTAATTCCCTTCAAGAGGCGGATTGGCAAGCGCTTCCACACGCACATAGT
The DNA here is from genome assembly GCF_059074235.1 of Phytobacter sp. Taxonomy (NCBI): domain Bacteria; kingdom Pseudomonadati; phylum Pseudomonadota; class Gammaproteobacteria; order Enterobacterales; family Enterobacteriaceae; genus Phytobacter; species Phytobacter sp. Next base: position 2,018,090 of record NZ_JCACPZ010000004.1, read on the forward strand.
CCGGGTCGAGGTTGACCTGCTGTCGACCGGTCACTTTCAGCGCCGCAACCTGCTGACGCACGGCATTCACCGCCGCCGCATCATCACCGCTTTCTTCCGCCGCCAGTGCGCTTAATCGACCCAGCAGCACCTGCTGGCGTTCGGTTGCCACTGCTGAAGCCTGCCGTTCGCTGATCACGGCTCCCGGCCACCAGCTCTGCGCCAGTCGGGGCTGGCCGACAACATCAATGAGGTGTGCTGCGTCGGTCAGAGTTTTGGGTTTACTGTCACCAGGGGTGTAAACCTCCACGGTGCCTGCTGCCAGCGCAAGCGGTGTGAAAAGGCTCATTAACAGGCCAGCGCATATCACTCTTTTCATGACTTCGCCGCCTTAATCAGGGTGGTTTTCACCGGGAACCAGTCCGCGCCCAGATACTGTTCTGACTGGCGAATCAGACCGTCTTCATCCACCCAGTAGCGGTTGCGCCAGCTTTTTTTGTCCGTCGTCACGTCTTCTTCCAGGATGCGCACATGGGTCACGTCGCTACCGAGCGTCACGGTGTCATTGCCGTTCCAGCGGAAAACCGAACGCGCGGTGGCGTAACGCACCTGATTGTGCTCCGTCCAGCCCATTGTGCGGGTCCAGTTCGCGCCATCGATTATTTGATTCGGGTTTGCCAGCGGGTCTGCGGCCAGGTTGTTCACTTCGAGCAGATTGTTATCACCCAACTGGGTTTTTACGATGCGGTCGTGTTGCGTCACTATCAGCGACTGGTCTTGCGTCGCCCATTTCTGTTGTCCATTTTCCGAGAAGGCCAGCACGACAAACAGTTGTGGCCCTCCGTTAAGTTGCATGTACTGACTGGCGTAAGGCATATCGGCAATTTCATCATCGGTCAGATGGACGCCGGGTGTGCCAAATATGCTATCCCACAGTGAATGCCCCAACCCTTTGGTGGTGGCAGAGCAGGCCTGAATAAGCAGGCAAATCAAAATGATCGCAGGTCGCTTCACGACTCTTCTCCAGAGGGGAGTGGCGAAATAACCACACCGAAGTGTGGTTATGATTAAGTACTCGTGATTACTGAGTACTGGTGGTCGTGGTGGTCGTGGTTCCGGTATTGGAGCCATCACCGCCACCGGTTGCCGCCAGGGCAACGCCCACCGCAGAACTTACGGTGCTAACGCTGGTCGCGGAAGAACTACCCGCAGAGACAGACGTCGCTGCCGACCCTGCTGCTTCGCCCACCTGAATGGGTGCTGCAAATGCAGAAGTCGCCGCAAGCGCGGTTATGGCAAAAATGCCAAACAGTGCTTTTTTCATATCAATTTCCCTTCATTGAATGAATGGAGATATACCTGAAATAAACAGGCGAGAACGAGTATACACAACTAAAGCAGGCTATTTACCGAATGGGAAACGCAGCGGGGAGTTTTAAGAAAATTGGATAAAATTGAGATATAAAAATATTATATTTTATTTAAAATCATTAATTATCAGGAAATTACAATTATTACGGTAGTCCAAGAGTATACGTAACATCTGAAAATAACACTGGGTGATTAGCCGGTTATTCTTATTTTTCAGAATAACCTCAGGACGTGAAATTAATCAGGATCGGGGACAACAAGATTTATCCGATAAAAAATGCCGACATTAAGTCGGCATTTTTATTTGCTTATTCAGAACATCACTTTGGATGAACGAAATTAGCGCCAGGCTTTATACAGATTGATCAGGCCATTGGTTGAGCTGTCATGGGTGCTGATTTCTTTGTCATCGCCCAGCTCTGGCAGAATACGGTTCGCCAGCTGTTTACCCAATTCCACGCCCCATTGGTCGAAGGTGAAAATGTTCAGGATGGCGCCCTGGGTAAAGATTTTGTGCTCATACAGCGCAATTAACGCACCCAGACTGAACGGCGTGATTTCACGCAGCAGGATAGAGTTGGTCGGACGGTTGCCTTCAAAGACTTTGAACGGCACAACGTGTTCCAGGCTCTTCGGATCTTTACCCTGGTCAGCATATTCCTGCTCAACCACGTCGCGTGCTTTACCAAACGCCAGCGCTTCAGTCTGCGCGAAGAAGTTGGACAGCAGTTTCGGATGGTGGTCAGACAGCGGGTTATGCGTGATGGCTGGTGCGATGAAGTCACAAGGAACCATTTTGGTGCCCTGGTGAATCAACTGGTAGAACGCGTGCTGACCGTTGGTACCCGGCTCGCCCCAGATAATTGGGCCAGTCTGGTAATCCACGGCGTTACCGTTACGGTCAACGTATTTACCGTTGGATTCCATGTTGCCCTGCTGGAAGTAAGCAGCAAAGCGGTGCATGTACTGGTCGTACGGCAGAATGGCTTCGGTTTCTGCACCGAAGAAGTTGTTGTACCAGATACCGATCAGCGCCAGCAGCACCGGCAGGTTTTGCTCAGGTGCAGTGGTGGAGAAGTGTTTGTCCATCGCGTGCGCGCCGGAGAGCAACTCAACAAAGTTGTCGAAGCCCACGGACAGGATGATAGACAGACCAATCGCTGACCACAGAGAGTAACGACCGCCCACCCAGTCCCAGAACTCAAACATGTTGGCGGTGTCGATACCGAACTCGCCCACGGCTTTACCGTTGGTAGAGAGCGCGGCGAAGTGTTTAGCGACGTGCTTGTTGTCGCCTGCGGTAGCCAGGAACCAGTCACGCGCGCTGTGGGCGTTGGTCATGGTCTCCTGGGTAGTGAAGGTCTTGGACGCGACCAGGAACAGAGTCGTTTCCGGGTTCACGTTTTTCAGCACTTCAGCAATGTGGGTACCATCGACGTTAGAAACGAAGTGCATGTTGAGGTGGTTTTTGTACGGGCGCAGCGCTTCGGTCACCATGAACGGGCCGAGATCAGAACCGCCGATACCAATGTTCACCACGTCGGTAATTGCTTTACCGGTGTAACCTTTCCAGCTACCCGAAATGATCGCTTCGGAGAAGGCTTTCATCTTCTCCAGCACAGCGTTCACTTCAGGCATCACATCTTTGCCATCAACCACAATCGGCGTGTTGCTACGGTTACGCAGCGCCACGTGCAGCACCGCACGGTCTTCAGTACGGTTAATTTTCTCGCCGGAGAACATAGACTTAATGGCACCTGCCAGTTCAGTCTCTTTTGCCAGATCCTGCAGCAGCGCCAGGGTCTCTTCAGTGATGCGGTTTTTGGAGAAATCCACCAGCATCAAATCATCAAATTTTGCGGAAAACTTAGCAAAACGGTCGCCATCTTTCGCGAAAAGATCCGCGAGAGTCACGTCCTTCATGTCAGCGTAGTGTTTCTGTAATGCCTGCCAGGCAGAAGTCTGCGTTGGGTTGATATTTTTCATAGCAATACTCTTCTGATTTGAGAATTTTGACTGCGGTCGATTGTAGCGCCTGCGAACGAAAATTGTGATGGTTTTTGTTTTACCGACCTGGAAGCGGGCAAAAACAGGCAAATTGTTACGATAAATTAGACCAATATAAGTCCTTTTTCTAATCGATTCGTCTGCATGAAAAATCCGCATAATCACAACATTGACAGCAATGCCGCTAGCCTTTATTTATTAATGCGCTACCTGCGTGCGCGCAGGCCAGAAGAGGAGCGTTGTCCAGGTAAGATACCAGAGAAGCCGATTCGAAGACGGTATCTGAGGGGGAACAACGCCGAGGTGGTGAACTGCACGGCAGCATTCATCATCGGCTACAGGGGCTGAATCCCTTGAGTTGTCACCAGAAACGTTCGCAGTCGGGCGTTTCACAAGTGGTGGAGCACTTCTGGGTGTAATCGTAGTTTGCTGCGCCTACCCCTTTCGCTCTTCCCTTGTGCCATGGCTGAAATCATCGATCCCCTGACACGAGGTTGTTATGTCTGAATTAGTTGTCGCCAAATTTGGCGGTACCAGTGTGGCGAGTTTTGATGCCATGAACCACAGCGCCGACGTGGTGCTCGCCGACCCGAGCGTGCGTCTGGTTGTCCTTTCCGCCTCTGCGGGCGTAACCAACCTGCTGGTTGCCCTGGCTGAAGGCCTGGAGTCCGCCGAGCGTTTCGTCAAACTCGATGCTATCCGCAAAATCCAGTTCGACATTCTGGAACGTCTGGCTAATCCGAACGTTATCCGTGAAGAGATCGAGCGCCTGCTGGAAAACATCACCACTCTGGCAGAAGCCGCGTCGCTGGCGACCTCAACCGCCCTGACCGACGAGCTGGTCAGCCACGGCGAACTAATGTCCACCCTGCTGTTCGTTGAAATCCTGCGTGAACGTGACGTTCAGTCCCAGTGGTTTGATGTGCGTAAAGTCATGCGCACCAGCGATCGCTTTGGCCGTGCCGAGCCGGACGTTGCCGCGCTGTCTGAACTCGCCACCCAACAACTTGCTCCGCGTCTCGCCGACAGCCTGGTGGTGACTCAGGGCTTTATCGGTAGCGAAGCCAAAGGCCGCACCACCACTTTGGGCCGTGGCGGCAGCGACTATACCGCAGCCCTGCTCGGTGAAGCACTACACGCTGCCCGTGTGGATATCTGGACAGACGTTCCGGGTATCTACACCACCGACCCGCGCGTGGTTCCGGCAGCTAAACGCATCGATGAAATCGCCTTCGAAGAAGCGGCTGAGATGGCAACGTTTGGCGCGAAAGTGCTGCATCCGGCAACGTTGCTGCCTGCCGTGCGTAGTGACATTCCGGTATTTGTGGGTTCCAGTAAAGACCCTAAAGCGGGCGGTACGCTGGTGTGCAATAAAACCAGCAACCCACCGCTGTTCCGCGCACTGGCCCTGCGCCGTAAACAGACCCTGCTGACCCTGCACAGCCTGAACATGCTGCACTCTCGCGGCTTCCTGGCGGAAGTGTTTGGCATTCTGGCGCGTCACAGTATCTCGGTTGACCTCATCACCACCTCCGAAGTGAGCGTGGCGCTGACGCTGGATACCACCGGCTCCACCTCGACGGGCGATACCCTGCTGACGCAGGCGCTGTTGACCGAGCTCTCTTCACTTTGCCGCGTGGAAGTGGAAGAGAACCTCGCCCTGGTGGCAATCATTGGTAACGACCTGTCAAAAGCCTGCGGCGTGGGCAAAGAGGTGTTTGGCGTGCTGGACCCGTTCAACATCCGCATGATTTGCTACGGCGCATCCAGCCACAACCTGTGCTTCCTGGTGCCGGGCACTGAAGCCGAGCAGGTTGTGCAGAAGCTGCACCATAATTTGTTCGAATAACAGAATTTGTTCGAATAAAAAGAGAGGCCGGGGGGGATATCACCCTCCGGCCTCCTTTATCCCATCACGGTTTGATACAACAACCGATCCAGTTCTTTGACATTCCCCTCACGGCTATCCGGCAATACTGGTGCTATCGTGCCCCGTTCTATCTCTGCACGAATAAACGCATGCAAGCAAGGCAGACGCAGGCCGTGTTCAGCCTCCCCTGCACGTTGTTTACGCGCCAGCAATTCGTCTATCTCCAGTCGCAGTTCCACATCCAGTTCGCTTCCTGCCAGCAGTTCAGCAAAGCGCATCGGTGGTACGCCTTTTCCTGCTTCCACCCAACACACGGCCAGCAGCGGGCGCAGCACATAGAAATACTTCTTCAGCCGCACTTCATCGCCCTGCAAATAGTGTTGAAAGTTTTTGCGGGCCATTGAGTAGTAATGCCAGCGCGCTCTCACGGGGGAAAACCATTTCGGCATCTGTTCCCTCAACGCCGTTATCACCGCCTCATCCTGTTGGTAGACGATCGGCGAATCCAGCCACTCAATCAGGGTCGGGTTGGCGCTTTTCAGCAGGCCCAATGCTTTGCGCCACTCCCAACCGCTCACGTCCAGTTCATCGTCGATGGGCAACTCAACAACGTCTCGTGGCGTCTCTACTTGCAAATACCACTCCGGTGGATGCACGTACAAAAACCGCACATCATAGTCGCTATCCGGTGAGGCAAAGCCCCACCCCCGACTGCCGGACTCGCAGGCATAAAGCACCCGAACGCCATAGTCCTGCTCGACTTTTTTTAATTGCTGCCGCACACGCTCGCGCATAGCAGCATCCACACCGTTATCCGTCATTTTCTTTATCCTTTAACACACACCACCTGACGTAAGGTGTGAACGATTTCGACCAGCGATGCCTGTGCCGCCATGACCGCGTCGATGTCTTTATAAGCCATCGGGATTTCGTCGATCACATCGCTGTCTTTACGGCACTCAACATGGGCGGTCGCACGAATCTGGTCATCCACGGTGAAGCGCTTTTTCGCCGCCGTACGGCTCATGGTGCGCCCTGCGCCGTGGCTACAGGAGCAAAAACTCTCTTCGTTCCCCAACCCACGCACAATAAAACTTTTCGCCCCCATCGAACCGGGAATGATCCCCATCTGGCCCTTTTGTGCTGAGACAGCGCCTTTACGCGTCACCAGTACCTCTTCACCAAAATGGCTCTCTTTCTGCACATAGTTATGGTGGCAATTCACCGCTTCCTGCTGCGTGATAAACGGCTTCGTCACAATACCCGACAGCGCCGCCAGCACGCGCGACATCATTACTTCCCGGTTATGACGGGCAAAGTCCTGCGCCCACGACACCGCTTCCATATAGTCATCATAGTGTTTGCTCCCCTCTTTGAAATAGGCCAGGTTTCTATCCGGCAGGTTCGCAATGTGCTGCTGCATATCCTGCTGCGCCAGTGAGATAAACAGCGTCCCGATGGCGTTACCCACGCCCCGCGATCCGCTATGCAACATCACCCATACGCGCTGCTGCTCATCCAGGCAAATTTCAATAAAGTGGTTACCCGTCCCGAGCGTACCCAGATGCTGATAGTTATTGGTTTTCAGCAACTGCGGATAGCCATCCGTCAACCGTTTAAACCGCGCTGCCAGCAGAGACCAGTGGTTATCCACCTCCTGCGGCGGCGTTCCCCACGCACCTTTATCACGACCAGAACGGGTGCTGGTACGTCCGTGCGGGACCGCTTGCTCAATCGCGCTGCGCAGCCCGCTCAGGTTATCGGGCAGATCGCTGGCCACCAACGAAGTACGCACGGCGATCATCCCACAGCCAATATCCACACCCACCGCCGCCGGAATGATGGCCCCTTTCGTTGGGATCACACTGCCGATGGTAGAGCCTTTACCGAGATGCACGTCGGGCATCACCGCCAGGTGTTGGAAAATGAACGGCATCTTCGCGGTGTTTTGTAACTGTTCGCGCGCCTCAGGCTCGACCGGGACCCCGTGAGTCCACATTTTTATTGGCGCACTGTTGTGCGCCGTCAGCAGTTGAAATTCATGTTGCTGCATGGGTTATCCTTTAATACTCACCAGTCCATTGAGGACGTTATCCAGGCCACCGAATACCGAGATTTTATCGATACGTTCAGCCACTCTTTCCAGCGTTTCCAGCTCTTTCAGGCGCAACGCTACCGGGTTGTTTTCCATCACCTTCGCCGTGTTCAACAGTGAACGGGTCGCCGCCGTCTCTTCACGTCGACGGATCACGTTCGCCTGCGCCGATTTTTCTGCTTCGATCAGTTTCGCCAGAATCGTTTTCATGTCGCCTGGCAGGACGATGTCCCGCACGCCCAGTGACGCGACATCCATACCAAAGGGAGCCATGCGGGTTTTCACCTGCGCACTCACCACCTCATCAATGACCTGCTTATCTTCCAGCAGTTCGTCCAGTGTACGGGTGCCCACCGCTTCACGCAGAGCAAACTGCAGCTCGCGATACAGGTGATCCAGCGGTTTAGTTAACTGGCTGTAGGCCTGCAATACGTCGCTATACTGCCAGTTCGCACCCAGATTAATGCGCAGATTGACTTTGTCTTTGGTCAGGATTTCCTGGCCTGCCACTTCCATCAATTGCAAACGCGTGTCGACCACATCCGCCTCAACCAGGTGGTTCACTTTCCAGTAAGCACTCAGCCCCGGTGGCAACAGCGGCTGCGTTTCACCATCAATTTTCAACACGCCAACATGCCATGCCGCCACGTTGACCGTCAGTATGGCATCCCGGCCTTTCACTGCGGCTCCGCTGCGCGGCTGCAAGACGGCATTCATGATGCTCTCTGGTACACGTACATCCCGTGTATCCATAGTCACAACGCTCAAGCTACCGTCCTGCCAGAACAGACGACGGGACGCGGGGGGAATGATTTCCGCCAGGATGCCGTTACGGTAGAGCGCAGATACATCATGCTCGCCGGTATCGACGGCCAGGCAGTACGCGTCAACCCATTCAGGCCGGAAGCGGCGTAAATAGTTCGCCAGCTCTGTCGCCACATCGCTGCCGTTAAGTTCAACGAACGTGACTTCTTGCTTGCCAAACCAGGAGAGACGATGCTCGCCTGCTTCAATAATGTTTGTGTAATCGCCCGCTTTTACCAGCAGGCCCAATTGTCCTTTACGGATAGTGATTTTCTTATTCATTTGATCATCCTTAAATTTTCACGTACCAGCGCGAATGCAGGGTCGGAGCCGGAGGGAAACAAGCCATCACGGCCAGCCTGTTTTGCCTGCGACCCGGAACCATTATCGGCGCCGGTTCATTGCCATCGTTAACAACCCGACAGCGTTTACGAAACGAACACAACCAGTGTTCACCGGGTAGGTGAGTTGGGAATCGAACCCTCATGGAGTCTCTCAACTGACAGAACGCCCCGCGGATAACGTCTTACCGTTCCGGGTGCGCTGGCGGGGCATAATCCCCTGCGTGCTCAGCGTTGTGACGGATCAGGTATTGCCAGAAGTGTGCCAGGAACTAAAATATGAAAATAAAAATTTTAAATAATTGATATATAAACATTTAATTTTCACACTCACTTAATGACTTGCTGATTGATCGGATAATTTTTTATATTTATTTATCGCTATTTATCTTTAAGGATAAAAATGAAAAAGCGCAGAGTCGTGATCGGGGTACTGGGAACCGTGCTGGATAAGCGTGGAAAACGGGCAAATCGCTTTCGTAAATGGCGGCCTTCCGTTGGGCTATGCCAACAGCCGGATTTTCCGGTCGACAGGCTGGAGCTGCTCCACCAGCCACGCGATGCAGGAATGGCTCAACAACTGGCGGAAGACGTAACCCTGCTCTCACCGCACACATCAGTGCGCCCCCATGCGGTGAGCATTCAGGATCCGTGGGATTTTGAAGAGGTCTACGCGGCCTTCCTGGACTTTGCCAGCCACTACCCGTTTGATACTGAAAACGAAGAGTACCTGGTGCACATCACCACCGGGACGCACGTGGCGCAGATTTGCTGGTTCCTGCTGACGGAGGCCCGCTATCTGCCCGCCAGTCTGTTGCAAACCAGCCCGGCACCAAAAGGCGCGTCTGAAGAGGATATTGCTGCCGGCGTCTGCTCGGTTATCGATCTCGATTTAAGCCGCTACGCAACGCTGACAAGCCGTTTTCAACGCGAACAGCAGCAGTCGGTCTCTCTGCTGAAAGCCGGTATTGATACGCGAAATGCGACATTCAATAAGCTCATTGAACAAATTGAGCGGGTAGCTTTGCGCTCCACGGCACCCATTTTGCTTACAGGGCCAACCGGAGCGGGCAAGTCCTTCCTGGCAAAACGTATTTTCCAGCTTCGCCAGGCACGTCATCGCGTGGCGGGTAAACTTGTCGCCGTTAACTGCGCCACCTTGCGCGGTGATAACGCCATGTCGACGTTATTTGGCCATGTGAAAGGGGCATTTACCGGCGCGTTGACGCCGCGAGCAGGGCTTCTGCGCGAAGCGGACGGCGGGGTGTTATTTCTGGACGAGATTGCCGAACTGGGGTTGGATGAGCAGGCGATGCTGCTGAAGGCTATTGAAGAGAAAACCTTTTTCCCCTTCGGCTCTGACAAAGAGGTCAACAGTGATTTCCAGCTTATTGCCGGTACCCATCGCGATATGCGCCAGTGGGTGGCGGAAGGCAAATTTCGCGAAGATCTCTATGCGCGTATCAATATGTGGACCTTTGCCCTACCAGGACTTGCCGAGCGGCGAGAGGATATTGCGCCCAATATAGAATTTGAACTCCAGCGTTTTGCTACGCAGGAACAGACACACATCCGTTTCGACAAAGAGGCCCGCGAACGTTATCTGGCATTTGCCTGCTCAGGCCAGGCACAGTGGCGGGGAAACTTCCGCGAACTGAGTTCCTCGATTGCCCGCATGGCAACGCTGGCAGAGCAAGGACGTATCACTCTGCCGATTGCCGAAGAAGAAATTGCTCGTTTGCAGCACGGCTGGCAGTCGCCCGCTACAATTCCTGCCGTCAGTGAGGAGATCGATCTCTTTGACCAGCGCCAACTGGAAACCGTGCTGGAAGTTTGCCGCCGCAGCCGTTCACTTTCCGATGCCGGGCGCGAGCTGTTTGCCGTTTCCCGGCTAAAAAAAGCCAACCCGAATGATGCTGACCGTCTTCGCAAATACCTGGCACGATTTGGATTAGACTGGGAACATGTCCGCTCCGCGACATGAATCCTCTTCACCATAATTTGTTTGAATAAATTTTCCTCACGCGATAAACAATACCTATGGCCGGGCTCGAACCCGGCCTTTTTATAAAAAAACACAACACAACGCGTTACAAGGAAAAACTATGCTCGCCGTTCTCACCCGGCTGTTCCCGTTATGGGCACTGCTGCTCTCTGTGGTTGCTTACTATACGCCAACAACCTTCACTCCTATCGGCCCCTGGGTCACCACGCTGCTCATGTTGATTATGTTTGGCATGGGCGTGCACCTGAAAATTGAAGACTTCAAGCGCGTGCTGTCACGCCCGGCCCCGGTGGCTGCTGGCACCTTCCTTCACTACCTCGTGATGCCGCTGGCCGCCTGGCTACTGGCGATGATCTTCAAAATGCCACCGGATCTCTCTGCCGGGATGGTGCTGGTCGGTAGCGTGGCAAGCGGCACGGCTTCCAACGTGATGATCTTTCTGGCGAAGGGCGATGTGGCGCTATCCGTCACCATCTCATCGGTCTCCACGCTGGTTGGCGTGGTCGCCACGCCGCTGCTGACTCGTCTCTATGTGGATGCACATATTCAGGTGGATGTGATGGGCATGCTGCTCAGTATTCTGCAAATTGTGGTCATTCCGATTGGCCTCGGTTTGATTGTCCATCATCTGTTCCCACGTGTGGTTAAAGCTGTGGAACCTTACCTGCCTGCCTTCTCGATGGTCTGCATTCTGGCGATCATCAGCGCCGTGGTAGCCGGTTCAGCGTCGCACATTGCGTCAGTGGGTCTGGTGGTGATTGTTGCGGTGATTTTGCATAACAGTATCGGCTTGCTGTGTGGTTACTGGGGTGGACGCCTGTTTGGTTTTGACGAATCCACCTGTCGTACGCTGGCTATTGAAGTCGGCATGCAGAACTCTGGGCTGGCGGCAGCACTTGGTAAAATTTACTTCTCACCACTGGCAGCCCTGCCGGGTGCGCTGTTCTCGGTGTGGCACAATCTGTCCGGTTCTCTGCTGGCAGGTTACTGGTCCGGTAAGCCTATCAAGGAAAAACCGCAGGATGCGGTGAAGAAAGGGTAATCAGTACAATGCCGGGTATACCCGGCTTTTATCATAGTTAGCGATGCCGCATTGCCGTACACTGAATTATCTTTCCTATGAGGGCACTCCAATGGCACTCCCCCGCATTACCCAAAAAGAGATGACCGAGCGTGAACAGCGTGAGTTGAAAACGCTACTGGATCGCGCACGCATTGCGCACGGGCGTGTGTTGACCAACGCTGAAACCAATAGCGTGAAGAAAGAGTACATCGACAAACTGATGGTTGAACGGGAAGCAGAAGCAAAAAAAGCCCGCCAGACAAAGAAAAAGCAGGCTTATAAACCGGATGAAGCGACCACCTTTTCGTGGTCGGCCAGCACCTCAACGCGCGGCAGGCGTTAACGTCCTTTCTTCTTGCGTCCCGGCTGGGTAAAGCGTTTACCGTTCGAGGCCGGGCGTGATTTCTCTTCCGATTTTTCAATCTTCACCACCGGACGCTTGATATCCGCGGTTTTCGGCTTAGGTTTAGGTTTAGCTTTTGCCTTCGGCTTCGCTTCTGAAGATGAGTTTTCAATCAGCTTGAACAGCTCAATCAGTTCATCATCGGTCAGGTCGCGCCATTCACCGAGCGGCAGACCCGACAAGCCGACGTTCATGATGCGCGTTCGCTCAAGCCTGGTAACTTCAAATCCAAAATGCTCGCACATGCGGCGAATCTGTCGGTTAAGCCCCTGAATCAGGGTAATTCGAAAGACAAACGGCGCCTCTTTTTTGACTTTGCACTTCTTCGTTACCGTTCCCAGAATCGGCACACCTGCGCCCATCCCACGAATAAATTCATCCGTAACGGGTTTATCCACCGTGACCAGATACTCTTTTTCGTGATCGTTACCGGCACGCAAAATCTTGTTCACCAGGTCGCCGTGGTTGGTGAGGAAGATCAGCCCCTGGGAATCTTTATCGAGACGGCCAATTGGGAAAACGCGTTTGCTGTGGTTAACAAAATCAACGATGTTATCGCGCTCGCTGTCCTCGGTGGTACTGACGATCCCGACCGGTTTGTTCAGGGCGATAAACACCAAATCCTCTGCTTCACGCGGCTCAATCAACCGACCGTTGACCTTCACGACGTCACCAGGGGACACCTGATCGCCAATGGTGGCACGCTTTCCATTGATGAACACGTTGCCCTGTTCAATGAAGCGATCGGCCTCGCGACGCGAGCAGATTCCGCTTTCGCTAATGTATTTATTTAATCGGATTGATGAGTCTGGCAGCATAAATTCTCCTGTAATCGGGGAAATATATCTCACCTCGCCGCAGATAAAAAATCCTCCGCGCAAACACCCGCGAATTAAATGTGATCCGTCGCGTTTTTCTACACAAAAGTGATGCCTGAAAGGCCGTGCAACTTTGTGTGTTGAACAAATGCAGAATCAACGGGTTAGAAGCACGAGCACAAAGGTGCTTAGCGATGAACGGCGCATAATCATTTGTGCAACACAATCGGGCGTCTGACCTGCCTGAAATAACAGAAAATCCCTTTGAAACTCCCACGGTATGGGGTTATATCGGATCAAGAGACGCCAACCACGATTTGCACAAATGTGCAGAGAAAAAAAATGACGATGGAAAACAGTGACGATATCCGGTTGATTGTAAAAATTGCCCAGCTCTATTACGAGCAGGACATGACCCAGGCGCAGATTGCACGCGAGTTGGGTATCTATCGCACCACCATCAGCCGCCTGTTGAAACGCGGACGCGAGCACGGGATTGTGACCATCGCTATCAATTATGACTACAACGAGAATCTGTGGCTGGAGCAGCAGCTCAAACAGAAGTTCGCGTTAAAAGAGGTGGTCGTTGCCTCCAGCGAAGCCGAGCAGGAAGAAGACCAGTTGAACGCCATGGGCCAACAAGGGGCGCAGTTGCTGGAACGCCTTCTGGCACCGGGAGATATTATCGGCCTGTCGTGGGGGCGTGCGGTGCGATCGCTGGTCGAAAATCTGCCGCAGTCCAGCCAGTCCCGGCAGTTAATCTGCGTACCGATCATTGGCGGCCCGTCCGGCAAACTGGAAAGCCGCTACCACGTGAACACGTTGACCTACAGCGCAGCGGCGCGCTTAAAGGGGGAGTCACATCTGGCGGATTTCCCGGCCCTGCTCGATAACGAACTGATCCGTAATGGCATTATGCAGTCGCATCATTTTAAAACTATCGCCGCCTACTGGAGCAATCTCGATGTCGCACTGGTGGGGATTGGCTCACCAGCAATCCGTGACGGCGCCAACTGGCATGCGTTCTACGGCAGCGAAGAGAGCGATGACCTGCATGCACGCCATGTTGCGGGGGATATCTGTTCACGTTTTTACGACATCAACGGGGCGACCGTTGAAACCAATATGAGCGAGAAAACGCTCTCGATTGAAATGCAGCGCCTGAAGCAGGCGCGTTACTCTATCGGTATTGCGATGGGGGAGGAAAAGTACAGCGGAATCCTCGGTGCATTACACGGGAAATATATTAACTGTCTGGTGACCAACCGCGAAACCGCTGAATTATTGTTGAAGTAAATTTCTCATCGGGTGAATAACGCAATCATTATTGCGCGGGGAACCCTTTGCCCTAAATCAGGAGTCTGGTATGCAAACGTGGTTAAATCTGCAGGATAAAGTCATTATTGTCACCGGAGGCGCATCCGGTATTGGTCTGGCAATTGTTGACGAATTATTAGCGCAAGGTGCCAATGTACAAATGGCCGATATTCATGGAGGAGAAGGCCAGCATGAGGGAAATAACCATTACCATTTCTGGCCGACGGATATTTCCAGTGCGGGTGACGTCAGCCATACCGTCGACGAAATTATTCAGCAATTCGGTCGAATTGACGGTCTGGTAAATAACGCCGGTGTCAATTTTCCTCGTTTACTGGTCGATGAAAAAGCCCCAGCGGGAAAATATGAATTAAACGAAGCGGCCTTTGAAAAAATGGTCAACATTAACCAGAAAGGCGTCTTTTTAATGTCCCAGGCCGTGGCGCGGCAGATGGTTAAACAGCGCGACGGCGTCATTGTGAATGTCTCTTCCGAAAGTGGTCTTGAAGGTTCCGAGGGCCAGAGCTGCTATGCCGCCACCAAGGCCGCACTCAATAGTTTTACCCGCTCCTGGTCGAAAGAATTGGGTAAACATGGCATCCGTGTGGTGGGTATCGCCCCTGGCATTCTGGAAAAAACCGGCCTGCGCACGCCCGAATATGAAGAAGCGCTGGCCTGGACTCGCAATATCACCGTTGAGCAGCTACGAGACGGCTATACAAAGAACGCCATTCCCATTGGACGCTCAGGAAGACTGACAGAAGTGGCTGATTTTGTTTCGTATTTACTTTCAGAGCGCGCCAGCTACATCACCGGAGTAACCACTAACATTGCGGGCGGTAAAACGCGTGGTTAAGGAGGCGTTATGGTGAATGCAATCTTCTGCGCACACGGGCAATTGGCCTGCGCCATGCTGGAATCCGTACAGATGGTCTATGGCGAAACCAACGTTACCGCCGTGGCTTTCGTACCCGGAGAGAACGCAGGTGATATTGCTGAAAAACTCGATAAGTTAGTGAGCGCACACATACAAGATGAATGGATCATTGCCGTTGATTTACAGTGTGGAAGCCCATGGAATGCCGCCGCAACGCTTGCGATGCGCAACCCCAGGCTGCGTGTCATCAGTGGTCTCTCTCTGCCACTGGCGCTGGAACTGGTCGACAACCAGGCCACGATGAACATTGATGAACTCTGTACACACCTGACCACCATCGCCCGCCAGACCTGCGTGGTCTGGCAACAACTGGAAACCGCCGAGGAGGATTTCTGATGAACATTACGCTGGCACGCATTGATGACCGCCTGATTCACGGCCAGGTGACAACCGTCTGGTCTAAGGTGGCCAACGCGCAACGCATTATTATTTGTAATGACGAGGTCTATAACGACGAAGTACGTCGGACTTTATTACGCCAGGCGGCACCGCCGGGCATGAAAGTCAATGTGGTGAATATCGAGAAGGCCGTCGCCGTTTACCTGAACCCGCAATATAAAGATGAGACGGTATTTTATCTTTTCACTAATCCACAGGACGCCTTAAAGATGGTTTCCCAGGGCGTGAAGATTGCCACGTTAAATATTGGCGGCATGGCCTGGCGACCAGGCAAAAAACAATTAACCAAAGCCGTTTCTTTGGATGATGACGATATTCAGGCATTTCGTGATCTGGATAAAATGGGCGTGAAATTAGATTTACGGGTGGTCGCCTCAGACCCTTCGATTAATATTCTCGACAAAATAAAAGAAATCGCCGTAACAGAATAAAAAAATATCGCCTGTATGTTTTATGCCGTAACAGGCAGGGATGTCTATATCTCAAAGGTGACATATTATGGAAATCAGTACTCTACAAATCATAGCTATATTTCTTTTTTCCTGTATTGCCGGCATGGGCAGTGTTCTGGATGAGTTCCAGACTCACCGACCATTAATCGCCTGTACCGTCATTGGTTTGATTCTTGGCGATCTCAAAACCGGCATCATGCTCGGCGGCACGCTGGAGTTGATTGCGCTTGGCTGGATGAACGTTGGTGCCGCGCAATCCCCGGATTCCGCGCTTGCCAGCATCATCTCCGCCATTCTGGTGATTGTCGGCCAGCAGAGCATTGCCACGGGAATCGCTATCGCCCTGCCCGTCGCGGCAGCAGGCCAGGTGCTCACCGTCTTTGCCCGCACTATCACCGTGGTCTTCCAGCATGCTGCAGACAAAGCCGCAGAAGAGGCGCGTTTTCGCACCATCGACCTGTTGCACGTTTCCGCCCTGGGTGTTCAGGCTCTGCGCGTGGCGATTCCAGCCCTGGTGGTGTCGCTGTTCGTCAGTGCCGACATGGTCAGCAATATGTTGAATGCCATTCCGGAATTCGTCACCCGTGGGTTGCAGATTGCCGGGGGTTTTATCGTCGTCGTCGGCTACGCCATGGTGCTGCGCATGATGGGTGTGAAGTACCTGATGCCCTTCTTCTTCCTCGGCTTCCTGGCCGGTGGATATCTCGACTTCAGCCTGCTCGCCTTTGGTGGTGTCGGGGTGATTATTGCCCTCGTTTACATCCAGCTCAATCCACAGTGGCGTAAACCCGAACCCCAAGCGGCAGCCTCTTCAGCCACAGCCCTTGACCAGCTTGACGACTAACGGAGCCCATCATGGAACAGAAAAAACTGACCAAATCCGACCTGTTCAGCATGTTTGTTCGCTCGAACCTGCAACAAGCGTCGTTCAACTTCGAACGTATTCATGGCCTGGGATTTTGCTACGACATGATCCCCGCCATCAAGCGGCTCTACCCGCTCAAAGAGGACCAGGTTGCTGCACTGAAACGTCACCTGGTGTTCTTTAACACCACGCCCGCCGTCTGCGGCCCGGTACTGGGCGTGACGGCAGCCATGGAAGAGGCGCGGGCCAATGGCGCAGACATTGATGATGGGGCCATTAACGGCATCAAAGTTGGCCTGATGGGCCCGCTGGCTGGCGTGGGCGATCCGCTGGTTTGGGGCACGCTGCGCCCGATAACCGCCGCACTCGGTGCCTCGCTGGCGCTGTCCGGCAATGTGCTTGGCCCTTTGTTGTTCTTCTTTATTTTCAATGCGGTACGTCTGGCCATGAAGTGGTACGGCCTGCAACTGGGTTTTCGTAAGGGGGTCAATATCGTCAGCGATATGGGCGGCAATCTGCTGCAAAAACTCACTGAAGGGGCCTCGATTCTCGGCCTGTTTGTGATGGGTGTGTTGGTCACCAAATGGACCAGCATCCATGTACCACTGGTGGTGTCACAAACCCCGGGTGCAGACGGCACCACGGTCACCATGACCGTGCAGAACATCCTTGATCAGCTCTGCCCCGGCCTGCTGGCACTGGGCCTGACCCTGCTGATGGTGCGTCTGCTCAACAAGAAAGTGAACCCGGTCTGGCTGATTTTCGCCCTCTTTGGTCTGGGGATCGTTGGCAACGCATTGGGCTTCCTGTCCTGATTTTTCGCCCCGGTGACTGCCGGGGCCATCGCTCACTAAAAGGTGGTTTATGAAAACAACAGCACTACGCCTGTATGGCAAACGCGATCTGCGTCTGGAAACCTTCGAACTTCCACAAATGCAGGACGATGAAATTCTGGCAACGGTGGTCACCGACAGCCTGTGCCTCTCCTCCTGGAAAGAGGCCAATCTGGGCGAGGACCACAAAAAAGTGCCGGATGATGTGGCAACCCATCCGATCATCATCGGCCATGAATTTTGCGGCGATATCCTGGCCGTCGGCAAAAAATGGCAGCACAAGTTCCAGCCTGGTCAGCGTTATGTGATTCAGGCCAACCTGCAATTGCCGGATCGCCCGGATTGCCCCGGGTATTCGTTCCCTTGGGTCGGTGGCGAAGCCACGCACGTGGTTATTCCTGATGAGGTGATGGAACAGGACTGTCTGCTGGCATACGAGGGCGAGACCTATTTCGAAGGCTCGCTCGTGGAGCCGCTCTCCTGTGTAATTGGCGCGTTCAATGCCAACTATCACTTGCAGGAAGGCACTTACAACCACAACATGGGTATTCGCCCACAGGGACGTACGCTGATTCTGGGCGGCACCGGGCCTATGGGGCTGCTGGCGATTGACTACGCGCTGCACGGCCCGGTTAACCCGTCTTTACTGGTGGTCACCGACACCAATAACGACAAACTCAGCTACGCCCGAAAACACTATCCTTCTGAACCCCAGACTCTGATTCATTATCTGCACGCACAGGCGGCCTCGTTTGACACACTGATGTCACTCAGCGGCGGTCATGGTTTCGACGATATTTTTGTCTTCGTTCCCAATGAAGCCCTGGTCACCCTGGCCTCGTCACTGCTCGCCCCGGACGGCTGCATGAATTTCTTTGCCGGTCCGCAAGACAAACAGTTCAGTGCCCCGGTGAATTTCTACGATGTGCATTACGCCTTTACTCACTATGTTGGTACTTCCGGCGGTAACACCGACGATATGCGTGCAGCGGTGAAGCTCATTGAAGAGAAGAAAGTGCAGGCGGCAAAAGTAGTCACCCATATTCTCGGCCTCAATGCTGCGGGTGAAACCACCCTCGAACTCCCGTCCGTTGGTGGGGGTAAAAAGCTGGTTTATACCGGGAGATACCTGCCGCTGACCTCACTGAAACAGATTGTTGACCCTGAACTTGCTGCCATCGTTGAGCGCCATCAGGGCATCTGGTCCGGGGAAGCCGAACAGTATCTGCTGGCCCACGCGGAGGAGATTAACCATGATTAACCGCGACACGCTGCTCTGCATTTCTCTTGCGGGACGCCCGGGGAACTTTGGTACCCGTTTTCACAACTATCTGTATGAAAAACTGGGACTCAACTTTATCTACAAAGCCTTCACCACCCAGGATATCGAGGCGGCAGTGAAAGGGGTACGTGCGCTGGGTATTCGTGGCTGTGCGGTCTCAATGCCGTTCAAAGAGAGCTGCATGTCCTTTCTGAATACCATCGATCCTTCAGCAAAAGTGATTGATTCGGTGAATACCATCGTCAATGACGATGGGCACCTGACGGGCTTCAACACCGATTACATTGCAGTCAAGAGCCTGATAGCCAGCCACCAGCTTGATACAAGCGCTCGGGTGATGATTCGGGGCAGCGGCGGGATGGGCAAAGCGGTGATCGCCGCCTTTCGTGACGCCGCTTTTCGCGACGTAATCATCGCTGCCCGCAATCATGAAAGTGGCACGGCGCTGGCCCGCCAGTATGGTTTTCAGTGGCAGCCTCAGCCAGAGGGGATCCGCACTGATATTCTGGTCAATGTGACGCCCGTCGGTATGGCTGGTGGCAAAGAGAGCGAAGCACTTTCCTTCAGTGAAACGATGGTCGCACACGCCAGCGTCGTCTTTGACGTTGTCGCCCTGCCCGCAGAAACTCCGGTGATTCGTCTGGCGCAGCGGTTAGGGAAAAAGACCATCAGTGGCGCGGAAGTCATTGCCCTGCAGGCCGTCGAGCAATTTGCGATGTACACCGGCGTTCGCCCGGATGCCGGACTTATTGCTGAAGCATCGGCTTTTGCCAGAGCGGGGTGATGGAATCAATATAGAGCACCAGGGAAGGTGCTCTAATAACCATTAACGAGAAAATCCATTGCACCTGTAAATGCCAGCCTGACATGTGACAAATCTGCCACTCGTTCACCCATCTCTTTTACAGATATACCTGCCATCAGGTGCATCATCACGACATAAGGCTTGTCATTTATCTCTACAACGGGGCAGATTTTTGCAGGAGGAGAAGCTCCTGAAAGACTGGCAAGCTCAATAGCTGGAGCGACCAGAACGTGCTTAAGCACGTTGGCAACAGGATGTTGAAGATTAATCAGAATAGGGTAAACACGCTTCCCGTTACCCCTGTTTTCATAAGCATGAAACTGCTCCATCAGAATGACCGTTGGAAATCACTGAATGAACCATTTTCTTCAACCCAGTTATTAACAGCATCGATAGATTTTTTGTTTTCACGTAGCCATTCATCACGCTTATTCTCACGGAACTTTTCAATTAGCGCTTCCGTTAATACCGCAGATAAATTGATTTTAAGCTTGCGGGCTTCCTCAAGAATTTCAGGCGATAACGAAACATTTACGGATTTTTTTAAACCAGACGCAGTGCGCATGATGACCCCCATTGTAATGCGCATGAATTGTCTAAGACTAGCGTAGTCAGCCTGCATTTTCTATTTCTCCATCCCTGAATTTTTACATGATGCTATTCAATGAGTACTGAGCAGTCACGCCCCACACGTCAATTATGCGAGGCGCTTTCCTGTTTAATTTTCTACCCGGCCACTCAGCCCTTAATACGTATCCTTGTCGTCATCGTCATCGTCATCGGGTTGTTCCAGCACGCTGTAGGCTACGGAACAGAACAGCGAATTGAGACGTTTCATGTCGCCCAGCAAGCCCATATGCAGCGAACTGGTTTCGATACTCTGCACGTTTTGCTGATGCAAGCGGTCAACGTGGGCGTGGGAGTAGCGTCGGTTGAGGATGCGGAAGCGGTGTTTGCTGCGACGAAGGCGACGGGCGCTGGTGACATCGCCGGAGAAAAAGACCGACATCGCCAGCTTCAGATTGATGAGCAACTGCTCATAGAGCGCATCCAGCTCTTTCAGCCCTTCAACCGAGAACGCCCGGCGGGCAGCCAGTGATTTATCGGCAATTTCGCTTCCCATGCGCTCGACGATATCGGACGCTTGCTCAAGGTTAAGGGACATCTCTATGATTTCAGCCCAGCGCTTCGACTCCTCCTCTGCCAACTCCTCTTTCGGCATCCGCGCCAGATAGAGTTTGATGGCGGTGTAGAGTACGTTGATATCATCGGCGAGCTTACGCAGATCTTTTTCCTGCCGCGGCTCACCGTGCATCACCTTGTACAGTCCTTCCAGCATCAGCTCCATCGCATCACCAATACGCAACGTCTCCCTGGCCGCATTAGCCAGCGCAAGGGTTGGCGTGTCGAGTGCAGAGCTGTCCAGATGCTTCGGTTTAAGCCTCGCATCCAGCTCGGGTTCATCGCGAATCAACCGTTCACAGAAAGTCGCCATCGCGCCAACAAAGGGCACCATCACCAGGCAGCGAATCAGGTTGTAGAAGACGTGGAAGTAGATAACCAGCTCGGCTTTCGGCAGCGGTATACCGTCCATCAGGTTTGCCAGCATATGGACAAACGGCAGGATTGCAAAACTGCCCACCAGCTTGAAGAGCAGGCTGCCCAGCGCCACGCGCCGTGCCGCTGCATTGGCCGCGCTGTTGTTCAGCATCGCCAACAGACCAGAACCAAGGTTCGCGCCAATCACCAGGCAGAGGGCGACCGGGAAGGAGATGATACCTGCCGTGGTCAGAGTTGCCGTCAGCAGTACAGCAGCCAGACTTGAGTAGCTGATAATGGCAAAGACTGCACCAATCAGTGCATCCAGCATGATGTCGCCCGTCAGCGAGGCAAAGATCACCTGAACGCCGTTGGCCTGGGTGATGGGCGTTACCGCCTGTACGATAAGCTCCAGCGCCAGCAGAATCAGGCCCAGGCCAATGCTCACACGCCCCAGTTGTCCTTCACGCGTCTGTTTGCGCCCGAGGAAGAAGATCACGCCGACAAAAATCAGCAGTGGCGACAGCCATGACAGGTCGAAGGTAAGCACGCGGGCCATCAGCGCGGTCCCGACGTCAGCGCCCAGTACAATCACCAGTGCCGGCGCCAGCGCGACCAGATCCTGGGCCACAAACGAAGTCACCAGCATAGTGGTGGCGTTGCTGCTTTGCACCAGGGCGGTCACACCAATCCCGGCGCTAAAGGCGAGTGTTTTTTTCTCAACGCTGCGGCTGAGGACAGTACGTAAACGAGCGCCAAACACACGCATCACACCGGTACGCACAATGTGTGTGCCCCACACCAGCAGGGCGACGGAAGAGAGTAAGTGAAGCAAAATTAACACGAGTACAAATTCTCCTTATTGTTGTCGATTCCCTTCATGTTCCAGCCTGTCACATCAGGCATTAGCAGAAAAATATTTAACTTCAGTATAAAGGCTTAACGGCAATAAAGAGACAGTGGAATTCAACATTGTGTTAACAATTCTGTTTTCTGAGCCAGAATAACGAGCCTATCTTCAGTACTTCCGAAACCGCAAACAGGATAAAGGCGACAAGCGCCTCTTCAATTTGCAAAAAGCGCAGAATGAGCGGGAAGATAGCGACAGAGCAGCTAAGGGAAAATATTCGCATCACTTCCTGCAAGGTGATGAAGAGAAAACTGATCTCCCTTTTCTTAAGAAAACACCAGGCAGAGATAAAAAGTGTAACCATCAGCCCCAGATAGATAAAAAAGATACACTGCAGCAAAATCCCGGTCGCCCCTCTCACCTCCATAAACGACAGGTTGGCGTAAAAGTGCTGGATATCGGACCAGAACGGTATGTTGCCCATACTCAGTGAAAAGAAAAGATAACTGGCGATGGCCAGAACATCCATCCCACCCCAAAAAATAAATATTTTATCTTTATGACTCATATAATTAATTCATCCTTGTCATACCAAAATGTTTCCGCTCAGTATAATGGGAATAATGTCATGATGAGATAAAAAATGGCAGACACCATCTGTTGCCGACGAGAAATAAGATTAATAAAAGGATCTATTTTCGACCCTCTCTTTTTGATATTTGCGGTTAATAACTGTCTCTTCTGTAGAAACTTTGTTAAAGAAAAAACAGTGTTGTTATCATCGCAAATTTAAAATTATCCGCTTTATTTATAATTTATTATGTTAAATAATCATCCCTGAAAGACCACGCAGTTGAGGAATGGAAATGCGCTTCAGTACAATGTCCGACAGTGAAATTATCTCCGAATTGTGCCGCAGAATTAAAGAAACCCGTATGCAACTCGGCCTGTCGCAGATTGAGCTGGCGGAACGTGCCCAGGTGGGTGCAGCCACCATCAAGCGCGTCGAACTGGGTGAATCCGTCACCCTCAGCACGCTGATTGGCATTCTTCGGGGCCTTGATCGCCTGCATCAGTTGGAATCCATTTTATACGACTCGCACATTCGTGCTTTCAATGCGCAGATTAACGCCGCTGTCCCGGCCCGTATCCGCATTCGCAAAAAGCAGTCCAATCCAGCGAAGGAGAAGTTTGCTGCTGATGCGGAACAAAAGAACGACGCCAACTCCACCATCAACGAATGGTACACTTCGTCCGCTTCGCATAGCGTGGTGTGGTCGCATCAGGCACCGGATACAGATAAGAAAGATTAACAACAGAAGGTTTCAGAAAGGAAATCGCCTGCCATGCAGGCGATTTTTTTTAGGGTGCTCAGGACTCGCAGACAGCCACTTTGATGGCTAACCCACCACGCGCCGTTTCACGGTATTTCGCGTTCATATCTTTGCCGGTTTCAAACATGGTTTCGATAACTTTATCCAGTGACACTTTCGGGTCGCTGGTGCGGTACATCGCCATACTCGCAGAGTTAATCGCCTTGACAGACGCAATCGCGTTACGCTCAATGCACGGAACCTGAACCTGCCCGGCCACCGGGTCGCAGGTCAGCCCCAGATTGTGCTCCATGCCGATTTCAGCAGCGATGCAGACCTTCTCCGGGCTGCCGCCCAACAACTCTGCCAGACCCGCAGACGCCATTGAACACGCCACTCCAACCTCACCCTGACAGCCTACTTCCGCACCGGAAATCGAGGCGTTCATCTTATAGAGGATGCCTACCGCGCCTGCGGTCAGGAAGTAGCGCATGTAGATTTCCGGCGTCACGGTTTTGATAAAGCGATCGTAGTAGGCCAGAACCGCAGGGATGATCCCGCATGCCCCGTTGGTCGGTGCGGTGACCACACGCCCACCCGCCGCATTCTCTTCACCGACAGCCATGGCAAACATATTGACCCAGTCCATCGCACTTAACGGGTTCATGGAATGGCTTTGCGGAGCCAGGACACGATGCAGCGCAGAGGCGCGACGCGGCACTTTCAGTGGGCCAGGCAGAATGCCTTCGGTACTCATCCCACGAGTAATGGCGTTACGCATGGTCTCCCAGATCTTCGCCATATTCTGTTCAACGTTATCGCGACCGTGACGGGCAATTTCGTTTTTCATCATTACGGCAGAGATGGACAGGCAATTATCGTGGCAGTGTGCCAGCAAATTACGGGCAGAATAGAATGGGAACGGGATGTCGATATCCGCATCCTGGCTCTTGCCAAAGTTTTCTTCGGTGACAATAAAACCGCCGCCGATGGAATAATAGGTCTGGAAATGGGCAATTTTGCCATCGCAGAATGCCGTAATACTCATACCGTTTTCATGTAGCGGCAGGAACTCATTGTGAAAACGCATGCATTCCACCACCGGGAACTGAATTTCGCGTTTTCCTTCTTCGATAAACAGACGCTGATGGGTATTAACGTCACGAATAATACCCGGAATAGCATCGATATCGACCGTCTCCGGTAAATAGCCGGAGAGCCCAAGAATAATCGCGATATCGGTGTGATGACCTTTCCCGGTTAATGAAAGAGAACCGTAAACATCGACCACCAGCCGGGTGACTTTATGTAACAGACCTTTTTCCTGCAGGGTATCAACAAACTGTTTTCCCGCTTTCATTGGCCCGACGGTATGCGAACTGGACGGTCCGATGCTGATTTTGAAAATATCGAAAACACTAATCATGTGGCACCCATGCGAGTTACTGAGCAAAACGGATGCGCCGCCCGAGTCAGGCGGCGCGGGGAACTTAGCTGAACAGCGAGAAGAAAATAGCGGAGATAGCAATCAGACCCATCGCGACAACAAACACGTTGCTGATAGCGCCGCTGTATTTGCGCATAGCCGGGACTTTGTTGATGGCATACATCGGCATCAGGAACAGAATAACCGCGATAATCGGGCCACCCAGATTCTCAATCATGCCGAGGATGCTCGGGTTCAGGGTGGCAACAATCCAGGTGGTTACCAGCATGAACAGCGCGGTAATTTTGTTCAGTTTGTTGAGTTCGATGGATTTGCCTTTACCGCGCAGGGACTTGATAACCATGCCGTTGAAGCCTTCACGTGCACCCAGGTAGTGGCCGAGGAAGGATTTGGTAATGGCGATCATGGCGATAATCGGTGCCATCCAGGCAATCACCGGTGCATTAAAGTGGTTTGCCAGGTAAGAGAGAATCGAAATGTTCTGTGCTTTGGCTTCGGCCAGGTTTTCCGGCGACAGGCTCAGGACGCAGCTGAACACGAAGAACATCACTGTCAGCACCATCATGATGTGTGCGAAGCCCAGAATGCGGGAGCATTTACGCTCAGCGTCCTGACCGTACTCTTCACGTTTTGCGACCGCAAAGGAGGAGATAATCGGTGAGTGGTTAAAAGAGAACACCATAACCGGAATTGCCAGCCACAGGGTCATCCACAGGCCGTGCCCGGTTGGTGCTGCGCTGCTCAGAGAGAGGGTGTCGAGAACCGCACCATTCCATTGTGGGATCAGGTACAGCGCCAGCATCATGAGTGCTGCAACAAACGGGAAGACCAGTACGCTCATCGCTTTGACGATCATCTTCTCGCCAAAGCGCACGATGCCCATCATGCCAATAATCAGGATCAGCGACAGAATCGCACGCGGCGGGGACACCAGACCCAACTGATGGGTAATAAAGCTGTCGACGGTGTTAGTGATAGCCACGCTGTACACCAACAGAATCGGGTAAATCGCGAAGAAGTAAAGCAGGGTAATCAGTTTACCTGCACCCACACCAAAATGTTCTTCCACCACTTCGGTAATATCTTCACCTGGGTTTTTACCGGAGAGAACAAAACGGGTTAAACCACGGTGAGCAAAGAAAGTCATCGGGAAGGCCAACAGGGCCATAATAATTAACGGAATTAAACCGCCCACACCGGCGTTAATGGGCAGGAAAAGTACGCCTGCACCAATCGCAGTACCGTACAGGCCCAGCATCCAGACGGTATCACTTTTTCTCCAGCCACTGCCTTCACGCGTGACAAGAGTACTTTGAACGTTTTCCATAATATGGCCTCTGTAATAGATATTTGAGCCAAAAATAATTTGGCTTATATTCATGAAATAAGAACGCTGTCTTTATTTTGCTATTTTATTAAATAAGACTAAGCTTAGTTATTTACAGCGATCACATAACCTGATTTAGAGAGGTGACTTTTAAGGTATCAAAAATAGTACCTTATTTTTGATATTAATTTGAGGTATCATTTCTAATACATTATTAATTACAGCGCGGATTAATACTTTCTATAGTTATATATTCTAAGACTGCTAATGACAATTATAATTGTCATACGATTAATAAAATAATAACTCTGCATTTTATCCAAAGGCTCTGAACAATAAAGACATGGCTTGCTGAGCGATTCAGTTAAAGAAAAAGAGGGCAGAATCCGGCCCAGTTGGCGTAATCGGCGCAGAGAGTTTGAACGCGGACAGCGCGCAAAAACCGGAGCGTACACAGAGTACGTGAGGATTTTGAGCACTGCCCAGGTTCAAACTGGCAAGCAAGATAGCCTAATGGGCCTGATTCTTAGTCCGCGTCGTATCCCAGGTTCGGCGCCAGCCAACGTTCCACTTCCTGGGTCGACATCCCTTTACGACGGGCATAATCTTCCACCTGATCGCGCTGAAGCTGCGCCACGGCGAAATATTTGCTGTCAGGATGGCTGAAGTACCAGCCGGAGACCGATGCGCCCGGCCACATGGCGAAGGACTCGGTCAGCTTCATGCCAGTGTGGGTTTCCACATCCAGTAGTTCCCAGATGGTGCCTTTCTCGGTATGCTCCGGGCAGGCTGGGTAACCCGGTGCCGGACGAATCCCTTGATAGTTCTCGCGGATCAGCTCCTCATTGCTGAGGTTCTCATTCGGCGCGTAGCCCCAGTAGACCTTACGCACGCGCTCATGCAGATACTCCGCAAAGGCTTCGGCCAGGCGGTCTGCCACCGCTTTCACCATGATTTTATTGTAATCATCGTGCTGCGCATTGTAAGCCTCGGCCAGCGCATCCTCTTCGAGACCACCGGTGACGGCAAAGGCACCAATGTAGTCTTCTTTTCCGCTAAATTTCGGTGCAATGAAATCGGCAAGACAGTAGTTCGCGAAGCCCACTTTCTCCGTTTGCTGACGCAGATGACGCCCCACGGTCAGGACCTGGGTGCGGCTTTCATCGCGATAGATTTCCACATCGTCACCCACGCGGTTCGCCGGGAACAGCCCCACTACACCACGCGGATTAAGGGTCTTCTCACGACTGAGCATATCCAGCATGTCGTTGGCGTCCTGGAACAGGCGTTTTGCTTCTTCTCCCACTACCTCATCTTCGAGGATACGCGGGTACTTCCCGGCCAGTGACCAGGTCATAAAGAACGGTGTCCAGTCGATGTAGTTGCGCAGCGTTTCGATGCTGGCTTCCACTTCCTGCACACCCAGCTTGTGCGCAACCGGCGGCGTGTAGCTTGCCCAGTCAAAGGCGAGGTCGTTTTCACGCGCGGCGGCCAGCGTTACCGGTGGAGTACGCGGTTTCTTACGTGCATGCTGAATGCGCACGGTTTCATACTCTTTGCGGGTACGGGCCACGAAGTCATCCCGTTGCGTCTCCGACAACAGTGCCGCCACCACGCCCACGGTGCGCGAGGCGTTCTGTACGTAGACTGTCGGACCGCTGTAGTTCTGCTCGATCTTCACCGCCGTGTGCGCTTTAGACGTGGTTGCCCCGCCAATCAGCAACGGCAGGGTAAAGCCCTGGCGCTCCATCTCTTTGGCAACGTTCACCATCTCATCAAGCGACGGGGTGATCAGGCCAGACAGGCCAATCAGGTCGGCATTCACTTCACGGGCGGTCTTGAGGATTTTCTCCGTCGGCACCATGACCCCGAGGTCGATGATTTCGTAGTTATTACACTGCAGTACCACGCCGACGATATTTTTGCCGATGTCGTGGACGTCGCCTTTCACGGTCGCGATGACCATCTTGCCGTTGCTGGAGCCTTTCTCTTTGCTGGCTTCAATGTACGGTTCGAGGTAGGCCACCGCCTGTTTCATGACGCGGGCCGATTTCACCACCTGCGGCAGGAACATCTTGCCCTCGCCGAACAGGTCGCCGACCACGTTCATCCCGTCCATCAGCGGGCCTTCAATCACCTCAATTGGGCGTGCTGACTGCTGACGGGCCTCTTCGGTGTCCAGCTCAATGAATTCAGTGATGCCTTTGACCAGTGAGTACTCAAGACGCTTTTTCACATCCCAACTACGCCATTCCGCCTGCTGTGCATTGGCGGTATCGTCGGTTTTGCTGCCACGATATTTTTCCGCCAGCTCGAGCAAACGTTCGGTGCCGTCGTCACGGCGGTTGAGGATCACATCTTCAACCGCATCGCGCAGTTCAGCAGGCAGGTCGTCGTAAATCGCCAGCTGCCCTGCGTTCACAATCCCCATATCCATGCCATTGCGGATGGCGTAATAAAGGAAGACGGCGTGGATCGCCTCACGCACAGGGTCATTACCGCGGAACGAGAACGACACGTTGGAAACGCCACCGGAGATCAGCGCATGAGGCAACTCGCGTTTGATGTCTTCGCAGGCACCAATAAAGTCCTGCGCGTAGTTGTTATGCTCTTCTATCCCGGTCGCCACCGCGAAGATATTCGGGTCAAAGATGATGTCTTCCGGCGGGAATCCCACCTCTTTGGTCAGAATGTTGTACGCCCGGCGGCAAATCTCGATTTTGCGCTCGCGGGTATCCGCCTGGCCGACTTCGTCAAAGGCCATCACCACCATCGCGGCACCGTAACGGCGTACCAGCTTCGCGTGATGGATAAAGACATCAATCCCCTCTTTCATTGAGATGGAGTTAACGATGCCTTTGCCCTGAATGCATTTCAGCCCTTTTTCGATGACCTCCCACTTCGAGGAGTCAATCATGATCGGCACACGGGCGATGTCCGGCTCACCGGCGATCAGATTGAGGAAACGCACCATCGCCGCTTCGGCGTCGAGCATCCCCTCATCCATGTTGATATCAATAATCTGCGCACCGCTTTCGACCTGCTGGCGCGCAACATCCAGCGCTTCGTTGTACTTCTCTTCTTTAATGAGGCGCTTAAATTTCGCCGAACCGGTAACGTTAGTACGTTCACCCACGTTCACAAACAGGCTGTCATCGCCAATGTTCAGCGGCTCCAGACCCGCCAGGCGGCAGGCAACCGGCAGGTCAGGCAGCGCACGCGGCGGCAAGCCTGCGACCGCATCGCTCATCGCTTTGATGTGTTCAGGCGTGGTGCCACAGCAGCCACCCACGATATTCAGGAAGCCCGCTTCGGCCCACTCACGAATCTGTTCCGCCATGGTTTCTGCATCGAGATCGTACTCACCAAAGGCGTTTGGCAGACCGGCGTTCGGGTGCGCGGTGACATAACATTCCGCAATGCGTGACAATTCCTGTACATACTGACGCAGTTCATCCGGCCCCAGGGCACAGTTCAGGCCAAAGGTGAGCGCATCGGCGTGGCGCAGAGAGTTATAAAAGGCTTCAGTCGTCTGCCCGGATAGCGTTCGGCCAGAGGCATCGGTAATGGTGCCGGAAATCATGATCGGCAGGTCAACGCCCAGGGCTTCAAATTCTTCTTTCACCGCAAAAATCGCGGCTTTCGCGTTGAGCGTATCGAAAACCGTCTCAATCAGGATGAGGTCACTGCCTCCCTCCACCAGCGCTTTGGTTGATTCGCGGTAAGCCTCCACCAGCCCATCAAAGGTGATGTTACGAAACGCCGGGTCGTTAACGTCCGGCGAGATAGACGCGGTGCGGTTGGTCGGGCCGAGAACACCGGCAACGTAGCGCGGTTTTTCCGGCGTGCGGGCGGTCCATTCATCGGCGCAGGCGCGCGCCAGCTTCGCTGCGGCAAAGTTGATTTCCGCGGACAGGGATTCCATCTGGTAATCCGCCATCGCGATCGTCGTCGAGTTAAAGGTGTTGGTTTCAATGATATCCGCACCCGCCGCGAAATAGGCAGAGTGGATAGTCGCAATCACCTCTGGCTGAGTAATAACCAGTAAGTCATTGTTACCTTTAAGGTCACAGGGCCAGTCGGCAAAACGCTCACCGCGAAAATCCTGCTCACTCAGACGTTGATTCTGGATCATGGTGCCCATGCCCCCATCCAGAACCAGAATACGTTCATTTAATTGCTGCTTCAGTTGCTCAACTTTGCTGCTCACACGTGCTCCCGACGACGCTCAACCAGGCCAAAAGGCCAGCAGGACATACTGGCACAAACTGTCAGGTCGGAAAAGTCAGAGAGGGGTAACATGAGAGATGTTCACCTGAACTCATCCGATCAGTATTTTGTGGGGTTGCATTATAATTCTATAAAACGAAAATGATTTCCACGATACAGAAAAGGAGTCAGCCATGGTTGCCAATGTTCCCGCCAAACGCGGCAGAAAACCCGCTACTGCCGCTGCCGCGCAACCCACCGGTCAGGTTCAGTCTTTAACCCGCGGCCTTAAACTGCTGGAGTCCATTGCGGAGTCCCACGGCAGCGTGGCCTTAACCGAACTGGCGCAGCAGGCTGGCTTACCCAACTCTACCACCCACCGCTTACTGACCACCATGCAGCAGCTTGGCTTTGTGCGCCAGGTCGGTGAGCTCGGGCACTGGTCCGTTGGGGCACATGCCTTTATCGTCGGCAGCAGCTTCTTGCAAAGCCGCAATCTGATGGCCATTGTGCACCCGATTCTGCGCACCCTGATGGAAAACTCCGGTGAGACGGTTAACCTGGCGGTGCTGGACCAGAGCGATCACCAGGCCATTATTATCGACCAGGTGCAGTGCACTCAGCTTATGCGTATGTCTGCGCCGATTGGCGGCAAGCTGCCGATGCATGCTTCCGGCGCAGGGAAAGCGTTTCTGGCCAATCTGAACGATGACCAGGTCTCCAGTTTGTTGCACCGCAAGGGGCTGCATGCCTATACCCATGCGACTTTGGTGTCGCCGGTACACCTCAAAGAAGATCTCGCCCAGACCCGCAAGCGTGGTTACTCTTTTGATGATGAAGAGCATGCGCTGGGCCTGCGCTGCGTCGCCGCCTGTATTCACGACGAACACGGCCTTCCGTTTGCAGCCATATCTATCTCCGGCCCGATTTCCCGTATCACTGACGACCGGGTAACGGAGCTGGGAGCCATGGCGATTAAAGCGGCGAAAGAGGTGACGCTGGCGTACGGCGGGATCCGCTGAGCTTTTATCCGGTGTAGCCTGATGCCCTCACCCCAACCCCCTCCCACGGGGAGAGGGAGAAAACATGAAACGCTGGCGTCGGCGGTAGGCGTACACATCCTCGACGTGACCATTTTTGATTCGCGTTTGTAGCTCCCGCCAGTAATCTGCACGCAGCAGGTCGGCATGCATCTCTTCAAACAGCGGGCCAATCTCTGGGTCAGCGCACAGCCAGTGACGAAACTCTTCCGGGAACACATCGCCCGGCGTCACGCTGTACCAGGGCTCCGCACTCAGCTCATCTTCCGGATAACGCGGCGGTGGAATATCACGGAAGTTCACCTCCGTCATATAGCAAATCTCATCGTAGTCGTAGAACACCACGCGCCCATGCCGGGTCACACCAAAGTTTTTAAACAACATGTCGCCGGGGAAGATATTGGCGGCGGCAAGTTGGCGAATGGCATTGCCGTACTCCTCTACCGCATCCCGCAACTGCTGGCCTTTCACCCGCTCGAACCAGAGATTAAGCGGCACCATTCGCCGCTCAATATAAAGGTGGCTAATGGCGATGCGATCGCCGAGGTCGGTGATTTTCTGTGGTGCTTCCTGAAGCAGCAACGCCATTAATTCCGGTGCTATGCGGCGCTTTTCCAGCACGAAGTTTTCGAACTCCTGGGTGTCCGCCATGCGTCCCACACGATCGTGCTCTTTGACCAGTTGGTAGCACGCGCGCACATGGGCCGCGCTCATCTCTTTTTGCGGTGGGAACTGATCTTTGATGACTTTAAACACCCGGTCGAAACCTGGCAGCGTGAAGACCAGCATCACCATGCCGCGAATGCCCGGCGCTTCAATAAACGGCTCATCGCTGCCTGCAAGATAGGTGAGATATTCACGGTAACTTTCCGTTTTGCCGTGCTTCTGGCAGCCAATCGCCATATACAGTTCAGCGGTGGTTTTCCCAGGCAGAATTTCCCGTAACCACTCCACCAGGGCGGCAGGCAGCGGGGCATACACCATGAAGTAAGAACGGGCAAAGCCAAACACGATGCTCGCTTCAGAAATCGCTGTCAGACAGGTATCGACAAACAACTCCCCCTCATCCGAACGATGAACAGGCAGTAAAAAGGGCAGTGTTCCCGCAGGCGTGACCAGTTTGCCGACCAGCCAGGCTGCTTTGTTGCGATAGAAGAGTTCATTGGCGATTTGCAGGTGCGCCAGACGCAAAACATCAGTGCCAAAGGTGTCCACCAGATGGGCAATGATGTAACCCACGTCCCGCGCTTTGTCCTGCCAGGGCAGGCGCAGCGGTAAATCGCTCAGCACGCGTGTGAGCAGCGTTTCCCAGCCCGCGTCCGGATAAAAATCCTTCGCCAGCGGACGGGCATGACCGCGAAAGTGACGTTCCGGTTGAGAGCTAAAAATGAATAACCGCTCAGGGGTCAGCGCGTGATGATCGAACAGGCGGCAGTAAACGGAGTTAAAAAAGCTCTCGGCAATTTCATAGCGCGGGTAATCAGGCAGAAGTCGGGTGTAGTGTGCTTTGACACTCAGCAGGAAAGCCGGATCAGGACGCTGGTTGTCGGTAATACAGCGCAGTTGCTCTACCACCAGTCCGACATGGTGATCGTAAAGGTGGATACGCTGCTTCATCGCCTGCTGCACGGCATGCCAGTCGGCCTGTTCAAATCGTTGCTGCGCACCGGAGGTGACTTCAAGAAACCGGCCATATTGGGCGTCGAAACCCTGCAGAATAGTTTGTGCAATCAGTAATTCCAGGCCACGCGACATCTTTTCCCCTCACCCCGACCCTCTCCCAAAGGGGAGAGGGAGAAAACAATCGTGCCAATTCCCCATATTCCACCGATCAATCCCCTCTCCCTCAGGGAGAGGGTTAGGGTGAGGGGCAAATCAGAACTGCGACTCTTCCGTCGATCCGGTCAGTGCAGTCACTGACGACACACCGCCCTGAATGATGGTGGTCACCTTATCGAAGTAGCCCGTGCCCACTTCCTGCTGATGGGACACAAAGGTGTAACCCTCTTTGGCGGCAGCAAATTCCGGTTGCTGTACCTTCTCGACGTAGTGACGCATCCCCTCGCCCTGCGCATAAGAACGCGCCAGGTCGAACATGTTGAACCACATGCTGTGAATGCCCGCCAGAGTGATGAACTGGTACTTGTAGCCCATATCTGAAAGCTGCTGCTGGAAGCTGGCGATGGTTTTATCGTCCAGATTCTTCTGCCAGTTAAACGATGGCGAGCAGTTGT
Organism: Phytobacter sp.; assembly: GCF_059074235.1. Classification (NCBI taxonomy): domain Bacteria; kingdom Pseudomonadati; phylum Pseudomonadota; class Gammaproteobacteria; order Enterobacterales; family Enterobacteriaceae; genus Phytobacter; species Phytobacter sp. Next base: position 2,051,695 of record NZ_JCACPZ010000004.1, read on the forward strand.
AGGCCAGTAGTTTGCCGGGGAATTTCGCATGAATCGCATCGGCAAATCGCTTCGCCAGCGCCAGGTCTGGCGTTGAGGTTTCACACCACACCAGGTCTGCATAAGGCGCATAGGCCAGCCCGCGGCTGATCGCCTGCTCAATGCCCGCATGGGTACGGTAGAACCCTTCGCTGGTACGCTCACCGGTGATGAATTCACTGTCGTATGGGTCGCAATCAGAGGTGATCAGATCGGCTGCGTCAGCATCGGTACGTGCAATCACCAGCGTCGGAACACCCAGCACATCGGCGGCCAGACGTGCAGCCACCAGTTTCTGAATCGCCTCCTGTGTCGGCACCAACACTTTACCGCCCATATGACCGCATTTTTTCACCGAGGCGAGCTGATCTTCGAAATGTACTGCCGCTGCACCGGCTTCAATCATCGATTTCATCAGTTCAAAAGCATTCAGCACGCCACCAAACCCGGCTTCCGCATCTGCGACGATCGGCAGGAAGTAATCCACATAGCGCGGATCGTTAGGTTCAATACCGGACGACCACTGGATCTGATCCGCACGGCGGAAGGTATTGTTGATCCGATCCACCACGGACGGGACAGAGTTGGCCGGGTAGAGCGATTGATCCGGGTACATGCTGGAGGCCAGGTTAGCATCCGCCGCGACCTGCCAGCCAGACAGATAAATGGCTTCCACCCCTGCTTTCGCCTGCTGCAGTGCCTGCCCACCGGTCAGTGCACCGAGGCTGTTCACGTAGCCTTTTTTCGATTCACCATGCAGTAAACGCCACATTTTCGCCGCGCCCAGTTGCGCCAGCGTACATTCCGGGTTCACCGAGCCACGTAACTTCACCACCTCTTCTGCGCTGTACGGGCGGGTAATGCCTTCCCAGCGCGGTTTCGTCCATTCTTTTTGTAATTCTTCGATTTGTTGGGTACGAGTCTTCATGTGCAGATGCTCCATTTTTTTATGTGGTGGGTTAGGCAAGCAGGCGGTAGCCCGGCAGCGTCAGAAAATCGATCAACTCATCAGACGTGGTGATCTGCTCCATCAACCGGGCGGCATCATCGAAACGGCCGCTGCTGAAGCGGTGTTCACCCAACTCGTCCTGAATAACCCGCATCTCTTCGGCGAGCATCTGGCGGAACAGGGCTTTGGTAACGGGTTTGCCGTTGCTGAGCGTTTTCTCATGGCGAATCCACTGCCAGATTGAAGTGCGCGAGATCTCCGCAGTGGCAGCATCTTCCATCAGACCGTAAATCGGCACGCAACCATTGCCGGAGATCCACGCTTCGATGTACTGCACGGCCACGCGAATGTTGGCGCGCATCCCCTCCTCGGTACGCTCACCCTCTGCAGCGGCCAGCAACTGCCCGGCAGTAATCGGCGCATCTTCACAACGGGTTACGTAGAGTTGGTTTTTGTTATCACCCAGCACCTGGCTGAAGACCTCCATTGCGGTATCCGCCAGGCCCGGATGGGCAATCCAGGTGCCGTCGTGGCCATTCTTCGCTTCCAGCTCTTTGTCCGCCTTCACTTTGCCGAGCACCTGGCTATTGCGGTCTGCATCTTTGCTAGGGATAAAGGCCGCCATGCCGCCCATCGCAAACGCGCCACGCTTGTGGCAGGTTTTGATCAACAGGCGGGAATAAGCGTTAAGGAATGGCTTGGTCATCGTGACCACCTGGCGATCCGGCAAGACGCGGTCCGGGTGATTTTTCAATGTTTTGATATAGCTAAAGATGTAGTCCCAGCGGCCGCAGTTCAGACCCACGATATGGTCGCGGAGTGCATGCAGGATCTCATCCATCTGGAAGACGGCAGGCAGCGTTTCAATCAGCAATGTCGCTTTGATGGTGCCGCGCGGCAGGTTGAAGCGATCCTCGGTGTAGCTGAAGACCTCACTCCACCAGGCGGCCTCCTGCCAGGCCTGCGTTTTTGGCAGATAGAAGTAAGGGCCGCTGCCTTTTGCCAGCAACGCTTTGTGGTTGTGGAAAAAGTAGAGCGCAAAATCAAACAGGCTGCCTGGAATGGCTTCGCCGCGCCAGGTCACATGTTTTTCCGGCAAATGCAGACCACGCACACGACAAATCAATACCGCCGGATTCGGTTTGAGCTGGTAAATTTTGCCGGCTTCGTTGGTATAGCTGATGGTGCCATTAACTGCGTCACGCAGGTTGATCTGACCGTCAATCACTTTGTTCCAGTCTGGCGAGAGGGAATCCTCAAAGTCCGCCATGAAGACCTTCACATTGGCATTCAGCGCATTGATCACCATCTTGCGTTCCACTGGCCCGGTGATCTCTACACGACGATCCATCAGGTCATCCGGGATACCGCGAATCTTCCACTCAGAATTTCTAATGGAATTCGTTTCCGAAATAAAATCTGGAAGCTTTCCATCATCAATATCCTGCTGTTGCTGAATGCGTGCAGCCAGCAGTTTATTGCGTTGTGGCGTAAAGCGCGTAACCAGTTCAGTCAGAAACTCCACCGCTTCGGGCGTGAGAATGTGCTTTTCCAGCTCGCCATAAGGCTTATTAAAAGCCAATTCGTCCGTCGTCGTCGCCTGTTGTGTCATTACGCTGCTCCTCGTCATTGATCCGAATACGTCCCCCATCGTGAACGAAAGATCGTTGTCGTTTTTTCGTTCAGCAGAAATAAGACTACTCAATTAAAAATCAAAATCAAAAACAATTTCCATTTTTAATTTAAAATCAAATTAACGCATTGATAACAAATGATTTAAAGTTTTAATACAATGTGGAGTAAGTTTCGGAAATAAAAAAGGCACCCGAAGGTGCCTTTAAGCGATGCTGAAACGGTTAAAGATCCTGGATGAGGATCAGTCCAGCGTGGGGTTCATATGGCGTAAATCGAACGGAGTGATCTGGTAGACGTAGTAGTTCAACCAGTTGATAAACAGTAGATTTCCATGACTGCGCCAGGTCGCGTGCGGCTTGTTCTGCGGATCGTTTTTAGGGAAATAGTTGTAGGGAACGTCCGGTGACAGCCCGGCATCCGCATCGCGGAAATATTCACCTGCCAGAGTGTCGGCATCATACTCCGGGTGTCCGGTTACAAAAGCGATACGCTTATCTTTACTGGCGAACAGATAGGCATCACCACCATCTGTTTCAGCAAGAATTTCCAGATCGGTATAGTCGCGGATCAGTGCTGCCGGGAAGTCGGCGTAACGTGAATGCGGAGCCAGGAAAGTATCGTCAAACCCACGCGTCAGTAGTGCATGTGGGTGGAGAATATGATGCTCATAGACGCCGGAGAGTTTTTCTTCACGGGTCTGTTTTGGAATACCGTACAGAATATTGAGAGCCGCCTGTACAGCCCAACAGACAAACAGCGTTGAGGTGACGTGATCTTTTGCCCACTCCAGTACCTGCTGGATCTGCGGCCAGTAGGCAACATCGTTAAACTCAACCAGACCCAGTGGTGCGCCGGTGACGATCAATCCATCGAAGTTTTCTTCGCTGATTTCGTCGAAGTTGCAGTAGAAATTGTTCAGATGTTCCGCAGGTGTGTTGCGGGATTCACGTGCATCAATACGCAATAGTCTGACGTCAACCTGCAGCGGAGAGTTGGAAAGCAGACGCAGGAACTGGTTCTCCGTCTCGATTTTTTTTGGCATCAGATTGAGGATAAGTACCTTCAGCGGACGAATTTCCTGACCTGTTGCACGTGATGTTGTCATGACAAAGACGTTTTCATCACGCAAGAAATTGACGGCTGGTAGCTCGTCCTGCACCCGAATCGGCATAACTTATATCCTCACTGCATACGTTTAAACGTTTAGACATCCAGACAGCTGGAACGATACCCAGAAATCAGGCAAATGTCGAGTCTGCATGTGGAAGGTGAGAAAGTTTCACGTCACGGCCGAGCCGTAACGTCATTCATAGATAAGATTAGCTGATGATTTTGGGACGCTTGTCAGGCGGGGTCATTGAGTCTTGCTGACGAGCGAGGGCGAGCAACACCTGATCATCATTCAGTGGGGTTTGATCGGCGATAACTTTCGGGTAACGACACCTGCCACGTGAGGCACCAAAGGTCATTTCCAGTAGTGCACGTTCTTCGACGGGTGATAAACCGCCCTCATTCATCTCCAGCGCGTGGCTCAGGATCGTTAATTTCCCCACTCCCGGCAGTGCATGCCAGAAGGAACGAGGCGCAACTTGCTGAATAAGATGAGCGAGGAAGCCTTCTGCCTCAAAAAAATCAGCGATAATAATGCGTTGATTGCTGAAGATATGATTACCAGAAACCTGCTGGCGGGTATCGAGATTGCGAACAACCATCCGATTTTGATAAAGCTGAACATAGAGAACCGTCATAGCCAGATCCTTTAGCGATTCGTTCAAAAAAGTCAGATTTAACAATAGCAAAAAAGCCCCACGCTTTCGCATAAGGCTTTTCTGTTTAAGATTGCACGTAGTGGATCTTTTGACGTTTAAAATCATAAAAACGCAAAAAGCCCATCCTTCCGGATGGGCTCTTCACTTATTTGATGCCTGGCAGTTCCCTACTCTCGCATGGGGAGACCCCACACTACCATCGGCGCTACGGCGTTTCACTTCTGAGTTCGGCATGGGGTCAGGTGGGACCACCGCGCTGTTGCCGCCAGGCAAATTCTGTTATCAACACGTCCTCTGGACCTGTCGATTAATCCGGTTCAAGCTAAAAATTTCGTCTCTTCACGCCAAAACACCTTCGGCGTTGTAAGGTTAAGCCTCACGGTTCATTAGTATCGGTTAGCTCAACGTATCGCTACGCTTACACACCCGACCTATCAACGTCGTCGTCTTCAACGTTCCTTCAGGACTCTCAGGGAGTCAGGGAGAACTCATCTCGGGGCAAGTTTCGTGCTTAGATGCTTTCAGCACTTATCTTTTCCGCATTTAGCTACCGGGCAATGCCATTGGCATGACAACCCGAACACCAGTGATGCGTCCACTCCGGTCCTCTCGTACTAGGAGCAGCCCCCCTCAATTCTCCAGCGCCCACGGCAGATAGGGACCGAACTGTCTCACGACGTTCTAAACCCAGCTCGCGTACCACTTTAAACGGCGAACAGCCGTACCCTTGGGACCTACTTCAGCCCCAGGATGTGATGAGCCGACATCGAGGTGCCAAACACCGCCGTCGATATGAACTCTTGGGCGGTATCAGCCTGTTATCCCCGGAGTACCTTTTATCCGTTGAGCGATGGCCCTTCCATTCAGAACCACCGGATCACTATGACCTGCTTTCGCACCTGCTCGAGCCGTCACTCTCGCAGTCAAGCTAGCTTATGCCATTGCACTAACCTCCTGATGTCCGACCAGGATTAGCTAACCTTCGTGCTCCTCCGTTACACTTTAGGAGGAGACCGCCCCAGTCAAACTACCCACCAGACACTGTCCGCAACCCGGATTACGGGTCTACGTTAGAACATCAAACATTAAAGGGTGGTATTTCAAGGTTGGCTCCACGCAGACTGGCGTCCACGCTTCAAAGCCTCCCACCTATCCTACACATCAAGGCTCAATGTTCAGTGTCAAGCTATAGTAAAGGTTCACGGGGTCTTTCCGTCTTGCCGCGGGTACACTGCATCTTCACAGCGAGTTCAATTTCACTGAGTCTCGGGTGGAGACAGCCTGGCCATCATTACGCCATTCGTGCAGGTCGGAACTTACCCGACAAGGAATTTCGCTACCTTAGGACCGTTATAGTTACGGCCGCCGTTTACCGGGGCTTCGATCAAGAGCTTCTCCTTACGGATAACCCCATCAATTAACCTTCCGGCACCGGGCAGGCGTCACACCGTATACGTCCACTTTCGTGTTTGCACAGTGCTGTGTTTTTAATAAACAGTTGCAGCCAGCTGGTATCTTCGACTGATTTCAGCTCCACGAGCAAGTCGCTTTACTTACCATCAGCGTGCCTTCTCCCGAAGTTACGGCACCATTTTGCCTAGTTCCTTCACCCGAGTTCTCTCAAGCGCCTTGGTATTCTCTACCTGACCACCTGTGTCGGTTTGGGGTACGATTTTGTGTTACCTGATGCTTAGAGGCTTTTCCTGGAAGCAGGGCATTTGTTACTTCAGCACCGTAGTGCCTCGTCATCACACCTCAGCGTTAAAAAGAGTCCGGATTTACCTAAACTCTCCGCCTACATGCTTAAACCGGGACAACCGTCGCCCGGCTAACATAGCCTTCTCCGTCCCCCCTTCGCAGTAACACCAAGTACAGGAATATTAACCTGTTTCCCATCGACTACGCCTTTCGGCCTCGCCTTAGGGGTCGACTCACCCTGCCCCGATTAACGTTGGACAGGAACCCTTGGTCTTCCGGCGAGCGGGCTTTTCACCCGCTTTATCGTTACTTATGTCAGCATTCGCACTTCTGATACCTCCAGCAACCCTCACAGGCCACCTTCAACGGCTTACAGAACGCTCCCCTACCCAACAACACATAGTGTCGCTGCCGCAGCTTCGGTGCATGGTTTAGCCCCGTTACATCTTCCGCGCAGGCCGACTCGACCAGTGAGCTATTACGCTTTCTTTAAATGATGGCTGCTTCTAAGCCAACATCCTGGCTGTCTGTGCCTTCCCACATCGTTTCCCACTTAACCATGACTTTGGGACCTTAGCTGGCGGTCTGGGTTGTTTCCCTCTTCACGACGGACGTTAGCACCCGCCGTGTGTCTCCCGTGATAACATTCTTCGGTATTCGTAGTTTGCATCGGGTTGGTAAGTCGGGATGACCCCCTAGCCGAAACAGTGCTCTACCCCCGAAGATGAGTTCACGAGGCGCTACCTAAATAGCTTTCGGGGAGAACCAGCTATCTCCCGGTTTGATTGGCCTTTCACCCCCAGCCACAAGTCATCCGCTAATTTTTCAACATTAGTCGGTTCGGTCCTCCAGTTAGTGTTACCCAACCTTCAACCTGCCCATGGCTAGATCACCGGGTTTCGGGTCTATACCCTGCAACTTAACGCCCAGTTAAGACTCGGTTTCCCTGCGGCTCCCCTATACGGTTAACCTTGCTACAGAATATAAGTCGCTGACCCATTATACAAAAGGTACGCAGTCACCCTGATAAATCAAGGCTCCCACTGCTTGTACGTACACGGTTTCAGGTTCTTTTTCACTCCCCTCGCCGGGGTTCTTTTCGCCTTTCCCTCACGGTACTGGTTCACTATCGGTCAGTCAGGAGTATTTAGCCTTGGAGGATGGTCCCCCCATATTCAGACAGGATACCACGTGTCCCGCCCTACTCTTCGAGTTCACAACGTGTGCACTTTCGTGTACGGGGCTATCACCCTGTATCGCCGGACTTTCCAGACCGTTCCACTACCACACGCGCTGATTCAGACTCTGGGCTCCTCCCCGTTCGCTCGCCGCTACTGGGGGAATCTCGGTTGATTTCTTTTCCTCGGGGTACTTAGATGTTTCAGTTCCCCCGGTTCGCCTCATGCCACTATGTATTCATGACATGATAGTGTGTCGAAACACACTGGGTTTCCCCATTCGGGTATCGCCGGGTCAAAGGTTCATATCACCTCGCCGACGCTTATCGCAGATTAGCACGCCCTTCATCGCCTCTGACTGCCAGGGCATCCACCGTGTACGCTTAGTCGCTTAACCTCACAACCCGAAGATGTTTCGTAAAACACCGTTCGATGTCGTGAAAATTTGAGAGACTCGAACACACCGCTGTTCTGTTCTTATTACGGAGAACAGACATGATGTGTCGTTTCAATTTTCAGCTTGATCCAGATTTTTAAAGAGCAAATATCTCAAACATGACTTATTAAGTCAGCTTTGAGATACAGAGGTCGGCGACTTTCACTCACAAACCAGCAAGTGGCGTCCCCTAGGGGATTCGAACCCCTGTTACCGCCGTGAAAGGGCGGTGTCCTGGGCCTCTAGACGAAGGGGACACTGAAGTCTGCTTCGGCAAGACGCCTTGCTATTTACTTTTCATCAGACAATCTGTGTGAGCACTACAAAGGCAGGTTCTTTAAGGTAAGGAGGTGATCCAACCGCAGGTTCCCCTACGGTTACCTTGTTACGACTTCACCCCAGTCATGAATCACAAAGTGGTAAGCGCCCTCCCGAAGGTTAAGCTACCTACTTCTTTTGCAACCCACTCCCATGGTGTGACGGGCGGTGTGTACAAGGCCCGGGAACGTATTCACCGTGGCATTCTGATCCACGATTACTAGCGATTCCGACTTCACGGAGTCGAGTTGCAGACTCCGATCCGGACTACGACATACTTTATGAGGTCCGCTTGCTCTCGCGAGGTCGCTTCTCTTTGTATATGCCATTGTAGCACGTGTGTAGCCCTACTCGTAAGGGCCATGATGACTTGACGTCATCCCCACCTTCCTCCAGTTTATCACTGGCAGTCTCCTTTGAGTTCCCGGCCGAACCGCTGGCAACAAAGGATAAGGGTTGCGCTCGTTGCGGGACTTAACCCAACATTTCACAACACGAGCTGACGACAGCCATGCAGCACCTGTCTCAGAGTTCCCGAAGGCACCAAAGCATCTCTGCTAAGTTCTCTGGATGTCAAGAGTAGGTAAGGTTCTTCGCGTTGCATCGAATTAAACCACATGCTCCACCGCTTGTGCGGGCCCCCGTCAATTCATTTGAGTTTTAACCTTGCGGCCGTACTCCCCAGGCGGTCGACTTAACGCGTTAGCTCCGGAAGCCACTCCTCAAGGGAACAACCTCCAAGTCGACATCGTTTACAGCGTGGACTACCAGGGTATCTAATCCTGTTTGCTCCCCACGCTTTCGCACCTGAGCGTCAGTCTTTGTCCAGGGGGCCGCCTTCGCCACCGGTATTCCTCCAGATCTCTACGCATTTCACCGCTACACCTGGAATTCTACCCCCCTCTACAAGACTCAAGCCTGCCAGTTTCGAATGCAGTTCCCAGGTTGAGCCCGGGGATTTCACATCCGACTTGACAGACCGCCTGCGTGCGCTTTACGCCCAGTAATTCCGATTAACGCTTGCACCCTCCGTATTACCGCGGCTGCTGGCACGGAGTTAGCCGGTGCTTCTTCTGCGAGTAACGTCAATCAACACGGTTATTAACCGTATTGCCTTCCTCCTCGCTGAAAGTACTTTACAACCCGAAGGCCTTCTTCATACACGCGGCATGGCTGCATCAGGCTTGCGCCCATTGTGCAATATTCCCCACTGCTGCCTCCCGTAGGAGTCTGGACCGTGTCTCAGTTCCAGTGTGGCTGGTCATCCTCTCAGACCAGCTAGGGATCGTCGCCTAGGTGAGCCATTACCCCACCTACTAGCTAATCCCATCTGGGCACATCTGATGGCAAGAGGCCCGAAGGTCCCCCTCTTTGGTCTTGCGACGTTATGCGGTATTAGCTACCGTTTCCAGTAGTTATCCCCCTCCATCAGGCAGTTTCCCAGACATTACTCACCCGTCCGCCACTCGTCACCCAAGAGCAAGCTCTCTGTGCTACCGTTCGACTTGCATGTGTTAGGCCTGCCGCCAGCGTTCAATCTGAGCCATGATCAAACTCTTCAATTTAAGTTTGATGCTCGTAGAATTAAACTTCGTAATGAATTACGTGTTCACTCTTTGAGACTTGGTATTCATTTATTGTCCGAAGACATTAAGAATCCATGTCACTTTGAGTGCCCACACAGATTGTCTGATAAATTGTTAAAGAGCAGTGCAACGCGGCTTTCGCTCACCGTTGCGAGGTGGCGTATATTACGCTTTCCTCTTTCAGAGTCAAGCGCTTATTTTCGCTTTTCTCTTCAACCGAACCGGCTGGTTAGTGTGAAGTGATTCACATCCGCCGTGTCGATGGAGGCGCATTATAGGGAGTTCTCCGCAGGCCGCAATAGATAAATTACAGAAAAATGACTGACTGCTGCATTCCCCAGCAAAACCCCGCCTTATACCCTCTTACGCACAGAGTTATCCACAAAATCGATTTGTTTCTTCGCCATAAATCGAGAACAGAACATCTATATAGAGGAGGAAATTAAGTGATCCAGATCGAAAGATAAAAATTCGCGAGCGTTGCGCAAACGTTTTCGTTACAATGCCCGCGCAAAAAAGCAGCCCCGTAAGGGGCGTTAGCTGAGTTTTTAGATGAAAATTCAGCTAACGCTCTCTGTTATCGTCAAATCCAGGGGATTTACCATGCAACAACGTCGTCCAGTCCGCCGCGCTCTGCTCAGTGTTTCTGACAAAGCTGGCATCGTCGAATTCGCTCAGGCACTTTCTGCACGTGGTGTGGAACTGCTTTCTACAGGTGGTACTGCCCGCCTGCTGGCAGATAAAGGCTTACCAGTGACCGAAGTTTCCGATTACACCGGTTTCCCGGAAATGATGGATGGACGCGTGAAGACCCTGCATCCGAAAGTACACGGAGGGATCCTCGGCCGTCGTGGTCAGGATGATGCCATCATGGCTGAACACAGCATCTCTCCTATTGATATGGTTGTCGTTAACCTCTACCCGTTTGCCCAGACCGTTGCCCGTGAAGGCTGCTCGCTGGAAGATGCCGTAGAGAATATCGATATTGGCGGCCCGACCATGGTGCGCTCTGCCGCGAAGAACCATAAAGATGTGGCCATCGTGGTTAAGAGCAGCGACTACAACGCTATTATTGAAGAGATGGATGCCAATGAGGCCTCTCTGACCCTGGAAACCCGTTTCGACCTGGCCATCAAAGCCTTCGAGCATACTGCCGCCTACGACAGCATGATCGCCAACTACTTCGGCAGCATGGTTCCGGCCTACCACGGCGAGAGCAAAGAAGCCGCGGGTCGCTTCCCTCGCACCCTGAATTTGAACTTCATTAAGAAGCAGGATATGCGTTACGGTGAGAACAGCCACCAGCAGGCTGCCTTCTATATAGAAGAAGAGGTAAAAGAAGCCTCTGTTGCAACAGCACAGCAGTTGCAGGGTAAAGCCCTCTCTTATAACAACATTGCCGATACCGATGCGGCACTGGAATGCGTGAAAGAGTTCCAGGAACCGGCATGTGTGATTGTGAAACATGCTAACCCATGCGGCGTTGCTGTCAGCACCTCCCTTCTTGATGCTTACGATCGCGCGTACAAAACCGACCCGACCTCTGCGTTCGGTGGCATCATCGCTTTCAACCGTGAGCTGGATGCGGACACCGCACAGGCGATCATTTCTCGCCAGTTCGTAGAAGTGATCATTGCACCATCTGCTACCGAAGAAGCACTGAAAATTACTGCGGCTAAACAGAACGTCCGTGTTCTGACCTGCGGTGAGTGGACTGCACGTGTGCCAGGCCTCGATTTCAAACGTGTTAACGGCGGTCTGCTGGTTCAGGACCGTGACCTCGGCATGGTGACCGAAGGTGAACTGCGCGTTGTCAGCAAGCGCCAGCCGACAGAACAAGAGCTGCGTGATGCGCTGTTCTGCTGGAAAGTGGCTAAATTCGTTAAATCCAACGCCATCGTGTATGCCAAAGAGAACATGACCATCGGGATAGGCGCAGGCCAGATGAGCCGCGTTTACTCCGCTAAAATCGCGGGTATTAAAGCTGCTGATGAAGGTCTGGAAGTGAAAGGCTCCGCCATGGCATCTGATGCCTTCTTCCCGTTCCGCGACGGAATTGATGCGGCAGCAGCCGTTGGTGTGAGCTGCGTTATCCAGCCCGGTGGTTCTATTCGCGATGATGAAGTTATTGCCGCAGCCGACGAACACGGCATCGCGATGATCTTCACCGACATGCGTCACTTCCGCCACTAATCCACGGAGCAGACAATGAAAGTATTAGTAATTGGTAATGGCGGGCGTGAGCACGCGCTGGCGTGGAAAGCAGCACAATCGCCGCTGGTTGATACCGTATTTGTAGCACCGGGTAACGCCGGTACCGCACTGGAGCCGGCGCTGCAGAACGTCGCTATTGGCGCGACCGACATCCCGGCACTGCTGAGCTTTGCCCAGAACGAAAAAATCGATCTGACCATTGTTGGCCCGGAAGCGCCGCTGGTGATTGGCGTGGTTGATGCCTTCCGCGCAGCGGGCCTGCAGATTTTTGGCCCGACGCAGGGTGCAGCACAACTGGAAGGCTCCAAAGCTTTCACCAAAGATTTCCTTGCGCGTCATCACATTCCGACGGCGGAATACCAGAACTTCACGGAAGTGGAACCTGCACTGGCGTATCTGCGCGAAAAAGGCGCACCGATCGTTATCAAGGCAGACGGTCTGGCAGCCGGCAAGGGCGTTATCGTTGCGATGACGCTTGGAAGAAGCTGAAGCGGCCGTTAATGACATGCTGGCTGGCAATGCCTTTGGCGACGCAGGTCACCGTATTGTTATTGAAGAGTTCCTGGACGGCGAAGAAGCCAGCTTTATCGTGATGGTTGACGGTGAGCATGTGCTGCCGATGGCTACCAGCCAGGATCACAAGCGTGTGGGCGACGGTGACACAGGCCCGAACACCGGTGGCATGGGCGCTTACTCCCCGGCTCCGGTCGTGACGGATGTCGTTCACCAGCGCACCATGGAACGCGTGATTTGGCCAACCGTAAAAGGCATGGCGGCAGAAGGTAATACTTATACGGGCTTCCTGTACGCCGGTCTGATGATCGACAAACAGGGAAATCCGAAGGTTATCGAGTTCAACTGCCGTTTCGGCGATCCGGAAACCCAGCCGATCATGATGCGCATGCAGTCGGATCTGGTAGATCTCTGCATTGCCGCCTGCAAAGGCAATCTGGATGAGAAAACCTCTGAGTGGGATCCGCGTGCGGCATTGGGCGTGGTGATTGCGGCGGGTGGCTATCCGGGTGATTACAACATCGGTGATGTGATTCACGGTCTGCCGCTGGAGTCTTCCGCTGAAGGTAAGGTGTTCCATGCAGGAACCAAACTGTCTGCGGACGATCAGGTGTTAACCAACGGCGGTCGCGTACTTTGCGTCACGGCGCTGGGTGAAACCGTTGCTGAAGCTCAGCAGCGCGCGAATGCCTTGATGACAGGTATTCAGTGGGAGGGCAGCTTTAGCCGCAAGGATATCGGTTACCGCGCCATCGCGCGTGAGCAAGAGAAGTAATCTTTTCGCCCTCTCTCTTTGGGAGACGGGCATCATTCACATTGCGTCAGAAGTTCTTCTCAGTCGGCTGCCAGGTACAGAAATCTTCGTTTGCTACCAGCAACAACTGTGCCCCTTCCGGCCCTTCAAGCCACGCCACACTCACTTCCGCCGATGAATGATTCTGTCGACGCTCTATATGGCTGATAGCCAAAGAATCGAGATCGGGTTTAATAGTTTGACCTTCGCATGTTGTAACGGAACCATTTGCATGCCAGCGCCCCTGGCGCAACACGACCCGTCCCTGACGTAACGCATCGCTGGTCTGGCGAATCTGGTCAGCCCGATAATGATAAAGGTCGATTTGATCGCTGGAAATTTGCTGCTTCTGACCGTTCACCTCACGCTGCATAAAACTGAGCTCGCCATGATCGTCGAAGCGCACGCGAATGTGTTCCGGCTGCTTGCCATAGATATTGAGTTCAATCAGGCTGAGCGCATCACCTTGCCAGCGGTACTCGCTAAGGGAGGTGTTACCGTGATGCCACGGACTGAAGGCAGCAAGGATGTGTGTTTCGTTGCCAGCAGTCTTTGCGCCATAAGCGCACGGCACCCTGGTCGCCCGCATAACCGCTGGCGGTAAAGGGGGGGAGTGAGGAATCGTGACTACAGGCTGTCAGAAACAGAGATGCCCGCCAGCGTCAGAATGACCGACGCCAGACATGACAAAAGGGGCGTCACCGCCCCTTCGACAAAACTGTTCACTGCCACGCTGTCTTACTTAACAGAGTCTTTCAGTGCTTTACCAGAAACAAATGCCGGCACGTTAGCTGCGGCGATTTTGATTTCTTTACCGGTCTGCGGGTTGCGGCCAGTACGCTCAGCGCGGTGGTTCACTTTGAAGGTACCGAAACCAACCAGTTGTACAGCATCGCCTTCTTTCAGAGACTCAGTAATTGCAGCCAGAGTGGATTCCAGAGCAGCTTTAGCCTGTACTTTAGACAGGTCAGCTTTGTCCGCAATTACATCAATTAATTGAGTCTTGTTCATAAGTTATCCTTTCAATGTGTTTATCGCTTGCTAAGCATCGAGTGCGACGGAAATGCCTCAAAAGCACTCTCCTGCATACACGCACCGATAGCCACTTTTTTTCGCCCCCCAAATGTAGACCAGACGGGGGTGCGAAGGGAAGCCTTCCAGGACGACAAAACAGGCGTTAAATCACGTTTTATTGTCTCATTGCTGCAAATTTATACCGATATTACTCTCACCAGCCTCGCGCAGGTCTGCTCTCAGGCCTTTGATCAGCTCAATATCGCGTTCTTCGCAGGCCGCCAGAAGGCGGAAGATTTCCCACTGAATGTCCCATTCCTGCTCTACCGCGGGGTTCTCTTTCAACTCTTCATCGGTCATTTCACGACCCGCCTGAGTCATCTCCAGCATTGCTACGGTAGTGATCGAGGTCTTACTCACCTCGACAGCATACTCCTGTGCTTCACCACTCAGCAGAGCATGAATTAAGTCGCTTAACGCCACACAAGCATCAATCGCCGGGTAGACACCGTACATATCGTAGTCGTCAGCGGAAGGAATTGCCTCTTCCAGTTTCTCAAGCTGGCTGTCAAAGTTCACTTTTGCATCTTTAACGGTCAGCGTTTCCCACACCAGATCGACAATACGACGGTAAAGCTGCGGGTCGCCAAACTCTGTCTGCTTACAGAACATGGCGTAGTTGGGGTACATGCGTTCGCACAGGCAGGCCATAAAGGTGACATGCTGCCAGGTGGTCAACTTCTCCAGACGCAAGTGAATCGGGTTTTGTAACATGATGAGTTCTCAGATGCAGAAATTAGCGGCAGTGTACCTGAATCAGCCCTGAATTGCCTGCCAACGCGTGAATGCCGGCCGGCCCGATGCGACCGCGTCCGCCCAGCGAGTCGGCTCTGGTAGTCGATAGCCTTTCGTACAGCGTTCGACCCACGCCAGCGCGGTATCCTGGCTCACCCGATGGCCCGTGGAGATAAACAAAGGGTTACAACGCGCTTTACTGCGCCAGACCCATGCCAGCTCCTCGCCTTTGTCGATAAGCGACGCCCGGGCACCGGGCTCGTCGGAAAGTGGTTCAAATCGCCCACAAAGGCGCTTCTTCGCCACCCCAATGGTTGGCACATCCACCAGCAGACCAAAATGGCTGGCAACGCCCAGTCGACGAGGGTGTGAGATGCCATGACCATCGACAAACAGCAGGTCGGGCTTCTGCGAGAGCAACTCCCACGCCGCCAGCAGCGCGGGATATTCACGAAACGAGAGGAAGCCAGGAATGTAGGGCATGGTGGTGGGGATACGTGCCACTTGGTACTCCAGAAGTTCAAGCGATGGCCATGCCAGCAGGACCATCGCTGCGCGGGTCACTTCCCCCCCCTGCTCAAAGCCAACATCTGCACCGCCAATCACCATCGGCGGATCTCTGTCGAGGCGATCTTCGCGGCAAACGGATGAAGCCAGTTCGATTTGTTGAGCGCGCAATGACGCGAGATCCATACCCTCCCCTCCCTTAGCGGTGATACTGAGCGGACAGTCGATGTACCGACTCCACAAACGCTCCAGCGTGTTCTGGCGGCACATCCTGGTGGATGCCATGCCCGAGGTTAAAGACATGCCCCTCGCCCTGGCCGAAACCGGCAAGAATGGTCGCCACTTCCTCTTCAATGCGTGCAGGTGAGGCATAAAGCATGGAAGGATCCATGTTGCCTTGCAGCGCGACTTTATCGCCTACGCGGCGGCGCGCATCGGCAATGTCCGTCGTCCAGTCGAGACCCAGCGCATCACAGCCCGTTGCTGCCATCGCTTCCAGCCATTGCCCGCCACCTTTGGTAAACAACGTTATCGGGACACGGCGACCGTCGTTTTCACGCAGCAGGCCGTCGACGATTTTGTGCATGTAGTAGAGCGAGAATTGCTGGTAATCGCGGCCCGTCAGCACACCGCCCCAGGTATCAAAAATCATGACCGATTGCGCCCCGGCTTTGATCTGGGCGTTGAGGTACAGCGTGACGCTTTTGGCGAGCTTATCGAGCAGCAAATGTAGGGTCTGCGGCTCGGCATACATCATCTTTTTGATAACGGTGAAGGCCTTGCTACTGCCGCCTTCCACCATATAAGTTGCCAGCGTCCACGGGCTCCCCGAGAAACCAATCAGCGGCACTTCGCCTTTCAGTTCACGGCGGATAGTCCGCACCGCGTTCATGACATAACCCAGTTCCTGCTCCGGGTCCGGCACCGGCAGTTTTTCAACGTCCGCATGACAGGTGATGGGAGAGGTAAAACGAGGACCTTCACCAGCTTCAAAATAGAGCCCCAGCCCCATTGCATCCGGAATGGTCAGAATGTCCGAAAAGAGGATGGCGGCATCCAGCTTGTAGCGGCGCAGCGGCTGAAGGGTAACTTCACACGCCAGCTCAGCATTTTTGCACAGCGACATGAAATCGCCCGCCTGCGCACGGGTCGCTTTGTACTCCGGGAGATAGCGACCGGCCTGACGCATCATCCATACTGGCGTCACGTCCACGGGCTGGCGCTGGAGTGCGCGAAGGTAACGATCGTTTTTTAATTCGGTCATGTTTACATTCCTTTAGCGTTTATGCGCCCAGTGTAACATGTCACTCATATTCTGCCCGACACTGCGCAACCGTATCTTCAATCAGCCGACGCGCAACGGTGCCAGG
This sequence comes from Phytobacter sp., assembly GCF_059074235.1. NCBI lineage: Bacteria > Pseudomonadati > Pseudomonadota > Gammaproteobacteria > Enterobacterales > Enterobacteriaceae > Phytobacter > Phytobacter sp. The sequence continues at coordinate 2,068,488 of NZ_JCACPZ010000004.1, forward strand.
AGGAGGCAGCAGTGGCAAATCGTCGTAGCGATACCAGCCCGCATCAATCAGCTCTTTAGGGTCGATAACGATCTCGCCGCTGTCATATTCCGCCATGTAAGCCGTCATCAGCGATTGCGGGAAAGGCCAGGGCTGAGAGGTGATGTAACGCAGGTTTTTGACTTTGATGCCGCTCTCTTCCATCACTTCACGGGCAACGGCCTGCTCCAGGGTTTCGCCCACTTCGACAAATCCAGCCAGAACGGTGTAGATGCCATTTCGGTGGCGAGTATGCTGGGCCAGCAGGATTTTATCGTCCCGGCGAATCGCCACAATAATGCAGGGTGCAATCTGCGGGTAATAACGTTCGCGGCAGTGGTCACATAGCATGGCCCACTCGGTTTTGCTGGGGTGCATGGTGTGCCCGCAGTAACCACAAAACTTGTGCGACCGATAAAACTCCGCCAGTTGAACACCGCGCCCGGCCAGTTGGAACAGACCAGGATCTTGCTCGATCACCAGCCGAACCGATCCCATATCCTGACGACGATTCTGACGGATCAGCCACACCGTCTCGCCTTCCCATTCACCAATCTTAAGTGCGCTTTGCCCCACAAGATCGAAATTTCCTGCATTGCCCTGTGGTAATTCTCCCTCGGGCAACCATAATTTTTGTTCATGGCTTACGATCCACCAGCCACTATCTGATGACTCGATAATACGATGCATTTGTTTGCACTACCTTAGCTTTACTGGCATGTTGTTAACATTATTATTACATTCGAGCGTTTTTTAATCTTACTATTGCGGAGTCAATTATGCTAAACCAGCTAGAAACCCTGGCAGAACGAATTGGTGGAAGTAACGAACTGGTCGACAATTGGCTGTATACACGTAAGCAGCTACTGGTTCATTACTACAACCTGGTTGGCATAAAACCTGGCAAAGGCTCGTACATGCAGCTCAACGAAAAAGCGCTGGACGAATTCTGTCATAACCTGGTCGAATACCTTTCCGCCGGGCATTTCAATATTTATGAACGGATTATCAACGAAATGGAAGGGACCAGCCCACTTTTAGCCGCCACTCAGATTTACCCTCATTTAGAAGCCAACACCGTCGAAATCATGGAGTACTACGACTCCAGCCTGGAAAATGCGATCGATGATGACAACTACATTAAGTTTCAGCAGGCGCTGTCCGACATCGGCGAAGCTTTGGCAGCTCGCTTCACTCTTGAAGATAAGCTGATCGTGCTGGCCTTCGACAACAACCTTAAGCATAGCGCCAATGACGAAAATGGAATGGCGCGCCCTGCTTGAGTTCTTTCTGATTAACGCGTAGTTTACATACAGCCCCCCGCAACTGAGGGGGTTTTTCTTGTCGGAGTGCCTATATTTCCGCTTTCAAAGTGGAAAAGGCTGAGACCGTTTATTCGGGATCCGCGGAACCTGATCAGGCTAATACCTGCGAAGGGAACAAGAGTAATCCAGCTTTATGCTGCTGCCTTTACGGGCCGCGCACATCCATTACTCCATCCGTCGTCTGACAAGCCATGTCCTTAACTTTTGGAATGAGCTATGTCTGCCACTACTAAACTGACCCGTCGTGAACAACGCGCCCAGGCGCAGCACTTTATCGATACCCTGGAAGGGACCGCCTTCCCCAACTCAAAACGCATTTACATCACCGGCTCACGCACCGATATCCGTATTCCCATGCGTGAAATCCAGCTCAGCCCCACGCTGCTGGGCGGTAGCAAAGACAACCCGCAGTACGAAGAGAACGAAGCCATTCCGGTGTACGACACCTCAGGCCCGTATGGCGATCCAGATGTGGCGATTGACGTCCAGCAAGGGCTGGCAAAACTCCGCCAGCCGTGGATTGACGCCCGTGCCGACAGCGAAGAATTAACTGACCGCAGTTCAGCCTATACCAAAGAGCGCCTGGCGGATGACGGCCTGGACGACCTGCGCTTTATCGGTTTACTGACGCCAAAGCGGGCAAAAGCCGGTCAGTGCGTCACGCAGCTCCACTATGCCCGTCAAGGGATGGTGACACCGGAGATGGAGTTCATCGCCATTCGTGAAAATATGGGGCGTGAGCGAATTCGCGGTGAGGTATTGCGCCAGCAGCATCCCGGCCACGGCTTTGGCGCGAATTTGCCGGAAAATATCACCCCGGAGTTTGTGCGCGACGAAGTCGCTGCCGGGCGTGCCATCATCCCCGCCAACATTAATCACCCGGAATCTGAGCCGATGATTATTGGCCGTAATTTCCTGGTGAAAGTGAATGCCAATATCGGTAACTCCGCGGTCACCTCCTCTATCGAAGAAGAGGTGGAAAAACTGGTGTGGTCCACGCGCTGGGGTGCAGACACTGTCATGGATCTCTCAACAGGCCGTTATATTCACGAAACCCGCGAGTGGATCCTGCGTAACAGCCCGGTTCCCATCGGTACAGTGCCAATCTATCAGGCGCTGGAGAAGGTCAACGGCATTGCCGAAAACCTGACCTGGGAAGCTTTCCGCGACACCTTGCTGGAACAGGCTGAACAGGGCGTGGATTACTTCACCATTCATGCGGGAGTGCTGCTGCGCTATGTGCCGATGACCGCCAAACGCTTGACCGGTATCGTCTCGCGCGGCGGTTCCATCATGGCAAAATGGTGCCTGTCACATCATCAGGAAAACTTCCTTTACCAACACTTCCGTGAAATTTGTGAAATCTGCGCGGCTTACGACGTTTCGCTGTCGCTGGGTGATGGCCTGCGCCCTGGCTCCATTCAGGATGCCAACGACGAAGCGCAATTCGCCGAACTGCACACGCTCGGCGAGCTGACCAAAATTGCCTGGGAGTACGACGTGCAGGTGATGATTGAAGGCCCAGGCCATGTGCCGATGCAGATGATCCGCCGCAATATGACCGAAGAGCTGGAGCACTGCCATGAAGCGCCGTTCTACACCCTGGGGCCATTGACCACCGATATCGCACCGGGCTATGACCATTTCACCTCTGGCATTGGTGCGGCGATGATCGGCTGGTTTGGCTGCGCCATGCTCTGCTATGTGACGCCGAAAGAGCACCTCGGTCTGCCGAACAAAGAGGACGTGAAGCAGGGGCTGATTACCTACAAGATCGCCGCCCACGCTGCGGATCTTGCCAAAGGCCATCCCGGCGCGCAGATCCGCGATAACGCGATGTCCAAAGCACGCTTCGAATTCCGCTGGGAAGACCAGTTTAACCTGGCGCTCGACCCGTTCACCGCCCGTGCCTACCACGATGAAACCCTGCCGCAGGAATCCGGCAAAGTCGCCCATTTCTGCTCCATGTGCGGCCCGAAGTTCTGTTCGATGAAAATCAGCCAGGAAGTGCGCGACTACGCCGCCGCACAAACCATCGAAGTGGGGATGGCGGATATGTCAGAGAACTTCCGCGCCAAAGGCGGCGAAATCTACCTCAAAAAAGAGGAGGCATAATGTATCAGCCTGATTTCCCGGCAGTACCGTTCCGGCTGGGACTCTACCCGGTGGTGGACAACGTGGAATGGATTGAACGCCTGCTGGAGGCGGGCGTTCGTACCCTTCAACTGCGCATCAAGGATAAGCACGATGACGAAGTTGAAGCAGACGTGGTGGCCGCCATCGCACTGGGGCGTCGCTACGACGCCCGCCTGTTCATCAACGATTACTGGCGGCTGGCGGTGAAACACCGCGCCTATGGCGTGCATCTGGGCCAGGAAGATCTGGAAACCACCGATCTAAAGGCCATTCAACAGGCGGGCCTGCGCCTCGGCGTCTCCACCCATGACGATATGGAAATCGATATTGCACTGGCGGCTCGTCCCTCTTACATCGCGCTCGGCCACGTCTTCCCAACCCAGACCAAACAGATGCCCTCCGCACCGCAGGGGCTGGCGCAGCTGGCGGCTCATATCGATCGGCTGGCGGATTACCCTACTGTCGCCATTGGCGGTATTAGCCTTGCACGAGCCCCCGAGGTGCTGGCAACCGGCATAGGCAGCATTGCGGTGGTCAGCGCCATAACGCAAGCCGCTGACTGGCGTGACGCCACAGCGCAGTTACTGAAACTTGCGGGGGTGGGCGATGAATGATCGCGACTTTATGCGCTATAGCCGCCAGATGCTGCTGGAAGATATCGCCATCGATGGGCAGCAAAAGCTACTCACCAGCCAGGTGCTGATTGTCGGGCTGGGAGGGTTAGGCTCACCGGCTGCACTCTACCTGGCAGGCGCAGGCGTTGGCACGCTGGTGCTGGCGGATGATGACGATGTGCATTTGAGTAACCTGCAACGACAGATCGTCTTCACCACGGACGATATTGCCCGTTCCAAATCGCAGGTCACGAAGCAGCGATTAGGGCGGCTGAACCCGGAGATTTCGTTGATCGCCCTTGAGCAGCGTCTTGCCGGAGAGGCACTCTTTCATGCGGTGAAAAACGCCGATGTGGTACTGGATTGCACCGACAATATGGCAACCCGCCAGGCGATCAATGCCGCCTGCGTCAGCACCGGTACCCCGCTGGTGACCGCCAGTGCGGTCGGCTTTGGCGGCCAGTTGATGGTACTCACTCCGCCCTGGACCCACGGCTGCTACCGCTGCTTATGGCCGGATGAGAGCGAGCCTGAACGCAACTGCCGCACCGCTGGTGTGATTGGCCCGGTCGTGGGCGTAATGGGCACCCTCCAGGCGCTGGAAGCCATCAAGCTTCTGAGCGGCATGAACACCAACACCAACGAGCTCCGTCTTTTCGATGCCCGTGCCAATAGTTGGCGAAGTCTCGCGCTCCGCCGGTCGAGCGGTTGCCCGGTCTGTGGAGGGCAACATGCAGATTCTGTTTAATGATGCCCCCATGGACGTTAACGACACGCTGACCGTTTCGGCACTGCTGGATCAACTCGATCAGTTCAAACCCGGTGCCGCGTTGGCGCTTAATCAGCAGATCCTGCCGCGTGAGCAGTGGGATCTGCATCGTTTGCAGGACGGCGATCAGATCCTGCTTTTTCAGGTTATTGCAGGGGGCTGAGATGTTGCGTATTGCGGATAAAACCTTTGATTCACACCTTTTTACCGGAACCGGAAAATTCGCCTCTTCAACGGTGATGATCGATGCCATTCGCGCCTCAGGTAGCCAGCTGGTGACGCTGGCCATGAAGCGCGTGGACTTACGCCAGCACAATGATGCCATTCTGGCGCCACTGGTTGCCGCGGGTGTCACTCTTCTGCCTAATACGTCAGGGGCAAAAACGGCAGAAGAGGCCATTTTTGCCGCTCAACTGGCGAGAGAAGCACTCGGCACCCACTGGCTCAAACTGGAAATTCACCCGGATGCCCGCTGGCTTCTGCCTGACCCCATCGAGACGCTGAAAGCCGCCGAAGCGCTGGTCAAACAGGGATTTGTGGTGCTGCCTTACTGCGGGGCGGATCCGGTGCTTTGTAAGCGTCTTGAAGAGGTCGGCTGCGCTGCCGTCATGCCTCTCGGCGCGCCTATTGGCTCTAATCAGGGGCTGGAAACCCGGGCGATGCTGGAGATCATCATCGAACAGGCGACGGTGCCGGTGGTGGTGGATGCCGGGATCGGTGCCCCCAGTCATGCAACACAGGCGTTAGAAATGGGGGCCAGCGCGGTTCTGGTGAATACGGCCATTGCGGTGGCGCAGGATCCGGTGCAGATGGCGCAGGCTTTTCGCCTTGCCGTCGAAGCGGGCGTACTCGCACGCCAGGCTATTCCCGGTGCGCGCAGCCAGTATGCCAGCGCCACCAGCCCGTTAACCGGCTTTCTGGAGGTTACCGCGTGAAGACCTTTACCGAGCGCTGGCGCACCCTTGACTGGGATGACATCCGGCTTCGCATCAACAGCAAAACCGCCGCCGATGTGGAACGGGCACTGAGTGTGTCCCAGCTCAGCCGGGACGATTTAATGGCCTTGCTCTCCCCCGCCGCCAGCGCATTCCTGGAGCCATTAGCGCAAAAAGCTCAGCGTCTTACGCGACAGCGTTTTGGCAACACGGTGAGCTTTTACGTCCCGCTTTATCTCTCCAACCTTTGCGCCAATGACTGTACCTATTGTGGCTTCTCGATGAGCAACCGTATCAAGCGCAAAACGCTGGAGGCCTCAGAGATTGCCCGTGAGTGCGCAGCCATTCGCGAGATGGGCTTTGAGCACCTGCTACTGGTGACGGGTGAACACCAGGGAAAAGTGGGCATGGACTATTTCCGTCACCACCTGCCAGCGATCCGCCGTCAGTTTGCCTCCCTGCAAATGGAAGTGCAGCCAATGTCCACTGAGGAGTACGCCGAACTGAAAACGCTCGGACTGGACGGGGTGATGGTGTATCAGGAAACCTGGCATGAAGCACAATATGCCCGGCACCACCTGAAAGGGAACAAACAGGATTTCTTCTGGCGACTGGAAACCCCGGACAGGCTCGGGCAGGCCGGTATCGATAAAATTGGCCTCGGCGCATTGATTGGCCTTTCCGACAGCTGGCGAGTGGACTGTTACATGATGGCGGAACACCTGATGTGGCTACAGCAGCACTACTGGCAAAGCCGTTATTCCATCTCGTTCCCGCGCCTACGCCCTTGTGCTGGGGGCATCGAACCCGCTTCACTCATGGATGAGCGACAACTGGTACAAACCATTTGTGCCTTCCGTCTGTTCTCTCCGGATATTGAGCTCTCGCTTTCTACCCGGGAGTCACCGTGGTTTCGCGACAATGTCATTCCACTGGCAATCAACAATGTCAGTGCGTTCTCGAAAACCCAGCCCGGCGGTTATGCCGATAACCATCCTGAACTGGAGCAGTTTTCACCGCATGATGCTCGTCGGCCAGAGGAAGTGGCCCTCGCTCTGGAAGCGCGAGGGCTGCAACCCGTATGGAAAGACTGGGACAGCTGGCTGGGACGCGCGCCGCAAAACATTTCACGTGTTGCTGTAACACGCTGATTGTTGTCGAGCCGTCTCGGGAAATAAGAATGGGGTGGTGGTGGCCCCGCTACCTCTTCCTTAAGCTACTCAGGTCAGCAACGGATGCTGTCCGGGGTGGCACTCCTCTCTCAGCCACCCCGCCTCTCTTTGAGGAAAAAGGGTCGCGTTTAAATTGACATAAGTCAGCCAGAACAATGTTTCATTACGCAACATGACCGTCATTGATATTCAATGATGTAGCATTAACCTGCTGAATGGATTATCAGCATTTAACGTCGGATTCTTTTACCGCGTCACACTTGCCTATACTTTTCAGGCCACTGTCTAACGCTATCGAAGATAATGAAAATGCACAGCCGAAAACTCTCGTTCACTACGCCCATACTGGTGAGCTTTACCGGCATATTTCTCTGTCTGGTGGTTATTGCCACACTGGTCGCCTTGAGCCAAAGAAAAGACATTATCGATAATTATCATAAAGTTAACCAAACTTTTACGCATAATATTGCGACTAACTACACCGAAGCTATTTTTCAGGGTAACGACTATATCCTTGAACAGGCCGCCGCCTATTTCTCCCGTTATGACCGGCTCAACAATGCGGTGAATTTGGCGTCGCCTGAAGGATTGCAGTCGCTGATGCAGCTACTGAGACTTATGCCCTCCGTCTCCTCGATTTCGCTGGCAGATCCACAAGGGCATTATCTGCGTGCGCCGGTGGTCTTTGACAACGAAGAGAGCCGGGGCTTCGACCCCAAAACGCGCCCGTGGTTTGTACGCCAGGCCGAAGCAGGCACGTTCACGAAGTACACTGATGCTTACGACGACTTCTTTACCCATCACCCGACGGTCTCGGTTTATAAGCCGGTCATTTCCCCGGAAGGTACACTGAAAGGCACGCTGGCGTTCCACCTCGATTTGGCAACCATCAGCTACGGCCTGAGGAGAATGCAATCCCCTATGCAGGGCGAGTTTTTCGTGGTGGATCGCAGCGGTAAGGTCATGCTGCACCCCGACACGGGGGTACTCTTTCAGGCGTTCTCTCAGCAGACTCGCATGGCAGAGATGAACAGCGGCGAAGGCATGCTTCATGACGAGAAACGAGACACCTGGATCTACTACAGCTCGTTGACCAATCCGGATTGGTTTGCCATTTATCTCGTGCCGGGCGACACGCTGGAAAATCTTCTGCGGGATGAAACACTCGTGGTCGGCTGGGGATTCGGCGCAGCAGCAATCACTGTCATGCTCTTCGGACTCTATTTGCGCTACGCCTCGCGCACCGTGCTGCTCAATATCCTTAATGCCATTAAGACGGGTGATGTACAGCAGACGCCGAAGCTGGAAGCGATGCTCAGCAAGGCGATTGTCAGCAATAAAGAGCGGGAACAGGCCTGGGTCAGGCAGGCGACCATGGACGCTCTGACCAATTGCAAAAACCGCCGGGCATTTGACACCGACATCGCCGCGTTGATGAACACTCAGCAGCCCTACTCGTTGGCCATGGTAGATATTGATAATTTCAAATCCATCAATGATACCTGGGGGCACCTGAGTGGCGATATTGTGCTGCGCAATGTGGCGCGCGAAGGTCTCCAGGTGTTACAGCCGAAGCACATCTCTCTTTACCGCTATGGTGGTGAAGAATTTGCAGTGATCTTCCCGGCATTGTCACCCCCTGAGGCTCGGCAAATTCTGGAGCAGTGGCGTGTTAACGTGGCGAATCGGGACTGGCGGGAAACAGGGCTCTCTGTCACCTTCAGCGCGGGGCTGGGTGAATGGCAAATGGAGTCACTGGAACAGCTCGTCAAGAGCGTCGATGAAGCGTTATACCAGGCCAAACAACAAGGTAAGAATCAGATTGTTATGCGTAGTGAGTCGCTTTCCCCTGGTTCGTCAACCTCCCTGTAACCGGTTTCAGCCAACAGGGTGAATGTTTGTGATGCTATACACACATTCATGGAAATGCGGTTGTTGAAGCGAGCATGGCGGGATAATTATCAGTTATCCCATCCACGTCGAGGCTGACTATGAAAAACATCGTTTTATGCTGTGCTGCGGGAATGTCCACCAGCATGCTGGTTCAACGCATGAAAGACGCAGCGCAGAAAAAAGGGGTTGAAGTAACCATCAAAGCGGTTCCGGTAGCGGAATTCAAAGACAATATCGCCACCGCAGATATTGTGCTGCTGGGCCCGCAGGTGAAATATGAACAGGCGAAACTGCAGGCACAGGCCGATCCATTAGGCAAAAAAGTCGCGGTTATCGACATGATGGATTACGGCATGATGAAAGGTGATGTCGTTCTGGAAAAAGCCCTCAAGCTGATGGAGTAAGCGCGTGGAAGATTTAGAAACCATTATTATGGAGCTCCTCGTCAACGCAGGGGCAGCACGTAGCCAGGCACTGACGGCATTACAACTCGCGCGCAAAGGCGACTTTGCCGGTGCCGAACAGGCGATGGAAGAGTCACACGAATTTGTGAAAAACGCGCACAAAATCCAGACCCAGCTCATTGGGCTTGATGAAGGAACAGGTAAATTGCCGGTCAACTTGATTACCGTGCACTCGCAGGATCACCTGATGAATGCCATGGTCATCCAGGATTTGGCGGGAGATATGATTGAACTGTACCGCCGCCTGCCGCCCGTCAACACATAATTAGCTGTTTATCAGTCATACATGATGCCCGACCTTTCGGGCATTTTGTTTTTTGGGTGACTGTCAACGCGCTATCTGGTGGCGTGTTTTTTTCAGCAATTTGTGGCACAACATAGGCATTCTTTCTGCCGCCAGAATCCATGACGCAGGTTATCCCATGCCTTCACTCCCCTTCCCCGTCTTCACGCTTTTCATCCTGCTGATTTTGCTGGCTAAGGTATGCCTGCAACCGGGCGAAAAATCGCGAGGCGTGATGTATTTCATTGCAGGCTGCACGCTGTTGGTGATGATGTCGGCCCTGCGCTGGGCATTTGATGCTGCCCTTCTTCGCCAGCTTCAGTCACTGCTGGCGATCCTTTTCCCGCCGCTGGTATGGCGTTGCTTTACCGATCTCACCGGACAGAAGAAAGCCTGGCATATCGCAACATCCATCATGCCGCCCGTCCTGGCTTTGCTGATGAATTTTGCCTGGCCCGATGCAACGGATGCCGTGCTGGTGCTGCTGTATCTGGGTTATGGCATTGCGCTGCTGAGAACCGCCCTCGCCGGGGCTGATGCCTTTGTACTGACACGGCTTAGCGATTCACCGACCACTTCCATAATGGCCTTTGCTGCTGGCTGTTTTCTCTGTTTTTCGAGCCTGACCGACTTAGCCATCGCCTGGGACTTCAGCCAGTACGGCGGGCAACACGCGCCCTTACTGGTCGCCATTTCGCAAGGGATCCTGCTGCCGTTTATCTGCCTTGCGATTTTGTTTACCGGCCGCAGAGTTACCGCCTCCCCTCTCAGCCTGACCGAGGATGCCACCGTGCCAGAGGTTGTGGCTCCGGAAGACGAAAATCTCTGCCAGCACCTGGAAAATATACTGGCTACACGTGAACTCTTCCTCGACCCGGACCTCACCTTAAACGCCCTGGCGCGAAAGACCGGGATACCTGCACGGCAAATATCCCGGTCAATCAACCGGACGCGAGGCTGCAATGTCTCTCAGTGGATTAATGGCTTTCGTATTCAGCATGCACAGCGCTTGCTGCTGCAATCGGATGCCCCTGTAACCCAGATCATGCTGGAAGCCGGTTTCGCGACTAAATCCAACTTTAACCGCGAATTTGCGCGCGTTAGCGGGATGAGTCCTGGTGATTTTCGTCGTTCCGCGGCTGATAACTCAGAGCCTGATTTAAAAACTGACTTATCGTCGTGAACAGGTGCTGATGAATCGCCTCCCGGCTTAAACTTCCCCCGTCGCGACACACGATGCTGTCACCCGGATCCTGGGCATCAATCAACGCTTCAGCACCCGGCTTACAGTTTTGCATAAAGCTAAAGTGGGTTGCCCCCGCAACACTGACGTAGCGACGCAAGTTTTTCGAGAGTGAGTCGACCAGATAACCCGATTCAAGGCGTGCGGGAACGTCGTCACTGTCCGCCTGGGCACCCATTACCAGCACAGGAACTGAAATCTGAGCCAAACTCTCTGGCGTGAATCCTCGCGCCAGCCCCAAATCCAGAGATACCACCGCTTTAATACGTGCATCTCGTCGGCTCGCCGCCAGCGGAGTAGCTGATTCTGGTTTATCAATCCCCAGAACCTGTGTCAGCCTGCAGCCACCTAACGCCTGATGGGTTTTGCAATCCTCTAAGAAGCGGCCCGCTGAAAACAGCCCGCCTGCCAGTTCGATGACCGTCCAGCCCCCCAGAGAATGGCCGACTGCCGCAATGCGCTCAGGGTCAACAGGCCCGGCAAGCTCAGGGGTTTTTAGCAAATAATCGAGCAAAAGCGTCAGGTCATGCGGACGCCGCCAGAGTTGTTGTGCAGCACGCGTTTCCTTGTTCAGGGTAGTAGTTCCGGGGTGATCGACTGCCGCCACAATATAACCCTGCTGCGCCATTCGACTGGCAAGCCAGTTGAGGTTCCGCCAGTTACCACCGTAGCCGTGCGAAAGCAGTAAGAGTGGGTGGCGTTGCACTACAGTTTTGGCATCACGATGGGCTGGAGTGCCAAAAAATACAATGTTCTCTCCCACCAGCTCAGGTTTTCCCTCATCGGAAGTGGGATACCAAAGTGCAGCGTCAATCGGACGATCGTTTTCACTATTGAGCCTGAGCTGACGAAACCCAACATCGGCGCTGGCAAGTTGGCTGAACAAAAGGGCGATGAAGAGAGCAGAAAAATATCGAAACATAAGGGCATTTCCGGTTAATAAACACCCGGACTTTTTAGCAGCCCCGCCCCTATAGTGCGTCCTGAAACGCGATCGAGGTCTTTTTTGTTGTGTTTTGGACATAAAAAAACCCGCCGGAGCGGGTTTTGGCTTTCATTCAAAACCAAGATGTTTAAGACAAGAAGTCTTCACGCTGGGGAGTGAACGTATCCAGCAACGTTCCCGCTTCCAGACAGATGCATCCGTGTTCAACATTCGGCTTTTTATAGAGCGTATCGCCAGCCCCCACTTCCTTCGTTACACCGTCGATCGTAAAACTGAAACGGCCAGACAGCACATAGGTCAGCTGTTCGTGCGGGTGACTGTGCATCGGCCCGATGGCACCTTCAGTAAAATTGACCTCGACCGCCATCATACCGCCACCGTGGGCCAGAATCCGGCGGGTAACACCGGCACCCAGGTCCTGAAGGACTGTTTCATTTCTATAGATAAACATGCATGCACCTCGCTAAAACAGAATGTATGAGCCTGCAATTCAGGCCCGCAGCAGGATTAATGGGATAAACCAAACGTGTACTTGATGATAGCGGACAGGAACGTGAAGTCCGGGTCAGCGAAGGTCACACTGTCGACGCCGAGATGGCTAAACAACGGCAGAACCAGTGCAGGAAGGACACAAAGCAACAGTCCGTTCACGAAACTCGCAATAATCGCCCCTCTGAACCCACCGGTTGCATTACCAAAAATGGCAGCACTGCCCCCGGTGATAAAGCTCGCCATAATGCCCGGGATAATAATCGGCAGGCCAATTAGCGGGAACAGCGCGACGCAGAACAGTTCAGCGGTAAAGCTGACCAGGAAACCGATCAGCACCGCATTCGGCGATTTATCAAAAAGCACCATCGGATCCACGGCTGGAATAGAACCTGGAGCGACAATCTGTGAAAACCCTTTAAATGCGGGGACGATCTCTTCGGTGAACATGACAACGCCTTTTTTGGCGATATACAAACCGCCCGCAAAGGTCGCGGATTTTTCTAACAACCAGACCAGATAGGGTTTACCGGCCAGCATTTTCTCGAGATAAGCATGTTCGGCAAAGATGGAGGAAATGCCCAGCAAACAGAACATGGTAATAAATGTGGCGACATCAGGATTTTTCAGAAAACTGAATTTGTCGCTAACTTTAACTTCTTCTACGTTGGTTGCGGTATTCCCCAACCATTTACCCAGATATGATCCAATAAGATATGAACTGGATGCAGCATGAGCAATACAGTAATCATTGTGGCCGATGATTTTCTGGCTAAACCGCGACAGTAGTGTCGGGAATATTGCCATATAGCAACCAATTACCAGAGAACCAAAAATAATGGAAAATTGTTCACTATAACCTAACCCAATCAGTGCAGCAGTCACGGAAAATGACATAAATACAATTAAATGCAGTGACAGGTAAATAGCTTTAAAGCGAGTATAACGTGCCATGAGTATATTAATAATCATGGCGAAAAACAGAATAAATGCCGCCGGCCTGCCAAGTTTATCAATGGTCAGCGCCATGATAGCCTCATTACTGGGCACCACACCGCGGAGTCCAAAGGCATTGGTGAAGAGATCGCTAAACATCGTCAGTACACCACCGAGGATGCTACCACCGGTTTTGATCAGAACAAAACCAATAAACGCCAGAAGTGTACCTTTAATAATATTGGTCACACTGCTTTTCTGTAACGCCAGTCCCAAAAAAGCAATGAAGGCAATGATAATCGCGGGCGTGCCTAATATTTTTATTACGTAATCCATATAAACCCTTCTCACCATAATTAATGACTATTAACTGATAATGCTTTATGTTTTAGTTAGTATTTCAGTAAATTTAAAACGAAAGGATTCTCGAGAATTCAATCTCGCATTATTGTTTTTATATGTTTAAAACAATTTAATGACTTTCTTTTATATACGCGCAAAGTACCCCTGGCAAAAAAGAACCAGTAACGTTGAATCTGAGTTAATACATTATTAACAGCGTGCCGAAATGAAACCTCGCATTTTTGATATGAGAAACAATTTGGGCAATGCCTCTGGGTACGATATGCATTTTAACAAACAGTAAAAAAGAAATTGTGACGAACACAACTAAAACACCATTTCATTTTAATTAATCTTGGGTTTTACTTACCCAAAGTGAGACAGGTAAAGGCATATCGGCAGGGAAAGAGTGTGGTAAAGAGAAGGGATAAAAAAACTGCACCTTACTCAGTTGGTATCCAACTTTTGGGGTGCAGCTTGCTTAGATCAGCGTATCAGAAACGATTAATCGTTATCTGAACCACCCAGGCCTGCGTTCAGCAGCTCTGCCAGGCTGGCAGATGCGTCTTCAGCAGTCACCTGCGGTGCTGCAGGCAGTTCGCCCGCTGCACGACGGCGCATACGATCCTGGTGGTACGCATAACCAGTACCGGCCGGAATCAGACGACCCACGATAACGTTCTCTTTCAGACCGCGCAGTTCGTCGCGTTTACCCGCAACAGCTGCTTCGGTCAGAACACGAGTCGTTTCCTGGAACGATGCCGCAGAAATGAAGGACTCGGTTGCCAGAGACGCTTTGGTGATACCCAGCAGATCGCGTGCAAAGGTTGCCGCAATTTTGCCACCCGCTTCCAGATCGCGGTTTGCGATCTTGACGCGGGAGTATTCAACCTGCTCGCCTTCCAGGAAGTCGGAGCTACCTGCATTTTCGATGGTCGCTTTACGCAGCATCTGACGAACGATAACTTCGATGTGTTTATCGTTAATCTTAACGCCTTGCAGACGGTAAACGTCCTGTACTTCGTTGGTGATGTAACGGGTAACTGCGTGAACACCACGAAGACGCAGAATGTCGTGCGGCGCTTCCGGACCGTCGGAAACCACGTCACCACGTTCTACACGTTCACCTTCGAACACGTTGAGCTGACGCCATTTCGGAATCATCTCTTCGTACGGATCGCTGCCATCCAGTGGGGTAATAACCAGGCGACGTTTACCTTTGGTTTCTTTACCGAAGGAAATGATGCCGGTGATTTCCGCAAGAATAGCTGGCTCTTTCGGACGACGTGCTTCGAACAGGTCCGCAACGCGTGGCAGACCACCGGTGATATCTTTGGTACCGCTGGATTCCTGCGGAATACGCGCCAGAGCATCACCTGCGCCGATCTGAATACCATCTTCCAGCTGAACAATCGCTTTACCCGGCAGGAAGTACTGAGCAGGCATATCGGTACCAGGGATCAGAACATCGTTACCGTTAGCATCAACGATTTTCAGTGCCGGACGCAGATCTTTACCACCCGCAGTACGTTCTGCAGAATCCAGAACCACCAGGGAAGACAGACCGGTCAGTTCGTCGGTCTGACGAGTAATCGTCTGGCCGTCGATCATATCGGTGAAGCGGATGAAACCAGCCACTTCGGTGATTACCGGCATGGTATGTGGATCCCAGTTTGCTACGGTTTCACCGCCAGCAACCTGCTCGCCATCGCCTTTGCCCATAACAGCACCGTAAGGCACTTTATAGCTTTCTTTGGTACGACCGAATTCGTCGATCAGTTTCAGCTCGGTGTTACGAGAGGTCACAACCAGCTTGCCTGCGGAGTTAACAACAGACTTCGCATTGCTGAGCTTGATGCTACCTTTGTTTTTCACCTGAATGCTGGATTCAGCAGCCGCACGAGATGCCGCACCACCGATGTGGAACGTACGCATCGTCAGCTGTGTACCCGGTTCACCGATGGACTGTGCCGCGATGACGCCGATTGCTTCACCTTTGTTGATGATGTGGCCACGCGCCAGGTCACGACCATAGCAGTGCGCACATACACCAAAGTCGGTGTCACAGGATACAACTGAACGTACTTTCACTGAGTCAACAGAGTTCGCTTCCAGCAGGTCACACATGTGCTCGTGCAGCAGTGTGTTGCGTGGAACCAGAATGTCTGCGGTACCCGGCTTCAGAATATCTTCAGCAGTTACACGGCCCAGAACGCGATCGCGCAGCGGCTCTTTAACATCACCACCCTCGATAACCGGGGTCATGGTGATACCTTCGAGGGTGCCACAATCGTCTTCGGTCACAACCAGATCCTGCGCAACGTCAACCAGACGACGCGTCAGATAACCGGAGTTCGCTGTTTTCAGTGCGGTATCCGCCAGACCTTTACGCGCACCGTGCGTGGAGATGAAGTACTGGAGTACGTTCAGACCTTCACGGAAGTTCGCGGTGATTGGCGTTTCGATGATGGAGCCATCTGGCTTCGCCATCAGACCACGCATACCTGCCAGCTGACGAATCTGTGCTGCAGAACCACGCGCACCGGAGTCGGCCATCATGTAGATGCTGTTGAAGGAAACCTGCTGCTCTTCGACGCCGTCACGGTTAATAACGGTTTCGGTCTGCAGGTTGTCCATCATCGCTTTGGATACACGATCGTTCGCCGCTGCCCAGATATCGATAACTTTGTTGTAGCGTTCGCCCGCGGTTACCAGACCAGACTGGAACTGCTCCTGGATCTCAGCAACTTCAGCTTCTGCTTCGCTGATGATCTCGTGTTTTTTCTCCGGGATGACCATGTCATCAATACCAACGGATGCACCTGAACGCGCTGCATAAGCAAAGCCGGTGTACATCGTCTGGTCCGCAAAAATAACGGTCGGTTTCAGGCCCAGAATACGGTAGCAAGTGTTCAGCATCTTAGAGATGGCTTTCTTACCCAGTGCCTGGTTCACGATAGTGAACGGCAGACCTTTAGGTACGATCATCCACAGAATCGCACGGCCAACGGTCGTGTCTTTCAGGCTGGTTTTCGCAACAAACTTACCGTTTTCATCTTTTTCGTATTCGGTGATACGCACTTTAACGCGCGCATGCAGAGAGGCCAGGCCAGCGCGATAAATACGCTCAGCTTCTTTCGGGCCAGTCAGCACCATGCCTTCGCCTTTGGCGTTAACACAGTCACGGGTCATGTAGTACAGACCCAATACAACGTCCTGTGAAGGAACGATGATTGGCTCACCGTTCGCTGGGGACAGGATGTTGTTGGTAGACATCATCAGCGCACGCGCTTCGAGCTGGGCTTCCAGCGTCAGCGGTACGTGAACAGCCATCTGGTCACCATCGAAGTCGGCGTTATATGCCGCACAAACCAGCGGGTGCAGCTGAATAGCTTTACCTTCGATCAGTACCGGTTCAAATGCCTGAATACCCAAACGGTGCAGGGTTGGTGCACGGTTCAGCAGTACCGGGTGTTCGCGGATAACTTCGTCCAGGATATCCCAAACGACAGCTTCTTCACGCTCAACCATTTTCTTAGCGGCTTTGATGGTGGTGGCGAGGCCACGCAGTTCCAGCTTGCCGTAGATGAACGGTTTGAACAGTTCCAGTGCCATTTTCTTCGGCAGACCGCACTGATGCAGACGCAGGTATGGACCTACGGTGATTACAGAACGACCGGAGTAGTCAACACGCTTACCGAGCAGGTTCTGACGGAAACGACCCTGTTTACCTTTGATCATATCGGCCAAAGATTTCAGAGGACGTTTGTTAGAGCCGGTGATGGCACGACCGCGACGGCCGTTATCCAGCAGGGCATCTACAGCTTCCTGCAGCATACGTTTTTCGTTACGTACGATGATATCTGGCGCAGCCAGATCCAGCAGACGTTTCAGACGGTTGTTACGGTTGATAACGCGACGATACAGATCGTTCAGATCTGATGTAGCGAAACGACCACCATCCAGCGGTACCAGCGGACGCAGATCTGGCGGCAGAACCGGCAGAACGGTCAGGATCATCCACTCTGGTTTGTTACCAGACTGAACGAACGCTTCCAGCAGCTTGATACGCTTGGTCAGCTTTTTACGCTTGGTTTCGGAGTTGGTTTCGTTCAGCTCTTCGCGCAGCTGCTCGCACTCTTGCTCCAGATCCATGCTTTTCAGCAGGGCCTGGATAGCTTCCGCACCCATTTTCGCATCAAATTCGTCACCGAACTCTTCCAGCGCGTCCAGATACTGTTCTTCGGTCAGAATCTGGTTACGTTCCAGGTTCGTCATCCCGCCTTCGATAACCACATAAGATTCGAAGTACAGAACACGTTCGATATCGCGCAGCGGCATATCCAGCAGCAGGCCGATACGGGACGGCAGAGATTTCAGGAACCAGATGTGAGCAGTCGGAGACGCCAGCTCGATGTGGCCCATACGCTCACGGCGTACTTTAGTCTGGGTCACTTCAACGCCGCACTTCTCACAGATCACACCACGGTGTTTCAGGCGCTTGTACTTACCGCACAGGCACTCGTAGTCTTTTACTGGCCCGAAAATACGCGCACAGAAAAGGCCGTCACGCTCAGGTTTGAACGTACGGTAGTTGATGGTTTCCGGCTTTTTAACTTCACCGAAAGACCATGAACGGATCATGTCTGGCGAGGCCAGAGCAATTTTGATCGCATCAAACTCTTCGGTTTTAGTCTGCGCTTTCAGAAACTTTAATAAATCTTTCACGGATTTGCTCCCGTCGGAGTTAGCACAATCTGGCGTCGGGTTTTACCCCGACACCAGTGACCTGTTTGAGCGAGAGTTACTCGTCTTCCAGCTCGATGTTGATACCCAGCGAACGAATCTCTTTCAACAGTACGTTGAAGGATTCCGGCATACCCGGTTCCATCTGATGGTTGCCGTCCACGATGTTTTTATACATCTTGGTACGACCGTTCACGTCATCAGACTTAACGGTAAGCATTTCCTGCAGGGTGTATGCCGCGCCGTATGCTTCCAGCGCCCACACTTCCATCTCCCCGAAACGCTGACCACCGAACTGCGCCTTACCACCCAGCGGCTGCTGAGTAACCAGGCTGTAAGAACCGGTAGAACGCGCGTGCATCTTGTCATCAACCAGGTGGTTCAGTTTCAGCATGTACATGTAACCTACGGTTACCTGACGCTCGAACTGCTCACCGGTACGGCCGTCAAACAGTGTGATCTGACCGGAACTCGGCAGGCCACCCAGCTGTAACAGCTCTTTGATTTCAGACTCTTTTGCACCATCGAAGACAGGCGTTGCGATCGGCATACCTTTTTTCAGGTTCTCAGCCAGACGCAATACTTCTTCATCGCTGAAGGTATTCAGGTCGACTTTCTGACGAACGTCGGTACCCAGATCGTACGCACGCTGGATGAATTCGCGCAATTTCGCGACTTCTTCCTGCTGCTTCAGCATGGCGTTAATTTTCTCGCCGATACCTTTAGCAGCCATACCCAGGTGAGTTTCGAGGATCTGACCGATGTTCATACGAGACGGTACGCCCAGCGGGTTCAACACGATGTCTACCGGCGTACCGTTAGCGTCGTGAGGCATATCTTCGATCGGGTTGATCTTAGAGATAACACCCTTGTTACCGTGGCGGCCTGCCATTTTGTCACCCGGTTGAATCTGACGTTTAACGGCCAGATATACTTTGACGATTTTCAGCACGCCTGGTGCCAGATCGTCGCCCTGAGTGATTTTGCGGCGTTTCGCTTCGAGTTTTTTCTCGAACTCGTGTTTCAGTTCGTCATACTGCTCAGCCAGTTGTTCCAGCTGATTTTGTTTCTCTTCGTCGGTCAGGCCCAGTTCCAGCCAGCGATCGCGCGGCAGTTTGTCGAGCTTGTCAGCTTCAACACCACCTGCAACCAGCACCGCGTAGATACGACCAAACAGGCCAGCCTCGAGGATCTGTAGTTCTTCAGACAGGTCTTTCTTAGCCTGTTTGAGCTGCATCTCTTCGATTTCCAACGCACGTTTGTCTTTTTCTACGCCATCGCGGGTAAAGACCTGAACGTCGATAACGGTACCAGAGACACCGTTCGGTACACGCAGAGAAGAGTCTTTAACGTCAGACGCTTTCTCACCGAAGATCGCACGCAGCAGTTTCTCTTCTGGCGTCAGCTGGGTTTCACCTTTCGGCGTTACCTTACCAACCAGAATGTCACCACCGGTCACTTCTGCACCGATGTAAACGATACCGGACTCATCCAGTTTGGAGAGCGCAGCTTCACCCACGTTCGGGATGTCAGCGGTGATCTCTTCTGGCCCCAGCTTGGTGTCACGAGACACACATGCCAGTTCCTGAATGTGGATGGTGGTGAAACGGTCTTCCTGAACAACACGCTCGGATACGAGGATGGAGTCTTCGAAGTTGTAACCATTCCACGGCATGAACGCTACGCGCATGTTCTGACCCAGCGCCAGTTCACCCAGATCGGTGGACGGGCCATCAGCCAGCACGTCGCCGCGCTCAATTGGCTCACCTAAGGACACGCACGGCATCTGGTTGATGCAGGTGTTCTGGTTAGAACGGGTGTACTTGGTCAGGTTATAGATGTCGATACCCGCTTCGCCCGGGTACATCTCGTCTTCGTTAACTTTGATAACGATACGGGAGGCATCCACGTACTGAACCAGACCGCCACGTTTAGCCACCGCAGTTACACCGGAGTCAACGGCAACAGCACGTTCCATACCGGTACCAACCAGCGGCTTATCAGCACGCAGAGTTGGAACGGCCTGACGTTGCATGTTCGCACCCATCAATGCACGGTTGGCGTCATCGTGTTCCAGGAACGGGATCAGGGACGCACCGACGGAAACCACCTGTTGGGTGGAAACGTCCATGTAGTCAACCTGGTCGCGGCTGAACAAGCTGGATTCGCCTTTGCTACGACAGGTTACCAAGTCTTCTTCAAAGTGGCCTTCGTCATCCAGGTTGGAGTTCGCCTGAGCGATAACGTAGTTGCCTTCTTCGATAGCAGACAGGTAGTGAATCTCGTCGGTTACAACACCGTCAGTCACTTTACGGTACGGAGTCTCGAGGAAACCGTATTCGTTAGTCTGTGCGTACACGGACAGGGAGTTGATCAGACCGATGTTCGGACCTTCAGGCGTTTCGATTGGGCATACGCGACCGTAGTGAGTCGGGTGTACGTCTCGAACTTCAAAGCCTGCGCGTTCACGGGTCAAACCACCTGGGCCGAGTGCAGAGATACGACGTTTGTGCGTAATCTCAGACAGCGGGTTGTTCTGGTCCATAAACTGAGACAGCTGGCTGGAACCAAAGAACTCTTTCACTGCTGCAGAAATCGGCTTGGCGTTGATCATATCCTGAGGCATCAGGGTATCCAGATCGCCCAGAGACAGACGCTCTTTCACCGCACGCTCAACACGTACCAGGCCAACGCGGAACTGGTTTTCCGCCATTTCGCCAACAGAACGGATACGACGGTTGCCGAGGTGGTCGATATCATCGACTTCACCCTGACCATTACGAATACCAATCAGCTTACGCATAACCTGAATGATGTCGTCTTTGCTCAGGATGCCGGAACCTTCAATCTCGTCACGCAGCAGCGAACGGTTGAACTTCATACGACCTACAGCAGACAGATCGTAACGGTCTTCAGAGAAGAACAGGTTCTCAAACAGGGTTTCAGCTGCTTCACGGGTCGGCGGCTCGCCCGGGCGCATCATGCGGTAGATTTCTACCAGCGCACTCAGACGGTCGTTGGTTGGGTCGACGCGAACAGTTTCAGAAATGTACGCACCGTGATCCAGGTCGTTGGTGAACAGCGTTTCAATGCGTTTGTGACCAGACTGGCTCAGCTTAGCCAACAGATCCAGGCTCAGCTCCATGTTCGCCGGGCAGATCAGCTCGCCGGTAGATTCGTCGATATAGTCTTTAGAAACGACTTTACCTGCGATGTACTCAACCGGTACTTCGATGTGCTGAATCTCGTCTTTTTCCAGCTGACGAATATGGCGCGCAGTAATACGACGGCCTTTTTCTACGTAGATCTTGCCATTAGCTTCGATATCGAAGGAGGCAGTTTCACCACGCAGACGTTCCGGCAACAGCTCCATTTGCAGCTTGTTGTCGCGAATTTCGAAAACAACTTTCTCAAAGAACAGGTCAAGGATCTGTTCAGTGGTGTAGTTCAGCGCACGCAGAATAATGGTCGCAGGCAATTTACGGCGACGGTCGATACGTACGAACAGGTTGTCCTTCGGATCGAATTCGAAGTCCAGCCAGGAACCACGGTAAGGAATGATGCGCGCGTTATACAGCACTTTACCCGAAGAGTGGGTTTTACCTTTGTCGGAGTCAAAGAAGACGCCCGGACTACGGTGCAGCTGAGAAACGATAACACGCTCAGTACCGTTGATAACAAAGGTACCGTTGTCAGTCATGAGCGGAATTTCACCCATGTAGACTTCCTGCTCTTTGATGTCTTTAACGGTGCCTTCCGGCGCTTCACGTTCGTAGATCACCAGACGCAGTTTTACGCGCAGCGGTGCGGAATAGGTTACGCCACGGATTTGACATTCTTTGACGTCAAATACTGGTTCGCCCAGACGGTAGCTAACGTATTGCAGCTCCGAATTGCCGCTGTAGCTTTTAATTGGGAACACGGAGCGGAAAGCTGCTTCCAGACCGTACTGCCCTTCGGGATCTTGCTCGATAAACTTCTGGAACGAGTCAAGCTGGATAGAAAGGAGATATGGAATGTCCAGTACTTGTGGACGTTTACCAAAATCCTTACGAATACGTTTTTTCTCGGTATAGGAGTAAACCATAGGGTTCCTCAGCTCGCTGACAAGTCGACCCACTCTGTCCGTCGAATGGACAGTTTATGCAACACCATTTTGTTGATCGGAAAATAGAAAACTTTCCGCAATATCTGTTGCTATCACGCTTAAATCATTTCATTGCGGTTTACACAGAACTGGCGCTCTGCCGCAGTATATTAAGTCATAGATAGAAACAAACATTGAACAGGTAACCCGTAGTCAAACAGTGAGAAATGCTACCGGTACCCTACAGCGCAAAAAGGCTGGTGACTAAAAAGTCACCAGCCATCAGCCTAATTACTCAGGCTGCAACCGGAAAGGTTGGCTTATTTAACTTCAACTTCAGCGCCAGCTTCTTCCAGGGATTTTTTCAGTGCTTCGGCGTCGTCTTTGCTGATGCCTTCTTTCAGGGCAGCAGGTGCAGATTCTACCAGGTCTTTAGCTTCTTTCAGACCCAGGCCAGTTGCGCCACGTACTGCTTTGATAACAGCAACTTTGTTAGCGCCGATGCCTTTCAGAATTACGTCGAATTCAGTTTTTTCTTCAGCAGCTTCAGCCGGGCCAGCAGCTACAGCTACAGCAGCAGCAGCAGAAACACCGAATTTTTCTTCCATTGCAGAGATCAGCTCAACAACGTCCATTACGGACATAGCGGATACTGCTTCAATGATTTGATCTTTAGTGATAGACATTTAAATTGTTCCTGAAAATCAGAATAAGTTTATACGTAAGCAGATGCTTTACAAAGATAACTGCGATTAAGCAGCTTCTTTTGCATCGCGAACAGCAGCCAGAGTGCGAACCAGTTTGCCAGCCGAAGCTTCTTTCATGGTTGCCATCAGGCGTGCAATTGCTTCTTCGTAGGTCGGCAGAGTTGCCAGGCGATCGATTTGCGATGCCGGGATCAATTCACCTTCAAAGGCTGCAGCTTTGACCTCAAATTTTGCATTCGCTTTCGCGAAATCTTTGAACAGACGAGCAGCAGCGCCCGGGTGTTCCATAGAATATGCAATCAGGGTCGGACCAACGAACGCGTCTTTCAGGCACTCAAACTGAGTACCTTCAACAACACGACGCAGCAAGGTGTTACGAACAACACGCATGTATACGCCGGCTTCGCGACCTGCTTTACGCAGTTCGGTCATTTTGTCCACAGTTACGCCACGGGAATCCGCAACTACTGCAGACAGCGCGCCTTTGGCTACTTCGCTGACTTCAGCAACAATCGCTTGTTTGTCTTGAAGATTTAAAGCCATTAGCTTTGCTCCTGGATGTTTGCCAGAACAAAATGTTCTGGAACTCACTTCACTCACTCCAAAGGAGTGAGCGTCTTAATACGGTGAGCAGAAACAAGCCAGAGTATCAAAAAATAATCTTAGCGTTCTGTCACCGTCTACGCAGGGGATTAAGTTTCTTGCGAAACACCTGCGGTCTTCGACGGAGGCCTGGATAGGCCAGGCTCCAACGAACAAATCTTTTTACCTGCTAACTTTCGTTAGCAAACGTGGGGGTAAGATTGTAGACAAATCCACCGCCCACGTAAAGGTATTAGTTTGCAGCAGCGCTCAGGCCAGCCTGGTCAACTGCAACACCTGCACCCATGGTGGTGGAGATGCTAACTTTCTTGATGTACACGCCTTTAGCCTGAGTCGGTTTAGCTTTTTTCAGCGCAACCAGCAGAGCTTCCAGGTTTTCTTTCAATTTGTCAGTATCGAAGTCCACTTTACCGATGGTGGTGTGGATGATGCCGTTTTTGTCGTTACGATAACGAACCTGACCCGCTTTAGCGTTCTTAACCGCTTCAGCAACGTTAGGGGTTACAGTACCAACTTTCGGGTTTGGCATCAGGCCGCGTGGGCCCAGGATCTGACCCAGTTGACCAACAACGCGCATTGCATCCGGGGAAGCAATAACAACGTCAAAGTTCATTTCGCCTTTTTTGATCTGGTCAGCCAGATCTTCCATACCTACCAGTTCAGCGCCCGCAGCTTTAGCAGCTTCAGCGTTTGCGCCCTGGGTAAATACGGCTACGCGAACGGAACGGCCAGTACCGTGCGGCAGTACAGTTGCACCACGTACGTTCTGGTCAGATTTACGCGCGTCGATACCGAGGTTAACGGCAACGTCTACGCTTTCTACGAATTTAGCAGTGGCCAGCTCTTTCAGCAGAGCAACGGCTTCGTTGATGTCGTACTGTTTGGTCGCATCAACTTTGTCACGGATCACGCGCATGCGCTTGGTCAGTTTAGCCATTTCTTAATCCTCCACTACCAGGCCCATGGAACGTGCAGTACCTTCAATTGAGCGAGTCATCGCTTCAATATCAGCACCAGTCATGTCCGCGGCTTTAGTCTGAGCGATTTCCTGCAGCTGAGCGCGGGAGATTTTGCCCACTTTGTCTTTGTTCGGCTTACCGGAACCAGACTTAATACCAGCCGCTTTCTTCAGCAGAACTGCTGCCGGAGGCGTTTTGGTAATGAAAGTGAAAGAACGGTCGGCATAAACGGTGATAACAACCGGAATTGGCAGACCTTTTTCCATGGAATCAGTTTTTGCGTTAAACGCTTTACAGAATTCCATGATGTTAACACCCTGCTGACCCAGAGCCGGACCAACCGGTGGGCTCGGGTTTGCCATGCCAGCTGCAACCTGCAGCTTGACGTAGGCCTGGACTTTCTTAGCCATTCTTAAATCCTCAGATTGGGTAATAGCGCCTCAAAGAGGCTCCCCGTGATAAATATTCGTTTTACGGGCAAGGCCCGTAAAAACAAAAGGCGCGAAATTGTATGCCAATTTCGCGCCTTGTGCAACGATTTAATCGCTGCCTTTTTGATCGATAACTTAGGCCTTTTCGACCTGAGCAAAGTCCAACTCAACCGGGGTCGCACGACCGAAGATTGAAACAGAAACTTTGAGACGAGATTTCTCGTAATCGACTTCTTCAACCACACCGTTGAAGTCAGCAAACGGACCATCACTAACACGGACCATCTCACCCGGTTCGAACAGCGTTTTCGGACGCGGCTTATCACCAACCTGCTGGAGGCGGTTCATAATCGCATCAACTTCTTTGTCGCTGATCGGTGCCGGACGATCGGAAGTACCACCGATGAAGCCCATTACGCGCGGTACGCTGCGCACCAGGTGCCAGCTTGCGTCGTTCATGACCATCTGTACCAGCACGTAGCCTGGGAAGAATTTGCGCTCGCTTTTGCGACGCTGGCCACCACGGATCTCGACCACTTCTTCGGTCGGCACCATGACTTCACCAAACAACTCTTCCATATTGTGTAATTTGATATGCTCGCGCAGCGAAGTTGCTACGCGGCCTTCAAAACCGGAAAACGCCTGAACGACGTACCAGCGCTTTTTAGGAGCTTCAGACATCTCAGAACCTCAGGCCAGTGATAAAGGAAACGAGGCGAACCAGAATACCATCCAGTCCCCACAAAATAAGTGACATAACCGCCGTTACCGCAGCTACGATCAATGTGGTGTGCAATGTTTCCTGGCGAGTTGGCCAAATAACCTTACGGACTTCGGTTCTCGCTTCACGGGCAAAAGCAACGGTTGCTTTACCTTTCGTTGTTAACAGCGCGACACCACCCGCTGCAGCAATCAGAATCACCACGGCCAGCGCACGCAGCGGCAGCATCATGTCACGATAGAGGTAGTTGCCTACAATAGCCACAATGAGCAGTAGAGCAACAGCAACCCATTTCATCGCTTCCAGGCCGCGCCCGCTCCCTTGAGCTTCGGTATTCGCACTCATAAACCAACCCGTTACAAGAATCAGACAAACATTTTTGCCCCGCATGAGCGAGGCAACCAAACCGAAAAGCTTTGTCGCGTTTCGGACTCAACGCTATCTACAGAGCCTGTCTCAGCAATGATTATGAGAAAAAAATCACTGATGAGCCAGGTTCTGATTCGAGCGCGTACAAAAAGGGCATCAAATGATGCCCTTTTCTTGCGCGTAGCGTCAAATGTTATCAGCTATTAAGCGATAACTTTTGCTACAACGCCCGCACCAACAGTACGGCCGCCTTCACGGATTGCGAAACGCAGACCGTCGTCCATCGCGATTGGGTGGATCAGGGTAACAACCATTTTGATGTTGTCGCCCGGCATTACCATCTCAACACCTTCCGGCAGTTCGATGGTGCCAGTCACGTCAGTTGTACGGAAGTAGAACTGAGGACGGTAGCCTTTGAAGAACGGAGTATGACGGCCGCCTTCGTCTTTGGACAGAATGTACACTTCAGATTCGAACTGGGTGTGCGGCTTGATGGTGCCCGGCTTAGCCAGTACCTGACCACGTTCGATTTCTTCACGTTTGATACCACGCAGCAGAACACCAACGTTCTCACCAGCACGGCCTTCGTCCAGCAGTTTGCGGAACATTTCAACGCCAGTACAAGTAGACTTAGCAGTCTCTTTGATACCAACGATTTCAACTTCTTCACCCACTTTAACGATACCGCGCTCTACACGACCGGTAACAACAGTACCACGGCCGGAGATGGAGAATACGTCTTCGATAGGCAGCAGGAACGGCTTGTCAATCGCACGCTCTGGTTCCGGGATGTAAGAATCCAGGTAGCCAGCCAGTTCGATGATTTTCGCTTCCCACTCTGCTTCGCCTTCCAGCGCTTTCAGAGCAGAACCACGAACGATCGGAGTGTCGTCGCCCGGGAAATCGTACTGAGACAGAAGTTCACGAACTTCCATTTCTACCAGTTCCAGCAGCTCTTCGTCATCAACCATGTCGCATTTGTTCAGGAACACGATGATGTAAGGAACGCCTACCTGACGACCCAGCAGGATGTGTTCACGAGTCTGCGGCATCGGGCCGTCAGTCGCAGCAACAACCAGGATCGCGCCGTCCATCTGCGCAGCACCAGTGATCATGTTTTTAACATAGTCGGCGTGGCCCGGGCAGTCTACGTGTGCGTAGTGACGGATTTCGGTATCGTATTCAACGTGAGAAGTGTTGATGGTGATACCACGTGCTTTTTCTTCCGGCGCGTTATCGATCTGGTCGAATGCACGAGCCTGGCCACCGTAGGTTTTGGACAGAACGGTGGTGATTGCAGCAGTCAGCGTTGTTTTACCATGGTCAACGTGGCCGATAGTACCGACGTTAACGTGCGGTTTTGTACGTTCAAACTTTTCTTTAGACATCGATTGTCCCTCTAAGACACGGATAAATCGGTGATATCACCACATCAACCAGGCAACATGCCCGACTTGTTGAATTAAGTAACAGAGAGAATTGGGAGGGAAGAATGAAGTGGTGCTGATACCCAGAGTCGAACTGGGGACCTCACCCTTACCAAGGGTGCGCTCTACCAACTGAGCCATATCAGCACGTCTTGGAGCGGGCAGCGGGAATCGAACCCGCATCATCAGCTTGGAAGGCTGAGGTAATAGCCATTATACGATGCCCGCATCCTGAAACTCGGCTACCCAGTTCTTTCTGTACAAAAAAAGAGATAAATCTCTTTTTATTGTTTTGAGCTGATTAATTTTTCTAACCCGCTCAGGCGGCGAAAACGCTGCCAGAAAGTGGTGGTGGGGGAAGGATTCGAACCTTCGAAGTCTGTGACGGCAGATTTACAGTCTGCTCCCTTTGGCCGCTCGGGAACCCCACCGGACTTGATGGTGCCGACTACCGGAATCGAACTGGTGACCTACTGATTACAAGTCAGTTGCTCTACCTACTGAGCTAAGTCGGCATCAAGTAGCGCGCATTCTATGGAGACCTGCGAGTTCATGCAACTAAAAAATTGCATAAAATATTCTTTCGCTCACATTTTAAACTAACAGCCGCAGAAATGGTGCTATTTCGAGCAGCTCAGCGTAAAAAACAACCGACCAGGATAATCCAAACAGTAAAATGCCCCTGAGATGTCCTTAAATCTTGTTGGACATCTTTCAACAAAGAGTAAGCATCACCGTCCTGAAGGGGGAAAGATAGTGCTAGCTGTATAAAAGGAGCCGCAGGCACTGAAAAGAGGTTAAGACCAGGCTTACGTGTGGCCTGTACCGCGTTATACAAATCCATACCAATCGGTTGAATCCGTCACATACCGATACCTCGCTAATGTCCACAACCTTACTGATATTGTTATGTGCCAGGGCTCTTCAAGTGGGAGGATTGGTGTCAGTGGCCATCAGCTTAATCATCACTATCCGCACATAAGGAAGGAACGTGGTGCTTTGCTTGTTAAGCGTCATCTAATAGACATTTTTCATATTATTCGCTGTCATCTGGTGTTAACCTCCTGCCCATTGTCCTAACTTATTTCAATAACGTCACGCCATCGCATTATCTTAATAAAGGCTTCCCGCAGCGCTCAGGAAGCATATGTGGCGAGCCAGATTGGCAGGCAGAAAGCTTATGAGTAAAAAAGAGCAAACGTTAATGACGCCGTACTTACAGTTCAATCGCAGCCAATGGGCTGCGCTTCGTGATTCCGTACCGATGACGCTTACTGAAGGTGAAATCGCACGGTTAAAAGGCATTAATGAAGACCTCTCACTGGAAGAGGTTGCTGAGATTTATCTGCCACTTTCTCGTTTACTCAACTTTTATATTAGCTCGAACCTGCGTCGCCAGGCTGTTCTCGAGCAATTTTTAGGCACCGATGGGCAGCGTATCCCCTATATTATTAGTATCGCGGGAAGTGTCGCGGTTGGTAAAAGTACAACTGCCCGCGTGCTACAGGCACTATTAAGCCGCTGGCCGGAACATCGCCGTGTCGAATTAATCACTACTGACGGGTTTTTGCATCCAAATCAGGTTCTTAAAGATCGTGACCTGATGAAGAAAAAAGGTTTTCCGCAATCTTATGATATGCACCGTCTGGTAAAGTTTGTTTCGGACATAAAATCCGGAGCAACAAATGTAACAGCACCGGTTTATTCACATCTGATATATGACGTTATCCCTGACGGGGATAAAACCGTCGCTCAACCGGATATATTGATTCTCGAAGGGCTGAATGTTTTACAAAGCGGAATGGATTATCCACACGATCCTCATCACGTGTTTGTCTCTGACTTTGTCGATTTCTCAATATATGTTGATGCCCCGGAAGAGATGCTTAAGCAGTGGTATATCAATCGCTTCCTGAAATTCAGAGAAGGAGCGTTTACCGATCCTGATTCCTATTTCCATAACTACGCCAAACTATCGGAAACAGAAGCCGTTCAAATCGCCACATCACTTTGGCAGGAAATTAACTGGCTTAATCTCCGGGAAAATATCCTTCCTACGCGTGAACGCGCCAGCCTGATAATGACGAAGAGCGCGAACCACGCTGTCGAGCAGGTCCGCTTGAGGAAATAAAAAAGGGGAGCTCCGGCTCCCCTTCTTCATTATTCGGCGCTACGGAGCGAAATTTCGCCCCCCATCCAGGGTTTAATGACGCCATCCTGCTCAAGCAATAATGCACCTTGCATATCAATACCGCGAGAGATGCCAAAAATTTCGCGTTCGCCAATAATCAGCTTTACCGGACGATTGATGAAATTATCAAGTTGATCCCAACGGGAAAGCCAGGGAGCCAGGCCTTCTTCTTCAAAGAGTGCAAGAGCCGTACGCAACTCTGTAATCAGGCGAACTGCCAGTACGTTACGATCAATGGTAATGCCAGCTTCCTGCAGGTTGGTCCATGCCTGGTTAATGACACTGTCTTCAACATTGCGCATCACGAGGTTAATGCCTGCTCCGATCACGATTTGAGCTGCATCCCCTGTTTTTCCCGTTAATTCGACGAGGATACCAGCAAGTTTTCGATCGTTAAGATAGAGATCGTTTGGCCATTTTACCCGAACGTTATCAGCACCAAGCTCTTGTAAAACCTCAGCCATGACCATTCCAATGACCAGACTCAACCCCACAGCAGCAGCAGGGCCTTGCTCGAGACGCCAGTACATCGAGAGATAGAGATTAGCACCGAACGGAGAGAACCATTTGCGCCCACGTCTTCCACGGCCAGCCTGTTGGTACTCCGCAACACACGCATCCCCAGAGGCTATCTCTGAGATCCTGTCCATTAAATACTGATTAGTAGAATCAATTACAGATAAAACAGCCACATTACCATCCGGGACCTTTTCAGAAATCCAGGCCTGGCTCAGTAATTGAATCGGCTCTGGCAGACTGTATCCTTTTCCTGGTACCGTAAAAACATCAACACCCCAGTCGCGCAGAGTCTGGATATGCTTATTGATAGCAGCGCGACTCATCCCAAGACGCTCACCGAGTTGCTCACCAGAATGAAATTCACCGTCGGCAAGTAGTGAAACCAGCGTCAATGGAATTGTGTTGTCCTTCATGCAATAACCTCCACGGCGTTAACTTCACCATCCGAGCCAATAAAGCGCACTTCAGGTTCCAGCCAGATATCAAATTTTTCCCCAACACGCTGGCGGACAAGATGTGCCAATCTAACGACATCATCGCTGGTCGCGTTGCTTTCATTAATGAGTACTAATGCCTGCTGCCGGTGCACTGCGGCACCACCGACTACAGTGCCCTTTAACTGGCACTGATCGATAAGCCAGCCCGCGGCGAGTTTCACACTACCGTCAGCCTGCAGATAATGGGGAGCATGGGGCCATTCAGCGAGTAAAGTTGTCGCTTTTTGATGGGTAATGACCGGGTTTTTGAAGAAACTGCCTGCATTTCCATTTATTTTTGGATCAGGCAACTTACTCATGCGCATATGACAGACGGTATCAAACACTTCTCTGGCCGTCACGGTCGCAGGATCAAGACGAATCAGATCACCGTAGGATAAGATCGGTGTCCACTTTTTGGCTAAACACAGACCAATGGCAACGATGACATAGCGATCCTGATACTCATGCTTGAATATGCTGTCACGATAACCAAAGCGGCATGCTTCAGCAGTGAGACGCGTTGCCTTTCCTGTTGCCAGTTCGACACAATCAACGTATTCACATACGTTTTTTAGTTCTATGCCGTAAGCACCAATGTTTTGAATCGGTGATGAACCTGCGCAGCCCGGTATCAGCGCGAGGTTTTCCAACCCATGCATATTGTTATCGAGCGAGAACTGCACCAGTTTGTGCCAATTTTCCCCGGCTCCCACATGTAAATGCCAGGTGTTGTCACCTTCAGCAACATCGATGCCCATTATTCGGTTAACAATGATGGTTCCAGAGAAATCGTCCAGGAAGAGTACATTGCTGCCTTCGCCCAGAATAAGTACTGCCTCATGGTTTTGAGTTGCGCTTTGCCATGTATTTAGTAATTGCTGAGCGCTGTCAGCACAGACAATATTGTGAGCATTATGAGTGATGCCAAAGGTATTCCAGGGCTTAAGGGAGTGATTCATAGACGCTATCCTGATGCAGAAACCGGGATAGTTTACCGTATCTGCAAGATGCGTGCTTGTGGTTATAGAGAAGGTTTTCAGGAAGATAAAAACGCAAAAAGCCCATCCTTCCGGATGGGCTCTTCACTTATTTGATGCC